>CAVVCZ010000012.1:0-58670 GCA_963746845.1 uncultured Chloroflexia bacterium | reverse complement strand
GACCCGTCAGTGGAGCGACTCCGCGATCCGGATCGCCTCGGCCTGTCCGAGGCCCGTCTCGACCCGGTACGTCGTGCCGTCCACCGACCAGGCGAGCGTGTCCCCGGCGAGCCGTCTGCTGTCGTACACGACCTCGTTGCCGGGGCCGACATAGACGAACTCGTGGGGCGAGCCCGCGATCCAGTAGCCGTCGTGCCCGCCGACGGTGACCGGCACGATCGTCGTGCCCGGCCTCAGGATCTTCTCGAAGTAGCCGCTGTCGATCCGGCCGGGGAACTGCGAGAGCACGACACCGAGACCGGACTCGCTCTCCGCCGGGATCCCCGGCCGGGGCGTCCAGACGAGGGTCACGCGCTTGAGCTCGTCGATCCAGACCGCGTCGGGCGGGCCCAGGCGTGGGTCGGCCGGCACGAGGAGCGGGTAGCCGGCCCGCGCACGCGCCTCGTCCAGCGTCACCGGCTCGCCGAGGCGGAGGAGGGATCCGGGCGGCCCGGGTGTCGGGCTCGGGGTCGGCGATGCCGCCGCAGTGCTCGACGATGGCGATGCCGACGCCGATGGCGTTGGACCGAAGACGATCCGGAGGCCGGGCAACCCGAAGCCGACGGCGCCAGCGACCGCGGCGACGACGAATAGGGCCGCGAGCGCCAGGACGAGGCCGCGACGAACGGGTCGTCCACCGGGATGGGCGAGGCCCAGCCGCTCGAGGAGGCCCGTTCGCGGCACGGCCTGACCGGACGCTTCGATCCGCTGCCGCACGCGCCGGGCAAGGTCCGTCCCGTCGACGGTTGTCGCGAGCCTCGGCATGTCGAGGGCGCCGCCGAGCTCGCGCAGGGCCGCGCCGAACGCGTCGTCGGGGAGTGCCGCGAGCCGCGCCCGGTCAGTCATCACCGGCTCCCGCATCGTCAGGGGTGAGCCGGCCGCGCAGCCGTCCGAGCGCGCGCGACAGCCGGGACTTGACGGTGCCGCGCGGCAGCCCGAGCACCTGGGCCATCTCGGCCTCGCTCAGCTCGAGGAAGTAGCGAGCCGCGATCACCTCGCGGTCGTCCTGACCGAGGTCGTTGATCGCGGCGAGCAGCCACTCCTGCTCCTCGCGGTCGAGGACCGCCGACTCGGGCGATGGGGCCGCATCACCCGGCCGGCGGTCCTCGACGGCCCGGAGGGCGAGCGCGGCTCGTCGACCGGCCGATCGTCGGCGGTTGCGGGCCTCGTTGGCGACGATCTGCAGGAGCCACGGCCGGAACGGCGCACCGTCGCGGAACCGGCCGAGTGCCGCATGGGCCTTGACGAAGGCCTCCTGGGCCGCGTCTTCGGCATCGCCGTCCGGCGCGAACAGGTGCGCCGTGCGCACGGCCGCGTCCTGGTAGCGCCGAACGAGCGACTCGTAGGCCATCATGTCGCCTCTCCGCGCTCGTTCGATCAGCTCGGCGTCCGTGCGCCGCCCGTCGTCTGTCAGTGGACGGCCCTCCACCCTTCAACCGTAGGACATACACCGCCGCGCGCCACGACGTTCCAGAGTCGCCGTTGTGCAACGCTCGCGATGTAAACGGTTGCTCGGAATGTGGGCAACCCTGTATGGTCGGGTTCCCAGTGGCGCTCGAGTGGGGCTACCCAAATCGCCATGACCGTGTCCGTTCGTCCCCCGGATCCGGGAGCATCGAGTCCGACGACGTTGTCGGACAACGAGTTCCTGACCGCGTATGTGCCGCGCCTGGTCGTCGACTGGCTGCGGACGGATCCGGGCGCCATCCACCGGGAGCTCGACGCGACCCTGGTCTTCGTCGACATCTCCGGTTTCACGGCCCTGACCGAGCGCCTCGCGCGGAAGGGCAAGATTGGCGCGGAGCTGATGCGCGACACGCTCGACGGCGTCTTCCGCGCCCTCCTCGACGAGGCGTACGACTGGGGCGCCGGCCTGCTGAAGTGGGGTGGCGACGCGCTGCTCCTGCTGTTCGACGGACCGGACCACGAGCTTCGTGCCTGCCGCGCCGCATGGGAGATGCAGCGCACCATTGACCGGGTCGGGCGGCTCCACCTCTCGAGCGGGACGTTGACCCTCCGGATGTCCGTCGGGATCGGGACGGGTGCGTTCCACTTCTTCCTCACGGGCAGCGTCCATCGGGAGCTCCTGATCGCCGGCCCGGCGATGACCGAGACGCTCCAGATGGAGGCGATCGCGGACGCGGGCGAGATCGGGATCACCGAGACCCTCGCGCGGCGGCTCAACCCGCTCTGCATCGGTCCCCGCAAGGAGGCCGCGATCCTCCTCGCCTCGCCGCCGGAGGTCCGGGGAGGTCGTGCCCCCGATGTCGGCGACACGTCGACGATCGACATCGCCTCGTGCATCCCCGTGGCGACCCGGCAGCACGTGCTCCTGCGCAAGAGCGAGCCCGAGCACCGCACGATCACCGCTGCATTCATCGACCTGATGGACACGGACCGGCTCCTCGCCGAGCTCGGCCCGGCCGCCCTGGGCCACGCCCTGGACGAGCGCATCCGCCAGATCGAGGAGGCGGCCCTCCAGTTCGAGGTGCCCTTCTACGAGACCGACGTCGGCAAGTCGAGCGCGAAGGCGCTGCTCACCGCCGGCGCGCCATCGAGCACCGGGCATGACGAGGAACGCATGCTCCGGACGTTGCGGACGGTCATGGAGCAGCCCGGCACCGTCCCGATGCGGATCGGGGTGAATACCGGCAAGGTCTTCACGGGCGACTTCGGGCCGCCGTATCGGCGGGCGTACCGCGTCTTCGGCGACGCGATCAACACCGCGGCACGGGTCATGGCCAAGGCGGAGGCCGGCCAGATCCTCTCGACCGAGATCGTCCTCAACCGGTCGAAGACGGTCTTCGAGACGACGCCGATCCCACCCTTCGCGGCGAAGGGCAAGGCCGAGCCGGTGCACGCGTCGATCGTCGGGCCCGTGATCGGGACGAAGGAGTCCGATCGATCGGTGCTGGCGCTGGTCGGCCGCGACGCCGAGCTGCGGATGCTGATGGACGCGGTCGAATCGACCCGGATCGGCAGCGGCGTCCTGATCGAGATGATCGGCGAGTCCGGGATCGGCAAGACGCGTCTCCTCGAGGAAGTCATCAACCGCTCGCCCGGGGTCCGGGTCCTGCGCTCACGTGGCGAGGAGTACGAGTCGGCGACGCCGTACTTCGCCATGCGCGCCGTGATGCGCGCCGCCCTGGACCTGACCCCGGACGCCGATACGCGCCAGGTCACGGACCGACTGCGCGAGGTCGTCGACCGCGTCGACCGCGACCTCCTCCCGTGGATCCCGCTGCTCGGCATCCTCCTCGGACTCGACCTGCCGCCGACGCACGAGACGGCCGCGCTGGAGGAGCGGTTCATCCGGGATCGCCTGGCCGAGGTGGCATGGACGTTCCTCGCGAAGACGCTGCCCGGGCCGACGATCCTCGCCGTCGACGACAGCCACCACCTCGACGAGTCGACCCGCGACCTGCTCCTTCGACTCTTCCAGGCCCGCGGCTCCCGGCGGGCGATGCTCGTCCTGCTCCACACCGCTGCGGACAGGCTCGTCGACACTTCGGCCCTGTCGGATCCCTCTTCGTGCACGCTGATCCAGCTCGGACCGCTATCGCCCGAGGCACGGATCGAGATGATCGAGGCCGCGACCGAGGACGAGCCGCTCCGGCCGCACGAGGCAGAAGCGATTGCCGATCGATCCGGCGGCAACCCGCTATTCCTGCGCGACCTCCTGGACGCGATGCGAGCCTCGGGATCGCTCGAGTCCCTGCCCGACTCGGTCGAGGCCCTGATCGCGGGCGAGATCGATCAGCTTGCCCCGACGGACCGGATGATCCTCCGCTATGCGGCGGTCCTCGGGACGCGGTTCGACCCCGATCTGCTCGAGGATGCGGTGAGCGCGGACGTGGACCTGGACGCCGGGGTCTGGGGTCGCCTGTCCGCGCTCGTCAGGTCGGACCGGGCCGGCGGCCTCCGATTCCAGAGCACGCTCATTCGCGAGGCGGCGTACGAAGGCCTGCCGTATCGGCGCCGCCGCGTCCTCCACGAGCGCGTGGCCGAAGCGATCGAAACGAACGCGGGTGAGTCGGTCGAGGAGGAGATCCCGTCTCTCGCCCTGCACTTCCACGAGGCCCAGCGCTGGGACAAGTCGTGGGCATACACGCGGCTCGCTGCCGATCGGGCAATGAAGGTCTACGCCAACGCCGACGCGGCGCGCTTCTACGAGCAGGCGCTCGCGGCCGGCCATCGGCTACGGTCAGTGCATGGCCCCGAGCTCGTCGATGTCTATGAGCGGTTCGCCAGGGCCCTGACGCTCCTCGGCCGATACCCGGATGCCGACCGTGCGCTGGCAAGAGCCAGGCGATTCCTGAAAGGCGGCCCCTTCGACGCTGCGCCGCTGGTGATCAGCCAGGCGATCCTGCCGAGCCGACAGGGCCGATATCGGCTCACGACGCTGCGCGTCAACAAGGCGCTCCGCCAGCTCGAGGGCAGGATCGGCCCGGAGGCATCCGCGATCCGCGCGCGGCTCCTCGTGATCAACGCCGGAACACGCTACTTTCAGAACCGCCAGTCCGAGGCGATCGCCTTGGCGCAGCAGGCGGAGACGGAGGCGTTGCGGACGGACGCCAAGGATGCGTTGGCCCAGGCCTACAAGCTCCTCGACCTCTCCCTGAAGGAGAGCGGCCAGAGCGACAAGGCGATCTATTCGAACCGGGCGCTCGAGCTGTACGAGGAACTCGGCGACCTCGGTAACCAGGCTCTGATCCTGAACAACCTGGGAGTCATCGCCCAGGAGCAGTCGCGCTGGAACGAAGCGCTCGACCTGTATCAGCGCTCACTCGCGATCATGGATCGGATCGGCAACACGGCGGGTGCCAGCCTGGCCAAGTACAACATCGCCGAGATCCTCTCCGACCAGGGCCGGCTCGATGAAGCCGAGCCGCTGCTCCGTGACGTGCTTCGGGTGTGGCGATCGCAGGGGGCCGACGCGGACGTCGCGGATGCTCGCCGCGAGCTCGGAAAGCTGTTCTCACGGCGAGGTGAGTTCGAGGCCGCCGCCGAGCAGCTCGAGATCGCGCATGCCGAGCACGTCCGGGGCGGCCGCGCGTGGGAGGCGCTGGCGACGGCGATGCGCATGTGCGAGCTGGCGGTGCTCTCGGGGGGAGGGGCTTCCGCGAAGGAGCGGATCGAGGAGACGATCGAGGCAGCCGAGCGCACCGAAGGTGGGTCCGTCTTCCTGCCAGCCCTTCGGCGCCTCCACGCGGCGGCACTGGTCCAGGTTGGGGCACCCGACGAGGGGCTCGGTGAGCTGCGCGACGCCCTGGCGACGGCGCGACTACGCGGAGACGCCTACGAGACCGCGTTGCTGCTCGATCTGACTCTCGCAGTTGGTGCCACGAGAGACACCCCGGGGGACACCGCAACGGGCGATGCATCGCAGGAGCTGGCGTCGCTGCGAGACAGGCTGGGGATCGTGGCGATGCCGAAGGTTCCGATCACGCCCGATTGACCCGCCGAAATCAACACGCCGCCGGCGGTGCCGGCGGCGTGTGCGTTTTCCGGTTGGCGACGGCTCAGCTGTAGACGCCGCCCTTCCCGTCCCACGGGGAGTTCTTCTTCACGATGAACGCGAGATCGCCATCCTGCATGTAGGCGGCGGTCTGCGCGGCAGTCCAATGGAAGTACTTCTGCACGTCGAAGGCGAACCGAGTCCGAACCGCGATACACGGGTTGGACGTGTTGGGCAGGAACACGAAACAGTCGTTCGCGAGCGCCCAGTAGACGCCATTGACGTCAGCGTGCGTCACGACCGGCCGGAGCTTCGGATCGTGGCCGATCCAGCCGTTGGCAGGAGCCGGGCCGGCACCGATCCAGGTCGCGCCGACGCACAGGCTGAACTGGAATGGATTCTTGAGGTAGAGGCCTTTCTGCTTCAGGTAGTCCTTCGAGATCACGATGAGCATCGTCGTCGTCGGCGCCGTCGCCTGGACGCCGGCGCCCTTGGGGAGTGCCTCCTGGCCCTGGTTCACCAGGGTGGATGGGCCGCAGCCATTGGTCGAGCTCTGGGCACCCGTGGGGAAGCTGGACGTGCCGAGGAACTGGGTGCGCAGGAGCACGTTCGTGGTCGTGCCGTTGTAGAAGTCCCCGCTGGTCGTGATCTGGTCGTAGCCCTTCTGCAGGTTTCCGATCGCGGTGTTCTTGCACAGGGTGTTGTCACATCCGCTGACGTCGACCGCGATCTGGAATGACGCACTGATTCCGTCGGAACCAGTCGGTGCGTGCGCCCGGAGGGTCGGCGACGAAATGGCTGCGATGGACGGCTGGTTGCCGAAGTCCGCAATGCCGTTGGACGTCGTAGCCGTTCCAAGGCCGGTGGTGCTGGCTCCGACGCCCAGCGTGATCAGAGTCGGCAAGACCGTGTTGCCCCACTGGTCCCGGACGAGGACGCGAACGCCCGTCGATGACGGAGACAGAGCGCACGGAGCAGTGCCGCCGGACGGCACGCAGACGCTGTAGATCGGTGTGGCGATCTTCGTGTCCAGCGGCTGCCCATTGAAGCCGGTGGCGCTGAACACCGTGGTGAACGCGTTGTTCGGGTTGACTGTGAACGTGTTCGACGTGAGGCTGACGGACGGCGAGGTGTCGGACACCGTGACCGAACGAAGGGTCTGCGCGGCGAACGGTGTGACGGAACCCGTCCCGATCCCGAGCGACCAGCTCAGTCCCGCTGGGACCGTCGGTCCCGTGCCACTGGGCGAGATGCCGAAGTTGGTCGCCAGGTGACCGGTCGGCGAACCGGTGTAGTTAGTCTTGAGGTTGCCCCAGGCATCGAACGCATGGCTGGTCAACGGAATCGGGACGCCCGCAACCTGCGGCGTGGTGATGTTGTCGATGGTGAAGCTCGCCAGGACACCGGGGGTGATGTCGAACCCGTTCGTCGACGCCGGCGTGTAGGCAGGCGTGCTCGTCGCGTTGAGCTGGTAGGCGGTGCCGACCTTCCGAACAGTCAGGTTGGAGAATGTCGCAACACCGTTCGTGACGGTGATCGGGGCCGCTCCGCCGAGGACGGCAGTGAGATCGCCGCCGGACAGGCCCAGGCCGATCGTCGACGTGTTGTCGTCAACATTGACGTTGCCCCATTGGTCCTCGATCTTGACCGTGACCGTGATGTGGTTCTCGTCGGCGGTGTACGTGGATCCCGGCTGTGTCGTGATGGCGAGCTTGGTGGGGGCGCCGTGCGTGATCACGAGCGCGGCGAGATCCTCAAAGTCGCTGTCGTTGGCCGTGACCGTATAGCTCGAGGCCGTCCGCGAGCCACAGCTGTTGTCCGTGCAACTCCCGCCGCTCGTGATCTGGAAGTCCGTGGCTTCGGTCGCGTCGCCCCGGCTGTTGCCGAACTGATCGAACCCCTCGACCGTGTAGGTCTGGAACCCCGTGTCTGCGTTGATGTTGCTCGAGTCCGGCGTAACGACGATCGAGGCGAGAGCACCGACCGTGAAGCCGATAACTGGGTTTCCGGTCGTGATCGGATCGCCATTGATCCGGCCGCTGATGCTGTGGTTCCGCGGATGGGTGTCCGCGACTGCCGCGGTGTAGGTCCCGTCACCGTGGTCGCTGACAGACAGCGGTCCACCGGCCACGCCGTCGACGAGCTGGCGGAGGATCACGGTGTCGCCACCGGTCGTGAGGTTGTTGTCGTACTGATCCTTGGCTCGGACCGTGACGGTCGGCGAGGGCGGGTCGACAGTGACGGAGGTCGCGCTCGCGCTGATGGTCGTGTGGTCTGGGTCGGCCGCGCCCGGCGTGACCGTGATGCCCGACTGGCTCCCGGTGATGGAGCCGTCCGTTGCAGTGATCGACTGCGGCCCCGCGGTCCGCAGCTCGACGCTGAAGGTGCCGGCGCCATTGGTCAGCGTTCCGGGGCTCGGCAGCACTGCCTGGCCATCGGAGCTCGTCAACGTGACCGTGCCGTCATACGTGGGGTCGGGTTGATCACTGGTATCCAGAGCCTTCACCGTCACGTTGTGAGCGACTCCGGCGACTGTCGGGCTCGGGAAGTCCGCGACGCTGAAGTGAGTCGTCGAGTGCGCGAGGACGCGCTCAGGGTTCGCTGCCGCGAAGAACACCAGGGGCCAGATGACCCCGAGCGCCGCGAGCAGGGCGAAGGCCCGGTTGCGGGTGCGCGAGCGCGCGAACGACAGCGCCAGCGTGCGAGAGGTGGGTGACGGCACGACCACTACCCCATTCGTACTACAGGAGGCTAGGAGATTCGGGCTAGCGTCTTACCGGTCGCGCGCCCAGTCAACCCATTGTCGGGTCAAATGGCCGACCCTGTCTTGGCCATTTCGTTGCGTTTCGTCAACGTTCTGGGCGACCCACCCAGTCCACACCCCAGTCCACACCCCCGCCTACAATCCGCCGGATGCCCGAAAACGATCCATCGCGGCCGCGCGGCCGCGTCTTTCGCCGCTCGCTGGACCCCGAGCTGCCGGTCGCGGTCGAGGCACATGACTCCACGATCCGGGACGCCGCCGGACGCGAGTACCTCGACGCCGCCGGCGGCGCGATCGTCGTCAACGTCGGTCACGGGCGGTCGTCCATCGCCCGGGTCCTCGGGGAGCAGCTGGGCCGCCTCGCATACGCCCACGGCTCGACGTTCACGACCGAGCCACTCGAGGCCTACGCCGCCGAGATCGGTCCGCACCTGCCGGTCACGGACCCGTTCATCTACCCGGTCAGCGGCGGCTCGGAGGCGATCGAGACCGCGCTGAAGCTCAGCCGCGCCTGGCACCTCGCCCGCGGCGAGACCGACCGCTGGATCGTGATCTCGCGGTGGGGGAGCTATCACGGCAACACGCTCGGTGCCCTGGACCTGTCCGGCCGCCGCCCCCTCCGCCGGCCCTACGAGGGCTGGCTCGGCCGGTTCCGCCACGTCTCGACCGCGTATCCCTACCGGGCTGGCGAGGCCGACGCCCACGCTCTCGGCTCCGGGGCGGATCTCGCGGCCGAGCTGGAGCGGACGATCGAGCAGGCCGGACCGGCGACGCGTCGCGGCCTTCGTCGCCGAGCCGATCGTCGGCGCTACCCTCGCCGCCGCCGTGCCGCCGGACGACTACTGGCCGCGGATCGCCGAGGTCTGCCGGCGCCACGGCGTGCTGCTCGATCGCGGACGAGGTGATGACGGGCTTCGGCCGGACGGGCGAGTGGTTCGGGCTCGATCACTGGGGCGTGACCGCCGACATCCTCGTCGCCGCGAAGGGGGCGACGTCCGGCTACTGGCCGTTCGGGTTCGTGGCCGCGTCCGGCGCGATCCACGACGCGGTCGTCGGCGCCGGTGGGTTCGTCCACGGGTTCACGTACTCGCACGCACCGGGCGGCGCGGTGGTCGCACGGGAGGTGCTGCGCATCCTCGAGGAGGAGCGGCTCGTCGAGGCCAGCCGGACGAAGGGCGAGCGGCTGGCCGACCTGCTCCACGAGCGGCTCGCCCCGCATCCGAACCTCGGCGAGATCCGCGGCCGCGGGCTGATGGTCGGGCTGGAGCTGGTCGCGGACCGCTCGACGCGGGCACCGTTCCCGCGGGCGGATCGGCTCACCGAGCGGGTGGTCCGGGCCGCGCGCGACGCCGGCGTCCTCGTCTACTCGGGAACGGGCAACGCGAACGGCATCGACGGGGACACGATCCTGCTCGGTCCGCCGTTCATCGTCACGGACGCGGAGCTGGAACGGATCGCGGACGTCGTCGGCGGGGCGGTCGAGACCGCGACGGGGCCGCGACGCTCGGCTGACCCGCGTCGGACCAGGGCTCAGGTCGCGCGGTTGCGGCTTCCGACCAGCAGGAGGATGCCGATCGTGACGAGGATCAGCGGGAACGCGATCCCGGAGATATCCGGCTGGAGGATCTCGACGGCACCGAGCAGCCCGAGGATCGAGCCCCACATCAGCTGCCAGCCCCATCCGCCGCCGCGCACCGCGCGGACCGCGGCGATGAACAGGAACGCGAGCCCGAAGCAGAGCGTCCCCCAGCCGGGACCGAGATTGGTGCCGGTCGCCGCTTCGTAGGTCCCGGGTGCGGCCAGGGCGGTGAGGAAGGCGCCGGCATAGAGCGCGACCGTGCCACGCCGGATCGCCCAGACGATCAGCGAGGCGATGCCCGCGGCGAGGATGGCGATGTTGCCCAGGCCGCGGTACTGCGGCAACGCCTGTTCGACCAGGAGCAGGCCACCGAACACGACCAGGAAGACGCCGATCCACGGCAGCCCGGGCCGGCGCTGCTCGTCCGAGCCCCAGCGCCACTCGTGGTAGGTGACGCCTGGGGCGTGATCGACCGGAGGCGGGATGCGGGTCACGCCGTCCGGAGGCGGGTTGCGCGTCACGCCGGCGAGTCTACGGGACGGACGGTGTCGCGGGGAGCCCGGCGGAGCCCGTTGGCGATCCGGCACCGGCAGGTGCCTCGGCCGCCTCGTCCTCGACGTGGCTGAACCCGAGCCGGTCGGCGAACCGGCCGAGCGGACCCGGAGCCCACCAGTTCCACTTGCCCATGAGCCGCATCGTCGCGGGGACGAGCAGGACACGGACGATCGTGGCATCGATCAGGACCGCGATCGCCATCCCGACCCCGATGCTCTTGATCGTGATCGACTCGGCGAGCGCGAAGGCGGAGAAGACCGTAACCATGATCAGCGCCGCGCCCGTGATGACACCGGCCGTCTTGGCGAGGCCCTCGGCGACCGAGGCCGTGTTGTCGCCGGTCCGTCGGTAGGCCTCCTGCATCCGCGAGAGCAGCAGGACCTCGTAGTCCATCGACAGGCCGAACAGCACGCTGAACATGATGATCGGGTTGCCCGCGATCGTGAACCCGGGCGTCTGGAAGCCAAGGACATTGGCGAAGTTGCCGTCCTGGAAGATGAACACCAGCGCCCCGAACGACGCGGTGATGGACAGCAGGGTCATCACGACGGCCTTGATCGGGATCACCACCGAGCCGAACAGCAGGAACAGGATCACCGCGCTGGCGCCAAGCGTGAGGGCGATCGCGTACGGGATCGTTGCGGCCTGGCTCGCCATGAAGTCCTTGCCCTGGGCGGCCAGGCCGCCGACCTCGGCGGCGACGCCGTCCACGGCGACGGCGCGGATCGCCGGGATGACCGCCGTTCCCGCCGGGCTGACGGGCGCGAGCGGGCTGATCGCGTCGAGGCGGACGGTCGAGCCCCGGATGTACGTGGACGCCAGCTGGTCGAGTCCGGCTGCGAGCTGCGCTGGCAGCTGATCCCGCGGCGTCGCGAAGAGCGCCGCAATCCCCGTCGCATCGAGCGCGGCCCCGGTCGTCGGGTCCTTGAGCCCGGCGAACGGGCCCTCCACCCGATCGACCCCGTCGACCCCGTCGACCGCCCTGGCATAGTCGAGGATCCGCTGGACATTGGCGGGATCGGTGGGAGAGCCGCTCACCGTCGCGAGGATCACGATCGGGGACGTCTCACCGGGCCGGAAGTCGCGGGCCAGGGCGACGGAGGCCTCCCGGCTCTCGATGCCTGCCGGGAGGACGGACGCGTCGGGGATGCCCTGGGACAGGCGGAGGAACGGCGTGCCGAGGATCAGGAGGAACGCCAGGGTCGGGACGAGGACCATGACCGGGCGCGCCATCACCCAGTGGGCGATCCGCTCCCAGCGGGACTCGCGCGCCGCTGCGGCTGCGGCGCCGACCGGCCGACCGAACGCGCGCCGGACGCGGTCGCGGATCGCGGCGACGCCGAGCGAGTTCACCCGGTGTCCCATGATCCCGAGGACTGCCGGCAGGAAGGTGAGGGCGTAGAACACTGACGACGCCACCACGAGCGAGCCGCCGATCCCGAACGATCGAAGGGCGGACGGCTCGAACAGGAGCAGACCCGACAGCCCGATCGCGACGGCCAACCCCGAGAAGGTGACGGCCTTGCCACTCGTCGCGACGGTGACCTGGACGGCCATCGCGACGTCCCGGCCGCGCCGCAGCTCCTCGCGGAATCGGCTGACCATGAACAGCGAGTAGTCGATCGCGAGCGCCAGCCCGAGCATCGTCGCCACGTTCTGGACGTAGATCGACAGCTCGGTCACCTGGGCGACGAGGAAGAGGCCGGCGAGGGCCGTCGGGATCGCGAGGGCGGCGACGACGAGCGGCATCCCCGCCGCGACGATCGACGAGAAGACGAGGATCAGGATCAGCGCCGCGAAGGGGAAGGACACGGTCTCGGCCTGGACCAGCTCCTTCTCCGACTGATGCGCCTGGTCCTCGGTCACCGGCGCGATCCCGGTGAGCTGGATCGTGGTGCCGGCCGGATGGTCGATCAGGGCGCGCAGCTCCGGCATGACGTCGACGGCCGCCTCATCGGTGATCGCGAGGTTGACGACGACGTAGGTCGACGTCCCGTCGTTGCTCACGAAGCGGTCGTCGTGCGTCTGGGTCCAGCCGACGACGCTCGAGACCCGGCTGTCGGCAGCCAGCCGCTTGAGGGCCGTTTCGACGTTCGCCTCGTAGGCAGCGGACCGGGCGTCCTCACCGGGCACCCCGCGGAAGACGGCGATGATCGCGCCCTTGCCGCTGCCGTATTCGTCGGCGAGCCGCTGGCTGACGGTCGCGGACTCGGACGTCGGGTCGAGCCAGCCACCCGCTGACAGGGCACTCGACGTCTGCGATGCCAGGGCCAGCGAGCCGATGGCAACGAGGACGGCGATGACCGCGATGGGCTTGCGGAACCGGTAGACGAACGCACCCCAGCGGGAGAAGACCATGTCGGGCGGCCCTTTCGGTGGCGGTGGAGGAGGGACCTGGCGTCCCGGACGGGTCGAGGTTCGAGCTGTTCGGCACAATAGAGAATGAGCATTCGTTTTGTCAAGGCTTGTCATCCGTCGATCTCCGGGGCTACTCTGGAGCGAGCAAGCGTTCTCCAGGAGGGTCGATGCCCAGGGTCAGTCAGGAACACGAGCAGGCGGTCCGGGACCGGATCGTCCGAGCCGCCCTCCAGGTCTTCGCGGAGCACGGCTTCCACCGCGCGACGATGCAGGACATCGTCCGGGCGTCCGGCCTGTCGGTCGGGGCGATCTACACCTACTTCCGGAGCAAGTCCGAGCTGATCCTCGCCGGCTGCGACCTCATCACGGACCAGGAGCTGGCCCAGCTCGGCGACCGGCTGGCGACCGTGACGGGCTACCGCGATCGGCTCGCCGCGGCCGTCGGCTACTGGTTCGACAACCTCGCCGTCGAGCAGTCCGGCGCCGGATCGGGCTTCCTCCTGCTGCAGGCCTGGGCCGAGGTCGAGACGGACCCGGCGATCCGGGAGATGCTCGTGCGGCGGCGCCGGGAGACGGTGACCGCGACGATGCTCCTGCTCCAGGAAGGTGTGGTGCGCGGCGAGCTCCCGGGCTGGCTGGACGTTCCGTCGATCGCCGAGGTCTTCGCCGCGCTCCTCGACGGGATGCTGATCCAGGCGGCCGAGGAAGGCAGCGCGTACCGGCGGTCGGACCACGAGCGGCGGATCCTCGCCCTGGTCGAGACGATCCTCGCCGCCCGGGTGGCGGAGGTGCCGGAGCCGATCCGCGCCGCGCCGGCGATGCCCTACGAATCGGTCCGCGCACGGCAGGCCTCGTGACCGTCGTCCAGACGGTCCTCGGGCCTGTCGACCCGTCGGAGCTTGGCTGGGTCCTGCCCCACGAGCACACGGCGATCGCGCTCTGGCACATCCAGAACCGCTGGGACTACTGGGAGCTCCGCCGCGACGAGCCGGTCATCGTCGAGGAGCTCGCGGCGTTCCGCGCGGCTGGTGGCGGCACGGTCGTCGACCTGACGCTCGACGGCGTGGGTCGCGACCCCGAATGGCTCGCCGGTCTGTCGCGGGCTACCGGGCTGCACGTCGTGATGGGCAGCGGCTGGTACCGCGGTGCCCACTACCCGGCGGAGGCACTGATCGACCGGCGATCCGTTGACGCGCTGGCCGACGTCATCGTCCGCGACGCGACGAACGGGGTGGGGGAGAGCGGGATCCGTGCCGGGATCATCGGCGAGATCGGGACCGACAAGCCGTGGCTCAGTGCCCAGGAGGAGCGGGTCCATCGGGCGGCGGCGCGGGCGGCCCGGCGAACCGGCCTCGCGATCACGACCCACGCGGTCCAGTCGACCGTCGGCCTCGACCAGCTCGACGTCTTCGAGGCCGAGGGCGCCGACCTCACCCGGGTCGTCATCGGCCATGCCGACTCGCACCCGTCCCTCGACTACCACCTCGCGATCGTCGAGCGCGGCGCGGCGCTCGAGTTCGACTTCCTCGGGATGGCGTTCACGCCGCTCGAGCGCCACGGCGAGGGCCGGATCGTGGACAACCTGCGCGAGCTCCTCGCCCGCGGCCACGCCTCCCGGGTCCTGCTGTCCCAGGACGTCTGTCACGACAGCCAGCTCCGCCGGTACGGCGGCAACGGCTACACGTATCTCGCCGAGACGTTCCTGCCCCGTCTCCGCGCCGCCGGCGTCTCCGAGGACGAGATCCGGACGATGACGGTCGACAATCCCCGCCGGCTCCTGACGATCGCCTAGCCCTCGAGGATCGCCTCGACGGTGATGTCGACGTTGCCCGCGAGCGCGCGCGAGATCGGGCAGCCGTCCTTGGCGCCATTGGCCGCCTCGGCGAACGACGCCTGCGTGGCGCCCGGCACGACCCCGCGCACGACGATCGCGGCCGAGATGACCGTCCAGCCCGCATCGCGCCGGTCCGCGGTCACGTTCACCTCGACGTCGAGCCGCTCGACCGGTGTCCCCGCCTTGGCGAGGTTGTTCGAGCAGGCCATCGAGAAGCACGAGGCGTGGGCCGCGGCCAGCAGCTCCTCCGGTGAGGTCACGCCGGCGGGCTCCTCCGTGCGGGATGCCCAGGTCGTCGGCTGGTCGCGGAAGATCCCGGTCGTTGCCGCCGTCACCGTCCCGCGACCCGTCAACAGGTCGCCGGTCCAGGTGGCGGTGGCGGTTCGCGTGGTGGCCATGGGCGGGCTCCTCCGTCGGGCGTGGGATCGACGGTCGTCGATGAACGGGACGATGGTCCCACAGCCCGGGCGACCGGTCCGGTGAGGTCGCCGACGGTCCGGGCCGGCGCGGTGACGACGCTTCGCTTGCTACCCGGCAACCAGCCGGATGACCAAGGGGCGGAGCGGATCGGGACGCGTGACCCATTCCCGTCGCGAGCCGCCTCGGCGATCGTTGCCCAATGGCCCTGTCCCCCACCGCGCCCGGCTCACGTCGCCTCGCGGGGTTCGTCCTTGCCGGCCTCGTCGTCAGCGCCCTCCTCGGCCCGGCGACGGCCGCCGCGGGCACCGCACCGGACCCGAGCGCCATCACGGCCAACGAGTCCGCGATGGTCACGGCCCTCAACAAGGACCGGACGAACGCGGGGCTCGTGCCCGTTCGGACGGACCCGCGCCTGATGGCGATCGCGCACGCGCGCTCGGTCGACATGGTCGAGAAGGGCTACTTCAGCCACACCCAGCCGGACGGGGACAACGTGTTCGACATCCTGAGCGCCCAGAAGATCACCTGGTACAACGCCGGCGAGATCATCGCGTGGAACACGGATGCGATCGCCACCACCACCGCGACGGCGAACTCGCAGTGGATGAACTCGCCGGGGCACCACGCGATCATCGTCTCGAAGGACCTGAACTACGTCGGGGTGGGGCTCGCGTTCGACCCGGACACCGGCCGGAACCTGTGGACCGCGGTCTTCATCAAGGGTCCGGACCGGACCGGCGCCCGTGCCTCGATCGGGGGCGCGAAGCTGACCGCCGGCACGACCTCCCTGAACCAGCGCGCCCGGATCACGTGGACCGGCAGCGACGTCCCGCTCCAGGTGCTCACCGCCGGGTTCCGCTCGTTCACTGTCCAACGGCGCGTCGACGGCGGCCCGTGGAAGACGGTCTGGTCGAGCACGACGCTCAAGGCGGCGTCGTTCCTTGTGGCCCGCGGTCATCGGACCGAGTTCCGGATCTCCGGCGTCGACAAGAAGGGCAACCGCGGCGCCTGGGTGACGAGGGTCGTCGACCTCCGTTAGGCGAGGCGATCCCGAACGAGGCGGCCGAGCTCGCGGTGCCTGGCGGCACGGGGCCAGCCGAGCTTCCGGACACCACCGAACGCCCGATGGGCCTCGATCGCCTCCGAGAAGGCATCGACGAAGCCCGCCTCGGCGAGCGCGTCGAAGCCGTCCTCCCACCAGAGCCCGGCGATCCGCAGCGTGTCCGTCCTGCGCTCGATCCGTGGCTCGATCCGGCCGACGAGCCGGTCGCCGAAGAGGATCGGCAGGACGTAGTAGCCCCAGCGCCGCTTCGGGGCCGGGACGTATACCTCCCAGAGGTAGTCGAAGTCGTACAGGGTCCGCAGGAAGTCGCGGTCCCAGACGAGCGGGTCGAGGGCGGCGAGGAACGCGACGCCGGGCGAGGCGCCGCCGGGTCCTGAGCCCGTCGCGATCTCCGCCTCGGCCTGGGCGAGCCGGCCGAGCTCCTCGGCGGGCACGAACCGCGGCCCGCGGATCCCCTCGATCGTGACAGGCAGCAGCGTCCCGTCCGCGATCAGCTCGTCGTGGAGCACCCGCCGAGCGGCCGTCTTCAGCGGCAGGCCGTCCTCCATCCCGACCGCGGCCTGGGGCATCGTGCCGAGCCAGATCTCGATGTTGCCGGTCCCCCCGAGCAGGCCGTGGGCGCGGTACCGCGACAGGAGCTTGTGGCGGAACCGCTCGCGGATCGGGACGACCTGTCCGAGGAGGTCGGGCGGGAAGAGCCGCTCGACGAGGTCGTAGACGCGCCGGTTGCCGTCGCGCCGGGCCAGGCCAAGGATCCCTGACTCGGCGAGGGCCTCGAGGATCGCCCGGACCTGGTTCGTCGGGCGCCAGTACCAGTCGATCGCGGCGCGGGGCTCGACGTCGATCGACGACATCGGACCGGCCTCGCGGATGCGGGTCAGCAGCTCATCGACGAGATCGGCGTGCTGCACGAAGGTTTCGGCATCGTGCTGCGCCCGCTCCCGGTCCCAGGTCACGCGATACCACGGCAGCTCGGCCGTCGGGACGATGGACAGGCCCTTGTTGTAGGCCTCGTACAACACGCGATCCTCGTACAGCAGCCGGTCCGTCATCTCTCGCCGATAGCCCGGGACGCGGGCCAGGAGCACGAGGTCGTGGTTCCGTCCGGCGATCTCGATCGGGTCGAACTGGATCGACCCGAGCCGATCGAAGACGGCGAGGATCCCCTCCGGACCGGGTGTCAGCGATCGCGGCGGCGTCAGGAGGTGGTGGATCGCCAGGTACCGGCGGGCGACCTCCCGGGTGATCGTGATCGGGCCGGCTGGCGCCGTCGGGTCGGGGCCGGCGGGCACGGGCGCGCTGGCGCGGGTCATGGTGGAAGGGTCGGTCGCGATCGCCATGCGGCCGATGATCGGGGACGAATCCGTCAGCCCACGTCAGGTATGACGACCGGAACGGCCTGAACGGCTTCGAGCAATCGATCGACGAACGGGATCTGGGTCGGCTTCAGCCGACGGCGCGCCTCGGCCGGCGGGAACCACTCGACCCGGTCGATCTCCGGGAAGACCCCGATGGTGCCGCTGCCCGGCGGCCAGGCCATCTCGAACGTGTTCGAGACCGCCGCGTCGGCGTCCAGGTCGCCTTCGACCGCCCACGCGTGGACGATCTTGCCGCCCTTCTGGACGATCGTCCCTAGGGGGATCGGCGGCTCACCGCCCGGCCCCGCGACCGGCGGCTCGGACCCGACCTCCTCGGCGAACTCGCGCCGAGCCACCGCGAAGAGGTCGTCCTCGCCGTCGTCCGGCTCGCCCTTCGGGAGCGACCAGTGGCCCTCGTCACGGCGCGCGAAGAACGGGCCGCCGGGATGGGCGAGCAGGACCTCGACAGCGTCCTCGCCGGCCGCGCCCGTCCGACGGAAGAGGAGGATCCCGGCGCTCTGACGGACGGCCATCCGGGAATCCTATCGGGCGGCGCGTGCTCGCTCTCGCTGGAATGCACCTGCAACCCGGCTTGGGGCGGGCCGCGTCGGCGCGTCATCATGGGGGCGGCATCCTGGAACCCGTCATGAGGAGAGCACCATGCCCACCATCACCCTGCCCGAGGTGGACCTCACCAGGGTCGAGCTGCCGAAGGTGGACCTCACCAAGGTCGAGCTGCCGAAGCTCGTCGAGGAGCGCGTCAAGGCCGTCGGCGACTGGGCCGAGTCGATCGAGCTGCCGAGGGTCGGCGGCGAGCGTCGGAGCGGCGGGTTCCCGTTCGTGCCGATCATCGCGTTCATCGCGGTGATCAGCGCGATCGGCGCCGCCCTGTGGCTGATGACCTCCTCCGGCGCCTCGAGCCGCGTCCGTGACACCGCCGACCGGACCTGGCGCAAGGTCACCCGGCAGCCGACCGACATCATCCGCTACGACGCGGACGATGACCTCGCGAGCCTGCTGCCCAGCGCGGACGACGCGCCGTCAACCGTGGAGGATGCGGTCGGCGGCTGACCGCCGCTACCTACTGCGCGTTCGCGCGCTTCATCGCCGCGAGGATCGAGGTCTCGAGGTCCAGGATCTGCTTCTCCAGCCCCTCGACCCGCTTGAGGATCTCCGTGTTGCCGTCGAGGAGCCGCTCGTTCTGGTCGTCCTCGATGTCCGCTTCCGAGGCGGCGTGCTCGAGCGTCATCCGGTCCCGCAGTGCGGCGCGGTTTCCCGCGAGCAGGATCAGGGGTGCGGCGTACGCGGCCTGGGTGGAGAACGCGAGGTTCAGGAGGATGAACGGGTATGGATCGAACGGCTGGGTCAGCAGCACGATGTTCAGGAGCAGCCAGAGCGCCACGATGCACGTCTGGATGACGATGAACCGCCAGCTGCCGAGGAAGCCGGTCACTCCGTCGGCGACGCGCTCGCCGACCGGGGGATTCTCCTCGAGGGCCTGGTTGACGGGATGTTGGTAGACGTGCACCGGCTCGGACGTCGCCACGACAGCCTCCTGGAGCTGATCGGCCCCCCGGATGGCCCTCCCGCCTCTGCTATTGTCCGCGCCGATGCCGCCTGACGTTCGCCCGGTCCGCGCCGAGGAGCTCGTCGCGTACATCAACACGATCAGCACCGGCTTCCTCGAGCGCCCGAACGTCCAGCGCATCGCCGACGAGGTCCAGAAGCACTGGGACCTGTCCCGGACGTGGGCGGCGTTCGATGGCACTCTGCTGGTCGGATCGTTCCGGAGCTGGGCCGGCCGGCTCACGGCTCCGGGCTGCGTCGAGGTCCCGGCGGCGGCGATCAGCGCCGTCACGGTCCTGCCGACGCATCGCCGCCAGGGGATCCTCGGCCGGATGGCCGCCGCGGAGCATGCGGCGGCCCGCGAGCGCGGCGAGGTCGTGTCGATGCTCTTCGCGTCGGAGTACCCGATCTACGGGCGGTTCGGATACGGGGCGGCGACGACCTCGGCGGCGTGGACGGTGCGGGTCCGGCAGACCGGGTTCGTCGCTCCCCCGGCCGACGACGCCGGTCGCGTCGAGCTGGGCCCGACCGACCAGGCGACCCTCGAGATCTGCCGGGACGTCTATGACGCGTGGCGGGTCCGTCAGCCCGGCGAGATCTGGCGGCGACCGATCACCTGGCAGGACGACTTCGGGCTCTCGGAGGACGTCTGGAACAACACGTGGAAGGGGTTCGTCGCGCTTCATCGCGACGACGCCGGGACTGTCGACGGCTACGTCCGCTACCACGGCAAGGAGAAGTGGGAGGATCGCCAGCCGAACGCAGAGCTGTTCGTCGATGACCTCCACGGCCTGACCGAGGCTGTCGAAGCCGCGCTGTGGCGGTTCGTCGCGAGCATCGACTGGGTCGGGTCCATCCGCGCGGAGCGGCGGTCGCTCCACGATCGCCTGCCCTGGCTCCTGATGAACCTCCGGGCGGCGAGCCCGGAGGATGTCGGCGACGGGCTGTGGGTGAAGCTGCTGGACATCCCCGCGGCGCTCGAGACGCGGCGGTACGAGCGGTCGGGCTCGGTGGTGCTCGAAGTGGTGGACGGCGACGGCGTCGACGCGGAGGGGTCGCGGGTCGAGCGACAGGTCCGCGTCGCCCTGGACGCGTCGCCGGACGGCGCACGTGCGACGCTCACGGACCGCTCGCCGGACCTGACCATCCAGTCCGCGGCGCTGGGGGCCGCGTTCCTCGGCGGCACGCGGCTCTCGCGAGCGGCCATCCGCGCCGGGTTCGACGAGCATCGCCCGGGCGCGCTGGCGACGGCCGACGCGCTGCTCGCGACGCTCGATGCGCCGTGGTGCTCGTCGTTCTTCTAGGCGAACGGGTGTCCGGCTAGCGGATGGAGCCGGGCCGGCTGGCCGCGACGAGCCGGGCCTCAGCCGACCGCCTTCTTCACGATGGCAACGATCCGTGCCTCGTCGGCGGCGGTCAGCGTCGTCAGCGCCCACGAGGTCGGCCACATGGTGCCCTCGTCGAGCTTCGCATCGTCGTTGAAGCCGAGCGTCGCGTACCTCGCCTTGAACTTGTCCGCGGGCTGGAAGAAGCAGACGACCTTGCCGTCCTTGGCATACGCGGGCATCCCGTACCAGGTCCGCGACTCGAGGGTGGGCGCGTTGGCCTTGATGACCGCATGGATCCGTTCGGCCATGACGCGATCGGCCTCCGCCATGTCGGCGATCTTCGAGAGCAGATCCTGTTCGCCGTCCACCTTGGCCGCGCCGCGGCGTGAGGCCGCCTTCAGCTCGCGGGCGCGCTCCTTCATGGCGTCGCGCTCTTCGTCGGTCCACGTCCCGGACGTGTCGTCGGCGTCGGTCCTGGACTTCTTCGTGTCGGTCATGGCCCGTTCCTTCCCCTGTGCGTCCCGATCGGGATCGACGCCCATCCTACGGAGCCGTCGCGACGGTGGCTTCTTCGATCCTGCTCAACCGATCCCTCGGGCCGGCGTTCGGACGATGTGCGCACGGTGAGGACGCGCGACGGTCCGTGTCGGCGCGACGGACTGGACCTGGCCCCGATCCATGGCGCATGATCCGCAAGTACCGTCGCCCGGGCCCCAGGATCCTGCGCGACGAAGTGCATCAATTCGGCGAGGCGATGGCTTCGTCCGGTCGTCCGTCCCGTCCCGGCGGGCGATCCGACACCTGATCGTTCGTCGCGCCGGGATCTGCCGCTTTCGGGGCTCTGGAAGCAAGGGGTGATCGATGATTCGGAAGTTCGGCCGGTTCGGTCTGGTCGTTGCGACGCTGCTTGTCTTCCTGCTGGGAAGCGTGAGCGTGGTCTCGGCGCACGACGCCGCTGCCACCCTCACCTGCGCTGATCAGGGCGTGACGCTGCACATCGACGGCGCCGAGTATCCGGACGGCTCGACGATCACGTATTCCATCGACGGCGGCGCAAGCACGACGGTCTCAGCGAACGGCACATACGACATCGACGCCGGTTCGCCGACGATGGCCCACACCGCCGACGTCCTCTTCAACTCGTCCGACGGCCTGACCCAGTTCAACTACCACTTCCCCCTGTCGGCCGAGGCGTGTGTCGAATCGCCCCCGTCGCCCCCGTCGTCGCCCCCGTCCGCAGCCCCGTCCGCAGCCCCGTCGTCGGGCGGCAGCGAGGGGCCGATCACCGGTTCGCCCAGTCCGTCGACGGAAGTCAAGGGGATCACGGGCACGCCGGCGCCGACGGTTCCCCCGACCGACACCGCGAGCGTCACGGGAGCCCCGTCGAACGACGGCTGGCGCCTGCTGCTCGGGATCATCGCCGTCGCGACGATCGCCATCTTCCTCGCGACGGGTCGCGCGTCGAAGCGATCACGCTAGCAGGCGCCCTGAACGAGCCGCCATCACGCGGCGCGGCACGAATTCGAACGGCCGCCGGTCGGAATGACCGGCGGCCGTCGCATCACGCGAACAGGTGTCCACGGTCGGACTCGTTGACGCTTCGAGCGTTAATTCCGATAATGTCACTCGGAATTGACTTTGGGCTGTGACCCGACCCTCGGCGCCCGTGGCGGGCGCCTCCTCCGGAGACCTGATGACCGCGACGCGTGACCTCGTCGCCGACCGACGCGAGCAGTTCGCGTTCCACGACGACATCACCTACCTGCGCGAGACGAAGCGCGGCCTGACGCGCGCTACCGTCGAGGAGATCAGCGGCTTCAAGGGCGAGCCGGAGTGGATGCTCCAGGCCCGGCTCCGCGCGTACGACCACTTCGTCAAGCGGCCGATGCCGACCTGGACCGACGGACTGGACCGGATCGACTTCGACAAGATCGTCTACTACCGCAAGCCGTCCGAGCGCGAAGAGAAGTCGTGGGACGACGTCCCCGATCAGATCAAGGCGACGTTCGAGCGGCTCGGCATCCCCGAGGCGGAGCGCAAGTTCCTCGCCGGCGTCGGCGCCCAGTACGACTCGGAGGTCGTCTACCACTCGGTCCGCGAGGAGCTCCAGAACATCGGCGTGGTGTTCACCGGCATGGACCAGGCGCTCAAGGACCACGAGGACATCGTCCGCAAGTACTTCGGGACGGTCGTCCCGGCCGAGGACAACAAGTTCAGCGCGCTGAACACCGCGGTCTGGTCCGGCGGCTCGTTCGTCTACGTCCCGAAGGGCGTCGAGGTCCCGCTCCCGCTCCAGGCCTACTTCCGGATCAACGGCGAGAACACCGGCCAGTTCGAGCGGACGCTGATCGTCGTCGAGGAAGGCGCCAAGGTCCACTACATCGAGGGCTGCACCGCGCCGATCTACGCGACCGATTCGCTCCACGCGGCCGTCGTCGAGGTCGTCGCCCTGCCGGGCAGCAAGGTTCGCTACACGACGATCCAGAACTGGTCGAACGACGTCTACAACCTCGTCACGAAGCGCGCCCACGCGTACGCGAACTCGACCGTCGAGTGGATCGACGCGAACACGGGCTCGCGCAAGACCGTGAAGTTCCCGTCGATCTACCTGCGTGGCGAGAACGCCACGGCCGACATCATCAGCGTCGCCGTCGCCGGCAAGGGCCAGCACCAGGACACCGGTGCCAAGGCGATCCACCTGGCGCCGAACACCAAGTCGAGGATCGTCTCCAAGTCCGTCTCGAAGGACGGCGGGCGGGCGACGTACCGCGGCCACCTGAAGGTCAGCCCGGGCGCGACGAACGTCGTCGCCAGCGTCCGCTGCGACGCGCTGATGCTCGACGACCACAGCCGGAGCGACACGTACCCGTACATCGACATCCAGGAAGACGACACGACGATGACCCACGAGGCCACCGTCGGGAAGATCAGCGCGGAGCAGGTCTTCTACCTGATGAGCCGCGGCCTCACCGAGAACGAGGCCCAGAACCTGATCGTCCAGGGCTTCCTCGAGGTCTTCACGAAGGAGCTCCCGATGGAGTACGCGATCGAGTTCAACCGCCTCGTGAAGCTCGAGATGGAGGGGTCGCTCGGGTGATCGACGCGACCGCCCAGGCGGCCGCATCGGCCCGCCCCGCACGCGCGCCGCGGCGTGCCCCATCGGACCTGACGTTCACCCTCGACGAGGCCGTCGTCGAGACGTGGGCCGCCGAGGAGCCGGCGTGGCTGGCCGCCGACCGCCGCGCGGCGTTCGCCCGATGGCGTGACCTGCCGGTCGAGACCAATCAGCTCTACACGACCTACGTCGACCTGCGGACGGCCGACCTCGGCGATGTCCGGCCGTGGGAAGCGCCGGCGGGTGCGCCGGTGGAGGGGGCCGGCACAACCGTTCCGGACGACGTTGCGGCGTTCGGGTCGATCGTGGAGGACACCGTCGAGGCGCTCGTCCTGAGCGACGCGGCCCGGGCGGTCGGGATCGTCCTCGACACGCTCGGGGGCCTCATCGGACGCGACGAGGCGATGGCTCGCCGGTTGCTCGCCGACGAGGGCTCGCTGCCGCTCGACGACAAGCTCGCCCAGCTGACCCGTGCGGGCTGGAACCAGGGGCTCGTCCTCCACGTGCCGGCGGGTGTTCGCCTCGTGCAGCCGGTCGTCCTGCGCTGGGCGGTGGGGCAGGGCGGTCGCGCGCTGCTGACGCGGACGATCGTGGATCTCGGTGAGGGCGCCTCGGCGTCGATCGTCGAGGAGCTCGAGGGGTCGGCTGCAGCGGCCCAGCGCGGCGAGCCGCAGGCGCTGTTCACCGGCACCCTGGAGGTCCACCTCGCTGCGGGCGCCGAGCTCCGGGTCGCGAGCATCCAGGACCTGAGCGAAGGGACGGTCGCGTTCCAGCATCGTCAGGCCGAGATCGGCGAGGGCGCGTCGCTCCACTGGGCGCTCGCCCAGCTCGGGTCGCGGCTCGTGCGGAGCAGGGTCGACAACCGGCTCGTCGGCAATCGGAGCACCGTCGAGCAGGTCGAGATCGTGTTCGGCGCCGAGGACCAGCTGTTCGACCTGACCTCGCATACGCGGCACATCGGCCGCGACACGACCGGCAACCTGCTCTCGAAGGCGGCCCTGCTCGACGCGACGCGGTCGTACATGAAGGGCCTGATCATCATCGAGCCGACCGCGGTCGGGACCGACAGCTTCCTCGGCGAGTTCGGGATGAACCTGTCGAAGGCGGCGCGCGCGGTCGCGATCCCGTCGCTCGAGATCGACCAGCCCGACTGCCGGCGCGCCGCCCACTCGTCGTCGGTCGGGCCGATCGACGAGACCCAGCTCTTCTACCTCGAGTCGCGCGGGATCGGCGCCGAGGAGGCTCGCAAGATGATCGTGCTCGGGTTCCTCGAGCCGGTCGTCGCCCGCGTGCCGCTCGAGTCCGCCCGGGATCGGCTGCGCGAGCTCCTCGCCGACAAGTGGGACGAGGGCACGGCGGCCGCGGCGCCGGCGGCCTGACCCCGGAGATGCCTCCACAACCGGTCGCCCGATGAGGCGCCTCGATCTGTGCGGCGTCGACGAGGTCGGCGACGGCGAGATGAAGATGGTCTTTGTCGACGGGAGCGACCAGGTGCTGGTCATCCGCCAGGGCGACGAGTTCACGGCAACCCAGGGGGTCTGCAGCCACGAGTACTTCGAGCTCGACAAGGGCTTTCTGACGGCGGGCACGCTCACCTGCGCGCTGCACCTGTCGCGGTTCGACCTCACGAGCGGCGAGCCGATCGACCCGCCGGCCGAGCTGCCGCTCGAGATCTACCCGGTCGTGATCGAGAACGGCCGCGTCCTGATCGAGGTCCCGGACGGGCCGCTCCCGATCAGCGAGGAGTAGGGCCGGTTCGCCCGCGCGCCCCCGCGGCGCCGCCCGCCCCGCGGCGCCGCCCGCCCCCGCGGCGCCGCCCGCCCGTGTGGTGCGTGGGCGTGACCCACGCGAGAACGCTGCCTCGTCGGCCCTCACGCTTGGGCGGGGCTGTCCAGGTTGCGTCCCGTGTGCCACCCACACGCCGGCGTCGCTCCAGCGTCCTCGCGTGGGCGTGACACACGCGCGACACGACGGGATCTGGCGGCGAGGAGCGCCGGAGCTGGACACGGCCGCGGGACCCACGCCCGGGCCTAGCCCGTCTTCGGCACCAGCTGGAGCGTCTGGAGTACCGCCTTGTGGATCGCCGTCGGGGTGAACGGGAGCGGCACCGTGTCGCCGTTCAGCCACGGCGCGATCATGTCGCCGTAGTGGCGATCGAACGGGTTGCCGCTCTGGCCGGTCGTCTGGATGATCCGCGCGCCGTCGAGGTCGGCCAGGTCGATCGACAGTCGGAACGACGGCAGCGTCGTGACCGCGAAGACGCCGTCGATGCCGACCGGCTTCCAGGACGGATCGTCCGGGTCCGGATAGGCCCGT
Organism: uncultured Chloroflexia bacterium; assembly: GCA_963746845.1. Taxonomy (GTDB): domain Bacteria; phylum Chloroflexota; class Limnocylindria; order Limnocylindrales; family CSP1-4; genus CF-46. The sequence goes on along the minus strand of CAVVCZ010000012.1, from coordinate 32,917 downwards.
GACGGCTGGTAGTACAGGTTGTCGACAGCCCCGGCGGCGCCGGCCGCGGCGTATGGGCCCTTGTTGAAGTACCACTCCAGCGGCCCGATCCCCGACGACCCGAGCGTCGCCTCGGCGAACGTCGCCTGGTGGAGCTTCCCCCACGTCCAGTTGCCGGGGTCCCCGTAGGCCGCCCGCAGCTCGGAGCCGGCCTCGTCGAGCGCGCGACCCACGATCGCGTCACGAGTCTCGTGGACGTCCGTCGTCCGGGTGTCGTCCCACCACGGCGCGTCCGGCTGGTCCAGCATCGTGATCATCGCGTGGAGCGACGCCCCGCTCCCGACGTACTCGCGGGCGAGCGGCCCCAGCTCGTCGTCGAAGAGGTCCCGCACGAGCCGGTACTCGAACGACTGGTAGGCCGCGCAACCCACGGAATCCACGGGGCAGTCGTGGTTCGTCCAGCCGATGATCCTCTGGGCGATCAGCGCCCCGTCCTCACTCGTCGGGCGGGCGGCAGCCACGATGGGCACGACCTGATCGGCGCGGAGGATGACCGTGTCGGTCTGGATCGAGCGGAGCGTCGTCGTCGTCACCCCGCCGCTGGTCGCCGCAGCCTTCAGCAGCTCGGTGATCCGCTTCGCGCGGTATCCGGGGTCCCACTCAGCCGCGATGAAGTACGGGTACTTGTCGTCGACCGCGGCGTTGTTCGCCGAGACGATCATCCCCGTCGACGGATCGAGCTGCCACGGCAGGTCGGCGAAGGGGATCGTCCCCGTCCAGTCGTGCTTGCCATCGCTGCCGGAGCGGATCCGCGCCCCGTGGTCGTCCGGATCGGCGCGGATCGGGATTCGGCCCGGGAGGACATAGCCGATGTGCCCCTTGACGTCGGCATAGACGAAGTTCTGCGACGGGGCGCCGTACGTCTTGAAGGCCTGGTGGAACTGGTCGAAGGTCGTCGCGGTGAGGAGATGGAAGATCGCGTCGAACGTGCCGTCGACGGAGTCCGTCGCCGTCCAACGCAGCGCGAGCAGCCGCGCGTCCTTCAGGCGGCTATCGACGTCGTTCAGGATCGGCCCGTCGCGGGTCGTCCGGACGTCCATCTGGACGTCCTCGCCGCCCGCGACCTTGATCGTCTCGTGGCGGACCTCGAACGGGATGGACTCCCCGGCGACGAGGTAGTTCGCCGGGTTCGACGGGTCCGGGTCGATGGAGAACAGGTCCTGGACGTCCGGGTCGACGTTGGTCGCGCCCCAGGCGATCGCGTCGTTGTGGCCGAGGACGATCCCCGGCACGCCCGGGAACGAGACGCCGGCGACGGCGAACGGACACGTCTTCGAGACGACGCGGCAGCGCAGGCTGTTGATGTACCAGACCGACGGCATGCCGATCCCGAGATGCGGGTCGTTCGCGAGGAGCGCTGTCTTCGAGGTGGTCTTCGACGGCGCGACGACGAAGTTGTTCGAGCCGACCTCGTGGCCGCCGGCGATCCCGTCGGCGGCATCGAGCCCGGCCGTCTGCACGATTCGCTCGCCGCTCGCGACGAGGTCGCGCCAGGCGGCCGCCTGCGTGGCATCGATCGAGGGTGAGGCCGCCGCGGTGGCCGCGGCCGCGGTCGTAGACGGGGCAGCCGCGGCCGCGGCCGCGGTCTTGGACGGGGCAGCCGCGGTCGCGCCCGCGCCGCCCGATCCCTTGAGCCCGCTCGGGGTGATCACGGGCATCGATGGGTCGTACGCGGGGAACAGCTCGTCGGTCCGGCCCGGGTCGCCAAGCGCGGCGTCGGCGAGCATCCGGAACACCTCGGAGTCGTAGTTGCCGCCGAGCTGCCAGGCCTGGACCTTCTGCCACGCGAGGCTGTCGACGGCCGTCCAGGGCGCGAGATCGTAGCCGCCGAACCCGCCCAGCCCGCTCTTCAGCGCGGTGACGACGAACGGCGTCGAGAGCGAGCCCTTGTGGTCGTCGATCCAGGCGTTGACGCCTTCGGCATAGGCATCGAGGGCCTTGCGGGCGTCCGGCGACAAGCCGTCGAGATCGCGCTCCGCCGCCTGCCGCCAGCCGAGCGTCCGGATGAACCTGTCCTCGCTGAGCGTGCTCGTGCCGAACAGCTCCGAGAGCGTGCCCGACGAGATGTGCCGCCAGACCTCCATCTGCCACATCCGGTCCTGCGCGTGGACGTACCCCTGGGCGAGGAACAGGTCGTGGGGGTCCTCGGCCTCGATCGCGGCGATGCCGTTCGTGTCGCGGCTGATCCGGACGGGACTGTCGAGGCCCGGGATGGCGATCGTCCCGTTCGTCGTCGGGAAGCCCCGGATCGTCAGCGCCGCGAGGAGCGCTCCACCGGCTGCCACGACCACGATGAGGACGACGGCGAGGATCCACAGGAGGCGCTTGAGCACACCGCCGGCACGTCTCACCCAGGCTCCTCACGCTCGGCCCCCAACGGCTGAACGCCGGTCGCGGGCAGTGTGCCTGCTCGCGCGCGGTCGTGCCGGGCCGTTGCGCCGCGCATGGTCCGCCCAGCCATCAACGCGCGAGGATCGTCCCGAGCCCCAGCTCCGCCGCCCGCCGGAGGATCGCGTCGCCGAAGACGAGGTCCGCGAGCCCGACGCCGAGGTGCGTGACGAGGAGGCGGCCGTGCTCCGGACGGGTCATGTCGTGGACGATCGCCTCGCCGATCGTCGCGGCCGGGTCCGGGTAGCCGTCGAAGCTGCCCGCGTCGCGGTTCGCGAGGAACTGCTCGCGCTGGTCGACGACGAACAGGGCGGCGTCGCGGGCGACGGACGCCGAGACGTAGGTCGCGTAGTCGACGGCGACGACGAGGGCGTCGGGGCGCAGCCAGTCCGGCGTCAGCACCTGGCGCTCGGCGGCCGGCGCGAACGAGGCGACCGTCACGATGACGTCGGCGCCGGCCGCGGCCTCTCGGGCCGACCCGGCGACCCGCGCGAGACCGATCCCCTCGGTGGCCGTCGCCTGCGCCGCAACTGCGGCGGCCCGGTCCGCGTGTCGATCGAACAGCGCGACCTCGCAGCCCGGCAGGACCGCGCCGATCACCGGCAGATGGCTCCGTGCCTGGACGCCGGCGCCCAGCAGCGCGACGCGCGTCCCGCGCCCGAAACGCGCGATCGCGACGCCGCTGATCGCGGCCGTCCGCTCGGCGGTGATCGGTCCGGCGTCCAGGATCGCGACCGGGATCCCCGTCAACGGATCGGTCAGGAGGACGAGCCCGTGGATCGCCGGGAGCCCCGCCGCACCGTTCGCGGGGAAGCCCGCGATCCACTTGATCCCGAGCAGGTCATCGCTTCCGGCCGGATCCGCGCCCCGGAGGTGGGCCGGCATCGCATGGGCGAACGAGCCCCCGGGCCGTGGATGGACGCCGATCTTCGGCGGGAGCTCGCCGCCGCTGACCAGCCCGACCATCGTCCGCTCGGCCAGCCGGAGCCGCTCGTCCAGCGGCGGCATCGCGGCCTCGACGTCGGCCGCCGACAGCCAGCGGAGGGGAGGCACGTCGGGGGCCGTCATCGGATCGAGTCTAGCGCCGGGTAGGATGCGAGCCATGACCCCGGATGCGACCCAGAGCCTGGCCAACCTGCGCCTCGAGCGCGACGCGATCCTCCTCTATGACGCGCTCGCGGGCATCGAGAAGGACCCCGCCCGGGCGAACGCATTCCGGCGGATCGCGGCGAACGAGCGCCGTCACGCCGACATCTGGGCGTCGAAGCTGACCGCGTCCGGCGCGGATGTCCCGCCTGCTCCCACCCGGCCGCGCTCCCGGGTGGCGGTGATCGTGCTGCTCGCCCGGCTGTTCGGGACCGCGGCGGTCAGCGACCTCGTGACCGCGCTCGAGGGCGATGAGGAGGAGATCTACGGCGAGCAGACCTCGCCGGAGGTCGAGGCGATCGCCGCCGATGAGCGCGAGCACGCCGAGATCTGGCGGCGACTGAAGAACCCGGACGCGACACCGGGCGTGGAGATCGCGACCCGCGAACGCTGGCACCGGTCCGGTCGGTCGGGCACCTTGCGGGCGGTGATCTTCGGGGTCAGCGACGGCCTCGTCTCGAACCTGGCGCTGGTGATGGGCGTCGCGGGCGCCGCCCGCGACCAGAGCTCGTTCATCGTCCTCGCCGGCGTCGCGGGGCTGCTCGCCGGCGCCTTCAGCATGGCCGCCGGCGAGTACATCTCGATGCAGAGCCAGCGCGAGCTGTTCGAGCGTCAGATTGCGCTCGAGCGGGCCGAGATGGAGGCGATGCCCGAAGAGGAGGAGGCGGAGATGGCCGCCCTCTACCGGGCGAAGGGCTTCCCGGAGGACGAGGCGAAGGCGATCGCCCACCGCCTGTTCGAGAACCCGGAGCATGCGCTCGACCAGCTGATCCGGGAGGAGCTGGGCCTCGACCCCGACGAGCTGGGGTCGCCGCTGAGCGCCGCGGGTGGGTCGTTCCTCGCGTTCGCCATCGGGGCGTTCATCCCGGTCCTGCCGTACCTGCTGATCACCGGCGTGTCCGCGTTCGTCGTGTCGATCGTGCTGAGCCTCATCGCGCTTTTCGCGGTCGGCGCGGGGGTCAGCCTCCTGACCGGGCGCGGGGTGCTCTTCTCGGGGTTGCGCCAGGTCGGGATCGGCGCGGCGGCGGCGATCGTCACGTTCGTCGTCGGGTCGCTGATCGGCGTGTCGGTCGCGGCCTGATCGTGCCCGACGTCGTCGAGCGGCTGCGCGCCGAGGGCCTCGACCCGTCGCCCTGGTCGAACGGCCCGGGCGATCGATACGGCGCCCACGACCACGGCTACGACAAGGTGATCGTCGTCGAGCGCGGCTCGATCACGTTCGGGCTGCCCGACGAAGGTTCTTCGATCGCCCTCGCGACGGGCGACCGTCTGGAGCTGCCTGCCGGCACCCGGCACGATGCGGTTGTCGGCGGTTCCGGCGTCACGTGCTGGGAAGCCCACCTGCCGGCGGGCCGCCTGTCCGGGCCCGCACGACGCGCCGACGGCGAGTGGTAGTTCGAACCCGTCGGGGACGCCAGTCCACCTGATCCCCCCGCCACGGGCCGACTGGCTCTAGCCCACCCCGCGCTCGTCCACCGATCCTTGATGACACCGGGACCAGGGCGACCACATGTCGATCTTCACATCGCGCAGGGCTCACGCTCGACATGCCCGTTGGCTTGACGGCCGACGGGCCGGCTCCGAGCACCTCGGCCCGCCTGCCGTCGTCCGGGCGAGGCTCCGGACGGCGATCTTCGTCCTCAAGATGTTTCCGCGGGCGATCAAGCCCGTCGACTGGGTGACGGCTCGCCCGGTCGTCGAAAAGGTCTCGGTGCCGACGAAGGCGGGGGCGATCGAGGTCGAGCTGTACCGGCCGCCGTCCCGTGGTCCCCATCCCGGTGTCGTCGCGACCTTCGGGATCAATCCGACGGGTGCGATCGATCCTCGGGTGGCCCAGATGGGCGAGGCGCTCGCCCGAGCCGGCTTCGCCGCGCTCCTGTATTGGTCCCCGGCGATGCGCGATCTCCGCCTCGAGCCTGCCGACATCTCCGAGCTCGTCGCCGCCTACGAGACGCTGATCGAGCAGCCGTCCGTCGACCCCGGGCGGTCCGGCTTCCTGGGCATCTGCATCGGCGGTTCGTTCGCCTTGATGGCGGCCGCGAACCCGGCCATCCGCGACCGGGTCAGGTTCGTCTTCGTCTACGCGCCGTATTCCTCGATGCGGACGTTCGCGGTCGACATCGCGAGCGGGACCCGAGCGCTCGGCGATGTGCGGGAGCCATGGGAGGTCGACCCGCTGACCTGGAAGACCTACGCCCACGTCATCACGGACTGGCTGCGACCGGACGAGGCACAGCTGCTGACCGCAGCGTTCGAGGACCGGATCGCCTGGAACGATTCACGGACCGCGATCGTCCACCGTCCGGCTCGTCCGGTCGACGCCGGCGAACTGTCCGACGACGGACGCGCCGCCCTGCGACTCCTGCGTGCCGACGCCGGCGACATCGATGGCGCGCTCCGGGCGCTGCCGCCGTCCGCGCAGGCGTTCCTGACGACCATGTCACCGATGTCCTACGTCACCGAGATCCGGGCACGCCGGATCATGTTGGTCCACGACCGGTTCGATCACGTGATCCCGGTCGGGGAATCGCGCCGCCTGTGGTCCGCCCTGGCCGGGCGGGCCGGGGCCACGTACGCAGAGCTCGGCATGCGCCACCTGAAGATGCCGGGCGGCGCTTCGCCCCGGCGGATCGCTCGCGAGATCGGCAGGAGCTATCTCGCGTGGTACGAGCTGTTCCGCGAGGTGGCGTAGGCGTCTGCCGCAGGAAAGGGGGTCCCTCGTGTTCGCCGTCTCTCCATCCACCGTCGTCGGCACGCGCCACGGGAGCGTGCGCGGCGCCGACGCGGGCGGTGTCCAGGTCTTCAAGGGGATTCCGTACGCTGCCCCGCCGTTCGGGCCGAACCGACTACGCGAGCCGCAGCCGGTCGAGCCGTGGTCGGGCGTTCGCGACGCCCTCGAGGAGGGGTCGATCGCCCCGCAACCGCTGCCGCCCGGCAGCGGCACCGACGGGTTGATCCCGTCCGGCGGCGCGGTTCCTGGTGAGGACTGCCTGAACCTCGACATCTGGACGCCGGACGTCGGGTCGGCGGGTCTACCCGTCATGGTCTGGATCACCGGCGGCGCGTTCCAGTTCGAGTCCGCGGCCTGGTACGACGGCAGTCGGTTCGCGCGTGACGGGGTGGTCTGCGTCGCGCTCAACTACCGGGTCGGCGCGGAGGGCTTCCTCCACCTCCGCGACGCCGTCGCGAACCGCGGGATCCTCGATCAGATCGCCGCCCTCGACTGGGTCCGGCTGAACATTGCCGCCTTCGGCGGCGATCCCGACAACGTCACCGTGTGCGGCGAATCGGCCGGCGCGATGAGCATCGGCACGCTCCTCGGGATGCCCCGGGCCCGCGGACTGTTCCGGCGGGCGATCCTGCAGAGTGGGGCCGCCCATCACGTCCTGCCGGCGACGACGGCGCTCCGCATGGGCGGGATCCTCGCGAACATCCTCGGAGTGGCTCCGACGCTCGATGCGATGTCGGCGGTGCCGGTCGAGCGGATGCTCGCCGCGCAGCTCGAGCTTGGCGCCGACCTCGCGGCGCACCCGGACCCGGAGCGATGGGGCCCCGAGATCGTGGCGACCTCGATGCCGTTCCATCCGGTCGTCGACGGCGAGGTCCTTCCCGCGCCACCACTCGAGGCCGTTCGGGCCGGATCCGCCGCGGGCATCGACCTCCTCGTCGGGACGAACGTGGACGACTGGCGGTTGTTCCTGGCCGCATCCGGCGCCCTGGACCAGATCACCGACGCGATCCTCACGGGCGCCGCGGCCGACGACGGGTTCCGGAGCATCGCCGCGTACGGGCGCCCGGCCGAGCCCACGCTGGCGGCCTATCGGGCCGCATACCCTGAGGCCTCCCCTGGCGTTCTGCTCGCAGCGATCCAGACCGACTGGTGGTGCCGCGTCCCTGCGATCCGACTGGCGGAGGCTCACCTCGATACCGCGTCGCGCACCCACATGTACGAGTTCGCCTGGCGCTCGCCCGTGGCGAACGGGATGTTCGGCGCCTGCCATGCCCTCGAGATTCCGTTCGTCTTCGACATGCTCGACCACGGCTCGAGCCAGCTTGTCGGCCACCTGCTCGGTGACAGCCCGCCGCAGGGGCTCGCGAGCGCGATGCACGCTGCGTGGGTCTCGTTCATGACGGGCGGAGACCCGGGGTGGCCCGAGTACGAGCTCGGTCGCCGAGCGACGATGCGCTTCGATACCTCGTCCGAGGTCGTCACCGACCCGCGCGCATGGGAGCGCGCCGTGTGGGAGGCGCGCTGACCGCGGAGGGCCCCTCCTCCCCGCCGGTCCTTTTCTGTCAATTGACCACCACGGGACCGTTAGTCGCGAAGTGCGGCTCTGATCCTTCTTGGAATGACCCTGGGTTAGCCTTCGGCGGCTGATTCGCGATGCGCTCCAGCGATTCAGGCGCCCGCTCGCCGCCTAAGGGTCTGCCCATGGGCGAATGACAGGGATCGCGAGCGCGAGCGGGGCTGAATCGAAACGAGGCCCGGGAACTGGGGTCCCGAGCCTCGTGGGGTAGGCTAACCAGCCGGACTTACCGGACGCCGAGACGGGTCCAGAAGTAGAGCTCGTCCCGAGGGTCCGTCTTCCGGCGCGGATCCTCGTTGCCCAGCACGGTGCTGAGCACTGAGAACAGCGCCAGGAACGCGAGTCCAAACGCGAACATCGTGGTCCTCCGCTGCGTGATCGCCGTGGATCGATGGATCCCGCCGCTGGGTGCGGCGGACCGGCAATCAAGGTCTGATGTGGCCATACTACCTTACAAACAGCGACTCGACAAGCCTGCAGCCTGACGAATAGGGACTATATGCCCCAAGCCGAACGGATCAGCACCAACGACGGGAAGATCCTGGCGATCCTCCAGCGCGACGGTCGGCGGCCCTACGCGGACCTCGGCGCGGAGGCCGGGATGACCGGGCCGTCCGCCCACGAGCGGGTGAAGAAGCTCGAGGCGCGCGGGATCATCACGGGCTACGCCGCGACGGTCGACCCGCGCGCGCTCGGGTTCGACATCCTCGCCTTCAGCTGGATCACCCAGGCGCCGGGGACCACGAGTCACGACCTCACGGACGCGTTCGGCGCGATCCCGGAGATCGAGGAATGCCACCACATCTCCGGCCAGGCGGACTACCTGATCAAGGTCCGCGCCCGCGACACGCTCGATCTCGAGCGGGTCCTCCGTCAGGTCCAGGCGACGCCGAACGTGTTCCAGACCGAGACCGACGTCGTCCTCTCGACCGGCTTCGAGCGGCGACCGCTGCATGTCGCGGTCGAAACCGACGGGCCGCGGCGCGCGTAACCGTGGCAGAGAACGGTCAGCCGGTCGACGACGCCGCCCTCGTGCGCGAGCTCGTGGCGGGGTCGCCGACTGCGCTGGCCGAGATCTATGACCGTCACGTCGACGCGGTGTACGCGACGGCCAGCCGGTTGACCGCGGATCGGCAAGTCGCCGAGGAGGTGGTCCAGGAGACGTTTCTCGCCCTGTGGAACCGGGCCGAGCTGTTCGACCCGCGGGTGGGATCGCTCGCGGCATGGCTCCATACGATCGCCCGGAACCGGACCGTCGACCGGCTGCGGGCAGCGGGTCGGCGACCGAACCTCATCCCGCTCTCGGCCGCGAGTGGCGAGGACGAGCAGGACGCGGCAGCCCTCGACCGGCTCGTGGGGACCGGGACGGTGCTCGGTGGCGCGACGGTCGGCCTCGGCCCGGAGGGTGAGCTGGCCGCGGCCGAGCTTCGACAGGTCCTGCGGGACGCCCTGGCGGAGCTGCCCGAGTCCGAGCGAACGGCGATCGTCCTCGCCTATCGCGAGGAGCTGACGCAGACCGAGATCGCCGAGCGGCTGGGATGGCCACTCGGGACAGTGAAGACACGGACGCGACGGGCTCTGCTCCGGCTGCGGGAGGCGCTGGCCGACGAGCTGGGGCCGTCAGTGAGCCGGGCGCCGATCCCGGTGCCGATCGGCGAGAACGAATGATGGGAGCGATGGATCACAACGAGGTACGGGAGCTGCTCGAGGACGCCGCGGTCGAACCGGGCGGGCTCGAGCGACTGATGGCCGGCGACACGCCGAACGCGGCGCTGGTGGCGGGTCATCTCGCCGGCTGCCCGGAATGCACCGAAGAGCTCGACCGGCTCCGGCTGACGGTCGGCGTCATCCGGCCCGCGGTCCAGGCCGTGCCGCCGCCGGAGCTGCGCCAGCGGACGCTCGACTACGTGACGGCGCTGGGTCGTCCGCGCGGGCCCGCTGTCGCGGATGGGGTCGGCTCGATGGCCGCGTCGGCCGCGATGTCCGCACAGGTTCCGATTCCGATCGCTCGCCGGGTCGGCCGATTCGACCGCCCGGCGCTCGCGCGTCCCGTGGCGGACCCTCGCCGCGCTGGCCGCCGTCTTCGTCCTCGCCGTCGTCGGGACGGGCCTCGTGATGAACGCGGGCCAGGCCTCCGTCGTGCGCGGTCAGACCGCCGAGATCGAAGCGCTCGGCGACGTCGCCCGCTGGACGCTCCGGGTCACCGCCAGGCCCGACACCGAGCGGGTCGCGCTCGCGAGCACGACCGGGGAGCCGACGACCGGGACGCTGCTGTACTCGCCGTCCAGCAAGGAGCTCGTGGTCGTCTCCGACCAGCTCGCCCCACCGCCCGCGGGCAAGGAGTACCGCTGCTGGGTGGAGGTCGGCGGCAAGCGGATCCCGATCGGGAAGATGTTCTTCGGGGGCGACCTGGCCTACTGGGTCGGCGACGTGCCCGAGGTCAGCGGTCTGCCGGAGGACGCCACGTTCGGGGTGTCCCTGATCGATCTCGCGTCGCCGGGGTCGCCCGGCCAGCAGGTCCTGACCGGCGTCAGCTGAGCGCCGTCAGACGGGCAGGCCGTCCCCGTCGCTCCGGGTCGATCCGCCTGGCCCGCCCGCGGGATGACGCTGGGGGAGCGTCGCTCCGCCGCTCGATGGCGGCACGGACACCCACGGATCCGGGTTCGGGGTCCAGTGGGTGTGCTCCGTGGCGGGATCGTCGTCCGTCAGCGGTGGCTCGTTCTCGAGCTCCGTGTCCGGCGGCGGCGCCGCCAGATAGGCGCCGTGGAGGTCGAGAACCTCTGCGACGTCCTCGTCGGAGACCGTCCGCCCCGCGCGACGGAGCTCCTCCCCGATCCAGCGCGCCTCACCCGCCCGCTCCCGGGTCGTGATGTCGACCTCGCGCCGTGAGCTGTCGGCAAGGACCAGCCAGATCAGCCCGGCCCCGATCACCAGACCGACGATCAGCAGCCACCAGTTGAACTCCGCGTTCACCCGGCGAGAGTACAGGGAACGGGCCGTCGGTCGCGCCGACGCGGTCAGCCCGTACACTCCGGGGCCATGATCGACTTCACCCCGGATCCCGTCTTCCTGCGGATCTTCGGCTTCCCGATCTACTGGTACGGGATCGCCTATGCCGTGGGCCTGGCCGCCGTCTACTGGGTGATCCTCCGCGAAGTGCGGTTCCGCGGGCTGGACGAGAGCATCCTCGGGACGGGGCTGATCATCGTCGCGCTCGCGGCCCTCGCCGGCGGCCGGCTGTACCACGTCATCGACCAGTGGCAGCTGTACCAGGCCCACCCGCTCACGGCCTTCCTGCCGATCACGATCCAGCCCGACGGCTCCTGGGCGTTCGCCGGGTTCACCGGGCTCGGGGTGCCCGGCGGGATCGTCACCGGGACGATCGCCGCGTGGCTGTACATCCGGTACAAGCACCAGAGCTTCCCGCAGTGGGCGGACGTCGTCGCTCCGGGCCTGTTCGTCATGCAGGCGATCGGCCGCTGGGGGAACTTCTTCAACCAGGAGCTGTACGGGCCGCCGACGACCCTGCCGTGGGGGATCAGGATCGACTGCGCCCATCGGATCGAGGGGTATCTCTGCACGCAGGGGTTCCCCGAGACGACCCACTTCCACCCGCTGTTCCTGTACGAGTCGATCTCGGGGATCCTGGGCGCGCTGTTCCTGATCTGGCTCGGCCGGCGGTGGTCGTCGAAGCTGATCTCCGGCGACCTGCTGCTGATCTTCCTCGTCTGGTACGGGACGACCCGGTTCCTGCTCGAGAACCTGCGTCGGGACAACTGGACGTTCTTCGGGATCCCGACGGCACAGCTCGTGACCCTCGGCTTCATCCTCGTCGGCCTCGTCGGGCTGTGGTACCGGCACGGGCCCGGACGGCCGGCGCAGACGGCCGCCGACCTCCTGCCCGACCATGGGGCGCGGCACACCCCGGAGGACGACGAGGAATCGTTCTGGGCCGACGACGGGGGCGACGAAGGCGACGACCTCGACGACGGCGAGGACGACGGTGACGACCTCGGGGACGACGACGACGAGGCTGAGGATCACGACGAGCCTGCCGACGAGCCCGCCGACGGGGACGACGGCGACGACGGGCCCCGTCACGGAGCGGACCCTCCGACGTCGACCTGACGTGTCGTCCGCCACTGAGCCGACTCCACCCTCGCGTCACCGCCCGCCGCCGGGACGCCTGTCGCCGCAGGCGTTGGCCGACGCCCGCGGCGGTGCCGTCGAAGGGCTGGCCTGGCTCGGACGGACGCCGGAGGCGAAGGCGTCGCTGTTCTATCGCGCGGTCCGCGTGTTCGGACGGTTCGTCATCTTCGGTCTGTTCCGGTTCCGGATCGAGACGTCCGGCCAGGAGCACCTGCCGCGTGGCGGGTATCTGCTCGTCGGGGCGGCCCATCGCGGCTGGATGGACCCGTTCCTCGTCGTCCATGCCCTTCCGATCCAGCCGCGGGTCTGGTTCCTCGGGAGCGCCCCGTCGACCTTCACGACCCGGTGGCGTGAGCGGCTCGTCCACCGGGTCGGCGGCCTGCTGCCGGTCTGGCGCGGCGGGATCGGCGTTGACTCGCACGTCGCCTCGGCGCGCGCGGTCATCGCGAATCGGGCGGTGTTCGCCCAGATGCCCGAGGGCACGGTCAGCGGGCCCGCCGGGCACATCGGCCCGTTCCGCGTCGGCTGGGCCGTCATCGCGCTCCGGACGGGTGCGCCGATCGTCCCGTTCGCGATGGCCGGCACGGAGGAGCTGTACCTCGGCCGACGGATGGCGTCCCGCGTCCTGCCGATGACGTCCGTGGCGGAACTGCTTGGGCCCGAATGGGACGGCGTCGTCCCGGAACCCGGGACGCGCGCAGAGATGGACCTCGCCCGGCGGCTGAGCACCGCCCTGGAGGGGGTGCTCGGTCCGGTGGTCGAGGAGCTCCACCCAGGGACCGTTGATCCGCCGGACCACCCGCGCCGCCTTCGGAAGCGGCTGACGTGGTTGCTCCTCCGGCCGGGCCGCCTCGATCGCGACGAGGCGGCCACGAGGGACTGACCAACCGACCAGTCACCTGTCGGCGGGGCGACGCGACGCCCGCTCCCCGTGTGCCATGCTCGGCCGATGGTCGACGCCGACGGCACGCCCGGACGCTTCGGCCGGACCGTCGCCACCCTGCGCGCCGCGACCACGAACCGGATGATCGCGCGGGCGGTCGTCGCGTTCGGCGCGTTCACGCTCAGCGAGTGGGCGATCTGGATCGCGATGCTCGTGTACGCGTTCGAGCGGGGCGGCGCCACGGCGGCCGGGATCGTCGCGGTCGTCCAGCTGCTCCCCTCGGCGATCCTCGCGCCGGTCATCTCGGGCTACGGCGATCGACTGCCGCGGGAGCGGCTGCTCCTCGCGTCCTATGTCGTCCAGGCGACCGGCATGACGGCGACGGCGTTCGCCCTCGCCACAGGCGCCGAGCCCATCGTCGTGTACGTCCTCGCCTCGGCGACGACGATCGGGATCGGGATGACCCGCCCGGCCCATTTCGCGCTGCTGCCGTCGCTCGCCCGGACGCCCGACGAGCTCACCGCGGCCAACGTCGCGTCGTCCACGGTCCAGAACCTCGCGATCCTCGTGGCACCGGCGATGGCCGGGCTGATCCTCGCCGCGGCCGGAGCCCAGGCCGTCTTCGCGTTGACCGCGATCATCTCGGCGGGCGAGGCGCTGCTCGTCGCGACGATCCGCACGGAGCCGATGGCGCGGGTCGCGCCGCGGCCGCCCGCCCCGATCGAGGGTGAGGTCGACGCCGACGGCGCCCGCCTCGTGGCCCGCCTGGCTGCCCATGACGAGGACGAGGTCGTGGGTCTCGTGGACGGCCTCCGACTCCTCCGGCGTCATGTCGGCTCGCGCACGATCGTGATCCTCATCGGGGCCGGGAGCCTCATCGAAGGTGCGCTGGACATCATCGGTGTCGTCCTCGCGCTCGAGCTCCTCGAGACCGGGGAGGCGGGGGTCGGGATCCTCGGGTCGGCGGTCGGGCTCGGGGGCCTGATCGGCGCCGCGATCGCGACCGCGCTCGTGGGTCGGCGCCGGCTCGCGGGTCCGTTCGCGCTGGGCCTGATCCTGTGGGGCGCTCCGCTCGCGATCGTCGGGTTGCTCCCGCTCCCGGTCCTCGCGCTGCTGCTGTTCGTGGTCGCCGGGGTGGGCCGCAGCCTGATGGACGTCGCGGGCCGGACGCTCCTCCAGCGGGTCGCCCCGCCCGGCGTGCTTGCCGGGGTCCTCGGCTCCCTCGAGGGGCTCCACGACCTGATGCTGGCCGCGGGGACGATCGCCGTGCCGATCCTCATCGCGCTGTTCGGGGCGCAATCGGCGATCGTCCTCGCCGGGCTGTGGCTGCCGGTGGTCGTGCTCCTGACGTGGCGGTATGTCGTCGCCGCCGACGAGCACGCCGTGATCCACGTCCGGGAGCTCGATCGGCTGCGGGCGCTGCCGATCTTCGCCCCGCTGCCTCCACCGACGATCGAGTGGCTGTCCGCCCAGCTGCAGGCCGTTGCCGTGCCCGCGCGGGCCGCGATCATCCGCCAGGGCCAGGTCGGGGACCGCTTCTACATCATCGACGAGGGGTCGTGCGAGGTCACGATCGACGACCGCGCCGTCCGGACGCTTGGGCCCGGCGAAGGGTTCGGCGAGATCGCGCTGCTGCGGCAGGTGCCCCGGACGGCGTCCGTCTGGGCACTCGAGCCGACGTCGCTCATGGCCCTCGAACGGGACGCGTTCCTGCGAGCGGTCACAGGCCACGTCGGGTCCCACACCGTCGCCGACGACCTGGTGGCGCAGCGCCTCGACGCGGACCCGGGCGGAGCGGCCTGAGAGGCCTCGCCGGGACGCCGACCGCTATCCTCGGTCGCATGCAGTACGCGGAGACGATCCTCGATCTCGTCGGGAACACGCCGCTCGTCCGGCTGAGCCGGGTGACGCGCGACCTCGGCCCGATCGATCGCCAGCCGCTCGTCCTCGCGAAGCTCGAGATGCTCAACCCGGGCGGCTCCGTCAAGGACCGGATCGGGTTGCCGATGATCGAGGCCGCCGAGCGCACGGGATTGCTGAAGCCCGGCGGCACGATCATCGAGCCGACATCCGGGAACACCGGCCACGGTCTGGCGATCGCCGCCGCGCTCAAGGGCTATCGCTGCATCTTCGTGATGGCGGACAAGCAGTCGACCGAGAAGCAGGCGCTCCTCCGCGCGTACGGGGCGGAGGTCGTCCTGTGCCCGACGAACGTCGATCCGGAGTCGCCCGAGTCGTACTACTCGGTCGCGGCGCGGCTCGCGCGCGACATCCCGGGCGCGTTCAAGCCGGACCAGTACTGGAACCAGGAGAACCCGACGCTCCCACGAGCAGACCACGGGTCCCGAGATCTGGGAGCAGACCGAAGGCAACGTCACCCACTTTGTCGCAAGCGTCGGGACCGGCGGGACGATCTCGGGAGCGGGTCACTACCTGCGCGGGCGCAACCCGGACGTCGTGATCGTCGGGGCGGATCCCGAGGGCTCCGTGCTCAGCGGCGACGCGGCCCGGCCGTACCTGACCGAGGGCGTCGGCGAGGACTTCCTCCCGGGCACGTACGACCCAGCGGTCATCGACCGGTGGGTCCGCGTCAGCGACCGCGATGCCTTCGCGGCCGCCCGTCGCCTCACCCGGGAAGAGGGGATCCTCGCCGGCGGGTCGTGCGGGACGGCCCTCGTCGCCACCCTGACCGTCGCCCAGGAGCTGACCGAGGCCGGCGATGGCGCGGGCAAGGTGATCGTCGTCCTGCTCCCGGACAGCGGCCGGAACTACCTCTCGAAGCTCTACAACGACGAATGGATGCGGGTGAACGGGCTGCTCGCCACCACCGGCGCCGTGGCCCGTGTCGCCGACCTCCTCGCCCGCCGGGATCACGAGGTCGACCGGCCGGCGGTCGTTGTGGCGCGGACGACCGAGCGGGTCGGCACGGCGATCGAGCGGCTGCAGGAGTACGGGATCTCCCAGATGCCCGTCTCGGAGGATGCCGAGGGCGATGCGGTCGCCGGGATCGTCGGGTCGATCAACGAGAAGGGCCTGCTGGACCGGGCATTCCGCGACCCGACGATCGTCGAGCGGACGGTCGGCGAGGTCATGGACGCCCCGCTCCCCCTCGTGGACGCGTCGGCCACGCTCGACGAGGCGTTCGGGTTGCTGAGCCGCGGCGCGCCGGCCGTCGTCGCGGTTCGCGGCGAGCAGCCGGCGGGCGTCGTGACGAAGCTCGATCTGCTCGAGTACCTCTCGCACCGAGGCCCGGGCGGGTAGTCGCGGGCGCGGTCGCGCCTCAGGCCGCGGCCGTCATCGACAGCTCGATCGACGCCGGCTTGAGCAACGCGAGATAGATCGGACACCGATCGCGCCACGCCGCGAACATCGCGTCGACTCGATCCTGCGGCGAGCTTGTCGCCACCTTGATGTCGAGCGCGAGGTCCGACAGGTCGGGGGCGGCCCCGTCGATCGCGAGGAGCCCGCGCAGATCGGAGGCTGCACTCGCGACCGCCGTCACATCGTCGATCTCCACGCCGAACTGCGGCGCGAGGGTGTCGCGCAGGAACGCGACTGCACAGCCCGCGAGGGCGCCGAGGAGATACGCCGTCGGGCTCGGGGCCAGGTTCTCACCGCCGAGGACGGCGGGCAGGTCGGCGTCCCAGTTGAACGGCCCGGCGGACAGCCGCGCACGGCCGTTTGCGAGCGTCGCGGTCACCGTCGGCTTCGATCGAGCCTTCGCCGGATCCGCCCGGAACAGGGCCTCGGTCTCGCCGATCGTCGTCGTGATCATCGTCCGATCCTCCGTTCGCCGCCCCGGATGGGGTCGAGGTCAGGCTAGGAACGGGCGATCGCACCGGGAACCGCGACGGCACGCAAACCGGCGTCATCGACGACGCAGGCGTGGCGGCCGACACGCAGAAGGCGCGTCGTCAGCCCTCGCGCAGGAAGCGCGCGACCGCCCCGGCTCGTGCCGCAGGACCCGACAGCCCGAGCTTCAAATAGACGTTCGACAGGTGCCGCTCGATCGTCCGTGGGCTGAGCCCCAGCGCGTCCGCGATCTCCTCGTTCGTCCGGCCCTCGGCGCAGACCCGGAGCACCTCCCGCTCGCGCGGCGAGAGCTCCGCGATCGAGCCGACCCGGTCCCGGCCAGCCGACCACGCCCGTCGGTCCGGTTCGAGGAAGGCCGTCACCTCCTCCACGAACGTCGCCCAGGCCGGCTCGCCCTCGAGCAGGATGTGGTTGTTACTGTCGAGCGCGACGAGTCGTGCGCCCGGGACGCGAGACGACACCTCGACCGCGTTGTCGAAGGACGTCGAGCGGTCGCCAGTGGCCTGCAGGATCAGCGTCGGGGCGGTGATCCGGTGGAGGTCCTCGGCGAGGTCGACCTCCTGGCGCGCAACCCGGCTCGCGACGGCGTTCTCCGGCGATGTCGACATGCGCTGGAGCTCGTCGAACCAGCGGAGTTGCTCCTCGGAAGCGTCCGGGATGAAGCGCGTGGTGAACACTCGCCGGAAGACCGGATCTTCCTTGGCCCAGCCGACGCGGATCATCGAGCGGTAGGTTTCCTCCTCCGCCTGGCCGTCCACGTCCCAGGTCACCGGGATGCCGCAGACGGTGCCGTAGAGGACGATCCGGGTGAGGCGGTCCGGATGGGCGATCCCATAGGCAAGCGCGGGACCCGATCCGCCCGACATCCCGAGGAGGGCGAACCGGTCGAACCCGGCCGCATCGACGACCGCCTCCAGGTCCATCAGACGCGCCGCCAGCGAGAAGTCGTCGACGTCCCAGTCGGACATCCCGAAGCCGCGCTCGTCGTAGCGGACCACGGTCGCGATGGTGCCGAGCTCGTCGAGGAAGTGCCGCCAGACCGGGCTGCGCCAATCGTGCTGGAGGTGGCTCAGCCAGCAGGCAGCGACGACGAGCGGCGGCCCGGAGCCGTGCATGGCGTAGGCGAGCCGGGTGCCGTCGGCGGCCCGGCAGAACCGGATCTCCTGGTCGGCCCCGTGGAGCGGCGGAACGGATCGGGCGGCCGTCACCATCTCGCCGCGATGGTACGCCCGCCGGGAGAAGTTCCCGTCAGGCGACCCAGGGCAGGTGGATCGGCAGGAACGCGTTCAGGAGCAGGCCGAGGACGAGCAGGCCGCCCGCCCGCCGGGTGTGGATGAACGCCGCGCCGACGAACCACAGCGGCCAGCCGACGTAGCTGTGCGGCGGGGTCTCCGGCCGTGGCACGGAGAACGTCTTCAGAACGGACAGCAGCCGCGGGATCCCGAGGACCACGAGGGCCACCCACGGCCCGATCCAGCCGATGAGCGCGGCCCCGATGACGATCGGATAGAACGAGATCATCAGCGCCTGGGCCACGACGCGCGCCCTCCGCTCCCCGAGGATCACCGGCAGCGTCCGGACGCCCTTCTTCGTATCGGCGACGATCTTGTCGATGTGCTTCCCGAACAGCACCGTCGTCACGAGGATCGCGTAGGGGAGGGAGGCGATCCACGTCCAGGCAGGGATCGAGCCCGTGGCGACGAAGAACGTCCCGACCGTCATCAGCGGGCCCCAGACGATGAACACGCCCGGCTCGCCGAGCCCGTGATGCTTGAGCCGGATCGGCGGGGCGACGTAGAAGACCGAGATGAACAGGCCCGCGAGGGCGAACGCGATGACGAGCGGGCCGCGCACGGCCGTGAGGTACAGCATGATCGCGAGGTCGATCGAGTTCGCGATCAGGATCGCCGCCCCGAGCTGGCGCTTGGTGACCCAGCCGGACAGGATCGGGTGCGGCGCGTACAGCGCCCGGACGTAGTCGTCGGTGTCGACCCCGCCCTCCAGGTCGAAGTAGTCGTTGATCATGTTGTTCGCCGCGTGGGCGACGACGAGACCGACCACCGCGAGCACGAGGTACAGCCAGTTGACGGTGACCTCGCCGGTGAGCCGCATCGCCCCGACCGCGAGCAGCGCCCCGATCAGCCCGGACGTTGCGGTCATCGAGAAGACCGCGGCCCGCGTGATGACCAGCCACTTGCTGATCGCGTCGGGGTGGGTCATCCCCTCGGGCAGGTTCGCGGTGTTCAGGACATAGCGCCACGTCGCGAGACGGCCGATGGGCGGCGGGGAGGCGGTCGCGGCCGCCGACGTGGGGGTCGGCGCGACGGTCGGATTGGTCGCCATGACGGGAGCTCCGGTGTGACTGAAACGTGCACCCGCACGTTAGCATGAATCGATACGGCCGAGCCGGTCGATCGGATGACATCATTGCGCGGATGAGACCGACCGACGACGCCTTCGAGACGCTGGCCGTTCACGCCGGCGCCGAGCCCGACGAGGTCACCGGCGCCGTGTCGCCCCCGATCTACCAGACCTCGACGTACGCCCAGGAGGGCGTCAACCGCCCGCGGCGCGGCTACGACTACGCCCGGAGCGCGAACCCGACGCGTGAGCGTCTGGAGCGGGCCGTCGCCGCGCTCGAGCGCGGCACCCACGGGATCGCCTTCGCCAGCGGCTCGGCCGCGACCGCGGCGATCGCCCAGTTCGCCTCGAGCGCCGAGGAGATCGTCGTCGGCGACGACGTCTACGGCGGCACGTTCCGCTACCTCGAGAAGGTCCATCGACCGGGCGGCGCAGCGGATGCCCGGTTCGTCGACCTGTCCGGCCACCCGGACCAGCTCTGGGAGCAGCTGACCAGCCGGACGCGGCTCGTCTGGTTCGAGAGCCCGTCCAACCCGAACCTGAAGCTGACGGACATCGCCGCCGCCGCGCGGACGATCCGCGAGCGGGCCGCCCAGAGCGACGAGGCCCCGCCCCTGCTCGTTGTCGACAACACGTTCGCCTCGCCCGCCCTCCAGAACCCCCTGGAGCTCGGCGCGGACATCGTGTTCCACTCCGCGACGAAGTACCTCGGCGGGCACTCGGACACGATCCTCGGCATCGCGGTGACGCGCGACGACGCGATCGCCGAACGGCTGCGGTTCCTCCAGAACGCGATGGGTGGCGTGCCCGGGCCCCTCGACTGCTTCCTCGTCCTGCGCGGGCTTCGCACGCTCCACCTACGCGTCGAGCGGCATGTCGCGAACGCGACGGCCGTGGCCGCGTTCCTTGCCGCCCGCGAGGACGTCGACCGGGTCTTCTACCCGGGTCTGGTGGATGGTCGGCATGCACATCCGGGCGCGGCCCTCGTCGGTGACGGTCGCCAGATGCGGGGCGGCGGCGGGATGGTCTCGTTCATCCCCCGCGCGTCGACGGCCGGCGGGGCCCGCTCCGCCACGGACCGCGCGATCGCGATCGCCGAGGGGACGCGCCTCTTCACGCTCGCCGAGTCGCTCGGCGGGGTGGAGTCCCTCGTCGAGATTCCGGCGACGATGACCCACGCTTCGGTCGCGGGCTCCCATCTCGAGGTCGACCCCGCGCTCGTCCGGCTGTCGGTCGGTATCGAGCACATGGATGACCTGATCGCCGACCTCCGCCAAGCGCTCGACCGCGCCTGAGCGCACAAGACTGCGTTCGTCGCGCAGGGGCGAGGCTGGCAAGGCGGCCGGCAGGACCGGAGCGAGCGGGCTTGAAGGCCCGTGAGCGAGGACCGCAGAGGCCAACGCAGTCCAGCGTCGTCCAGGCGCGACAGCCGTTGGTCGGACACTGGATGCTGGGACTTTTGGGTTGCGGACGGGTTGCGGCTGAGTTGCGGTACGATCTGGCCAACAGCGACTGCGGAAGCCGACTTCCTCGGGTCAGCCCGAGCTACGCGCGGCCGGTCGATCGAGAGCGATCGCCTGCGCGCCGAGGAGTCCGAGCCGATGACCCAGTCCTCCGCCCACACCGCCGCGAACGACGCCACGCGTCGGGCCGATGGGCACGCGTCCATCGGCCGGGTCGTCAGAGCCAATCTGTCCATGGCCGAGCTGTACGAGGACGCCGTGCGGGCCGGCGAGGGCATCATCGCCGCCGAGGGTCCCCTCGTCGTTCGCACCGGCAAGCACACCGGCCGCTCGCCGAAGGACAAGTTCATCGTCAAGGAGCCGTCGTCGGCGCGGAAGATCTGGTGGGGCGACGTCAACCGCCCGATCGCCCTCGAGCACTACGACCGCCTCCGGGCGCGGCTGATGGCCTACCTCGCCGATCGTCCGGTGTACGCCCAGGATTGCTTCATCGGCGCCCATCCCGCGCACCAGCGCAGCCTCCGGGTCTACACGGAGACCGCGTGGGCGAGCATCTTCTCGCGCAACCTCTTCCGGCGGCCGTCCGCGGCGGACCTCGCCGACTTCGTCCCGAACTTCACGATCATCGACGTCCCGTCGTTCCAGGCGGACCCTGCGACCGAGGGCACACGGACCGGCACCGCGATCCTCCTGAACCTCGCCCGGATGGAGATCCTCATCGTCGGCACCGAGTACGCGGGCGAGATCAAGAAGTCCGCGTTCACGGTGATGAACTACCTGATGCCCGACGAGGGCGTCCTGCCGATGCACTCCGCCGCGAACGTCGGCGCCGCCGGCGATACGGTCGTGTTCTTCGGGCTCAGCGGCACCGGCAAGACGACGCTCTCCGCCGATCCGCTGCGCAGCCTCGTCGGCGACGACGAGCACGGCTGGGGCGTCGACGGCGTGTTCAACTTCGAGGGCGGCTGCTACGCGAAGACGATCCGCCTCTCCCCGATGTACGAGCCGGACATCTTCGCGACGACCCGCCGGTTCGGGACCATCCTCGAGAACGTCGACCTCGACCCGGTCACGCGCGAGCTGGACCTGGCGTCGGAGCGGTTCACCGAGAACACCCGGGCCGCCTATCCGCTCCACTTCATCGGCAACGCCGACTCGACCGGGATGGCCGGCCAACCCACGAACGTCGTCCTGCTCACGGCCGACGCCTTCGGTGTCCTGCCGCCGATCAGCCGGCTCACCTCGGACCAGGCGCAGTACCACTTCATCAGCGGCTATACCGCCAAGCTGGCCGGCACCGAGGTCGGCGTCAAGGAGCCGCAGGCGACGTTCTCGGCCTGCTTCGGCGCCCCGTTCATGCCCCGCCATCCCGCCGAGTACGCGGCGATGCTCGCCGAGCGCCTCGAGCATCACGGCGTCCGGGCGTGGCTCGTGAACACGGGCTGGACCGGCGGTCCGTACGGGACCGGCGAGCGGATGAACATCAACCACACCCGCTCGATGGTCCGGGCGGCGCTGTCCGGAGCGCTGGACGACGTGCCGACCGCCACCGACCCGACGTTCGGCTTCGAGGTGCCGCTCGCCTGCCCGGACGTCCCGAGCGACGTCCTCCAGCCGCGCGCCACGTGGGCCGACGGCGAGGCGTACGACCGGCAGGCCGCGGCGCTGGCGCGGATGTTCGTCGAGAACTTCGTCGACTATGCCGACGGCGTGCCCGATGCGGTGTGCGCGGCCGGTCCCCGCGTGAACGAGGACGCCCCGCGACTCGACGAGGCCGGTCCCGGCGAGGGCTGAGCCCGGGGCCCCGCGCCGGCGTCCCGGGGAGGTCCCGGGTCAGGAAGGGTTCGGGCGGACGAGGCCGTTCGGCAGCCCGTCGGCGAGCGCGGCGACGAGCGACCCGAGCAGGGCCAGCGCGCCGAGCACGAGCACGACCGGGATCGCCACGACGACGACGACGGCGATGAGGGTGGTCAGCATGGCTAGCGGCTCCGGGACGCGAGTGCCTGGAAGAACGAGGCGCCGAACAGGCTGACGACGCCGAGCGCGATCAACACGACGTTGCCGGCGACGAACAGCCCGATCGCCGTCAACAGGAGGCCGACGAAGACGAGGGCGGTGGTGGAGGCGTTCATCCGGACGGGTTCCTTGGCGGGTTCGTGACCGCTCGATCCTCGACCGGGAGCGCGGCCGCCACCATCGCCGCACGACCACGTCGGCCATGGTCGGATGTCGCAGGTCGGCCGCCGGGCGATCAGCTGCCGCTCCGTAGAATGGACGCCTTCGAACCGAGCCCCGACTCCCGCACCCGAGGTCCGACACGCCCATGGCCAGGAACAAGGTCACCGTCATCGGCGCCGGCAACGTCGGCGCGACGACCGCTCAGCGGATCGCCGAGGCCGGTCTTGCCGACGTCGTCCTCGTCGACATCGTGGAGGGGCTGCCCCAGGGCAAGGGCCTCGACCTCGCCGAGGCCGCACCGGTCGTCGGCCACGACAGCCGGGTCACCGGCACGAACGACTACGCCGACACGGCCGGGTCCGACATCGTCGTCGTGACGTCCGGTCTCGCACGGCAGCCCGGGATGAGCCGGGACGACCTGCTCGCGAAGAACGCCGGGATCGTCCGGGCGGTCGTCGAGGCGGCCGCGAAGCACTCCCCGGACGCGATCCTGATCATCGTCACCAACCCGCTCGACGCGATGTGCCACGTCGCCCTGAAGGCCTCGGGCTTCCCACGCGAACGGGTTCTCGGCATGGCCGGCGTCCTGGACTCGGCGCGATTCCGGACGTTCATCGCCCAGGAGCTGGGCGTCAGCGTCGAGGACACCCACGCGTTCGTCCTCGGCGGCCACGGAGACACGATGGTCCCGCTGTCGCGCTACTCGACGGTGGCGGGCGTGCCGATCACGGAACTCCTCCCCGCGGACCGGGTCAAGGCCCTCGAGGAGCGGACCGCGAACGGCGGGGCCGAGGTCGTCGCCCTGCTGAAGACGGGCTCCGCGTTCTACGCTCCCGCAGCGTCGACATTCGAGATGGTCGACGCGATCCTCCGCGATCGGAAGCGGGTCCTCCCGTGCGCCGTCCTGCTCCAGGGCGAGTTCAAGACGCGCGACCTGTTCGTCGGCGTGCCGGTCGTCCTCGGCCGGAGCGGACTGGAGCGGGTCTTCGAGATCGAGCTGAGCGTCGCCGAGCAGGCGGCGTTCGACGCGTCCGCCGCGGCGGTCCGGGAGCTCGTCGACAAGCTGCCCTGAGCGAGCGGTGACCACACGACGAACGGCCCCGGCGCTGCCGGGGCCGTTCGATTCCGGTTCGTCCGGCGGGAGGAGGATGCCGGACGGCCGAGGGTGAGCGCGGCGGGTAGGGACGCCGCGCCGTGTCTGCTAGGCGCTCGAGACGAGGACCTGGGTGAACGGCCGACGCTCCGACCGTCGATCGTAGCCGAGCGCGGCGACACGCTCGTGGGAGCGACTGGTCACGCGGCTCAGCGCGGCCTGGTAGATCGCCTCGGTCTCCGGCAGAGGCGCCACCGACAGCTCCGAGCGGAGGATCTGGCAGAGCCGGCGGTACTGACGGACGATCTGCGAGCGGCTGCCGGACCGGCCGTAGAGCGCGATCAGGACCGCGTGGGCCTCCTCGCGCAGGGGATCGCGTGCCAGCAGCTCCGACGCGGCCCACCGGGCGCCGGTGAGATCGCCGTCGTCCAGCCGCCCCTCGGCGACGACCGCGAGCAGGTCCTCGTACACATCGCTCAGGCGCTCGCGCTCGGCGGCGAAGCATTCGTGACCGAGACCTTCGACGAGGTCGCCCGAATAGAGCGCGATCGCGTTCGCAGCGTCTTCGGTGGACGTGCCGGTCGCCAGCCGGTCGAACAGGTCGATGTCGAGGTCCAGGTGCACGTCCCGGCGGATCCCGAGACTGTCCTGGTCCGCCTCGATCCAGTCGTCGGCGACGAGGCCGGCCGTCGTGAAGGCCGACCGGATCAGCCAGAGCGCCTGGCGCAGCGACGCAGCCGACGGGCCGTCGGCGTCCGGCCACAGCTCGGCGGCGATCGTGTCGCGGAGGCGGAGGCGCGGCCGCATGGCCAGCAGCCCGATCAGCGCCTGCGCATGCCGGCCGCCGACGCGGATCGGCGTCGACCCCGCCCGGACCTCCAGTCGGCCCAGGAGGCGGATCGTCAGCGTGCTGGTCGGATGCATCGCTAGTGCCTCCCTGACGGCGATCAGCGCCCGACCCGCGTTTCCCCCAGGGGCCGGGCGCTGCCGCCATCTGGTCGCCTGTCCCCCCTGGAGCGGGCGACCTTCACCCCCAGGACGGGCAACCCCACGTCCGTCCATCGACCGGGCCTCCGGGGAGGGAGACTCCGCCGATGCTGGGGATCGTCGTCGCGCTCCCGACCATCGGGTGAGCGCGCCACCGACAGCACGGATGTCGGCCAGCCGACAGGTCCGCCGCCGTACACTGGCCCGCATCGTGCCGGATGCCGTCATCGCGTTCGACTTCGACCCGCTGCTCCGGATCGGCGACGGCGTCGTCCGGTGGGAGACGATCGGCGTTGCGGGGGGGATCTTCGTGGCGCTCGTGATCGCCGGATCGATCGTTCGGCGGTTGCACCTGCGCGAGGACGACCTCCTGTTCGTCGTCCTCGGCGTCGTGCCGGGTGCGGTGATCGGCGGCCGTCTGGGATATGTCCTCGTCCACCCGGCCTTCTTCCAGGCCGACCCCGGCCGGATCATCGACCCGAGCGTCGGGAGCCTGGAGCTCGCCCTCGCTGTCGTTGGCGGGGCAATCACCGGCGCGCTGGTCGGAGCGCTCCTGGACGGCCGGCCCGGCCGGTGGCTCCACATCTCGGCGCTGCCGATGCTGGTCGTCGTCGCCGTCGGGAAGCTGGCCATGGTGCTGGGCGGGACCGGGCAGGGCCAGCCGACGAGCGGCGAGCCCGCCACCGCGTACCTTGGACCGGGCCCGTGGGGCTCGCTCGGTCCGGCGCTGCCGTCGATCCCGTCCCAGCTGCTCGAGGGGTTCGCGACCCTCGCCGTCGCCGCGGTGTTCATCGCCGTGATGCGCTGGCCGGCCGCCCGCCGCCCCGACGGCCGGGCGTTCCTGATCGCCCTGGCGGCCTGGGCGGGCGTCCGCCTGATCATCGCCACGACGTGGCGTGACCCGGTCGTCCTGGGGCCCTTCCGGGCCGCCCAGCTGATCGCCCTCGCCGTGCTGATCGGCTCGGTCGTCCTGCTCGCCGTGCTCGTGGCGCGTCAGGGCGGCGGGGCGATGGGTGACGAGCCGGTCGTCGCGAGCCCGCCCGGCACGGGCCGCCCGGCCGTCTGATCAGTCGCCCGAGACGAGCGGCTCCTCGCCGTCCTCCTCGGTCGCGCCCCGGCCGGGCGTCGCCTCGGCCCCGAGGAGGCCCGCCAGGCGTCGCTCGGCTGTCGCCGCCGCGTCGTCGATCGGCTCGCCCAGCGCCGTTGCGGTGACCGCGACCAGCCGCGTCGGTGGTTCGAGATCCGCGAGGCGCGGCTCGATCGCCGCGCGGACCCCGCGGAGGTAGGCCCGCGCCGCGAGCTCGCCCGTCGCGCTCAGGACGACGCGCCACCGATCGGTCCCGATCGACTGGACGCGGTCCGTGCCCCGGGCAGCGGCACGCAGCTCCCGCTCGACGGCTGCGCTGATGCCCGGCCGGCTCGTCGGCCGCGCACCGGGGGCGGCGGCGAGCGCCACCAGCGCGATCGTGGTCGGCTCGGCGGCGGCTTCGGCAGCGCCTTCTCCGCTCGACAGAAAGGTCTCGATCGATCGGTTGACCTTCTCGTGGTCGTCGTCGAGCGGCGGCAGCGAGAACTTGCGCCTCCGTCCCGCCGCGGGAGGAACCGCGCCCGATTGACCCTCGGTGGATGGACCCGTACCGGGCTTCGGCTTCGCCGACGACCCGGACGACGTCTTCACGCGCGTCGGCGTCTTCGGTTCGCTCTTCGCCGGGGACGGGGACGGGGACGGGGACGGGGACGGGGATGGGGCCTGGGCGGCGGCCGGGGCGTGATCCGGTGTCGATCTCGGGCTCGGGTCGGGCTCCGGCGGCGTGTCCGCCACGACGGCATCGTCGGTCCGGGGTTCGGGTGCCGGGTCGGGGACCGGCGTCGGGCGCGGCGGCGTGGGCGGGCCCGCCGGCGGAGGTGGAGTCACCGGCGCCGGGCGTGACCCACCGCCGGGCGGACCCGGCGTCGGCGGGCGGTTGTCCGGATCCCGACCGTGGAGCAGGGCCCGCATCGCCACGATGACGAGGATCCCGTTCGCGACGAGCGTCACGACGAAGGCGGGCATGAGCAGATCGGGCGGCATGGCACCTCTGGACACCGGCTCCGGGGATCGACTCGAAGTCTAGCGTGCGTTGCCCCGGCGATCGGTCGGGCCCGCTGGGCGCGACGGCCTCAGACCGGACGCCGCTGCACCACGAGGAGGGTCAGGTCGTCGAAGGCCTCCGCGCCGGCACGGAATGCCGTGACATCGGTCATGACGCCCTCGACGATGTCGTCGGCCGAGCGGCCGGCGAGGCTCGAGAGCACCGCCCGATACCGATCCTCGCCGTAGAACCCACCGTCCGGCGAGCGCGCGTCGGTCACGCCGTCGGTGTGGGCGACGATTGCGTCGCCGGGCTCGACGACGAACCGGAGCGCATGCGCCGCGATGTCCGGCGCGGCGCCGATCAGGCGGCCGGTCGGCTCGATGATCGTGAGCGACCCGTCGCGGCGGAGGATGTGGACCGGGTCGTGGCCGGCGCTCGCGATGACCAGCTGGCCGGTCGGTCCGTCCACGACCCCATGGACCACGGTGACGAACAGCGACGTCGCCCGCTCCTCGACCAGGATGTGGTTGACCCGTGCCAGGCTCTCCGCCGGGTCCGTCCCGTGGTCCGCCGCGGCGTGGATCAGCGCGCGGGCGTCGGCCATGAGGATGGCCGCCGGGATGCCCTTGCCCGTCACGTCGGCGACGGCGAACGCCAGCCCGCCCGGCTGGTCCCGGAGGAAGAATGCGTCGTAGAAGTCGCCCCCGATCTCGCGCGCCGACTCGTACGCGGCCCCGATCCCCCAGCCTGGCAGCGACGGGAAGCGGCGCGGCATCAGCGAGCGCTGGATCCGGCGCCCGATCGCGAGCTCGTCATCCATCCGGCGCCGCGCGAGGATCTCGCGCTGGAGCGACGCGCGCTCGAGGGCGATGGCCGTCTGGCTCGCGACGGCGGCCAGGAGCCGGCGGTCCGTCGGATCGAACGGGCGCGACGCCGGACGACGCCCCAGGACGAGTGCGCCCTGGGTGCCCCGCGTGGTCCGGACGACCGCGGCGAGGATCGAGCCGAAGGCATCCGATTCGGCGGGGTGGCCGAGGTCGGCGCAGGTGCCCTGGACGGGGTCCTCGGCCCGGAGCCGCTCGACCAGCGACGCGGCATCGAGTGCAAGGCGGGCGACATCGACCGCCTCACCGAGCGCGGCGACCGGTGCGGCGGCCGCGTCCCCGGCGACGGGGTCCGCGGGCAGCACGAGCCCGACGTCGGCATGGAGCGGCCGGGCGATCGTGTCCAGCACGCACCCGGCGATCTGCTCCGGGTCGACGGCCGTCCCGACGGTCTCGGCCAGACGCGAGAGCAGCGACAGCTCCCGCAGGTCGTCGAGCGCCGCCGCTGTCACCGCCCGCCGGCTCGCCGCCTCGCCCGCGGCCAGGGACAGGGCGGCGGCGAGGGTCGAGGCGATCGCCTCGAGTGACGCGGGCGATCCGTCGCCGGACACCTCGACGATCCCGAGCGGCTCATCGTCGACCTCGATCCGGGCCTGGGCCCGGGACGCCCCGGATCCGACCGTGCCCCGCGCGATCAACGCCGCACCGAACGCGTCGCGGACCTCCACCGCCAGTCCGGACGTGAGCGTCGCAGCCGCCGCCAGGAGCGGTTCGAGCGCGCCAGCGTCGAGCAGCCGCTCGAGCGCCGCGGCCGTCACGGGCGTGCGGGAGTCGCCGACTCAGGCCGACGCGGCCGCGATCGCCGTGTCGCGATCGGGATGGACCGGGAACAGGGTCGCCATCCCGCTCCGGTCGAGGACCCGGCTGACCGCCGGCCCGGGCGCGGCGAGATGGAGGGTGGCCGCGCCCCCGTCGTCCGCCTCGCTGCCGATGTCGTGGATCGCCTGCCAGCCGTTCTCCGGGGAGATCGGCTCCTGACCACGCGTGAGCAGGGCGATCGAGTGGATCGCCACGAGCCCCGAGCTGCCCATGTAGGTGAGCTCGCCGAGATCGATGACCACGCGGGTCGCCCCGGCCGCGAGCGCGATCCGGCCGGCCTCGATCACCTGCTCGAAGTTCGAGCCGTCCAGCTCGCCGGCCAGGACGATGACCGCGACGTCAGGGCTGGGTCGCTCGGTCGTGATGTCCATCGTCGCCCTCCTGGGCCCCGCTCGGCCGGACCCGCTTCGTCACGGTCACCTCGTTGCCACCACCCGGCAGGATACGGTGGTCGATCCCGTCCGTCAGCGTCCGGGCGAGATGGATCCCCATCCCGCCGAGCGGCCGCTGCGCGAGCGGCAGGTCCAGCCGCGGTTCCGGCACGGTCCGGGGATCGAACGGCGGCGCCGTGTCGCGCAGCCGGATGCGGATCGCGCCGTCATCGAGCACCGCGGAGACCTCGATCGACCCCGCCGCGTGCCGGTATCCGTGGGTGATCACGTTGCAGGCGAGCTCGTCGACCGCCTGGACCAGGTCGGCGGTCGTCTCCTCGTCCGCTCCCGCCTCGGCCGCGACCTTCCGGACGAACGTCCGCACCTCGGCGAGCCGCCCTTCGGCGGCGTCGACGCTGATCGTGGCCGTGGGGAGCATCGGCATGGCGTCCGCTGGCGACTCCGATCCGCCGTCAGTTGATCCGGGCGTAGTCGGCGGCCGCGCGCTTCACGAAGCGGCCGGCACCCTTCCGACCCGTGAACTGGCCGTCGCGGACGATCACCGACCCGCGCGACAGGACGATGTCGGATCGACCCGTGACCGCCCGGCCCTCGTAGCACGAGTAGTCGACGTCCATGTGATGAGTCGTGGCACTGATCGTCCGCTCGGCCCCCGGGTCGTAGACGACCAGGTCGGCGTCCGAGCCGACCACGACCGCACCCTTCCGCGGGTACATCCCGAAGAGCTTCGCCGGGGCCGTCGAGATGATCTCGACCCAGCGCTCCTTCGTGATCCGACCACCGACGACGCCCCCGTCGTGGAGCAGGTCGACGCGGTCCTCGATCCCGGGCAGGCCGTTCGGGATCTTCCGGAAGTCGCCGCGGCCGAGCTCCTTCTGGCCTTCGAAGTCGAACGGGCAATGGTCGGTCGAGACGAGCTGGAGGTCGTCCTTCACGAGGCCGTGCCAGAGCTCCTCCTGATGATCCGCCGGCCGGAGCGGCGGCGAGCACACGAACTTCGCCCCGTTGAACCCGCCCTTCATGTCCTCGAGCGACAGGAACAGGTACTGGGGGCACGTCTCGGCAAACGCCATCGAGCCGCGGTCGCGCGCCTCGCGGACGGCATTGAGCGCATCGCGGGCCGACAGGTGGACGATGTAGACCGGGACGCCGGCGGCCTCCGCGAGCCGGATGACCCGGTTCGTCGCCTCGCCCTCGAAGATCGGGTATCGCGCCACGCCGTGGTAGTAGGGATCGGTATGGCCCGCCGCGACCTCGTCGGCGGCGACCACGTCGATCGCCATCCCGTTCTCGGCGTGCATCATGATCAGCCCGCCGTTCTTCGCGGTCTGCTGCATCGCCCGGAAGATCGCCCCGTCGTCGCTGTAGAAGACGCCCGGATACGCGGTGAAGAGCTTGAAGTCCGGCACGCCTTCGGCGACCAGCCCGTCCATCTCGGCGAGGGTGTCGTCGTTGACGTCGCTCATGATCATGTGGAAGCCGTAGTCGGCAACCGCATTGCCCTCGGCCTTCGCGTGCCAGGCGTCGAGGCCGTCGCGAAGCGACTTGCCGCGGGACTGGACGGCGAAGTCGACGACCGTCGTGGTCCCGCCGAACGCGGCGGCCCTCGTGCCCGACTCGAACGTGTCCTTGGCGAAGGTGCCGCCGAACGGCAGCTCCATGTGCGTGTGCACGTCGATCGCGCCGGGGATCAGCCAACGCCCGCCCGCGTCGATCGTCTCGTCAGCGGTCACGCTCCCCGCGAGGCCCGTGCCGATCTGGGCGATCGTCTCGCCGTCGATCAGGACGTCGGCCGCCGTCGACCCCTCAGCGGTGACGATCGTGCCGTTCGTGATGAGCGTGCGCATCGGGCCTCCTCCTCGCGGGTGACCCGTCGAGGATAGCGACTGCTCCCGATGCCCGGCTCACGCTCCGGGCGCGCGCCTCAGCCGTTCGGCGTGTGCCGCATCCGCGACAGAGCCACGAGGATGGTCGTGCCCAGGAGGGCGAGCAGCATCCCGGCCAGGATCGGCCGGCCGCCACCGGAGACGAGGAACTCCGGGTCCACCGTCGGGGCATGCGACACGATGACCGCGATGGCGAGCAGGGCGAGGATCGCCATGACGCCACGGACGAATCGGCGGCGGAGACGCAGGCGCCGGGCGCCCTTGCCGTCGAGGTCCCAGAACGGATCGTGGCGCGGCACGGAATGGGATGGCAGGGACACGGTCGGTCCTCCCGGGGGATGGGTGCCAACGGGGTGGACGTTGGCGCGGCGCGAGGTCGGGTCGGCGATCCGTCGGGGCGCGGGACGGTGCGCGTCGCGGACGGCCGATCCCCCGGATCGTCGTCGGGTGAGGGTCCGAGCGCCAGTCACCCGTTCCGGCCAGGGACCATCCCGAACCGCTCCGGACCGCACCAGTTCCCGAAGCCCGTGGTGCCTGCTGTCACCGCCGGAGCGGGGTCGTGAGGTGGCGCCGTCTGTCGAACCGGATCAGGTGCGTGGCGCCGGCGGGACCGTGCCGCCGTCGAAGAGCTGACGGGTACCCAGGGGTGTCGGCAGCGACACCTCCTGGCGAAATTCGGGGTTGCCGGGGCAGTCGGCACCGCCGGGGACATGCTTGACGACGAGTGCGATCGTGACCGCCTTGTCGGTCGGCAGGACGATCGGGGCGAGGACGCGGCCGATCGGCGGGTCGCCGTTCGCGCAGGCCTGCTCGGTGCCCAGGACGTGGATCGTCGTGGCATCCGGCGTCGGCGGGTTCGCGGGGTCGATCCGCCAGCTCGCGAAGCTCACGCCATCCGGCAGGTCGATCTGGAGATGGCACGCGCCGCCCTCCCAGAACAGCCACTGCTGATCCTGTGGCTCGAAGGTCGCGATCCACCAGGACGAGGACGGGCCGCCGTTGGCGAGGTACGTGACGCGTGTCGGCGAGCTCTCGACGACACGCCAGCCCTGGTTCGGCCAGCCCTGTTCGACGACGTCGGGCTCGCGGACGTAGCGGCGCAACGCGTCGGCGGCAGGCCCAGCGCCCAGCTCGGCGTTGGGCGGCCGGCCGAGGATCGCGGCGGGGAATGCGCTCCCCGGATCGCCACAGGACAGATCCGGGCCCGCCAGGGCCGGTGCGTCGACGCTCGCGACCGGGACCGTGTCGGACGACGCTGGCGCGCTCGGCCCGCCGGGGGGCGGGGTGAGCGACGGCTCCTCGATCGACCGTGCCGGGGAGACGTTGCCGGACCGGGGAGGCGACGGCGTCGCGGCGCACGCCCCGATCGCGGCTGCGACCAGTGCGGCCGCGGCGGTCAGGGCCGACCGGCGGATGGCCATCGCGGTGCCTAGGCGGCTCCGGTCGCGGTCCGGATCGCCGGGATGATCTCCTGCCCGTACGCCTCGAGGACGCCCTCCTCGTCTCCGTTCATCAGGTAGATGTTGAACTGGTCGACCCCACTCGCGGCGAGCCGTCCCAGCTTGGCGATGTGATCGTCGATCGTGCCGAGCACGCAGAACCGGTCCGTCACCTCGTCGCCGACGAACCCGGCATTCGACGACCCGACCTCCGCGTGGTGGAGATAGTCGTAGCCCTCGCGGTCGTGGATGTAGCCGGTCAGGGCCTCGGGCAGCTGGTCGCGCGGGTACCTGTTCACGAGGTCGACGACGTGGTTGCTCACGAGGGCCGGGAACCAGCGGGTCCGCTCCCGGCAGTCGGCGAGGTCGCCGACGTGGGCCGGCGCCGCCGCCTGGATACGCACCGAGCCGACGGGGCGGCCGGCGGCGGCCTCGGCCTCCCGGACCTGGGCGACGAACCAGGCGATCAGGTCGGGGTCGGCCAGCTGGAGGATCACGCCGTCGGCGATGCGTCCGGTCATCGCGAGGGCCATCGGACCGTAGCCGGCGACCCAGACCGGGAGGTCCCAGCCGCGGGTCCATGGGAAGTGGAGGTCCGTGCCCTCGAACTCGATG
>CAVVCZ010000011.1:0-16696 GCA_963746845.1 uncultured Chloroflexia bacterium | reverse complement strand
CCTGGAGCGTCACGCCGATCGAGTCGAGCAGGTCGCGGTTCGCAAAGAGCCGCGGGTACCAGTCGAGGGTGAAGCCCTGCCAGACGAAGTTCCGGCGCGACTGGTTGAAGCTGAAGATGATCAGGACGACGATCGGGGCGAACAGGATCGCGTAGACCAGCAGCGCGAACCCGGACAGCCAGCGGTTGTGCGGCTTCACCCGATCACCTCACGCCGGAGCGTCCGCAACGCGAGGAACGTCCCGCCCAGCGTCACGACCATCAGCAGGAACCCGAGCGCCGAGCCGTACGGCCAGTCCCGGCCGCTCGTGAACAGGACCTGGATGATCTTGGCGATCGTCGTCGTCTGCGCACCGCCGAGCAGGTCGGGCGTCACGTAGTCGCCCATCGCCGGGATGAACGTCAGGAGCGCGGCTGCCACGATCCCGGGCATCGTCATCGGCAGCGTCACGTGGCGGAACGCGCCGCGGCCGGACGCGAACAGGTCCCGGGCCGCCTCCACGAGGTGCGGGTCCAGCCGGTCGATGGAGACGTACAGCGGCAGGATCGCGAAGGGCAGGAACCCGTAGGTCATGCCGAGAATGACGGCGAAGTCCGAGTTCAGGATCGGGATCGGGTCGCTGATGACGCCCGTCGCCAGCAGGATCGAGTTCAGGACGCCGTTGTCCCGCAGGATGATCATCCACGCGTAGGTCCGGATGAGATAGCTCGTCCAGAACGGCAGCATCACGAGGATCAGCAGCAGGATCTTGCGCGAACCGCCGTAGCGGGAGATCCAGTAGGCGATCGGGTAGCCGATGACGAGCGACAGGATCGTTGTGATCAGCGCGTACTTCAGCGAGTTGGCGAACGCCGGCAAGTACTCGGGGCGCGTGGCCTGGGCGTAGTTCTGGAGCCCCGGGTTGGCCAGCGTGATGTGACCGGCTGCGTCGCGCGTGCCGAGGCTGACCACGAGGATGATGACCAGCGGCAGGAGGAAGAACGCCGCCAGCCAGACCACGCCGGGCACGACGAAGACGAGTCCGGAGATTCGCTCGGCGAGCGGTCGCCGGGTCGCCGGGATCGAGGTCGCCGCGGGTGGAGCGACTGGTGGCGCGGCAGCGTCGACCGGTGCCGTCACGCGCGCAGGGCGTTCCAGCGCTGGGTGTACTTGTCGAGATCGGCCGGCGCCAGGAAGGCCAGCTCGACGAGCTTCGCGAGGACGTCGGCCGGCGGGTTGAGCCGCGGATCGCCCTTGATCGTGTCGTCGATGTACTGGTCGGCCGCGGCGTTCGGACCCATGTAGCCGATGTAGTTGGTGTTTCCGGCGCTGATCTGAGCGTCGAGGTTGAAGTCGATCCAGAGGTGGGCGGCGATCGGGTGCGGCGCGCCGGACGTGACCACCAACACGTCATTGCCGCGGATGCTGCCGTTGCCGGGGACGACGTAGTTGAGCTTCGGCTTGTCCGCGATCATCTGGAACCAGTCACCGGACCAGGCGTGACAGATCCACAGGTTGCCGCTCGTCATGTCGCCGATGTCATCGGACGTGTACTTGCGGAGCAACGGCTTCTGCTGCTCGAGGAGCGCGAGCATCTGGTCGAGCTGGGCCTCGTCGGTGGTGTTCGGGTCCAGGCCGAGCTTGAAGGCCGCGACCGCGAACGTCTCGCGCTGGTCGTCGAGCATGCCGATGTGGCCCGTCGACGCCGGATCGAACAGGGCGTCCCACGTCGTCTGGTCGCCGGGGACCTTGGCCGGGTCCCACACGTAGCCGGTCGTCCACCAGTAGTTCGGGACGGAGTACGTGTTGTTCGGGTCGTAGCCGGGGTTCTGCCACTCCGGGCGGAGGTTCGCGATGTTCGGGATCAGGCTCTTGTCGAGCTTGAGGAGCACACCATCGGCAGCCAGCGGCCCGACGTCGGTCGACGCCGGGTAGCTGACGTCGTAGCCACCGCCCTTGCCGTCGCTCCGGAGCTTGGTGATCTGGGTGTCGGCGTCGGTGAACTTCTCGTACTTGACCCGGATGCCGTACTTCTCCTCGAACTTCGGAACCGTGTCCTCGCCGATGTACGCGTCCCAGTTGTAGATGTAGAGCTCGCTCTCCGGGCTCGGGACCGGGGTCGGCTCGACCGACGGGCTGGCGGCCGCGGCATCCGAGGCGGCCGCCGACGAACCGGAGCTCGGTGGCGCGGCGCTGGCCGCCGTCGACGGTGCCGGCGTCAGGCCCGCGGCCTGGCACGCCGCAACGACGGGCGCGAGCGCCACGGCCGCGCCCAGCGCGGTCACGGCCTCCAGGAGCTGGCGCCGGCTCATCCGGCGCTCGATGAGATATCGATCGATCTCCCGTTCGATGATGTCGTGGGTAGGCTCGGCGGGTCGCCGGGTCATCGCTGCTCCTCCTTGCTCTCGACGGCCTCGTCCAGGACGAGCGCTTCCGAGGGTGCCCATGCGAGCTCGACGTCGTCCCCTCGATCGAACCGCGTCTTGCGCTTGTCTGACAGCACCAGGATCCCGAGACCGCCGGGGGTGCGGACGCGGTACTGGACCGAGTTCCCGAGATATGCGACCTGCTCGACGGTCGCGGCGAGCCAGCCGACGGGGTCGCGGACCTCGCCATTGCGACGCTCGATCCGGATGGCCTCGGGCCGGAGGCTCAGGTTGAGGGCCTGGCCCGTCGTCCGGTCGGTCGCGCCGATCCGGCACCGCTCGCCCGTGTCGAGCCGGACCACGGCCGCGTCGGCTTCGACCTCCTCGACGACGCCCGTCAACAGGTTCGAGGTCCCGATGAAGTCCGCGACGAACCGCGTCCGCGGCCGCTCGTAGAGCTCCTCGGGGGTGCCCAGCTGCTCGACCTTGCCGCCGTGCATCACGGCGATCCGGTCGCTCATCGTGAGCGCCTCCTCCTGGTCGTGGGTGACGTAGACGAAGGTGATCCCCACTTCCGACTGGACGCGCTTCAGCTCGATCTGGAGCGCCTTGCGGAGCTTCAGGTCGAGCGCCCCGAGCGGCTCGTCGAGGAGGAGCACGTCCGGCCGGTTCACGAGGGCCCGCGCGAGCGCGACCCGCTGCTGCTGACCGCCGGACAGCTGGTTCGGCTTGCGCTTGTCGTAGCCGGCGAGATGGACCAGGTCGAGCGCCTCGGAGACCCGCCGCTTGATCTGCCCCTTGTCGACGTTCTTGCGCTGGAGCCCGAACGCGATGTTCCCCGCGACATCGAGGTGGGGGAACAGGGCGTAGTTCTGGAAGACCATGTTGACCGGCCGCTTGTCCGGCGGGGCCATCGTGACATCCCGTCCGCGGAGCTCGATCCGGCCGGCCGTGGGGAGCTCGAACCCGCCGATCATCCGGAGCGTGGTCGTTTTGCCGCAGCCGCTCGGGCCGAGCATGGAGAAGAACTCACCCGTCCGGATGTCGAGCGACACGCGGTCCACCGCGCGGACGTCCCGGAAGTGCTTGCTCAGATCCGTCAGGCGGATCTCCGGCGTCCCAGCGGAAGGGTCGATCATCGCGGGCGAGCCTAGGCGAGCGTTCGGGAACGGAACGGGCGGCGTTTCGGACCGCGCAACCATTCCACGAGCTCGTTCGCCCGATTGTTGACCCCTTCCGACGCCATCGTCACGTACGATTTCGGCATGCCCACCTCGACCCGGAGCGTCGCCCCGGACTCCACGGACCACGATCCCGGCAGTGACGCGGCCTCCCGCCGCGTCGCCGAGCTGGAGACGGCCGCCTCGGAGCCGATCGAGACCGGCGGCGGCCGCGTCCTCGTCGGCACGGCGTCCTGGACGGACCCGACGATGACGGCGTCTGGCGTGTTCTACCCGATCGGCGCGGATCGTGCCGAGGAACGCCTCCAGTACTACGCCGCCACGTTCCCGGTCGTCGAGGTCGACGCGACCTACTACGCGCTTCCCGCGGAGCGGACCGCCCAGCTGTGGGCGGAGCGGACCCCGCCGGACTTCACGTTCGACATCAAGGCCCACGCGTTGATGACGGGGCAGGGGACCGAGACGAAGCGGCTGCCGAAGTCGATCCGCGAGGCGCTGCCCGACGAGCTTCAGGCGAAGAGCCGGATCTACCTCAAGGACTTCCCGGACGAGCTCAACGCGGAGGTCTGGCGGACGTTCCGATCTGCCCTGGCGCCGCTCGAGGAGCGCGGCCAGCTGGGCTCGATCCTGCTCCAGTACCCGAAGTGGGTGTTCCCATCGAACGAGAGCCGGGCGCTGATCGACGATGCGGTCGAACGGCTGGACGGCTGGAAGGTCGCGGTCGAGTTCCGCAACGGGTCGTGGCTGAACGAGAAGAACCGTGACCGGACGCTGGCGTTCCTCTCGGAGCGGTCGATCCCGTTCGTGATGGTCGACGAGCCGCAGGGCTTCAAGAGCAGCGTCCCGCCGGAGGTCGCGGTCACGTCACCGGACCTCGCGATCGTGCGGTTCCACGGGCGGAATGCCGCGACCTGGGAGGCGAAGGGGATCACGCCGGCCGAGCGGTTCCAGTACCTGTATTCGCGGGACGAGCTGGCCGAGTGGGTGCCGCGGATCCGCGAGGTCGCATCCCAGACCAGGGAGACGCACGCGCTCTTCAACAACTGTTACGCGAACTACGGAACGACGAACGCCCGCGAGATCGCGGCCCTGTTGCTCGACCTGGAGGCCGGCGCGGCGTAGCGCGCGAGCCCGTCAGCGGTCGCGCAGCCGGGCGCTCGAACCATCCAGGTCGGCCACGCGGGACACACCGAGGAGCTGCATCGTCCGGACCGCCTCCTTGCCGAGAAGCTCCCCAGCTCGAGCGACGCCCCTCTCACCACCGGCCATGAGCCCGTACAGGTAGGCGCGGCCCACCAGCACCGCATCGGCGCCGAGCGCCACCGCCGCGATCATGTCGGACCCGGAGAGGACCCCGCCGTCGAGGTACACCTCCGCGCGTCGGCCGATGGCGGCACGAATGGGCGCGAGCTGCTCGAGCGGCGTCGACGCCCGGTCGAGCTGGCGGCCGCCGTGGTTCGAGATCACGATCCCGTCCGCGCCGGCATCGACGACCGCGCAGGCGTCCTCCGGGGTCTGGATCCCCTTGATCACGATCGGCCCGTCCCACGCCTCCCGCATCCAGGCGAGGTCGGCGATCGTGATCGTGGGGTCGAACACCCGGTTGATCAGGTCGGCGACGGTGCCGCCGGTCTCGGTGAACACGGCGAACCGGAGCGGCTCGGTGGTCAGCTTGTCGAACCACCAGCCCGGGTGCAGCCCGATGTCGATCAGCGTCCGAACCGAGAGCGTCGGTGGGATCGTGAACCCGTTGTGGACGTCCCGCAGGCGCGCGCCCGCGACCGGCGTGTCGACGGTCAGGACCAGCACCCGGAAGCCCGCCACCCGCGCCCGACGCACGAGCTCGAGAACCGCGTCCCGGTCGTTCCAGATGTAGAGCTGGAACCACAGGTCGGCGTCGGGCACGGCCGCGGACAGGGCCTCGGGTGAGGTCGTCCCGAGCGTGGAGAGGGCGTACGGGATGCCCATCCGGGCGGCGACGCGTCCCACCGACGGTTCGCCCCCCGCGTGCATCAGCCGGGTGAAGCCGGTGGGTGCGAAGACGAGGGGCATCGCCGACGGGCGCCCGAGGATGGTCGTCGAGAGGTCGATGGAGGACACGTCGCGGAGGACGCGGGGGACGAACTCGACACGCTTGAACGCGTCGCGGGACCGCTGCAGGCTCGTTTCGGTCTCGGCCGCGCCGTCGGTGTAGTCGAAGACGGCCCGAGGGACGTGCCTGCGGGCGACCGAGCGCAGGTCCCAGATGGTCGCCGCCGCGGCCAGCCGCCGCTCGATCGGCCACAGGCGGACCGGACCCGTCCGCAGATAAGGACGCAGCTCGGACGGGCGCGGGACGCGACGGCGGGGCATGTCGCTAGCCTACCGGTGCGAAGGAGCGGCGCCGCGGCGCGAACTGGCGCAGCGGCTGGGTGGAGCGCACGACCGCCCGCAGGGCGGACAGGTCGCCCTCGATCAGGCCGTGAGCTCGGGCCTGGACGAGGAGGTTGCCGATCGACGTCGCCTCCACCGGCCCGGCGACGACCGGCAGCCCGGACGCGTCGGCGGTCAGCTGGCAGAGCAAGGCGTTCTGGCTCCCACCGCCGACGACGTGGACGACCCGGACGCGCCGGCCGGAAAGCCGTGAGGCTTCCGCCACGCTGTCGGCGAACGCGGCGGCCAGGCTGTCAAGGATGCATCGAACGAGCGCCGTGCGTCCAGCCGGCTCGCGTCCGTCCAGCCGGCTGGCCACTGCGGCGCCATCTCTCCGGGAGACTGCCGCCGAGATGCGAGCCGGCATGTCGCCCGGCGGAAAGAACGCCGGATCGTCGGGATCGATTCGCGGACCGCGCGGCGGCAGCGCGCCGGCGCCCGCGATCAGCTCCCCCAGATCGACCGGGATGCCGGCGTGCTCCCAGGTCCGGATCGATTCCTGCAGGAGCCAGAGGCCGGTGACGTTGTGGAGGAACCGGACCCGTCCGTCCACGCCGCCCTCGTTCGTGAAGTTCGCGAGGCGACTCGCCTCTGTCCGGACCGGCGCGTCGATCTCGACGCCGACGAGGCCCCACGTCCCGCACGAGATCCAGGCTGCCTCGTCGTCTCGGGCGGGGACCGCGACGACGGCGGAGGCGGTGTCGTGCGATCCGACGAGGGTGACCTCGGCATCCAGCGGGAGCCCGGTCGCCTCTCGGACGGACTCGAGCAGCGGCCCGAGCGGCTCTCCGGCATGTCGGATCGGCGCGAGCAGGCGGCTGGGCAGGCCGAGCTCCTCGGCGAGGCCGGTCATCCAGGCGCCGCTGGCCAGGTCGAAGAGGCCGGTCGTCGACGCGTTCGTCGCCTCGGCGACGCGGATGCCGCTCAGCCACGCGCCGACCAGGTCGGGGATCAGGAGCATCGTGGACGCCCGCTCCAGCATCTCCCGGGTCGTCGCGGCGAGCTGGTAGAGCGTGTTGAAGGGCATGACCTGGAGCCCGGTCCGCGCGTAGAGCGCCTCTCGCCCGATCGCGGCGTGAACGATCTCCATCCCGCGGGCGGTCCGCCCGTCGCGGTAGTGGAACGGATCGTCCAGGAGCTCGCCGGCCTCGTCGACGAGGCCGTAGTCCACGCCCCAGGTGTCGATGCCGACCGAGACGATGTCGCCGGCAGCGCGCGCCGCCCGCCGGAGACCCTCGATCGTCTCGTGTCGCAGGGCGGCGGCGTCCCAGTGGAGCCCGTCGGGCCGCTCGACGGGCTCGTTCGGGAAGCGATGGACCTCACTCAGCTCGAGCACGCCCGGTCCGACCCGGCCGAGGACGACCCGACCCGACGACGCGCCGAGATCGACGGCGACGACGGCCCCGGCCGCGCGCCCGACGCTCACCGCAGGAACGCGGCCGCGACTCCCGCGTCGACCGGGATGTGGAGGCCGGTCGTCTGGCTCAGGTCCCCGCCGGTCAGCGCGAACACCGCGGCGGCCACGTGCTCCGGCAGGACCTCGCGCTTCAGGAGAGTCCGCTGGGCGTAGAACTCGCCGAGCTTGTCCTCCGGGATGCCGTAGGTCCGGGCCCGGTCCGCGCCCCAGCCCTTGGCGAAGATCCCCGAGCCGCGGACGACCCCGTCCGGGTTCACCCCGTTCACCCGGATCCCGAACTGGCCGAGCTCGGCGGCGAGCAGCCGCACCTGGTGGGCCTGGTCGGCCTTGGCCGAACCGTAGGCCACGTTGTTCGGGCCGGCGAACAAGGCGTTCTTGCTCACGATGTAGACGAGGTCGCCGCCGGTACCCTGCTCGATGAGGATCCGCGCGGCCTCCCGCGACACGAGGA
Organism: uncultured Chloroflexia bacterium; assembly: GCA_963746845.1. Taxonomy (GTDB): domain Bacteria; phylum Chloroflexota; class Limnocylindria; order Limnocylindrales; family CSP1-4; genus CF-46. The sequence goes on along the minus strand of CAVVCZ010000011.1, from coordinate 8,890 downwards.
AGGACCCGCGCGCCATCACGTCGTGCTGGACGTCCCAGTCCCCGGCGGTCGTCTCGAGGAGCGGCTTCGAGATCGACAGGCCCGCGTTGTTCACGACGATGTCGATGCCGCCGAAGGCCAGCGTCGCCCGCTGGAAGGCGGCGAGGATCTGCGCCTCGTCGGTCACGTCGGCGACGACGCTGACGGCGACGTCCGGTCCGCCGAGCTCCTCGGCGACGGCCTCGGCGCTCGACCTGTCGATGTCGGCGACGACGACGCACGCCCCCTCGGCGGCGAGCCGGTGGGCGATCGCCTTGCCGATCCCCGAGCCCGCGCCGGTGACGAACGCGACCTTTGTCGCCAGCGGCCGCGGCCTGGGTATCCGGGCGAGCTTGGCCTCCTCGAGCGCCCAGTACTCGATCCGGAACTTCTCCGAGTCCGGGATCGGCGTGTAGCGTGACAGGGCCTCGGCGCCGTGCATCACGTTGATCGCGTTGACGTAGAACTCGCCGGCAACCCGGGCGGTCTGCTTGTCCTTGCCGAACGAGAACATCCCGACACCGGGGACGAGCACGATCGCCGGGTCGGCGCCGCGCATTCGTGGGCTGTCCGCGGTGGCGTGGCGCTCGTAGTAGGCCGCATAGTCCGCTCGGTAGGCGGCGTGCAACTCCCTGAGCCGGGCGACGGCGTCCTCGAGCGGTGCGGTCGGCGGCAGGTCGAGGACCAGCGGCCGGACCTTGGTGCGCAGGAAGTGGTCCGGGCACGACGTGCCCAGGGCCGCCAGCCGTGGATGCGCCTCGCGGGCCAGGAAGTCGAGCACGACGTCCGCGTCCGTGTAGTGACCGACCTGGGGCTGGTCGGTCGACGCCAGGCCACGGACGACCGGGAGGAGGTCGGCCGCCCGGGCCCGGCGTTCGACGACGGGGAGGGGTTGGTGGTCGGGGATCAGGGGTCCAAACGGATCCGGCCTCCCATGGGTCTCGATGTACCGCTCGGCGGTCCGGATGATCTCGAGCGAGTTGGCCTCGCACGCCTCGGAGGTCGCTCCCCAGGCGGTGATGCCGTGGCCCCCGAGGATCGCCCCGATCGCGTCCGGCTGGTCGCGCTGGATCGCGGCGATGTCGAGACCGAGCTGGAACCCGGGCCGGCGCCACGGGGCCCACGCGACGCGATCGCCGAAACACGCCCGGGTCAGCGCCTCCCCGTCGGCGGCCGTCGCCAGCGCGATGCCGGAGTCCGGGTGGAGATGATCGACGTGGTCGGCATCGACGAGACCGTGCATGGCGGTATCGATGGACGGCGCCGCACCGCCCCGGCCGTGGAGACAGAAGTCGAACGCGGCGACCATCTCGTCCTCGCGCTCGACCCCCGGATAGGTGTCGACGAGCGCCCGCAGCCGGTCCAGCCGGAGGACCGACAACCCGGCCCCGGTCAGCGTGCCGAGGTCCCCGCCGGAGCCCTTGACCCAGAGGAGATCGATCGGCGCCCCCGTCACCGGGTCGGTCGAGGTGCCCTTCGCCGACGTGTTCCCGCCGGCGTAGTTCGTGTTGCGCGGGTCGGCTCCGAGCCGGTTCGAACGAGCGATCAGCTCCGGAACCGGGTCGCGGACCTGTGTGCTCATGCGCCCCAGCCGGCCTGGGCGCCACCGACCCGCTCGGCGGCGATCCGTTCGCCATAGCCGGACCGGGCGTACGCGGCCATCGGGTCGGGATCGAGGCCCATCTCCCGCCGGAGGTCCGCGAGCATCGGCCGGACGTCGGTGTCGTAGGCGTCCATCAGGATCGCGTTCGCACCGAGGACATCGCCGCCGGCCTGCGCGGCCGAGAGGGCCGACCGGTCCACGAGCAGCGCCTTGGCCGTCGCCTCCTGGACGTTCATCACCGAGCGGATCTGGCCGGGGATCTTCGGCTCGAGGTTGTGGCACTGGTCGAGCATGAACGCCACTCCGGACTCCCCGTCGAGCGCCCCGCCCTTCACGCACTCGTGCAGGATCCGGAACAGCTGGAACGGGTCTGCCGAGCCGACCATCAGGTCGTCATCCGCATAGAACCGGGAGTTGAAGTCGAACCCGCCGAGCTTGTCGAGCCGGAGCAACGACGCCACGATGAACTCAATGTTGGTCCCCGGCGCGTGATGGCCGGTGTCCACGACGACCTTGGCCTTCGGGCCGAGCGCGACACAGTGGACGAGCGAGGTCCCCCAGTCGGGCACGTCGGTCGTGTAGAACGAGGGCTCGAAGAGCTTGTACTCGAGCACGATCCGCTGGTCGGGCCCGAGCCGATCGTAGACGGTCCGGAGGGACGCGGCGAGGCGATCCTGCCTGGCGCGGATGTCGTCCTGACCCGGGTAGTTGGTCCCGTCAGCGAACCACAGCTTCAGGTCGCGCGAACCGGTCGCGTCCATGATGTCGATGCACTCGAGCAGGTGGTCGACGGCCTTTCGGCGGACGCGGGCATCGGGATGGCAGACGCTCCCGAGCATGTAGTCGTTGTCCTGGAACGTGTTCGAGTTGATCGTCCCGAGGGCGACCCCGAGCCCTCGCGCGTGCTCTGCGAGATGACGGTAATCGTCGACCTTGTCCCATGGGATGTGGAGGGCCACGGTCGGCGCGACGCCGGTATATCGGTGGACCTGGGCCGCGTCCGCGATCTTCTCGTACGGGTCCCGCGGCACGCCGGCCTGGGCGAAGACCTTGAACCGCGTCCCGGAGTTCCCGAATGCCCAAGACGGGAGCTCGATCCGCTGCCCACGGAGCGTCTCCTGGACCGCCGTACCGGGGCTCGTGATGGTCCGCATCGGGGAAACCTCCTGACTCCCGGGGAGCATGACACGGGTTTCGTTTGATTTCAATTCCCTTGTTGACTTTTCGAAATCGTTTCCGTACCGTCACGATCCGCAACCCAACGTGCGACATCCACGCAATCAGGGATGCCTGTGACGAGCGACCCCGCGCCCAACGACGTCTTCGCCGAAGAGCGCCAGGAATACATCGCCCGCATCGTCGAGGAGCACGGCCGTGCCCGGGTCGCGGACCTCGCGACGAGGTTCGCCGTCTCGCGCGTGACGATCCGCAAGGATCTCGCGGCGCTCGAGCATCAGCGGCGACTGGTCCGGACCCATGGCGGGGCAGTGACCGTCGGACGGGGCGCCGAGCGTGCGTTCGACGTGCGCGAGCGGATCCAGCGAGCCGAGAAGGACGCGATCGGGCGCGAGGCCGCGGCGATGGTCGTCGATGGCGAGAGCATCGCTCTCGACGCGAGCACGACCGCGCTGGCGCTGGCGCGACATCTCAAGGCGCGCGGGAGCTGGCTGCACCTGACCGTGATCACGAACGGACTCCGGATCGCGTCGGAGCTCGCGGGCCATCCCGGCATCACCGTCGCGATGCCGGCCGGGTTCGTCCGGTGGGAGGCGCTGAGCCTGGTCGGGCCGCTCGGCGCCGGCCTGTTCGAGAAGGTCAACGTCCAGAAGGCGTTCATGGGTGCCGCGGGGTTCGCGATCGACGCGGGGCTCAGTGACGCCACCGAGGAGGAGGCGCAGATCAAGCGCCTCATGGTCGAAGGCGCGACCGAGGTCGTCGGCCTCGTGGACCACACCAAGTGGGGCCGGACCGCGTTCGCGACGTTCTGCCGGACGGCCGACCTCACCTCGGCGGTCAGCGACATCGACGCGCCGGCGGCGATGGTCGCCGAGCTCCGGCGCTCGGGCATCGACATCCGGCTCGTGGATCCGAGCGAGCCCCGCCCCGGCCGGTCGGATCCGCAGCGGCTCCACACGGGCGGGGCCACGCCGTGGTGATGCCGGTCATGCCCGCGGCGGCATCGCCGACGGCGGCTCCGCATGCCCCTCCGGCCGTCGCCATGGCCGGCATCTCGAAGCAGTTCGGGGCCACGCAGGCGCTGACGGACGTCGGCCTCGAGCTCCGCGCCGGCGAGATTCGGGCCCTCGTCGGCGAGAACGGTGCAGGCAAGAGCACGCTCGCCAAGATCCTCGCCGGGATCCATCAGCCCGACTCGGGGACCCTGTCGCTCGCCGGCGTCCCGACCGTCCTGCGCAGCCCGACCGATGCCCGGGCGCACGGCATCGCCGTCGTCCACCAGGAGCCACAGCTGTTCCCGGACCTGTCCGTGGCGGAGAACGTCTTCATCGGCCACGTCCCGCCGGGCCGGTTGAGGACCATCGACTGGGCCGCCATGCGGACCGGCGCCGAGTCGCTGTTCCGGCAGCTCGACGTCCCGTTGGATGGGCGGGCCCTGGTCCGGGGCCTGTCGATGGCGGACCAGCAGCTGATCGAGATCGCCCGCTCCCTGTCCTTCGACGCGAGCGTCCTGATCCTCGACGAGCCGACGGCCTCGCTGTCGGCGCACGAGGTGGCGCGCCTCTTCGCGATCGTCCGCCGCCTCCGGGATCGCGGCGTCGCGATCCTGTTCGTCAGCCATCGCCTCGACGAGGTCTTCGAGCTGTGCGATCAGGCCACGGTCCTGCGCGACGGCCGGCATGTGGTGTCCGCTCCGACCGCCGAGCTCACGACCGCGGATCTCATCCGGCACATGGTCGGACGGGCCGTCACCTTGTTCCCGAGGGTCGAGAGCCCCGTGGGCGACGTGCTCCTCGAGGTCACCGGCCTGACCCGCGCCGGCGCCTTCGAGGACATCAGCTTCTCGGTCCGGTCCGGCGAGATCGTCGGCTTCGCGGGTCTCGTCGGGGCAGGCCGGACGGAGGTCGCCCGCGTGCTCTTCGGCATCGATCAGCGCAATTCCGGTGTCGTGCGGCTCGGTGACAGGGACGAGGTGTTCGCGAGCCCGTCCGAGGCCATGGCGGCCGGCGTGGCCTATCTGCCGGAGGATCGCCACCAGCAGGGGCTGGTCCTCGACTTCTCGATCGCCCACAACGTCACGCTGCCGATCCTGCCGCGGCTGTTCCCGCGCCTGTTCGTCCGCGAGTCGCGTGAGCGGAGCGTCGGCGACGGCTACGCGACCCGGCTGGATGTCCGGATGACCGGGGTCGACCAGCCGGCGAGCGCCCTGTCCGGCGGGAACCAGCAGAAGGTCGTCCTCGCAAAATGGCTGGCGACCGAGCCACGGATCCTCATCCTCGACGAGCCGACGCGCGGGATCGACATCGGGGCGAAGGTCGAGGTCCATCGGATCGTCTCGGAGCTGGCGGCGTCTGGGCTCGGGATCATCCTCATCTCGAGCGACCTCCCCGAAGTCCTGGCGATGTCGGATCGGATCATCGTGCTCCACGAGGGGCGCATCAGCGCCGAGATCGCACGCGCGGACGCGACCGAAGAGGCCGTGATGTACGCGGCGACGGCCCAGGTCGGGCCCGATCCGGTCGTGGCCGATGGCTAGCTCGACGGCGGTCGCCGCGCCGCCGACGACCGGTCCGCTGGCACGCGTCCTCGGTGCCGCGGCGCGTCAGCGCGAGCTGAGCCTCGTCCTGATCCTCGTCGCCATGGTTGGCCTGGTGGCGATCCAGGCGCCGCAGGTGCTGTCCTCCGACAACCTGACCGACGTCTCGGTCCTCGCCGCCGTCATCGCTGTCGCCGCGATCGGCGAGGCAATGGTCGTGATCACCCGGAACGTCGACCTCTCGGTCGAGGCGACGATGGGCCTCGTCGCCTTCGCCGTCGCCGGAGTCCTCGCCAACGGCGTGCTGCCGATCCCGCTCGCGATGCTGTTCGGCGTCGGGCTCGGGCTGGTCCTCGGGATGGTCAACGGGGTCATCGTGGCGGTGCTCCGGGTGCCGTCGATCGTGGCGACGCTCGGGACGCTCAGCATCTACCGCGGCATCGATTTCCTGATCGCCGGCGGCAAGCAGGTCACCGCGACCCAGCTGCCGGTGGGCTACACGGCGATCGCCCGCGCGACCGTGCTCGGGATCCCCGTCTTCGTCCTCGTCGCCGTCGTCTTGGCCGTGGTGTTCGCCGCGATCCTCCGCTGGACGAACTTCGGCCGATCCGTCTACGCGGTCGGCAGCAACCCGGAGGGCGCGGCCGTCCTCGGCATCCGGGCGGGGATGGTCACCTTCGTCGTGTTCTCCATCTGCGGCCTGCTCGGCGGGATCGCCGGGGTGATGTGGGGGATCCTGTTCGGGACGATCAACGCCACGTCGGCGTCGGGCGTGACGTTGCAGGTCGTCGCGGCGGTCGTCGTCGGCGGCGTGAACATCTTCGGCGGGTCCGGCTCGGTCATCGGCGCCGCGCTCGGCGCGCTGTTCCTGACCGTCATCGGGAACGCCCTGATCCTCCTGCGCCTCTCTCAGTTCTGGCTGCAGGCCCTGTACGGGCTCGTGATCCTGATCGCGGTGACCCTCGACGCGGTGCTGGTGCGCCAGTTCCAGCGGTCGATCTCCGGCCGGCGCGCGCAATGACGGGCGTCGGCGGCTTCCTCGGTCGGCTCGCGCGCTGGGAGGTGCTGCTCGCGGCCTTCCTCGTCGCGCTGATCGCGATCGGGGCCGCCGTGTCCCCGGTGTTCCTGAGCGGACGGAACTTCGCGAACCTGATCGCTGCCGCGATCGAGGTCGCGATCATGTCGCTCCCGATGGCCCTGATCATCATCGCGGGCGAGATCGACCTGTCGGTCGAGTCGATGGTCGGCCTGTCGGCGGCGATCCTCGGCGCCCTCTTCGCGGCCGGCGCGCCGCTCCCGCTGGCCATCGCCGCGGTGTTGATCGTCGGCGCCCTGGGCGGGCTCCTCAACGGCGTCCTCGTGACGCGTGTGGGCCTGCCGTCACTGGTGGTCACCCTCGGCACCCTCGCGCTCTACCGCGGCCTGGCGCTCGTGGTCCTCGGGTCACGCGGCGTGAGCAACTTCCCGGACTGGTTCACGACGTTCGGGTTCGGGACCGTGCCGGGTCTGCCGATCCCATGGCCCTTCACCGTGTATCTCGCACTGGCGGTCGTCCTCGGCATCCTGCTCCACCGCACGTGGATCGGGCGCCAGCTCTACGCCATGGGCAAGAACCAGTCGGCGTCCCGGTTCTCGGGGATCCGGGTCGCCCGGGTCAAGCTCCTGCTGTTCGTCCTGTCCGGTGTCGTCGCGGCGCTCGCCGGCGTCATCCTCGTCGCTCGCATGTCGAGCGCGCGGGCCGACGTCGGCTCGGGCCTCACGCTCGTCGTCGTGACGATCGTGCTGCTCGGCGGCGTCGACATCTTCGGTGGCCGGGGCACGATCCCCGGCGTCGTCCTTGCGTTCTTCGCGTTGGCTGTCATGGGCAATGTCCTGCGGCTGACGAACGTGTCCTCCGACATCCAGAGCATCGCCGTCGGGCTGCTCCTGATCGTGTCGGTGGTCATTCCCACTCTTGCTCGCCGGGTCAAGGACGCCATCGACCGAGCGCAACGGGATCGGAACAGACCGACCCCGTCGGTTGGCGGCCCGAGTGAGGTCGTCGTTTCATGACACACGAGGAGGTGCTGTGTTGATCTCAGGTCGATTCGGGCGGATGGCCGCCCTGTTCGCGATGGCGAGCATCGCCGTCGGCGCGTGTAGTTCGGGCGCAACCCCGACGCCCAGCGCGTCGACGGCTGCCTCCGCTCCCCCGGCGGCATCCGCGCCCGCCACGTCGCCGTCGGCGGCAGCCAGCCAGGCCGCCGCCGGTCTCAAGGTGACGTTCATCCCCAAGCAGATCAACAATCCCTACTTCGACGCCGCGAAGGTCGGCGCCGACAAGGCGGCCTCCGAGCTCGGCGGCGCGGTCACGCAGGTCGGACCGAGCTCCGCGACCGAGGCCCAGGCGTCGTTCATCCAGGACGCTACCACCCAGGGCGTCAGCGCGATCGCGATCTCGGCGAACGATCCGAACGCGGTCGTCCCCGCCCTGACGGCGGCGAAGGCCGCCGGCATCAAGGTCGTCGGGTACGACTCCAGCCCCGCGGTCGGGGCCTATGACGTCTTCGTCAACCAGACCGACTTCAGCCTCATCGGCCAGTCGATGGCCGACTGGGCGTGCGACCTCGCACCGAGCTGCACCGGCGAGATCGCGGTCCTCTCGGCGGCCGCCACGGCGTCGAACCAGAACGCCTGGATCGACAGCATGAAGACCGTCCTGGCCGGGGACAAGTACAAGGGCCTGAAGCTCGTCGACGTCGTCTACGGCGATGACGACCCGCAGAAGAGCACCACCCAGGCACAGGGTCTCCTGCAGACCCATCCGAACCTCAAGGTCATCGTCGCCCCGACCACCGTCGGCGTCCTCGCCGCGGCCCAGGTCGTCTCGGGCCAGAAGAAGCAGGACAGCGTCAAGGTCACCGGCCTCGGGTTCCCGAAGCAGATGGCCGCGTTCGTCAAGGACGGCACCGCTCCCGAGTTCGGGCTTTGGAGCGTCCCGGATCTCGGCTACCTGACCGTCTACGTCGCCGACGCACTGGTCAAGGGAACCATCACGGGCAAGGAGGGCGAGAGCCTCACCGTCCCGAGCCTGAACAACGGCGCGCCGTACAAGATCGGCAAGGACAGCACGATCATCCTCGGCCCGCCGCTGACCTTCAACAAGGACAACATCGACGCGCAGAACTGGGGTCCGTCCTGATCGACGGATCGCGGCAACGCGGATCAGCGAACGACCCCGGGACCTTTCGGCCCGGGGTCGTTCATGACACGGGAGGCGTGACCATGGAGCGAGTCGGGTTCGCGATGCGGCTCCTGCCCGGGGCCGAGGCGGAGTATCGCGAGCGGCATGCCGCGGTCTGGCCCGAGATGGTGGCAGCCCTGAGGGAGGCGGGCGCCCGGAACTACTCGATCTTCGTGCGGGGGGAGGATCTGTTCGGCTATCTCGAGGTCGAGGACTTCGATCGGTTCCGGGCGACGATGGACGCGAGCCCCGTCAACGCCCGCTGGCAGCCGGACATGGCGCGGTTGATCGACCCGCTGACGGACCCCGCGACAGGCTTCCACCAGCGGCTGGA
>CAVVCZ010000010.1:0-28050 GCA_963746845.1 uncultured Chloroflexia bacterium | reverse complement strand
GTCGCGGCGAAGCACCATCGACGCGACGCCACCGATCACGATGACGAGCCCGACGACCGCCAGCACGATGACGAGCGGGTTCTGGTAGTCGCTGGCAGTGGAGGTGGCCGGGAGGGGCGTGTTCACGAAGAACGCGGTCGTCATCCCGCCACCCGTCGGATCGGCGATGCAGACGAGCGTGCCGGCATTGAAGCAATCCTGGCCGGCGATCGGGCTGGTCGGATGGAACGGCGCCGCGTTCGCGAGCGCGTAGCCGGGTGGGGCCACCGTCTCGATGATCCAGTAGGTGGCTGTCGGCAGGCCCCGGAGCACGGCGATCCCGCTCGGGTCGGAGACCTGGAAGAGCACCGGGCCGTCGAGGTCGCGCTGGAACACCCCGTCGCCGTTGTCCGGTGCGACGGCATACGTGGCGCCGGCCAGCAGGAGATCGTCCGCTCGGTCGGCGGTGCCGCGGTCGTCGACGGTCACCATCGCCACGCGAACGAGTGGAGGAGACGGTGGTGTGGCCGACGGCGACGGGCTCGGCGATGCCGACGGGCTCGGCGACGGTGACGGGCTCGGCGACGGCGACGGGCTCGGCGACGGCGAGGCTGACGGGCTCGGAGACGGTGATGGCGACGGTGACGGGCTCGGCGATGGCGACGGGCTCGGCGATGGCGACGGGCTTGCACTCGGCGTCGGCGAAGGGGTGGGCGTCGGCGAAGGGGTGGGGGTCGGCGACGGCGTCGGTGTCGGGGTGGGGGTCGGGGCAGGAGTCTTCGTCGGCGCGACGGTCGGGGTCGGCGAGGGCGTCGGCGAAGGCGTCGGGACCGGTGTCGCCGACGGCGACGGCGCCGCGCAGTTGATGGCGGCCGACGTCGTGAGGTCGAAGATCGCGGCACGTCGCTCCACGACGGAGATCACCAGGCCGTGGATCTGGAGCGGGACGGTCCCCGCGGCGAGTGGCGCCGACGCCTCGAAGCCGCCGAGCACGGGCAGGCCCGTCAGGCTCGGGGCGCCGGAGGGCAGCGCAACGCCGGACGGAAGTGGCGGAACCGTCGGGTTCGGTGCCGCAGACGTGCTCGGTCCACCGGAGGCGGCCGCCGTGGCCGTCTGGATCGGGACGCCGGCGACGTCCGGGGGAGTCCCGTCGTTGCCGGTCGCGACGTCCACGAGGACGGTGTCGCCGCTCTTGACGAACGAGTCGTCCGGCGACGGGACCAGGTAGAACGTCGGGGCAGTCCGGACGAGGAGATAGAGCGTGTTCGTCCCGCAGTCGTACCGGGCGAACGATTGGGCGAGGACCGGCTTGGTCGTGTCGCCGCTCTCGTACATCGGCCCGAGCGCGTCGGCCGTGAGATCCCAGTCCGTGACCGCGCCGTCGATCGTGATCCCGGCGGGCGTCACCACGTGGATGGGTTGATCGGCCGCCTGGCCGACGGGCGCGAGCAGCGGGACGAGCGCCAGCCCGGCCACGATGGGGATCAGGGCGTGGCGGCGGATGGAGCGGGGGCGGCGGACGCGACTGTGAGCCACGGAGCTCCTCCTCGTGCCGCCGATGTCCGGCGTCGATGGATGGTGAAGGATACCGGACGGTCGGCTGAGCGCTCCGACGCGCGATCTGCTCACGTCGCCGCGGACAACCGTCTCGATTCCCGCAGAGGCCCCGCCCGCCGTCGAGGTGGCCTGCCCCCGTGCCGCCGCACCGGTTGGCGCCCGACGGAACGATCCTGCTCGAGGAGAACCCCGCCAGATCGACGGCCCATGTCGACCGCGCGCGATCCGACCTGAATTCGGTGTCAGATTCCCGCGGGGTGTCGAGTGGGCACGCCCGCGCACCCATCGCTGGCTGTCTCCCGTCCGATCTGAGCGTGGATCGACGCGCGACCTGGCGGATTCTGTCGGCGGATCGTGCCGAGTCGACGCCCAGTGTCGATCTGGCGCCCGATCCGGGCGTCTCAGCCCGTTGTCGTCACCCGGTGACGAAGTGGCAGATCCAGGGGATCAGGCAGGGCGCGTCGAGCACAATGGCGTCGTGACGGCACGACTCGACCTGCACGGCAATCCCCGATGACCCGTCCAATCCGTGTCGGCGTCCAGCTGCCCGAGGTGGAGCGCGAGGTCCGCTGGCCGGAGCTCCTCGACATGGCCCGGGCGATCGACGACCTCGGCTTCGACGGCATCTGGCTCGGCGAGCACCTCCTGTACCGCTGGGACGGCCGACCGGCCCGCGGCCCATGGGAGGCATGGACGCTGATGGCCGCGCTCGCGGCGACGACGACCAGGGCGACGATCGGCCCCCTCGTTGCGTGCACGAACTTCCACAACCCGGCACTGCTCGCCAAGCAGGCGGCGACGATCGACGAGATCGCCGGCGGCCGGTTCGTCCTCGGTCTCGGGGCGGGCTGGAACGAGACCGAGTTCCGTGCCTTCGGCTTCCCATACGACGAGCGGGTGAACCGGTTCGAGGAGGCGTTCACGATCATCCGGACCCTGCTCCAGGAGGGCGCGATCGACTTCGACGGGCGGTTCTACCAGGCTCGTGACTGCGAGCTCCTCCCGCGAGCCCGGCCCGGCGGTCCGCCGCTGCTCATCGGCTCGAACGGGCCGCGGATGCTCCGGATCACGATGCCCCATGCCCACGCGTGGAACACCTGGTATGCGGACACGGACAACACGCCCGCGAGGGTTGCGCCCCTCGCCGCGATCGTCGACGAGGCCTGTCGGGCCGTTGGCCGCGACCCGGCCGCGATCCGTCGAACCGTCGCGGTCCACGTCCGCCTGCCCGGCGGCCGGGGGCGGACGATGGGCGACACGACGACGACCGATCGGATCGTCCCCCTCGAGGGGGCGCCGGAGCGGATGGCGGACGAGCTCCGGGCCTACGCGGCCGTCGGCGTCGACGAGGTCCAGGCCGTGCTCGATCCGATCGACCTGGCGTCGATCGTGCGATTCGCAGCGGTGCTGCCGTTTCTCGACCGGGCCTGAGATCCCACGCACAGAACACGACGGACAGGCACGCCCGGCGGTACTTCTGTAGGGTTCAGTTCGTGCGATCCACGGTGCTAGCATCCCGCCGGCGATGCGACATTCGAATCATCAAGCACGGGAACGCCGGCTGCCGGCCCGGGTGGCCGGCATCGCCATGATCGTCGCGACCACGCTCGTCGTGGCCTGCGGCGGCTCGGCCGCGCCCTCGGGCGCGCCGAGCGCGCTCCCGACGCCCGTGATCACCCCGGATCCGCATCGTCGCGAGCCGGTCACCGCAGATGACATCTTCCTGGCGCTCGGCAGCGCAAAGCTCGGGATCCGGGCGAACAATGCGAACTCCGGCCAGGGCAATCCGGTCATCGTCAAGCAGATCAATGCCGACATCGGCAACTGGCCGCTGCGAATCACGCAGTACCGCAGCGCGGCGGACCTCCACAAGGCCCTCGACTGGAAGCCCGGCTCCAAGCCGGTCCGGAACGAGACTCCGTACGCCTTCGCCGGGCTGAACGTCCTCGTCGAGTACGGGCCCGTCAGCTCGGCCGCGACGCCGAAGGCCCCGGACGACACGCGTCAGGCCCTCGCCGCCCAGATCGTCGGGGTCCTGGATCCGCTCCTGTGGCCGCTGGACCAGCACTCGGTCCTGGCGATCCCCTCGAAAACGCCGGAGCCGACCCCGGCGCCGACCGTCTCGGCCGCGCCGACCAAGGCACCCACGAAGCCGCCGGCAAAGACGCCGAAGCCCGCGAAGACACCGAAGCCGACCACGAAGCCGTGACCGGCCAGCGCCGCTCCCCCGGGCGCGCCGGCGAAGACGTCTCCGAGCTCGACAAGCGGATCATCGAGCACCTCCAGCAGGACGGCCGTCGGCCGTTCACCCAGATCGCCGCCGACCTCGGCGTGTCCGAGGCCGCGGTCCGCGCCCGGACGAACCGTCTCGTGGACCGCGGGATCCTCCAGGTCGTCGGTGTCACGGACCCGTTGAAGCTCGGCTTCCAGCAGATGGCGATGATCGGCATCCGGTGCGAGGCGGACCGGCTGATGGAGGTCGCCGCGCGCTGTGCCGAGATGTCCGAGGTTGACTACGTCGTCATCACCGCCGGCACCTACGACATCCTGATCGAGACCGTGTGCGAGGACAACGAGGGTCTGCTCCGGTTCCTCGCGGATCGCCTGCGGACGATCGACGGGGTGCGCGACACCGAGACGTTCGTGTACCTGCGGATGGTCAAGCAGTCGTACCAGTGGGGCACGCGCTAGGCCGGTCCACGGTCGAGCGGGACGCGGGCGGTGCGCCGCCGCACCCCCGAAACCGATCTCCGCCACGCCCGAGCACGGCAGGACAAACCGTGCCATCCGGGCGACCGGCTACCATGCGGCCACGTCGGGAGTCGAGCTCCCGCGTGCATGCATGAGGTCCGCGCGTGCCGGTCGAGCCGGTCCAGACCCTGATCCTGCTGGCCGTCATCGCCAATCTGGCGGTGATGGGCAGCGTCCTTCTCCCGCCGCTGCTCGGTCGCCGCGGCCACACGCCCGCCGGCAGCTCGCCGATCGATCCCGCGGACCACCGCTCCTCGGAGCTCGCTGCGACGTTCGGCGCCAACCAGGCCAACCTCGGCGAGATGAGCCCGATCGAATCCGGCGCCTACGACCGCGTCGTCCGGATCGTGTCGTGGGTGTTCATCCTCGCGACGTCGACGATCGTCGCCCTGACCGGGCTGTGGGAAGAGACGCAGGCGGCGATCCTCGCGCTGCTTGCCGCGGCCGGCCTGTTCGTCCTCGTGGTCCACGACCTGCTGCCGGTCGGCGCGCTCGGGACGGCGAAGTTCGTCCTCGAAGGCAGCGTCGCGATCACGTTCGCCACGCTGCTCGTGGTCCTCACCGGCCGCGAACAGAGCCCGTTCTTCTTCACGTTCCCCCTGATCGTCGGTGGGGCGGCGCTCGTCGTCAGCCCGCGGGTGACCTTCGCTCTCGCGATGGCCGCATCGCTCGCCTACATCATCGCGATCGTCCCGCCCGGCGCCTCGGGTGTCTCGCCCGAGACGGTGGCGATCGTCGGCATCAACCTGACCGCCCTCGTCCTGCTCGCCTACATCGCGATGGTCATCGCCCGCGAACAGCGACGGGCCCGCGATGCCGCGATCCGCCTCTCGACGATCGACCCGCTGACCGGGCTGTACAACCGGACGTTCTTCTTCTCGGCGGTGGAGCGGGAGATCGCGCGGAGCGCCCGGTCGGGCCGCGGCTTCTGCCTGCTGATGATGGATCTCGACGACCTGAAGCTGATCAACGACCGCCACGGCCACTTCTTCGGCGACCGCGTCCTCCGCGGCGTGGGCGACGTGATCCGCTCCGGCGGCCGGCGCATCGACACCGCCGCACGGTACGGCGGCGACGAGTTCGTCGTGCTCCTGCCCGAGACCGATCCCACCGGTGCGTACGTCCTGGCCGAGAAGATCCGCCAGGAGGTCGCCGAGCTCAGCGTCCCGGTCGGGGCCTCGGCGATCCGTCCGTCGGTCTCGATCGGCGTCGTCAGCTACCCGGACGACGGCCGGACGAGCGACGAGCTGATGATCACCGCGGACACCTCGATGTACCGCTCGAAGCGCGCCGGCAAGAACCGCGTCACGGGCGTGCCGGCCGTCGACGACGGGATCGGCGAGCCGGTCTTCGATCAGGGCGCCCAGCCGACGGAGCCGAGCCCGATCAGCGCGGCCCGCACGCTGACGCCCGTCGAGGACGTGTCCGTGGCGCCCCCGGCGGCCGCCTCCTCCCGATCGCGCAAGCGCGGCGGCGAGTCGGTGTAGGATCGGCCGCATGGCCGAACCCCCCGTCCGTCGGACCGCAGCCGGCGACGTCACGCCGAAGGGCTTCGCGACCCGGGCGATCCGTGCCTCACACCGGCTTCCCGAGGTCCACCAGTCGCCGACGTCGGTGCCGATCTACCAGACGGTCACGTTCACGAGCGCCGACGCCGAGGAGCTCGGCGCGGTTGCGACCCGCCAGATCCCGGGCTACGCCTACGGGCGGCTCGACAACCCGACGGTCGCCGCATTCGCGGCCGCGGTCGCCGAGCTCGAGGGCGCGGAGGCCGGGTTCGCGTTCAGCACCGGGATGGGCGCGATTCATGCGGCGCTCGGCACGTTCCTCGCTGCGGGCGACCGCGTCCTCGCGACGCAGTCCTCTTACGGGACGACCCGCTCCCTGCTCGCGTCCGTGTTCGGGCGACTCGGGGTGACGGTCGAGTTCGTGGATGTCACGGACCTGGCGGCCGTCGAGGCGGCGCTCGCCGCGGCGCCCACGCGGATCCTCTACGCGGAGACGATCTCGAACCCCACGATCGTCGTCGCCGACCATGTCGCCCTCGCCGACGTCGCCCATCGATTCGGGGCCGCCTACGTCGTCGACAACACCTTCGCGTCGCCGTACCTCTGCCGGCCGATCGAGCTCGGCGCGGACCTCGTCTGCGAGTCCGCGACCAAGTACCTGTCCGGCCATTCGGACGTCATGGCCGGCGTCGTCGTGGGATCGACCGCGCTCGTCGATCGCGTCCGCGACTTCCAGGTCGACACCGGGGCCAGCCTCGACCCGCACGCGGCGTTCCTGGCGATGCGCGGGCTGTCGACGCTGGCGCTCCGGATGGAGCGTCACTCCGCGACGGCAGCCGCGCTGGCGGCCTGGCTGGAGACGCGGCCCGGGGTCGACCGCGTCTGGCATCCGGCCCTGGCCAGCCACCCGCAGCACGAGGTCGCATCCCGTCAGCTGGCGCGCGGCGGCGGGATGCTCGCCTTCGATCTCGCCGGGGGCCGCGCCGCCGGCGAGGCGTTCATCGACACGCTCACGATCCCGGAGCGGACCGCGTCGCTCGGGAGCGTCTTCAGCATCGTGTCGCACCCGCCGTCCACGACCCACCGCCAGCTCGACGACGCGGCTCTCGCCTCGGCCGGGATCACGGCCGGGCTGCTCCGCTGCCACGTCGGCCTCGAGGACCTCGACGACCTCGTGGCCGACTTCGACCGGGCGCTCGGTGCCGCGATCGAGGCCAGCGGTGCCGGCGCCGCGTCGGCGGACGCGGAACCCGGAGCCGCGCCCGGCGTCGAAGCCACGCGACCCCCCGAACCGACCCCCGTCTGACCGCCGGAGGACCTCGCGATCGCCAGCCCCGTGACCACGTGGGCCGAATCGGCCCGGCCGCCGCAGCCCGACGTCTTCGAGCGGATCGGGCGGACGGTCCTGCGCCTGTTCACGTCGGTCGACTTCGCCGTGGCCCAGATCATCGTCCTGTCGCTGATGGCGGTCGTCGGCATGACGATCCGGCAGCTTCCGACGTTCGCGTTCCGATCGGCCGGCGACTACGAGACCGCGATGGCGGACATCCACGCCCGGTACGATGCGGTCTTCGGGCGGGCGGTCGTCGACGTGCTGGAGCGCCTCCAGGTCTTCCACCTCTTCACGTCGACCTGGTTCACGCTCGGGTTGATCGTGCTGGTCGTCTCGATCGTCATCTGCACCCTCGACCGGACTCCGAGGCTGTGGCGGCAGGCGGCGGAGATCCGGGTCGTCCAGCCGGAGCCGTTCTACGACCCGGCGCTGCCCGATCGGGCGGCGATGACCGGCGTCGGTGTGACCGACGTCCGGGCGGCGCTGCGGCGGCAGCGCTTCGGCGTCCGCGAGGCCGAGGTCGAGGGCGTCCACTACCTCTACGGCGACCGCAACCGCTGGACGAAGCTCGCGACCCTGATGACCCACCTCGGGCTGATCCTGTTCCTCGTGGCCGGGATCGTGACCTCGCGCCTCGGCGACGAGCAGGGGCTGATCATCGCGGAGGGGGACTCGCTGACGGTCCAGTCGATCGGGACGCCGGACCTGCTCGTCGTGAAGAACTACGGGTTCCAGGCCCCGGGCTTTGCCGAGACCGGCCAGGCGACGGACTTCACCACCGACCTCGGTGTGTACCAGAACGGCCAGCAGGTCGCCCGCAAGACGATCCGTGTGAACGACCCGCTGGCAGTCGGGGGGTACACGTTCCACCAGAACGGGTTCGGGCCGGCCCCGGATCTCCTGATCAGCGACGCGAGCGGCAAGCCGCTCTGGGACGGCCCCGTCCCGCTGACGGACACCGCGGCCGGTCACCCGTACGGGACGATGTCGGTGCCCGGCCGCGGAGACATCGGTCTGGAGCTGCTGCTCGGCCAGGACGCCGACGGGATCGGCAACGTCCTGATCCTGCCGTACGTCTCGACCGGCCAGAACAGCGACGGGACGCCGAAGATCGAGGAGCTTCCGGGCAGCGTCGTCGCGCTGCGGGCCGGTGAGGCCGCCGCGCCGGCCGGGCTTGACTTCTCGGTCGGGTTGAAGCGGTTCACCGACTACACCCTGATCATCGCGAAGAAGGACCCGGGGCAGGGGATCATCTGGTCCGCGTTCGGGTTCCTGATCGCGGGCATCGCGATCTCGTTCTACCTGCCGCGCCGTCGGATCTGGGCGCGCCTCACCCCCGATGGATCGGTGGCGCTCGTCGCCCGGTCCGACCGCTACGTCGACGTGGAGCGGGAGTTCGGGCGGCTGCTCGACGACCTCGTCGCCCGGCGCCGTCCGCCACCGACGCCCGCCGCGTCGCCCACCTGACGTCGGGCGCCGTGGCCACGCTCGAGGCTCTCCGCGCCGCGGTGCTCCCGAGCGCCCGCTGGCTGGCTGCCGGCCCGGCCGGGTCCGGACCGTCGGCGCGTGCCGGCTCGCCCGCCACGACGCGCGACCTCGCCTGGGTCCGGCTGATGCGGGCGCGGGTGCCGGCCTTCGACGCGCTCGAGGCCGGTGACGTCGCCGTCGTTCCGCTGGCCGCGCTCGGGATCGTGGCGCCGGACGACGAGGCGGTCGGGTCGCTGGTCCGGGCCGCCGCCGACGCGGAGATCGGCGGGCTCGTCCTGGTGACCGATCCGAGCCGCGCGGTCGCCGATCCCGGCCGCGAGACGCGGGCCCGCGTCGTCGCGCTCGTCGAGGCGGCGGCGGCCGCCAATGTGCCCGTGCTCGACGCCGGAGCCGGCGATCCATCCGCGATCGAGCGGAGCGCCATCGGGTTCCTCGTCAACCATCGGGCGGAGCTCGAGCGTCAGGCGACGATCCTCGAAGCACAGCTCGAGGGGGTTGCCCTGGCCGGCGGCGGACCCGAGGGCTTCGCCGCGGCGATCGCCGGGTTCCTCGCCCGCGCCGTCGCGATCGAGGGTCGGCGCGGCGCGCCGCTCGCGGTCCATGCCCCGCCGGACGTGCCCGGCGCTGCGGCCGCGGTCGCCGCCTATCACGGTCGACGCCGGACGGCCGCGGCCCGCATCCCGTTGCCCCTCCGAGGTCGCGGCCGCGGGGCGCTGGACGCCGGCGCGGCCGAGCCGATGGGCGCGCTCGCCCTGCTCGGCGACCGGCCGCCGAGCGAGCTGGAGCGGATCGCGACGGCCCGGATCGCCGGCATCCTGGTGCTGGAGCTGGCCCGCGAGGAGGCGGTCGGACAGGCGATCGAGACGGCCCGGCGCGAGGTCCTGCCTGCCGATGGCCCGCCATGGGTCGTCATCGTCGCCCGCCAGGCGGCGCCGACCGGCCCGATCACCACGGGTGGAGGGGCCGGCGAGCCGGTGGCCCAGGCGCCGGACCCGGTCGACGCGGCACGACGCGAGGCGCTCCGCCGGGACCTCCGTGCCCTGGCCCCGCCCCGCCGGCTCACGCTGCGCGGGGATGCGCTGAGCGTCGAGGTCCGGGCGGTGGCCGCCGCGCCGTCCGGAGACCCGGAGGGGATGGAGCTCGCCGCGCGGATCGCGGCGCTGCTCGGGCGGCTCGTGGCGGTCTCGCGCCCGTTCGAGGCGCCGGCCGGGCGGTCCGCCGCGGAAGCCGGCGCCCGGGCCACGCTCGAGGCGGCCGAGCGTCTCCCGACCCAGCCGGCCGTCGCCCGGGCGGACCGGCTGCCCGCCTATCGGCTGCTGGGCAACCTGCACAACCTGCCCGAGGGCGAGCGCCAGGCCCGCGCCCTGCTGGAGCCGTTGCTCCGCGGTCGCCCCGACGTCCGGCGCGAGCGCCTCGCGACCCTCCGCGCGATCCTCGACCAGCCCGGGATCGCCGAGGCCGCCGACGCGCTCGGGGTCCATCGCAACACGGTCGCCTACCGGGTCCGCCGGATCGAGGCCGTGACCGGCTGGCGGCTCGCGGATCCCGAGCTGCGGTTCCCGCTCGCGTTGGCGCTCAGACTTGTGCAAGATGACTAAGTTGCACTGAGCGTCGCAACCTTCACGCGACGCCACGCTCCGGATATCCTGACCTCACCCGCCCGACAGACGCGAATCGTGCGTCAGGCACAACAATTGCGCTGGTCGAGGGTTCCCATGGCGGGTGGTTCGCGGAGGCAGGATCGCCGGTGATCGCGCACGAGGAAGTCGACGGGGCGGACAGGATCGACGACGCCCGGGCGCGCGGCGTCCGCTTCGTCCAGCTCCAGTTCACGGACATCCTCGGCGTCGTCAAGGCGGTCACGATCCCGATCCATCAGCTCGAGGGCTCCGTCCGGCATGGCACCTGGTTCGACGGGAGCTCGATCGAGGGGTTCACCCGGATCGCCGAGAGCGACCAGTACCTGATGCCGGACATGGCGACGTTCGCCGAGATCCCGTGGCAGACCGCCGCCGGCCCGCGCGGGACGGCCCGGGTGATCTGCGACGTCTTCACCCCGACCGGCGAGCCGTTCACCGGCGACCCCCGTCATGTCCTCCGCCGCCAGGTGGAGCGCGCCCGGAAGCTCGGGTACGTCGTCAACACCGGCCCTGAGCTCGAGTTCTTCCTATTCCGGCGTGGCCCCGACGGCGGCATCGCCCCGCTGCCCCACGACGAGGCGGGCTACTTCGACTTCTCGACGGACCTCGCCCAGGAGGTCCGCCAGGACATGGTCGACGCCCTCGAGGCGTTCGGGATCCGGGTCGAGGCCGCCCACCACGAGGTCGCGGCGGGCCAGCACGAGATCGACTTCGAGTACGCCGACGCGCTGAAGACGGCCGACAACGCGATCACGTTCAAGTTCGCCCTCAAGGCGATCGCCCAGCAGCACGGGCTGTACGCCACGTTCATGCCGAAGCCGATCCACGGGATCAACGGCTCGGGGATGCACACCCATCAGAGCCTGTGGTCGATCGCCGACGGCCGGAACGCGTTCGCCGACCCCGACAACAAGTACGGCCTGTCGGAGGTCGCGCGGTCGTACATGGCCGGGATCCTGACCCACGCCCGCGGGATGATCGCGATCCTCGCCCCGCTCGTGAACAGCTACAAGCGGCTGGTCCCGGGCTACGAGGCGCCGACCTACTTGACCTGGGGCCGGACCAACCGCTCGGCCCTGATCCGGGTCCCGAAGGTCTCGCCGGGCAAGTCGATCGAGGGGACGCGGGTCGAGGTCCGCTGTCCGGACCCGTCCTCGAACACGTACCTCGCGTTCGCCGCGATGATCGCGGCCGGCCTCGACGGGGTCGAGCGGGGTCTGACCCTCGGCGAACCGGTCGAGGAGAGCCTGTTCGAGATGGATGCCGCGCGGATCGCCGAGAAGGGCATCCGCGAGCTGCCCGGCACCCTCGGCGAGGCGATCGACGAGCTCGAGCGCGACCCGGTCATCGCCGCGGCACTTGGCGACCACGTCCTGTCCCACTACGTCTCCGCGAAGCGGGCCGAGTGGGACGACTACCGAACCCAGGTCACCGGCTGGGAGCTGGAGCGATATCTCGAGGCGTTCTGAATCCGCCACCCATCCACCCGTCCATCAGGCACCCGGATCACATCGTCGAGGAGGAACATGACCGCACGTCAGACGGCCATCGCGGAGATCGCGAGCCAGAAGGTCAGCGCGACGCAGGACTACACGGAGCACGCCGGCGAGGAGATCTTCGGCCAGTACGTGTTCCACGAGGTCGCCCAGCGGCAGTACCTCGCCAAGCCGATCTTCCGTCGTCTCCGACGGACGATCGACGGGCTGGAGCCGTTCGAGCCCGAGATCGCCGACGCCGTCGCCCACGGGGTGAAGGAGTGGGCGCTGTCCCATGGGGCGACCCACTTCACCCACTGGTTCGTGCCGATGACCGGCTCGACCGCCGAGAAGCACGACTCGTTCCTCAACCCGAGCGGGGACGGCCACACGATCGCCGAGTTCTCCGGCAGGAACCTCCTCCAGGGCGAGCCGGACGCAAGCTCGTTCCCGTCGGGCGGGATCCGGGCGACGTTCGAGGCGCGCGGCTACACCGCATGGGACGTCACGAGCCCGATCTTCCTCCAGGTCGAGCCGAACGGCGTCACGATGACGATCCCGACGGCGTACGTCTCGTTCACCGGCGAGGCGCTCGACCACAAGATCCCGCTGCTCCGGTCGCAGGAGGCGCTCGGCAAGCAGGCCCTGCGCGTCCTGCGCTGGTTCGGCAACACCTCGTCCAGCCGGGTCTTCACGAACATCGGCCCCGAGCAGGAGTACTTCCTCGTCGACCGGCGGCTGGCCGAGCAGCGGCCGGACCTCCTGCTGACCGGGCGGACGCTGTTCGGCGCCCCGTCGCCGAAGGGCCAGGAGCTGGAGGACCAGTACTTCGGCCCGATCCGCCCGCGGATCCTCGCGTTCATGATGGATCTCGACCGGGAGCTCTGGCGGCTCGGCATCCCGGCCCGGACCCGGCACAACGAGGTCGCGCCCGCCCAGTTCGAGATGGCGCCGGTGTACGAGGCGACGTCGGTCGGCTCCGACCACAACATGATCGTCCTCTCGACGATGCGCCGGCTCGCGCCGCAGCACGGGCTGTCGTTCCTCGTCCACGAGAAGCCGTTCGCCGGGATCAACGGCTCCGGCAAGCACAACAACTGGTCGATGGCCACCGACGACGGGGAGAACCTCCTCGATCCGGGCAACGACCCCCATTCGAACGCCCAGTTCCTCGCGTTCCTGGTCGCGGTGATCCACGGCGTCAATGCGCACGCGGACCTGCTCCGGGCGTCGATCGCCGACGCGGGCAACGACCATCGTCTCGGGGCCAACGAGGCGCCGCCGGCGATCGTCTCGATCTTCCTCGGCTCGCAGCTCGCGGATGTCGTCGAGCAGCTGGGACGGGGCTCGGCGTCGGCCTCGAAGAAGGGCGGCTCGCTGGAGCTCGGCGTCACGTCGCTGCCGGTCCTCTCGAAGGACGCGACCGACCGGAACCGGACCTCGCCGTTCGCGTTCACCGGCAACAAGTTCGAGTTCCGCGCGGTGGGCTCGTCGGCCCCGATCTACTGGCCGCAGACGGTCCTCAACCTGGCGGTCGCGGACTCGCTCAAGCGGCTCGCCGATGCGCTCGACAAGCTGAAGCCGGGCGACTTCAAGAGCCTGACCACGATCCTGAGCACGACCGTCGGCGAGCACCAGCAGGTCCTGTTCGAGGGCAACAACTACTCGGAGGAGTGGCACGCGGAGGCGGCCAAGCGCGGTCTGCCGAACAACAAGAGCACGGTCGACGCCCTGCCGGCGCTGACGTCGGCCAAGGCGAAGAAGCTGTTCTCGTCGTTCGGGGTGCTCTCGGAGCGCGAGCTCGCCTCGCGCGTCGACATCAACTGGGAGCGCTACGTCAAGGTCCAGAACATCGAGGCGAGCTGCGCGCTCGACATCGCCCGGACGCTGATCCTGCCGGCCGCCGCGCGCTACCTCGGCGAGCTGGCCGCCGCCGGGTCGTCGAAGGGCGTGAGCGCCGTCGCCGACCAGGTATCGGACCTGACCGACGATCTCGTCAAGGCGATCCGCGACCTGGAGCATGCCCAGCACGCGGCGCACGAGGCGAAGTCGGTCGAGAAGGAGGCGCGGGCGTTCGCCGACAAGGTGATCCCCGCCCAGAACCACCTGCGCGACGTGGCGGACGAGCTCGAGACCCTGGTCTCGGACGACCTCTGGCCGCTGCCGAAGTACCGCGAGCTGCTGTTCCAGTACTGAGCCTCGTGCCGGGCGGGCGCCGGCCCAGGCGCCCGCCTCGTCCGACGCGCCGCCCCACCTCACCCGCCGCGATATCTCAAGAAGGCGTATCCGACAGCATCCCGGGACCGGCCCCCGTCGAACCCATGGACTTCCGGGCCGGATACGTCTTCTCGTGATGAGATGCGCGACAGGGCGCGCTCGGCGGAGCCTGGTCGGGGCCGAATGGCCGTCCGATACGCCTTCTTGAAATACGTGATGCCCGGCGGCCCGTTGATCGCCGGTGAATGGCCAGGCGGCATGCTCGTCTGCCCGCCGACCTCGGAGGCGCGTTGATGCCGGATCGATCGCGACGTCGCGCGGGATCGGCGCGAGCGGCAGGGAGGCGACGGAGCCGCTACCTGGCCGGGCGGATCGGCGTGGGGCTGAAGGAATCCCGACTCGCCCTGCGGCTGACGCAGGCGCAGGCATCCGATCGGGCCGGCGTCTCGCAGGGGTTCTGGAGCACGCTCGAACGGGGCGGCGGGACGACCGCATCGCTCGAGACGCTCGCGGCCTGCGCCGCGGCCGTGGACACGGAGTTGGCGGCGTTCCTCGAGGCCCGTCCCGGAGCCGATCTCCCACGGGACATCGCCCACCTCCGCGGTCAGACGTCGATCATCCGGTTCGCCAGGACGGGCGCGTGGCAGGCTCGGGCAGAGCGAACGATCGATCCGATGTCGCGTCGATCGCGCTCGATCGACGTCCTCCTGGAACGGCCCGCCCGCAACGAGATCGCCGTCGTCGAGCTCGTTGATCTGCTGACGGACGTCGGCGAGGCGATGCGGGGTCTGGCTGACAAGGTGGCCGCGCTCCGTCGGGAGGAGCCGAACGCTCGGGTCGCCGGCCTCCTGGTCGTCCGGTCGACAAGGCGGAACCGCGGGCTCCTCCGCGATCTTCGCGACCTGATGGCAGCGCGCTTTCCGGCCCGATCCGCCAGCTGGATCCACGCCCTCCTGGACGCGGACCGGGCCATGCCCCTCGCCGACGGCATCGCGTGGGCCCGCGTCGACGGGTCGGGCCTGTTCGCCGCGCGCTAGGGCGAAATGACCTGGCCGGCGAGGCGCGCCACGAGGTCCCGGATGTCCGGGTGCAGCCATGGCCCGGAGCCGGCCGCGGTATTCGCGGCCACGTGGTCGACCGACGACGAAGCCGGGATCGCCACGCCGACCCGGCGGTCCGACAGGGTCCACCGCAGGAGCGCGTCCGGCCACGACGTCAGCCCGGCCCGCCGCAGCTCCTCGGGGAGTGGCCGGCCCAGCAGCCCGCCCTCGGCGAACGGCCGCATCGCGATCACCCCGATCCCGAGCTCCTCCGCGAGCGGCAGGATCCGGGCCTCGGCCGCTCGCTCGCGCGGGTTGACGGGCACCTGGACGACCTGGATCCGGCCGGTCCGCATCACGGTCTCGAGCTCGTCGAACGCCGACGAGCTGAAGTGCGTCGCACCGATCCAGCCGATCCGACCGGCATCCCGCTCCGCCTCCATCCAATCCAGGTGGACGCGCCACCCGACGAGGTTGTGGACCTGGAGCAGGTCGATCCGGCCGTCGAACCAGTCGAGCTGCCGGCGCAGGTGCGCCTGCGCCGGGTCGATCGACCCGGTCCAGACCTTCGTCGCGACGAACGCGCGATCGCGACCCGGGCCCGCCCCGAGCGCGGAGGAGAGCACGGCCTCGGCGCGGCCGTACATCGGCGACGAGTCCACGACACGGACGCCGCGCTCGAATGCCGCCGCCACGACGCCGTCCGCAACGGCCTGCCGCACTGAGGGGACGTCGAACACCCGCCAGGTGCCAAGGCCGATCACCGGCACCTCCGGTCCGGCGGCTCCGAGGCGTCGCCGTTCGATCAGGTGACTCCCGCCGGCCCGAGCGCGTCGCGGGCCACCAGGAGCAGCTCGTCGGGATCGAACGGCTTGGTCAGGTAACGATCGGCCCCGGCAGCGAGCCCCTCCTCGCGGTCATACGCCTGGCCCTTCGCGGTCAGCATCACGACCGTCGTCCCGGCGAGCCCGAGGTCGTGCTTGATCGCCCGGCAGACGTCGAACCCGGTCGTTCGCGGCAGCATCACATCGAGGAAGACGAGCTCCGGGCGGAGGTTCCGAACAGTCTCGAGGGCCGTCTCGTCGTCTGACGCGGTCTGGAGCTCGACCCCCGCATCCTCGAGGTCTTCGAGTGCCTGCGCGATCAGGATGCGGATGTGCGGCTCGGCATCGGCGATCAGGACGGTCGGCATGGAGACCCCGTGGAGATGGGCCGGCGGCGCCCGTGGGGCCGACCGGGGCCGACACCATGCCCGAAAGCGGTCGCGCCTGCAACGGGCCCACGTCCCGCCGCGCGATCCGTCAGCATGGAATCCCGATGACGGCCGATCCCACCGCGCCGGTCCCGCCTGCCCCGAGCCGGGTCGAGATCCACCCCGAGCGGACGCTCTGGCTCCTGTCGATCGCGCACGCCGTCAACCACGCCCAGGCGGTCCTGCTGCCGCTCGTCTACCTCGAGATCCTGTCCGAGTTCCACGTGACGCTCGCCGACGTGACCGTCCTCGTGGCGGTCGGATCGATCGCGAGCGGATTCATCCAGCTGAGCTTCGCCAAGCTGACCCGGGTGATGTCGCGACGATCGATCCTCGCGGGCGGCGGCGTCGTGTTCGGCGGGGGCTTCGCGGCCCAGGCGATCGCGCCGGGCTTTCCGGCGTTCGCCGTCGTGAACGTGGCGTCGCGGATGGGCGGCGCGCCTCAGCATCCGGTCGGCAACGGCCTGCTGGCAGAGCAGTTCCCCGAGGAGCGGCGCGGGTTCGCGATCAGCGCCCACATCAGCGGCGGCAACGTCGGGACGGTGGTCGTCGCCCTGGTCGGCGCGGCAATGATCGCCGCGCTCGGCTGGCGCTGGGTCGTGGTGATCTTCGGGATCCCCGCGGTCGTCATCGCCCTCGCGATCCTGGTCTTCGTGCGCGAGACCGGCGTCGACCGGGCGGCCGCGGTGGCGCACGGGAGCGTGCGCGAGTCGTTCGCGACGGTCCTCCGCGACCCCGACCACCGCTGGATCTACCTCGCGTCCGTGCTCGGCGGCGGCGGCCGCGGGCTGGGCGTCGTGAACCTGTTCGCCCTGGCCTACCTGTCGATCGTCATCGCCCTCCCGGAGTCGACGACGAACCTGATGTACGGGGTGCTGATCATCCTGTCCGTGCCGATGCCCCTCGTCGCGGGCTGGCTGTCCGACCGGGTCGGACGGCGACCGGTGATCATCGGCGTGTACGTCGGCGGGGCGATCGCCTTCCTGGCGTTCCTGGTCGCGGGCGCCTCGACGACCGGCCTCTGGTTCGGGATCATCCTGATGGGGCTGTTCAGCTTCGCGGAGTCGCCCCAGCTCCAGGCCCTGCTCGCCGACGTGGCCGCGCCGACGATCCGCGACACCTCGTTCGCCCTGTACTTCACGCTCGCGTTCGGGGTTGGCTCGCTCTGGACCTTCTTCTACGGCCGGATCATCGAGGGGCTCGGCGAGCCGAGCGGGCTGCCGGTCGTCTTCGTCCTCATGGCCGTCTCGTTCATCCTCGCCGCCCTCGCCGTCATCCCGATCCGGGAGCCGCGGACCCGGATGCCGGCGCTCGTCGAAGGGGACTGAGCTGCCGACCCGTGACCCTCTGCTATCATGCGCAGGCCCTGCAAACGGGCATTCGGTCGGGGCGTGGCGCAGCTTGGTAGCGCGTATCGTTCGGGACGATAAGGTCGTGGGTTCAAATCCCGCCGCCCCGACCAGTTCACCGACCGGGCCCAGGTCGACGATCTCAGACGGCTCTCAACCGCCGTCCGGAGCCTGAGGCAGCATGCCCACACGTCGGACGAGCCCCCGCCGCGCGCTGACGCGACCCCCGACGCGACCGACCGCCATCCACGAGCCGGGCGACGCCGATCCCCCGCAGCCGTGGCTCGCGAGCGTCGCGCCGTGGATCGCCCTGCTCGCCCTGGCCGTGGCGGTCGTGTCGCTCACCCTCGTGTTCCTGAACCGCGGCTCGAACCTCGACAGCTGCCGGCAGAAGGCGTGGGGCGCGATCCCGGACAGCGGCGACCTGCCCCAGGACTGGTCGCTCGGCTCGACGGACATGAACGCGAACGGGATGACGGTCTCGATCCTCGGCCCCGCCAGCAGCGACACGAGCACCCCCCAGCCCGCCGTCTACGCGAGCGTGACCTGCTACGGCGACGCCGCCGCGGCCGCGATGAGCCAGAACAAGGCGGCCGCCGAGGCCGCCGGCGCCAACGTGACGAGCCGGGCGGGCAGTGACGCCTACGACGTCGACAACCCCGCCACCGGCTCGGTCACGACGCTGTTCCGGGTCGGGTCGCTGATCGGCCAGGTCGCCGACGCCGGCTCGGCCAGCCCGAGCGACCTCGCGACGATCACCAAGGCCGTCGCCGCGGCGATGGGCGACGAGAACGCGGCCGGGACGATCGCGGCCGATGCCAGCAACGACGCCGGCGCGAGCAACGAACCGCTTTCGTCCGACGCCGGCGTCGAACCGTCGGCGTCGTCCGCCGCGCCGGAGCTCGAGGCGAAGCTCCCGACGGAGATCGGCGGGACGCAGCTCACCATCCAGAGCGCGAGCGCCGACCAGGTGTTCGGCGGCGACCCGAACTCGCGGGCCCTCAGCGCCCGGATTCGTGCGCTCGGCGCGGAGGTGTCCGACCTCCAGATCGCCCAGGCCTTCGACGACAGCGGCGCGATCGACCTCCAGGTCACCGCGTTCCGCCTGCCCGGCAAGGACGGCGCGAAGCTGAGCGAGGCGGTCATCGACACCTGGCTGTCCGCCAACGCGGCCGGGGTCACGAAGTCCGAGGTGACGCTCGGCGGCAAGAAGGTCACCAAGATCGACTACGGGGACGCGGGCACGGTCGAATACGTCTACGTCGGGTCAGACTTCGTGATCGTGATCGACACGGCCGATCCGGCCATCGCGGCCGAGGTCGCGAGCAAGCTCAAATAAGGCCGGCGGCGCCTACTTCTTGGCCGGCATCGAGGCGGCGTGGGCCAGGCCACGCTCCACCCACGCCATGATCCGGGTGTCGTCGTCGACATCCGCTGCCGGGATCACGACGAACGCCTTCATCGGCTTGCCGGGCATCGGCTCGAACCCTTCGGCGCCGGCGGTCTTCGCCGCGTCGATCTCGGCGGCCGGCAGGCGGACGACCCAGCGGTCCGCGAACAGCCCGGTCGCCATGTTGCCCCCGACGAACGCCGCCGGGTAACCGAACATCTGCTTGCGCTGGGCGTCGGGGTAGCGGTCGAGGATCGCAGCGAACCGGTCCACGAGCTCGGGTGGGGACTTGCTGAAGCTCGGCATCGACCGCTCGGCCATCGTGGGTTCCTCGCGCTGTGTCCCGACACCGTAACGGAACCGCGTGCCCGGGCGCGCCGGGCCGGGCCGGGGGCCACCGCTTGACGCCGTCCGGCGCTCCCCGCGATCCTGCGAGGCGTGACCCTCGTCCTGATTGCGATCGGTGGCGCGTTCGGCTCCGTCGCCCGCTACCTCGTCGACGGCTGGGTCCTCGATCGGGTCGGGACCGGGTTCCCGTTCGGGACGCTCGCCGTCAACCTGTCCGGGGCGTTCGTTCTCGGCCTCCTCGCGGCGCTCACGATCGACCGCTCGATCCTGCCGGCGGAGATTCGCGCCCCGGTCATGATCGGCTTCCTCGGCGCGTACACGACGTTCTCGACGCTGATGCTCGAGAGCTGGCGGCTCGTCGAAGACGGTCAGGCCGCGCTCGGAACGATGAACCTGCTCGGATCGGCCGCGCTCGGGATCGTGGCGGTCGTCGCCGGGCTCACGCTGGGACGGGCGATCGGATGACCATCGACGCTCCGGCGCTCCGGCTCCGCATCTACATCGGCGAGGCCGATCGCTGGCACGGGCGGCCGCTGTACGAGGCCATCGTCCTCGTCCTGCGCGAGCGCGGGATCGCCGGGGCGACGGTGGTGCGCGGGATCGAGGGGTTCGGCCGGAACGCCCACCTCCACACCGCGAAGATCCTGCGGCTGTCCGAGGACCTCCCGGTCGTCATCGACGTCGTCGACAGCGAGTCGACGATCCGGGCGATCCTGCCGGAGCTCGACGCGATGGTCGGCGACGGGCTGATCACGCTCGAGCCCCTCGAGGTCGTCGCCTATCGCGCCCGTGGGCCTGAGGGCGACGGGGCCGGCGCGGGCGAGACCACCGACGCCGAGGACGCGCCCGCCGGCTGATCGCGGACGGCCGGTGACGACGGACGTCGCCGCCACCGATCGACGCGCGTCCATGTCTCGGAACCCGGGCTTGCGCGACGCTCCGACCACCTGAACGCGTCATCCCGATGCCCCGCTCCATCGCGACGCCCAACCCCGCAGGCCGCGCCCGCTGCAACCCGAGGATCCGCCGATGGACCGCCGCACGATCACGATCGACCCCGCCGACACCAAGCTCCGCCGCGTCGGCCACGTCGCCCGGCGCCGCATGCGGATCGATGGCGACGCGCTTCGCAATGGCACCCACACCGACGGGACGCTCAGCGTGGAGATCCGCGGCCCGGGCTCGCCGGTCGCCGGGGTCCCGGACTCCTTCACGTGGCATGCCGACCGCCCGATCGCTCTCGTGATCACGCGATCCGGTGTCGACGGCGAGGACGTGCAGTTCCAGGTCGGGCCGGCCCGCTCCGGCGTCGTCGGCCTGGCGTCGCCCGGCGACGGGTCGGGGATCCGTTCCATCGCGTTCTGCTACGACGCGGTCGCCGATGACACGGCCATCCCGATGCCGGCCGCCGAGGTCGCGGCAGCGCTCGGCTTCGGATCCGAGACGGCGCCCAGCCTCGTGACGGAGCCGGGCGCACCGGTGCTCCCCAGGCCCGCAGCGACCCGCCCGTTCCTGCCGACCGGTCGCGAGCGGCGGTCGATCCTCGGGCTGCTGTTCGACGGCGGCCGGCTGCGCTCGAAGGGCGGGTCGCTCGCCTAGATCGCGGCGATCGAGCGGGCAGGGAACCGCGGCCCGAACGCCGGCGGCCGGAGGCCGCTGATCTCCAGCAGCCGGATCACCCGCGCCCGCTGGCCCCGCCATGGCTCGAGCAGCTCGAGCATCCGCGTGTCGTCCGCACGCACCTCGCCGGCGAGGGCGAACGCGACGACGTTCGGCAGGTGGAAGTCGCCGATGCTGACCGCGTCCGGGTCGCCGAGCGCCCGGAGCGCGACCTCGGCGGCGGTCCACGGCCCGATCCCGGGCAGCGCGGTCAACCGGGCGTAGGCGTCGGATCGGGACATCGTCACGATCTCCTCGAACCGGGCCGCGCGATCGGCGACCCGCCGGATCAGGTCCGCGCGACGCCGCTCGACCCCGAGCGGGTGGAACGCGTGATACGGGACGGACGCGAGGACCTCCGGCATAGGCAACAGCCGAAGCCCGAACGGTCCGGGCGCCGGCTCGCCCCACCGCCGCACGATCCCGCGCAGCCCCCGCCAGGCCTCGCGCCCGGTGACCTTCTGCTCGAGGATCGCCGGGACGAGCGCCTCGAGGACCGCCCCGCTCCGGCCGAGCCGGATGCCACGGTGGCGACGATCCAGCTCCGCGACGAGCGGGTGGCGTCCGGCGTCGAAGCCGCCGCGGTCGTCGTCGAGGCCGGCGAGCGCCGGCAGGCCGGCGAGGACGCGATCCGCACCGGGCCCCCAGGCCTCCGCGTGGAGCCGCTCCCCGTCGATCACGATCCGGATGGTCGCCGGTCCGTCCGGCGTCCGCGTCGCACGGATCGCCTCCGCGGGACCCAGCCGCATCATCGGGTCGCCGGGGCCGCGGGCATGGATCGCGAGCGTGCGCCGCAGGTCGAGCGGCGCGTCGAGGGTGAGCGTCCGGACGGGCATCCCGCCGATTCTGGCAGGTCCGCTTGACACGGACTTGCAAGGGTTCCGTCGCGCGGCCACGGGCCGCCGAGGCGCTGCCCGCGCGACGATGACCGGGACGTGCGACGCCCCAGAATCGTCGCGAGCGTGGCACTCATCGCCCTGCTCGCCGCGGTCGCCGTCCCGGTCTCCATCGGATCCGCGGGCCTCGGCCCGGGCGGACCGGCCGACCACCTCCTCTTCCGGGTGGTCGATGCTTCGTGGAGCGACGGGACGACGATGCCGACCCCCAGCCTTGACCCCTCCTACCGGTCCGCCGGCGGGCTGGATGACGGCAGTCCGGTCCTCGAACCGGCCCCGCCGCTCGCCGCCGCGGGCGCCCGTCGTCCGGACGGCGCGTCGGTCCAGCCGGCAGTGACGGCCCGGTCAGTCTCGATCGTTCGCTGGCGGGCCGACGGCAACGTGTCGTGGTACGGCCCCGGCTTCTATGGCAAGCGCACCGCCTGTGGCTACGCGATGACCGCGTCCCTGCGCGGCGTCGCCCATCGATCGCTCCCATGCGGCACGAAGGTCACCTTCCGCAACCCCGACAACGGCCGGACGGTGACGGTCCCGGTCGTGGACCGCGGGCCGTATGTCGACGGGCGGACCTGGGACCTGACCGCCGGGCTGTGCACGGCGCTGGACCATTGCTACACCGGCGCGATCGACTGGAGGCTGGCCTGACCGCGGCCTGAGCACGCCGCGCGCGGTACCCTGCTGGCATGTGCCGAAGCATCAAGGTCCTTCGCCGTCCGGACGAGCCGGCGACGACCGGTGAGATCGAGGCGGCCGCCCGCCAGTTCGTCCGCAAGGTCAGCGGCTACCGGACGCCGTCCGCCCGCAACAGCGCCGCGTTCGACGCGGCGATCGCCGAGGTGGCGCTGGTGTCACGGAAGCTCCTCGAGGATCTCGGGGCGACCGTGGAGGAAGGCCCGGATCGCTGGAAGCCCGGTTCCGGTCGGGCCCGGCACGCCCACCCCCATCCGCACCCGGACGCCGCGTCGGCCTGACGGCCCGACCGCGTCTCCTGTCCGCCCCTTCGCACGCCCGTGACTGCCCCGTCGCTCCCGGTCCCGCCCGAGGGCGCCCGCCTCGATCGTCCGTGGTGGGTCCGCCCGGGCCTCGAGATCCTGGCCGGCCGGCTGGCCATCGCCGGGCATGACGCCGAGAAGCTGGCGCGGGACCACGGCACGCCGCTGTTCGCGTACGACCGGCTCCGCGTCGTCGAGAACGCCGAGCGTCTGATCGCCGCGCTCGACGCCGCGGGCCTCCGGCATCGCGTTCGCTTCGCGCTCAAGGCGAACCCGGATCCGGAGTTCCTCGGGGCGCTGCGCGGGCTGGTCGGGATCGATGCGTGCTCGCCCGGCGAGGCGCTCCGCGCGGTCGAGTGCGGCTGGGCTGCCGAGGACATCAGCTACACCGGGACGAACGTGTCCGACCGGGATCTCGACGTGCTCCTCGCCCACACCGTCCACCTGAATCTCGACGCCGTGAGCCAGGTCGAGCGTGTCGGGCGGCGGCTCGCGGCGCTCGACGCTGCCACGGCGGCGGACCGACCCCGGCGAACCATCGGCTTGCGGATCAACCCGGGCGCCGGCGCGGGCTACACGAAGCAGCTGGCGTACAGCGGCGAGCGACCGACGAAGTTCGGGATCTACGAGGACCGGCTCGACGAGGCGCTCGCCGCCGCGGCTCGGCATGGGCTGACGATCGACACCCTCCACGTCCATGTCGGGTCGGGCTGGCTCGCGGGCGGGGTCCCCGCGTTCGAGACCGCGATCGCGCGAGTGGCGTCGATCGTCCGCCGCCTGCGCCACGCGGGGCACCCGATCGCCGAGCTGAACGTCGGCGGTGGGCTGGGCGTGCCGGCCCGCGCCGACGAGGTCGCGGTGGACCCGCACGCCTACGCGGGGGCGATCCGGCGGGCGATGGGCGACCTCGTCGACGACGGCGTCGCGGTCGGGTGCGAGCCGGGCGACTACCTCGCGAAGGACAGCGCCATCCTGCTCGGCGAGGTCGTGACCGTGGAGGAGCGGGCCGGGACGACGTACGTCGGGCTCGATCTCGGCTGGAATGTCAACTGCTCGTACTTCATCTACCGGTTCGCCCAGGAGCTCGTCGTCTGCGCGGCCCCGGACGCGCCGCGGACGGAGCGCGTGACCGTCGCGGGGCACATCAACGAGGCCGGCGATGTGTTCGCCGAGGACTACCCGATGCCGCCGGTCCGCGAGGGCGACATCGTCGCGATCCTGAACGCCGGTGGCTATCACCAGGCGATGAGCTCGACCCACTGCCTCCGTCCGCACGCACCGGCCCTGTTCCTGGACCGCTGAGGCTCGCTTCGGCCGCGCCAGGCCGCGCCCGGCCCGGTCAGGTGCCGAGGTCGCCCCACGACAGCGACCGTTCGACCGTGAACCGCAGGACCGGGCGCTCCTCGAGACGATGACCCGCGTACTGCGGGTACTTCGCACGGAGCAGGACGATCGCCGCCGCGTGCTCTTCCCGCTCCCGCGGCTCGGGCTCCAGCAGCTCGCCCCGTGTCTCGAGCCGAAGCCACGCGAGCCGGTCCCAGTCCTCGGACCAGCGATCGATGAGCAGCGTCGCCTCGGGCAGCACCAGCAGGTCCTGGACGCGGCCCAGCTCGTGCGGGTCGTCGCTCCGCTTCGGCTTCTCGTCGAGCGGGCTGTACAGGCGGGCCCGGCCATCCGGTGCGTCGTTCCCGACGACGAAGCAGATCGGGACGAGTCGTGGCCGGCCGCTCGGCGAGAGTGTCGCGAGGGTCGCGGTCCGCGCCGCGGCGAGGAACGACCACTCGGCCGGGCTCAGCATCTCGATGCGACCTCCGCGATCACCGCCCGACGGTAGCACCGCAGGTTCGCGTACGCGGCCCGACCTACACTCTCGGCGTGGATCCCCTCGCCCCGCCGACCCGCCAGGTCACGACCACCCGGGTCGTCGCCGTCCGCGGCTCCTCCCTCGAGTTCCGCAGCGATCGCGTCGTCGGTGAGGAGCCCCTCGAGATCCGGGCCGCCGGCCCCGGCCAGGACCCGGTTGCGATCGCGGTCACGATGCGGACCCCCGGGTTCGAGGACGAGCTCGCGATCGGCTTCCTCCGGACGGAAGGCCTCGTCGACGGCCCGGAGATCATCAGGACGACGTTCGGCGACCCCGAGGCGATGAACCAGCCGGACGACCAGGTCACCGTCCACCTCGCCCGTCCGTTCGATGCCTCCCGGGTCGCCGAGCGCCACTTCGTCGCCACCGCGTCCTGCGGCATCTGCGGCAAGGCGTCGCTCGACGAGATCGCGGTCCGATCCGATCCGATCCCGGACGGGCCCGTCGTCTCCCGGACGGTGATCCTCGCGCTGCCCGATCTGCTCCGTGCGGCGCAGCGCGCGTTCGACGAGACCGGCGGCCTCCATGCCGCCGGGCTGTTCACGCCGAGCGGCGAGCTCCTCGCGCTGCGTGAGGACGTCGGCCGGCACAACGCGCTCGACAAGCTGGTCGGCTCGCAGGTCCTCGCGAAGACGGTGCCGCTCCACGGCCGGATCCTCATGGTCAGCGGCCGGGTGAGCTTCGAGATCGTCCAGAAGGCCGCGGTCGCCGGGATCCCGATCCTGTGCGCCGTCTCGGCGCCGAGCGACCTGGCGATCCAGGCGGCGCACCGTCTCGGGGTGACCCTCGTCGGGTTCCTGCGCGGCGACGGCTTCAACGTCTACGCCCACGACGAGCGGATCGACCTGCGGGACCTGCTCGGCTTCGACTGAGGAACGGGCCAGGCCCGTGCGCAATCAGCCGACGGCGAGGGCGATCCGGGTCGCGGCCAGCTCCGGCGTCGTCGTCGAGGTGTCCACCTCGAGGTCGTAGCCGCCCCATCGGTGGACGACGGCGTATTGCGCCGCGGCCTGCCCGATCGTCCGATCGCCACGGGCGCGCTCGCGCTCGATCACGATCTCGAGCGGGCAGCGGACGCCGACCGTCAGCAGCCGGTACGGCGCCCAGAGCCTGCGGCACTCGGCGAGCCACCCGCTCTCGAGCAGGACGTGGTCGACGACGACGTCGAGGCCCTCGTGCGCGAGCGCCGCAACCGTCCGGTGCATCCCGCTCACGATTCGCTCCCCGAGCGGGCCGGTCTCGATCGTGAAGCGATCGGCGGCGGCGCCCGGCTCCCGGACGTACCGGAAGACCTCGGACCACAGCGGCTGGTCCCGGTACTGGCGGGGCAGGGCGAACACGAAGCGATCGATGCCGATCTCCAGCCATGGATCGAGGAGGACCGCCTGGAGGGCCCGCACCAGCGTCGTCTTGCCGCTCGAGGACGTGCCGTTCAGGAGGATGATCCGACCGCGACGAGGCGTGGTCATCCCGCCCGCTCAGCCGATCGTCGTCGCCGGCGTGATCACGGGTTGTCGCGCGGCCCGCGGTTCTGGACGAACTGGAAGCCGAACCGGCCCTTGATGCAGAGGTGGCCGTCGGTGACCGACGAGTCGAGCGGCGAGGTGACCTTCACGATCTCGTTGTCCTGGACGTGGAGCTCCAGCGAGCAGCCGACGCCGCAGTAGGGGCAGATCGTCTCCGTCATGGTCTGGGCGCCCTCGTCCCACGTGCCGGCCGCGCGCATCTCGTGCTCGGACCGGAACATCAGCGCACCGGTGGGGCAGACCCCGATGCAGTTGCCGCAGTAGACGCACGCGCTGTCCGGCAGCGGGACCGCCGCCTCCGTCGAGATCCGGGCGTCGAACCCGCGGCCGGCGACGGCGATCGCGAACGTGTTCTGGGCATCCTCGCCGCACGCCTCGACGCACTTGTAGCAGAGGATGCACTTCGAGTAGTCGCGGACGTACAGCTCGTTGTCCACCTTGACCGGCTGGTGGACGGTCTGCGCGGAATCGACCGGCGGCGCGTGGTGGTGACCGGCCTCGTGGGCGTCGCGCTCGCCCGCTTCGGCGGGCGCGGCGGGCGGGCCGTACCGGTCGGGATCCGCGTCGTAGCGATCGATGTAGTCCAGCGCCGACGGTGCCGTCGACAGGTCGACCGACGAGCCGAGGAACTCGAGGACCATCTTCCGGCTGAGGCGAACCCGGTCCGTGTCGGTCTGGACCTCCATCCCCGGCTCGGCCTTGCGCGAGCACGCCGGGACGAGGACGCGCGAGCCCGTGACCTCGACCACGCAGACGCGACAGACGTTGACCGGCGTCAGGTTCTCGAGGTAGCAGAGGGTCGGCGTGTCGATCCCCTGGGCCCGGCAGGCGTCGAGGATCGTCGAGCCGGCGGGCACGCTGACGGCGACCCCGTCGATGGTCAGCTCGACCGGGGCGCGCGGCGGCTCCGGCGGGGCGGCGGGCAACCGGCTCGATCGGGCCGGTGGCTCGAGCAGGATCGGTGGGACCGGCTCGTCCGGCGGGGGCGGTGGGTGGAGGCTCACAGCGCCACCAGCTCCGGTTGGCCGAGCGCGCTCTCGATCGCCGAGCTCGCGGTCTGGCCGAGGCCGCAGATCGAGGCATCGCGCATTGCCTGCCCGATGTCCCGGAGCAGGCCCAGCTCGTCCTCGCGGGAGCCGTTCGCCCGGCCCGCCGCGAGCCGCGCAAGCAGCTCCTCCTGGCGAACCGTCCCGACCCGGCACGGCACGCACTGACCGCACGACTCGTCGCGGAAGAACCGGGCGATCCGGGTCAGCGCGCCGACGAGGTCGGCAGTCTCGTCGAAGACCATGACGACGCCGGACCCGAGCGTCGCCCCGATCGCCCGCGTCCCCTCGAACGTCAACGGCACGTCCAGGGAATCCGGCCCGACGAAGACCCCGGCCGCGCCACCGAGCAGGATCGCCCGGATCGCGCGATCGCCGGGCACGCCGCCCGCGAGGTCCAGGAGCTCCCGCAGCGTCGTCCCGAACTCGACCTCGTAGACGCCCGGCCGCGTGACGTTGCCCGAGAGGCAGAGGAGCCTCGGCCCCGTCGAGCCCTCGGTGCCGATCGCCTTGAACGCCGCGGCCGCGCCGTCCTCGCCGACGATGTGGAGGACGTTGACGAGCGTCGCGACGTTGTCGATCGCGGTCGGCTCCCGAAGAGCCCAACCTCGACCGGGAACGGCGGCCTGTGCCCGGCTCGCCGCGCTTGCCCATCGACTCGAACAGGGCCGTCTCCTCGCCGCAGATGTAAGCGCCGGCGCCGCGTCGCAGCTCGATGTCGAGGTCGCCGAGGAGGCCCG
>CAVVCZ010000009.1:0-105908 GCA_963746845.1 uncultured Chloroflexia bacterium | reverse complement strand
TCCGGTCCGACCGGAACCGCTGAGTCGTCGCTCCGGCGGCCGGGCTGCGTGCCGGCACCGTTGACGCCCGCGCCGCAGCGACGGAGGATTCGGACGTGGGGGAAACGTCCCGATTCGGATGGCACCACTCGCACCCGGCCGGCGCTCGACCGCGCCGCCACCCCCATGAGCGCCCATCCACCCCGACCGGCGGCGCCGGCCGGCAGGCTCGCGGCAACCGCCCGCGGGCCACGACCCACGGCCGCGACTGAGCGGGTTCGATCCGCCCGCAAGAGCGCGGTCCATCCACGGACCTGGAGGAACGACCATGACCGATGACACCAAGCCGACCGCGGACCCCGTCGTCGTCACCGCCGGCGCGATCGAGGACCAGTACGGCAACACCGTCGCCGCGGGTGGGATCGCGATCGAGGGCGATCAGGCCCTCCTCGTCGCGCGCTTCGCGGACATGGACACCGCGGCGTATGCGTACGAGGCGCTGCTCGACGCCGAGGAGAAGCGCGCCATCGACATCCAGGGCGTGCTCGTCGTGGATGCCGACTACCAGGGCAACATCAAGGTCCGCAAGATGACCGACCACAAGACCCGCACCGGGTTCATGTGGGGCGCGGTTGCCGGAGCGGCCCTCGCGATCATCTTCCCGCCCTCGCTCCTTGCGGGCGCTGCCCTCGGCGGCGTCGTCGGGGCCGCGGCCGGCAAGGTCGGCAACGTGGCGGCGAAGTCGGAGGTCGCCAAGGAGCTGGCCGACGTCATCACGCCCGGAACGTCGGGGATCCTCGCGGTCGTCGACATCACGGCGATCGACGCCGTCAAGGAGACCATCCCGCAGGCCGCCGAGGTCAAGACCGTGCCGGTCGACAAGGCGACGGCGGAGGCCGTCAACGAAGCGGCCAAGGCCGCGGGCGAGGAGGTTCCGGTCGGCTGACCCTCCGGACCAGGCGACGCACAAAGCTCGAGGCGGCTCCAGAAGGAGCCGCCTCGAATGCTGTCCCGGTGAAAGTCCGGAGAACCGGACGCCCGCCACGCGCCAAGGGCATCTATCACGTCGGCTGCACCGACTACCCTGACCCTACCTACCCATGACCTTGGTGCTGGGGCAGCTTGGCTGACCTAGCAGCGCAAGCCGATCCTACCCGCATCAACCTCGAAAGCCAAGAGTTTTGATGCGAGCCGTGATGTAAATTCCTTAACGTTCCTTGCGGCCGCATGACGGCGAACCCCGGGCGGTCAGTCCTCGTGGATCGTGATCCCGGTGATCGCCACCGGATCGTCCGGCAGATCCCGACTGTTGCGCGGGGCACCCACGATCGCGTCGACGACGTCCATCCCCTTCGTGACCTGCCCGAACAGGGTGTAGTTCTTCGGCAGCTTCGCGGTCAGGTCCTGGTGGCAGATGAAGAACTGGCTCCCGTTCGTGTTCGGGCCTGCGTTCGCCATCGCCAGCGCCCCCCGGACGTAGTCGCCCTTCACGGGCTCGTCCGCGAACGTGTAGCCGGGGCCGCCC
This sequence comes from uncultured Chloroflexia bacterium, assembly GCA_963746845.1. Taxonomy (GTDB): domain Bacteria; phylum Chloroflexota; class Limnocylindria; order Limnocylindrales; family CSP1-4; genus CF-46. The sequence goes on along the minus strand of CAVVCZ010000009.1, from coordinate 104,404 downwards.
GTGCCGACGCGACCCGCGTTGAGCGACGCCTTCTTGCCGTGCTGGCCGTCGCCGGCCTGGGCGACGAAGCCCGGGATCACGCGATGGAAGACCACGTCGTCGTAGTAGCCCTTCTTCGCCAGGTCGACGAAGTTCTGGCTCGCCTTCGGCGCGTCGGTCGTGAACAGGTCGACGTCGATGTCGCCCTTCTCGGTGGCGATCGTGACGCTGGTCATGGCGCTCCTTTCCGGCGACCCGACGGGTCGACCGCGGCTATGGCGTGCTGACGGTCACCTTCGTCATCACGACCGGATCGGCGGGCAGCTCCACGCCGCCGGCGGCGGCGAAGATGGCATCGGCGGTCTCCATCCCGGAGGTCACCGAGCCGATGATCTGGTACGTGTTCGCGCTCGAGAGGACGGCTGCGTCCTTGTCGTCGAGGACGACGAAGAACTGCGAGCCGACCGAGTTCGGCTGGGACGACCGGGCCATCGCAACGGTCCCCCGCTTGTAGGGCGTCGTCACCGGCTCGTCCTGGATCGTGTAGCCGGGGCCGCCGGCGCCGGTCCCGGTCGGATCGCCGCCCTGGATGACGAACGGCGTCCCGTCCTGGAGGGCGGCGACTCGGTGGAACGGCACCCCGTTGTAGTAGCCGCAGTCCGCGAGGGCGACGAAGTTGCCCGCCGCGATCGGCGACAGATCGTTGACGACCGTGATCTGCATCGTCCCCTTGGCCGTCTCGATCGTCACGAGCTCCTCCTTGCCCGCGGCGCCGGCCGGTGGCTGGGAGGTCGGGCAGCCCGATGGATTGCTCGCGCGCGGGACGAACCCGACGCCAGCGGACCCGCTGCCCGACGCCGACGGCCGCGGCGACGCGGAGGCGCTCGCGCCCCCGCCGGTCAGGCCGCCCGGGCGAAGCACGAGGAACCCCACCACCGCGACGACGACCACCGCGCCCGCCCATGGCAGGGGGCTGCGCCACCAGACCGCCGGGGATTGCCGCGTCGCGGATCCGCCGCGAACGCGGCCACCGCTCACCTTGCCGGTCGCGGCGCCGGCGCCGGTCGCGCCTCGGGCGACCGCGCCGTCGTAGGTTCGCCGCCGGTCCGCGTCCAGCAGCCAGTAGCGCGCGACGTTGAGCCGCTTCTGGCGGGCCGTGGCGCCGCCCCGCTGGCGCGCGGACGCCGTCTGGAGGCGGCGGTCCATGACCGCGACCGCCTCGACGATCTCCTGGTGGGTCGCGTCCGGGCGGACGGCGAGCACCCCGTACAGGTCGAACGTCGGGATCGGACCGTAGCCCTTGCCGCCGGAGCGGTTCGGGGTCGAGCCCGAGCGGCGCCGATCGTCGGTCATGCGGCGGCCTCCAGGGCTGCGGTGTAGTCGATCGCCCCGGAGAGCAGGGCCTCGCCGAGGATGATGCCCGCGATCCCGGTGTCGCGCAGCCGCCGGATGCCGTCGAGGCTCGTGGCGCCGCCGGCGACGAGGACGTCGATGTCGGGTCGTGCGGCGATCGGCCCGAGGACCGCCGGGTCCGGCGCACTGCCGCCGTGGGCGAGGACGAACCGGCTCACGCCGCGATCGGCCAGCTCCCCGACGACTCCGGCGAGGGTCGGTGAGCCGGCCCGCTGCCAGGGGAAGGCGGTGAGCCGTTCCGGGCGCGGGTCCAGCCCGACGGCGAGCCAGGCACCGGCCACCTCGAGCGCGGCCGCGAGCTCCGTCGGATCGTCCGCGATCGCCATCGATGCGACGACGCGGGTCGCACCGGCCGCGAACGCGAGACGGATCCCGTCCGCCGTGTCGACGCCGCCCGCGAGCTGGATGGGCACGGCGACGCGCGACGCGATCGCCCCGACGGCCTCGAGGTTTTCGGGCCGGCCGGACACCGCGCCGCCGAAGTCGACGAGATGGATCAGCCGCGCGCCACCGGTCACGAACTGCTCCGCGATCCGCTCCGGCCGGTCGGTGGGCGCACCCGCGCCGGTCGATGCGCCGGGCCAGTACACGACCCGCGAGCGGCCTCGATCGAGATCGATCGACGGGATGACCTGCACCTAGGTGCGCGCAGCGCGGCTGGCCCCGCTCCCGCCGTTGCCGTGATCGCCGCGCCCCTCTGCCTCCTCGGCGAGCCGCTCGCGGAGGAGGCGGCGATGGAAGCTGATCGGCAGCGAGCCGTTGCGCAGCAGCGTGTCGTGGAAGTCCCGGAGCGAGAAGGCGCCACCGAGCCGCGCCCGCTCGTCCTCCCGGAGCTGGAGCAGGAGGACCTTGCCCAGGAGGTACGAGAGCTGGTAGGTGGGCGTGTACGTGTAGCGCCGGACCTCCGCCCGGGCGTTCGCCCGCTCGAAGCTGGTCTGGCCGACGAGGAAGTCGATCGCCTCGTCGATCGCGACCTCGCCCCGGTGCATCCGGACGTCGAGGATGATCCGGCAGGCCCGCCAGATCGCGTCGGTGTGCATGTTCAGCCGGAAGTTCGGGGCGGCGTCGAACCCCTCCTCGCGCATCATCTGCTCGGAGTACATCCCCCAGCCCTCGACGAACTCCGGCGCGTCCGTGACCAGCCGGGTGAGCGACGGATGGCTGTTGGCGACGACCAGCTGGAGGTGGTGGCCGGGGTACGCCTCGTGGATGCTCGTGTTGCTGATCGAGCTGTAGTTGTGCTCCCGCATCGCGTTCGGGTCGTGGCCGACGGACGGCGTCACGACATAGATGCCCTCCGGCGACGGGTCGAACTTCGGCGGCGAGAAGTAGGCCGCGAACGGGATGACGTTGCGGAGGTACTCGGGCGTCTCCACGACCTCGATCCGGTCGTCCGGCGGGACGGTCGCGATGTCCCGGTCGATCAGGTACTGGCGTGCCCGGACCATCGTGTCGCGGTAGGCATCGAGGGCTTCCGTGAACGTCGCCGGATGGTCGGTCTTCACGCGGTCGATGACCGTCGCCTCGGTCGCCCGATCGTCCATCTCGGCCGCCGCCCGGATGCGGGCCGCCTTCTGCATCTCGAGCTGGTCCTCGCCGATCTCGAGGATGGCGTCGGCATCGAGCCCGTCGAACGCGCGCAGGCCGACGAGCTCGTCGTAGCGCTCGCGGCCGAGCGCCCAGTCGTCGGTCCCGTGACCGAGCGTCTCCGTGAGCCAGCCCGCGTACTCGGCGATCGCGGCCCGCGCCGTGTCGGCCGCGCGCTCGAGGCGCCGTCGCTCGGCATCCGGCAGGGCCGTGCCGGCGGCCGTGATCTCGCCGAAGAAGCCGGGCATGTCGGCTGCCGACTCGATCTCGAGCTGCTGCCAGGCACGGACCTGCGGCACGACCGCCCGCGAACGGGACTCGTCGAGGAAGGTCGGGACGGCCTCGAGGCGGCTCGCGATCGAGTCGAGCCGCTCGGCGAGCGGGGCGTAGTCGCGGGCGAACAGGAGGAACAGCCCGTCCCCGATCAGGTCCAGCGCGGTCGATCGGCGCTCCCACGTCCGGACCTCGGCGGCGTCGAAGATCGCCCGGCGCACGTTGTGCAGCTCGAGGTCGCGCTCGAACCGGGCATCCGGCGACAGCTCCGCGTCATTGATCGCCTCGAGGGCGGCCTGATGGGCACGCTCCGCCTCGAGCTCCTCGAGGACCGCGTCGCGCGTCGCGCTGCCGTACCAGTGGTCCTCGGTGTGGATCCCGAGATACGTCCCGAGGATCGGGTTCCGGCGGATCGTCTCGCGGAAGTGGGCCTCGATGAGGCCATACAGGCGGTCGTCGAGCGGGCCGGGCAGGGTCGCGGGCGACGGACGGGTCAGGACCACGTCGTTGAGGGATCGGGTCACGAAACACTCCTGGGCGGGTCGATCGGCGCCTCGTCGGCTCTGACGGCGCGGCCGTCGTCCGGGCGGTGCAGACCCGCGACGCGGACCGTGAGTGTCGCCGAGCGGCGCGATTCGTGCATCCGATGCGGGTTCAGGACGGGATCGCGACGCGCGCGGTGCCGACCTCGCGCAGGGCGGCGGCGATCGCCTCGGCCGCCCGGTCCACGTCGTCGGCGGTGATCCCGTGGTGGGTGACGGCCCGGACCTGGCCATGCGGGTAGGAGTCGATCCGGACGCCGCGGGTCTCGGTGGCGGCGAGGAAGGCGCGACGGTCGGCGGCCACCCGGAACAGCACGAAGTTCGTCGCCACGCGGGCCGGATCCAGCGGCCCGTCTCCGGGCTGGGCGATGTCGCCGGGCGAGCGGATGCCGGGGATCGCCGCGAGCGCATCGGCGAGACGGCGGGCGTTCGCGTGATCCTCGGCGAGTCGCGTGATCATCCCGGCGTCGCCGTCCCGCAGCGCCACGAGCCCCGCGGCCGCCAGCACGCCGGACTGACGCATGCCGCCGCCGAGCAGCTTCCGGGCTCGGCGCGCCCGGCCGATGAACATCCGGCTCCCGACGACGACCGAGCCGGCCGGGCAGGACAGGCCCTTGGAGAGACAGAACGTCACCGAGTCCGCCGGCGCCGCGAGCTCCGACGGGCTCACGCCGTGGGCGATCACCGCGTTGAAGAACCGCGCGCCGTCGACATGGAGCGGCACGCCGCGCTCGTGGGCGACCGCGGCGATCCGTGCCGTCGCGACGACACCGATCGGCTGGTTCCCGGAGTGGCTGTGAGCGTTCTCGATTGTCACGAGGCTCGTCACGGGCTCATGGGGATCGGTGGGATCGCGGAACGACTCGGCGACCTCGTCGGGGTCGAGGGTTCCGTCGGGACGATCGCGGAGCTGCAGGACGCTCGCCCCGACGACCACGGCATGGCCGGCCGCCTCGTCCCGGACGACATGGCTCTGGGCACCTGCGATGATCTCGCCACCGCGCGGGACGTGGGCCATCAGGGAGACGAGATTGCCCATGGTCCCCGACGAGACGAGGAGCCCGGCCTCCTTGCCCAGGAGCCCGGCTGCCCGCTCCTCCAGAGCGTTCACGCTGGGGTCCTCGCCCCACACGTCGTCGCCGACCTCGGCGGCCGCCATGGCGCGTCGCATCTCGTCGGTCGGCTGCGTCACCGTGTCGGAGCGGAGGTCGATCGCGGCCATCGGCGGCGAGTATGCCCGAAAGATCGAACGAGAAGCCGCCCCGGGCCGTCATTGTAGGTACCACCCATGACCGATCGACGCGACGACCAGAGCTACTCCGTCGCTCCCGTCCGGCTCGGCGGCTCCTCCTCGCAGGGGGCGGGCCGCAGCCGGCGTCTCAGCGCGATCCTCGTCCTGTGCGCGTGCGTGGGCATCGCGCTGGTCGCGGTGGTCGGGCCGCGGCTCGCCGAGCGGCCGAACTTCGACGTCGCCTTCTTCGCGACACCCACGCCGGCGCCGACGCCATCGCCGAGCGCCACGCCGTTCCAGATCTTCGGCCCGACGCCGCTGCCGGCGATCACCCGCACCGGGTCGACCACGTTGACCGGACGCGTGGGCGTCTGGACCGACATGTTCCGTGTCCTCGACCTCGACTCCGGCCTGTCGACGACCGGGACCAGCGCGAACCTCGGCTCGGATGCGGTCGTGTCGAGCTACGACGGCGTCGGCTGGACATGCGTGTGCATGGTCGACATCCAGAGTGGCACCGGGATCCAGACCGCCCGCACCGTCGTCCTGGTCCGGATCGGCCCGGACGGCCAGGATCAGGGCAGGACGACGCTCGCCACGTACCGGGGTGACGTCGACGAGAACTCCGGGAGCGGGGTCCAGACGGACGTCGTCTTCGCCGACGATCATCGTTCGGCGCTGCTCGTGACCGCGACGAGGAAGGCCCGGATCTGGTCCTTCAGCGCGGCCCGGATCGACATCGTGAACGGCTCGATCGGTCCGGCGATGCCGATCGACCAGAAGCGGATGCCCGACCCGCCGCCGACCCCGTCGGTGGGGCCGGGCCAGACCCCGAACCCGGTCCAGACCGACGTGTCCGGGCCGATGGTGCGGCGTTCCCCCGACGGCCGGACCGCGTTCGTCTGGGCGACGATCCAGCAGTACAACCAGGACGTCCAGCTGTCGGTCGAGACCTTCGGCTGGCGGCTCGAGCTCGCCGGCGACGGGTCGCCGAGCTCGGTCGGGCCGCTGCCCGGCATCACCTCGATCGCCCCGTGGTGCTCGGCCTCCGGCTTCCTGCGGAACGACCAATTCGTCTCCGTGTGCGCCTTCTACCCGACGGATCCGAATGCGAGCGACCCGCCGATCTGGCGTTGGGTCGAGCTGGGCCGGGACGGCAACGTGACCTCGCGGGAGGTGCTGCCGCCGACGACGCAGTACTACTCCGACCCGCTCTTCGACCCGGCGAACGGCGCCATCTGGCTGTGGGATCCGATGGGGCTCTCGCTGGTTCGCGCGTCCGACCACGGACGGTCGGTCCAGACACAGCACTTCGATCCGCTGGTCGCCGAAGCCGCGGGTGTTGGCCCGATCCCCGGCGTGACCCCGACCTGGACCCGCGCCTGGTCGGCGGTCAACTCGTGGGTCCAGACCGAGATCACCGGCGCGCCCGACGGCAGCCGCCTGTACCTCCTCGGATATGCCGAGCAGGATGGGTCGCGCAACGGGCCGCCGAGCCTCGGGGTCTTCGTGGTCGATCCGACGACGCTCGCCCTGGTCGGTCGCTGGGCTCCCGATGCCGCCTACATCTCTCTCCAGCCGCTGCTCGGCGGCTCGGTCATCGCCGCCGCCGGTGCGCCCGGCTCGGACGCCGACGGGAACTCCGCACCGTGGCAGGCTTCGCTGACGCTCCACGACGCGACCGATGGCCGGATCCTCATGCGGTTCGGGCAGCTCGGCGACGGCTGGTACCCGATGATCGCCCCGCCCTGAGGCTCGGCCCGGACACGTCCCGGCTGAGCGCGGCCCGGCCGTGCGACAAGGACCGCGCGGCCTGCTATCCTCCGCACTCGCCGCCCGGACCCGTGGTGTAGCGGCCCAACATGCCAGCCTGTCACGCTGGAGATCGCCGGTTCGAATCCGGTCGGGTCCGCCATGTCGCATCTTCCTCACGCCCCGTCCGCCCGCCCGGACGGGGCGTTCCTCTGTCCCGGACCCGGTTCCCGCCCCCGTCGGGGACGCGTGGCACAATCCCGCCGGTGAGGCGCCTCCCCTTCGCCGTCGCAGTCGGCGCGCTGCTGCTCGCCGTCGCCGGCTCGGCCATCGGCTGGGGTGCCGGTTCGCCGGCGTCGCCATCGCCGGGCGGCTCGCCGCCGGCGCTCGCGGCCGCCAGCGAGGCGCCGGGAGCCTCCGATCCCGGGTCGCCGACGTCCGGGCCGTCCTCGGGATCGCGGGCCTCCGCGATCCCCACCCCGACGTCCGCTCCGAGCCCGAGCCCGGGTCCGAGCACGCCGGTCGTCTCGACGCTGGCGGACGTCCCCATCGTGCCGGTCGCCCAGTTCCGGACGACGGCGACCGGCATCGGTCGCGCCGACGTCCGTGCGGCGCTCGCCGGGACGAGCCAGACATGGGGAGCCATCGAGGTCGTCGACGACGAGGCGGACGCGGTGCTCGATGGACTCGGCGTCGATCGGCCGGCGGGTGACGCGCACCTCGTCCTCGCGCCGGACGCCGCGACCCTCATCCGCGACCTCGCGAAGAACCGCAAGCGGCTCGGAATCCTCCGCGCTGACGCCGTGACGCCGGGCGTCCGGGCGCTCGGCTGGGGCGGCCGGTCGCTGTTCGGCGTCGGCGCCGTCCGGTCGGCCGGCGACTGGGGCCTGACGGCCCGGCTCCAGCAGCCGAGCGGCACGCCGGTCTTCGACCCGCGGGCCTCGTGGACCCTCGTCGCGGGTGGCGACATCATGCTCGACCGGGGCGTCGCCCAGACCCTGAAGATCAAAGGCAAAGGGGCGGACTTCCCGTTCGACGGCGGCACGGCCGACATCACCGGCCGGACCTGCTGCTCCTCGTTCGGCTGGGAGGTCCCGAAGACGGCCCGGACCGGCGGCGCCGGGGCGATGCGCAAGCTGTTGACGAAGGCGGACCTGGCGATCGCGAACTTCGAGAACCCGGCGCCGGACAACTTCCGGTACCACACGTTCGGGACCGTCTTCTCGGCCGACCCGAAGCTGATCGCGGGCCTCGCCGACGCCGGGATCGACTGGGTCGGGATCGCGAACAACCACATCCGCGATGCCGGCGGGGCCGGGATCCTCCAGACGATCGCCAATCTGAAGGACCACGGGATCGCCGCGAGCGGAGCGGGCAAGAACCTGGCGGCCGCGCGGAAGCCGGCGATCCTCACGGCGGGTGGCGTGAAGGTCGCCCTGCTCGCCTACGACACGATCGCGAAGTCCTACGGCGCGACCGCCGACCGGGCCGGCAGTGCCCAGATGTCGGCGTCGGCGCTGAAGGCGGACGTGGCGGCCGCGCGCAAGGCCGGGGCGCAGGTCGTGATCGTCTTCCCGCACTGGGGGACGGAGTACGACCCCACGCCGTTCGGCGGCCAGCAGAACCTCGCCCACATCGCGATCGACGCCGGGGCCGACATGGTCATCGGCAACCACGCCCACTGGGCGGGGGCGATGGAGGTCTACGAGGGCCGGCCGATCTGGTACGCGCTCGGGAACTTCGTGTTCGACCAGACCTGGTCGGAGCCGACGATGGAGGGGATCACCCTGGAGCTGACGTTCCACGGCCCCACGCTCGTCCAGGCCCGGATGCGGCCGCACGTGATCCTCGACAAGGCCCAGCCGAACTTCCTCGACCCCGCGGGCGATGGCAAGGTCGTCCTCGGCCAGATCTACGACGCCTCGAAAGGACTGCTCCCATGGTGACGGCCGGCGACCGACGTCCCGGAGGGCGTGACGCGATGTCGAGGGAACCGCGCCGAGCCGGCGTCGAGCGGCAGCGCATGGAGCACGCCGGACACCTCGAGGAGGGACTCGACACCGCGAGCCCGTGGTACCAGTGGGGTCCATACGTGTCCGAACGTGCCTGGGGCTCGGTTCGTGAGGACTACAGCGCCGACGGCGACGCATGGCAGTCGTTCCCGCACGATCACGCCCGCTCGCGGGCGTACCGCTGGAACGAGGACGGGATGGCGGGCATCTCCGACCTGTTCGGCCGGCTCAACTTCGGCCTGGCGCTCTGGAACGGCGAGGACGCGATCCTCAAGGAGCGGATGTACGGGCTGACGAACGGCGAGGGCAACCACGGCGAGGACGTCAAGGACTACTGGTGGTACCTCGATGCGGTGCCGAGCAGCGCCTGGCTCCGTTGGCGCTACCACTACCCGCAGGGCGCGTTTCCCTACGAACGGCTGATCGAGGAGAACGCCCGACGCTCGAAGCTCGAGCCGGAGTTCGAGCTGCTCGATACGGGCATCTTCGACGACGACCGCTACTGGATCGTGGAGGTCCACTACGCGAAGGCGGACCCGACCGACATCCTCGCCCGGATCACGCTCCGGAACGCAGGTCCCGACGCGGCGACGATCCACGTCCTGCCCACGCTCTGGTTCCGGAACGAGTGGTCGTGGGACCCGGCCGGCGCCCACCCGAGCCTGGCGGCCGCCAGTGGCGGATCGCGGATCCGCGCCTCGCACCCGAACCTCGGCGAGTATGAGCTGCATGCCGGTCCGGGCCCGGATGGCTCCCGTCCGGAGCTGCTGTTCTGCGAGAACGAGACGAATGCCGTCCGGATCTTCGGCGGGCCGGCGACGACACCGTGGCCGAAGGACGGGATCAACGACCACGTGGTCGGCGGCGCGCCGACCGTCAACCCGGCGGCGACGGGCACGAAGGCGGCCGCCTGGTACCGCCTGACGGTCGAGCCCGGGGCGACGGCCGAGATCCGTCTCCGGTTGCGCCCGCGCGCGCCGTCGGTGGTCCCGGGCGAGGCGGACCCTCCGGACCTGCTCGGGACCGGGTTCGCCGACACGATGGCGAGCCGCGAGGCCGAGGCCGACGCGTTCTACGCCGACCTGCGCCGGGCCGACGCGACGGACGACGAGGCGATGATCATGCGCCAGGCCTTCGCGGGGATGCTCTGGAGCAAGCAGTACTACGCCTACTCGGTCGGTCGGTGGCTGGACGGCGATCCGGCGACGAGCCCACCACCGCGCGAGCGGCTGACCGGCCGCAATGCGGCCTGGCGCCACTTCGATGCCGCGGACATCCTGTCGATGCCCGACAAGTGGGAGTACCCGTGGTTCGCGGCCTGGGATCTCGCGTTCCACGCGATCACCCTTGCCCATCTCGATCCGTCGTTCGCGAAGTACCAGCTTCTCGTGATGTGCCGCGAGTGGTTTCAGCACCCGAACGGCGCGCTGCCCGCCTACGAGTGGTCGTTCGACGACGTCAATCCGCCCGTCCACGCCCTCGCCGCACTTGCGGTGTGGGACATCGACGGTCGCCGGGACACGCTCTTCCTCGAGCGGATCTTCCACAAGCTGCTGCTCAACTTCACCTGGTGGTTGAACCGCCAGGACGCCGAGGGCAACGACCTCTTCGGCGGCGGGTTCCTGGGTCTCGACAACCTGAGCGCCTTCGATCGATCGCACCTGCCCGTCGCCGGCCATCTCGAGCAGTCCGACGCCTCGGCCTGGATGTACGCCTACTGCATGTCGATGCTGCGGATCGCGACGACCCTCGCCAAGCGGGATCCTGCCTACACGGACCTGATGACCACCTTCCTCGAACGGGCCGTGCGGATCGCGTCCGCGATGAACGAGAGCGGTCTGTGGGACGACACGGATGGCTTCTTCTACGACCTGCTCCGCATGCCGGACGGGACGGCGGTTCCGCTTCGCATCCACTCCATGGTCGGGCTCCTGCCGACACTGCCGGCGGTCGTCGTCCCGCGCCAGGCGACGGAGCTGGGGCTCTCTCTCGGCAAGCACTTCGCACGGTTCCTCGCGAGCGCCGGCGTGACCGACGCGACGATGCGGGCACGCGGCTCGATCGTCGAGGCACCCGGCGGCGAGGCCATGATCCTCAGCCTCCTGCCGCCTCGGCAGCTCGAGCGCGTCCTGCGCGAGGCCCTGTCCGAGGACGCCTTCCTGTCGCCGCACGGCCTCCGGGCACTGTCACGACGGCACCTCGCGGCGCCGTTCGAGATCGAGATCGAGGGATACACCGCGTCCATCGACTACGAGCCGGGCGAATCGACGACCGGGCTGTTCGGCGGCAACTCGAACTGGCGGGGACCCATCTGGTTCCCGGTCAACTACCTGTTCATCGAGTCCATGCTGCGCTGGGACGAGGCGCTCGGGGCGGACTTCCTGGTCGAGCACCCAACCGGCTCCGGCGTCCGGATGCGTCTGCGTGACGTCGCCGCGGATGTCGCCGCGCGGCTCGTCTCGATCTGGCTCCCCGACGCGGAGGGCCACCGCCCGGACGCCGGCGGCGCGGGCAAGCTCCGCGACGACCCGGAGTGGCGCGACCTCCTGTTCTTCCACGAGTACTTCCACGGCGACACGGGGGCCGGCATCGGCGCCTCGCACCAGACGGGCTGGACGGGGCTCGTCGCGCACTTGTTGGCCCGTGGCGGCCCGCTCGATCGCGACCGTTCGGACCAGCCCGCGGGTGCGGCGGAGCGCGACCGGGCGGACGACGTCGCCGAGCCCGTCCTCTGACGGCGGCGACGGACGACGTCCGGCGGATCGACGAGGTGCGGCTCCTCGTCGACCTCAGGCCAGGCCGTCGAAGAGGTCCGACTCGGGGATCGTCGAGGGGATCCGCGATTCGCGGAGGATGAACGCTTCCTTGGCCCAGTGCTGCTTCCAGCCGTCCTCGCCGAGCGTCATGAACCCGTTGTCCATCGCGATCTGGGTCACGTGGCGCTGGATCGCTCGCCATTTGCGGTCGATCGGGTCGCCCGAGACGTCCACCCAGGTCGTGATCGACTCGTCCGGGACGAGCATCTTCGCCACGAATTCCTCGAACTCGCGCCGCTGCTCGTCGGTCGCGTCGTCCGGCGGCTCCCAGAACGACGGCCGGCCGGCCTCGCGCATCGCCTCGCCCATCGCCTCGCGGACGGATGCCGGGATCGCCGTCTCGTACAGCTTCGACGGTGCCCACACCCCGACGCCAGCCTCGAGTTGTTTCGGATACCAGGCCGGATCGCCCGCCCGGTCGAAGGCCCGGACCGCGACGTCGTGGGTCCGGATGTGGTCCGGATGGCCGTACCCGCCGAAGCTGTTGTAGGTCGTCATCACGTCCGGCTGATACCGCCGGACAAGCCACGTCAGGCGCCCGGAGGCCTCGTCCAGGTCGGCCTGCCAGAATGTCCGCGGGTCGTTGTTTCCCTCGCGGCCCATCATGTCGGAGTCGCGGTAGCCGAGGTTCTCCCACTCGGTGACGCCGAGCTCGGCCATCGCCGCCTCGAGCTCCGCGGCGCGCAGCTCGCCGAGCCGTCGGTGGTTCTCGGGCGTGTCGATCTCCTTGACGACGATCTCGCCCTGCTCCCCGCGCGTGCACGTGACGAGGATCACCCGATGGCCGTCGGCGACGGCCTTGGCCATCACGCCGCCGGTCCCGATCGTCTCGTCGTCCGGGTGGGCATGGACCGTCATCAGGGTGAGGCGGTGTGGTTCGGGAGTCGTGGGCTCGGGCTGGTCGGTCATGACCGGATCATCGCATCGCGCCGCGTCGGGTGCCTCGGCGTCCCGAGGAGCTCACCCCTTGCCCGTGGGCTGCCTACCATCGACGCATGTCCCGCGCCACGCCGACCGGCCCGCTCGACGGCATCCGCGTCGTCGACTGCTCGACGGTCCTCGCGGGTCCGTACGCCACGATGCTGCTCGCGGACCTCGGCGCGGACGTGGTGAAGGTGGAGCCACCCGACGGCGACGCCACGCGCGGCTGGGGCCCGCCGTGGGTCGGGGGCGATGACCCGGCGACCCGGACCGCGGCGTACTACCTCGCGGTCAACCGGAACAAGCGCTCGCTCCGGCTGGATCTTCGGCAGGGCGCCGGACGCGAGGTGCTGGGCCGGCTACTCGTCGATGCCGACGTCCTCGTCGAGAACTTCCGGAGTGGCGGTCTGGACCGGATGGGGTTCGACGAGGCCGCCCTCGCCCGCCGGAACCCGCGCCTCGTCCATCTCGCGATCACCGGCTACGGCGCGGCGACGCCGGACCCCGGCCGCCCCGGCTACGACTTCGTGATCCAGGCCGAGTCCGGGCTGATGTCGATCACGGGTCCAGCCGACGGCGAGCCCGGTGCCGGTCCGACGAAGATCGGCGTCGCCCTGAGCGACGTCCTGACCGGGCTGAACGGCGCCGTCGCGGTCCTGGCGGCGCTCGTGGCCCGGGACCGCTCGGGCGGTCAGCGGATCGACCTGACGCTGCTCGGGTCCACGCTCGCCGCCCTCGTGAACCAGGCCCAGAACGCGTTCGTCGGCGGCGACGCGCCGGGCCGGCTCGGCAACGCTCATCCGAACATCGTCCCGTACGAGACCTTCGACACCGCCGACGGCACGATCGCGATCGCCGTCGGCAGCGAGCGGCAATGGCCGCGGTTCTGCCGGGCGCTCGGACTGCCCGCGCTGGCCGACGACCCGCGGTTCGCAACGAACGGGGATCGAGTCGCGAACCGCGCGGAGCTCGTCGCGACGCTCGGCGCGCGCCTCGCCGAGCGGGGAAGCGCGGCATGGCTGGACGCGCTCGCCGCCGCCGAGATCCCCGCGGGGCCGATCAACGACATCGTCGAGGCGTTCGCGTCGCCGTGGGCCGCGGGGCGGACCACCGAGCTGACGCATCCGGTCCTCGGGGTGACGACCCAGGTCCTGCCGCCGTTCGAGCTTGGCGCGACGCCCGCCACGGTCCGGACCCCGCCGCCGCTCCTCGGCGAGCACGCGGACGAGATCCTCGCCGGGCTGGGCTACGACGCGGCGGGGATCGCCGGCCTTCGCGCGGACGGGGTCGTCTGAGTGCCGCCTCTCAGAGCTCCTGGCGCCGGAACGACCCCCACGCGAGCGCGACGCACGCCCCGATGAACAGGACCGTCCCCACGATCGGGGTCCAGGCGTCGGGTCCCGGGATCCCGAGGGCCAGCGCGCGAGCGACTCCGATCAGCCCCGTCGGAAGCCACGCCGTGAGTGCCGGGACGATGCCGAGGATCCCGACCCCGATCAGCGCCACGACACCGATCCCGGCCGCGGCGAGGGCCGAGCGCGTCATCGTGCTGCCCAGGAAGGTGATGGCGGCCCAGGCCATCAGGAACAGCCAGTCGAGGACCCCGGCCGCGATCGTCCCGGCGACCGGCAGCGGCTCGAACAGGACGAGCGTGTAGAACCACGCTCCGGCGACCGCCAGGGCTGTCGCGACCGCGAGCGTGACCCCGATCGCCGCGAGCTTGGCGAGCAGGAACCCCGCCCGCCCGACCGGGCGCACGAGCAGCAGCGCCGCGGTGCCGCGCTCCTTCTCGGTCGCCACGGATCCGGCCGCGATGAGGATCGCCACGAGCGCGCCGAGCTGGCTCAGGTTCTTCGCCAGCTGGTCGACCGCGTCCGCGGCCGTCGGCGCCGGCAGGACGATCGGGATCAGGTTCCCGCCGACCGCCTTGAGGATCTCCGGGGTGAACCGGGCGAGGACCGGCGAGGTCAGGCCGATCAGGACGAACACGATTGCGACGAGCTGGAGGCGCAAGGACCGCCACTGTTCGAGCAGCTCCTTGCGCAGGAGGACCCCGGCGCCGGCCATCAGGACGCGATCTCGCGCGGGCGGACGTATCCCCGGCCGTCGAGGTCGTCCGGTCCCGGCGGTCCGACCAGCTCGAGGAAGACGTCCTCGAGGGTGGGCCGCGCCCGCTCGAACGACGCGAGGCGGACGCCGCTCTCGACGACCAGCGGCAGGACGGCAGTCGCGGCCGTCGCGGCGTCGGCGACGACGACCCGGATCCGGCCATCCGCCTCGACGGTCACGGTCGTCGCCCACGGCGCCCCGGACAGCCGCGCGACGAGATCGTCGACGGCGGCGTCCTGGCCCGGATCAGGATCGAGGAGGAACAGCGGCCGGGCGTGTTCGGCGAGGAGCTCCTCGAGCGGCCCCTCGATGACGAGGCGCCCGCGATCGAGGATCGCGACCCGGTCGCAGACCCGCTCGACGTCGGCGAGCACGTGGGTCGACAGGATGACCGTCGTCTCACCGCGGAGCCCGGCGATCAGCTCGAGCAGGTGGCGCCGGCCCTCCGGATCGAGCGAGCTGACGGGCTCGTCGAGGAAGACCACCGACGGGCGATGGACGATGGCCTGGGCGATCCCGAGGCGCTGGCGCATCCCGCCGGACCAGCCGCCGATCCGACGCTCCGCGGCGCCCCGCAGGCCCACCAGCTCCAGCACCTCGGCGACGCGGGTCGTCAGGGCCGGGCCGCGCAGCCCGCTGAGCCCTCCCGTCAGCTCGAGCAGCTCGCGGCCACGCATCCAGCCGTAGAAGCGCGGGTCCTGGTCGAGGTAGCCGAGACGTCGATGGAGGTCCGGTCGATCGAGCCCGACCTCGACGCCGGCGACCGACGCCGAGCCGCCGCTGGCGCGGGCGAGCCCGGTGAGGATCCGGATCGTGGTGGTCTTGCCCGCCCCGTTCGGGCCGAGGAGCCCGAACACGGACCCGGTGGGGACATCCAGGTCGAGTCCGTCGAGGGCGAGGATCGCGCCGTACCGCTTCGTCAGCCCGCGGGCCTGGATCGCCGTCGCGGCCGGCGCGCTCGGCGCCGGGCTCGTCACGACTCCTCCCGCCCTGCGACGAAGTAGACGATCGGGCCGATCACGTTGACGAAGACGATGACGAGGACCCACACGAGCTTGCTGCCACCGCGGACACGACGCTCGGACTTCTCGAGGTCGAAGAGCGCAGCGATCATCAGCCCCAGCTGGATCACGACGATCGGGAGGAGCAGCGCGAGGATCTGCTCCGGCTTGAGGTCGGCCATCGACCGCAAACTAGCGCGGCTGGGCTTCGGACGAGAGAGCCGAACGGCCGGTCGACACGGTCCAGGCGTCCCGTCTCGATCTGCGGGTGGTGACGAACCCCTTCCAGGCTCGCCGGAGGCTAGCCGGTGCAGCCCGTCACGGACGCATCCGGGTAGCAGTTCTCCGGGTGGTTGTCATGGATGGCGCTGGTCCCCCCGAGCGAGACGCTCGCGAAGGTCGCCGCGAGATCGACTCCGCCACCGTGCCCGGTCGTCGTGTTCCCGAAGATGGAGCTGTTGTCGTTGAGGACGAGCTGGCCCAGATTCGCTCCGCAGACGCATACGCCTCCTCCGTCGCCACCCGCACGGTTGTTGAAGATCGAGGCGGATCCGTTGAGGGTGACATTCTCGGAAACGCCGGAGGCCCGCATTCCGCCTCCGGACCCGGTGACGGTGTTGTCGTGAACCGAGCTGCTGTCGTTCAACGTCAAGCCGCAGTCGCCGCAGTCGATGCCACCCGCGTCCGAAGCGCGATTGTGGTCAATGGAGGTCGTGCCGCCGATGGTCGCCGAAACATGCGGGACCGCCCAGATGCCGCCGCCATCCGCGGCCACGTTCCAGCTGATCGACGTGTGGCCCTCGATGACGAGCAGCCCTTCCGACGTGGCGATGCCGCCGCCTCCAGCGGTGCTGGTGTTGTGGCTGATGGTCGAGTCTCGGATCGTGATAGGGAACCCTGCGTTGATTCGCGATCCCGCCTCCCGACCCGGTCACCGTGTTGTTCGTGACGATGGTCCCGATCAGCGTCAGCGTGGCAGGGAATGAGGTGCCATTGACGACGACGCTCACGTTCTTGATCCCGCCGCCGCGACTCGTCGCCGTGTTGTTTCTGACGGTGGCCCCGATGAGCGTCAGCGTGCCATGGTTGAGGATGCCCCCGCCCACCGTCGCCCGGCCGTTCGCGATGGTCAGACTCCGGATCGTGACGGTCACGCCCCCCGCAACGGTCACGACCGAGCCGGCCCGTCGGCCGTCGAGGATCGGCCGGCCGAAGTGGGTACTGCGCATGCCGACGATCGTGAGGTTCTTCGGGATGGTCGTCGTCCCCTGGCAGGTGCCATAGACGAGGAGCGTGTCGCCCGCCCGGGCGCGATTGACGGCCCACTGCAGCCGGGAGTGCCGCGCCGCGCTGCGGACGTCCACCACCCGACACTTCGGCGTGCTGGCTGACGCCACGGACACTGCCGCAGGCACCATGGCGAACGCCAGCGCGCCGGCCAACGCCAGACTCACGCGCAGGGCGCGTGGACGGGATGTCATCTCCTGCCTCCATGGCCTTCCGGCGAGGCGGAACAGACCTCGCCCACCCGAACGACCTCCGTCGTCGGGCCGAATGAGACGCGAGAACCGCCCCATCGTTGCACCTTCACGTCTGAGGATCATCTCGGCCCGCCACCGTGCAGCGCTGCATCGAGTCTCCGCCGAGCGGGTCCGGGCCGCTGCTAGACTCGCCGGGCCGAATCGACGACCGGAGGACCCGATGACCGACGACCGCGAGCGCTGGGCGCTCATCCTCGGTGCCTCGAGCGGGATGGGCGAGGCGACGTCCCTGGCGCTCGCCGCCGCCGGCTACCGGATCGTCGGTGTCCACCTCGACTTCCGGGCGGGCCTTGCTCACGTCGAGGAGATCAAGGCGGCCATCGCGGCGGCCGGGACCGAGGCGCTCTTCATCAACATGAACGCGGCCGACGACGAGAAGCGCGCGGCCGCGATCGAGACGATCCGGGCGCGCTTCGACGGGAGCCGGGCGGCGGGTCGCCATCCATACATCCGGGTCGTCATGCACACGCTCGCGTTCGGCTCGTTGGTTCCGTTCCTCGCCGAGGACCCGAAGGAGGCCGTCGACCGGAAGAAGATGGAGATGACCCAGGACGTGATGGCGAACAGCCTCGTGTACTGGGTCCAGGGTGTCTGGCGGGCCGGGTTCCTCGAGCGCGGCTCGAAGATCTACGCGATGACCTCCGAGGGGACGAGCCGGGTCATCCCGTCGTACGGCGTCGTGTCCGGCGCGAAGGCGGCCATGGAGTCGCACATCCGCCAGCTGGCGATGGAGTTCGCCCGGCTGGGGTCCGGGGTCGCAGCCAACTCGATCCGGGCCGGCGTCACGGACACCCCGGCGCTCCGGAAGATCCCCGAGAACCAGCGGATGATCGACGTCACGCTGGCCCGCAACCCGCACGGCCGGATGACGACGACGAAGGACGTGGCGGACGCGATCGTCACGCTCAGCGCGACGGACTCGGACTGGATCAACGGCAACATCATCTCGGTCGACGGCGGCGAGTTCGTCACCGGGTAGGGAGCCACCGCGATGAGCGGCAGGGTCGTGGTCGTCGGCTCGGTCAACGTCGACCTGGTGGCGACCGTCGACCGGTTGCCCGGGCCGGGCGAGACGGTGACCGGCGCGACGTTCGCCCGGCATCACGGCGGGAAGGGCGGCAATCAGGCGACGGCAGCGGCCCGTCTCGGCGCACGTGTCGCGTTCGTGGGAGCCGTCGGGGACGACGATCTGGGCGCGGACGCGCGCGACGCGCTCGCCGCCGAGGCGATCGACCTCTCCGAGCTGACGACCCTCCCGGGTCCGACCGGCGTCGCCCTGATCCTCGTCGATCGCACCGGAGAGAACAGCATCGCCGTCGCTGCCGGTGCGAACGGGCAGGTCGATGGCAACGTCGTCGAGGGCGCCCTGGGTCGGCTGGCCATCGGCGCGGATGACGTCGTCCTCGTCGGGTGCGAGATCCCCACGGACGCGGTCGTCGCGGCGCTCCGGGCCGCGCGCGCGGCCGGGGCGACCACGATCCTCAACCCGGCTCCGGCGACAGGCCTCGCTCGGAGCGTGGTCGCGCTCGCCGACATCGTGATCCCGAACCGTGGCGAGCTGGCCGTGCTCGCAGGGGACGTCGGCCACGACCCCGTGGCCGCGGCGGGACGCCTGCTCGGCGGCGACGGGGGACCGACCGGGACCCGGGCCGTCGTCGTGACCCTCGGGGCCGGCGGCGCGGTCCTCGTCCGCGCCGATCAGGGGCCGCTGATCGTCGAGGCGTCACCGGTCCGGGCCGTCGACGCTGTCGGGGCCGGCGATACGTTCGCCGGAGCCCTGGCCGCTGCGCTCGCCGGTGGTTCGCCGCTCGGCGACGCCGTCCGGGACGCGGTCGCCGCCGCGAGCCTCTCGACGACGAAGCCCGGAGCGCGCGGCGGGATGCCGACCCGCGCGGCGCTCGGCGCATTCATCGGCCGTCCCTGACAGCGTCCACGCGCCGGGTCAGGGCGCCGCGGAGCCGCCCGTCGTCGCGTGGGTGGTCGACCGGCTCGAGGGCCGGACGGACCGCACGACCGGGGGAAGAGCAACCGACGCCGGCAGCGTCCGCGATGCCCCGTCGACCGCCGATACCTTCCCCGCGAGCGCACCCAGCTCCGCTTCGACCCTGGCGATGCCAGAGGTGACGGCGTCGTACGACGCCGCGGACCGCGCCTGTCGTCCGGCGAGATCGTCCAACCGGCCCGCCAGACGATCGTGGCCGCTCGCGACGGCGTCGATCCCGGCGGCGGCCGGCGCCCGGTCCGCCACCACGGCGGCGTCGCTGGCCGCCTGGAGCGAGGCGATCCCCGCGAGCGCCAGCGCGTAGCCGGTCGTCGAGACGCCTACGAGGGCGACGACCTGACCGGGGAATCGCGGCAGGCGATGCTGCCTCGTGCCGGAGTCCGTTTCGATCCGCGTGGCCATCAGTCCGGCTCGTGTTCGTCGGCCGACCCTTCGCCGCCGGTGACGGGCGGCGGCGTCGCCGGTGCGCGGCTGGTCGCGAGCGACGCCTTCGCCCGGGCGATCGACCGCTCGAGCGTCCGCAGTCGGGTCTTCGCCTGGGCGAGCCGGCTGGTCAGATCGGCGGCGGTGGCGGCGTCGGTCGTGATCCGCGCTCGCGCGGCGTCGAGGGCGGTCGCGAGATCCGCGCCTGCCGCCGTGAGCTCGTCGAGCCGCCGCCGGAGGTCCGCCGAGCGCGCCTGCTCGTCGGCCAGCCGGGTCGTCAGCTCCTGGACGGAGACGGGTGCGACAGCCAGCGGCGCGCCGGCAGCCGTCCACAACGCGGCGGCGCGGACGGTCGCGACACCGAGGACGAGGCTTCCGAAGATCGCCGCGATCACGACGACCCGGCGGAGACGCAGCGCGATCACAGCGGTTGCCCTCCCGTCGCGGCCGATCGGGATCGTCCCCACCATCGCCAGCCCGTCGCCAGCGCGACGGAGGCGCCGAGCGCCAGGTACAGAGCCGCGAGCGGGACCGAGTCGGTCCCGGCGAGCAGGCCGTGCATCCAGCCGAGGAGGAAGACGCCGACCCCCGCCCGATGGATCACGAGCCAGGCCCCGCGCGGGAGGATCCGCGTGAACCGGGCGGTCAGACCGACGACGAGCATGGCGTACAGCGCGAGCGAGCCGAGGGCGACCGGTGCCGACCGGTAGGCGGACAGCCCCGGCACGAACGCCCCGGCCAGCCCGACGCCGGCGTACGGATCGAGGACGATCGAGACCACGTGCGCCACGACGAACGCGAGGACGAAGAGCCACAGGCTGTCGTGCCACGGGAACACCGCCCGCGACAGCTTCCACTCCACCTTGTTCGTCGGATGGCTCAGGAGGAGCCCGATCACGATCTGGAGCGCGAGCAGGACGAGCGCGACGACCCCGGCGGCGCGTGAGGCGAGCCAGATCCGGAGCTGCGCCTGATGGGCCGAGCTGGCCGGCACGATCTGGTCGGTGGCCGCGATCGCCACGAGACCGAGCACGGCCAGCAGGGCGATCATCTCGCCGCCGCGCAGCCGCGCCGCCGGACCGGGACCCCGGGCGATCGCGCGTCGAAGCTCGCCGGCCGCTGGGTTGCGCGCGACGGCCGTTCGTGGCTCCCGAAAGGTCGGTCCAGTTGGACCTGGCGCGAAGGCGTCGCGCGGTGCGGTCGCCCCGAGCGGTAAATCGATCATGTCCGCGTCCCCGATCTCTCCGGATTGATGGGCTCACTTTCCTGAGGCGTCGCGCCGCCGCAAGGTTTCAGCGTCGTCGACTTGCACGTCCCGATCACGGGCGCTTCCACGCTCGCCGTCCGAACGTACGGCCGTTTGCGGGACCTTCGGTTCAGGCCCGCTCTGGTACGCCTGACGGACACTGCCGGCGAGGGCAACCGACCGCTGCCCTCCGCATCGAGCGGATCAGGAGCCTCGATCTCGAATGACCGTCAACGCGGTCCGGCGCTCACGGCGTCGAACCGCACCACCCACGCAGGAATCGGTCGCCGGGGGCGCCCCGGAATCGCTCGCCATCGGCGAGCTCGACCAGACGGTCTTCGACTGCCCGAAGTGCTCCCGGCCGCTCGCCGTCGGGACCCGCCGCTGCCCCGGCTGCCGGACGCGACTGATCATCGGCGTGCCGATGTCGAAGGCGTCGCTCCTCGCGAGCGGCGGCCTCGCGTTCGGCCTCCTGCTGGGCGGTCTGGGCGGGACGGTGTTCGGCCTCACCCACGCCTTGCCGGCCGACGCCGCGCCGATCGCCGGCGCGAGCGCCGCACCGATCGTCGGAACCGGCACGTCGGGCCACCCGCGACCGCTGCCTTCGGGCGTGTACGGATCCGGTGGATCGGGGAGCATCCCGTCGATCACGGGATCGGCCCTCGTCCAGGCGGCCACGGTCAACGCCCGTCTGCGGAACGCCTCCCGGGTCCTCTCCGCCGCACTCGCCCGGTCGACCTTCAATTCCACGGCCGTCGCGGCGACCCTCCGCGCGATCTCCGCGGACACGGTCTATGCCGGCCAGCTCGCCGACAAGATCGCCGCGTGGCCCGGCTCGGCCGGGCTCGGCAACGATCTCGCCATGGTCTACGACTCGATCCACGACACCGCCGCGGAGTCGCTCGTCGACTCGGTGACGAACACCGCGTCCTATCGCCAGTCGGCGAAGGCGATGGTCCGCCTCCTCGCGAGCCTGTCCGCCGTCGACGCCCAGATCCAGGACGTCGCCGTGGCCAACGGGGTCGTGATCCCCGGTCCGACCACGGCCCCCTGAGGGCGACGAGCTCCGGCGATTACGGCGTCGGCGCGGGCGCGTACCCGGTCAGCTCGACATAGGCCTCGCCGCCCAGTGCATGCCCGTCCCTGGTGGCGGCAACGTACTGCGATCCCTCCCAGTACACGACCCCGGTCGATGCCCGCGTGTCGAGCTCCTGGTCGGCGACCGTCGGCCGGAGATCGATCGCCAGGCCTTCGCCCGGGATCGTCACGTGCCAGCCGGCCGGGTAGTCGGCGCTCGTGCGCGGGCTCGTCCATCGGCGCGTGACCGCGACCTGGAAGGCGTCCGCCGGCATGTGGCGGGTCGACCCATCGGCCGCGGCCAACGTCCCGTAGACGAGCGGATACGAGCCGTCGGCGTCCCGGACGAGCGACAGGGTCAGGTCCGTGCCGTCGTCGAGGTTGACCGCGAACCAGTCCCAGCCGCCCCCACCCACCGCGATGAAATCACCCCACTGGTGGTCGAACCAGGCCGTGCCCGTCACCTGGAGGTCCCGCCCGTCGACCGTCAGTGAGCCCAGGGCGTCCATGGCGGTCCGCGAGTAGTAGTACGACGAGCCGCCCGCCCCGAAGTCGATCCAGCCGTCTGTATCGTGGAGCGCCGCGGGCTTCGTCGCCGCCAGACGCAGATCCAGTCCGAGCGTCCCGGACGATGGGCTCGCCGGGTCCGCGGACCCGAGCGCGCCGAGGTGGTCCCGCCCGTCGCCGCCGGCCATCGCCCAGCTCGACGCGGCCGGGTCCGTGCCCGCCGGCCCGGTCAGGGCGAGGTCGAAGTGCCCGGGCGTGGAATGGTCGACCTGCGGTCCGATCTCCGTCCGCTGGGCGAACCGGAACGTCCCGGCTGTCTCGTCGGTGATCGCGACGTGGGACGCCCACGAGACCGGGAACCCGCCGCGCTCGGCGCGGAAGATCACGTCCTCGAAGCCGTAGCGCGTCCCGTCGGCGGCCTGGAGATGGCCCGTGTAGTACCACCACTCGGTGAGGCGGTGGTGGGGCCCGTCGTCCGCCGGCAGGACGATGGCGACGGGATCGGCCGGCAAGGACGGGGCGGGCGTCAGGGCCGGCGGCATCGGGTGCGGCGCCGGGGCGTTCGCGAGGATCGGCGCGCCGGCTGTGCAGCCTGCAAGGAGCGGGAGCGAGGCGAGCACGAGCGCCAGGCCGATCGCCCCCGCCACCCCGGCCGTCTCGATCCGCGGCACCCGGCGGAGCCCGGACGGCAGCCACCAGTTCCACTTCCCGAGCAGCCGCATCGTCGCCGGGACGAGGAGCGCCCGGACGACGGTCGCGTCGAGGGTCACCGCGATTGCCATCCCGATCCCGAGCGCCTTGATCAGGACGATGTCGGCGAACGCGAACGAGCCCGCGACGACGACGACGATCAGCGCCGCGGACGTCACGATCCGGCCGCTCCGCTCGAGCCCGCGCGCCACCGCTTCCTGGTTGTCGCCAGTCCGGTCCCAGACCTCCTTCATCCGCGTCAGGAGGAAGACCTCGTAGTCCATCGACAGGCCGAACAGGACGCAGAAGAGGATCACGGGCTGAGTCGTCTCGACGAAGCCGAGTGGCTGGAACCCGAGGACGGACGACAGGTTGCCGTCCTGGAAGATCCACACGAGAGCCCCGAACGACGCGACGATCGAGAGGGTGTTCATCACGAGCGCCTTCGCCGGCAGGACGACCGAGCGGAGGAGGACGAACAGGACGAGGTAGGTCGTCACGACGATGAACAGCGCGGTCCGCGGAAAATCCGCGGCGACCCGGTTGACGACGTCCGTAACGTCCGCCGCCCCGCCCCCCACGAGGACCGTCATCCCGGCCGGCGGCGCAAGCGGCCCGCCGTCGCGACGGAGATCGGCGACGAGCGCCCGTCCCTCATCGCGGTTCGGGCCGTACGGCGTCGTGATCGTGAACACGGTCAGGTCGCCCTTCGTCGTCGCGGCCAGGGCCGTGGCCACGAATCGGTCGCGCGGGCCGTTCGGGTCGGCGTACAGGAGCCCGTACTGCGCCGGCCCGAGGCGCGGATCCACGTCGACGAGGGAGTCGACGCGACGGACGCGCGGGTCCGCCGCGAGCCGACGCGAGTAGTCGTACAGCGCGGCGACATTGGCGGGTGAGGTCGCGGCGCCGTCCGTCCGGATCGCGAGGACGATCGGGGCGAAGTCGCCCTCGCCGAAGGCGTCGGCGAGGCGGTCGAATGCGGCGCGCGACGGCACGCTCGCGGGAAGGATCGTCGAGTCCGGGGCGTTGAACCGGACGTGGAGGAACGGCAGCCCGAGGGCGAAGAGCAGGGCGAGGGTAGGGATGAGGACCGCGACCGGTCGGCGCATGACCCACCGGGCGAGCCGAGCCCACGGCCCGTTCGGATCGTCGCGCGGCACGACTCGCCGGACCGCCAGGGCGTCGATCCGCGTCCCGACGATCGCGAGCAGGGCGGGGAGCAGGGTAAGGGCGGACGAGGCCGCGAGCAGGACGACGATCGCCCCGGCGATCCCGACCGAGCGCAGGATCATGAACTCGAAGAGGACGAGACCGCCCAGGCCGAGGAGGACCGTCAGCCCGGAGAAGAACACCGCCCGGCCCGCCGTGGCGACGGTCCGCTCCACGGCGACCGCGACGCGCTGGTCCGCGGGCTCGTCCGCGCGGGACGCGAGCTCCTCCCGGAACCGGCTCGTCAGGAGGAGGGAGTAGTCGACCCCGAGACCGAGCCCGAGCAGGGTCGCGAGGTTGAGCACGAAGATGCTCATCGGGGTCATGCCCGCGATCAAGAAGATTGCCGCCAGCGCGACGACGACGGCCGCACCGCCGACGATCAGCGGGACGGCCGCCGCGATCACCGACCCGAACACGACGAGCAGCGCGATCGCGGCCAGCGGCAAGGACACGATCTCGCTCCGTCGCAGGTCCGATTCGGACACGGACTGGACGTCGCCGTAGAAGGCCGGCCCGCCGGCGAGCTGGACGTCGAGCCCCGCCGGCTGCGCCAGCCGCTCGCGGATCCCGGGCAGCGCCGCGGGCGAGTCGTCCGGGGCGATCGACAGGAAGACGATGTCGTACGCGGTGTGGCCGTCGGCGGAGACCTGGCGCGGGCTCAGCGTGTGCGGGAGCACCCGCACGACGCCCGGGGCCTCCGTGATGTGGGCGATGGCCGCGGCCGCCGGCACCTCGAACGCCGGGGTCCCGGCGGTCGCCGTGTCGCTGTGGAGGACCACGACGACCGCCGACGGCGGCGTGTCCAGCTCCGCCTGGAGGAGGGCCTTCGCCCGCGCCGATTCGAGGTCGTCGAGGATGAAGCCACCGGCGCGCAGGGCGCCGCCGACGCGCGGTGCGAGCGGCACCGCGACGAGCAGCAGGAGGGCCCAGAACCCGACGATCCACCAGCGCCGGCGGACCGCGAACCGGCCGAGCCGCGCGAATCGATCCGGGGCAGCCTCGACCGGACTACGCCGTTTGGGGGAAGCCAACATGACGAACGCCATGCTATACACGCTCGGCACAAGCGGGTTCCGGACGTTCAGGAGACTCGACGATCGACGCCACGATGCGCACCGACGCGGACCCAGCGGTCGCGAGGGCGGGCTGGGCGGCGATCACCGGCTGGGCGTCGCGCGTCGCGGACGAGATCGCCCGCGACCAGCCGTTCCAGCATGTCGCGCTGTTCGTTCCCGATCCGGCCGCGGACGGCCTCCGGCTTGCGGCCCAGGCGTGGGGAGCGGGCGAGGACATCGGCGAGGTGGTCGTCGGGGAGTGGATCGTCCCGCTGACCGGCTCCGTGTGCGGTCGGGTCTTCCGGACCGGTGCGGCCGCCCTGAGCGCGGACGTCACCCTCGATCCCGACTATCGCGGGTTCCCGGGAGGCCACAGCCGCTCGTCGCTGACCGTGCCGGTCGGCGAGCCGGGCGCGGTCGTGGCGGTGATCAACGTCGAGGCGCCGTGGGTCGCGGCGTTCTCGGTCCGTGACTACGAGCGGGTCACGGCCGCCGCCGCCGAGGCCCTGGCGTCGTTTCCGGAGCGGCCGGCGGGCTGATCGCGACCCGGCGCTCTGGTAGCATCGCGCTGCACGTTGGAAGCCTGAGCGAGGACCCCGGTGCAGCTGTTCACGATCATCTTCCTGCGACCCGTCGAGTTCGGCGCTTCGATCGGGATCGCGACCCTGATGCTGGTGATCCTGCTCCGCTCGGCGATGAGCGCCGAGGGCCCGACGGGCATCAGCCGGCTGATGGCACGCGGCACCTCGAAGTACCTGTTCGCCTTCCTGTTCGTCGCGTGGGCGATCGTCTTCGGGATCGCCCTCCAGCTCGTCCCCCACGAGGGCGCGAACTCGCCCTACGGCGGTCTCGGCCTGATCGGGATGTTCGTCGGCTTCTTCGTCATGATGGGCTTCATCTGGTCGGTGATCGGGGAGTAGCCGAGACCCCTGCGCGCTGATCCGCGCGCTGTTCTGCCCCGCCGGACCTCAGCTCCACCGACCCTCCGCACCCCCGGTGACCGCGCCGGGACCATCGACCGTCTGGACCGCCCGATCCGGGCCGCGCTATGATCCCCGGAGCATGCAGGCTGCATAGACTTTATGCGTCTGCCGCGGTGGACCGCCACCGCTCGACCCGCCAGGAGGCACGCCCGCGTTGGACGCCCACGAGATCAAGACGGCGGTCGCCCATCAGGACGCGTTGCGCGCGGCCGAGGAGCCGGTCTTCGTCAATCGGCGCGATCCGGCGAAGGTGCTCGGGCCCGACGGTCGC
Organism: uncultured Chloroflexia bacterium; assembly: GCA_963746845.1. GTDB lineage: Bacteria > Chloroflexota > Limnocylindria > Limnocylindrales > CSP1-4 > CF-46. The sequence continues at coordinate 77,761 of CAVVCZ010000009.1, read as the reverse complement.
CCGGCCGTCAGCCGACGTGCGCCGATCTGGGACGACGTCCCGGACGAGAAGTGGAACGACTGGCGCTGGCAGCTGAGCCACCGGGTCAACGATCTCGAGGAGATCGCGGCGGTCCTGAACCTGACCGACGAGGAGCGGGCCGGGCTGAGCGCGCCGGACAAGTTCCGGGTCGACATCACGCCGTACTTCATCTCGCTCATCGACCCCGACGACCCGGACGACCCGATCCGCCGCCAGGTCATCCCCCTCGGGCGGGAGCAGCAGGCCTTCACCGCGATGATGGAGGACTCGCTCGCCGAGGATCGCCACTCCCCGGTGCCCGGCCTCGTGCATCGCTACCCGGACCGCGTCCTGATGCTCGTCACGACCCAGTGCGCCAGCTACTGCCGGTACTGCACGCGGTCGCGGATCGTCGGCGACCCGACCCAGAACTTCAACCGCAAGGACCACGAGGCCCAGCTCGACTACCTCCGCCGGACGCCCCAGGTCCGCGACGTGCTGATCAGCGGCGGTGACGGCCTGACCCTCGCTCCGAAGCTGTTCGAGTCGATCCTCCGCGGCCTCCGCGAGATCCCCCACATCGAGATCATCCGGATCGGGTCGCGGGTGCCGGTGTTCCTGCCCCAGCGGATCGACGACGAGCTGTGCGCGATGCTCGAGCAGTACCACCCGCTCTGGATCAACCTCCATTTCAACCACCCGAACGAGATCACGCCCGAGGTCTCACGCGCGGTCGACAAGCTGACCAAGGCCGGCCTGCCGGTCGGCAACCAGTCCGTCCTGCTCGCCGGCGTCAACGACTGCGTCCATATCCAGCGGGCGCTCGTCCACAAGCTCGTTGAGAACCGGATCCGGCCGTACTACCTCTACCAGTGCGACCTGGTCGAGGGCTCCGGGCACTTCCGGACGCCGGTCGGAAAGGGCCTCGAGATCATGGAGGGCCTGCGCGGCCATACCTCCGGCTACGCGGTCCCGACCTACGTGATCGATGCACCGGGAGGCGGCGGCAAGATCCCGGTGATGCCGAACTACCTGATCAGCTACTCCGACCACAAGGTCGTGCTCCGCAACTACGAGGGCTACATCACGACCTACGAGGAGCCGCCGACGTACAACCGGCACGACGAGGCGTCGTGCACGTACTGCCAGCATCAGCGCTCCGAGCCGGGCCAGTCCGGCGTGCTCGGCCTGCTCGAGGGCGAGCGGATGTGGATCGAGCCGTCCGGGTTCGCCGACACGCACACCCGGGGCAACACGGAGGCGCATCGACTGCAGGACCCCGCGAAATGGGTGCCGTTCGGGGTCGGCGCGATCGAGGGCCAGGCGTCGCGCCCGCTGCGGGTGCTGGAGGGCGGCGATGTGCCCGCGGAAGCGCCGGCGCCTTCCGCGCCGGAGTACGGCCCCGGCGAGGAGCCCCGCCCACGCGACGGCGAGCCGACGGGCTCGGCCCACGGGGAGCTGCTCTAGCCTCTCGTTCCTCGCCCTCGCCCACCCGATATGCATCGGAGTGCTTGATCCCGGGCTTGAACGGCCGGAGAGCCGTCCGGCATGGCTCAGGTCATGCTTGGTTGAGCGTGGGCGGAGCGGATCGCGCCACGTAACCGCGCGATAAGCCCCGGGGGTAACACTCCGGCGCATATGGCCGGTCACAGACGGCGACGAGCCCGGATCCTCGGCGGTCGCGAGGCACAGGCGATCGCGGCGAACCTCGGACGAGACACCGGGACGACCAGACGGCGGCGGCGGCTCACGCAGGCGGCGCTCGGCAGCCTCGTGGGCCTCAGCCAGTCGGAGATCAGCAGGCTGGAACGCGGTCGCGGGATCGGCACCTCGATCGAGACGTGGGTCGCGATCGGGATGGCGCTCGAGCGGCCCCTGGCGATCGGGTTCAGCCGGGACGTCGTCGATCCGCTGCCGGCCGACGCCGGGCACCTCGCCGCCCAGGAGCTGCTCCTCCGGATCGCGACGGCGGCGGGTTGGACCGCGCGCTTCGAAGCCCCGAGCCGGCCCGTGGACCCCAGACACGCCACGGATCTCGTGCTCCAGGCCCACGACGTCACCGCGCTCGTCGAGATCTGGAATCGACTCGACGACCTCGGCGCCGCCGTCCGCTCGACCGACCGGAAGCTCGCGGACGTGACCGACGCGACCTCCGCCCCCGTTCGTTCGGTGTGGATCCTGGTCGACACCGCCGCGAATCGCGAGATCGTCCGCCGATACCCGGCGATCCTGCGATCCCGGTTCAGCGGCTCGTCATCCGCCTGGGTCCGGGCGGTCGAGGCCGGCACCGCCCCACCACGTGGACCCGGCCTCGCCTGGATCGACGTCCGATCGGGCCGATTGCGTGCGGTCCACCTCTCGACGACGTAGCCCCGGGCCGTCACGCTGCAGCGGGTCAGGCGTCATCTGTGCGATCGCCGCGACGGCCCAACGACGCGACCCCTCCACGATGGACGGCCGCCGACTCGCGCGACGAGACGACCAGACCCCCCGGAGGGCGCGATGGACACGGTTCTCGACAAGATCGCCGCGTGGCAGGCAGCCGGGCTGATCGATGGCCCGACCGCCGATCGGCTCCGCGCGTCCGAAGGGGCGGCCGCGACCCTCATCGACGGTGGGTCAACCCGGCCGACGAACGTCGCCTCGGCGCCCTCCGGCTTCTTCGGACCCCAGCCGACGGTCGTGGAGATGTTCGGCTACCTCGGCGGCCTGTTCCTGATCGCGGCGTGGTCCGCCTTCCTCATCCGGATCGCCGTCCCGTCGGGGACATCCTCGAGCAACATGATCCTTGCCGCGGGAGCCGGCCTCTGCGCGGCCGTTCTCCTCGCGATCGGCATCGCGCTGCGGGACGGTGACGCCCGACGCCGGCGGGCCGGCGGCAGCGCGATCGTGGCGGCGACGTTCGTGGCCGCCGCCGCGGGCACATCCCTCGGACTCGCCCTGTTGGTCGATTCGCGGCTGATCCCGGTCGCCGGGGCCGCGGCCGCGCTCCTGGTCGCCACGATCGGGCGGATCGCGCTGCCCGCCGTGACCACCCAGGGGGCCCTCCTGCTCGCCCTGACCGGGTTCGGGTGGGCAGTTCTGAACCTGCTCCGGCCCGCATCTCCGGAGTGCTGCCTCGCCGGCGAGCCGGAGCCCGCAGCCGATGTCCTCCGGGTCGTGATCGTGCCGGCGATCGGTTGGCTCGTCGTTGCCGTGGGGCTCGGGTTCCTCGGGCTGCAGGAGGCGCGCACGCCCGGTGCAGCAGCCCAGCGCCGGGCCGGCCTGACTCGATTCTGGGCCGGGCTGGTCGCGGTCGCGGGGGTGTCCCTGTCCCTGTTCACCACCGACAGCCTGGGCAATGGCGAGTACGGCCGGCTCGTGGAGCCGTGGATCGCCGAAGCCGCGATCCTCGTCGTCAGCCTCGTCCTCGTCGAGCGGGCGTTCCGCCGGGACAGCTCGGCGTTCATCTTCGCCGCGGCGATCGGCCTGGTGACCGCGTTGACGGACTTCAACTTCCGCTACCTGACCAACTCGACGGACGTCGGGCTGTTCGTCGAGGGCCTGATCCTGATCGGGGCCGGCTTCGCGGCCGACCGTCTGCGCCGAAGGATCGAACGCTCACGCGGCTCGTCGTCGGCCGAGGCCGGGCCGGTCGAGGCAACCGCCGCGGAGGCGCCGCTCCCGACCGCCTAGTTCAGGCGGCCCGCGAAGATCCCGATCACCTGGCGCACGTCCCGGACGTCGTGCGCGTCGGGCCGCTCGTCAACATAGCGACGCAGGGCCGCGACGGACTCCGTGAAGCGGCCCATCCGGCCGAGCAGCAGGCCGCGGTCCCGACCGTGCTCCGGATCGGTCGGCTCGAGGACGAGCAGCAGCTCGATGGCATCCACCGCGGCGGGCCAGTCGCGTCGCGCGAGATGGGCCGTGCGGAGGTTGCGCAGCATCCGGGCGAGGATCTGACGCCGCCCGACCGGACGGAGCATCCCGGCATGCAGCAGGACCCCGTCTCCGACCGAGCGCCGGATCAGGGCCTGGCAATCGTCCGGGGTCAGCCGTCGCCCCCCATCGGCTGGGTCGACGAGCAGCCCGTCCGGGCCACCGACGATGAAGTGCCCCGGCAGACCGACTCCGACGAGCGGCAGCCCGATCCGCCAGGCGGTCTCGAGCTCCACGACGGCGAGGCTGATGGGCAGGCCGACGCGTCGCTCCAGCACCCGATCGAGGTGGCTGTTGGCGGGGTCGCCGTACTCGGCGGCGGTCGGGCCGCGCAGACCGGCCTCGCGGTAGAGGACATCGTGCAGGCGATCGACCACCACCGATTCCGGATCCCCGGCGTCGACCCGAAGGCGGACGTGGTCCGCGAGCGTGTCCAGCCGATCGATCGTGGCCGCCTCGTCGATCCGTGATCGTCCGTGCCCGGCGATGATCAACGCGGCAACGGCCAGGTCGATGTCCGGCTCCGGTCGCGCGACGATCCGCGCGAACCGCGCATGACCGGAGTCCCGCGTCTCCGTCGGATCGTGCCGCTCGACCACCGCCGGATTCTAGACCTGCGTGTCTCGGCTCTCCGCGGGGTCGATCCGCTACCGTTTGCCGGATGACGGACCGATCGAACGACGAGCCCACGGGCGCGGCCCAGCCCCGGAAGCGACGCCCATCGACCGCCCAGGCGATCGGCGGCGTCCTGGCCGGGTTCGACTACCAGGTCTTCCGGGCCTCGAAGCCGGCGGCCGAGCTCGTCGAGCATGCCGCCCCGGTCCGCGGGGTCAGCGGCGAAGACGGCACCCTCCTCGAGCTCGAATTCCCGGACGACGAGCCCTCGACGACCACGTCCGACGCCGACGATCCGGCGCACGACGACGGGCGCAGCGGCTGACCCGGCTCTGGCAGCCGTGGCGGGCTTCGGGTAGGCTTCGCAATTCCTAGTAGATTGCTCGGAGATCCGACCCGGTCATGCCCGCCGACAGCCCGATCTCGACCGTCGCGCCCGGTCTCGGAGCGCTCCGGCCGGCGCCCGCCGGCCTGCCCGACGCGGACCTCGCGCCGCCGGTCGTCGCCGAGTCACACGATCCCTTCACGACGCTCCGGGTCGTCCACCTGCTGGCCCGGATCGAGCGTGGCCGGCCGATCCGGATCGCCGACGTCGTCGATCGCCTGAACGCGACTCACCTCGACTGGATCTTTCCGCCCGAGGTGGTCACAGATGTCGTCGTGGGCCTCCAGGCCAACTGGATGGCCGACTACCGCAACGGCTCGGGGATCGTCCTCGAGGACGGGCCGTACGGCACGACCATCGCGATCGAGGACTCGACCCGGGTCGACCCATGGATCGTCCGTCAGGCACAGCGCGAGCGTGCCGCCTGTCACGAGCGATTGGCCGCGTTCAGCCGGCTCGATCGGACGACCGGTGAGGGGTAGCCCGATGTGCGCGTGTCTTCGGCGGGCTCGATCCACCTGATCGTCGCCCGCGACCCCCAGATCTGAAGGGTCGACCGCCGTCCATCTCCCCCGATCCCCCGATGGCGGACACCTGATCCGGATCGATCCTTCCCCTGAGTCCCTGCCGCCCGCGTCGCGGGTGGCCACCCGATCGAGAGGAGCACCGCAGATGACCGTTCCCGGCTACGCCACCGACGTCCTCGTGGACGCCGCCTGGGCCCAGGCCCATCTCTCGGACCCGAACGTCCGCTTCGTCGAGGTCGATGTCGACACGACCGCCTACGACCAGAGCCACCTGCCCGGCGCGGTCGGCTGGAACTGGACGAGCCAGCTCGCCGACGGCATCCGCCGCGACATCGCATCGCGCGAGGAGTTCGAGCAGCTCCTCCGCACGAGCGGGATCGACCGCGACACCACGATCGTCCTGTACGGCGACAACAACAACTGGTTCGCCGCCTGGGCGTACTGGCAGCTGAAGCTGTTCGGCCACGACGACGTCCGGATTCTCGACGGCGGTCGCAAGTACTGGCTCGACAACGGGCTGCCGCTGACGACCGACGTCCCGGCCTACGCCTCGACCGGTTACGCGCTGCCGGAGCCGGACTTCGCGTTGCGGGCGTTCCAGAAGGACATCCTGCCGCGGCTCGGCGACGGCGACTTCGCCCTCGTCGACGTGCGCAGCCCGGCCGAGTTCGCGGGCGAGATCATCGCCCCGCCCGGCATGACCGAGACGGCCCAGCGGGCCGGTCATATCCCCGGAGCCGCGAGCATCCCGTGGGCCCAGACGGTCCGCGAGGACGGCACGTTCAAGAGCCGCGACGAGCTGGCCGACCTGTACGAGGCGAAGGGCGTCACGCCCGACAAGGACGTCGTCGCGTACTGCCGGATCGGCGAGCGCAGCTCGCACTCGTGGTTCGTCCTCCACGAGCTGCTCGGCTACCAGCGGGTCCGCAATTACGACGGCAGCTGGACCGAGTGGGGCAGCATGGTCGGGATGCCCATCGAACGGCCCGTGGCTGTGCCTGCCTGATCGGCTGTCGCGGCTGGACGAGCGCAGTCGCGGCCCGTGGCGACGTCACCGGCTGTCGCGCTCAACGCCCCGATCGCGATTCGCGGTCGGGGCGTTTGTGCGTCCTGAAGGGTCAGGATCCGGAACTAAAGGCCGGCCGACCGCAGAACTCGAAGGACGAAGGATGGCAGCTCGTTCGTCGGCTCCTACCGTCGTGACTGGACACGCCATGCGAAGGAGGGACCGATGGACGGGATGGCCCGACTGATGTTCATCAACCTGCAGCTGGATGCGGGACGCGAGGAGGCGAGCCGTGAGCGGCTGGCCCACACGGCTCGACCCGCCCATCCCGCAGGACCGGCGACCGCGGCGTCGCTCCGCGGTCGGCCGACGGTCAGGACCCGGCTGGCGGCGCTCGTCCGGCGGACCGGCCGTCGGCCCGCCGCCGCGTGAGCCACGTCCTCGAGGCGGCGCTCGCGCCCCCGCTGGACGCCGACGATCCGGCGCCTATGATCGAGCCCGTGCTCCAGCGGGTGACGAGCCCGGTGTTCATCGGGCGGGACGAGGAAGTCGACGAGCTGATCGAGGCGCTCGATGGCGCCGCGGCCGGAACCGCCGCGACGGTGCTCGTCGGCGGCGAGGCCGGGATCGGCAAGACCCGGCTCCTCGACGAGCTGATCGGGCGCGCCCGCGCCCGAGGGGTGATCGCCCTCGAAGGGGCCTGCGTCAGCCTGGGTAACGACGAGGCGCTTCCGTTCGCGCCGATCGCCTCCGCCCTCCGGGCACTGATCCGCGAGGTCGGCAGGGATCATCTGGCGGGCCTCGTCGACGACTCGACGTCCGAGCTCGCCCGACTCGTTCCCGAGCTCGGCGGCACGCCGGACGAAGGCCCATGGCTCAACGCCCGCCCCGATTGGGCACAGACCCGGCTGTTCGAGGGCCTCCTGACGCTCGTCGGGCGACTGGGCGAGCGGGCTCCGACGCTCCTCGTGCTCGAGGACCTCCACTGGGCTGACCGATCCACCCGCGACATCCTCGCGTTCCTCGCCCGGAACGCCCGACACGAACGGGTCGCGATCATCGCGACGTACCGGACGGACGAGCTCCACCGGCGCCACCCGCTCCGGCCGTGGCTCGCCGAGATGGAGCGTCTGCCGCAGGTCCGCCGGCTGGAGCTGCAACGGTTCGACGCCGGGGAGCTGCGCCGCCAGATCGAGGCGATCCTCGAGGCGCCACCGAGCCCGGACCTGCTCGAATCGATCCATCGCCGCACGAGCGGCAACCCCTTCTTCGTCGAGGAGCTGATCGCGTGCGGGGCCGGCGCGGACCCACGGCGTCTCCCGGACGATCTCCGCGACGTCCTGCTCGCCCGCGTCGGCGGCCTGTCCGACCGAAGCCAGGAGGTGCTCGGCATCGCCGCCGTCTCGGGTCCGACGGTCGACCACGACGTGCTTGCGGACGTCGCCGATCGCGACGAGGCGGAGCTCACCGCGGCGCTGCGCGAAGCGGTCGAGGCCCAGCTGATCGTGCCGGTCGATCTCGATGGTCAGCCCGGCTACGGGTTCCGCCATGCCCTCGTCCAGGAGGCGGTCTACGACGACCTGTTACCGCGGGAGCGTCGTGCCTGGCACGCCGGGTATGTCTCCACGCTCGAGCGCCGCCCGGTCCCGGACGGTGCGGCCGGCGCCAGCCAGCTGTCCGCGCTCGCCCACCACGCCACGGCCGCGCACGACGTCGTCCGCGCCCTCCGCTCGTGGATCGACGCGGCGCGGGCCAACGCCCGTGCCTACGCGATGGCCGAATCCGCGCTCGCCTACGAGCGCGCCCTCGACCTGTGGGACGCCGTGGACGAGTCGAGTCGGCCGGCGGACGTGGATCCGATCCAGCTCATGTACGAGGCGTCGATGGCGCTGATCCACACGGGCGACTCGGCTCGCGCCGCCGAGATCGCGCGGACCGCCGTCGATCGCTTCGACGCAGCGACGGACCCGCTGCGCGCGGCGCTCCTCCGCGAGCGGCTCGGCCGCGCGCTGTGGCTGTCCGCCGATCTGCCCGGGGCGATCCGCGTCCTCGACGACGCGGTCGGCCTCCTCGCGGGCCTCCCTCCCTCGGCGGAGGCCGCTCGCGTCTACTCCGGGCTGGCCGGGATCCACATGGTCAAGGACCAGTTCTCCTCGGCGGCCCGCCACGCCGAGCAGGCCGTGGGGATGGCCCGCAGCGTCGGCGCTCGCGACGTCGAGGCGTACGCGTTGAACACGCTCGGGGTCGCGACGGCCGAGCTCGGGGACATGGAGGCCGGAATCCGGATCCTGCGCGAGGCGATGGATCGGACACTCGAGATCGAGCGGGCCCACGATCTGCACCGGGCGTTCTCCAACCTGTCGACGGTGCTCCAGGACGCCGGACGGCCGGAGGAGGCCGTCGCCGTGGCGATGGAGGGCGTTGGGTGGGCCCGGAGGCTCGGGATGTGGCGGCTCCAGGGCGCATTCCTCGAGGCCAATGCCGCGTCCGCCCTGGTCGACCTGGGCCGCTGGGAGGAAGCGCGCCCGCTGGTCGCATTCGAGGGCGACCCGGCGACGGAGGGTGTCGGACGATTGAACCTGGCCATCGTGGCCGCGCCCCTCGCCCTGTGGAGCGGCCGGCCGGAGGAGGCCCGGCGCCTGCTCCACGCCGTCTACGACACGATCCAGCCGCTCCGCGACGCCCAGTTCACCGGACCCATGTACATCGGGCTCGCCGAGCTGGCCCTGCACGATCGCCGTCCCGAGGAGGTCGAGCGCGTGGTCGAGGAGGGGATCGACCGGATGTCCGACACGCAGGACATCCGCCGCAGGCCGGAGCTCCTGTCGCTCGCGCTGATCGGCCTGGTCGAGCTGGCGACGACGGCCCGGGCGCGCCGTCGGCCCGACGAGGAGGCAGCGGCGCAGGTTGCGGGACGCGCGATCCTCGGGCGTCTTCGGGCCTTCGTGGACCCGATCTCCTCCCGGACCGATCACCTGGCCGAGCTGGCGCGGGGATTCCTCGCGATCGCCGAGGCTGAAGCCCCGAGCCTGACCGGTGAGGCGGACCCGGATGCGTGGCGAACCGCCGTGGCGCAGTGGCGCGGGATCGGTCAGCCGTTCCGCCTCGCCTGGTGCCTCGAACGGCTCGCCCAGGCGACCCTCGCGACGCGCGGATCGCGCTCGGAGGCGACGGACGAGCTGCGCGAGGCGCACGCCATCGCGGCGCGGCTCGGCGCGTTGCCGCTCGTCCAGTCCATCGAGCTTCTGGCGCGGGCGGCCCGGATCGAGCTCGAACCAGCCACGGCGAGCGGCGGATCGGGCGCGACGACGACGATCGCCGCCAAGGGTCCCGCCGCGCGGCCGTTCGGGCTCACGGTGCGCGAGCTCGAGGTCCTGCTCCAGGTCGTCGACGGGCGTTCGAACCGGCAGATCGGCGAGACGCTGTTCATCAGCGAGAGCACCGTCGGCGTCCACGTCTCGAACATCCTCGGGAAGCTCGGCGTGTCGAGCCGGGTCGAAGCCGCCGCTATCGCGGCCCGCGCCGGGTTGGGGGAGTCCTAGAGCATCCCCGGGTTCGGGATCAGGCGGGCCGGATCGACGAGGCCGGGCTCGCTGGCGAGGAACTGGTCGCGATCCGCGATCCGGAACCCGAGGTCGAGGAGCGGCCGGAGGACCGGGCTGGGTCCCTGGATGCACGACAGGACGATCCCGCTCTGGCCGGACCGGGCGATCGCCGCGAGCGTCACCGGCACGGGGTCCACGCCCGCATCCGGATGGACGACCAGCCGATTGAGGACCCGCACCGGGCTCGCCTGGCGGACCCGTGCCGTCGCGATCGCGACGAGGTCACCGCCGTCCAGGACGGTGAAGTTGTCGGCGCCGGCCTGGGTCGTCCAATGCCGCCAATCGGCGAGGCGGTCGTGGCCGGTCCAGCCTGTCTCGATCGTCGCGAGCTCGTCGGCCGTCGCGGGTCGCGTCGTGAGCGCCGGCGGTGCCGGCGGGATCCGCTCCGCCGGGCCTTCGACATACAGGCTCGCCCACCATGGTCGCATCCCGGCCCGGACGTAGATCGGGAGGGCTCGCGGGTCGTCCGAGGCGAAGGTCGTCCGGCGCTCGGCGTCGCCGAATGATTCCGCGAGCAGCGGCCGGCCGATCCCCTGGCCGAGTCTTTCCTTGCGCACGAACAGGTCGGCGAGGTGGACCGCCGGACCGGTGTCGATCGTCGCCCCGAATCCGATCACGTCCTCGCCCTCGACCGCGACGCGGGCGCGACCGCGGGTCATCAGGTGCCGCAGGTACGGGCCGACGATGTCGGCGTTGACGATGGCGCCGTCGTTGCCGTGGGCGGCCAGGATCGCCCGGATCGCCGGCAGGTCGTCCTCGCTCGCCACGCGGATGTCGACGGTCGCTCCCCCCATCGGCGTCAGGCTGCCGTTCGATCGGGCCGCGCGGGCCGCCCGAACCGCGCCATCGTCTCGAGGAGTCGGTCGTGCGGCAGGGCGTACGCGGTGATCCCGTCCCGCCCGGTCATCGTTGACGCGCCGACGAGCGCGTTGAGGATCGCTTCCTCGGTCGCCTCGATCGTCGCGTCGAACAGCGGCCCGATCGCGAAGTCGTTCAGGACACGGATGTCGGCGGCGAGCCGCGGATCGGACCGGAACGTCGTCCGGGGCAAGCTCCGGTTGCCCGTCGCGAAACACAGGAACAGGTCGCCGCTCGAGTGGGCGCCGGTCCCGCCAGCCCGGGCGATGCCGAGACCCGCACGCTGGGCGAGGCGCTCGCACTGGTGGGGGAGCAGCGGGGCGTCCGTCGCGACGATGACGATGATCGAACCGGACCGGGGCGCCGGCGCCGGCGCCTCGTCATCGTCGTGGGGGGTGCCGGTGTATGGGCTCGGGACCTCCGTCGCCGGGATCGCCTCGCCGACCGGGACACCGTCGACGCGGAGCAGGTCGCGCCGGCCGTAGTTCGCCTGGACGAGCACGCCGACCGTGAAGCCGCCCCACTCGGCGGAGACGACCCGCGACGCGGTCCCGATCCCGCCCTTGAACTCGTGGCAGACCATGCCTGTCCCGCCGCCGACGCCTCCCTCCTGGACGGCGCCGCCGGTCGCCGCGGCCAGCGCGGCGTCGACGTGGTCGGCGGTGACGTGGAAGCCGTCGATGTCGTTGAGCAGCCCGTCCCACGTCTCGCCCACGACCGGCAGCGCCCAGTACGACGTGCCGAATGGCACCTTCCGGACGGCGCTCCGGATGATCCCGTCGCGGACGACCCCGACCGAGTGGGTGTTCGTGATCCCGATCGGGCCGGTGAGGTGACCCGCCTCGCGGATCCACTCGAGTCCCGTCAGCTCACCGTTGCCATTCAGGCGATGGCTCCCGGCGTAGACGGGCTCGGTCCAGATGTCGCCGTCGTGGGGGATGACCATCGTCACGCCGGTCCGGACCGGGCCGGTCCCGACGACCAGTGGTCCGTCGCCGACGACGAGCGTCGTGTGTCCGACCCGCACGCCGGCGACGTCCGTGATCGCGTTGGACGGCCCGGGCAGGCCATGGCCGATGACGATCCCCAGGTCTCGTGCTCGCACGTGGGCGTTCTCCTCTGGCCACGGGCCGCGCGCTCGATCACCCGACAGGCCTTCGGTCCCTATCATCGCCGGGTGATCCACGTCCCGGGCGAGCGTTCCGCGGCACCGCCCAGCCGCGTCCGGCTCGTGCCGCTGCCCGAGGTGGCGGCCGCCCGCCCGATCGATGTCGCGGAGACGTTCCGCGACCTGCCCGGTCTGGCGCTCCTGGAGAGCGCCCGGCCCGGCCGGAATGCCCGGTGGAGCTATCTCACCGCCGACCCGGTCGCGGTCCTGACGGAGCCCGCCGCCGGCGCCGACCCGTTCGCCGTCGCGCGTCGGCTCCTCGCGCGTCTGGCGGCGGATCCCGTGACGCCGGCGGACACGAGCCAGACGCCGAACGCCGGCGAGACGACGAACGCGGACGTTCCGCCGTTCCTGGGCGGCCTCGTCGGGTTTCTCGGGTACGAGCTCGGCGACCTGCTGGAGCGGCTGCCGGAGCCGGCGCCCGACGACCAGGACCTGCCGCCGCTCCGGCTCGCCCTGCACGACTGGACGATCGCCTGGGACCGTCGGACCGGGCGGGCGTGGCTGGCGGGCCGGGCGCTCGACGGGGACGGCCACCGCCTGGACCGGCGCCTGGCCGAGGTCCGTGAGCGCATCCGGATCGGGACGGCGACGCGCGGTCCGTCCTCCGGTGCCGACGATGCCCCGATCGATCTCGCGTTCGTGTCGTCGCTGGACAGGCAAGCGTATGAGGCCGGCGTCGAGACGATCCGCGACCGGATCGCGCGCGGCCAGATCTACCAGGCGAACCTCACGCGGCGGCTGTCGACGCCGTTCGACGGCGATCCGTGGCCGCTCTACCGGCGCCTCCGGACGGGCGATCCGGCGCTGTTCTCGGCGTGGCTGGACCTGGGGAGCGGGGCGCCGGGTCATCGTTCCGTGCGCGGGACGGCGCCGGCGCGCCCGCGGGCGATCCTGTCGGCATCCCCCGAGCCGTTCCTCGCGGCGACCCGCGACGGCCGCGTCTCGACCGACCCGATCAAGGGCACCCGACCGCGCGGCCGGACCCGGGACGAGGATCGGGCGCTGGCTCGAGAGCTGCTCCACTCGGCCAAGGACCGAGCCGAGAACGTGATGATCGTCGACGTCCTGCGCAACGATCTCGGCCGGGTCTGCCGCCCCGGGACCGTCCGCGTGCCGCGGCTCTGCCGGCTCGAACGCACCGCGGCCGTCCAGCACCTCGTCTCGACCGTGACCGGCCGGCTCGCCCCGGGCCGCGATCCGTTCGACCTCCTCGTCGCGTCGTTCCCGGGTGGATCGATCACCGGCGCGCCGAAGATCCGGGCGATGGAGATCCTGCGCGAGCTCGAGCCGACGCGCCGCGGCCCGTACACCGGCGCGCTCGGCTGGATCGGGCCGGACGGCGCGATGGCGACGTCGGTCCTCATCCGCACGCTCGTCGCCGACGGCACCCGGCTCACCCTGCACGTCGGTGGCGGGATCACGTGGGGGAGCGATCCTGCGGCCGAATGGGCGGAGACCGTCGCGAAGGCGCGCGGACCGCTCGGCGCGATCGGCGGACGCGAGATCGCATCAAACGACTCGCCAATGGCCGGGCTGCCATGAGCGGCGGGGAGCGGGTCGCGCCGGGCGGACGGCCGTCGTCCCTGGCGACGCCGCCGATGTCGGCGATGCCGCGCCACGTCTGGATCGACGGACGCGTCGTGCCGGCCGACGAGCCGGTGCTGACCGCGTTCGACCGCGGTTTCCAGCTCGGCGACGGGGTGTTCGAGACGCTCCGCGCGCGCGGTGCCCGCCCGACCGAGCTGGATGAGCACGCGGCGCGGCTGCGGCGATCCGCGGCCGGGCTCGCGATCCCGCTCCCCGACGACCTCGAGGCGACCCTTGCCCGGGCGATCGACGAGCTGATCCTCGTCGAGGGCCTCGGCGGGCCCGACGGCGACGCCAGCGTCCGGATCACGGTCTCGCGGGGGGCCTTCTTCGGCCGGGGGCTGCTCCCGCCGGACGAGCACCCGACCCCGACGATCGTCGTCCAGGCGTGGCCGGTGCCACCGACGCCGACGACCCATCTCGAGATCGGTCTCCACCTCGTCGCCAGCGCGGTCCGGCGCGACCCGGAGAGCCCGCTGAACGCGTTGAAGACGACGTCCCGTGCGGACTACGTCCACGCGAGGATCGAGGCGCGCACCGCCGGCGCCGACGACGCCCTGTTCCTCACGATCGACGGCTACCTGTCGGAGGCGACGTCCGCCAACCTCTTCCTGGTTCATGGCGACGTCCTCGCGACGCCGTCGCCGGCGTGCGCGATCCTGCCCGGGACGACCCGCGACTGGATCCTCCGCTGGGCCGCGACCGCCGGCCTTCGTCCCGAGGAGGCGTGGCTCACGGTCCGCGACCTCGCCGAGGCGGATGAGGCGTTCCTCTCGAGCTCGGTCGCCGGGGTGCTGCCCGTGACCCGGTTCGCGGGCGAGCCGATCGGTGCGGGCCGGCCCGGTCCGTGGACGCTCCGGGCGAGGGCGGATCGGGAGGCGTTCATCCGCGGCGAGGAGGCCGCGTCGTGACCCGCGACGAGCTGATCGCACGGACCCGCCAGCTCGTCGAGGAGGGCGACCGGCTTCAGGCACAACCGACGCTTCGGGGCCTCCAGACCTGGCTGCAGCTGTCCGACGACCTGCTCTCGGCGGCGTGGGGCTCGATGGATCGCTACCACCTGGCCTGGCTGATGGTCGGCAAGCCGAAGGACATCGTCCGCGGCCGGCCGATGACGCCGGACGAAGAGGCGGCTTACGTCCGCGAGGTGGCCGAGGCGAAGACCTCCGCGCTGCGGATGAGCCTCGACGCGGTCGAGCGGCAGGGGATGCCGTTCGTCGGAGAGGAGCGGGGGATGGCGCCGGGCCAGGGGATGGGCTCGGTGCCGGGCGATCCACGCGCGTGACGGACGAGACGACGCTCGCCGTCGGGGGTCAGCGGCGTGTCCCGGTCCCGGACCCCATCGCGCGCGACTATCTCCTCCTCGCGCTCCGTCTCGATCAGCATGCGCCGGGCGTCGTCGACGGCTACTACGGTCCGGCCGACCTGAAGGCGACGGTCGACATCGAGCAGCTCCGCTCGCCGGCCGACCTCGTCGACGACGCGACGACGCTCCTCGAGCGGATCCCGGACGAGGTCGCCGAGCCGGCTCGTCGATCGTGGCTGGCGGTCCAGGCGACGGCGCTCCAGACGCAGGCCGAGGTCCTCACGGGCACCTCGATCCCGTATCTCGAGCTGGCGACGCGCTGCTTCGACTGGGTGCCGGTCCGACGCGACGAGGCGCTGTTCGATGCGGCCGCTGCGGAGATCGATCGGTTGCTGCCGGGTCCGGAGCCCGTCGCGGAGCGCCTTGCCGCATGGGATGACCGGTTCGTGGTGGCCCAGGACCGGCTGCCGTCGGTGCTCGACTGGCTTGTCGACGAGCTCCGGTCTCGCGCCGCGACGCTCGTCGGCGTCCCCGCCGACGAGGCGATCCGGATCCGGTACGTCCGGGATCAGCCGTGGACCGCCTACAACTGGTACGACGGCGGCCGCCGCTCGCGGTTCGATCTGAACACGGACCTGCCGCCGAAGGCCGCGGATCTGATCCACCTCGTCGCCCACGAGGCGTACCCGGGCCACCATCTCGAGCATGCGTGGAAGGAGATCGAGCTCGTCGAGCGGCGGCAGCGGCTCGAGGCGAGCGTCCTGCTGATCAACACCCCCGAGTGCCTGGTCAGCGAGGGACTGGCCGATCTCGGCCATCTCGTGATCTCGCCCGCCGCGACCGAGCCGGACCTGCTTGTCGAGATCTACGCCCGGGCCGGCCTGCCGATCGCGTCCGACCCGATCGCCGTCCGCGAGGCCGCCGAGCGAACGGTCGCGCTGGCCCCGCACCGCCGCCGCCTCACGGAGTCACGCGTCAATGCGGCCTTGCTTCGTCATGCCGACGGCTGGTCCCACGAGGCGGTCCTCGCCTGGCTCGAGCGAGTCGGGCGATACGCGCCCGACGTCGCGGCCAAGCGCCTCGAGTTCATCGAGCATCCGATGTGGCGGACATACGTGTTCGTGTACCACGAGGGCGAGGCGTTGCTTGGCGATTGGCTGGCGGCGGTGCCGGAAGACCGGCGGCCGGCCCGGTTCGGCCGGTTACTCCGTGAGCAGCTCAGCCCAGCGACGATCGCAGCCGGTCTGGAGCCGGCGGCCCCGGGCCCGTCTACGGCGCCTTCTTGACGGTGCTCGTCAGCGGGGCGCTGTCCTCGCGGGTCGCATAGCAGATCACGTCGCGATCGCCCTTCTTCCACCCGGCCGGCGTCGGCTGGTAGAAGCTGAGCGTCAGGATCGGCTCCGTCTCGAAGGTCTTGCCCGTGTACGACTCCCACGCCGGGAGGCAGTTCGTGCGGGCCCACGACTCGATGACGCTGTCGGTCGGATAGGTCGCGTCGTCGCCGGTCAGCTTGCCGAGGAAGACGACCTCGGCGTTGTGCGCCTCGGTGCACGGATGGTGCTGGACGTCCGTGATCTCCGACGCCTGGGCCGGATCGTCGAAGCAGTCACCGACCTGCAGCTCGCCCGCGTTGCTCGTCAGTCGATCGCGCAGGACGAACGCTCCCCCGGCGATCGCGACGATGATCCCGATCCGGATGATCCAACCGCGCATGCAGGCTCCCTCGAGTGGCCGAGAGCCGATGGTGACGGGGCGCGTCGGACCCGCGCCATGGTACGAAAGGTGCGCCTGGGTCAGCCCTCCGGTCCGCCTCCGGTCGGGAGTGGCCGCTCGAGGATCGCGCGGTCCTCGCCCGGCATCTCGTAGTCGGGCCAGGCGGGGACGCCGTACAGGTTCTGGCTCCCCGGCCCGTCGATCGTCCGGAAGCCGATCGCCCGGAAGAAGTCGATCGCGCCGCGATCGTCCGGCCAGGCGACGGCCCGGACGGACCGCGCGCCGGAATCGGCCGCCGTGGCGACGAAGGCGTCGACGAGCCGCCGGCCAACGCCTGCCCGGCGATGGTTCGGATCGACGGCGATGAGATGGAGCACGGCCTCACCGGGCCGTCCCGGGCTCACGAACCCGAGCAGGAAGCCGATCGGGGCGCCGTCCGCGCCGTCCTCGCCGTCCAGCACGAAGGACGTCGCCGGGAAGTGTCGGAACCAGCTCCGATCCGCGAGCGGCCAGACCCGTCGGCCGGCGAACCAGTGATCGATCACGGCGGCGACCCGGGGCTGGTCATCCTCCGTCGGGTGGCGGAGCGCCGGCTCGGTCGTCGTCAACGCGACGCCGCCGCGGCCATCCCGGCGCCGGCGACCAGCTGGGCGGCGACGAGCGGCCAGCCCTGGACCGCGTCGAGATAGGCGAGCGGATCCAGGACGCCGCCCTCGAGCCGGCCGAACAGCCAGATCCCGAGCAGCCCCGCGACGACCGTGACCACGGCCACGACCGCCGCCCGGACCGGGGGCGAGACGAGCCGTCCGCAGATCCAGCCGAGGAAGAGCGCGAGCACGATCAGGCCGGCGGTCACCGTGAAGATCGCGCCGAGGACCGTGTACAGGATCGCCCCGACGATGATGACCGCGATCGGGGCCCACGGGACGATCGAGGCTGTCGCGGCGCCGCCGGGCACCTCGGCCCGATACCGGTCGCCGGGCGGCCGGTCGAGCTGGGGCCGGCGATCGCCCGGCTCGTTCGTCGTCACCGGCTCATCGTATCCGGGCCGGCCGACGGTCCGGACCGGCTGCCGCCGGGCACGCTAGACTGCCCCGCGTGAGCCACCCGTCCCTCGGCCTGCCCCCGGTCGACCGTATCGGCGACCTGCCTCCATCGGCCGCGCGCGTCCACGCCCAGCGCGACCGGATCGCGGCCCGCGGCCTGGAGATCGCGATCGACCGCGACCCGAGCCTGCGCGACCGGTACGACGAGCTCCGGATGCGCCAGCTGCTCCGCGACGCGGGTGCGCTGCTCGACCGGATCATCGACGTGGTCGCGACCGGCGATCCCGTGCCGGCCCGGGTGTACGCGGACGGCGTCCCGCCCGCGTATCGCCGCCGGAAGGTCCCGATGGACGACCTGATCAACCTCACCCGGAGCCTCCGCGAGGCGGTCGCCGCCGTCCTGCCCGTCGAGGAGATGGCTCCGGTCGACGCTGCCGTCGAGGCGATGGTCGAGCGGTTCGCGTGGCACCGCCGGATCGCGGGCGACGCGCGCAAGCGCAACCGGCTCCTCGCGGCGATCTACAAGGGCGCCTGACGATGGGCAGGGCCGGCGCCCGGTCGCGCCGATGACGATCAAGTGGGTCCAGGTCGACCCGCTCGTCATGAACGGCGAGCCGTTCTGCTACGGGTCGCGTCTGACCGTTCGCCAGCTCCTCGAGCTGCGGAGCAACGGCTACGACCTCGCGCGGCTGACCAAGGACCACCCGGAGCTGAAGCGCGTGGGGATCGCCGCCGCGTACACGTACGCCGCGGATCACCGCGATCGCTACGCCGACTTCTTCGAGGGCGACGGCTCGCTCGCGGGACCCGGCTACACGGAGGAGGAGGCGCTCGGGCTGCCGGGCCAGTTCCGCCTGCCCGGCGTGGTGATCAAGCCCGTCGTGCCGGCGGACGACGCCGCCTGAGCGCGGATCGCCTGTTCGAGCGCATTGCCCGGATCCGGTCGCGGGCGGCGGTTTCGGGACCCGGTGATACGATCGACCCGATGACCGACACGACGACCGACCCCACGGCGGCTCCGGCCGCGTCCACCAGCCCCGCGCCCGGTGACGCCTCGGCGGTCCCCGAGGCGCCGGCGTTCGACCCCGCGCGCCGGGCCACCGAGCTCGCGATCCTCGACGCCCTGCGCGCCGTCGTCGACCCCGAGATCGGGATGAACGTCGTCGAGCTTGCGCTGATCAAGCAGATCATCCTCGGCAGCGATACGACCGAGATCAAGATGATCCTGACGACCCCGTTCTGCCCGTATGCCGGATCGATGATCCAGCAGGTCAAGGATCAGGCCGAGTCGGTCGTGGAGCACGACGTCAAGGTGACCCTGCTGGCCGAGCGCTGGGATCCGCGCGACGCCGGCCTGATGTGGTGATCCGGCCGATCCTCCGGCCGACCCCTCGGTGACCGACTCCACCCCCGATCGGGCCTTCGACTCCGTCGTCGCGACGCGCCGCGGCGACGACGGCACGACCGGCCTCCTGTTCGGTGGGCCGCGGGTCCGCAAGGACGATCTCCGGACCGAGACCTACGGCACGATCGATGAGGCCGTCGCCGCGATCGGGCTCGCGCGCGCCCAGCTCGGGGTGAAGGTCCGGATCGGGACGTTGAACGTCGGCTTCGGCGACCTGCCGGCGATCCTCCTCCGGCTCCAGCGCGAGCTGTTCGTCGCGGCGGCGGAGCTCGCGACCCGCGAGGACGCCTGGGATCGGCAGGAGGACGGCGTCTCGCGCGTCGACGCGGCGATGGTCGCCGGGCTCGAGACGATGCTCCACGAGGCCGAGGCCCACATCACGATGCCGACCGAGTTCGTCGTCCCGGGCGAGACCCCGACGAGCGCGGCCCTCGAGCTGGCCCGGACGATCGTCCGGCGCGCGGAGCGACGAGCGGTGACGCTCGGGGCCGAGGGATTGATTCCGGGACCCCATTTGCTACCGTACCTGAACCGTCTCGCCGACCTGCTGTGGGTGCTCGCGAGGGCAGCCGAGCAGGCGGAGGCGCGACCGGCGCCACCATCCCGACCCGACCGGCGGCGTGCCGCCAGCACGAGGAGTGATCGATGATGAACAACGGGCTCGGGGCGACCCCCGAGCAGCTCGGCGTCCGGCCGGCTCCCGCCCTCGCCCAGCAGTTCCTGACCCATGCCTTCGCGTGGATGTTCGCCGGCACGCTGCTCACCGCCGGGGTCGCGATCGCGGTCCAGTCATCGCCGACGCTGACGACCTTCGCCGCGCGCAACTACTTCCTGCTGTTCATCGGCCAGATCGGGCTCGTCATCGTGATCAGCGGGGCGATCCAGCGCCTGTCGGCCACGGCGGCGCTCGCCCTCTTCTTCGTCTACGCGGCCACCCTCGGGCTGACGGTCGGCCTGATCGTCCAGTACTACACGACGGGTTCGGTCACGACGGCGTTCCTGAGCGCGTCCGCGATGTTCGGTGCCGCGGCGATCTACGGCGTGACGACGAAGCGCTCGCTCGCGAGCCTCGGGCCGATCCTGTTCATGGGCCTGATCGGGCTGCTCGTCGCGATGGTCCTGAACCTGTTCCTCCACAGCACGCAGATGACGTGGCTCGTGTCGATCGCGGGGGTCGTGCTGTTCACGGTCATGACCGCGTTCGACGTCCAGCGCATCCAGAACGGGACGTTCGCCGCGAAGATCGGCTCCGCCGAGAAGGCGGCCGTGATCGGTGCCCTGGCGCTGTACCTCGACTTCATCAACCTCTTCCTGTTCATGCTCCGCCTGATGGGCGGGCGCCGCTGAACCGACGAGGTCAGGTGGCCGGGGCGATCCCCCGGGCTAGGAGGGCCGCGAGGGTCTCGGGCGGCTGGGGCCGGGCGTAGAAGTAGCCCTGGCCGCGGTCGCAGACGAGCGCGCGCAGCCGCTCGGACTGAGCCGCCGTCTCGATCCCCTCCGCCACGACCTCGATCCCGAGGCCGTGTGCCAGCGCGATCACGGCCTGCACGATCGGGAGGTTCGAGCCGTCGGCGTCGATCCCGTCGACGAACGAGCGGTCGATCTTGATCGTGTCGAGCGGGAGGCGGCGGAGGTACGACAGCGACGAGTAGCCGGTCCCGAAGTCGTCGAGGACGAGCCGGACGCCGAGGGCCCGGATCGCCCGGAGCGTGTTCCCGCTCTCCTCGCCCTCGTCGAGCAGGACGGACTCGGTGATCTCGAGCTCGAGCCGGTCCGCGGGCAGTCCGGTCGCCGCGAGGATGTCGCGGATGTCGTCGACCAGCGAGGGCTGGGCGACCTGGCGGACCGAGAGGTTGACGCTCATCACGAGCGGTGAGTCGGGCAGCTCGTCGAGCCACGTCCGGGCCTGTCGACAGGCCGTCTCGATCACCCAGCGCCCGATCGGGAGGATCAGGCCGGTCTCCTCCGCGACCGGGATGAACGACAGCGGCGGGACGAGCCCACGGGTCGGGTGGTCCCAGCGGACGAGGGCCTCCAGGCCGACGATCCGCTCGGTCGCGAGGTCGACCAGCGGCTGGTAGTGGAGCCGCAGCTCGCCCCGCTCGACCGCCCGTCGGAGGTCGTTCTCGAACTCGACGCGGGCGAGCGTCTCGCCGCTCATGTTCGGCTCGTACAGGACGTATCGCGAGCCCGATGTCGCCTTCGCCCGGACGAGGGCCACCTCGGCCTCGCGGAAGACGTCGGCGGGCGTGGCATGACCCGGCCAGGCCATCGCGATCCCGAGGGACGCGTTGACGAACCAGTCGCGTTCCGCGAGGACGAACGGGGCGCTGAGCTCCGCAAGGATCCGGTCGGCGAGCCGCCGGGCCTCCTCGATCCCGCCGATCCCGTCGAGGATGACCCCGAACTCGTCCCCACCGAATCGGGCGACCGTGTCGCCGGGGCGGAGGCAGCCCAGGAGGCGATCGCCGACCGCGGCGAGCAGGGCGTCGCCGACGGCATGACCGAGGCTCTCGTTGATGACCTTGAACCGGTCGAGGTCGAGGAGGATCAGCGCGATCGGGTCCTGGTCGCCCTCCCGGTTCCACTCGAGCGAGTGGCCGACCCGGTCGGTGAGCAGGTCGCGGTTCGGGAGGCCGGTGATCGCGTCGTACAGGGCGCCGCGCTGGGCGGCCTCGAACAGGTGGGCGTTGTCGAGGGCGATCGAAGCGAGCTGGGCGAACCGGCTCAGGGCGCCGATCTCGCGATTGCCGAACGTCCGCTCGTAGCTGCCGGACGCGAGGCCGATGACCCCGACGACCCGGCCGCCGGACGTCAGCGGGACGCCGACGACGGCACCCATCACCCGAAGTGGCAGGCCCGTGGAGCGTTGGACGAACGCGTCGTAGTCGTCGACGGCCACCGGCCGGCCCTCCCGCACGACCATGCCGCTGAGTCCGGTGTCGATCGGCAGGCGGTAGCCGAGGAAGTCCGCGAACAGCCCGATCCCGTGCCGGACGACGAGGGTCTGACCGTCCGGCTCGAGGAGATAGATGAACCCGTGCGGCGTCCCGACGAGGGACGCAGCCCGGATGATGATCGTCTCGAGCAGGTCCTCCGGGTCGTGCCGGTTCATCAGCGCGATCGCGGTCTCGTCGAGCGCCGACAGGTACGGGTCGCGGCGGGCGGCGTCCGCCTCCTCCTCGCGCCGGGACGAGGACGGTTTGGCGAGGTACAGGGACTGGTCCGCGGCCGCGACGAGCTCGTCCTTCGTCCGCCCGTCCTCGGGGTAGCAGGCGACGCCGGCCGAGATGCCGACCCGCGGACCGGTCGGTGACGGGACCGCGGCGACATTCCGGCGGATCCGCTCGACGACCTCGAACGCCTCGACCCGCGTCGTCCCGGGCAGGATCAGCGCGAACTCGTCGCCGCCGTAGCGATAGATCCCGTCGCCGCCCCGGGTCTCGGCGCGCATCCCGTCGCCGACCGCGGCGAGGAACGCATCACCCGCCGGATGGCCGCACGTGTCGTTGAACCCCTTGAACGAGTCGAGGTCGAGCATGATCAGGCTGAACGGGGCGCCCTCGGACCGGATGACCGCCTCGCCGAGCTCCCGCTGGAACGACCCGTGGTTGCGGAGGCCGGTGAGCGCGTCGTGCTCGGCGCGGGTCGTCACCGCGCCGTGGACCTCGGCGTTCTCGAGCGCCAGCGAGGCCTGGCCGGCGAACAGCTGAACGAGCTCGAACTCGTTCTGGTTGAAGTGCGCCTCCACGCCGCCCATCCGCCCGACGTTCAGCGACCCCACGACCTCGCCGGCGACCCGGACCGGGACGACGATCATCGACTCCGGCTCGAACGGGGTGCCCGGGATCTGGACCGAGCGCTCGTCGAGATGGACGTCGTTGGCGAGGACGCCCTCCCCGTGATCGATGACCCAGCCGGAGATCCCGACGCTGATCGGCCCGGCGTAGTCGAGGATCACATCGGCGAACCGGTCGCGCGCCACGACGGCCCGCCGGACGCCAGCCTCGAAGTCGCAGCGATAGATCGTGAGCGTGTCGTACGGCACGATCGTCTTCAGCGAGTCGGCGATCATCTCGAGGACCCCCTTCGGGTCGCGGGTCGAGATCAGCCGCTCGTTGACCTCGAGCAGGCGGCGCTGGCTCGCGAGCTGGTGCTCGAGCTCGCTCCGCTGCCGGCCGAGCTGCTCGAGCTGGCTCGAGTTCACCATCGCCTGGGCCGCGTAGCCGGCGAAGATCTGGAGGGTCGTCTCGTCCTCGGGCCCGAACCCGTCGCGTCCGGCGACGGACAGGACGATCACGCCGTGGACGTGGTCCTCGAAGCTGATCGGCACCGCGAGCATCGACTCCGGCCCGACCGTCGCGCAGCGCACGAGACCCCGGGGATCCGCCGCGGCGTCCCCGACGACGACGGTCTCGTTCCGCTCGGCCGCCCAGCCGGTCAGGCCCTGGCCGACGGCCACCCGGAGCGTCTCGAGGTCCGGGTCCGGCGTCCCGCCGAACGCGCCCTTGAAGGCGATCGGCTCGCACATCCGCGTGGTCTCGTCGACCCGGTAGATCCGGATCGAGTCGTGAGCGATCAGGCGCTCGGTCCCCTCGATGAGGACGGCGGCGATCCCGTCCAGATCGTGGGTCCGGTTGAGCCGGATCGCCAGCTCCTGGACGGCCTCCAGACGGGCGGCGAGGGACTGGACCGAGGTGTTCAGGCGGTGGGCGCCGACGGCCGAGGCCATCTGGTCGGCGAACCCCCGGGCGAGGGTCGTCTCCTCGGCCGTCCAGTCGTGGACGCGGTCGTGATACAGGACGAAGAGGCCGAGCGGCTCGTCGCGGAAGATGATCGGCGCGAGGCAGACGCTCCGGATTCCGTTCCGGGCATAGATCTCGCGGGCGCCACCGACGGCGTCGACGAGCACGTCGCGGAGCACGACCACCTCACCTGTCGCGATCGCCCGGAGGCCGGCGGCCGCAGAGTCCCCGGGCAGCGACGACACCCACGCGAGGACCTCGTCGGACAACCCGATGTGGGCGCCGAGCGTGAACGGGTTCCGCCGTCGCCGGTCGTACCGCCACAGCCCGATCCGGGCGACCTGGAAGATCCCGATCGCGTCCGACACCGCGTCCTCGAACAGCGTCTCGAGGTCGAGCCGCCCGCTGACCTCGGACGCGAGGCGACGCAGCGCGTCACGGCCCGCGATGGGATCGTGGACGACCTGGGCGCGGGCCCGCCCGCGGCTCGGCGCGCGGCGAGCGAGCCAGCCGTCGAGGTCGCGCCGGCGGACGAGCGGCTCGTTCCGCGGCCCGGCGACGGACGGCAGCCGGCCGGAGAAGCACCAGGCCCGCGCCGTTGCGCGGGTGATCCCGGCGATCGCGGCGATCTCGCCGAGGCCGAGGAGCGCGTCGGGATCCGGTGGCTCGTAGGCGACGACCATCCGCTCGCGGCGACCTCTGGAGGCGTGGGGCGGCGCCATTCGACGCCGCTCGGGGGGGGACGCTTGGCGAACCGTACGGGCGGCCCCGATCGGGAGCGATGGCCCAGAGGTACCGCTTCGCTCGTCCCGAGTGGCTGACCGGGTCTCGTGTGGTCAGCCGCGTCCCGGCCGGACCAGCTCGCCGACGTCGCCCAGGATCAGGTCCGCGTCCGCCCCGAGCTCCGACGCCGCGGTCAGGCCGCTGGCCACCCCGATCGCCCGGCCGGCGCCCGCGCCATGGGCCATCGCGAGGTCGGCGGGCGTGTCGCCGATCATCGCGGTCCGGTCGATCGGCACGCCGACACGGGCCGCGAGCGCCACGAGGGCCGCGGGCTCCGGCTTGGTCGGCCCCGGATCGTTCCCGCACAGGATGCCGTCGACGAACGGGGACAGGCCCAACCCGTCGAGCGTGGCCTCCGTCGGCCGACGGTCGTCGGTCGTCGCCACGGCGATGCGCCGGCCGTCGGATCGAAGGGTCGCGAACAGCCCCGGAAGGTCGGCGAGCGGGACGGCGAGGGCGACTGGGTCCGGCTCGGACCAGGCGTCGGCGAGGATCCGGCGCGCCGCGGCCACGCTCGGGCACCAGCGCCGGAGGACGGCCGCGACGCGCTCCTCGATCCCGGCCATCGTCGAGATCGCGAGAGGCCCACCGGGCCGGACCCGATCGTCGACCGGGTCGTAGCCGATCGCCGCGAACACGTCCCCGGCGACGGGCCGCCGGGTGGCGATCTCCAGCCGCGACCCGAGCTCGCGGGCCCAGCCCGTCCACATCGCCTCGAACGAGATGAGGGTCCCGTCCTTGTCGAAGACGACGAGATCGATGTCGTTCAGAGCGGGGTGGATGGGCATGAACTCAGGCGCTACTTGATGTCGACCCCGACGACCGTGTCCCAGCCGGCATGGATCACCTTCGACGCGGACTCGAGCTGGGCATGGGTCGGGAAGACCGCGCCGGAGCTGTCGGGGACCCGGGCGAGGAGATCGGTGGGGATGGCATCCGCCTGCTGCATCGCCTCGAACCGGATCGGGTTGCAGTCGCCTTCCAGCCAGATGATCTGGCCCTCGTCACTGAACAGGAACTCCATCCACAGTCGCGCGGCGTTCGGATGACGGGCGGAGGCGCTGATCGCCTGGGCGTCGTAGCCGGCGAGGCGGCCGTGCTCCGGGATCCCGACGTCGACCGTCGGCGAACCCGGACCGCTCCGTTGGTCGGCAAGGGCGAGGCTCGACCAGCGGATCGCGATCGGCGTCGAGCCGTCGCCGACCGTCGCCGAAGTGGCGGCCTTCGGCAGCAGGTTCCCCGCGTCAGCCAGCTTCCGGAAGTAGACGAGACCTGGCTGGGCCCGGTCGAGCGACCCACCGGGCTGTGCCAGGCTCGCCGCGTAGACGCTCTGGGTGGCCTCCGCGTCGGCGCGCGGATCGCCGGCGAGGGCGACCTGGCCGCGGTGCGTCGAGTCGAGCAGACGGGCCCAGTCCTGCGGCGGTTGCGGCACCGCGCTGGCGTTCGACTCGAAGGCGATGACGCCGTAATAGCCGCCATACCAGAAACCGTCGGAGTCCCTGGCCGGCGTCGGGATGTCGTCCCAGGTCGCGACGCGGTATGGGTCGAGCAACCCGTCGATGCGCGCCTGGTCCGCCACCGCCGCGTCGACATCGATGACATCAGGCACCGGTGCCTCGGGATGGTCCCTGCCGCTCCGGATGGCTTCGACCTGATCGGCCGCGGTCGCATCCGGGGCAAGCTGCTCGACCTTGATCTGGTACTTCGACTCGAAGGTCGCGATGGCCTCGTCGTAGTTGCACCGATCCGGGAGACAGGCCGATCGTCGTCAGCGCGCCCTCCTGCCGGGCGGCTGCGACAAGGCCAGCAAGCGTGCCGGACGGAAGGGCCGACGGCGCACCGGCATCGCTGGGCAGCGCTCGCGCCCGTCGCCGAAGCGCCCCGCGACGGATGTGCCGCCTGTTCGGGCCACAGGACGCGACCGCGAACGCGAGGCCGACGACGGCGAGGGCCCGAATGGGCGCGACCCGACCGCTACGGCGGCGGATGACCGCCCGCCGGAGCGCTCGTCGTCGGGCACCGGGCCGTTCGGCCGCGATGCCCGACATCCTCATCGATCTAGCGACGCGGGGATCCACGCCGGCCACGTCGGGATGCGCGTCGATCCACTGCTTGGCGGCGTCGTCGTGCGACATCCCGCCGTTGATCGAGGCCGCGACCGAGTTCTGGTCCTCGTTGTCCAGCTGAAGTTCTTCACGAACGTCCAGAGGCCCCCGCCAGTGTCGGCAGAACTTCTTGCTGACGACCTTGTTGAGGATGTAGTCCGGGTAATCGCAGGCGACCTTCTTCGGGTCGGCATCGCAGCCGGCCGTGTAGGCCGGCAGCTTGACCCGGACGAGCGGCACCTCGGCGAGGAACCACTGCGGCTCGTAGAAGTAGCCGATCACCCACTTCTTCTGCTGCTCCGCCTGGCGGAATGCCTCGATGAGCGCGTTCTCGCTGCCGGCGTAGACGACCTTGTAGTTGAGCTTGAGGTTCGACACCAGCGCTTCGTCGTTGGTGACGTAGCTCGGGTCGCCATCGAGGAGCTGACCCTTGTTGCCGGACTCCGTCGTCTTGAACTGATCGGCGTACTTGTTCAGGTTGTTCCAGTCCAGGATGTCCGGGTGCGCCGTGGCGAGCCACGGCGGGACGTACCAGCCGATGATGCCCTTGTTCCCTGTCGGCCCGGCGTCCAGCGCGACCTTCTTGTCGTCGATGTACGTCTTGGCCAGGTCGGCGTGGCCCCAGTTCTCGAGGATCACGTCGACGTCGCCGCTCTCGAAGCCCTGCCAGGAGATCTCCTCCTTCAGGTTCTTCTCGTTAACGGTGGCCCCGAGCTTGCTCTTCGCGAGATAGCCGACCACCGCAGCGTCCGCCTCGTAGCCGACCCAAGGGTTGATCGCAAGGTTCATCGTGCCGCCGCCGGCGGCCGTGCTCGGAGCGGCCCCGCTTGATGCGGCCCCGCTCGGGGCGGAGCCCGTGCTCGCGGCCGGTTCAGTCGTCGCTCCGCCGCGGCCACTGCACGCCGAGAAGGCGATGGCCGCCATCGCGGCGAGGGCAGCGACCCGTAGGCGCGGACTGCTCGTTCTCCTCACGTTGTCCTCCTCGTACTCCCCCCGGCTCGCCTGTCGGTCCCGTTCGGCAGGCGCGGCCCGGCGTCCGGGCACGTTGCCCGCGCCGCGGTGTGCGCGCGCATGATGCGCCATCGCGGCAACTCCCGCGCAACTGCGTTGCGTCGGCTGTCCCCCGGACGTTCAGCCACCTGCTAGCCGCAGGTCCCGCCGCTGTGCCACGGCTCCCTGCGTGATCCGGTCGAGCATGATGCCGAGGAGAACGATCGCCACCGCCGCCGCGAACCCCTTGCCGAAATCCTCGCTCTGGGCGAGGCCGGCGAGCACGTCGTACCCGAGCGCGCCCGCACCGACCAGTGCTCCGACGACCACCATGGCGAGGACCATCACGATGCCCTGGTTCGCGGCGAGGAGGAGCGCGGGCGCCGAGACCGGGAGGCGAACCTTGTACAGCACCTGCCGCTCGGTCGCGCCAAAGGCGGTTGACGCCTCGACGAGCGTGGGAGGCACGGCGCGCAACCCCGCCTCGACCAGCCGAACCACCGGCGGAACGGCGTAGATCAGCGCCGCCACGATCGCGGTGAACCGGGTCGGCCCGAAGAGCGCAAGCGCCGGGATCAGGTAGACGAGCGCCGGCATCGTCTGAGCGAAGTCCAGGAACGGCCGGATCCCGGCGGACATCCGGTTGCTCCGGGCGCACAGGATGCCGACGAGGACGCCGGTCGCGAGCGTCAGGAGGATCGCGACGAGGACGCTGGTCAACGTCACCATCGCGTCCTCCCAGAGTCCGAGCGCGGCGATGGCGAGCAGGGCGAGGAGGGCCACCATCGCTGCACGCATCCCCGAGATGAACACGGCGATGCCGGCGATCGTCGCAATGACGAGCCACCAGGGGCTGGTCGTCAGGATCTCCTGGAGGGGGTTGATCAGGACGACCGTGAACACCGTGCGAATGCCTTCGGTGACGGCAGACAGGTTCGACTTGATCCAGCCCACGACGGTGTTGATCGGCTGGGCGAATGTCAGATCGATGGCGTTCGGGAAATTCGGGTCGATCTGGAGGCTGATCCCGACGGACACCACAATGATCCCGGTCGCCACGATCAGCCGGTTCCGGCGTCGGCGTCCCTCGGTCGCACGATCGACGTGCTTGCCGGGCTCGGGCCGGGCATCCAGCGCCGCGCTCGCCTGCTCGGTCAGCCGGTCGAGGAGGATCGCGAGGATCACGATCGCAAGCCCCGCCTCGAACGCGACTCCGACATTGCCCTGGGTCAGAGCGCGGTAGATCGGCACGCCAAGCCCCGGAGCGTCGACGAGGACGGCGATGACGACCATCCCGAGGGCCAGCATGATCGTCTGGTTGACAGCCAGGCCGAGGACCCGGCGGGACAGGGGCAGCTGGACCTTCCGGAGCACCTGCCAGTTCGTCGCGCCAAGCGATCGCGCCGCCTCGATGGTCGAGGCCGGCACGCGCCGGATCCCCAGCGACGTGATGCGGATGGCTGCGGGCACCGCGTAGATGAAGGTCAGGATCACCGCCGACCCCAGGCCGATCCCGAAGATCAGGGCGAGCGGCGCGAGGTAGGCGAACGTTGGCATGATCTGCATGAAGTCGAGGATCGGGTTGATCACAGCCTGGACGCGGTTGTTGCGGGCCGCGATGATCCCGACCGGGATTCCGATCGCGAGCGAGATGATCACGGCCGACAGCGTCAGCCCGAGGGTCGCCATGCTCAGCTCCCAGAGACCGAGCGCGCCGAGGACCATGAGCCCGCTGAAGACGAGCAGCGCGAGCTTCCAGCCGCCGCTGAGCCAGCCGAGCGTCACACCGATCCCGACGATGCCGAGCCAGCCGATGTAGTCCAGCGCGCCGATCAGCCCCTCCGTGAGGGATCGGATCGGGAAGCGGATGGCCCCGATGGCCTCGAGGACCGGGGGTCGATCGTCGCGGATCTGGTCGCGGACCTGCGTCAGGGCCCCAAAGACCGGCCATTCCGAGTCTGCCGGAAGCGTCCAGGTCCCGCGAAAGACGAGGAACAGCAGGATCGCCAGCGCGACCATGACCGCGAGGCCGACGCGCCGGATCGTGCGTGGGTCGAGGCTCGCACGTGCGGGCAGGCCGACCGCGGTCATGGGGCAGGGGGCGGCGACTGCCGATTCACGACCGCGTCGGCCAGGTACTCCGCACTGGCGTCGAATGGATCGTCCACCCCGATGCCCACGGACGCCGCCGATGGCGGGGGCCCGGCGATCCCGTCCGTGTGGTCGATGCCCCGCGTCTCCTCGCCGCCTGCCACGGACTCGAGGATCCGGGCACGATCGACGATGCCCACGAGCCGGTCGCCGTCAATGACGCGGATCGGCTTCTCGGTCGCGGCCGAAGCGTGGAGGGCGTTCCGGATGATCGTGTCCGGCGGAAAGGCCGGTCCGTCGAGCGGATCGTCCGGCATCGGGTCGCGCATGATCCAGCGCAGCGTCAGGACGTGGCTCTTCGCGATGTCCCGGACAAAGTCCTCGACATAGGCATCGGCGGGCCGCGCAACGAGCTCCTCCGGCGATCCGATCTGGATCACCTTGCCGTTGCGCATGATCAGGACGTGATCTCCGAGCTTCAGGGCCTCTGCGAGGTCATGGGTGATGAAGACCATCGTCTTCCCGAGCTCGCGATGGAGCCGGATGATCTCGTTCTGCATGTCGCGGCGGATCAGGGGGTCGAGGGCGCTGAACGGCTCGTCCAGGAGCATGACCTCGGGGTCACCCGCGAGCGCGCGCGCCAACCCGACACGCTGCTGCTGCCCGCCGGACAGCTCGTCCGGATAGCGATCGCCCATCCCCTTCATGCCGACCAGCTCGAGCATCTGCCGCGCTCTCTCCAGGCGGCTCGACTTCTTCTCCCCGCGGAGCTCCAGCCCGAACGCGATGTTCTCCAGGACGCGCCGGTGCGGCAACAGGCCGAAGTTCTGGAAGACCATCGAGAACCGTCGGCGGCGGAGCTCGCGCAGCCGCTCGGCGCTTGCCTTCCTGACGTCCTCGCCGTCGAAGCGGACCTCTCCGAAGGTCGGCTCGATCAGCCGAGTCAGGCATCGGACCAGCGTGCTCTTGCCACTGCCCGACAGGCCCATGACGACGAAGACCTCGCCCGGCTTGATGTCGAACGAGACGTTATCGACCGCGATCGTGCCGCCGTACTCCTCGACGTCCTTTTCGATCACCTCGCGGGACGGGGTCGTGGGATATCGGTCGGTCAGCTGCGGCTCGGCCGCTCCGAACACCTTCCACAGACCGACGACCGAGATCGTCGGCTCGACGGACTTCGCCTCTGAGGCAACCGTGGATGTGCCGGAGACGACGGTGCCGGGCTCGGCGACGGTGGTCACGGGCAGGCTCCTGATCGGTGCAGCGCGACGTGCGGGCGACGGTACACCAACACGCCCGCGGGGGACAGGTCGCGGGCGCTACGATGGGCCACCCCGATCCACCACGGCGGAGACGCGAGATGAGTTCGGTCCCGACGCAGGCACGCGTCGTCATCATCGGTGCCGGCATCGTCGGCAACAGCATGGCCTGGCACCTCGCCCGCCTGGGCTGGCGCGACATCGTCCTCGTCGAGAAGGGGGTCCTGCCGAACCCGGGCGGCTCGACCGGCCACGCCTCGAACTTCATCTTCCTCACCGACCACAGCAAGGAGATGGCGGCGTTCACGCTGGAGAGCGCCCGCCAGTACCGCGAGCTCGGCGTCTACAGCGAGACCGGCGGCATCGAGGTCGCCCGGACGCCCGAGCGGATGGAGGAGCTGAAGCGCCGGATGGCGTCGTCGACGTCGTGGGGCGTCGAGGCACGGCTGCTGACCCCGGCCGAGGTCAAGGCGTTCATCCCGTTCATCGACGAGACCGTGATCCTCGGCGGCTTCTACACGCCGGCCGTCGGCGTCGTCGATTCGCTCCAGGCGGGGACCCTGATGCGCCAGAAGGCCCAGGAGCTGGGCGCCCTGACGGTCGCCAGCGGTGTCGAGGTCACCGGGGTCGACGTCGAGGGCGGCAAGGTCCGCCGCGTCCACACGGACGCCGGGACGATCGAATCGGAGGTCGTCGTGATCGCCTGCGGCGTCTGGAGCCCGCGGATCGCGAAGATGGCCGGCGCCTCGATCCCGCTGACGCCTGCGGTCCACCAGATGATCGACATCGGGCCGGTCGAGCGGTTCGAGCACACGACCGGGGACGTCGGCTTCCCGATCATCCGGGACATGGACACGAACATGTACGAGCGGCAGCACGGGACGGGCTTCGAGATCGGCTCGTACGCCCACCGGGCCATCCTGATGGATGCCGACGACATCCCGTCGATCGCGGCGTCCGCCCTGTCCCCGACGATGCTGCCGTTCACGCAGGAGGACTTCGACCCGCAGCTGGAGGACTCGCTCGAGCTGTTCCCGGAGATCGTCGGCGACGAGCGGGCCGGGGTGAAGCTCGCGATCAACGGCCTGTTGTCGCTGACGCCGGACGGCAACCCGATCATCGGCGAGACGCCGGAGGTCAAGAACCTCTGGTCCGTGGCGGCGGTCTGGATCAAGGAGGCGCCGGGGATCGCCAAGACCGTCGCCGAGTGGATGACGAACGACGAGCCGGAGATCGATCCGCACGGCTCGGACATCGCCCGCTTCTACGACCATCACAAGACGGCCCAGCACATCGCCGCCCGCGCGATCGAGGGCTACAACAAGACCTACGGCATCGTCCACCCGATGGAGCAGTGGGCCTCGAACCGGCCGATCCGGCTCTCGCCCGCGTACGACCGCCACGTCGAGCTCGGCGCGGTCTTCTTCGAGGCCGCCGGCTGGGAGCGGCCGTTCTGGTACGGCACGAACGAGCGGCTGCTGGGCGAGTACGGCGATCTGGTCATGCCGCGCCAGGCGGAGTGGGAGTCGCGCTGGTGGTCGCCGATCATCAACGCCGAGCATCTCGCGATGCGCGACCGGGCCGGCCTGGTCGACCTGTCGGCGTTCGCGATCTTCGACGTCACCGGGCCGGGCGCCCTCGCGGCCCTCGAGCGGCTGTGCGTGAACAAGGTCGACGTGGCGGTCGGCCGAACCGTCTACACCCCGCTCCTCAACCCCGCCGGCGGGATCCTCGCGGACCTCACGATCATGCGCCTCGGCGACGAGCGGTTCCGGGTCGTGACCGGCGGCGGCATGGGCATGCGCGACCGGAAGATCTTCGAGGACGCCATGCCCGGGGACGGGACCGCCCAGCTCCACGACGTCACGAACGCCTTCACGACGTTCGGGCTGTGGGGCCCGCGGGCCCGCGACATCCTCGGCGCGGCCGCCGACGGGAGTGTCGACATCAGCCACAAGGGCTTCCCGTTCCTCAGCTCGAAGACCGTCGACATCGATGGCGTCAGGACGCTCGCGTCGCGGATCAGCTATGTCGGCGAGCTCGGCTGGGAGATCTACGTCCCGATCGAGCAGGGGCTGCGGGTCTGGGACGCGCTCTGGCGCGCCGGCGGGGAGCACGGCCTGGCGGCCGTCGGGATCGGGACGTACGCCGTCACCTCCCGTCTCGAGAAGGGCTATCGGGCCCACGGCGCGGAGCTCGAGCTGGACTTCGACCTCGTCGAGGCCGGCATGGCTCGGCCGACGCTGAAGGACGCCGACTTCGTCGGGCGCACCGCCTACGAGCGCCAGCGGGCCGAGGCGCCGGCCGCGGTCCTGTGCACCCTGACCGTCGACGATCCGACCTCGTCGACGGGCGTGAAGCGCTACATGCTCGGGCGCGAGCCGATCCTGACGCCGGACGGCGAGCCGCTCGTCGACGCCAGGGGCCGCCGCTCGTATGTGACGAGCGCCGGGTCCGGCCCGTCGGTCGGGAAGCATCTGCTCATGGCGTACCTGCCGCCCGCGCAGGCGGTCGAAGGGACGAAGCTCGCGGTCGAGTATTTCGGCGAGCGCTATCCGGTCTCCGTCGCCGTTGCCGGCGCCACCCCGTTGTTCGACCCCGAGAACAGCCGGATCCGGTCCTGAGGCGCCGGTGAACATCCTCGTCTGCGTCAAGCGCGTCCCCGCGACGGGCGGGCGGATCGTTCTCACCCCGGACGGCTCCGACATCGACACCCGCTATCTCGGGTTCACGATCAGCCCGCACGAGGAGTGCGCGGTCGAGGAGGCCGTCCGGATCGTCGAGGCGCAGGGCGGCACGACGACGGTGCTGACCCTGGGTCCCGCCGAGGCCGAGGAGCAGCTCCGCGACGCGATGGCGATCGGGATCGAGCGGGCGGTCCTGCTCGAGACCGACGGACGGGACTGGGACCCGGTCGCGACGGCCGAGGCGATCGTCGCGTCGATCCGCGCGCAGGAGGCGGCCGCCGGCCCGTTCGACCTGATCCTCTTCGGCAACGAGTCCGCCGACAGCGGCGGCTTCCAGGTCGGGATCCGGGTGGCGGCCGCGCTCGGCCGGCCATGCGTGACCGGGGCGAAGGCGATCCGTCTGGCCGACGGGACCGCGACCGCCCGGCGGGAGGCGGTCGGGGGCGGCTGGGAATCGTTCGAGCTGCCGATGCCGGCCGTCGTGTCCGTCAAGGAGGGCATCAACCTCCCGCGCTATCCGTCCGTCCCGGGCCGGCTCCGGGCGAAGAAGAAGGAGGTCGAGCGGTCGACTCCCGCGTGGGCGCCCGGCGGGCTCGAGAAGATCGTCCTCCGTCTGCCCCAGGAGGAGGTCACGACCGCGACGGTCCTCGGGCAGGGCGCGGAGGCGGCACCGGCGGTCGTCGAGATGCTCGTGAAGATCGGGGTGCTGGACGGATGAGCGGACCCGTCCTCGCCCTGGTGACGCCAATTGAAGGCGCGCTGGACCGCGGCTCGCTGGAGGCAGTCGCGATCGCTCGCGGGATCGCGGCGGCGACACGGTCCGTCGTCGAGGCCGTCGTCATTGCCGATGGCGCGGCCGGTCGCGTGGCGGCCGGAGCGCTGGCAGGTCGCGGGGTCGCGACGGCGATCGTCGTCGAGGACGCGGCGTTGACGACGGACCACCCGGACGGCTGGGCAGCGGCCATCGCCCAGGTCGCTGCGGTGCGCGGCGCATCGGCGGTCGTCGGGACCGGGACCGAGCGCGGCAACGACCTGCTCGCGCGCGTGGCGGCGCGGCTCGGCCAGCCCATGGCCGCGAATGTCCTCGCCGTCGAGCCCGGCGAGCGCTGGCGCCTCAGCCGACAGCGCTGGGCCGGCAGCCTGATCGAGGACTGCTGGCTCGACGCGACGACCGCGCTCCTGACGGTGGCACCGAACACCGTCGCGGTTTCGGAGGCCGACGCGTCGCCGGCGCCGGCCGTCGAGGCGGCCGCCGTGACCCTGGCCCCGGCCGACCTGGCGGTCCATGTCACGAGCCGCGAGGCGTCGGAGCGCGGGCGGATCTCGCTGACCGACGCCAGGGTTGTCGTCGGCGGCGGTCGCGGCGTCGGCAGCACCGAGGGGTTCGGGGACCTGGAGGAGCTGGCCGGGCTGCTCGGCGGCGCGGTCGGCGGGTCGCGCGTCGTCACGAGCGCGGGCTGGCGTCCGCACAGCGACCAGATCGGCCAGACGGGCCTGCGGATCGCACCGGATCTCTACATCGCCTGTGGCATCAGCGGCGCGATCCAGCACATCGTCGGCTGCAAGGCAGCGAAACACATCCTTGCGATCAACACGGACGCGGAGTCTCCGATCATGGGCGTCGCCGACTATGCGGTGATCGGCGACCTCCACACGGTCGTGCCCGCGATCTCGGCCGAGATCCGCCGTCGGGGTCTCGCCCGGACCTGAGCCCGTTCCCGCTCGCCTCGCCGATCGTCGACTCCTGACAGATCGACGTGGAGTGACGACTACACGCGAAACACCCGCGATTGGGTGACAGATCGTCAGCCCGTGTCGACTCGGCACACTCGAAGACGATTCGTGACCCTCCGGCAGCGGATCCCCGCACGAAGCGGTCCGGACAGCCCTCGAATCCGCCGTCCTACGCCGCCTTGTCGTCACGGGGCGCCGATCTGGCATGCGATTCGGCCAAGCCGGCTCGTAACCGACACCTGACGACGATCTGGCCGTGTCTCAGTCCGGAGCGCGTGCCGGCAGGCTGACCTCGACGCGGGTGCCGTCGCCCGGGGCGGACACCACCGCGAGCGTGCCACCGATCGACTCCGCCCGGACCCGCATGTTGCGCAGGCCATGGTGGGCATCGCCGCGCGCGGTCGAGGGGTCGAACCCG
Organism: uncultured Chloroflexia bacterium; assembly: GCA_963746845.1. Taxonomy (GTDB): domain Bacteria; phylum Chloroflexota; class Limnocylindria; order Limnocylindrales; family CSP1-4; genus CF-46. The sequence continues at coordinate 41,804 of CAVVCZ010000009.1, read as the reverse complement.
ATCCCGTCGTCGGCGATGACCAGCTCCGTCCCGCCGGCGGTTCGCCGCAGGCTCACCTCGATGCGGCGGGCCTTCGCGTGTCGGGCGGCGTTGCTCAGCACCTCGCGGACGAGCTGGAGCAGCTCGCCTCCTTCCTCGGGGCTGAGCCCGGGGTCCGCGGTCGGATCCAGGTCGGCGACGACGTCGAGCAGACCCCCGTCTCGCGTCTCCTGGGCCAGCGCCGCGATTCCGGCGACGACCTGGCTGCCGTCGACCGCCTCCGGCCGCAGCCCATAGATGAAGTTGCGGATGTCGCGGATCGCGAGGTTCAGGGCGTCGATCGCGCTGTCGATCCGTCGCTCGGCCTCCGGCGGGGACTCCGCCATCAGGTCCGGAAGGTCCTCCAGCGACAGGGACACGGCATAGAGCGACTGGATGATCCCGTCGTGCAGGTCCCGACCGATCCGGTCCCGCTCGTCGGCGACGGCCAGTCGCTGGGCCTGCGCGTGATGACGGGCGTTGTCAATCGCGATCCCCGCGTGGAGGGCGAACGTCTCCACCAGGCTCTGATCGGCCGGCGAGAACTCGGCCGCCCCGCGCTTGTCCGTCAGGTAGAGGTTGCCGACCGACACGCCGTGGGCCGTGACCGGGACACCGAGGAAGGACGTCATCGGCGGGTGGTTCGGCGGGAAGCCGGACGAGTCGGGATGGTCCGCGATCGACGGGATCCGGTACGCCCGGTTCTCGCGGATGATCAGCCCCAGCAGGCCGCGACCTTGGGGCAGATCGCCGATCGCCGCGCGCGTCTCCGCGTCCATGCCCGCGGTGATGAACCGCTCGATCCGCCCGTCCCGCCCGACGATCCCGAGGGCGGCATAACGCGCGTCGACGAGGTCCCGGATGCGATCGACGATCAGCTGCAGCACCTCGTCGACCCCGAAGACGCTGGAGATCGCGCGCGCGGCGGCATCCACCGCGGCAAGCGCCGCCGCGTCGATGGTCGACGGTGCAGGTTCGGCGGGCGCTGGGTCGGGCAGCTCTGGCATGCTCGCGAGCCTACTGCGTCACGTCACCGGCCCGCTCGTGACCTCCGGCACACGACCACGGGCCGTCCGGCACGTGCCGCGTCGGACAGCCGGAGGTGATCGTTCCCCCATGCTCGATCCACAGACCGAGGCGGCGCCGTCCCCCCTCGACCCGACCCCCGTCAACCCTTCGGCCGCCTCCGTCCTGAGCCGCCGCGCGATCCTGCGTGCCGGGGCCATGACCGGCGGCGGCCTCGTCGCGGTCGCCGTCGCGGCGTGTGCGCCGGCGGCCGCAGCGCCGTCCTGGAGCTACCCTCCCAACCCGTCGTCCACGCCGGCGGCGCCGGCACCGAGCGCGAGCCCGGCCCCGTCGAGCGACCATGCCAGCCACGAGCCGGCCGGATCGGCCGCGCCGGGTGCGTCCGGCTCCCCCGCACCGGCCGATCACGATGCCGCCGCCCAGGCCGTCGTCCAGCGCTTCCTCGACGGTGAGGGCTCGAAGCTCCCGGGCGCCGGCAACCAGCCGCTCGAGCCGACCCGCGTCGAGAGCGGCGTCAAGGTCTACGAGATGACCGTCGACCCGATCAAGCACCAGGTCGACGCGGTCAAGGATCCGGTCGACGCGCTCGGGTTCAACGGGACGTGGCCGGGGCCCCGGTTCGAGGTCACCGAGGGTGACCGGATCAAGGCGATCTTCAAGAACAACCTGCCGGAATCGACCGGGATCCACTTCCACGGCCAGCGGATCCCGAACAACATGGACGGCGTCCCGCTGATCACCCAGGACCCGATCAAGCCCGGCGACTCGTTCACCTACGAGTTCACGGCGCGGACCGTCGGCTCGCACATGTACCACTCGCACCACAACGCGACGGACCAGGTCGGCCGCGGGCTGCTCGGGGCGTTCATCGTCCAGCCGAAGGACGCGGCGGAGCGCCACGACCGCAAGTACGGCGTGACCCAGGACATCATCTGGATCTCGAACGACTCGCTCGGCGGGTTCACGATCAACGGACGCGGCTTCCCGGCGACGTCGCCGATCGTCGCGACGGTCGGCGAGACGATCGCGATCCGGTTCATGAACGAGGGCTCGATGATGCACCCGTGGCATCTCCACGGGATGCCGTTCCACGTCGTCGCCCGCGACGGATATCCGCTCGCGTCGCCGTTCTTCGCGGACACGCTCGGCGTCAACCCCGGCGAGCGCTGGGACGTGATCGTCAAGTGCGAGGACCCAGGGGTCTGGGCCTTTCACTGCCACATCCTGCCCCACGCCGAAGGGACCAACGGGATGTTCGGGATGGTGACAGCGCTCGTGATCCAGGCGCCCGGTACCGCCTCGGCCAGACTCGCGAGCGCGACCGCTGGGGCCGCGACCGCCGATCCGATCCGGTCCGCGGCGGTCGCGGCCGGGTCGACGTCGTACCTGTGCCGGATCCCGGGCCCGGCGGGGTGACGATGGCCACGCTGGCGGACGCTGCGGGCTCCGGGCCGATCCTTCTCGGGACGGACTTCGGGCCGGCGAGCGCCGCCGCCGAACGATCTGCGATCGAGCGGGCGAAGCGGGAGGGTTCGCCCCTGCTCGCCGTCCATGCGATCGACCCGGGCGGGCTGCGGCTGCCCGGTGGACGGTTCCGTCAGCGCTTCGACCAGGTCCGCGACGAGCGGAACCGCGACGCGGCGCGGCTCGTGGACCGCGCACGGGCCGCTGGTGTCCATGTGCAGGTCCTGATCTGGAACGGTGACCCGGTCACCTGCCTCGTGGAGGCGGCCCTCGCCGAGGGGGCAAGCCGTATCGTCGTGGGCAGTCATGGCCGCGGTCGGATCGGCCGGGCGATCGCCGGCAGCGTCTCGATGAGCGTCTCCGAGCGAGCCCCGTGCCCGGTCGAGGTCATCCGCGCCGATCGCTGAGCGGCCGCGCCCCGCGCCGCGCGCCGCGCGCCTGCCACATCGACATCGGGCGTCGATGAACTGCGAGACCTCTCGATTCCGGTGCCAGATCGACATCCCGTGACGATGAGGCGCGCTCGGGAGGCAAGATCGGGCCCATCGAAGCCGCGTCCACGCTCAGTCGGGGCTGCCGAACGTGCGTCCCGACCCGCTGAGCGCGCCTTGTCGTCGCCCCGTGACGATCTGGCCGGCAAATCGGACCCGGCGATCGTTACTCGACATGGGGCGTCGATCTGACACCTGCGCGGGCAGCTCAGGCCCTCTGCGACCCGCGCGAGAAATGGTGGTGACGTCATCCTGGCCCGACCTGCTCAGACGTACGTCCGGGGACCGCAAGAAGCAGCCTCGGGCCTGAATCCGGACCAGGAGCCGCCTCCCCGAGCGTGACTCGGCCCCACAGAACGCCAGATCCGGTCAGGAAGAGGTCCGAACGCTCCTCGGGTGCGAGTCTGCGCACGTCGGTGGTCGGTCGCTCCGGAGCCGCCCCCGCGCCCCGCCGCGACGCACGCGACGACCATGAGGGCGGCAGCGGACCGCTGCTAGGATCGGCCGCCATGGCGGAACGATCGTGGGACCACGTCATCGTCGGCGGCGGCAGCGCCGGCAGCGTCCTGGCGAACCGCCTGTCGGCCGATCCCGGGACCCGCGTCCTCGTCCTCGAAGCGGGCCGGCCCGACTACCGGTTCGACCCGTTCATCCACATGCCGGCGGCGCTGACCTTCCCGATCGGCAGCCGCTGGTACGACTGGCAGTACGAGTCCGAGCCCGAGCCGTTCATGAACGACCGCCGCGTGTACCACGCCCGCGGCAAGGTCCTCGGCGGATCGAGCTCGATCAACGGGATGATCTTCCAGCGCGGAAACCCGCTCGACTTCGAGCGCTGGGCCGCCGATCCCGGCATGGAGACGTGGGACTTCGCTCATTGCCTGCCGTACTTCAAGCGGATGGAGGACTGCACGGCGGCGGCGCCGGACGACCCGTGGCGCGGGCACGAGGGCCCGCTCGCGCTGGAGCGCGGGCCGGCGACGAGCCCCTTGTTCGCGGCGTGGTTCGAGGCGGCCGAGCAGGCGGGCTACCCGCGGACGACCGACGTCAACGGCTACCGCCAGGAGGGCGTGGCGCCGTTCGACCGGAACATCCGCCACGGCCGAAGGATCAGCGCAGCGCGCGCCTATCTCCATCCTGTCCGCGGCCGGCGCAACCTGTCGATCCGGACCCGCACCTTCGTGACGAAGATCGTCTTCGACGGGCGACGCGCGACCGGCGTCGAGATCGAACGACAGGGCGGTGGCACGGAGACGATCACGGCCGGCAACGTGATCCTGTGTGGCGGCGCGTTCAACACGCCGCAGCTCCTCCAGCTGTCGGGAGTCGGACCGGCAGAGCTGCTCGGCGGGCTCGGCATCCCGGTCGTCGCGGACCTCGCCGGCGTCGGGGCGAACCTCCAGGACCACCTCGAGGTCTATATCCAGTACGGCTCGCGCGAGCCGGTCTCGATGCAACCGCACGCGGTCGAGAAGTGGCGCCGCCCGTTCATCGGCGCGGAGTGGCTGTTCCGCCGCTCCGGGCCGGGCGCCACGAACCACTTCGAGGGCGGTGGCTTCGTCCGCTCGAACGAGGACGTCGCATACCCGAACCTGATGTTCCACTTCCTGCCGATCGCGATCCGGTACGACGGGACGCCGGCCCCCAGCAAGCACGGCTACCAGGTCCACGTCGGACCGATGTACTCCGACGCCCGGGGCGACGTCCGGATCACCTCGACGGATCCCCGCGTCCACCCCGCGATCCGGTTCAACTACCTCTCGACCGACCAGGACCGCCGGGAGTGGGTCGAAGCGATCCGGGTCGCCCGGACGATCCTGACCCAGCCCGCGTTCGAGCGGTACTCGACCGGCGAGCTGTCACCCGGCCCGTCGGTGTCGACCGACGAAGAGATCCTGGACTGGGTCGCGCGGGACGCCGAGACGGCGCTCCACCCCTCGTGCACGGCCAGGCTCGGAACCGACGACGCGTCCGTCACGGACCCGCTGACGATGCGCATTCACGGCACGGACGGGCTGCGGGTCGTCGATGCGAGCGCGATGCGCTACGTCACGAACGGCAACATCTACGCGCCGGTGATGATGCTGGCCGAGAAGGCCGCCGACCTGATCGCCGGCAACACGCCGCCGCCGCCCCAGACGACGCCGTTCTATCGGCACGGCGTGTCGCCGCTCTCGGACCCGAACGCGGCCTGACCGCAGGCGGGTAACGATCAGATCGTCGTCGTCTCCGCGGTGTCCGCCGCTTGATGCGCGCGGGTATGCCAGCTCTCGAGCATCGCCTCAATCCTCGGCGGGAGGCGATCGGCGCCGCCGCCGAAGCGACCGCGGTGACGATGCCCGTATCCGGATGCTCCGGACGGGCCGGATCCGGCCTCCCACATGGCCCCGCGATGCCGCGCCCCCTTGGCGATGATCAGCGCGGTCGGGATCAACAGCAGCGCCCACTTGTGGCCCCCGCTGCCTCGTTGGTTGTTCATGTCGTCCTCCGACGATCTCGGTCCTGGCGGTGAGCGGGACGCTCGCCGGCTGACGATCACAGTCGAGGAGAGATGTGAACAGGGCGTGGAGGAGGCACGGAGGAGTCAGGAAGTTAGCGTTTACGAAGGTACCTATGCGTCCTGGCGTAGCGCCTTCGTGATGCGTGTCGCCGTCGTCGCGACCTGGAGCCCGAGGGCGGCGTCGCGGCCGGCCGGCGGGAAGCGATAGGACGGCCCGTGGACATGGATCGCCGCGACGATCTCGCCGCTCTCGTCGACGATCCCCGCGGCCACCGACGAGATCCCCATCGCGAACTCGTCGTGGACCCAGGCAAAGCCAGCGAGCGCGACCGCCCGAAGGCGCTCGCGGATGGCCAACGGGTCCGTGACGGTCCGCTCGGTCAGAGACGCGAGCGGCTCGGCGAGATAACGATCCACGGTCGCCGCCGGCCGGTGAGCGAGGAAGACGAGCCCCGACGACACCGCGTGCATCGGCACGCGCGAACCGGTCCAGTCGCGGATCCCGACGGGGTTCGGGTTCGGCGTGTCGACCTGGTCGATGTAGTGGACCTCGCGGCCGTCCGGAACCGATAGCCCTGCGACCTCGCCGACCGCCGCTGCCAGCTCCGTGAGATGCGGTCGCGCCACCGTCACGAGATTCCGCGTCGCCCCGAACGCCGTCGCGAGTGACTCGATCCGCGGCCCCAACCGGTAGCGCGTCTCGCCCGGCACCTGCTCGACCGCGCCCTCGCCGGCCAGTGACGCGAGCATCCGCGCGGCGGTCGACTTCGGCAGGTCCGCCCGCTCGGCGACCTCGGTGACCCCGACGGGGCCGTCGGTCAACGCGGACAGCACCGCGAATGCCCGTTCGATCGACTGGACTCTGGACACCGGCACCCTCGTGGGCTAGATTCTCGGTCTGCGTTCCATCATACGGTACCGTTCCACGATGTGGAACCCCGCGGATGGGTTCTGGGGCGGGCGGTCAGGAGCGACACGCGGTGGCGGATTACGAGGACATCGATCTCGCGGCCCTGAGCGACGACGAGCTCGTCGAGCAGATGCACAACGACCTGTACGACGGCATGCGGGACGAGATCGTCGAGGGGACGAGGATCCTGCTCGGGCGCGGCTTCACCGCGACGAAGGTCCTCGACGACGCGCTCGTGGCGGGCATGAAGATCGTCGGCATCGACTTCCGCGACGGCATCCTCTTCGTCCCTGAGGTCCTGCTCGCCGCGAACGCCATGAAGGCCGGGATGGAGATCCTCCGACCGCTCCTCGCCGAGACCGGCGCGGAGCCGGTCGGCAAGGTCGTGATCGGCACGGTCAAGGGCGACATCCACGACATCGGCAAGAACCTGGTCGGGATGATGCTCGAGGGCGCCGGCTTCGAGGTGTTCGACCTCGGGATCAACACGGATGCGGACAAGTTCATCGCGGCCCTGGAGCTGCACAAGCCGGACATCCTCGGGATGAGCGCGCTCCTGACCACGACGATGCCGTACATGAAGGTCGTCATCCAGACCCTCAAGGATCGCGGGATCCGTGACGACTACATCGTGCTGGTCGGCGGCGCGCCACTGAACGAGGAGTTCGGGATGGCGGTCGGCGCTGACGCCTACTGCCGCGACGCAGGCGTCGCCGCCGAGACCGCCCGGCGCCTGATCGACGAGCGACGTGCCGCGGCCTGAGGCCGGTCGGCCCGGCACCGTTGCGAAGGGACCGGGCGAACCGCCGCCCGCCTCATCGCGCGCCCTCGTCATCGGCTGTGGCGCGCTCGCCCGCGAGCTGCTCGCCGTCGCCGAGCGGATCCCGGGTCTGGAGGTCACCTGCCTCTCCCCGGACCTCCACAACCGGCCCGGCGGCATCCCGGCCGCGGTCCGCCGACGGATCCACGAGGCCCGCGGCGACGGCTACGAGCGGATCTTCATCGCCTACGCCGACTGCGGCACCGGTGGGCTGCTCGACCCGGTCCTCGCCGACGAGGGCGTCGAGCGCCTCCCGGGCGCGCACTGCTACGAGGTCTTCGCCGGCAGCGCGGCCTTCGCCACGATGGCCGACGCCGAGCCCGGAACCTTCTGGCTGACCGACTTCCTCGCCCGCAACTTCGAGCGGCTGGTCATCCGTGGCCTCGGGATCGACCGGCATCCGGAGCTTCAGGCGACCTATTTCGCCCACTACACCCGGGTCGTGTACCTGAGCCAGACCGACGATCCGGACCTGCTCGCCATGGCCCGTCGCGCCGCCGATCGTCTCGGCCTCAGCTTCGAGCATCGCCCGACAGGCGTCCGCTACCTCGCCTCGCCGATCGAGGTCTGGGCCCGCACCGCGGCGCCGCACTGATGGCGACGCTGACCGTGATCTGGTGGCGGGACATCCCGGCCCAGGTCCTCGCCCGCGACGGGCGGCGCGCCAGCAAGGTCGTCCTCCATCCACGGTTCCAGGTCGCGATCGACAAGGCCGCCAGCCGCGCCGGCAAACGCGCCTACAACGACTACATCGAGGAGTGGCGGAAAGTCGCTCATGCCTGCGGTGATGACCTCGAGGCGGCGGTGACCGCGGAATCCGAGCGGCTCGAGGCGGAGTACGACAAGCACCGCCTCGCCGAGCTGATCCAGAGCGGCGGCGTCGCCGGCGGGCCGGCCCTGCCCCCGGCCCACGACGAGACCCCGAAGGGCGCGAGGGACGGCGTGCCCGCCGGACCGAGTGGGGACGGTTCGCCGACCGAGGAAGCGTCCGCGTGAGCCCCACCTGGACCGTGGTCGGATCGGCGACCCGCGAGGTCGTCATCGGCGATGACCGCCCGTTCGTGGTCATCGGCGAGCGGATCAACCCGACCGGCCGCAAGCTCCTCGCCGAGGAGATGAAGAACGGCGACTTCAGCCGGGTCGAGCGCGACGCGCTCGCCCAGGTCGAGGCCGGCGCCCACATGCTCGACGTGAACGCCGGCATCCCGCTCGCCGACGAGCCGGCGATCCTCGCCCGGACGATCCAGCTCGTCCAGTCGCTGACGGACCTGCCGCTGTCGATCGACAGCTCGATCGTCGAGGCCCTCGAGGCCGGTCTGGCCGTCTACCAGGGCAAGGCGCTCGTGAACAGCGTGACCGGCGAGGAGGAGCGCCTCGAGCGCGTCCTGCCGCTCGTGAAGAAGTACGGCGCCGCGGTCGTCGCGATCAGCAACGACGAGACCGGGATCAGCGAGGACCCGGACGTCCGGTTCGCGGTCGCGAAGCGGATCGTCGAGCGGGCGGCGGACCACGGCATTCCCCGCGAGGACATCGTCGTCGACCCGCTCCTGATGCCGATCGGGGCGATGCCGACGGCCGGCCGCCAGGTGTTCCGGATCCTCGGGCGGCTCCGCGATGAGCTCAGCGTCAACTCCACCTGCGGCGCGAGCAACGTCAGCTTCGGGCTGCCGAACCGCGAAGGAATCAACGGCTCCTTCCTCGCGATGGCGATCGCCTCCGGCCTCACCAGCGCGATCACGAATCCGATCGCGGAAGGCGTCCGGACGGCCGTCATGGCGGCCGATGTCCTCCAGGGCAACGACCAGGACGCGGCCCGCTGGATCCGGCAGTTCCGGGTCGCGCCGCCGGACGGCGAGACCGGTGGCCGACGGGTCAACCGGCGCCGGGCGGGCGTCGAGGTACCGCAACGGATCGCCGGGACCGAGGCCGCCACGGCGGCCCGCGGCTGACCGCCGGCCGGGACCCCGTGGCGGACGACCCGCTCGTCATCTTCACCCCGTCCGGCCGGCGCGGCCGGTTCGAGGCCGGGACCACCGTGCTGGACGCCGCGCGGAAGCTCGGCGTCGACATCGACTCGGTCTGCGGCGGGCGCGGGATCTGCGGCCGCTGCCAGGTGGAGCAGAGCGTCGGCGAGTTCGCGAAGCACGGGATCGTCTCCGCTCCGGACCACCTGACGCCGTTCGGATCGATCGAGGCGGTCTATCGCGACACCAAGGGCCTGGCCCACGAGCGCCGCCTTGCCTGCGCCGCCCATCTCCGCGGCGACGTCGTGATCGACGTCCCGCCGGAGAGCCAGGTCTATCGCCAGGTCGTCCGGAAGGACCTCGACGTCCGGGACTTCCACCTGGACCCGGTCGTCCGCCTCCATTACGTCGAGGTGGAGCCGCCGCAGCTCGCCTCGCCGTCCGGCGACCTGTTCCGGCTCCAGGAGGCGCTGGCGACGGAGTGGGACCTTCACGACCTGGACGCCGATCTCGACCGTGATCCGCGCGCTCCAGCCCGCGCTCGAGGCCGGGAAGTACGGCGTGACCGTCGCCGTCCACGATCGGCGGACGATCACCGGGATCTGGCCGGGTCTCCACACGCTGGCCTACGGGGTCGCGATCGACGTCGGATCGACGACGATCGCCGGCCACCTCGCGAACCTCGGCGACGGATCGATCCTCGCGAGCGCGGGGGTCATGAACCCGCAGATCCGCTTCGGCGAGGACCTGATGAGCCGGGTCAGCTACGCGATGATGAACGACGGCGGGGCGGCCGAGATGACGACGGCCGTGCGGGGGGCGCTCAACGGGCTGCTCGCCCAGCTCGCGATGAAGGGCGGGATCAAGCGCGACGCGATCCTCGAGCTCGCAATCGTCGGCAACCCGATCATGCATCACCTCGTCCTCGGGATCGACCCGATCCCCCTCGGGTCGGCGCCGTTCGCGCTGGCAACGGATCGGGCACTCACGATCCGGGCGAGCGAGCTGGACCTGACCACGCACCCGGGCGCCCGCGTGTACGTACTCCCGTGCATCGCCGGCCACGTCGGGGCGGACACGGCAGGCGTGATCCTCGCCGAGGCGCCCCACGAGTCCGAGGGCGTGGAGCTGGTCGTCGACGTCGGCACGAACGCCGAGATCGTGCTCGGCAACCGCTACTTCCTGCTCGCGGCCTCGTCACCCACGGGACCGGCGTTCGAGGGCGCGCAGATCTCGTCGGGCCAGCGGGCCGCGCCCGGCGCGATCGAGCGCGTCCGGATCGACCGCGAGACTCTCGAGCCGCGGTTCCGGGTGATCGGCTGCGAGCTGTGGTCGGACGAGCCGGGCTTCGCCGAGGCGACCGCGGACACCGGGATCACCGGGATCTGCGGATCCGGGATCGTCGAGGTGATCGCCGAGCTGTTCCTCGCCGGGATCGTCACCCCGGATGGGATCGTGGACGGGGCGATGGCCGCGCGGACGCCGCGCGTCGTCGCCGAGGGCCGCACTTTCAGCTACGTCCTCCACGACGGCGCCGACGGCCGGCTCCGAATCGCGGTCACCCAGAACGACGTCCGCGCGATCCAGCTCGCCAAGGCCGCCCTCTACGCCGGGGTCCGGCTGCTGATGGACCACGCCGGGATCGACGCCGTCGACGAGGTCCGCCTCGCCGGCGCCTTCGGCAGCCAGATCGACCCGTTCCATGCGATGGTCCTCGGGCTGATCCCGGACGCACCGCTCGATCGGGTCAGGGCCGCCGGCAACGCGGCCGGCACCGGGGCGCTGATCGCGCTGCTCAGCGCCGCCGCCCGGACGGAGATCGAGGGGGTCGTGCGACGCGTGGAGAAGATCGAGACCGCGGTCGAGCCGCGGTTCCAGGAGCACTTCGTGGACGCGATGGCGTTCCCCCACCGGACCGCGCCGTCGACCCATCTTTCGGCCGTCGTCGCGCTCCCCGAGCGTGGCACCAACTCGACCGGCGGCGGCCGGCGAACGGATCGTCCCGGCCGTCGGCGTGCGGCCCTGAGCATCGTCGAGGAGGACCGATGACCGTCGATGGCAGCCACCGCCGATCGGGCGGGCGCGACGCCCGACGCGCCCTGCGCCTCCACTCGCAGCTCGCGCGCGAGCCCTTCATGACGCGCACCCTCGCGCCGTTCGAGGTCCTCGGCGACGAGGGCCTCTCGATCATCGAGGCGAACGCCGACACGATCCTCCAGGAGGTGGGGCTGGAGTTCCGTGGCGATGCCGATGCGCTCCGGCTCCTGAAGGATGCCGGCGCCGACGTTCAGGGCGAGCGGGTCCGCTTTCCGGGCGGGCTTGCGCGCCAGCTCGTCCAGGCCACCGCGCCACGCCAGTTCACCCAGTACGCCCGGAACGAGGCGAACCACGTCGAGATCGGCGGGATGCACACCGTGTTCGCACCGAACTACGGCTCGCCCTTTGTCCGGGACCTCGACAACGGCCGGCGCTACGGCACGATCGAGGACTTCCGGAACCTCGTGAAGCTGACCTACATGAGCCCGCATCTCCACCACAGCGGCGGCACGGTCTGCGAGCCCGTCGACGTCCCGGTCAACAAGCGCCATCTCGACATGGTCTATTCGCACATCCGCTACAGCGACAAGCCGTTCATGGGCAGCGTCACCGCCCCGGAGCGCGCCCGCGACACCGTGGAGATGGCCCGGATCGCGTTCGGGGCCGACTACCTCGAGACGCACCCGGTCGTCCTCTCGCTGATCAACGCGAACTCGCCGCTTGTCTGGGACTCGGTGATGCTGGGCGCGGCGCGGGCCTACGCGGAGGCGAACCAGGCGACGCTCCTGACGCCGTTCATCCTCGCCGGGGCGATGGCCCCGGTGACCGCGGCCGGCGTCTGCGCCCAGACCCTGGCGGAGGCGATGGGCGGGATGGCGTTCGTCCAGCTCGTCCGGCCGGGCGCGCCGGTGGTCCTGGGCTCCTTCGCGAGCTCCATCTCGATGCAGTCCGGCGCGCCGACGTTCGGCACACCGGAGCCCGCCCTGGTGCTCTTCGTCATGGCCTCGCTCGCCCGCCGGCTCGGCGTCCCGTTCCGCTCCGGCGGCAACCTGTGCGCGTCGAAGATCGCCGACGCCCAGGCCGCGTACGAGAGCGCCGCGACCTTCGGCCCGACGATCCTCGGCGGCGTCAACTTCGTCCTCCACGCCGCGGGCTGGCTCGAGGGCGGCCTGACCGTCGGCTACGAGAAGTTCATCCTCGACACGGACCAGTGCGGGATGGCCGCGGTGTTCGTGAAGGGCGTCGACATGAGCGAGAACGGCCAGGCGCTTCAGGCGATGCTCCAGAACCCACCGGGCCAACACCACCTCGGGTCGGCCCACACGCTCGCGAACTTCGAGACCGCGTTCTACCGGAGCGAGACCGCCGACAACAACAGCTTCGAGCAGTGGCAGGAGGACGGCTCGCTGGACGCCGCCCAGCGCGCCAACGCGATCTGGAAGCGGATGCTCCGCGAGTACGAGGCGCCGCCGATCGATCCCGGCATCGACGAGGCCCTCGGGGAGTTCATCGCGCGGCGCAAGGCGTCGATGCCGGACTCCGAGGTCTAGTCCCCCTTGCTGTTCCGCCGCCGCCAGACCCTGGCGCCACCCGCGCGAGCCGCGCTCGCCCGGATCCTCGAACACCCGACGTTCGAGCTCGTGCCGCTCAGGAATGCGATCGACCAGGCCGCCTTCCTGCCGCCCGGAGCGACCGTGACGGTGACGTCGTCACCGGCGAAGGGGATCGAGGCGACGGTGACGCTCTGCGAGCAGCTCCAGGTTGGGGGCTTCCGAGCCGTTCCCCACCTCTCGGCACGACAGGTTCGCGACCGGGCGCACCTGACGGCGCTCGTCGACTGGCTCGAAGGGGCCGGTGTGGACCGGGCGTTTGTCGTCGGCGGCGACGCGAAGGAGCCCGGCGACTTCCCCGACGGGCTGTCGCTGCTTCGGGCGATGGCCGAGATCGGGCATCCGCTGCGCGAGATCGGGATCCCGTGCTACCCGCAGGGCCACGCGTTCATCGCCGACCGGCTCCTGCTGGACGCACTTCGCGACAAGGCCGCCTACGCGAGCTACATGACGACCCAGCTGTGCTTCGACCCTGGCGCGATCGCCACGTGGTTGGCCGCTCGTCGGGCTGATGGCATCGCGCTGCCTGCCCACATCGGCATCCCCGGCGTCGCCGAGCCGCACAAGCTGCTCGCGATCAGCGCCCGGATCGGCGTGGCCGACACGCACCGCTTTCTCTCGAAGAACATCCGGTTCGTCGCCCGGCTGATGCGTTCCGGCGGCTTCTACCGGCCGAGCGGCCTGCTCGAGGGCCTGGCACCCCACGTGGCCGATCCGGCGGCGCGGATCGTCGATCTGCACCTGTACACCTTCAACGCGGTCGCGGCAACGGAGACGTGGCGGCGATCCATGCTGCAGCGCCTCCGGGACTGACCGTCGACGCGTCGCGACGCTTGCTCTTCCCGGCCACCTTTGGCACCATTTCCGGCACAACTGAACAGCGCTTATCCAGAGTGGCGGAGGGACCGGCCCGTTGAAGCCACGACAACCTACCGGCGACGCGCCGGCAAGGTGCCAATTCCGGGCAGGTTCTCCTGCGCGATAAGGGACCCCTTCGTTCAGGACCCTTCCGGGCGGGAAGGGTCTTTCCGTTTCTGCCGGTCCCGCGTCCGATCGCCCGCCGGCGCGGCTCCCCGCGTCGAGCAAAGCCGAGGAGCCATGCCGACTCCAAGACGTTCCATCGACCCGGATGCGGGGTTCACCGTTTGACGGCGGAGCCTTCGGCCGGTCTGCCGCGGCCGCGCTTCCGGCAGCGGCTCGCGACGCGCCCGCTCCTCGTCGACGGCGGCATGGGAACGCTGTTGTTCAGCCGCGGGGTCCCCCAGCGGGCGTGTCTCGAGGAGCTCGTCATCAGCCAGCCCGAGCTGGTCGGCGCCCTCCACCGGGAGTACCTCGAGGCAGGCGCCGAGCTGATCGAGACTCTGTCGTTCGGCGCGAATCGACGGCGGCTCGCGACGTGGGGGCTGGAGGGCCGGGCGGGCGAGCTGAGCCGGCGTGCCGCCCAGCTCGCCCGTGCCGCTCGCGAGGTCAGCGGACGCGACGCGCTCATCGGAGGCTCCATGGGTCCGCTCGGGCCGCCCGCCCGCGCCGGGGCGACGATCCCCGAGGCGGAGGTCCGAGGGGCGTTCCGCGAGCAGATCGAGGGCCTCCTCGAGGGCGGCGCCGACGTGATCGTGCTCGAGACGTTCTCCGATCTCGACGCCCTGTTGCTCGCGCTGGACGAGGCACGGCGGGCGTCCGACATGCCCGTGATTGCATCGCTCACGTTCGGCGAGGAGCAGGTCCTCGCCGACGGCAACGGACCGGCGGCGGCGGCGGAGGCGCTCGGCCGCGCCGGAGCGGACGTCGTCGGCGTGAACTGCGGGGCTGGGCCGACGCCGTGCCTCGATGCGCTGGAGGCGATGGGCCACCCTGCCGACGGCGAGCCCGCCCGCTCGATCATGCCGAATGCCGGGCTCTCGCAGCGGCTCGAGGGCCGCTTCGTGTTCGCCGCGAGCCCCGAGTACTTCCGGACGATGACCCCGCGGATGCTGGCGGCCGGCGCTCGACTCCTCGGCGGCTGCTGCGGCACGACGCCCGAGCACATCGCCGCGATGCGGCTCGCTCTCGACGAAGGCCAGGCGGCCGTCGGGACCGATGATCGCCCCGCGGCCGCGCTCGCGGTCGAGGTCTCCCGTCCTGCGGCCGCGTCCACGTCGCTCGCCGAGCGTACCGCCCACCTGACGCGTGCCGAGGAGGCGCCACCGCCGACCCGGCTCGCCGAGCTCCTTGCCGCCCGGCGCTTCGTCGTCTCGGTCGAGATCGACCCGCCGCGGAGCATCCGGATCGAGCGGACGATCGAGGCGGCGCGGCTTCTGCGCGACGCCGGCGTCGATGTCGTCAACGTGTCGGACTCGGCGATGGCCCGGGTGCGGATGAGCGCGCTGTCGGTCGCCTTCGGGATCCAGCACGACCTGGATCTCGAGTGTCTCGTCCACTGCACGACCCGCGACCGGAACCTGATGGCCCTCGAGTCGGAGCTGCTCGGCGCCCACGCCCTCGGCGTCAGGAACATCATCGCCCTGACCGGCGACCCGCCGCGGATCGGCGACTACCCGACCGGGACGGGAGTCTGGGACGTCGATTCGATCGGGCTGATCGAGATCCTTGCCCGGCTCAACCGGGCGGAAGACCCGTCCGGTGCGTCAATCGGCCAGCGGGCCGGCTTCACGATCGCCTGCGCGCTCGACTCGACGGCGGCCGACCAGGTCACCGAGTGGGATCGCCTGGAGCGCAAGCTCGAGGCCGGAGCGCACGTCGTGATGACCCAGCCGCTGTATTCCGTCGAGCAGGTCGAGTCGATGCTGGACGAGGCGCGCCGGCGGTTCGGTCCAGGCGGCTTCCCGGTGCCCGTCCTGCTCGGGGTGCTCCCGCTCGTCTCGACCCGCCACGCCGAGTTCCTCCACAACGAGGTCCCCGGGATCACGATCGCCGACGAGGCGCGGGCCGCGATGCGGGCGGCCGGACAGCGCGGGTCGGAAGTCGGCATCGAGATGGCCGACCACCTCCTCACCGCGATGGAGGGCGAGGTCGCCGGGACATACGTCATGCCCAGCTTCGGGCGGTACGAGCAGTGCGCCGAGCTCGTCCGGCGCATCCGGTCGCGGCATCCGACCGTTGCGGTCGCGTCGTGACGTCCGTCGCATCGCCGGTCACCGGCTCGCGAGCAAGCGCGCCGTTCGATCGCGACTCGCGCCTGGCCCTCTTGCCCGGCCTCCTTCGCGAACGGATCCTCGTGCTCGACGGGGCGATGGGCACGATGCTCCAGACCTACCGATTCGGCGAGGCGGAGTTCCGGGGCAATCGCTTCCGCGACCACCCTCGCGACCTGCGTGGCAACAGCGACGTGCTCTGCCTGACCCAGCCGGACGCGGTCTCGGCGATCCATGCGGGCTACCTGGCCGCCGGGGCCGAGATCCTCAGCACGAACTCGTTCACGGCGACGCGGATCGCTCAGGCTGACTACGGCCTCGACGCTGCGACCGTCCGGGAGCTGAACGTCGCCGCAGCCCGGCTCGCGCGTGCCGCGGCGGATGCGGCCGAGCGCGACGAGCCGGATCGGCCGCGCTTCGTGGCCGGCTCCCTTGGACCCACCAACCGGACAGCGTCGATGAGTGCCGACGTCTCGGATCCGGCCGCTCGAAGTGTCACCTGGGACGAGCTCGTCGTTGCCTACAGCGAGTCCGCGGCTGGGCTGATCGAGGGCGGCGCGGATCTCCTCCTGATCGAGACGATCTTCGACACCCTCAATGCGAAGGCGGCGATCTTCGCGGTCCAGGCGCTGTTCGACGAGCTCGGTCGTCGGCTGCCGCTGATCATCTCGGGGACGATCGTCGACGCGTCCGGGCGGACGCTGTCGGGCCAGACCGTCGAGGCCTTCTGGCACAGCATCCGCCATGCCGATCCGATGATCGTCGGGCTGAACTGCGCCCTCGGCCCGCGTCAGCTCCGCGAGCATGTCGATGTCCTCTCGCAGGTGGCGGACCGGCCGGTGTCGGTGTATCCGAACGCCGGCCTGCCGAACGAGCTTGGCGGATACGACGAGACACCGGAGGAGATGGCTGCGGCGATCGGGGAGTGGGCCCGGCATGGCCTCGTGAACGTGGCCGGCAGCTGCTGCGGATCGACGCCGGCCCACGTCGGGGCGATCGCCGAGGCGGTCGCCGGCCTGCCGCCGCGCCAGATCCCCGCGCCCGCCGGCACGACCCGCCTCTCCGGGCTCGCGCCGCTCGTGATCCCGCGGCCGGCCAACGCGTTCGTCAACGTCGGGGAGCGGACGAACGTCACCGGCTCCCGGAAGTTCGCCCGGCTGGTCGCCGCCGGCGACGAGGACGAGGCGGTCGACATCGCCCGGGAGCAGGTCGCGAACGGCGCCCAGCTCATCGACGTCAACATGGACGAGGCGATGCTCGACGGCCCGGCCGCGATGTCGCGCTACCTGCGCCGGATCGCCGCCGAGCCGGACATCGCGGTCGTCCCGGTCATGGTCGACAGCTCCAGGTGGTCCGTGATCGAGGCGGGCTTGCAGCAGCTCCAGGGAAAGGGGGTCGTGAACTCGATCTCGCTGAAGGAAGGCGAAGAGGAGTTCCTCCGCCAGGCTCGCCTCTGCCGGCGGTACGGGGCCGCGGTCGTGGTCATGGCCTTCGACGAGCAAGGCCAGGCCGAGTCCGTCGAGCGGCGGGTCGCCGTCCTCCGCCGCGCCCACGACCTGTTGACCGGTGTCGTCGGGTTCGCCCCGGAGGACATCATCCTCGACGCGAACATCTTCGCGATCGCGACCGGCATGGAGGAGCACAGCGCCTACGCACTGTCCTTCATCGAGGCCGTCCGCCGCCTGAAGTCGGAGTTTCCGGGGTCGCGAACCTCCGGCGGCGTGTCGAACGTGTCCTTCGCGTTTCGTGGCATCGACCGCGTCCGCGAGGCGATCCACTCGGTCTTCCTGTACCACGCGATCGGGGCGGGGCTCGACATGGCGATCGTCAACGCGGGCGCACTGCCGATCTACGACGACATCGAGCCGGAGCTCCGCGAGCGGGTGGAGGACGTCGTCCTGAACCGTCGTCCGGACGCGACGGAGCGTCTGCTCGAGCTGGCCCAGCAGTACGCGGGCGCCAGCGGCATGGAGCGCCCGGCGGAGGACCTCGCCTGGCGTGAGCGACCCGTCGAGGAGCGACTGACCCACGCCCTGGTCGCCGGGATCGACGCGTTCATCGAGGCGGACACTGAGGAGGCCCGACAGGCGGCGGCCCGACCGCTCGATGTCATCGAGGGCCCGTTGATGGCCGGGATGAACGTCGTCGGCGATCTCTTCGGCGCCGGCCGGATGTTCCTTCCCCAGGTCGTGAAGAGCGCTCGGGTGATGAAGAAGGCCGTCGCGGTCCTCGTCCCGTACCTCGAGGCCGAGCGAGCGGGAACGGGTCGCCGCGCTGGGACCATCGTCACCGCGACCGTCAAGGGCGACGTCCACGACATCGGCAAGAACATCGTCGGCGTCGTGCTCGGCTGCAACGACTACGAGGTCGTCGACCTCGGGGTCATGGTCCCGGCAGCCCGGATCCTGGAGAAGGCGACCGAGATCGACGCGGACCTGATCGGCCTGTCCGGGCTGATCACGCCGTCGCTCGACGAGATGACCCACGTCGCCGCCGAGATGGAGCGCCAGGGCTTCACGATCCCGCTCCTGATCGGCGGCGCGACCACCTCCCGGGTCCACACGGCGGTGAAGATCGCCCCGGCCTACTCGGGTCCTGTCGTCCACGTCCTCGACGCGTCCCGGGCGGTCGGCGTCGCCGGCGCGCTGGTCCAGGCGGATCGTCGCGAGGCGTTCGTCGCCGGGATCCGGGAGGAGTACGACGGCGTTCGCCGCGACCGCGCCGGCCAGCGGGCGAAGGAGAAGCGGCTGACGCTCGCGGAAGCCAGGACCAACCACGTCCCGATCGACTGGGCGACGATCCGGCCGCCCCGGCCGACGTTCCTGGGGCCGCGGACATTCCGCGACTACCCCCTGGCGGAGCTCGTCGACTACATCGACTGGACGCCGTTCTTCGCGACGTGGGAGCTGCGCGGCGCCTACCCGGCGATCCTCGACGATCCGCGGCTCGGGTCGGCCGCCCGCGACCTCCACCGCGATGCGCTGGCCCTGCTCGAGCGGATCGTCTCCGGGGGCCGGCTGACGGCGAATGCCGCCGTCGGCTTCTGGCCGGCGAACACGATCGACGCCGACGACATCGTGCTCTGGCGTGACGACGACCGGCGCGACGCCCTGGCGACGATCCGGACCCTTCGTCAGCAGATGGCCAAGCCCGACGGCCGGCCGAACAGCGCCCTGGCCGACTTCGTCGCCCCGATCGAGACCGGGATCCACGACTTCGTCGGTGCCTTCGCGGTCACGGCAGGGCACGGGGTCGACGAGATCGTCACCGAATTCGAGGCGGCCAACGACGACTACTCCGCGATCCTTGCCAAGGCACTCGCCGATCGCCTGGCCGAGGCGTTCGCCGAGCGGCTCCACGAGCGTGTGCGCCGCGAACTCTGGGGCTACGCGCCGGGCGAGGCTCTCTCGAACCGCGACCTCATCGTCGAGCGGTATCAGGGCATCCGGCCGGCCCCCGGCTATCCGGCCTGTCCGGACCACACGGAGAAGGGCACGCTCTTCGAGATCCTCGAGGCTGAGTCGCGGGCCGGGATCCGGCTGACAGAGTCCTTCGCGATGTGGCCGGGCGCCTCGGTCTCCGGCTACTACTTCTGGAACCCCGCCTCCGCCTACTTCGGGATCGGCCGCATCGGACGCGACCAGCTGGCCGACTACGCCACCCGGAAGGGGATGCCCCTCGCCGAGGCCGAGCGCTGGCTGGCGCCGAACCTCGCCGACGACTGACGACGATCAGCCGACAGGTATCGGCCGCCGAGAGACAGAGACACGCGGGGCTCGCCCTGGATGGGCGAGCCCCGCGTACGGTCTCGGGGACCCGGAGGGAGGAGCCGGCGCCTCACGGCGCCGGCTGGCACCTGGGTGGTGCCGGTGATTTCAGCGACGGCGGGCCTTGGCGCGGACCCGCGCCGGAGCTCGGCGCGGGACCGCGAAGAAGACCGCGATCCCGATGGCGAGGATCCCGAGCAGCAGCGCCGGCAGGCCGGCATCGCTGGGCTGGACCGACATCGGATCCGTGTCTGTCGGAGGTGGCGTGATGTGGGGCTTGCCGGTCGCGCTCTTGACTTCCGTCGAGGGCGCCGGCTTGGCGACGGTGACGACCGCGTCGTCATGGTTGGTGGCCGGGTTCTGCTCGTCATCGACCGCGATGGCGGTGACGATGTCGACATGCTCGCCGGCCTTGGCCGGGATGTCGCCGACGAATGAGCAGGTGTACGAGGCGTCCGGGGCGAGCACCGCACCGACGGCGCACGTGCCCTTCCCGTTCAGGTCGCCGTAGACGTCGTCGACGAGCGACGTGATCGTCACCGGCTCCACGGAGTGGTTGGTCACGACGACCTGGAAGGTCGCCGAGCCGCCCGCCGCGGGCAGGCTGCCCGGTGTGGCCGTCTTGTCGACGCTGATCGTCGGCAGGACGTCGGTCACGTCGACCGTGGCGTCGTCCTGGGCGGTGGCGTGGCCGTTGTCATCGTCGCTGCCGGTGGCGGTGACGGTGTCCTTGTGGGTCGTCCCGGCATTGCCCGAGACGGCACCGAAGAAGGCGCAGCTGTACTGGCCGCCGGCGGGGATGATCTGCGGCAGCGCGCAGCTGCCCTGGCCGTCGAGGTCGCCGTAGACGTCGTCCACGAGTGAGTCGAGGGTGATCGTCTCAGTGCCGTTGTTCGCGACGACGACCGAGAAGGTCACGGTCGCGCCCGGCTCCGGGACGCTTGTCGGGGTGGCCTGCTTGTCGACCGCGATCGAGATCGGCACGTCGGTGATCGTCACCGAGGCGTCGTCGTGGGCGGTTGCGGGGTTCTTCTCGTCGTCGGACGCGGTCGCGGTGACCGTGTCCACGTGGACGGTCCCGGCGTTGCCGGTGACCTGCCCGTCGAACTCGCAGTCGTAGTGGCCGCCGGCGGCGATCGTGCCGCCGGTGTCACAGGTGCCCTTGCCGTCGAGGTTGCCGTAGACGTCGTCCACGAGCGCGTCGAGCGTCACGGCCTCCAGGCTGTGGTTCTCGACGCGGACCGAGAACGTCACGGTGCCGCCGGGCTCGCCGATCGTCGTCGGGAAGGCGCTCTTCACGACCCCGATCGCCGGCTTGACGTCGCGGATCGTGACGGTCGCATCGTCGTGAGCGGACACGTGGTTGCCGTCGTCGTCCGACGCGGTCGCGGTGGCGGTGTCGTGATGGACGTCACCGGCGTTGCCGGTGATCGGCTCGACGAACTGGCAGCTGTAGGTGCCGCCCACGGCGATGGTGCTGCCGGTGGCGCAGTTGCCCTTGCCGGCGAGGTTGCCGAAGACGTTGTCGACGAGGCTGTCGAGCGTGACGGCCTCGATCGAGGAGTTGTGGACATCGACCGTGAAGGTCACGTCACCGCCCGGCTCGTCGACGGCGGTCGGCGAGGCCGTCTTCACGACGGAGATCGTCGGCAGGACGTCGCCGATCGTCACGATGGCGTCGTCGCTGGCCTTGACCTGGTTCTGCTCGTTGTCACTGGCGGTTGCCGTGACGATGTCCTTGTGGGTCGAGCCGGCGTTGCCGCTGACCGCACCGTCGAAGTGACAGCTGTACGTGTCGCCGCTCGCGATCGAGCCGCCGGCGACGCACGTGCCCTGCCCGTTGAGGTCGCCGTAGACGCTGTCGACCAGGCTGTCGAGGCTGACCGCCTCCGGGCTCGTGTTGTGGACCGTGACCGAGAAGGTGACCGTGCCACCCGGCTCCATGACCGAGGTCGGGTTCGCGGTCTTGGTCACGTCGATCGTCGGGAGGACGTCCGTGATCGTCACGGTGGCGTCGTCGCTATCGGTGGCCTTGCCATTGGCGTTCGAGGCGTCGGCCGTGACCGTGTCCTTGTGGGTCGAGCCGGGCGCGCCGGAGACCGCACCGCTGAAGTGGCAGCTGTACGTGTCGCCACCCGCGATCGTGCCGCCGGTGTCGCACGTGCCCTTGCCGTCGAGGTTGCCGTAGACGTCGTCCACGAGCGAGTCGAGCTTGACGGGATCGAGGGCGATGTTCTGGACATCGACCGTGAACGTGACGTTGCCGCCCGGCTCACCGATCGAGGTCGGGTTCGCGGTCTTCGTGACCTTGATCGTCGGGGGTGGCGGGGCGCAGTGGATCGCCTTGAGGAGATCCGCTGCGAAGGACTTGAAGTCCGCGTCGAAGTAGGCGCCACCACCGATGTTGGTCATCACGGCCTGCGCCCAGGCCGCGTCGCCCGCATTGGAGAACGGCAGGCTCGTGTCACCGGGGTCACCCGAGGTGCTCAGGTAGACGGCCTTCACCACGTACTTCGAGGCGCCGGATCCGGCCCGGGCGTTGTTCGCCGCGGTGATCGCCGCGTTGGCCGCGGTCAGCCACGTGTCGGGATTGTTCAGGTCGTCGCCGTGGCTGTTCGGGATGTTCGGCGAGCCGTCGGTGACGACGAACATGACGTTCGGCGCTCCGGGTCGGTCATTGGCGAAGTTCGCCGCGCCCGTGTTGATGCCGCTTGCGGTCGGCGTGAGGCCGCTCGGGCCCGACAGCGCGGTGACCTTCGACTGGAAGGACGAGTCGGACACATAGCCCGAGGTCAGCGTCGTGGCGCTGCTGCCCGAGAAGCGCGTCCCGGAGTAGCGACCGTCGCCGCCGGCCGCCTGGAAGGCAGCGACGAACCCGTTGATCCCGTCCTTCAGCTGCTGGAGGTTGGACGGGACGTTGCCCTGGGCTCCGATCGAGCCGGACATGTCGATGATGAAGTTGAAGTCGGCGGTGTCACAGACGTCGGCCGAGAGCGTCGCGTTGTTCGACCCGCCGCCCATCGTCGTGTAGGACACGACCATCCAGAGCCGATCGACCGACGTCGTCGAGCCGTTGGTGCAGTTCGACCCCGGGTCGAGGTTCCGGAGGACGACACGGAAGGAGGTGTTCGACAGCTGGCTCGCGTCCCACGCGTAGCCCCAGTCGTCGGACGTGCCGCCGAAGGTGAGGGGAGTGGAGACGTCCGTCAGGCCGGCGGGCTGGCGGTTCGTGAAGGTGTTCCCTCCATCGCCTGACAGGCTGACGCCAAGCTGGCAGCCGCTGGGATCGGTCGACGCTGCCTCCACCTTGATGGTGATCCCGGTCACGATGGAGCCGGTCGGCAGGGTATAGCCGAACGTCCGATAGCTCTGGTCGGCGTTGTTCGTCGCCGTCGTGGCGACGAGGCCGTCATCGGAGCCGTTGAGGGCGTTGCCGGCGTCGGCCCACGTTCCGGTCGATGTCGCGGACGGTGTGAGATCGGTGCTGTTGGCCGCGATCGCGGTCGAGACGGCGGTCCCCAGGATCGTGACGGATCCGATGAGGAGTGCGGCGCCGACAGTGGCCAGTCGGTCGACGATCCGACGTCGACGGAGTCCCCGAGCCATCGATTTCCCTCCGGGTCTGGATTGCCCTTGCCGGGGGTGGTCGGATGACGGTTCACAGGACCCCGGCCCGGCGGAGTCTCGGGGGTGGTCCTGGTCCCGTCCAGTACCTTCGGCGGCCCGGCGACTGCACCGGAATCACCCCGTCCGGGGCGCACCCATCGGGACCGTGATTCGGTTCCGTTGCCTGCTGGCACAGTTCGGTACCAACCTGACCGGTACCTCCGGCGACGGCCGTCGGCGGCCCCCCGTGGCGGGCTATCCTCGAGCTCCCATGACGACGACCGCCGCCGCTCTCGCCGACCTCCTCGCGGCTGCCCGGGCGATCCAGCCCGACCTCGTCGCGACCCGCCGCCAGCTCCATCGCCGGGCGGAGGTCGGCAACGACCTGCCGGCGACGCAGGCGGTGGTCCTCAAGGAGCTGGCCCGGCTCGGGATCGAGGGGCGGCCCGGGGCGGCGCTCAGCTCGATCGTCGCGGTGATCGACGGCGGCCGTTCGGGGCGGACGGTCCTGCTGCGCGCCGACATGGACGCCCTGCCCGTGACCGAGGAGACCGGCCTCGACTTCGCGTCCGAGACGGACGGGGTGATGCATGCCTGCGGGCACGACACGCACGTGACGATGCTGCTCGGCGCCGCCCGTCTGCTGCAGGGGCGACGGGCCGACCTGGCCGGACGGGTGGTCCTGATGTTCCAGCCGGGGGAGGAGGGGCTGGCGGGGGCGAAGACGATGCTCGACGAAGGGCTGCTGGCCACGGCGGCCGCCGGCGGCGCCGAACCGCCGAGCGGCGCCTTCGCGATCCACGTCTCGACCCGCTATCCGAGCGGCGAGGTCCACCTCCGGCCGGGTCCGATCATGGCCGCGACCGACACCATCCGGATCACGGTCCGCGGTCGCGGCGGGCACGCTTCGACACCGCACCTCGCCAACGATCCGATCCCGGTCGCCGCCGAGATCGTCCTCGCCCTCCAGACGCTCGTGGCCCGCAACGTGAACGCGTTCGACCCGGCGGTCATCACGATCGGCCAGATCAGCGGCGGGACGACGATGAACATCATCCCGGAGACCGTGTTCCTGTACGGGACGATGCGAACGGTGTCCCTGCAGACCCGGGAGACGGTCCGGACGGGCATCCGCCGGCTCGCGGAGGGCATCGCGGCCGCGCACGGGGTCACCGCCGAGGTCGACCTGGAGGAGGGCTACCCGCTCACCCTCAACGACGAGGCCTATGCCGAGGTCGTGCGCGACATCGCTGCCGAGCTGGTCGGCGCCGACCGCGTCCGCGAGCTCCGCGCCCCCGTCATGGGGGCCGAGGACTTCTCGTACGTCCTCCAGCAGGTACCCGGCGCGATGGTCTTCCTCGGCGCCTGTCTGCCCGAGCTCGACCCGGCCACGGCCCCGCAGTTCCACTCGAACCGTGTCGTCTTTCACGAAGACGTGATGCCGATCGGCGTCGCCCTCCACGCCGGGGTCGCGATCCGGCACCTCGCAGGGAGCCGAGCCGTGCCGGTCCGCCACCGGCGGCGACTTGCGTCTCGCCCGACAATGCGCCCGTGACCGTCGTCGATCCGCCCGTTCGCGATCGGCTGGCCGCCCTGCCGGCGGCGCTGGCGACCGCCGCCCGCGCGGCCCCGTCGGATCCACCGGCGCCCGGCGAGTGGACGCCGACCGAGATCGTCCGGCACCTGATCGCGGTCGAGGAGGAGGTCTGGCACGTCCGACTCCGGCAGCTGGAGACGGAGGCTCAGCCGCACTGGGCCTGGGTCGAGCCGGGGCAGTGGCTCGGTGCCCCGGGCGCCGGCCTTGATGACGTCCTCGCCACGCATGCGGCGGCCCGCGCGTCCACCCTCGCGATGCTCGATGCGCTCGGTCGGGATGGCTGGGCCCGGACGGGGACGCATGACACGTTCGGCGTCCTCGACGTCGAGGGGCTGATGACGAAGGCCGCCGATCACGACGACGAGCACCTCGCGAGCCTCGAGCCGTGACGTCCTCCCGGTCGACCGACCACCCGACCCGGACCACCCGCGACGCCGCGAACGTCGCCGCGGCCGCCGTCGTCTGCTACGCGCTGCTGTGGCTCGTCTCCACCCAGGACGCCACGATCCGCGCGGTCTCGCCCTTCGGTGACGATCCCTGGGATGCGTTCGCGAGCTATGCCGCGATCTTCCTGCCCGTCGTCGCCGGCGCCACGTGGGTCCGCAGCCTCCGGCATCGGGGGCGTGTCCTCCCATCGGCGACCGCGTCACGCATCCGGTGGGGTTCGGGTCTCGCCGCGGCGATCGTGCTGGTCGCGGCGGGCGTCGACGTTCAGGCGGTCGTCGCGAACGGGTTCGGCCCGGGTGCCGGCGAGACAGCGGGCCTCCTGACGATCCTCGTGCTCGGCTCCGTCATCGTCGCGTCCGTGGCCCTCGCCATGACGATCCGGGCCGCCCGGGCGGCGACCCCGTCGACCGCCCCGGCCACGGCCTTCGAGCCGGACATCGTCGACGACCTCCTCGAGCTCGTGTCGGAGGTGGGTCGCGCCGTGGGCCTCCGCGGCCCGATCGATGGTGCCGCCTCGTCGCTCGAGCGCTTCCTCGACGGCTCGTCGCTCAGCCCGCGCCGACACCGCTGGCTGTTCGGCATCGTCCTCGCCGTCCTCGCGGCGATCGCGTTCGACGTCTGGCACGCGATCCGGGAGGGTCCGTGGGCGTCCCTGACGCCGGCGCTCGCCTTCGGTGCCCTGGTCGCCGTTGGCGTGCTGGCCGTCTACCTCGGGACGGTGATCCCGCTCCGCCTCCTCCGTCCGCCGGTGCGGTGAGCGGCAGCCCGACGCGCGCCGGCCGAGGCAACTGCGGCTCCGTTGCCGTCGCCGAACGTGCGATCCTCGTCACCGAGGAGGACCCGTGGACGAACACGAACGAACCCAGCTGATCACGAAGTACCGGACGGGAACGGCCGAGGTCGACGAGGCGCTCGCCGGCATCACGGACGCCGAGCTCGACCGACGCCCGGACGAGCCCGACGGATGGACGGCCCGGCAGGTCGTCCATCATCTGGCCGACAGCGAGGCGATGTCCTACACGCGTCTCCGCCGGCTGGTCGCCGACGAGGAACCCGTGATCTCCGGCTACGACGAGCCCGTGTGGGCCCGGCGCCTCCACTACGACCGGCCGATCGAGCCGTCGCTGGCGGTCCTCCGGGCCGTCCGCTCGTCGAGCCTCCAGCTGCTCGAGTCGCTCACGCCGGACGAGTGGGCCCGGACGGGGACGCACACGGAGTCCGGTCCGTACAGCGTCGAGGGTTGGCTCCGGATCTATGCCTCGCACCCTCACGACCACGCGGCGCAGATCCGCGACGCGAGAGGCGGCTGAGCCGGGACCGCGAGTGCTGCGTCAGCGGTCCGGGACGGCGGCCGCGGCGAACGCGGCCATCGACGGGAACGTCGCGTCGGGCCGGGCGGTCGATGGCGGGGTCGCGCCACTGCCCGGCCGATCGTGGCGGCGATCGATCCAGACGGAGTGGATTCCGAGCCGCTGGGCCGGCGCATGGTCGTGGAAGAGACTCTGGGCGACGTGGAGGATCCGGGCCGACGCGATGCCGCTCTCGTGGAGCCGCTCGCGAAGCGCCTCGAAGTTGTGGGGGTTCGGCTTGTAGGAGCCGACCTGCTGCGCGGTGACGACCCAGTCGAAGTCGACGCCGAGCCGGCGGTTCGACGCCGCGAAGAGGTCGTCGTCGCAGTTCGTCAGGACGCCGAGCTGGAACCGCCGCCGGAGCTGCTTCAGGGACCGCGTCGAGTCGTCGAACGCGGGCCAGGCACCGACCGACCCGCCGAACGCGGCCGCCTCGTCGTCGGTCAGCCCGGCGCCCAGCCCCTTGGCGACGGATCGTGCCGCCATCGCGAGGATCGTCCGGTAGGGCAGGTAGGGCCCGCTCTCGAGCTTCGCCTCCGAGGTCGCGAACGCCTCGAGGAGGTCGTCGTCCTGCGCGTCCACACCGTGCGGCCCGAGCGCCGCGCGAAGCCCGGTCACGATCCCGGTCTCCCAGTCGATCAGGGTCCCGTAGCAGTCGAACGTGAGTGCGTCGAAGTGGCCGAAGTCGAGCTCGCTCATGAACCCATTCTGGCGCGCCGGCCGATGTCGCGGGACGTTGGCCGCCCAGCCGCCCAAACGACCGCCGGCGACTCGCGTGGACCCCTCAACTCGTCCTCTTGGTCCGCTGGGTGGCCCATTCGAGCGAATCGGGCCATCGCCGACCATGGCAAGCGGTGGTATTCGGTCGGATGGTCCACCTGATGGACATGGTGGTGGCCGGCGCCCGGGCGGAGCGTCCGTCGAGGGTTGTCAGCCCTTTGCGCCGCCCGTGAAGTTCCAGCTCGCCAGGTGGAGGCTCGGCACGAGGTAGATCGAGTCCCAGCCGCCGAGCAGGAGCGCCCGGTCCGAGGAGATCCCGCGGACCGCACCCGGCCCGAGCGCGTCGAGGAACGACTGGGTGAACCGGAGGTTCGTGACCGGCCGGATCGACCTTGCCGTCCTCGACCAGCCAGACACCGTTGCGGGTCAGCCCGGTCACGACCTGGGTCCGCGGGTCGAGGATCCGCGTGTACCAGAAGTCGGTCACGAGGACCCCGCGCTCCATCCCGGCGACCAGGTCGTCCGTCGTCTTCGAGCCCGGCGCCAGCACGAGGTTCGCGCCGAGCGCGCCCCATGCCGATCCGCCTTCCACCGCATGTCCGGTGCTCTGGACGCCAGCAGGCTTCGCGGTCCGGCGCGTGTGGAGGAGCGCGGTCGTGACGCCGTCCCGAACGAGATCGAACGGCCGCTTCGGCGTGCCCTCGACGTCGAACCCGACACCGCTGGTGGCCGGGTCCGTGACGTCGTCGCGGAGATGGATGGATCGATCGAACTGCTCCTCGCCGACTCGGGCGAACGAGCGGCCCTCCTCGACCGCCTTGCCGTTGAACCCGGCGACCAGCAGGAACGACAGGATGTTCGAGACGCAGTCCGGCTCGAGCACGACCTCGTACCGGCCCGGCTCGAGGTCGGTCGGGTTCGAGGCGTCGCGCGCCTTCCGCGCCGCCCGTCCGCCGACGCGCGCGCCGTCCAGATCGGCGAGCCGGACCGAGCCCTCCCGGCCGCTGCCGTCGGCCGTCGGCGTCCGGGCGATCCCGTCGACGATCGCCGCCGTCCCGCGACCGGCGAGCCGCTGGCCGAGGCTGTTCGCGAACGCGAGGCGGACGGCCAGCGTGGAGCAGAACCCCGCGGTCTCGAGCCCGCCCGCCGCGTCCACGAACGCACGCACCCGCGCCGCTCGCTCGTCCGGCGTCGCGGCCGCGGTGAGCTCGTCCCAGTGGTCGACGTCCGGCGCAGGAGCCGGTGACGCAAGCCCGGGCCACTCCGGGTCCGCCGGCCGGACGCGGGCCGCCTCCAGGACCCCGTCGATCGCCCGGCCGAGAGTCGCGTCGTCGGCCGGGCCGTCGAGGGACGTGGAGGCGTTCCGGCCGTCGAGCGCGACCCGGATCAGGACATGGTTGATGTCCGAGGCGACGTTCTGGTGGATGAACCCGGTCGCGAACCGGGTCAGCGCCTCGGTCCCCTGACGCACGTTGACCTCGACCTCGGCGTCGGCGGCCCGACGGCGGACCAGGTCGACGACGTGGTCGGCCAGCTCGAGGCCGGCCGTGGGATCAGTGGATCGCTCGGTCGTTGTCATTCGCCCTACCCTCGGACCCCGACGCGGATCCCGCGGAAACGCGCCGGTACGGCGGGATGGCCCGTGTGGCCGATCTGCTGCGGCTGGCCCTTGCCGCAGTTCGGCGTCCCCCAGAATGTCCACTCGTCCGGACCGCCGAGCATGTCCATCGACCCCCAGAACCGCGGGCTGATCGCCGTGTAGGTCGGGTTCTTCAGCAGCCGGCCGCGCTTGCCGCCCTTGATCTCCCAGCCGATCTCGCAGCCGAACTGGAAGTTCAGTCGCTTGTCGTCGATCGACCACGAGCGGTTCGTGTCCATCAGGATCCCGTCGTCGGTCGCGCCGATCATCGAGTCGAGGGAGTCGGACCCCGGCAGGAGCCCGACGTTCGTCATCCGGACCATCGGGATCCGGTCGAAGCCGTCGGCGCGGACGGCGCCGCCGGACCGCTCGATGCCGGCGAGCGCGGCGCTGTCCCGGCCGCTCAGCGCGCCGACCCAGATGCCGTCCTTGACGATGTCGACCGGGTGGGCGGGCGTGCCCTCGTCGTCGTAGCCGAAGCTGCCGAGCGCGCCGGGCAGCGTCGCGTCGGCGGTGATGTTCATCAGCTCCGAGCCGAACCGGAGCGACCCGAGCTGCTTCAGGTCCAGCCACGACGTTCCCGCGAACGCCGCCTCCCAGCCGAGGATCCGGTCCAGCTCCGTCGCGTGGCCCACGGACTCGTGGATCTGGAGGGCCATCTGCTCGCTGCCGAGGATCAGGTCCGTCGCGTCGAGGGAGGGGCAGACGTCGGCGGTCAGGAGCTGCCGCGCCTCCTCCGCGATCCGCGCGGCGTTGCCCGGCAGGTCCAGCTCCCGGACGAGCTCCCAGCCGCGCGTGCCGTACTGGCCGCGGATCCCGGGGTAGCTCCGCCGCTGCGTCTCGCTCTCGCCGACGGCCGTGGCGCTCATCGCGGCACCCGTCTCGACGATGTGCTGGTCGACGCAGGTGCCCTCCGAGGACACCAGCCACTTGCGCGTGTCCCAGATCCGGTGGCTGGCCTCGGCGAGGTCCGCGCCGTGCTCGCGCATCGTGTTCGTGACGCCCTCGAGGAGGTCGCCCTTCTCGGCGAGCCCGACGGACCATGGGTCCTCGCGACACTCGCTCTCCCAGTGGCCGGTGACCGGCTGCTCCGGAGCGAGGCCGAGGTCCTTGCCGGCGACGAGCGTGGACGCGCGGGCGACGGCTGCCGCCCCTTCGCCGGCCCGTCGGGCGGCCGCGGAGCCCACGTCCGGCACGGCGAAGAAGCCCCAGCTGCTGCCGATCAGCGCCCGGACGCCGACACCCGCCCGTTCCTCGCGATCGAGCGCCTCGACGACGCCGTTGCGGGCGCTCATCGCCTCGGTCCGGATCTCCATGACCCGCGCGTCGGCGTAGGTCGCGCCGGCGGCCAGGGCGGCCTCCACGGCCTTCGTCGCGATCTCCTGCATGGCACCAAGGGTAGGCGGATCGGGCCCGGCCTACCCGACGGGCTCGACCGCGTCGTCCGCCATCGCGCGGCGCGCGGCCGACGGCAGGAGCGCCAGGTCCGCGGAACGGCGCAGGTAGTCCCGGAGGGTCGCCTCGTCGACGTCGATCGACGGCTCGAACGTCAGGTAGCGGAACTTCTTGAGCCGCTCCTGGCGACCCTGGAGGATCCCTTCTGGATCGGCGAGGAGCACCCCGTTCTCGAAGCCCAGGTGGATGTGCTTCCGCTCCGGGCCGATCCAGGCGAAGTTCCGGACGCGCTTGCCGTCCGGCAGGGAGTAGGCGATCCAACGCCAGCCCGGCCTGACGGTCTCGGCGGATCCCGGAACCGTCCGAAGGATCAGGTCCCGAAGCGCGAGCCCCGTCTCGCGGATCGCCGGCGGGTAATCGCCGAGGAGGAACTCGGCCGGGAAGGTGTCGGTCACGCGACGATCATCCGTCACGATCGTGCCCGGCCGTGTCAGGAATTGCCCGTCCCGGCGACGTTCGCCTCGCCGAAGAGCTTCGTTGGCCGGACGCGCACCACCAGCTCGCCTTCGACGCCGTTGCGCTTTCCGAACTCCTCGGCCCGATCCTCGCCCATGTACTTGCCGCCGAGCAGCGTCGAGATCCGTCGACACTCCGCAAGGTCGTCGAGCAGCCGGGCGGCCCCCTCGACGGACACGTAGTTGTAAGGGGGCTTCGGGTCCTGGACGACGACGACCACATCGGGTCTCGCTCGAATGTTCGAGGCCTTGACCGTGCCATGCCAGGTCGTGAACACGATCTCGTCGCCATCGACCGCGTACCAGGTCGGCACGGCGTGCGGCCGCCCATCGGCCCGGACGGATGCGAAGGTCGCGGTCATGTCGCCGGTCCGCAGGAACGCCCAGGCCTCGTCGGCGGACATCTTGTGGGGCATGGCTCCGATCCTCGTGCGGGCGGTCGACCCCGCGATCGTAGTCGTCAGATTGACGAGGGCTCGTTCCGACGTGCGTCGCCGAACGCGCCTCATGCGCCCGGCGCCTGAACGGACGAACGAACGGCCGACGCAGAGGCCTTCCACCCCGGATTCGCGCCGTTCGGCTGTCGTCTCAGGCGCGACGCGCGCGATACGACTGACGGAGCGCCCACCGAGCGTCGTTCCATGCGTCCAGCGCCTGATAGCGACGCGGTGCCGCTCGCCGACCGGAGCGCTACGGCCGGCCGATCATGCCTCGATCGGCGGGTCGACGACCCGGAGCCGGAGGGTGTGGCCATGGCTGGCGAAGGGCGTTGCGGGAGGCAGCACCCCGGTCACGAGCTCGATCTCGCGACCGCGCGCTCCGGGAGCCTCGCGGATCACCGTCGCCGTCTCCGCGATCGCTCCGACGAGCGCGAAGAGCGCGGGTCGGATCCCGCGCCCGTCGGGGTCCGACTCGTCCGTCCAGGCCAGGTCGACGACAAACCGGCCGGTCTCGTCCGAGCCAGCGCTCACGATCCTGAGCCGGCCGGTTGACGCGGCGGCCTCAGCCAGGTGGGGCAGCAGGTGCTGCTCGGGCTCCTCGGCGACCCAGCCCGGCTCGGTCGCCTGCGCTCGAAGCCCGTCGAGGGTCGGCACCATCGCCGACGCGTCACCGATCCCGATCCCCTTCGGGTCCGGGTCCCATCGCGGACGACGATCGGCCATCGCCGGATTCTACGGCTGCGCTCGCGCGGGAGAATCAACGGGCTACCGTGCAAATGGGTTGGCTCGTTCGTGTTTGAGGTGTACGCGACGTCTCGGAGCCCGACCGATGAAGCGCTGGAAGACCGTGATCACCGCCACCAGCCTGACGCTGGTGGTCCTCGGTGCCTGCTCGGCAACCGCGGGCTCGTCGCCCAACGGCGCGCCGTCGCTCGTCCCGTCGGCGTCAGCCGCGCCGGAGGCGTCGGCATCGAGCGCACCCGCCCCGCCCGCGTCGAGCCCTTCGCCTTCGGCCGCGCCCTCGGAGGCCTCAGAGCCTGCGCCGAGCGACCCGACCCCGTCCGGTTCGCCGTACCACGTGACCTACGACTGGGCGGTCCCGGGGAGGAGGGTCACGGTCGTCCACGATGTGCACGCCCCGATCGCGCCCCCGCCGGCGTTGCCGCTGCCGGCGCTCGTGGCGATCACCGTGAGTGACCACCCAGAGGCCGACCCGCCGTTCCAGCGGATCTCGTTCGCGTTCAGCGGCGCGTTCCCCGAGTACAACCTCCAGTACGTGCGCGCCCTGACCGCCGAGGGCAGCGGGAAGGCCATCCGGCTCGATGGCAACGGCGTCCTGAGGGTCGGGTTCGTCCACGCCCAGGCGCACGACGACGCGGGCGCCTCGACGATCAAGGTCGCCCCGAAGAACCCGATCGGGTTCCAGAACCTGAAGAGCTACGGCTTCGCCGGGGATTTCGAGGGCCACGTCACGTACGGGCTCGGCATCCAGGTCGCGCCGGACAGCGACCAGGTCCTCCGGATCCGGGCCGGCGAGCAGACCCAGCCCGACGGCGCCGGCCGGATGCTCTACGTCGTCCACATCGATATCGAGCACGGCTGATCGTCCGGGGCTCCCGCCGCTCGTTGACGCTCCGCGTCGAGCCCGCCTACACTAATCCCGACGAAATCACTCGGGATTAGAGGCACCCTCCCCTGGCGTCCGAACTCTCCGCCCCGCACGTCCGCCCCACGTTCCACGGCTCGGGCGCCGTCGCCTTCAGCACGAAGGGCGAGTACGGCGTGCGCCTGATGGTCCAGCTCGGGCGACGGTACGGGACCGGCCCGGCCAGCCTCGCCGAGATGGCCGCGGACGAGGACCTCCCGCGGGCCTACCTCGAGCAGCTCGTCATGAGCCTGCGCGATGCCGACCTCGTCACCAGCACCCGTGGCGCCCACGGCGGCTACGAGCTGACCCGGCCGCCGGCCGAGATCCGGATGAGCGACGTCCTCCGCGCCCTCGAGGGCCCGCATCGCCCCGATGATCTGCGCGACCGACGACCCCGAGCACGCCCTCGTCTGCGACCGCAGCTCGCCGCTGCACCGTCAACGTCCTGTGGGTCCGCGTCCGCGACGCGATCTCCGGCGCGCTCGACTCGATGACCCTCGCCGACCTCGTGCCCCAGCACCTCGTCCCCGTCGACGATCTCCGCCCCGACGACGTCCAAGGAGCCTTGACCGCCCCGTGACCGACCAGACCACCCCGACCGACCAGACCGACCGCCTCGTCATCCGCGGCCTGCGCGTCGCCCCGGCCGCCAGCCCGAAGACCGAGATCCTCCAGGGGATCGACCTCGACGTGGGCAAGGGCGAGGTCCACGCGATCATGGGCCCGAACGGCTCCGGCAAGACGACCCTCGCCTACGCGCTGATGGGCCACCCGGCGTACGTCGTGACCGGCGGCGAGGTCCACTGGCAGGGCCGCGACATCCTGAAGCTCAGCCCGGACAAGCGAGCCCGGCTCGGGATGTTCCTCGCCTTCCAGTACCCGACGGCGATCCCCGGCCTGAGCGTGGCGTCGCTTCATCCGGAGCGCCCTCAACGCGAAGCTCCAGGGCATCGACAAGACCGGCGACGTGGACCCGACCGACCCGATGAAGGGCGGCGTCTCGATGCGCGACTTCCGGAACAAGATGCGCGAGAAGATGGCCCTCCTGAAGATGGACGAGTCGTTCGCGACGCGGTACGTCAACGAGGGCTTCAGCGGCGGCGAGAAGAAGCGCCTCGAGATGCTCCAGATGGCCGTCCTCGAGCCGCAGATCGCGATCCTCGACGAGACGGACTCGGGGCTCGACATCGACGCGCTGCGGATCGTGGCCGAGGGCGTCAACGCCATGCTCAACCCCGAGCTCGGCGTGCTCCTGATCACCCACTACCAGCGGCTCCTGAACTACATCACCCCGGACGTCGTCCACGTCCTCGCCCAGGGCCGGATCGTCAAGAGCGGTGGCAAGGACCTCGCCCTGCGCCTCGAGGACGAGGGCTACGGCCCGATCCTCCGTGAGGCGGGTCTGGAGACCGATGTGTCGGACGAGGCCCTGCTCGTGCCGCTGGCCCCGGCCGACGCGGACGATGCCGACGTGGCTGCCGGCCTGCACGAGCCCGCGGCGGTCGCCCGCTAGGCGGGCAGCACGACCATGGCGATCGAGGCCGAGCCGACGACACCCGCGACCGCGCGCGACCACGCCGCTGCGGGCCGGCCCGCGAGCCCGCGGCTGGATCCGGTCGCGCTCCGGCGCGAGTTCCCGATCCTCCAGCAGGAGATCAACGGCCACCCGTTCGTCTACCTCGACTCGGCTTCGTCCAGCCAGAAGCCGCAGGTCGTCCTCGACGCGATCGACGGCTACTACCGCGAGTACAACGCCAACGTCCATCGCGGGATCTACACGATCGGCGAGAAGGCGACGGCCGAGTACGAGCGGGCCAGGGCGACGGGTCGCAACGTTCATCAACGCGCCCGACGCGCGCGAGATCATCTTCACCCGGAACGCGACCGAGGCGATCAACCTCGTCGCCTACTCGTGGGGCCGGCGGAACATCTCGCGCGGCGACGCGATCGTCCTGACCGAGATGGAGCACCACGCGAACCTCGTCCCGTGGCAGCTCCTCGTGCAGGAGCAGGACGGCGACCTCGAGTTCATCCCGATCACGGACGACGGGCTGCTCCGCCTCGAGGTCTTCGAGGTCCTCCTCGAGCTCCACCCGAAGCTCGTCGCGTTCACCCACGTGTCGAACACGCTCGGCACGATCAACCCGGTCCGCGAGATGGTCGAGATGGCCCACGCGGCCGGCGCGCTCGTCCTCGTGGACGGCGCCCAGGCGGTGCCGCACGTGCCGGTGGACGTCCAGGAGCTCGGCGCCGACTTCTACGCCTTCAGCGGCCACAAGATGCTCGCCCCGATGGGCTCCGGTGCCCTGTGGGCCCGGCGCGAGCTGCTCGAGGCGATGCCGCCCTTCCTTGCCGGCGGCGAGATGATCCGCGAGGTCCACCTCCGCCGATCGGACTGGAACGACATCCCGTGGAAGTTCGAGGCCGGCACGCCGGCCGTGGGGGACGCGATCGGGCTGGGGGTGGCCGCGGACTACCTCCGGGCGATCGGGATGGAGGCGGTCCGCGAGCACGAGCGGACGCTCGTCGCATACGCGCTGGAGCAGCTCCCCGCGCGGGTCCCGTCGATCCAGCTGTACGGCCCGCTCGACCCGGACGCGCGGGGCGGGGTCATCCCGTTCAACATCCCGGGCGTCCACCCGCACGACGTCGCGCAGGTGCTGGACCGCTACGGGATCGCGGTTCGGGCCGGCCATCACTGCACGATGCCCCTCCACGAGCGGCTGGACCTCGCGGCCACGGCGCGCGCCAGCTTCAGCGTCTACACGACGACGGACGACATCGACCGGCTCGCCGACGGCCTCCTGGAGGTCGAGAAGCTCTTCGGCGTCTGACGCGCGGGGCGCGTGAGCGTCGCCCGGCGCCCGGTCAGCCGGGCGGCGGCTTCATGGCGTCGCGCGGTGGCGTCTCACCGCCGTCGAGCAGCTGACGCGCTCCGAGCGGCTCCGGGAGCTCCAGGTCGTACCGGAACGGCTCGTTGCCCTGGCAGTCCTGCGGTCCCGCGAGCCGGCGGATCGCCAGCGTGACCGTCACGGTCGTGTCGGTGAGGGCGACGTCCGGTGGGTCGAGGCGGGTCCAGCCCGCTCTTCCCGCTCGCGCACGCCTCCTCGAGGACCCGGGTGTGGATGACCGTCGCGTCCGCCGCCGGTGCCGACGCGGTCGGGTCGACCCACCAGGACGCCGGGCCGGTCCGGTTCTCCAACACCGCCTGCGGCGCCTTCGCCGAGCCGATGACCAGCATCTTCCGGTCCACCGCGGAGATGCCGCTCGCCCGGGGAACGCCCGGCCACCACGCCGCCCACCAGCCGTTGCCCTGCGCCGCCACCATGACGGACGCGTCGTCGAACGAGAGCTTGCTCTGGTAGGCGTCCGGCCCGACCCGCCCGAACGCGATCGTCCGCCCGCCGGTCCGATCGTCCAGGCGGGCGACCTCGGTGACGTCGATCTTCGCGCCGTCCTGCGCATCGAAGCTGGTCGCGGACAGACGATCCACCGCGTCCACCGTGACCGTCCCGGCGTCGTCGACCCTCGCGAGGCAGTCGATCGCGTCCGTGCCGTCGGCGAGGATCGCGGTCGCGAACCCCTCACCTCTCGCGTCGATCACCGCCGTGGGCAGGTTGGCCTCGACGTCGCCCAGCGTCTCCCGGGCCTTGGCGGCGCACGCGTCCGAGATCGTCGCCGTCTGGCTGTCGGCGAGGTAGATCGGCGTCCGGCGCCACGGCCCCGTCAGCTGGACGGCGACGACCGACGCCGGATCCGGTGGCCCGGTGTCGACCGACGCGCCGGGTGTCGCGCCGTCGGGTGCGTCGCTCCCTCCGGCGAGGGGCGACGGGTTCGACGAGCCGCAGGCGGCCAGGAGGACGACGAACGCCCCGAGGATGGCACCCGCGCGGAGGCGGAGCGCGGGTTCGAGCCGGGATGTCACATCGGGAGGGTATCGGCCCTCGGCCGCCGGGGTTCAGTCGAGGCGGACGCCCTGTCGCCGCAGCTCGATCTGGACGGCCCCGACGTCCAGCCGGTCGAAGGGCGCATCCGTCCGGGCGGAGAGGGCCGCCGCGACCCCCGCTCCCTGGCCGCTGACCGTGCAGCACATCATGTTCCGGGTGGACGCGTGCGACACCTTGTCGCCGCCGATCGACCGCCCGGCGACGATGAGGTTCGCGACACCCCTCGGCACCAGCGATCGGTACGGGACCTGGTAGTAGCGGCCGGTCGTGGGCAGGATCAGGATCCCGTACCCGTCGATGAACTCGGGAAAGATCCCGATCGAGTCCTCGAACCGTCCCTGCTCGCGGACGTCGTCGCCGGTGAGGTCGTACAGCGCCTCGATCTTCCTCGTGTCCCGGATCCCGATCGTCATCCCGAAGTTGCGAAGCTTCGCGTCCTGGCAACCCGGCATGAACGCCCGCAGCGCCTTGATCGCCTGCATCGCCTGCTGGCGGCCCTCGATCTCGCCGCGGGTCAGGTCGTCCGCGCTCGTTCCGTCGACCTCCGACAGGTGGACGAGGTTCAGGTAGGTCAGGTCGCCGGTGTCCGTGATCGTTCCCCACGTCCCGGCCAGCGTGATCAGGCCGGGCGGGATCAGCCCTTCCTCGACGGCCTTCTTGAAGGGCTTCCGGAGGAACGGCGAGAAGAGCTCGTCCTCCTTGCCGGTGGTCTCGATGTCCCACTCGGCGTTGCCTGCCCAGTCCCGGTACGTCTGCGGATCGGCCTTGACCTCCTCGAGGAAGCGCGTCTTGTTGACGCCGGTCATCGAGAACATCACCGACGCGGCGAGCATCTCTTCACGTGGCGTCTTGCGCACCGGCGCCCCGGCCCGCGCGGCCAGGTCGGCGTCACCGGTGGCGTCGACGACCCGCTTCGCGAGCACGGCCTCGCGCCCCGACTTGCTCTCGGTGATGACGCCCCGGATCGCCCCGTCCTCGACGATCGGCTGCACGGCCAGACGGTGGAGCATCGGCGTGATGCCGGCCTCCTCGACGAGCACGTCGGCGACGAACTTGAACCGTTCGCCATCGATCCCCATGCTCAGCGACTGGCTCTCTGGGTTGGCCGCGCCCATCGCCGCGGCCCGATCCTCGAACTCGCGGCCGATGCCGTTCGCCTCGACCGTCTGCTCATGGCGATACCAGCCGATGCTCTCGACGCCGACCTGGGTCATGTTCCCGCCGAAGCAGCCGTAGCGGTCGAGGAGCGTGGTCGCGGCGCCGGCGCGGGCCGCCGCGAGCGCCGCCGACAGCCCACCCGGTCCGCTGCCGACGACCAGCACGTCGGTCTCGTGGATGACGTCGACCGATCGGGCCGGCTCGCGGATCCGGGTCACCACCGCGGGCTCCCCGCGGCTAGTCGGCGACCGCGAACACGGGTGACGGCACGACGCTCACCTGGACGGCGGTGCCCTGGGCGAGGCCCTCCGCCTCGGCCGCGGACAGCTGACCGAAGACGATTGTGCCGTCCTTGAGGGCCACCTGGGCCCGGCAGACCGAACCGAGGAAGCTGACGGCGACGACACGGGCGTCGGCCGCCTCGTCCGGGACGATGCGGATCGCCTCCGGCCGGACGAGGGCCTGGACCGGACCGGACGTCGCCGAGCCATCCAGCAATGGCACGCGGGTCCCGAGCAGCTCGACGCCGCCGCTGGCGGCCGTCCCCGGGATCCGGTTGGTCAATCCGACGAACTCGGCCACGAAGCGTGTCTTCGGCCGGTCGTAGAGCTCGGCCGGCGCGGCGATCTGCTCGAGACGCCCTGCGGACATCACCCCGACCCGGTCGCCCATCGCCAGCGCCTCCTCCTGGTCGTGCGTCACGAACAGGGTCGTGATCCCGATCATGATCTGGATGCGCCGGATCTCCTCGCGCAGCTGGCGCCGGACCTTCGCATCGAGCGCCGACAGCGGCTCGTCGAGGAGCAGCACGCTCGGCTCGATCGCGAGCGCGCGCGCGAGCGCGACCCGCTGCTGCTGGCCGCCCGACATCTGGTGCGGGTAGCGGCTCGCCTGCTGGCCGAGGCCGACCAGCTCGAGCATGTCCTCGGCCTTCTTCTTGCGGGTCGCGCCGCTGATCCCGCGGAGTCGCAGGCCGTAGGCGACGTTGTCGCGGGCCGTCATGTTGGGGAAGAGGCTGTAGGCCTGGAAGACGACACCCATGTTCCGCTTGTTCGCGGGGACGTTGGTGATCTCCTTCCCGCCGACGAGGATCCGTCCCTGGTCGACCTCGTCGAGCCCGCCGAGAGCGCGGAGCGCGGTGGTCTTGCCGCAGCCCGACGGCCCGAGCAGGGCGATCAGCTCGCCCGGCGCGATGCTGATCGTCAGCCCGTTGAGCGCATGCACGGATCCGTACCAGCGATGCAGCTCGTCGAACTCGACGGCGACGCCGTGCCCGGTCTCGATGGGGATTGCGCTCGCGGCGGTCATGTGGCGGGCTCCTCGCTCTCGACCTGGGCACGGCGGTCGCCGCCGGCTCCGACGCGGGTGATGACGAACAGCAGGACGAACGCGAACAGCAGCGCGGCGAAGGCGACCGCGACGGAGATGAACGGATCGCGCTTGCCGAGCAGGTAGATGACGACCTGGAGCGTGTTGAAGGACAGCAGCGACGAGATCGTGTATTCGCCCAGGACCAGCGCGACCGCGAGGACGGATGCCGACAGGATCCCGCCGCGGATGTTCGGGACGATGACCTGGAGGATCGTCCGCGGCCAGCCGGCGCCGAGGCTGCGCGCGGCGTCCGAGAGCGTCGCCGTGTCGATCGACCGGAGGCTCGCATCGATCGCCCGGTAGGCGAACGGCAGCACGAGGATGATGTCGATGAGGGCGAGCGTCAGCGGTGATGCCCCGACCGCGCCGAGATGCTGGCCCATCCAGCGGTAGATCGGGGCGATGCCGACGACGATGACGATCGCGGGGATCGCGAGCGGCAGGAGGCACAGGAACTCGACGACGCGGCGCATGCCGGGGACCCGGACGACCGTCCAGACCATCGTCGGGACGAGGAGGAGCAGCATGCCGAAGACGGTCAGCACCGCGATCTCGAGCGACGTGGTGACTGCGTCGATCAGGTCCTGGTTGCTGAAGATCGCGGCGTACGAATCCAGCGTCCGGCTGCCGTAGTTGCCACGGGTCGAGAACTCGAGCATGGCGAACAGCGGCAGGACCAGGTAGCCGAACACGAGGACCAGGATCGCGATCCGGACACCGAGCTGACGGCGGGAGCCGCGCCGGCCGGATCCGCGTCCCTTGGGGGCGACGAGGGCGCCGCCATGCGGCGCGGCGGCCGAGAGCGGGCCACCGGGCGACGCGGTCATTGGACCCACCTCGAGGCGCGCCGCTGGATGAAGGCGTACAACAGCATCACCAGCGACACCACGACGATCATCCCGAGGGCCAGCGCCTTGCCGACGTTCTCCTGGCCGAGGACGACCTCGCTCTGCATGGCGTCGGCGATCTGCAGGGTGATGATCGGGCTTCCCTGGCTGACGAGGGCGGCAGCCGTCGCGTAGGCGGAGAACGCGTTCGTGAACAGCAGCAGCAGCGATCCCAGGAACGCCGGGGCCAGGATCGGCCCTCCGACATTCCGCCAGAACGACCAGGCGCTCCCACCGAGGCTTGCCGACGCGTCGTACCACTCCTGGCGGAGCCCATCGAGCGACGGGAGGAAGACGATCAGCATGAGTGGGATCTGAAAGTAGGTGTAGACGACGACGAGGCCCGCGAGGCTGTACAGCCACGACGCGTCAGTGAGGAGGTCGACGTGGAGGATGTCGCGGAAGAGCAGCGTCGCGAGGCCGTTGAACCCGAACGTCGCCAGGAAGGCGAACGCGAGCATCACGCCGCCGAACTGGGCGA
This sequence comes from uncultured Chloroflexia bacterium, assembly GCA_963746845.1. Taxonomy (GTDB): domain Bacteria; phylum Chloroflexota; class Limnocylindria; order Limnocylindrales; family CSP1-4; genus CF-46. Next base: position 866 of record CAVVCZ010000009.1, on the reverse strand, counting down.
GGACGCCCGACGCGGCGATCACCAGCTGGCGTAACACGCCGTTCGGATCGCCGCGGACGACCGCCCACGCGAGCACTGCGCCGAGGATCGCCCCGGCGATCGCGGTCGCCACGGCGAGCTGGATCGAGCGAACGAACGCGTTGACGAACACCTCGTCGGTGAACAGCCGCGACACGTTGTCGAGGGTGAACCCTCCGCTCGCGGTCGTGAACGCACCGACGGCCACGACAAGCGTCGGAAGGATCAGGAAGATCCCGACGTAGCCGAGGAAGGGGATGAGGGCGAGGTAGTTCCCCGCCTTCCGGAGACGGCGTGAGCCGGCCCTACCGGAGGTAGAGCCGGCTGCCTGTGCCGTGGGCGGCGTGGCCGCGCTGACCGAATTGGTCACGCGGGCATCACCGTTCGACTGTCCTGCGTTGCTACTTGATGGCGATGAACTTCCAGTTGTCGGTGAGGTACTTCGTTGCCGCATCGCTCTGCGCCTGCGTCAGCTGGACCGGCGGGGTCGTCGGGGGATTGAGCGCGGCAAGCGCCGTGGCGTCGAGTGTTCCGGCCTTCTGCATCGCCGCGAGTCGGATCGGCAGGGCGAAGCCCTTCAGCCAGGCATTCTGGCCGGCGTCGGTATAGATGTATTCCATCCAGCAGCGGGCGGCCGCGGGATGTGCCGCGTCCTTGTTGATCGCGTCGTTGTAGTACGAGGCGACGGGGGCCGCGTCGCTCGGGATCACGGTCTTCCAGGTGATGCCCTTCGGCGCGAGAACCGCCGTCTGGGCGCCGTTGTTGTAGGACCAATCGATCACGATCGGGGTCTGGCCGGATGCGATCGTGGCCGGGGTCGGGTCGACCGGCAGGAGGTTCCCGCTGTC
>CAVVCZ010000008.1:0-73384 GCA_963746845.1 uncultured Chloroflexia bacterium | reverse complement strand
GTCATGACCCATGAGCACCTGGATCACGTCCAGGGCCTGTTCTACTCCGCCACGACCTTCAACAAGCGGATCAAGGCGAAGCAGGCCTGGCTGACCGGTTCCGCCGATCCCGACTACTACGAGAACGGCAAGCATCCCGGCGCGAAGAAGCAGGCGCTGGCGGCGCAGGCCGCGCTGGCCTTCGTGCGTGCCCGGATGACCCCCGCACAGGCCGGATCACCGACCGTCAGCTCGCTGCTCGCGGTGAACGACCCGAAGAGCACGACGGACTGCATCGACTTCCTGCGGACGCAGCTCACCGACCCGGGCGGCGTCCACTACGTCGACCGGACGACGAAGGTCGGCCAGCTCTGGTCCGGGCCCGGGACGATCTCGATCCTGGCGCCAGAGGAGAACACGGCCGACTACTACGGCAAGTTCAAGGGGCTGGCGAAGGGACTCGGCGCGCTCGGGATCGAGGACTTCGACGATCTCGATGGGATCGCGTCGACGGACCCGCCGCCCGATCCGCCGAGGGGCGTGGACGCCGGCGCGTTCTACAACCTCCTCGACGTCCGCCACGGGGCGGCGTCGACGATCCTCCAGATCGACCAGGCGGCGAACAACACGTCGGTCGTGCTGCTCCTCGAGTGGAAAGGTTGGCGGCTGCTGTTCACGGGTGACGCCGAGCAGCGGAGCTGGAAGACCATGGACGCGCGGACGACGCTCCAGCCCGTCGACTTCCTGAAGATCAGCCACCACGGCAGCCGGACCGGGCTCCCGCCCGACGGGATCCTCGACAAGGTGCTCCCGAAGCCGGCCGCCGGCGGGCAGATCAAGCGCCGGGCCATCGTCTCGACCTACCCGAAGACCTACCCGGGCGTGCCAGACGGCGACACCCTCAAGGCGTTCAGGCAGCGAGCCCAGGTCTTCTCGACCCGGGACAAGCCGCACAAGCCGTTCGTCGAGCTGCACTTCGCGGACACCGGCCCGACCTGATCCGAACGCACGGGCACGGCCGAGGGCGCCCATTGCGGGGCTCGTACCATCGCATCGAGATCGCGCTCTACGAGCAGTCGATCCCGGTGCCGTAGCACTCCGGCCGCGAATCGAGTGGCCGCCGGTCGGAGGACCGGCGGCCATTGCACGACCTGGGTAGGTCCGTGTCGAGCGGGCGGGCGACGAGGTGGCAGGTCGATACACTGGATGGATCGACCATCCATTGATCCCGAGGTCCGAAGCCTCGGCGCTGGGAGGGCCCTGAGGCCGATGTGTTGCATCGTCGCTGCGCTGTTCGCCGCGGGCCCGAGGGCCGCCATTCTGATCTGGTACCTCGTTCAGCCGGTGCGCTGGAACCAGACGTTCGACACCTTCGTGTGGCCGTTCCTCGGCTTCCTCGTCGCCCCATGGACGACGCTGATGTACGTCCTCGTCTTCCCGGACGGCATCACCGGATTCGACTTCGGCTGGATCATCCTGGGCTTCGCCTTCGACGTCTTCACCTGGTTCGGCGGCGGCTACACGAACCGCGATCGGCTGCGGCCCGCCGGCGCCTGAGTGCTGAGCGTCGAGCGCGGCTCGAAGCAGCTGGTCGCGATCGACCAGAAAGAAGATCGCGGGCGTCGGCATCGGGCCATGACACCGGTGGCCTGACGTGGGACTGCTGGATTGGCTCGGGCGACATCTCCCCGGTTCACGAGGATGACTCTTCAGCTGCAGCCGCTCGTGGAGCCGCAGTTCAGGCACTTGTAGCAGCTGCCGTTGCGGACCATGATCGAGCCGCATTCGGCGCAGCTCGGGGCGTCCTCCTGGATCTTGAACGCGACGTTCGTCGCGCCCAGGGAGAGCGTCACGGTCCCCGAACCGCTGCCGTTCGTTTGGGAAGCCTTGGCCGGCGCCGCGTGGCCGTTGGTGGCCACGACCGCGAGCTCGTCTCGAGCCGGGGAGGAGGCTCCGTTCGAGACGGAGCCCGCAGTCGCAACCGGTGCATTCGCCGTGGGCTCGGCACCTGTAGTCACAGCACCGTCAGTCGCGACGGCCAGGCTGGCCTGAGGCTTGTCACTCCCCGCGTCACTGGACGCTGACCCGCCCGCGCCGGCCGTAGGCCCGGCCGCAGGCGAGGCCTCGTCGGTGCCGAAGGCAGCGACACCAGCCTCGCCGGAGGCCGCGGCCGAAAGGCCGAAAGCGGGCGGAGCACCCGCCACGGACGAGCGATCGACCAGCCCCAGGGCTGCCTTGTCGTCGGGACCGAGGAAGCGGGAACCCAACCACCGGAAGATGTAGTCCACGATGCTCTTCGCGATCGGGATCTCCTGGTTGCCCGTGAACCCGCTCGGCTCGAACCGGACGTGGGCGAACTTGTTGACGAGATCGCGGAGCGGCACGCCGTACTGGAGCGCCACGCTGACGGTGGTCGCGAAGGAGTCCATCAACCCGGAGACCGTGGACCCCTCCTTGGCCATCTTCAGGAAGATCTCGCCCGGCTGGCCGTCCGGATACAGGCCGACCGTGATGTAGCCCTCGTGGCCGGCGATGTCGAACTTGTGGGTGACCGCGGTTCGCTCGACCGGCAGGCGGCGGCGGTGCGGCTTGCCCGCTTCGGCCTGGGCCTTCGCGAGCTCCTTCTTGAGCTTCGCGATGGCCTCGGTCTCGACGACCGCGTCGCTGTCCGACTTCTTGCCGGCCATCAGCGGCTGGCTGCGCTTGCTGTTGTCGCGGTAGATCGCGATCGCCTTCAGGCCCTGCTTCCAGCCCTCGAGGTAGACCTGCTCGATCTCCTCGGCCGTCGCGGCCTCCGGCATGTTCACGGTCTTGCTGATCGCGCCGCTGATGAACGGCTGGATCGCGCCCATCATCCGGACGTGGCCCATGTAGTGGATCGAGCGCTCGCCGTTGACCGGCTTGAACGCGCAGTCGAAGACCGACAGGTGCTCCGGCTTGACGTGCGGCGCGCCCTCGATCGTCTCGCGATCGTTGACGTAGGCGAGGATCTCCTCGACCTGGCCGGCGTCGTAGCCGAGCTTCTTCAGGGCCGACGGGACCGTCTGGTTGACGATCTTCAGGAAGCCCTCGCCGACGAGCTTCTTGTACTTGATCAGGGCGATGTCCGGCTCGACCCCGGTCGTATCGCAATCCATCATGAACGCGATCGTGCCGGTCGGGGCGAGGACCGTGACCTGGGCATTCCGGTAGCCGTGCTTCTCGCCGAGGGCGAGCGCCTCGTCGAACACACTCCGGGCCGCGTCCTGGACCTTCGTCGGCACGCCCGGGCTCGGGATCTTGTACGCCGCGTCGCGGTGCTTGTTGATCACCCGCAGGAACGGCGCGCGGTTCTCGTCGTACGCCCAGAACGGGCCGCCGTGGTCGCGGGCGATGATCGCCGACTGCTTGTACGCCTCGCCGTGCATGATCGCGGTGAGGGCGGCCGCGAAGTTCCGGCCGTCGTCCGAGTCGTACGCCAGGCCGCGTGACATCAGGAGCGCCCCGAGGTTCGCATAGCCCAGCCCGAGCGGGCGGAACTTGTGGCTGTTCTCCTCGATCTTCGGCGTCGGGTAGGACGCGTTGTCGACGAGGATCTCCTGGGCGGTGAGCGTCAGCTTGGCCGCGTAGCGATAGCTCTCGACGTCGAACTCGCCGTCCGCATCGACGAACTTCATCAGGTTGAGGCTGGCCAGGTTGCACGCGGTGTCGTTGAGGAACATGTACTCGGAGCACGGGTTGCTCGCGTGGATCCGGTCCGTGTTCGCAGACGTGTGCCAGTCGTTGATCGTCGTGTCGTACTGGATGCCCGGGTCGCCACAGACCCAGGCCGCCTCGGCCATCTTCCGGAACAGGAAGCGGGCCTGGTAGGTGTCCATCGGCGCACCGTCGACGACGGCGTGGGTCGTCCAGGCCTTGTCGTCGACGACCGCCTGCATGAAGTCGTCCGTGACGCGGACGCTGTGGTTCGCGTTCTGGAAGTAGACGCTCCCGTACGCCTCGCCGGTGAAGCTGGCGTCGTAGCCCTGCTCGATCAGGGCCCAGGCCTTCTTCTCCTCGTTGAGCTTGGAGTCGATGAACTCGACGACGTCGGGGTGGCCGGCGTCGAGGATGACCATCTTGGCCGCGCGGCGGGTCTTGCCGCCCGACTTGACCACGCCGGCGAAGGCGTCGTAGCCCTTCATGAAGGAGACGGGGCCCGAGGCGGTGCCTCCGCCGGTCATCTTCTCCTTGGAGGAGCGGATCGTGCTCAGGTTGCTGCCCGCGCCCGAGCCGAACTTGAAGAGCATCGCCTCGGTCTTCGCGAGGTCCATGATCGAGGACATCGTGTCCTGGACCGAGTTGATGAAGCACGCCGAGCACTGCGGCCGCTTCTCGATCCCGACGTTGAACCAGACCGGCGAGTTGAACGCCATCTTCTGGTGGACGATCAGGTGGGTGAGCTCGGCCCGGAAGGCCTCGAGGTCCGCGTCCGTCGCGAAGTAGTGCTGGGTCTCCGCCCAGGCGGCGATCGTGCTGACGACCCGGTCGATCAGCTGCCTGACGCTGGTCTCGCGCTCCGGCGTCCCGACGTGGCCGCGGAAGTACTTGCTGACGACGACGTTCGTCGCGAGCTGGCTCCAGAACTCCGGGACCTCGACGTCCTTCTGCTCGAAGACGAGCTTGCCGGACTCGTTGCCGATCGCCGCGGTCCTTGTTTCCCATCGAATTTCGTCGTAGGGATGGCGTCCCGGGGTGGTCCAGCGACGCTCGAAGGTGAGGCCCTTGGTGGCATGGCCCTTGCCGTCGGTGCCGTCGAAGCTGGCGCCGTACGGGCCCGACAGGGTCCGGTGGCTGAGGGCGGCGGTGGCCGCCCTCTTCGTCTTGGCAGCCGCCGCCCCCGCGTCGTCCGTGACCTGGACCGGATCGCTGATCGCTCGGGCCATCTTGCCTCTCTCCTCCACCGTTCGCCGGGGTCGTCCGTCGCCTGGGTCTTCGTCCTGCCGGGCCATGCCACCGGTCCGACCGATGTAGCTGCGACGCATCCTCTGTTGCCGATCTCGGAGGGCGGGCCCGGGGCGGTCTCGGGGCCGGCGGATTGGGCCGGCGAGGGGGCCATCTGGGGCGGGCCGGGATCAATCGGCGCGAGCGCCCAGCGTACGCTTGGCGGGTGGCTCCGTCAAGCCCAAACCACAAGATGTAGTGGTTGGTTCTGTACGTTCACCGCTAGATGTTGCGTTTCGCGGGTCGTGGGCACACGTGTGCACAAGCGCCGCTCGTGCGTGGAGAACGGGGCTCCGTGCGTGGATGAGTCGCGTGCCGGTTGTGGGCAAGTGGCGTGGGGCTGTGGACGGCTCCTGGGTCCTCGCAGATCGAACGCGCGTTCCAATTCTGCCAGATCGTCACCCGGTGTCGAGCACCAGCCGGAAGTGTTGGATTCGGTGACAGATCGACACCGCGTGTCGGTTGGGCACGGTGAGCGGAGGAATCGGAGGCCGATCGCCTCGCCGTCGTGCGTGGGAGCGCCGCCCCGGGCCCGCGTGGCGCCCGCCGGCTCGGCCTCCTCGTCGCCCCATGTCGATCTGGCACTGATTCGGGCCTGATCGGCGCTTGGTCGACGCCGGGCGACGAAGTGGCAGGTAAGCGTCCGCGAAGAGCCCCCAACGACCATCTCGGTATGGACGACCAGCGCTTCGGAGCCACGATCCGCGCGATCCGGATCCGCCGCCGACTCACCCAGAAGCAGCTCGGTGGCCCCGCGCACACCTCGGACGCCCAGATCTCGAGGATCGAGCGCGGCCACCTCGACGGCATCCCGCTAGAGACCATCCGACGCGTGGCCGCAGCCCTGGACGTCGACTGGACCTCGTCCCGCGGTGGCGCGGCGGCGACCTCGACCGCCTGCTCAACGCCCGCCACTCCGCGCTCCACGACGACGTCGCGCGCTGGTTCCGGAGCGACCGTCCGGAGTGGATCGTGGCTCCGGAGGTGTCGTTCGCGATCGGTGCGGAGCGTGGCGTCATCGACGTGCTCGCGTACCACCCGGATCGCCGAGCCCTGCTCGCCATCGAGCTGAAGACCGAGATCGTCGACGTCAACGAGCTCCTCGGCACGCTCGATCGCAAACGGCGCCTCGCCCCGCGCGTCGCGCGGGACCGCGGTTGGCCGGCCGAGTCCGTCGGAACGATCCTGATGATTACCGACACGCGCACGAACCTTCGCCGGATCGGCGCCCATGCGGGCGTTCTCCGGACCGCGCTGCCGACAACAGCACGCTCGGCCCGAGCATGGTTGCGGGATCCGGTCGGTCCGTGCAACGGCATCGTCGTGTGGCCGGCACCGACGGCGGCGCCGAGCGGCGCGCGACGCGTGCGGGCCCCGAGGCGGCTGGCCCCACCGGGCGGGGCGGCTGGCCCCAACGGGGGATCGACAGCCTGAACCGCACGGCGTTGTGTTGCGTACCTACGCCAACGAGTGGAACTCCCGTCTGACGTTTCGTGCGTACGGGGTTAGACTCGGCGGCAAATCCGGGGCAGGTGGGAGCGCGATGCGTCTGCGGCGGTTGATCCGACGGATCACGGCGATCGTTGGAACGGTCGCGCTCGGGGGCCTGCTCGGCTTCCTGATCCCGACGATCGCGGCGGAGTACTCCCCGCATCAGCAACAGAACCAGCTCGCGGCACGGCCGGCCGCGACGCAGAACGCGGAGCTCCCGATCGCGCGCGAGTTCATCAACGCGTTCGTCGCCAATGACCAGGACCGCCTCAAGGCGCTCGGCGCGATCGAGCTCGACACCGTCAAGGCCAACGACCTGGCCGGGCAGGTGATCGAGGTCGGCACGCCGGTTCTGCTCGGGTCGATCGGTGGGCCGGGGATCTCGATCCAGGCCTATGCCGCCCCGGCCACGATGAACGACGGCACGAAGACGATCCTCAGCTGGCGGGTCGCGACGAACTCCGGCCGGGCCGGCCTCCTGCTCCCGCCGCGCGCGCTGGACCCGACGCCATGACCGACCCGATCGACCCGACCGCCGCCGGGGCGCCGGAGACCCAGCCCGCGCCCGAAGCGCCGGCCCAGCCCGAGGCTCAGCCAGCCGCCGAGCCTCAGACCGCGCCCACGGCCGAGGCAGCCGCCGCGGCGACCGAGACAACGGCCATGGCGGCCGAGGCCACCGCCCCCGCGCCCGAGGCCCCCGCCGCCGCCGCCCCGGAGGCCGCCGCCCCCGCCGCCGCACCCTTCTTCCCCGCTCCCGGCTCGCTCTTCCAGGATCGTGAGCTCACCGCGGTCGAGATGAAGCGCCTCGACATCGCCCGGATGCAGCCGAAGCCGTGGGAGCCGACCGATGAGCTCCTCGACCCGACCCGCGACGACGGCTGGGACGTCGCCGCCGGCCACGAGCTGATCGCGGTTCGGCCGGAGGACGTCGTCTCGCCGGAGATGCAGCCCTTCGTGCCGCCGACCGCCGCCGCCCCGGCTGTCTCGACCCCCGCGCCGCCGGTCGGGCCGGCGACCGCGGCGTTCAGCTGGGCGTCGGCCGCGAGCGCGACGCCGGCGCTGGGAGCTGCCCCCAGCTACCCGACCCCCGCGATCCTCCCGAGTCCCACCCCGGCACCGGCAGCCGGCCTGGCACAGGTCCCGACCGGCGCCGCACCGTTCGCCGCGCCCGCGCTCGCGGTGGTTGCGCCCGTCGAGGTCAAGCCGGCCGGACCCAGCTGGTGGCGCCGCGCGGCAGCCAGGACCCGCGGCTCGCTGCGGATCATCGCCCGCCCCGTCGCGATCGCCCTCCTGTTCCTCGTCGGGCTCGGCTTCGGGTTCACGGCTTACGTCCGATCGCTCCCCGTGCCCCAGCCGCCCGTCCCGGTCGCGGTGGCCCAGTCGGACGGCACCACCACGGTCGTCCCGGCGCAGGTCCTGTCCCTGATCGATGCCCTCCAGTCCGACAACCAGACCAAGGTCCAGCTCGTCGTCCCCGCCCAGCCATACCGGCTCCTCGCGGGTGAGCTCGCCGTCGACGGGATCAGCTCGATCGTCGGCGCCAAGGCGATGTCCACCTACACGGTCGGCCCCGACAGCGCCACCGAGATCCTCATCACCGGCCTCGACCAGAGCGGCAACGCCCTGACGTTCAACCTCGTCGTCCACATCCACAACGGAGCCATCACGGACTTCCGCTGACCCCGGTCAGCGCCCTGAGGAGAGCGACCGTGCGCGTTCGAAACGCCGTCACCGGTACGACCTACTTCCTGGAGAGGAACCGCATCCGGTTCGTCATCCTCCTGGCGATCCTGACGTTCCTCGTCCTGCAGAACGGGTTCCGCGGCTTCGTCGAGGGGGTCGTCGGGCTGCTCGCGATCCTGCCAGCGTTCGCGCTGCAGCTGTCGTTCGCCGTCGTCTTCATCGGCGCCCAATTCTTCATGATGTTCTACTTCCTCTCTCGGCCGAGGAAATACGTCGTGACGCCGGACGACATCCAGATCGGCGTGAACTTCGCGAGCTATCGCGGCCAGCCGGACCTCCTCGAGCACGCCAAGAGCACCGTCGCGATCCTCCGTGGCGTGACGGATTTCGAGCGCCGCGGCGGCGAGATGCCGAAGGGCCTCCTGCTTTCCGGCGGGCCTGGAACCGGCAAGACCTTCCTGGCCAGCTGTATCGCCTCGGAGGCGCAGCTGCCGTTCATCTACCTCGACGCGAGCTCGCTCCAGGGCGCCTTCGTCGGGACGTCGCAGCTCATGGTCATGAAGCTCTTCCGTGACGCCCGTGGGCTGGCCCGGAGGTATGCGCAGCCCGGCAGGCGCGGCGCCTGCATCATGTTCCTCGACGAGCTGGACGCGATCGGCCAGGCCCGCGGCGGCCAGCAGGGCGGCGGCATGGGGATCGGGCTCGGCGGCGGCGGAATGATGGGCGGCATGGGCGGCTCGCAGGGGCTGAACGCGCTCCTCAACCAGATGGACTCGCTCACCGAGCACATCGAGGACCGCTGGCGGTTCAAGCTCCTGCGCTGGCTCGGGATCATCCGCGGTCCCGCGAAGAACCGCCCGCTGATCTTCGTGATCGGCGCGACCAACCGGCCCGAGGTCCTCGACCCGGCGCTCGTCCGGCCCGGCCGGCTCGACCGGATCATCGAGGTCCACCCGCCGGACGCCGACGGCCGCCGCGACATCATCGACTTCTACCTGTCGAAGAAGGCGCACGACCCGGACATCGACAAGAACCTGATGATCACCGACTCGATGGAGTGGACCCCGATCCTCATCAAGACCGTGATCAACGAGGCCCTGATCCATGCCCACAACGACGGTCGAGAGCAGCTGACCTACAAGGACTGGCTCGCCGCCGCGGACGAGCGATCCGACGGCATCAAGCAGCCGATCCGTTCGTGGCATCGCGACGACCGCCGCAAGACTGCATATCACGAGGCTGCTCACGCGACCGTCGCCCGCTACATCCTCACGGACTCGCGGGTGTCGAAGGCGACGATCATCCGCCGCGGCCACGCGCTCGGCATGGTCGTGCCGAAGCCGCGCGAGGAGCGCACTTCGTACTTCCGACGGCATGTCGAGTCGTGGATCATGGTCGCCCTCGCGGGGCACGTGATCGAGACGCGCTATCTCAAGGACCTCTCGACCGGGCCGTCGTCCGATCTCCGCGGTGCCACGGCCCAGGCCGTCTACTACACGTCCGTGTGGGCCATGGGCCCGTCGAAGCTGGTCGTGCCGGTGGTGGCGGGGCAGCTCCCACCTCAGCCGTTCCTCGTCGCGGCGAACGAGCTCCTCGACCAGCTCTATGCCGAGACCGAGCGGCTCGTCCTCCAGAAGATGACGGCGATCCACTACGTCGCACGCGCCCTGATCGAGCGCGACGAGCTGATCGGCGACGAGCTGGAGCAGGTCTTCCTCGAGGCCGAGGCGGTCGATCCGACGCTGACCCAGCCGTTCGAGCGGAAGGTCCTCCAGTTCCGTCAGTTCATGCCGACGCCGCCGGCGCGGGAAGCCGGGGAGTGGCAGCCCGCCGGCGCGGCCGCCGCCGCGTCGACGCCGGCCGCGTCCGTGCTGCCGGAGCCGGGAATCGGGCCGCTCGGCGGCGCGGAGCCGGGGCCGGAATCGGCGGTCTGGCCGGAGCCTCCGGAGTCATGGATCGACGATCCGCTGATCCAGTGGGTGCCGCCGGCACCCTCGTCCGACCCGTTCGCGTCGACGCCGGAGCCGCCGCCCGGCTGATCGGGCGCGCCCTCGCGGGCGCGCTTTGGGACGCCGTTGTAACGCGATCGCCTCGCGCGGGCGCGCGCACGCACGCGAGACGGTGGGATCGTCGAGCGGTTCACCGTCTCCGTGGAGGACGTCTCATGCCTCACGACGGATTGCCAGTGCGTGCCCCCTCCGCACGTCACGCGACCCTCCGCCATCCGCTTCCGATCGCCGGCCTGGCGACGATCGCCGCGCTCCTGGTCGCCGCCTGCGGTTCGAGTTCCGCCTCCGGGGACGTCGCCGGCGCCACGGGCTCGCCGCTGGCGACGTCGCCGGCGTCCGTCGAGCCGTCCGTCGAGCCGTCGCCGTCGGCGGCGCCCGTCACCCGACTGACCACCTCGTTCGCGGAGGCGAATGCCAGCAAGGTCTTCGGCGGCGGGATCCTGATCGCGCTCGCCGACGGCAACTCGACCGCAGTGACGCTCGGCATCGTGGCGATCGGGTTCGCCGATCCGATGCCGGCGACGCTCGAGCAGGGCGCCTGCGCCGACCTGGTCACGGCCCCGCCACCGAGTCCGAGCGCCGACGCGAGCGGTGCGCCGGCTGCGAGCCCGAGCGCCGCGCCCGCGGCGCCGGCCAGTGCGCCCGCCGCGAGCGGGAGCGCCGAGCCGTCGGCCTCCGCGCCGTCCGCGGTCCCCGGCCCGCCGTTCGCGCTGAACCCGGTGGCGGGTGGCTCGTCGAACACGGTCATCGCAACGCCACCGAGCGCGCTCGTCGCCGAGCCGTTCGCGATCCTGATCCAGAAGTCCGCGAAGGACCCGACGGTCGTGGCATGCGGTGATGTCGTGGCCGGCGGCCCGGGTCAGCCGGCCGCATCCGCATCGACCTCGCCGTAGTCCCCGGTCCGGCGCCGCAGGTCCCGCCCGTGTGCCGGATCCGATCAGACGGTCATCGGGGGACCGTTGGACCACGTCTCGTGGTCGGGAGTCGATCAGATGGTCACGGCATGACTGGATGCTCGAGTGTGCCCGTCAGACCGCGCTCGCGGCCCTCGAAGTCCAGGCAGCGACCGACTCGAACGGTCCGTGGGTGCACGTTCGCGGAAGTGCGAGAGCCGGAGTGCCAGCGGGGACGGCCGGCGCGGGGCGAGGAGCCGGAGCTACAGCCCGCTGTACGAGTGCAGGCCGTTGAACCAGAGCGACCCGGAGTACGTGACGATCACCATCCCGAACGCCACGACCAGCAGCAGTGCGGCCGGCCGGCCGGCCCACGACTTCTGGTTCCGCGCGTGGAGGTACACCGCGTACGACAGCCACGTCACGAGCGCCGCGGTCTCCTTCGGGTCCCAGCCCCAGTAGCGTGACCAGGCGATCGAGGCCCACCACGACCCGAGGATGATCATCGTCGCGAAGACCGGGAAGCCGATGATCACCGCCCGGTAGGCGACCTCGTCGAGGACCTTGTGGCTCGGCAGCCAGGCGAACCGGTCGCCCTGGCCCTGGAGCAGGTACCCGACGCCCGCAGCGAATGACGTCGCGAAGATCCCGTACGACAGCACGGCGAGCCCGACGTGGATCGTCAGCAACGGCGGGTTCTGGAGCGCCGGCACGAGCTGGCTGATCTGCGACGGCAGGCTCGACGCGTACAGGAGCAGCCCAAGGGCAACCCCCGTCGGGATGAACCCGATCGAGCGGATCGGGTAGCGGCGCTGGAGGTACAGGTAGCCGCCGACGATCGACGTCGCGAAGGCGACACTGAACTCGAACATGTTGCCCCACGGCCCGCGCCCGACCGCGATCCCGCGTGCGATCAGGTACGCGAGCAGGGCGACGAACCCGACGCCGGCGATGACGACGGCCGCGCGACCGAGCGGGGTCGGGGCGATCCCGAGCGGTGCGTCCGGCGAGTCGGCCGGGATCGCGGCGGCCTGGGCGGTGGCGAACGATCCCGTGACCGCGCCGGCCCACGCGGGCTGGTTCGTCGGACGGCCGAGCGCGAGCCCGATCGATCGACGGCCGTTCGCGAGCAGCACGGCGTGCCCGACGTGGGCGGCGAAGGCGATCGCGATCGCGACCGTGCCGAGCGGGAACAGGATCGTCGCGAGGATGCTCATGGGAGGACCGGCTCCTAGGCGACGGCGGCGCCACCCGGAGGCGGCGCATCCCGGGCGATGATCATCGCGCGCGGCTCGAGCCGGAGGCTCAGCCCGCAGTTGCCGCAGGTCGAGATCGTGGCCTCGCGGACGACCTCGCACTTCGGGCAGCGCAGGAGCAGCGTCGTGTGGTCGACGTCGCACCGCTGCTGCCCCGACGGATAGATCAGCCCGTCTCGCGGGCAGTACGGCTCGCCGGCCGGGGCGACGATCCGGCCGAGCTGATCGCGCGGCGCGGTCCGCGTGCCTTCCTCGTAGGTGACGACCGTTCGCGGCTTGAGGATCCCGTAGCCCATCCAGCCGAGGATCGCGAGCGTCAGGAGGGGACCGACGATCCCGATCAGGACGAAGACCGGGAGCAGGACGATCAGGCTCGCCCAGTCGGGGATGATCAGCTTCGAGAGCAAGTCGAGGAGGCTCGACCAACCCTGCTGGATCTGATCGATCACGGTCACGCGGGCATGATAGCGCCGGGCCGCGGCGACGACCGCGCGGCGCCTCAGCGGCTCTTCGGTGGCTTCTTGCCGGGACCCTTCTTGCGGGTGGCGTGGCGGCCGGGCGACCAGCCGCGCCGCTCGTCGTGGCCGTCAGCGTCGGCGGAGGCGGACGCGGAGCCGGGCGGACCCTGGTCGACGTGCGGCGCTCGCGGCGGGCGCGCATTGCCCACGGACGGCGACGCGAGGCGCGGCCGCTCCATCCGGCGCAGGAGCCAGCTGGCGCCGGCGCTCCGCGCGCCGCGTCGCGTGACCGCGGCACGAAGCTCGCGATCGTCGGTCACCACCAGGAGCGCGTCCGTGGCCAGCGATCCACCACCGGGCGTCCCGCCCGCGCCGAGGACCACGTCCTCGACCAGGGTGATCAGGACCGTGTCGGCGGTGTGGCGGCCGCCATAGCGGACGCTGACGCCGTGGGCGATCCGCTGGCGGGTCAGGCCCGGCTCGGCCGGGCCGTCGAAGATCAGTTCGATCGAGGTCTCGGGCGGGATCGCCGCGCGGAGCCGCCCGATCAGGGCCGCCGGCGGCTGGCGATCGGGACCGGTCGGTCCGCGCGCGAGCGCGTGCAGGAGGTTCGTCCCGTCGACGAGCAGGCGGGTCACCCCGCTGAGCGGATCGGACGACGAAGCGACGCGGGTCACCTCTCGATCGTAGTCCCGCCGTGCCCGGCTGCGTCCGCCGGTAGCATTCCCGATCGTGACGACCGCCCACGGCCTGCTCCTGCTCGTCGACCTCGATGGCGTCCTGTACCGCGGCGCCGACCCCGTGCCCGGCGTGGGCCCCCTCCTTGCCGACCGAGCGGCGCGCGGCGACGACGTCGTGTACGTGACGAACAACTCGATGTGGTACCACGCCGAGTACGTCGAGCGGATTGCCGGGATGGGCGGCCCCGTGTCGGCGGATCGGATCGTGTCGTCGCCGCGCGCGACCGCGCTCTACCTCCGCGACCACGAGCCGTCAGTCCGGCACGTGCTCACCGTCGGCGCGAGTGGGCTCGACCGTGAGCTGACCGACGCCGGGTTCCGCGTCACCCGCGCCGGCGATGCCGGCGAGCTGATCCGCGGCGGCGGCGTCGAGGGCACCGACGGCGGCAACGGCTGGGAGGCGGCCGGCCAGCCCGACGCGGTGGTCGTCGGGCTCGACCCGAAGATCGACTACCTGCGGCTGACGGTCGCCAATGACTGCATCCGCGCCGGCGCCCGGTTCATCGCGACGAACCGCGACCCCGTCTACCCGACCGAGCGGGCGGTCCGGCCGGGGGCCGGCTCGATCGTCGCCGCGCTGGAGGCGGCGAGCGGCGTCGTCCCGACCTCGATCGGCAAGCCCGAGCCGTACCTGCTCGAGGAGGCGGCACGAGCCGTCGGCCGCGAGGCCACCGAGGCGATCATGATCGGCGATGGTCTCGGGACCGACATCGCCGCGGCGGTCGCGGTCGGCGCGCGGAGCGTCCTGATGCTGACCGGCGTGACGTCACGAGCGGACGTGGAGGCGGCGCCGGCCGATCGCCGTCCCACCGCGATTGCCGCCGACGCCGCCGAGCTGGCCGGGATCCTGGCGAGGTTCGCCGGCTGATCGCCGGCCGGCCAGGGGCGTCCGGGCCCCGCAACCAGTCCGATTTCGCACGCCACGGGAAGACACTCTCACTTCCACGTCAGGACTTCCGAATTCGGACTCCGATCTCGGCCCTTCCGAGCGGCGAACTCGCCCCGGTCGCGGTCGTCCGAGTTCGGACTCCGGAATCGGACGTACGGGTCGGAGAAGGACAGTGACTCCGAGCGGCGAACGATTTCGGACGGTCGTTCGGCCTAGGCGCTCGTCGCCCATGCGTCGAACGCCGCCCGCAGGCGGTCGAGGGTCGGCGCATCCGCGAAGGCGTGGTCGAGGGCGGCCCGGTCGATCGCCCAGAGCTCGTCGACCGTCAGCCCGATCAGGTCGAGCGCCCGTTCGTACTCGTCGGTCAGCGACAGGTCGGAGACGGTCGTGTCGTCGGTCGAGAGCGTCACCGGCACGCCCGCGCGATGGAGTCGCGCCAGCGGATGGGCGGCGATCGAGGACACGATCCCGGCCTGCCAGTTCGAGGTCGGGCAGACGTCGAGGGAGATCCCGCGCGCGGTCAGCTCGCGCATCAGGTCGGGGTCGTCGATCGCGCCCGGGCCGTGGGCGATGCGCTCCGGGTCGACGGTCAACGCACGCCGCACCTGTACCGCGCCGCCCCACTCGCCGGCGTGGACGGTGATCCGGAGACCCGCCTCCCGTGCTGCCGCGAAGGCGGCCGCGTGGAGAGCAGGGTCCGGGAATGCCGCCTCGGGGCCCGCCAGGTCCCAGCCGGTCAGCCCGTCGCCGGCGAACCGGGCCGCGACCCGCGCGAGCGCCACGTTCGATGCCGGGTCGTGGGAGCGCATCGCCGTGCAGATCAGCCGGATCTCGATCCCGTGCCGGCTCGCCGCGTCGCGCGCCCCGCGCGCCACCGCCGCGATGCCATCCTCGAGGGAGAGGCCGCGCGCGGTGTGGAGCGCCGGTGCCCACCGGATCTCGGCGTAGCGCACGCCCTCGGCCGCCTTCGTCTCGACCAGCTCCGCGGTGATCCGTTCGAGCGCCTCGGCGTCCTGCAGGAGCAGGATCGGGATCTCGAACGCGCGGAGGAGCTCCGCCTGGTCGCGGCAGGGCATCGGGGCGACGAGCTCGCGTCGCATGCCCTCGACGTCCCGGGGCGCCTCGACGCCCCGTGTCCGGGCGAGCTCGATCGCCGTCTCGATCCGGATTGACCCGTCGAGGTGGAGGTGCAGCTCCGCCTTCGGCATCGACGCCAGCCACGCACGCCGGGCTCCGGAGTCGAGGGGGGCACGCACGACCCGATGCTACGATGCCGCCCGATGTCCGGGCCGAGCCGAATCGCCGCATGAGTCCGTCCCTCAAGCAGGCGTCCGTCACCGTCGTCTGGCTGCTCCTCGCCGCGGTCATCGCGATCGGTGGCGCCGGGCTCGTGGCGACGCTCGCCAACCCGCCGGGGACCGCCGCGCGACCGGAGCTGACCGCCGAGGGCGACGCCGCCGCGGCCGCCGGGCTGGCCCGGGCCCAGACGGAGCTGAGTGACCTGTCGGGCGACGTCGACAAGCTCGGCGAGCTCGGGCGGGGCGCGCTGACCGCCCTCGTGGACTCGGACTTCGCGACGCTCGACTCGTCCGTCGCCGACGGCAAGACGCTCGCGCGGTCGATCGAGGACCGCTCGGCGGCGATCCGCGCCGAGCTGACCCAGCTTCCGGGGACGGGGCCGACCGAGGACCTCACGTGGTCGCCCGAGACCCGCCATCGGCGAGACGTCGCGCTGGCCGCGCTGGACGCGACAAGCGGTCTCGAGGCGGCATGGATCCGGCTCGCGGCCGGGGCGACGACGGCCAACGGCCTGACCTCGCTGCTCACCGATCACGACACGATCGCGGGCCAGGCGGCGGCGAGCGGCCGGGCCGGCAAGTACGCCGCGGCGCTGAAGACGCTGAAGGAGGCGCAGGCGAAGCTCGACGCGGCGAAGACGCTTCGCGACGCCCTGGCGAACACGGTCGACGTCACGACGTTGACGCAGTGGATCGACCGGAACGTCGAGTACGACGCGGCGCTCGGCCACCTGTACCAGGCCACGATCGACGCGAAGGGCCGGATCACGGACGACCTCAAGCAGGCCGCGATCGACGAGCGTCACGCGCACTCGCTGCTGCCGGCGAACACCTCGGGACTCGTGATTATCCTCGCCGAGATCGGCCGGGGCGGGCTCAATCAGGCCGTCATCGGGATCGAAGGGGCGAAGCTCAAGCTCCAGTCGGCTGTCGACGAGCTGGCGGCGCCCAGGTCATCGTCGTCCCCGGCTCCGACGGCGAGCGGCTGACCGCCGCTACACTGCGGCCACTCATCCCGGACGCGCCCGACCCGTGGCGCGACTCACCGCAAGGAGAGCCCATCCGTGCTGCTGCGTGTCGTCACCGACCAACCGTGGGACGTCCGGGCCGACGTCCTCGCCGTCCCGATCGTCGGTGACCCGGCATTCGACGGCCCTCTCGGCGAGCTGAACAAGCGAACCGGCGGCGAGCTCGCGGCCCTCGCCGCGTTCGGCGAGCTGCGGGCGAAGCGATACAGCTCGTCGATCGCCGCCCCCGGTGAGCTCGCGGCCGGCCGGGTTCTCACGGTCAGTGCCGGCGACCCGGCCAAGCTCGACCGCGAGACCGTCCTGCACGTCGGCGCCGCGACGGAGCACCGGCTCGGCGGCCGTCATGCGCGGACGCTGGCGGTCTGGCTCGATCCGTTGTCGGCCATTCTCGATGGGGGTGCCGCCGCGGTCGCCGAGCTGATCGCCCGCGGGGTCGTCGAGGGGGGCTTCGACCCGAAGACCCTGTATCGCGACCCCGACGACCTCGCCACCGCGCCGCCGGTCCTCGACGAGCTGATCCTCGTGGCGACCGGCGCGGCCTCGACCGGGGAGCTGCAGCGGGCCGCCGAGCGCGGCGTGATCATCGGCGAGGGCGCGAACCACGCGAAGTCGCTCTCGAACCGATCTGCCAATGACGTCAGCCCGGAGGTCCTCGCCGAGGAAGCCCGCACGATCGCGGAGCGCCACGGGCTGTGGATCGACGTCATCGAGCCCGACCGCGCGCGGGACCTCGGGATGGGGATGTTCCTCGCCGTCGGCCAGGGCAGCGACAACCCGCCGCGGATGATCGTCATGCGCTCGGGCGGGGAAGGGGAGCGCGACGCCCTCGACCGTCATCTCGCGATCGTCGGCAAGGGCGTCTGCTTCGACTCCGGCGGCATCAGCATCAAGCCGGCCGACCGGATGGAAGAGATGAAGATGGACAAGATCGGTGCGTGCACCGTGATCGCGGCCATCGACACCGTGTCCCGGATCGCCCCGGGCACACCGCTCCTCGCGGTCGCCCCGGCCGTCGAGAACATGCCCGGTCCGCACTCGACGCGGCCGGGCGACGTCGTTCGCGCGCTGAACGGCAAGTGGGTCGACATCATCAACACCGACGCCGAGGGCCGCCTGATCCTCGGTGACGCGATGACCTACGCGGAGCGCCTCGGGGCGACCCACATCGTCGACGTGGCCACGCTCACCGGCGCGGTGTCGCGGGCGTTCGGGCACCTGATCACCGGGGCGTTCGGGACGCCCCAGCCGTGGTGGGACCAGGTGATGGCCGCGGCCGATCGGGCCGCCGAGCGCTACTGGCAGATCCCGCTCGTCGATGAGTACACGAGCGACATGGACAGCTGGTACGGCGACATCATCAACACGGGCTCCGCCGAAGGGTCGCTCGTGAAGTCGGGCATCTTCCTGCGAGAGTTCCGGACGGTGCCGTGGGTCCACCTCGACATCGGCGGCACGGGCTACTTCCGGAAGACCACGCCGTACGCGGCGCGCGGCGCGACCGGCGTCACCCACGCGACGCTCGTCGAGCTGGCGCTGGCCGGGGCGAAGGGCTGACCCCTCTCGCCGCGGCCCTCGCGATCTGCGGGGCCGTGTTCGGCGTCGCCGCGGATCGCCTCGCCGTGCGCTGGCCCGAGCACGACGACGAGCATCCACCCGGCCGGCCGATGGGCTGGCGGACGGTCGTCACGGGCGCGGTCGGGGCGTTCGCGTTCTCGCTCCTCGACCTGAAGTTCGCCGACGCCGAGGCCGTGGCTGTCGTCGTGTTCGCCGCCTGGTTCGCGTCCCTGGTCCTCGGGTTCGCGGTGGACCTCGACCAGCGTCTGCTCCCCGACGAGGTGACGCTGCCGATCATCCCGGTGGCTCTCGTGCTGAACCTGACCGGTCACAACCCGCTCGTCGGCGGGGCGTGGATCGCGGCGCTGATCGTCGCGATCGTCCTGCCGGGCGGGCTGTACCTGCTGTCGATCCCGTTCGGGGCCGGCGCGTTCGGGATGGGCGACGTGAAGCTGCTCGTGGGGGTCGGGCTGATGCTCGGGCTGTTGCGTGCGCTCAACGGTCTGATCGCCGGATTGCTGGTGGCCGGGATCGTGCTGCTCGTACTGCTCGTGACGAAGCGGGTCGGTCGGCGGACGTATGTGCCGTTCGGGCCGTTCCTGATCTTCGGCGCGCTCTGGGCGATCTTCGTCACGCCCTGATGGTTGTCCGGGCGCTGCCGTGGCGAGCGGCGTCCCGGCACGACTTGGGACCATCGTCAGGGTCCCGGGGCCTCCGGACGGCTGATAGGTTGGACAGCCCGAGGTATGATGCCGGGCAGTCGGTCATCGTCCTGAGGGTGCCCTGTCGGGGCGGAACGATCGGCGTCGCTGCCGACACCCGCGCCCCCAGCGCGTCTGGTGAGAACGGGGCAACGCCAACGGAGTTGTTCGCACGATGACGATGCCCCGGTGAAGCGCCCAGGCGCCCACTCGGCCCCCGACACGTCACGCAGCCAGGGCACCGGCCGGATCGGCCGACGACCTGTCCTCGGCCGTGCGCGCTTCGTCCCCCTGCTCGTCCTCGCGTCCCTCATCGTCGGGATCGGCGGCGCGCCCGCGTCACCGGTCGGCGCGGACGAGCTCTCCGACGCTCGAGCCCGCCAGACCGCGCTCGCCCAGCAGCTGAAGGACCAGAAGGCGCAGGTCGACCAGATCAACGCCCTCCAGGCCGATCTCGGCCAAGAGATCGCCGCGACGAAGCGCCAGCTCAACGGGATCAACGCCGATCTCGTCTCGGTCCGGGCCTCGATCAACACGATGGCGCGGAAGATCGCGGTCGTGCGGCTGAACTACCTGGCCCAGGTCGCCAGCCTGAACCTCCTCGACAGTCAGCTCGCACGGATCAAGATCAACGAGATGCGGATGCGCTGGCAGCTGGCCGAGCGCAAGGCGATCCTCGCCGACCGGCTCCGCCAGGCGTACGACACGGATCGCACGTCGATGCTCGAGACCTTCCTCTCGGGCGAATCGTTCACGGACGTCCTGTCCGACGTCAGCTACGCGATCGACGTCAGCGAGCAGGACAAGGCCCTCGCCATCCAGATCGTCCAGGACCAGCAGACCCTCGCGGCGGTCGAGCAGACCGTCGAGGACATGCGCTCGGCCACCGATGACCTGCGGGTCCAGACCGCCGCCCAGAAGGCGAAGCTGGACAAGCAGCTCAAGGCGCTGAAGGCCGCGCAGGCCGAGCTCCGTCGCCTCGAGCAGGCGACGAAGAGCGCGCTCGCGATCCAGAACGCCGCCTACGCACGGCTGGCCCGGAACAAGAAGGACCTCGCCAAGGCGCTCAGGATCACGGACGCCGCCAAGCACGCGCTCGCCCAGAAGATCAGCGACCTCGTCGCCCAGCAATACGCCCACGGCAACATCCCGTCCCAATACAACGGGACGCTGAAGTGGCCGATGTCGGGCGCCGTGAGCCAGGACTTCGGCTGCACCGGCGTCGTCTTCGAGCCTCCGCTCGGCACCTGCGCCCACTTCCACCAGGGGATCGACATCGTCAGCCCGTACGGCACTCCGGTGCGCGCGTCCGGGGCAGGCGAGGTCGTCTACTGCGGCTGGAACTACGCGGACGGGGCCGACCCGGCGTGGATCGTGATCGTCGCCCACAGCCAGTCGCTCGAGACCTGGTACGCCCACATGACCCCGAACTGCCCCGCCCACACGGGCACGCATGTCAACGCCGGCCAGGTTGTCGGCCACGAGGGCAACACGGGCCACTCGACCGGGGCGCACCTCCATTGGGCCGTCCGGTTCAACGACGACTTCGTCAACCCGCGGCTGTTCCTCTAGCTCGTCCGCGCAACCGAACGTTCACCTCCCGGTCACCGGTGAACGACGGCCGAGGCTGTTAGCATCGGACGATGAAGCGGACGATGGCGGTGATCCTCGCCGGTGGTGAGGGTGAGCGCCTGTCGATCCTCTCGTCGGTCCGCGCGAAGCCTGCCGTCCCGTTCGGCGGCAAGTACCGGATCATCGACTTCACGCTGTCGAACTGCGTCAACTCCGACATCGACAACGTCGTGGTCCTGACCCAGTACAACCCACGCTCGCTGAACGACCACATCGGTCTCGGCCGGCCGTGGGACCTCGACCGCAACAACGGCGGCGTGAAGCTCCTCCAGCCGTACATCGCGCGCGGCCGCGTCGCGGAGTGGTATCGCGGGACGGCCGACGCGGTCCTTCAGAACTTCAACGTCATCGAGCACGACGGGGGCGACATCGTCCTGATCCTCGCCGGCGACCACATCTACAAGATGGACTACCAGCCGTTCATCGCCGCCCATCGCCGGAAGCGGGCCGACGTCACGATCGCGGTCCGGCGGGTGCCGCTCATCGAGGCGACGCGGATGGGAATCCTCGCGCTCGACGAGAACGACAGGGTCACCGAGTGGCAGGAGAAGCCCAAGCACCCGAAGAGCGATCTCGCGTCGATGGGCGTCTACGTCTTCTCGAAGCGGGCCCTGATGCGCTGGCTGAGCGAGGACCGCAACGACTTCGGCCGCGACGTCATCCCGGCGATGCTCGACGGCGGTGCCCGCGTCTTCGGCTACCACTTCGAGGGGTACTGGCAGGACGTCGGGACGATCCAGAGCTACTGGGAGGCGAACCTCGCACTGCTCGAGGACAACGCCGCGCTCGACCTGTACGACCGTGACTGGCTGATCCACACCCGGTCGGAGGAACGGGCGCCCGCCCAGGTCGGCCCGACCGCGCAGGTCCACCGGAGCCTGATCAGCCACGGCTGCGTGATCAACGGGACGGTCGTGAACAGCGTGCTGTCGCCGGGCGTCCGGGTGGACGTCGGGGCGGTGGTCCGCGACTCGATCGTGATGTTCGACTCGATCATCCGATCCGGCGCGGTCGTCGACCGTTCGATCCTCGACAAGGAGGTCGTGGTCGGGCCGGGCGCGATCGTCGGCGACGGACCGGACTTCGACACGCCGAACAAGCAGGAGCCCGGCCGGCTGAACACCGGGATCACGGTGATCGGCAAGCGGGCGGTGATCCCGCGCGGGGCGCGGATCGGACGGAACGTGAAGATCGCCGGCGACGTGAAGGCGACCGACTTCCCGAAGCGCGTCGTGAAAAGCGGTTCGTCGATCGAGTCCGGTCGGCCCGCGACCGCCGCAGCGCGGCTGGCCGTCGCCAATCGACGGGCCGAGGCCGGCGCCGCGCGGTCCGGATCGTCCGCCGCCGTCAAGGAGTCGTCGTCGGCGGGCTCGGTCGCCCGCGCCGGGGGCGCCTCGGACACCTGAGCGCCCGAGGGGCCGCGACGGCCCCGATCGACACCGGACGGTAGACTGCCCGCCATGCCTGCAGCGGAGTCGGGGGCGATGGTCCGACCGACCGATGTCGAGCGCTGGCTCGACGACCTCGGGCTGGCGCCGACCGAGCGCGCCGACCGCGACAGCGTCTCGTCGTGGGACCTGCGCCTCGACGGCCTGCGCCGCTTCGACGTCCCGATCACCCTGATCCTCGATCCGGGCTTCGCCCTGATCTGCTGGGTCCATTTCGCCCCGCCGATCGGGGACGCGTTCCGGAAGTCGTACCGCAAGCTCTTGCGCTGGAACGACGAGTACCCGTTCGTGAAGTTCTCGCTCGCCGAGGACGAGCGGCCGGTCCTCGCGACGGAGATCCCCGTGGCCACCCTCGACCGGGACGAGCTGGGGCTCGCGATCGCGCGCTCCCTCGCGATCGCCGATCGGCTGCTCGAGGAGTCCGCGAGCTGGCTGTGGGTCGGCGGCCGGGTCCCGGACACGAGCGCCCGGACGAGCCGCGGCGCCCACCTGCTCGTCCGCTACGCGGATCGCCTGGCCGAGGTGATCGGACCCGTCGAGCCGGCCGCCGTCGGATGATCCGCGGGCGACTCGCGGCGGCGACCCTGGTCGCCGCCCTCAGCCTCGTCTCCGTGACCGCGCTCCTGCCCGCGGGCGCTCCGGGCGCGCCGGGCGACGTGGCCGCGGCGAGCGGCCTGACGACGACGGCGGACGCCCGCTACGTCGTCGACCCGGCGACCCACAAGGTCCACGTGACCGTGGCCCTGTCCGCCACGAACCACCTGGCCGACACGAAGACCCGCCGCTACTTCTTCGATCGCGCGTTCCTGTCCGTGCCGCCGGGCACGACCGGCTTCAAGATCTCGAGCGCGGGCGCGGCGCCGAAGGTGACCGCGACCGCGCGCCACAAGACCTACAACCTGCTCAGGATCGACTTCGGAAAGCAGCTCGGCGCGGGCGCGACGCGGACGTTCTCGATCCGCTTCGACATCCCGGACCCGGGCGGCGCCCCGACCCGCCCACTTCGGATCGGGACCAGCCTCGTGTCGTTCAGCGCGTGGGGCCTTGGCAGCGACGGCGCGACGGGTGGCAGCGTCACGGTCGTCTTCCCGCCCGGGTACGCGATCCAGCCGAGTGGCGGCAGCGTCGGCAAGCCCTCGACCGACGCCGCCGGCAACACGGTCTTCCAGACCGGCCGGCTCGCCAACCCGACCTCGTTCATCGCCACGTTCACCGCCGACCGCCCGAGCGCCTTCAAGGAGACGAAGCTCAACGTCCCGATCGGCGGGGAGACGGTCCCGATCACGCTCCGGTCGTGGCCCGATGACACGGCCTGGGCGAAGCGGGTCGGCTCGCTCCTGACGAAGGGCCTGCCGGCGCTCTCGAAGGCGATCGGCCTGCCGTGGACCGCGAGCCGTCCGCTCATCGTCCAGGAGGCGGTCAGCCGCAACACGAGCGGCTTCGCGAGCCAGTACCGGCCCGCCGAGGGCACGATCGAGATCGCCTACTACGCGGACACGTTCGTGATCCTCCACGAGGCCGCTCACGCCTGGTTCGACGGCGGCCTGCTGGCCGACCGATGGGCGAGCGAGGGGTTCGCGTCGTGGTACGCCCTGGGGGCCGCCAAGGCGATCAAGGCGAAGGGAGTCGTCGGTGATCCGCTGACCCCGGCGCTCGCGAAGCTCCGCGTGCCGCTGAACGCGTGGGGGCCGCCCAACCCCGACGGCACCTCGTCCCGGGCCGAGGACGCGGAGTACGCCGCGGCCCTGCGTCTGGCGTCCCTCGTCGCCGAGCGGGCGGGTCCGGACGGCCTGCGGTCCCTGTGGGCGGCGATCCAGGAGCGTCGCGCGCCGTTCCAGCCGGGCAACATGCAGGGCGCCGTCGCCGCGGGCGCGGCCGATCTCGAGCGGTCCGAGGCCGCCCCGGACTGGCGCGGTCTCCTCGACCTGCTCGAGGACCGGACCGGCAAGGACTTCACCGACCTGTGGACGGACTGGGTCGCGCGACCGGCCGAGGCCGACCTGATCATCGACCGCGACGCGGCGAAGACGGGCTACGCGGAGGTCGCGGCGCGGGCCGGCGACTGGCAGATGCCGCGCGTCGTGCGCGACGCGCTCCGGGTCTGGCAGTACGAGCGGCTCGGCGAGCTGCTGAACGCCGCGTCCAACGCGCTCGACGACCGTGACGCGGTCGCCGACGCGGCATCGGCTGCCGGGCTGACGCCACCCGACACGATGCAGGTCGACTTCGAGGGCCCGCGCGGCTTCGCCGCCGCGTCGGCGGAGGCAGAGGCGGAGCTGGCCGCGATTGCCGCGTACCGCGATGCCGCGGCGTCACGGACGGGTGGGACCGACATCGTCCAGACGATCGGGCTGTGGAACGCGAAGCCGGACGCGTCGCTGGCCGAGGCGGCCACCGCGTTCGCCGCGGGCGACCTCGAGACGACGGTTCGGGCGAGCTCGTTCGCGAAGGCGACCTGGGGGTCGGCGTCCGCAGTCGGGCGGAACCGGATCATCGGCGTCGTCGCCTCCCTGGCCGCGCTCGCCCTCGGCGTGTGGCTGGCGTTCCGCTGGCTGCGTGACCGTGGCGTCCGGCGTCGGACCCTCCTGACCGGCAGCTGATGCGCCGCCGCTCGCCTGCGGGGCTCCTCCTCGTCGCGACGGTCCTCGCGGTGGCCGCGAGCCTCGGGCCGATGACGGCGCCCGTCGCCCGCGCCGCGACGGACACCCTCACGCTCACGTCGAGCGCGACCTACACGCTCGTCCCGTCGCGGAAGGTCGTCCGCGTCCTCGTCGACGTGACGGCCCGCAACGACAAGCCCAACCAGACCTCGGGCGGCGTCGTGACCCGCTACTTCTACGACGGGTTCCGGATCGGCATCCAGCCCGAGGCCACGTCGATCAAGGCGACATCCGGCGGGGCGGCGCTCTCGACGACGATCCGGCCACGCGACGGCTTCAAGGAGCTCGAGGTCCGCTTCCGGACGTCGCTGTTCCACGCCGAGACCGCCAGGGTCCGCGTCCAGTTCGATCTGCCCGGCGGCGCCCCACGCTCGAAGAGCGAGATCCGCGTCGGGCCGGCGTTCGCGACGTTCGTGGGCTGGGCGTTCGGCGATTCGGGCTCGGTCCGGGTCGTGATCCCGGCCGGGTTCGAGGCGGAGACGAGCGGATCCGACGTCGTCAAGTCGACGGCCGGGACGGCCACGGTGTTCGGCGCCACCAGCATCACCGACGTCCCGGACTGGTACGTCGTCGTCAACGCCGATCGGAAGGCCGCCCTCACCAACGCCCGGGTCGACCTGCCCGGCGGCGAGCACCTCGTGATCCACGCCTGGCCGGACGACCCGTCCTGGAAGACGGAGGTCGCGGAGCTGCTGACGAAGGGCCTGCCCGAGCTCGTCGACGAGACCGGCCTGACCTGGCCGGTGTCCGGCGACCTCGACGTGTTCGAGGTCCACACGCCACTGCTCGAGGGCTACGCCGGGATCTTCTTCGAGGGCGAGAACCGGATCGAGATCAGCGAGGACCTCGACGACCTGACGATCCTCCACGAGTCGTCGCACGCCTGGTTCAACAACGACCTGTTCGCCGGCCGCTGGATCAACGAGGGGTTCGCGGACACGTTCGCGGCCCAGTCGCTCGACGCGACCGGGCTCGGGCCGTGGAACCCGTCGCGTGTCAGCCCGACCGATGCCGCGGCCGTCAAGCTCAACGACTGGGTCTTCCCGGGCCGGATCAACGACGACGAGACCGACGCCCGGGAGCAGTTCGGGTACGACGCCTCGTGGACGGTCGTCCGGTCGATCGTCCGGGAGGTCGGGACCGACCCGATGCGCGACGTCCTCGCGGCCGCACAGGATCGCCAGATCGCGTACGTCGGCGCCGGGGCGCCCGAGACGGTCTCGGGCCCGAACGACTGGCGCCGGCTGCTGGACCTGCTCGACGAGCGCGGTCATGCGCGCTCTGCCGACGACCTGTTCCGCCAGTGGGTCGTCACGGACGCGCAGGTCGCGGAGCTCGACGCGCGGGCGACCGCCCGGACCGCGTACGCCGGCCTCGTTACGGCAGGCGGCGACTGGCTCCCGCCGATGTACGTGCGCGATTCGATGTCCGGCTGGCGGTTCGACGAGGCGGCGTCGCGGATCGCGAGCGCCGAGGACGTGATCGCCAAGCGGGACGAGCTGGCGACGGTCGCCGCCGGGCTCGGGGTCGCGCCGCCGCCGGATCTCCGGACCGCGTACCAGACCGCGACCGACTCGCTGCAGGGCGCGGCCGCCCTCGCCGACCGCGAGATCGCGGACGGACGTCTCGTCTCGAGCGCGTCGGCGGCCGTGGCGGCGCCGCGGGACACCCTGACGACCGTGGGTCTCCTCGGGCGGTCGCCGGAGACCCGCCTCGCGGCGATCCGGGCGTCGTTCAGCAGCGGCGTGGCGACGCACGGGTGCGGACGCGGCCGCGCTGTCGGCGCTGATCGCCGGTGCGGCGGAGGTCGGACGAGGCCGGCTGATCCTCGCGGGGAGCCTCGCCCTGGTCGTGCTCCTCGACGTGGGTCATCGCGATCGTGCTGATCATCTGGTCCGGCCGCCGGCACCGCCGGATCGTGACGGCCGCAGGGGCCCACGGGGCAGAGGCGGCGGCCCACGGGGCAGCCTCGGGGCCCGCATCGACGCGGCGGCCGCGGACGTCGATGGCCCATCCGGCGCCGGAGCTGCTCATGCTGGCGGCCGAGCCGGCGCCCGTCTCGGAGCTGGCGACCAGCCCGGCCGAGGGCGGACCGTACGCTACACTCGCCGACCAGTCGAACGCGCCGGCCGAGCCATCGGACGACGCGGGCCCGGACGGACCGCCCGCCGACCAGGGAGACGCATCGTGAGCCAGGACCGCTGATGGGGCTCGTACGCACGCGACCGTCGCGCGAGATCCTGTCCGGCGACTCGGCGGACGTCTACTTCGCCCGCGCGGCCAGCATCATGGAGCGCGAGGGCCTCGACCCCGTCGTCACGATGGAGGTCTTCACCCGCCAGGACGCGATCCTGTGCGGGATCGACGAGGCCAAGAACCTGATCGGGCACGTCCTCGCCGACTGCGAGCCGTCCGAGACCCGGGTCGAGGCGCTGAGCGACGGCGACCGGATCGCGCCGAAGGAGGTCGTCCTCCGGATCCACGCCCGGTACCGGCGGTTCGGGCTGTACGAGACCGCGATCCTCGGGATGCTCGCCCAGTCGACCGGCTGGGCCACCGCGGCCCGCGAGGTCGTCGACGCCGCGGCCCCGGATCCCGTCGTCTCGTTCGGCGCCCGCCACGTCCACCCGGACATCACCGACGTCCTCGACTACGCCGCGATCGTCGGCGGCTGTGTCGGCGCGTCGACCCCGGCCGGCGCCCGCCTCGCCGGGCTGAACCCGACCGGGACGATGCCCCACTCGCTCGTCCTGATCTTCGGCGACACGGTCCTCGCGGCCGAGGCGTTCGATCGCGACCTCGACGACGACGTGCCCCGGATCGTCCTCGTCGACACGTTCAAGGACGAGGCCGAGGAGGCGCTCCGCGTCGCCCATGCCCTCGGCGACCGGCTCTACGGGATCCGCCTCGACACGCCGTCCGAGCGCGGTCGGGTCACCGCCGACCTCGTGAAGGAGGTCCGGGCGCGGCTCGATCAGGAGGGCTATCGCCACGTGAAGATCGTCGTCTCGGGCGGGCTCACCCCCGAGCGGATCACCTGGTTCAAGGAGCAGGGCGCGCCGGTCGACTCGTATGCCGTCGGCTCGTACATCAGCGGCGCCACGCCGATCGACTTCACCGGCGATATCAAGGAGATCGACGGGCGGCCGATCGCCAAGCGCGGCCGGATCCCGGGCGTGACCGAATCGCCCCGGCTCAGGCCGATCGATCTCGAGCTCTGGCGGGACGGGACCGGCTAGGCGGTCGCCTCGATCACCGCAACCTCCCCGGCGGCGCCTCCGATCGATACGGCCAGGTCGGCCAGCCAGACGCTCAGGACGAGCAGCTCGCTGATCCCGAGGACCCACCAGACAGGTCCGCTCGTCACGGTCGCGATCAAGGACGCCGAGACGATCGAGACCAGCACGGCAGCGGCCAGCCAGCCCGTCCGGGCCGGGAGGACGCCCAGGCCGATCCCGAGAACCGCAACCAGCACGATCCACGCGAGGAACGGCACGACGCCGATCCCTCCGGTCACGAACGACCCCTCGAGCGAGAGCCGGCCGACGATCAGCAGCGTCTGACCGACGGCGATCAGCGCGAGCCCGGCGATCGCGGCGATCGACAGGATCGAGACCCACGGCGCGCCGCGGTCTCCGGCGAGCCGTGCCACGGCGAACACGGCGGGGAAGAGGGCGATCGCGGTCACGACGATCAGGGCGTCGTTGACCGGACCCCAGAACTCGCCGGCCCCGCCGAAGAACAGGGCGAGGGCGATCCCGGACAGGACGAGCGCCACGAGGGCAACCCACGTGGACAGACCGGCCAGACGGTAGAGATCCGCAGTCGCCATCATCGATCCCTCACGAGTGCTCGCCTTCCCCGGTGTGGACGGGCGCATGATAGGATTGATTGACTTACCTGTCAACCATTCGATTGAGGAGGAAGCGTGCCCCGTCGCTACGCGATGGACAAGCGGGACGAGGCGAAGGCGGAGACGCGCGCCCGGATCGTGACGGCAACTCTCCAGCTGTACCGGGAGGTCGGCGTGGCCGGCGCGACCGTGCCGGCCGTCGCACGGGCGGCGGACGTGGCGCCGGCGACGGTCCGCAACCATTTCCCCGGGCCGACCGATCTGGCCGAGGCGGCCGCGGAGGCGATCCTCGACGGGCTCGGGATGCCCGACGCGTCGATCTTCGACGGGGCGGATGGGACGATCGAGAGGGTCGACCGGCTGCTCGTCGAGATCGGCGCGTTCTTCGAGCGGGCGACCGGGTGGTGGGAGGTCCGCGAGGCCGACCGGGCCGGGATCGATGCCTGGGCCATGCCGGAGGCGCGTTACGACGCGCGGGTCGCGACGCTGATCCGCGCGGCGATCGCGCCGCTCGACGACGATCCGGTCGCGGTCGCCGTCGTCGCCGCGGCGCACGTCCACATCTACTTTGCCGCCCGCACGTCCGGTCTCTCGTCGGACGGCGCCGTCGAGGTGGAGCGACAGCTCCTCGTCCCGTGGCTCGAGGCGCGTCTCCGCGCTGACGGCCCGATCGGACCGATCGTGCCACCATCGGGGCATGGAACACGAGGCGGCCGGTCGCGACCCGGACGACGAGCGTGAGTCGGCGTACGAGCTGCTCCAGCGCGGCCACGAGCTGCTGAAGGGGCGCCACTACGCACAGGCTGCGACGGTCCTCGAACGAGCCGACCGGGCGGAGCCCGGCAAGGCGTCGATCCTCGAGGCCCTCGGGCGGGCCTACTACAACTCCGGTCAGCACGAGGCGTCCCGCGCGACGTTCGAGCGGCTCCTGGTGCTCGACCCGTCGGCGCCCTACGCCCACTTCGCGCTCGGCCAGAGCCTGAAGCAGCTCGGCCGTCGCGGCGAGGCGCGGACGCACCTGCGGCTCGCGGTCGCGCTGAGCCCGACCTCGACGCTCTACGCCGGCGCGCTCGCCCGCCTCGGGCCGCCGCCCGAGCCGCCGTCACCGACCCCGCCCGAGCCGACCGAGGGTTAGACCTTCGGGCGTGCCGGCCGCCCGTCGGGCCCGAAGCCGGCGTCGGCCGCGAGCCGGCGGATCGTCGTCAGGTCGTCCGCCGTGAACGCCCGCAACGGCAACGAGAGGAGCTGCGGCCCGAGGTCCAGCAGGAGGAACCCGCCCGACTCCTGGAGGCGTTGGAAGGCGGTCCACGGCGTCTCCCACTGGCTCGTGGTCGAGCTGCCGCGGATCCCGTCGACGTCGACGCTCACCGTGGTGACGGCGAACAACCGCTCGCGGTACCGCCAGGCGAAGAACAACGTGATCGGCACGCTCAGGAGGCCCGTGATGAACAGGAACGCCACGATCAGCCCCGGCAGCGCGACGATCAGCTCGCCATTCGCGCCGAGGACCGAGATCAGGGCGATCGCGATCGAGGTGAACTGGGCGAACCGCGACCGGCGCATCGACAGCATCGAGATCCGGATCGCCTCGCCCAGGGTGTAGCTGAACGAGCGCTGGACGAGGGGTGAGGGAGCGGCAGCGGCCTCCGCCCGGCCCTCGCCCAGGCCGGCCGGCGTGGCAGCGCCCGCCGCGCGACGCATCCGGTCGACCCAGAGCAGCCCGACGATCGACTTCGCGTCGGCGATCTCGCCGGACTCGACGGCCGCGATCGCGTCCGCGAAGGGGCGTCGCTCGAGCCGGAGGTGCTCGTCCTCGTCGGGCCCGAGCCGCACGTCGGGGTGGGCGGGCTCGAGATCCGTGGCGAGGTACAGGTGCATGCGCTCGCCGGCGAAGCCCGGCGCCGTCCAGAACGCCGCGAGCTTCCGCCAGGCCCCGGCGCGGTAGCCCGTCTCCTCCTCGAGCTCGCGCCGGGATGCGAGCTCCGGGTCCTCGATCGCGCCCGTCGCCTCGTCCTCGTCGAGCGTGCCGGCGGGGATCTCGAGCAGGACCCGCTCGGCCGGGGTCCGCCACTGCCGGACGAGCAGGACGCGATCCTCGGCGTCGATCGCGACGACCGCGACCGCTCCCGGATGCCCGGCGATGTCGCGCTCGGACCGGCTGCCGTCCGCGCGCTCGATCGTGTCGACGCGGAACGTCAGGTAGCGGCCCCGATGGAGGATCCGGGAATCGACGACCCGCTCGACGAGGTCGGCGTCGTCACCGGAGCCGGCGATGCCGTCGGCACCCGCGTCCGTCACGCCAGCGGGCGCGGTCGCCGGGTCCGGCGCCGCGCCCGAGCTGTCTCCGGGGTTCGGGCCGGCGTCGCCGGCCCCGTCGGTCGCCGCGCTCAGGCGGCCATCGCTTCGCGATCGGAGGTCAGGCTCAGGCCCGTCTCCGCATCGAACAGGTGGAGCTTCGAGAGCGGCAGGATCATCTGGAGCACGTCGCCCGGCTTCACCCGGTGGTCGGAGCCGACGATCGCGACGATGTCCTTCTCGGCCGCCGTGACGTGGAGGAGCTCCTCGTTGCCGAGGTACTCGACGACGTCCGCGTGGCCGGGGATGGTCACCTGGTCGCCCTCGACCGGATCGAGGTCGAGGTGCTCCGGCCTGAACCCGGCGACGAGCTTGCGGCCGCTGGTCGCGCCGACGGCCGTCGCCAGCCGATTCGGCAGGTTCGCGGTCCAGTTGCCGGGACCGATCAACTTCGCCGTCCCACCCGAGCTGTCGAACGTCACGTCGACGAAGTTCATCGACGGACTGCCGATGAACCCGGCGACGAACCGGTTGGCGGGGGTGTCGTACAGGACCTGCGGCGTGCCGACCTGCTGGAGCAGGCCGTCGCTCATCACGGCGATCCGCGTGCCCATCGTCATCGCCTCGACCTGGTCGTGGGTGACGTACACGAACGTCGTCCCCATCCGCTGGTGGAGACGGGCGATCTCGGCCCGCGTCTGGACGCGCAGCTTGGCGTCGAGGTTCGAGAGGGGCTCGTCCATGAGGAACACCGCGGGCTCGCGGACGATCGCCCGGCCGAGCGCGACGCGCTGGCGCTGGCCGCCGGACAGCTCCTTCGGCTTGCGATCGAGGAGCTTCTCGAGGCTGAGGATGCCGGCCGCCTCGTTGACCCGCTTCTCGATGTCCGCCTTCGGCAGCTTCCGGAGCTTCAGCCCGAACGCCATGTTGTCGCGGACCGTCATGTGCGGGTAGAGCGCGTAGCTCTGGAAGACCATCGCGATGTCGCGATCCTTCGGGGCCACATCGTTGACGACCTTGTCGCCGATCTTCAGCTCGCCCGAGGAGATCTCCTCGAGGCCGGCGATCATCCGGAGACTGGTCGTCTTGCCACAGCCCGAGGGTCCGACCAGGACCATGAACTCGCCGTCGTTGATGGCAAGGTTCAGGTCGTTCACCGCGAGGACGTCACCATACTTCTTGGTGACGTGCTCGAACGTCACGGTCGACATGCGCGCACACCTCACTCCACCGGGGCATCGCGGGTCCCTGCATCCAGCCGCCGAAGGCGTCGTGGACGGACCCCGTACGAGGAGCCGGCTCGAGTGGGCGGATCGTAACACCGTCATTCGCCCGTGCGGCCCGCGAACGCCCTGCGCGCCGACTAGCGACCCCCACGTGAACGAACGACAGAAACGGCGCGGGATCGGAGCGGGTGCGGCTCCGGGCCGGATGGAGCCCGGGCCGGACCGGAGCCCGGTCTCACGCCGCGCCCGAGGCATTGACGTCGCGCGAACGGCGGCATCACTCTTCCGGGCATGGCCGACCACGTGCCCAAGAACCTCCGGCGCCCCGACGAGTCGGTGCGGCTGCCCGGGGTCGAGGAGGATCTCGTCTTCGTCGGCGAGGAGGTCATCGCCCGGGTCGTCCAGTACCCGGGCTGGCGGTGGTCGAACGACATGCGGGCGATCGCCGGCGGCAAGTGGTGCGAGAGCCACCACGTCGGTGTGACGCTGTCCGGCCGGCAGGGCGCCGAGCTGCGCGACGGAACGATCCTCGAGTACGGGCCGGACGACGTCTACGACATCCCGCCCGGCCACGACGGCTTCACGATCGGCGACGAGCCGGCCGTGATGATCGAGTGGTCGGGCCCGCGCACGTGGGCGGGCCGCGGGAGCCGGTTCCTCGATCGGTCGCTCGTCACCCTCCTCGTCGTCGACATCGTGGAGTCGACCGCCCTGCTCGCCCGGATCGGCGACGCGGCGTGGCGCGAGCTGCTCGGTCGGCATGTCGAGCGGTCGCGGGTCGAGGTGCTCCAGTTCCGGGGCACCGAGGTGGATCGTGCGGGCGACGGGCTGCTCGCCACCTTCGACGGGCCGGCCCGGGCGATCCGCTGCGCCGTCGCCATCCGCGACACGGCCCGGAGCGACGGCCTCGAGACGCGCGCGGCGGTCCACGTCGGGGAGGTCGAGATCGTCGGCGACGCGGTCCGCGGGATGGCCGTCCACGAAGCCGCCCGGATCGCCGCGCTCGCCGGACCGGGCGAGGTGCTCGTGGCGCAGACGACCCGGGACCTCGCCGCCAGCGCGGGCCTCGACTTCGACGACCGTGGCACCCATGCCCTCAAGGGGATCCCGGAGCCGCGCCACCTCTTCGCGCTGATCGAGGGTCCGGGCGACAGCTGAAGGGACCACGACGCGACAGATGGACACGTCGTACCGTGGTGTCGTCACCCCATTCGGCAAGGAGGCACCGACATGCGCTTCATCCAGGAGTTCGGGTACACGGTGAAGGTCGGTCAGGACGAAGCCCACCAGCAGTGGATGCTGGACAACGAGGAGAAGCTCGCGAAGGCGCATCCGGCCGGTTGCCGCTACCTCGGGACGTTCTCGACCGTGTTCACGTCCGACAAGGCAGCGGGCAACTACCGGTCGTTCGTCGAGCTCGACAGCTACGCCGCGATGGACCGGCTGGCGGCGGCGGCCAAGGACCCGAACTCCGACTTCGGCCGGCTCAACCGGGAGTGGTCCGCGTTCGGCGATTACGACCTCGCCGCGCCGTGGAGCAATGGCCTGTTCAAGGCCGTCGTCGACGCGACGATCTGGGATCCGCCCTCCGCCTGACGGGCGGCGTCGCGGGACGACCGAGGGTCCGAACGCAACGCCTACAATCCGGGCGGAGGAGGCTCGATGCAGACCCGTCCGGCGATCCATGTCACCCGCGACCGGTTCCACCTCAAGTGGGACCCCGCGATCCCGCCGATCGAGACCGTCGCCAGCGGTGACGTCGTCGAGTTCGACCTGCTCGACGCCGCCGGTGGCCAGCTCAACGCGACGTCGACCGTCGACGACCTCGGCCGGCTCGACTTCGACCGGGTCGACCAGGTCAACGGGCCGATCGCGGTCGCCGGCGCGGAGCCGGGCGACACGCTCCAGGTCGACCTGCTCGAGTTCGAGCCGGCCGACTGGGGCTGGACGGCGAGCATCCCGGGCTTCGGGCTGCTCGCCGACGAGTTCGCGGACCCGTACCTCCGGATCACGAAGGTGCCGCGTGCCGGCCGGCGCGCGGAGTTCCTGCCCGGCGTCCGGGTCCCGATCGTGCCGTTCTGCGGCGAGATCGGCGTCGCCCCGCCGACCGGACCGCTCTCGACGATCCCGCCGGGCCTCTTCGGCGGCAACATGGACACCCGCCACCTGACCGCCGGTTCGACGCTCTTCCTGCCCGTCTTCCACGACGGCGCGCGGCTGTCGATGGGCGATGGCCATGCCGCCCAGGGCGACGGCGAGGTGTGCGGGACGGCGATCGAGACGCCGATGCGGGCGCTCGTCCGCCTGACGGTCCGCAAGGACCTCCAGGTGACCGGCCCCGAGTTCCTGACCGCGGACGTCAGGACCCCGGTCGGCCGGCGCTACGCCACGGACGGCGTCGGGCCGGATCTCGCCGGCGCGGCGCGCGACGCGCTGCATCGGATGATCGACTGGCTCGATCGCGAGCACGGCATCGCGTCGATCGACGCCTACCTGCTCGCGAGCGTGGCGATCGATCTCCGGATCAGCGAGATCGTGGACATGCCGAACTACGTCGTCACGGCCCACTGCCCGCTGTCGATCTTCGACTGACGGCGGCCGGCGCGGTGCGCCGGCCGCGGTGAACGACCCTCAGCCCTCGGCGACGGCCGCCCCGAGCTGCCCGATCGCCTCCGGGCTCCGGGCCCGGAGCAGGAAGAACGCCACGAGGCCGATCAGCATCCAGATGCCGGCGACGAGCGGCGCGTAGTTGTACGGCTCCGGCAGCGGCGGCAGATCCACCCCGAGGATCGGGATCGAGACCCCGCCGAGCGCCGACAGGAACCCGACGACCATCGCCAGGATCCCGAGCACCGGCACGACGATGTGCTTGAGGATGTTGAAGTCGGCCCTCGCCGGGCCGAGGAAGAACCCGATCGCGGCCGCGTTCACGAGGATGTACATCGCCGCGAACAGCAGCCCGAGCATGGTCCCGATGAAGCCGTAGGTCGTGATCGGGCCGCCGCTCGGGTAGCTGTTGAACAGGAGCCCGAGCCCGACCGCGAGGACGATCCCGATGATGCCCTGGACGTGGGTCGCGAGGGCCGGCGTCTGATAGGTCGGATGCACGGCGCCCAGCGCCCGCGGCAGGAGCCCGGCCCGGCCGAGCGAGAAGATCGACCGGGTCGACGCGATCGCCCCGGCGTTCGAGTTGGCGAGGCAGCTGTTCACGATCGCGAACGTCACGAGGAGGCTGCCGATCGTGGGCAGGATGTTGTTCGCCATCCCGGCCCACGGGTTGCCCTCGTTGTAGCCGAGGAAGTCGGTCTTCATCTTGTCGGGGCCGAAGTACACCGTCGCCGCGTAGTAGCAGAAGATGTAGAACAGCCCGATCAGCAGGCAGGACAGGATGATCGCCCGGGGGATCGTCGAGCGTGGCTCGCGCGTCTCCTCGCCGAGCGGTGCGGCCGCCTCGAACCCGACGAACGCCAGGATGCAGAAGACCATGCCCTGGAACGCCGGCTGGATGTTCCCGTCAGGCGGGATGAACACCGCGGTGTTGATCGGCTGCGCTGCGTTCGCGATCAGCAGCACGGAGACCGCGAGGAAGATCGCGATCTCGATCAGGCCAAGCACGACGCCGGTCCGCGTGGAGATCTCGATCCCGCGGAACGTCAGGAACCAGACGATCAGGCCGCAGATCACCGCGAGCACGAGCCACAGCCACTCGTTCGAGAAGCCGGTCAGCTCGGTGATGAACGACGCCCCGAAGAACCCGAACGCGCCGAACAGGGCGGCCGGCACGATCGGCTCGGCGAGGGTGAACGCCCACGCCATCAGCCAGCCCACGAACGAGCCGAGACCGCGCGTGACGTACGTGTACATGCCGCCGGCCGAGGACATGTGGCGGGCGAGCTGGCTCATCGAATAGGCCGTGAACAGGCACGCGATGAGCGCGAAGAGCACCGCGAGCGGGGTGATCCCGCCGGCCAGGGTCGTCGCCAGCCCGATGGAGAGGGCCGTGGCGACCGCCGGCGCCATGTGGGTGATCGATTGAAACAGGACCTCCGTGAGACCGATCGCGTTCCGCTCGAGGCTGGCTCCCCCAGTCGATGACGCCACGGATTCCTCCTATCCCTCCCATTGGTCCGGTGGGACATGGCCCGGACGCCGGACATCCTGCGCGTCGTCGCGGCTGTCGGCAAGGGTCACGTCGACGCGGAGAAGCGTGCGGATCTCGCGCCGGCTGGCCGGCGGATAGCATCGGCTCGTGACCCCGAGCCCGAGCCCACGGATCGAACGCTCGTACCGCGCGCTGTTCGCGATCCCGGGGCTCCGCCGGATCCTCACCTCGATGATGCTGGCGCGCATCGCCCAGGCGATGGTCGGCGTCGCACTCGTCCTGTTCACCCTCGAGGAGTACAACTCGCCCGCGTTGACCGGGCTGATCACCGCGGCGAGCGTCCTGCCCGGGATCCTCATCGCGCCGATTGCCGGGGCGCTCCTCGACCGCCAGGGCCGGACGAAGCTCGTGATCATCGACTACGCGGTGGCGATGACCTCGCTGGCGCTGATCGGCGGTCTCGCCCTCGCGGGCGCCCTGCCGGTGCCGCTCCTGTTCGCGATCACGATCGTCAGCTCGCTGACCTCGATCCTGTCCGCGACGGGCCTCCGGAGCCTGTTCCCGCTGATCGTCCCGGAGCGGCTCTGGGAACGGGTCAACGCCATCGACTCGAACGGGTACCTCGTCGCCACGATCATCGGGCCGCCGCTTGCCGCGGCTCTCGTGTCACTGTTCGGCGGGGCGACGGCGCTGATCCTGATCGGGCTCGTCTTCGGCGCCGCCACGATCGCGATGATCGGCGCGCCGGACCCGGACACCAGCAGCTCATCGTCGGGCAGCCTGCTCGGCGACGCGTGGGAGGGGGTCAAGTACACGGTCCGCAACCCGACGCTCCGCGGGCTGGGCGTGTCGATCTCGCTCCTGAACCTCTCGGGCGGCATGGTGACGATCGTCGTCCCGCTGATCGTCGTCCGCGAGCTCGGGCTGCCGGAGGTGGCGGTCGGGCTCGCATTCGCGGCGTCGGGCATCGCCGGGATGATCGCCGCCCTGATCGCGGGCCAGATGGACACGCGTGGCCGCGAGTGGAACCTGCTCGTGCTGCCCATGGGCGGGATCGCGGCCGCGAACCTGCTCCTCCTCGCGGGTGCCGGCGCCGCGACGGCGGCCGTCGGGTTTGCCTTCGTCGTGTTCGGTCTCGCCCTCGGCGGGCTGCTCAACGGCCCGATGGACATCGGGCTGTTCACGATCCGGCAACGCCGGACGGACCAGGCCTGGATGGGCCGGGCGTTCGCGGTCTCGATGGGCTTCAACTTCCTCGGCTACCCGATCGGGGCGGCCCTCGCGGGTGTCCTCGCGACGCAGTCCATCGAGCTGGCGATCGTCGTCGGGGCGATCGCGGCGGTCGTCGCCGGGGTCGTGGCCGCGATCATGATCCCGCGCCGGGCACCCGACGCGCCGCGGGGAACCGCGGCGCGTCTTTCGAGCACGGAGGCTGCGTCCCGCGAGGTCAGCTCCCGGCCGGGACCACCGTGACGCTGCTCGCCGAGCCAAGGCCGCGGCCGGGCGCGCCGCTCGCGGTCGGCGCGTTGCCGCCGTTGCCGTTGCCGCCGGTGCCCTGACCGCCGCCCGCGAACCGTCCGCCGCCGCTCAGCTCGACCTTGACGGTCGCGCCGGTCGTCACGTCAGACGACGAAGCCGCTGTCTGGCTGTGGTAGGTCGTGTCGCTGCTGGTCGGGATCGTGACCGCCTGGCCGGACGAGAGCTGGATCGTGATCGAGTCGGCCGCCACAGCGGTGACCGTGCCTTCGACGGTGACGCCACCCCCCCCGAAGACGCCCTGGAACGCGCCGCCGCGACCGGGGGCGCCGCTCGCGTTCGGGCCGAAGCCGCCGGCGCCGTTTCCGCCGAAGCGGCCGTTCGCGGCCGTCGTCGTCGGGGCCGTGGCGCGACCCGCGGCGAACGCGACGCCGCCGACCGCCACGACGACGGCGACGCCGAGGAGGACGTTGACGAGCAGCCCGGCGCTCGATCGGCGCTTGACCGGCGCGACCGGGACCGGGGCCGTCGCCGGCGGCGGGGCGGCCGGGCTCGCGAACGGGCTGGCACCGGGTGCGGGCGTTCCGGCAGGGGTGGAGAACGGGTTGCCGGCCGGCGCGGGCTGGGTCGGGTCGGTCGGACGGGTCGGGTCGGTCATCGAGGGTGGCTCCCTATTCGTAGCGGAGGGCGTTGATCGGGTCGAGACGGGCCGCCTGGCGTGCGGGCCAGACGCCGAACACGACGCCGACGGCGAGGCTGAACAGGACCGCCGCCGCGACGGTCGAGATGCTGAACTGGAAGCCCCAGCCGGCCAGCTGGCCGATCAGGGCGGACACGGCGAGCCCCAGCACGATCCCGATCAGCCCGCCGAGCAGCGACAGGGTCAGGGCCTCGATCAGGAACTGGGCGAGGATGTCGCGGCCGCGTGCCCCCACGGCCTTGCGGATGCCGATCTCGCGGGTCCGCTCACGGACCGAGACCAGCATGATGTTCATGATCCCGATGCCGCCCACGATGAGCGAGATCGAGGCGATCCCGCCCAGCAGGAGCGTCAGTGTCGCGCTGATCGACGAGGCGGCGTCGAGGAGCTGGGTCTGGTTGAACACCGAGAAGTCGGCGCTGTCGGTCGCGGCGAGCTGGTGCCGGTCGCGGAGGAGCGCGGTGATCGCATTCGTGACGTCCGTCATCTGGTCGTCCGAGGCGACGCTCACGCCGATCGTGCGGACGTCGTCGCCGGCGATGAAGTACTTGTGGACGGCCGCGATCGGCACGAGCACTTCGTCGTCCGGGTTCGCGAAGCCCGAGCCGCCCTTCGGCTGGAGGATCCCCATCACCTGGAACGGCAGCCCGTTCACCTGGATCGTCGACCCGATCGCGGTCGCGTCGAGGTTCAGGTCGCTCGCGGTCGTCGCGCCGAGGACCGCGACCCGGAGGCCGGTCTCGACGCTGGCATCGGTCAGGAACGAGCCCTGCCACACGTCGTACGCGCGGACCTGCGCGTAGTCGGCGCTCGTCCCGATCAGGGACGTCGTCGTGGACTGGGTCCCGACGGCCACCGTCACCGAGGTCTGGAGCTCCGGCGCGACTGCCGCGACGCCCGGGACCTTCGCGATCGCGTCCGCATCGTCGAGGCTCAGGGGATGCTCGCTGGAGCCGCCGGTCGGGCTGATCGTGAGAAGGTTCGTCCCGAGGCTCGCCAGCCGGCTGGTGATGTTCGAGGTCGTGCCCTGGCCGACCCCGACGAGCGCGACGACCGATGCGACGCCGATGACGACGCCGAGCATCGTGAGCGCGGCCCGGAGCCGGCTCGTCCGGAGCCGCGAGAGCGCGAGACGGAGGAGCTCGAAGGCGTTCACGCGGCCAGCCACCCGTCCGTCAGCTGGCCGTCGCGGATGTGGACCTGGCGGCTCGCGGCGGCGGCGACGTCGGAATCGTGGGTGATGAGGACGATCGTCCGGCCGGCCGCGTGGAGCTCGCGCAGGACCGCGAGGACATCCTGGCCGGACGCACTGTCGAGGTTGCCGGTCGGCTCGTCGGCGAGGATCAGGGCCGGGTCGGTCACGATCGCGCGGGCGACCGCGACGCGCTGCTGCTGGCCGCCCGACAGCTGGCTCGGCTCGTGGTGAAGGCGGTCGGCCAGCCCGAGCCGCTCGAGCGCGGCGGTGGCGCGGGCGACCCGCTCCTTCCGTCCGACGCCCTGGTAGAGGAGGGGCGTCGCGACGTTGTCGAGCGCCGTGGTCCGTGGCAGGAGGTTGTAGGACTGGAAGACGAACCCGATCGTCCGGCTCCGCAGCCGCGCCAGGCCGTCATCATCGAGCTCCGCGACGAGCGTGCCGGCGAGCCGGTAGACGCCGGCGCTCGGCCGGTCCAGACAGCCAACGATGTTCATCATCGTGCTCTTGCCGGACCCCGACGGCCCGACGATCGCGACGAACTCGCCGGGTCGGACCTGGAGAGTGACGTCGCGCAGGGCGTCGACACGGACGCCGTCCATCGCGTAGGTCCGGCTCACGCGCTCGAGCGCGACGATCGGGGCCGGCCCCGCCGGCACCTCGCTCGTCAGGCCCGGCACCGGACCCTGCAGGGGGCCTCGCCCCGACAGGCGGAGGCCCACGTCAGTTGCCCGCGCCGCGGCCGCCGCCGTTGACCCGGCCGCCGGCGCCCGGGACGACGAACTGCCCGGCGCCGCCGAACCCGTTGGTGACGGTGCCGGCACGCTGCTGGCTGCTCGTCCCGATGACGACCTCGTCGCCCTGGTTCAGACCGGACTTGATCTCGACGAGGGAGCTCGTCATGAGCCCGACGTCGACCGGGCGGGACTCCGGCGTCCCGTCGACGAGGACGAGGACCGAGTAGCTGCCGGACGTGCCGCGGATCGCGGCGGCCGGCACCGCGAGGACGTTCGCGGCCGACGCCGTCGTGATCGTGATGTCGGCGGTCATCCCGGAGCGGAGCTCCTTGGGCGGCGTCTGGACGTCGATCGCGACCGCGAACGAGACGACCGAGCTCGACGAGCCCGTCGACGCGGCGGTCGGGGCGATCGTGGCGACCTTGCCCGTCAGGTCCGCGCCGATGGCGGCGACCGTGACGTCGGCCGCCTGCCCGACCTGGATCGACGACACGTCGCTCTCGACGACGTCGGCGGTCACCTGGTAGGTGCTGGCGTCGATCGTGATCGCCGCGCCGGATGGAGCGTCGGCGCCGTCGGTGATGTTCACGGCGGTGACGACGCCGGCGGCCGGTGCGATCAGCGCCGGATGGGCGGCGGTCGCCTGGAGGTCGCGGAGGCTGGCCTTCGCCTGGTCATAGCCGTTCTGCGCGTTGAGGAGCTGGACCCGGGTCTGACGGATCGCGTCGGTCGTGGTCGCGGCGTCGTACGCGTCCTGGGCCTGGAGGAGCTGGATGTTGGCGCTGGTGACGCTGTTCTTCGCCTGCGCGATGCTCTGGGCGAGGGTCGTGTTGGTCGCGGTCGAGAGAACCTGCTTCGCGGTCACCGCGTCGCCGACCTTCACCGAGACCCTGGCGACGTGCCAGGTGCCCGTCGAGCCCGAGCTGCTCGAGGAGGACGAGGAGGTGTCCGTGGTGCCGACCGTCGGGGCGCTCCCGAAGGCGAGGCTCCAGCTCGTCGACGCGGCGATCGAGCCGGTGGCGGCGACGTCGTTGCTGACGTCGGCGACGGTCGCTGGGGAGGTGAGATACGTCACGGCCGCCGAGGTGTTCCGCGGGAGCCCTCCCGAGGCGACGAACAGCGCGGCGCCGCCGACGACGAGGAGGACGACGATCGCGAGGACCTTCAGCTTCATGGCCGGACCAAGCCCTCCAGCGGCGCCCGTTGAGAGGAGGGGGCGCAACGCTCGGAGGTTCGGCCGGTCGGGTGAGAAGTCGCTGAGAAGGGTCCCGAGAATTCCGGAGGTTCAGCGCTCCCCCGCGAGGTAGGCGTGCCACAGGAGTCGGGCCGCGACGGCGCGCCAGGGCCGCCAGCGGTCCGCGATCGCTTCCTGCTCGAGCGTGGTCGGGAGCGCGGTCAGGCGTTTCGCGCGACGCATCGCCGTGGCCAGCGCCAGATCGCCGATGGGCCAGACGTCCGGCCGGCCGAGCGCCATCAGCAGGTAGATGTCGGCCGTCCAGCGGCCGATCCCGAGCAGCGCCGTGAGCGTGGCGCGCGCGAGGTCGTCGTCCGCCGCGGCGACTGCCTCCGGGTCGAACCGCCCGTCGAGGGTGGCGTCGGCCAGCCCGACGACGTAGCGGGCCTTCTGGCGGGTCAGCCCCGCGCCTCGGGCACGATCCTCGCCCAGGGCGGCGACCGCATCCGGCTCGATGGCGCCGGCAGCCGCGCGGAGGCGGTCGAGCGCGGCCGCGCCGGAGGCGAGCGACACCTGTTGCTCCAGGACGATCGCGACGAGCGTCTCGAAGCCGGGTGGCCGGGCCCACAGCGGCGGCGGCCCGTGGCGCGCGAGGATCCCGCCGAGGTCGGGGTCCCGGGCCGCAAGCTCCGCGGCAGCCGCGCGGAGGCGGACGTCATCGAGCGACTCGGGTGTCGCGGGCGTGCGCCGAGCGGCAGGCATCGTCGTCACCGTAACCCGCCGGGGACGGCACCGGTTGCGGTCGGGCGGTCTTCGGTACGCTCTGTTTGCACAGCCCACGGAGACCCACGCGATGACCGACCAGCACAGCGAACCGAGCCGGATGCCCGCCCTGTATCTCGGGCACGGCGCCCCGCCCCTCCTCGAGGACGCCGAGTGGATGGCCGAGCTCGGTGGCTGGGCGGCGGGCCTGCGCCGACCCAGCGCGATCCTGATCGTGAGCGCCCACTGGCAGACCGCCCCGATGGCGATCAGCGCGACCGCGCCGGTCCCGTTGGTCTACGACTTCTACGGCTTCCCGGAGCACTACTACCGGCTCCGCTACGACGCGCCCGGCGCGCCGGACCTCGCCGCGAAGGTCCGCGGCCTGATGCCGTCGACCGAGCCGGTCCTCGAGCGACCGAACCGCGGGCTCGACCACGGCGCCTGGGTGCCGCTCATGGCGATGTATCCGGATGCCGACATCCCCGTCCTCCAGATGTCGATGCCGGACCTGGATCCGGAGCACCTGTTCGAGATCGGGCGGCGGCTGGCGCCGCTCCGCGACGAGGGCGTCCTGATCGTCGGCAGCGGCTTCCTGACCCACGGGCTGCCGTTCGTCCACGAGTACTTCATGGGCAAGCCCGGCGCGCCGCAGTGGTCGATCGACTTCGACCAGTGGGCGATGGAGGCGCTGAACCGGGGCGACGTCGACGAGCTGTTCGCGTTCCGCGAGAAGGCGCCGGGGATGCCGTACGCGCACCCGACGGTCGAGCACTTCGCACCGGTGTTCGTGACGCTCGGCGCGGTCGCGCGACCGGACGACCGGCCGGACTACGCAATCGAAGGCTTCGCCTACGGGCTGTCGAAGCGCTCGTTCGAGGCGCGCTGAGGCCGTCCGGAGCGTGCCCGCCGTCCCGGAACTGACGACCGAGCGGCTCCGCCTGCGTGGCTTCCGCGACGCGGATCTGGAGCCGTTCGCGGCGCTGAACGCGGATTCCGCGGTGATGGAGCACTTCCCGTCGACGCTTACGCGCCCGGAGAGCGACGCGCTCGTCGAACGGATCGCGACCCGATGGGCGACCGACGGACACGGCCTGTGGGCCGTGGAGCGGACGGCCGACGGGGCGTTTCTCGGGTTCACCGGGATCGCGCGGCTGGCGTGGCTGCCGGAGCCGGAGATCGGCTGGCGGTTCGCCCGGTTCGCCTGGGGCCGAGGCTACGCGACCGAGGCCGCACGCGCCGCCGCGGCGTTCGCGTTCGAGGTGCTGCGGGTCCCCGAGATCGTGTCGGTGACGACGGTCGCGAACGAGCGATCACAGGCGGTCATGCGCCGGAT
This sequence comes from uncultured Chloroflexia bacterium, assembly GCA_963746845.1. Lineage (GTDB taxonomy): Bacteria > Chloroflexota > Limnocylindria > Limnocylindrales > CSP1-4 > CF-46. Next base: position 29,850 of record CAVVCZ010000008.1, on the reverse strand, counting down.
CGGGATGACCCACGATCCCGCCGACGACTTCCCGCACCCGAACCTGCCGGACGGGCATCCGCAACGGCCGCACGTGCTGTACCGGCTGCGGCATGAGGACTGGTCGGCCGTGCGAGAGCAGAAGGCGACCTGACCGTTCGACGCCCCTTGTCGACGACGGCCCGGATCGCCCGGATTGGCTGACAGATCGACACCGGGCGTCGATGAGGCAGACTCGTGCCATCGATCCAAGGCCCGCAGGCGACAGCGGTAAGGCGCCAGGTGGCTCGTTGCGTGCAGCCGGCAACGCCCAACCGACACCCCACGTCGATCTGGCACTGATTTGCGGCTTCTGCGGCGCCAATCGACACCCCACGTCGATCTGGCAACGAAAAGGTCGGCGGAGGAACCCTGGCGGCCGGAGGCTCCGCGTCGATCACTCGCCAGCCACGAGAGCCCTAGCTGCCTGCATTCCGGGGGGACGGCTGTTTCCGGCTCATTCGGCGGCCAGCGCGGCGCTTGAGGCCGATCCGGCGCCAATTCGCCGCCGGCCGCGTCCAAGGACGTCGTGGCTGTCGTTCGAGCCAGACGACCGGCAGGCGTGCCGGCGGCAGGCCGCGAGCACCCCCCGAGGGCTTTCAGGCTCCTCTCATGGGCTCCCGCGAATCTGCCTCCAACGGCATGGTCCGACGGAGTGAGGTCGCCACGCCACCACTGAGCTGATCGCCCGTGCCCACGGGCGCGGAGATCCATGTGACCGATTCGTTTCGCGCCGACGCAGCGTCCGGCGCCGTCGCGGCTTCTGCCGCCGACTCCCCACGCGCGCCGCGACCGGATCGCGACCGCATCGACAACGCGATCGACGCCCGCCAGACCGCGGAGGCCGTCCTGTACGAGATCCGCCGGGTCATCGTCGGCCAGGACGCGATGCTCGAGCGGGTCCTCGTCGCCCTCCTCGCCGGTGGGCACCTCCTCCTCGAGGGCGTCCCGGGTCTCGCGAAGACCCTCACGATCAAGACCCTTGCCGACGTCCTCCACGCCTCGTTCCGCCGGATCCAGTTCACCCCGGACCTCGTCCCGGGCGACCTCGTCGGGACCCGCATCTACCGCCCGGACCGGGGCACGTTCGACACGGAGCTCGGGCCGGTCTTCTGCAACTTCCTCCTCGCCGACGAGATCAACCGCGCCCCGGCGAAGGTCCAGTCCGCGCTGCTCGAGGTCATGCAGGAGCGCCAGGTGACGATCGGCCCGGAGACCCACCCGGTCCCGAAGCCGTTCCTCGTCATGGCGACCCAGAACCCGATCGAGTCCGAGGGCACCTACCCGCTGCCGGAGGCCCAGGTCGACCGGTTCATGATGAAGGTCGTCGTCGGCTACCCGAGCGCCGAGGAGGAGGCTCTCGTCGTCGAGCGGTCGCTCCACTCGGCCGCGACGATCCGCCCGATCCTCAGCGCCCAGTCGCTGGCCGTGCTCCAGGCGATGACGACCGAGGTCTATGTCGACCGGCCGATCGTCGACTACGCCGTCGCCCTCACCACCGCGACCCGGTTCCCCGAGCGTGTCGGCCTGCCGAACGTCAAGCCGTACATCGCCTTCGGCGCCAGCCCGCGTGGCTCGATCAACCTCGTCCATGCGGCCCGGGCCCTGGCCCTCGTCCGCGGCCGGCGCTACGTCGTCCCGGGTGATGTCGTCGACCTCGCCCGCGACGTGCTCCGCCACCGGGTCGTCCCGAGCTTCACGGCCCTCGCCGAGGAGGTCACGGCCGACATGATCCTCGACCGGCTGATCTCGGCCGTCCCCGTGCCGCGCGTCGCCCAGGACAGCCTCCTGGCCCGGGCCGAGGCCGCCGAGCGCGGCGCGCTCGCCCGCGGCGCGGTCACCGAGCCCGTCGCCAACGTCTCGGTCGCGAGCGGCACGGCCTTCGCCGGGTCCTTCCCGACGGCCCCGACGACGCCGGCCGACGACATCGAGGTGTCGGCGTGACCGTCGGCCTTGCCGGCGCCGCCTCCGATCTCCAGCGCGGCCGGACCCGGGAGCGTCCCGGGCCCGGTCCCACGCCGGAGGCGCTTCTCCGCGCGCTCGACCTGACGGTCGGGCGCCGGATCCGGGGCCTGATCCCCGGGGAGTACCGGGCGCACGACCTCGGCGGCGGCACGGAGCTCGCCCAGATCCGGCCGTACGAGCCAGGCGATGACGTCCGCCGGATCGACTGGAACGTCACCGCCCGGACGACGATCCCGCACGTGCGGGTCCACGTCCCCGAGCGCGCGCTGACCGCCTGGCTCCTCCTGGACGTCTCGCCGTCGATGACCTTCGGCACCGCCGATCGCCGCAAGGCGGACGTCGCCGAAGGCGTCGCGGTCGCGATCGGCCACCTGGCGACCCAACGTGGCAACCGCCTCGGGATCGTCACGTTCGGCGGGTCGCGCGATCGGCGCCTCCCGCCTGCCGCCGGCCGCGCCGGCCTCCTCGGTCTGCTGCTCGCGTCGCGGGTGGAGACCGTCGAGGAGGGCACCGGCGCCACGTCACCGGCCGACGCACTCCGGATCGCGAATGCGGCCGCGCCCCGCGGTGGTCTCGTGATCCTCGTGTCGGACTTCCGTGGTCCGCGCGACTGGCGGGGCCCGCTGGCCGCGCTGGCCGCCCGTCACCACGTTCTCGCGATCGAGATCGACGATCCCCGCGAGGCCGATCTGCCCGATGTCGGCGAGCTGACCCTCGTCGACGCCGAGACCGGCCGCGAGGTCCGCGTCGACACGTCCTCCCCGCGGCTCCGCGAGCGCTACGTCGCCGCGGCCGCCGCCGAGCGCCAATCCGTGGCCACCGACCTCCGCCGGCTCGGTGTCGACCACATCGTCCTGTCCACCGCCGGCGACTGGCTCCGGACCCTGGCCGGAGAGCTGCGCCTCCGAGGAATCCGGTCATGACCTTCGCTGATCCCATCCTGCTGCTCGGCCTGCTGCTCGTGCCGGTCGGGCTGATCCTCTACCGGCTCGTCGCAGCGGCGTCGCAGCCGCTACGTCGTCCGGTTCACCAACGTCGACCTGCTCGGCAACCTCGTCCCGAGGACGCCGGCCTGGCGACGCCACGTTCCGCCGGCTCTGTACCTGGTCGCCGCCGCGGCGCTCGTGTTCGCTCTCGCCCGCCCGTCGATGACGGTCGCGGTGCCCCGCGAGGAGGCCACGATCATCCTCACGATGGACATCTCGGGCTCGATGATGGCCACGGACGTCTCACCGAGCCGCCTGGCGGCGGCCGAGAAGGCGGCCTCGGACTTCATCGACCGGCTGCCGGCCGGGTTCAAGGTCGGGCTCGTCGCGTTCTCGACCGCGCCGGAGACGCTCGTCCAGCCGACGACCGACCGGGCGGCCCTCCACGCGGCGCTCGACAACCTCCGCGCGCACGGCGGCACCGCCCTCGGCGACGCGATCATCGAGTCGCTCCAGGCGGCCGGGCTCGACCCGGATGCGGCCACGGCGAACGCCGTCCCGTCCCCGGCCGCGTCGACCGATCCCTCCGCGGGCGCGTCCGCGGCGCCGGCTCCGTCCGGCTCCGCGACGCCAGAGGAGGAGAAGCCGATCGTCGCGACGGTCCTCCTGTCGGACGGCGCCAACTCGACCGGGGACATGGAGCCGATCCCGGCCGCGGAGAAGGCGGCGGCCCTCAACGTCCCGATCTACACGATCGCGCTCGGCACGGCCGACGGCGTCGTGACGGTTCCCGACGAGCTGGGCCAGCTCCACACGGTCAATGTCCCACCGGATACCGAGACGCTGGCTGCGATCTCGGAGGCGACGGGCGCACGCTCCTTCCAGGCCCCGACGGCCTCGGACCTCGACCAGATCTACCAGAGCCTCGGCTCGAAGATCGGGTACACGTCCGAGGAGCGCGAGGTCACCCAGTGGTTCGCGGCGGCCGGGCTCGTGCTCGTGGTCGCCGGCGCGGGCCTCGCGGCGCACTGGTTCAACCGGTTCCCGTGAGCGCCGCCGACGCGCGGGTCGGAGGAGCCCCGAGGCCCTCCGCCCGACGCGCGGCAGCCACCCATCACCAGGTTGCCGTGGGGGCGGCGACGGCGGTTCCGTCATCGGACGTCGACCAGCCGTCGGGGAGAGCCCACGGGGCCCGTGACCGTTCGCGGTTGCGGTTCACCCCATCCCCCCACGGAGGTGCCGATGAACAGGCATTGACGCACCGCTCGAGACCACCTCACGAAGGAGTCAACGATGACCTGGTATGACGTGCCGGCCAACGAGCCGGCACCCCTTGAACCCGTGACCGCGGCCCCGCCGCCCGTCGCGGCATCCACTCCCTGGTTCAGCGGCGTCCGTCGTGGCGTCGCGACCGCTGCTCTCGCCGTCGGCCTGCTGGTCGTCGGTGGGACGGCGGTGGCGTTCGCCGCCGATCCGTCCGGATCGACGGCCCCGAGCGCGAGCCAGCCGGCGGCCGGCGGCTCCGGTGGTTCCGGCAACGGGACCGCTCCGGGCACCACCGCGCCTCAGGGTCAGGCTCCCCACGCGGGGACCGGCCACAACTGCCCGAACATGGGCGGCTCGGGATCCGGCGGCACCGGTTCCGGCAGCTCCGGTTCAGGAGGCTCGACGACGCCGTCGAACGACTCGTCCAGCCCGACGCCCGCCCTCTAGGCACGGCGTCCGACCGGCGGTCCGCTTCGGCGGGCCGCCGGTCTCTCGTTGCCGGCGTCGGGTCCCTGCCCGTGCTCCCGCGTGATCGGTGTCAGTGGCGACGCTGGGTGATCTCGAACAAGTGGCCGTCGGGATCGCGGAAGAAGGCCCGGATCTCCCAGGCGTACTCGACCGGGGCGGCCAGGAACGTGGCCCCGCGCTCGATGAGCTCGTCGTGCGCGGCGTGACAGTCCGGGACCGCGACGATCAGCTCGGCATCGACGACATCCGGATCGGACGGCGGCGCCATCGATACGGTCGGCTTGTCGGCCGTCGGGTCGCCGCCCGTGACGAGCAGCAGCCACGACCCGACGAACCGCACGACCGCGGACGTCCCGCCGTACTCGCCGACGATCTCGGCGCCGAGGACGTCGCGATACCAGGCGACCGATCGGGCGAGATCGGCGACGACCAGCAGCCGCGTGAGGTCGGTGGCGTCGGCGGGGAAGACGGACATCGGGGCACCTCCGCGCCGATCATCGCCGAACCGCGATGGGTCGCGCGGCAGCGCGGAGCGCGGAGCGACCCGCGCCGGGAGTCAGGCCTCGGAGGATCCGCCGGCGAGGAGCGTCGCGGCGCCGTACAGGACCGCGCTGACGGCGAGGATCCCGACGCCGCTCGGGGCCGGCTGGCCGGAGCCCGACAGACCGAACGGATCGACGCCGGCGGCGGTCATCGCGGCCGCGGTCGCGGCAGCCAGGGCCGTCAGGCCCGTGATCACGGCGGCGATCGTGCGGACCACGTCGCGGCGGGCCGCGAGCGCCGCGGCGACGACGACGTTGAGCGCGCCGATCCCGACGAACCACGGGACCGCCGCGGACGCGGCGGGCAGGTGGTGGAGCGTACCGACGAAGCTGTTGGCGATGGCGATGGAGAAGGCGATCGCCCCGATCCCGCCGACGATCGCGGCGCCCAGCAGGCGTCGGAGCGATGGCTCGTGGATCAGGTCGACTGGCTCGGGGGCTCGGATCGGGAGGGCGGTCATGGGACGAGGATCGCCGCACCCGACCCGCTGTCCCATCGGCGCCCGTCGGCAAGGGAGCGCGACGAATGACGAACGGTGGGCCTGTCGCCGCGGAAGGCGCGTCGCCGCGCTCGGCGCCCGCTGATCGCGGTACGCTCAAGGGCGTGCCGAACAGCCCGCTCGCCGGCAAGCCGGCCGATCCGAGGACGCTCGTCGACGTCGCCGCGCTCCTCCGCGCCTACCATGAGATCACGCCCGATCTGTCGGATCCGACCCAGCGGGTCGCCTTCGGGACATCAGGTCATCGAGGCTCCTCGTTCCGCGGGGCCTTCAACGAAGCCCACATCCTCGCGATCACCGAGGCGATCTGCCGGTACCGGGCGGCGCACGGCTACGACGGACCGCTCTTCCTCGGCCGCGACACGCACGCCCTGAGCGTGCCCGCGACCGCGACGGCCCTCGAGGTTTTCGCCGCACGCGGCGTCGAGGTCCGCGTCGCCTCGGACGAGCTCGGCGTCACGCCGACGCCCGCGGTCTCCCACGCGATCCTCGTCGCGAACCGCGGTCGCCGGATCCCGCCATCCGACGCCGACGCGGCCGCCGGGCGCGGTCTCGCCGACGGGATCGTCGTGACCCCGTCGCACAACCCGCCGGAGGACGGCGGGTTCAAGTACAACCCGCCGAACGGCGGCCCGGCCGACACCGACGTGACCGGGTGGGTCCAGGCCGAGGCGAACCGGCTCCTCGAGGGGAAGGGGAGCGACGGCATCGCGGGGATCCGCCGCGCGTCGGCGAACGATGTCGCCGCGGCGGCCCGGCCGCACGACTTCCTCGGCGGCTATGTGGCCGACCTGCCGAACGTCGTCGACCTGGAGGCGATCCGTGCCGCCGGCCTCCGGATCGGCGTCGACCCGATGGGCGGGGCGTCCGTCGGCTACTGGGCGGCGATCGCCGAGCGGCACGGCCTCGACATCACCGTCGTCAACACCCGGATCGACCCGACGTTCGGGTTCATGACCTACGACTGGGACGGGAAGATCCGGATGGACCCGTCGTCGCCGTCGGCGATGGCCGGGCTGATCGCGTTGCGCGACCGGTTCGAGCTCGCGCTCGGCAACGACGCCGACGCGGACCGGCACGGCGTCGTCACCCCGGACGCGGGCCTCCTGAACCCGAACCACTTCCTCAGCGCCGCGATCGCGTACCTGTTCGGCGGGGCGCGGGAGTGGGCCGCGGAGATCGGGGTCGGGAAGACGCTCGTGTCGTCGTCGATGATCGACCGGGTGGTCGCCGACGTCGGCCGGCGCCTCGTCGAGGTGCCGGTCGGGTTCAAGTGGTTCGTCGGGGGCCTGATCGACGGCACGATCGGGTTCGGTGGGGAGGAGAGCGCGGGCGCCTCGTTCCTCCGTCGGGACGGCTCCGTCTGGACGACCGACAAGGACGGGATCATCCCGGACCTGCTCGCCTGCGAGCTGACGGCCCGGACCGGCCGCGATCCGGGTGTCGCCTACCGCGAGCTCACGGACCGGTTCGGGGCGCCGGCCTACCGCCGCGTCGACGCGCCGGCCACGCCCGACCAGAAGGCGGTCCTCGCGAGGCTGTCGCCGTCGGACGTCACCGCGTCAACGCTCGCGGGCGACCCGATCACGTCGATCCTCACCCGGGCGCCCGGCAACGACGCCCCGATCGGCGGGCTCAAGGTCGCGACGGACAACGGCTGGTTCGCCGCCCGGCCGTCGGGCACGGAGAACGTCGCGAAGGTCTACGCGGAGAGCTGGCGCGGCGAGGCCCATCTCGAGCGGCTGCTCGAGGAGGCCCAGGCGCTGGTGGCGAGCGTCGCCGGCTGACCGGCGCAGACCCCGCCTTCGGGGCTCTGGCGGCTGGCCGTCAGGTGGACGAAACGACCGATGCGGCCCGTCGCAGGCCTGTCAGATCTGGTTCACGAGGCTCGTTGGTCCGCGTGGCGGCCCGGATCGACGAGATTGCGTCCGTGAGGCGCGTTTCGCCGGTCGATTGGGCCGCCTGGTGGCCGACCGGGCCCCGCGAACGAGACGAAGCGCCGCGGATCAGACCCCGACGGGCTCCCGGACGAGGATGACCGTGGTTCGATCGCTGACCCACTCGCCGTAGATCAGGAGCACCTTCTCGAGCTTCGTGCCGACCCCGAGCACCGCCCGGACGCGTGCGTCCTCGTAGGGGAAGACCGTCTCGCGGATCCGTGCGAGCGCGGCGTCGAGATCCGGCACGATCTTCTGGCTGCCGATCACGAAGATCGCCCGACCGGCGCCGGCGACATACGCCCCGAGCTGGTTGCCGGTCGCCGACGCGACGACGAGGACGCCGTCCTCGGTCACGGCGTTGACGCTGCCGACGATCGTATCCGGGGCCGCGCCGAGCTTGCGCATCTCGCGGCCCTGGGTCGCCCGGTCCATCGACTGGAGCTTCGGGCGGATCGCGTCGAACCGGCCCGCCTCGTGGAGCGCGGAGAAGACGCCGATCTCCTCGAGCGTCAGGCTCTTGCCGCTGTGGACCTCGGAGCCGGGCTCGATCCGGGCCAGGACCTCGTCGCGGGCCTGGTCGCCCGTGTCGACGACGACGACCTCGATGTTGTTCGCGCGGAGCTTCTTCGCGACGCGCTGGATGACGGCCTCACCGGCCGTGGTGGGAAGGCTGAGCGGCGCAACGGCCATGGGGATATCGATTTCCTTCGTCCCGGCCAACGAACCGCGCCGACCTGGCGCCGGTCGCACCGGTCTCCGCGCCGATTGTTGCACATGCAACGACTTTGCGCCAGCGTGGGCCACCGGCCGGGGAACGTCAGGGCAACGGACGCCAGGCGCGGCCGAGCAGGAGGGCGAACGCGGCGAGGAGGCCGCCCAGCCCGACGAACCCGAAGCTGACCTCGACGACCTCGTGCTTCGTGATCAGGGTCGTCGGCAGGCCGGTGAAGACCTGCTCGAGCTGCTGGGCGCTGTCGGCGGGGTAGTAGTCGCCGCCGGTCAGCTTCGCGACGGACTTCAGCGTCTCCTCGTCGATCCCGCGCGGGAAGCCGCCACCGCCGAACCCGCCGCCACCGCCGAACCCGCCACCGAGCCCCTGGCCCGGCTCGTTGCCGATGAACTGGCGCCGGCAGGCGGGATCGAGCTCGCCGCCGTCGACCGACCCGAACCCGATCGTGAAGACGCGGAGACCCCGGTCGGCCGCCTGCTGGGCGGCATCGATCGGCGCCGGGCCCGCGTTGCTCGCCCCGTCTGTCAGGAGCACGACGATGTCCGGCGCGTAGGCGCCCGCGGGGACCGGCGGCGGCGCGACACCCGGGCGACCCGGCTGGACGCTCCGGGCGACGTTCGGGTCGACCTCGGAGATCGCATCGATCGCGGTGAGGATCCCGCTGCCGATCGCCGTCCGCCGCCCGGTCGTGAGGCTGCGGATCGCGTCGACGAGGGCCCGCTGGTCGGTCGTCGGGGGCTGGATCACGGCCGCGAACCCGCTGAACGCGACGATCCCGATCTGGGTCTCGGCCCGCTGGCTCGTCACGAACGCGACGGCGGCGTCCTCGGCCGCCTCGAGGCGCGTCGGCAGGATGTCCGTGGAGCACATGCTGCCCGACACATCGATCGTCAGGATGATCGTCGTCTGGTTCGTCGGGACGCTGAGCACGACCGACGGCCGGGCGAGGGCCACGACGGCCACCGCGACGCCCGCGGCGAGGAGCGCGAACGGGAGGTGCCGGCGCAGGCGCATCGAGCCCGGCAGCGCGTCCCGCACCAGCGCGAGGCTGGAGTACCGGGCGCCGCCCCGGCGCCGGCGACGCAGGCTCCAGGCATAGATCGCGATGAGGATCGGGACGATCGCGAGGAGCACGAGCAGGCCGAGCCACTGGAACTCCATGTCAGCTCCTCGTCCCGAGAGGGGTGGCGGACGAGCCGATCACGGCAACCGTCCCGAGCGCGCGAGCGACGTGATCACGCCCGCGACCAGGAGGATCAGCCCGGCGCCCGCGACGAGCGCGGTGACCTCGATCTCCTCGTCGCGTGAGACCAGCCGTGCGGAGAGATTCGTGTAGACCGCGCCGGGATCGGCGCTCGCCGCGGGCTGGTACGTGCCGTCGGTCACGCTCGAGACCTGCTGGAGCAGCGCCTCGTCCAGGGATGTCTGAACGCGGAACCCGTCGAGATCGAGCGTCGTGCCGCCTGTCGTCCCGACGCCGACGGTCAGGATCCGGACGCCCTCGTTCGCGGCGACCTGGGCCGCGCTCAGCGGGTCCGGTCGCTCGTTGTTCTCGCCGTCGCTGAACAGGACGATCGCGGCGTCCGCGTGACTGCCCGGCGCGACGGGCGCCGGGGCCTCGGTCGGTGGCGCGGAGCGGTTGCTGTAGTAGCCGGGCGGCGTGTCGGCCTCCGCCTGCTGGATCGCATCGAGTGCGGCGAGGATCCCCTGGCCGACGGACGTCCCGCGCGCCGGACCCAGCCGGTCGATCGCCTGGAGGACCGTCGCCTGATCGGAGGTCGGGGCGAGGATCGACAGGCCGGCGTCGGAGAAGGCGACCACGCCGATCACGACGCCCTGGGGCTGACGCTCGACGATCGCCTTGGCGACCGCCTTGGCGGACTCCATCCGCGTCGGCTGGACGTCGTCGGCGGCCATGCTGCCGGACACGTCGAACGTCAGGACGACCGTCCCCTCGACGCGGGGCAGGGCCACCGTGGCCTGCGGCCGCGCCAGCGCGATCGCGAAGAGCACGAGCGCGGCGATGACGAGGAACGCGGGAATCCGGTCCGCGAGGCTCCTCGTGCCGGGCGTGCCGGGCGTGCCGGGCGTGCCGGTGGCCGCCGACCCTCCGCCGCTCGTCAGCCGTCCGATGCCGCCGAGCGTCGCCAGCTTGCGTCGGCGCCCTTCGTCGATCCGGCGCGTGGCCAGCACGAACAGCGGGACGAGCCCGATCGTGAGCAGCAGGAGGGGCGACTGGAACGTCACGCCGGCTTCCGCCTCCGGAGCCGTCGCTCCATCGCCATGCGGACGATCGCGCGGACGAGGTCGTCGTCGGTCGACAGCGTCACAGCCTCGACGCCGGATCGCCGGAACGCGGCCGCGACCGCGGCCTCGCGCTGGTCGGCGGCCGCGCGGAACCGCTTCCGGAAGGCCGCGTCGGCCGTGTCGACGTAGAGCTGCTCGCCGGTCTCCGCGTCCTCCATCAGGACCGGCCCGACGTCCGGCAGGTCGATCTCGCGGGGGTCGATCAGCCGGACCGCGAGGAGCTCGTGCCGGCGGTTGAGCAGCTCGAGCGACCGGTCCCAGCCGGGCACGCCGATGAAGTCCGAGATCAGGATCACGAGCGAGCGGCGCTTGATCCGCCGGTGGGCGTTCTCGAGGAGCGGGCCGAGGTCCGTGAACGGCGCGGCCTGGAGTCGGGGCTGGCGCGTCAGGTCCTCGATCAGCCGCAGGACCTGGGCGCGGCCGCCGCCCGCCGGGATGGTCAGCTCCCGCTCGCCGCCCGCGATCATCGCCCCGACCCGGTTCCCGCGCCGGGTGAGGAGTCGCGCGAGCGTCGCGACGAAGTCGACGAGGACGGTCCGCTTCTCGCGATCCTCGCCGACGGTCCCGAAGTCGACCGACGGGCTGAGGTCGAGCAGGAACCACGCCGTGATGTCACGGTCCTCGTGGTACTCGCGGACGTACGGGACCGTCATCCGCGCGGTGACGTTCCAGTCGATCGCCCGGACGTCGTCGCCGAACTGGTATTCGCGCAGGGCGGCGAAGTCCAGGCCGGAGCCGTGGAACAGGCTCCGATAGTCGCCCTGGAGCAGCCCGTCCAGCCGGCGGACGACCTGCCAGTCGAGCCGCTGGAGGATGCGCTCAGGCGCCGACGCGGACGCCATGATGGTCCTGGAGCGGGACGACGGGGACGGGGATCCGGCTCACGATCGACGACAGCAGCTGGTCCGACGAGACGTTGTCCGACAGGGCCTCGAACGAGAGGACCAGCCGGTGACGCATCACGTCGTGGGCCATGTCGATGACGTCCTGGGGAAGGACGTACTCGCGACCGCGGACGTAGGCGAGCGCCCGGGCGGTGAGGATCAGGTTGATCGAGGCCCGCGGGCTGGCGCCGTAGGTGATGTACCGCTCGAGCTCGGCCATGCCGTGAAGCTGCGGGTACCGGGTGGCGTTCGTCAGCCGCACCGAATACTCCACGAGCGCCGGGTCGACGTAGACCGCGTCGACCGTCTCCTGCAGCTTCACGAGCTCGTCGGTCGTCAGGACGCGCTGGATCTTGTCGAGCCGGCCGGTCATCCGCTCGACGATCGCGAACTCCTCGACCGGGCTCGGGTAGCCGACGAGGACCTTGAGCATGAACCGGTCGACCTGGGCCTCGGGCAGCGCGTAGGTGCCCTCCGTCTCGATCGGGTTCTGCGTCGCGAGGACGAGGAACGGATTTGGGACCGGGTGGGATTCGTGGGCGATCGTGACCTGCCGCTCCTGCATCACCTCGAGGAGGGCGGACTGGACCTTCGCCGGGGCGCGGTTGATCTCGTCCGCGAGGAGCAGGTTCGTGAACACCGGCCCGAGCGACGTCGTGAACTCGCCGGTCTTCTGGTTGTAGATCCGGGTCCCGACGAGGTCCGCCGGCACGAGATCCGGGGTGAACTGGATCCGCTTGAAGTCGCCGCCGATCGACTCCGCCAGCGACTTGATCGCCATCGTCTTCGCGAGTCCGGGAACGCCCTCGACGAGGAGATGGCCGCGGGCCAGCAGGGCGACCGCCATCCGCTCGAGCAGGTGGTCCTGGCCGACGATGATCTTCTTCACCTCGTAGAGCAGCCGCTCCATCGGGGCGGCGGCGCGGGTGGTCGTTTCGGGCTCCAACGGGATCACCTCCTCCTGGGTGGGTCGATGCGGCTCAGTACGCGGGCAGGCCGGCGGCGCCGCCTGCGACATCGATCGGGACGGCGAGGCCGATCCCGATGAAGACGTCCTGCTTGGTGGGGTTGACGAGCGCGGTCACGATCCCGACGACCCGTCCGTCGCGGTCGACGAGCGGACCGCCGGAGTTCCCCGGGTTGACCGCGGCGTCGACCTGGATCAGGCCCTTGATGACCGTGGTGCTGTTCGGGAGCTGGAATGTCCGGTCGAGCCCGGACACCACGCCCGCGCTCAGCGAGCCGTACAGCCCGAACGGGTTCCCGACGATGTAGGCCTCGCTCCCGATGTGCATCGCCGCCGGGTTGCCGAGCGTCGCCGGCACGGCCGTCGGTGGCAGGCTGTCCGGCTGGAGGACGGCGATGTCCGAATCGGGCTGGCGGCTGACGACCGTCGCGTGCGCCGTGGAGCCGTCCGGGAACGTCAGCTTGATCGACGAGGCGTCCGCGACGACGTGGAGCGCGGTCAGGATGGCGCCCGCGTCGTTGACCAGGACGCCGGTGCCGAGGGCCGTGTCCGGCGAGCCGGACGCGCCCGGGCCGCCGGAGCCGGTCCCCGCGATGTCGGTCTCGATGAGCACGATCGACGGCTGGACGGCCGCGTAGACGAGCTCCGAGCGGGGCGGACCGGGCGTCTGGGAGGCGAGCACGCTGGCCACGGCCTGGTTGACATCGGCGGTGGTGAGCGGTGCAGGCGGCGGATTGAGGATCCCGTAGACGACGAGGGCGAGGAAGGTCGCGATGACCCCGGCGATGAATGGCGTCGCCCGGCGCGCGCCCGCCCGCGCGCGATCGGTCCGCCTCGACGATGGCCGAGGATCCGGCTGCGCCTGCGGGGCCATCTGGCCGGTCATCCGAGGGCGGGTCTCCGTGTGGATCGCCACGGGAAGCGTTGGTCACCCCGTCGACGGGGCCTCACCCTCGAGCATCCCCGGCGTCGCTGAGAGGCGCCTGAGACGGCCGGAACCGATGGTTCGGCCAGCGAAGGGCGGAGGTCGCCGCCGTCGGGCAAGTCTAGTCCCGGGTTCGTCGGATGGCCGGTCAGTGGTTTCCGTGGGGCGGGGGGTCGCCGGGCTGATCCGTCCGCGGTGGACGCGCTCAGCGACAGCCGGCGAAGTACGCGCCCATGCCCGTGAGGAACGCCGTCGTCTGCGTCATGGCCTGGTTCGCCTGCAGGATCACCGTCCGGCCGAGCTCGGTGTCGACCGCCGGCACGGTCCCTGCGCCGAGCAGCTTCTGCCACTGTGCGGCGAGCTTTCGGTCCGCGCTGTAGGCGTCGGTGTAGCACGGCCGCGCCACGTTGGCGTCCATCGTCGCGAGATGCCGGGTCAGCGCCTGACCGGCCGTCGTCCAGGCCGTTGCGGCGGCGACCTGGCGCGCGGCCAGCTCGTCCGGTGTGACCCCCGACGCGGTGGGATCCAGCCCGGCCAGCTCCTGGGCGGCGGACCGGGCCGCCCCGTAGGTGGCGTACGTGTCCTCGAGGTAGGCATTGGCGGCCGTCGTCCAGTCCGCGGCGGCGCCGGGCGACGCCGAGCTGCCGGCCGCGACGCCGGACGTGAGGTCGAGCGCTGCGACGATCTCGTTGTTCCTGGTCGCGAGCTTCTGGACCTCCGGGAGCAAGTTGACGAGGCTGGTGGCCGCGGCCTTCTGGGTCGCCGGGTTGTTGATACTGGCGACGCGAGCCTGTTCGAGGGCCGTATCCGCGGTGTCGATCAGCTTCTTGACCCGCGGCGCGAGGACGGCGGTGGCCGGACATCCCTGCAGGACCGCCTCGATCTCGCCGCTCTTGTAGGCCGTGATCGTGGCGGACACGTGGAAGCTCGCGGCGGCCGTCGCGGCCGAGTCGAACGGGGTTGTCTTGAGGGGCGTGCGAACGGCGGCGAGGTCCTTGCCCAGCCGTTCCGTGAACGCGGCGAGGCTCGACACGGCGGCCATGCACGACCCGATCGAGGGATCGACCGGCCGGCCGGTCGCGGCCAGGACGACGCTCGACGGGGTGGGTCCGGTCGCGTTCGATCCGCACGCCGCGACGAGGCATGCGACAACGAGCGAGACCCCAAGCAGTCGTCTCACGGGCACCAAACCACGCTGTTCCTCCACGGTACCCCGAGGCGACGCACAATGCCCGACGTCAGGTCGAATCGCAAGCCGTCCGTGGTGAATCCGGTCAACGCGCGCACCACTGTTCGCACCACGTCCTGCCAACGAGGTCGTTGGGGTGGCCTACGGGGTTCGAACCCGTGACCTCTGGAGCCACAATCCAGTGCTCTGCCGATTGAGCTAAGGCCACCATGCACCATGCGCGTCGGCCGCGGCCGGGCGAGGGCCACGGGAGTCTACCGGATTCGGCGCGTCGCTTCGACCAGGGAGGCCCGGGTTCGGTACCGAACCGCAACCGCCGGGCCGCTTGCAAGATTTCCATTCCCGATGCAAGGTATGCATATGCGCCGCACCTTCCTGACCGACGAGGCCAAGAAGAAGCTCTGGCGGCCCTGCCGGGAGGCACGGGCCCTGGGGCTCTGACGGCGCGCGAGCGAACGACCGACAGGAGCCTCCGGGCGCGGAGGCTCCAGGGGCCGCGGACACCCAGCCGGTGACCGCGGCCTTTCGATTCGTCCGGCGGACGATCGGCCTCCCATCCACCCGGTGGCTCCTCGGAACGACGAGGAGGCACCACCGATGTCCACGATCATCCTGGGGGACGGCCCGCTCGGGCTGGCGATCGCCGCGGCGCTCCGGGCCCGCGGCGATGGCGCGACGGTCCTCGGCCATCCGCTCGACGGCCGGCACGACCCGCGGGCGCTCGACGGCGCCGACGTCGTCGTCGACGCTTCGCGGGCGCGGGCCGTGCCGGGCAACCTCGTCGCCGGTCTGGAGGCGGGCTGTCGCCGGTTCCTGATCGCGACGACCGGCTGGGAGGCCGCCCGGCCGATCGTGGCGGACCGGCTCCTCGGCGCCGGCGCGGCCGCTGTCGTGGCGCCGAACCTGTCGCCGGGCGCGGCCCTCTTCCTGCGTCTCGTCGAGGAGGCATCGGAGCTGGCGGCCGCGCTCGGCGGGTTCGAGCCGGCGGTCGTCGAGTGGCATCGCCGGGCGAAGGCCGACCGCCCGTCCGGCACCGCGCGGGAGCTTGTCCGACGGATCGCGCCGCACCTGTCGATCGACGTCGACGAGGTGGCGGTGGTCCGGTCCGGGGCGATGCCCGGACACCACACCGTCGCTCTCGATGCCGCCGGCGAGACCGTGGAGCTGCGTCTGACGGCGCGCGATCGATCCGCCTACGCGGCGGGCGCACTCACTGCCATCGACTGGCTCCGGACCACGGATCCGGCCCCCGGCATCCATGCCTTCGATCGGGTGATCGACGACCGCCTCGTCGCCGCCCGAACCACGACAGCCGAGGCCGCGTTCGATCGTCCGGCCCGGCCGGCCGCCTGACCCGACCCACTCACCCATCCCACGAAACGGAGACTTCGATGCTTCCCCTCGATCGCACGAGCCACGGGCCTCGGCCCGCGCTCCGCGGCGCGTTCACCGCGCTCGTCACCCCGTTCGCCGCCGACGGCTCGGTGGACGAGGACGCCCTTCGCCGGCTCGTCCGCTGGCAGGTCCTCGCCGGGATCGACGGCCTCGTCCCGGTCGGCACCACGGGCGAGGCCCCGACCCTCACGCCCGTCGAGCGTGAGCGCGTGATCGCGCTCACGGTCGAGACCGTGGCCGAGCGGGCGTCGCGCGGACGCGTGCCCGTGATCGCCGGCACGGGCACGAACGACACCGCGGCCACGATCGCGGCCACCCGCCGGGCGGCCGATCTCGGCGCGGACGCCGCGCTCGTCGTCGCGCCCTACTACAACCGGCCGGACGGCCGGATGCTGGAGGCGCACTTCCGGGCGATCGCCGACGACGGCGACCTCCCGATCGTCGTCTACAACGTCCCATCGCGAACCGGCACGAACGTGCCGGTCGACGTCTTCCTCCGCCTCGCGGAGCATCCGCGGGTCGTGGCGATCAAGGAGGCGAGCGGGAACCTCGAACAGATCGCCCGGATCTGTCGCAATCGCCCGCGCGACGTGGCCGTCCTTGCCGGCGACGACGCCTGGACGTTGCCGATCCTGGCACTGGGCGGCGACGGCGTCGTCTCGGTGGCGAGCAACGAGGTGCCGGGTGAGCTGGTCGCGCTGTGCGCGGCGGCGGCGGCCGGCGACTGGGATGGGGCGCGCCAGATCCACGATCGGTGGCTGCCGCTGTTCCTCGACAACTTCGCGGGCGGTCCGAACCCGGTGCCGGTCAAGGCGGCGCTCGCCCTGATGGGCCTGCTGGATGTCGACACCGTCCGGCTCCCGCTGCTGCCTCTGGCGCCGGCGGCCCGGGCGGACCTGCTCGTGACGCTGCGTGGTCTCGGGCTGGCCGAGGCGGCGGGCGGCCGGATTCGTGCGCTCGACGAGGTGTCGGCATGACCGCGACGCTGGCGCCGGGCCCTGCCGAGACGGCCCCGGACCCTGGACGGGGCCTCGTCGATCTCACCGCAGGAACGCTCCGCGCGGCCGAGCCCGACGCGTCCGCACCGGACGGCTGGCGCGTGCGGCCGGAGGTCAAGGGGGCGATCCTCTCTGCGTTCACCGACCGGACCACCGCGACCTGGCAGGTGGGCCCGCTCGTGTTCCACGACCGGGCCGCCTTCCCGCCGATCGATCCGGGCGCCGATCGGCGGATCGTGCCCGGCGGGACGGCGATCCGTGCCGGGGCGCACCTCGAACCCGGGGTGGTCGTGATGCCGCCGTCCTACGTCAACGTCGGGGCGTGGATCGGCGCCGGGACGATGGTCGACTCGCATGTCCTCGTCGGTTCGTGCGCACAGATCGGGGAGCGGGTCCATCTCGCGGCCGGCGTCACGATCGGCGGCGTCCTCGAGCCGCCCGGGGCGCGGCCCGTGATCGTCGAGGACGACGTCTTCGTCGGTGCCGGCTCCCGGCTTCTCGACGGCGTCCTCGTCCGGCACGGGGCGGTGATCGGGGCAGGCGTCGTGCTGACCGGCACGTCCCGCGTCTTCGACCTGGTCCGCGAGGTCGAGCTGACGGGCACGCCGGACCGGCCGCTGGTCATCCCACCCGGCGCGATCGTCGTCCCGGGCACGCGGCCACTCCCCGGGGAGTGGGCACGGACCCTCGGCCTGTCGATCTCGACGCCGCTGATCGTCAAGGATCGCGATCCCGGCACGGATGCCCGGGTCGCGCTGGAGGGGGCGCTCCGGTGATCCGCACGATGCGCTCGTCATTGACCGCCGCGCCCCGGGCGGTCTACGATCCGGGCACAACTGAAGACTCTTATCAAGAGTGGTGGAGGGACCGGCCCTGTGAAGCCCGACAACCGACCGGCAGGAATGCCGGCACGGTGCCAAATCCGGGCAGGTCCTCCTGCGAGATAAGGGATCCTTCCCAGGCCCTTCCTCCGGGAAGGGTCTCTCGATTTCCCGGGCCGGTCGGACGACCTCCGCAATGGAGATGACGATCGGCATGACCCTCGAAACCCCCGCCCGCCCCGCGACCCCGGACGGCGCCGGCGCGTCGCCCGAGCTCCCGACGTCGGGTCGCTCCCATGTCCAGGGCCTGCGCTGTCGCGCCTGCGGGCATCTCGAGGCCATCGGTCCGGCCTTCGTGTGTCCGGCGTGCTTCGGGCCGCTCGAGGTCGTGTACGACTACGACGTGGCCCGCTCGGCCCTGAGCCACGAGGCGATCGCCGCCCGGGCTCCCGGGATCTGGCGCTACCTCGAGCTGCTCCCGGTCGAGCATGCCCCGGAGCGCGGTCTCGCGGTCGGCTCGACAGCCCTCGTCCGCTCCCCGCGTCTTGCCCGCGACCTGGACCTCGGGACCGGCACGACGCTCCATCTCAAGGACGACACGCGCAACCCGACGCTCAGCTTCAAGGACCGGGTCGTGGCCGTCGCGACGGCTCGCGCCGTGGAGTTCGGGTTCGACACCCTCGCCTGCGCCTCGACCGGCAACCTCGCCGGAGCGACGGCGGCGGCCGCGGCGGCTGCGGGCCTGCGCGCCTTCGTCTTCGTCCCGGCGGATCTCGAGCCGGCCAAGGTCGAGCACGCCCTGGGCTACGGCGCCACCGTCGTCCGGGTGAACGGCACCTACGACGAGGTCAATCGCCTGAGCCTCGAGATCGCCGACGAGGAGGGCTGGGCGTTCGTCAACGTGAACCTGCGGCCGTTCTACGCCGAGGGCAGCAAGACCATTGCCTACGAGGTCGCCGAGCAGCTCGGCTGGCGCCTGCCGGATGTCCTCGTCGGGCCGATCGCCTCGGGCTCGATGTTCACGAAGATCGCGAAGGGCTTCGAGGAGCTCGCCGACATCGGGCTGGTGGAGCGGAAGACCGTCCGGTTCGTCGGCGGCCAGCCGGCCGGCTGCGCCCCGGTCGCGACGGCCTTCGCCGAGGGCGTCGACGAGATCCGCCCCGTCCGGGCACCGGACACGATCGTCCGCTCGCTCGCGATCGGCTCGCCCGCTGACGGAGGCGAGGCGCTGGACCTCGCGCGCCGGACCGGCGGCTCCATCGAGGGGATCCCGGACGCGGCCACGGCCGATGCCATCCGCCGGACGGCTGCGAACGAGGGCATCTTCGTCGAGACCGCCGGCGGCGTGACCGTCGCCGCGGTTGCGGCGGCCCGGGCTCGCGGGGTCATCCGGGACGGCGACGAGGTCGTCGCGATCCTGTCCGGCAACGGCGTGAAGACGCCGGACGCGCGCCGGTTCGCCCTGGGCGACGAGGGAGCGGGCGGCGATGGCCTCGCCGGCCCGATCGAGCCGTCGTACCGGGCTTTCACCGAGGTGCTCGGGGGCTGAACCCGCGCCCGGACCGGTGGTCGGTCCGGTGCGGCACGGGGCAGAGGGAACCGGTCGGCTGACGTCCGCGGCGGTGCGGTGCGGGCGCTGGTACCCGTGAACCCCGGTCTCGGGACCATCGCCCCGCGGACTCCGCGGCGGTCCGTGTCTACGGTCGAACGACGCCGGATCCCCAGCCGGCGATTCGCACGAGACCGAACCGTCGATGATCCTCGCCCCCGCCCGAGCGAACCCGCAGATCGACCTCCGGCCGGACGTCCGACGCGAGCCGCGCCGGTTCATCGTCATGGTCGCGCTGGCGTTCGGGCTGACCTCGATCGGGCTGCTGGCGTCGCCGAGCCCGACCCTTGCGTGGTCGCCGAACTCGTTCAGCTCGAGCTCGGAGAAGCAGCTCGTGAGCCTGACGAACCAGGCCCGCGCCTCGGCCGGGCTGAAGTCGCTGAAGGTGGACTCGACCCTGACCACGATCGCCCGCGCGCGCAGCAAGGACATGATCGTCCGGGACTACTTCAGCCACAGCATCCCGCCCGACGGCCACAGCGTGTTCAACATCCTCGACTCGAAGGGCTACTGCTACAAGATCGCCGGCGAGAACATCGGCTGGAACACGTATCCCGATGACCAGGCGACGGCCGAGATCCAGCAGGCATTCATGAACTCGTCCGGCCACCGCGCGAACATCCTCGGGAAGGCCTGGGACGTGATCGGGATCGGCGCCTACAAGGGCCCCGACGGCAAGAAGATGTGGACGGTCCTGTTCGCCGACCGGTGCGGGGCGACGAGCCCGCCGTCGACCCCGAAGCCGACCGCGAAGCCGAAGCCGAAGCCGGTCGTGACGCCGCGCCCGACCCCGAAGCCGGCCGCGAAGCCCAAGCCGACCCCGAAGCCCGCCGTGGCTCCGCCGTCCGCGTCGCCGTCGGCCGACACCGCCCCGACCCTTACGCCGCCGATCGCCTCGGGTCCGGAGGACACCGGTGACCCCGGAGCAGGCGCGACGGACGGCACCGGATCGGGTGATGGATCCGGGACCGGGGACGGCACGACCGCGACGACGGTCCGGGATGCCCGGCCGGGCACGTCCGAGGCCGGGCTGCGCGTCGTGGACCCGGGCACAAGCCCGGGCCTTCTCGAGGCGGTCGTGTCCGGCGTGACGGGCTCCTACCTGGGTAACTGACGAGCGGTGGGACGCGCGGAACTCCGCCGGCCCGTGTCGCACGGCTACACTCGATCGAGATGGCCGTGATCCTCGAGGCACGCAACCTCGCCAAGCGCTACCGGCTGGGAGCGACCACCGTGGACGCCCTGCGGGGCGTCTCGCTCAGCGTCGGCGAGGGCGAGTTCGTCGCCCTGATGGGGCCGTCCGGCTCCGGCAAGTCGACCCTCCTCCAGCTGCTCGGCGGCCTCGATCGACCGACCTCCGGGGAGGTGATCCTCCAGGGCGAGACGATCAGCCAGCTCGACGACGACGCCGCGACGAAGCTCCGCCGCGACCGGACCGGGTTCGTGTTCCAGTCGTTCAACCTGATCCCGCTCCTCGACGTCACCGAGAACATCGGCCTGCCGTTCACGATCGCGGGGTCCGATCCGAGCAAGGGCGAGCTGTCCGAGCGGATCCGGGACGTCGTCGCCCTCGTCGATCTCGCCGGAAAGGAGCACCACAAGCCGGACCAGCTGTCGGCCGGTGAGCAGCAGCGGGTCGCGATCGCCCGGGCGCTCGTGACCCGGCCGGCGCTGCTCTTCGCGGACGAGCCGACGGGCAACCTCGACTACACGACCGGCACGGAGATCCTCGAGGCCCTCTTCCGATCGTGCGTCGAACGCCACCAGACGGTCGTGCTCGTGACCCACGATTCGAAGGCGGCCGCCTACGCGGACCGCGTCCTCGTGATCAGCGACGGCCGGATCCGCGACCAGATCACCCTCGGCCGGCGCGCCGACCACGACACAACGCCCCTCGTGAGTCGCCTCGCGGAGCTCGGGCTCTGAGCGGGACCCAGGGTTGATCTCGCTGGCGTTCCGGAGCCTCGGGGCACGGCGCGGGCGGACGCTCCTCTCGATCGTCGGGGTCGCGCTCGGGGTCGCGGTCCTGTACGCGTCGCTCGCGACCGACGCCGGCATCACCGCCGCGATCGACCGGACGGTCAGCGACCTCGTCGGGCGGGCGGACCTGCGGGTCGAGGCGTTCGGCCCGACCGGGCTCGGGGCCGACAGCCTCGCCGCGATCGAGGGCGCGCCGGGCGTCGTCGTCGCGGCGCCGGCGCTCCAGAAGCGGACGTATCTCAGCGGAGTCGCCGAGGGACCGACGCCTGCCGCACCGGTGACGCTCCTCGGCGTCGATCCGGGGCCGGAGGCGCAGGTCCGGGATCTCGTGCTGTCGTCGGGCGCTCCGCTCGGTGGACCGGACGCCGACGGGGCGCTCGTCACCCAGACCCTCGCGGACAGCGACGACCTGGCCCTCGGTGGGGTCGTGACGGTCCTCGGACCGGACGGCCCGGCCGCCGTGCCGATCGTCGGGATCCTGGCGGGGGACGGGCCGATGGTCGGGAGCGGTGGGCGCACCGTGGTCCTGCCGCTGGCGGCGATGCAGCGGCTCCTGGGCGACGACACCGTGAGCCGCGTCGACGTGATCGCCGGCGAGGGGGCGACGCCCGAGAACGTCGCCGACGCCATCGGGGTCGCGCTGACCGGGCAGCCGTACGTGCTGTCGTCGCCCGGCGAGATCGGCACGTCGCTGCGCAGCTCGACGGCGGACTTCCGGGCCACCACGGCCCTGATCTCCGCGGTGGCGCTGTTCGTCGGTGCGTTCCTGATCTTCAACACGCTGTCGATGACCGTGACCGAGCGGATCCGGGAGCTCGGCCTGCTCCGGGCGGCCGGCGCCACGCGGCGCCAGCTCGTCGGGTTCGTCGTCGCCCAGGCGGTGGCCCTCGGGATCCTCGGCGCCCTGCTCGGGCTCGCCCTGGGCTTTGTCCTCGCCGAGCTGATGGCCATCGAGCTCCGCTCGGTGGCCGCGATCCCGTTCGAGCGGGTGGACCCTGAGGTGCTGTCGATCGTCGCGATCGCCGTCATCGGGCTGGCCGTGACGGTCGCGGCCGGTCTCGAGCCCGCCCGCCGGGCCGGCGCGATCCCGCCGGTCGAGGTTCTCCGCGAGCGGAGCGACCCGGCCGCCTCGCGCCGTGCCCGTCTGCGCTGGCTCGTCGCCGTCTTCGTGGCGGTCGGGCTGGCCGGGCTGCTCGTCTGGCCGCGCGACCTGGGCCCGGAGGGTCTCGTCCGCTCGGCGCTCATCTATCTCGTCCTGTTCGCGGCGGTCCTCCTCGCGCCGGCCGTGCTCGGGGCCCTCAGCCGGCTGGCGGGCCTCCCGTTCCGCGTCCTGTTCCGGCCGGAGGAGCGGCTCGCCCGGGCCGCGATCGCCCGCGACCGGAGCCGGACGACGCTGACGGTCGGTGGGCTGGCGATCGGGCTGGCGATGGTCGTCGCCGTCGGCGCGGTCGCCCACCAGTCACGGCTCGCGGCGTCGGCATGGCTCAGCGAGGTCATCCCCGGCGACGAGCTGCTGACGTCGATCCGGCCGATCGCGCTCGACGAGTCCGTCATCGGCGACGTGGCCGCGATCGACGGCGTCACGCGCGTCAGCCCGATCGCGACGTTCGATGTCGCCCGCGACGGCGTCCGGCTGGAGGCCGCCGCGGTGCGGGGCTCGGACCTGGCGGCGGACGGCCGGTTGCGCTTCGTCGTCGGCGATCGCGACGCGGCGCTGGCCGGTCTCGACCGGGGCGGGGTCGCGATCCTGCCGGAGGCGATCGCGGACCGGACGGGCCTCACGGTCGGCTCGACGCTCACGCTCGCCGTCGGCGGCGGCAAGGTCGCGGACCTGCGGGTGGCGGGGATCGTCGAGCGGTCCCTGCCGGGGTCGGTGGGGGAGGCCGTGCTGATCGGCTGGCCCGACGCGACGAACGTCTTCGGGGTCGAGGGCGCGGACCTGCTCGCGGTCCGCTACGACCCCGGCGCCGAGGCGACGGCCCGGCCCGCGGTCGACCAGCTCGCCCGGGAGTCCGCGCTGGAGCCGACGCCGCTCGAGAGCGTCGCCGGGGCCGTCGACGACGCGCTCGCCCAGGTCTTCGGGCTGTTCGACGCGCTCGCGATCATCGCCGTCATCGTCGCCGCGCTCGGGATCGTCAACACGCTGACGGTGAGCGTCCTGGAGCGGGTCCGCGAGCTCGGCGTGCTCCGGGCGGCCGGGATGACCCGCGGGCAGGTGCGCCGGACGGTGGTCGTGGAGGCCGGGATCCTCGGGCTCGTGGGTGCGGCGCTCGGGATCGTGACCGGGCTGATCGCCGCGGCGATCCTCACCGGGCTGGCGGGTGGCGGCCGGCTCATCGCCGACGTGCCGTGGCTCACGATCGCCGCCGCGGTCGTCCTCGGGGTGGGCGTGTCGATGCTCGCGGCCTGGTACCCGGCCCGCCTCGCGAGCCGTCTCGCGATCGCCTCCGCTGTCCGGCGCGAATGAGGCCGATGGTAGACTCGGGCCGCCGCCGCCCGGACCCCGCCCGGTTTCCCAGCACCGGGCCCGCGCCGACGGAGGGAGCCGTCACTCGATGACCTTTGCCACGCCCCGCCTGAACCGGCTGCCGGCCGAGGAGCGCGGGCTCACCATCGCCGACTTCCTCGTCCCGATCGGGGTCGGCGAGCGGATCAGCGCCCGGTTCCGCCACGTCGCGCTCATCGTCCTCGGGTCATTGATCATCTACCTCTGCGCGCGGATCACGTTCCCCGTTCCGGGCTCGCCGGTGCCGGTCACGGGACAGACGTTCGGCGTCCTGCTCGTGGGCGGGGCGCTCGGCTCGCGGCGCGGGGTCGCGAGCGTTGCCCTGTACGTCCTGATCGGCCTGATCGGCTTCCCGTTCTTCGCCGAGGGCAAGGGCGGGGTCGGGGTGATCCTCGGCGCGACCGGCGGCTATCTCGTCGGGTTCATCCTCGCCGGGGCGGTGGTCGGCCGGCTCGCGGAGCTGGGCTGGGATCGCCGGGTGCTCGGCGCGCTGGCGGCGATGGCGATCGGCAACGTCGTGATCTACCTCGTCGGCGTGCCGTGGCTGATGGCGGTGCTCGACGTCGACCTGGCCACGGGCATCAAGCTCGGCGTCACGCCCTTCATCGTCGGCGACATCGTGAAGCTGCTCCTGGCCGCGGCCGCGTTCCCGGCGGCATGGTGGGTGGTCGACCGGCGCGGCGACGACGAGGACGACTAGGGTTCCTCGTCGCCGCCCCTCGGCGAGCGCGGCACGTGACAGCGCAACGGATGGCCGATCCCGACGACGCCCGCGGACTGTACGGTCCGGGCTCGGAGGCGTGGGCACTGAACCGTGAGGCGATGCTCCTCCTCGGGGCGGGGCCGCGGGCACTGCTCCTCCAGCTGGCCCATCCCCTGGTGGCCGCGGGCGTGGCCGACCACAGCGACTTCCGGGCCGACCCGTGGGCCCGGCTCCAGGGCACGCTGCGGAGCTATCTCCGGATCGTCTACGGGACGGGGACGGCGGCACGCGCGGAGATCCGTCGTCTGAACGGGCTCCACCGGACGATCACCGGCCCGACCTACCGCGCCCGCGACCCGGAGCTCTCGCTGTGGGTCCACGCCACCCTCGTCGACTCGACGATCGTCGTCGCGGACGCATGGCTCGAGCCTCTCGGCCGGGAACGACGGGCGCGGTATTACGCGGAGACGCTGCCGATCGGGCGGGCGTTCGGGATCCCGGCTGCCCTCCTGCCCGCGGACGTGGACGCGTTCGAGGCCTACCTCGCCGACTCCATGGCCCCGTCCGGTCCGGTCCGGGTCGGGCCCGTCGCGCGGGAGCTCGGCGACGCCGTTCTCCACCCACCGCTCGGGCCGGTGATCCCCGCGCTGAACGGGGTGCCGGCCGCCCTGTACGCCTGGACGCTCTGGCCCTCGATCGGGCTGCTCCCGGCCTCGATCCGCGAGGCGTACGGTCTGCGCTGGGGCCCGTTCGAACGTGCCGTCGCCGCGTGGCTCGTCGCCGGCTGGCGGGCCTGGCGGCCTGCCCTCCCGGAGCCCTTCCGCCAGATGCCCCAGGCCCGCGCCGCGGACCGCCGGGTCGCCCTTGCCGCTAGGTCCCGCTCGGCACCCCCAGCCACAGCTTCGATCCGTCCACGTTGACGACGACGATCCCGGTCGGACCGACCGCGCTGATCGTCCCGATCGAATCGGGCGTCTGGACCGGTCCGTCGCCCGTCGGGGACAGCGGCGTGACGTCCAGCTGATCGCTGACCGCCTTGTAGATCAACGGTCCGCTGTCGTCGGGTGCGGCCACGACGATCGATCGCTCGCCGTCACCGATCGTGCCGTAGAGGGCCTCGTCGGTCGGCGTCCTGATCTGGGTCCAGTGCCGTCCGTCCGTCGAGATCCAGACCTTCGGCGTGTCCCCGGCACCGTCGATGGCGTACAGCTCGTCGTCGCTGAGCCGGCGGATGGTGAGCGAGGCGTTCTTGCTGGTCAGGCCGCCCGGGAGGGCCTCGCGAGTCCACGCCGTGCCGTCGGCGGACCACCACACCGCCGGGTGGATGGACGAGGCGCCGCCGCAGCCCTCCGGCCCGATCACCGCGCCGGCGAGGACGTACCCGCCCGCGAAGCTCGTGCCGTCATTGACGACGAGCGTCCCGCTCGGCGGCTTCGGCAGCGCGGCGGCCTTCCAGGTCGTGCCGTCCTGCGACAGCCAGATCCCGGGTGTCGTGCCGTTGCTGAGCTTGCCGGTCGCGATGTAGCCGGCCGAGCCGCCCGCGACGTTCTCGACGTGTCCCCGGACCATGTCCCGGGGCAGCGCGACGTGCTTCCAGGCCGTCCCGTCGGTCGACTTCCAGAGGCCCGCGATCGCCGGAGGCCCGCCGCAGGTGTCAGGGGGGAAGTAGCCGACGGCCAGCAGGCCGCCGGGGCCTTCATCGACGTGCTCGATCGTGATCTGGTCGTTCGCGCCCCCGATGTCGACCGGACGGGCCGCCGTCCAGTGGAGCCCGTCGGTCGACGACGTCGCGATGAGCGACGGCGTGATGTTCGAGCCCTGGCCGCCGTCGGAGCCGAACGCGACGTAGCCATGGCTCCAGCCGTACAGCTGGAGCCCGGCGTTCTCGCTGGGGTTCGGCACGAGCTTCGGGAAGGCCGCGTCCGCGGTGATCCAGGTGAGACCGGTCCACGGGCCATCGGGCGCCTGGCCGGCGACCGGTCCGGCCGACGGGCTCGGCGCGACCGACGGGGGCGCGGTCCGCGTTGGCGCCGGGGTCGACGAGGGGGCGGCGGACGGCGACGGGCTCCCCACCGATGGCGCGGGAGCAATGGATGGCGACGGCGGCGCCGACGCGGGCTGGCCCGAGCTGCAGCCGCCGAGCAACCCGAGTCCGATCACGGCCGCGAGCGCCGCGGTCCTTCTCGTTTCGTTCATGTCCATCCGTCCCTCGTGCCTGGCTCGGCGATCTCGTCGAGCCGGCGTTCAGACGCGCATCGGCAGGATGACGTGACCCACGCCGCGCGGATGTCCGATCCCCGACAGGTCGGCGCGCGTCCTCAGTACATGCTCGGGAAGCGCGAGGCGAAGCGCGTCGTGCCGAGGTTCAGGGGCGTATGGGCGTCGAGCGTCGCGAGGAGGGTCTCGGTCGTCGTGATCTTGAAGCGGTTCGTCGCGAGGTAGTCGCGGACCGCTGCCCAGAAGGCGCTCGCGCCCATCGCCTTGCGGGTGTCGTCGATCAGGTTCCCACCCTGGATGTAGATGTCCTCGTAGTAGCAGGCGCTCGAATACTGGTAGATCGTGAGGTCGAGGCGGGCGGTCGAGCAGCGCGACGCGCGTCGAAGCCCGGTCACGTACCGAGCGACGAAGTCGGCCGCCGCCTCGTCCGCGAACGGCTGCCGCGCCTGGTCGTTGCCGACGATCCCGTAGAACCACTGGTGGCCGGTCTCGTGGGCGACGAGGTACGTCAGGCTTCCGGCGCCGGTCGGGATCCAGGTCAGTCCCGGCGACTCCATCCCGTAGCCGCCGGCGGTCTGGGCCAGGTCGTACGTCCGGTACGGATAGGCGCCGAGCAGCGCCGCCTCCTTCGCGAGCGCCGACTTCGCGGCGGCGAGGACCGTCGACGCGGGGAACCCCGGGCGGCTCCAGACATGGACCACGACGCCGCCGACCGTGGCCGATCGCAGGGCGTAGTCCGGGGCCGCGGTGAACGCGAAGTCGCGCACGTTGCGCGCCTCGAATGTGCGGCTCAGGCCGCTTCCCGCGACCTGCTCGCCGGTCGTCGCGTACACGAGCCGGCGGTCGCTGATGATCGTGACGCGGACCTTCGGGCTCACGCCGGTCACGAACGGGTCGCCGTGGTTCGGACGGTTGAACGCCGTCGGTGTGCTGATCCACGGCAACCAGCGATGGGCCTCGAGGATGCCGTTCGCGCGCGTGAAGAGCCAGTTCGAGCCGGACGTCGTGCTCCGCAGGGTGGCCCGGTACTGGAGCCGCACGACGGTCCCGGCCCCCGGGTCGAGCACGCCGCCGAGCGGGAGGTGGATCGTCTGGTCGGTGACGGTCGGCTGGACCGCGACGCCGTCGACCGACGCACTCGTGATCCGCATCCCGCCACCGAGACGGGCCGCGATCGTGTTCAGCTCGAGACGGTCGATGGCGATGCCGGACGTGTTCGTGACGACGATCGCCTCGTCGATGCGGAACGCGCGGGTCCCGAAGCCGAGCCGGACGGTCGCGCTGTACTCGGCCGTCAGGTTCATGCTCGTGGCGTTGACCGTGCCCGCGCGGACGCCGTCCGCCGCCGGCATGGGGAGACGAGCAGGCGACCGACGGGCCGCGTCGACGGGGATGGCGAGGACGACGAACGCCGCCGCCAGGAGGGCCGCGATCCCGACCAGTCGGCGCGTCCGGCTCCGGGTCATCGCGGAATCCTACCGATAGACTGAGCCCGTGGCCACCAGCCCGGCGTCCGCTCCCGTCATCTCGCCCGAAGCGGGGCGCGCACTGCTGGACGCGATCGCCCGGGAGCTGCCCGGTCTGCGTCTCCTGACGGACGAGATCGACCGCGAGGCCTACCGGAACGACGAGACCGCCTATCTCCACGCCGGCCTGCCGCTCGCGGTGGCACTCCCCGAGTCGACGGCGGAGGTGTCGGCGCTCGTCGGGCTCGCGGCTCGCCATCGCGTGCCGGTCGTACCACGCGGGGCCGGGTCGGGGCTGAGCGGCGGCGCCGCGGGGATCGAGGGCGGGCTGACGATCGCTCTGACCCGCATGAACCGCGTGCTGGAGATCGACCGGGCCAATCTCGTCGTCGTCACCCAGCCGGGGATCCTCAACGCCGAGCTGAAGGCCGCGGTTGCCGCGGAGGGCCTGTTCTACGCCCCGGATCCCGCGAGCTACGAGATCTGCTCGATCGGTGGGAACCTCGGGACGAACGCCGGCGGGCTGTGCTGCGTGAAGTACGGCCAGACCCGCGACAGCGTCCTCGGGCTGGAGATCGTCCTGCCGGACGGCCGCGTGATCCGGACCGGTGGTCGGAACGTGAAGGACGTCGCCGGATATGCCCTCACCCACCTGTTCGTCGGGTCGCAGGGCACGCTCGGGATCATCACCGAGGCCACGCTCCGGCTCCACATCGCGCCACCGCCGCGCTCGACGCTCCTCGCGTTCTTCCCGTCGCTCGCCACGGCCGGCCACGGCGTCGCGGCGATCACCGCCGCCGGGCTCCACCCGGTCACGCTCGAGCTGCTCGACCACGAGACGATCCTGGCCGTCGACGACGCGTTCCAGCTCGGGCTGGATCGGGACGCCGCGGCGATGCTCCTCGTCGAGAGCGACCTGCCGGCCGCCGCGGCCGCCGCGGAGCTCGACGCCGCCGTCGCTGCGTGCGAGACGGCGGGCGCGACGAACCTCGTGCGTGCCGAGGACCCGACCGAGGCCGACTGGCTCCGGCAGGCCCGGCGCCTCGCGCTCCGGGCGCTCGAAAGGCAGGGTACGGTCCGGATGGAGGACGTCGGGGTGCCGCGGGGTCGCGTTCCGGAGCTCCTCGTCGCGATCCAGGAGGCGGCAGATCGTCACGGCGTCCGGGTCGCGACCTTCGGTCACGCGGGCGACGGCAATCTCCACCCGAACTTCATCTTCGACCACGACGATCCGCGTGCCGCCGAGCTGACCGAGACGGTCCGGAACGAGATCTTCGCTGCGGCGATCGCGCTCGGCGGGACGGTGACCGCGGAGCACGGCATCGGGTTGTCGCGACGCGAGGCCCTCGTCGACCAGGTCGGTGAGGACGTGATCGGCGTGATGCGGACGATCAAGACCGCGCTCGACCCGCTCGGGATCATGAACCCCGGCCGGGTGTTCTGAGTCATCCGTCGGAGGTCGTCGCGCGAATCCGCGGCCGTGAGCAGATGGACGGCACGCGACCCGGCGCGACGTCTCGGCGCCGTG
>CAVVCZ010000007.1:0-156937 GCA_963746845.1 uncultured Chloroflexia bacterium | reverse complement strand
CTTCTGCAGCATCGCCCGCTTCGCGGCCGCGCCGTCATGCGACACTCGGAAGTTGATGAACGATGCCTTGCGCAGCGCCGTCGATTCATGCGCCTTGGCGCGATGCCGCTTTGCGCCAGCTCAAGACAACGCGCGGTCGAAGCCAGCGTGAGGCCGGCGGAGAGC
This sequence comes from uncultured Chloroflexia bacterium, assembly GCA_963746845.1. GTDB lineage: Bacteria > Chloroflexota > Limnocylindria > Limnocylindrales > CSP1-4 > CF-46. The sequence goes on along the minus strand of CAVVCZ010000007.1, from coordinate 156,772 downwards.
AGGACGCCGTCGGCGATCTCGCCGGCGAGCTTGAGCATCTGCGGACCGGTCGAGGCGATGTAGATCGGATACTGCCGCCCCTGGTCGAATACCATCTTGGCGCCGCGCAGCTTGTGCAGTTCGCCGTCTTGAGTGACCGGTTTTCCGGTCCAAAGCGCGCGCAACGCCTCGACATATTCACGCATGATGCGGATCGGCTTGACCGGCTCGATGCCGAACTCGGCGAGGTTGAGGATGTTGCCGACCGACACGTTGAGAATGACGCGGCCTTGCGCGAATTCGGCGAGCGTTGCGATCGCCATGGCGACCGGAAGCGGCGGCCACAGATAGGGGCTGATGGCAGTCGGCACCAGCGTCGCGCTCCGCGTGACGCTTGCGGCTGCGGTCGCCCAGACCATGGCCTCGCGGTAGCCCATGTGCTGCGCAAACCACAGGCTCGAAGCGCCGGCGGCTTCGGCCGCGCGGCAGACCTCCAGCATTTCGGCGGTGGACGAGAATCCATCGAAGAATACGCCGACCGGCATTGATGCTTCCTTGGTAGAGCTTTTGCGCAGGCTTAGCGGCGATGAGGCGTGTCGGGCTCGCCCAGATCCCAGAAAAGTCCGGCCATCAGGCCGAGCCCTTCGCGCGCGATCGGCGCCAGCAGATGCTCGTCGGGCGCATGCTGCGAGCATCCCGCGTAGGAGTGCGGGATCCAGATGGTCTTGAGCCCGAGCACGTCGACGAAGATGTCATTCGGCAGCGAGGCGCCGAGGTTCGGCAGGATGGTCGGCGGCGCGCCGCTGGTGCGTTCGATCGAGCTGCGCGACCCACGTGACCCAGGGATCGGCCGGGTCGAGCCGGCTGGCGTTGAAGAAACCGCTCGCGGCCGGCGCGCACCTCGACGTTCGTGAAACCGTTGCGGTCGAGATGGCGGCGCAGCGCCGGGATGATGTCGTCGACCGCGGTGCCGACCACGTAGCGAAGCTGGCAGTGCGCGCGCGCGTTTCCGGGAATGGCGTTCACCGGCCGCTCCGGCGTGCCGGTGGTGAAGGCGAGCACCTCGAAGCTGTTCCAGCCGAACACGCGCTCGGCCGGCGTCAGTCCCGGTTCGCCCCAGTCGCGATCGATCGCCGGGCCGTCGCTGCCGCCATCGACCTCGACGCCGGCAAGCAGCAGCCGCACCGACTGGCGACAGCGGCGGCCGCCATTCCGGCACCTTGATCGCTGCCGCGCGCATCGGTGATGCAGGCGAGCGCCTGCGCGAGCACGATGCCGGGATTGGCGAGAAGGCCGCCCCAGTTGCCGGAATGATGACCGCCCTCGCGCAGGTCGACGATCAGGTCGATCGGATGGCCGCCGCGTGCGCCGAGAAACAGTGTCGGCTTGTCGGGCGCGATCCGCGGCCCGTCGGACGCGATCAGCAGGTCGGCGCGGAGCGCGCCGTCCTTGTGCTGCTCGCACAGCTCGCGCAGACCGGCCGAGCCGACTTCCTCACCCATCTCGATCAGGAATTTGACGTTGAAGCCGAGCCTGCCGCGCTCCTGCAGCACCGCCGCGAGTGCTGCGATGTTGATGCTGTGCTGGCCCTTGTTGTCGGCGGTGCCGCGGCCGTAGATGCGATCGCCTTCGACCTTGAGCGACCACGGCGCCAGTCCCAGCCGCCACAGATCGTCGAGCCCGCGGACGGTGTCGCCGTGGCCGTAGACCAGCACGGTGAGCAACGCGGGTCCTCGATCCGCTCGGCCACCAGGAACGGCGGGCCGTTGCTCTTGCGGGTTCTCGAAGATCGCGGCTCGTGAAACCGAGCGGCGTCGAGCGCCGGCTCCATCTCGTCGCGAAGATAGGCCCGCAGCGCCTCGGCGCGCTCCGGCTCCTGGCTGGTGCTCGGAATCGCGACCCGCCGGCGTAGCGCCTCGACGAAGTCGCCATCGTCGAAATGCGCATGGGCGCGCGCGATGGCGTCGGAGCGTGTCGCGGTACGGTTGGGGATATTCATTCCGCCGTGATATTGCATCGCGCATGCCCATGCAGCAAGGCGTCCGGTCAGAACACCGTGCCATCCGCGACGATCGGTAGCGGCGAGGGGCCGCCCGGCGGCCGCAGCGCAAGCGCGATCTTCCGGCCGGCGCTCCAGGTTCCGCCCTGCAGCATCTGCGGCATCGTGAACGCTCTGATCGAGGCCGAGTTCGCGCCGTACGGCGTCGAGCAATTGGTCCATGAGCGCCACGGTCAGCGCGCGCCATTCGACGACGATCTCCGAGGACACCTTGTGGGGCCGTCGCAGGTCGATCGGCTGACGAGGACAGATCACGCCGAGATCGATCAGCAGACCGCCGTTGCGATATTCCGGCAGGGCGGTGAGTTCGTCGAGCCCGGTCACGGTCAATCCTGCATGCTCGATCGGTTCGAGGAGCGAATAGGTCAACCACTGCGACAGCTTGTGAAACGGCACGATCTGGTCGGTGTCGTCGCCGGTGCGAACCGCCGGGTGGCGGCCCGCATCGCCGATGGGGACGCCGCGCAGCATCAGGCCCGACGGCCAGATCGACGACAGGCCGTCGAGCAGCGTGGCGAGGATCGTCGCCGCCGGAATGCGATTGCCGCTGAACGTGCCCAGAAAATAATCGATCAGATTGCCGGGACGCGCCGGCGCCGAGCCGAACAAGTCGGGACGGTTCTTGAGAGCTGCCCCCGAGGCGGCGCAGCAGCAGGCTGCGCTGCTCCAGTCCAACCAATGGATTGTCCGGCCCGACCTGAAAATACCGGGCGAGGGACTCGGGCCCGATCCTCTCAAGCGCCACGTCGTCCGCGCGCCACGGGCGATCCGGGTCGCTGGAAAATCCGCCTGCGCCAAACATGTCGAGGCTCGCAACCGCGAGCCCTTCGGAACGCGAGAACGTCAGGCCGGTTGCCGGCTCGCGATAACGCCAGGCGTCACCGGCGCCGGCGTCGAGCAGCACGCTCACGGTCGCGAGATCAATCGCCGCGCGCGCCCGCTCGATGGGATCGGCATTAAGATACCTTCGAAACCGCGCCAGCGATCGACGCCGCCCGCCGCGAAATGCCGCCACCGGCTGTGATACGGAATGTTCAGATCGGGATAGGCGTCGCGCGTCACCTCCGCGACGTAAGCGGCGACTGCGGCAAGGCGCGATTTGCTTGAGGGTGAAATGCGTCGAGCGCCCGGCCGCCGTAAAGTCATGGACCATGCGGCAGCGTTCGCGCACCGCCGCGGCGGTGCGCAGATGTGCCAGGCCGGGCAGTGCTCCAACCGTATTCGCCGCCGGCCGTAATCCGGCACGTGGCTGGAAGCCGTCGCGATCACTCGTCGAGCGCCCGCCCGACCGTCCCGGAAAAATCGCCGCGCGGCTTGTCGCCGGCGAAATAGCCGGCCGCGATCTTCGCCTCGATCTCGACGCGCGCATCCTTCGGAACCAGCTCGTCGGGGATCGGCACGCGTTCGTCGATGGTGATGCCCTGGCGAGTGAGCGCGTCGCACTTCATGTCGCTCATCGAGGCGAAGCGGTGGATGCGGGTCACGCCGAGCCAATGCAGCACGTCCGGCATCAACTCCTGGAAGCGCATGTCCTCGACGCCCGCGACGCAGGCGGTGCGGTGGAAATAGCCTTCCGGGCGGTCGCCGCCCTTCTGCCGCTTGCGCGCGTTGTAGACCAGGAACTTGGTGACCTCGCCGAGCGCGCGGCCTTCCTTGCGGTTGTAGACCACGAGGCCGACGCCGCCCGCCTGCGCCATCTGGACGGCGATCTCGATGCCGTGCGCCAGATAGGGCCGGCAGGTGCAGATGTCGGAGCCGAACACGTCGGAGCCATTGCACTCGTCGTGCACGCGGCAGGCGAGCGGCGTGTTGGGGTCGCTCGAGCTTCTGCGGATCGCCGAAGCAGTAGATCGTGGTGCCGCCGATCGGCGGCAGGAACACCTTGAGATCGGGACGATCGACCAGCTCCGGATACATGCCGCCGGTCTGCTCGTGCAGACCGTGCCGCAATCGGTCTTCGTCGATGCCGAAGCGCTCGGCGATGCCCGGCAGATACCAGACCGGATCGATCGCCGCCTTGACCACGCGGATGCTGCCGGTCTCGCCGACGATCTCGCCATCGACCGGGATGCGGCCGGCGACGATGGCCTCGCGGATTTCCGGCATGTCGATGTTGGCGCGGGTGATCGCGATCGTCGGACGGATGTCGTAGCCGCGCGCGAGATAGTCGCGGAATTCCTCGCCGACCAAATGTCCCCACGGATCGAGCGAGACGATCTTCTTGGCGTCCGACCATTGCGGATAGGGCCCGATGTGCGCTGCCGGCGCGGTGTCGGTGAGGTCGGCAAGTTGGTCGGGCTTGAGCGTCTTCGCCGCGATGGCGAGCGCGCGGTAGACCGAATAGCCGCCGGCGTGGGTGCCGACCGCATTGCGATGGCGTGGATCGCGCAGCGTCGCGATCACCGGGCCGCGCTCGGCGGCGGTCGCCGCGCCCCACACGATCCGCGGCGGCTCCATCACGCTTTCGATTGGCGATGCTTTCGGCGTACCAAACAGCTCCACATTCATTGCAACACCCTTACTCACATTTCGCCGGTCAATTCCGGCGCCTTCGTGTCACTGCTCAAACGAGCCCGATTCCAATTTCGTTGGATCGGAAAAAACAATCAGAATAATCGAACAGAGGTTTTCATGCAAGATTTCTTTGCTGAAGTTTTGTTCGTGGCGATGACACTCGCTGACGGGTGCATGACGCTGTCTTCGCCGCCACAGTAATTGCGATCGAATTAGCCGCGTCGCACGTTCGCCGTGCGCTCATGCGGCATACTTGGCGAAAGCACACATATATGTAGCGTCGGCCGAATTTGCTCAGGCCTCATCCAGATAAGAAGGGCGCGAAGAGGATGACGGCCCACGTAGGGTGCGCGGCCATGCTGCAAGACGCGACCTGCGGTCGCTCCTCAGCATGAGGTGCGCGAAGTGAAGTCGGCAACGATCGGCGTGCGGTCAGCGTTGCGCCACCGTCAGGCGACCCGCTTGCCGGCCTGCCCCTTGCCCTCCGGAATGTCGTAGCCCGCCATCAGGTCGTCGACGAGCTTGTTGAACTCGCCCCAGTCGGTCTCGCGATAGGAGTGGTTGCGGATGATGAACGACGCGCCGGCGTAGAATTTCTCGTATTGCAGATGCCGGCCGGCGAACTCCGAGCCGACCATGTCCCAGGCGAGCTTGAACAGCTTCATGCGGGTGAGCGCATCGGCCTGCGGCGTCTGCCAGAAGGTCGCGAACTGCTTGGCGAGCTCGGGATCGTCCATCACCGAGATGTCGGCCGGCATCTGGAACACGCCGCCGCCGCACAGCTCGCGCAGCTCGTCGATGAACATGCTGTAGTTCTGCGTGCACCAGTCGAGCCCCGCATACATGAAGCGGCGGTTGAAGCAGACATAGCCGTCGGGCCAGCTCTCGAACGCGTTGATCTGGCCGTGCACCAGGCCGCCGATGGTCGCCTCGACCGCCGCCATCTTGCCGAGCGTCTCGCGCACCGCCGGCACCTGATCGGCGCCGGTCGCATTGCGCGATCCTGCTGCACAGCCCGAGCAGCAGCCGCATCTTCGACCAGTAGCGCACGTTCGACTGATGATTGCCGAAGCAGTGGCTCGGCGTCTTGATGTAGATGTCGCGCGACAGCAGCGCGTCGTCGTGCACGAACACGCGCTCCCACGGCACCTTGACGTTGTCGCACATCAGCATGCTGTCGCTCTCGTCGTAGCGCCAGGCGAGCGGCGAATCGAACTCCGAGGTCAGGCCGGCGGCCGCCGGCTTGCGCGACCACAGCGTCAGGCCCGGCGCGTTGCACGGGATCGCGCAGGTGATCGCCTCCTTCTTCTGGTCGGGCGCGAGCGGGATGACGTTGCCGATCCAGATTTCGTTGGCATAGAGCGCGCCGGTCGCCAGCATCTTCATGCCGGAGATGACGACGCCGTCGTCGTCCTCGCGCACGACGCGCAGCGTCGGCACCGGGATGTTCTGCTTCTGATAGAATTCCGGATTGCGCGCGGCCTGCGGCGGCACCACCGCGTAGACCACGTAGGTGTCGTTGTCGCGGATGTGGCGATAGTAGGCGCGCGAGATTGTCGGCGAGGCCGCAGGGCGGCGTCAGCGCGTCGGGCTTCATCGCCATGCCGGTGACGAACGAGGCGACGTGGTCGGGCGAGCGGCCGAACATGCCGTAGGTGAAATCGGCGATCTTGCGGTGGCCGTCCATGCGCCGCTGCAGGTCGTCGCGGGTCTTGGCGCGCAGGAAATAGATCGAATGGCGGGCGCCGTCCTCCTCGTAGGTCATGGTGTCGCGGTTCGCCGGATCGGCCTTCATGTCGTAGATCGCCGCCACCGTCCCGGCCGCGCTGCGGAAGGCCGGATGGCGTGGTGACGTCGTCGACCCGCTCGCCGCCGACATAGACGACGCGGCCGTCGCGCAGCGATTCGAGATGCTCCTTGCCCGGTTCGCAGCATGGCGGACCGCTCCCTGTTGGTATCCGTGCGGCCGAGACCCTATCATGCCGGCGCGCCATTCGCCGAGCAACCTCGGCCGAAGACCGCGCCATGACCGACTCCCTCGGATTCCGCAGGAAATTCGCCGTCATCGCGCCCTCGACCAACACCTCGGTGCAGCCGGAATTCGACGCCATGCGGCCGCGCGGCGTCACCAACCATTTCGGCCGCATCCATCATCCCGAACGATCCGGTCCGCAACGACGACGATTTCAACGTGCTGATCGGCAATATCCGCAAGGAGATGATGCACACCATCGACCAGGTGATGACCTGCGAGCCCGACTACCTGGTCATGGGCATGTCGTCGGAGACGTTCTGGGACGGGCTCGAGGGCAGCCAGCGGCTGATGGAGCGGGTCGAGGCAGCGCGCCGGCGTCAAGGTCGCCATGGGCTCGGATGCCTCGCAGGCGGCGCTCAAGCGCTACGGCGCCAAGCGCATTGCGGTGATCACGCCCTACATGCCGGTCGGCGATGCGCAGGTGCGGCGCTTCTTCACCGACTGCGGCTTCGAGATCGTGCGGCTCAAGGGCCTGCGCGGCACGAGCCCGGTGCAGTACGCGCATGTGACCGAGCGCGAGCTGCGCGACGCCATCATCGAGGTCGAACGGGCCGGACGTCGACGCCATCATGCAGGTCGGCACCAATCTGGCGATGGCGCGGCTCGCCGGCATCGCCGAGTTCTGGCTCGACAAGCCGGTGCTCGCGATCAACACCTGCATCTACTGGTGGGCGCTGCGCCAGAACGGCATCGACGACAAGATCGACGGCTTCGGCTCGCTGCTGCTGGAGCATTGAGGGGAGTCGCGTGTCCCGGACCAGCGAGCGCGTCAGCGCTCGCGCGATCCGGGACCTTCGTACCGGCGGTATCCGTTACGATCCCGGGTCTGCAGCCCACCACATAGCGCGTTAAAGACGCGCGTAAACGCGTTATGGCGGTGCGCTGCGCCCGGGAAGACGCGTGATCATTGAGGCTACGCCTCGTCGAAGTAATGCGTCTCGAGCAGCAGGCAGCCGGTCTTCGACGTGAACGGCCCGTGATAGACGCCGGGCGGCCGCACCGCGTAGGTGTAGTCCTTGAACTGCTCGCCGCCGAGGCCCTGCTCGTCGTTGCCGCAGATCAGGTCACCCGAGAGCAGGAACACCTCTTCCCAGTACTCGTGCACGAACGGCACGGTCGAGTACGCGCCCGCCTCGATGCGCAGCAGCCGGGTGCGGTTGCCGCGCTTGTTCTTCACGTCGAGCGAGCCGGCGAGGATCTTCTCCGAAAAGCCCGGCGGATAGCCCGGCACGTGATGCCAGCCATCCTGCATGTCGAGGGTGTGGAACTCGTGGTGACCCTTGTGAAAACCCATAACGACGCCCCCTCAACTCACATATACCTTTAACACGACCGGCCTGTGGATTATAGCGCGTCGCGCCCGCTGCAACAGCGCTCATTCGGGGATCGCGATTTTGGCATCCCGGATCACCTTGCTCCAGCGCGCGGCATCCGCGCGGATATGCTCGGCGAACTGCTCGGGTGCGCCGGATCGATTTATAAAAGTTTGGCACGAGGGTCCGTTCGCGGAAAGCTGGTTCGGCGAGGATGCGCTGCACGCTCTCGTTGATCTTCGTGACGATTTCGCGCGGCGTCCCGCTCGGCGCAAACAGTCCGAACCACACCACCGCCGTGAACCCGGGCAAGGTTTCGGCGACGGTCGGCAATTCGGCAATTGCGGGATACCGCCGGGCCGCCCTGTGCCCAGCCGGCCTGAGCTTGCCGGCCTTCCACGGCTGTACGATCATCCCGGTGCTCACGAACATCATCGGGATGTGTCCGGCGACGACATCGGTCAGCGCCGGCGCCGCGCCCTTGTAGTGGACAGGCGTCAGCTTCGCGTGCTCGCCTGCGACCAGGGTCCGGATGACCGTGATCGCTTCCTCGAGCGTCGCCATCGTCGTCGGTGGCTTGCCGAGGACTCGCCGCGCGGAGTCCCCCCGGCCGATGCCCAGGTCCATCCGGCCCTCGCTCAGCTCGTCGAGGGTCGCGAGGACGGAGGCCGTGACGCTGGGCTCGCGGGTGGCCGGATTCGTGACGCACGTCCCGAGGCGCATCCGCTTGGTTGCGCCAGCCATGAGCGTCAGGAGCGGATAGGGGTCGCGCCACAGGACATGCGAGTCGAACAGCCAACCGGCCATGAACCCGGCGGCCTCGGCCTGGCGGGTGAGGGCGATCGTCCGCTCGATCGAGTTCTCGGGTTTCAGCGTGAAGCCGAAATCCATCGGGGCGTCTCCGCGTCGGCTCGGTGCCGCTCAGGGCCTCACGAGGTCGTCGTACGCGTCCGGCCGGCGATCCCGGTAGAACTGCCACGTCTGGCGGACCTCGGTGATCTTGTCGAGGTCCATGTCCCGGACGATGAGCTCCTCGTCGTGGGCCGAGCCGACGTCGCCGATGAACTGGCCGCGCGGGTCGCAGAAGTAGCTCTGGCCGTAGAAGTCGTCGTCGCCGATGTCGGCCTCGATCCCGACCCGGTTGATCGTCCCGACGAAGTAGCCGTTCGCGACCGCGTGGCTGACCTGCTCGATCCGCCACAGGTACTCGCTCAGGCCGCGCGACGTCGCGCTCGGGATGAAGACCATCTCGGCACCGTTCAGGCCCAGTGCCCGGGCGCCCTCGGGGAAGTGGCGGTCGTAGCAGATGTACACGCCGACCTTGCCGACTGCGGTCTCGAAGACCGGATAGCCGAGGTTGCCGGGCCGGAAGTAGAACTTCTCCCAGAAGCCCTTGACGTGCGGGATGTGCGTCTTGCGGTACTTGCCCAGGTACGACCCGTCGGCGTCGATGACCGCGGCGGTGTTGTAGTAGATCCCCGACGCCGTCTCGTCCTCCTCGTACATCGGCACGACGAGGACCATCCCGGTCTGCTTCGCGAGGTCCTGCATCCGCTTCGTGGTCGGGCCGTCCGGGATCAGCTCCGTGTAGCTGTAGTACTGGGCGTCCTGCACCTGGCAGAAGTACGGGCCGTAGAACAGCTCCTGGAAGAGCATCACCTGGGCGCCCTGCTTCGACGCCTCATGGGCGGCCGCCTCGTGCTTCTGGATCATCGATTCCTTGTCACCGGTCCAGCTCGCCTGCAGCAGCGCGCCTCGGACGTTTCGCGGCATTCGGGCACCTCGCACGATCGGAGAAGGGGAGAGGGTACACCGCGCGCCGCGCGGCGAGCGCGGGCCGTCGCGTGCCGGGGCGGGCCGGCTGGGCCACACTGGCGGCCATGCCCGAGACGCGCTTCGACCCCCCGCTCGTCGTCGTCAACCCACACGCCTCGAAGCTCGTGGATCCCGACCGCCGACGGCGACTCGTCGCGGACGTCGTGAAGGCGGTCGAGGCGCGGACCGGAGCGCGCCCGGTCGTCGCGGACACGACGCCGGCGGCAGCGCGCCGCGCCCTGGCGGCGGCCGATGCGGCGCCGCTCGTCGTCGTCATGGGCGGCGACGGCACGATCCGCGACGCAGCGGAATCGCTGCTCGGGAGCGGGGTCCCGCTGGCGGTCGTGCCGGCCGGGACGGGCAACGTCTTCGCGTCGGCCCTCCGGATCCCGCGCGGGCTCTCGTCCGCGATCGAGCTGATCGCGTCAGGCCGGCCGGACCGGGTGGATGTTGGCGCGGCGACGTGGGGTCCGTTCGGCAACGACGGCCGGCCGGACGACCGAGCCGCCCACCGTCGGAGCTTCGTCGTCGCCTGCGGCCTGGGCCTGGATGCCCGGGTCATGGAGCGCACGACAGCCGAGCTGAAGCGCCGGATCGGGTTCAGCGCCTACGTCGTGTCCACGGCCCTCGAGGCGGCCCGCCTCCGCCCGGTCGAGTTCCGGATCGAGGCGGATGGCGACGTCCACGAGGCGACCGGGCTCGTCGTGATGCTCGCCAACTGCGGGCAGATCGTGCCCGGGCTCGTGGGCCCGCGCCGGCCGATCGATCCCGCCGACGGCCTGCTCGACGTCATCGTCATTCGTGCCGCCGGCGCGGTTGGCGGCCTCGTCGGTCTGGCCGAGGTGCTGCTCGCCGACGACGACCCGCCCCACGATCGGAAGCGCTCACTCCGAATCCGCGCGCAGCGGGTCAGCGTGACGGCCCGGCCGACCGAGCCCTTCCAGGTCGATGGCGACCACCACCGGGCGGACTGGGTCACGGCCGAGTGCCTGCCCGGGGCGCTGACCGTGCTGCGACCCTGACCTCGGAGGCGGTTCGCGCCGCCGACGCTCAGGCCGGTGCGGGCGTCGCGTCCGGCGTCGAGGAACTGCTGTCAATCGGTCGGGAGGATGCTCCCGCTAGCCGTCGGCCCGCGATTGCCTCACGAACCACTCGCGGAACTCGGTGCACCGGCCGGTCCCGTCGAACGTGCACACGAAGATGTTGCTGTAGACCTTGCCATCCGCGTAGCGTGACTCGCCGATCGACACCGCGGTGCTGCCCTCGATCGCGAGCGGCCGGTACTCGGCCTCCCACGACCCCGGTGCGTCCGGCTCGGCCGTCCAGTCGCGCACGATCGCGTCGCGCCCGACCACCGGCTCGCGGTACGGCCCGTAGAAGTACCGCGCGTCCGTGCTGAACAGGTCGCCGATCGCGGCCGCGTCACCGGTCCGCCAGGCGTCGATGTAGCGGTTGAGCCAGTCCTGGAACGTCGCATGGTCCATGGTCAGCCTCGTCTCGTGTCGCCAACGGCGAGCTCGTGTGCACAGGGTCCGTCGGAAACGCGTCAGGCGTCGTCATGAACCGGGGGACGGGTCAGGCGGACCAGGCGGCCTCGTCGGAAGTGGTCCGGATCCGCGGCAGCGGCGAGAACACGAGGAACAGGATCGAGACGGCCATGCCCGCCCAGCCGAGCGCGATCCCGCCCCGCACCCCGATGACGTCCGCGACGCCGGCCGCCGCGAGCGCGCCGATCGGGTAGGCGATCCCGTGCGAGAACACCTCGAGCGTCGCGTTGACCCGGCCGAGGATCCGATCCGGGCTGAGGCCCTGGATCAGCGACAGCTCCGCGACCCCCTCGATCGTCTGCAGGCCGTCGCCCACCAGCTGCGGGATGAACACCATGAGGGTCGCCACGAGGACCGGGCCCTGCGCCAGCGGGGTCAGGATGCCCAGCGCCGCCGCCCCCGTCGCGGTCCCGATCAATGCCGGGCCCAGCCCGAACCGGCCGATGACGCGCGACGCGAACAGCGAGCCGATCAGCGCCCCGACGCCGCCCGCCGAGATCACCACCCCGAGCAGGAACGGCGTGAGATGCAGCTCGTCGATGAGGTAGATGGTGTACAGGACCCCGTAGAACGACCCGGCGACATGCGCGACGACGGACCGCATCGCGATCGGGCGGAGCACCCGGTGGCGGAGGACGAGCCGGAGGCCTTCGACGATCTCCAGCCGGATCGGGGTCGTGGCCGTCCGTGGTGGTCGCGGCGGCTCCGGCGTGCGGATGAGGAGGAGCGAGATCGCGGAGACCCCGAACGACACGGCGTCGACGAGGATCGCGAACGGGGCGCTGACCAGCTGGACCAGGCCGCCCGCGAGGCCGGGCCCGCCGATCTCGGCGAGCGATGAGCTCGTTGCGAGCTTGCTGTTGCCGTCGACGACGCGATCGACGCCGATGAGCGAGGGGACGTACGCGGGGTAGGCCGCGTCGAACAACGCGCCGAGGCAGCCCTCGACAAAGGTCACCAGATAGAGCTGCTCCATCCGCAGGACCCCGGCGGCGTAGGCAAGCGGGATCGAGAACAGGAGGAAGGCCCGGAGCGCGTCCGTCCCGATGAGGAGCGGGCGGCGCCGGAGCCGGTCCACCCAGGCCCCGGCGAGGAAGCCGACGAGGAGGACCGCCAGGCTGCCCGCGACCACGATGAGCGCCATCTCGAAGGGCCCCGCACCCAGGACGAGCAGCGCGACGAGGGGCACGGCAGTGCGCGTGACGACCGAGCCCAGCTCGGACACGGTCTGGCCGGCCCACAGCTTCAGGAAGTCGGCATGTCGCCAGAGGGACGGGGACGTCACGGCGCCGCGATCGTAGCCGCTGCCGGGACCCGAAACGACGACCCGGCGCGGGTCGCGCCATCTGCGACAATCGCCGCACGTCCGAACGCACCGAGCGGGAGCCCGCCATGGCCGTCGAATCCGCGAGCACGATGTCCAGCGCCGAGATCGTGCAGCTCAGCCGCGCCCACACCTTCTTCTCGTGGTCCGCCCAGGGCGCGATCGACCCGATCGCGATCGACCGGGCCGAGGGCGTCTACCTGTACACCCCCGAGGGCCAGCGGATCCTCGACTTCAACAGCCAGCTGATGTCGGTGAACATCGGTCACGGGGATCGCCGGGTGATCGACGCGATCACCGCCCAGGCGACGAAGCTCCAGTACGTCCAGCCGGCGTTCGCGACGGAGCCGCGGGCCCGGCTCGGGGCCAAGCTCGCCGAGATCCTGCCCGGTGATCTCGACAAGGTGTTCCTGACGCTCGGCGGCGCCGAGGCGATCGAGAACGCGATCAAGCTCGCGCGGGCGTACACGGGCCGGCACAAGATCCTCGCCCGGTACCGCGCGTATCACGGGGCGACGCTCGGGGCGATGACGTTGACCGGCGACCCGCGCCGCTGGGCCAACGAGCCCGCGCTCGTCGGGGTCGTCCGCTACCCGGACACGCACCGCTGGGGCGAGAAGGAGCCACGCCCCGCCGCGGAGAGCCTCCAGGGTCTCGAGGACGTGATCCGCTACGAGGGCCCGCACACGATCGCGGCGATCTTCCTCGAGACGATCGTCGGGACGAACGGGATCCTCATCCCGCCTGACGGCTACATCCAGGGCGTCCGGGAGCTGTGCGACCGGTACGGGATCCTGATGGTCGCCGACGAGGTGATGGCGGGCTTCGGGCGGACGGGCCGGTGGTTCGCGATCCAGCACTGGGACACCGTCCCGGACCTGCTGACCATGGCCAAGGGCCTGACGTCGTCGTACCTGCCGCTCGGCGCCGTGGCGATGAACCACAGGATCGCGGAGCACTTCGACACGAACTTCTACTACGGCGGCCTGACGTACTCCAGCCACGCGGTGTCGTGCGCCGCCGCCCTCGCGAACATCGGCGTATACGAGGAGGACGGGCTGATCGAGAACGCCGCCCGGCTCGGTCCGGTGATGCGCCGCCACCACGAGGACCTGGCGGCCCGCCACCCGTCGGTTGGCGCCCACCGTAACCTCGGCCTGTTCGGGATCCTCGACCTCGTCCGCAGCCACGACCCGTGGACGCCGATGACGCCCTTCAACGGCACCAGCGACGAGATGAAGGCGATCGGGAAGTCCCTCCGCGAGCACGGCCTGTACACGATGATCGCGAACAACTCGATCCACACCAACCCGCCGCTGTGCATCACCGAGGAGCAGCTGGCGGAGGGCTTCGCGATCATCGACGGCGCCCTCGACATCGCCGACCAGGTCGTCGCGGGCTAGCCGATGGCGACGGCGACCGCCACCCGCGGCGGTCTCTCGGCGGCGCCATCGGCCGGTGCCGGCCGCCGGCGCGGACGCGGCCTGCTCGTCGGGCTGGCCGTGGTCCTCGTCGTGTTCCTCGTCTGGGAGGGGGCGAAGTTCCTCGGCGGAACCCCGTGGCGGGCGCCGCTCGCCCAGCCCGGCTCGCCGGTCCTCTGGAACCCGCCGTTCCGGTGGGCGTTCGCCAACGACCTGAACCTGCCCCACATCTGGAACATCGTCCTGACGTTCAACGAGCCGTGGCAGCGCGGCGCCGACCGCAACGTCGCCCAGTTCCTGTTCGATGCGTCGCTCTACACGTGGCGCGAGGCGCTGATCGGGTTCATCTTCGGGGCGCTGATCGGCCTCCTGCTGGCAACGATCTTCGTCCACTCGCGGCTGCTCGAGCGGGCACTCGTCCCCTATGTCGTGGCGAGCCAGACCGTCCCGATCATCGCCCTGGCACCGTTGATCGTCTTCGCCCTCGGCGCGAACGTGATGTCGGTCGTCGTGATCGCGACGTACCTCACCTTCTTTCCCGTGACCATCGCGATGATCCGCGGCCTGCGCTCCTTTGACCCGCGGGCGCTGGAGCTGATGCGGTCGTACGCTGCCAGCCGGTGGACGATCTACCGGCGACTCCGATTTCCGGCATCCCTCCCGTACCTGTTCACCGCCCTGAAGATCGCGGCGACAGCGAGCATCGTCGGGGCGATCATCGGCGAGGGCCCGGGCGGGATCGCCGACGGCCTCGGGCGGGCGATCATCAACTACAACCAGTACTACATCACGGGGCCGGAGAAGCTGTGGGCCTCGATCGTCGCGGCCGGGATCCTCGGGCTCACGTTCTACCTCGTCATCGACACGATCGAGCGGGTCGTCCTGCGCGGCCGCCGCCCCGCCGACGCCTGACCGATCGAGGAGACGCCGACCGATGACCGAATCCGCCGCCCCCGTCGTCCGCATCGCCGGCGTCGACAAGACGTTCAGCCGGGGCGACCGCGTCGTGACCAAGGCCCTTGAGGCGATCGATCTCGATGTGGCCCGCGGCGAGTTCGTGTCGCTGATCGGGCCGTCCGGGTGCGGCAAGTCGACGCTGCTGCGGATCGTCGCGGACCTGACGTCGCCCTCGACCGGGACCGTCACGGTCAATGGCAAGACCGCCGAACAGGCGCGCAGCGACCGCGATTACGGCATGGTCTTCCAGGCGCCCGTCCTGTTCGACTGGCGGACGGTCGAGGACAACGTCAAGCTCCCGCTCGAGATCCTGGGCTGGGACGGCGCCCGCCGGACGGCGCGCGCGAAGGAGATGCTCGACCTCGTCGAGCTCGGCGACTTCCTCAAGCACCACCCCTTCCAGCTGTCGGGCGGGATGCAGCAGCGCGTGGCGATCGCCCGGGCCCTGTCGTTCGAGCCGTCGATCCTTCTGATGGACGAGCCGTTCGGCGCCCTCGACGAGATGACCCGCGAACGGATGAACGGCGAGGTCCTCCGGATCTGGGAGCGGACCGGCACGACGATCCTGTTCGTGACCCACTCGATCCCCGAGGCAGTCTTCCTCTCGTCACGGGTCGTGGTGATGAGCGCCCGGCCGGGCCGGATCACCGAGGTGATCGACATCGACCTGCCCCGGCCGCGGAACGACGACACCCGCGAGACGCGGCGCTATTTCGAGCTGGTCACCGCGGTCCGCGAGGCCCTCCGCAAGGGCGGCGGCGACCTCGACGACGCGGGCACGGTCACTGGATCGGCGGACGCCTCGGTCGAGCGCACGATGGCCGAGGGCGCGGTCGGGTGAGCGCGACCACGGCGCAGCCGGACCGACAGCTGCCCGGTCGTGGCTCGCGACTGATCCGGACCGTGGCCTGGTACCTGCCGGCGGTCCTCGTCTTCGTCGGCGCGATCGCCCTGTGGGAGCTCGCCGTCGGCGCGATGAACCTCCAGAAGTTCGTCCTCCCGAAGCCCTCGGCGATCCTTGCCGCGCTCCAGGCGAACTGGGGGGAAGGCCGCTTCGCCCTGTTGCCGTCCGCACTTGCGACCCTGCAGGAGGCCCTGATCGGCCTGCTGGTCGGGACGCTGGCCGGACTCCTCGTCGCCTTCGCTTCGGTCCGCTTCGTCACGGCACGCGGGATCCTGCTGCCCCTCGCCGTGGCCGCGAACGCGGTGCCGATCATCGCCCTGGCCCCGTTGCTCAACAACTGGTTCGGGCTGATCAACCCCCTGTCGAAGGCGCTCATGGCCGCGGTCCTCGTGTTCTTCCCGGTGATGGCAAACGTCCTCCGCGGCCTCGTCGAGGTCGATCCGGCAGCCGTCGAGCTGATGCGCTCCTACGCGGCGAGCGACGGCGCGATCCTCCGGAAGGTCCGCGTCCCGAACGCGCTCCCGTACTTCTTCACGGCAATGAAGGTCGCTACGACCCTCAGCCTGATCGGGGCGATCGTGGCCGAGTATTTCGGCGGCTCGGCGACCGTTCTGGGCCGGATGATCGTCCAGAGCGCGAGCGCCCTGAAGTTCGATATCACGTGGGCCGCCATCCTTCTCGGGGCGGCAACGGGGATCGTCTTCTACCTGATCGTGGTCGGGATCGAGCGGCTCGTGATCCCCTGGCATGCGACCCAGCGCGGCGACGCCTGAGGG
The DNA here is from genome assembly GCA_963746845.1 of uncultured Chloroflexia bacterium. Taxonomy (GTDB): domain Bacteria; phylum Chloroflexota; class Limnocylindria; order Limnocylindrales; family CSP1-4; genus CF-46. Next base: position 140,128 of record CAVVCZ010000007.1, on the reverse strand, counting down.
ACGCCGACCCGGCACCGATTCGGCCCGAAACCGGCGAGACGCACCCGTCCCGAGGTCGTATCCTTCCGCCCTCGACGGTTGCACACGTCGCGTCCGAGCAGCGCTTCGGCGTGGGGCCGAGCGTGGAGGCAGGAGGAGCCAATGGACAGGAAGCGCGGCTACGCGCTCAGCGCGGTGGCGGCGATCGTCTTCGCCGCATGTACCAATGGAGCCACGACGGCGCCGGCCTCGCAGGCCCCGGCGCCATCCACCGGCGCCCCATCCGCCGCCGCGTCCGGGGCGGCGTCACAGGCCCCGGCCAGTCAGGCGGCAGCGGCCGCGACCGTTCGGCTGCAGCTGCAGTGGAACCCGCAGGCCCAGTTCGCCGGCTACTTCGCGGCGGACAAGCAGGGCTACTACAAGGCCGAGAACCTGACGGTGACCATGCTCCCCGGCGGCGCGGACGTCATCCCCCAGCAGGTCGGATCCGCGGCCGACGGCCCCGAGTTCACGATCAGCTGGGTCCCGAAGGTCCTCGAGGCTCGCGAGGGCGGCTCCGACCTCGTGGACATCGCCCAGGTCTTCCAGCGCTCCGGGACGCTGTCGGTGACGTGGAAGAAGGACAACATCACCGACCCGTGCGCGCTCGCCGGCAAGAAGGTCGGCGTCTGGGACTTCGGCAACGAGTTCGAGGTGACCGCCGGCCTGCTCACCTGCGGCCTGACGCCGGGCCTCGAGAGCAATGGCGACCCGAAGAAGCAGTACCAGAAGGTCATCCAGGCCTTCAACATGTCGGCGTTCCTCGCCCACGAGATCAGCGCCGGTGAGGCGATGATCTACAACGAGTACGCCCAGGTCCTCGAGGCGACGAACCCCGAGACGGGCAACCTGTACAGCCCCGATGACCTGAACGTCATCAACTGGAACGACTACCGCGTCGCGATGCTCCAGGACGCGATCTTCGCCCGAAAGGCGTGGCTCGACCAGGGCACGAACAAGGACATCGCGGTCCGCTTCATCCGGGCCTCGCTGAAGGGCTGGATCTACTGCCGCGACCATCCGGACGACTGCGTCCAGTACACGACCGACGCGGGCAGCCAGCTCGGCGCCGGGCACCAGAAGTGGATGATGAACGAGATCAACGCGCTGGTCTGGCCGTCGCCCCTCGGGATCGGGATGATCGACCCGGTCTTCTGGGGACAGACCGTCAAGGTCGCCAAGAACGCCGGGGTGATCAAGAACGCCCCCGGCATCGACGCCTACACGTCCGACCTGGTCAAGGAGGCGCTGGCCGGCATCACCGACGACGCCAAGGGCGCCAACTTCCAGAAGGGCACCGTCCAGGTCACCCCGGGCGGCAACTGACGGCGACGAGCCACCGGCCCGCTCCAACCGAGCCAACGACGGCCGGCCCATGAGGGCCGGCCGTTCGATTCGCGCCGTTGTCATGAACCTGCAGGGCGGCCGGGGTTGCCCGACCCCCTAGACTGGGATGGCTCTCCCGAAACCCATCGGGGTCGAGCCAGCGGCTCCGACGCCCCAGCGTCCGGCCTTTCCGTTCTGGCCGTTCGGGCGTCTCCGGCCGCCTACGGGAGGAAGGGCATGCCCGACCGCCTCCGCCGCCCACGCCGCCTGCTCCTCGTCACTGCCCTCGCCGCGATCTGGCTGACGAGCCTGGGGATCCATTCCGCCGGTGCCGCGACCGGTTACAGCCGGGACGTCTACTTCGTCGGCTCGTACGAACACCAGGTCGACAGCCGCACCTGCACGGCTGCGGCGGTCGCGATGATGGAGAACATGCTCGATCGGCACGACCTGAACCTGTCGCAGCGGTCGATCCTTCGCTTCGCCCAGACGCGTGACGCCCTCGGCGAATCGGCTCGGGGCTCCGATCCGCTCGGCTGGGCAAGGGCCGCGAGCTACTACTCCCGCTACACGTGGCGACCGACCGCCTATCGCTGGGAGGCCTACGACAGCCGTGGCGACGCCCTGACCCGGGCGGCGGCCGCGATCGCGTGGACCGGCAAGCCGGTCGGGCTGCTGGTCCAGCACGGCAAGCACGCGGTGGTGATGACCGGCGTGACGGCCTCGGACAACCCGAGTCAGACGACGGAGTTCACGGTCGGGAACATCGCGATCAGCGACCCGAACGGCTTCACCCATCGCTGGTACGTCGGCGCCAGGTACTCGCCGTTCAACACGTATCTCGAGACCGATGCCACGGCAAGGTTCGACCGGGCGTGGGTCGGGAAGTACGTGATCGTCGTTCCCCAGGTCTGATCGCCGGCCGTCCGACAATTGAACGTCGCCTTCGCCCCTTGACTCTGTAGAGTCGGAAGGCGTCCCCGATGGACGCCGCGGAGGGGCGAGCGACGTGGATCGCGACCTCGTGGAGCAGGCGCAGCGCGGGGACCGGGAGGCATTCGCCATCCTGGCCCGGACGCGTGGCGACCGGCTCATGTCGATCGCCCAACGGATCCTGAGAGACATCGGACGGGCCGAGGACGCCGTGCAGCAGACGCTGGTGATCGCCTGGCGAGAGCTGCCCGACCTCCGCGATCCGGACCGGTTCGATGCCTGGATCCAACGCCTGCTCGTCAACGCGTGCTACGCCGAGGCCCGCCGGTCCAAGGCCTGGAACGCCCACGTTCGGATCCTGCCCACAGAGATGCAGGGCGACGTGGACGACGTCCTGACCGTCGACGACCGGGACCGCCTCGAGCGCGGCTTCCGACGGCTTCCGCCCGATCAGCGGGCCGTCCTCGTGTTCACGCACTACCTCGGCCTGTCCCATGCCGAGATCGCCGAACGACTCGGGATCTCGATCGGGACGGCCCGTTCCCGACTTCACTACGCCCACCGGGCGATGCGCGCGGCCATCGAGGCCGACGAGCGCACCGTTTCGGTGGTCGGAGGGCAACCGCGATGACCGACCAGCAAGAGCTCGACTGGATGCTCGAAGCGTTCTTCGTCCAGGGCACGGACGAGCTGGCCGATCGCGTCCTCGATGAGGCCCTCGATGAGATCGACCACACCCATCAGCGTCGCCGTTCAGCGGTGACGCGGAGGTTCAACACGATGTCGATGCCAGCCCGTCTGGCCGCGGCCGCCGTGATCGGCGTGCTCGTGGTCGGGGGCACGCTGTTCCTATGGAACCCGTTCTCGTCGTCGTCGGTCGGCGTGAGCCCACCCGCCTCGGCGAACCCACCGCCCGTCGCGAGCCCGTCAGTCGCCACCCCGCGGGTCGCTTGGACGACGACCGGCAGCCGCGCCCACGACTGGGCGTCCTACTCCGCGACGACGCTCGCCGATGGCCGGGTGCTCGTCGTCGGTGGAGCCGATCCGAACGGGCAGACTTCGACGGCCGAGATCTACGATCCGGCACGTGGGTCGTGGCTCGCGACCGAAGACATGGCCTACGGCCGGGCGCTGCCTGCCGCGGCGGGGCTGCCCGGCGGTCTCGTGCTGGTCGTCGGTTCCAACAGCGGCGGCGCGGGCATCGGCGAACTCTTCGACCCGACAACCGGAACGTGGAGTGCCACCAAGGCTCTCGTGCAGCCGCGTCATCAGCCGTCATCCATCGCAATGCCGGACGGGCGCGTCCTGGTCGTCGGCGGGGCGGAGGGTCCGGACCTGCTGCCCAGCGCCGAGATCTACGACCCGGCGAAGGGCACCTGGAAGGCGACCGGCCCGATGCAGGTTGGACGCGCCAATGCGGCCCTCGCGGTGCTCTGGGACGGGCGGATCCTCGCCATCGGCGGGTTCGCCGGGAATGAGGGGACCTCGCTCCAGAACACCGTCGAGATCTACGACCCCGCCACGGACTCATGGTCGCCGACCGGCAGCATGCACGTGAATTGCGTCTTCGCGGCGACGCTCACGCTGCGCGACGGCCGGGTCTTGATCGTCGGTGGCGAACGGCGGGCCAGCGCCGACATCTACGACCCGGTCAGCGGCGCCTGGACGGAAACGGGTCCGGTCCCGGCACAGCACGGCAACTCTCTGGTCGCCGTCGCGATGCCCGATGGCTCGGTGCTCGTCACCGGCGGTGGAGGCTCCGCTGCACGGCTCGACCCGTCGACCGGGATGTGGACCGACGTGGCCAGCGGGCCGCAGGCCGGCTACGTCCGATCAGCGACCACACTGTCCGACGGTCGGACGCTGGTTGTCGAGGGCACGACCCCTGACGGCGGTGGGTTCGCACCATCGGAGCTGTTCGACCCCCGAGTCCCCTGACCGGCGATCGCGTGCGGCGGTCCTTCGCGATCGATCCGGACCGCGCGATGACCGCCGTCCCGCGTCAGGGTGCCGTGATCGTCACGGGCTGACCGACCTCCGAGAACGCGATCTCGAGGTCGATCGCGATCTCCTGGAGCTGGCCGGAGACGCGGCCGTTGCCGATGATCTCCGCCGTGCCGCTGACCGGTCGCCCGGCCGCGTCGACGAGGACCGTCAGGTTCGGGTCCGTGACGACGACGTCGGTGAGATTCGACGCCGGGATCAGCACCGGGTTGAGGATCGCGGACGCGACGTGGAGCTTGTACAGCGTCTTGCCCGCGACGCCCGCCGGTCCAAGGTAGGAAACGTCGGACAGGGAGCGGACCGCGGGGAACGCGGCCATCGACTGGGCCGGACCGAACCCCGACAGTCGCTGCCAGGCGTGGGGCACCTCGCGGGCCCAGCCCTTCCCGCCGACGGATCGGTGCTCGACGGTGGCCTTCGTCCCGCTCGGGAACGCGAACGTTGCGCGGACGAGCACGTCCTGACCACTGACCTGGAGCACGCCCTTCGTGATCGGGAGCACGTCGACCGTGTGGCGGCTGGACCCGGTGAACGTCGCCTGATAGGACGCGTCGGGACTCGAGGCGAAGGCCACGAATGCCTTGACCGCGGCGGTGGCCGGGTCGGCCGACGGCTTCGCGGACGGGACGGTCGATGCGCCGGCCCCCGAATGCTCTCGCGCCGTCGGCCTCGTGGTTCCCGTCGGCGCCGGTGCCTGCGCATTGCACGCTGCCAGCGTCACGGCCGTCACCGCGACGAGCGTCACGCGCCACGGACACCGCACGCCCGGAATGCTCAGCCGCCCGATGGCAGGGGCAGGACGCCGACGTTCAGCCAGCGATCGCCCGTCGCCCGACGCATCGCGAAGGTGTTCGCGAACGGCACGTCCCGTCGATCCACGAGGTGGCCCGACGCGTCGTAGGTGTCCTGCGTCACGGTGCCGGTGGAGTCGAGACCCAGGCTCAGGCCGGTCTGCACGCCGAAGGGGATGAGCAGCCGCATCGCCATCGTGTCGAACCGGTAGTGCGACAGGACGGTCCGTCCGGTCGCCTTCGCGTCGGCGAGCCGCTTCTGCATCTCCGTCAGACGGTCGCCGTGATCGACGGCGGTGAGGATCGTCGGGTCGCCCTGGAGCAGGGCCTGGTTCTCGATCTCGAGGTTCTCGGCCAGGGTCAGCGCGATCTCCTGGGCGCCCGGCCCGGCGATCGTGTGGTTCCAGTCGGCCACCTCCTGGTCGACCGTGATCTCGGGGAACGTCGACGAATCGACCTGGTGCGGCACGCGATCCAGGATCTCGGCCGAGTCCGGGACCGGCAGCCGGGCGGGGGTTCCGGCCGCGACGATGCCGACCCCGAGGACCAGCACCGCCACCAACGCCAGGGCGACGCGGCCGGCGCCCCGGACGACCCCGCCGCCGGCGCCCGCGTTCTCGCCCGTCGCCAGCCGACGAGCGAACCGGCCGATGTCGTCCGCGGTCGAGCGCGGCTCCGGCATCAGCCGGTCGAGGACCGGACGTGCCGCGCAGACGAGGACGAGGCCGGACAGCAGCGCGACCTTCGTGCCGAACTCGTTCGTCTGCGGCGCGAGCAGGAGCGTGCTCAACACCGCGACCAGCAGGCCGAACACGACCCGGCCGACCTGCCCCGAGGGCGTCGTCTTCGGGTCCGTGATCATGAAGAACAGGAAGATCATCACCTCGGGCGAGAAGACGATCACCCGCCAGAAGTCGAACCCGCACACCGGTGAGAACGCCCAGTTCGCCGTCATGCAGTGGCCCGAGGCGGCGAGCAGCCCCACGCCGATCGTCAGCGCGACCCAGAACGTCGCCGCGAGGGCGAGCAGGCGGAGGCGCCGCGTGATCAGCAGCCCGCCACCGATGATCACGGTGTAGGCGAGGAGCATCCAGCCGTTCAATGGGGCCCACCAGAAGTCGAGCGGCTCGATGATCGTGCTGCCGAGGACGATGAACGCGACGACGAGCCCGATGTTCGACGGGTTGAAGACATGCGTGCCGCGGTACTTGATCACGTACTTCGTCAGGAGCGAGAAGGCGGCGACGCCCGCGAAGATGTACCAGCCGTCCGTGTTCCACGGTTGATCCGGCGGGGTGCCGACGACTCGCAGGATCAGGGCGACGCCGCTGCCGGTGAGCATCGCGCTCGCGGGCCAGACGAAGGCACGGCTCGACCGGAACGTGAGGGCGATCTCGATGATCGCGGTCGTCAGGATGGCGGCGAGGATCTGCGGCACGCTCACCCGGAAGTGGAGCCCGACCTGGCCGAGGACGTGGATCGTGATGATCACGGCCGCGACGTGCAGGCGTGGGTCCCGGATGCTCGGCAGGATCAGCGGGTAGCTCGTCCCGCCGAGCGTGAGGGTGCGCGCCGGTGTCGTCATCGCGCGACATCCTAGCCGGTCGCGCGCTTCGGCCGGCCCGATCGGACGCCGATCGTCCGGGCTCGCGGACGGGACGAAGGTCGCGATTGACCCGCGGCGGGGTCGCCCGGACACTCACCCGGCCGTGGACATCGCCATCCCTGCCGCCCGGTCGCACCACAGGGCCCTCGTCATCGCGTCGAGGACCGTCCTCGTGATGCTGGTGATCGCGGCCGCCGTGCTGCTGGCGCTCGGCCTCGCGATCCGGCTGTTCGGCGAACAACCGGAGGTCGGCGGCTGGTTCCGCGCGATCTTCGGCGAGGTCTTCAGCGTGGCCGCGGCCGGCCTTGCGGCGGTCCTCGGCGCCCCCGCAGGGATCGGGCTCTGGGCCATGGCCGGCTCGAACCAGGAGGACGCGGTCCCGGCGCTCTCGCCCACGGTCCGCCGTGTCTTCGTCGGCCTCGGGGTCGGGATCACCGCGCTCACCGCTGTCGTGTGCCTGGTCACCGGGAGTGGCTTCGCGATCGTGAACCTCGGGCTGATCGGGCTGGTCGCGCTCGCCTCCCTCGGCCTCGCCGGCGCGACGAACTTCTCCACTCGTCGCGTCCGGGCCGCCGTGTCGGCCGCGACTCTGATCCTCGTGTCGCTGGGTGCCCTGTGGGTCCTCGCGACGGTGTTCCTCCGTACGCCGGCGGCTTGACCCAGCCCGCCGGCGGCCTGACTCAGCCCGCCTTGCCCGTCCCGAACTGGCGATCGCCGGCATCTCCCAGGCCGGGCATGATGTAGCCCTTGTCGTTCAGCTGGCGGTCGAGCGCGGCGCAGTGGATCTCGACGTCCGGGTGCGCCGCCGCGACCGCCGCCACACCCTCCGGGGCGGCGATCAGGTTCACCAGCTTGATCCGGACCGGCTTGACCGCGCCCCACCGCTTCAGGACCTCGATCGCGGCGGTCGCCGAGCCGCCGGTCGCGAGCATCGGGTCGAGGATCAGGCACAGGTCGACCGACGCCGAGTCCGGCAGCTTGTTGTAGTACTCGACCGGCCGGAGGGTCCGCTCGTCGCGGAACAAGCCGAGATGCCAGACCTCGGCGGTGGGCATCAGCTCCAGCATCGCGTCGACCATGCCGAGACCGGCCCGGAGGATCGGCACGAGCCCGATCCGGTCCCCGAGCTGCTCCGCCTGCATCTCCTCGATCGGCGTCGTGATCGTCAGGGGGCGGACACGGGCGTCGGCCAGCGCCTCGTAGCCGAGCAGCCACGACAGCTCGCGGACGATCTCGCGGAACTTCTTCGGCTCCGTCCGCTCGTCGCGGAGGATCGCCAGCTTGTGCCGGACGGCGGGATGCTTCGAGACGTGGAGGGTGGCTGGGGGCGACACGAGGACCTCCATCCTGGGCGCTCCGGGCGACGCGATGGGGGCGTCGACGACGGCGGGACCGGCCCCCGAATGCTAGCAAGCGCGGTCGGCTGGGCGACATCGCCGGGGTCGCCGCTGGGCGCCGCAAGGAGTCGTGACCGCAGTATCCTCGCGGGACCCGTGACGACGACCGACGATCTCCTTCCGGCCCCGCCTCCGACCACCGGCTCGCGAACGGCCGGCAGCCTTGGCCGGGCGGCCGTGGCCCGCGTGGGTGCGGGACGTTCCACGGGTCGGCGGCCGGGTCCGATTCTCGTCCGCCACGTCCGGGGCGGGATCGAGGAGAGCGTCCATCGCGGCGACATCGTCCAGGTCGACGTCGACGGCGCCCTGATCCGTGGCCTGGGCGACCCGGACCGCATCGCCAACCTCCGGAGCTGCGTCAAGCCGTTCGGCGTCGTGACCCTGATCGAGGCCGGCGGGATCGACGCGTTCGACCTCGAGCCGGCCGAGCTCGCCCTGATGGCGAGCTCGCACTCGGGCGAGGACCTCCATGTCCGGACCCTGCAGGCGATGTACCGGCGGGCCGGCGTCAGCCAGGCGCTGATCGCGACCGGCTCCGAGGGCATGCCGCTCGACGCGCTGACCGCGGCGCGCCTGGCCCGCGACGGGGAGAAGGCGAGCCCCGTCCGGCACATGTGCTCGGGCCAGCACTCCGTGTTCCTCCTGCTGGCGCGACTCAAGGGCTGGGACCCGGAGGCGTACTGGCTGGACAACCACCCGGCCCAGGTCGCCTACCGGGCGGTCATCGCGCGCGCGTTCGGGACGACGCCGGGAAAGCTGCGGACCGCGATCGACGGCTGCGGGGTGGCGACCTATGCGTTCCCGCTGCGCGAGATCGCCCGCGCCTATGCGCTCCTCGCGGATCCGGAGGCCGTCCCGTCGTCGGACGCCCGCTCGTCGCTGGCCCCGGCGCTGACCCAGGTCCGCGACGCGATGCTCGCCAACCCGGAGATGGTCGGCGGGACACGCGACCGCCTCGACACGTCACTGATGAAGGCGGCCGAGGGCCGCGTCGTGAGCAAGGGCGGCATGGAGGCGCTCCGCGGCCTGGCGCTCCTGCCGGGGGCGGCTCCGTCGCCGGTCACCGCGTCCGGCATCGCCCTCAAGGTCGAGGACGGCGACGGCTACGAGCGCGGGACGTGGGCCGCCACAGTCGAGACCCTCGCCCAGGCCGGGGTGCTCGACGGACAGGCTCTGCGCGTCCTGGCGCGCTACCACCGGCCGGTCGAGCTGGACCCGCATGGCCGGATCGGGGCCGAATCGATCGCCGATTTCGAGCTCGCGCCGCTCGGCGAACGGATCTGAGGCGGCGCGCCCACGCTCTTCGGGTGGGTCAGGCACTGACGCGATCGGCGGGGCCGATGCATCCTTGAGCCCATGACGGCGAACGCGGATCCGTGGCGCACCCTGGGGCTGAACCCGGGCGCGAGCCTCGACGAGATCCGCCGTGCCTATCGACGGCTCGCGAAGGCAAACCACCCCGACACGGCCGGCGAGACCGCCGTGCCGCGGTTCCTCGCGATCCAGGCCGCGTACGAGCAGCTCGCGGGACCCGCGACGCGTCGCCGGCCGGGGAGCCGGCCGGGACGGACGTCGACGCCGCCGACCGAGCCATGGCGGGCCGACCCCGATCGGGCGCGCGCGTCGGGGCGGGCGGACGGGCGACGGCCGGGGGCGCGCCCGACGAGCACCCGCGGCCCAGGCGTGGGCACACCGGGGGCGGACGGGACGGCGGGCGCCGCCGGGGCAGCCGGGAAGGCCGGGACCACGGATGGGTCGGCGCCCGGGGCGACCCGGGCCCGGCGCACGGGCCGGCGCCGCGCCCCGAACAAGGCCACGCCGTACTCGACTTCGTACGACGCCGCCGACGAGGAGCCGTTCGAGCCGGGCTGGAGCGGTGCGACGTGGTACGGCGCGTCCAGCGGGACCTACTGGACGATCAACCCCAAGGAGTACGCCGACCCGCGCAAGCACGGGCCGGAGTACCAGCGGCGCGCGCGGCGCGGCGGGACCGGCTGGATCCTCGACGATGCGCCGGACGACGCCCCGGCAGCGGAAGCGCCCCCGGCCGAACCGACATGGACCGATGCCCGGGCCGGCGCGCCATCCGGCGAACCGGCCGGCGCCGAAGCCGCCGGAGGAGCCACGGCCCGGGCGGGGACGGCATGGGCCGAAGCTGAGGGCACTCGAGAGACCGATGTCCGGTCGGGCGACCCTCCCGCGGGCGACGGGGCACCGCCGAGGCCGCCGCGCACGTGGGTCGAGGAACCGCCACCCGGCCCTCGGTTCCGCGGCCCGGTCCTGCGCATCCCCTCGAGCGCGACCGGCCGGCTCGCGATGGCGCTCATCGCGTGGCCGCCGCTCGCCCTCCTGGCGACGATCACGATCGGGGAGGAGACCGGCTGCGGCCGGTTCGCAGCCTCGTGCAGCGAGCTCTCCTCACCCGGCACCTGGATCGTCGAGGCCGCGATCCTGATCCTCCTCGTCGCGTTGCCGCGCCTCGCCACGTGGGCCGCCCACGGAACCGTCGCGACGGTCATCGTCGGCGTTCCCGCCGCGATCCTCCTGAGCGCCACCGGCGGCTCCCGCCAGCCGGAGGCGAGCGCGGCCGTCCTTGCCTGGGTGATCGGGCTCGCCTGGGTCGCCGGGATCGCCTACGCGGTCCTGATCCCGAGACTGTGGGGCTCCGGCCCCGCGTACCATGGCCCCGATGAGTCGCCGTCACGACGCCCATGACCTGTCGAGCGCGGCCCAGGAGTACCTGCTCGCGCTCCGGGTGATGGCCGGCGACGGCTCGCACGTCAAGGCCGCGCAGGTGGGCCGTCATCTGGGCGTCTCCACCCAGGCGTCGAGCGAGATGTTCCGTCGCCTCGTCGCCGACGGGCTCGTCCGCCAGGCGGACGGTCGCGACCTGGTCCTCACGAGCGCCGGCCGGGCGGCCGCCGACGGGATCTTCCGCCGACACGCCCTGCTCGAGTGGCTGCTGACGTCGGTCGTCGGCCTTGGCTGGGCCGAGTCCGACGAGGAGGCGGCGCGTCTCCAGGGGGCGTTGTCGCCCCGGGTCGAGGCGCGTCTCGACGAGATGCTCGGGCATCCGCCGACGTGTCCGCACGGCAACCCGATCGACGCCGAGACCGCCCGCCAGCGGCCGAAGGGGACCCCGTTGAGCCAGATCGAGGGTGGCCAGCGCGCGACGATCTACCGGATCACCGAGGAGGCGGAGGAGGACGCGGGTCTCCTGTCGTACCTCGAGGCCCGCGCGCTGACGCCGGGGGCCGCGATCACGGTCCTCGCCCGATCGGAGTCGCTGGACTCGCTCACGCTGGACGGCCCGCGTGGCCGGGCGACCCTCGGCCTGCGACCCGCGTCGCTGGTCCACGTCCTCCCCGGCGACGCGGATCCGGCCCTCTTCCACAAGGTGCCGCCTCGCTGATGCCCGCTGATCCCACGATCCGCGTCCGGATCGCACCGAGCCCGACCGGGCCGCTCCACATCGGGACCGCGCGGACTGCGCTGTTCAACTTCCTGTACGCCCGGCACGTCGGTGGAACGTTCGTGTTCCGGCTCGAGGACACCGACGTCGCCCGCAACACCGTGGAGAACGAGCGCGACATCCTCGAGGGCCTGCATTGGCTCGGCGTGACCTGGGACGAGGGTCCGGACGTCGCCGGGGGCGGCGATATCGGGCCGTACGCCCCGTATCGCCAGATGCAGCGCCTCGACTCCTACCGCACCGCGTCCGACCGCCTCCTGGCGAACGACCAGGCCTACCCGTGCTTCTGCACGCCGGACGAGCTCGAGGCCGACCGGAAGGCCCAGGAGGCCGCGAGGCTGCCGCCACGGTACGTCGGCCGCTGCGCGAACCTGACCGCCGACGAGCGGGCGGCGCGGCTGGCAGAAGGCCGACGGCCGGCGATCCGCTTCCGCGTGCGCCCGGGCGTCGTCGGCTGGAACGACCTCGTCCGCGACTGGATCGAGATCGACACCGCCAACCTCGGCGGCGACTTCGTGATCGCCCGCGCGGACGGGACGCCGCTCTACCACTTCGTGGTCGTGGTCGACGACGCGGCGATGGAGATCAGCCACGTGATCCGCGGCGAGGACCACATCTCGAACACGCCGAAGCACATCCTGCTGTTCGAGGCGCTCGGCCATCCCGTCCCGGTCTTCGGCCACCTGCCGCTGATCCTCAACCCCGACGGGACGAAGATGAGCAAGCGGAAGAGCCAGACCGCTGTCGACGACTACCGGGGCCAGGGCTTCATCCGCGAGGGGCTGGTCAACTACCTCGCCTATCTCGGCTGGAGCCCCGGCACCGCGGAGGACGTCCTGTCGCTCGACGAGATCATCAACCGGTTCGACATCGCCAACGTCCAGAAGGGCGGCGCCCGGTTCGACCGCGACCGGCTCGAGTGGCTGAACGGACAATGGATCCGCAAGCTCGGGCCTGACGACCTCGTCGATCGCCTCCGGCCGTTCCTCCAGGCGGCCGTCGACGACGGGCGGATCGACCGGCGGCCGTCGGACGACGAGGTGGTCGCGCTGCTGCCGATCGTCCAGGAACGGCTGCCGACGCTCGCGGCCGTCGTGGATCTCGTGGGGTTCCTGTGGACCGACGACGTGGGGCTCGACCCGGCGGCCCTCGTCCCGAAGCGCTGGGATGCCGCCACGACCCGCGACGGCCTCCTCGCCGCCCGCGACGTCCTCGCCGGCCACGACGGCGTCACGTGGGAGGCGGACGAGCTCGAGCCGCCGCTCCGGGCGCTGGTCGAGGAGCGCGGCTGGAAGGCCGGCGACCTGTTCATGGCGATCCGCGTCGCGACGACGGGCCGGACGGCGACGCCGCCGCTGTTCGACACGCTCGTCGCGCTCGGGCGGGAGCGGACGCTGGCGCGTCTCGACGCGGCGATCGCGTCCCTGGGGGTCGTCGCCGCCGGCTGAGCGGATCGCGAGCGGCGGGACCCCCCCCTTCACCGACCCGGGAAACCTCTCGTTAACACGGACCGATAGGATTCGGCTCGATGGCACGAACGATCCTCGTCGTGGAGGACGAGACGACGCTCCGTGAGACGCTCGCGGATGCGCTCGAGGCCGAGGGGTTCCGGGTCCTTCAGGCCGCCGACGGGCGCGCCGCCCTCAGCCAGTTCCGGGCCGATCATCCGGACCTGATCCTGCTGGACCTCATGCTGCCCGAGCTGTCCGGGATCGAGGTCTGCCGGATCATCCGCGCCGAGTCCGGCGTCCCGATCGTCATGCTCACGGCCAAGGACAGCGAGCTCGACAAGGTCGTGGGGCTCGAGCTCGGCGCCGACGACTACGTGACGAAGCCGTTCTCGCTGCGCGAGCTCTCCGCCCGGATCCGCGCCCTGTTCCGGCGATCGGAGCAGGTGGCCGCGCCCGGCCCGGGTGGACAGTCGGTCATCGATCTCGGCCGGGTCCAGGTCGATCTCGCCGGGCACCGGCTGCTGCGCGACGGCGAGGCGCTGCCGATCAAGCCGAAGGCGTTCGAGCTGCTGGTGTTCCTCCTCCGCAACCCGGGCCAGGCGTTCACCCGCGACCAGCTCCTCGAGCACGTCTGGGGCTACGACTATGCCGGGGAGACGCGGACGGTCGACGTCCACGTCCATTGGCTGCGCTCGACGCTCGAGGACGACGCGGCCGCCCCGAAGTACATCCACACCGTCCGCGGCGTGGGCTATGTCTTCCGTCGCCCGCCGGAGGCGGCGCTCGCCTGACGGCCGCGGACCTCGCTTGGGCCCGCAACGTTGACGCCCCGATCACCGGCCGTTGATGGCCCGCCCCGACGATGCCGTCATGTCGATCGTCGCCCGCCGCGGCCGCGTCGTCGCCGAGCCGCGTTCCCGTCTCCTCCGGTTCGAGCGCCCGTCGACCGCCGGGGCCGCGGCCGGCACGATCGGCAGCCAGATCGGGCCGGATGATCCGCGGCGCGACCTGGCTCGCCTGGCGCTCGACCTCGTCCTGCGGACAAGCGAGCCGCTCCGCCTCCCCGAGCGCTGGACGCGCACGCCGTTCGGCCGAGAGGTGGAACGGACGCGGGGCCAGCTCGCCCCGATCGCGACGCGAACCGCGCTCGCGGCCTCGTTCTCGCGGGAGGCGACGGTCGCGGCCACCCGGACCGCGCCCCTGAGTCCGACCGATCCACCCGGACCGGTCCGGGTCGCCTACGCGATCCGCTGGCTCGAGCTCGGCGACGGGCGGACGCGCCCGGACTGGGCGACGATCGCCCGCGGCGTCCTGACCGACCTCATCGCCGTCGCGCCGATGACGAAGGGGACCGCCCGGGCCGGTTGACCGTCGGGCACGTCGCCGGCTGCCGCCGGTATCCTTCGCCGATGCGCCTGAGCCACCTCTTCTTCACCAGCCTGCGCGATGACCCGGCCGATGCCGAGATGGTGTCGCACCGCCTCCTGGTCCGGGCCGGCTACGTCCGCCAGCTCGGATCCGGGATCTACTCCCTGCTGCCGCTGGGCAAGCGGGTGAACGATCGGGTCGAGCAGATCATCCGCGAGGAACAGGACCGGATCGGCGGCCAGGAGATGGAGATGCCGGTCGTCCATCCGGCCGACATCTGGAAGGCATCCGGGCGCTACCAGGCGATCGGCCCCGAGCTGGGCAGGTTCAAGGACCGGGGCGGGCGCGACATGGTCCTGGCGATGACCCACGAGGAGGTCGTCGGGATCCTGCTGGCCGACGTCGTCAAGTCGTGGCGCCAGCTCCCGATGATGGTCTACCACTTCCAGACCAAGTGGCGCGACGAGCCGCGATCGCGTGGCGGGCTGATCCGCGTCCGCGAGTTCGTGATGAAGGACGCCTACAGCTGCGACCGCGACGAGGCCGGCCTCGACAAGAGCTACTGGGATCAGCACGCCGCCTACGTCCGGACGTTCGAGCGGCTCGGTCTCGATGCGATCGCCGTGAGCAGCGACGTCGGGATGATGGGCGGCAGCCTCGCTCACGAGTTCATGGTCCTGAACCCCGCCGGCGAGGACGTCCTCGTCCTGTGCGAGGCCTGCGGCTACGCGGCGAACCGCCAGGTCGCGGTCATCCCGCGGGAGGCGCCACCGGCCGAGGACCCGCTGCCGCTCGAGGAGGTCGCGACGCCCGGCACCACGACGATCGCCACCCTGGCCGCGTTCCTCGGGATCGGGCCCGAGCGCACGGCAAAGGCGGCCTTCTTCGTCGCCGGTGACGGCCGGCTCATCACCGCGATCGTCCGCGGCGACCACGAGGTCAACGAGACGAAGCTGGTCAATGCCGTCGGGGCGAGCACCGGGCTGCGGCCGGCCACGGTCGACGAGATCAAGGCAGCGGGGATGGAGCCCGGCTACGGCTCGCCGATCGGAGCGCACGACACGACGGTCGTCGTCGACGAGCTGGTCGCGAAGTCACCGAACCTCGTCGCCGGCGCGAACCGCGAAGGCTTCCACTACCGGAACGTGAACGTGGGGCGCGACTTCACGCCGGACGTGGTGGTCGATCTGACCAATGCCCAGGAAGGCGATCGGTGCCCGAACGGCGACGGCACGGTCATCCTGCGCAACGGGATCGAGGTCGGCAACATCTTCAAGCTCGGCACGAAGTACACCGACGCATTCGGCGCGACGTACCTGGGCGAGGACGGCGCCGAGCACCCGATCATCATGGGCTCGTACGGGATCGGGGTCGGCCGGAACGTCGCCTGCGTCGTCGAGGCCAACCACGACGAGAAGGGGATCGTCTGGCCCGAGGAGGTCGCGCCGTATGCCGCCCATCTCGTGGCGATCGGCGCGGCGAAGGAGCCGCGGGTCACGGAGGTCGCCGAGCGCCTGCACGACGTCGCCCAGGGCGCTGGACACTGGCGCGACATCCTGTACGACGACCGGGACGAGTCGCCCGGCGTGAAGTTCACCGACGCCGAGCTGCTCGGGATGCCGTGGATCCTGACGGTGTCGCCCCGCTCGCTCGCGGCCGGCGGGGTCGAGGTCACGAACCGGGCGACCGGGGAGCGCTCCACCCGCTCGATCGAGGACGTCGAGGCGCTGATCCGCGGCTCGTAGGCGCGACCGGCCGATACGATGGGCCGGCGATGCCCGCCCGTCCGCTCCTTCCCACCGACGATCTGTACGCGCGCCTCGAGCTGCCCGCCGACGCGTCGTTCGAGGCGGTCGAGGTCGCCTGGCGGGCCCTGCTCAAGCGCCACCACCCGGACGTCGCGGGCGGTGGCGCCGATGCCGACGAGCGGGCGAAGCGGATCAATGTCGCCCACGACTGGCTGTCGGACCCGGAGCTCCGCGCTCGCTACGACCGCGAGCGACGCGCGCGACCGGCCCGGCCCTCGCGCTCGGGTCCGCGCGGCCAGGGCGGCTGGCACCCACCGACCGACGGGCGGCCGCGGCCATCCCCGGCGCGTGTCCATCGTCGCCGGCCGGTCGACGCCGAGGAGGCCCTTGCCCGTCACCTCGATCGGATCGAGCGGCTCACGCCCGACGAGATCGACCGCCTGACCCTCGCCGAGACGCCGCCGATCGCCTTCGTCGCGTCCATTGCCCGGTTCCTCTCGCCGGAGCTCCTCGCATCACTCGAGTCCGTCGAACGGCGGGTCCACGAGCGGCTGCCCCGGGCGGTCCGCTGGAACCCGGGTGTCCGGGATTCCGCCGTCGGGTACGGCCAGGAGATCGTGCTCGCGGCATTCCTCGACGAGCATCTCTCCGGCGACTTCCGCGAGCGCGTCCAGGAGCGCCTGACCCGCGGCTGGATGGCGGCCGTGGACCAGCCCCGCTACGGTCCGAACGGCCAGGCCGTCGCGGCCGCCATCCAGGCGCTCCCCCGCCTCGCCCCGGACGAGCTCCGCCGGATCGGGATGCTCGCGGCAGCGACCCCGGCCGGACGCGGCGGACCGCCGTGGCCACCCGGCCTCCGACCCGACGAGAACGATGCGCTCCGCGTGTCCTCGGAGCTCGCCCGGCGTGACGCCACCGCCGCGCTCCCTGGTCCGATCCCGCCGGCCGCGCGGCGGTCGCTTGATCGCGCGATCCACGCGATCGTCCTCCGGCACGCATTCGCGCCCGCCCAGTTCGAGACACTCGTGGGGCCGTGGCGGGCCGCACTCCACGTTGCCGCCGAGCCGCGTGCGGGCATCCGGGCCGACACGCACCCGCGCCGATAACGACACGCGTGGCGACGAAACCCCTCCGCATCGGATAGGATGGGTCTCTCGTGTTCGATGGGCGCTCCGGTCAGCGCCCCGGTCCCTGAAACCGACGACCCGATCCACTCGTGCCCTGACCGGGCCCCGCAAGCGTGCGGGAGGGCCCCGTCAGGAGTTCCGTCTCCCATGTCCTTCGTTGATCTCGGGCTGACGCCCGAGTTGCTCCGCGCCGTCGCGGACCAGGGCTACACCGAGCCCACCCCCGTCCAGCGCGAAGCCATCCCCCTGGTGCTCGCCGGTCGCGACATTCTCGCCGGCGCCCAGACCGGCACCGGCAAGACCGCCGCGTTCGTCCTGCCGATGCTCCAGCTCCTCAATGCCGAGCGAACGCCGGGCTGGAAGTCCAATGGCGCCACGGAGCCCGGCCGCGACCAACGCGACCAGCGTGATCCGCGCCGCTCCGCCCACTCGCCGGTCCGCGCCCTGATCCTCACCCCGACCCGCGAGCTCTGCCTCCAGATCGAGGAGAGCGTCCGGACCTACGGCGCCCATCGCCGGATCCGGTCCGTCGCGATCTATGGCGGCGTCGGCTACGAGCCCCAGAACCGGGCACTGCGGGCCGGTCCTGGGATTGTCGTCGCCACGCCCGGCCGGCTGCTCGACCACATCACCCAGGGCCACATCGACCTGTCCCGGCTCGAGATCCTCGTCCTCGACGAGGCCGACCGGATGCTCGACATGGGCTTCATCCGCGACATCCGCAAGGTCATCGCGCTGCTCCCGGTCGACCGGCAGAACCTGCTGTTCAGCGCGACGTTCTCCAACGAGATCCGGCAGCTCGCCGGCGGCATCCTGCGCGACCCGGCGACCGTCCAAGTCACCCCGCGCAACTCCGCGGTCGAGCTCGTCACCCAGGTCGTCTTCCCGGTCGATCGTGAGCGCAAGCGGGATCTCCTCAGCACGCTGATCCGGAGCGGCCGGATCGAGCAGGCGCTCGTGTTCACGCGAACGAAGCACGGTGCGAACCGCCTGGCCGAGCAGCTCGGTCGCGACGGGATCAAGGCCGCCGCGATCCACGGCAACAAGAGCCAGGGCCAGCGGGTCCGGGCCCTCGACGACTTCAAGGCCGGCCGGGCGAACATCCTCGTCGCGACGGAGGTCGCGTCGCGCGGGCTCGACATCGAGGACCTGCCCCACGTCGTGAACTACGAGCTGCCGATGGTCGCCGAGGACTACGTCCACCGGATCGGACGGACGGGCCGCGCCGGCGCCACCGGCGACGCGATCTCGCTCGTCTGCGTCGACGAGGCGCCGCTCCTTCGCGAGATCGAGAGGCTGCTCGGCCACCCGATCCCGACCGAGGTGATCGCCGGCTTCGAGCCTGACCGGTCGATCCGCCCCGAGCCGATCCGCCAGCGCTCGGGCGGCCAGCGCTTCGCGAGTCCGGCGCGCGGCGTCGGGTCGCGACCGATCCCGTCCGCGTTTCGCGGCGGCCCGGGCGCCCATCGCGATCGCACCCCCATCCCCGCCAATCACGGCCCGCGACCGGGCCGGAGCGGGCCTCGTCGTCCGGCTCCGGTCGGGGTGGGGATCGGCAACGGCGCGGGAGCCCGCTCGGGCTGGGCCGGCGGCGGCGAGCGGACGGACCGCTACGGCGATCCGCGCGTCCGCCGCGACCGCCCGCGCGACGACCGCGGCCGTGGCCCGGGCGGCAATCCCGGCTCCGGCCAGGGCCGCCCCTCGGACGCGGGTCCACGAGGCGTCCAGGCGCTTCCCGGCGAGCGACTCGCCCGTGCGGAGCGCCGCGACTGACGCGCGTCGTCGCGATCAGCCGGATGACGGTCGACCGCTCGAACCTTCTCTCACGAGGGCTTCGACCAGGACGCTGACGCCGTAGTCGTATGCCCGGTCGACATCGCCACCCAGTCGGAACGCCCCGGTGAGCTCCATCGAGACGAACCCGTGTGCGAACGCCGTGATCAGGCGCGCGGCCTCGAGGGCGCGTTCGGTCCCGACGAGCTGCGCCGCCAGTGCGATGACCGGGTCGGCGGCGATCGCGAAGCGCTCGACTGGTGGTCGAGCGCCGGTCGGCTGGTTCAGGAACAGCAGTTCGTACGACCGGGGATGGGCGTGGGCGAATGCCCGGTACGCGGTGGCGATCGCGCGGAGCCCGGCTGCGGGATCCGGATTGCGGCTCAGTGGGTCGATCTCCCGCGCGAGGTCGTCCAGCGTCGCGGCGCCGATCTCGGCCAGCAGCGCTCCGCGACTCGGGATCCACTTGTAGAGGGACGGACCCCGCACGCCGACCCGCTCCCCGACAACGAGCATCGTGACGGCCTCGGGGCCGTCGGCTTCGAGCAGGTCTCGCGCGGCGGCGACGATCTCGGGCAGCGAGGTCCGGGCTCGGGCTGGGCTCACGCCTTCGATCGTCCCATGCGCCCGAGATGCGTGTCCTGGAACGAGGTCGGTAGCTTCAGTCCATAGCCGACCGCTCGGTCCATGCCGACGTGGGCGATCAGGATCGCGGCCGCGAGCTGGAGGCCCGGCGATCCGGCCGCGACCGCGAGTCCGAGCACCAACAGGCCCGACGACCAGTTGTGGACCAGGTTGTAGGTGAAGGCTCCGATCCGTGGTCCGCCGAGATACCCGACGGCCGAGATGTCCGGGACGAGCAGGAGCGGGATCACGAAGAGGGGGTTCCCGCCCGTCAGGGCGAACAGGGCGAGTCCGGAGAAGAACGCCGCGACGCCCTCGAGCCGCAGCCAGGTGCGGACGGCCCCGTACGTCATGCCGGCCGCGGGGAGGGGAGCCGTCGTCGTGCCGACGGCGGAGTTCTGGAAGGTGCTTGTGGGCGTGGTCATGGCGTGTTCCTCGTGCAACCAGGGATGATGGCTACATGGTATAGCCTTGAAGGCTAATGTCAATAGCCTAGTGGGAGATGGGACGTTGCGACACAACGGTGACCCGATCCGGCTCCGCGCCCTGTTCATCGCGTGTCGGCCCGGCGGTATCCTGCGGCCGAGCCCGGCCGACCGGCCGGCCGTCACGACCGGAGGCAGCGCACGCCGTGGTGGACGTCCGGATGCCACCCCCCGACGCTCGCATCCTGCTCGTCGAGGATGACCCGTCGATCCGCGAGGTGACGGCGATCGGGCTGGGCGCCGCGGGCTTCGAGGTCGTCACCGCCGCCGATGGCGTCGAGGGCCTGGAGCGCTTCCGGGCCGGGCCGTTCGACCTCGTCCTCCTCGACATCATGCTGCCGCGGCTCGACGGCTACGAGGTCTGCCGCCAGATCCGGAAGGTCTCGACGATCCCGATCGTCATGCTCACCGCCCGCGCCGACACCATGGACGTCGTGGTCGGGCTCGAGGCCGGCGCCGACGACTACGTCCGCAAGCCGTTCGACCTGCCGGAGCTGATTGCCAGGCTTCGCGCCGCCCTGCGGCGTGCCGGCTCGGGCGTGGACGAGCCGGCGGCCCTGCGGCTCGGCCCGCTCGCGATCGACGTCGCGGGCCGGACCGTCACCCGGGACGGCGCCGACGTCCCGCTGACCCGCACGGAGTTCGACCTCCTCCTCGAGCTCGTCCGGCATGCCGGCCAGGTGCTGACGCGAGACGTCCTGCTCGATCGGGTCTGGGGCTACGACTATCTCGGCGACTCCCGGCTCGTCGACGTCGCGATCCAGCGCCTCCGCTCGAAGGTCGAGGCGGACCCGGCCACGCCGGAGCTGATCCAGACGGTCCGAGGCGCCGGCTACAAGGCCGTCCGGTGACCCGGCCGCCGGACGATCGACGAGCCGGATGCTGAGCGGCGTTCGCGGCCGGCTGACGGTCACGATCGTCGCCCTCGTCGTCCTGACCGCCGTCGTCCTCGGGGTCGCGGCCTACGTCTTCGTCGACAGCCGCCTCCACGAGCAGGCCCTCCACGAGGCCGCCGATCAGGCCGCGTTCGACCTGTCGATCCTCGCTCCGGGCCGGCTCGACGAGCCGCCGACCGGGGCCCAGGTCCAGGACCTCGCCGACGCGTTCCAGCGCCGCCGTCTCGACACGATCATCGTCCCGCAGGGCGGCGACGCCTTCTACAGTCCGGCGACCCTGCGCGGCACCCTCGAGACGATCCCGGCCGACGTACGGACGCTCGTCGACCAGGGCCAGATCGCCTATTCGTGGCAGCCGGTGACCGGACGGTCGAGCCTCATCGTCGGCGGTCGCGTGTCCGGCACGGGTCCCGCCATCTGGTTCATCCGCGACGAAACCGCGATCGAGGACACGCTGCTCCAGCTCCGGTATGCGCTCGCCGCCGGCACGATCGTCCTCGTGATCATCGCCCTCGTCGCGTCGCGGGTCGTCGCCCGGGGCGTGCTCGCGCCCGTGGACGAGGCCGCCCGGACCGCGCAGCGGATCGCCCACGGTGACCTCGCCGCGCGCGTTCCGCTCACCTCCGACGACGAGTTCGGGGTCTGGGCGCAGCAGTTCAACGAGATGGTCGACACGCTCCAGGAGACGATCGTCCGGCTCGAGTCCGCCCAGACCCAGAACCGCCGGTTCGTCGCCGACGTCAGCCACGAGCTGCGGACGCCGGTCGCCGCGCTCGTCGCGGAAGTCTCGATCCTGCGGGACCACCTCGACGCGCTGCCACCGGACGCGCGGCGAGCGGGTGAGCTGGTCGTCCAGGACGTCGGACGGATGCGGGTGCTCGTCGAGGACCTGATGGAGCTGTCGCGGTTCGACGCGGCCGGCGAGGAGGTCCGCAGCCAGCCGGTCGACCTCAACCGGCTGATCCGGGACACCGCCGGGGCCCGCCATCGGGACGCTGTCCTCGAGCTGCCGGACGAACGGGTCGTGATCGAGACCGATCCTCGGCGTCTGGAGCGGATCCTCGGCAACCTGCTCGACAACGCCCGCGAGCACGCGCCCGGCGCCCTCGTGGTCGTGGCGATGCGTGCCTCGGCCGACCGCGTCCAGATCACCGTCGCCGACCGTGGGCCTGGCGTTCCGCCGGACCGCCTGGAGCGGATCTTCGATCGGTTCTACATGGCCGATCCGTCGCGTCGCGGGGGGAGCGGCCTCGGCCTCGCGATCGCCGCGGAGCACGCGGCCCTGATCGGCGGGGTGCTCCATGCCCGCAACCGCGACAGCGGCGGCCTCGCGCTCGATCTCGTCCTGCCCGTGACCATACCGTTACCGCTCGGCGATGCCCCTGCGACCCCGAACGCCGACGCTGAAGGTCGATGAACCCGTATCCGAGGGCCATCCCGATGACGACCCGACGCTCAGCGCCCACCATCCTCGTCCTTCTCGTGATCGCGGCACTCGCCGTCGCGTGCGGCGGCAGCGGCCCGCTCGGCTCCGTGCCGGTGGTCTCGGCCTCGCCCGAGCCGTCGGTCGCGCTCGGCAGCCCGGACGTCACGCCGGCCCCGTCGCCGAGCCAGAGCGAGACCCCATCGAGCGAGCCGACCGGTCAGCCGACGACCGAGCCATCGACGCCGTTCGCCACCCCGTCTCCAACGCCCGCACCGGGTGGGACCACGATCCTCCGCACCTACTTCTGGCTCGGTGGCGGCGAGGGCAGCGCGGGACTCGTGGCGACGCTCCGTGAGGTGCCTTCGACGAAGGCCGTCGCGACGGCAGCCCTGAACGCCCTGCTGGCCGGACCCACCGCGATGGAGACCCGGAACTCGATCTCGACGGCCGTGCCGTCGGGGACGCAGCTCCTCGGCCTGTCGATCGCGAGCGGAGTCGCGACCGTCAACCTCTCGAGCGAGTTCGCGGCCGGGGGCGACGCGAGCGGCGTCCAGACCCGTGCGGGCCAGGTCGTCTACACGCTCACCCAGTTCCCGACGGTGAAGTCCGTCGCGATCCAGGTCGAGGGTGTTGCCCCGGCCAAGGCGCTCGGGCGGGCCGACTTCGTCTCGCTCCTCCCGGCGATCTGGGTCGACCGGCCCGCGTGGAACGCGGCGATCGGGAACCCCGCGCACGTCACCGGGTCGGCGGACGTGTTCGAGGCGCAGTTCCGGATCTCGATCCTCGACGGGTCCGGCAAGGCGATCGCCGACAAGCCGGTGATGGCGACGTGCGGCAGCGGCTGCCGCGGCACGTTCGACACGTCGATCGCCTACACGGTCTCAAAGGCGCAGTACGGGACCCTCCACGTCTACGACCCGTCCGAGAAGGACGGCTCGCCCCAGTCGATCCGCGACTACCGGGTCTGGCTGACGCCTTAGCGGGACGCCACGCGGCGGCCGACGGTCGCCGCGTGTGCGATGCTCGGGCGGCATGGATGGGATCGCCGTCGCCCTCGTCGCCCTCCTCGGGATCGCCCTTGCGATCGCGGTCGGGGTCGCACTGGATCGGGGCCGCCAGATCAGGGCCGCACGCGACGCTCTGGTCCGGGCCGGTGGAACGACCACACGCGCCATCCCGGTCTCCAACGCCAGCGAGCCGGTCGCCGCAGGACGCTCTCTGGTTCCGGCTCCCGTCGACGGTGATGCGGAGGCCGATCTGCCGACGCTCGCGCGCCGTCTACGCGATCGCCTGGCCGCGTCGGAGTTCGAGCTCGATCAGCAGGTCCGCAATGCGTCGTACCTGGCCGACCTGATGGGCGTCGGCATCCTCCGCTTCGATGAATCGGGCCGAATCGATCTGGCGAATGCCGCAGCGCATGCGCTCCTGCGGCGCCCGCCCCGCTCGCTCCGAGGCAGGACCGCGCTGGAGGCGTTCGTCGACGCCCGGGTCGAGGATCTGATCGCCATCGCCGGGCGAACCGGCGGATCGTCCGGCGAGTACCGGTTGCCGGGGCCGGACGGACCGATCCTCGTGATCCGTGCACGTCACTCGCCGACGCTCGGGGTGTGGGTCGTCCTCGAGGACGTATCGGAGCTCCGGCGGCTCCAGCAGATCCGCACCGAGTTCGTCGACAACCTGTCCCACGAGCTGCGGACGCCGCTGTCCACGGTCAGCCTTCTCGCCGAGACGCTCGTCCGGGAGGCCGAGGCGGCAGGTGACGGCGTCCCACCGAAGATGCGCGACCGGATCGGGAAGATCGAGGTCGAGACCGGGCACCTCGTCCAGATGGTCAACGAGCTGCTGGATCTCGCCCGGATCGAGGGCGGCGGGCCGCTCCTGCTGGAGGAGGTCGACCTCGGGCGGGTCGCGATCGAGGCCGCCGACCGTCTCCGCGTGTTCGCGGATCGACAGGGCCTGCGGCTGGTCGTCGACGTGCCGCCACGCGTGCCGGCGCTGCGCGGCGACGAGGCGCGTCTCGGTCAGGTCGTGGTCAACCTGGTCCACAACGCGCTGAAGTTCGGCCGCCCGGGCGGCCTCGAAGACGACGAGCCCATGACGGTTCGATCGGATCGGGGCGACGGGACGCCCGACGAGGTCCGCGTCACGGTGCGCAACGACGGCGACGAGATCACGCTCTCCGTCGAAGACCATGGTGTCGGGATCCCGACGAGCGACCAGGACCGGATCTTCGAGCGCTTCTACAAGGTCGATCGGGTGCGCGTGCGCGGCGGCGGGACGGGTCTCGGGCTGGCGATCGCCCGCCACGTCATCCAGCAGCACGGCGGCCGGATCTGGGTCGAGTCCGAGGAGGGTCGAGGCTCGACGTTCACCTTCGCCCTTCCCGTGTCGTCGCGAGCGGCGTCGCCGATCGGCGCCAGCTGACGCGCGCCGCGGACGATCCGTCGCCCGCACGGCACACTGCACCCATGGAATCCGTCCACGTCGCGACCCTGAACATCCGGAACCTGGCCGACCGCTGGGACGAGCGCCTGCCACTGCTCCTCGCCGACATGGCCGCACTCCAGCCCGACCTGCTGGGGCTCCAGGAGGTTGTCTACCCGCTCCAGCAGGACCGCCTGATCGGGGCGGCCGGCGAGGGTCGCTATGAGAGCGTCCGGGCGTGGGCCGGGCGACCGGAATACGGGAACGCGCTTCTGATCCGTCAGCCACTCGCGGCCGCCGAACCCGAGCGTCTGGACCTCGGGATCGCCCGCTCCGCCCTCCGAACCACGGTGCGGCTTGCCGGCGGCCAGGCGGTCCGGATGGTCGTGACCCATCTCCACCACGTCACGGCCCACGAGGCCCACCGGGACGACCAGGCGCGCCAGCTGATCGAGTGGCTCGACACGGCGCATGGAACCGACGCGCTGATCGTCGTCGGTGACTTCAACGCCGAGCCGGACGAGCCGACCTACGCGCGGATGACCGACGCCGGGTTCCGCTCCGCCCACCTCGAGGCGAACGGGTTCGAGCCCCCCGTCACGTGGCCGTCAGGCCTCGATGCGCCGGCCAAGGACGACGACGGGTTCGACGGCTGCCTCGACTACATCTGGGTCCGCGGCCCGGTCCGGGTGGAGCGTTGCCGGCTGGCGTTCGATCGGCCGGCGGTCGGCGATCCGACGCTCTATCCGTCCGACCACTTCGGGCTGTCCGCCCGGCTCTCGGTGGGCGGATGATCGAGCCCCTGTCGCCGCGGGCGCTCCGGCTCGCCCATCGCGGCGATTGGCGACGCGCCCCCGAGAACACGATCGCCGCGTTCCTGGCCGCCCTGGACGTTCCGGGCTGTGACGGCCTGGAGTTCGACGTGCGGGCGTCCCGCGATGGCGTGGCCGTCTGTTACCACGATGACACGCTGTTACGGGTCCATGGGTTGCATGACCGCGTGGCCGACCTGACGGCCGACGAGCTGGAGCGGCTCGGGGTGCCGAGCCTGGAGCAGGTCCTCGCGACTGCCCCGCGCCGAGCGTTCCTCGACATCGAGCTGAAGGGTGACCCCGGACGCGGCGCGTTCGAGACGATCGTCGCCGGCCGTGGTCCGGGTCTCGAGCGAGCCGTCGTGTCGTCCTTCTGGGACGCCACGCTCGCGCGGATCGCGGACTGGGCGCCGACCTGGCCGCGCTGGCTCAACTCTCGTGACGCCTCGCCGCACACGATCGGCCGTGCCGTCGACCTGGGGTGCCGCGGCGTCTCGATCGAGTGGCACGCGCTCGATCCGGCCGGGATCGGGCGCGCCCGCGACGCGGGCCTGGAGGTCGCGACCTGGACCGTCCGCCGCCGGGCGACCTACCGGCGCTTCGAGCGTCTCGGCGTCGTCGCGATCTGCGCGAGGCCGCGGCCCTCGACGGCTGATCGGTCCTCGACGGCTCACCCGGCCCGACCATCGCGACGCGCCGACCGGCGGCGCCCGGCCCCGGCCTATCCTCCCGACGTGAGCAGCACGGAACGCGCGGATCTCGTCGTCGTCGGCGCGGGCACGATCGGCGGCTGGGCGAGCACCTTCGCCGCGATGGACGGCGCCGGGCGGGTCGTCGTCGTCGAGCGCGGCGATCGCCGGGCCAGGGCGCGAGCAGCCGCGCGGCGGGGATCGTCCGGGCCCAGGGCGGGACGCCGACAACCGTCGCCCTCGGCCGCTGGTCGATCGACTTCTACCGTCGTCAGTCGGCGACGTTCGGCACCGACAGCGGCTTCCGCGAGCTCGGCTACCTGATCCTCGCGGTCACCGACGAGGACGAGCGGTCCGGTCGCGAGCGCGTCGCGATGCAGCGGAGCGGCCGGCCTCGACGTCCGCTGGGTCTCGCCGTCCGAGGCCGTCGCCCTGAACCCCACCCTGAGCCCGGACGGGCATCGCGGCGGCAGCTACCTCGCGACGGACGGCCACATCGACCCGCCCCGCAACGTCCGCGCCTACTCGCTCGCGATGGACCGCGCCGACGTCGAGCTGCGCGAGCACACCGCGTTCACGGGTCTCCGGACGGAGCCGCTCCCCGGTGGCGGGTCACGGGTCGTCGGGGTCGTGACGGACCACGGACCGATCGCGGCGGAGCGGGTGCTGCTCACCGGCGGTCCCGGGCTGCGAGCCGTCGGCCGGCTGGCGGGCATCCGGATCCCGGCGGGCGCCGTCCGCCACACGGTCGCGGTCCTCGCAGCCGCACGAGGCGTTCGCCGTCGAGCGCCAGCCGATGGTGTTCGACATCGGGGCGGGCCTGTACTGGCGCCTCGAGGAGGGCGGGCTGCTGTTCGGCTGGAGCGACCCGAGCGATCGGCCCGGCGAGGCCCGCGCCATCGACTGGGCGATGTACGAGGCGATGCGCGATCGCCTGGCGGGGTTCGTGCCGGTGACCCGCGGGCTCGGCCTCCGGAAGATCTGGGCCGCGACGATCGACTTCACGCCCGACCATCTGCCGATCCTCGGGCCGGGCCTGTCGGCGGCCGGCGAGCGGATCTCGGGCGTGACGATCGCCTCGGCGGGCGGTCACGGGATGATGTGGGGACCGGGCGTGGCGCGCGTCGCCGCGGACCTGGCTATGACCGGATCGACGGACGTCGTCGACGTCGGCGATCTCGGCCTCGATCGGTTCGATGCCGCCGGCCGGAGCCGGCTGGCGACCGATCCGATCGCGCTGCCGTTCCCGATCGACGCGGAGGACGACGAGCCGCTCGTCGTCCCGACGGGAGCCGGCTGACCGCGGAACGGATCAGGCCGGCGGATCGGAGGGGCGGTCAGGCGGGTGATCCCGCGCTCCGGCGAACGGGCCGGGCGAGGGTGGCGACGGCGGCGCTGAACCGGGATCGGGTCGAGCGGCGCGGCGTCTGGGTGCGGTAATGCGGACGAGCGTCGGCCTGGCGGGCCTCCTCGTTCGCGAGGAAGACGTAGTAGGCGGCGAGTGGCTGCATGACGGTCACGATCCTCTGGGCGAATGGCAACTGGTGGGGCCATCGTCGTCCCGAGGGGTGGCGCGGGACATGGACGCGGGTTCACGGCGGCATGGACATCCGTCGAGTCCGGTCGACCCTCAGCGGCGGTCCCGATTCAGCAGGTCCGGTGGGATCAGCCAGCGCAGCGTGCCGCGCCCGTCGGCGACCCGGCCGCGGACGTCAATTCGCGCGAACGCGCCCTTCTTCATGATCAGGTCACCGGCGCCGGCCAGGACCGACAGCACGTGGCTGAACTCCGGGTCGTGGCCTGACAGCACGGGCCGCTCAGGCGATCCGGCATCGGCGAGGATCTCGTCGATCGTGGCCAGCTCGTACGGCAGCCCCAGGCGATCGTCCACCCGAACCGTCGCGCCGAGACCGTCGGCGACGATCTCCGCGGTGCGCAGCGCCCGCACCTTGGGCGACGTGATCAGGGCGTCGGTCGAGAACCGGATCCCGTGCAGGAACGTCGCGAGGCGCTCGGCCTGGGCCTCGCCCTTCGGGCTGAGCGGCCGATGGGCGTCGTCGCCATCCCACGCCGCCGAATCGCCCGCGTCGGCGTGGCGAAGGAGGTACAGCTGGAGCGTATCGGAGCTCACGTGTCGAGGGTAGCGACGAACGCGGTGATCCGCTCGCGTAGATCGGCCATCGTCGCGCGGTAGACGGCGAGCTGCTCCTCGTCGCTCCCGGTGGCGTCGACGGGATCGGGGATGCTCCAGTGGGTCCGCACGGCCGGGCCCGGAAAGACGGGGCATGCCTCGGCTGCGTCGTCGCAGACGGTGATCACATGGTCGAACGGCCGGTCGAAGAGCTCGGTCATCGACTTCGATCGGGCCCAGGCGTGATCGATGCCCGCCTCATCGAGGACGCGGATCGTGCGCGGGTCGACGCGGCCGGCGGGATGGCTTCCCGCCGACTCCACCGCGACCCGGGCCCCGCCGAGCTCGCGGAACAGCGCCTCGGCGAGGATCGACCGGCACGAGTTCCCGGTGCAGAGGACGAGGATCCGGACCGGATCGGCGGCGACCGGCCCCATCGCCTAGTGCGCCGCGGCCGCGGGCTGGATCCGCTCGGTGAGCAGAACGAACTGGCGAATCCGCTCGCCGAGGAGGATGAAGACGCGCTCGAACGCCGCCCTGCGCTCCGCGGGGTCCTGGACCTTCGCCGGACTCGGGTAGCCCCAATGCATCGAGTGGTCGGCGCCGGGGAAGACCGGACAGGCGAGCCGGGCGTCGTCGCAGACCGTGATGACGTAGTCGAACGGCTTGCCGAGCACCTCGCTCAGGGCCCTCGGCTCGAGCCCGGAACCGTCGATCCCGGCCTCCTGGAGGACCTGGATCGTCAGCGGATCGATCGGGGCCGGATCGGTCCCGCACGCCCAGGCGTCGAAGGCCCCGCCGCCGACGTGCCGGAGGAGGGCCTGGGCGAAGATCGCCCGGCAGGCACCGCCGGTCGAGACGAACAGGACCCTGGTCGGTTCCGTCATGGATTGAGGTCCTCGATCTCGCCGCTCGCGAGGAAGACCACGTCCTCGGCGATGTTCGTGACCCGGTCGCCGATCCGCTCGACGTAGTGCGAGGCGAACAGGATCCGGGTGCCGCGTTCGACGTTGTCCGGGTCCGCCCGCATCAGCTCGACGACCTCGGCGAAGGTCCTGTGGTAGAGGTCGTCGATCTCGTCGTCGCGCGCCGCGACGCGCCGTGCCGCATCGACATCGACGTCGACCAGCGCCAGGAGGATGTTGCCGACGAGCGTCGCGGCGAGGTCGCCCATTGCCGGGAGGTCGACATAGCGCTTCAGGGGCGGGTAGGGGGCGAGCTTGCGGACCTGCTTCGCGACAGAAGCGGCGTGGTCGCCCATCCGCTCGAGCTCGTAGCTGACGTGGTCGAGCGCGAGCAGGAACCGGAGATCGCGCGCGACGGGCGACTGCATCGCGATCGTCCGGGTGATCAGGCCCGTGACTTCCCGTTGCATCTCATTGATCTTCGCGTCGGCGACGATGACGGCCGTCGCGGACGCCGCGTCGTGCGCAACGAGGGCGGCCATCGCGGCTCGAATCGCCTCCTCCACATAGGAGCCCATCCGGAGGATGTCGTCCTTGATCTCGCGCATGTCCAGGTCGAGGCTCGGACGCGGCGGATGGGCTTCGTTGTATGAATCGGCCGCTTCCGCACAACCGTCATCGCCGCCGCGATGACGGGAGATGCATGGGACGAGCGTTGGGCGTTCGGATCGTCGGTCATGGGTCAGTCCTCAGCCTCTCGTTCGCTCATCCGAATCGGCCCGACACATAGTCCTCGGTGAGCTGGTGCTTCGGGTTCGTGAAGATGTCGGCCGTCCGACCCTCCTCCACGACGTAGCCTGCTCGATCCTCGCCCATCGTCAGGAACGCCGTCCGGTCCGATGCACGGGCAGCCTGCTGCATGTTGTGGGTCACGATGACGATCGTGTAGCGGGCCTTGAGCTCGGTCATCAGCTGCTCGATCTGAAGCGTGGCGCGCGGATCGAGGGCCGAGCACGGCTCGTCCATCAGGAGCATCTCCGGCTCCGTGCAATCGCGCGCGCGATGCAGAGACGCTGTTGCTGTCCGCCCGACAGGGAGAGCCCGCTCTGCTTGAGCTTGTCCTTGACCTCGTCCCAGAGGGCGGCCTGACGAAGGCTTCGTCTCGACGAGCTCGTCGCGCTGTCTTGCCCTTGACCAGGCCGTTGAACCGAGCGGCCACGACATTGTCGAAGATCGACTTGTCGGGAACGGGTTCGGCTGCTGGAAGACCATGCCGATCGTCCGGCGAACAGCTGCAGGATCGATCCCATCTCCATAGAGTCGATTCCGCGATACTGGATCGTGCCGGTCGCGCTGGCTCCCGGAATGACTTCGTGCATCCGGTCGATGCATCGAAGCATCGTGGACTTGCCGCTTCCTGACGGGCCGATGATCGCCGTGATCGCGTTCGTCCGAACGCCGAGCGTCACGTCACGGACGACCTTTCGGCTGCCGTAATAGGCATCGAGATGCTCGAGGGTCAGGACATTGTCCGTATCCCTGGGCGCCACCTCGATGGCCGCCTGCGGGACGGCGGCGGACACGTCAGCGGGATCGGGTTCAAGCTCGGCGATCATCTGCACCTCAGTTCCGCTCACTGGCGCCGGTCGCTCGGCGAGACGTCTGCTCACCAGCCACCGGCCAACAAGATTGAAGATGAGCACGATCACCACGAGGACAAGGGCAGCGCCCATCGCACGGTCGCGCGCCGCGGGAATGCGGAATTGAGCGCATTCCGATAGATCAACAGCGGCAACGCCTGCATGGGCTCGCTGAAGTCCAGGGTGAAGAAGTTGTTGCCGAGCGCCGTGAAGATCAGCGGCGCCGTCTCGCCGATGGCGCGCGAGACCGCGAGCAGGATGCCCGTGAAGATCCCCGACAGCGCCGTCGGAATGATCACCGACGAGGTACGAACGCCAGCGTGTCAGCCCAAGGGCGCGGACGCCTTCGGAAACCGGGCCGGGAACGAGGCGCAGCATCTCCTCGGTCGAGATGACGATGATCGGAAGCATGATGATCGCGAGAGCGACCGAGCCGGCAAACCCCGAGAAGTGGCCCTGGGCGACGACGACGAGTTCGTAGACGAAGATCCCGACCACGATCGACGGCAGCGCCACGAGCACGTCCATCAGGAAGCGGATGGCGACGGCCGGCCGTCCTCCAATCTCCCGGTTGAAGACCGCGATGAGGATCCCGGCTGGCACTGCGAAGATCGTCGCAAGCCCGGTCATCATGAGCGAGCCGACAACCGCATTCCGGATCCCGCCGCCGACCTGGCTCAGATCGCCCTGGCGGGTCCTCGGTGAGGAACTCGAGCCGGATGACGCCAATGCCCTGGCTGATGAGGAATGTCAAGATGGAAACCAGAGGGATCAGGGCAGCGACCAGCGCGATGACGGCGAGAACCTAGACCAGCCGGGCTCTTGCCAGGCGACTGCGGCCCGTCGGCCGGAACACGAGCGTCGGATCAGCCAGCACGGCCAGAACCTTGCTCGAAGCGCCTACGCACGGCGACACCTGCACCGTTCACGATCACCGCGATCGCGAGCAGAACGACCCCCAGCGTGATGAGCGACTCCGGATGGAGCGGCTCGGTCGCTTCGTTGAACTCGTTGGCGATGACCGAGGCCAGCGAGAATCCTGGCGAAAAGATCGAGGTCCGATCTTCGTTGAGTTCCCGATCACGAGCGTGACCGCGATGGTCTCGCCGATCGCCCGTCCGAGCCCGAGGATCACCGCCGCCTGGATGCCGGTTCGCCCGATCGGGACGACGACGTGGCGGATGACGTCCCAGCGAGTCCCGCCCAGGGCGAGGGCTGCCTCCCGCTGGAGCCGCGGGGTGGCCGCGAAGACCTCCCGGGTGACGGCGGCGACGATCGGGATGATCATGAACGCGACGATGACGCCGGCGGCGAAGTAGCTGGGTCCCGGCGTGGGCGGTCCAAGGAACGGGATGAGCTGGCCGATGCTTCCGGCGATCGCCGTCTCGATTGGTCTCAGGAACGGGACGAGCACGAGCAGCCCCCACAGGCCCCAGACGACCGACGGGATGGCGGCCAGCAGGTCAACGGCGACGGCCACGGGCCCGGCGATCCGTCGCGGTAGCATCTCCGTGACGAGGAGCGCAATCCCAAGCGCGATCGGAACTGCGATCAGGAGCGCCATTGCGCTGGTCAGGACCGTCCCGTAGATGAACGGCAAGGCCCCGTAGATTCCGAATGACGGGGACCATCGCGTCCCGGTGACGAAGCCGACAACGCCGAACTTGTCGAAGACCGGGACGGTGGTCACGACGCTCTTGTAGACCATCAAGCTGATCAAGAGCACAACCGCGAATGTCAGCGCGGCGGTGAACACGCGGAACACGAGGTCCCCGGTCACGACGGAACGCTTGGTCAATCGCCGTTGCTCGAAGCCCTGACCGACGGTCGTCATCTGCGGCAGCGTCTCACGTCCCGATGTAGTGGGTAGGTTCCCGGAATGATGACGCCGCCCCGGGCGTCGCGGGATGCCGGGGGCCGGCGTCGTGACAGGAGGATCGAAGACTATGGCAGCAGCGCCTGGCCGCCCCAGTTGAGCGACTTCACGGCCGCCTCGTCCTGCGGAAGCAGGCCTGCCGGGATCGCCGCATAGAAGAGTGGCGCGGCACTGTCCTGGCCTTCGTGGATCGCCCACCAGAGAAAGTCGGCCAACGAGGTCGCTCGATCCTGGGTCTTGAGCACCTTCGACAGGTCCTTGTAGATGATCAGCCAGGTCGTGCCCGGTGATCGGATAGCCCGTGCGGGGAGTCGAGTGTCGACCAGGTCGAACCGCAGGTCGGCCGGGTAGCTCGGGCAGGTCGGCGGCCGCTTTCGACCGAGTCGAGCGACGGCGTGACGAACGCGCCGGACTTGTTCGCCACATCCGCGAACGGGATCTTGTTCTTCAGAGCGTACGCGAGCTCGATGTACCCGACGCCCGCCCTCGGTCTGGGTGATCCCCTGGGTGACGCCCTCATTGCCGCTCGCGCCCGAGACCCGTCGGCCATTCCGACCGTCTTGCCCGGCCGACTTCTTCGGGTCGCCGGCCCCGACGGTCGTGACCCAGTCCGGGCTCGACCTTCGTCAGGTACGTTGGTGAAGATGCTCGTGGTGCCCGACCCGTCCGAGCGGTGGACGACGCTGACATCCATGTCCGGCAGCGTTCACGCCCGGGTTCGCCGCGGCGATCGAGGGTCGTTCCACTTCGCGATCTTGCCCAGGAACAGGTTCGCGACGATGTCCGGCGTCATCTTGAGCGGCGCCGACAGGCCCTTCAGGTTGTAGGCGACCACCACCGCCCCGAAGGTGACCGGGATCTCGACCGGCTCGCCGTTCTTGGCCGCGGCCGCGATCTCGCTCGTCCTGGAGGTAGGCGTCGGAGGCACCGAAGTCGACGGTGTTCTGCGTCCAGCCCTTCGACGCCACCGCCGGAGCCGATCGACTGGTAGTTGAGTCTTGACGCCGCACTTGGTGTTGTAGTCGTCGCCCCACTTCGAGCATGAGCGGGAAGATGAATGTCGATCCGGCGCCGTTCAGCTGGCCGTCGCCCTTCGAGCAGCGGTAGGAGATTGCCTGGGCCGACGGCGCTGCCACCGATGCGGAGGGAGCTCCTCCAGAGGGAGCGCCAGTGTCTGCGGGAGCACTTGCTACCGTCGACGGGGCTGCGGCGGACGGTGATGGACTGAGGGTACCGCCGCTGCAGGCGGCGACGACGAACAGGCTGGCGACGGTCAGGGCGGCGCCGACGCGGGATCTCGCGATCAAGTGTCCTCCTCTCCGCCGGCCTGGGGAGCCGACGGTGTTCGGTCACGGCGTGACTCGGCCTCGTGACAACGGCTGAACCGTGCCGAGCGTGGGTCAACCGTCGCTTTGTACGGTGTTAAGCATCGATTAACAGGTCGGGGGTTCCGCGACGTCCGCTTACCCGGAAACGAGGCTGGCCGGTGTGCCCGAGCAGCACACCGGCCAGGAGGAGGGACCGGCCGTCGCTCCGAGCACGACCGCCGGATCGGAATCGAGGTCCCCCGAGAGCGTCGAGGGCGCGGATTTCCGCGATGTTTGCAGCGGGTCAACAACACGGGGCCGAGGCCGGCCGATACACTCCCGCGATGGTCGAGACCGTGACCGCCGTCCTGCTGATCGTCGTGCCGATCGCGTTCAACCTGGCGTTCTTCTCGCTGGGCCGGGCGTTCGACTACCCGGACATCCTCCGTCGCGCACCGGACGAGATCCTTCGCCGGTTCCATGCCGGCGGGTCGGGGCTGATCCTCCGCTGGGAGGCGCTGCTCGTGAGCGCGCTCGCGATGCTGCCGCTCGCGGTCCTGCTCGCGGTGGCGCTCGGCGCCGCGCCGGTCTGGACGGCCCTCGCGATCACGCTCGGCGCCGCCGCGGCCCTGGTCCAGGCGCTCGGACTGGTGCGCTGGCCGTTCGCGGTCCCCGAGCTCGCGCGACGGTACGTTGCGGCGGACGCGCCCGATCGATCGCCCGCTGACGCCGCGGCGGAGCGCCGGACGGTCGAGACGATCTTCGCGACGCTCCATCGCCTGCTCGGCGTGGGGATCGGCGAGCACCTCGGGTACCTGTTCACCGGCCTGTGGACCCTGGCCGTGGCCGCCTCGATCGTCACGACGACACCGCTGCCGGCATGGCTCGGCTGGCTGGCCGTCCC
The DNA here is from genome assembly GCA_963746845.1 of uncultured Chloroflexia bacterium. Taxonomy (GTDB): domain Bacteria; phylum Chloroflexota; class Limnocylindria; order Limnocylindrales; family CSP1-4; genus CF-46. The sequence continues at coordinate 104,995 of CAVVCZ010000007.1, read as the reverse complement.
GATCGGGCTCGCGCTCCTCGTCGGCACGCTCGAGTTCGTCGGCCCGAACGAGCGCGATGGCTGGCCGCTGGCCGGGACGATCGTGCCGATCGCCTACATCGCCTGGTCGCTCTGGCTCATCGTCATGGGGGTGTTCCTGGCGCTGTAGGGGTGTCCCGTGCCGATAACCTCGCGTTAACCCGGGCGCCCGAGACTCCGCGGCGCCCGGTCGGCGAGAATGCGCAGGGGGCCCGACGAGGAGGCACGATGACCGAGCAACCGGCGACGCCGGCATCCGAGACCGCAGCCGCCGCGCCGGCGCCCGTGATGACGCCCGCAGCGGCGCTCGCCCGTCACGTCGAGTGGCTCGAGTTCGCCCTCGGCGCCGCCCGATCGGAGGAGACCTGGCGCGCATCGCGACTCGAGAAGGCGACGAAACGGAACCGCGACAAGCGGGCGACCCGGCTGGCGGAGGTCCGGGACGAGATCACCGAGCTCAGCGCGCTGCTCGACGCGATCCGCGAGCTGCAGGCCCGGCCGGCGCGCTCCGGCGGCGCGACCGCGAGCATCGAAGGCCGCCCCGGCGGCAAAGAGGGTCCCGATGGGGAAGCGGGCCCCGGCCCCGGCGGCGACCGGCCGACGACGCTCGGCCGGCGGCACGAGCAGCTCGTCCTGAGCGCGCACGCCGCCGCGTTCGGTCCCCGGACCACCCCCTGAGGGGGCAGCCCACCCGTGTCCCGGCGTCCCGGTGCCGCCATCGACCTGGGCTCCACGTCCGTCCACCTGCTGATCGCCCGGCCGGAGCGGGCGGGGCTGGTCGTCCTCGACGACGAATCGACATTCCTCGGGCTCGGCGCCGCCGTGGACGGCTCCGGATCGCTCGGGCCCGCCGGACGGGCGACCCTCGCCTCGACCGTCGGCGCCTATGTCGACCTCGCCCGCGACCTCGGGGTCGGCGAGCCGATCGTCATGGGCACCGAGCCGCTCCGCCGCCTGGCCGACGCGACCCGGATCGTCGCCGAGGTCTCGTCGCGCACCGGGACGCCCCTGAGCGTCCTCGAGCACGAGGAGGAGGCGCTCCTGACGCTCGTCGGACTGACGGCCGGTCGGGCCGTCGAGAGCGATCTCCTCGTCGTCGACATCGGCGGCGGCTCGAGCGAACTCGTGGAGATCGGCCCGGGACGTCTCGCTCGCGCCGCCGGCATCCAGCTCGGGGCGGGTCGGCTCTCCCGTCGGGTCGTCGATCGCGACCCGCCCACGCTGGAGCAGTTCACGGCGCTGAACGTGGCCGCCGCGGAGGCCTTCGACTGGACGCCGAGTCGGCCGCCGACCGAGGTGATCTTCGTCGGGGGCACCGCGACGAACCTGCTGAAGCTGCTGCGCCGCGCCCGCGACCCGGAGCGGAACGACGTCCTCGACCGCGCGGCGCTCGAGACCGCGCGGGAGATCGTGGCGTCCGGCCCGGCGGAGCTGCTCGCGGCCACGTACGGCCTGCGCGAGGCGCGGATCCGGCTGCTCGCCGGAGGCGCCGCGATCATCGAGGCGATCCTGGACCGGGTCGGCGTGCCGTCCGGTCGCGTCGTCGACACCGGCATCCGGGAGGGCGCGATCATCGCGGCGGACCGGGCCGGGACGGGCTGGCGGGACCGGCTCGAGGAGCTGGCCCACGGCTGGATCAGCTAGAGACCCGCGAGCGCCCGTCCGAGGCCGCGCCGGAACCCGATCCCGCTCACGCCGCGCCAGGTCGGGCCGACGGTCCGGCGCAGACGGTTGACCTCCCGTTCGCGGCTCACGAGGTAGCGCCCGATCGCGCCGCTCTCGAGGTCGCTGAGGTCGCCTGCGTGGTCAAGGAGGAAGTCGCGCGCCAGGTGCGCGGCGACGTCGGCGTCGTGCATGAGCCCGAGATGGTCCTGGAGGGCCGTGACCCGGCCGATCAGGGCGTCCGCGTCCGGCCCGAGCGCCTCGCGCACGAACTCCAGCGTGTAGCGCAGCCACTTCCCGGCGATCCGGAGCTCGTGGAGCGTGTCGACATCCGCCCAGCGCAGGACCGGCTCGTAGGCCCGGACCTGCTCGTAGGCGGCCTGGACCCGTGACGCGGCGGTGTCTCGCACCCGATGCGGCTCGGTCGGGGCGACCGGTCGCGCGCCCAGGCCTTCGTGCCGGACGAACTCCGCGTAGTCGTCGAGCCAGCGACGGTATCCGTCGGAATCGAGCTCGCGGAGGAGGAGCACCCGCGCGTCGTCGCGGTGGACGCGCCACGCCGCGACCAGCGGCTCGAGGGCGCGCTGCTCGACGACCGGCAGGTCCGCCCGATAGACGTCCATCGCCTCGAGCAGCACGTCGAGATCGCGGACCGCCCCGAGTCGCGACGCGACCTCGCGGAGGCGCCGTCGATGGGCCTTCGTGCGCCGGTCGCGGAACGCCTCGCCGAAGATCCGCCACGCGGCCCGCTGGCGACGGGTCGCCACGCGCATCGCGTGGAGGTCCTCGGGGTCGTCACCGGTCCGGGTGCCGGCCTCGCGGGCGATCATCCGGGCCAGGTGGAAGCGGAGCACCTTCCGGCCTGCCTCGGCGAGGTGGTCGTCGGCGAGGACGCCCGGCGTCTTGCCGACGACGAGGCGCGGCCGCTCGTCCGGATCGTCCGGCGTCGTCGCGACCGGCTTCGGCGGGGCTGCCTCGGGCACGGATGCGCCCGCCATCACCGGTGTGACGTCCGGCTCCGTCCGTGGTGCCGTGCGTCGCTTCGCCGCCGCCGCCGCCGGCGTGGCTCCGCCGCTCGCGGGAGGGGCGGGCTCGGCGGTACGGGCAGCCTCGCCCAGCGCCGCCGCGACGATCCGGCCGACGTCCTGGCCGTCGTCGAAGCGCTCGCCGTCCGCATCCGCCTCGCCGTCGGCGTCGTCGACGTCGACCGGGGGCAGGAGGCGGTCGCCCTTCCGGGCGCGGCGTGATTCGGTCGAGGTCACCGCGCGGAGCGCGGACTCCAGCTTCGACGAATCGGCCGGTGCCAGCCCGGGGTCGGCGGCGAGGGTCCGTTCGATGTCGACGAGGGCGGCCTCGTCGCCGCGCACCAGCTCGAACTCGAGCTCGACGAACCGGCCGACGACCCGGCTCCGCGTGACCGCATCCACCTCGTCGAGGCTCACCTCGACGGCCGTCCCGTCGCGCTCGAGGATCCGCTTCCGGCGAAGCTGACGGATCGTGACGACCTCGACGAGCGGCGCGTCGCCGCATTGCTCGAGGATCAGGGAGCGGGCATCGGACGGGGGCCAGTCGCGCGGCGGCGAGGTCCGGTCGGCGGGACCTTCCAGCTCCTCGCGCCGATGGAGGCCGCCCCGGTCACGCCGGCGGATGGCGGACTTCACCGCGACGGTCGTCGTCTTGGCCGTCTGGCGGATCCGCGCCGCGAATCCGGCACGGGCCAGGGCGCCGTCGACCGTGTCGATGTAGCGATCCTCGACCTGGGCCGAGCGGACCGCCGACGCGGGGACGAACCCGGCGACGTCGTCCGCGCCGAGGTAGTGATCACCCGCCGGCCGATCGATGACGCGGTACTTCAGCTCGATCTCGACCGGCCGCCCTTCGCGCGAGGTCGTGCTCACGGGCGCGGGCTCGCGGTCCGGCGCTGGGCCATCAGGCGCGTGGGTCCAGCGACCCGACACCGGCGCGCGGTCGATGCGGCGTGGTCGCGACCTGCACCGCGCCGAGCGCTCGCGCCTTCAGCTCCCGGTGCGTGTCGCACGTCCCCGGATGGCCGGTGATGTCCTCGGTCCGGCGCCAGACCGCATCGGGTCCGAGCTGCCAGGAGCGCCGGTCGTCGGCGAGCATGACCTCGATGATCTCGGCCAGCCGGTTGCGGGCGTCGGAATCCTCGACCGGGACCATCGCCTCGACCCGCCGGTCCAGGTTCCGGTCCATCAGGTCGGCCGAGCCGATGTACCAGTCCGCGTCGCCGCCGTTGGCGAACCCCCAGATCCGGGAGTGCTCCAGGAACTCACCCAGGATCGAGCGGACGGAGATCGTCTCGGACAGGCCCTTCACACCGGGCAGGAGCGAGCACGCCGCGCGGGCGATCACCTGGACCGCGACGCCTGCCCGCGACGCGCGGTAGAGGGCCTCGATCGAGGGTTGGTCGACGATCGCGTTGAGCTTCACGACGATCCGCGCCTCGCGGCCGAGCTTGGCGTGCTCGATCTCCCGGTCGACGAGCTCGAGGAACCGCGACCGCAGGCCGTGCGGCGCGACGAGCAGCCGCCGGAACGTCCGCTGGCGCGACAGCCCGGTCAGGACGTTGAACAGGTCCGTCACGTCCGCGCCGAGCTCCGGCCGGGTCGTCAGGAGGCCGAGATCCGTGTACAGGCGGGCGGTCTTCGGGTTGTAGTTGCCGGTCCCGATGTGGACGTACCGGCGGAGCCCGGAGCCCTCGCGCCGGACGACGAGACAGACCTTCGAGTGCGTCTTCAGCCCGACGAGGCCGTACACGACGTGGGCGCCCGCCTGCTCCAGTCGGCGGGCCCAGACGATGTTCGCCTCTTCGTCGAAGCGGGCCTTGATCTCGACGAGGACGACGACCTGCTTGCCGCGCTCCGCCGCGCGGATCAGGTCCCGGACGATCGGCGAGTCGCCCGACGTCCGGTAGAGCGTCATCTTGATCGTCAGGACCTCAGGGTCGTCGACGGCCTGCCCGATGAACCGCTCGACGGACGCCGAGAAGCTCTCGTACGGGTGGTGGACGAGGAGGTCACCGAGACGGATCGCGGCGAAGACGTCGGCCGGCTCGTCCTCGTCGGGCGGGACCAGGCGGGGCGGCGTGACCGGGGTCCAGGGCTCGCCCTTCAGGTCCGGGCGATCGAGGTCGACGAGGTCACGCAGACCCGTCAGGTCGAGCATGCCCCGGACCTCGTAGGCGTCGTCCTCGCCGAGGCCGAGCCCGTTCAGAAGGATCGCCCGGGTTCCGGCGGGCATCGATCGCTCGACCTCGAGACGGACCGCCTCGCCGAAGCGCCGCCGTCGGAGCTCCTCCTCGATCGCGAGCAGCAGGTCGTCGGCCTCGTCCTCCTCGAGCGCCAGGTCCGCGTTGCGGGTGACCCGGAAGAGGTGGTGCTCGACGACCTCCATGCCGCTGAACAGGAGGTCGAGGTTCGCGCCGATGATCGAGTCGAGGAGGACGAACCGGTTCGGCTCCACCTGGTAGAGCCGCGGCAGGATCTGCGGCACCTTGACCCGGGCGAACTGCAGGTCGCCGGTCTCCGGGTTGCGCAGCCCGACCGCGATCGACAGGCTCAGCGTCGAGATGTACGGGAACGGGTGGCCCGGATCGACCGCGAGCGGGGTCAGCACGGGATAGATCTCGTCGATGAACCGCTGGCGGAGGCTCTCGTGGTGCTCGGGGATCGAGTTGTACTTGACGATCTCGATCCCGGCCGCCGCCAGGGCTCGTCGGACGTCCGCCCATGCCGCGCTGTGCTCGGTGACGAGCGCGAGGACCTGTTCCCGCGACGCGGCGAGCTGCTCGCCGGCGGTCAGGCCGTCCGGGGAGGTGGTGGTCGAGCCGGCGTGGACCTGCTGGCGGAGCCCCGAGACCCGGATCTGGAAGAACTCGTCGAGCATGCTCGCGAAGATCGTCAGGAAGTTCACCCGGTCGAGGACCGCGTTCCGCTCGTCGCGCGCCTCGTACAGGACCCGGCCCGCGTAGTCCAGCCAGGACAGCTCGCGGTTGACGTACGCGGTCTTCGTCGCGCGTCGGCTCTCGCGGGGCGTCCGTGGCTTCGCCGCGGGGGCACTGCCCGTGGCGACCGCACCCGACCGTCGGGTTTCGGACGGTTCGGGGCTGGCGGAGGACGCGGGGAGCGCGGTCATCGGGACGGAGTCGGACTCCCGTGGGCGGCGGGCCTCAGCGGCTCGCTCGGGCGGGCGAGGATAGCACGCCCCTGTTCGGAAACCACCCGGTCGAACGTCCTGTCCCTCCCTCAATCCTCCGCCACGTAGCGCCGCTCGCCGGAGCGGTTGTCGAGGTAGACGCGCATGCGGCGACGCGTCGTCGGGTCGACGAACCGTTCCTCGGTCGGCCGGAAACGCGGCTCGAGCGTGCCGATCGGCTCGCCGCCGCCCGGACCGGCCCCGTCGAACGATCGATCGGCCGCCTCCGATCGGTAGCGGTTCCGCTCGATCACGAGGGCGATGAGGATCACCGCGCCGATCACGGTTGCCCAGATCCCGCTGAACCCCGCGAACGGCGTCGCGATCAGGCCGCCGAGGAGCAGCAGGACCGCGATCGCCGCGGCGACGATCCGGACCGTCGGGCTGAGCATCGGGCGTTCTGCGGGCGGCCCGCTACTCGGCCGTCGCCTGGGGCGCGGCGGAATCGGGCTCGATCACCACGGACGTGCCGTACGCGACGATCTCGGACATCGTCCCGGCCAGCTCCGAGCTGTCGAAGCGCATCGAGACGACGGCATTGCCGCCCATCAGCGTCGCGTTCTTCACGAGCCGGTCGAGGGCCTGGCGTCGGGTGTCCTCGAGGAGCGACGTGTACTCGTGGATCTCGCCGCCGCCGAGCGAGCGCAGCCCGGCGATCAGGTTGCCGGAGAAGCCTCGGCTGCGGACGACGAGCCCGAACGTCTGGCCCTTCGTCTCGACGACGCGGTAGCCGGCAATGGACGGGGTCGTGGCGACGATCATCGGAGCTCCCTCATGCGTGCTGGTGGTGGACGCCCTGCTCGGTGTCGGCCGCGCGGCGGGCCGTGCACTCCGGGCACGGACAGCGGTCGCGGAGCAGGCGGAACGTGTAGAACCCGGTCGAGTGGCCGTCGCCCCAGTGCGGCGAGACCGCATAGTTGCCGACGAGATGGATGTCGGTCATCCGTGTCTGCTCGTCGGTCAGGGTCGGCGCGGAGTCCAGCCAGCCGGGCAGCCCGGCCTCGCCCCGACAGTACGCGCATGGGCACAGCCAGCGCAGCGGCGTGAAGTCGTAGACGGTCGTGTGGCCGTCCGCCCAGTCGATCGCGAACGTGCGGGCGGCGCGATCCGCGTGCATCCGGACGGGCGCCGTCGGCGAGCCGCTCCCGGCGGGTGATTCGGTGGTTTCACGCTGCGCGGTCACCGGGTCATCATCGCATGGCCCGGGACCATCGTCCGGGGACGGTCGGGGGGATCGCGGGCTATCCTCCGCCGGTGAGCGTCCGGATCGGTGAGGCGCGGTGAGCCTGCGCATCGAGAATCTGCACAAGCACTTCGGCTCGGTCGTGGCCCTCGACGGGCTGACGTTCGAGGTCCCGAGCGGCGAGATCTTCGGGTTCCTCGGCGCGAACGGCGCCGGCAAGACGACGACGATGCGGATCGCGCTCGGCGTCCTCGCCGCGGATCACGGCCGGATCGACTGGAACGGCGCCGACACGCGCGGGCTGCCGCGCCGGACCTGGGGCTACCTGCCCGAGGAGCGTGGGCTCTACCCGCGGATGGTCGTCCTCGACCAGCTCGTGTTCTTCGCGTCGCTCCACGGGATGACCCGCGACGTCGCGCGCAAGGCGGCTCTCGACTGGCTGCGCCGGCTGCGGGTCTCGGACCTCGCCGAGCGACGGGCGGAGGAGCTGTCCAAGGGCAACCAGCAGAAGATCCAGCTGATCTCCGCGGTCCTCCACGAGCCGCCCGTGCTCCTGATGGACGAGCCGTTCACGGGGCTCGATCCGGTCAACGTCGCGCTGCTGCGGGAGGCGCTGCTCGAGCTCCGCGACGGCGGCCGGACGCTGATCTTGTCGACCCACCAGATGGAGACGGTCGAGGCGATGTGCGAATTGATCGCGATCGTCGATCACGGCCGGGTCGTGGTGGGCGGGCCCCTCCGCCAGATCAAGCGAGCCGGCGGCCGGCGCCTGGTCCGCCTCTCGGTCGACGGCGACCATCGCCTCGGCTGGCTGGCCGGCGTCCCGGGCGCGCGGATCCTGCGACCGGGGATCGATCGGTCCGAGATCGAGCTGGACGCCGGCGTCGAGCCGGAGACCATCCTCGCGGCGGCGATGGCCGCCGGGACGCGGGTCAGCCACTTCGAGGTCGCCGAGCCGTCGCTCGAGCAGATCTTCATCGACCACGTCGGTCGGCCGGTCGACGCCGAGGAGCCGCCGGTCGAGGCGGCCGGGCGCGCGGCGACGGACCCCGCGACCGCCCGGCCGTCGACCGCGGAGGACGCAGCATGAACGGCACGTCGACGCCGAGCACGGGGGACGTCCCGGAGCGCGACGAGCCGGCCTTCCCGAACACGACCCACGTCGCGACGCGCGAGTACCGCGAGCTCGTCCGCTCGCGGATCTTCCACGTGTCGACGGTGACCCTGACGATCATCGCCCTGATCGTGGCGCTGCTGCCGATCGCGGCCCGCTTCGTCGAGCGCGGCGGCTCGACGCGGATCGCCGTCGTCGCCACGGACCCGGCGCTCGCCGAGCGGACCGCCTCCACGCTGCTGGCGATCCTCAACCAGAACGGTGGCACCCGTTTCGACGTCGTCCGCGTCCCGAGCGGCGGCGAGGCGGTGAACGGCGTCGGGGACCACCAGTACGACGCGGCCATCATCACGACCCGCCAGCCGAACGGCCAGCTCGTCACCCAGGTCCAGCTCGGCGAGACGATGGGCAACGACACGCTCACCCAGCTCACGCTCGGGATGTTCGGCGTCGCGGTTCTCGACTACGCGAGTCGCAACCCGGCGAGCGGGTTCGAGCTGCCGGACACCCAGATCCTGCGCGCCGCCGGCGGCGGCGGGACCTCGACAATCGGCGCCTCGGCGTATGCCAGCCGGCTGATCGTCGGCGCGGTCTTCGGGATCCTGATCTTCCTGACGATCGTGATCTACGGGATGTGGGTCGCGGCGGGCGTCGTCGCGGAGAAGTCGTCACGGGTCATGGAGCTGCTGATCAGCGCCGCGTCGCCCCGCCAGCTCGTCATCGGGAAGGCGCTCGGGATCGGGCTGGCCGGGGCGACCCAGGTCGCGATCGTGCTCACGCCGGCGATCCTCGTGCTGCTCCTCGAGGATCGGATCGCGAACGCCGTCCTCGGTCCGTCGGCCGGCATCGCGCCGTCGCTCGCGGCCCTGACGCCGACACTCCTCGCCGCGTTTGCCGTCTACTACGTCCTGGGCTTCGCGCTGTACTCGCTGATCTACGCGGCGGCCGGGTCCCTCGTGAGCCGGCCCGAGGACCTCCAGATCATCGCCCTGCCGCTCAGCCTGATCGCGATCCTCGGCTACCTCCAGGCGATCCTCGCCCTGACCGGCGGGATCACCTGGTTCATCCGCCTCGCCTCGTACATCCCGTTCTGGAGCCCGTTCGTGATGCTCACCCGGCTGGCCGTCGGGCGGGTCGATCCGATGGAGCTCGTCGTCTCGATCTCGATCCTCGTCCTGACGATCCTCGTGACCGCGGTCATCGCGGTCCGGATCTACGGCGCCGGCGTGCTCCTCTACGGCCAGCGCCCCGGGATCCGCGCCTACGTGACGGCGCCCGCCGGGGATAGCGCTGTCGCGCCTGAACGCCGCTGGACTGCGTTGGCGGCTGCGGTCCTCGCTCACGCACCCTGAAGGCGCTCGCTCTGTCCTCCCCGCCGCCTTGCCAGCGACGCCCATGCGCGACGAACGCAGTCGAGTGCGAAACGGGCTACTCGTCGAAGAGCAGGGGGAGTCTCCGGATCAAGGCGACCACCGGGGCCGCGGCCGTCGCGCTCGGCTCGGTCAGCTCCAGCCCCAGGCCCAGATCCGGGTTCGCCGCGGCCGCCGGGGTCGGGTTGGGCTCCGTTGCGATGAACCGCCACAGCCGCGAGATCGTGCCCGGGAGGTACGGGCTCGTCCGTTGGCGCGCCATCACCCCGGCGATCCCCTGCGCCGCGGCCGCGGCGTGGAGGGCCCGGCCCTCGGTGGCGATCGCGGGCACCGCGAGGACCTCGTCGCCCGGGTGCAGGATCCGGCGCAGGAGGTTGCGTCGCTTGTGGAGCGGCGTCGAGAGCAGCGACCGCCCATCGATGTGGAGGAGGTCGAATGCCAGGAACGCCACCGGCCGGCCGGCGCCTCCGCCGATCCGGCGTGCCAGCTCGGCCGGGTCCGCGCGGCCCGCCTCGTCGACCGCAACGAGCTCCCCGTCGAGCACCGCGGACCGCGCGTCGACGCGCACCGCCATCCCCGCGAGCTCCGGCAGGGCGGGGCCCAGGTCGCGACCCTCGCCGTCGAGGATCCGGACCTCGCCGGCGCCCGGGTCCTCGGCCGGCCCGATGAACGCCAGCGCCCGGGTCCCGCCCCAGGCCGGCTCGAACAGGTGGACCGCGGAGTCGAAGGGCTCGGCGATCATCCGGGGGAGCATCGGCCGCAGCCCGTCGGGAAGGTTCGGCAGCGGCTGGACGTCGGGCTCCAGCGGCAGCGACAGCTGGTCGCGCATCGTCGAGGGATGGTAGCGCTAGACTCGTCGCCGTCGTGTCCACCCGAACCTCGAAGCCCGTACGGCGTTCGTTCCGGCCGGAGGACCTGTACCGCTTCCGGATCGCGACCGAGCCGCGTCTCTCGCCGGACGGCCGGCTGGCGGTCTTCACGGTCCAGACCGTCGCCCCGACGATGGACGGCTACCGCCACGCGCTGTGGGCCGTCGAGGCGGACGGGGCGAGCGAGCCGCGTCGTCTGACGATCGGATCCCGGCACGATCGGTCGCCCCGCTTCTCGCCCGACGGGAGGACGCTCGCGTTCCTGTCGGATCGACGGCTCCAGGTCGAGGAGGAGCCGACGGCCGGCGACCCGAAGACGCGCGAGGATGCCCAGCAGGTGCACCTGCTGTCGCTCGACGGCGGCGAGGCGCGCCGGCTCACGGACCTGCCGCGCGGCGTCGACAGCTTCGAGTGGTCGCCGGACGGTCGCTGGCTCCTGGCGTCGAGCTCGTCCCGCGGCTCGACGCGCGTCGAGGACCGCCGGTTGCGCGGCACGACCCCGACGCCGAAGCCGGGTGACGAGCCCGAGTCCGACTACCACTTCGTCGACCGACTCGGCTACTTGTTCAACGGGGCGGGCTTCGTCTACCACACGATCGCCCAGCTGTGGCTTGTGGACGCGCGAACGGGCGAGGCGCGCCGTCTCACGTCCGAGCACGCGGGCGTCGGGGGCGCGGCCTGGTCGCCCGACAGCCGCCGCATCGTCTACGCAACGAACCTCCGCCGCGACCACGATCTCGAGACCCGCTCGCATCTCGTGGCCCTGGACATCGCGGACGGCCGGCGCACCCGGCTGACCGGCGACCCCGCGATCCTGTTCAACCCGACCTGGCTGCCCGACGGCTCGGCGGTCGCGGCGCTCGGCGGGTACCTGCCCGGGAACTTCTACCGCAGTGATGTCTGGCTGATCGCCGCCGACGGGTCGGATGCCGCCGTGCCACGCGGCGGGCGCAACCTGACCGGCGCCCACGACCTGATGCCGGCGTCGACCCTCAACAGCGACATCGTCCCCGGTGAGCCGGCGCGGCTGGTCGCCTCCGCCGACGGGGCCTGGATCACGTTCCTCGCACCCGCCGAGGGGAGCCAGGAGCTGTATCGCGTGTCGGCCGCGGACGGCCGCGTCGAGCGGCTGACGACCGGCCACCACGGGATCAGCGCGTTCGATCAGTCGACCGGGTCCGGGAGCACTCGAACGGCCTGGCTCCAGTCGTCGCCGACGGAGCTGAGCGACGTGTGGGTCCGCGACGGCGCCCGGGGCGAGCCGCGCCGGGTCACGGACCTGAACCACGAGTTCCACGCGGAGGTCGAGCTGCGCGAGCCCGTCGAGCGTTGGGTCACCGTCGACGGCCGGCGGATCCAGGGGTGGTACCTCGCGCCGGCCCCGGCGACGACCGACGGCTCGAAGGGGACCGGTCGGCGTCGCCCCGCACCCGCGCCGCTCGTCACCGAGATCCACGGCGGGCCGCACACCCTGTACGGCTGGTCGCCGATGCTCGAGTTCCAGCTGCTCGCCGCGACCGGGATCGGGGTCTTCTTCTGCAACCCACGCGGCTCCGAGGGCTACGGTCGCGCGTTCAACGAGGCGAACATCCGCGACTGGGGCCCCGGACCAATGCGAGACGTCCTCGCCGGGATCGATTCGCTGGTCGCCGACGGTCTGGCCGACCCGGCCCGGCTCGGATTGACCGGCGGCTCGTACGGCGGCTACCTGACGAACTGGATCCTCGGTCAGGACGGCCGGTTCGCCGCGGCGATGACCTGCCGATCGGTGAGCGACATGTCGCTCCTGTTCCTGACCGGCGACATCAGCAGCGGGTTCTGGCCGCGCTACGAGTTCAAGGCCGTGCCATGGGACGACGCGGCGTACTTCCGCGAGATCTCGCCGATCACGCATGCCGACGGGATCACGACGCCGCTTCTCATCCAGCACAGCGAGAACGACATCCGGACGACCATCGGCCAGGCCGAGGAGCTGTTCACGGTCCTCCGCTCACACAAGCGGCCGGTCCGCCTGCTCCGGGTTCCCGAGGAGACCCACGAGCTGACGCGCTCCGGCACGCCGTTCCGTCGGGCCGAGAACCTGAAGGTCGTCCGGGACTGGTTCCGGCACTTCCTGGTCGAGGGCAAGCGCGCCCTGCCGCCGCTGCCGAAGATCCGGGCCGGCCGCTGAGGGCGCGGGCCCGTCCCTGAGGCTCGTCGGGGCCGGTGTATCCTCACCGTCCCATGGCCACGGTCCATCGCCCGGACACGCTCGCCCGCGAACGCGCCCATGAGCTCGTCCGCTCGTGGGACGGCCGGCCGGGCGCGCTCGGCAGCCTCCTCGGACGGGTCAGCAGCGTCGACCAGGTCGGCGTCGAGGAGCGGGTCGACAGCCTAAAGAAGCGCTCGATCAAGAAGGCCTCGAAGCTGTGGGCGCTGGACCTCGCGATCCGGATGATCGACCTGACGACCCTCGAGGGGAAGGACACCCCGGGCAAGGTTCGCGCGCTCTGCGCAAAGGGCATCCACCCCCAGCCGGGTGACCCGACGATCCCCTCGGTCGCGGCGATCTGCGTCTACCCGACGATGATCGAGGACGCGAAGGACGCCCTGAAGGGCTCGACCGTCAAGGTCGCCTCGGTCGCGACGGGCTTTCCGTCCGGCCAGACCTTCCGCGACATCAAGATCGCCGAGACCCGGGCGGCCTCCGAGGCGGGCGCCGACGAGATCGACATGGTCATCGACCGCGGGGCGTTCCTCCGGGGCGACTACCTGACCGTGTTCGAGGAGATCGTCGACGTCAAGGACGCCTGCGGCGAGGCCCACCTGAAGGTGATCCTCGAGACGGGCGAGCTCGAGACCTATGACAACGTCCGCCGGGCCTCCGTGCTGGCGATGGCCGCCGGCGCCGACTTCATCAAGACCTCGACCGGCAAGGTCGTACCCGCCGCGACGCTCCCCGTGACGCTGGTGATGCTCGAGGCGATCCGGGACTTCGAGCGCCAGACGGGCCGCCAGGTCGGGATGAAGCCCGCGGGCGGGATCCGTGTCGCCAAGGAGGCGATCCAGTACCTCGTCGTCCTGTACGAGACCCTCGGGCCGCGCTGGATGAGCCCGGACTGGTTCCGGTTCGGGGCGTCATCGCTGCTCAACGACGTCCTCATGCAGATCGAGAAGGAGCGGACCGGCCGCTACCAGGGCCCGGACCACTTCACGATCGACTGACGTGACGAGCCCGTCGGCCACGAACGACCCTGCGGTCGGTGTCGTGCTTCGTCGGCTTCGGGCCCCGGAGGACTACCCGGCGATGAACGCGATCGCGAACGCGATCCGGCGGGCCGAGGGCCACAACTTCACGACCACCGACGAGCAGTTCGCGGCGTTCTACGACCACCTGCCGGACTCCGACCCTGCGCGCGACGTGTACGTCGCCGAGCGGGACGGCAGGCTTGTCGCGTACGGCCGGGTCGGGTTCCGTCGCGATCCGGACGGGCTGGGGCGGTACGAGCTCAACCCGTTCGCGTCCGCCGACGAGGCGGGTGGTGCCGTCCTCCGGGGGCTGATCGAGACACTCGAGTCGCGGGCGCGGGAGATCGCGGCCGAGCGGGAGCCCGGGCGGAACGTGCTCGATACGTTCGGCGGCGACGAGGCGCCCGAGCGGAGCGCGATCCTGCTCGAGCGCGGCTACACCCCGATCCGGTACTGGTTCGCGATGGTCCGGCCGTCGGTCGACGACCTGCCCGACGCGCCGCTGCCCGACGGTCTCGAGATCCGCGAGGTCCAGCCGGAGCACCTCCGCGCGATCTGGGACGCGGGACAGGAGGCGTTCGCGGGGACGTGGGGCAACGAGCCCGGCGACGAGGCGGACTTCGAGCGGTTCCGGACGGATCCGGTCACGAGCGACACCACCCTGTGGCGGATCGCCTGGGACGGTGACGAGGTCGCGGGCCAGGTCCGCTCGTTCATCCACGACGAGCAGAACGAGCAGTTTCGCCGCAAGCGCGGCTACGTCGAGAACATCAGCGTCCGCGCGCCGTGGCGCCGACGCGGCCTGGCGCGTGCGCTGATCGCCGCGAGCTTCCCCCTGCTCCGGGCCCGCGGGATGACCGAGGCCGCGCTCAACGTGGACTCGGAGAACGAGTCGGGCGCGTTCCGGGTCTACGAGGGCTGCGGGTTCCGTGTCGTCGGCCGGAGCGCGACCTTCCGCAAGCCGATCGACTGAGGCCATCGACAGCACGGATCGAGACGTCGGATTATCCTTCACGTCAACGTGAAGGTTAGGCATGCGGCGGGCGAGACCCGCGACAACTACCGCTGGGTCGTTCTCGCGGTCACGAGCCTGGGCGCGCTGCTCGCCTCGCTGACCTCCGGGACGTTGATCATCGCCCTGCCGGACATCCTCCGGGACCTCCAGACGACCCTGTTCGCGCTGCTCTGGATCGTCATCGGCTACACGCTCGTCGCGACCGTCCTCGTCCTGAACGCCGGCACCATCGCCGACCAGATCGGCCGGGCCCGCTCGTACACGACGGGCTTCGTCGTGTTCACGATCGCCTCGATCGGGTGTGCGCTCGCGCCGACCGATCTGTTGCTGATCGGCGGCCGGGTGCTCCAGGGCGTCGGCGGGGCGCTCCTGATGGCGAACTCCGCCGCGCTGGTCACCGACGCGTTCCCGCGCCGCGAGCTGGGCCGGGCCCTCGGGATCAACGCGATGGTCATCGGGGCGGGGCAGATTCTCGGGCCGATCCTCGGCGGCTGGCTGACGACCTACGGCTGGCGGACGATCTTCTGGTTCAACGTGCCGATCGGGATCGTCGGGTCGCTCGCCGCGGCGGGCCTCCTGGTCGAGCAGGTCCGGCCGCAGACCCGCCGCCGGTTCGACGTCCCCGGCACCGTCCTGTGCATCGCGGGGCTCACCGGGCTGATGGCGGCGCTCGGGTTCGGCGGGATCTACGGCTGGACGACGTGGTGGATCGTCGGCGGCTTCGTGACGTTCCTCGTCGCGCTCCCGGTGTTCCTGCTCGTCGAGCGGAACCGCCGGGATCCGCTCCTCGACCTCGGGCTCTTCCGAAATCGGCTCTTCTCGATGGGCAACCTGACGAGCCTGCTCAACGGGATCGCCCGGAACGGCGTCCTGTTCCTGCTCGTCTTCTACCTCCAGGGCGTGCGCGGGTTCGATCCGGTCACGGCCGGGATCCTCCTGAGCCCGCTGGCGATCGGGCTGCTCGTGCTGTCGCCGATCAGCGGGGCGCTCGCCGACCGCTCCGGATCGCGGATGCTCGCCACGGCGGGCATGCTGGTCACCGCGGTCGGGCTCGCCGGGCTGGCGCTCACGATCGCCGTCGACACGCCGATCTGGCAGCTCGTCCTGTGGCAGCTCATCGTGGGCGCCGGCTCGGGCCTCTTTGCCTCACCGAACACCAGTGCCGTCATGGGCGCGATCCCGGCCGACAAACGCGGGATGGGTGCGGGCGCAAGGATGATGCTCACGCAGGTCGGGTTCATGGTGAGCATCGCCCTGGCGCTGGGCCTCGTGACGAGCGTTGTGAATCCCGAGGTGCTCCTCGCGGTGTTCTCCGGCGCGCAGACCGGCTCGGCCGGGATCGACCTCGGTCCGTTCATTGAGGCGCTCCAGCTCGCGTTCGCGGTGGGCGTCGTGTTCAGCCTGATCGGGGCCGGCGTGTCGGCCATGCGCGGCGGTCACCAGGTCGAGGAGGACGAGATCGGCCAGGCCGTCCTCGCTTGACCGACGGCTCAGCCGGCGCCGATCGTCGCGAGGTAGCGCATGAGCGGCGTCCCGAGGGCGAACGTGTCGACGATCACGGTCGGGAGCTTCGGGGAGAGCGCCTCGTCGTCCGACAGCCGTCGACCGAAGGTCACGTTCTTGAGGCGGAGGATGTCCGCCGCCGGGTGATCGGCGGGATAGCCGGGCGGGACGCGCTTCAGCGACTCGCCGTCGTCGCTGACCCGCCCGAATGCCTTGGTGAACGCCGGCGCCTCGGCGATCGCCCTGAAGCCATCGAGATCGCCCGCCACACGCCGGCGGAAGCCGGCCAGCCAGGCCGAATCCGGGTGCCAGACCCCGCCGCCGACGTAGATCTCGCCGGGCTGGAGGTGGAAGTACCCGCCGCTCGCATGGACGTTGTCCGTGTGCGACCGCCCTTCGGCCGCCCCGACGCCGTCGCCGGCCCAGCCGAAGCTCGCGGAGACGTGAGTCTTGTACGGCGACTTGTCCTTGGAGAAGCGCGTGTCGCGGTAGATCCGGAACGGAGACCGGGCCGGGTCTGCGTGGAGCGGCAGATCGCGGGCGCGGAACTCCGCCTCGAGGGCGACGCAGAGCTCCTCCATCGGCGTCTTGAGGAGCCGCTCGAACTCCGCCTTGCGCGGCTGGAACCACGCCCGGTCGTTGTTCTCGGCGAGGTCCGCGAGGAACTGGATGGCCTCCGGTCGGAAGCCGGCGAAGCTGGGTGAGGCAACGGCCATGGCGGGTTCTCCGGTGCTGTCGTTCGACCCGACTCTACGCCGAACCGCTTATCCGCCGGTTGCGCCGATCACCACAGCCCCGTTGAGGCCGCCGAACCCGAACGAGGTCGACAGGATCCGCCGATACGTGCCGTCGCGACCGGCGTGGAGCAGACCCGGCAGCAGGGCGTCGATCTCGGGCTCGGGCGCCGTCAGGTTCGCCGACGCAGGGACCCAGCCGTCCCGGATCGCGAGGGCGCAGATCGCGGCCTCGATTGCCCCGGACGCACCGAGCGGGTGGCCGTAGAGCGCTTTCGTGCCACTGACGGGAACGGTCGCGGCCCGCTCCCCGAGGGCGAGCCGGATCGCCCGCGCCTCCGCGATGTCGCCGAGCGGCGTCGACGACGCGTGGGCGCTCACCCAGTCGATCTCGTCCGGCGCGACGCCTGCGTCCCGCAGCGCGATCGTCGCCGCGCGGCCGGCCTCCGATCCGTCCGCCCGCGGCTGGACCATGTGGAACGCGTCCGACGTCGCGCCGTAGCCGAGGAGCTCGGCGTACGGCTCCGCGCCCCGCGCCCGAGCGATCTCCTCCGCCTCGAGCACGAGCAGCGCGACGCCCTCGCCCATGACGAAGCCGTCGCGGCCGGCGTCGAACGGGCGGCAGGCCCGGGCCGGGTCGTCGTTCCGGCCGTCGGACAGGGCCCGGATGATGTCGAACGCCCCGAACGCGAGCGCGCTCAGCGGCACTTCCGCCCCGCCCGCGACCGCGGCGTCGACCTCGCCGTCCCGGATCGCGTTCAGCGCCTCGCCGAGCGCGACGGCCCCCGACGCGCACGAGTTCGCGGTCGACAGGATCGGCCCGCGGACGTCGAGCGCGATGCCGAGATTGGCGGGCGCCGCACCACCGAAGACCGCGAGCGCGAGGTTCGGTGCGACGGCCTTGATCCCGCGCTCGAGATAGCGCTCGTGCTGGCCCTCGGCGTAGGCGATCCCGCCGAGCGCGCTGCCGAGGAAGATGCCGATCCGCTCGCGGGCGGCCGCACCGCCTTCGCCCGGCCGCAGCCCGGCGTCCTCGAGCGCGAGCTGACCGGCCACCAGCCCGAACTGGCTGAACCGGTCGAGCTGGCGGGCGGTCTTCGGGGGCATCCAGGCGGCCGGGTCGAAGTCGTCGATCTGGGCGGCGACCTGGCTCCGGAACGGCGACGGATCGAACCGGTCGATCCGCTTGATCGGCGAGCAGCCGGCGCGCAGGCCTGCCCGGAAGGCGTCGACGCCGGTCCCGATCGCGGTGATCAGCCCGATCCCGGTGATCCAGACGCGTCGACGATCGCTCACGAGGATGGGTTCGTCGTGGCGGGCCGTTCGGACGTCCCGGTCGTGGTTTCGGCCATCGCCTCGGCCAGCGCCCGGAAGGTCGCGAGCGTTCGGCCGGCGATCGGCCGCGTGAAGAACCGGTCGATCGCCCACGCCCAGCCCGGCACCCGCGGCCGGAAGTCGTGGTCGATCTCGACCCGGCTGGCGCCGCCCTCGCGGGTCTCGATCCGCCAGGTCACGTCCATCCCGTTCGTCGCCCCGCCGCGATGGACGAACCGCAGCCGGCAGGCCTCCGGCTCGGACCAGGTCAGCGAACGCCAGGCGACCGGGATGCCGAGCCCGAGGACCGGGACGAACGCCCGCCGGGCCACGAACCGCACGTCGAGCCGACCTGCGACGTCCTCGGGCGCGAGGCGGGTGGCGGCGACGTAGTGGGGGAGGAGCCGCGGCCAGCGCTCCACGTCGTGCGCCAGCCGGAAGACCAGCTCGGCGGGAGCCGCGACATCGATCCCGATCGTGCTCCTCATGCCCCGGCCCGGTCCGCCAGGCGCTCGAACGCCAGATCCACCCCGAACCGCGCGATCTCGACGAGGCGAACCGCGGCCAGCTCGTCCCGGCGGAACCAGCGGGCGGCGTCGGTCGTCCCGTCGACCTCGTCGCGGAGCTGCCCGCCCACGACCCGGACGACGTACAGGATCCCGAGGAAGTGGAGATCGGCGCCCGCGACGGCGCGCGACTGGCGGTAGACGTGCGAGAACACGCCCGCGACGCCGTCGATCTCCCCGATCAGGCCGGTCTCCTCCTCGAGCTCGCGGATCACCGCGTGGTCCGGGTGCTCGCCGAAGTCGACGCCGCCGCCGGGCAGGGTCCACGCGCCCACGTCGACCTCGATCGCGGACAGGCGGGCGAGCAGGATCCGGTCCTGCTCGTCCGTGCAGAGCGCGTAGCCGCCCAGGCGTGTCCGCCGCGGGAGCTTCGCCTCGTCCGGCGGCACATGACCGGGCTCGGTCACGGGCGGAGGAGCCCGACGAGGAAGCGCGGGTCGAAGGCCGTCGACGCCGGGACGAGGTCGCCCATCACGAGGCCCATCGTCTCACGGACCGTCGACCGCGCCGCGAGCCGGCGGGCCGCGTAGTCGAAGAGCGCGGGGACCTCGAGGAACGCCTGGACGATCAGGCTGACAGCATCCTTCGATCGCGTGCGACGGGCGAGCGCCCGGTCGTACGCGCCGAGCGCGGCCGGGTCACCGGTCAGGAATCGGTCCGTGGCGGCCGTCGCGAGCTCCGCCGATCGCAGGGCCCGGTGGAGGCCCTCGCCCGTGAACGGATCGAGGAAGCCCGCCGCGTCCCCGACGAGGAGCCACCGAGCCCCGGCCCGGGTCACGACGCGTGTCCCGACCGGCGACGCGCCCTCGAACCCATCGCGGATCCGCGGCGCCGCCCACGGGACCGGGTCGTCGTCGGCCGGCGGGATCGCCGCCAGGACCGCGGCCGCGACGGCGGCGGCGCCCTCCGCCCGCAGTCGATCGCGCCAGCTCCGGGTCGCGAGGACGATCCCGACGTTCACCCGGCCACCAGGAACGGGTGCCAGACCGACGTAGCCGCCGTCGAAGACGACCATTCGTGCGTCCCGTGCGACGTCCGGCCCGGGATCCTCGACGTGGAAGGTGAGCGCCGGACGATCGCCGAGTGGCGGCCTTCGAACGACGCCCGCGTCCCGCGCGACGACGGATCGCAGCCCGTCCGCCCCGACGACGACCCGGGCCTCGATCTCCGCTCCGTCCGCCGCCACCGCCCCGCCCTCCCGGACGGAACGGACAGACACGCCCTCGCGGACCTCGGCACCCGCCGCCCGGGCAAGGCCGAGGAGCCACGGATCCAGCGTCGACCGATCGAGCCCGACCGCCGCCGAGCCGAGTGAGCCGTCGTCTCCGTAGGTCAGGCGGAACATCGTCCCCGCCGGCGTCTCGACGCGCATCGCTGGCACCCGCCGCGCGACCCGCGCCAGGTCCTCGTCCGCGACGCCGATACGCCGCAGCGCACGAACCGTCGCAGGCGACGTGAACACGCCGCACGCCCGCCAGCGCCACACGGGAGCGCGCTCGACGAGGAGCACGTCGCGGCCGCGCCGCGCCAGCCCGATCGCCGTTGCGGCGCCGGCCGGACCCCCGCCGACGATCAGGACCTCGCGTCGCTCCATCGCGCGGAGCGTAGTCGCTGGAACGCGGCCGGCTCACCGAGCGGCGATCGCGACCCGATGCCCGGCGAAGCCCACGACCGTGCGCATGGGCGTCAGACCCGCCGCCGCGATGAGCTCGTCCAGCTCCCGGCGCGTGTACGCGCGCCGTACCGACAGGGGGCCATCGTGGCGGGTGAACCGGCTCGTCGCAGTGGCGTGGATCAGCACCCATGCCCCGACCCAGTTGAGCCGCCCGCGGGCCAGGTCGTTCGCGACGATCCCGATCCGGGCCACCCGCCGCAGCTCCCGGAGGAAGGCGACCGCGTCGTCCGGCTCGAGGTGGTGCAGCACCATCGACGCGTGCGCGACGTCGAACGCGGCATCCGGCCAGGGCAGGCCGCGTCCGTCGGCGATCGCGAGCTCCAGCCCGTCGACCCGGTCGATCGCCGGGCGGGCGGTGCGCGCCGCGGCGATCACCTCGGGCCGGCTGTCGGTCGCGGTGATCGTGAGGGTCGTGCCCGCGCGCCGGGCGGCGGCCAGCAGCGTCATCGGGATGTCGGCGGCGCCCGTGCCGACGTCCAGCAGCGTCGCGATCGGCGCTCCTCGGTCTGGCGCCAACGACGCGATGGCCCGCTGAGACAGGCGGGCTCCACCGGTCAGCCGGTTGAGCCGGGCGAGGTCGCGCAGGTTGCCGACCAGCGCGCGCTCGTCGTCGAGTGGCCCGTCCAGCAGCTCCGCAACGCTCGTCAGCCGGTCCATCGCGGCAGCCTACCGGCACGGACGCCGGCTCGGCGGCCGCCCTACGCTTCGGCGATGTCCGATGACCGACCCCTGATCGTCGTCGCCGGGGAGAGCCTGATCGACCGGATCGCGCGGACCGACGGGCGGGTCGATGCCGTGCCCGGCGGCGGACCGTTCACGACCGCGCGTGCCCTGGGCCGGCTCGGCTGCCGGGTGGCGTTCCTCGGCCGCCTCTCGACCGACCCCGACGGGCGTGTTCTCCGCGGACTCCTCGAAGACGACGGCGTCGACCTGTCGCTGACCCGGGACACGGACGAGCCGACCCTCCAGGCGATCGCCTCGCTCGACGCCCATGGCGCGGCGACCTACCGGTTCGAGCCGCCGGGCTCCGCGGCGGCGGGGCTCCGCTCTGACGACCTTCCGGACGGGCTGCCGCCGACCGCGGCGGTGTTCCACGTGGGCACGCTCGGCCTCGTGCTGGAGCCGACGGCGACGACGATCGCCGATCTGGTCGCGGCGGCCGACTCGGCCGTCCTGGTGATGCTCGACCCGAACATCCGCCCGGCGGCGATCCTCGACGAGACGGTCTACCGGGCGCGGCTGAAGGCGGTCGTGCGCCGTGCCGACGTCGTCAAGGTCAGCGTCGACGACCTCCGCTGGCTCGCCCCCGGCGCCGACGCGATCGCCGCCGCGCGCGGGCTCGTCGCAGCGGGGCCGGCGATCGTCCTGCTGACGGACGGCCCGGCGCCGATCCGGATCGTCCGCCCCGCGGGCACGGTCGAGATCCCGGTCCCGCGGGTCCCGCTCGTCGACACCGTCGGCGCGGGCGACGCGTTCGCGGCCGGGTTCCTGGCGGCCTGGACGCACTCGGGACGGGGACGGGAGGACCTCCATGACGCGGACGCCGTCCTCGACGCCGTCCGGTTCGCGGTGCGCGTCGCGTCCTGGACGGTCGGCCGGGCGGGCGCCGACCCGCCGACCCTCGCCGACCTCTCGACGCGCGGTTGACGGAGCCGGATCAGGCCCCGGCGTCGACCGGCTTCGCCCGCGGTGCCGACCGGCGATCCCCGAGGAGGAACAGCGTCAGGACCGGGATCAGGTAGGCGAAGTACGCGATCAGCTCGAGCGGGGTGGGGGACGCTCGATAGCCGAAGAGCCCCGCGAGCACGCTCCCGAGCGCGCTGGTCACCGGCAGGACCCCGCTCAGGTCGAAGACGGCGCCGGTGTTCGAGATCAGCCCCGCCTCGCCGAATTCGCCGACGGCGAAGGCGCACAGGCCCGCCGCCACGAAGATCAGGAGCACCCCGGTGATCGAGAAGAAGCGGCGCAGGTCGATCCGGACGCCGGCGACGAAGATCGCCCAGCCGATCAGCACCGCGACCGCGAGACCGGCGATGGCCCCGAACGCTGGGCCGGGACCCACCTGCGTCGCCGAGAAGACCACGGCCATGAACAGGACCGTCTCGATGCCCTCGCGGAAGACGGCCACGAACGCGAGGCCGACGAGCGCCGCGACCGAGCCCTTCGCGAGGGCCAGATCGACGCCGTGCTCGAGCTCGCCCTTCATCGCTCGGCCCTGGCGGCGCATCCAGAAGAGCATCCAGGTCAGGATCGCGACGGCGAGCAGTGCGGTCGCGCCCTCGATCGACTCCTGGACGACGAGCGGCAGGCGTTCGATCGTGGCGACGACGACGAGCCCGATCCCGATCGACAGGCCGACGGCCGCTGCCACGCCGAACCAGACCTTCGGCAGCGCGTCGCGCCGGCCGACGCGGACGACATACGCGGCGACGATCCCGACGATCAGGGCCGCCTCGAGCCCCTCGCGGAGGGTGATCAGGAAGGCCGGGATCACGCCCGGAGTCCCGGGCCGGCTGGTGGCTGGTCAGCAAGCATACTTGGTATCGTAACGCAAGTGCCCTTGCCCTGCTGAGGCAGGTTGGCTTACCATTCCGCCCGCCGGAGCGACGCGGCGCGGCGCGGAGTGCCGCCCGATCGCGACCAACCACGGAGGCACGCTCGCCGACATGACGACCCGTTCTCGCCGCTCCACGCGCCTCGCCGCCTCGGCCCTGGTCGCCGTCGTCGTCGGCGCGTGCAGCGCGTCACCGGCGGGATCCGGCACGGCGGCCGGTGATGCCGAGGCGCGGATCCCCGTGACGCTGACGGCGAGCGGCTGTACGCCCGGCAGCCTCAACGCCACGGCGGGCCGGGTCGTGTTCGAGGTGACGAACGGCGGCCCGGATGCGGCCGAATTCGAGGTCCTGTCCGGCACCCGTGTCGTCGACGAGGTCGAGAACATCGTCCCCGGGTTCGTGATCAACTTCGCGACCCGCCTCGACGGTGGCACCTACGCCCTGATCTGCTACTCGCTCCAGGCACCGCGCGGCCAGCTGGCCGTGACCGGCGGCTCGGCCCCCCGGCCGTCCAGCGCGGTCATCGACGCTGCGACCCTGGCGGGCTATCGGACCGCATACGAGACGTACGTCCGCGAGCAGGCCGCCGAGCTGACGCAGAACCTCGCGCCGTTCGTCACCGCCGTGGAGGACGGCAAGCTCGATGCGGCGAAGGCCGCCTACGCGCCGTCGCGCCCGGCCTGGGAGCGGATCGAGCCGGTCGCGGAGCTGTTCTCGGACCTCGACACGCGGATGGACGCCCGCGAGGAGGACTTCGCGGGCGGCGTCGACGATCCGGCGTTCCTCGGCTGGCACCGCCTGGAGAAGGGGCTGTGGAAGGACGGCACGACGAACGGGCTCGCACCGATCGCCGCGGGCCTCGGCGCCGACGCGACCGAGCTGGGCAAGCGGCTCGCGACCCTGGACATCGAGCCCCGGGTCATGGCCCGCGGCGCCGGCGAGCTGATCGAGGAGGTCGCCCAGTCGAAGCTGACCGGGGAGGAGGACCGCTACTCCGGGGCCGACCTGTGGTCGATCGCCGGGAACGTGGCCGGCTCGAAGAAGATCGTCGACATCATGCGGCCGACGATCCAGACCGTCGATCCGACGTACCTCTCGGGCGTCGACGCGGCGTATGGCGCGGTCGACGAGATCATCGGCCGCTACGCGGACGGGTCGGGCTACCAGCCGTTCTCGGCGATCACGAAGGCCGACCTGGGCGCGCTCCAGGCCCGGATGGCGAAGCTGTCCGAGGTCCTCGCCGAGCTCCCCGGCAAGCTCGGCCTGTTCGCCTGATCGCCCCGGCCATGACCGAGATCACCACGCCCGCGCTCAGCCGGCGCCGGTTCCTCGTTGCGGCGGCGGGAGCAGGCGCGGCGGCCGTCGCCGGTGGCGTCGGCGGCGTGCTCGTCTCGGGCACCGTCGACCCGTCCCAGGGCGGCGCGGCGGCACGCCCCGCCGAGGCCTCGCACGTGGCCTTCGAGGGCGCACACCAGGCCGGGATCGTCCGCCCGGCCGTGCCGCAGGCCGCCTCGCTCTTCGCCGCATTCGACGTCGTGGCGCCGGATCGTCCGACCCTCGCCGGGGCGATGACCGACCTCACGACGCGGATCCGGACCCTCGCCGCAGGCTGGTCGCCGGAGGGCGGCGATCCGCTCTATCCGCCGCCGGAGAGCGGCATTCTCGGCGCGACGACAGGCCCGGCCGACCTGACCGTGACGGTGTCCGTCGGGGCGTCGCTGTTCGACGGTCGGTTCGGTCTCGGCGATCGGAAGCCCCGGCAGCTCGCCCCGATGCCGGTCTTCCCGAAGGACGTCATCGACCCCGCCCTGAGCCACGGCGACCTGCTGATCCAGATCTGCGCGGTCGACCAGGAGGCGTGCATCCACGCCCTGCGCTACCTCCAGATGGGCGTCCGTGACGCGCTCCGGCTGCGCTGGCTGATCGACGGGTTCCTGCGCCCGGACCCGGCCGCGACCCCGGGCCACACGACGACGCGCAACCTGCTGGGGTTCAAGGACGGGACGGCCAATCCGCCCGTCGGAGACGACGCCGTGGCCGACGAGCTGGTGTGGGTCGGGCCTCGGGACGGCGAGCCGGACTGGGCCGTGGGCGGCAGCTACCTCGTCGTCCGGCCGATCCGGATGTTCGTCGAGCGCTGGGACCGGACCGCGCTCGGCGAGCAGGAAGGGATCATCGGGCGGACGAAGCGCACCGGTGCGGTTCTCGGCAGCCCGCGCGAGGAGTCGATCCCGGACTACGCGACGCGATCCGGACGGCAAGGTCGTCCCGCTCGACGCCCACATCCGGCTCGCGAATCCGCGGACGCCGGCGACGGAACGCAACCGGATCCTCCGCCGCGGCTACTCGTACAGCCGGGGCTTCGACGCAGCCGGGCTCCTCGACCAGGGCCTCGTCTTCGTCTGCTACCAGCGCGATCTGGCGGCGGGGTTCCTGGCCGTCCAGGCGCGGCTCGCCGGCGAACCGCTGGAGGAGTACATCCGCCCCGTCGGCGGTGGCTTTTTCTACACCCTGCCTGGCGTGCCCGATCCCGCCCGGTACCTCGGTCAGTCGCTCTTCGCGTAGCATGGCCGCGATGGCCACGAAGACGCCCGGCCGATCCGGCGGCGACGAACGGCGCGGTCACCCGCGTCGAGGGGGCACCCGTCGAGCTGGGGGCTCGGCGACGGTGCCGCGATCCCGTGGGAGTACGCGCCCGCGCCGGAGTCGCGCGACGTCGTCACGATCAAGGACCGCTATGGGCTGTTCATCAACGGCCGCGAGGTCCAGGCGACCGGCGGCGAGACGTTCACGACCGTCAACCCCGCGACCGAGGAGCCGCTCGCGCTCGTCGCCAAGGCGGCGGCGAAGGACGTCGACACGGCCGTCCGGGCGGCGCGGACGGCCCAGCGCCGGCGCTGGGGGACCCTCTCCGGCAAGGAGCGGGCGAAGTACCTCTTCCGGATCGCCCGGATCCTGCAGGAGCGGTCGCGCGAGTTCGCGGTCCTCGAATCGATGGACTCGGGCAAGCCGATCAAGGAGTCGCGCGACGTCGACGTGCCGCTCGCCGCGGCCCACTTCTGGTACTACGCCGGCTGGGCGGACAAGCTCGACTACGCGTTCCCCGGACGGGTCGCCCGGCCGCTCGGCGTCGCCGCCCAGGTGATCCCGTGGAACTTCCCGCTCCTGATGCTCGCGTGGAAGATCGCCCCGGCCCTCGCCGCCGGCAACACCGTCGTCCTGAAGCCGGCGTCGACGACCCCGCTCAGCGCCCTGCTCTTCGCCGACGTCTGCCGCCAGGCCGACCTCCCGCCGGGGGTCGTCAACATCGTCCCGGGCCCCGGCGAGATCGGGATGGCCCTGATCACCCACCCGGGCGTCGACAAGGTCGCCTTCACGGGATCGACCGAGATCGGGCGGAAGATCTTCCAGGGGGTCGCCGGCACCGACAAGGCGCTGACCCTGGAGCTCGGCGGCAAGGCCGCGAACATCGTGTTCGACGACGCCCCGCTCGACCAGGCGGTCGAGGGGATCGTCAACGGGATCTACTTCAACCAGGGCGAGGTCTGCTGTGCCGGGTCGCGGCTGCTCGCCCAGGAGTCGATCGTCGAGCCGCTGATCGAGAAGCTGAAGGACCGCCTGGCGACGATCCGGGTCGGCGACCCGCTCGACAAGAACACGGACGTCGGCGCGATCAACTCCCGGGCCCAGCTCGAGAAGATCACGGAGCTGGTCGCAGCCGGACGGGCCGAGGGCGCGGAGATGTACCAGCCGGCCTGCGATCTGCCCGATCGCGGCTGCTTCTTCCGGCCAACGCTCTTCACGAACGTGGCCCAGAGCCACCGGATCGCTCGGGAGGAGATCTTCGGACCGGTGCTGTCCGTCCTGACGTTCCGGACACCCGAGGAGGCCGTAGAGAAGGCGAACAACACGCCGTACGGGCTGTCCGCGGGCATCTGGACCGACAAGGGCAGCCGGATTCTCCAGATGGTCAAGCGGATGAAGGCCGGCGTCGTCTGGGCGAACACGTTCAATCGGTTCGATCCGACCTCGCCGTTCGGCGGCTACAAGGAGTCCGGGTTCGGCCGCGAGGGCGGGATGCACGGCCTGCATGCCTATGTCCGGCTCGATGACCGCTGAGGTGGCCCGCTGATGGCGCCGGACCGCCTCGACGTCCGCAAGACGTACAAGCTCTACATCGGGGGCGCCTTCCCGCGCTCCGAGAGCGGCCGGTCGTACGTCGTGTCGTCCGCCTCCGGCGACCCGATCGCGAATGCCGTCCGGGCGTCGCGCAAGGACGTCCGCGAGGCCGTCCGCGCCGCTCGCAAGGCGTTCCAGCCCTGGGCCGACAAGACCGCGATGAACCGCGGCCAGGTGCTGTACCGGGTGGCCGAGCTGATGGAGGGCCGGCGCGAGCAGTTCGTCGCGGAGGTCGCGGCGGCCGAGGGGCTGCGCGCCGAGAAGGCCGAGACGATCGTCGATCGGGCGATCGACCGCTGGGTCTGGTACGCGGGGTGGGCCGACAAGATCGCCCAGGTCCTCGGCTCGTCGAACCCGGTCGCGGCGCCGTACTTCAACTTCACGATCCCCGAGCCGACCGGCGTCGTCGGGATCGTCGCGCCCGAGACCTCGTCGCTCCTCGGCCTGGTCTCCCGGCTGGCGCCGCCGCTCGTCGCGGGCAACTCGGTCGTGGTGCTCTCGTCCGAGACGCGGCCATTGCCCGCGGTGACCCTCTCCGAGGTGCTCGCGACGTCCGACGTGCCGGGTGGGGTCGTGAACATCCTCACGGGGCGGAAGCCGGAGCTGGTGCCGGTCCTCGCGGCCCACGAGGACGTCGATGCGCTGGACGTCTGGGGCGTTCCCCCGGATCTGCGACGCGACACCGAGCTTCTCGCCGCCGAGGACATCAAGCGGATCGCGCGCCGGCCGGCCGGCGTGACCGACGCTCGCTTCGACTGGCTGGACGACCGCGCCGCCGAGCGCCCGGAATGGATCGCGGCCTGGCTGGAGATGAAGACCGTCTGGCACCCCATCGGGGTCTGACGGCCGCGCGACCGTTCTTGCGCGGCCCGTAGCCGCGCACGCCCACCCGATCGACCCGCCTGCGACCGCCGCGGACCGTCACGCCGATTCAGCATTGACTGAAACTTCGGAACGGACTAGCATCGGCGCATGGCGACGACCCTGACCCCCGAGCAGAGCCGGTTCATCGAGGAGATGGGCCAGTTCCTCGGTGGCTACGGGATGACCCCGATGGCCGGCCGGATGTGGGGCTGGCTCCTCCTGTGCGACCCACCGGAGCAGTCGGCCACGGACATCGCCGAGGCGCTCCAGGCGAGCCGTGGCGCGGTGAGCGGTGCCGCCCGGATCCTGACGACGGCCGGCTTCATCCGCCGGACGACCCGCCGGGGCGACCGGCGCGAGTACTTCAGCTCGCCGCCGGAGGCGCTCGACTCGATGCTGTCGAGCGCGAGCGTCATCTATCGCCAGCTCCGGATCATCGCGGAGCACGGGCTCGAGGCGGTGGATGACTCGCCGAGCGCGCGCGCCCGGATGCAGGAGTTCCACGACGTCATGGCCTTCATCGAGGTCGAGGTGCCCCGCGTGATCGACCGGTTCCTCGGCGAGCGCGGCGCCCCCACCAACGAAGCGTCGGCGTGACGACGCGGCACGAACGCGATGCCGGCACGGAACCGGCGAAAGGACAGGCATGACCGCCATCATCGAGATCGAGAAGCTGACCAAGTCCTACGGTGAGCATCGCGGCGTCATCGACGTCGACCTGTCGGTCGAGCAGGGCGAGGTCTTCGGCTTTCTCGGGCCGAACGGTGCCGGCAAGACCACGACCATCCGGACCTTGCTCGACCTCATCCGGCCGACCTCCGGCAGGGTCCTCGTCTTCGGCATCGAGTCGACGGTCGACCCGGTCGCCATCCACCGCCGGATCGGTTACATCCCGGGCGAGTTCACGCTCTACGACCGCCTCACGGGCGGCCAGACGCTCGAGTACTTCGGCAACCTGCGGGGCGGCGTGGACCCCGGCTATCGCCAGAGCCTGATCGAGCGCTTCGACATCGACCCGACCCGCCGGTTCAAGGAGTACTCGAAGGGCAACAAGCAGAAGATCGGCTTGGTCGTCGCGCTCCAGCATCGTCCGGATCTCCTGATCCTCGACGAGCCGACGTCGGGTCTCGATCCGCTGGTGCAGCAGTCGTTCTACGCGCTCGTTCGTGAAGCGCGGGAGGAAGGCCGCACCGTCTTCCTCTCCAGCCATATCCTCTCCGAGGTGGAGCGGACCTGCGATCGGGTCGCGATCATCCGCGACGGCGTGCTCGTCAAGGTCGATCGGACCGAGGCCCTTCGTGACCTGGCCCACCACCAGGTCGAGCTTCGCTTCGTCGATGGTGCGAACGTGCCTGTCGACGCGTTCCGATCCCTCCCCGGCGTCTCGGACGTGGCCGTCGAGGATCACACGCTCCGGATGCGGGTCTTCGGCTCGATCACCCCGGTCGTCCGCGCCGCCGCGGCCTACGAGCTCTCCGACTTCGTCAGCCGCGAGCCGAGCCTCGAGGAGACGTTCCTGGCGCAGTACGGCCAGCAAGCGGTCGAGGTGAAGTCATGAGCGCCGGCGCACAGGCGCCGCAGGGGGCGGCGGTCTATCCGTCAATCCCGCTCCGGCGCCGGATCTACGGGTTCGGGAGCATCTACGGCAAGACGATCCGCGATTCCCGGCTTGCCTTCATCATCGCGGCCGGCATGCTCGCCGGCCTGTCCCTCGTCCTGGGTGCGGCCATCGGAACCGTGTTTCCGACCTCGCAGACCCGACTCGACCTGAACGCCCTCGTGGGAAGCATGCCCGCCCAGATGGTCAACCTCTTCGGCAACACGACCCTGATGGGCGCCAAGCTCGGGACGCTCGGCGGGTATGTGACCTGGAAGTACGGGGCGACGTTTGCCCTCGGGACGGCCTTGTGGTCGATCCTCGCGCTGTCGGGGACGCTCGCGGGCGAAGCGGCCCGTGGCAGCCTCGACCTCGTTGCCACGTCGCCCTTCGGCAAGCGCCGGATCGCGGTCGAGAAGCTCGCCGCTCACCTGACGATGCTCTGGCTGGCGGTGGCCATCCTCGCGATCATGCTCACGATCAGCTCGTACGCCTTCGGCGACGCATCGCTGGGTGACCAGATCCCGCTCGGCTCGGCGATCGGATTCGGGCTGTGGGTCGGGTTCATCGCGATGTTCTTCGGCGGCGTCGCATTCGTGCTGGCTCCGGTTCTCGGCCGCGCCGGCTCGGCGGCCGTTGCCGGTGTGGTGATGATCGCGCTCTGGGTGATGAGCGGCCTGGATGTCGGGGGACCGCTGATCGCCTTGAGCCCGTTCCACTGGACGGTCGACCACGTGCCGCTCGCCGGTTTCTACGACTGGCCCGGCCTCGCGCTCGTCGGCATCGTCGGCGTCGTCCTCCTCGCCCTCGGGGTCGTGGTCTTCGACCGGCGCGACCTCGGCGTGACGGCCGGACTCTCCTTCCCGTCGCTCCCGCAGGACGTGCTCGGGGTCCGCGGCCCGATCACGCGGGCGTTCGGCGATCAGCTTCCTCGGTCGCTGTCCTGGGGCATCGGCATGGCCTTCTGGGGAGCGCTCCTCGGCTCGCTCGTGGGCTCGTTCTCCGACCTGATCGCGAAGACGCCCGACATGGGGAACGTGTTCGGCAAGCTCTTCCCTGGGTACGACTTCTCGACCGCGGGCGGCTGGCTCCAGCTGTACGCCGAGCTGTTCTTCATCGCGGCCGGCTTCGCGGCCACGACGTTCGTGTCGAAGTGGGCGTCCGACGAGACCGAAGGCCGGCTCGAGGAGGTGCTGACGACGCCGTTGACTCGCTCGCGCTGGGTCGTCGCCGGCGGTGTCGCGGCGATCATCGGAGTCGCGCTGATGACCGTGCTGTTCGCGCTGGGGATCAGCCTCGGCGCCGCAGCCGGCGGTTCCACGGCGGGAGACGCGCTCCTCGGCTCGGCATCGCTCGGTCTCTATGCCGCCGCCATCGTCGGGATCGGTGTCGCGATCGGCGGGCTGTGGCGGACCTCACTCGCGGCCGAGATCGCGGCGCTGTTCGTCGTCGCGACGTTCCTGCTCGACCTGCTGGCTCCGCCGCTCGGCCTGCCGGACTGGGTCCACCAGCTCGCGCTGACCGCCCATGTCGGGCAGCCGATGATCGGCCAGTGGGATCCGGTCGGCGTGGTGCTCTGTGTGGTGATCGCCATCGGTGGCATCGCGATCGGCGCCTGGGGGGTCAGCCGGCGCGACATCGCCCGCTGACGAACGTGAAGCGGGCGCCGGATCGTCCGGCACCCGCTGTTTCGAGTCCGGCGCCGGCGACGAGCTGCGACCGGGGACGCGTCCCACGATCGTCGGCCGGGCTAGCATCCGGCCGTGGACCCGTCGTCTTCGTCCTGGTCGCGGGCGCGGCCGTACTCCACGTGACGTGGAACGTTCTGCTCAAGACCGCGGGCGATCCGCTCCGGGCGGCCGCGGTCGGCATGACGGCCGCCGCCGTGCTCCTGTGTCCGACGGCGCTCGTCGCCTGGCTGGTCATCGGCCGGCCCGCGATCCCCGCGGAGACGCTCGGGCTGTCGGTCGTCTCGGGCCTGCTCGAGGCGATGTACTTCGCGTTCCTCGCGTCCGCCTACCGACGCGGCGACCTGTCCATCGTGTACCCGATCGCCCGCGGCACGGCGCCATTGCTGGCCGTCGCGATCGGCGTCGTCATTCTCGGCGAGCGTCTCGGCACCGTTGGGTTCCTCGGCGTCGCGTGCCTGCTCGTCGGGATGCTCGCGCTCCAGCGGCCGTGGCAGTACCTGCACGCCGACGGGCGCGCGGGCTCCGGCGCTGCCGGCTTCGCGCTCCTCACCGGCGTCACGATCGCGTGCTACTCGGCGGTGGACTCGGTGGCGGTCAGGGGCACGGAGGCGTGGACCTACGCCGCGCTGATCTGGGCCAGCTGCGTCGCGTTCCTGTGGAGCTACGTGTGGATCTATCGCCGATGGGCGGCGTCGCGCGTGGCGGCCGGCGTGGCAACGCCGGCCCTCGACCCCGACCCACCCGACCCCGCGTTCTCGGTCCCGCGGGCGGCCGTCGGTGGCCTGATCACGCTCGCGGCCTACCTGCTGATCCTGATCGCCTACGGCGTGGCCCCGTTGACGGCGGTCGTCCCCCTCCGGGAGTCGGCCATCGTCCTCGCGTCGGGCTGGGGTGCGTTGCGCCTCCGCGAGGCGACGGGGAACGCGGACGCCGCGCGCCGGATCGGCGCGGCCGTGCTCGTCCTGGTCGGTGCGCTGCTCCTGGCGTTCGGATAGCGTGGCCGGGATGGGTGCCTTCGAACGGATCGCCGAGCTGCACGTGGATCCGGCGTCGTCGCGCGTGTTCGAGCATGGCTGGCAGTCGTGGAGCCCGTCGGCGACCTGGGCCGTCACGGATCAACCACCCCGACCGAGGCACGCCGTGAGCCGGGTCATGGGCTACCGACCGGGGGACGCCGTGCCGCCCGGCGTGTTCCAGGGCGAGGGCCTGCTCGCGGTCCAGCCGACGCCCTCCGAGCAGATCCACGTCTTCCATGCCGCGCGCGCGGACCGGATCGTGCCATCGATCCGATTGGAGCAGAACGGGGACGTGATCCAGGTCTGGGCCGACGGCGACGTGACCCACGATCAGCATCCGGCCGAAGGCGGGATCGATCGCGCCCTGGCCGCCTGGGCCGGCTGGTTCGCGGTCCGGGCCGGAGTGAAGGGGATCCGGCGCGCGCCGACGGTCTGGTGCTCCTGGTACCACTACTTCACGGACGTGACCGAGGCCGACATGGACGAGAACCTGGCCTCGATGGACCGGCTGGACCTGCCGATCGACGTCGTCCAGCTGGACGACGGCTACCAGGCGGAGATCGGCGACTGGCTGGCGCTGTCCGGGCGGTTCGTGTCCCTCGAGGGCCTGGTCCGGCGCATCCATGGGGCCGGTCGGCGGGCGGGGATCTGGGTGGCGCCCTTCCTCGTCGGCGAGCGATCCGAGACGGCCCGGCTCCATCCCGACTGGCTGGTCCGCGACCTCGCGACCGATGCGCCCGTCGACGCCGGCCACAACTGGGACCAGCGATTGCTGGTTCTCGACACCACCCACGCGGATGCGCGGGCGTGGCTCGCCGGCGTGTTCGAGACGCTGTGCGGTCTCGGGTTCGACTACTTCAAGATCGACTTCCTGTACGCGGGCGCGATGCCCGGGCGGCGGCAGGATCGGTCCCTCACCGAGATCCAGGCGTACCGGAGCGGAATGGAGCTGATCCGCGGCGCGATCGGTGACGCGTACCTGCTCGGCTGCGGGGCACCGATCCTGCCGAGCGTCGGGCTCGTCGACGCGATGCGGATCAGCCCCGACACCGGTCCGCACTGGGAGCCGGACGACGGCGACCTCTCGAAGCCGGGGGGCCGGTCCGCGGTCGTGACAGGCGCCGGGCGGGCGTTCCAGCATGGCCGGTTCTGGGTCAACGACCCGGACTGCATCGTTGCCCGGCCCGCCGTCGAGCACCGTGAAGCCCTGGCGGCGCACGTGGAGCGCTACGGCGGGCTTCGCGGCTCCTCCGATCGCCTCGCCGACCTCGACGACTGGGGGCTGACCACCACCCGCCGGCTCCTCGCCGCGTCTCCGATCGAGCCCTTCATCGCCTCCGTCGCGGACGGGGTGGCCGACGGGCAGGGCGCTCGCGGATGAGCGCGTTCGCGGGGTCGTTGATCGGGGCCCTGGTCGCCGGCGAGCCCGACGCGGCCCGGCGCCGCGACGCGATCCGGGTCGTTCGGGCGCCCGGCCGGGTCAACCTGATCGGAGAGCACACCGACTACAACGACGGGCTCGTCCTGCCCGCCGCGATCGACCGAGAGGTCCGGATCGCGCTCCTCCCGACCGTGTCGCGGACCGTCCGCCTCACCTCGCTCGACGCGGGCGACACGGCCGAGATCGACCTCGACGACCTCGGCCCGGCGCGCGGCCACTGGATCGACTACGTGGCGGGCACCGCCTGGGCGATGGACGCGGCGGGACTGCCTGTCGGAGGCTTCGTTGGCGTGGTGGGCAGCGACCTGCCGGCGCAGGCCGGCCTGTCGTCGTCGGCGGCGCTCGAGCTGGCATCGGCCTGGGCGCTGTCCGGCGGGGAGGCGCCGGCGACGGACCCGATGACCCTCGCCCGGATCGCGCAGCGCGGCGAGAACGAGCACGTCGGGGTCCAATGCGGGCTGATGGACCAGTTCGCCGTCACGTTCGGCGTGGCCGGCGCGGCGCTGCGTCTCGACTGCCGGTCGCTGGACTGGCGCCCGGTGCCGCTTCCCGCGGACCTCGTCCTCGTCGTGTGCCACACCGGGGCCCCACGTGCCCTCACGGGCTCCGCCTACAACGATCGCCGGGCGGAGTGCGCCCGTGCCGTGACGGCGATCGCGGCGCTGGCGGGCACGGGGCGGGCGATCACATCGCTCCGGGACGTCGATCCGGGGCTGCTCGAGGCGGTCCTGCCGGAGCTGACCGCCGCGGACCGGGTGGCCGCGCGCCGGGCGGAGCACGTGGTCCGGGAGATCGCGCGGGTCGATGCGACGTGCGCGGCGCTCGTCACCGGCGACCTGGAGACGGTCGGCCGCCTGTTCGCCGAGAGCCACGACTCGCTCCGGCGACTGTACGAGGTGTCGTCCATCCCGCTCGACACGCTCGTCGAGATCGCGACCGAGACGCCCGGGGTCGTCGCGGCCCGGCTGACCGGTGCCGGGTTCGGGGGCTGCACGATCAACCTGGTGCGGCCCGCCGCGGTCGCCGACCTGCGTGAGGCGGTCGAGCGCGACTACGAGCGGCGGACCGGGCTGCACCCGCGAGTCTTCGTGGTGGCCGCGGCCGGTGGGGCGGGCGCCGTCGATCCCGTCGGGGCCGGGGTGGGGACGTGACCGTCGAGCGACACCTCCTGCGGCATGCGGACGGACGCCGCCTCTACGTGTACGGCCCCCTTCGCGGCACGCTCGACGAGAGCCAGGCGGCCGCGCCCGCAGCGGAGGGCCCGACCGGCCTCCACCTGCGCCACGACGCGCTGACGGACGGCTGGGTCGCGATCTCGCCGGCGCGCAACACCCGGCCCGACGCCTCAGCGGCCCCGGGCGGCTCCGGACCGGCCTGTCCGCTCTGCCCGGGCGGCCCGGAGGTCCCGTTCGCCTACGACGCCGCGGTCTTCGAGAACCGGTTCCCGTCGCTCGAGCCGGACCCGCCGCCGCCGCCGGACCTGACCGGCGTCGCCCCGTCGTTCGGTCGCTGCGAGGTCGTCCTGTACACGGACCGCCACGAGGGCTCCCTCGCGACCCTCGACCCTGACGCGCTGGCCCGGCTCGTCGCGATCTGGGCCGACCGCTCGCGCGATCTCTGGTCGGATCCGCGTCACGCGTTCGTCCTGATCTTCGAGAACCGCGGCGCCGCCGTCGGGGCGACCCTGTCGCACCCGCACGGCCAGATCTACGCGTTCGACCGGGTGCCGTCGCTCATCGCCGCCCGGGTGGAGGCGCTCGCGGGTCACCGGGCGCGGACGGGCGGCTGTCTCGGATGTTCGCTCACGGAGCCGGGCCCGGCCGGCGAGACGGAGGCGGACGTCGCGGCCGCCGGAGCCCGGACGATCGAGGCCTCGGGGGCGTTCGCGGTGGGCGTCCCGTTCGCCCCGCGCTGGCCGTTCGAGGTCCACGTCCGGGCCCGCCGGCACGGCGCCCGCCGGCTCGGCGACCTGGACCCCGGCGAGCGCGTGGAGCTCGCCCGGATCCTGCGCCGCCTCGTCCTCCGCTACGACGGCCTGTTCGGGTTCGAGCTGCCGTACCTGATGGTCGTCCAGGAGGCCCCGAACGGCGCCGACGACTGGCACCTCTCGATCGAGTTCTCCCCGCCCCACCGGACCGCCGACCTCCTGAAGGTCCGGGCGTCGGTCGAGACCGCGACCGGGCTGTTCATCAACGACACGATCCCCGAGGCGAGCGGAGCCACGCTCGGCGCGATCCCGGTCGAGGATCGCGGGGAATCACCGGCCGTCGAGATCGTCAGGGTCGGATGACCGGCCGGGCTAGGGCCGCGCCTCCGGCTGCGGAGCGTGGACGGCCGTCGCCGGCACGGCCGGGCCACCCCGGACGTAGAGTGCCCGCGTGCCGTACCGGGAGTTCACCAGCGCGATCCCGCCGATGATCAGCGCCGTCCCCACGAGCGTCGTCGCGGCGATCGGCTCGCTCAGGACGATCGAGCCGAGAGCGATCCCCCAGACCGGCAGGAGGTAGGCGACGAGCGAGGTTCGCGTCGCGCCCCATCGCTGGAGGATCCGGAAGTAGCACAGATAGGCGAGTCCGGAGCCGAGCAGCCCGAGCCAGACGACGGCGAGGACGGCCTCGGGCGACCAGTCGACCGCGAGCGGGCGCTCGGTCGTGAAGGCGAGGGAGCTCGTCACGAGCAGCCCGAAGAACACCTGGAAGACGGCCGGGATCATCGGGCGCAGACCGTGGATGTTGCGCTTCGCGTAGACGTTGCCGGCGGCATACGAGATCGTCGCGAGGATGAGGGCGAGCTCACCCGTGACGTTGGAGCCGCCGAGCGCCGACACGTCGAACCCGACGAGGATCGCGACGCCGACGAACCCGATCCCGAGCCCGGCCAGGCGGTTGACGGTGATCGTCTCGCCGGGCAGGAAGATCGCCGCCAGGACGATCACGAACAGCGGCACGGCGCTGTTGATGACGGACGCGAGCGACGAGTCGACCGTCTGCTCGGCAAAGGTGATCAGGGCGAACGGGATCGCGATGTTGATCGTGCCCATGACCAGCAGGTGACCGTACGTCCGCGGGTCGCGGGGGAGCGGCTGGCGGGCGATCGCGACGACCGAGGCGAGCAGGATGAACCCGATCAGCAGCCGGAACATGATCAGCGTGAACGGCTCGAGACCGTGGTCGACCCCGATCTTGATGAACAGGTAGCTGCTGCCCCAGAAGAAGCCAAGGGCGATGAAGATCAGCCAGTCGATCCGGGAGCTGCGCGTGGTCATGGTTCCTCGGTTCGCGATGCGGTTGGCCTAGTCTACTGATCCAACCTGCGGAGGGGAAGGGGCCGCTCTACCCGTCGGAACACACCGGCCGGCACCGCCGTTGCAGGTCGGCGGTACCGGCTCGACGCGATCATCCCGCCCAACCCTGTCGGATCGCGGCATGATTGCCGCCATGCGACTGTGGGGCGGGCGGTTCACGGCTGGGGGCGACGGCATCGACGACGACGCCGCCGAGCGGGCGGCCGCGTTCGGACGCTCGATTCACGTCGACGCGGAGCTCGCCCTCGACGACCTCGACGGGTCGATCGCCCATGTCCGCGGTCTCGGCCGCGCCGGGATCCTCGACGATGCGGACGTGGCGACGCTCGTTGCCGGGCTCCAGGACCTCCGGCGCGACGTCGTCGGCGGCGAGCTGCGCTGGGATCCGGCCCTCGAGGACGTCCACCTGAACCTCGAGGCGGCGCTGACCGAGCGGATCGGACCCGTCGCCGGTCGGCTCCACACCGGTCGGTCGCGCAATGACCAGGTCGCAACGGATCTCCGGCTCTGGACGCGCCGGGCGATCGACCGGCTCGATGCCGGGCTCCTTGCGTTCGAGGACGCCCTCGTCGGGCTCGCCGAGCGCGACGGGGACGCGGTCCTGCCCGGATCGACCCACACCCAGCCGGCCCAGCCGGTGCTGTTCGGCCACCACCTGCTCGCCTACGTCGAGATGGCCGAGCGCGATCGCGGACGCCTGGCGGACGCGCGGCGCCGGCTGAACGTGAGCCCGCTCGGCAGCGGGGCGCTGGCCGGTGCGGGCTACCCGATCGACCGCGAGGCCACGGCCGCGGAGCTCGGGTTCGACGGGGTCACCGCGAATTCGCTCGATGCAGTCGGGGACCGCGACTTCGTCGTCGAGACGCTGGCGGCGATCGCGTTGGCGATGGTCCACCTGAGCCGGCTCGCCGAGGAGATCGCCTGGTGGTCGAACCCGCGCTTCGGGTTCATCCGGGTCGCAGAGGCGTACTCGACGGGGAGCTCGATGATGCCGAACAAGCGGAACCCGGACCCGGCCGAGCTCGTCCGCGGCCGGACGGCGGCAACGATCGCTGCCGTCGCGGGTGTCCTGACCCTGCTCAAGGGCCTGCCGCTCGGCTACCAGCGCGACCTCCAGGAGGACAAGCCGCCGCTCTTCGCCGCGGTCGCGACGGCGGAGGCATCGCTCGCGGTCATGGCCGGGCTTGTGACGACGCTCGCGATCGATCGGGCCGCGATGGCGTCCGCGGCGGCCGAGGGCTATACGACGGCGACAACCCTGGCCGACGCGCTCGTCCGGCGCGGCGTGCCGTTCCGTGCCGCCCACCACGTCGTGGGGGCGCTGGTCGCGGGGGCCGAGCGGGACGGCGTGAGCCGGCTCGCGGACCTGCCGCCGGCCGCCCTCGAGACGCTGCTGGGGGCCTCCGACGACGCGACGGCGCGCACGCTTGCCGCGGAGCCCGGGATCGGGGCGAGCCTCCTGTCCGCGGCGACCGTCGAGGGATCGCTCGCCGCGGCCGACATCACCGGCGGGACGGCCCCGGGACGGGTGGCGGCGGCGATCGCGGCCGCGCGGGCGCGCCTCGACGCCGGGTAGGGCCGACGGCGACCGGCCCCGCCGGTCGGTCATCCGTCGGTCGCGTGAATCCCACCGCTCATCGGGCGATTGACCGATGACCGACGTCCCGGTGGACGCGATCGTCAGGGCATCGATCGACGGTCGTCGATCAGCCTGAACCGAACGGAGGATCCGCGGTGGCGACGTTCATGGACATCCACAACGGCTTTGTCGGCGTCACCCGACAGCAGCTGCTGGAGGCGCATCAGCGCGACCTCGAGCTCGAGGGCGAGGAAGGCGTGCACTACGAGCGAGCCTGGCTCGATCCGGAGTCCGGCAAGGTGTTCTGCCTCGCGACCGGCCCGTCCAGGGAAGCCGTGATGCGCGTCCACGAGCGGGCCGGCCATCCGACGCCCGAGATCTACGAGCTCCCGATCGAGGTCTGATCGGGGACGGGGGGTCCGGATCGGGTGGTGACGCGCATCGGTGTCGCCACCCGATCTCGATTCCGGGCGGGCAGCGGGAGTCTTCGGGACGACGGATTCCGAGTCGCGGCGAGAGGCGGAGCGGGTCGTCCCTAGCGGCGGGTGGCGACGGCCGTGCCGCCGCCGGTGCGGTCTGCCGCGACCGGCCGATTGACCGTCGCCGTCCAGGCTGCGATCTCCGCCCGGCGCGTGACCCCGAGCTTCGCGAGGATGTGCTCGACGTGCGAGCTGGCCGTCTTCGGCGCGATGTCGAGCTGTTCGGCGATCTCGCCGTTCGTGAGACCCTCCGCGATCAGCCGGGCGACCTCGAATTCGCGGGCGGTCAGCGGATGCCACGGCTCCTCGGTCGTGCCCCGCCCGCGCCCGATCCGGGCCAGCTCGTCGGCCCGGGCCATGAGGGCGGGGCTCTCGACGATCTCGGCCCGCGTCCGGACCTGGACCACGAGCGTCGACGCCTCGCCGTAGCGGTTCGAACGAATGAGCGCGTGGGCCAGGTCGAGCCGCGCCCAGGACGCCTCCCAGAAGCGGCGTCGCTCGTCCCAGCCGCGGATCGCGATCTCGAACGCCTCACGCCCTGCGGACAGCGAACCGGCCGCCAGCTTCACGAGCCCATCGGCGTGGGCGAGGGCCGGCTCCGCCACGGCCTCCCAGCCCACCAGCTCGTCCCGCATCGTCGCCAGCCAGCGCTCCGCGTCGTCCGGCCGCCGGGCGGCGAGCAACGCCCGGGTCCCGGTCACCACGAATGGGATGAGGAGCGCCCGCTCGTCCGCGCGCCCGACGATGTCGAGCGCCTGCCCGCAGCGGGCGACGGCGTCGGCCGGACTGCCGGCCGCGAGGTCCACCTCGGCCAGGCCCCACAACGGCGTGAGGATCAGCTGCGCCTCGCCGATCCCCTTGCCCGTGTCCAGCGACTCGTCCAGCCAGCGGCGGGCCTCATCCAATCGGCCGTGCCCGAGCGCCACCAGGCCGATCGCATCGAGCGCCCCGATGACCCCCCGACGGCAGCCGCGGTCGACGAGCTCCTGGCGGGCACGCGCGTCCGCGTCTTCCCAGTTTCCTGCCGCCCAGTCGAGGATCGCCAATGTCGTCGCGATCATCTGGCGGCAATGGGATTGCTCGATCGCGTCGGCGTACTGGAGGCCCTCTCCGATTGCGACCTTCGCCGAGCCGTGGTCCATGACCCGGGCGGCCATGATCGCCAGGTTTCGGTAGCCGGTCACCCCGACGCTCTCGTAGCCGGCATCGCGCGCCTCCCGAGCCGCGCGCATCCCGTCCGACAGGCCCTGCTCGATCCGACCGGCAGCGATGTCGATCCGGGCCAGGCACAGCTCCGCTTCGAGGGCGGTCTCGCGGTCGCCGACCGAGTCCGACAGCTCGCGCGCGGACATGGCGGTCGTCCGGGCAGACTCGAGATCCGAGGCCCACAGGAAGTTCGCGGCCACCGAGCTCAGGAGGGATCCCCGCACGACCTCCCGCTCGCGCGTCACGGGCAAGTCCTGGATCTCGGCCAGCGCCTGCTCGGCCATCGCGCGGAGCTGATCGGCGGGCGAGCCGTCGCGCGCGGTGAGAACGGACATCGAGCCAAGCATCTCCGCTGCCTCGAGCGGGCGTCCCGCCTCCAGCCACAGCGCGCGCGCCATGGCCGCGGCGTCGTAGCACTCCTGGTTCAGCTCGATCGCCCCCGCGGCTCCGGCGACCGATGAGTACAGCTGGGCCTGTTCGGTGATCGGCAGGTCCGGCGGCATGTTGTCGACGGCCCTCCGGTACAGCTCGTAGGCCTCCTGCCGCGCGGAGATCCGACTGGCCGCCTGGGCGGCCGTCATCGACGCGCGGAAGGCCTGTGGTCGGAGCCCGGCCCGCTCGTAATGACGCGATGCGTGGACCACGCTGGACCCCTCGAGCGTCATCACGAACTCGGCGGCCTGGGCGTGGAACTTCCGCAGCTGCGACGGCGGGACGGCGCCGTAGATCGCGTCGCGCAGGAGCTGGTGACGGAAGTCGTAGTAGCCCTGGTCGATGTAGTCGAACGGGTAAAGGATCGAGGCGTCAACGAGTTCGGCGATCGTTGGTTCGAGCTCCACCAGCGGGCGATCGAGCAGGCCGGCGATCACGTCCGGGCTGAAGCAGCGCCCGATGACGGCGCCCGCTCGCGCGACCAGCTGGGCATTGCCGGACAGCCGGGCCAGCCGGGCCAGGACTGCATCGCCGATGGTGTCCGGCACATGGGCGTCGCGGATGCGCCGACCGTCGCGCCGCTCGTCGTCGCCCAGCGCGGCGAGGAGCTCCTCGATGTGGAGCGGAATCCCGTTTGTCCGGTCGTGGACCGCGTCGACGACCTCACGCGGCGCCGGCAGCTCGCCGCCGAGGATGAGCGTGGTCGCGGTTCCGGTCTCCTCGCGGGTGAGTGGCCGGAGGCGGACCTCCTCCGCATGGCGCTGGCTCAAGAGCCGCGCACGCCACTCGCGGTGGATCGTGTCCGGCCGGAACTCGTCGGCCCGATAGCCGGCCAGCAGGAACAGCGCGCGCTCCGCGCTGTGGCGCGCGAGCTCGCCGATGACCTCCAGGCTCATCTCGTCGGTCCAGTGGAGGTCGTCGAAGATGAGCAGCGTCGGGCGGTCGATCGCCGCGAGGATCCGGTCCGCCGCCGCCCGGACGATCAGCCGTCGCGCCCCGAGCGCATCGCCGTCGTGGTGGCCATCGATGGCGAGGAGGTCCTCGGACAGCGTGCCCCACGCGGCGTTGCCGCGCATCCCGACGGCCATCTCGCGGATCGACGCCAGCGGCACCTGGTGGTCCTGCGGCGCGACGGAGCCACCGTCAACCCGGAGCCCGGCGGCCTCCGCCTTCCTGATGGTGGCCCGGATCAGGCGGGTCTTGCCGAGGCCTGCTGGAGCGGACAGGAACAGGGTGCTGCCACGACCCTGGCGTGTCTCCGCGATCGAGTCGTCCAACAGGTCGAGCAAGTCGTCGCGTCCGAGGATGACGGGACAGAGCATCGAACCGGCGCGCTTCATGGCGCGCAGTGTAGGCCCGGTGGGATGGGCTGCGTCATCGGTCGTTCAACCGATGGGGTGTCCGTGGTCAACGATGGCTCCGACCAGCCGCGGCGGTCGTACCATCCCCGCAAACCCGCGCAGCGGTCGAGGACGCATGCTCACCCAGGACACGATCCGCACCGCCCCGAAGGCGCTCCTCCACGACCATCTCGACGGCGGCCTGCGCCCGGCGACGATCGTCGACCTCGCCCGGGAGTACGGACACGAGCTGCCGACGATGAACGTCGACGAGCTGACGACCTGGTTCCGGCGGGGCGCCGACCGCAAGTCGCTCGAGCTGTATCTCGAGACGTTTCAGCACACGTTCGGGGTCATGCAGGAGCGCGACGCGATCATCCGGGTCGCCGCGGAGTGCGCGGAGGATCTGGCGGCTGACGGCGTGGTCTACGCCGAGGTCCGCTACGCCCCGGAGCTCTCGACCGAGCACGGGCTGACCCTCGACGAAGTGGTCGTGGCCAACCTGGAGGGGTTCCGCATCGGCGCGGCGCGCGCGGCGGAGGCGGGTCGGCCGATCGTGATGAAGATGCTCGTCACCGCGATGCGCCAGGCGGCGCGGTCCGTGGAGGTGGCCGAGTGCGCCGTCCGCCACCGCGACGAGGGGGTCGTCGGGTTCGACGTCGCGGGGCCGGAGAAGGGCTACCCGCCGACGCGCTACCTCGACGCGTTCGACCTCGTCCGCCGGGAGAACTTCCACATCACGATCCACGCGGGCGAGTCGTTCGGGCTGCCGTCGATCTGGGAGGCGCTCCAGTTCGCCGGCGCCGAGCGGCTCGGCCACGGGGTCCGGATCGTCGACGACATCACGATCGCCGACGATGGCTCGGTCCATCTCGGCCGGCTGGCCGCGTTCGTCCGCGATCGTCGGGTGCCCCTGGAGATGTGCCCGACATCGAACGTCCACA
This sequence comes from uncultured Chloroflexia bacterium, assembly GCA_963746845.1. Taxonomy (GTDB): domain Bacteria; phylum Chloroflexota; class Limnocylindria; order Limnocylindrales; family CSP1-4; genus CF-46. The sequence goes on along the minus strand of CAVVCZ010000007.1, from coordinate 61,902 downwards.
CGGGCGCCGCCGCGACGATCGCCGACCATCCGATCGATCTCCTTCGCCGGCTGCGGTTCCGGGTCACGGTCAACACGGACAACCGGCTGATGAGCGGTGTATCGCTCACGTCGGAGTTCGCCGCGCTCGACGAGGCGTTCAGGATCGGGCTCGGCGAGATGGAGTGGCTGACGATCAACGCGCTCAAGAGCGCGTTCGCCCCGTTCGACGAGCGCCTCCGCCTGATCAACGAGATCGTCAAGCCGGGCTACGCGCGGCTCCGGGCCGAGCAGAGCCGGGTCGCGGTCGGGTGAGCCCGGCCGCGAGGGCACGCCCGCCGGGACGTCGGGCAGGCGGTCGGTCGTCGCCTGCCCCCAGGCTCGCAGCTCCTGCATCGACGCAGTCGTCACGACGCGGACCGTGAGCTCAAATCTGCGACCGACCATGGTGCTGAGAGGCGGCGGCACGCCCGCGCCGCATCCGGCAGGCCGGACCGGCAGACCAACAAACCTGACGAGGCCTCAAATGGGCATGTCCGCGGCGCCCCGGCCGATCAACGAGCCTCGCCGCCCAGACCTGGAGGAGGCCGGCCGGGACGGCGAGGCTGTCGACGGGTCAAGAGCGCGCGGATCACTTGCCGACGGGCACCGGGGTTTGGGCGACCCCGTGTTCGGCACCGACGAGTCGACCCTGGCGGGCAAGTCGGCGGTAGATCGCAGCCGTCTCTGCGATGGCCTTGTCATATGACGTGACCGGCACCTCACCGAGCTGTGCCAGCCGATCGTGTGCAATGTCGGCTGGAAACGGTAGCTCGGTCGAGGCGACGCTGATGAGCCCGGCCGCCTCGGGAACCGCGTCTTCGATCGCCCGGACCCAGTTGTCCATGTGGACGGCGTTTCCACCGAGGTTGAAGACCGTGGCCCCTGATGGGGCGCTCCGACTCGCCAGGATGAGCGTGCGCGCGACATCCCCCGCGTACTGGAACAGGGTCCGCCCGCCGAACGAGATCCGGAACGGCGTCCCGAGCACCGCGGCGGCGATCGCCGCTGTTGGGCTGCTCGTCAACCCTTGGTCTCGCCCCGCACCGTAGACGGTCATCGGTCGGATCCCCACGCTCGGCACGGCCGAATTGGCCCAATAGATCCTGGCTGTGCCTTCGTTCGCCCGCTTGTAGACGCCGTAGTGGTTTCCGGGATGTGCGTCGGCGTCCTCCTCGAGACGACCGGATACCGGGTTGACGTCCGACAGCGAGTACATGCCGATGGATCCGGTGTAGACGACTGGGGCCATGCCCGGCCCACGGCGCCGGACGGCCTCGAACACGTTGACGGTGCCGGCAACGTTGACGCGTGCCCCAAGCGGTGGGTCGGCGCGGCAGGACGGAACCTGCAGCGCGGCGAGATGGATCACGTTTGTGATGTCGTGGTCCGCGAGCGCGCGTTCAATCGCGCCGAGATCCGTGATGTCACCCGTGACGAAATCAATGCGGGCCAGCTCGTCCGGTTCGACGATCATCGCGACGCGCCGGAGGTCCCGGCCAAGATCGAACGCGACGACCGGAACCCCTTCGCGAATGAGGGCCCGCACCGTCCATGCGCCAATGCACCCCAGAGCCCCCGTGACAAGGAAGCGCTCGTCGCGCGAACCCGATGTCTCGTTCACGATGTGGATCCCACTCTGGCATTGACGCGGCAAGCGTCACCGAGGCCGATCCGCTCGCTCTCGACCCGGACGCGTTGACCGTCCGGGAGCGAACTGCGTGCCGTGCACGCGGTAGCTTGTGCCGCGGACCTGCGGGGCATCATTTGGCGAGGTGGCTCCAAGTGTGCCGTTCAGCATGCTGTCCAGTAGCCCGAGGACTGAACGATACGACACGCTCGACCGCAGCGTCAACTGGCGCGGGCGGGGGCCTGTGGCTCGATCGCCGACGTCACTCGCCCTCGACGTCGTTCAACATGCTGTCCGGTGTGCCGTATCTTGACTCGGCCCGTCCCGATGCCATAATGTCCAGCCTACCGCCCCCTGTCCAATATGCTGGACGGCCGAGGCGATCGAACGGAGGAGTCATTGCCATGCGTCCTCTCGGTAGATGGAGGGTGGTGGTGGGCATCGTCGCCGTCGGGCTATTTGCCACGGCGTGCGGCAGCTCCACCAGTACGCCCCAGCCTTCGGCCCCACAGGCCTCCACCCCACAGGCCTCCACCCCACAGGCGTCAGCTCCGCAAGCCTCAGAACTGAGTGCTGACCTGACGTGGCAGTTCTGGATCGGTGGAACAGAGGATCAGGCGGCCTGGGAGAAAGTGGGCGCCCAGGTAACTGCCGACCATCCAGGCATCAAGGTGACTCTGCAGGGCAGCCCTTGGGGCGACTACTGGTCCAAGATCGGTGCCCAGCTAACCAGTGCCAGTGGGCCGTGCATCGTTGGGATGCAGAGCCTGCGCCAGTCAGCCTATGGCGACGGCCTGGTGCCACTGGACGATCTCATGGCGAAATACGGGGTGAAGGCCGGGGACTTCGACCAGTCGATCCTCGACGGGCTGAAGCACGACGGCAAGCAGATCGCCCTGCCGTACGACTTCGGGCCAATGATCCTCTACTACAATCGCGACCTCTTCAAAGCCGCCGGCGTGGCGGAGCCGAAGGCCGGCTGGACGGTCGACGACTTCAAAGCGGCTGCGAACAAGCTGACCACGGGCGGCAAGTACGGTTTTGCCACCGCTTCCGCGGACCTGACCTACCTGGCCTGGGTTCAGACGCTCACGGGCGCCCCGGTGGTCGAGAACGGCAAGCTGGCCGTCACCTCGCCCGCATTCGTTGATGGCTATACGCAGTACGTCAATCTGATGCGAGACCCCAAGGTCGCAGCACCGGGCCCCGGTGCGGGCGGCGCTGGCTGGACCACGATGATCGACCAATTCACCTCTGGCCAGGCCGCGATGATGGTCGAGGGGCCCTGGTCGGTGATCAGCGTGAAGGGCCAGTCGAAGTTTCCCGTAGGCGTGGCTCCGATGCCGGCCGGTGCGGGCGGCTCGAAGACCTACACGGCTGGTTCGGGCTTCGGGATCTCGAAGCAGTGCAAGGATCCCGACGCGGCATTCCAGGCCATCGCCTCGATGACCGGCGACAAGACGCTGGCCGAGCTTGGCGCCGCCGGGCGCGCATTCCCGGCACGACCGTCCGTGCAGGACTCCTGGTACGGTGCCGCGAACGTCGAGGGCGCCCGCGACACGCTCGACTACGCCTCTGCGCATTCGGTGCCGTTGGTCACCCCGAACAACTGGGTTCAGGCAGGTGACGTGTTCGACCGGTACGGCGTGCAAGCGCTGAGCGGCGAGATCACGCCGGAAGCGGCCCTGCAGGCGGTTCAGGACCAGGCCGGATCCTGAGCTCAGGCAAGATGGGGCGGCGGCGCTTCGTGGCGTCGCCGCCACATCGCATGCGAGGCCGTCTCCATTGGCGATCGATACCACCGCTTCGCCGCCCGGGGTCGCGGAACGAGCGCACGTCCGACACCCCCTGCGGAGTGACCGTCGCTATGCCCTGATCTTCCTCGCGCCCAGCTTGTTCGGCCTCGCCCTGTTCACGTTGTTCCCGACGGTGATGGCGCTGGTCATGAGCCTGTTCGACTGGCCGGTCTTCGGGGACCCCACCTTTCGCGGACTCGACAACTACTCGCGCCTTCTCGGAAACGCCGTCTTCCGCCAGGTCGTGCTCAACACGTGCCTGTTCGTCGTGCTCTACGTCCCACTCAACGTCGTCGTCTCGTTGGGCCTCGCGGCGTGGGTATCCCCAAAGATCAAGGGGCGCGGGGCGTTCCGAATCCTGTTCTTCATCCCGGTCATGGCGCCGATGGTCGCGAACATCATGGTGTGGCGACTGATGTACCAGCCGGGCGGACTGCTGGACTCCGCGTCACAGAGCCTGTTTGGCGTCAGCGCGCCGATCTTCCTGGCGTCTTCGGCGTGGGCGATGCCGGCGATCGTCGCCATGTCAGTCTGGCAGGGCTTCGGCTACAACTTCCTGGTGTTTTCGACGGCGATGGATCAGGTGCCGCAGGAGCAACTGGAGGCCGCCGCGATCGACGGTGCAAGCGGGCGGCAGCGGTTCTGGCACGTGACCCTGCCGCTGATCACGCCGTCGATCTTCTTCGCCACCACGTTGACCCTGATCACGTCGTTCCAGGTGTTCGCGCAGCCCTTCCTGCTTACCCAGGGCGGTCCGGGCAATGCCACCCAAACGCTGGTGATGTACGTCTACAACGAGGGCTGGCGGTTCCTGCACATGGGACTCGCTGCGGCGGCCGGATGGGTCCTGTTCGTCATCATCATGGGGATCACGGCGATCCAGTTTCTCGGCCAGAAGCGGTGGGTGCACTATGACGGCTGAAGGCCGCACGCTGTCTCGCGGTCGCCCGGTCAGACTGCGCCCCGTCATCTCCCACGCCCTTCTTGTGGTCGTCGCGCTACTGTTCGTCGCCCCACTCGTCTTCGCGGTGGCGACCTCCCTCAAGCCGGACAACGAGGTGTTCACCGTCCCCCCGACGCTCGTGGGCACGGAGGTGGACTGGGACAACTACGTCGAGGCATTCCAGTTCGCCCCGTTCGGCCAGTACTTCCTCAACAGCCTTCTGGTGGCGGTCATCGGGACGGCCGTGGTGGTTGCCGCGTCGAGCCTGTCCGCCTACGCCTTCGCCCGGCTGCGGTTCCGAGGACGCGAGCTGGTGTTCGTTCTCTTCCTCGGCACGCTGATGGTGCCGCAGGAGGTGCTGATCGTCCCGATGTATTGGCTCATGCAGACGCTGGGCTGGGTGAACAGCTACCAGGCACTGATCCTCCCATGGGCATTCACGGCGTTCGGGACGTTCCTCCTTCGCCAGTTCTTTCTCACGGTGCCGGGCGAAATCGTGGACTCGGCGCGGGTCGACGGGGCAGGTCAGTTCACGACCTTCTTCCGCATCATGTTGCCGCTCGCGCGCCCGGCGCTTGCGGTGCTGGCGATGTTCACCTTTATCGCCTACTGGGGTAGCTACCTGTGGCCCCTGATCATCATCGACACGGTCGACTCCAAGGGAACGGTGCCGCTCGGCCTGGCGCAGTTCATCGGCAAGCAGGGCACGCAGTGGAACCTGATGATGGCCGCGTCCATCATGGCCATGGTGCCCTCGGTGATTCTGGTCATCCTGCTGCAGAAGAATCTCGTACGCGGCCTCCTCACGACCGGGTTCGGCGGGCGCTGAGACCCATGACCCACGGCAGAAACGGCGCGGACTTGGGCTGGTTCTTCGAGGCCCGGTTCGGGATGTTCATCCATTGGGGCCTGTACGCCTTGCCAGCCCGGCACGAGTGGGTGATGAGCAGAGAGGAGACGGCACCCGAGGCATACGAACGGTACCTCCAGCACTTCGACCCCGACCTCTACGATCCGAATGAGTGGGCAAGGGCCGCCGCGGACGCGGGGATGCGGTACGTCGTGCTGACGACGAAGCATCACGAGGGCTTCTGCCTTTGGGATTCGGCGTTGACCGACTACTCGGTGACGGCTACCCCGTACGGTCGGGATCTGGTCGGGCCGTTCGTCGAAGCGGTGCGCGCGGCCGGCCTGAAGGTCGGCTTCTATCACTCCCTGCTCGATTGGCACCATCCCGACTTCGCGATCGACGACTTCCATCCGCTGCGATCGCGCAGCGACGTCGCCACGCTGAACGCTGGGAAGGACGGGACCCAGTATCGCGAGTACCTCCATGGCCAGGTCAGGGAGTTGCTCACCCGATACGGCAAGATCGACTATCTCTTCTTTGACTTTTCCTACGAAGACGGCACGATCCCTGAATCGACGGTCCTGCCAGGAAAGGGTCCGGCCTTCTGGGGGTCGACCGAGCTCTTGGCGATGGTGCGGGGGCTACAGCCCGGGATCATCGTCAACGATCGCCTTGGCATCCCCGGCGACTTCATCACCCCTGAGCAGTACCAGCCGGCTGGGCCCATGTCGGCTGACGGCAAGCCCATCGTCTGGGAGGCGTGTCAAACCCTCAATGGCAGCTGGGGCTACGACCGCGACAACCTGGATTACAAGCCGGTCGACCTGTTGGTTCGGATGCTGGTGGACGGAGTCTCCAAGGACGGGAACATGCTGCTGAACGTCGGTCCCACCGCACGCGGCGAATTCGATCCGCGGGCGATCGCATCGCTCCGCGGCCTTGGCGAGTGGACCCGACTCCACGGCCGCTCGATCTACGGCGCTGGTCCGTCCACGTTCACAGCCCCAGCCGACGCCCGCTACACGCAGCGCGGCGACCGTCTGTACCTCCACCTGTTCGCTTGGCCGTTCCAGCATGTTCATCTGCCCGGCTTGGCCGGCAAGGTCGACTACGCCCAACTACTTAACGATGGGTCGGAGGTCGGCGTCATCTCGCTGCCGCCGGGCGCGCAGGCCGGCACCATCCATCCTGGCGGACAGCCGGCAGGCACGCTGACGCTCAAGCTGCCGGTGCAACGCCCAGACCTTGCGGTCCCGGTCGTGGAACTGTTCCTCGCGCCCGGAGCGTGATCACGGTCATCGCAACCCCCAGTGCGTTCGCGACCGGCGATCGCGCACCGGAGGAAGATGCATGAGCGGGGAGACGTACGAGATCCTCGATCGGCGCTTCGCGAGCCTTGTGAACACGACCGCGCGACTCGACCTCCTGGACGACACGTCCCGCTGGGCGGAAGGGCCCGTCTATGTGCCAGCGGGCCGCTATCTCCTCTGGAGTGACATCCCGGACGATCGGATCTTGCGTTGGGACGAATCCTCCGGGCACGTCTCCGAGTTTCGGTCCCCGTCGCGGAACGCGAACGGCAACACTCTCGATCGCCAGGGCCGCCTCGTCACCTGCGAGCAACTGACCCGATCGGTGACGCGGACCGAGCATGACGGTTCGATCACCGTCCTCGCCGATCGGTTCGAGGGGAAGCGATTCAACAGTCCCAACGACGTCGTTGTCGCGTCAGACGGCGCGATCTGGTTTACCGATCCGACCTACGGCATCGACAGCGACTACGAGGGACGTCGCGCCACCTCGGAGATCGGGCGGTCGCGCCTCTACCGCATCGACCCGTCCGGCGGCCCAGTCCGCGTAGCCGCGGACGACTTCGTCCAACCCAACGGCCTTGCGCTCTCGGCTGACGAGCGGCGACTGTATGTCTCGGACACCGGTCGAACCCACGTCGAGGGTGGCCCGGCCCATATCCGGGTCTTTGACGTCGATGCGGGGCGCCTGTCGGGTGGCCATGTCTTCGCCGAATGCCCAGCGGGGTTCTTCGACGGATTTCGCCTGGACGAGGCCGACAACGTATGGACCAGCGCGGGCGACGGCGTTCGCTGCTATTCGCCTGATAAGACCTTGATCGGCATCATCCGCGTTCCGAATGTGGTTGCCAACGTGTGCTTCGGCGGCCCTGCGCGCAATCGCCTGTTCATCTGTGCCACCGGTGCCGTGTATGCCGTGTACGTCCTGACGAGCGGGATCAAGCTGGTGTAATCGGCGACGATCTGCCCTGGTTGTCGCGGCTCCGCGGATGCGATGATCGCCGGGGAGGTGGGGCGATGACGGAACGGTCCGTGGCCTGGGGGATCCTCGGCACCGGTGGGATCAACCGGCGGTTCCTTGGCGGCGCGTCGCTGGCCGAGCACGGGAATGTGGTCGCGGTCGCCAGCCGCGACGCCGATCGCGCGGCGTCGTACGCGGCTGCCAACGGGATCGAGCGCTCGCACGGGTCGTACGAGGCGCTCCTCGCGGACCCCCGTGTCGAGGCCGTCTACGTGTCCCTGCCAAACAGCCTCCACCACCCGTGGACGATGGCCGCCCTCGCGGTCGGCAAGCACGTCCTGTGCGAGAAGCCGTATACGCGCCGGCCGGCCGAGGTCGACGAGGCATTCGACGCAGCCGAGCGGGCCGGTCTCGTCCTCGTCGAGGGCTTCATGTGGCGGTACACGCCCCAGACGGAGCGGCTCGCAGAGGAGGCGGGCCGGATCGGAGCGCTGCGGACGATCCGCTCGACGTTCAGCTTCGTCCTGGACGACGCGACGAACATCCGGCTCCGGCCTGAGGTCGAAGGCGGCTGCCTCATGGACGTCGGCTGCTACTGCGTGAGCGCGGCTCGGTTGCTGGCGGGGGAGGAGCCCGCTGAGGTGCTGGCGGTCCAGAAGATCGGCCCGACGGAGGTCGACGTCCGGTTCAGCGGCCTGCTCCGGTTCCCGTCCGGCGTCGTCGCCGAGTTCACCGCCGGGTTCGGGAGCTCCCACCAGTCGATCGAGGCGATCGGCAGCGAGGGCTCGATCGCGACGAACGCCCACCCATGGCACGACGGGGACGGGTGGCTCCTCCGCGACGGGATGGATCGGATCGACGTCCCGATCGTCGACCCGTACCAGTGCGAGATCGACGAGGTCTCGCTGGCGATCCGGGGCGGACCGCCGCCGCGGCTGGGTCGTGCCGACGCGCTCGGCCAGGCGCGCGCGATCGAGGCGCTCTACGCGTCGGCCGCGTCGGGGTCGCTTGTTCATCTCTGATCCCTGTCGAACTCTGGTTCCTTGGGCGAGCGGGCCGAGCGCTCAGTCGGCGTGGAACACCTCGGGGATGTCCAGCCACCACGTCCCCGGAGGCCGGTTCGGGTCCGGCCCCTGCATCGCGTCGGTGAGCGCCCACCAGCGCTGCGTTTCCGGGTCGGCGGCGATCGACGCCATGTCCGCGGCATGGTCGTCTCCGACGTACTCGTAGTAGGCGAAGAGCGTCGTCCCGTGGCGGAAGATCGTGTAGTTCCGGATGTTGGCGCGCTCGATCGCCGCGAGGACGCCGGGCCACGGCGCCGCGTGGAGGGCCTCGTACTCGGCGATCCGCTCGGGCCGGACCCGGATCACCTGCCCGAATCGCCGAATCGCCACGACTACGCCTGTGCCTCGGCCTCGAGACGGGCCCGGAGATCCGCGCCGCCATCCCACTCCGCGCCATCGGGGAAGCGATAGCGGGTCAGCGACTCCTGCCGCATCTCGGCGCTGTAACCGGGCAGCGTCGGGAGCCGGTACGAGCCCGCCTCGATGACGACCGGGTCGAGAAAGTGCTCATGGAGATGGTCGACGTATTCGATCATCCGGCCGTCGATCCGGCCGCTGATCGCGATGTAGTCGACCGCGGACAGATGCTGGACGAGCTCGCACAACCCGACCCCTCCGGCGTGCGGGCAGACCGGTACGCCGAACTTCGCAGCGAGCAGCAGGACCGCGATCACCTCGTTGACCCCGCCCAGCCGGCAGGCGTCGATCTGGCAGATGGAGATGGCCTCGGCCTGGAAGAGCTGCTTGAACATCACCCGGTTGTGGACGTGCTCGCCGGTCGCGACGCGGATCGGCGCGACGGCCCGGGCAATCGCCGCATGCCCGAGGATGTCGTCCGGGCTCGTCGGCTCCTCGATCCAGTACGGGTCGAACGGCGCGAGCGCGCGCATCCACGAGATCGCAACGGGGACATCCCAGCGCTGGTTCGCGTCGACCGCGAGGATCCGGTCCGGCCCGATCTCCGCCCGGATCAACGCGGCCCGCCGGATGTCGTCGTCGACATCGGCGCCGACCTTCATCTTGAACCGCGTCCAGCCCTCGGCCAGCGCCTCGCGGCACAGCCGCCGGATCTTGTCGTCGTCGTAGCCCAGCCAGCCGACGGAGGTCGTGTACGCCGGATACCCAGAGGCGCGCAACTCCGCTTCACGCACGCCCCTGGTCGAGGCGAGCGGCGCGATCATCGCCATCGCCTCGTCCCACGTCAGCGCATCGGTCAGGTACCGGAAGTCGACAAGGTCGATCAGCGCCTCGGGTGACAGGTCGACGAGTAGCTTCCAGAGTGGCTTGCCGGCGCGCTTCGCGATGAGGTCCCAGACCGCGTTGACAACTGCCGCCGTCGCCAGGTGGATCACGCCCTTCTCGGGCCCGATCCAGCGCAGCTGGCTGTCGCCGACGAGGTCGCGCCAGAACCCCCCCAGGTCCGCCTCGAGGTCCTCGACGGACCGTCCGACGACGAGCGGTTCGAGCGCATGAACGGCCGCGACGACGACCTCGGTCCCACGCCCGATCGTGAACGTCAGCCCGTGGCCTTCGAGGCCGTCGGCGGCATCCGTTCGCATGACGACGTACGCCGCGGAGTAGTCCGGATCCGGGTTCATCGCGTCCGACCCATCGAGCGAGCGCGAGGTCGGGAAGCGGACGTCGAGGACCTCGAGCGCGACGATCCGCGTCATCCGTTCACCCCTTGCTCTGGCCTCATGCGCCGACGTTGACAGGGACAACCTTGTCCAACATACTGAACAGACGGCGGTAGGCTGGACAGTAGACGCAGTGCCGTCCGCGGTCAAGATATCGAACGCCAGCCCGCGGGCGATGCTCGTGTGCGCAAGGCGGGAAGGAAGGACGAGCGCCCGGAGATGGCCAGCGGGGTTCAACAGTCGACCACGATCGGTGACGAGCGCGACGGCGGCTCGGGCGAGTCGCTGGCACCGGCGGTCACGCGTGCCGCGTCGATCCTCGACGTGCTCGCGGAGGACGCGGCCGTCGCCCTCGGACCGAGCGAGCTGGCCCGCCGGCTCGGGCTGCCGAAGTCGTCGATCGCGAACATCTGCGGGGCGCTGGCCGACGCCGGGCTGGTCCGCCGCGTCGGGACGGGCTTCGCGCTCGGCCGGCGGCTGGCGGAGCTCGGCGGCGCCTACCTCGTCGCGGTCGACATGGTCCAGGAGTTCTACGACGCGGCGCGGCGGCTGCCGGTCGGCTCCGAGGAGACGGTCCAGCTCGCGGTCCTCGACGGGCTCGAGATGACGTACCTCGCCCGTCACGACGGCCGTCAGCCGGTCCGCCTCACCTCGCAGATCGGGCGGCGGCTGCCGGCGACCAGCACCGCCACCGGCAAGGCGGCGCTTGCCTGGCTGGATCCCGCGGGACCTCGACCGGCGGCTCGCCGGCGTGACCGAGCTGCCGGGCGGCACCGCGAACGCGATCCGGACCGTGGACGCGCTGCTTGCCGACCTCGAGCGGGTCCGCGACCGCGGGTACTCGATCGACGACGAGGAGACGATGGAGGGCGTCGTCTGCTTCGGTGTCGCGATCCCGGGTCGTCAGCCGGGGGAGGGGCCGAATGCCGCGAGCATCACCCTCCTCAAGGTCCGGGCGACCGACGAGCGGGTGCCGCTGCTGGTCGCGGACCTCCACCGGCTCGCCGACGAGCTGGTCGATCCGCTCCACCGGCTCGACACGGCGGGCGCCGGCGGGCTGATCTCGGCGCGTCAGCCGACGCCAGACCGTAGGCGCGATCGCATTCGCCCCGAAGACGCCGTCCTGCTCGGCCGGCGGAAGCCCGGCCCGGCCTGAGCGTCGCTCGCGGCGTCGGCGACCCGGTCGTACGACGCCGCCACCAGGCAGACCGGCCAGTCGGAGCCGAACAGCAGCCGATCCGGGCCGAACAGGTCGAGCGCGTGGCGCACCGGCTCGACGAGGTCGTCGACCGTCCACGCGTCGTGATCCGCCTCGGTGACGAGCCCGGAGACCTTCGCCGAGACGTTCGGGAGGGCGCCGAGTGGCGCCATGGCCGCCGCCCAGGCTCGGAGCGACCCCTCGCGGATCTGGGGCTTCGCGAGGTGGTCGAGGACGAAGCGGACGTCCGGCAGCGCGCGAACCGTGTCGACGGAGGCGGGCAGGCTCCGGGTCCAGACGAGCAGGTCGTAGGCGAGACCGGCCGCGCCGACCGCCGCGATCCCGCGGCGGACGTCCGGCCGTCGCAGCCAGTCCGGATCGGGCTCGTCCTGGACCTGGTGGCGGATCCCGACCAGGCGATCGCCGCCCGGCAGTGTTCGAAGCCGGTCGATCGCCGCGCCGACCCCCGGATCCGTGAGGTCGACCCAGCCGACGACGCCGGCGATGAACGGCGTGGCGGCCGCCGTCGCGAGGAGTGTCGCCGTCTCGTCGACGCTCGGGCGGGCCTGGACGACCATCGTCCGGTCGATCCGGTTCGCGGCGAGAAGCGGGCGCGAGGTCGCCGGGTTGGAACGGCCGCCGGATCGCGGCCAGCTCGTCGGTCATCCACGGGTAGTCCGCCAGGGACGGCTCCGGCCAGAAGTGCTGATGGGCGTCGACGCGGATGCGTCCGGTTGCCGTCATGCGGGCGTCGGCGCGGCGGCCGGGATGAGACCGTCCTGGCGGAGCTCCGCCCACAGATCGGCCGGGATCGGCTCGGCGAGCAGGCGCGGGTACTCGTCGAGATGGTCCACGGACCGAACGCCCGCGACCACCGCCGCGACTGCGGGATGGGCGAGTGGGAACTGGACGGCGGCCGCCTTCAATGACACGCCGTGCCTGGCGCACACGGCGGCAAGGCGCTGCGCTCGTTCGACCACCGCCGCCGGAGCGATGCCGTAGTTGAACCGACCGCCGGGCCGCGGATCCGCGAGGATCCCGGAGTTCATCACGCCCCCGATCATCACCCCGATGCCCTTCTCGACGCACAACGGCAGGAGCTCGCCGAGCGCCTCGTGGTCCAGGAGCGTGTACCGCCCGGCGAGCAGGAAGACGTCGAAGTCGCCCTCGCGGGCGAACCGGGCGAGCATCGCCGACTGGTTCATCCCGGCCCCGACGGCGCGGATCACGCCCTGCTCGCGGAGCCGGGCGAGCGCCGGCCACGCCTCCCCGATCGCGGCCTCCCAGTGGTCGTCCGGATCGTGGATCAGGGCGATGTCGATGCGGTCCACCCCGAGCCGCGCGAGGCTCGCCTCGATCGACCGGCGGATCGCCGTCGGCGCTGTAGTCGAACAGGACCTTGCGGCCGCCCGTGCCGGCGTAGGCACCGTCCTCTCGACCGTCGACCACCTGACGGTCGATCTCGGCCCCCGCCGGGATCGCCTCCGCATCGACGATGAGCCGTCCGACCTTGGTCGAGAGGACGAAGTCGTCCCGCGGCCGCCCGGCCAGACCGATGCCGATCCGCCGTTCCGACGCGCCGTAGCCGTACAGCGGCGCGACGTCGAAGAGGCGGATCCCGAGGTCCCACGCGTGGCGGACGGTTGCGACGGCGTCCGCGTCCGCGACCTCGCGATAGAGCCCGCCGATCGGGGCCCCGCCGAACCCCAGCCGGGTGACCGACAGCCCGGTGCGCCCGAGCGGCCGGCGCTCCGTCGGATCGATCGGCACCGCGTCCTCCATCCTGTGCGGGCGGCCGGTTGACGCCGCCACCAAGCGTATCGTATCGTCCAGTCCACCGTCCATCGACCAACATGCTGAACACTCGGAGTGTCCGTGCGCCTGATCAGCTGTCGCACCGGGTCCGGAGAGACGCTCGGCGTCGTCGCCGGTGGGCGCTGGCTCCCGGCCGCGGAGCTGATCCCCGATGGCCCTGCGACGATCGGCGCGCTCCTGGCGGGGGGCGACCTCGTGCTCGACGCGCTTCGATCGGCCGCGGCGTCCGGCCGGATCGAGCGCGAAGGACGGTCCGTCGACGGGCTCGAGCTGCTGGCCCCCGTCCCCCGACCGGGGAAGGTCGTGGCGATCGGCCGGAACTACCGCGAGCACGTCGCGGAGGAGCAGGCCGACCCACCGCCGGCTCCGCTCGTCTTCGCGAAGTTCCCGAGCGCGGTGATCGGCGACGGGGCCGAGATCCGCTGGGATCCGGCCCTGACCCAGCAGGTCGACTGGGAGGCCGAGCTCGGCGTCGTCATCGGGACGACCGCCCGGAACGTGTCCGTCGACGAAGCGCTGGACCACGTCCTCGGCTACACCTGCCTGAACGACGTCTCGGCCCGCGACATCCAGTTCCCGGACGGCCAGTGGGTCCGCGGCAAGTCGCTCGACACGTTCTGCCCGATCGGGCCCGCGATCGTGACCGCCGACGAGATCGGCGACCCGGGCCGGCTCGCGATCTCGTGCATCGTCGATGGCGAGGTCGTCCAGTCCTCGACCACGGCGATGATGTTCTTCGGGGTCGCCGAGATCATCAGCCACTGCTCGCGCTCGTTCAGCCTCGAGCCGGGTGATGTCATCGCCACGGGAACGCCGGGCGGTGTCGGCGTGTTCCGCGACCCGCCGCGGTTCCTTGGGGACGGCTCGACGGTCGTCGTCGAGATCGAGGGGATCGGGCGGCTGACGAACCGCTGTCGCGCGGTCTCCGACGTCCCCGCCGCTCCCGCAGCCGTGAGCGGTGCGCCGTCATGACCTCGAGCGAGCGGTTCCTCGTCACCGGCGCCCTCGGCTGCATCGGCGCGTGGACGGTCCGGGCGCTCGCCCGCGAGGGGACACCGGTCGTCGCCTTCGACCTCGGGCGCGACCAGCGCCGACTCGCTCAGGTCATGACCGCGGACGAGCTCGCGTCGGTCGAGTTCGTCGTCGGCGACATCACCGACCTGTCGGCCCTCGAGCGGACGCTCGACGAGCGGCGGATCACGAACGTCATCCACCTCGCCGCGCTCCAGGTCCCGTTCTGCCGGGCCGACCCACCGCTCGGGGCGTTGGTCAACGTCGTCGGCACGGTCCACCTGTTCGAGGCGGTCAAGCGCCTGGGCCTCCGGTCGGCGCCGGTCGTCTACACCAGCTCGATCGGGATGTTCGAGGCGGCCGACGAGGATCCGACCACGCACCGGCTCGAGGAGACCGCGGACGGCCACCCGACCACCCACTACGGCGTGTACAAGCGGGCGAACGAGGGGACGGCGCGGGTCTACGCTCTCGACGATGGGATCGCATCGATCGGGCTCCGGCCGATGACCGTGTATGGGGTCGGGCGCGACCAGGGGCTGACGAGCACGCCGACGACCGCGATCGCCGCTGCGGTGCTCGGCCGGCCGTACCGGATCAGCTTCACCGGGACGACGCTGTTCCAGTACGCCGAGGACGTGGCGGCCACGCTGCTCGCGGCGAGCCGGAGCCGGCTGGACGGCGCGCACGTGTTCAACCTCGGCGGGAGCTCGGTCGACATCGGGTCGTGGATCGCCGCCATCGAGGAGATCGTGCCGGAGTCCGCCGGCACGATCAGCCGGGCCGAGGCGGTCCTGCCCTTCCCGTCGGAGATCGCCCACGACGCGGTCGCGGCGCTCGGGCCGGTGCCGGTGACGCCGTTCCGCGACGGGATCGCCGCGACGGTCGAGATCCTGCGCGGGCTCCAGCGCGAGGGACGGCTCGTCGCGACCCAGCACGGACTCCCCGTCGGGGCGCCGAGCCCGGCCTGACGGTCCTGCCGCGTCCCGCGGGCGCCGCGCCGCCGCGCCCGCGCCAGCCCGTTCCTGCCGGATGTGCACCCGGCGCACCCGGTGTCCGGCGCCGGCGAGCGTCTCCTGTCAGATGTGCACGTCCCGATCATCTGCCACTGCGACGTATGCCAGACGAGCACCCCATGCACGTCCGACACGGTTCGGATGGAGGCGGCGCCGGCACATGTGCATCGGACGCACATCCGGCGGGAGTTGCGCGCTTTCAGGCAACGGCAACCTGCGACGTCGAGCCCAGGACGACCACCTCGAGCGGCTCCGTCCGGCCCGTCAGCGTCAGCTCGCGCCGTTCCGCCGAGTCCGCCCGCCCGGCCGCCCGCCACGCCGCGTCGCTCACGAGCAGCTCGCCGGCGCCCGCCGCCGCACCCAGACGCGCCGCCACGTTGACCGTGTCGCCGAGCGCGGTGAAGTCGAGTCGCTCGTCCGAGCCCAGCGCCCCGACATAGGCCGGACCCAGGTGGACCCCGGCGCCGACCCGCACGCCGCCCGCCACGAGATCCGGCTCGGCGACGGCCTCGAGCAGCGCCTCGCCGGCCGCGATCGCCTGCCGCGCTCGCTCGTCGCCGGCGACGACGGGGATGAACAGGACCATGATCCCGTCGCCGAGGAACTTGTCGATGATCCCGTTGTGCTCGTCGATCGCCTTGGCGGCGCGCCGATAGAAGCGCTGGACCAGCCGACTGAACTCGGAAGCCGTGTTCCGTTCGGCGATCCCCGTCGAGCCCCGGATGTCGGCGAACAGCACGCCGATCTCGATCTCCGCGCCACCGGGCATCTTGCGGATCTGGCCGAAGCACAGGTTGCACAGCAGCGGGTTGACGTTCGACGGCCCGTGCATGACGAGCTTCGTCGCCATGCCACCGAGCCCGGCGAACGGCGCCGCACAGAGCTTGCAGCGTGGCGACGACGGGATCCGCCGCCACAGCCGGCGGAGCTGCGGCAGGTGCGGGTCCTCGCCGGTCAGGACCTGCCGCCACATCTCCGAGGTGGCATCCGGATCGACGGGCGGGACGTCATCGCTCATCACGGCGGACGGTACGCCTCAACCGGCCGAGGCGTCGTGTCGATCCCGTGACGCCGCCGCGGGACCCCGGATCAGCCCGCCGGGACCGCCTCCGAAGGATCCGTCACGGTGGTCGGCAGCCCCTCGAGGAGCGGGTCCGTCCATGTCCAGGCCGCGCCGTAGCGCGCGCCGACGGCACCGTGCCGTGCCGCCTCCACGCGGAGTGGCAACCCGAAGATCCCGATGAACCCGACGGCGGCCGCGTGGTCGAACGCGTCGCCCTTGTCGTAGGTCGCGAGGTTCTTGTCGTACAGCGAGAGCGGCGAGCGCCGGCCGGACACGACCGCGGACCCGTGGTCCAGGCGGACCCGGACCTCGCCGCTGACGACGCGCTGGGACGACGCCACGTAGCCGCGCAGGTCGCGGTGGAGGGCGGAGAACCACAGCCCGTCGTAGGTCAGCTGCGCCAGCTCGTTCGCGACGAGCCGGTTGAACCGGAGCGTGTCCTTCGTGAGGGTCAGGCCCTCGAGTGCCCGGTGGGCCTCGTGGAGGATCGTCGCCGCGGGTGTCTCGTAGACCTCGCGGCTCTTGATCCCGACCAGGCGGTCCTCGACATGGTCGATCCGGCCGATGCCGTGCGCACCGCCCAGCTCGTGCAACCGCTCGACCAGCTCGAGCGGCGCCAGCCGCTGGCCGTCGATGGCGACCGGGATCCCGCCCTCGAACTCGATGACGACCTCGACCGGGTCCGGCGCGTCCGAGGCGGCGACGGTCCACTCGTAGGCGTCCGGCGGCGGGGTGACCCACGGGTCCTCGAGGATGCCCGTCTCGCACGAGCGGCCCCACAGGTTCACGTCGATCGAGTACGGCGACGCCTTCGTGATCGGGATCTCGATCCCGCGCTCCTCGGCGTAGTCGATCTCCTGGTCACGGGTGAGGCCCATCCCGACGCGCATCGGCGCGACGACCTCGAGCCCCGGGTCCAGGGCATGGACGGCGACGTCGAACCGGACCTGGTCGTTGCCCTTACCGGTGCAACCGTGGGCGACCGCGTCGGCGCCCTCCTTGCGGGCGACCTCGACCAGGAGCTGGGCGATCAGCGGCCGGGCGAGGGCCGTCGCGAGCGGGTAGGCGCCCTGGTACAGGGCGTTCGCCTGGAGGTGCGGCCAGACGAAGTCACGGACGAACCGGTCGCGGGCATCCACGACATACGCCCGCGTCGCGCCCGCGCTGATCGCGCGACGCTCGACGCCCTCGCGGAGCGACCCACCGCCGACGTCGACGGTGAGGGTCACGACGTCGCACCGGTACTTCGAACGCAGCCACGCGACGGCGACGGACGTATCGAGCCCGCCCGAGTAGGCGAGGACGACCTTCTTCATGGGATGCGGGCCTCCACGGCGGCGGAACGGATGGCATCGAAGCGATCGCGCCAGGCAAGGAGGCGCGGCTCGTCGGCGAACAGGACGAGGAGCGTGTTGTCCCCCGCGAGCGTCCCCTCCTGCTCGGTCAGGGACGACTCGTCGATCGCCTGGGCGATGACGCTGGCGGTCCCAGGGGAGCCGGTGACGAGCAGGATGAGGCCGCTTCGCCCGATCGTGACGGGGATGTCGGCAAGGATTCGGCGGAGACGCTCGTCGGTTGGTCGGGCCGCCGCGCCGGAGCTGCTCCCGCTCGCGCCGGCCCCGGCCAGGCTCTCCGGGGCGACGTAGACGTGGCCCGCGGCGCTCGGGACCTTGACGAGACCGAGCTCGGCGATGTCCCGGCTGACCGTCGCCTGCGTCACGGCGAACCCGCGCGCGTTCAAGCGGTCGACCAGCTCCCCCTGGCTGCCGATCGACCCGTCGGCGACGAGGTCGCGGATCAGGCGCTGGCGGTCGCGCTTGGATCCGACGCTGGCGTCCGTCCGCGCGCCCGGGGCCGACGGCATCGTGACGCCGGCGGAGCCGTTCGCCGCGGCCGCGGCCATCGAGGCGTGCCGGCCCTGCATGTCAGGCCGCCCCGACGGCCGAGCGGGCCGCGGTGATCCGGGTCCCGAACGTGGGGTCGACGAGGGCCCGCTCCAGGGCGCCGTCCGCGCTCGAGTCGGCGATGATCGCCTCGGAGCCTTCCCAGGCCAGCGCGGCGAGGGCGGCCCGGACCTTCGGGACCATCCCGCCCGCGATCACCCCGCTGTCGATCAGCGTCTCGGCCTCGCCGCTCGTGAGCGTGTCGAGCCGGTTGCCGGCCGCGTCGCGCACACCGTCGACGTCGGTCAGGAGGACGAGCTGGCGTGCACCGAGGCCCGCCGCGATCCCGGCGGCGGCGTCGTCCGCGTTGACATTGCAGACGACGCCCGCCTCGTCCCGGGCAAGCGGCGCGACGACCGGAACCTGGCCGCCGACGAGGATGGCGTCCAGCAGGTCGCGGCGCAGGCCCACGACATGGGCGACGAGCCCGACCCCGGGCACGCGCTCGCTGACGAGCAGGCCGCCGTCGACGCCCGACAGCCCGACGGCGTCGACGCCGCGGTCGCGCAGACCGGCGACGAGCTCGCTGTTGACGACGCCGCGGAGGACCGCCGCCGCCACTTCGAGGGCGGCCTGGTCCGTGACCCGGAGGCCGTTCTCGAACGTCGACGGGACGCCCATCCGGTCCAGCCATTCGGTGATCCTCTTGCCGCCGCCGTGGACGAGGACCACGGGCCGACGACGCGCAACCGCGGCCACCTCGTCGAGGACCTGGGCCTGCTCGGCGATCGTCGTGCCACCCAATTTGACGATCAGGATCTCGCTCAACTCCGGCTCCCCGTCTGCTCGGCCCGAACCCACCGAGGTCCGAGGCGAAGCTCCGCGACGCCATCGGTCCGAGGTTTTTCGCTCACGTCGTGTACTCCGAGTTCTCGACGACGTACTCCTCCGTGAGATCGCACCCGAACGCCTCGCCGGTCCCTGTGCCGAGCCCCAGGTCCAGCCGGATCAGCAGCTCCGGGGCGGCCATCGCCGCCCGTGCCGCCTCCCGGTCGAAGACGATCGGCCCGCCGGACGGCCCATCGAAGACGAGATGGCCCGCGATCGCGATTCGGAGCCGCGCGGGATCGATCGTCGCCGCGGTCCCCGCTCGCGCCCGCGCGGCCGCCGGCGCCAGCCCCGCGGCGAGGAGCACGGCCTCGTCGGCGAGGGCGGCGTTGCCCACCGCACCCGCGACCCGACCCCAGTTCGGGTCACGGCCGTGGACGGCCGCCTTGACGAGCGACGACGAGATCACTGCGCGGGCGACGGCCCGTGCATCGGCGTTGTCGGTCGCGCCGGACACCTGGCACGTGATCAGCGTCGAGGCCCCCTCGCCGTCGGCGGCCTGCTGGCGGGCGAGGTCCCGCGCCACCGCCTCGATCGCTCGTCCCAACGAGGAGGCCTCGTTGGTCCCCGCCTGGACCGTGGCGGCTCCCGCCGCGCCCGATGCCAGCACGAACACCGTGTCGTTCGTCGACGTGTCGCCGTCGACGCTCAGCTGGTCCCACGTCCGCGCCGCCGCCGGGCGGAGGAGCCCGTGGAGCGTCGCCGGATCCGCCGCCGCGTCTGTGAGGATCACCGACAGCATCGTCGCCATCCGCGGGTGGATCATCCCGACGCCCTTCGCGATGCCCGTGACCCGGATCGCGCGGACCGCGAGACCGTCAGGATCCGGCAACGTGATCGTCACCGTCGCGGCCTTGGCGCGGGTGTCGGTCGTGCGGAGCGCCTCGGCGGCCGCCGCGAGTCCGGCGTCCGTAGGGGCCAAACCGGCCGCCACCGCGTCGATCCCGGTCTCGACGATGTCGATCGGCAGGCGCGTCCCGATGATCCCGGTCGAGAGATGGAGGGTCAGCCGCTCGTTCGTCCCGAGGGCATGGGCGAGGAACCCGGCGACCGCCGCCTGGTCGAGGTCGCCCGCCGGTCCGGTCGCTGCGTTCGCGCTGCCGCTCGTCGAGATCACACCGGTCGCCCAGCCGAACCGTCCCCCGCCCGACGGATCCGTGGCCGCGAGATGGGCCTGCGACAGGCGCACGGGCGCGGCCGCGAACGCGTTCGGGGTGAAGACGGCGGCCACGGCCGCCGGAGCCCGGTCGCCGTCGGGGCCCGGCTGGGTCGCGATGATGGCCAGGTCCGGACGGCCGGAGGCCTTGATCCCGGCGACGCCACCTCCGGCGACGAAGCCGGCCGGGATGGTCGCGCTCTGTTCGACCGGCGGGAGCTCGGTCGGGAGCGCGGAGAGGTTCGCCGGGGCTGACTGGATGGCCATGCGTGTCTCGTCCACTACGGCGCGAGGGGCAGCTGCTCGAGACCGGTCGTCTCGGGCAGGCCGTGGACGAGGTTGAACGCCTGGATCGCCTGGCCCGCGGCCCCTTTCACGAGGTTGTCGATCACCCCGATGGCGAGGACCCGGCCCGTCCGTGGGTCATGGCGGACGAAGACCCGGGCGTGGTTGCTGCCGAGGACATGCTTCGTGGCCGGGGCCGCGCCCACGACCGTCACGAACGGCTCGCCCGCGTAGGCCGCGGCGAACAGGTCGTCCAGCTCCGCCTGGCTGGTCGGCCGGGTCGGGCGGACGTGGGCGGCTGACAGGATCCCGCGGGTCATCGGGATCAGGTGCGGGAGGAAGTCGACGCCGGCCGCGCCCGGGTTCGCTGCACCGGCGCTCGCGCCGACGGAGCCGAGCTCCTGCTCGATCTCCGCGACGTGGCGGTGGCCGTCGATCCCGTACGCCTTCACGCTCTCGTTGACCTCGCCGAACATCAGGTCCGGCTTCGCGTCGCGGCCCGCGCCCGAGACGCCGCTCTTCGCGTCCACGACGAGATCGCCGATGAGCCCGGCGCGCGCGAGCGGCGCGAGGGCGAGCAGCGTCGCCGTCGGGTAGCAGCCCGGGCTCCCCACGATCGCGGTCTCCGCGTGGCGGAGGGCCTCGAGCGCGGCGCGATGGAGCTCCGGCAGCCCGTACACCGCCGTCGAGAGGAGGTCCGGTCGCGGATGCTCGAAGCCGTACCAGGTCGGGTAGTCGGCGGCGGACCGGAGGCGGAAGTCGGGGCCGAGGTCGATCACCGCGGTGCCCGCCGCGACGATGCCGGGCACGAGGTCGGCGGCCGTGCCGTGGGGGAGGGCCAGGAACACCGCGGCGACCGGCGGCAGCGCCGCGTCGACGGCCAGGCCCGTGCCCGCGAGATGGGCGTGGGTGGCGCCGATCGGCTCGTCGTGCCGATCCCGGCCCTGGAGCCCGACGATCGTGACTCGCGGATGCCTGCTGAGGAGCCGGATGAGCTCCGCCCCGACATAGCCGGTGGCGCCGACGATCCCGACGCGGATCCGGCCCTCGGGATCGGCCGGCCGACGATCCGTCGCGACCGCGGTCTCGGTGCCCGCGCTCACCGGCGCGGCGACGTGCTCGCGCACGCCGGTCCCCTCCCGGGGGACGCGATCGAAGGCACGGTCCGACGGACGTCAACCATCACCGCATGACTATACATCGCAACCGCATAGTCATGCAAGCGCAACCGTGGCCTGCGCGGTGGGCCTCAGGCGACGACGGTCGGTCGACGCTCCGGTCCGGTGACGGTGACCTCGGCCGCGCCCTCATGCGGCTCGGCCCCCGTGCAGCGCATCCGGTAGTGGTGGTGGACCTCGGTCGCGCCGGCCGACAGGATCGCGTTCACCGGGCAGTACTTCAGCGCGGACAGCTCGACCGCACGCCGGACGGCGGTCTCGAGCAGCACCGTACCCTCGACGACGTGCGTGACGTCCATCCGGGTGTAGACCTGTGGGTACTCGTCGCGCTGCTCGCCGCTGACCTCGATCCGGTAGGACGTGACCCGCTGGCGCTTCTTCGTCAGGATCGAGACCACGTCCATCGCCGAGCACGCGCCGAGCGCGGCGGCCAGCGTCTCGACCGGCGACAGCTCGTTGAACGCGACGTCGTCCCCGAACAGGATCGTCCGGCCCGTCCCGGTCGTGGCCTGGAACCGCATCCCGCCTTCATGGACGAGGACCGCGGATCGCTGACGCGTCACGTCGTCGAGGATAGCGGTCGTCAGGGGGTCCGCGGCAGGTCGGCTGGGAGCGCGTCGAGGAGCCGTCGCGAGAGGGCCGTCGCGAATGCGGTCGTCAGGTGGTGGCTGTCCCGGAAGACGAGGTACTGGCCGATCACGACGGGGCACGGCTCGGTCGGGCAGACCCACGGCGAAGGGTCGACGAACGTGACACCGGCGGTCGCCGCAACCCGGCGGTCGGCCGCCGTCCGGGAGGCCGACAGGGACGACGATGAGGGTCGCGCGCAGGCGAGAACGTCGTCGAGGTGCTTCGAGACGCAGACCGGAGCGTCCCCGGCTGGGCGGGGCGTGTCGCCGATCAGCGCGACATGGTCCGCGGCCGCGGTGAGCTTCGTGAGGCTCCGCTCGATCGCAGCATCCCAGAGCCCCGGCGCCTCCGCGACCGTCCGGTTCGTCCCGCCGTCGACGATCGTGTAGCCCCGCGACATCGCCATCACCACGAGCGCCGGATGGTCTGCGGCCATGATGGCGAAGGCCTTGTCACGCCAGGCGTCGCACTCGCTGTACGCGCGGTCGAACGTCGGGTTCCAGACCGTGACGTCTGCCGGGGTGCAGGCGGACTTCGTCAGCACGACAAGCTTCCAGCCCTCGACGTTCGCGAGCCGGACGAGCGGCGGAAACCACTGGGCGGCGTGCGAGTCGCCGAACAGGACGACTGTCGTCGTGGAGCTCGCGTCTCCGAACACGCACGTCTTCGGGGTCGTGGACGGCTGGTCGAGATGGCAGCCGTCGCCGTAGATGACCGGGGCGTCAGCGCGGACCGCGGCGAGCGACGGCGTGAGGTTCGCCGGGACCGCGCCGCCCGGCGTCGGGGGTCGGACGAACGGCGCTGGCGACGCGGGCGACCCGCTCGACCCGGGCGAACCGGGCGAACCGGGCGAACCGGGCGAACCGGGCGAACCGGATGGTGCCACCGGTCCGGACGACGCGGGCGACGACGCCGATCCCGACGGGATGGCGAACGGGTCCGCCGGCAGGAGCGTCGGATCGTCCGGCATCGCCGCCGCGCTCTGCGGCAGGGCGGCCGTGGCCGCGGACCCGACCCCAACGGCGAGGAGGGCGATGACGAGGCTGGCCGAACCCGCGAGGGCCAGGGTCCGCCCGACCCGCCGGCCGACGAGCCGGCCGCGCCGGACCGGGTCCTCGATCCAGCGCTGGCTCCCGATCGCCACGACGATCGAGATGCCGGCCAGCCCGAGCCGCACGGGCAGGGCCAGCTCGCCGTCGATCGCGGCCGCCGGCAGGACGAGGATCGGCCAGTGCCAGAGGTACAGCGAGTACGAGATCCGCCCGAGGAACCGCATCGGGCTCGTGGCGAGGAACCGCGCCGGGATCGTGGCCGCCCCGGCCACGCCGCCCCCGATCACGAGGGCCGCCCCGACGGTCGGGAGGAGTGCCGCGACGCCCGGGAACGGGGTGGACGACTCCAGGACCACGCCCGCGATCGCGATCAGGGCCAGACCCGCGCCGATGAGCCCGCCGGCCGCCGCGGGTCGCAGCCGCGCCAGACGCTCGGTCGAGACCGCGAGGAGCCCGCCCATGGCGAGCTCCCAGGCCCGGGTCGGGAGCGAGAAGAAGGCCCACGGCTGGGACGCGGTCGTGAGCACGAGCGACAGGACGAACGACCCGAGCGCGACCGCGGCGAGGGCGACCGCCAGACGGCGGATCGGGATCCCGAACCGGACCAGCACGAGCAGCAGGGCGGGCCAGAACAAGTAGAACTGCTCCTCGACCCCGAGGGACCAGAAGTGGAGCAACGGCGACGGCGGGAGGTCGCTCGCGAGGTAATCGGTGGCCTGGGCGGCGAACCGGATGTTCGAGACGTACAGGGCGGACGCGGCCGCGTCGCCGGCGATATCCGGGATCCGGAGCGGCGGCAACAGGACGACGGACGCGAGGAGGGTCGCCGCGATGACAACCAGGGCCGCCGGCAGCAGACGTCGTGCCCGTCGGGCGTAGAAGCCCGGCAGATCGACCCCGCCGGTCGAGCGCAGCTCGCGGACGATCAGACCGGTGATCAGGAACCCGGACAGGACGAAGAAGACGTCGACGCCGACGTAGCCACCATGGATCTTCGGGACACCCGCGTGGTAGGCGAGGACGAGCGCGACGGCAACGGCGCGCAGCCCTTCCAGCTCCGGGCGGAAGTCGCCGCCGGCCCGCGGTTCCTCGGGCGAGACGCCGCTCATCGACGAGGGGCGCCGCGGAACGGTGGGGTGGGGGTCACGAGTGGGCGGACGGCCGGGTGAGGGCGGCCCGTCTCACCATGCGGTGGCGGTCGTCGCCTCGCTGATCCCCTCGGCCTCGAGCCAGCGCTCGGCGTCGATCGCCGCCTTGCACCCGTCCGCGGCCGCCGTCACGGCCTGGCGGTAGCGGTGATCGTGGACGTCGCCGGCGATGAACACGCCGTCGATCTTGGAGCCCGTCTCGTCGTGGACGACGAGATAGCCCTTCTCGTCGACGTCGAGCCAGTCCCGGAAGACCTCGGTGTTCGGCCGGTAGCCGATCGCGACGAAGAGCCCCTCCATCGGGACGTCGGTCACCGCGTCGGTCGTCGTGTTGCGGACGCGCAGCCCCTCGACCTTGGCGCCGCCGAGGACCTCGTCGACCGCCGTGTTCGTGTGGACCTCGATCTTCGGGTTGTCGTAGGCCCGGTCGACCATGATCTTCGACGCCCGGAACGCGTCCCGGCGGTGGAGCAGGTGGACCTTCGAGGCGAACCGGGTCAGGTAGGTCGCCTCCTCGAGGGCCGTGTCGCCGCCGCCGACGACCGCGATCTCCTTGTCCCGGAAGAAGAACCCGTCGCACGTCGCGCAGGCGGACACGCCGCGGCCGCGGAGCCGCGTCTCGCTCTCGAGGCCGAGCCACAGGGCGGAGGCGCCGGTCGCGATCACGACGGAGTCGGCCTTGTACTCGGTGCCACGGGCCCATACCCGGAACGGCCGCTCCGAGAAGTCGACCCGGTCGACGTCGACGTCGAAGATCCGGCTTCCGAACCGCTCGGCCTGCTCGCGGAACTTCGCCATCAGGTCCGGGCCGAGGATGCCCTCGGGGAAGCCCGGGTAGTTCTCGACGTCGCTCGTGATCATCAGCTGGCCGCCGGGCACGATCCCTGCGAGGACGATCGGCTCGAGGTTCGCCCGTGACGCGTAGATCGCGGCGGTCAGCCCGGCCGGTCCCGACCCGATGATCAGGAGCTTCGTCCGGGTCTCGTCGCGGGCGGTGCCGTCGTCCACGTCGCTGATCGGGCGGCCGGGCCGGGGCAGGGCGGGGGCGTTGAAGACGATCGGGTCACCGAACGAGATCGGACCGATGCCGTTGCCGTTCGCCGGGACCGAATCCCCCGCGCCGCCGGCGCCGCCACCGAAGTCGATCGTCAGGCCGGCGAAGGGGTCGACCGGGTCCCCCGTTGCGTCCTCCGGCGTCGCGCCGTCAGGCGTAACAGGCTGCTTCGGCTCGTCGGTCATGCTCGTCATCCTAGCACGGGATGCATACTCCCAGGGGGTATCGTCCACTCGGGCGTTCGCCCGTGCGGGTTGACAGCCGGCATCGCGGCCCGCCAGCATCGAGAGGACGGTCGGCAGCCCAGCCGGTCCCGCCCCGGAGATCCCCTTGACCGAAGGACTCGCCCTCGCGACGCGCGGGCTCCACAAGCGCTACGGCTCGCGGACCGCGCTCGCCGGCCTGGACCTGTCCGTGCCGACCGGCGTCGTGTACGGGTTCCTCGGGCCGAATGGCGCGGGCAAGACGACGACGATGCGGCTCCTGACCGGGCTGATCCATGCCGACGCGGGAACGATCGAGCTCCTCGGCCTCCCGTTCGGTCGGCGTGATCGACGGCACCTGTTCGAGGTCGGGGCGCTGATCGAGTCGCCCTCGTTCTACCCGTACCTGTCGGCGCGGGACAACCTGAGGTCGCTCGCCTCCACCGGGGCGAAGACGTCGAACACCCGGATCGAGGAGCTGCTCGAGCTGGTCGGGCTGCGCGACCGGGCCGGCGACCGGGTGCAGACCTATTCGCTCGGGATGAAGCAGCGGCTCGGGATCGCGGCCGCGCTCCTCAGCGATCCGCGCCTGCTCCTGCTCGACGAGCCGGCCAACGGCCTCGACCCCGCGGGGATCGTGGCCATGCGCGAGCTCCTCAAGCAGCTCGCCGCGAGCGGCAAGACCGTGTTCGTGTCGAGCCACATCCTGGGTGAGGTGGAGCAGCTCGCCGACGTGCTCGGGATCATCGCCGCGGGCCGTCTCGTTCGGGAGGGCCCGATCGGGACCCTGCTCGCCGGCGAGGGCGTGGTCCGGGTCCGCGTCGAGCCGGGCGAGGTGGAGCCCGCCCGGCGGATCCTCGACGGACTCGTTCCCGGCACCCCGGCCACGGCCGACGGGACCGACGGCTGGCTGTCGCTGCGGATCGGCTCGGAGCGGGCCGCCGAGCTGAACCGGGCGCTCGCGACCGCCGGCATCTACGCCTCCGGGATCGAGAGCGGCAGCGACCTCGAGTCCCTGTTCCTCGAGCTGACCGGTGACGAGAACGGCGGCCACGAGGGGACCTTCTTCGGGACTGCCGGCGCGTCCGTGAAGAAGACGGACGCCCCATGAGGATCTTCCTCGGCGGATTCCGCAAGCTCGCGCGCCGGCCGGCCACATGGGTCACGTTCGGGCTGCTCGTCGGCCTGCTCGCCCTGATCTACATCGCGGTCGGCGCGACCGCCCGCCAGGGCCCGAACGGCGGCCGGCAGGCCCTGCTCCTCGTCACGTTCCCGGGTGCCTACGCGCTCCTCCTGTCGTTCATCCTCGGGCTCGGCGGGCTGTTCGCGATGATCTTCGGCGCGGCGATCGCGGGCTCCGAGTGGACCTGGGGCACGCTGAAGGCGGCTGTCGCCCGGGGCGAGAGCCGGAGCCTGTACCAGCTCGGCTCGTTCGCGTCGATCGCCGTCGTCGTGGGCATCGGGCTGGTCGTCGCCTTCGCGATCGGGATCGTCGTCGCGGTCATCGCCGCGGGCCTGGCCGGTGTACCCACCACGGGCATCGGCGACGCGGACACGATCAAGACCTTCCCGGAGCTCCTCGCCCGGGGCTGGCTGGCCCTGACCGAGGCGTGTGCCCTCGGGTTCGCGATCGCCACACTGGCCCGGAGCCAGCTCGCGGGGATCGGGGTCGGAATCGCCGTCTACTTCGGCGAGCAGTTCGCCTCGATCTTCCTCCCGGACATCGTCCGGTACCTGCCGTTCAACGCGGCGAATGCGGTCGTGGCGACGTCCGGCAGCTTCGGCGGCGGCGGGGACGG
The DNA here is from genome assembly GCA_963746845.1 of uncultured Chloroflexia bacterium. GTDB lineage: Bacteria > Chloroflexota > Limnocylindria > Limnocylindrales > CSP1-4 > CF-46. The sequence continues at coordinate 34,315 of CAVVCZ010000007.1, read as the reverse complement.
CGGCGCGACGCTCGTGCGGCTTGACCCCAATACCGCGCTCCTCGTCGTGGCGGCGTGGCTGATCGGGGCGCTCCTCGTGACGGCACTGTTCACGGAGCGGGCCGAGGTCTCGGGCTAGAGGCGATCGCCTCGACGGGCCGGGTCGTGGGGCCCGGTTACAGGGCCTTGACGTGGGGCACGATGTCGCGGCCGATCGCCTCGAGCTGCGCCGGATCGTGGATCGCGGCCACGCTCGCGATGATGTGCTGGGCTCCGGCGTCCGCCAGCTCCCCGAACCGGTCGACGATCTGCTGCGCCGAGTCGCGCCCCAGGTTGATCGTCTGGAGGTTCGACCGCTCGATCTCGTCGTAGTCCCGACCGACCTCCTCGCAGTGCCCGCGGAGGACCTCGTACTTGTGGTGGATCGCCTCGGGCCCGCCGAAGACGTTCGTCGCGTCGGCGTACTGGGCGACCAGCCGAAGCGTCTTCCGCTCGCCGCCGCCGCCGATCATGATCGGGACGCGCGGCCGCGAGATCGACTGGGGCGAGTTCATCAGGCGCGTCGCCGTGTAGTGGCGGCCGTCGAACCGGCCTTCTGTCCCGCGTTCCCCCTGCCACATCTGGTGAGCGATCTGGAGCGTCTCGTCGAGCATCTCGAACCGCTCGCCGAGCGGCGGGAACGGGAAGCCCAGGCTCCGCGACTCGTCCTCGTTCCAGGCGGCTCCGATCCCGAGCCAGGCCCGTCCGCCCGACAGCACGTCGAGCGTCGTCGCCGCCTTCACCCACAGGCCGGGCAGGCGGTAATGGACGCCGCCGACCATCAGCCCCAGACGCGCCTTCGTCGTGTTCGCCGCGAGGAATCCGAGCGCCGTCCAGCCCTCGAGCATCGGATCCTCCGCCGGCCCGACACCGCGGATCTGGAAGAAGTGATCCATGACCCAGATCGAGTCGAGGCCGATGTCGTCGGCCTGGCGTGCGACGCGGGCGAGCGTGGGCCCGATGGCCTCGGGGCCGCCGGGCCACGTGAACGACGGGATCTGGATGCCGAGCTTCACGGGGTTCCGCCTCCGGGGATTGGGCACGCGGTCGGTCGCAGGATGCTACCCGTTGGGACCGGCCGACGTCGCCGGCTCGCCCGCGGCGCGGCTCGGCGTGCGTCCGCACCGATTCCTGCCAGATCGACGCCCGGTGTCGACTACCGGCCGGACCCGGCGGATTCGGTGCCAGATCGACACCCCGTGTCGAGGAGGTCGGCTGGAGGCGGCCAATCGGAGGCGAATCCGGATCGAACGTGCGTGAGAACGAGCCGGACGATGTTCGAATTGGCCCTCGACGCGGCCCAACCGACGCCCAGTGTCGATCTGTCAGTCATTCAGCCGCGATCGAGAGGTAGTCGACGCCCCATGTCGATCTGGCACGCGGCGCATTTCGCGGAGCCGGCCTGGCGACCCACTCCGGTGGAACCTTGACCGCGTAGCGACACCTGCGCCGCGGGCGACACACGGAATCGCCGCGCCGTTCCGCTGGCGGGAGAGACAGCGGGGCGACGCGGCGATCTCGGCGAGAGAAGTCGGCAGCTACGCGGTCTGCGGCTTCATGGCGCAGGCGAACTTGACGCCGGCCGCGGCCGCGACGGCGCGCGTGGACGAAAGCGTCGCGATCGACGAGCCGGCCGAAGCGGACACGGCGTTGTCGCACGAGACGCGCGGGTTCCACGGGTTGAACAGGCCCGACGGGTTGAAGTCCCACAGCCACACGTGGAGCATGTAGAACGGTGGGATGTCGAAGACCGTGTTGCTGCCGTGGCCCGGCGCCGCGTTCACCGGCATGAACATCTGGCCGAAGAGCTCCGGCATCGTGTCGGGATGCTCGGCGTTCCAGGCGTCCTGGAAGACGACGAACTCGAGCGCGGCCAGGTGGAGCCTGCCGTGCCGGTCCGGGGCGTACACGAGCGCCTCGGGCTGGGTGGGATTCAGGGTCGTGTCGAGCAGGCTGCCCTTGATGTAGTGGAAGCCCATCGCGCCCTCGGCACCGTTCGAGATGCACTCGTGGAGCGGGGCGGGGGCGTCCGGCAGGGCGTAGCCGGCACGACCGGCGACGTCGAGGGAGTGGAACCGGGCGGTCGCGAAGGCGGCCCGGACCAGGTCGAACCAGTCCGAGCGGTCCCCCCGATGCGCGGCCACGCCGCTTGCCATCGCCGACCCGAGGAGGATTGCCGCGATCGCCGCCGTGGCGATGCGGAACCGAGGCCGAGTCATCGGGAGCCCTCCCCGACGATCGGATGGATCCGGGACGGCCGGATCTCCGTGCAAAGCGCCATCTGCGCCTCCTTTCGATCAGGAGGCTGCGCTCGGCAGGCGGTCCTGCCATCGGGCGGATGACCGACGGGCGCCCGCGGCGCCGACCGATCCCTAGGTCGCGGCGCCCCCGGCCGGAGCGGCGGCGCCGCCGGTGGAGCGGATGAACTCGGCCACCAGCTGATCCTGCTGGGCGTCCGAGGCGGCCGTCAGCACGATCGTCTTGTCGCCCAGCGTCATCGTCACCGAGCGGGTCGGCTCGGGGTCCCGCTTCAGCCACTCGCGGATCGTGTTGACCACACCGGTGATCGCGGGCCCGGCTTCCTGGATCGTCACGAGCAGGGCACCGATCGCCGCGAGCTCGACCCCCCGGCTGCCATCGGGCGCCGGGCCTCCGCTGACCTTCTCGACGTCCTCGACGTCCAGGTTCAGCAGCTCCGCACGCAATCGTGTCGTCAGCTCATCCACGCGTGCCGGGTCCGATCCCGACTCGGACAGCTGGATCGCGAGTGCCTCGGTCATCGGGCTCCTCCACTGGAAGTTCCTGCGCCGCACGATGGAGCCCGGTCGTCACGCGAACGTCTCGATGACGCGGCGATCCTCACGACGTTTCGGCGATCAGCGGCGGTCGTGGTCGAACCGGAGCCAGGCCGCGCCGCTCGCGTCGATCAGCGTCGCCGTCGGGGTCTGGACGATCCGGAGCACGACCTCGCTGCAGACCGGGCACCGCAGGACCATGCCGGGCGCCCGGGTCCAGGCTCGGAGCTGGGCGACGACGCTGACCGTGCCGCAGTGACCGCACGCCCCGGGCACCGTCGTCATGTCGGCCCCCATGGCCGCGGCGAGCAGGCCGGCCACGGCGTTGCCGTCGAGGACGTCGTCGTCGATCATCGGCGCCTCCTCCGTGCTCATGATCCGGTCGGGCCGAACCGCTCGGTCCGGATCCGGTCGCCCGGCAAACCGAGCCGGACGAGCGCCGATGCGGCGACCTCGACGAGCGCCGTCGGGCCGCAGATGAAGCAGCGCGCGCCGTCGCCCAGCGGGGCGAGGACCTCGGCGATCATCCGGTCGTCGATCCGGCGGGCGTAGCCGGTCCAGCCCGACGGCTGCGAGCGCGTCAGGGTGTGGACGACCTCGAGGCCGTCGCCGGCCGCCGCGAGCGTGTCGAGCTCCGATCGGTAGATGACCTCGTCGAGATGACGCGACGAGAACAGCAGCCGGGCCGGGTTCCGGGTTCCCACCCGCCCGCGCTCGCGCAGCATCGCCATCAGGGGCACCACCCCGCTCCCGCCCGCGACGAGGAAGAGGGGGGCCGTCGCTCCGTCCCCGCGGGCCTCCCACACGAAGTAGCCCCCGATCGGCCCGCGCACCTCGAGGCGATCGCCCGGCACGACGACCTCGTGGAGGAAGGCCGACACCTCGCCGTCCTCGATCCGTTCGACCGTCAGCACGATCTCGCCGGACCGCTCCGGCTCCGATGCGATCGAGTAGCTCCGCTCGACGCTGTAGCCGTCCTCGGCGGTCAGCCGCAGGTCGACGTGCTGACCGGGCCGGTGGCCCGTCCAGTCGGGGATCGACAGGGTGAACGAGCGGACCGTCGGGGTCTCGTCGCGGACCGAGGCGACGGTCGCGATCCGCCACACGATCGGGCTCGGGGGGCGAGGAGCCGGCGCGAGCGTCACGGGCTCAGTCCCCGCTGTAGCGCTCTTCGAGCCACTGGTCGCCCCGGTTGTGATAGCCGAGTGACTCCCAGAAGCCCGGGATGTCGCGGTCGAGCAGGCGGATGCCGCGGACCCACTTCGCGCTCTTCCAGAAGTAGCGCGACGGGACGACGAGCCGGGCCGGCCCGCCGTGCTCCGGGGCGAGCGGCTTGCCGTCGTACTCCCACGCCACGAACGCCCCTCCGTTGAGCACATCGCCGACCGGGAGGTTCGTCCGATAGCCGCCGTCCGACCAGGCGATCGCGAAGGCCGCGTCCGGCTGGAGATCGACGGCCTCGAGGAGCGTGTCGACGCTGACGCCGCGCCAACGCATGTCGAGCTTCGTCCACTTCGTGACGCAGCTGATGTCGACGGTCCAGTCCCGTGCCGGCAGCGCCGTGAACTCGTCCCACGTCCACGTCTTCGGCTCGCGGACGAGGCCCTCGATCGAGAACGACCAGCGATCGAGCTGCGTGTGCGGCGTCGGACCGGCGGACAGGACCGGGAAGTCGGTCGTCAGGTACTGGCCGGGCGGCGTCCGCGCCGCCGCGTCGCCGGGGGTTCCCGCTGGCGCGCCGCGCCGGCCCACGAACCCGCGCGTGACGAACCGATCCGTCATGTGCGCAGTGTGCCTCGACTGAGAGCCCGCCGCCGCGCGTAGACTCGCGTCCCGCTCGGGCGACGGCCAATGACGGACGAGCGGCCGGACCACGAGGCGCACGATGTCGATCGCCGGGACCCCGATGCGCGGCTACCCGCGGAACCGTCTGACCGATCGAAGCGACGCCACCCCGGTCGTGACCAGCACGACCCTGTCGCGTGGCTACGCGATCAGCTACGAGGACGCCGGGTCCGGGCCGGCGATCCTGCTGATCCCGGGCTCGACGATGTCGGCGGCCGACTGGCGGGATGCCGGGTACGTCGACGAGCTGGTCGCATCGCACCGTGTCATCAGCGTCGACCCACTCGGCAACGGCCTGAGCGACAAGCCCCACGACCCGGACGCCTACGCGTATCCGGCGGTTGCCGAGGATCTGGTCGCGGTGCTCGACGCGGCCGGCGTCGACCGAGCCGTCGTCTGGGGCTACTCGCGGGGGGTTCCGCTGGCGGCCGTCATCGGATCGATATTCCCGGATCGCGTTGCGGGCCTGGTCATGCATGACGGTGGAACGACGACCATCGACCCGGGTGGCGAACCCTCGGCGTTCGCCCTGGCGATGTTCGCCGGGGACCTGTCGCCGATCTGGGATGCCTATTCGTTCTCCGACGACGACCGTCGCTACGACGATGAGGTCAACGACGCCCGGGCGTTGGGGGCGATGTCGCTCGGGTTGGGACGATCCGGGTATGCCGTCGACCTCGGTCGCGTCTCGGCGCCTTCCATCGTGATCGTCGGCCACGACTCCGACCCCGTCGAGGCGACGGAGATGGCCGTCGGGCTGCGCGCCGAGCTCCACATCCTCCCGGAGCTCGACCACCTGCAGGCCTTCTCGCGACTGGATCTCGTGATGCCGCCGGTGCGGACCTTCCTGGAGACGAACGAGATCTGACCCGCGGCGTCGCCGCCCACGCTACGCGAAGGGATCGCGTGGATCGATCCCCTCGAACCGGCGGAAGTCGCGGTCGGGCGTGTAGATGATCCGGACGCCGTGCTGGCGCATCAGGGCGGCAAGGTGCGCGTCCGGGACGTCGTTGCCGCGGGGCCGCTCGCCGGCCGTCGACCGGAAGATCGGCCAGAAGCCGTCGGCCTCGCCGGGTGCCTGGACGTGCGGCCGGTCGAGGAGCGCCTCCACGTTGCGCAGTGCGTCCGCCGGGGAGAGCGGACGAGTGAGGATCGCCGGGTGGGTCACGATCCGGACGTACCCCAGGAGGACGGGCCAGAAGAGGTACACGATCTCCGGACCGGCGGCGAGCCTCCGGACGAGCGTCTCCGCTCGATCGTGCTCCGGCGCCCGCCGGTCCGAGGCGTAGATCAGGACGTTCGCGTCGAGCGTGGCGCTCACCCGTCGCGGTCCAGGACCCGACGGACGGCCTCCTTGTCCTCCAGGTCCACGAGCGCGGGACCGATCGGGGCGCTCGTCCAGACGAACTCCGGGGCGGGAGTGTCGGCGGACGTCGACATGGCTCGCGCGAGGAGCTCCGAGGCCACCTGGCCCATGCTCTTGCCTTCACGCCGGCTCCGGCGTCGCAGCTCACCCAGGACGGCTGAATCGAGATCGATCGTGGTGCGGCTCATGATGCGTGATGCTCTTGGACATTGCATCAGATGTCGAGCGAGACCGGCGAGGATCGGCTCCGCCCGGTCGCGACCCCGGGCTACGATCCCGGACGTGGAGCCCGTGGATGACCTGATCCTCTGGGACGCGCGCCTGATCGATGGGCGGGGCGGGCCGCCGGTCGAGCACGTCGTCGTCCGGGTCGCCGCCGGCCGGATCCGGACGATCGAGGCGGTCGAGCGGCGCTCGCGGCCGGACGGGGCCATCGATCTGGCCGGACGCGCCCTCCTGCCCGGCCTGATCGACGCCCACACCCATGTCATCAGCGACACCGACCGATCGCCCGGCTTCGGGCCGACTCCGCAACTCCATGGTGAGGAGCCCCGGCCGGAGGCCCTCCGCTGGTTCGTGCTGGCGAATGCCGCGCGCGCATTCCTCGATGCCGGAATCACGACCGTCCGCGACGTCGGCAGCCCGGAGGACGAGGCCATCACGCTCCGGGAGGCCATCCGGCTCGGGCTCACCCCGGGCCCGCGCATCCTGTCGTGCGGGCGGATCCTGTCCACGACGGCGCCCGGCGCCCGGATCTTCGGGACGATGTACGAAGAAGCCGACGGGCCGTGGGAGATGCGCCGCGCGGTCCGCCGCCAGCTGCGACGGGGTGCCGACTTCATCAAGGTCATGGCCACGGGCGCGCGCTCCGTGGAGCGCGAGAACCCGGAGCCCGCCCAGATGACCGCCGAGGAGATCGGTGCGGCGGTCGACGAGGCCCATCGGCTCGGCCTCCGGGTCGCCGCCCACGCCGAGGGACTCGATGGCGCGCGGCTGGCGATCGGGGCCGGCGTCGACACCATCGAACATGGTCTGAGCCTTCACCGCGAGCCCGCGCTCCTCGACCGAATGGCGGAGCAGGGGATCGTCCTCGTGCCAACACTGTCGACCTTCCACGACCTGGCCGAGCGCTTCCGTGACGACTTCGCGCCGTCGCTCGTCGCCCAGGCCGAGCGGCAGCGCGAGGAGGCGGCGAAGACACTCGTGGCTGCCCGGGCCGCCGGCGTCACCCTCGCGATGGGCTACGACAGCGGCCCGCCCGGGGCGAATGCCCAGGAGCTCGTGCGGATGGTCGAGGCCGGGCTGCCGGCAACGGAGGCGATCGTGGCCGCGACGTCCGGGTCGGCGCTGGCGCTCGGACTGACCGACCGAGGGACGGTCGTCGCCGGCCAGGCGGCCGACCTGCTGGTCGTCGACGGCGACCCGCTCGCCGAGCCGGCCGTGATCGCCGACCCGGCCCGGATCTGGCTCGTCGCGAGGGACGGCGTTCTGATCGCGCCCCGCGGCCCAACTCGGACCGGGGCCCCGGCTCGCCGCTAGCTGCCCTGCGGCTGCGGCTGTGGGGGCGGCGTCGCCAGCGGGGTGTCCAGCCGGATCGAGTCGAGGACCGACTGGAGCTCCGCGAGGTCGCCGGCCGTGGCGGCATCGGTCCAGGCCGCATCGATCGCGACCGCGCCTCGCCCGACGTTCATCAGCCAGAGCCGGTTGTGCTCGGGACCCGGGGGGAACTCGAGACCGAGCCATGGGCTGCCCACGATCCCGCCGCATCCGGTGCCACAGACCTGGTCGGGGATCTTGAAGAGGGTGTACTGGTCCGTGCTGCAGCCTGTGGGTGGCTGAACCGTGTACTCCACGTACGTGGCGCCGCGGTCACCGATGGCTGAGGAGCGTGGACCCGCCGACAGGGTCACGAGCTTCGCGAGCGCGCTCGAGGCGGCGGTGGGTGATCCGGCCGGCGTCTTCGGAAGTGTCCGCTTGCAGGCATCGGTGACCACGTTCGCCACCGGGAAGAACTTCACGGTCATCGACTCGTTCTTCAGGATGTTGATGTCGCGACTCTCCCAGCCGTCGGGCACCGTGAAGCTGAAGACGAGGCTCGGGCCCCAGCTCAGGCTGGTCGAGTACGTGCCGGCGTCGAGGGTTCCGGGCCAGGTGTAGCCAACCGGCTTGGGGCTCGCGGTCGGCGATGGACGCGCGGGTTGCGACCCGAGGCCGGACGGAGCCGCGGGTCCGGGGCCGCCGGGCCCCGTGCCCGAGTAGCGGAAGAAGTTGAGTCCGATCACGGCCGCGACGATGACCGCGGCCAGGCCGACCCCCAGGCGGACAAGGTTCGACATGTGAGGGTTCCTCCACGGGCGGATCGCCCGTTGTCGTGTTCGATCGACGACCTCGTCGACGGCCTCGTAGCTGCGTCGCGGCAGCTCCGTCGGACCGTCCGCGAGGTACGCGCGGATGAGGGGGTCGGGATCGCGGGACGCGGTCATGCCGGTCGCTCCTGTGAGGTCGATGGCGTGCGCGCGTCGGCCTCCACGCTCGCCCGCATCGCGAGCGTCGCGTGATGGAGCCGCGACTTGGCGGTGCCAAGCGGGATCCCGACCCGTTCGGCGACCTCGGCCAGGGAGAGACCGAGGTAGTGGTGGAAGACGAGGACCGTTCGCTGCTCGATCGTCAGCCTTCGGAAGGCGCGGTCGAGCTGGTCGCGGTCGTCGACGGTGAGGAAGTCGTCGGACTCGGATCGAGGGATCGAGGGCAGGACGTGGATGTCGGGGGACCAGCGACGACGCTGGCTCGACAGCTCGTAGCACTCGTTCGTCAGGATCCGGTGGAGCCAGGGCTCGAAGCGGTCCGGATCGCGCAGCGCCTGCAGCTCACGCCACGCCGTCACCAGCGTGGCCTGGACCGCTTCGTCCGCGAGATCGGCGTCGCGCAGGATCCGGAACGCGATCGCCATGCATCGGTCGCCGACCGTCCGCGCCAGGGTGCCGAAGGCCTCAGCGTCACCCTGTCTCGCCCGGTCCACGAGGGCTCGATGCACCCGTCCCACCTCGGTTCGACGCGCTCGTCCGAGCGCGATCAGACTGAAGAGCCGTGGACGCCGTGAATGGTTCAATCCTCGGACGGGGCGCAACCCGGGAGCCATGACGAAGGCGGACATGACCGGTCCGATCGCCACCGCGCGCCTCGACCTCTCGCCCCTGCGGCCCGAGGACGCCGCCGAGATGGTCGCGGTGCTGGCCGATCCCGGGCTCTACGCGTTCACCGGCGGCGAGCCGCCGAGCCTCGCGGAGCTGCGGGCACGGTACGAGCGACAGGCCGTCGGCCACTCCGCCGATGGGACCGAGACCTGGCACAACTGGATCGTCCGGCTGCGGCCGGGCGGCGAGATGGTCGGCTTCGTCCAGGCGACGATCACCGGGGAGGGGAGCGGACGGTCGGCCGATGTCGCGTGGGTCATCGGCGTCCCGTGGCAGGGCCGCGGCTACGCGAGCGAGGCGGCCGGAGCCCTCGTCCGGTCGCTGGCGGAGTCAGGCGTCGGCACGATCACCGCGCACATCCATCCCGATCACGTGGCGTCCGCGTCGGTGGCCCGCGCCGCCGGCCTCCGGCGCACCGAGGAGCTCGAGGACGGCGAGGCCGTCTGGCGCGCGGGCGACGAGCCGCTCACGGGCTCCCGTTCGAGCTGACGGCGCTCCCGAGACGCCGGCCAGACGGCACGGCGGTAGGGTGGCCGTCTTCCTCCGCGACTCGAGGTGACCTCATGGCCAGCAGGGCCCTGCTCGTCGGGATCGACGCCTACCCCGCGCCGAACGAGCTCCATGGATGCGTCAACGACATCAAGGACGTCACGGCGTACCTGACCCAGCTCGCCGGCTTCAAGCCGGCCGACATCGAGACGGTCACCGACGCCACGGCCACGACCGCGAACATCCTCGCCGCGCTCGAGACCTTCGTTGCCGGCCTCACAGCCGGCGACCGGGCGCTCTTCCACTACAGCGGCCACGGCGCCCAGATGCCGTCGCGGACGGGTCACGAGATCGACGGTCTCGACGAGGTGATCTGCCCGGTCGACTTCGACTGGAGCAGCAAGCACGCGATCCGCGACGACCAGTTCAACAAGATCTTCTCCAGGGTGCCCGCTGGCGTGGAGTTCGTCTGGATCTCGGACAGCTGCCACTCGGGCAACCTCACGCGGGCGCTGCTGCCGAAGGGCCAGAAGGCGCGGGAGATCTACCCGCCGCGAGAGATCGCAGAGGAGATCGAGAAGGCCCGCAAGCGTGGCGTGACCCTGACCCGGCTCACGGCGCCGGCGAAGCTCCACCTGGCGCTGATCTCGGGCTGCAAGAGCGGCCAGACATCGGCCGACGCGGAGATCAACGGCCGGTACAACGGCGCGGCGACGTACTACATCCTGCACGAGCTCCGACAGCATCCGAACGCGCCGCTGACCGACCTCGTGCACGGCGTGAACCAGGCGCTCAATGCCGCGCGGTACGACCAGGACCCGCAGCTCGCCGGCAGCGCCGAGATCCGCGGGCGGGCGTTCCTCCAGGGAGCCGCCGTCCCGGTCTAGCTCGTACCCCAGAGCGGCTGCGCCACAATCACGAGCCCGACCAGCGTCAGCCAGGCGCCGCTGACGCGCGCCAGCAGCGGGCCGTTAGCCCAGCGCTTCTCGAGCGTCATCAGGAGTGTCAGCCCGGCCATCCAGACAAGGTTGGCCATCCCCAGGCCAAACGCGACGAGCATCAGCGCCCAGCAGCAGCCGAGGCAGAACACGCCGTGCCATGCGCCGGTCACGAATGCCCGTCCGACCCCGCGACGGTAGTAGCGGAGAAGAAAGGCGCCCGGGTTGCGACACTGCCTCAGGCAGGCCTCCTTCAACGGCGAGAACTGGAACAGACCGGCGACGATCAAGGTGCCGCCGCCGATCAGGTAGCCGTGGGCCAGGAGCCACGGTGACCCATCGACCGTCGCGTGGACGATCGTGTCGAACAGGAACGCCGCGGCGCCGAACGCGGTCCACACGAGCACGTACGAGGCGACGAACGCCGTTTGCGCCGCCCGCGCCCGAGGCTGCGTCGCCGAGGCCCGGTCGAACAGCCGGATCAGCGGCAGCGCCGACGGCAGCATCATCGCCGCGACCATGAACTGCCACGCGACAAGGAAGAGGACGAGTGCGACCGGCCGGGGCAGGCCGCCATGGATCAGCTGGTCGTGGTTGAGGAGGCTGCCCCGGCCGGTCACCTCCGCTGCAGCGGCCAGGGCCCATGCCGCGCCGACGATCCAGCGGACGTCGAGGCGGGCCTCCCGGCGCGCGATCGCGGTCATCCCCGGAATTCCATCCGGTAGTCGGCCTGGATCGCGTTGCGGTTGCTGAACTCCCACGCGAGGCCGTGCTCCGGCAGGTTGACCCGGTTCGTCGACGCCTTCGCCACGTACGCCGGGGAGCCCGGCACGGTGCTGAACAGGCTGTCCCGGAGGGTCGTGATCGTGCCGTCGGCCGCGCGGAACGGCTCCAGCTCGGCCTCGAGGATGTCGTCGATCCGGAGCGTGCCTACGCCACCGACGATCCGGTGGGTGATCGTGGCCGAGCGGACCTCGCGAACCTCGGCGATCAACCCGGCCAGATCGGCGAGCGGGCCACCGAATTGGCCCATGTAGGCGCCGACGATCGCCTCCTTCTGGGCGGGCGTCGCCACGTCGTCGACGAACATCACGACCTGCCACGACGCGGGGGCGAGGACGTTGCCCGGGATGTGGACGATCAGGACCATGTTGAGCCCGGCCACGTCCACGTCACCGATCGTTCCGTGGTCGAAGTGGTAGGCGTTGAAGGCGAAGCACTGGCCGCCGTCCGGATCCTCGCCGACCCAGCACGGGCAGAGGACGCCGCACGAGCAGGCCTCGAGAAGCGTGCCTTCCAGCAGGTAACCGGCGGTGGACACGACCGGTTTCGCGGTCGTCGTCGTCATGGCGTCCTCCTTGCCTTCACGGGCTGGCTTCGGGTCGGTTATCGACCGACCACTGCCGGCCACGCTAGGTCGAGGACGCGTCCGTTACCTCCGTGGCGGTACGGATTCGTGGGGGGCAGGACACCGGGTCTAGACTTCCGCCGTGCGGCCCGAGACCCGGTACGCCAGGAGCGATGGCGTCAGCATCGCCTACCAGGTCGTCGGCGACGGCCCGCTCGACCTGGTCCTCGTGCACGGCTTCGTCTCCCACCTCGACGTCGCGTGGGAGGAACCGCATCTCAGCCAGTTCCTGAACCGGCTCGCATCGTTCAGCCGCCTGATCCTCTTCGACAAGCGGGGGACCGGCCTGTCGGATCCGGTCGCCGAGCCGCCGACCTTCGCCGAGCGGATGGCCGACATTGGCGCGGTGCTGGACGCAGTCGGCTCGGACCGGGCGGCGCTGTTCGGCATCTCGGAGGGCGGTCCGCTCTCGATCGTGTTCTCGTGCACTTACCCCGAGCGGACGTCGGCGCTGATCGCCTATGGCTCGTATGCCCGCTGGCTGCGCGACGACGACTACCCGTGGGGTCGGTCGCCCGAGCAGTTCGCCGATTTCCTCGCGGGGATCGAGCGCGCCTGGGAGACGGGCGAGTGGTGGATCCAGCACAACCCGACCGCCCTGGCCGACGAGCGCTATCGACGCTGGTGGGCGCGCTACCTTCGGGCCGGCGCGAGCCCCGGGATGGCGACGGCGCTCGTCCGGATGAACTCGCAGATCGACGTCCGGGACATCCTGCCGGGCGTCTCGGTGCCGACCCTCGTGCTTCATCGGACCGAGGAGCGCTGGTTCGACGTCGGCAACGCCCGGTACCTGGCCGCGCGAATCCCCGGGGCGCAGCTCGTGGAGCTGCCGGGGATCGACCACGTCCCGTGGGTCGGCGACGCCGAGGCCGTGCTCCGCGAGGTGGAGCGGTTCCTCGTCGGCGCCCACCAGCGACGGCGCGGGCCGGCGTTCGGGGTCGGAGTCGGCGCGCTGAGCCAGCGCGAGCGAGAGGTCGTGCGGCTTGCCGTCGACGGCCAGACCGCCCTCGAGATCGCGAGGCGGCTGTACATCAGCGACCGGACGGTCGAGACGCACCTCGCGAACGCCTATGTGAAGCTCGGCGTCCAGTCACGTGTGGAGCTCGCGCGGCGTGCGGACGAGCTGGGGCTGTGAGCCCGTGGAGCAGCGCGGGGGAGGGATGATCGCATCCGCCCACATGCCGTGCGGGCACCCGACATACCATCGGCTCTCTACACTCAACTCAGGAGGACCGCTGATGCCGACGTACATGGACATGCATGACATTCCCGGCGTGACCGCTGAGGCCGTCGCGGGCGCCCACGAGGCCGACCTCAAGGTTCAGGGCAAGTACGGGGTGAACTACAAGAGCTACTGGGTCGACGAGGAGAACGGCAAGGTCTTCTGCCTGGTCGACGCGCCGGATCGCGAAACCGCGACGCGCGTCCATCGCGAGGCCCACGGGCTCGAGGCCCACACCCTCTACGAGGTCGAACAGGGGGGCTGACGGCACGCCGTCGTCCACCGACACCGAACCAGGAGCCCGGGTTGGCGATCGCCGCCCGGGCTCTCGCGTGCACAGCCGCCTCGTCGGCGGAACCCACCGAGGGCGAACCACGTCGTTGGCCGATGGTCGAGCGGTCATGGTCCTGATGAGCCGATCCCGCCTCGCTGCCGTGCTCTTCATCCTCGTGGTCCTGGCGTCGTGCTCGACCAGCCAACCGTCGCCACCGGCGCCGTCAGCCGGCCGGGCGCTGACGACGGCCGAGCTGAAGCTCCACCTGATCGACGAGTTCGGCCCGCTCTGGTATTGCGACCCCGACCTGTACCCGGTGGCCCGTGCGGACGAGATGGCCGTCGCCAAGGAGAACTTCCCGCAGGCCCAGGCCGACACCGACGGGTTCGCGGCCGTCACCGCCCGTCTCGGCATCTCCGGCTCCACCTTCACGGACGCCCAGAAGCTTGCGATCTACCAGCTCTGGAAGCAGGTCCGGGCGATCACCCTCGATCCGGCGGCGAGCGGGAGCTATCGGTTTGACTACCTCAACATGCCGCCGCCCGGCGCCGGCGCGGGCCGCCGATCCACCGGCACGATCGAGGACCACGGCGCGGTGACCATCGATCAGCAGGTGCCGGCCACGCAGCCGAACTGCCCGATCTGCCTCGCCCGGGGGACGCGGATCGCGACGCTCGGCGGCGAGGTCGCGATCGAGGACGTCCGCGTGGGGATGCACGTCTGGTCGATCGATGCAGCCGGCCGGCGCTTCGTCGCGACCGTCACGCGCATCGGCCAGACCCCGGTCCCGCCGACCCACGAGGTCGTCCGGCTGGTCCTCGACGACGGACGTGTGCTCCATGCTTCGCCAGGCCATCCGCTCGCCGACGGCCGGCTCCTCGGGACCCTCGTCGCCGGCGACCGCGTCGACGGGGCGACCGTGATGAGCGCCATCCTCGAGCGCTACGACGTCGGCTTCACGTTCGACTTGCTGCCGGACGGCCCGACCGGCATCTACCTCGCCGACGGCATCCCGCTCGGCTCGACGCTGGTGCCGCCTCAGTCGTCGATGGCGCCCCCGATCGTCGGGTCGTCCATCGTGGGAATCCGCCACTCGGGTTCGGCCGGGATGGTCCGGTCGGCGGTCTCGCCGGAACTTCGGGCGACGGCTGCGTGGAACGCAGCCCGGCGGAACGACACGATCCGCGCGTCCCTGCACGCGCAGCCGGCGGTGAGGCACGCCTTGCGGGCCGGAGTGTTCGTCGTCTCGACGATCTCGGCGCTTTCGAGGGCGGGCATCGTGGTCCTCCTTTCGTCCGATCGGGTTCCCGGAGTCCGGTCCCGTCGATGAGGCCACTGTCGACCGTCGGGGGAGCCCTGCCATCGGGGCTAACACGGACAGCGGCACGGATTCCTGCGGGTTATCACAACAGCGACGACGTCCGCGCCTTGCTCAAGCGCCTTCACAGGGCTAGGCTCCGAGGGCCTTGGCGCCCACCCGAGCCACCCTGCATGCCGGCAACTTGCCAGTCGAACTGACGAGTTTCGTGGGCCGCCGTCAGGGCCTGGCCGACCTCAAGCGGGCCCTGGTCTCGACGCGGCTGCTGACGCTGACCGGGGCCGGCGGTGTCGGCAAGACGAAGCTCGCCCTGCGGGCCGGCCGGGAGAGCGCCCGCCAGTACCCCGATGGCGTCTGGTTCGTCGAGTTGGCGCCCATCCAGGACCCCGAGCTCGTCCCGCAGGCGGTCTTCGCCGCGCTCGGACTCCAGGACCACTCAGCCAGCTGGGCCGTCTCCACCCTCAGCGACTATCTCGCCGACAAACGGCCGCTCCTGATCCTCGACAACTGCGAGCACGTCCACGACGCCGCGGCCGTCCTGGCGGGAACACTGCTGCGCGCCTGTCCCGACGTGCGGATCCTGGCCACGAGCCGGCAGGCCCTCGGGGTCACCGGCGAAGTCGTGATCGATGTACCGACCCTGTCGCTGCCCGACGATGGCGATGCGTCGCCGGAGGCCCTTCTCCGATCGGACGCCGTGGCCCTGTTCGTGGAGCGCGCGAGTGCCGTCCAGCAAGGCTTCGCCGCGGACGCCGCGAACGCCGCCGCGGTCCTGAGCGTATGCACCCACCTCGACGGCATCCCGCTGGCGCTCGAGCTGGCGGCGGTCCGGCTCAACGCTCTCGGCCTGGACGCCCTCGATCGTGGACTTTCAGCCCGGCTCGGGGCGTTGGGCACAGGGGACCGCAGCCTATCGCTCCGCCAGCAGACCCTCGACGGGGCGATCGACTGGAGCTATCAGCTCCTGAGTGAGCACGAGCGATGGCTGTGGGGCCGCCTCTCGGTATTCGCTGGTGGGTTCGAGCTCGATGCGGCACAGGCGGTGTGTGCCGGCGACGGGCTCGAAGCCGAGGAGATCCCGGAGCTCGTCGGGTCGCTCGTCGAGAAGTCCGTGCTCAAACGACGACAGGGAGAGGCCGCCGACCGCTTCCGGCTCCTCGAACCGCTTCGCCAGTTCGGCCGCGAGCGGCTTCGAGAGGCAGGAGCCGAACAAACATTGCGCGCGCGCCACCGGGACTGGATCGCTGATCTTGCCGTTGCGGTGGGCGCCGAAGATGAGCGCCAGGTCGAGCTGTTTCGCCGGGTCCGGGCGGAGCGAGCCAACCTCTGGGCCGCGATCGACTTCTGTCTTGGTGATCCCTCGGAGGCGGAGCGCGGCGTTGGCATCTGCAGCGACCTGTGGGTCTACTGGTCGGCCCAGGGACCGATCACCGACGTTCGCCGCGTCTTCGCTGCGCTGCTTCAGTCGGTCCCGGCTGCCACGAGGTCACGTGCCCGCGCGCTATCGACCGCCGGGGTCGTCACCTTCCTGCAGAATGACTACACGCTCGCCGGGCAGATGTTCGCTGAGGCCGGGTCGATCGGTCGCGCAATCGGCGACGCGGATGTCGTCGCGCGTTCGCTGGCATTCCTCTCATTGGTGTCGTGGGTCGAAGGCCGTTCGGACGACGCCGCCGCGTTTGCTGACGAGTCCCTCAACCTGGCGCGGTCCATGCACCTGCAGGCCGCGACGCTTCACGCCCTGGATGCGCGCGGATACGCCTTCCTCGGGCAGGGTGACTTCGATGCGGCGATCGCGATCGCAGGCGAGGGCGTGCATCTCAGTGAGGAACTGGGCGAGACATGGATTCGCGGGATCATGTTCCGGCTGCTTGCCCGCGCAAGCCTGGGCCGTGGAGATCGCGACGAAGCCGCCGGTTTTGCTCAACGAGCCGTCGCTCTCGAGCGTGAGCTTGACGATCGGACTGGCCTCGCGCAAACCATTGCCCTGCTCGCCTCGATCGAGATGACGCGAGGGTCTGCATCTCGGACCGCCACCCTGCTGGGTGCTTCAGACATGATCTTCGAGTCGATCCCTTCGGCCCTCATGGAACCGTACCGCGATGCCCGGCGGCGAGCGGCCGACGATGCCCGCCATGCGCTGGGAGAGGCGGCGTATTTGACTGCGTACGCCGCCGGGCTGGCGATGACTCGCGACGAGGTCGTCGACTATGCGGTCGATGCGCGGCGGCCGGCCGCCCCTCCGGCCGCACCGTCCGTATCACCCGGTCCGCTGTCGCGGCGCGAGATGGAAGTGGCGGCGCTCGTGGCCGATGGCGCGACGAATGCCCAGGTGGCGGCGCGCCTGTTCATCTCCGAGCGCACCGTCGAGAGCCATGTCGCGAGCATCTTCAACAAGCTCGGCGTCGATACCCGTCTCCAGGTCGCGCGATGGTTCGCGAGCACGCAGGAGACTGCACCGGTCTGAGGAACGCCCACGACGGGCCGCGATCTGGACAGAACCAGTGTCGCACTCAGTGTTTGCCCGGATGGCCGGCGACCCATGAGCCCCCACGGTGGAGACCGAACCAGCAGGTTCCCTCGCACCGAAAGGAGCTCACGTGCCCTCAGCCATCAGCACGACCGATCTCACCAAGCACTATCCGGGAGTCCGCGCCCTCGACGGCCTCAGCCTCGAGGTCCCGCAGGGCTCGATCTACGGCTTCCTCGGCGCCAACGGCGCCGGCAAGACGACAGCCCTCAAGATCCTTGCCGGCCTCAGCCGGCCCACGAGCGGCAGCGCGACCGTCGCGGGCGTCCCGCTGGCGGCCGGCGAGTCGTACAAGCGGGCCATCGGCTACCTCGGCCAGGAGCCACGCTTCTACGACTGGATGACGGCGCGCCAGACCCTTCGCTACGTCGCCGGCTTCTACCCCTGGGTTCAGGACCCGATCGACCGCCGCATCGACGAGGTGCTCGAGCTGACGGGCATCACCGCCGCCGCCGATCGCCCGACGCGAACCTACTCGGGCGGGATGCGCCAGCGGCTCGGGATCGCCCAGGCCCTCATCGGCAGGCCGCAGGTGCTGCTGCTCGATGAGCCGGCCAGCGCGCTCGACCCGATCGGCCGGCGCGACGTCCTCGATCTCATGGAAGGCCTGCGCGGGCACGCGACGATCTTCTACTCGACGCACATCCTCGACGACGTCCAGCGGGTCTCCGACCACGTCGCGATCCTCGACCAGGGCCGCCTCGTTCGCGCCGCGCCGACGCAGGAGCTGCTCGGCAGCTTCACCCGTGATCGGGTGCGGGTCGTGGTGCGCGGTGTCACGGACTCCACCGCCGGCGGTCTCGCGGCACTTCCCGATGTCGCTTCCGTCCAGCTCGAGGCGCGCGATCGAGATCAGGCCACCTTCCTGATCCAGGCGCGTCCCGGTCAGACCGATGCGGTCCAGCGAGCGGTGACCCGCTACGCGGTCGAATCGGACCTCACGCTCGTCACCAATGCCCCCGAGAAGGCCGACCTCGAAGAGGTCTTCCTCCGGCTCATCGACTCCAAGGAGCGTGCCGCATGAACGCCATGACCCTCGATCCGACTGCCGTCGGGCAGGCAACCCTCGGCCGGCCGCGATTGCTCGGCCTCCGCAATCTCGTCCGGAAGGACCTCTCGGAGTGGCTCCACGGCAAGCGGCCATGGATCGTCCTCGGCGTCACGGCGTCGGTCTTCGCCCTCGCCGCCGCCAATGCCCGGATCACCGAGTGGGCGGTCCGGTCCTTCCCGGCCGATCCCGGTGACGGCCCGGCCAAGGTCCTGTCGGTGCTTCCGCTCGACAACCTGATGCTCGCGATCGGCACCCAGTTCATCGTCCTGGCGGCGATCTTCGCCACCATGAGCCTGTTCGTCGCCGAGCGTGACAGCGGGACGCTGGCATGGACGATCTCCAAGCCGGTGTCGCGGACGAGCGTCCTCGTGAGCAAGTGGCTGACCGCAACGCTCGTCGTCTGGGTGGCCGCGGTCGTCATCCCGATGGCCTTCACAACGGTCCTCGTAACGGTTCTTTACGGCCTCCCGGATCTCGCCACTGTGATCGTCCTCGGAGGCACGCTGATCGCCGTGCCGGCGTTCTACGTCGCGGTGGCGCTGGCTGCGGCGACGTTCGTCCCGAGTCAGGCCGCCGTCGGCGCGATCGGCCTCGCCGTCCTGGTCGCGCCGCAGATCGTCGGCGGCGTTGTCCCGGCAGTCACGCCGTTCTTCCCCGGCTCGATCTTTGACTGGACCGTGGCCATCTCGACCGGCGGCCCGGCATCGCTCGTGACACCGGCTGCCTGGCTCGTCGGCCTGGCCGTCCTCTTCGCTCTGGCGCGGAAGCGCCTGAACGCGATGGACCTCTAGCGGAGCAGCGATCGCTCTCGAACGGCCCTCGGACACGAACCGAGGGCCTTTCGGGGCCCTGGCGCACTGTGATGGCCAGCGTCAAACGAACCGCGCAACGGAACTGGAGTCCGTCATGACTACCTCCTCGCTGCCCCAGCAGCGTGATCGCTCCGGACACCGCGGCGCCGTCGGGACGATCGCGATCGGCATGGTCGCCGCATCCGCAGTCCTCGGACTCGTCGTGTCGGCCGTGACCTTCCTCGCCGTAGCCGTCGCGTTCGCCCTCGCCGTCCCGATTGCGCAGCAGTACCCGGTCTCGTTCTCGGCTTCGGACATGGCCGTGGCCGGGCGGATCGCCGAGTTCTGGTGGGTATTCGGCGCCAGCTCCGCCGCGAGCCTCTTCGGAGCGCTCCTCGTTGCCGTGAAGACCATCCATCACCTCGACTCGGCTCCACGTCACCATCGCCGCGAAGATTGAACCGATCGGGCTACCACGCGCCCCAGTGACCCGAGCGGGACCGCGGCTGACGTTCGCCGAGGCAGCTCCGGACGGGACGACATGGGCAGCCAGACGCTTCGGCTCGGCATCGGAGGCGGGGACGCCGCACCCGCGTCGTATCCTGCGGCCGCGGCCATCGCGGTACGCCCAGGCGGCAGTCCGGTGCGAGAAGCGCTCGTCCAGCAGGCACGCGACGGGGATCGGGAGGCGTTCGACATCCTCCTCGAGACGTCGATCGACGCCCTCTTCGCGACGGCCTACCGGATCGTGCGCGACTTCGACGTCGCGGAGGACGCCGTCCAGGACGCGCTCGTCAGCGCCTGGCGAGACCTGCCCGGTCTCCGCGACCCGGGTCGCTTCGATGCCTGGGTCAACCGCCTCCTCGTCCGCGCCTCGGTCCGGCGCGCCCGGCGCGAGCGCGTCGCCCGGATCGCGGTCCGCCCCTTCGCCTCGAGCGGCGCGGCCGACGAGCGACCGAACGAGGTTGGTGCGCCCGGTGACCTCGAGACGGAACTGGCCGGCCGCGACGAGATGGATCGCGCGTTCCGTCACCTGTCGCCCGACCACCGTGCCGTCCTCGTCGTCACCTACTACCTCGGGCTGACGGCGACCGAGGCAGCCGCCCTCCTCGATGTCCCCCCGGGGACGGTCAAGTCACGACTCCACCATGCAACCCGGGCACTGCGTGCCGCGCTTCTGACCGAGGAGCGCTCGACGGCGATCCGGGGGGAGGCGTCATGACCTCCGACCGTCGCGACCTCGACACGACCGCCATGAGCGATCGGCTCCGCGTCTACCTGAGCGACGGCCCGACGACGAGCTCCACGGCGGCCCGCCAGGCCGTTCGTTCCGCGATCTCGGCGACGCCGCAACGGCGGGGCTGGGCGGTTCGCCTCACGGGTGGGCGCTCGTGGGGCGTGCTCGCGGTCTCGGCGGTCGTCGCCGTCACGCTGGTTGCGGGCGCCGTCTGGTCGCTGTTCACGATCGCCGGCAAGGTTGCGGCCCCCGGGCCGACGGTGCTGCCGTCCGCGCAGCCCCTGACCCTGCCATCGAACAGCACGGCCGCACTCCCGAGCCCGAGCCATCCGGACGTCCTGCTCAGCGCGCCCCTGTCCGGTCAGGTCGACGGCTTCGTCGCGGTCGACGGGGAGCTCTGGGTGCTGAAGCGGTCCGGCACGTCGATGGTCCTGCAGCACCTCGATCGGAAGACGCTGACGGCCGCGGCCACCGTCACGATCTCGACCGGCGCCTCGGCAACCAACGCGCAGCTGGTCGCGGCCGGAGGCGTCCTGTGGGTCGCGGTGGATGGGAAGCCGCTCACGATGGTCGATCCGCGAACCGGCGTCGCGGTCATCACCTCGACAGTCGCCAGCGGGCCGATCAGCGGCGCCGGTCAGTCGCTGTGGGCCGTCGTGGGTCGGGCCGTCGCCCATCTCGACCCTGCAACCGGGGCGATCGTCGCGCAGGTCCCGTTGCCGGGGGCAGTCCGGGCGCTCGCCGCGGACGACGATCACGTCTGGGCGATGCTGGATGACGGCGAGCTGGTCCGGATCGACCCGCGAACGAACCAGGTCGTCGGTCGGTCGACGTTGCCGGCCGGATCGGCCGGGGTGCGGCAGGGCCAGCTGGTCCTGACCGCGTCGACCGCATGGCTGATCGACCCCGCGGACGGCTCGCGGGTCATCGGGTTCGACGCGACGACCGGCACGCCAACGGTCGCGCTGCCCCTCCCGGACGGACCCGCCACCCAGGTCCGGGCCGGAAAGGCGGCCGTCTGGGCGCTCATGGATCAGTTCGTGATCTCGCGGGTCGACCCGTCGGCCGGGGTCGTGTCGGACGCGCTGACCCTTGGCGGGATGGCGATCGACATCGTCGACGATCCATCGGCCGTCGTCGTCGTCACGAGCGGGGCGATCGAGGCGATCGCGGTGCCATGAGATCGCGTCCGGTCCCGAGCTTGCTCCTCGCAACGCTCCTGGTCGGGTGCGGTGGAGCAAACGCGCCGACACCCGCCAGGCCGACACTTCCCGCGAGCACGGTGACACCCGCTGCGTCTCCATCGCCCGCCTCGACCCCGTCGCCCGCCTCGACCCCATCCGTGGTGCCCCTCGCCGACGCGATCGTCGCCGCCATCCGCGAGCCGCCCGGGACCGGGCCGCTCTATCTCGACGCCGGCGACGGGCGGATCTGGGTGGACGACCATCGCAGCTACGACGTCTCGATCATCGACCCGGCCACCAACACCGTGACCCCGCTCGACCTTCCGACCCAGGGCGGCGTCGAGTTCTTCGACGGGCAGCTCTGGTCGGCGTCGTACAACGCCGGGGTCATGACCCGGCTGGATCCGAAGACGCTCAAGGTGACCGGGACCGTCCACGTGCCGGAGGCCGGCGGTCTGATCCGCGTCGGCAGCGACGTCTACGTCTACCACGGCGGCTCCCTGACCGCGCTCGATCCCGACACGCTCAGGACCGGCGAGACGTTCGACATCGGCGGGTCGTGCTGGGGCCTGGCAGTGGTTGGCTCCGGGCTGTGGTGCGGTGGCGGCCCGGACGGCGACGTCGTCTGGCGGTTCGACCTGAAGACCCGCCGGATCACCGATCACTGGGCAGTCGGCCACTACGGTGTCCTGCTCCTCGTGGATGGGACGATCTGGGCGACCGGCCGCGGGTCGCCGGACCTGCTCCAGATCGACATCAGGACCAGGGAGCTGCGGAAGGTCCCGGTCGGTGGGACCCCCGGCGGCCTGATCGATGCCTTCGGCTCCGTGTGGCTCACGGACTTCGACGCCGGGACGATCCGGCGGCTTGACCGGAAGTCCGCCGCGCTCGGCCCGGCGGTCGATCTCGGCTTCCCGGCGCTCGGGCCTCCGTTCGCAGCGTTCGGTTCCGTGTGGGTCTCGAGCTTCGAGGGCGATGCCGTCCTGCGGATCGATCCGGCGCGAGTCCCGACGCCGTAGGCATCACGGCTTCCGGAACCACTTCGGCGAGCTGATGAAGTCGCCGCGATGGCATGGATCCGTGTTCGTGTGGTGGAACGTCAGCGATTGATCCGGGTTGATCTCCCACGTGTAGGTGCCGATGCCGTCGGGGAGGACGATCCCGCATGGGCCGGCATTGAAGAGCGCCGCCTTGTTGCCATCGAACACGATGTCGCCACCGACGTCGATCCCGGGCGGCGCGTAGAAGTAGTAGCCGGTGTCGTGGAGGGTCAGCTTGACCCCGCCGGCATCGAACCAGTCACCGTCGAGCTGATCAGGAACCGGTCCGCCCTGCGGCCAGAGCGAACGGTCGCCCGCGGGGAGTGCCGTCGCCGGGTGGCTGGTCCGCATTGTGCTTGGGGACGGAGCGAGCGAGGCTGCCGTTGGTAGCACGGACTCGATCGCCGGGGCCGCCGTTCGGGATGCCGAGGGTGTGGCCCCGCCTGTCGCGGCACACCCCGCGAGCAGCGTGATCCCGATCGTGCCCGCGAGCCGGGTCCAGATCCTCGTCATCATCCACCTCCCTCGACCGCGCCGGCTGCGTCTGCCGAGCTACTGGGGGAGGGGAAGCACCGGACGGTTCAATCCGGTCCTGCCGTGTGCGCAGCCCCTCGTCGCTCGAGCAACGCGAGCGAGACGGTCCGCGCGTATAACCGGCCGCGTCGGCCTTTCCGCTCACGTGGTCCGCGCGGGCCGGAGGTCGTCCGCCAGCGAGGTCGCTCGTGTCGACGGCACCGACCGAGAGTCCCGGAACCGGGCCGGAGCCGCCCGCGCCGGTGCCGCCCGCGCCGGAGTCCGTCGCCCGTCCCGAGACCGCCGGGGTCGACGGCGATCGCGTCTCGAAGACATCGCGCCGCCCGGTCGACGACGTCGAGTCCGCTTCGTCGGCTCGCCGAACGCCCCGTCGCCGGACCGCGCTGACGCGCCGGCACCAGCCGGTCAGCCACCGCCCGGACTGCCCCCGGCATTCGACGCCCGGAGGACCGACGTCACGGTCCTGGAACAGGCCGGGCCGACGGCCGTCGGCTACGCGATCGCCGCGGTCATGGACCACCTCCGGGCCGCACGAGGGATCCAGGAACCGGTCAGCCCGCTCATGCTCTACGAGCTGGGCCGGAAGTACGACCTGTTCCCCAAGGACCCACCCGATCAGATCGAGGGGACGACCCTCGCGGCCGCGCTCCGCGGACTCCGCCTGCACGGCGTCTGCTCGGAAGCCACCTGGAAGCGTCTTGGCCTCGACAGCCTGACCACCATTCCGGACGAGCTGGCCGTCGAGGCCGCGCGCAACCGACCGGCCGAGATCGTCCCGGTGCCGGTGGACATCCCCGCGATCCAGGCCGCCCTGGTCCGCGACGGACCCGTGGTCGTTGCCGCGGCGATCACCAAGGCCTGGGAGAAGCCGGTTGCGGTCAGAAGCCCCCAGGGAGGCTCGGTCGCGGTCATCCGGACCTCGGATCGCAACCGTCAGACGTTGGGCGGCCACGCATTCGCGATTGCCGGCTACAACGACCAGGGGTTCCTCGTCCAGAACTCCTGGGGGCCGCGCTGGGGACGCAAGGGCTTCGCCACGTGGCCGTACGCGGATGTCGCTGCCATCGTCGATCAGATCTGGGCGATCCGGCTGTTGTCGTCTGCGTCGAGCCTCGCGGGATATCAATCCGACGGCCTGCTCGGCATCGACCGGCTCGGGATCACGCCGGACGTCAAGGCGATCGCCAGCCTGATCACGGCTCGAGCCGTCAAGCCACCGCTGGCGTTCGGCCTGTTCGGCGACTGGGGCAGCGGCAAGAGCTTCTTCATGGAGCGGCTGCAGGAGCAGATCGCGCATCGCGCGAGCGAAGCGGCGGAGCGTGGCACCAGCTCGCCGTTCTGCTCGAGCGTCGTCCAGATCCGGTTCAACGCGTGGCATTACCTGGATGCCAACCTCTGGGCGAGCCTCGTCTCGGAGATCCTCGAGGAGCTGTTCAACGCGGTCTCCGGGGAGCCGACCGGCGACGAGATCCGGGCGACGATCCAGAGCGAGCTCACCGATGCCAACGGGCTGTTCAACGAATCCCAGTCGGAGCTGGCGGCAGCCAGGAAGCGCAGCGAGGCGGCGACCGCGGCACTCGAGACCGCCAGGAACGCCGCGAGCGTGCCGGAGCCGAACCCGAAGCTGGCCCTCGCCGCGGCCAAGGACGCGGTTGCGGCAGACCCGGAGGTGATGCGCCAGGTCGGCGAGCTTGCGACCCAGGTCGGGCAGCCGTCGAGCGACGCGATGCTCAAGGAGCTGCAGCAGCCGATCGCCGAGGTCAGCACCTGGCCGGCCCGGCTCGCCCGTCTCTGGAAGTGGCTGATCGAGCAGCTCGGCCGGGGCAGCCGTCGGGATCGCCTGCGCCGAGCGGCGTCCTTGACGCTCATCGTCGCGGCTCCGACCGTCGCGGCGATCGTCCTGACCCGGGCGATCGGCTGGTCGGCGCTCGTCCCGCTCGTCACCGCGATCGTCGGCTTCGTCATCGCGCTGGGCCCGTACATCTCGAAGGTCGGCGGCCTGATCGCCGCCTTCGAGGCCGCCTCGGCCCGGATCGAGGCGGCGGAGCACGCGCAGGCGAAGGCGATCGTCGAGGCCCAGGAGCAGGCTCGGGACGCTGCCGTCGCCGAACAGGCCCGGCTGGAGGAACGGGCGCGGATGGCGGAGGCCCGGGTCCGCGAGCTGGAGACCAGCCGTGACGATCTGGAGCCGGCTCGTCAGATCCATCGCTTCCTCGAGGAGCGAGTGACCAGCCAGGCCTACTCGTCGCGGGTCGGGCTCGTCTCGCTGATCCGGCGCGACTTCGAGCGCCTGAGCGAGCTGATGGAACAGCGGGAGCGACGGATCGAGCTCGAGGCGGCCGCCCCCGCGCAGTCGACGGGCGAGCCCGCCCAACAGGCAACGCCGACCGACCCGCCGGACCCGCCGAACGCGACGGATCCGCCGACCGCCGACGATCCGAAGGAGATCCCGATCGACCGGATCGTCCTCTACATCGACGACCTCGATCGGTGCAAGCCGCGGCGCGTGATCGAAGTCCTCGAGGCCGTCCATCTCCTGTTGGCATTCCGGCTTTTCGTCGTCGTGGTCGCCGTCGACCCGCGCTGGCTGCGTCGCTGTCTCGAGGACCAGTACCGCGAGCTGCTCTCGGGCCAGCCTCCGGCTCCGTCCGGAATCTCGGAAGGACTCACCCGGATGTCGACCCCGCAGGACTACCTCGAGAAGATCTTCCAGATCCCGTTCTATCTGCGACCGATCAAGGATCAGGGGTTCGTGGGACTCGTCGGTGATCTCGTCGGCCAGGACGTCGCGGTCGAGGGCCCGCTTCCCGGTGGCTACGGACCCGATTCCCCATCGGGCAGTGACGCCCTCGAACCCCGTTCATCACTCCCCGACCCGGATGTCCCCGGCCCGACGCCCAATGACGGAGCGCCGGCTCCGGACATCAAGCCGCCGCCCGTCCCGGACCTCGAGATCGAGCGGCTGGTCTTCAACCGGTGGGAGGTCGAGGACATGCAGCGGTTGTCGCCGCTGTTCCGGACACCCCGAGCGACGAAGCGCTTCGTGAACACGTATCGGCTCATCCGCAGCACGATCGCGGCGGACGAGCGGCCGATCTTCGAAGGGACGCGCGAGGCGCCCGGCAGCTACCGGGACGCGCTCCTCCTCCTGTCGGTCGTGTCCGGCTATCCGAACGTCGCACCGCAGCTGCTCCTTCGGCTTGCCGACGCCAGCAAGGATCCGGCGACGACCTGGGCGAGCTTCGTCCAGACCTGCCAGATCGGCCCGGAATCCCCGATCCTGGATCCCTCGGTCCGCGGTGGCGAGTGGGAGGACCTGTGCGAGGGCCTGACCCGGATCGGCGCGAGTCCGATCGCGCCACGAACGCTTGCCCAGCTCCGGCCGTGGATCCCGCGAGTCGCCAGGTACTCGTTCTCGGTGTCCCTTCCGGGCACCATCGACGAGCTGGTCGACGACAACGCTCCCGCCGCTCCGGCTCGCCCGTAAGCTTCCGCGCCGCCAGACCCTCGATCGATACTTGGCGTAGGCTCCGATCGCCCCTCGCATCGGAAGGACGCCGCGCATGATCGAGAACGCCTCGCCGGTCCCGCACGGACCGCTTGCCAACGTGCTCGCGGTTCGCGGGGGCCAGGGCGGCGAGCACGGCTCCGGGCTCGAACACCGGGAAGCGCTCATCTACACCCTGGGCAAGGCCGCCGAGCTCGAGCACCTCATCATGCTCCAGTACCTGTTCGCGGCGTTCTCGCTCAAGCAGAAGGTCGGCGAGGGGGTCAGCGCGGACCAGCTGACCGCGATCCAGGGCTGGCGCAAGACGCTGCTGAGCATCGGCGAGCAGGAGATGCTCCACCTCGCCCTCGTCCAGAACCTCCTGACGGCCGTCGGCGCCGCCCCGCGTCTCGCCCGTCCGAACTTCCCGATGCCGGCCTACAGCTACCCGGCGGGCGTCCGGATCGAGCTCCTGCCGTTCGGCGAGGCGGCGCTCCGGCACTTCGCGTTCCTCGAGCGGCCGGAGGGCATGGACGTCGAGGACGCCGAGGGGTTCGCGGCGATCGAACAGGCCGTCGCGCTGCCGCACGACGAGGAGGACGAGATCGTCCCGCACCTGCAGGAGTTCGACACGATCGGCCAGCTCTACCGGTCGATCGGCGCCGGCCTGGAACACCTCGAGGGCCGGCTCGGTCCCGGGCGCCTGTTCATCGGTCCGACGAACGCGCAGGCGACAGCGGAGCACTTCCGATGGGAGGAGCTGGTCGCGGTCACGGACCTGGCGACCGCACGGCAGGCGATCGACACGATCGTCGAGCAGGGGGAGGGGGCGCTGGGCGAGTGGCGCGACGCCCACTTCGGGCGGCTCCTCGCCGTCCTCGACGAGTACCTCGCGCTGAAGCGCGCAGACCCGGACTTCGAGCCCGCCCGGCCGGTCGTGGCGGCGAACGTCCGACCCCAGGCAACCGGGGTGCCGATGCCGCTCATCAGCGACCCCGGCACGACGCGGACGATGGACCTCCTCAACGTCGTCTACGAGGTCCTCCTCCAGCTCCTCTCGCGCTACTTCGCCCACACGGACGAGACGCCCGAGCAGCTCAAGGTCCTCGCGGATGTCTCGGTCGGGCTGATGTACGCGGCGGTCAAGCCGCTCGGCTCCGTCGTGACGACCCAGCCGGTCGGCTGGGACATGCCGGGTGCCACCGCCGGTCCGGGGTTCGAGCTGTTCTACTCGGTCGACTACCTGTTGCCGCACCGGGAGGCCGCCTGGATCCTGATGGAGGAGCGGCTGCGGGATGCGGCGGCGTTCGCCGTCCGTTGCGGCCAGGCGTGCACGCCCGCCCTGATGGAACCGTTGGCCAGGGTGGCCAGGTCGCTCGAAGGGTTCGCAGACCAGCTCCTGGCCGCGTCCTGAGGTCGAGGGCCAGGCCCGAGGTCAGTCGAGGGTTCGGACGAGGACCTGGGCGGTCGGCAGGCCGGCGGTCGCGGCGGAGGTCGTCGGGAGCGGGCGCGTGACGACGATCGCGCTGACGAAGAGCACGATCGCGAGGCCGCCGAGCGCGAGGGCGATCAGCGGGTCGATGTGGCCGCGGCGTGCGGATCGGGTCTGGGACATCGCAGGGTTCCTTGTCGTCTGCCGTGGGTCCACATGCGTCTCACGCTCGACCCGCGACCAAGGACACCACTTGCGCTTCCGCGCAACCAGGCCTGTTCGTCGACAACCGCATGCGACATCCGTCGCAAACGGGTCCTTGCAGGAACCCAGCTTCCTGGTATCCTTGGTGAGATGAAGGTCACCATCGATCTCCCGGACGACATCTACCGGGCCGTGAAGGTCGAGGCCGCGCGATCGGATCGAAGCGTCCGCGAGATCGTCGACGAGGCGATCCGGGCCTGGCTCGAGGCGGCGGAGACCAAGGAGGATCTCGAGTCGGCGCAGGCGGCCCTTGCCGAATACCGTCGAGATGGCGGCGAGGCGGCCGAGTCGTTCTTCGGGACGCTCGCCGCCGAGACGCGCGCCGCGTACGGCACGAATGAGGAGTGAGCCGGCAGGGTCACCGCGTCGACATCGCGCCAGCCGCCCAGCGCCAGCTGCGCCACCTTCCACCAGGCGAGGCGGCTCGACTTCGGGGCCCGATCCTGTCCCTCTCGATCGACCCGCGTCCGCCCGGGGTGACCAAGCTTGCCGGTACCGAGTTCTGGCGCCTCCGCGTCGGGGACCTGCGAGTCATCTACGTCGTCGACGACGGGTCGCGCCTCGTGGTGATCCTGAGGGTCGCCCGTCGCTCGGAGAGTACCTACCGGACCCTCGATCGGTGATCGGCAACGTCGTGACCACAGGGACCGTGACGGTCGACATCCGGTCCTAGCCGGCTGCTTCGAGCTCGCTCCACGTCCGCGTTGGCATCCGCCCGTCGTAGAAGGCGTGACGGTTCTTGCCGGACGCCTTCGCCGCGTACATCGCGGCGTCGGCCTGGATCAGCAGGTCGTCCGTGGCCGCGTCGCGGTCCGCGGCGAGGGCGATCCCGATCGAGCCGCCGACGACGATCGAGCGGGCGCCGAGCTGGATCGGCCGGCGCAGCTCGCGCAGGATCCGCTCCGCCGCGGCGATCGCCTCCTCGTCGGTGTTGACCTGGCCGAGGATGACCGCGAACTCGTCGCCGCTCTGGCGGCCGACCACATCGTCGCCCCGGACCGCGCCGACGAGCCGCTCCGACACCCGGCACAGGATCTCGTCGCCGGCCGCGTGGCCGAACGAGTCGTTGACCCGCTTGAAGTCGTCGAGGTCCACGAACAGCAGGGCGACCGTCCCGGGCGTCCGTCCGCGCCGTGCCAGCGCCCGCTCGAGGTGGTCGCGCAGGAGCACCCGGTTCGCGAGCCCGGTGAGTGGATCGTGCAGGGCGTCGTGGATGAGCTTCGACTCGAGCCGCTTGCGGTCGGTCACGTCGACGAGCAGGCCCTGCGAGACCCGTCGGCCGCTCTCGGTGTCGTCGGGCACCGCGTAGGCCTCGTCGCGGACCCAGACCTCGGTGCCGTCACGGGCGAGCATCCGATACTCGGCCCGGATCGGCTCGCCCGTCCGCCAGTGCGCCTCGTACGCCGCGAGGGCGGCGTCGCGGTCCTCGGGGTGGACGCGGCTCGGCCAGAGCTCCGGATCGTTGACGAACTCGTCCGGTCGGAAACCGAGCATGCCCGTGATCTGTGGGCTCATGTAGGCGAGGCGGCCGCCGTCGGTGACGTCGGGGTCGGCCATGTCGATGTAGACCGCGGCCGGGACGTGCTCGACGAGGACCTGCAGACGGGTCGCGGACTCGTCCGCCTCGCGGCTCGTCTGCTCGAGAGTGGCGGTCGCGTCGTGGAGGCGACGGACGAGGACGAGGCCCGAGGCGAGGACGGTGGTCAGGCTGACCAGCACGATCCCGGAGACGAGCCCGAGGCCCGTGACGCCGGATCCGATCCCGTCCGCGACACCGATCGCGGCCAGGACGACGGCGCCGCCGAACAAGCCGACGACGGGAAGGCCATCGGGCATGCCAAGCCGACGCGTGGACCGGTCCACGACGCGACCCTACGCGCGCGAGGGAGCCCCATCTACCACCGAATCGGGCCACCCCGGTAGTAGGGCCTGCCCGGCCGCGAAAGCGCCGCCGGATCAGCGCCCCCGCGCGACCTCCGAGGCCGCGTTCGTCGCGAACGCGCGCAGGACCAGCGAGTGGCGGACCCCGACCCCATCGATGATCACCACTGCGTCGCCGTCGGCCACCATGTGCTTGCCGACCCGGTCACGGACCTCGAACCGGTCGCCCCGGAGCCGGCTGATCCGGACTTCGGCCTTCCGGCCCGTGTCGGCGACGATGCTCGTGACCGTCCGGTGGTCCGGCCCACGTGTGAACGCGATCCCGAGCTTCGAGCCGTGCCCGACGTTCGCGGTGTGGACGACGTCCACCACCGCGACGACGTGGCCCTTCGGCCGGCCGCGGATGACGGCGAGCATCATCAGCAGGATCGCGCCGAGCAGCACGGCCGTGATCCCACCGACGATCGGCAGGATGAGCGGGTTGCACTGGAGCGCCGAGCCGCACGGGCGGACCGAGTCCGACACCGGCGACACGTCGCTCACGCCGACCGCGTTCTTCGCGGATGCGCGACAGACGTACTCGGTGCCGTTCGTCAGGTCGGTCAGCTCCGTCGACGGATCCTCTGCCGCCGCGTCGACCGTGGCCGGCCACGTCGCGCCGTTGTCGGCCGAGCACTCGTACAGGTAGCGGTCCACGCCCGGCGCGCCGGCCGGTTCGGCGATCCGGACAGCGGCGTTGAGCCCCTCGACGGTCGGCTTCGGGGGCGTCGCCGGTCGCCCGACCGGTGTCGCGGTGTCGGACGCGGCCGTCCAGTCGCCTGTGTTCGTGGCCCCGACCGCGGACACCTCGCACTCGTAGGCCTGGCCGTTCGTGAGTCCCTCGATGACGGCCGTCGCCTTCGTCCCGCTCGCTGCCGATACGACCCAGTCGCCACTCCCGCCTTGGGGCCGGCAGCGTGCCTGGTAGCCGGTGGCGGGCGGCGCCGACGCCCCGGCCGAGCCGGCGGTCGCGGCGGCCGGCGTCCAGGCGAGCTCGATCCGCGCGTCGCCGGCGGTGAGGTGGATGTTCGAGACGGCGGCCGGCGTGGGAGCCGGTGGGGGCGTCGGGGTCGGCGCGACCGTGAATGTGCACGTCGCGTCCTGGAGCGCGACGGCGACGGCGTTGCCCGCCCGATCGGCCGAGTCGAACGACACGGTGGGCCAGTCGAACGTGGCGCCGCTGACACAGGGGGGCATGTCGCGGGTGATGCGCAACCGCTCGAGACCGTCCGTGAGCGCGCGGCGCTGCTTCGGGTCGATGCCCATCCCGACCGGCAGGAGGGCGAACGGCGTCCGGGCGCCGAAGAGCCGGTCGCGGGTCGGCTGGACGAGGGACGCCGGCACGCCCTTGACGTCGTGCTTGCCGTCGGTGAACAGGATCACCGCGGGGCGCTCCGCGTTCGCCGGAAGGTGCTTCGCCGCCTGTTGCATGGCGGCGACGTAGTTCGTGTCGACGCCGAGCGCCTTCGTCCGGGCGGTCGTCAGGCCCTTGCGGTACTGCGCGGCGACGAAGCGGAGGCAGTCCGCGAAATGACCGACGTTGTCCGGGCTGTTCAGCAGCTGGATGTCCACACAGCCCGGGTAGTCGGCGGCGCGCGTCGCGAACCAGAGGATCGACATGGTGGTGTCGCCGGCGATGAGATCGTTCGAGATCAGGTCGACGCGGGCGGCGATCCGGTCCAGCGCGGCTGCGAACCGGTTGCGGGTCGCCGCGTCCTGGAGGATCGAGGCGGAGAAGTCGTACTCGAGGACGACGTCGGATCGGTCCGGCGTCTGGGCGGTGGCGGTCGGGACGAGTCCGCCGACGAGCAGGACCGCGACCATGACGGTGGCCGCGGCCACGGCCCGCGCGCGCGCTCGCGGATCGAGGCCCCTCATCGCACCCGCTCGCTCCTTCGGGCTCGTACCGGGTTGGTCCCTCAGCTCACCGCCGGGGTGAAGCGTGCATTCTGCCAGTGATCGGAGCCCCGAACGAGCGAAAGGTGTACCACGCACGGAGTAACGTTCCGTGACGCGCAAGCGCACGACGTTGAACCTGGATGTCGCACTCGTGGCCGAGGCCGCGTCTGCGCTCGGGACGACCCGAGTGGTTGACACCGTCCACGCGGCCCTCGACGAGGTTGTTCGGCGCATCGCCGGTCGGAGATCCTCGACTTCCGCCCGGCGCTCGACCTCAAGGATCTCGACGCGATTCGCGCGTCGCGGCCGGGCTAGGGCCGCGATTCGGGACAATCCGCACATGGCAGGTGCGGCCGGATGACGATGGTGGCGCGGCCTCTCGTCGCCGATGCTGGGGACCTCAGAACCCATGCTGCAAGCCCTTCCGGAGACGCCATGACCACTTCCTTCGCCGAGCCTCGATCCGCACGACGTGGGCCCTCGCCGGCCACCGCCGTCATCATCGCCATCATTGCCGTCATCTCCGTCCTCGTCCTGCTCGTGACCGGCGTGACGTTCGTCGGCCTCGCGATCGCGTTCCCGATCGCCGTGCCGGTCGCAGAGGCCTACCACCTCCCGGTGTCGGCGGCGGACGCCGCGCTCGCCGCGCAGTTCGCCTCGATCTGGCCGCTGTTCGCCGGCCTCGCCTTCGCCTCGTTCGGCGCGGCGGCGGTCATCATCGTCAAGGTGGGTGGCTTCCTGAGCTCGCCCCTCGACTGACCACACCGCACTCGCAGACGAGCCGCCGAGCATCGCTCGGCGGCTCTTCGATTCCCGACGACCGCCGGCGCGATCGGGACTACGCTGGCGCCAATCCGCCCGAACCGACCAGCCCAGCGCGAGGACCCCGATGACCACCCCCGCTCGCGAGCTCCCGATGTCCGCCGCCACCGGGGCGATGCTCGCCTCCGTCGCCCCGTTCCTGTCGTTCTTCGGCGGCCCGGTGGGGGAGGCCCTCCGGAAGCCCGGGGTCGCGAACTTCGCCTTCGGCAACCCGAACGAGATGCCGCTCCCGGGCTACGTCGCGACGCTCCACCAGCACCTCGACCCGCTGTCGCCGGACTGGTTCGCCTACAAGATGTCCGAGTCGAACTCGCAGGCGGCGGTCGCGAAGGCGCTGACCGCCCGGACGGGCATCCCGTGGGACCCGGCGGATGTCGCGATGACCAACGGCGGCTTCGCGGCGATCGCGACGGCGATCCGGGCGATCGTCGAGCCCGGCGACGAGGTCGTCTTCCTCACCCCGCCGTGGTTCTTCTACGAGATCCTGATCCTGGCGGTCGGCGGGATCCCCGTCCGGGTGCCGCTGTCGCCGCCGGCGTTCGACATCGACACCGAGGCGATCGACGCGGCGATCACCCCGCGGACGCGGGCGGTCCTGCTGAACACGCCGCACAACCCGAGCGGCCGGGTCTACCCGCTCGCGGACCTCGAGCGGCTGGCGGCGATGCTGACCGCGGCGTCCGACCGGATCGGCCGGCCGATCCGCCTGATCTCCGACGAGCCGTACAACCGGATCCTCTTCGACGGCCGGACCTTCCACACCCCGGCGGAGGTCTACCCGGACACGATGATCACGTACTCGTACGGGAAGCAGCTGCTGGCGCCGGGGATGCGGATCGGCTACCTGACGGTGCCGCCGACGATGCCGGACCGGGCCCAGCTCCGGGACCGGATCATCCTCGCCCAGGTCGCCAACGGCTACCTGTTCCCAAATGCGCTGCTCCAGCACGCGATCGAGGACCTCGAGGGGCTCTCGATCGACATCCCGGCGATGGGGCGCCGGCGCGACCGGATGCTCGCGATCCTCGACGAGCTCGGCTACGAGCACACGACGCCCGAGGGGACGTTCTACATCATGGCGAAGGCGCCGATGCCCGACGACATGGCGTTCGCGACGATCCTGGCCGAGGAAGGGGCGGTCGTCCTGCCGGGGACGGTGGTCGAGCTGCCGGGCTGGTTCCGGATCTCGCTCACGGCGACCGATGAGATGGTCGAGTCGAGCGTCGGGGCGTTCCGGCGGGCGCGGGAGCGGGCGCT
>CAVVCZ010000006.1:0-483186 GCA_963746845.1 uncultured Chloroflexia bacterium | reverse complement strand
TCCTGGACGCGGACCGGGCCATGCCCCTCGCCGACGGCATCGCGTGGGCCCGCGTCGACGGGTCGGGCCTGTTCGCCGCGCGCTAGGGCGAAATGACCTGGCCGGCGAGGCGCGCCACGAGGTCCCGGATGTCCGGGTGCAGCCATGGCCCGGAGCCGGCCGCGGTATTCGCGGCCACGTGGTCGACCGACGACGAAGCCGGGATCGCCACGCCGACCCGGCGGTCCGACAGGGTCCACCGCAGGAGCGCGTCCGGCCACGACGTCAGCCCGGCCCGCCGCAGCTCCTCGGGGAGTGGCCGGCCCAGCAGCCCGCCCTCGCCGAACGGCCGCATCGCGATCACGCCGATGCCGGGCCTCCTCGGCGAGCGGGAGGACCTCCCGGGCTCGGCTCGGCGCTCGAGCGGGTTGTACGGGGACCTGGACGCAGCCGACCGCACGCCCGGATCGCATGAGCTCGAGGACCTCGGGGAAGCGCCGCTCGTCGGAGTAGTGCGTCGCGCCGAGCCATGCCGAACCGTTCCCCGCTCGACCTCGCCCTCGAGCCACCCGAGGTGCTCGCGCCAGCCCACGAGGTTGTGGATCTGCTCGATCGCATCGATGAGGCCGCCGAAGAGTCGCGAGCTGGAGCTCGGGAGCTGCCCCCGTCGCAGGCGTCCGGGACCGAGCCGGTCCAGACCTTCGTCGCCACGATCGCGGCAGGAAACGGACCCCGGCGGCGGCCAGAGCGCCCACGCCCGAGGACGCCCTCGGCGCGCCCGTACATCGGCGAGGTGTCGACGAGACGGACGCCGGCGCCCGAAGGCGGCCTCGACCACGGCTCGTCAGCGGCCCCGGCCTCGGACGAGCTCGGGACGTCGAAGACGCTCCACGTCCCAAGGCCGACGACCGGGACCTCCGGTCCGGCGGCTCCGAGGCGTCGCCGTTCGATCAGGTGACTCCCGCCGGCCCGAGCGCGTCGCGGGCCACCAGGAGCAGCTCGTCGGGATCGAACGGCTTGGTCAGGTCATCGGCCCCGGCAGCGAGCCCCTCCTCGCGGTCATACGCCTGGCCCTTCGCGGTCAGCATCACGACCGTCGTCCCGGCGAGCCCGAGGTCGGCGCGTCGATCGCCCGGCAGACGTCGAACCCGGTCGTTCGCGGCAGCATCACATCGAGGAAGACGAGCTCCGGGCGGAGGTTCCGAACAGTCTCGAGGGCCGTCTCGTCGTCTGACGCGGTTGGAGCTTGACCCCCGCATCCTCGAGGTCTTCGAGTGCCTGCGCGATCAGGATGCGGATGTGCGGCTCGGGCATCGGCGATCAGGACGGTCGGCATGGAGACCCCGTGGAGATGGGCCGGCGGCGCCCGTGGGGCCGACCGCTGCCGACACCATGCCCGGAAGCGGTCGCGCCTGCAACGGGCCCACGTCCCGCCGCGCGATCCGTCAGCATGGGGTTCCCATGACGGCCGATCCCACCGCGCCGGTCCCGCCTGCCCCGAGCCGGGTCGAGATCCACCCCGAGCGAACGCTCTGGCTCCTGTCGATCGCCCACGCGGTGAACCACGCCCAGGCGGTGATCCTCCCGATGATCTTCCTGGCGGTCATCGACGAGTTCGGCATCGGGGTAGGAGGAGAGCTCACGTTCGTCGCGGCCGCCGGGGCGATTGGCTCCGGGCTGGTCCAGGCGAGCTTCGCGGAGTTCTCACCCGCCACATGCCGCGCCGCTGGCTGATGGGGCATCGGCGGCGTCCTCTTCGGGGTCGGGTTCGCGGCGCAGGGCCTTGTGCCGCTTCGGGGCGTTCGCGGTCACGAACGTCGTCTCGCGGATCTCGGCGGCTCGCCGCAGCATCCGGTCGGCAACGGACTCCTTGCGGAGCAATTCCCGCCGGAGCGCCGCGGCTTCGCGATCAGCGCCCATATCTCGGGCGGCAACGTGGGCACGGTCGTCGTCGCGCTCGCCGGACCGTTCCTCATGGCTGCCGTCGGATGGCGCGGCGTGTCGGTCCTGTTCGGGTTGCCGGCGGCGCTGATCGCGATCGCGATCGTCCGCTGGGTTCGGGAGACACGGTACCGACCGGGCCGCCGCCCCGCGCCCGAGGACGGTCCGCCGTGCTCCGGGTCGTCTTTGCGGATCGGGTCCTCCGCCGGGTCTACCTCGCCTCGGTGCTCGGCGGCGGCGGCCGTGGTCTGGGCGTCGCGAACCTGTTCGCCCTGATCTACCTGACGAAGGTCCTCGAGCTTCCGCAGTCGACCACGAATTCGACGTACGGCGCGCTCATCGTGCTGTCGGTGCCGATGCCGCTCATTGCCGGCTGGCTGTCGGACCGGATCGGGCGGCGGCCGGTCATCGTGGGCGCGTACCTGGGCGGGGCAGTCGGGTTCGCGATCTTCATCACCGCCGGGGCGTCGCTGCTCGGGCTGTGGGTCGGCCTGGCGGTCATGGGCCTGTTCTCCTTCGCGGAAAAGCCCGCAGCTCCAGGCGCTCCTCGCCGACGCGACACCGGCCGGCATCCGCGACACGGCGTTTGCGAAAGATCTATTTCACGCTCGCGTTCGGGGTCGGCTCGCTCTGGACCGCCCTCTACGGGGCGATCATCCAGGCGACGGGCGAGGCGGAACGGCCTGCCGATCGTCTTCTCGGCCATGGCGGCCTCGTTCGTCGCGGCCGCCGTCGTGATGCTCCCGGTCCGCGACGTCGTGGGCAGGGCCGCGGTGCGCGACCTCGCGCCCGAGCCGGTCGAGGGCGTCTGAGGACTGCGGCCAGGGGCCGCCAGCAGTCCCTCTGCTATCATCCGCGGGCCCTGTCAAACGGGCACCTCGGTCGGGGCGTGGCGCAGCTTGGTAGCGCGCATCGTTCGGGACGATGAGGTCGGAGGTTCAAATCCCGCCGCCCCGACCAGTTCACCGACGGGGCCAGGTCGACGATCTCAGACGGCTCTCGACCGCCATCCGAAGCCTGAGGCAGCATGCCCACACGTCGGACGAGCCCCCGCCGCGCGCTGACGCGACCCCCGACGCGACCGACCGCCATCCACGAGCCGGGCGACGCCGATCCCGCAGCCGTGGCTCGCGAGCGTCGCGCCGTGGATCGCCCTGCTCGCCCTGGCCGTGGCGGTCGTGCAGGCTGACCCTCGTGTTCCTGAACCGCGGCTCGAACCTCGACAGCTGCCGGCAGAAGGCGTGGGGCGCGATCCCGGACAGCGGCGACCTGCCCCAGGGACTGGTCGCTCGGCTCGACGGACATGAACGCGAACGGGATGACGATCTCGATCCTCGGCCCCGCCAGCGACACGAGCACCCCCCAGCCCGCCGTCTACGCGAGCGTGACCTGCTACGGCGACGCCGCCGCGGCCGCGATGAGCCAGAACAAGGCGGCCGCCGAGGCCGCCAGCGCCGACGTCGGCGGGCCAGGGCGGGCAGTGACGCCTACGATGTCGACAACCCCGCCACCGGCTCGGTCACGACGCTGTTCCGGGTCGGGTCGCTGATCGGCCAGGTCGCCGACGCCGGCTCGGCCAGCCCGAGCGACCTCGCGACGATCACCAAGGCCGTCGCCGCGGCGATGGGCGACGAGAACGCGGCCGGGACGATCGCGGCCGATGCCAGCAACGACGCCGGCGCGAGCAACGAACCGCTTTCGTCCGACGCCCGGCATCAACCGTCGGCGTCGTCCGCCGCGCCGGAGCTCGAGGCGAAGCTCCCGACGGAGATCGGCGGGACGCAGCTCACCATCCAGAGCGCGAGCGCCGACCAGGTGTTCGGCGGCGACCCGAACTCGCGGGCCCTCAGCGCCCGGATTCGTGCGCTCGGCGCGGAGGTGTATGCGACCTCCAGATCGCCCAGGCCTTCGACGACAGCGGCGCGATCGACCTCCAGGTCACCGCGTTCCGCCTGCCCGGCGCGGCGCGAAGCTGAGCGAGGCGGTCATCGACACCTGGCTGTCCGCCAACGCGGCCGGGTAAGCGAATCCCGAGGTGACGCTCGGCGGCAAGAAGGTCACCAAGATCGACTACGGGGACGCGGGCACGGTCGAATACGTCTACGTCGGGTCAGACTTCGTGATCGTGATCGACACGGCCGATCCGGCCATCGCGGCCGAGGTCGCGAGCAAGCTCGAATAAGCCCGGCGGCGCCTACTTATCGGCCGGCATCGAGGCGGCGTCGGCCACGGCCCACGCTCCACCCACGCCATGATCCGGGTGTCGTCGTCGACATCCGCTGCCGGGATCACGACGAACGCCTTCATCGGCTTGCCGGGCATCGGCTCGAACCCTTCGGCGCCGGCGGTCTTCGCCGCGTCGATCTCGGCGGCCGGCAGGCGGACGACCCAGCGGTCCGCGAACAGCCCGGTCGCCATGTTGCCGACGAACGCCGCCAGGAACATCGAACATCTGCTTGCGCTGGGCGTCGGGGTAGCGGTCGAGGATCGCAGCGAGAGCGACCACGGCTCGGGTGGGGACTTGCTGAAGCTCGGCATCGACCGCTCGGCCATCGTGGGTTCCTCACGCTGTGTCCCGACACCGGTCACCGGAACCGCGTGCCCGGGCGCGCCGGGCCGGCAGGCCCCTCGCTGACGCCGTCCGGCGCTCCCCGCGATCCTGCGAGGCGTGACCCTCGTCCTGATTGCGATCGGTGGCGCGTTCGGCTCCGTCGCCCGCTACCTCGTCGACGGCTGGGTCCTCGATCGGGTCGGGACCGGGTTCCCGTTCGGGACGCTCGCCGTCAACCTGTCCGGGGCGTTCGTTCTCGGCCTCCTCGCGGCGCTCACGATCGACCGCTCGATCCTGCCGGCGATTCGCGCCCCGAGTAAGTGATCGGCTTCCTCGGCGCGTACACGACGTTCTCGACGCTGATGCTCGAGAGCTGGCGGCTCGTCGAAGACGGTCAGGCCGCGCTCGGAACGATGAACCTGCTCGGATCGGCCGCGCTCGGGATCGTGGCGGTCGTCGCCGGGCTCAGCGTGGACGGGCGATCGGATGACCATCGACGCTCCGGCGCTCCGGCTCCGCATCTACATCGGCGAGGCCGATCGCTACGCCGGCAGCGCTGGTCGAGGCCATCGTCCTCGTCCTGCGCGAGCGCGGGATCGCCGGGGCGACGGTGGTGCGCGGGATCGAGGGGTTCAGCCAGAACGCCCGCCTCCACACCGCGAAGATCCTGCGGCTGTCGAGGACCTCCCGGTCGTCATCGACGTCGTCGACAGCGAGTCGACGATCCGGGCGATCCTGCCGGAGCTCGACGCGATGGTCGGCGACGGGCTGATCACGCTCGAGCCCCTCGAGGTCGTCGCCTATCGCGCCCGTGGGCCTGAGGGCGACGGGGCCGGCGCGGGCGAGACCACCGACGCCGAGGACGCGCCCGCCGGCTGATCGCGGACGGCCGGTGACGACGGACGTCGCCGCCACCGATCGACGCGCGTCCATGTCTCGGAACCCGGGCTTGCGCGACGCTCCGACCACCTGAACGCGTCATCCCGATGCCCCGCTCCATCGCGACGCCCAACCCCGCAGGCCGCGCCCGCTGCAACCCGAGGATCCGCCGATGGACCGCCGCACGATCACGATCGACCCCGCCGACACCAAGCTCCGCCGCGTCGGCCACGTCGCCCGGCGCCGCATGCGGATCGATGGCGACGCGCTTCGCAATGGCACCCACACCGACGGAACTTCAGCGTGGAGATCCGCGGCCCGGGCTCGCCGATCGCCGGTGCCCGGACTCCTTCACGTGGCATGCCGACCGCCCGATCGCCCTCGTGATCACGCGATCCGGTGTCGACGGCGAGGACGTGCAGTTCCAGGTCGGGCCGGCCCGCTCCGCGTCGTCGGCCTGGCGTCGCCCGGCGACGGGTCGGGGCATCCGTTCCATCGCGTTCTGCTACGACGCGGTCGCCGATGACACGGCCATCCCGATGCCGGCCGCCGAGGTCGCGGCAGCGCTCGGCTTCGGATCCGAGACGGCGCCCAGCCTCGTGACGGAGCCGGGCGCACCGGTGCTCCCCAGGCCCGCAGCGACCCGCCCGTTCCTGCCGACCGGTCGCGAGCGGCGGTCGATCCTCGGGCTGCTGTTCGACGGCGGCCGGCTGCGCTCGAAGGGCGGGTCGCTCGCCTAGATCGCGGCGATCGAGCGGGCAGGGAACCGCGGCCCGAACGCCGGCGGCCGGAGGCCGCTGATCTGCAGCAGCCGGATCACCCGCGCCCGCTGGCCCCGCCATGGCTCGAGCAGCTCGAGCATCCGCGTGTCGTCCGCACGCACCTCGCCGGCGAGGGCGAACGCGACGACGTTCGGCAGGTGGAAGTCGCCGATGCTGACCGCGTCCGGGTCGCCGAGCGCCCGGAGCGCGACCTCGGCGGCGGTCCACGGCCCGATCCCGGGCAGCGCGAGTCAACCGGGCGTAGGCGTCGGCGACGGGACATCGTCACGATCTCCTCGAACCGGGCCGCGCGATCGGCGACCCGCCGGATCAGGTCCGCGCGACGCCGCTCGACCCCGAGCGGGTGGAACGCGTGATACGGGACGGACGCGAGGACCTCCGGCATAGGCAATAGCCGAAGCCCGAACGGTCCAGGCGCCGGCTCGCCCCACCGCCGCACGATCCCGCGCAGCCCCCGCCAGGCCTTCGCGCCCGGTAGACCTTCTGCTCGAGGATCGCCGGGACGAGCGCCTCGAGGACCGCCCCGCTCCGGCCGAGCCGGATGCCACGGTGGCGACGATCCAGCTCCGCGACGAGCGGGTGGCGTCCGGCGTCGAAGCCGCCGCGGTCGTCGTCGAGGCCGGCGAGCGCCGG
Organism: uncultured Chloroflexia bacterium; assembly: GCA_963746845.1. Taxonomy (GTDB): domain Bacteria; phylum Chloroflexota; class Limnocylindria; order Limnocylindrales; family CSP1-4; genus CF-46. Next base: position 476,421 of record CAVVCZ010000006.1, on the reverse strand, counting down.
CAGGCCGGCGAGGACGCGATCCGCACCGGGCCCCCAGGCCTCCGCGTGGTCGCCGCCCCCGTCGATCACGATCCGGATGGTCGCCGGTCCGTCCGGCGTCCGCGTCGCACGGATCGCCTCCGCCGGGACCCAGCCGCATCATCGGGTCGCCGGGGCCGCGGGCATGGATCGCGAGCGTGCGCCGCAGGTCGAGCGGCGCGTCGAGGGTGAGCGTCCGGACGGGCATCCCGCCGATTCTGGCAGGTCCGCTTCGACACGGACTTGCAAGGGTTCCGTCGCCCGGCCACGGGCCGCCGAGGCGCTGCCCGCGCGACGATGACCGGGACGTGCGACGCCCCAATATCGGCGCGAGCGTGGCACTCATCGCCCTGCTCGCCGCGGTCGCCGTCCCGGTCTCCATCGGATCCGCGGGCCTCGGCCCGGGCGGACCGGCCGACCACCTCCTCTTCCGGGTGGTCGATGCTTCGTGGAGCGACGGGACGACGATGCCGACCCCCAACCTTGACCCCTCCTACCGGTCCGCCGGCGGGCTGGAGGACGGCAGTCCGGTCCTCGAACCGGCCCCGCCGCTCGCCGCCGCGGGCGCCCGTCGTCCGGACGGCGCGTCGGTCCAGCCGGCGGTGACGGCCCGGTCAGTCTCGATCGTTCGCTGGCGGGCCGACGGCAACGTGTCGTGGTACGGCCCCGGCTTCTATGGCAAGCGCACCGCCTGTGGCTACGCGATGACCGCGTCCCTGCGCGGCGTCGCCCATCGATCGCTCCCATGCGGCACGAAGGTCACCTTCCGCAACCCCGACAACGGCCGGACGGTGACGGTCCCGGTCGTGGACCGCGGGCCGTATGTCGACGGGCGGACCTGGGACCTGACCGCCGGGCTGTGCACGGCGTTGGACCATTGCTACACCGGCGCGATCGACTGGAGGCTGGCCTGACCGCGGCCTGAGCACGCCGCGCGCGGTACCCTGCTGGCATGTGCCGAAGCATCAAGGTCCTTCGCCGTCCGGACGAGCCGGCGACGACCGGTGAGATCGAGGCGGCCGCCCGCCAGTTCGTCCGCAAGGTCAGCGGCTACCGGACTCCGTCCGCCCGCAACAGCGCCGCGTTCGACGCGGCGATCGCCGAGGTGGCGCTGGTGTCACGGAAGCTCCTCGAGGATCTCGGGGCGACCGTGGAGGAAGGCCCGGATCGCTGGAAGCCCGGTTCCGGTCGGGCCCGGCACGCCCACCCCCATCCGCACCCGGACGCCGCGTCGGCCTGACGGCCCGACCGCGTCTCCTGTCCGCCCCTTCGCACGCCCGTGACTGCCCCGTCGCTCCCGGTCCCGCCCGAGGGCGCCCGCCTCGATCGTCCGTGGTGGGTCCGCCCGGGCCTCGAGATCCTGGCCGGCCGGCTGGCCATCGCCGGGCATGACGCCGAGAAGCTGGCGCGGGACCACGGCACGCCGCTGTTCGCGTACGACCGGCTCCGCGTCGTCGAGAACGCCGAGCGTCTGATCGCCGCGCTCGACGCCGCGGGCCTCCGGCATCGCGTTCGCTTCGCGCTCAAGGCGAACCCGGATCCGGAGTTCCTCGCGGGCGCTGCGCGGGCTGGTCGGGATCGATGCGTGCTCGCCCGGCGAGGCGCTCCGCGCGGTCGAGTGCGGCTGGGCTGCCGAGGACATCAGCTACACCGGGACGAACGTGTCCGACCGGGATCTCGACGTGCTCCTCGCCCACACCGTCCACCTGAATCTCGACGCCGTGAGCCAGGTCGAGCGTGTCGGGCGGCGGCTCGCGGCGCTCGACGCTGCCACGGCGGCGGACCGACCCCGGCGAACCATCGGCTTGCGGATCAACCCGGGCGCCGGCGCGGGCTACACGAAGCAGCTGGCGTACAGCGGCGAGCGACCGACGAAGTTCGGGATCTACGAGGACCGGCTCGACGAGGCGCTCGCCGCCGCGGCTCGGCATGGGCTGACGATCGACACCCTCCACGTCCATGTCGGGTCGGGCTGGCTCGCGGGCGGGGTCCCCGCGTTCGAGACCGCGATCGCGCGAGTGGCGTCGATCGTCCGCCGCCTGCGCCACGCGGGGCACCCGATCGCCGAGCTGAACGTCGGCGGTGGGCTGGGCGTGCCGGCCCGCGCCGACGAGGTCGCGGTGGACCCGCACGCCTACGCGGGGGCGATCCGGCGGGCGATGGGCGACCTCGTCGACGACGGCGTCGCGGTCGGGTGCGAGCCGGGCGACTACCTCGCGAAGGACAGCGCCATCCTGCTCGGCGAGGTCGTGACCGTGGAGGAGCGGGCCGGGACGACGTACGTCGGGCTCGATCTCGGCTGGAATGTCAACTGCTCGTACTTCATCTACCGGTTCGCCCAGGAGCTCGTCGTCTGCGCGGCCCCGGACGCGCCGCGGACGGAGCGCGTGACCGTCGCGGGGCACATCAACGAGGCCGGCGATGTGTTCGCCGAGGACTACCCGATGCCGCCGGTCCGCGAGGGCGACATCGTCGCGATCCTGAACGCCGGTGGCTATCACCAGGCGATGAGCTCGACCCACTGCCTCCGTCCGCACGCACCGGCCCTGTTCCTGGACCGCTGAGGCTCGCTTCGGCCGCGCCAGGCCGCGCCCGGCCCGGTCAGGTGCCGAGGTCGCCCCACGACAGCGACCGTTCGACCGTGAACCGCAGGACCGGGCGCTCCTCGAGACGATGACCCGCGTACTGCGGGTACTTCGCACGGAGCAGGACGATCGCCGCCGCGTGCTCTTCCCGCTCCCGCGGCTCGGGCTCCAGCAGCTCGCCCCGTGTCTCGAGCCGAAGCCACGCGAGCCGGTCCCAGTCCTCGGACCAGCGATCGATGAGCAGCGTCGCCTCGGGCAGCACCAGCAGGTCCTGGACGCGGCCCAGCTCGTGCGGGTCGTCGCTCCGCTTCGGCTTCTCGTCGAGCGGGCTGTACAGGCGGGCCCGGCCATCCGGTGCGTCGTTCCCGACGACGAAGCAGATCGGGACGAGTCGTGGCCGGCCGCTCGGCGAGAGTGTCGCGAGGGTCGCGGTCCGCGCCGCGGCGAGGAACGACCACTCGGCCGGGCTCAGCATCTCGATGCGACCTCCGCGATCACCGCCCGACGGTAGCACCGCAGGTTCGCGTACGCGGCCCGACCTACACTCTCGGCGTGGATCCCCTCGCCCCGCCGACCCGCCAGGTCACGACCACCCGGGTCGTCGCCGTCCGCGGCTCCTCCCTCGAGTTCCGCAGCGATCGCGTCGTCGGTGAGGAGCCCCTCGAGATCCGGGCCGCCGGCCCCGGCCAGGACCCGGTTGCGATCGCGGTCACGATGCGGACCCCCGGGTTCGAGGACGAGCTCGCGATCGGCTTCCTCCGGACGGAAGGCCTCGTCGACGGCCCGGAGATCATCAGGACGACGTTCGGCGACCCCGAGGCGATGAACCAGCCGGACGACCAGGTCACCGTCCACCTCGCCCGTCCGTTCGATGCCTCCCGGGTCGCCGAGCGCCACTTCGTCGCCACCGCGTCCTGCGGCATCTGCGGCAAGGCGTCGCTCGACGAGATCGCGGTCCGATCCGATCCGATCCCGGACGGGCCCGTCGTCTCCCGGACGGTGATCCTCGCGCTGCCCGATCTGCTCCGTGCGGCGCAGCGCGCGTTCGACGAGACCGGCGGCCTCCATGCCGCCGGGCTGTTCACGCCGAGCGGCGAGCTCCTCGCGCTGCGTGAGGACGTCGGCCGGCACAACGCGCTCGACAAGCTGGTCGGCTCGCAGGTCCTCGCGAAGACGGTGCCGCTCCACGGCCGGATCCTCATGGTCAGCGGCCGGGTGAGCTTCGAGATCGTCCAGAAGGCCGCGGTCGCCGGGATCCCGATCCTGTGCGCCGTCTCGGCGCCGAGCGACCTGGCGATCCAGGCGGCGGACCGTCTCGGGGTGACCCTCGTCGGGTTCCTGCGCGGCGACGGCTTCAACGTCTACGCCCACGACGAGCGGATCGACCTGCGGGACCTGCTCGGCTTCGACTGAGGAACGGGCCAGGCCCGTGCGCAATCAGCCGACGGCGAGGGCGATCCGGGTCGCGGCCAGCTCCGGCGTCGTCGTCGAGGTGTCCACCTCGAGGTCGTAGCCGCCCCATCGGTGGACGACGGCGTATTGCGCCGCGGCCTGCCCGATCGTCCGATCGCCACGGGCGCGCTCGCGCTCGATCACGATCTCGAGCGGGCAGCGGACGCCGACCGTCAGCAGCCGGTACGGCGCCCAGAGCCTGCGGCACTCGGCGAGCCACCCGCTCTCGAGCAGGACGTGGTCGACGACGACGTCGAGGCCCTCGTGCGCGAGCGCCGCAACCGTCCGGTGCATCCCGCTCACGATTCGCTCCCCGAGCGGGCCGGTCTCGATCGTGAAGCGATCGGCGGCGGCGCCCGGCTCCCGGACGTACCGGAAGACCTCGGACCACAGCGGCTGGTCCCGGTACTGGCGGGGCAGGGCGAACACGAAGCGATCGATGCCGATCTCCAGCCATGGATCGAGGAGGACCGCCTGGAGGGCCCGCACCAGCGTCGTCTTGCCGCTCGAGGACGTGCCGTTCAGGAGGATGATCCGACCGCGACGAGGCGTGGTCATCCCGCCCGCTCAGCCGATCGTCGTCGCCGGCGTGATCACGGGTTGTCGCGCGGCCCGCGGTTCTGGACGAACTGGAAGCCGAACCGGCCCTTGATGCAGAGGTGGCCGTCGGTGACCGACGAGTCGAGCGGCGAGGTGACCTTCACGATCTCGTTGTCCTGGACGTGGAGCTCCAGCGAGCAGCCGACGCCGCAGTAGGGGCAGATCGTCTCCGTCATGGTCTGGGCGCCCTCGTCCCACGTGCCGGCCGCGCGCATCTCGTGCTCGGACCGGAACATCAGCGCACCGGTGGGGCAGACCCCGATGCAGTTGCCGCAGTAGACGCACGCGCTGTCCGGCAGCGGGACCGCCGCCTCCGTCGAGATCCGGGCGTCGAACCCGCGGCCGGCGACGGCGATCGCGAACGTGTTCTGGGCATCCTCGCCGCACGCCTCGACGCACTTGTAGCAGAGGATGCACTTCGCGTAGTCGCGGACGTACAGCTCGTTGTCCACCTTGACCGGCTGGTGGACGGTCTGCGCGGAATCGACCGGCGGCGCGTGGTGGTGACCGGCCTCGTGGGCGTCGCGCTCGCCGGCTCCGGCGGGCGCGGCGGGCGGGCCGTACCGGTCGGGATCCGCGTCGTAGCGATCGATGTAGTCCAGCGCCGACGGTGCCGTCGACAGGTCGACCGACGAGCCGAGGAACTCGAGGACCATCTTCCGGCTGAGGCGAACCCGGTCCGTGTCGGTCTGGACCTCCATCCCCGGCTCGGCCTTGCGCGAGCAGGCCGGGACGAGGACGCGCGAGCCCGTGACCTCGACCACGCAGACGCGACAGACGTTGACCGGCGTCAGGTTCTCGAGGTAGCAGAGGGTCGGCGTGTCGATCCCCTGGGCACGGCAGGCGTCGAGGATCGTCGAGCCGGCGGGCACGCTGACGGCGACGCCGTCGATGGTCAGCTCGACCGGGGCGCGCGGCGGCTCCGGCGGGGCGGCGGGCAGCCGGCTCGGTCGGGCCGGGGGCTCGAGGAGGATCGGTGGGACCGGCTCGTCCGGCGGGGGCGGTGGGTGGAGGCTCACAGCGCCACCAGCTCCGGTTGGCGGAGCGCGCTCTCGATCGCCGAGCTCGCGGTCTGGCCGAGGCCGCAGATCGAGGCATCGCGCATTGCCTGCCCGATGTCCCGGAGCAGGCCCAGCTCGTCCTCGCGGGAGCCGTTCGCCCGGCCCGCCGCGAGCCGCGCAAGCAGCTCCTCCTGGCGAACCGTCCCGACCCGGCACGGCACGCACTGACCGCACGACTCGTCGCGGAAGAACCGGGCGATCCGGGTCAGCGCGCCGACGAGGTCGGCAGTCTCGTCGAAGACCATGACGACGCCGGACCCGAGCGTCGCCCCGATCGCCCGCGTCCCCTCGAACGTCAACGGCACGTCCAGGGAATCCGGCCCGACGAAGACCCCGGCAGCGCCACCGAGCAGGATCGCCCGGATCGCGCGATCGCCGGGCACGCCGCCCGCGAGGTCCAGGAGCTCCCGCAGCGTCGTCCCGAACTCGACCTCGTAGACGCCCGGCCGCGTGACATTGCCCGAGAGGCAGAAGAGCTTCGGGCCCGTCGAGCCCTCGGTGCCGATCGCCTTGAACGCCGCGGCCCCACCGTCCTCGCCGACGATGTGGAGGACGTTCACGAGCGTCTCGACGTTGTTGATCGCGGTCGGCTTCCCGAAGAGCCCAACCTCGACCGGGAACGGCGGCTTGTTGCGCGGCTCGCCGCGCTTGCCCTCGATCGACTCGAACAGGGCCGTCTCTTCGCCGCAGATGTAGGCGCCGGCGCCGCGTCGCAGCTCGATGTCGAGGTCGCCGACGAGGCCCGCGGCGCGGGTCGCCTCGATGGCGCCGAGCAGCCGTGCCTCGGCGATCGGGTACTCGCCGCGGATGTAGACCCAGGCCTTCTCGGCGCCCGTCGCGAACGCGGCGACCGCGATCGACTCGACGACCGCGAACGGGTCGCCCTCCATCAGGACGCGGTTGCTGAAGGTGCCGGGCTCCGATTCGTCGGCGTTGCACACGAGATAGTGCGGCCGGTCGGCCTGCTGGGCGACGGCCGCCCACTTGCGACCCGTGGGGAACGCGGCGCCGCCCCGGCCGACGAGCCCGGACGCGGCCACCTCGTCGATGACCTGTTGCGGCCCGATCGCGCGGGCACGGTCGAGGGCGCGGAACCCGCCGTGGGCTCGATAGTCCTCAAGAGAGGACGGGTCGACGACGCCGACGCGGGCGAGGAGACGCAGACCGGGCTGGCCCTGCTGCGGGATCGGCGGGTCGCCATGGCCCGGCCGGCCGACCGGACCGGAGCTCATCCGCAGGGCGACGCCGGCGGCGTCCGTGGGTGCCGCCACCACCGTCTCGGGTTCGGTCCCGGCCCGCGTGACCATGGCCGCCGGCGCTCGCTCGCACAGCCCGAGGCAGGGCGACCGGAGCCAGGTTCGGTCTCCATCGACGCTCGGCGCGCCGGCCGGCCCGAGCGTCCGCTCGAGGTCCGCGCACAGCTCGTCCGACCCCGCGAGCCGGCAGGCGAGGTCGTCGCAGACATGGGCGACAACCGGCGGACGCGCCGTGGTCGCGAACAGTGCGTAGAACGTCGCGACCCCGTAGGCCTCGGCCGGCGGGATGGTGAGCCGGCGCGAGACGTAGTTCAGCGCGGGCTGGCTGATCCAGCCGATGCGCGACTGGACCGCGTGCAGGACGGGGATCAGCAGGTCACGTCGCGAGCGCGCGTCGTGGCCGCCGCGCGCGACATGGCCATCCGTCCGCGGATCGCGCGGTCCGCCGCGCCAGCCGTTCTCCGGCGGTCCGAGGACCCCGTCCACCGCCGCTCGTTCCGCGGGTGTCGCGAGCGGGCCGATGACGTGGAGGTCCATCGACCCGAGTGTAGCCGCGTCGATCCAGCGACGGGCCGGCCGGACGCGGAGCCCGTCAGCCGCCTTCGAGGTTCGCCTTGGCCGTGTCGAGACCGGCCATCTCGCCGTCCATCGACGACTGGACGGGTCGGGACAGGAAGAGGCCCTTCAGCCCGCCGAGCTCGGCGTTGAGGGAGAAGGTCACCTCCGTCCCGTCGCCGGACGGGGAGAACCGGAACTCTCCGACCGGCCGCGCGGGGCCGGCGACCACCTTGAACGCGTAGCGGGTCGACGGCTCGTAGGCCGTGACCTCGACGTCGGCGGCGATCCCCCGACCGCCCGGCCCTTCGACGACCTGGTGGATCCTCGCGCCGACGCGGGCGGGGCCGTCGGCCGAGATCTCCTTGACATGGGGGCGCCAGGACGGGTCGTTCGCGGGATCGGTGAAGAACGCGAAGACCTGGTCCGGCGCACGAGCGATCCGGATCGTCCTCGTTGCGCTCGGCATGGCCGTTTCTCTCCTTTGCCCCCGTGGATGCCGGCCCGGTCGGCCGATCGCCGGCCGGGCCGTTCGAGGCAGATCAGGCGCCCGGCGCCCGATAGCTCGGGTGGGCCTTCGCGACGTCGTCCATCTCGGCCGCCGTCAGGAGCACGGTCGTGCTGACCGACGAGGTCCCGGTCGCCGAGACGGTGGACGCGAGCGAGGCCGCGGCGACGTTGCCGGGGAGCTCGGCGATCATGACGAAGTCGTCGGATCCGAACGCCCAGTACGCGGCCTCGACCTTGCCGCCCGCGCTCGCGACGAGCTTCTCGATGACCGGCAACCGGGCCGAGCCTCCCTCCTTCAGGACCCCCTGGATCCCGGACGGTGTGTACGACGCGCGGAAGAGGTAGTGCGCCATCGAGCTGTCCCTCCGAGGCCGGTCGACGTCTGCGGCCGTGGACCGCTCATCCTCGCAGAATCTGGGCAATTCCGGGAGACGGCTCGTCGAGCCGGACACCGCTCAGCGAGGCAGGCCGGGCGGTGTCCAGGCGGCGGGATCCCATGCCTCGTCCGGCTTCGCGAGCTCGACGGCGAGATCGGTCATGCCCGCCTCCAGCCGGTCGACGACCTCCGTGCGGATGGTCGGGCGTGTGGCGAGCGCGGCGCCGAGCATCAGGTTCGCCGCGATGCCCTGGGGCTCGATCGCCACGCCGATCGTGAGCGCGGTCCGTCCGGCGTCGGCGGCGCCGATCACGGCCGCGCCCTGGGCCCGCACCCGGCCACGCGTCGTCCGGAGCTCGATCCGGGCGGGTCCGCGATCCGCGACCTCGATCCCGACGCTCCCGGTGATCCCGAGCATCGTCGCCGCCTGGGTCCCCGGCTCGATCGACGGCGCCTCGTCACGCAGTCGGGCCGCGAGCTGCAGGAGCCGGTCGTGGACGACGTCCGGCCGCTGGTCGACCTCCCGGCTCGTCCGATGGGTGAGATCCGCCACGGCTCAGCCCGGGTTCACAGGATCCCGCATCGAGCCACGATACCGCGCATGCCGTGCGCCGCGCGCCGTCCGGATCGGCTCAGGGCCCCGCCGGGAGCGTGATGGACGCGATCACGGCCTCGGCATCGCCCGTGGTGTCGCCGAACTGGTTCGTCCACGGCCCGGCGGTCATCACCACGAACGGCCGCCCGGACACCCCGATCGTGGCCAGCCGGACGGGACGGCCATCGATCGGGATCTCGACTAGCGCCGGCGTGGCGGCCGTTCCGACATCGGTGAGGACGAACCCGTAGTCGCAGGTCTGCCGAAGGTCCGTGGACGGCTGGAGCTCGACCTGCAGCCCGGGCCGGCCGGCGATGGTCACCGGGGTCGCCGCCCCGAGATTGGCCGGGAGCTGGCTGCGCAGCCAGTCCATGAACAACCCGGGATCGCCCCCACCGACGGGCGACCACTCCCTGGTCTCGCCATAGCCGCATCCGGCGGTCAGCACGCTCTCGATGTGCACGATCGTCAGGGCCCCGCTCTCGTCCTCGGGCTGTCCAGGCCGGAACGCGCGCAGCTCGATCTCGGAGGGTCGGCTCGCCGTCACCACCCAGCGTCCCGCGGGGATCGTGAGCTCCACGTTCGGCTCGAAGACCCGGCTCCGATAGCGACCGCCATCCAGCACGCGGGCGTCCATCGAGCCGACGCCGACCGCAAGGTCCCGAACCGCGGGGCGAGTCGAACGGCCGATCACGACGATGCCGACGACCGCCGCGAGCGCGACGGCCCCTGCGGCCAGCGACAGCTTCCAGCGCGCGGAGCTGGGCCAGTGCGATCGTCGCGCCTGCGGGGTTCGTGCGGCCTCGAGGACGGCGTCGGCCGCGATCTCGCGAGCCACGGTGTCCGCAGCGAGTTGATCGAAGGCGCGCGCCGCGAGCGTCCGGGCCAGCAGGTCGTCGGTCAGGGTGACCCGGTTCATCGTTGCTCGACCTCCAGTGCCCGTTCGAGGGCGATCCGGGCCTGGTGGAGCCGCCACTTGGCGGTCGGGATCGAGACGCCGGCGACCGCGGCCGTGTCGGCGATCGATCGACCCTCGAGGTGATGAAGGACGAGGACGATCCTCGCGTCCGCGGTCAGTCGGTCGAACGCGCGGCTCACGATCTCGATCTCGCCGGTTCGATCGGCCTCGCTCGGCGTGGTCCGGATCCCAAGTGCGATCTCGCCGGCCTCGTCGAGCGAGCCGACCGGGATCTCGCGGATCCGCCGTCGCCGCCGGCCGCGGAGCATGGTCCGACATGCGTTGGTGGTGATCCGCCCGAGCCACGCATCGAACCGACCCGCATCCCGAAGGTGCGGCAGCTCGCGCCAGGCCTGGATGCTGGCCTGCTGGACGGCGTCGCGGGCATCGTCGTCGTCGCCGAGGATTGCCGAGGCCAGTCGCAGCAACGCGGCGATCCGGGGCTCGAGCAATGTCTGGAACGCGACGGTATCGCCCCTGCTCGCCCGATCGACCAGACTGTCGCCGGACCCCATGGGCTCCCCATCTGCGCGTGCGACGAGTCGAGCCTCCACTCCGCTCCCTTCATTGTCCAGCCCTCGTCTCAACCGACGCCGGTCGCACCCGAATCGATAGGGCGATGTTCGATCTGGAGGGCCTATCCCTCGGCGAACGAGGCGCGTCATTCGTAGCGGGTGCCGGTGTTCATCCACGGCAATCCCGTTCGCCGGCGGCGTTGACGCCGGAGCCAGACGCCTCGTCGCTGGCAGGGAGTGGTGATGAATCGCATCGGATGTGGCGTGTTGGCCGCCCTGCTCGTTCTGGGACCCATGGGCTCGCCGGCCGTGGCCGCCGCGGCGAACGAGTCCGGGCCAGCCGCCACGAGCGGGTCCGGGGACTCGTGGGCGGGCCTCCTCCGACGATTGGGGCTGGCCCGGGGGCCGGAACGCGACGCGATCAACGCCGAGATCCTTCGGTTCGAGGTCCGCGCGGCCCGGGAATACACCGCCCGGCAGCGGCTCCTGCCAGCCGGCGGCGGCGGCAACCTGTCGAGCTACGGCGGGGGCCGCTGAAATTCGCCGCGCCTCGTCCGGTCAGGACCCGACGACGGCACCCGCCCCGTCGGGAACAGACAGCTTCTCGATCCGGATTGCGGTCGCCTTGAATTCGGCCGTGCCGGACTTCGGATCGGTCGCATCGATGGTCAGAAGGTTCGTCGCGACGTCGTCCTGGAAGTGGAGCGTCATGAACGTCAGGCCCGGTCGCAGGCCCTCGTCGATCCGGATCGGCGTCTCGACCTGGCCGCGGCGCGACACGACCCGCACCCGCTCGCCGTCGGCCAGACCGTAGGTCAGCGCGTCCTCCGGCGAGATGTCGAGGGATTCGCCGCGCCGCAACGGGGAGGTGTAGCCCCCGGTCTGGACGCCGGTGTTGTACGACTCGAGTCGGCGGCCGGTCGTCAGCCGGATTGGATAGTCGGCGTCCAGCTTGTCGACGGGCGGGTCGTGGTCGACCGGCACGAACGGCACGCGGTTGCCCGGGACCGGGTCCTCCCAGAGCCGGCTGTGGAGGAACGGCTCACCCGGGTGGTTCTCGTCGTAGCACGGCCACTGGATCCCGCCGAGCTCCTCCAGTCGCCGATAGGACATCCCCGCGTGGACGGGCGACAGGGTCCGCAGCTCGTTCCAGGCGTCCTCCGCGGTCTGCCAGCTCCAGTCGGAGCCCATCCGGCGGGCGATGTCCACGATGATCCACAGGTCGTCGCGCGCCTCGCCCGGCGGTTCGAGCGCCTTCCGGACCCGCTGGACGCGTCGCTCCGAGTTCGTGACCGTGCCCTCGCTCTCCGCCCACGACGCGGCGGCCGGCAGCACGACGTCCGCGAGCTCCGCCGTCGCGGTCAGGAAGATGTCCTGGACGACCATGAAGTCCCGGGTCGAGAGGAGGTGCTTCGTCCGCGTCTGGTCGGCCTCGGACTGGACGGGGTTCTCGCCGATGCAGTAGATGGCCCGGAGCTCGTCGCGCTCCATGGCGTCGAACATCTCCGAGAGATGCCAGCCGCGGTGGGGCGGGACGGTGACGCCCCACGCCTCGTCGAACTTCGCGCGAAGCGCTTCGTTCTCGACGTGCTGGAAGCCCGGCAGCCGGTTCGGCAGGGCGCCCATGTCGCCGCCACCCTGGACGTTGTTCTGGCCGCGGAGCGGGTTCACGCCGCTGCCCCAGCGACCGATGTGACCGGTCAGCAGCACGAGGTCGATGAGGGCGAGGACGTTGTCGACCGCGTTGTGGTGCTCGGTGATGCCCAGGGTCCAGCAGATCATCGCCTTGTCGGCCTTCGCGAAGGCGTGGGCGAGCTCGCGGATCGCGTCGGCGGGGACACCCGTCTCGCGCTCGGCGTACTCGAGCGTGTAGGGCTCGACCTTCGACCGATAGGCCTCGAAGCCCTCCGTTGCCCGCGCGATGAACGCCTCGTTCTCGAGACCGGCGGCGATGATCTCGCGGCCGACGGCGTTGGCCAGCGCGATGTCGCTCCCGACGTCGAGCCCGAGCCACGTGTCCGCCCACTCGGCACTGCTCGTCCGGCGTGGGTCGACCGCGTACAGCCGGGCGCCGTTGCGGACGCCGCGGAGGAGGTGATGGAAGAAGATCGGGTGCGTCTCGCGGGCGTTGCTGCCCCACAGGACGATCAGGTCCGTCTCTTCGATCTCACGGTATGAACTTGTGCCGCCACCGGCACCGAACACCATCGCCAGACCGGCGACGCTCGGGGCGTGTCAGGTCCGGTTGCAGCTGTCGATGTTGTTGCTGCCCAGCACGGCCCGGGTGAACTTCTGCGCCGCGAAGTTGACCTCATTGGTCGCCTTCGAGCACGAGAAGACACCGAACGTCGTGGGTCCGTGGGCGGCCTTCGCCGCCTCGAAGCCCGCGACGACCCGGGTCAGGGCCTCGTCCCAGCTCGCGGGGCGCAGGGGTGCGTCCTTCGAATCGCGAACGAGGGGCTGGGTCAGACGAACGTAGTCCTTCGGCACGTGGTGCCTCACTGCGGGTACTGACACCCGGAGTCTAGCCTCCGGCCGTCGCGGTTGGACGACGCTGGACTGCGGGACGGGCGCCATCCGCGTCGCGGATGGGTTCACGGCCGGACGCGCTCGACCGGACGCGACGGCGCGCGCGCCCACGCGTCACCCGGACCGGACTCATCCGAGTTGCGGATGACCGACCGGCGCTGTCAGCCGAGCGGGGTCCGGACGTCGCGGCGCGCCTGACGGACGATCCGGATGAACTCCCGCAGGTGGGCGATCGGCCGGATGTGGGACGGCTCGCCGGCATAGATCGTCCGGATCGGCACCCAGGCGATCGTTCCGTGCATCCGGATGCACGTCGTGATCTGCTCGACCTCGAACGCGAAGCCGTGCTCGTCGCTCGCGAGCGTCGCCTCGGCGAGCCGGCGCGAGACGAGCCGGTAGCCGGACTGGTTGTCCGGGATCGACTCGCCGACCGCCCACGAGAACGCGATCCGGCCGAGCTCGTTCGAGAGGCGCCGGACCGGCGGCATCGCCCGGAAGTTGCGCCGTCCGATCACGAGGTCCGGCGGCGGAACGGCCGCGGCCGCCTCGAGGAAGTGGGGGATCTCGCGCGGGTCGTGCTGTCCGTCCGCGTCCAGGGTGAGGATCGCGTCGGCCCCGTCGTCGATCGCCCGACGGAAACCCGCCCGGAGGGCCGCACCCTTGCCCTGGTTGGGCCGCTGCTCGACCACGGTGGCGCCGGCTTCGCGAGCCACGGTCGCCGTCCCGTCCGATGAGCCGTCGTCGACGACGATGACCGGCAGGTGCTCCAGCGTCGCCGACACGACCGCGACGATCCGCGGTGCCTCGTTGTAGCCGGGGATGAGGGCGACGATCACGCCAGGCGGACGCCCGGTTCCGACCTCGGGGCCACGGCCTCGACCCGGCCGACCACCCAGTGCTCGACGCCGGCGCCGGCCAGCCCGTCCCGGACGGCCGCCAGATGCCGATCGGGCACGGCCGCCAGGAGCCCGCCCGACGTCTGGGGATCGTGGGCCAGGACGACGAGGTCCGGTTCGAGGCCCGGCGCGACCTCGAGCGACGGCCGGACGAACCGCCGGTTGTGGGCGGCGCCGCCGGTCTCGACGCCTGCTGCGGCGAGCGCAAGCGCGCCCGGGAGCGCGGGCAGGGCCGCGGCGTCGAACACGAAGCGCGTCGCGGACGCCCGGGCCATCTCCAGGCCGTGCCCCAGCAGGCCGAACCCGGTCACGTCCGTCGCCCCGGCGATCCCGCTCGCGACGAGCACGTCCGCCGCCGCCCGGTTGAGCGTGCGCATCTGGTCGATCGCCCCGGCGAGGTCGTCGCTCGTGGCCTTCCCCTGGCGGCTGCCGCTGACGATCAGCCCGGTCCCCAGCCGCTTGGTCAGGATCAGCGTGTCGCCGGCCTGCGCTCCGCCCTTCCGCAGGAGCCTGTCCGGGTGCCCGGCACCGATGACCGCCAGGCCGTACTTCGGCTCCGGATCGCGGATCGTGTGCCCGCCGGCGAGCGTGCCGCCGGCCTCGCGCACCTTCGATGCCGCCCCGTCGAAGACCGCGGCGAGGACGTCCCGCGGCAGCTCCTCGGGGAACGCCGCGATCGACAGGGCGAACAGGACCCGTCCGCCCATCGCGAACACGTCGCTGAGGGCGTTCGCGGCCGCGATCTCGCCGAACGTCCGCGCGTCGTCGACGAGGGGCGGGAAGAAGTCCAGCGTCCCGATGATCGCCAGGTCGTCCCTGATCCGGTAGGCCGCAGCGTCGTCGGCCGGCGCCAGGCCCGCGATCAGCTCGTCCGGCTGTGCCTGAGCGCCCAGTCCGGCCAGGGCGTCGGCCAGCAGGTCGGCGCCGAGCTTCGCGGCACAGCCGCCGCAGTCGGTGAGCTCGGTGAGGCGGATCGGGGGGAGGGCGACGTCGGTCATCGGCGGATTCTAGGCGGGCGGCCCGACGACGGCGATCGGCGACGGCCCCGGCTCCGGCTCCGGCGAATCGGCCAGGGTTCGTGGGAGGCGCCACCACGCGACGACGAACGCGACCAGGGCCACGAGGCTCGTCCAGCGGGCCGCGGCATCGAACCCGCCCCAGTTCAGGACCTGGCCGGCGAGGATCGGCCCGAACACGCCGCCGAGGTTCAAGGCGCTGCCGTTGAACGCCAGCATGGTCCCGCGGATCCGGGCGTTCAGCGACGCGACGATCGTCTGCTGGCCGGGCAGCCCGAACCACGTCCCGAATGCCCAGAACGCGAACACGATCAGGGCGAACGGGAGCATGCCGACGGTGAGCGGGAGCACGAACGTGCAGACCACGAGCAGCGCGATCCCGACGAGGACGGTCCTTCGCGCGCCGAGGACCTGCAGGAACCGGGAGCTCAGCCGGCTCGCGATCACCCCGACGACGCCGACGACGAGATACGCGAGGCCGGCCTGGGTGGTCGACAGGCCGAAGCCGCGGTGGAAGAACTCGCCGAGGTAGATGAACAGGCCCATCGATGCGGCGAACCAGATGAACGTCACCGACAGGACGCCGAGCGCCTGCCGGTCGCCGAGCACCGTCCGATAGCTGTCGAGGTAGCCGGTCTGCTCGGCCGCCGGCCTCACCGGCTCCTCGGGAAGTCGCCGGATCAGGAGCGTGGCCGCGATCGCGACCGACAGCACGAACCCGAACGACGCCTGCCAGCCCCACAGCCCGGCGACGAGCGCCCCGATCGGCAGGCCGATCAGGTTCGCCAGCGGGAAGGCGGAGACCGCGATGCCCATCGCCCGGGCCCGCTCCTTCGGCGACGGGAGGTCCGCCGCGTAGGCGAACGACGCCGGCAGGATGATCGCGGCGCCGACGCCGTTCACGACCCGGGCAAGGAGGAGAAGCGGGAGCGTCGGCGCGACGATGCAGGCACCCGCCGCGACCGAGAAGATCGTCAGCCCGAGGAGCATCGCGGTCCGCCGTCCGCGCCGATCGGAGAACGGGCCGAAGATCGGGGCGAAGATCGCGGTCGGCAGGTTGTACGCCGAGGCGAGCAGCCCGACAGCCGGGATCGACTCGTGGAGGTCCGCGGCGATGGCGGGCAGGACCGCGGCGACGATGTACGAGTCGACGCCGACCGCGAAGACCGCGATCGTCAGGGCCAGCGTCACGGACATCGCGCCACGGTACCCGACCCAACCGCCCGCGAGTCGCCCATCACCCCGTCCGCGATCGTCGCCGGTGACATCGCTACGATACCCGGGGAGTGGAGGGGCCCCGGTGGGTCCCCCGGTCTTCAAAACCGGTGACGCTGCGCTCGGCGTGGCGTGGTGGGTTCGACTCCCATGCGCTCCCGCCATGCGCGTGTGGCATGCCTTGCCCGTCCGGCCTGCGATGATCCGCTAGTGACCGATCGAACCGGAGCCAGGCGCCCACCGAGCGTCGAACGCGTGCTCGCCGCCGCCCGACCCGAGACCGCAGGCCGCGACCAGGCAGCGATCCTGGCGGTTGCGCGCGAGGTCGTCGAGGAGGAGCGGTCGCGCCTCGCCTCGGCCGGCGCGAGGAGCACGCCACGGACGCCGGAGAAGCTCGGCGCCCTCGTCGTGGCTCGCCTCGCGGCGTTCGAGGCGGTCGCAGGCCCGGATCGGGTGATCAATGCGACCGGCGTGATCGTCCACACGAACCTCGGGCGGGCCCCGTGGCCGGCCGCCGCGGTCCGCGCGGCAGTCTCGGCCGCCGAGGGCACGCTGTTCCTCGAGCTCGATCGCGCCAGCGGGCGCCGCGGTCGCCGGTACCGCGAGGCGGAGGCGCACCTCGTCGCCCTGACCGGGGCGGAGGACGCGCTGATCGTGACCAACAACGCCGCGGCCGTGGCGCTCGCGGTCGGCCTGGCGGGGCGGGGCGGCGTGGCGGTGAGCCGCGGCGAGCTCGTCGAGATCGGCGGCGGCGTCCGGATCCCCGACATCGTCCGCCGCGCGGGCGCACGGCTCGTCGAGGTCGGCACGACCAACCGGACCCGGGTCGCGGACTTCGAGGAGGTGTTGGCCGACGGCCGGGCGCGCCTCGTCCTCCGCGTCCATCCGTCGAACTTCCAGCAGGCCGGGTTCGTCGAGGCCCCGGACGCGCCCACCCTTGCCGCGGCCGCGCATCGTCATGGCGCGCTCGTCGTCGACGACCTCGGCAGCGGCGCCCTGCTCGACACCGCGGCGTTCGGCCTCGCCCACGAGCCGATGCCCGCCGAGCGTCTCGCCGACGGCGCCGACCTAGTGACCTTCAGCGGGGACAAGCTCGTCGGCGGCCCGCAGGCCGGGTTCGTCGTCGGGCGCGCCGACCTGGTCGCCCGCCTGCGCAAGGACCCGCTGGCCCGCGCGATGCGGCTCGACAAGGTGCTGCTGGCGGCGGTCGCGGCGACGCTCGCCCTGTACCGGGCCGGCGTGGTGACCCGCGAGATCCCGGTCTGGCGCCAGATCGCGGCGACCGTCGACGAGCTGGCCGCCCGGGCGCGCGTGGTCGCGGGAGCCGCGGGTGGCCATGCCCGGGTCGCCGACGTCGAGGCGACGGTCGGCGGCGGCTCGCTGCCGGGCCAGGTGCTCCCGTCGCGGGCGGTGTGCGTCCCGTCGCCGGATCCGGACGCCCTCCTCGCCCGGCTGCGCTCCGCATCGCCGGCGGTGGTCGGGCGGATCGAGGGTGGGGCGGCGATGTTCGACCTTCGATCCGTCGAGCCGGCCGACGACGCTGCGCTGGCCGAATCGCTCCGGGTCGCGCTCGTGGGGTCCGAGGGGGCGGCGCGGGGACGCCGATGACCGTCGTCATCGGGACGGCCGGGCACATCGACCACGGCAAGACGACGCTGCTCCGGGCCCTTACCGGGATCGACGCCGATCGCCTGCCCGAGGAGCGGTCGCGGGGGATGACGATCGACGTGGGCTATGCGCATCTGGCCCTCGATGACGGCACCGAGCTGGACTTCGTCGACGTCCCGGGGCACGACCGCCTGGTCGGCAACATGCTCGTCGGGGCGGGCGAGATCGACGCGGCGCTCATCGTCGTCGCCGCCGACGATGGGCCGCGGGCGCAGACGATCGAGCACCTCCAGCTCCTCGACGGGCTCGGGATCGCCAACGGGATCGCGGTCGTCACGAAGACCGACGCCTCCGATCCCGACCGGGTCGCCGAGGTGTCCCGGGAGGTCACGGCTCTCCTGGCGGCGACGACACTGGGCGATGCCCCGGTGATCGCCGTCTCGGCCGAGACCGGCGCCGGCCTCGCGGAGGTCCGGGCTGCCCTCGTCGAGCTGCGGGATCGGGCGATGGTGGCCGAAGCCGGCCCTGCCCGCCTCGCCATCGATCGGGTCTTCTCCAGCCGCGGGCGGGGGACGGTCGTGACGGGCTCGCTTCGCGGCGGCCGGATCGTCACGGGCGAACGACTGCGGGTCGTCCCGGGCGACGGCGAGGGCACGGTTCGCGTTCGTGAGGTGCAGGTCCACGGCGGAACGGTGGGATCGGCGGGCCCAGGTCGGGTGGCGCTCAACCTCGCGGCAGGCGCCTCGGATGTCGCGCTCTCGCGTGGGGTCGTCCTGACGACGGATCCATCCGTCACCGCGTCCGACCGACTGCTCGTCGCGATCCGTGCGGCCCCAGCGCTCGGACGCGCGAGGCGGGCGGACGGACCCCCGGCCGATCGGACGCGGTTGACGCTCCACGCGGGGACGGCACACGTGCCAGCGGTCGTCGGACGCAGTGCCCGCGACGCCATCGACCTGGGTGACGGCGAGGTGGCGGCGCTGCTCCGCCTGGCCGAGCCGATCGCCGTCGCCCCCGGCGATCGGTTCGCGCTCCGCCGGCCGTCACCCGGTGAGCCCCTCGGCGGCGGCCGGGTCCTGGACGCGCACCCGCCCCGCGGCGCGGCGCGTCGCCGCACGAGCCCGGAGCGCCTGATCGCCCTCGCGACGGCGGTTCCGGGCGGCGAGGCGTGGTCCGCGGCGCGGTTGGATCTGCACGGGGCGATCGCATCGCCTGCGCCGGCCCTCGCCGACGATGTCGGAGACGCGGTCGACACTGCGATCGTGGCCGCGGCCGCCACGCCCGACGCCCGCCGCACGGAGGTCCTCCGCGCCGGCTCGGCCGAGCTCCGCCGTCGGGTCGGACCCATGGACCGGCGTGTCGCGAGCGACCTCGTCGAAAGCCGGCTGTCGGAGGTCGTGGCCAAGGGCGGGCTCGTGGCCGAGGGTGATCGGGTCCGGCCGCCGGGAGCGACCGCCCCCGAGCTCCCCGCGGCGATGCTCGCGGCGATGGACCGGCTCGTCGAGATCCTGTCAGTCGTCGCGCCGCCGTCGCTGTCTGCCGCGGCCCACGACGCCGGTTGCCCGCCCGAGGGCGTCCGAGCGCTCGAACGCGCGAACCGGATCGTCCGGCTGGGCGACGACCTGGCCTGGGCGTTCCCCACGTACCGCGACCTGGCCGCCCGGGCCGTAGCCATGGCCGCCGCAGCGCCGCTGACCCCGGCGGCCTACCGCGACGCGACCGGGACGAGCCGCAAGTTCGTCCTCGCGATCCTCGAGGACCTCGATCGGCGGGCGATCCTCCGTCGGACCGCGGACGGCCACGTCCCCGGGCCACGGGCACCCGGGCTGGACCGTGCAGCGACGTCGGGAGCAACCCGGTGACGAATCCGGTTCTTCCCCCCGTCACCGGGATCGTCCTCGCGGGCGGACGGTCGCGCCGGTTCGGGTCGAACAAGCTGGACGCGGTCATCGACGGGCGGACCCTGCTCGAGCTGGCGGTCGGCGGGGTCGCGGCCGTGGTGTCCGACGTGATCGTCGTCGGCGTGGCGAACGACGATCAAGCCCTCCCCGCGGCCCCCGTGCCGGTTCGTCGGGTCGCCGACCATGAGCCGTTCGAGGGTCCGCTGGTCGGGCTGCGGACCGGGCTCGAGACCGCGACCGAGCCGGTCGTCCTCGTCGTGGGCGGGGACATGCCCTCGATGCGGGCCCCCGTGCTGGTCGCGCTCGTGCGGGCACTGCTGGCGTCCGACACGGGCACCGGCGCGGCCGTCCTCTCCGCCCGGGGCCGGCTCGTTCCGTTGCCGGCCGCGCTCCGGACGGGTGCCGCGAGCGACGTCGTCGGCCGGCTCGTGGACGATGGCGAGCGACGCCTCCGGAGCGTCTTCGATCGTCTCCCGACGCGGATCCTGGAGGAGGAGGAGTGGCGTCCGCTCGATCCGGCCGGCGACACCCTCCGCGACGTGGATCGGCCAGAGGACCTCTAGAGGATCCCGGGAATCGACGAACGCGTCCGCCGGAGGACGGACGCGTTCGTGTTGGAGGAGGGAGCGAGAGGAGCTGGGATCAGCTCCGAAACGGGTAGTCGGTGAGCTTGGGCGAGGTGGCGGTGCCGCTGACGGCGGACCAGACGCTGCTGAAGCGGCTGGCGATCCCGCTCCTGGCCTTCGGAGCCTGGGCGGACCGGGCGAGGCGGGCGTTCGCGGACTCTGCGAGCAGGTCGTTGATGTGGGCCGCGACGACGATGGATGCGATGGGATGCACGTCTGATCTCTCCTTTCCAACCCCGCTTCTCGGGATCACGACAAGATCATGGTCCCGGTGGCGTGCGGAACCCACCGTCGCGAATGGGCAATTCCCCTACGTCATTCGACGGGTTCCGCCCGCGGCATGCGACCCGGTCCGGACGGGGCCGGATCGTCAACCCAGGGCCGGGTCCTCGAACACGACCTCGCCGTCGACGAGGGTGAGGAGCACCTGGCCCTCGCCGATCGGGCCGACGTCCCGCAGGAACAGGTCCCGGTCGACGACGCACAGGTCGGCGAGCTTCCCGACCTCGATCGATCCGGTCCGATCGTCGAGATGGTTGACCCACGCCGAGCCGAAAGTGAACGCGCGGATCGACTCCTCCAGCGTCAGCCGTTCCTCCGGCACGAGCACCCGGCCCGAGCCCCACGGCGCGGGTGCGCTGCGGTCGATCGCGACCTGCATCTCGATGAGCGGCTCGGGCGTGCTGACGCTCCAGTCCGAGCCCATCGCCAGTCGTGCCCCGGACCGGAGCAGCGACGCGAACGGGTACTGCCATCCGGACCGCTCCGGGCCGAGATAGGGGATCGTCAGCTCGTCCATCTGCCGCTCGTGGTACGCCCAGACCGGCTGAGCGTTCGCCGCGACACCGAGGGCCGCGAAGCGGGGGAGGTCGTCGGGGTGGATGACCTGGATGTGGGCGATGTGCGGCCGGGTGTCGGACGGGCCGTTCGTCGCACGCGCCGCCGCCACGGCGTCCAGGCAGTTCCGGATCGCCCGGTCGCCGATTCCGTGGAAGTGCGCCTGGAGCCCGCCGGCGTCGAGGAGGACGACGGCGTCCCTGAGGACGTCCGGTTCCATGAAGCTGATCCCGAGGTTCTCCGTCGGCCGCCCGTCCTCGCCGAGGTACGGCTCGAGCATGGCGGCGGTGAACGTCTCGAGCACCCCGTCCGCCATCAGCTTCACGCTGTTTGCCCGGAGCCGGCCCATCGAGCCCGTGCGGGAGCGCTCGACGAGCTCGTCCACCTGCTCGAGACCACGTGTCCGGTCCCACCACAGGGCAGCCTCGACCCGCGCGGTGAGCCAGCCCTCCGCGACGGCGCGTCGGTAGATCCGCTCTTCGTCCGGCGCGACGATCGCGTCCTGCCAGGCGGTGATCCCGAGCGAGTGGAGATACGCCTGGGCGCGGCGCAGCGCGATGGCCATCGTGTCGTCGGACACGACCGGGAGGAGCGCCTCCACGATCTCGGCGGCCGTCTCGTGGAGGGCCCCGGTCGGCGTCCCGTCGGGATCGCGCTCGATCCGGCCGCCCGCGGGATCCGGCGTGCCCCGATCGATCCGGGCCAGCTCGAGGGCCCGCGTGTTGACCCACGCCGAGTGCCCGTCGCGGTTCGGCAGGTACGCCGGCCGATCCGGGACGACCGCGTCGAGGTCCTCGCGGCGCGGGTTCCCGTGCGGGAAATCCGACATCGACCAGCCGCCGCCCACGATCCACGGCTCGGTCGGGTGCGCGTCCGCGTACGTCCGGATGATCGCGAGCACCTCCTCGCGGCCGCCGGTCCCGCGTACGTCGCACTCGAGCTGCTCCACGCCCGACGAGATCGGATGGATGTGCGCGTCCTGGAACCCCGGCAGGAGCAGGCGGCCGGCGAGGCTCACGACGCGGGTCCGCGGGCCGATCCACGCGTCGACCTCGGCGGCCGACCCGACCGCGACGATGTCCGAGCCCCGGACCGCGACGGCCTCGGCGAGCGGCTGGGCGTCGGCGACGGTGTGGACATGGCCGCCGGTCAGGACGAGGTCGGCGGGGAGGGAGGGCTTCGTCATGGGCGGCAGGATGGCAGCGTGCCCGCGGCGCCGGCCGCCGGACCCGACCCACGGGACGCACAAACCATCCCGGCGCCGTCGGTCGCGCCTATCCTCCGACGATGACCACCACCGTCGAGCTCATCCATCCCGGCTACGCCCGCGATGACGGCCACGTCGGGAGCAGCGTCAGCCTGGTCCGGGACGGGGACGCGATCATCGTCGCCGACCCGGGCCTCGTCGCCAGCCACGCCCGGATCCTCGACCCGCTCCGGGAGCGCGGGATCGACCCGGGCGACGTCACCCACGTCTTCCTCAGCCATCACCACCCCGACCACACGATGAACGTCGCGCTGTTCCCGAACGCCTGGGTCATCGACTTCTGGGCGAAGTACCGCGGCGACCTGTGGCTCGACCACGACGGCGACGGCTGGGACCTCTCCGCCCACGCCCAGCTGTGGCTCACGCCGGGCCACACGGAGGAGGACGCCTCGCTGATCGTGCGCGCGGACGACGGCGTGTACGCGATGACCCACCTCTGGTGGAAGGCGGACCGCACGCCGGACATCGACCCATACGCGCCGGATCAGGCGATCCTCGAGGCGCAGCGCGCCCGGGTCCTCGCCGTGGCGGACGTCGTGATCCCCGGGCACGGCGAATCGTTCCGGGTCGAGCGTCAGGGTTGACCCACCTCAGGCGCGCGTGGCAAGGATGTTCAGCCGGACGTAGTCGATCACCGGCTCGTCGAGCCGGCTCGCCACCTCGTGGACGAATGCGTCGCGCTCGCCGGGCGGCAGCCGATCCACGTGCTGGCCGAGCACTACGGTCCGAAGGAACGTCTCGAACGGCTCGCCCGCATCGAATCGGGTCGGCTCCGGGTGGAGCCAGGTCTCGATGTCGACGAACCCGGCCGCACGGAGCCGATCCGCGGTCGTCTCCGGGGTCTCGAAGTGCGCATCACCGAGCCATCCGTCCCCGACGGTCGCGAGGATCTCCGTGATCGACGCGATGTTGCCGGCGCCCCCGCACTGCGCGCTGAGCCGGCCGCCGGGACGGAGCACGGCGGCGAGGTTCCCGAAGAGCGCGTCGTGGTCCGGGACCCAGTGGAAGGTGGCCGTCGACAGGATCGCGTCGACCGTCGAGCCGGGGACGGCGAACGGCCGGCCCAGATCGGCGACGACGTAGTCGATGCGGTCGCCGAGCCGGGTCAGACGGCGCCGCGCCTGCTCGACCATCGTGGGCGACGCGTCCAGGGCGACGACGCGGCCACGCGGCAGGCGATCGGCGAGGAGCTCGGTGACGCGGCCGCTGCCGCACCCGGCGTCGAGGACCGTCTCGTCACCCGTGAGATCGAGTCGGTCGAGGACCGCCGCTCCCCAGCGGGTCTGCGGGTCCGCGACACGGTCGTAGGTCGCGGCGTCCCAGTCGCGCGGCGTCGTCACGGGCGGAGTATCGACGCTCAGGCTCACGTCGCGAACCCCTAGCATCGGGTTGTCGCGACGCGTACCCTGTTGCGGGACCACGACGGATCCTGTGGTCCGCCGGGCGTCGGGAGAGGGTCGAAGGGAGGCACTGCCGGTGGCAGCCATCTGGGCCAAGTTCAACAAGAACGAGCGAAACGTCTCGTTCGGAGCGGCGATCGTGCTCGTCGCGTGGATCGTCGGGCTCGTCGGGAGCTACGGGTTCGGGTTCGGGTTCTTGAGCGCTCTCGGAGCCATTGCCGTCCTCGCGATCTACTACCTGAAGTACGCGCCCAACACGAACATCCAGTGGCCGGCGCCGATCCCGCTGATCGTCCTCGTCATCTCCGCGATCATCGCGATCGGGGCGGTCCTCAGCCTGATCCAGATCCTCGGCATCCTGAGCTTCGCCGGCTTCCTCGGCATCTACTTCATCGCGTTGCTGGCCACGACGGCCGGCGCGGTCCTGATGGCCTTCGGGGCCTGGCAGGAATACCAGGCGACCGCCGGCGAGCGGGCCGCTGCGGCACCGCCTGCCTCGGCAGCACCATCGGCTCCGGCCGCTCCGCCCGCCTCGGCTCCGGCCGCTCCGCCCGCCTCGGCCCCGGCCGCGCCCGCCGCGCCGCCGGCTGCCCCCGCCGCGCCTCCAGCCGCCGACGACAGCGACGGACCGACGCCCGCCTGACCCATCCCGTTCGACCGACAAGAACCGGGCGGTGCCCAACCGCCCGGTTTTTCGTGTGCTCGCCAGTGATCGGCCGTGCGATCCGGTCGGAGCCCGTGCTCAGCCGGCGCCCACCGCGGGCTCGGTCTCCCGTGCCGGCGCAGCGCTCGCCGCACCCTTCCGCAGCCCGACCGCGCTGACGGCCGAGCCCGCGGCCATGAGGACTGCGGACACGATGGCTGCCAGGTGGAAGGCGTTGACGGACGCCTCCTTGGCTGCGGCCGCGAGGTCCGGCGGCGTGCCCGCCGGTGGCGGGTTGAGCGGCACGATCACCGCCCGGACGGCCGGGTCGTTGGGGTCGAGCCCGGGCACGAGCGCGGCCAGGCCGTTGTAGAACGCGGCGGTGATCGCGATGAAGATCAGCGCGCCGATCAGCGGCTGGCCGACCCGCGACAGCGCGTTGTTGATCGCCGATCCCAGACCGGAGTTCCCGGACGGGATCGAGTTCATCAACGTGCTCGTCAAGGGCGCGACGACCATCGCCATCCCCAGCCCGAACGCGATGTTCGCCGGCAACACGTCGACGATCGCGTCGAGCGGCGGGATCATCGAAGCGGGGTTTCCGAGCTCCGCGACCCACGCCTCCGACGTCGCCGGGATCCGGGCGAGCCACAGCTGACCCGCGGCCACGATGAGCGGCCCGACGACCAGGAAGACCCGTGAGCCAAACCGGCCGGTCAGCGTCCCGATCCGGGCGGAGAGGGTCGCGAGGAGGATCCCGCTCGGGATGCCGATGATCGCGGCACCCGTCGCGCTGTAGCCGAGCGTGCCCTGGTAGAGGAGCGCGGTGTAGGCGAACGAGACGTACAGGGCGCCGTAGATCAGGAAGGTCGCGAGGTTGATCGAGGCGAACTCGCGGTTGCGGAACAGCGAGAGCGGGACGAGCGGATGCGGGCGGACCGCCATGAGGATCGGGAACAGCACGAGGCACACGACGCCGATCACGAGCGAGGTCCACGCCACCGGATCGGTCCAGTGCGTCTCCTGGCCGTGGATCGCCCCGAAGGCGAGGCCCCCGATGGCCAGGGCGCCGACGACCGAGCCCAGCCAGTCGAAGTGGCCGGTCGCGTCCGGGTCGCGCGACTCCTCGACGTGCCGGATGGCCGCGAACAGCGCGATCGCGACCAGCGGGACGTTGATCAGGAATGCGAGCCGCCAGGTCAGGTTGTCGACGAGCAGCCCGCCGACGATCGGGCCGAGGAGCGTCAGCGCCGACGTCGAGGCCGCCCACAGCCCGAACGCGCGTGCCCGGGCGGCGCCCGTGAACGCGGCGCTGATGATCGCGAGCGAGCCCGGGACGAGCAGCGCGCCGGCCGCGCCCTGGAGCAGGCGTCCGACGATCATGAACTCGAGCGTCGGGGCGACACCACACAGGACCGAGATCGCGCCGAAGGCGCTGAGGCCGATGATGAAGATCCGTCGCCGGCCGTAGCGGTCCGCGAGCGCCCCCGCGATGATCAGCAGCGCCGCGAGGACCGCGAGATAGCCGCTGCCGACATAGGCCTGGCCCTCGAGGATCCCGATCGAGGTGATCCGGGGGAGCTCCTCGCCCATGCGCTTCAGGGCGAGGTTCACGATGGTGCTGTCGAGGAAGACGATTCCGGACGCGACGATGGCGGCGAGAAGCGTCCAGCGCTGGGCGCGAGTCATGTGTTCGGCAGTGTTGCACAGGCGCCGATATGCTCCCGTGCATGCCGGGACCGGGTCCGATCGCACTCGTCGGGTCCGGTGAGTTCCTGCCCGCGATGGACGAGATCGACACCGGCCTGCTGGCCGCCAGCGGACGGGCCCGGCCGCGCGTCGTCATCCTGCCGACGGCGTCGTGGCCGGACGGCGAGGAGGTCTTCCGGCACTGGGCGGAGATGGGCGGCGAGCACTTCGCGGCCCTCGGCGCCGAGGTCGAGCCGGTCCTCGTCCGCGATCGCCTCGACGCCGACGACGACGCGCATGTCCAGGCGATCGGCGAGGCCGATCTCGTCTATCTCTCGGGCGGCAAGCCCGGCCACCTGGCCGACACCCTCATCGGGACCCGCGTCGGAGCCGCGATCGTCGCTGCCCACGAGCGTGGCGCCGCGCTCATCGGCTGCTCGGCCGGCGCGATGATCCTCGCGGCCCGCCACTTCGACTTCCGGACCCGGCGCCTGCTCTGGCCGCTCCGCTGGCGCGACGGCCTCGATCTCGTGCCGGCGGTCACCGTCGTCCCGCACTACGACGCATGGCCCGAGGCCCTGTCGGCGGCGTTCGTCCTGCAGGCGCCGCGCCACGTCACGACGCTCGGCGTCGACGAGGAGACGGCCGCGATCGGCCGGGACGGCTCGTGGCAGGTCCAGGGCGCGGGCCGCGTCACGGTCTGGCACGGGCGCCATCGCGAGCGGTTCCGGCGCGGCGAGGTCTTCCGCCTGTAGGACGCGTCGGCGGGGCCGGGTCGCCGCGCCGGACATGCGAACGCCCCGGTGGCGTCCCGGGGCGTTCGTCGGGCAGCTGGGCTGCGGGAGCGTGGGTCTGGGCCACCACGCTCGACCGCGGGTCGACCAGGTGAGGCGTCAGTCGGGCTTCACCTGGCGGAAGCAATCGGAGCAGTAGACGGGCCGGTCCATCCGTGGCTTGAACGGCACCTGTGCCTGGTTGCCGCAGGACGAGCAGATCACCGCGAAGTACTCGCGGGCGATCCGATCGTCGCTTCGTTCGTAACCGCGGGGTCCACCGATGTCCCGAACGTCGTAGCCGGCCTCCCGACTGGCCCGGCGGCTGGCGCGGCAGCTCGTGCACCGCTTGGGGTCCGACGCGAACCCCTTCTGTGCGTAGTACTCCTGGTCGGCCGCCGAGTGGATGAACTCCACGCCGCAGTCCACGCAGGTCAACGTTCGATCCGCGTAGGTCACGAAACCTTCCTCTCCTGGCGCTGCGTCTCTCCGCGGGCCTTGACGAGGGCAGCCACAACGGAAGACGGGGACGGTGCGGGTGCGTCGGGTCGGAAGGCCGGCGCCGCGCTATCCAGGTGCCGTTATGGAGTCCCTGTGTCGGGCGCACGGGTTGATGACCGCAGGACCATACACCGAGCGCGGGATTCGAGCGTTGCACGGGCCGGTTCACGAGGGCGGACACCCCGGTTCGCGCCACCCGGGCTCGCCACTCCGCGGGGCCGGCCGGCTGCCGCCGACCCCGCCTCGGCGACAGGCAACCTGTCACAATGGCGCGCGAGAGTCGGGGAGGCGAGCGAGGGCCAGGGGGCGCCTCGCTCGCACCAGCTCGCCGGAGTTCCCAGCCTTCGGCGGCGGTGAGTCACCCCGCCTCGTCGCAGCCTGTGACGGGACAGGAGGCCAGCCCGACCGGATGCTCCGACTACTCCACACCGCCGACGTCCATCTCGGCGCACGCCACGCCGACATGGGCGAGCAGGCGGCCGCGCAGCGTGAGCGGCAGTTCGCCGCCTTTCGCGCGACGGTCGACCTGGCGATCGCGGAGAAGGTCGATGTCGTCCTGATCGCGGGCGACCTGTTCGACTCGAACACGCAGCCGCGCCGATCCGTGGATCGCGTCGCGGCGGAGCTCCATCGGCTCGTCGTCGCGAAGATCCGCACTGTCATCATCCCGGGGACCCACGACGTCTACGACCGGTCGTCCCTGTACCGGATCCACGACATCCCGGCGCTGGCCGGCTCGACGCCGGACGATGATCTCGTGACCGTCCTGACCCCGAGCCTGCCGAGCATCCACCTCCCGACCTCCGACGTGGTCGTCCACGGACCGGTCTTCGCCACCAAGCGCGGCCCGCACAGCCCGATGCTCGACGTCCACGTCCACCGCGACGGGCCGTCCCCGGCGACCTGGCAGGTCGGGATGATCCACGGCTCGTTGTCGATCCCGGACAAGACCGACCGCGACGAGGTGGTCTTCACCAAGGAGGAGGTCGAGGCCAGCGACCTCGACTACCTCGCCCTCGGGCACTGGCACTCGTTCCAGCAGGGCACCGCCGGGCCGACGACCTACGCCTACTCGGGCGCCCCGGAGCCGGTGGCCGTCACGCAGGACGGCGCCGGCAAGGCGGTCATCGTGTCGTTGGAGGTGGTGGGCGGGGCGCGGACGGTGAATCTCGACCCGCGGTCCGTGTCGCGGACGCACTTCGACAAGCTGGACGTCGACGCCGCCGCGATCGGCGACCAGCCGGCGTTGCTCGCCCGGCTGTCCGCGCTCGCCGACCCGGACCTGGTCCTCGATGCCCGGATCACCGGCGTCCGTCCCGACGAGCTCGACATCCACATCGAGGAGGTCGAGGACCGGCTGAAGAGCAGCTTCCTCAAGGTGCGGGTCCGGGACACATCGCTGCCCGCGCTGACGAACGGCGTCCTGCCGTCGCCGGACACGATCCCCGGCGCGTTCATCCGGAACGTCGAGGCGCGGATCGCCACGCTCGAGGCGGGCGGCTCGCCGTCGACCGCGGACGAGGCGGCCGAGCTACGTGACGTCCTCCGTCTCGGCCGGCTCCTTCTCGCCGGTCACGAGGTCACGCTGTGAGGATCACCCGGCTGGTCCTGCGGGACTTCCGCCGGTACCGCGAGCTGGAGATCCCGCTGTCGCCCGGCCTGACGATCATCCATGGCCCGAACGAGGCGGGCAAGACGACGATCCAGCGGGCGATCGAGCTGGCTCTCACCCGGAAGGTGACGAGCGGCGGTGCGGACATGGACGCGCTCCGCCCATGGGACGCCGGTGAGGACGCGCGTCCGGTGATCACGGTCGACTTCGAGGTCGACGACGACGACCGGGGCGTCCGGAGCGGCACGCTCGAGAAGGCGTTCCGGGGCGCGCGTGGCACCGTCAGCCTCTCGATCGATGGCGAGACGATCACCGACCCGACGCTGGCCGACCAGGCGCTCGCGGAGCTGACGGGCATCCCGAGCGAGGCGTTCTTCCGCTCGACCGCGAGCATCCGTCACCAGGAGCTGGCCGATCTCGATCGGGATGAGGCCGCCCTGCGTGACCGGCTGCAGGCGTCGATCAGCGGCGGCGACCGGGGCACGTCGAGGGCGCGCCGGACGCTCGAGAAGGCGATCTATGCCCTGAACACGAAGGGCGACAAGAACCCCGGGCGTCTCAAGGTCGCCGAGGAGGCGGTCGAGCAGTCCCAGGCGGCCGTCGAGCAGGGCGAGCTGGCCCTGGCCCAGCTGGATCGCGATCGCGACATGCTGTCGAGCGCCCGCGAGCGCCGAACGGAGACGGAGAAGTCCCTCGTCGAGCGGCGGGCGCTCCTCGAGAAGGCGCGTCAGGCGGAGCGGCTGACCGTCGAGCGCGCCGGCGCCCAGGAGCGGTTCGACCGCTATCGCCAGGCGGTGGCCGTGTCCCAGGAGCTCGGTGGGCTCCGCAACAGCCACCCGTCCGCCAACCCGTTGCCGGTGCTCGAGCAGATCGTCAACCGGCTACGGATCCTCGACGCGAAGATCAAGGACCTGACCGGCGCCCTGTCCGGCGAGGTGAACGTGACCTTCGAGGTCCCGCCGCCGCCGTCGTGGCGCCCGCTCTCGCGGACCGGCGTGGTGCTGCTGGTCGTCGGGCTGCTCGTGGCCGGCGTCACGTTCGCGCTCGACACGGCCGGGGTCGTCGACGTCGGCCAGATCCCGACGATCATCGGCGGGATCATCGCGGCGATCGGCCTGATCGTCGCGCTCATCGCCTGGTGGATCCGGCGGAGCGACCGCGTCCAGCAGGAGATGCGCGACGTCGAGATCGACCGGCGGCTCCGGGGCCGGTCCGAGATGGAGGCGGACCTCCGCCAGGCCGAGCTGGATACCGAGCAGCAGCTCATGGGGCTCGGGCTGCCGGACCTCGCCTCGGCGGAGGCCCTCCTCGAGGCGGAGCGCGACCACGCCAGCCGGATCGACCGTCTGACCGCCCAGCTGGACGGGCTGGTCGGCAAGGAGCCGATCGAGACCCTGCCGAAGCTGCGGGACGCGGCGGCGCTGGACATCGAGCAGAAGACACACGCCGTCGAGGCGCTCGGCCCGATCGCCAAGGAGCCCCGGGCGCGGGAGCGGCTGGAGGTCGAGACGCACGACCTCGAGATCGCCCTCGAGCGCGCCCGGGACGACGAGGCGAACGCCCGCGCCCGCGTCGATGCGAACAGCGTCGACTCGGAGCAGGTCGCCGGGGCCGCCGAGCGACTCGCGGCCTGGCGCGAACAGCTCGTGGCGCTCCAGCGTCGGAGCCGGATCTACGAACGGACGCTCCGCGAGATCGAGGTGGCGGAGCAGGCCACGATGAAGACCGCGACCCGGTTCCTCGAGCGACGGATGGTCGGCGACGTCGAGCGGATCACCGGCGGCCGCTATCGACGCGTCTCGGTCGACGATCGGACCCTCGACATCCGCCTCCACGCCCCCGAGCGGGGCGACTGGGTCGACGTGCGCTCGCTGAGCCAGGGCACCCTCGACCTCGTCTACCTGTCCGCCCGCCTCGGGCTCGTCCGGCTCGTCACGGGCGATCGGCGGCCGCCACTGATCTTCGACGACCCGTTCATGACCCTCGACGAGGAGCGGGCCGGCCGCGCCCTCGAGCTGCTCCGCGAGATGGCCCGCGACTTCCAGGTCATCTACCTGACGACGTCGGACCGGTACCACGACGCCGCCGACGCGGTCCTCTCGTTGCAGGGTCCGACCGAGACGGACGATGACGCGCCCGCGGCCGAGTCGGCGACCGCACCTGCCGGAGCCGTTCCTGGCTGATCCGGCCGGCACCGGGCTTGCCGTCGTCGCCTTCGGTCTCGGCTCGGCGATCGCCTGGGGAGCCGGCGACTTCGGGGGAGGCTGGACCGGACGCCGCGCGCCCGTCCTGGGCATCGCGATCGGGGTCGACGGGCTCGGGGTCCTCGTCATGGTCGCCCTGGCGATCCTGACCGGTGAGCGGTTCCCGGGTACGACGACCCTGGCCCTCGCGCTGGTCGCCGGAACGCTGAGCGTCGCCGGAATCCTCGGGCTGTACCAGGGCCTCGCGGTCGGTCGGATGGGAGTGGTCGCGCCCGTCACCGGGTTGATCGCGGCGAGCATCCCGGTCGCGGTGGGGTTCGTCCGGCAGGGACTGCCGCCGCCCGAGGTGGTCGTCGGGATCGTCGCCGCGCTCGTCGCCGTGATCCTGGTGTCCCGCTCCAACGATCCGAGCGGCCGCCCGTCCGGCATCGAGTACGCGCTGCTGGCCGGGTTCGGGCTCGGGCTGTTCAACGTCGCGGTCGGTGCGTTCCCGGAGCACCTCGTCGTGTGGCCGCTCGTCGCGATCAAGGTCGCGGCGCTCGTCGCGATCTCCCTGATCGTCGTCCTGGGCCGCCGTCCGTGGCGGGTCCCGCGATCGGTGCTCCCGGCGGTCCTCGCCGTCGGCTTCCTCGACCTCGCGGGCAACGGCCTGTACGTCCTCGCGACCCAGGCGGGGCGGCTGGACGTCGCGGCGGCCCTGAGCTCGCTCTATCCGGTGACGACGGTCGTGCTGGCGGTCGCCCTGCTCCACGAGCGGGTCTCCCGGAGCCACCTCGTCGGGATCGTCATGGCCGGCATCGCGGTCGTGCTGATCGCGGGCGGGTCGGCCGTGCCCGCGAGCTAGGGCCGGTTCGCCGGACGCTGCCCCCGCGCCGGTCGGGCGACCCGCCGGATCTCGAGATCGTCGGCCGCGCCGGGATCGTCGCCCCAGACGACGCGGACGGCGGCGAACCCCTCGGACCGCAGCCGCGTCTCGATCGCCGCCGGATCGGCACCGAGCGACGCCGCGGCCGCGATCTGGCGGTCGATGACGTCCGCGGGGACGGTCCGCTCCGGACGGCGCCGGTTCCGTGCATGGACCTCGGCTGCGGTCGGGACGAGGACGATCGCCACGGCGCGGGCGCCGGCGATCGCCGCTCGGTGCAGGACCGCGGCGCGCGACGCCGGGGTGAGGCTCGTGGCGTCGACGACGACGAGCCGCCCGGCGACGACCCGGCGGGTCAGCTCCCGGTGGAGGATCGAGAACGCGGTCCGGGTCGCGGATTGGTCGGTCGCATCACCGCTGACGGCCGCGCGAAGGTCGTCCGACGAGAGCACCTCGTCCGGGTCGAAGCGCCGGGCGGCGAACGTCGTCTTGCCCGCGCCGGCCGCGCCGACGAGGACGACCACGCCCGGAACCGGGATGTCGAGCGGGCGGCTCAGCTGACGGCCGCCTCCGCCCGCCCTTCGTCGGCGGTCCGGTCGGCGGCCGGGTCGTCGACCGGACGGAGCGCGCGCGGCTCCGGGCCCAGGCCGTCGCCCTCGACGATCCGCTTCAGCTGGTCGTACGACCGCCGGAACTCGCGTTCGATCCGGTTGCCGGTGAGCATCCCGAACAGGGAGCCGACGATCTCGCCCGGCAGCTCGTACTCCATCGAGACGCGGATCGTCGAGCCGCCGCCGGACGGTTCGATCATCGTCGTCCAGCGGGTCCAGCCGCCGGTCGTCGTGCCGTTGACCTGGAGGAGGCTCGGTCGCTCCGCGGCGGTCACCACGAACCGGGCGGGGAGCTTCCGTCCGGCGACCCGGTAGTAGCCGATGTAGCTGGAGCCGATGCCCCCCGCCCGACCGGAGATCGGCCCCATCTCCGCCAGAAGGGTCTGCCATTCCGCCGCCCGCACGGGGTCCGCGATCAGGTCGTAGACCACATGCGGTGGCGCATCCACCGAGACCGAGGTGGACAGGTGACTCATCGTGATTCCCCCACATCGCGCGCTCGGATTCTTCGGATCGCGCCCGGCCCGATCGTACGTCAATACCCGGGTTGTCGTCGGTGCCGGGATGCACCGATCCGCGTTGCAAACACGCGGCGAAATCGCCGGGTCTGCCCCGGATCGGCGTCAGCCGGTCCTGCCTCAACCGGTCTGGCGCCGGACCTCCCAACCGCCGGTCTCGGAACGACGGACGTCGTACGCGGGCTGGTCGTACACCGACGGGCCACGGGCGACATGGCCGTTGGCCATCCGGAACCGCGAGCCGTGCCACGGGCACTCGATCACGCCGTTCTCGACCGATCCCTCCGCGAGCGGGCCGCCGGCGTGCGCGCACTGGGCGTGGACGGCGAGGATCGCGTCGCCGTCCCGGATCACCGCGAGGTCGTTGATGCCGGCGCGCAGCTTCGTCGGGCCGCCCTGCGGGATGTCCGGGAGGCCGCCGAGCTCGAGGGCGATCCACTTCGCGCCGGCGCCACGCCAGGCATGCCGGTCGACGTGCGTCCCGGCGAGGAAGACGAGGTCGCCGCCGACGAACGCGCCGACGGCGAGGAACAGGTAGCCGATGACCGCCAGGAGGATCGGGACGAGCCGATCGGCCGGGCTCCCGGCCCGGAGGACGAGCGAGGCGGCATACAGCACGAGGGAGACGACCATCAGCGTCCCGTGGACCGTCGCGCGGGAGCGCGGGTTCCCGTCGACCTCGGCATAGTCGGCGAGGCCCGTCACGGCCGCGGCGACCATCGCCAGGACGCCGAGCAGCATCGAGATGTCGGCGACCAGCGGCTGGCCGATGAAGTCGGCGACGATCGAGACGGTGAGGGCGCCGACCGGGACGTCGGTGACGACCGCATGGACCGGGTGGCCGAGCCACGACCCGTTGAGGAAGTGCTGGATCGGACGCATCGCGTGGAAGAGGGCGCCGAGCCAGCGGTGGTTGAAGTCCCCGAACGGCTTCGACCAGCGACTCTGCGCGTCCACGGCGCGGGTCACGTAGCGACCGAGCATGCCTCACCACCTCCCTGGCCGAGTCTACGTCCGGTCGATGGGCGCCGGTTCACGTGGGTCGGGTCAGATAGTCTTCAGCGCCATGCCGCCGACCGACCTCGCGACCATCAGCCCGGGGGCCGCCGGCCCACTCGCCGATCCCGCGTTCATCGTGGGCGACGAAGGTCGATCGGACTGGCGACGCGTCTTCGTCGTGTACTGGATCACCTCGCTCGTCGAGGGCCTCGGGGTGAGCCAGGTGTTCGCCTACCTTCCGGCCTATCTCCGGGTCGTGGGGGTCCCGGACGCGGACCGTGCCGCGTTCGTCGGGCTGTTCTCGGCGCTGATCTTCGTGGTCGGCATGCCCCTCGTGCCGCTGTGGGGCGTCTGGGCGGACAAGTACTCGCGCAAGGCGGTGATCGCCCGGAGCGCGCTCGTCGAGGCGCTCGTGTTCGCCTGCGTCGCGCTCTCACGCGAGCCGTGGCAGCTCGCGCTCAGCCTCCTCCTGATCGGCTTCCAGCTCGGGAACACCGGAGTGATGCTCGGCGCGATCCGCGATGTCGTCCCGCGCCGGCGGGTCGGGACGCTGATCGCGCTGTTCGGCGTGGCCGGGCCGATCGGGTTCGCCGTCGGCCCGCTGCTCGGCGGGGTCATCGTGGACGGGCTGGGTTTCGGCCTGCCCGCGATGTTCTGGGTCTCCGCCGCGTTGTCGGTCGGGACGGCGTTCCTCGTGTGGTTCGGGGCCGCCGAGGTCCGTCCGGCCGTCGTCCCGACCGGTCCGGTCCTGAGGCTGGCGTACGGCGCCGTGCGGGGCGTCCTCGGGGACCCCGTCGTCCGGCGGATCTTCGCGATCTACGGGGTGGCGTTCCTCGCCAACCAGATGAGCCGACCGTACCAGCCCCTCCTCGTGGAGGACATCGTCGGGAGCGGGCCCGGGCTGGCGGCCACGATCGGAGTCGTCGTGGGCCTGGCGAGCCTGGTCGGCGCCTCGTTCTCCCCGATCGGCGGGTGGGTGAGCGACCGGGTCGGGTTCCGTCCGGTGCTCCTGACGGCGCTCGTCGTCGGCGGGTTCGCGCTGATCGCGACGCCGCTGGTGCAGGCGATCCCGCCGCTGGCGTTCTCGATCATGGTGTTCACGGCCGCGAACGCTCTGGTCGGGGCGATGGTCTTCAGCCTGCTCGCGACGGAGGTGCCGATCGAGCGGCGGTCCCAGACGCTGAACCTCGTCTATCTCCCGCTCTACGCCGCGGGCATCATCGGGCCGTTGGTCGGCGGGACGCTCGCGGGGGCCTTCGGAACGAGCGCGCCGTTCTTTGCCGGGGCGGCGGTGTTCCTGATCGGGGCGGCGGTCGTGGCGCTCCGGGTGCGGCCGGAGCGGATGGGGGAGGGCGCGGCCGCGTAGGCGGTCCGAGCCGATTCGGCCATCGTGGCCCGCCCTCGGACTCGCTCAGACGGTCACCCCGGGACCGTTGTCACACGAAGCGGGTCGCCTGAAGGGGTCATCCACTCGCCACCGCGCTTCGGCCTCGCACGAGCCTGCGGGTTTCGCGTCCGTGGGGCGGTTCCGGCTCGCGCGAACGGTCCGTCCATGGCCGAATGATCAGGTCCGGCGCCGCCCGATCCGGACGCACGCCTGCCAGATTCGCGCCTCGTGTCGAGGAGCGGCCCGAGACCGCCCATCCGATGACAGATCGACACCGGGTGTCGAGCCGGCGTCAGACGGCGCTCCGAATCGGCTCCTTTCATCGGCCGCTGAGCGTGGGAAGCCGTGCACGACCGATCGGAGCAGCCTCCGATCGTGCCTCGTCGACCGGCGGTGAAGATCTGGCACCCAATTCGGGTGATCCGTCCCGTAGTCGACGTGAGGCGGGAATCTGTCAGCCGCGCGTCGGAGCCGGCGCGGGCTCCAACCCTCGGAGCGCCCACCGGCCCACGCCGCGTCCGCCGCCCAGGAGCGGGATGACGGCCAGCAGCATCGACAGGCCGCCGTACCAGACGGCCGGCAGCGCGATCATCGACGCGACGGGCACCGTCCACGGCCGATCCGTCCGCGCGCCCCACACGACGACCACGATCGCGACCGGCATCCGGACGAGCAGCGGGATCGGCAGAGAGGCCCACGTCCCGGCCCGGCCCGCCTCGACGTTCCGGATCACGACGTCGACCCACGTCCGCCACTGGTCCGGCATCGTCGCGAAGGACACGGCGACGATTGCCGCGGTTGCGCCCAGCGCGATGGCCAGCGAGCGCCACTCGCCCCGAACCGCGAACCACAGCAGCCCGATGCCGGGCGTGATCTTCGTCAGGAGCACGAGCGACCAGGTCCACGGCCAGCGGAACCCGACGACGATCGCGACGGCGAGCAGCAGCGACACGTTGCCGCCGGCCACCTCCATCGCCGCGAACGGGAAGAGGAGCCCGGCGGCGAGCAGACGCGGCCCGGTCAGCACCCGGACGGCGAGCACGAGGAGCGCCGTCCAGACGGCCATGAACGCCTGCCACGGGAGGGCCGTCAGCGGCGAGACGAGCTGGAGGAAGGCGGGCGAGTAGACGAAGGCGATCGGGTCGTTCCAGTCGGAGTGGAGGTACGGATCGGCGAGGGTCGCCTGCCAGTAGCAGCGGGCATCCTGGCCGGTGCCCCACAGCCGGCCCCACGGCTCGCTGAACCACACGATCAGCGCCCAGCCGGCGATCGCCAGCGCGATCCCGACCCAGGGCGGCGTCTCGAGCCGCGCCAGCGACGGCAGCCGGGCCGCAACCGCGGCGCGCCGGAGCGCGGCGAACAGCCGGTTGCCGGCGTCGTCGAAGGCGAGGAGGGCGCTGGTCACGGGCGGATTATCGACGCCGGGCCCGGCGATCCCTCAGCGGGGCCGTCGTCGGAGGACCGACACGGCGGCCAGCGCGACGAACAGGGCGGAGATCGCGAGCATCGCCAGCGCCTCCCGTCGTTCGACGTCGTGGTAGCGCGCCCCGGGGACATACAGCACGACGCCCGCGATCCCGCTCAATTCGTCCCAGCCATTCTGGATTTCGGGATGGGTGGCCATCGCCACCTCCCACGTCAGGATCGTCCCGTCGGGGAAGCGCAGCCGGTTGTCGACGACATAGTTCGCGTCGTCGTACGGGAACTCGTTGGCGTCCGCCGCCACCGCTTCGTTCGTGAGGAGCTCGCGTTCGACCTTGTCGACGGCCATCCCGATCGCGAAGACGAGGATCAGGCTGAAGAGGAGGGTCGGCCCCGATCGACCGACGATCGCCCCGAGCGCGAGCGCCACGGAGGCGACGAGGATCGCCTCGACCGCGATCAGGAGTCCGCGGCCGCGGAACCCGACGAACGACTGGTCCAGGTCGACCGTCGGCCGCAGGAGATGGGTCAGCGCCTCGGCCGTCAGGCCGATCGCCAGCGACGCGAGGGCGACGACCGCGAGGATCGGCAGCGCCCGCTGGGCGAGCCAACGTAGTCGTGACGGTCCGAGCGACCAGGCGAGCCGGGCGGTCCCCGTCTCCAGCTCGCGCGCGACGATCGGGCTGCCGGCGAGGAGGCCGGCCACGAGCGGGAAGACCGGGACGATCGACAGCGAGAGTCGCGCGATCCGGTTGAGCAACGGATAGACGCCGGTCTGACACGCGCTCCCGAACGCTGCCGGGTCGTCGCTCAGACACCGAGCGTAGTTCCCCGCACCGAACGCCCAGATCACGACGGCGGAGACCAGGACCGACAGGACCGCGGCGAGGATGACGAGCGTCGTCTCGAAGCGCTGGATCCGGAACGACAGGAGCGCCCCGCGGAGCATCATGCCGCCCGTCCCGCGGCAGCCGCCGCGGCGGCCGCCCGGATCCGGCCCGCGGCGAGATGCCCGATGACGATCTCTTCCAGAGTGGCCGGCCGCCCCAGCGGGGCCGCGCCAGGGTCGTCGGCCGGCGGCGTCCGGACGAGGGACAGCGGTACCCCGTCGGGTGCCGGAAAGCTGCCGATCACCGCGTTCGGGCCGGCCGCGCGAACCGCCTCCGCCGGCGAGCCCTCGATCACGCGGTGATGGGCGATCGCGTCGGCGACCGGGAGGTCCAGGAGCGTGTGGCCCCGGCCGAGCACGACCAGCCGATCGCAGGCCTGCTCGATGTCGGTGATCACGTGCGAGGACAGCAGCGCGGTCGCCCCGACCGAACGGACCGCCTCGACCATCAGGTGCAGGAACTCGCGACGGGCGAGCGGATCGAGGCTCGCGAGGGGCTCGTCCAGCAGGAGGATCGAGGCGCGCGTCGCCAGCGCCAGGGCCAGCCCGACCTGCGCCCCCTCGCCGCCGGACAGCTCGCCGGCCTTCGCGGAGAGGTCGATCGACAGCCGTTCGATGTACCGGTTCGCCATCGCCGGATCGAACCCGTCGCGAAGCGTCGCGGCCAGCTCGACGTGCTGGGCGACAGTCAGGTCCCGATAGAGCGACGGCGACTGCGGCACGTAGCCGACGAGGGCGACCGCGGCGGCCCGGTCGCGCTGCGGATCGACCCCGCCGGTCAGGAGCCGCCCCTCGGTCGCGCCTTCGAAGCCGATCCAGCTGCGGATCAGGGTGGACTTGCCCGAGCCGTTCGGCCCGACCAGGGCGGTGATGCTCCCCGCGGGAACCGTGAGGTCGACACCGCGCAGCGCCCAGGTCCGCCGATAGCGCTTGCCGTAGCCGTGGGCCTCGAGCACCCCGTATCCGTCCGGGACCGCCGTCATCGAGCCTCCGCGTCGCCGCCGGTCCGCCCGGCACCTTGACGGTACTCGATCAAGCGGGCGCGGGGCGCTACGCTCCGTTCGTGGCCCACTCCCATTCGGCGGCCGGCCGGCACGCCGGCAGCCTGCGTGCCGCGATCGGCATCGGGCTCGTCGTGCTCGTCGTCGAGCTGGTCGCCGGCATCGCAGCGAACTCGCTGGCGCTCATGGCCGACGCGGCGCACGTCTTCGCCGATGTCTCGGGGATGACGCTCTCGCTCGTCGCGATCCGCCTCGCGTCCCGGCCGCCGAGCGACACCCGCACCTTCGGGTTGTACCGGCTCGAGATGCTCGCTGCCGCCGCCAATGCGGTGCTCCTGCTCGTGATCGCCCTGATCGTCGCGATCGAGGCGGTCCAGCGGTTCTTCGCGCCGCCGGACGTCCGGCCGGGGATCGTGATCGTCGTCGCCGCGATCGCGCTCCTGGCCAACATCGTCACACTCCGGATCCTCGCGCCCGGGCAGCGCGAAAGCCTGACGATGCGCGGCGCGTATCTCGAGATCGCCGGCGATCTGATCGGCGCGGGGGCCGTCCTCGTGGCGGGCCTGGTCATCGCCCTCACGGGCTGGCACCAGGCGGACGCCGTCGCGTCGCTGGTCGTGGCGATCCTGATCGTGCCGCGGACCGGCCTGCTTCTCCGCGACAGTGTCGACGTCCTGCTCGAGGCGACGCCGAAGGGGGTCGATCTTGGCGACGTGGAGCGCCACATCCGCGAGGCGCCCGGCGTGGTCGACGTCCACGACCTCCACGCCTGGACGATCACGAGCGGGATGAACGTCGTGTCCGCCCACGTCGTGCTCGGCGAGGAGGCCAAGCCCGGCGACATCCTCGATCACCTCGGGACGTGCCTGTCGGCCGACTTCGACATCAACCACTCGACGTTCCAGCTCGAGACGCCCGAGCACGTCCTGTGGGAGGCCCGCGCGGACCAGGCACAGCATTAGCGTAGCGTCC
This sequence comes from uncultured Chloroflexia bacterium, assembly GCA_963746845.1. Lineage (GTDB taxonomy): Bacteria > Chloroflexota > Limnocylindria > Limnocylindrales > CSP1-4 > CF-46. The sequence goes on along the minus strand of CAVVCZ010000006.1, from coordinate 436,559 downwards.
CGGGCTGTCGCGCCTGGACGATGCTGGACTGCGTCGGCGACTGCGGTGCTCGCTCACGGGCCTTCAAGCCCGCTCGCTCCGCTCCTCCCCGCCGCCTTGCCAGCCACGCCCATCCGCGACGATCGCAGACGCGGGTGTGCCCCCGTCGTTGGGCCGGGTCGTTCGGCGGGTGGCGCGGTCCGCATCGCACCGGCTACCATGCGGCCGACCGCCATGAAGCCTCCCAGTCGATGCCGAACCTGCCGCCGCTCCCACGCCCGCGGCTGCGCCGACCGATCCCGGCCGGCGGTTCGAACGCGCCCGGCCCCGGCGAGGTAGTCGAGCCCCGCATCGTCGAGGCCAGCGGCCTCCGCTGGATCCATGTCGAGGATCCCCGCCTCGCCCACCGCGAGTGGCTCGAGGAGCGCTACGACTTCCACCCACTCGACTGGGAGGACGTCTACTCGCGCAACCAGCGCTCGAAGCTGGACGTGTACGACGACTACCTCTTCATCGTCCTGCACTTCCCCGTGTTCGAGAAGGCGTCCGGCCGGCTGCTGACGGCCGAGCTCGACATGTTCGTCGGGCCCGACTACCTGATCACGTTCACCGAGACGGCCCTCCCGCCGCTCGCGGCGATGTTCGAACGGATGGAGGCCCGTGAGGAGGTGCGCGAGTCGACGTTCTCGAAGGGCTCGGGCTATCTCCTGTACAAGATCGTCGACACGAACGTCGACGCGGCCTTCCCGATGCTCCGGAAGATGGGCAACAAGCTGGACGCGCTGGAAGACGACATCCTCGAGGGCCGCTCGAGTGCGATCGTCCGGGCGATCTCGAACGCGAAGCAGGAGATCATCAACTTCCGGCGGATCGTCCGGCCGCAGCGCGCCGTCCTCCGCGACCTCGAGCGCACGAAGCAGCGCTACCTCGCCGAGGAGCTCGAGATCTACTTCGATGACATCTCCGACGCGGCCGAGCGCATCTGGGACACGCTCGAGAACTACAAGGAGGTCGCCGAGGCGCTCGAATCCACGAATGAGTCGGTCCTGTCCCACCGGCTGAACGACTCGCTCCGGATCCTGACCGCGACCTCGGTGATCCTGCTGCCGCTCACGCTGATCGCGTCGATCTACGGCATGAACGTGCCGGTGCCGGGCGAGAACGAGCCGTTCTCGTTCTGGGTCGTGGTCGCGCTCATGGCGTTCGTGCTCGTGATGCTGACGATCCTGTTCCGCCGGCGCGGCTGGCTCTGACCTGACGGCAGGGCCGCCCCCGCGGGGTACATTGACCGCGGAGCCGATGCCCTCGTGAAGACTTCCACGGATCTCGACCTCGCTCACGACGCGTTCGATCGGCGCGCGTGGAGCGAGGTGGCGGACCGCCTCGGCTCGGCGGACGCCGACGACAAGCTCGAGATCGATGACCTGGAACGGCTGGCGACGGCTCTCCAGATGCTCGGTCGGCCGGACGAGGCCTACCGGACGTGGGAGCGGGCGCACCTGGCCGCGCTCCGCGACGGCAATCCCATCCGGGCGGTCCGGCACGCCTACCACATCGTCATGAATCTCGGTCAGCGCGGGGAGTTCGCCCAGGCCGGTGGTTGGCACGCCCGGGCGACGCGGCTGCTCGACGAGACCGGCGTCGACTGTGTCGAACGCGGGTTGTTGCTCGTTCCCCTCGCGCTCCGCGCGCGCGATCAGGGCGAGGTGGCCGAGTCCATGTCGATCTTTGATCAGGTCGGCGTCGTCGCCGAGCGCTTCGGCGATCGCGACCTGCTGGCGCTGTCGTGCCTCGGGCGCGGCGAGACTCTGATCGCGCTCGGCGAGGTGGACCGCGGGATCGCGCTCCTCGACGAGGCCATGGTCGCGGTCACCACCGGCGAGGTGTCGCCGATGAATGTCGGGATCGTGTATTGCGGCTCGATCGAGGCGTACCAGGCAGTCTTCGACCTCGGCCGGGCCCAGGAGTGGACCGCGGCCCTCGATCGGTGGTGTGACTCCCAGCCGGACGCCGTGCCGTTCCGCGGTCGGTGCCTGGTCTTCCGGGCGGAGCTCTTGCAGTTCCACGGCCTGTGGCAAGACGCAGTCATCGAGGTCGGCCGGGCCCACGACTGGCTCTCCCGACCACCGCCTCAGCCGGCGGTCGGCGAGGCGCTCTACCAGCAGGCCGAGCTCCACCGTCTCCGCGGCGACTTCGCGGCAGCCGAGTCTGCCTACCGTGAGGGCGCGAAGTGGGGCCGCAAGCCCGATCCCGGCCTCGCGCTTGTCCGTCTCGCCCTGGGCGACCGCCGCGCGGCCGGCGCGGCCATCCGACGTGCGCTCGACGAGGCGGACCCGATCGCTCGTCCGCGCCTGCTCGAGCCCTATGTCGAGATCATGCTCGCCGCCGGCGACATTCCGGCGGCCGAGGCAGGTGTCCGCGAGCTCGCGGGGCTTGCCGGGCCGGCGGCCAAGCCGCCCCTCCTCCGAGCCATCGCCGCGCGGGCCGACGGCCTCGTCCGCCTCGCGGCGGGTGACGCAATGGGCGCGCTCGTGTCGCTGCGACGGGCCTGGGAGCTGTGGCAGGCACTCGATGCGCCGTACGAGGGCGCTCGCGTCCGCGTGGCGATCGCCCGCGCACGCCGGTCACTGGGCGACGCCGACGGCGCGGCAATCGAGCTCGCCGCCGCCCGCGACGTGTTCGACGAGCTCGGGGCTGTTCCCGATCGCGACCACGTCGACGAGATCTCCGGCACGCCACCGCCCGCGCCGGGCGGTCTGAGCCCGCGGGAGCTGGAGGTGCTGCGACTCGTGGCGAGCGGCCGCACCAACCGCGAGATCGCTGCCGACCTCGGGATCAGCGAGCGGACGATCGACCGACACGTCAGCAACATCTTCACGAAGCTCGATGTCTCGTCGCGGGCTGCGGCGACTGCCTTCGCCTACGAGCACCGCCTCGTGTGACGGCTGCTCCAGACCGGCGGTACCCATACCGGCCACTCGGCCGATTGGGTATCTCCGCCGATGCGTCTCCCCGTCCCCGAACCTAGGGTCGTCATCGGCGGCCGGCTGGCCGGTCGGTCGCCTCCGAATCCTCGAACGATCGACCCGGAGGCGTGACATGAACAGCGAGACGGAGATCGAGCCGATCGACACCGTGGTCATCGGGGCCGGCCAGGCCGGGTTGTCGGCCGGCTACCATCTGTCCAGGGGTGGCCTGCCCTTTGTGATCCTTGACGCCGATGAGCGGATCGGCGACCACTGGCGTGAGCACTGGAATTCGCTGCGTCTTTACAGCCCGGCCCGTTGGGACTCGCTTCCCGGCTTCCGTTTCCCCGCTCGGGCGTTCCACTTTCCGACCGGCGCCGAGATGGGCGACTACCTGACGGCCTACGCCGATCGCTTCGCGCTACCGGTGCGTAGCGGAATCCGCGTCGAGCGCGTCGATCCTGCGCCGGGCGGCGAGGGCTTCGTCATCTCCGCCGACGGTCGCCGGATCGCCGCCCGCCAGGTCGTCGTCGCGACAGGAGCGTTCCGAATCCCGAACGTGCCCCCGTTCGCCGGCGAGCTCGACCCGGCGATCCGCCAGCTGCACTCCCATGCCTATCGCGACCCGAGCCAGCTCCAGGATGGCCCCGTCCTGGTCGTCGGCCTGTCCCATTCCGGTGCCGACGTCGCTTTCGAGGCCGCGAAGACGCATCGGACGATCGTGTCGGGCACGGCCGCCGGCCAGCTGCCGTTCGGGGTCGACTCCAGGCGGGGCCGGGTCGGCTGGCCGGTCGTCTCGTTCGTCTTCGGCCACGTCCTGACCATCCGGACGCCGATGGGCCGCGCGATGCGCCCGCACGTGCGTCACGGCGGAGGACCGCTCCTCCGGATCCGCTTGCCCGACCTGGACGCCGCGGGCGTCGAGCGTCACAACGCGAAGACGGTCGGTGCCAGGGATGGAAAGCCGCTCCTCGCCGACGGGACCATCATCGACGTCGCGAACGTCATCTGGTGCACCGGCTATCGCCGCGACTACTCGTGGATCGGCGTGCCGATCACCGGTCCCGACGGCTACCCCGACGAGGTCCGCGGGGTCAGCCGGACGGTCCCCGGGCTGTACTTCCTCGGCGTCCCGTTCAGCTACGCGTTCACGTCGATGCTCGTCGCGGGTGCGGGCCGTGATGCGAAGTACGTCGTCGACCGCATCGCGGAGCGGGTCCGGATGCCCGCCAGCTCGGGTCTCCGGCCCGCGATCCCCGTCTCGGACTGAGAAGTGGACATGTCAGTCGACGACGTCGCATCGATCGCAAGTCGATCAACCGCCAGTCGGTTCGGCCAGGTCGACGAGGCTCTCTGGGCCTCATACGGCCTGCGTCCGAGCTCCCGACTCGTCCGACTTTCCGGTTCGGCCGCGACCGTCCGGGTCCTCGAGGTGGGTTCAGGAAGCCCTGTCCTCCTGGTCCACGGGACGGTGGGCCCGGGCTCCTGGCCGTCGCTGATCTCGACCCTGGGGAACGCTCGCTTCATTGTCCTCGAGCGACCGGGCTGGGGACAGAGCGACATGCTCGACGTCGATGCTCGGGACTACCGACACGTCGCCGCCGATCTGCTGCGCGATGTCCTCGACGACCTTGGGATCGAACGAGCCTCGGTGATCGGTGGATCCATCGGCAACGTCTGGGCGCTGAGCCTGGCCGAGCACCATCGGACCAGGGTTGAGCGGATTGTCCTGCTCGGCGGAGGGCCGCTCGTCGCCGACGTTCCGCCGCCGTCGTTCATCCGGCTACTTGCGTCGCCCCTCGGTGCCCTGATCGTCCGGTTGCCTGTGAGCGCCGATCGGACACGGTCGATCCTTCGCGACAGCGGGCACGGGCCGAGCCTCGTCGACGGCCGGATTCCCGACACCTTCATCGACTGGCGGGTGGCCCTGACCAATGACACGCACGCGATGCGGCATGAACGCGACATGGTTCGCCGCCTCGTCCGGGGAGCGCGCTGGCGCGACGGCTTCCCGTTCGAGGACGCGGACTTGTCGAGGATCGATGCACCGACGCGGCACATCTTCGGAACGGCCGATCCGGTCGGCGGCGTCGCGACATGGCGGCGAATGTCTGAGGTCCTGCCGCAGGGAGAGCTCGCCGTGGTTGACGGCGCCGGCCATATGCCGTGGTTCGACGACCCCGTCCGGGTGGCGAGCCTGGTCGACGGCTTCCTCGGGGGCGTCGCCAGCTGAACGTCAGGCTGGCAGGTCGCGCTCCGCGGGGCCCACGTACCGGACGTCCGGGCGGATCAGGCGGTTGTTCGCGGCCTGTTCGAGCGCGTGGGCGGTCCAGCCCGCGTGGCGGGCCAGCGAGAACGTCGCCGGGAACAGGTCCGGCGTGAGGCCGACGCCCATGAGCACCGGCGCTGCGTAGTACTCGACGTTCGTCTTCAGCGGCCGGTCCGGATGGCGCTCAGCGAGCAATCGGAGCGCAACGTCCTCGACCTGGATCGCCAGCTGGAGCCAGTCGGGCTTGTGCTCCATGCCCTCGGCGACCTTGCGGAGGGCCGCGGCACGCGGATCGTAGGCGCGGTACACACGGTGGCCGAAGCCCATCAGTCGCTCGTGGCGGTCGAGCGCCTCGGTCAGCCACTTCTCTGCGTTCTCGACCGAGCCGACCTGGGAGAGCTGGTCCACGACCTCGGACGGTGCGCCACCGTGGAGCGGCCCCTTCATCGTCCCGATCGCCGCGCAGACCGCGGACGCGAGATCCGATTGGGTCGAGGTCACGACGCGGGCCGTGAAGGTCGAGGCGTTGAAGCCGTGCTCGGCGCCGACGATGAAATAGGCGTCGAGGGCCCGGGCCGTCCCGGCGTCCGGGCGCTCGCCCTTGAGCTGATAGAGGAAGCCCTCGACCAGATCGAGGGACGGATCGGGCTCGATCGGATCCTTGCCCTCCCGAATCCGGGCGAACGCGGCGAGCGCGGACGGGGACGCGGCCGTCAGAGCTCGAGCCTGCTCGACCGTCGGCGGATACGCGAGCGCCTGCGTCGCGCCCCACGCCGACACCGCAGTGCGAAGCGCGTCCATCGGCTTGGTCGTCGTCGGCAGTGCCTGCAGCGCCGTCAGCACCGCGTGCGGCACGGGCGCGGTGCTGAGGCGGGCGCGGGGATCCCAGTCGCCGGTCCAGAGGAGGTTTGCGACGGCGTGATACGTACCATGCTCGACGAGATCGCCGATCCGATAGCCGCGGTAGATCAACCGGCCGTTCGCCCCGTCGACCTTGCTCAGCGACGTCTCGCCGGCGAGGACGCCCTCGAGGCCCGGGGAGTACGGGCGCTCATCGGGGGTGGCCGCCGGCACGGGTGCCGCGGCGGTGGCGTCGGTCATGGGTCGATGGTATCCGTCGGGCGCTCGACGCGCCGTCTCGCCGATGAACGGGACGCCAGGAAGGCCTCGACGGCGTCCGCGAACGCGGCGGCATGGGTGTGGTGGGCCGCATGCCGTGCGCCCTCGATCGTGACGACGCGGCCGTTCCGCAGCTGCCCGTTCAGCGCCCACGTCGCCTCCGCGAACGGGGCCGCGCTGGCGCTTCCGAGGATCTGGAGCACCGGCTGGCGCACGGCCCCCAGGGCGGCGAGCGAGCCCGCCGGGCTCGTCTCGGCGCGCAGCTCGCGGATCGTCGTGTCGACTGCTCCCGCGCGACGCGCCCAGATCGGGTTCGCCCGGAAGCCCGCGAGCTCCGCCGCCGGCATTCCCACGATCTCGCGCATGAAGGTCGCGAGCGCCTCGTCGCGATCGCCCGCGGCGACGAGCGTCTCGACCCGTCGCAGCGTGGCCGCGTCGGCGTCCTGGTAGCCGGCTCCGTCCGGCGCCGGCGGCGCACCCTCGTACACGACGAGGCGGCGGAGGTGGTCCGTCCGGAGCGCCGCGCCGAGCCCGATGCGGCCGCCGTACGAGTGCCCGACGACGTCGACCGGCTCGCCGGTCGCGGCCGCGATCGCCTCGACGACGGCCGCCAGGTCGTCGAACTCGCGCTCGATCGCGTACGGCTCGCCCGGCGGTCCGTCCCCGGACCCGCCCCGGCCGCGGCGATCGATCGCGTGGAGGGCATGGCGCCCTCCGAGCAAGGGCCCGGACGTGCGCCAGGTCGTGTGGTCGGCCGTGGCGCCGTGGACGAGGACGAGGGGCGGCCCGGTTCCGGACGTGAAGACCGCGATCTGGACGCCGTCCGGGGACGGGACGAGGCGCGAGGGCGCGCGTTCGGCGCCCGGCTCGAACGTCATGCGCGGTCCACTGGCGACCAGACATAGCGGACGTCCGGCTGGCCCTCCTCGTTGGCCGACCCGTCGCCGAACCAGTCGGCGGCGAACCCGTTGCGCTCGTAGAACCGGCGGGCCCGCTCGTTGACCTGGAACGTGTAGAGGCGGAGCCCGCCGGGCCAGCGCTCCTTCGCGAGGTCGAGCAGGCGCCGGCCGATCCCCTCGCCGAGCCGGTCCGGCGCGACGTACAGCTGGTCGAGGTCTCCACCGCCGACGACCATCAGCCCGACGACCACGTCGCCGTCGACGGCGACCCACGTGTCACCGGTGGGAACCACGGCATCGGCGATCCACGCCCGGACCTGATCGTCCGTGTGCGCGAGCGGGAAGTCGTAGGTCGCGTGGAACGATGCGAGGAAGACGTCCGAGATGGCTGCAGCATCCCCGGCCGTGGCCGGCCGGATCGCGACCCGCGACGGGTCGGACCCGTGCGTCACAGTCGGGCGGCCGCGGCCCGATCGAGCATCCAGGTCGCGCCGGCGCGACGAGCCAGCTGGGCGGGCAGTCGCCGCGGCTCCACCGGCGACCGCAGGATGTCGAACAGGATGTCGGCCTTCTCGGCGCCGGTCGCCACGACGAGGATCTCGTGCGCCGCCGGCACGAGCTTCGGGTTCAGCGTGACCCGGGCGACATGCGGCTCGACGTGCGTCGGTGCCGGCACGCCCAGCGCCCACGCCCGGTCGTCGAACGCCTCCGACTCCGGGAACACCGACAGGATGTGGCCGTCCGGCCCGATGCCGAGCAGGATCAGGTCGAAGGCGGGCAGCCCGTCGTCGTTCTCCTCCGGTCCGTCGGCTCGGAGCTGTTCGACATACCGGGCGGCGCACCAGTGCGTGTCGCGACCCTCGCCGATCGCGGCACCGACCGGGAACGGGTGGACGTCGTCCGTGCGAATCGGGACCCCGGCGGCGCGACCCGCCTCCACGTCGATCCCCGACGATCCCGTCCCGGATTCCCCGGTGAACGCCGCGTAGTCGAGCAGCAGGTCGTAGGCCAGCTTCGCGTTCGAGAGCGGGTGATCGATCGGGACGAACCGGTCGTCGGTCCACCACAGCCGGACCTTTCGCCAGTCGATCTCCGTGCGCAGCGGCGAGGACGCGAGGTGGCGGTAGATGCCGCCCGGGGCGGACCCGCCGGTCGTGACCCAGTGGGCCTCGCCCCGGTCGTCGATCGCGACGTCGAGGATCTCGACGATCCGCTCCGCGGCCGCGAGCGAGCACGCCTCCGGGTCGGCCAGGGTGACGACGGTCGGCTCGCTCATCGGGCGGTCCCTCCGGGCCTCTCGGTGACGGTCGTTCGACCGATCCGGATCTCGATCACTCGCCGACCCCGCCGGCCAGCCTTGCCGCCAGCGCCAGCGCGCCCATCGCGACCGGATCGCGCCCGCCCGCCTCGATCGCCTCGGCGAGCAGGTCGATGTCGTTCCGGCGCGGGGCGGTGAACCCGCGCTCGAGGCAGTGGACCCCATCCTGCCAGACCCGGACGTGGACGGCCTCCTGCTCGGCGGTGACGTCGGCACGGAGCTCCGAGCCGCGCCAGTCGGCGAGCAGCTCGACGCGGAGGGTCGTGCCGGGCGGCATCTCGGACAGCACCGGGCGGATGACGACCGCGACGTCCGTCCGGTCCAGGCGGAGCGTCGCGCCGAGCCCGGCGCTCGGGTTCGCGAGAGTCGTGGAGCGACCCGCCGGCCGCTTCGGCCCGCCGGTCGTCGCCCCGAGCGGCTTGACGACGTGCATCCCGAGCCGCGACCCGATCCAGGCCGCGTGGTAGAGCGGCTTCACGATGTTCGTCGACTCCGCGCCGAACTCGTCGCGGACGCCGTACGTCACCGCGATCCGGCGGAGGTGCCGGAGGTACGGCAGGAAGTCCGGGATGTCGAAGATCGCCGCGATCGCCTCCCGCCAGCGGGACTGCCGGACGAGCGCGAAGTCGGAGATCGCGATCGGCAGCCGCTCGGCCATCCCGGCCATCCGGCGAAGCTGGGTCAGGCCGGTGCCGTGCCAGCCCGATCCGTCGACGACGAGCCGGTCGGCCATCGCGAAGAGATCGTTCGCCTTCGGGCTCGCGAACGGCGGCTCGTCCGGCCACCACACCGTCACCGGCAGGTCGTGGATCAGGAGCGGTGCGACGATGGCGTCGAGGTGTCGGCCGGCCTCGCCGCCGCACGTCAGGTGGATGGTCTCCGCGCAGGTCTCCGGAGCGTCGACCCGCGGCATGACGCAGTGGGCGACGATGTGGGCGTCGAGCCACGACGGGCCGTCCGGGTCGGCGGGCTGGACGATCGTGGTCCGGGACGGATGGCGGCCCGTGAGCTTCTGGATGATCGCCGCACAGCGCTCGCCGACCTCCGGCCGGCCGGCGATCACGACGAGGTTCATCACGCTCGTCCGCGCCCCGACGTGGCGCTCCTCCCGGACGCCGTCTCCGTCGGCATCGACCGTGAAGCTGATCTCGGACCAGATCCGGGCGAGCTCGGTCTCGACCTCCTCGATGCTGTGGGCGCGCGATCGCCAGCGCAGCACAGGCTCGTTCGGGCGTGCGCCCTGCGGGCACGGCGACGAGACCGCCCATGACGAGGCTCATGGTCGGATCCCCGGGGTCATCAGATCCGCCGCCATTTCCGCCCCTCTCGAGCCAACAGCTCGTCGGCAGTGTCCGGACCCCACGAGCCGGCCTCGTAGTTCGGGAAGGCCGGCGGGCCGTCCTCGGCCCACGCGTCGATGATCGGCGTGACCCGGGCCCAGGCGCCCTCGACCTCGTCCGCCCGCGTGAACAGGGATGCGTCGCCGAGCAGGGCGTCCAGGATCAGCGTCTCGTAGGCGTCGGGTGAGTCGACCGAGAAGGCCGAGCCATAGGTGAAGTCCATGGTCACGGATCGGACGTCGATCCCGAGACCCGGGACCTTCGCGCCGAACCGGAGCATGATCCCCTCGTCCGGCTGGATCCGGATCGCGAGCAGGTTCGGATCGGGCTCCAGGCTCGAGTCGCGGAACAGCCGGTGCGGGACCTCCTTGAACTGGATCGCGATCTCCGATGCCCGCTTCGGCAGCCGCTTCCCCGTCCGCAGGTAGAACGGGACGCCCGACCAGCGCCAGTCGTCGACCTCGAACCGCGCGGCGACGTACGTCTCGGTCTCCGACTCCGGATCGACCTCCGGCTCCTGGCGGTAGCCCTCCACCGCCTTCGCCGCGACCCAGCCCGGGCCGTACTGGCCGCGGACCACGTCCGAGCGGATCCGGTCCGGGCTCAGCTCGGCGATCGCCCGGACGACCTTCACCTTCTCGTCGCGGAGGGCGTCGGCCTCGAACGTCGCCGGCGGCTCCATCGCGACGAGGCTCATCAGCTGGAGGAGGTGGTTCTGGAGGAAGTCGCGGCTCGCGCCGGTCTCCTCGTAGAACGAGCCGCGGTTCTCGACGCCGATGGCTTCCGCGACCGTGATCTGGATATGGTCGATGTGGCGGCGGTTCCAGATCGGCTCGAAGATCCCGTTGCCGAACCGGAAGACCAGCAGGTTCCGGACGGTCTCCTTGCCGAGGTAGTGATCGATCCGGTAGACCTGCGACTCGCGGAAGACCTTGCCGACCTCGCGGTTCAGGCGGATCGCCGAGACGAGGTCGTGGCCGAACGGCTTCTCGACGACGATCCGGCGCCAGCCGCCCTCGTGGTGCTCGTGGTCGAGGCCGACCCGGCCGAGCTGGCCGACGATCTCGGCGAACGCCGACGGCTGCGTCGCGAGGTAGTACAGGTGGTTGCCCCGGGCGTTCTGCTCCTTGTCGATCGCGGCGAGGGTGGTGACGAGCCCGTCGTACGCGGCCGGGTCGTCGAAGTCCATCCGCTGGTAGCGGATCCGGGTCGAGAACGACCGCCAGGCGGCCTCGTCGAGCGGCAGCACCCGCGAGAACTTCTCGAGCGACGCGCGCATGTCGGCGCGGAGGGTCTCGTCGTCGTACGGGCGCCGGCCGATCGCCAGGATCATGAACTCGTGGGGCAGGAGGTTCGTCCGCCACAGCTGGTACAGCGCCGGGATCACCTTCCGGTGGGCGAGGTCGCCGGTGGCGCCGAACAGGACGAGCGTGCTCGGGTCCGGGACGCGCTCGAGCCGCAGCCCCTCGCGGAGGGGGTTGCCGTCCGGCTTCGACGCGGCCTTCCGCTTCGCATGCCGGGCGATGCGGAGGTCACGCATCGTGCTCGGCACGTCCTTCGCCCGCGGCGCCGCGTGGGGCGTCTTGTCGGGCGCCGATTCCGGGGCGAACTCCGGTGCGTCCGGCGCCATGGACGTCCGGCGCCGGCGCGGGGCCGCAGTCTCGGTCATGGCCGGCGGGTCGCGCTCATCGCGCCGCGGTCACTCGGTCCTGACCGCATGACCACCGAACTCGTTGCGCAGCGCCGCCAGCACCTTCGCGCCATAGGAGTCGGACTGGCGCGACCGGAACCGGGTCAGGAGCGACAGCGTGATGACCGGTGCCGGGACGTCGTGGTCGATCGCCTCCTGGACGGTCCAGCGGCCCTCCCCCGAATCCTCGACGTAGCCCTGGAGGTGGGTCAGGTCCTGGCCGTTCGCCCGGAACGCCCTGCCCGCGAGCTCCAGCAGCCACGACCGGACGACGGAGCCCTGCATCCACAGCTCCGAGATCGCCGCCAGGTCGAGCTGGTACGACGAGGCATGCATGATCTCGAAGCCCTCGGCGTAGGCCTGCATCAGCCCGTACTCGATCCCGTTGTGGACCATCTTCACGTAGTGCCCGGCTCCGGGCCCGCCGACGTGGAGGTAGCCGTCCTTCGGCGCGAGCGTCCCGAAGATCGGCTCGAGCGGCGTGACGGCGTCGGGCTCGCCGCCGACCATGAGGCAGTACCCGACCTGGAGCCCCCAGATCCCGCCGGACGTCCCGGCGTCGACGTAGTGGACGCCCTTCGCGGCCAGCTCCCCGTGGCGGCGCTGGTCGTCGTGGAAGTTCGTGTTCCCGCCGTCGATGATCGTGTCGCCCGGCTCGAGGTGCTCCATCAGCTCCGCGATCTGGGCCTCGGTCGCGTCGCCGGCCGGGACCATCACCCAGACCGCGCGCGGCTTCTCGAGCTTCGAGACGAGCTCGGCGATCGAGTACGACGCGATCGCGCCCTCACCCTCGATCTCCTTCGTCTTCTCCGGTGTCCGGTTGTACGCCACGACCTCGTGGCCGTCCCGCACGAGCCGACGGACCATGTTGGCGCCCATCCGCCCGAGACCGACGAACCCGATCCGCATTGCGATGCGCCTCCCTGTCGTGTCGGGCCGGCGGCGGCCGGCGTGGCGTGACCCTGACCTTCAGCCCCCGGCGAGCGCCTCGCGCAGGGCTGACTCGAGCGCGGCCAGGCCACGCTCCGGATCGGCGAGGTGGACGCGGAGGATCGGCAGGTCGTGGGCCTCGATCGCCGCGAAGTCGCCCTCGGCCTGGGCGTCGATGAGCCGGCCGAACGTGTACGGCCAGCCGGGGATCGGCCGATCGACGGGATGGTCCGCCGTGAGCTGAAGGAACCACCCGATCGGGGCACCGCCCTTGTGGAGCTGACCGGTCGAGTGCAGGAAGCGCGGGCCGTACCCGGCGGTCGTCGCGCAGTGGGTCGTGTCCCGGAGCAGCGCCCGGATCCGGGCCATCGAGGCGCTCGACGTCGCCGACGGGGCGATGAACGCCTGGAGGGCGAGATAGGCGTTGGGCTTGCGCCGGGCGAGGTGGCGGGCCAGCTCGCCGACGAGCGTCCCATCGCCCGCGGTGAGGCGCATCGGGGCGTCGCCGTGGAGGGTCAGGCCCGCGGCGTCGTCGACGACGATCGGCGGCGGCGGGGCGGCCGGCTGCTGGCCGGACGAGGCCGCCGCGAGGACGTGCCGCGTGAGCTCCTTGGCCTCCTCGACGTTCGGCTGGTCGAACGGGTCGATCCCGATCACGGCGCCCGCCACCGCGGTGGCGACCTCCCAGCGGAACGCCTCGGCGCCGAGGTCGATCGGGTCGCCGACGTCGATCCGGATGACCGGGTGGCCCGCGACCGCGGCCGCGGCAACGAAGGCATCACCTGCGGCGTACGGCGTCTCGCCCTCGAGCGGCGCGAGCGCCAGCCGGACGAAGACCCGGTCGTTGCCGTACGCGGCGATGTCGCCGAGCGGCTCGCGATCGATCGGGACGATCCCGACCCCACGCTTGCCCGTGGACTCGGCGATCAGCTGCTCCACCCACGAGCCGAAGGCCTCGAGCGACGGGTCCGCCACGAACGTCAGCTTGTCGCGGCCGTTCTTCGCGAGCGTCCCGAACGCCAGGCCGAGCGACACGCCGGGGTTCGTCTCCGGGTCGTCGTCGCGGCAGGCGTCCTCCATGGCCCGGGCGGACTCGAGGAGCGGGTCCAGGTCGATGCCGAGCAGGCTGGCCGGCACGAGCCCGACGTAGCTCAGCGCGGAGTACCGCCCGCCGATGTCCGGTGGGTTGAGGAAGACCTCGCGGAAGTCGTCGTGATGGGGGATCGCCTCGACGCTCGGGCCCGGGTCGGTGATCGCGATCGCCAGCTCGCCGGCGTGCTCGAAACGCTTCGCACCGCGGGCACGCAGTGCGTGCTCTCCGCGCTCCCAGAAGTCGGCGAGGAAGGCGAGTGGCTCCGTCGTGGTCCCGGACTTCGTCGCGACGATCCAGAGGGTCGCGAGCGGATCGAGGTCGTCGACGGTCGCGGCGACGCCCGCCGGGTCGGTCGTGTCGAGGACGCGCAGGTCGAGCCAGTCGTCCAGCTTGCCGAAGACCTCGCGGAGGACCTCGGGAGCGAGGCTGCTCCCGCCCATGCCGGCGACGATCGCGGTCGTGAACCCGGAATCGCGGATCCCCTCGCCGAACCCCTCGAGCGCCCCGATCTGGTCCGTGAAGTGGGCCGGGCTGTCGAGCCAGCCGAGCCGATCCCCGATCGCGGCCTGGACGCGCTCATTCGATGACCAGAGCGACGCGTCGCGGTCGAACAGGCGCTTCGCCCAGTGCTCGTCACGGGCCTGGCGCACGGCCTCGTCGTAGGCCGCCTCGCCCGCCCCGAGGGTCAGGCGAATCGGCGCGATCGACGGAGAAGCGGCGGAATTGGTCATCGGTCCTCGCATGGTAGTCCGGACACGCCGTGTTGGGCATTGCGACTCGATGAACAGGGCGTTCCGGCAGGTGGTGCCGGCCGGTGTGCCGGCCGCCGGCTCAGATCGGCGGCGGTCGCCACCCGCCCGATGCCGCCTCGACGACCCGCGCCGCCGCGAGCGCCACGTCCTCCCGCCACGGGCGGGCGACGAGCTGGACGCCGATCGGCAGCGGCGGGTCATCGGTCGACGTCCCGCCGCGGACGACGGCCGCCGGCCAGCCGGTCAGGTTGTGGACGTCGCTGTAGGTGTCGTCGAACCACGCCGCCGTGCTCTCGCCGTGGCGGATCGCCGGCTGGGGCATGGCCGGGCAGATGATCAGGTCGGCCCGCTGGAACCACTGGAGCAGGCTGGACCGAGCTCGGTCCGCTCCCTCGACGATCGCGCTCAGCTCGTCACCGGCCACGGGTGGCCCCGGGTCGATCCAGCCGCGCGTCGCGTATGACCCCCAGCCGGGCGTGCCGGCCTCGGCGATCAGCCGCCGGAGCCAGCCGAAGCCGTCGCTCCGGATCAGCCGGTCCCAGGCCTCCCAGGCCTCGTCGAGACCCGGCGGCACCTCCCACTCGATGACCGCGCCGGTGTTCGCGACCGCAGCGACGGCCGCCTCGACGGCCCGGACGGTGTCGGGCGTCGGGGTCCGGATGCCGTTGTCCGTGAAGGCGACGACCCGCAGCGCGCCGACGTCGACCGCGCCGGGATCGCCGAGCGGGGCGGGGGCGACGTGCGGGTCCACGCCGTCGGGGCCGGCGATGATCGGCAGGATCAGGGCGAGGTCATCGACGCGCCGGGCGAGCGGCCCAAGCTGCTGGAGACCGGCGACGATCCCGGCGAACCCGGGCCAGTGGCCGGTCCGCGGGACGCGGCCCTGGGTCGGCTTGATCCCCGCGATCCCGCAGACGTGGGCCGGCTGGCGGATGCTGTCGCCCGTGTCGCTGCCGATGTCGAACGGCGACCCACCCGCCGCGACGATCGCGGCCGCGCCGCCCGAGCTGCCGCCCGGCGTGCGCTCGAGGTCGTACGGGTTCGACGTCCGGCCGTACACGTCGTTGTCGGTCTCGTCCGACCAGGTGAACTCCGGCGTGTTCGTCTTGCCGAGCAGGATCCCGCCCGCGGCGCGGAGGCGAGCCACGACCGTCGCATCGCGCTCGGGGATCCGGTCGCGCCACCCGATCGTGCCCGCCGTCGTAACGACGCCGGCCGTGTCCAGCGAGTCCTTGATCGTGAACGGGACGCCGTGGAGCGGGCCATCCGTCTCGCCGGCCGCCAGCCTGGCGTCCGCGCCTCGGGCGCGATCCAGGGCGTCGTCGGCGAGCGCAACGACCGCGTTGATCGACGGGTTGACTGCAGCAATCCGGTCCAGGCACGCCTCGACGACCTCGACCGACGCGACCTCGCCCGATCGGATCCGGTGGGCGAGGTCGGACGCCGACGCCACCCAGAGGTCGGCCGGACCGGCGGCCGTCAGCGTTCCGCCGCTTCGATGGCGAGGACCTTGTCCAGTCGGCGCTGATGGCGCGGCTCGCCACTGAACGTCGCGCCGAGGAAGGCGACGACGCACTCCCAGGCGGGTTCCGGCCCGATCACCCGGGAGCCGAGCGTCAGCACGTTCATGTCGTCGTGCTCGACGCCCTGGTGGGCGGAGTAGGTGTCGTGGCAGACGGCGGTTCGCACGCCGCGGATCTTGTTGGCCGCGACGCTCGCGCCGACGCCCGAGCCGCAGATCAGGATGCCCCGATCCGCCTCGCCGTCCCGGACGGCGTAGCCGAGTCGGGCGGCGAAGTCCGGATAGTCATCGTTCGGGTCCGACCCGTCGCCGCCGAGGTCGATCGACTCGTGGCCGAGACCGGCTGCCTCCAGGCGACGACGCATCTCGTCCTTGAGCGCGGCACCGGCATGGTCCGCGGCGAATGCAACGCGCATCGGGCCGCGCTCAGCCGTGGCCCGGATGGCCGCCGCGCGGCGCAGGCAGATGTCCGGGCTCGAGCGTGGGCTGCGGCCCGCGGACCGAGCCATCGAGGACGCCGCGGGCAACGGAGACGACGCGATCGACCGTGAACCCGAACTTCTCGAAGATCGTGCCCGCCGGGGCGCTCGCGCCGAAATGGTCGAGCCCGACGATCGCTCCCTCGTCACCGACCCAGCGATCCCAGCCGAGCGAGACCCCCGCCTCCACGGCCACCCGGGCCCGGACCGCGCGTGGCAGGACGGACTCGCGGTAGGCGGCGTCCTGCGCCTCGAACCGCTCCCAGCACGGGAGGGACACGACGCGGGCCGCGATGCCGTCGGCCTCGAGCGCCTCGGCCGCACCGAACGCGAGCTGCAGCTCCGAGCCCGTCCCGATGAGGATGATCCGGGGCGACCGGCCCGCTGCCTCCCGCAGCACGTAGCCGCCGCGACGCAGCCCGTCGCGGGCCCCCTCGTCCGTGCCCGCGAGCGTCGGAAGCTTCTGGCGGGTCAGCGAGAGCGCGATCGGCCCCGACGGATCGTCCAGCCCTCGTTCGATCGCGAGCGCCCATGCGGCCGCCGTCTCGTTGGCGTCGCCCGGGCGAACGAACCACAGGTTCGGGATCGCCCGGAGGGCGGCATAGTGCTCGACCGGCTGGTGGGTCGGCCCGTCCTCGCCGAGGCCCACCGAGTCGTGGGTCCAGACGTAGATCACCTGGAGTCCGCTGAGCGCCGCGAGCCGGACCGACCCGCGCATGTAGTCGCTGAACGTCAGGAACGTCGCGACGTACGGGATGAACCCGCCGTGGTAGGCGATCCCGTTGGCGATCCCGCCCATCGCGTGCTCGCGGACGCCGAACCGGAGGTTCCGCCCGGGCGAGTCCGCCTCGAACGAGCCCTCGCCCTTGACGTCGGTCAGGTTGGACTCCGACAGGTCCGCGGCGCCCCCGAAGAGCCGCGGGAGCGGTTGCGCGAGCGCCTGGATCACGTCCTGGCTGGCGTTGCGGGTGGCGACCTCGACCCCGTCTGCGTACGACGGGAGCCCGGCGTCCCAGCCGTCGGGCAGCCGACGCTCGACGACCCGTCGCCGGAATGCGGCCGCGACGTCCGGGTATTCGGCGGCGTAGGAAGCGAAGGCCCGCTCCCACGCGTCGACGAGGTCGTTGCCGGCCGGGATCGCGCGCCGGAAGAGGTCACGCGCGTCGTCAGGGACCCAGAACGTCCGGTCGGGATCCCAGCCGTAGGCCTCCTTCGTCAGCCGGACCTCGTCCGGGCCGAGGGGTGACCCGTGGGCCTTCTGGCTGTCCTGCTTGTTCGGGCTGCCGAAGCCGATGTGCGTTCGGACGGCGATCAGGCTCGGCCGGTCGTCGGCGCGGGCGTCCTCGATCGCCGCCGCGATCGCGTCGATGTCGTTGCCGTCCTCGACCCGGACGGCATGCCAGCCATACGCCTCGAAGCGGGCGACGACGTCCTCGGACCAGGCCATCGAGGTCGGCCCGTCGAGCTGGATGTGGTTGTCGTCGTACAGGGCGACGAGCTTCCGGAGCCGGAGATGGCCGGCGAGGCTCGCGGCCTCCGAAGCGATCCCCTCCTGGAGATCGCCGTCCGAGCAGAGCGTGTACGTCCAATGGTCGACGATGTCATGGCCGTCGCGGTTGAACTCGGCCGCGAGACGCGCCTCGGCGATCGCCATCCCGACCGCGTTCGCGAAGCCCTGCCCGAGCGGGCCGGTCGTCGCCTCGACCCCGGGCGTGAGCGCGTACTCCGGGTGCCCGGGGGTCTTCGAGCCCCATTGCCGGAAGCTCTCGAGATCCTCCAGGGTCACCTCGTATCCGGTCAGGTGGAGGAGGGAGTACAGGAGCATCGACGCGTGGCCGGCGCTCAGGACGAACCGGTCGCGATCCGGCCAGTCCGGCCGGGTGGGGGCATGCCGGAGGAACCGCGTCCAGAGGGTGTAGGCCATCGGCGCGGCGCCCATCGGGGCGCCCGGGTGCCCGGAATTCGCCTTCTGGACGCCGTCGATCGACAGGGTCCGGATGGTGTCGATCGCGAGGCGGTCGAGGGTCTCCGTGGCGGTCGTCATCGTGGGCGTGCTCCCGCTGGGCCGGTGGAGCTCCGGAGGATCCGGCGCGGTGCATCCATTGTAGGCGCGTTCCGGCTCGTGACCGGCTCCGGACGGCCCCCTCGTCGCGCCCATGCGGCGCGCCCGACGCTATGCTCGGGCCATGCCCAGAGGCCTTTCCCGCCGGCATCCGACCGCCCGATCCGGGTCGCGCGTGGTCGTCGTGGGCGACCTCGTCCTCGATGCGGTCATCGTCCCGATCCGGACGCTCGAGACCGCGACGGACGTGCCCGGGCGGGTGGTGCTGCGCCAGGGCGGGTCCGCGGCCACGACCGCCCGCTGGCTCGCGCGCCTCGGCGTGCGGACGACGCTCGTCTGCGCGATCGGCCGCGACTCGGTCGGGCGCGCCCTCGTCGCGGCCGTCGAATCCGACGGGGTCCGCGTCCGCGCGACCCGCGTCGCCGGGCGGACCGGGCGGATCGGGGTAGTCGTCACGCCGGGCGGCGAGCGCAGCTTCGTGGCCGACCGGGCCGCAGCGGATGGCCTGGCGCCGTCGGACCTCCAGGCGTCGACGTTCCGCGCCGACCTGCTCCACCTGCCCGCGTATTCGCTGCTCGGCGAGCCGCTCGCGCAGGCGGGCGCCCGAGCGATCGAGCTCGCGCGTGAGGCGGGCGCGCTCGTGAGCCTCGATCTCGCGTCCGCTCGCCCCTTGCTGTCACGTGGGCGGCGGGCCGCCGTGAAGCTGGTCGAGAACGCCGCGCCGGACGTCCTGTTCGCGACGCGGCTGGAGGCGGAGGCGCTGCTCGGCGGCCCGTATCTCAGCGGGCTGACGGACCTGGCGCCGCTGGCCGTCGTGAAGCAGGGCCGGGCCGGGGCGACGGTCCTGGCGCGGGACGGCGCCTCGCGGCTCGCGTTCGACGTCGCCGCGCGGGCGAAGGATGCGACCGACACGACCGGTGCGGGCGACGCGTTCGATGCCGGGTTCCTCGTCGCGTGGCTGGACCAGCCGGCCGAGGTGCGGTCGCGACCGGCGGCACTGCGCCGGGCGGTCCTCGCCGCGCATCGGGCGGCGGGTCGTCAGCTGGCCAACCCGGGCAAGGAGCTCAGCCTGTGATCGAGCCCTGGCTCCGCGTCCGGGGCGAGGTCCGCGAGGCGCTCGCCGCCGGGACGCCGGTCGTGGCGCTCGAGTCGACGTTGATCAGCCACGGACTGCCGTATCCCGCGAACCTCGAGGTCGCCCGGGCGTCGGAGGCTGCCGTGCGGGCGGGTGGCGCCGTGCCCGCGACGGTGGCGATCCGCGATGGGAGGTTGCTCGTCGGCCTGGACGCTGCGGACCTGGAGGCGCTCGCCACCGCGCCGGAGGGCTCGGTGATGAAGGCCGCGCGGCCCAGTCTCGCCGCGGCCGTGGCGCGGACCGGCTGGGCGGCCACGACCGTCTCCGCGACGATGATCGCCGCGCACGCGGCGGGGATCCGCGTCTTCGCGACGGGCGGGATCGGAGGCGTCCATCGGGGCGCGCTCGCGGGGGAGGGCGGCCGCGCCCCGACGCTCGACATCTCGTCGGACCTGGAGGAGCTCGCCCGGACGCCGGTCGCGGTCGTGTGCGCGGGGCCGAAGGCGATCCTCGATGTGCCGGCGACGATCGAGTACCTCGAGACGCGGGGCGTACCGGTGCTGACCATCGGACAGGACGAGGTGCCGGGGTTCTATGCGCGGTCGAGCGGGATCCGCTCGCCGGCAACGGCGCCGACGGTCGCCGACGCGGCGCGGATCGTCGGCATGCAGGGGCGGCTGGGGCTCGGCGGGGTCCTGGTGTGCGTGCCGGTGCCGGAGGCGGAGGCACTCCCCGGCGACGTGGCACGGGGCGCCGTCGAGCGGGCGGTCCGTGAAGCGGACGCCGCGGGGATCGGCGGGCCGGCCCTGACGCCGTGGCTCCTCGGTCGGATCGCCGAGCTGACGGACGGTGCCTCCGTCCGCGCGAACACGGCGCTGATCGTCAACGACGCCCGGGTCGCCGCCGAGCTGGCGGTGGCCCTCGCCACGACGCCCTGACGGGCTGCCGCGATGGCTCGGCACCGAACCGACTCATCGCGGGCGCTTCTGTCATTCGAATCTCACCCGGGCGTCAGGCAGCCTGGAATCGATGCCCGTGGCCCAGCCACGCACGGGAGTCCGTGCGGAATCTGACAACCGACCGCCTCATTGATCGCAAGACACGACTCAGTCGTCTTGCGACCGCCTGGGTGTCGTATGACGGATCGCCAGGAGGACTCGCGATTCTCGCCATCCGGCCTCACCGAGGCCGTTCGTCAGCGCGCCGCTGGCGGCGAGGTGCGGGTCACGCTCGCCGAAGTGGCCGGAACCTGTCGGCGGGCCGTGGGGCGGCCGGCTGACGACGATCCCGTGACGAAGGGCCGGCAGCAGGCCGGATGACGGAAACGGCCGGTGTCGAGCGCCCGGACCG
The DNA here is from genome assembly GCA_963746845.1 of uncultured Chloroflexia bacterium. GTDB lineage: Bacteria > Chloroflexota > Limnocylindria > Limnocylindrales > CSP1-4 > CF-46. The sequence goes on along the minus strand of CAVVCZ010000006.1, from coordinate 415,716 downwards.
GAGCCCGACGCCAAACGACCGCCGATCACCTGGTGGCGGTCGTCGGGCGACTGCCGGAACGGCTAGACGCGGGCGGGCGCGTACCGGATCGAGAGGCCCCGGCCGGACGACTGCCCGAGACAGTCGGGGCAGCCAATCACGGGGTGGCGGTGGGTGGCGTGCTGGGCGCGCATCGCCGCCGCGTGGCGGGTCAGCACGGGCGCAGCGAAGAAGCTCTTGCTCATCGGACGGGCCTCGGTTCAACGGATGATTCACGGTCGACGTGGGGAGTCGTCGACCGCGTCCCATCCTCGACCGCGGGGGCCGCTTCGGGCTCGGCGCTCCGTGGCCAACGGCCATCGACATCCGTCGACAACCGACCCGCTCGTGTTCGATCGATATCTCACACGTGGACGACGGCGCCCTTCTCAAACCCCCGGTCGAGGGGTACACTCCCGATCCCTCCAGATGACCGCCCGGGGTGTCCCGTGTCCCCCGTCCAACCCGCTTCCGAGCCCGACGCCCGGCCACCGCTCGCCATCGACGTCCGCGGAATCCGACGCGTCTACAACGTCAAGCCGAAGCCCGTCGTCGCCCTCGATGGGGTCGACCTCCAGGTCGAGCCGGGCGAGTTCTTCGGCCTGCTCGGGCCGAACGGTGCGGGCAAGACGACGCTGATCAAGATCCTCACGACGCTCCTCCTCCCGTCCGAGGGGAGTGCCCGGATCTTCGGCTTCGACGTCTCCCGCCAGACCAGGCAGATCCGCCGGATCATGAACATGGTCGCCGGCGGCGAGCAATCGGGCTACGGGATCCTCACCGTCCGCGAGCAGCTCTGGATGTTCAGCCAGTTCTACGGCCTGCCGTCCCGCGACGGCTGGAAGCGCGTGGACGAGCTGATCGAGGCCGTCGGGATGGAGGAGCAGGCGCTCCAGCGCGTCAGCACCCTGTCGACCGGCCAGCGCCAGCGGATGAACTTCGCCCGCGGCCTCCTCAACGACCCGTGGATCTTCTTCCTCGACGAGCCGACCCTCGGTCTGGACGTGTCGGCCGCCCGGTCGGTCCGAGAGCTGGTCCTCGCCTGGAAGGCGGCCGTGCCCGGCCGGACGGTCCTCCTCACCACCCACTACATGGCCGAGGCCGACGAGCTGTGCGAGCGGATCGCGATCGTCGACCACGGCCGGATCCTCGCCCTCGGCACGCCCGACGAGCTGAAGCGGCGCGTCCAGCGCGAGAGCGTGTTCCGCCTCGAGCTCGACCGGCTCGACGGCGGGGCCGGCGCGCTCCGCCGGCTGCCGGGCGTCGTCAGCGCCGCTCTGGCCGCCGGCGACCGGGCCGACGGCAAGGCCGACCGCCGGACCGTCGAGGTCAACCTCGCCCTGGAGGACGACGGTGCCCTCGGCGGGGTCGTCGGCGCGCTGGGCGGGCTCGGCTCCCACATCCTCGCGCTCCGAAAATCCGAGCCCTCGCTCGAGGATGTCTTCGTCGAGCTCGTCGGACGCGGCTTCCACGATGCCGACGAGGCGGGCGACGACGAGCGGATCCCGAACGAGCCCGGCGAGGCCGACGCCGGGAGCCGCGGGACGGACGACTCGCACGAGCGTGAGGCGGAGGAGGTCGCGTGAGCGCTGGCGAGGCCGGGTCGCTCCCGCCGCGATCGGCGTTCGTCTACCGGCCCACCGCCAGCCCGCAGGCAGCCGCCGAGTGGACGCGCCGCCAGATCTGGCTGACGAACCTGCGGACGATCCACGGCCGGGCCTATCCGCGGATCACGGGCCTGGCCCGGGAGAAGAGCTGGGTCTTCTTCGAGATCCTGCTGCCGTTTCTGTCGACCGCGGCGTTCGTCTTCGTCTACCGGGCGCTGCAGGCGCCACCCCAGTACATCGGCTTCGTCGTCCTCGGCGGGGCGATGACCGCGTTCTGGCTGAACGTGATCTGGATGATGGCCCAGCAGCTCTGGTGGGAGAAGAGCCAGGGCAACCTCGAGCTCTACTTCGCCGCGCCGATGAACATCATGGCCGTCCTGTTCGGGATGGCCTTCGGCGGGTTCGTGATGAGCTCCACCCGCGCGGCCGCCGTCCTGATCATCGCGACCACCGTGTTCGGCGTGACCTTCTCGGTCGACCAGTGGGCCCTGCTGTTCGCCGTGTTCCTGTTGACTCTCGCGGCGCTGTACGGACTCGGGATGGTCCTCGCCAGCCTGTTCCTGATGTGGGGCCGCGAGGCGTGGCATCTGACCCAGCTGCTCGTGGAGCCGGTCTACTTCGTGTCGGGGCTGAACTTCCCGATCGCGCGGCTGGGCGTGCTGGGCTCCCTGGCCATCAGCATCATCCCGCTCGCGGTCGGGCTGGACGCGATGCGCCAGCTCGCGTTCGCCGGCTCGGCCTACCCGACCGGGACACCCCCGCCCGGCATCGAGGCCCTGATCCTCGCCGCGATGGTCGTCGTCTTCCTCGCGGTCGCCCGGTGGGCGCTCGTGACGCTCGAGCGACGGGCCCGCCAGGAAGGGCGGCTCTCGGTGCGCTGGCAATGACCGCCGATCCCGCGATCCGCGCCGACGCGCCCGGTCTGGCCTCCCCGGCCTGGGGCGGGTTCGACCCGGCGAGAACGCGCGGTCGCGGCTGGATCGACGTGCGGCGGAGCTTCGCGACCGCGACGCGCCTCGGCTGGCAGATGGAGGCGAACTGGACCGACCCGATCCTGTTCTTCATCTACTCCGTCGCGAAGCCGCTCGCCTCGGCCCTGATCCTCGTCGTCATGCTCGACGTCATCAGCGGCGGCTCGAAGCCGGAGTACCGCGCGTTCGTGGTCGTGGGCAGCGCGCTCTGGTCGTTCGTCCTGTCCGGGGTCAGCGGCCTCGCCTGGATGATCCTCGACGACCGCGAGCGCTACCGGATGCTGAAGTACCTCTACGTCAGCCCGAGCGAGTTCCTCGCGGTGGTCTTCGGCCGCGGCGTCGCCCGGATCGGCGTTGGCGCGATGGGGGCCGCGATCACGCTCGTCGTTGGCGTCGCCGTGCTCGGCGTGCCGTTCGACATCGCACGGGTCCACTGGACGCTGCTGGCCGCGGTCATGGTGATCGGTGTCACCTCGATTCTCGCGATCGGGCTGCTCCTCGCGGCGATCTGCCTGCAGACCCGGCAGGAGTCGTGGTCGTATCCGGAGGCCGCCGCCGGCGCCCTGTTCCTGGTGTCCGGCGTGGTCTTCCCGCTGGCGGTCCTGCCGAGCGCCGTGCAGGCGATCGGGCTGATCACCCCGCTGACGTGGTGGATCGAGGGCGTCAGGCACGCCCTGTTCCCCGGCGGCGTCTCGTCGATCGGTGGCCCCGGATCGCTCTACACCCAGCTCACCGGGAGCCCCGCGCCGGACCCCGTGACGATCGTCCTCGCCTTGCTGCTGAGCGGGGCGGTGGCTACACTCGCGGCAGTGGCCGTCTTCCGGGCGAGCGACCGACGGGCGAAGGATCGCGGCCTGCTCGACCGGACCACCGGCTCCTGACCACCGGCGATTGCAAGCCACGCCGCGTCGTGGCGTCCGGCAGGCCCAGAGGGAGGCCCGATGCGCATCTACGAGGGAAGCCCGCGCCAGGACTTCGAGGAGGTCTTCCGCTCGATCGGGGCCTTCATCGACCAGCGGGGCATGCGCGAGATCCTCCTCGTCGAAGCGCCGGACGGGTTCATCGTCCAGGGAGTCGTGACGAGCGGCGAGGCCGGCGGGGCCTGGTCCGAGTCGCTCGGCCACCAGGCCAAGGAGACCCTCACGTTCCTCGACGACGACATCTCGCGGTTCATGGAGGAGTCCGTCGCCCGGCGCGGGAAGCCCGGACCGGAGCCGCACCGCGACGCCGGGTTCTACGAGACCGCGCTGCGCGTGATCGGCCGGTACATGGACGAGCAGCGGCCGCGTGACGTGTTCTTCTTCGAGCAGGACGGGGCGTTCGTCGTCCGCCTGTTCCAGACCGCCCAGCAGGGCGGCCAGCACATCCTCGCCGAGTTCACCCGGGACGACATCGCCGAGCTCGTGGCGCGGGGGCCGGCGCTCCGGGTGCCGATCCCGAACCCCAAGTCCAAGACGACCGCCTGACCCGCCACAGCCGGACGTCGTCACCCACAGGATCGCAGGTCATGCCCAACCCCAACCACACGGAGGAACGAACCATGAAGGCGCTCAAGACCGTCGCCGTCGCCCTCGGGATCACGCTTGCCGCGTTGATCGTCATCCCGCTCATCGTCCTCGCCGGGCTGTTCGTCTGGCTGAAGGTCACCGAGGAGCAGGAGGACGACCTGCTCGAGCTCGATCGCGAAGGCGCGTAGATCCGCACGAACGAAGCCGCGGCGCCGGATGGCGCGGCGGCGACCACCGAGGCTTCGACGCCCGCCGGAACCCCGGCGGGCGTTTCGGTGTCCCCGGGGCACCCGTTGACGGTGTCCTCCCGCGTCAGGTTCAGCCGCTCCGAGCGCCGCGTCGCCGAGGTCGCGGTCCTCGCGGTCATGGTCCTGTGGGCGGCCAACTTCATCGTCGTCAAGTCGGCGCTCACGGTCCTGCCGCCGGTCGGGTTCACGTTCCTCCGGTTCGCGATCGCCTCGCTCACCCTGTTCGCGCTGCTCCGCTGGCGGGAAGGATCGGTCGGACTCCCGCGGCGTGACCTGCTCGGCATCGCCGGCCTCGGCGCGCTGGGCTTCGGGATCTACCAGATCCTCTGGACGACAGGCCTGTCGACCATCCCGGCCGGCGATTCGGCACTGATCATCGCCTCGACCCCCGTCCTGGTCGCGTTCCTCGCCGTCCTCGCCCGGTCCGACGTCCTGACCCCGGCGAAGGTCGGCGGCGGCGTGATCTCGTTCGTCGGCGTCGCGATCGTCATCGCGTCGGGGTACGGGCTGAGCCTCGGGAGCGAGCTCGCCGGGCGAGGCGATCACGCTCCTTGCGGCGTTCTGCTGGTCGGTCTATCTCGCGTTCGGCGCGCGGTTCCTCGGGCGGTACAGCCCGCTCCGGGCGACGGCCTGGGCCACAGTGGCGGGAACGGTCGTGCTCGCTCCGATCGCGATCGCGCAGCTCTCGGCCGCCGGGCTCGCGAGCGTCCCGCCCGAGGTCATCGGTGCCGTCCTCTATTCCGGCTTCCTGGCCGCGGGCGTCTCGAACGTCATCGTCCAGAACGGGGTCCGTGTCGTCGGCCCGACCCGGACGTCGGCGTACCAGTTCCTGGTCCCGGCGTTGGCGGTCGTCCTCGCCGCGATCTTCCTGTCCGAGCCGATCCGTGCCGGCCAGGTCGTCGGCGGCGTCGTGATCGTCGCCGGTGTGCTGATCACCCGCGGCGTGCTGCCGGGTCGGGCCGGTCGTAAGGCCCGCGCGGCGTAAGGCCCGCGCGGCGCCGGACCACCCGGCGCACGCCCCCGATATCTCAAGTAGGCGTAGTTGCCCGCAACGGACATCACCACCGTCCGCTTGGCGGTCACTTGTGGCCGGCTTCATTGCCAGAAGGCGTCCGGCGATCGCCGGGAAGCCTTCAACGATCCGAACGGGCGTCGACTGCGTTCGGATAACGCCTTCTTGCAATACGCGATCGCGAGACGTTGGTGACGGTCGTGGTCTGCGCCCGCTGAACGTTTGCTCCGACGCCCACACTCATTGACGGTGAACGCGCCTCATCGGCGCGGCTCATCGGAGGGAACGGGTGGACGAGCTCGTCGAGCGGGCCCGACACGGCGATCGCGAGGCATTCGCGGACCTGGTCCAGCTGACCAGCGACCGGATGTACGCGCTGGCCGCACGGATCCTGCGCGACGCCGACCTTGCTGAGGACGCCCTGCAGAGCGCCCTGATCACGGCCTGGCGGAACCTGCCCACCCTGCGCGACCCGGCTCGCTTCGAGGCCTGGCTGCGACGCCTCCTCGTTCATGCCTGCTACGCCGAGGCCAGGCGTCGCCGGTCATGGGCATCCCACATCCGCGTCCTGCCGGTCGACGGGCCGGTCGGGCCGGACGGCCTCCTCTCGGTCGTCGACCGTGACGCCCTCGATCGGGCGTTCGGCCGGCTCTCGATCGAGCATCGGGCCGTGTTCGTCCTGCATCACCACATCGGGCTGCCCCTGGTCGAGATCGCCGACACGCTCGGCGTCCCGGCCGGGACGGTCCGCTCGCGATCTGCATTACGCGACCCGGACGCTGCGCGCGGCCATCGAGGCCGACGCGGCGCCGGTCGTCCCCGAAGGACGGATGGCATGACCGTGAACCGCGACACCGATCGGATCGTTCGAGCCTGGCTCGACCTGATGCCGGACGAGGCGCCCGACCACGCGATTGCCGCCGTCCTCGCGAGCCGTCGAGACCGCGCCGCAGCGGCGGCCGGTGCGATGGCTGACCTGGAGGTCCACACCCATGAATCGCCTCTCCATCGCCGCCTGCTCGGCGCGACCGCGGTCGTCGTCGTCGCCGGTTCGTTGATCCTCTTCAGATCCGGGGGCCGCGCCAGGGCCCGGCTCATCGGCCATTCCGAGCGCCAGCGGATCACCACTCGGCTCGCCATCGTCGTCGGCCGGTTCACCTGTCGCCGCGGGCGGTCCCGTGCCGAGTGGGCTCCGGGCGATCTGGATGGGCGGTCACCGCGGTCTCGTCGTGCCCGGGGCCGGGTCCTTGCTCGAATTCAGCGAGTCCACCTTCCACTTCGCCCAATCCGCGGGCTCGAGCGCCCAGTTGCTCCAGTCGAGCGCGTCGGCGGTCGCGGACGGGAAGGTTCGGCTCGGACAGTCGACGGCTGCAGCCGATGCGTGCGCGAAGGGCGACGTCGGGACGTACTCGTGGTCGCTCAATCCAAGTGGTCGAATCCTCACGGTCACCGAGGAGCAAGATGCCTGTCCGACGCGGGCCGGTGCCATCGATGGCACCTGGTGGCTGAAGGACTGCCCGCTCGCTGACGACTACTGCCTCGGTGCCGTCGACGCCGGAACGTACAAGTCCCAGTTCATCACGCCACGCCTCGATCCGGGCGGCTCGTGGAACCCTGTTTTTGGGGCTGTGACCTACACGGTCCCTGACGGCTGGGCCAACGCTGCCGACTGGCCCGAGTCATTTGACCTCGTGCCGGTACGGAGCTTCCACCAATCGACCCTGCCAACCGATCCCGTCAGATCGTGCTCAACACGCAACCAAGCGCGATCGAATCAGGACGAGCCGTGCTCCGACACGGTCCAGCCCGGCGTCACGCGGACGGTCGACGCCCTGGTCACGTGGGTTGGAACCGTTCCGGGGCTGGTCACCACCAAACCGACCGCGATCATGATCGACGGCAATTCCGGTCAGTGGCTCGATGTCCGGATCGATCCCGCCTGGACGAAGACGTGCGGGGGACCCGTGACCACGCCGATCGTCACGTACATGATGCCGGGCACCGGCATCATGGGCACCGAGAGCGAGCGGTTGATCCTCCTCGACCTCGGTGACGGCGACGTTCTCCAGATCCTCGTGATGACCAAGGACCAAGCGGCGATATCGACGCCTTCGTCCCGCTGGCGATGCCGATCATCGAGTCCTTCAAGTTCGGTTAGGTAGCTCCGGACCGCCGGCCTCGGATCGTCGGGCGGCGGACCGCCGCTTCCAGCGCTCCCAGTGAGCGAACTCCTCGAACGGCACCCAGCCTCGCTTGAGGCTGGGTGACCGCACGTCCGGCAGCGGTCGCCCGACCGGCATCACTCCGATGGGCGTGAACTCGTCCGGGATCCCGAGCACCTCTTTCAACGACCCGAGGTCGTCGGTCCCGACGAACCCGCAGGCGAGGCCCTCGTTGACTGCGGCGAGCCAGACGTTCTGCATCGTCGCGCCCACATCGACGAACCAGTACGGGACCGGCCAGTCGATCTCGCGACCGTCCTCGTCGACCTTGTCCGCCTCCTGGTAGCGGCGGTGGTAGATCGCCTCGGACACGCACGGCACGAACTGCGCCGCGCACTCGCTGATCCACGGCCCGAACTGATCCAGGTAGTACTCCTCGCCGCAGACCCGGGCGACCTCCCGCCGCCGCTTGGGCTCGGTCACGACGACGAGCCGCTGGCCCTGGCTGAACCCGGCCGACGGCGCCCGCTGGGCGAGCCGGGCGATCCGCTCGATCACCTCGTGGTCGACCCCGCCCTCCTCGAACCGGCGCACGGCGCGTCTCTTCATCACGACGTCCGCGAACTCCATGATCACCTCCGCGCGGGTCGATCGGGGATCGTTCGGTCTTGCCTCCGGGACCCGTTTTCGATAGCATTCGAAAAACCCCCGGAGGTCCTGACCCATGGCGAAGTATGTCTTTGTGACCGGTGGCGTCACCTCCTCCCTGGGCAAGGGCATCACCGCCGCCAGCATCGGCCGGCTGCTCAAGGCGCGGGGTCTCCGGGTCTCCATCCTGAAGCTCGATCCGTACATCAACGTGGACCCCGGGACGATGTCGCCGTACCAGCACGGCGAGGTGTTCGTCACCGACGACGGGGCCGAGACGGACCTCGACCTGGGCCATTACGAGCGGTTCATCGACGAGAACCTGACCCAGCTGAGCAACGTCACGACCGGGCGGATCTACCAGGCCGTCATCGCCAAGGAGCGCCGCGGCGACTACCTCGGCGGGACCGTCCAGGTCATCCCCCACATCACGAACGAGATCAAGGAGCGGATCGGGCGGGTCGCCCGCGACGGCGACCCGGACGTCGTGATCGTCGAGGTCGGCGGGACGGTCGGCGACATCGAGAGCCTGCCGTTCCTCGAGGCGATCCGCCAGATGCGCAAGGACGTCGGCCGGGCCAACGTCCTCTACCTCCACGTCACTCTGCTGCCGGCGCTGATGGCGACCGGCGAGCTGAAGACGAAGCCGACCCAGCATTCGGTCAAGGAGCTTCGCGGGATCGGAATCCAGCCGGACATCATCGTCCTCCGCAGCGACCACCCGGTCAGCGAGGAGATCCGCGAGAAGATCGCCCTGTTCACGGACGTTGCCCCCGAGGCGGTGATCCCGGCCGAGACCGCGGACACGATCTACGAGGTGCCGCTCCTGTTCGAGGACGCGGGACTGGGCCGGCTGATCGTCCGCGACCTCGCGCTCGGCGATCCGGACCACGCCCCGGACCTCGAGGGCTGGCGCGCCCTCGTCGCGCGGATCAAGGCGCCGAAGCCGACGCTCGAGATCGCCCTCGTCGGCAAGTACATCGAGCTGCCGGACGCCTACCTCAGCGTCACCGAGGCGCTCCGCCACGCTGCTTGGGCGCACGGCGTCGACGCCAAGGTCCGCTGGGTCGACAGCGAGGCGCTGACCAAGGAGAACCTCCACGAGCGGCTCGAGGGGGCGGCCGGCATCCTCGTCCCAGGCGGCTTCGGCCATCGCGGGATCGAGGGCAAGGTCCTCGCCGCCCACTACGCCCGGGACCATCGCGTGCCGTATCTCGGGCTGTGCCTCGGCCTCCAGTGCGCGGTGATCGAGTTCGCCCGCGAGGTCATGGAGACGAAGGACGTCAACTCGACCGAGTTCGACATGTTCACCGAGAACCCGGTCATCGACTTCATGCCGGACCAGCGGGACATGGAGGACAAGGGCGGGACGATGCGGCTCGGGCTGTACCCGGCCCGGCTCACGGCCGGCTCGAAGGCCGCCGCCGTCTACGGCCAGGAGGTCATCTACGAGCGGCACCGCCACCGGTTCGAGGTGAACAACCGCTACCGCCAGACGCTGGAGGGCGCCGGCCTCCTGCTCAGCGGCCAGTCGCCGGACGGCCGGCTCGTCGAGATCGTCGAGCTGAAGGACCACCCGTGGTTCGTGGCGAGCCAGTTCCACCCGGAGTTCAAGTCCCGCCCCGAGCGGCCGCACCCGCTGTTCGATGGGTTCGTCGCCGCGGCGATCGCCGTGGGCGAGGGGCGCGAGCCGGAGCTGCGCGCGCGTCCTGTTGCCCCCGCGACCGAGCCCGTGGCGAGTCCCGTCATGGACGAGGGCATCGCGACCCCGGGCTGATCGCGCTGCCCGCTCAGCGGCGGGCGAGGTCGAAGGTCGTGACGCTGGTCACGATGGTGGTGGCCGACCCGCCAGCGGCGTCCACCGACCTAATCGACCAGGTCGACGCCTCGCCTGCGCTGACTCCGAGATGGTAGATGTGCCTGCCGTCTCCGGCCCAGAAGAGGAAGCCGGAGAGGACGCAGTCCCCCACCACATCCGCCGGTTGGTCTGCTGGCCCGACGACGGTCCACGCACCTGACGCGACCACAGCACGCGTCGACGTCGCGGTCTCGAGCACCTCCATCCGCCGCGAAGGGTGATCGAGGGCCTCCGAGGTCGGCTGGCCGACGATCGACCAGGACAGCGCGACCTGGCGCTCATCCGGCGTCGCTGCGAGATCCGTCACGTACGCCGCGCCCGGTTCCGCCGTGCCCGATTCTCCGGTGAACGGGTGGAACGTCCACTGTCCGTTCGCTGGTTCGATCGACCATGTCCCCGACGTGCACACGCCGTCCACGACCTCGCCGTGGGGACAGGACTCGTCACGACTGATCCCGAGCACGTCGATCGCGTTGCCGTCGGGCTGCCACGCGAACCACATCGGGAGCACGCCCGTCTGCGCGTTCGTGATCCGCTGCCGGTCCGATCCGGATGCCGACACGATCCACAAGCGGGGATCGCAACAGGTCCCGTCGAGCGCCTTGACGAGGATCGAGTCCGAGGTCGGCGACCAGCGCACCCACTGATCCGACTGGACGATGGCGCGGGCGTCTCCCGGCCGGACAAATGGCGGGGCAGCGGCCCGCATGGAGAAGCTCGTCCGGGATCCATCCACCCGGAAGATCGCCAGAGACATCGGTGACACGGCGTCGCCCGGGTACGGAGCGAGGAGCTCGCCGGTCGTCGCCGCGATCGTCGGGAACTCGTCGACCACGAAGCGCCGGCTGTCCGGCGCCCAGGACACATCCGGGAGGCCACCGGGCTCGAGCGGCCGTGACCACAGCCGACGGCCGTCACGGTCGAACAGCTCCAGTGCCGGCACGAGGTCGATGTCACCCAGATCCCGGACGACGAGCAGGTAGCTCCCGTCCGGCGACCAGCGAGCGACGAGGTACTCGAAGTGCTCGCCGCCCTGGTCGGCAACCCGCCGTTGGTCCGTCCCGTCCGCCGCTGCCGCCCAGAGGTCGCCATCGCGAATGAAGGCGAGCGGTCCCAGCGGGCCGTGCGGGAGGACGAGACGACCCACGACGGCCGCGCCGAGGATGGCCAGGAGCAGCAGGGCCGCGGCGGCGAACACCAGCCACACCCGGTTGGACCGCGTCGGAATCAGCATCCGGACGCGCGCAGGTCGACCGGCGCGGACGAGGTCCAGCGCGAGCGAGTGGGCATCGACCGGCCGGACATCCTCGTCCGCAAGCGCGACGAGGGTGCGGGCGAGGGCCGTCTCGAACCGTTCGTCAGCCATCGTCGAGCTCCGTTCGCAGCCGCGCGAGGACGCGTTCCAGACGCGAACGAACGCCGGACGCGGACATGCCGATTGCCTGGCCGATCTCGACCGAGTCGAGTCCGGCCACATGACGCAGGGCGAGGATCGTCCGGTCCTCGGGCTTCAGGCGTTGAAGTGCCGCGCGCAGGTCGAGCGACGCCGACGCGAGGGACGGGTCACCGAGCTCGGTCGGGGCGTGCACCGGGATCTCGACGAGCCGCCGCTGGGACTTCACGAGGCGGCGGGCCTCGTTGGCGGCGATCGCGACGAGCCATGGCCGCAGCCGCTCCGGGTCACGCAGGCCGCCCAGCTTCCGCCAGGCGATGGTCCAGGCCACCTGGACGGCGTCCTCCGCCAGGTCCGCATCCCCGCCGCAGACGACGACACAGACGCGGGCCATGTCGCGGTGGTACCGCGTGATGATCCGCTCGAGCGCGACGACGTCCCCGTCCGCCGCAGCCCGGACGGTCGTCGAGCCAACCTCATCGGTCCTGATCAGCGTGGCCATCGTTCATCAGAGGCCCGTTGGGGCCGCAAGTGTCCCACACGAGATTCCGTTGTCGGATCGCCGACGGGTTGGGACAGATCGAGTCCGTCGAGCGTTCTCCTTGGTGTCGACATGCTCCGGCCGGCTGACGTGGAGGATCCAGGACACGCGAAGGAGATGTCCATGACCGTCGCACAACGCACCACATCGTCCATCCGCTCGTCGCGCTCGATCGCCCTCAGCACGCTCGCGGCCCTCGTGTTCGCCGCCGCGCTCGTGGGCGGCCTCGTCGGCGGGTTGCTCGCGACCCGTGTCACGCCGGTCACGAGCGAGCCGATCCTCGCGGCCCGCCCGGTTGCGGCACCGGCACCCGCATTCGATGCCCCGGCGTTCCGGGCCGAGGAGCGGCTGGTCTGGCCGTCCGCGCCCGTCCCGTCCTTTGACGCGGCGGCGTTCCGCTCCGAGGAGCGCCAGCCGCTGTTCCCGTGACATCGCGCCGGTCGATGGCCCGACCGGTCCGTGAACCAGCCGACCGAGCCGCGACGAGCGGCTCGGTCGGCATTCGGGCGCAGAATCCAGCGGCCCTCGCGCGGGCGACACCGAATTCCCACGGCGTGAGCACCGCGGGACCCGGCTCGCCGCCGACCGTCCCGCGCCACGCTCGGGGAGGAGCCAGCATGGCCGCGGCGCCACCTGATTCCCACCCGGTGCGTCATCCGGAGCAGATTCCGCGCGAGCAGTTCACGGCGTGAGCATTCCGTGAAACCGCGCGTTCACGATCGGCGCGTAGACTCGTGCCGGACAGCCTGAAGGAGCCCGCCCGATGAAGATCTTCCTCGACACCGCCGACATCGACGAGATCCGGACCGTCGCCCGCTGGGGCGTCCTCGATGGCGTCACGACGAACCCGATCGCTGTTCGCCAAGACGAGCGGCCGGACGTACGAGGAGGTCCTCAAGGAGATCTGCACGATCACGCCCGGGCCCGTCTCGGCCGAGGTCGTGGCCGAGGACGTCGAGGGGATGCTGACCGAGGGCCGGGCGTTCGCGAAGCTCGCCCCGAACATCGTCGTCAAGGTCCCGATGAGCGAGGAGGGTCTCGAGGCGATCTCGCGCTTCGCGGACGAGGGGATCAAGACGAACTGCACCCTGATCTTCACCGCGAACCAGGGGCTGCTCGCGGCGAAGGCCGGCGCGTCGCTCCTGTCGCCGTTCGTGGGCCGGCTCGACGACATCAACCAGGACGGGATGATCGTCATCCGCGAGCTGGTCGACATCGTGACGATCCACGAGCTCGACAGCGAGGTCCTCGCGGCCTCGATCCGCAACCCGCTCCACATGACCCAGGCGGCCCTGGCCGGCTCGCACATCGCGACCCTGCCGTTCAAGGTCCTCCAGCAGATGGTCCATCACCCGCTCACCACCACGGGGATCGTCCAGTTCCGGGCCGACTGGGAGAAGGCACGCCAGGCGCTCGAGGCCTCGAACGGGACTGGCAAGAAGGCGGCCGCGAAGACGACTGCCTGACGCGGGACCCGCGGTGGCGGGGCGGCCGGGCCGTCCGGGGCCGGTCGTTATGCCACCATGGCGTGACGCAGGGATTCGACCAGATGCGGCGGCGACCGCCGATCGAGGTCCGGCCGCCAACCCCGTCCGCGCGCCTGGAGGAGCAGCCCGTGGCACAGCCGGAGGAGATCCTCGACCGGTTCCTCGGCGACGAGACGTTCCCGGTGACGTGGGCCTCCGAGACGGAGAAGGACTTCTTCTGGGTCTACGACGATCTCCACATCCCGCATCCGGTCAGCCCGATGTTCTTCGACATCGGCGGCTGGTGGCTCAGCTGCGACCACATGTTCCGTCGGTTCGGCACGCCGTTCGCCGTCGACTGGCTCGCAAAGAACGTGAACGGCTACGTCTACACGACCGCGATCCCCGCCGACCCTGACCTCCGGATCGAAGGCACCGAGTACAGCTCCACCTACACCGCCCGCGTGCCCCGCGACGCCTCGTTCGCCGGCGGGATGGGCGCCTACCTCGACACGGTCCTGCCGGTCTACGGCGAGCATTTCGCGGACTGGTGGCGCGACCGGCTCGTCCCCGAGATGCAGCGCAACTTCGCCTATCTCGAGGAGCGTCTCGACGCGGTCGATGACATTTCCCTGGCCGAGGCCGCGACCCTGCTCGAGGATGCGATCGACATCCATGACCGGCACTGGAAGATCCACTGGATGCTGAACTTCGCCCAGCTGTCGGCGACGTTGAAGCTCCGGGCGGTGATGGAGCAGACCCGCGGCACCGTGGACGAGGCGCTGCTCGGCCGGCTCCAGAACTCGGCCTCGGATCGGAACTGGGACTCGATCGAGGCGCTCTGGCGCATGAAGAACGAGGTCCGCGACGACCCCGAGCTGAAGGCGATCTTCGGAGCCGGTGACGCCGAGGCGATCGCCGCCGGGCTGCGTGCCTCGGAACGCGGGCGCCGCTTCATCGCCGAGCGGGTCGTCCCGTACCAGCGCGAGTTCGGGTGGCATGCCGTCTGGAGCCATGAGTTCGTGTTCCCGACGATCCGCGAGCAGATGGAGCCGGTCCTGGACCTGGTCAAGGGCTACCTCGACACGGACTACGACTACCCGAAGGCCATCGACGCGATGCGCCAGGACATCGCCGCCGCCTCCGACGAGATCGTGGCGGGGCTGACCGGCGACGGGCTCGCGGCGATGCGGGCGGCGAACGAGACGAACCTCCGGATGGCGCCGCTCACGCCGGACCATCACTTCTACATCGACCAGGGCGCGAACGCGCACGTCCGCCTCGTCCTCATCGCCCTCGGCCGGAAGCTCGTGGAGGCCGGCCGGCTGGACCAGCCGGACGACGTGCTGTTCCTCCGCTACAACGAGCTGCGGATGCTGATCGGCGACGCCGGGGCGGTCGGCGCCCGCCGGCTGGTGGCCGAGCGACGCGCCGAGCGGGAGGCGTCGAAGGCGCTCCATCCGCCGAACTGGATCGGAACCGTGACGCCATCCCAGCTCGCCTTCCCGTATCTCGTGAACTGGGGCTATCCGGAGCGGTTCCACCAGGGTCGGCCGAAGGCCGAAGGACCCGTCACGGGCATCGCGGCGTCACCCGGCAGGATCGACGGGATCGCCCGCGTCGTGATGACGGTGGACGAGTTCGACGACGTGGCCGATGGCGACATCCTCGTCTGCCAGATGACCAACCCGGCCTGGGTCGTCCTGTTCACGAAGATCGCCGGCCTTGTCACGGACACCGGCGGGACGACCTCCCATCCGGCCGTGCTGTCGCGGGAGTTCGGCATCCCGGCCGTCGTCGGGACCTCGGTCGCGACGAGGCGGATCCGGACGGGCGACCGGATCCGGGTCGACGGCTCGGCGGGGACCGTCGAGGTGCTCGAGGCGACGAACGCGGGCGGATGAACGACCCGTTGCAGCTCAGCGAGGAGATGTCCGCCGGCGCCGCGCGGCTGCGGGTGGACGTGTACGGAGCGGAGCCTCGCGATCACGTCCTCGACGACCTCAGCTTCCTCAACTACCGGCTCGCCGACGTCCGGATCTCGCCAGACGTGACCCTGCCGGATCCGGATGTCGTCTGGCGCCAGGACGGCGAGAAGTCGATCGCCTACGACGGTCGGCGGATGTCGTTCACCGGCCCCTGGCCCGCCGGCCCGATCCAGAAGGTGATCGTCACGATGCTCGCGCTCCGGATGGAGGAGCTGGGCCTGCATCCATTCCACTCGTCGGCTGTGCGCTATCGCGACCGGACGGTGCTGTTCCTCGGTGGCGAATCGAACCATGGCAAGTCGATGGGCCAGATCGAGGCCTGCCGCCGCGGCGCCGCGCTCATCTCGACCGAGACGACGGTGATCGACGAGGATGCGCGGGCCGTGATGGGCTCGAAGTCGGTCTTCCTGAAGAAGCGGACCGAGGGCACCGAACGGGCCGACAAGGCGGCCCCGGAGCGCGGCGTCCAGAAGTTCTTCGGCGACATGCCGTCGTGGGAGCTGTACGAGGAGCCCAGCGTGGTCGACGTCGTCGTCCTCCCGGCGATCGACGGCAACTTCGAGCCCGGCCTCGCCGAGATGATCCCGTTCGAGCGCCAGTTCCAGACCCTTCACTCTCTCCAGAACTACTTCCTGTTGAACGAGCTCCTCGCGCCGCGGATCCCGATGCCGCTGGTCGACACGGATGTGCTCCGCGAGCGACGGTCCGCCTTCGTGGAGCGCTTCGCGGACCGGCCCTTCTTCTTCGTCCGGGCGGCGACCCCGCAGGTCCTGCTCGATCAGGTCGACGCGGTCCTCTGATCGCCCGATGCGACCGTTCGCGTACGAGCGACCGACGGCGCTTCGCGACGTCGTGGCGTTGCTGGCCGAGCACGGGCCCGCGGCTCGGCTGCTGGCCGGCGGCACCGACCTGATCATCCGGCTGCGGGATGGCTCGATCCGGCCCGACGTCGTCGTCGACGTGAAGCGCGTCGTCGAGCTGGACGGCGAGATCCGCGAGGTCGACGGCCATGTCCGGTTCGGGGCGTTGACGACGATGACCGACATCCTGGCGAACCCGCGCGTCCGGCGCGACTATCCGGCCCTGGCGGAAGCGGCGCTCTTCGTCGGCTCGGTCCAGATCCGGAACCGGGCAACCCTCGCCGGCAACATGTGCAACGCCTCGCCCGCAGCCGATACGGCGCCTGCGCTGCTCGTCCACGACGCCCGGATCGTGGCTCGCGGTCCCGGAGGGGGCCGACGGATCCCGCTGGACGCCTTCTTCGTCCGATCCGGGCGGACGACCCTCGAGCCGGGCGAGCTGGTCGAGGCGATCGAGCTTCCCGTGGCCGACGGGCCGCGGGGATCCGTCCACCTCCGGCGGACGAGGCGACGCGGTCACGACCTCGCGTCCGTGACCCTGGCGGTCTCGGTCGCGCCGGACGGCACGACGCGGCTGGCCTACGGCAGCGTCGGACCGCGGCCGGTGGTGGTCGCTGACGAATCCGGAACGCTCGCCGATCCGGCCGCGCCGGACGACGCGAAGCGGGACCTGCTCGAGACGCTCTTCGCGGGCGCCAGCCCGTCGCCGACGTCGATGCGGGCGAGCCCCGAGTACCGGCTGGCGATGCTCCGGGTCCTCGGCCTTCGAGGGGTGACGGCCGCCGTCGGGCGCCTGGCGAGCGCTCGATGACGGAGCCGCTCTCGATCGAGCTAACGGTCAACGGCCGTCATCGTCGCGTGGAGGTGCTCGCGCACCACACGCTCCTCCAGGCGCTGCGTGACGACCTCGGCCTGACGGGCACGAAGGAGTGCTGCCTCGTCGGCGAGTGCGGCGCGTGCACGGTCCTCGTCGACGGACAGAGCGTGGATTCGTGTCTGGTGCTCGCGGCCGAGATGGACGGGGCGATCGTCATCACCGTCGAGGGGCTGTCGACGGCCGGAGCCCTCAGCCCGCTCCAACAGGCGTTCCTCGACACGAGCGCGGCCCAGTGCGGGTTCTGTATCCCGGGCCAGCTCGTCTCGGGGCAGGCCCTCCTCGCCGAGGTGCCACACCCGACCCGCGCGCAGGTCGAGGAGGGGCTGGCGGGCAACCTCTGCCGCTGCGCGGGCTACGAGCAGATCATCGAGGCGGTGCTGGCCGCGGCCGACGCCGCGGACGCCGGCGCCGCGGAGGTCGCATCCCGGTGAGCGCGGACGGCGTCGGCGCGTCGCCTGCCCGTGGGGGTGGACGGGCGCGGGTGACCGGCGCCCAGGGATACGTCGCCGACCTGCCCCACGACGACGCCCTCCACGTGAAGCTCGTCGCGCTCGACGTCGCGCGGGCCCGGATCGGCGCGATCGACACCTCGGCCGCGCTCGCCGTGCCCGGCGTGCGCCTGGTGATGACCGCCGCCGACCTGCCCGATCCGATGCCCCGGTTCGGGCCGCAGCGACGCGACCGGCCGGTCCTCGCGGTCGGCGAGACGAAGTACCACGGCGAGCCCGTCGCCGCGGTCGCCGCCGAGACCCTGGATGCCGCGGAAGAGGCCGCCGCCCTCGTCCGCGTCGAGTTCGAGGAGCTGCCCGCCCTCCACACGATCGCCTCCGCGCTCGCCCCGGACGCGCCGCTGGTCCAGGACCCGTCGCTCCGGCCGGGGGACCCGTGCGCCGGCACGAACATCCTGCACGACCACCACTACGGCTGGGGCGACGTCGATGCCGCGGCCGCCGACGCCGACGTGGTCGTCGAGGGGACGTACGACTTCCCGATGGTCACCCAGTTCGCGATCGAGCCGCACGCGTTCATGGCCGAGCCGGAGGGCGACGGTCTCGTGATCTGGAGCGCGATCCAGCACCCGTACTGGCTCCAGCGGGTCATCGCCGAGCTGGTCCATCTGCCGCTCGCGAAGGTCCGGGTCATCGCGCCGGATCCGGGCGGCGCGTTCGGTGGCAAGCAGCACGCGAAGTACGAGCCACTGCTGGCGTTCATGGCCCGGGCGACCGGCCGCCGGGTCCGGCTCGTCCTGACCCTCGAGGAGACATTCCAGGCCGTCCGCCGCGGTGCGTCGAGCGTGCAAGTCCGATCCGGCTTCCGCCCCGACGGGACGCTCGTCTTCCGCGACATCGAGGCCGACTACCTGATCGGGGCGTACGCCGACATCGCCGACCGGACGGTGGCCAAGGGCAGCTACACCGCCAACGGGCCGTATCGCGTGCCGAGCGTCCGGATCCACGCCCGGAGCGTCCTCTCCCACACCGTGCCGTCGACGGCGTTCCGCGGGTTCGGCAATCCGCAGCAGATCTGGGCGGTGGAGTCGAACATGAACGAGGCGGCCGAGCAGCTGGGCATCGACCCGCTTGAGCTCCGCCTGCGGAACCTGGCTCGCCCCGACGAGGCGTTCATCCCCCATGACACGCCGGCCGATGGCGACTGGGCCCAGGCCGTCCGGCGGGCGGCCGAGCTGATCGACTGGGGCGGGCCGAAGGTCCCGGGTCGCGGCCGCGGCATCGCCGTCGGGCTCAAATCGGGCCCGACGACCGGTCTCTCGTACGCGACCGTGCGCCTCCTGGTCGACGGCAGCGTCGTCGTCAACGCCGGCACTTCGGACATGGGCCAGGGCGCCCGGACGATCTTCGCCCAGATCGCGGCGGACGAGCTCGGCGCCCCGCTCGACTGGGTCACCGTCGTCATGGGCGACACGGCCGTCGTGCCCTATGACCAACAGACCTCGGCGAGCCGGTCCTCGGTCCTGATGGGCAACGCGGTGCTGGCCGCCTGTCGCGACATCCAATCGAAGGTCGGGGCGATGGCGGCCGCCGCGGACGGGATCGATCCGGCCGGCGTGAGCGTCGATCGCGGCGAGGTCCGGCTGCCGGACGGCCGCGTCGAGCCGATCCGCGATGTCGCCGCGCGCGGCCTCGGCCGCCTGGGCGGCGAGGTGATGGGCATCGGCGAGTCCCGCAAGGAGGCCGAGCCGGACCACCCCCTCGGCGGCACGTCGGCGTTCTACGAGTTCAACTGCACCGCCGTCGAGGTCGAGGTGGATCGCGAGACCGGCGACGTGGCGGTGACGCGCCACGTCACGGTGTCGGACGTCGGGAAGGCGCTCCATCCGGGGCAGGTCCGCGGCCAGGACGAGGGCGCGGCGATCATGGGCCTCGGCCACACGCTGATGGAGCACTACATCCTCGACGACGGCGGCCGGATCCGGAACCTCGGGGCGATCGACTACCGGATCCCGACGACGATGGACCTGCCGGCCCGGATGGAGAGCGACGCGATCGAGAACGCGGACGGTCCGGGGCCGTACGGCGCGAAGGGCATGAGCGAGGGCGCCCTGCTGCCCGTGTCGCCGGCGGTCGCCGCGGCAGTCCACGACGCGACCGGCGTCGTGATCCGCGACCTGCCCCTGACCCCCGAGCGGGTCTGGCGCGCGCTCCAGGATGCGGCCGCCGACCGATGACCTGGGCCTATCCCCTCGACCACGACCACGGGCTCCCGCCCGACGAGGTCCTCGCGCTCATCGGCGGGAAGGCGGCCAACCTCGGGGTGATGCTTGGACCTGACCTCCGGCTGCCCGTCCCGCCCGGCCTCGTCATCACGACCGAGGCCTGCCGGACGTTCCTCGCCGACGGCTGGCCCGACGGCCTCGACGACGAGCTCCGGGGGCGGATGGCCGAGGTCGAGTCGGCGGTCGGGCGTTGGTTCGGCAACGCCGCCGATCCGCTCCTCGTCAGCGTCCGGTCCGGGGCGCCCGTCTCGATGCCGGGGATGATGGACACCATCCTGGATCTCGGCCTGAACGAGGCCACCACGGCCGGGCTGGCCGCCGTCACCGGCGACGCCGCATTCGCCGAGGACTGCCGGCGCCGCTTCGTCGCGATGTTCCGCGACATCGTCGGCGCCGAGCCGCCCGAGGACCCGTGGGCGCAGCTCCGCCTCGCAGTCGAGGCCGTCTTCCGCTCCTGGAACAGCGATCGCGCGAAGGCGTACCGGGCGAAGGAAGGCATCCCGAACGACCTCGGGACCGCGGTCACCGTCCAGGCGATGGTCTTCGGCAACCGCGGTCCCGATTCGGCCACGGGCGTGGGGTTCACGCGCAACCCCGCGACCGGCGAACCGACCCTCTACGGCGACGTCCTGTTCGACGCCCAGGGCGAGGACGTCGTCGCGGGCACGCACGCGACCGAGCCGATCGCCGCCCTCGACGAGCGGATCCCGGCGGCCGCGGCCGAGTTGCGGTCGGCCGCCGACCGGCTCGAGCGCCACTTCGCGGACCTCTGCGACATCGAGTTCACGGTCGAGCGGGGCCGCCTGTGGATGCTCCAGACGCGGGTCGGCAAGCGCAGCCCGCAGGCGGCCCTCCGGATCGCGGTCGACATGGCCGAGGACCCGTCGTTCCCGCTGTCGCGAACGGAGGCGGTCGAACGGGTGGCGCACTTCCTCGTGGATCCGCCGAAGGTCTCGACCGGGAGAAGCAGCTACCTGCTCCCGCTCGCAACCGGCCTCGGTGCCTCGCCCGGTCTCGCCAGCGGCGTGATCGCGACCTCGCCGGAAGCGGCCGCGCGGGTCGCCGACACCGGCGTCGACGTCATCCTCGTTCGCGCCGAGACCTCGCCCGACGACGTGCACGGGATGGCCCGGGCCGCGGGCATCCTCACGGCGCGGGGCGGCCTCGCGAGCCACGCCGCCGTCGTGGCGCGGGGGTGGGGGATCCCGGCGGTTGTCGGCGCGGGCGGCGTTCACGTCGGGGACGGCGTGGTCCGGATCGCCGACCGCGAGCTGCGAGAAGGCGACACGATCTCGATCGACGGCTCGTCCGGCGAGGTCTTCGCCGGCGTGATCCCGGGTCGCACGGACGTCGTGGCGGAGGCGCGGACACTCCTCGGCTGGGCGCGCGACCTCGGAGTCGACATCGGCGCCAAGGAGGCCGCGGAGGCGGCGGCGACTCCCGGCTCGGCGGCCCCGGCCACGCTCGACGACGCCGTGCGCCGCCTCTCGACGAAGGGCTTCGCGACGACCGCGACCCTGGCCGACGCGCTCCTGTCGACGGGCGACGCGGTCCAGCCCCTCCTCGACCAGCTCGTCGTCGACGGCCTCGCCGCGACCGTGGCGGGTGCCTACCGGCTGACGGAGACGGGGAGCACCCGCGCCGCGGAGCTCCTGGAAGCCGACCGTGATGCCTGGGGCGTGGAGGCGGCCACCGCCGCGCTCGATGGCTTCCTCGAGCTGGACCGCCGGATGAAGGACGCGGTCACCGCGTGGCAGCTCCGCCCGACCGACGGGGAACCGGTCGTCAACGACCACACCGACGCGGCCTACGACACGGAGGTCCTCGACCGGCTGACATCGATCGGCGCGGACGCCGATCGATGGCTCGAGCCCATCGCCGCCGCGAACCCCCGCTTGGCGCCGTACCGCCTTCGCCTCGCGGCCGCGCTCGATCGGGCCCGTGCGGGCGACCATCGGTTCGTCGCCTCACCCCGCGTCGACAGCTTCCACGGCGCCTGGTTCGAGCTCCACGAGGATCTGATCCGGCTCGCCGGCCGAACCCGCGAGGACGAAACGGCGGCCGGCCGCGCTTGAGGTCGAGCCGTTCACCATGACGCACCGGCAATCGACAGGAGGACCCGCATGCTCACTGCGACCAGGGACCTGATGCTCCCGGCGACCGTCACCGGATCGTGGCCCCGGCCGCGCTGGTACGACCAGGGGTTGTGGGGCCGCCCGCTCGACACCGCGCTGCTCGACGTCCGCTTCCGCGAGCAATTCCTCGACGCGCACGCGACGGTGATCGCCGACCAGGAACGCGCCGGCCTGGACATCCTCACCAACGGCGACTACCACCTCGACGAGGACTTCGCCGGCCGATCCTGGCATCACTACCCACTCCAGCGCTGGAAGGGCCTCGAGCACGAGGAGCTCCAGTACGAGGACTCGCGGGACGGGCTGCTCGACTTCCTGCCCGGGACGCTGATGAACGAGATCGAGACGACGTGGCGCTGGCCACGCGTCGTGGGCAAGGTCGAACACGACCCGAAGAACCCGCTCGAGTACGCCAAGCTGTGGCGGATCGCCCAGGCTCGCGCGGCGTCCGGCAAGCCCGTGAAGTTCGGGACGTGCTCGTCGCAAGTGCTCGCGATCTTCCTCGACAGCCACACGTCCGAGTACGACCGCGACGACAAGAAGCAGCTGATCTGGGACATGGCGACCGCGATGAACACCGAGCTGCGCCAGCTCGCGGCGGCCGGCGCCAGGGTCATCCAGATCGAGGAGCCGACGATCCACTTCACCGCCTGCTTCCACCCGGAGCAGACCGAGCTGCTCGACTTCATGGTCGAGGCGTTCAACCACGAGGTGGAGGGCCTGGACGACGTCGAGCTGTGGATCCACACCTGCTGGGGCAACCCGAACATGCAGAAGGTCTACAGCGGCGAGTCCTATGAGAACTCGATCGACATCTACCTGAACCGCCTCAAGGGCGACGTCTGGACCATCGAGGCGACCGAGAACGAGCTGGCCCAGATCGACCTGTTCAAGCCGTACGCGAACAACCTGTCGAAGAAGATCGCCGTCGGCGTCGTGAGCCATCGCCAGCTGCAAGCCGACCTGGCGCCGGTGGTTGCCGGGCGGGCGCGCCGCGCGCTCGAGGCGATCCCGGCCGACAAGCTGATCCTCTCGAGCGACTGCGGCTTCGGCCGGCAGGGCTTCAACCGGACGGTCGCGTTCTTCAAGGCCGCCGGGCATCGCCCAGGGTCGGAACATCGTCCTGAAGGAGCTCGGCCTGGACCCGCGCTACGTGGCGGCCGCAGACCCCTCACTCCAGCCCGACGTCCGCCCCGACCACGAGCCGATCACCCACCTGCCGTCGCCCTGGCGCAGCTGAAGGGAGCCGGCTCAGCGGCCCTTCGAATAGCCCGTGGCGGTGAGCTTGTCCCAGAGCGAGCCGGCGTTGTTGTTCTGGATGTGGTCCATCATGTAGGCCTGTCCCACGTCGACCGGGCCGAACTGGTCGTCGAACCGGACCCGGGCGATCGTCTCCTCGCGCGACCAGCCCTTCGAGACCGCGTCGGCGACGGCGGCCTTCCAGGCCATCAGGACGGCCCGCTGCGTCTGGACGTAGTCGAGGCCGACGACCGGCCCATGACCGGGCACGACGTAGTCCACGTCGAGCGCCCGGATCCGCTCGAGCGCCTCCAGCCACTGGTCCACGTTCGAGGTCATCAGCCACGTCTGCACGCCGCTGAAGATCGTGTCCCCGGTGAAGACCGCCCGCTCCTCGGGCACGTGGACGGCGAGCTGGCCCGGGGTATGGCCCGGCGTCCACAGGCAGTGCATCGTGTGGTCGCCGACCCGCAGGGTCAGGTCGCCCGTGAAGACGACCGTGCCGCGCGGCAGGTCCGCGTAGTAGGCGTCGCGGTCGGGGAGCAGCGCCGCGCCCTCCGGATCGTCCGTCGGGATCGCCTCGAGGGCGTAGGCGAACGGGTCGAGCGCCGCCTTCGGGTCCATGAAGATGTCCCACAGGGCCTGGTGGTTCACGATCTCGCCCGCGCCCCGGTACCACCAGTTGCCGAAGATGTGGTCGACGTGGTTCTCGGTGTTGATCAGGTAGCGGATCGGGCCGTGCTGCTCCGCCGCCGCCCGCATCGCGACCGCTTTCGTCGGCAGCTGCGGCGTGTCGATCGCGACGACCCCGGCCGAGGTCACGACGAAGCTCGGGTTGCAACCGCGGAGCTTCGTCGTCGTGAAGACGTTCGGGGTGACCTGCTCGAGCTCGAGCGGGGCGGTCGGCATCGGCGGGGTCTCCTTCGGGGCTGGGCTACTGGGTGGCGGTGAGCCCGCCGTCGATCCCGAGGACCTGGCCGGTCACGAACGAGGCGGCATCCGAGCAGAGGAAGATCGCCGGTCCCACGAGGTCCCGCGTCTCGCCGATCCGGCGCATCGGGATTCGATTCACCAGGCCGGCCTTGAACTCGGGGTTGGCCAGCATCGAAGCGACCTGGGGCGTGTCCACGAACGTGGGCATGATCGCGTTGACCCGGACACCGTGCTTCGCCCACTCGGTCGCCCATTGCCGGGTCAGCGAGCTGATCGCCCCCTTCGCCGCGACGTAGGCGGAGTAGCCGGCGTTGATCCCGAGGTTCGCCCGCACGGATGTCAGGTTCAGGATCGCACCCGGATGGCCCGCTTCGATCATCGAGCGGACGGCGGCCTGTGTCGGCACGATCGTGCTCCGGACGTTGAGCTCCATGATCCAGTCCCAGGCGTCGCGGGGGTAGGACTCGGCCGGATGGAGCACCTCGCCGGCGCCGCCGCCGACGGCGTTGACGACGATGTCGACCTTCCCGAACCGCTTCACGGTCTCGGCCACCATCCGGTCCGCGTCGGCCTCGACGGTCGCGTCGCCGACGATCGCGAGACCCTCCGACCCCGCGCGTTCGACGCCCTTGACCGCGGCCGCCAGCGTCTCCGCCGTCCGGCCCGTGACAGCCACCCTGGCCCCGGCGCCGGCGAATGCCTCGGCCATCGCCGCACCGATCGAGCCACCGCCGCCCGGGATCAGGGCCACGCGGCCGTGCAGGCTGAAGATGTCGAGCTGGGCCATCGTGCTCCTCGGGACCGTGGGGCGGCGGCGCCGGCGGGCGGCGCTTGCCACCATCCCATCGATTATCGAACATTGGGCGGACACGCCGCTCCGTCCCGCTCGGCCCACCCATCGGGAGACGCCATGACGCTGAACCTCGACGGCCTCATCCCCGCGACCGTCCTGCCGATGGATGCCGAGGGTCGGATCAACGAGCCGGCGCTCCGCCGGTACATCGCCTGGGTCGCGGGTCAGGGCCCGGTCGCGCTGGCGATCAACGTCGACACGGGCGAAGGGCCGCATCTCACCCATGACGAGAAGGTCCGCGTCCTCGAGATCGTCGACGACGTCACCGACCTGCCGATCGTGGCCGGCCTCGCCGGGCCGTCGACCGATGCCGCGGTCCGCCAGGCGAGGGACTTCAAGGCCGCCGGCGCGGACGCGTTCCTGGTCTTCCCGATCCCGGCCTACCTGAGCGAGCCGCTCGACCCACGCGTCCCGGTCCGGTACCACGAGGCCATCGCCGACGTCGGCCTGCCGTTGATCCTCTTCCAGCTCCAGCCGGCCCTGGCCGGGCTGAACTTCGAGCCGGACACGCTGCGCGCGATGGCGTCGGTCGACGGCGTGGTCGCGATGAAGGAGGCGTCCTTCGACGCTCGCCGCTTCGTCGACACCGCCCGCCTCCTGGCCGACCTGCCGCGGCCGATCACCCTGCTGACCGGCAACGACAACTTCATCCTCGAGTCGTTCATGCTCGGCGCGACCGGCGCCCTCATCGGCTTCGGCGCGGTGATGACCCGCGAGCAGGTCGACATGATCCACGCCTGGAACGACGGCCGGATCGACGACGCCCGGGCCCTCGGCCGGCGCGTCCAGCGGCTGGCGGACGTCGTCTTCGCCGCGCCCGTCGGCGACTACCGCGTGCGGCTGAAGGAATGCCTCCGGATCCTCGGCGTGCCGGGCCTCGAAGGGGCCCATGTCCGGCGGCCGCTGCTGCCGCTCGGCGACGAGGAGCGGGCCCACCTGGCGGCTGTCCTCGCCGAGGTCGGCCTGCTGCCGGAGCCGGCTCCCCGCGAAGCCGTCGCGGGGGCCACGACCGGCGGCTGACGGCGCGCCCGGATCGCCCGGCAGGACGTCGACCTCGGGGGGCAGCAAAGGTTTACTATCGGACGACCATCCGCCCCTTCACCGGGTCCTGATCGAGCCCGGTGGCCGTCCGTCACCAGGAGGAGGCTGCCCGTGGCGAGCGACCCCGCAGACGTTCTGATCATCGGCGCCGGCGCGTCCGGCGGGGTTGTCGCGCTGCGGCTCGCCGAGGCCGGCTTCCGGGTCGTCTGCCTCGAGCAGGGCGGGTGGCTCGATCGCGACGACTATCCCGGCAACAAGCTCGACTGGGAGCTGAAGGCGCGCAAGGACTGGGCGACCAGTCCGAACATCCGCGGACTCGCCGCGGACTACCCGATCGTCGAGGACGACACCCCCGTCTCGCCGCTGATGTACAACGCGGTCGGCGGCTCGACGATCATCTTCGCGGGGGCCTGGCCACGGGCACTGCCGTCCGATTTCCGGGTCCGCTCGCTCGACGGGGTGGCCGACGACTGGCCGATCGACTACTTCGAGCTGCTGCCGTACTTCTATCGGACCGACCGGCAGTTCGGGGTGTCGGGGCTGCCCGGCGATCCGGCCTATCCGCCGGACGCCGAGGACGCACCGATGCCGCCGCTCCCGATCGGGTCGGCGGGCCTGAAGGTGGCGCGGGGCATGACGAAGCTCGGCTGGCACTGGTGGCCCGAGTTCAACTCGATCAACTCGACGCCATACGACGGTCGCCGGATCTGCGTCCAGCGATCCACCTGCCAGTCGGGCTGCAACGAGGGCGCGAAGGCGTCCACCGACCTCACCCACTGGCCGAAGGCGATCGGGTTGGGGGCGAAGCTCGTGACCGGCGCGCGGGTCCGGAGGGTCGAGACGAACGAGCAGGGGCTCGCGACCGGCGCCACCTGGATCGACGGCGATGGCAACGAGCACTTCGAGGCGGCGAAGGTGGTCATCCTCGCCGCGAACGCGATCGGCACGCCGCGGCTGCTCCTCCTGTCCGCGAGCGCCCGCCACCCGGATGGCCTCGCGAACTCCTCGGGGCTCGTCGGCAAGCGGCTGATGATGCACCCGTTCGCGAACGTCGCCGGCTTGTTCGAGGAGCCGCTGATGAGCTGGGCGGGCCAGTTCGGCGACCTGATCGAGAGTCTGGAGTTCTACGAGACGGACGAGAAGCGCGGCTTCGTCCGCGGCGCCCGCTGGGGCCTGGCGCCCACCGGCGGGCCGATCAACACCGCGCTTCCGAGCCGGGCCGGCGAGCAGGCCTGGGGCCCGGAGCACCACACCCACGTGAAGTCCCATCTGGGCCACGGCGCAAACTGGGGCCTCTTCGCCGAGGACCTCCCCGACGAGGCGAACCGGATCGTGCTCTCGGGCTCGGTCACCGACTCGTCGGGCATCCCGGCACCGGAGGTCCACTACACGATGGCCGACAACGCCCGCCGGATGCTCGACTTCCACATCGAGCGGGCGAAAGAGTCGATGGATGCGGCCGGCGCGTACAAGATCGAGGTCGACCGGCTCATGCGGTACTCCGGCTGGCACCTCCTGGGGACGGCGCGGATGGGCGACGACCCGGAGACCTCCGTGCTCGATCGCTGGAACCGGACCCACGACGTGCCGAACCTGTATGTCGTCGACGGCTCGTGCTTCGTGACCTCGTCCGGGGTGAACCCGACCTCGACGATCGTGGCGATCGCCCTGCGGGCAGCGGATCACATGGTGGAGACCCGCTTCGAGCAGCAGGTGCCGGCATGACGCTCGACGAGGCCACGATCCTGACCGAGGCGGAGCGGGCCTCGCTGTCGACCGTTGCGGACCATCTCATCCCGGCCGCGCACGGCATGCCGTCGGCAGCCGAGGTCCTGACCGACGATCGGCTGCGCTTCGTGCTGAACGCCCGCCCGGACCTTCTCGGCCCGGTGCGGACGGCGCTCGGTGCGAGCCTCGCCGACGACCCGGCGGCGCGGGTCGCGGCGCTCGAGCGGGACGATCCCGCCGCCCTCGGCGCGCTACAGCTCGCGATCGTGGCCGGCTACTACACCGACAAGCGGGTCCGAGAGCTGATCGGTTACCCGGGCCAGGCGGCGATCACGATCCGCACCTGGGAGGTTCCCCCGTACATCGAGGAGGGCCTGATCGACGCCGTCCTCGCCCGGGGACCCGTCTGGCGCGACCCTGCGACCGGCAAGCGGGCGGTCGTCGACGACGCTCCCAGGACCTACGCAGAGCGGTTCGCCGCACCGCCGGAAGGAGACAGCGATGGCCACGACGGCGCCTGAGGCGGCCCTGGAGTCCGCGAGCCCGGGCTGGCTCGATCCGTTCCTCGCCGACTGGCGCCCGGGAACCGGCGCGCCGCGCGAAGTTCGCGAGCCGGCAACCGGCCGGCCGCTTCTGACCGTCGCGCAGGCGACGCCCGACGACGTCGCCCGGGCGGCCGCCACGGCGGCCGCGGCCCAACCGGCATGGGCGGAGACGAGCTATGCGGAGCGTGCCGCGATCCTGCGCCGGGCCGCCGAGATCTACGAGGCGCACCGGCCGGAGTTCGGGACGTGGACGCAGCGCGAGACCGGCGCCCACCGGAACAAGATGCACCACGAGCAGAACTTCGCGGTCGGCGAGCTGCACGCCGCCGCGACGATGCCGTTCCAGCCGTACGGCCAGCTCGTGCCGAGCGTGGTGCCGGGCAGGCTGTCGATGCTGCGCCGCGTCCCGGCCGGGGTGATCGGCGCGATCACGCCGTGGAACTCGCCGAGCGTGCTCGGGATGCGGGTCGTCGCCCCCGCCCTGGCGGTCGGCAACGCCGTGATCCTCAAGCCGGACCCCCAGACGCCCGTCTGTGGCGGGCTGGTGTTCGAGGCGATCCTCCGTGAGGCGGGCCTGCCCGACGGGCTGTTCCACGTCGTCCTCGGCGGTGCCGAGGTCGGCGAGGCGATCGTCACCGATCCGAACGTCAACCGCGTCTCGTTCACCGGGTCGACGGCCGCCGGACGCCGGGTCGGCGCCCTCGCCGGCGAGCTCCTGAAGCGGGTCAGCCTCGAGCTCGGCGGGAACAACGCCTTTGTCGTGCTCGACGACGCGGACGTGGAGGCGGCAGCCTCGGCCGGCGCCTTTGCCTCGTTCCAGTTCCAGGGCCAGGTCTGTTTCGCCACCGGCCGCCACATCGTCCATCGGAGCGTCGCGGGGGACTACGTGGACCTGCTGACCGAGAAGGCGAAGCGGCTGCGGTTGGGCGACCCGTTCCGGGAGGACGTGGACCTCGGGCCGATCGTCAACCAGAAGCAGCTGGAGCGGGTCGACGGGATTGTCAGGCGCTCGGTCGAGGGCGGCGCCACCGTCGTCGTCGGCGGGACGCACGAGGGCCTCTTCTACCGGCCGACCGTCCTGACCGACGTCACCGCCGATCAGGCCGCCTGGCGAGAGGAGATCTTCGGGCCCGTCGCGCCGGTCGTCGTCTTCGACACGGACGAGGAGGCGCTCGCGCTCGCGAACGACAGCGAGTACGGGCTCACGGGCGCGGTGTACTCCCGCTCGATCTCGCGCGGGCTGGCGCTCGCGCAGCGGATCCGCTCGGGCATGGTCCACGTCAACGACCAGACCGTGAATGACGAAGCGACGATCCCGTTCGGGGGCATGGGTGCGTCGGGCAACGGCAGCCGGTTCGGCGGTGCGGCGAACTGGGACGAGTTCACCGAGTGGCAGTGGGTGACCGTCCGCGACGAGCCCCGGTCCTATCCGTTCCCGTACTGATTCCGCACGTGGCATCCATCACCGAGGTCGCCCGACGGGCCGGCGTGTCGCCCGCGACGGCGTCGCGGGTCGTGTCCGCCGCCGACTACCCCGTGAGCGCAGCGACGCGGGAGCGCGTGCTCGAGGCGGCCCGCGAGCTCGACTACGTCCCGAACGCCCTGGCTCGCGGCCTCCTGAAGAGCCGGGTGCCGGTCGTCGCGGTCATCGTCCACGACATCACCGACCCATATTTCGCCGAGATCGTCCGGGGTGTCGAGGACGGAGCGTCGTCGTCGGGCTATCTCGTGATCACCTGCAGCTCGGAGCGCAACGCCGAGCGCGAGCGGTCGTACGTCCGGCTGGTTCGCTCGATGCGGGCCGCGGCGATCGTCTTCGCCGGGAGCGGACTCGACGACCCGGAGATCCAGGCGGAGATGGAGCGGCACGTCGCGGCGATGCGCGCCGACGGCGCGGCGATCGTCCACCTCTCCCCATACGCCGGTGGCGAGCCGGAGGTCGGCGTGGACAACGCGGCCGGGATCGCGGCGATGGTCGCATCGCTCGTGGGGCTGGGCCATCGCCGGATCGCCTTTCTGGCCGGACCGCGCTCGCTGTATGTCGCCCGGGAGCGGCTCGCGGGCTATCGGCGCGGGCTGGCCGAGGCGGGGATCCCGTACGACGAGGCGCTGGTCGTCGCGACCACGTTCGACGTCGACGGCGGTGCCCTCGGGGTGGACGCGCTGCTCGGGTCGGGCCTGTCGTTCAGCGCCGTCTGCTGCGCGAACGACCTCCTCGCCCTGGGCACGCTCCAGCGGCTGGCCGTCCGCGGCATCGACGTCCCCGGCCGGATCTCGGTCGCCGGCTTCGACGACATCTCGACCGCCGCCCTGACGGCGCCAAGCCTGTCCACCGTCCGCCTCCCGCTCCGCGATCTCGGCCGCCTCGGCTTCGAGCACGCGGACCGGATGCTCCACGGCGACCTGCCCGCCCCGGTCCGACTGCCGACGGTGGTCGTCCTGCGCGGATCGACGGCGGCGCCGGCATGACCGGCGTCCTCGACGGTCGCGTCGTCCTCGTCACCGGCAGCAGCCGGGGGATCGGCGCCGAGGTCGCGGTGAAGGCGGCTGCGGCCGGAGCGACCGTCGCGGTCCACTACGGGCACGCCGCGGACGCCGCCGTGCGAACCGTCGAGCGCGCCCGGGCGACAGGAGCGACCGCCGAGTCGTTCCGGGCCGACGTCGCCGACGGCGCCCAGGCGGAAGCCCTCGTCCGGTCGGTCGTGGAACGGTTCGGCCGGCTGGACGGGCTCGTGAACAACGCCGGCAGGGACCAGCGCGGGCCGACCCTCGCGCTCGCCCCGGAGACGTGGGACGCCGTCATCGCGACGAACCTGACTGCCTCGTTCCGGACGATCCGGGCCGCCATTCCGGTGATGCTCGACCAGGGTGGCGGCTCGATCGTGAACATCGCCTCCCGGCTCGGTCAGATGGGGATCGCCGAGACCGCCGCCTACAGCGCGGCCAAGGCCGGCTTGATCGGTCTGACCCGGTCGCTTGCCCGGGAGTTCGGCCCGCAGGGCATCCGGATCAACGCCGTGGCGCCGGGCGTCACGATCACCGAGATGACCACCGAGCTCGTCGAGAGCGACGAAGGCCGGCGCCGGCTGCGGGACATGGCTCTCGGGCGGTTCGGCCGCGCCGACGAGGTGGCGGAGGCGGTGATCTTCCTCCTGTCGGACGCCGCTGGCCTGTTCCTCGGGCAAACCCTCAATCCCAACGCCGGAGGCTACATGCCGTGACGAAGGTCCTCGAGGTCCGGGATGCCGTGGGGCTCGTCCGTGACGGCGCGACGATCGTGATCGGCGGCTCGGGCGCCGGCCACGCGCTGCCGCAGCGGTTCATCGACGAGCTCGCAGCGGCCTTCGAGGCCGAGGGCCGGCCGCGCGACCTCACGACCGTCCGGGTGGTCGGGATCGGCGACTTCGCCGAGCGCGGCTTCTCCCAGCTGGGGCTGCCCGGGCTGATGCGGCGGACGATCGGCAGCAACATCGGCAACGAGCCACGGCTCGGGGCGCTCGTCGAGGCGAACGAGCTGGAGTCGTACTCCTTCCCGCAGGGCGTCCTGTCCGAGCTGATGCGCGAGATCGCCGCCGGGCGCCCCGGGCTGGTCACGGCGGTGGGTCTCGGCACGTACGTCGACCCGCGCCAGACCGGCGGCAAGCAGAACGAGCGGACGACGGAGGACCTGGTCGAGGTCGTCACCCTGCGCGGCCGCGAATGGCTCCTGTTCCATGCGTTCCCGATCGATGTCGCGGTGATCCGGGCGACGACCGCCGACGAGGACGGCAACCTCACGATGGAGGGCGAGGCGGTCCAGGGCGAGATGCTGGCGATGGCGATGGCCGCCCGGAACAGCGGCGGGATCGTCATCGCCCAGGTCCGCCAGCTCGCGACGCGGGGCAGCCTCCGGATGCGCGACGTCCGCGTCCCGGGTGCGCTCGTGGACCACGTCTTCGTCGACCCGGACCAGTGGCAGACGTACATCACCCGGGACTCGCCGTACTACGACGGCGCGCTCCGCCGCCCGGTCCGGCCGGAGCCGCCGCTGCCGCTGGACGTTCGCAAGATCATCGCCCGTCGCTCGTTGCTCGAGTTCCCGCGCGGCGCGATCTGCAACCTCGGCTTCGGGATCAGCCAGCTCATCGGTCGCGTCGCCTGGGAGGAGGGGATCACGGACCAGCTCGTGCTCACGGTGGAGCAGGGGATCTTCGGCGGCGTCCCGGTGGCCGGGAACGAGGGCGGCGCCGGCTTCAACTACCAGGCGATGATCGACCAGCCCTACATGTTCGACTTCTACGACGGCGGCGGCCTCGACATCGCGAGCCTGTCGTTCGCCGAGGTCGACGCGGCAGGCAACGTCAACGTCCACGCCTTCGAGGGCCGGGTCCGCGGCCCGGGCGGCTTCCCGAACATCAGCGCCCGGACGCCCCGGATCAACTTCGTCGGGACGCTCACCGCCAAGGGCCTCGAGCTCGACATCGGCGACGCCGGCGTCCGGATCGTCCGGGAGGGCGAGCTCGGCAAGTTCGTCCCGGAGGTCCGCGAGATCTCGTTCAACGGACGCCTCGCGCGTGAGCGCGGCCAGCAGGTCCGCTACATCACCGAACGGGCGGTCTTCGCCCTGGACGACGACGGGCTGGTCCTGATCGAGGTTGCGCCGGGCATCGACGTCGAGCGGGACGTCCTCGGGCAGCTGGGCTTCCGGCCGCGCGTCGCGGAGACGCTGCGGGTGATGGATCGCCGCCTCTATGCGTCCGGCCCGATGGGCCTCGCCGCGGACTTCGGGTCCGACACGTGACGGACCGCCGGCGCGTCCATCTGACGCTCGATCGGGTCGCCCTCCTCGAGCTCGACGATCCACCGCTCAACCTGGTGACCGGGGCGCTCCTCGACGAGCTGGACGCCGCGCTCGGGACGCTCGAGGATGCCGCCCCGGGCGACGTCCGAGCCCTGGTCCTTGCCGGACGCGGCGAGCGGGCCTTCTCGGTGGGTTCGAACGTCAAGGAGTTCGAGAACCATCGCGACTCGCCTTCCGGCGGCCGCGAGCGGTTCGCGCTCGAGGCCCGGATCGCCCAGCGCCTGGCCGGGCTGGCGATGCCGACGATCGCCGCGATCGAGGCCGACGCGCTCGGAGGCGGCCTGGAGCTGGCTCTGTGCTGCGACCTGCGGGTCGCGTCGGAGCGGGCGCGGCTCGGGCTGCCGGAGGTCCGTCTCGCGGTCACGCCGAGCACCGGCGGCACGCAGCGCCTGCCCCGCATCGTCGGCGTCGCGTGGGCCAAGGAGCTCCTCCTGACCGGCCGGATCGTCGACGCGGCGGAGGCGGCCCGGATCGGGCTCGTGAACGAGGTCGTGCCGGCCGGCCGCGCCGTCGCCCGCGCCAGGGAGATCGGGGCGGAGATCGCCGAGCGGGGCCCGCTTGCGGTCCGCGCGGTGAAGGTCCTCGTCGACGGGGCTCTCGATCGCCCCCTTGCCGACGGCCACGCCGCCGAGACCGACACGTCCGTCCGGATCTTCGCGACCGACGACCTCCTCGAGGGCGCCAGGTCGTTCGTCGAGAAGCGCCCGCCCACCTATCACGGCCGCTGAGGCCGCGCAGCGAGAGGTCAGTCAGTGAGCGAGATCGGCCGGTTCGGTGTCTTCCTGCCCTCGTACGTGTGGGAGGGCGACGGCCCCGAGCGCGCGCGCGGGATCAAGGCCTTCGCACGGACCGTGGAGGACCTCGGGTTCGACTCCCTGTTCATCACGGACCACCTGCTCGTCGGCAAGCGGTTCTACTCGGTGAACTGGCTCGAGCCATTGATGGCGCTCGGCGTCGCGGCCGGCGTGACCGAGCGGGTCCGGCTCGGGACGTCGATCCTGATCATGCCGCTCCGGAACCCGGTGCTCCTCGCCAAGGAGCTCGCGACGCTCCAGTTCCTGTCCGACAACCGGATGGTCCTCGGCGCGGGCGTCGGCTGGAACGACGTGGAGTACGAGGCGGTCGGCGTCCACAAGACCGAGCGCGGCAGGCGGACCGACGAGATGCTCGACATCATGCTGCCGCTCCTCGACGGCGAGACCGTCACCTATCACGGCCGCTACTACTCGGTCGACGACGTGTTCATCGAGCCGCGGACCGGCATGCGACCATCCGTCTGGGTGGGCGGCGGCTCACAGCTCGCCAACCCCAAGTCGCCGGACGTGCCGAAGTTCGTCGAGTCGGTCAAGGCGCGGACGTTGCGCGCCGACGGCTGGATCCCTCGGCCGACCTGCCCACCGCCCGACATCCGGCGCGACCGGGACGAGCTCTGGCAGTTCTTCGCCGAGAACGGCGCGGATCCGGCGGGCCTGTCCGTCGCCCACGAGAACTTCCTCCACCTCGTCCTGACGAACGACCCGGCGAAGGCCCGTGAGGAGCAGCACCGGGCGTTCCTGAAGGTCATGAGCGGCGAGCGTGGCCCGGAGTACCTCGAGTCGGTCTACCTGTTCGGCACGCCGGACGAGATCGTCGCGTCGCTCCAGGCCCGGGTCGACGCCGGGGTCGAGCAGTTCATCCTCCACACGATGACGCCGGACCCGAGGCAGCTCGAGGACTGGGCCCGCGAGATCATCCCGAACGTGACGTTCCCGTCGACCGCCGGGCCGGTCCGCAAGCCCAACCGCAGCCCGGTCGCCGTCGCCTCGTGACCCGGCGGGTCGCCCTCCTCGGCAAGCCGCTCCGGCGACGCCACTCGGTCGTCATGCACAACGCCGCGTTCGCGGCGGCGGGCATCGACGGGGAATACGTGCTCGCGGAGCTGGACGAAGGGGAGGTTCCCGGCGCCGTCGGTGCCGCGCGCGGGCCGGACTTCCTCGGTCTCGGCGTGACCGCGCCGTACAAGGCCCTCGTCGCGGGCCTGGTCGACGAGGTGGAGGGCGACGCGCAGGCCATCGGGGCGGTGAACAACGTCGTCCGGACCGATGACGGCCGGCTCATCGGGTTCAACACGGACGCGCCCGGGTTCCGTGCCGGCGTGGAGTTGGCGCTCGGTCGGCCGCTTGTCGGCCTCGAGGTCGTCGTCGCGGGCGCCGGCGGAGCCGCCCACGCAGTCGTGTTCGGCTGCCTGGCCGGCGGCGCACGACACGTCTCGGTGGCGAGCCGCACGGTCGCCTCGGGCGAGGCGTTGGCGGCCCGGTTCCGCGGGGTCGGGTCGGGCTCGGTGTCCGCCGTGCCCCTCGATGGCCCGGAGGTCGTCGAGGCGCTGGGCTCGGCGGACCTCGCCGTCAACGCGACGACCGTGGGGATGATCGACCCGGGAGCGGCATTCAACGTGGAGCTCCTGCCGGCGGCAGCGACGGTGTTCGACTGCGTCTACGTCCCTGCGGAGACGCCCCTCGTCGCGAACGCCCGGGCCCGCGGACTCCGCGCGGCGAACGGCTCCGAGATGCTGATCCAGCAGGCGGCGATCGCGTTCGAACGCTGGACCGGCGTCGGCGGGATGGCCGGTGTCATGCGCGATGCCGTGGCCCCGCTGCTGGCCGACCCGACGGTGCGGGCCTGACGTGCGACTCGACGTCCCCGTGCCCGGGGCGATCTACACCGTCGGCCGCAACTACCGATCGCCGGGCGAACCGGCCGGAGCCGGCCCGGAGCGGCCCCTGATCTATGGCAAGGCGTCGTCCGCGTTCGTGGCCGCGGATGCCAGCCTGACCTGGGATCGGACGCTGACGGCGAACGTCGACCCGGAGGTCGAGCTCGGCGTCGTGATCGGCCGGGAGGCGGCCGCGGTCGACGCCGCCGACGCCCTCGACCACATCCTCGGCTACACGATCGTCAACGACGTCTCGTCGCGCGATCCGTGGCTCGACGGCGACCAGTGGCTCATCGGCAAGTCGATGCCCGGGTTCTGTCCGGCCGGACCGGTGGTCGTGACCGCCGACGAGCTGGACCCGGCGGATCTGGCGCTCGGCTGCACGATCAACGGCGTGGCCATCCAGGACGGCCGCACCTCCGACATGCGGTTCTCGATCGCCGAGATCGTGGCGTTCCTGAGCCGCCATCTGACCCTTCGGCCGGGTGACCTGATCGCGACCGGGACGCCCTCCCGCCTGTCGAGCCCGCCCGGCCTGGACCGCCATCTGGAACCCGGCGACGTCGTCGTCTGTCGGATCGACGGCATCGGAGAGCTCACGACCCACATCGTCTGAGGCCGAGCAGGAGGACCAACCGCATGAAACCGCCGACCGTGTTCCTCGGGGAGATGACCAGCCCCGAGGTCGAGGCGTTCCTGGCTGCGCACCCCGACCGGCCGACCGTCGTCGTCCCGGTCGGCTCGACCGAGCAGCACGGCCCGCACGGGCCGCTCCTGACCGATGCCTTCGTCCCGACCGAGGTCGCCCGTCGCGTCGCGCCGCGGGTCGGGGCGGTCGTGGCACCGACGGTCAACTACGGCCTGTCGTACCCGCACGTCGGGTTCACCGGGCTCGTCCACATCCGGATCCCGACCTTCATGGCCCTGATCGAGGACCTGGCGGCGTCGCTGGCGTCGATCGGCTTCCGACGCATCGCGTTCCTCAACGGTCACTACGACAACACCTACGCGATCGCCTACGCGTGCGCGAACGCCGCGTCGCGCCTGCCCGAGGGGACGCGTGCCTTCCCGATCAACTACTGGGACGGGATGACGGCCGACGAGGCGGCGGAGTACTTCGGGCCGGCGGCCGGCCTGCACGCGAACCGGGCCGAGACGTCGGCCGTGATGGCGATCGATCCGGACCTCGTCGACCTCGAGAACGCCAACGCCGAGATGCCGCCATTCCCCGACGTGACCAGCCCGGCGCCGGTCCACACGGCCTTCTTCTTCTCGTCGCCGGGCTCCGTGTACCGGGCGACGCGGACCGGAACGTGGGGCGATGCCCGCGAGTCGAGCGCCGAGTACGGCGAGGGCTACCTGCGGGTCGTGACCGAGGCGACGATCCGGATGCTCCATGACGTCGAGCGGACCCTGGAGGCGATGCCCGACCGCTGACGGTCAGTCGCCGGCGGCCGCGAACCAGCGGCCGGCCCGCATCACCCGGCGGACCCGTAGCCCGCCATCGAGCTCCACGAGGTCGGCCCGCTGACCGACGGCGATCCGGCCCCGGTCGGTGACGCCGAGGGCGGCCAGTGGGTTCCTGGAGGCCGCCGCGACGACGGCCGGCAGCGGCGTCCCGGCCGCGACGACGTTCCGGACAGCATCGTCGAGGGCGATCACCGATCCGGCCAGGGTCTCCGTTCCCGCCAGCACGGCGCGGCCACCGCGGACCTCGACCTCCAGCTCCCCGATGCGGCCGCGCCCGTCGTTCGTCCCCGCGATCGCGATCGCGTCGCTGACGAGCAGCCAGCGATCCGCCGGCTTCAACCGCGTGATCAGCGGCCAGACGGCCGGGTCGACGTGGATCCCGTCCGCGATCAGCTCGACGAACACCGCATCGTCGAGGAGTGCGGCGAGGGCCAGCCCCGGTGAGCGATGATCGATCCCGGTCATCGCGTTGAACAGATGGGTCGTCGATGTGGCGCCGGCCCCATAGCCGGCGCGGGCCTGGTCGAACGACGCCGCGGAGTGGCCCAGGGAGACGGTCACGCCGCGGCTTCGCAGCGCGCGGATCAGGTCCGTGGCTCCGTCCAGCTCCGGCGCGATCGTGAGCAGGCGCAGGCCCGGGACGAGCGCCTCGAGCTCCGCCGCCGGGACCGCGGCGGGCGCCCGGAGATGCCGCGCGTCGTGCGCCCCGCGGCGCTCGCTGGCGAGGAACGGACCCTCGAGGTTGAAGCCGAGTGGCCCGGCGCCATCGTCTGGCGCCGCCGGCAGCCAGGCCCGGACGCGCTCGGCGAAGGCGTCGAGGTCGGCGAGCGGCGCCGTCACCGCGGTCGGCAGGAACGACGTTACGCCGTGGCGGAGGAGGCCGCGCGCCATGCCGTCGAGCGCCGCTGGGTCGGCCATCGCGTCGTGGCCGCCCCAGCCGTGGACGTGGACGTCGACGAAGCCGGGCGCGACGAAGGGCGTGCCGTCGGGCGTGTCATCGGCCTGGTACTCGACGCCGGCGATCCGATCGCCCTTGACGAGGATCCGTCCCGGGACGACGCGGTCGTCGAGGACCAGTTGCCCCGCGACGGCGGTGACCGGGTCGCCCGGATCGCTCGCCCCGTCGGCCGCGGCGCTCATCGGCCGGCGGGAGCGGACCGATCGGCCCGGCCGTTCCCGTTCGACCGATCGTCTCCGTCGGCCTCGACGAGCTCGCCGCCCTCGACGTCGAACTGGACCTCCAGGCCATAGCGGTCGGCCGGGTAGCGCGACTCCGTGCTCTCGATCCGCCGGCCGTTGGCGTCCTCGATGATCCGGCGTTCCACGAGCAGCGGGCTGCCGACACGGGTCTCGAACAACCGGGCGTCCTCGTGGGAGGCCATGGCGGCCGTGATCGTGCCGGTGCCCCGTCGCAGGACGAACCCGAAGCCGGCGAGCGTTTCATGCAGGGAACCGTTGACGAGATCCGCGGTCATCACCGCGCTCGCGCAGTCGCCGACGAGGACCGCCGACTCGAGCGCGATCGGC
Source organism: uncultured Chloroflexia bacterium (assembly GCA_963746845.1). GTDB lineage: Bacteria > Chloroflexota > Limnocylindria > Limnocylindrales > CSP1-4 > CF-46. Next base: position 376,822 of record CAVVCZ010000006.1, on the reverse strand, counting down.
TGGTCGTCGGCGAGCCGCAAACGACGGAGGTGGACGATCGGCTGCCGCGCCGGGATCCCGAGGCTCGCGGCCTCCGCCGTCGACGACGGCCGGATGACCCGGGTGAGCACCCGCGAGGTCGGCTGGCGACCGGCCCGGCGCATCTCCTGGGTGAACGTCATCAGCCGGTTGGTCCGTCGATGCGCCGGCGCCCGGGCCACGAAGCTGCCGCGGCCCGGCTCGCGCCGGATCAGGCCGTCGACGGCGAGCCGCTCCATCGCGTTCCGTGCCGTCATCCGGCTGACCCCGAACTGGGCACACAGCTCGGCGTCGGACGGGAGGCGCTCGCCGGGCGGCATCCGGGCAATCCGCTCACGGAGCGACTGCTCGATCTGGCGGTACGCCGGCTGGTATCGGGTCTCGGTCATGCCGACGACCCCGCCGTCGCCTCGGCACGGCCTTCGGCGCCATGGATGGCGGCCCCGATCGCCCCGGCCCACGTCCCGAGCTCGGCCACGACGATCTCGACGAGGTCGAGCGAGGTGACCGTCACCCGCCGCCGCAGCTCGGCCTCGATCGGGCCGCGCAGGAGGTCCGTCGCCGCGGCGATCCCGCCCCCGAGGACGACCCGGTCGGGCGCCAGGCTGACGATCGTGTTGCCGATCCCGATCCCGAGGTATCGCCCCACGTCGGTCAGTCCTGCGACGGCGCGCGGATCGCCCGCCCGGGCGCGCTCGACCGCCTCCTCCGCGGTCGTTGCCCCACAGGCCTCGGCGATCTGGTCGGCCCGGGCGAAGGCCTCGAGGCAGCCCCGGTTGCCGCAGTTGCACCACGGTCCGTCGGGCTCGATGGTCTGGTGGCCGAGCTCGCCGGCGGTCCCGTCGTGGCCGAGCAGCAACCGACCGTGGACGACGACGCAGCCACCGACCCCCGTCCCGAGCGTCAGCCCGACCATCGTCGACGCACCGCGACCGGCACCCAGCCGGTGCTCGGCCAGCCCGAACGCGCGGGCGTCGTTGATCAGGGCGACCGGCCGGTCGAGGGCGGTCGCGACCTCGCGGGCGACCGGTCGGCCCTTCCAGAGGCCCGGGAAGTTCACGAGGAAGCGGACCGACCCGTCGGCCGGGTCGTACAGGCCCGGGATGCCGATCCCGACCGTGGCCACGCCCGGGCAGCGGGCGATCGCCTCGGCGCCGACCGATGCGAGCCGCGCGACGACCGCGTCCGGGCCGTCCTTCGTCGGGGTCGGCACCTGGTCGCGGTCGAGCTGGGTCCAGGCGACGCCGCCGGTCTCCCGCTCGCGATCGATCGGGATCGGCTCGTGGCCCGGCGCCTCGCCGGTCCGCTCGATAACGACCCACTTGATGTTCGTCCCGCCGAGGTCCAGCCCCAGGTGGCGGCTCACGGGTCGATCGTCGGTCACCGCGGTCAGGTCTCGCCGGTGACCCGGGTGTAGGCGGCGGCAACCAGGACGATGATCGCTCCGAACAGGATCTGCCGCGACGGCTCGGGCAGGCCGAGGACGGTCAGCAACGCGGTGAGCACGGTCAGGATCAGCGCGCCGACGATCGTCCCGCCGTATCCGCCGCGGCCGCCGAGGATCGAGGTGCCGCCGATGACCGCGGCGGCCACCGACGGAAGCACGTAGCTGTCGACGAGCGACACGCTGGCCGTGTTCGTGAGTCCGGAGATCAACAGCCCGGCGACGGCGGCCAGCACGGCCGACAGGACGTACAGGACGATGATCACCTGCCACGACCGTGTGCCGGACAGCCGGGCGGCGACGGGGTTGTCGCCGACCGCGAACAGCAGCCGGCCGTAGCCGGTCCGGCGCAGGCCGAGGAGGATGATCAGGGCCACCGGCACGAACACGACGAGGCTGTTCGGCACGACGTCCCAGAGCGTTCCCGAACCGAGCGTCCGCAGGCCCTCGGGGACGCCGGCCCCGGTCTGGAGCTGCTCGAGCTGCCAGACGTTGGCGAGCCCGAGGACGACGAAGCTCATGCCCAGGGTCATGATCAGCGGGTGGACCTGGAAGACGCCCACGCCGACGCCACTGATCAGGCCGGCGAGGGCGGCGGCGACGAGGGCCACCACGATCCCCTGGGCGACGCCGCCGGGACTGTGGACGAACGTCGCCGTCACGAAGCCGGCCATCGAGCCGACCGCGCCGACGGACAGGTCGATCCCGCCGGTCAGCATCGTCAGGGTCTGGCAGCCGGCGAGGATCGCGAGCGGGATGGTCGCGCGGACGATCACGCCGCCCCATGACAGGCTGACGATCCCGGGGTCGGACAGCTCGATGACGAGGACGAGCACCGCCAGCAGCACGATCAGCGGGATGATCGGGCGGTCCCGGAAGAGGCCGCGCAGGCCGGTCGACGTGAGCCCGGTCGCGGTGCCGGTCGCCGCGCTCATGCCCGGGCCCGCCGGAGCTGGATGACGCTGCCGAGGACCAGGACGCCGATCAGGATCACGCCCTGGGCGACGAGCGCGTAGTTCGGGTCGAAGTCGAGGAACGTCATGTCGTTCTGGATCAGCTGGAGGACGACGACCGCGACGATCGGGCCGAAGACGCCGCCGCGGCCACCCGCGAGGCTCACGCCACCGAGCACGATCGCGGCCACGCTCTCGAGCGTGTACGGACCCGGCACCGGCGTCCCGATCGTCGTGCTGGCCGTCAAGGCGAGGCCGGCGATCGCCGACAGGAGCCCCGTGAGCATGTACGCGAGGACCTTCGTCCGCCCGACGGACACGCCGCTCCGGAACGCGGCCAGCCGGTTGCTGCCGATCGCGTAGATCGAGAGGCCGAGTCGCGACCGCGCCACCGGGATCCAGATCACTCCGACGATCACGAGGAGAACGACGGCCGACTTCGGGATCCACTCGTTCAGGAAGGGCCCGATCACGAGGCCGGTCAGCCAGGGCGACGCGGATCCACCGGGCGCCGGGGACACCAGCAGCGCGAATCCGGCCCAGACGAAGGACATCGCCAGCGTCACCACGATGTCCGGTACCCGGGTCACGACCACGACGGTGCCATTCACCAGGCCGAGGACGAGGCCGAGGAGCAGCACCCCGACGACGACGCCGACCCCGAACGCATCGCTCTGGTTCTCCATCTGGGTCGCCGCGACGACGCTCGTCAGGGCCATCATCGAGCCGATCGAAAGGTCGATCCCGCCGGCGATGACGACGACGGCCTGGGCGACGGCGGCGAAGCCGAGCGGCAGGATCGAGATGCCGAGGCCCTGGATCCCGGCGACGCCGTAGGACGGCTGGATCAGCTTCGTGAAGACGAGCAGCACGGCGAGCAGCCCGAGCAGGGACAGTGTCCAGGTGTTGCGGCGGGCCCACGCGGCGATGGCGTCGGCGGGTCGTCGCCGGATCGCGTCGGGTGTGCCGACGGCGGCGGTCACGGCGCTTCGGTCCCGGTGTCCGCGTCGGTGGCTGGGTCCCCGGTTGGGTCGGTGGCCGCCTTCGGCGCGGGCTCGGTCGCCCCGGGTGCCGGCGGCTCCGTCGCCGTGATCGCGACGGTCGTCGCCTCGATCTCGGTCGCGACGAGCTCTTCCGGCAGCTGGGCGCCGGACCGGAGGTGGTAGGCCGCCCGCAGGAGCGTCGCCTCGTCGGCATCGACGCCCGCGATCTCCTCGACGACCTCGCCGCCGAAGACCACGATCGCGCGGTCGCAGACGAGCTGGACCTCCTTGAGCTCGGACGTGTAGAACAGGATCGCCGCACCCGCCTCCGCCAGGTCGCGGAGCAGGACGTAGATCTGCTGCTTGGTCCGGATGTCAATGCCCCGGGTCGGGTCGAAGCAGAGCATCGTCCGGACGCCCCGGGCGACCCAGCGGGCGATCGTGACCTTCTGCTGGTTGCCGCCCGACAGCCGGCGGACCTCGTTCCCCGCCCGGGCGTCGACCTGGAGCCTGGTCACCGCGTCGTTGACCGTCCGGCCCTCGGCCTTCAGGTCGATCAGGCCCCACTTGCCGATCCGGGCGATGAACGGGAGGGCGATGTTCTCCCGGACGGATCGCTGCATGAGCAGCGCCTCGGCGCGGTCCGCGGCCACGTACACGACGCCGGCCGTGATCGCGTCCGCCGGGTGCCGGAACGACACGGCCGAGCCGTCGACCAGCAGCTCGCCGCCGCTCGGGCGCTCGGAGCCGGCGAGGATGTCGAAGAGCTCATCCTGGCCCTGGCCGTCCAGCGCCACGACGCCGAGGACCTCACCCGGGTAGAGGTCGAAGGTCGCGTCCCTGAGCTTCGTCCCGGACGCGATTCCGCGGGCCGACATCCGGGGTGTCTCGGCCTCTGCCGAGTGCTTCGCCGTTCGCTCGGCGACGGCCGGCATCTCGTCGGCGATCTGGCCGAGCATCAGCTCGACGATCCGGTCCTCCGAGCCCGCGGACACGTCCACGACGCCGACCGTCTCGCCTTCGCGCAGGACCGTGGCCCGGTCGCAGACGGCGGCGATCTCGATCATCCGGTGCGAGATGAAGATCACCGAGCGGTCGCCGCCGCGCTGACCGCCGACGACCGCCAGGACCCGCTCGGTCAGGTTGGCGGGGAGGGCGGCGGTCATCTCGTCGAGCATCAGGACGTCCGGCTCGATCGCCATGGCGCGGGCGAGGTCGATGATCCGGAGGGAGGCGAGCGGCAGCCGGCGCGCCAGGCTCGACAGGTCGAGCGTCCCGAGCCCCAGCTCGGCGATCCAGTGCCGGAAGGGCTCGATCGGCGTCGCGGTCAGCCGCAGGTTGGCCCGGATGTCGAGGTCCGGGATCAGGGCGGGCTCCTGGTAGACGGAGACCAGCCCGCTGCGGCGGGCGTCCGCCGGGGAGTGGGCCGTCCGCTCGTGTCCGCGGACGGCGATCCGCCCGGCATCGGGCCGGACGGCGCCGGTGAGAATCTTGACAAGGGTGCTCTTGCCCGCGCCGTTGGCGCCCATCAGCGCGTGGACCTCACCCGGCCGGACGGCGAGCGACGCGGACCTCAGGGCCACGACGGCGCCGTAGGTCTTGGCGATGCCGGACGCCTCGAGGATGAGGTCGGTCGCGATGACGGTCATTCGGTCCTTGTCGAACAAGCCGGGGATGCCGGCGGAGCCGGCATCCCCGTGAATGAACTGGATCGGATGCGGTTCAGGCGCCCTTGCAGGACGACGGAACCGTGTTCGGATCGTAGGTCGTCCAGCCGTCGATCGACAGGCTGAGCGGCCACAGCGGATCCATGCCCGGCACCGATTGCCAGGCCTTCAGCTGGGCCTTGCCCGCGTCGGTCAGGTTGTCGACCAGGACCGGATCCAGCAGGACCGTGTTGGCCTGCGGGGCGTCCGGCGAGGTGGTGACGGTCTGGCCGCTCAGGAGCTTCAGGGCGAGCGTGACACCCGCGCCGCCGACGGCGGCGGTGTTGGTGACGGCCGCGCCCTTGAGGCCCGGGAAGTTCGTGGGATCGAGCAGCTGTGTGACGAAGCCGCCGACATCAGCGTCGGCGATCGGCACGAACGGCTTGTTCGCCGCCTTGACGGCGTCGATGATCTGCTTGCCCATGCCGGACGCCCAGATCCCGTTGATCTTGTCGTACTGGCCGCTCGAGATGAAGTCGTTGGTCAGCGTCGTCGCGGTCGCCGGGTCCCACTTGGTGAACACGCCGTCGGCGGTCGGAACGACCTTGATGTTCGGGTAGTTCTTCAGGACGTTCTTGAAGCCCTTGTCACGGTCGGAGTCGGCCGGGTTGCCGGCGATGCCGCGGGTGTACCAGACGGTGCCGGTTCCGCCGAGCTGATCGAACAGCCACTTGGCGCCGAGCTCCGCGTACTTCACCTGGTTGTTGTAGAGGTTGTACGTGGTCGGATCGGTGACGTAGGCGTCGACCGAGACCGTCTTGATGCCTGCGGCGTTCGCCTCGGCAAGCGCCGGGTTCAACGCCTTGGGATCGTTCGGATTGAACACGATCGCCTTGACATTCTTGGCGATCAGGGACCGGAGGTCCGACAGCTGGCCAGCGGCATCCGTGTTGCGATGGATGACCGTCAGGTTCGAGGCCGAGCCGCCCGACGCCGCCCACTGGGCCTTGGCCGTGCAGACCTGCTCCTCGCGGAAGCCGTTGCCGACGCCGCCGCCGTTCGAATAGCCGAGTGTGTTGCTCCCGGCCGCGACGCCGCCTGACGCTCCCGCCCCCGCCGAACCGCCGGCCGAGGGCGAGGGTGTCGCGGCGCTGGAGCAGGCCGCCGTCGCCAACATGATGGCGACGACGCCCGTCAGCAGCCGTCCGCTGCCTCCTGGCTTGCCCATTCGATCTCTCCTCCTGTGTGGCGGCGCGCCGATCTGGTCGCGCCGACGAGCTTCCTGGCCCCCACGGGAACCAACGAGCCGAACGATCGTCACACCTCCTGCGGCTGACTCCCGGAGCCATCATGCGTTCCGCTGATGGCACGAGCGATCCGCCGCGCATGCTCACGGTAGGCGTTTTCGAAGAGATCCCGCGAGCGGTCGGCGCCTACGACCGACGCTCGGGTGATGACGGGTGGCATCGCGCCGCGGGCCACGAGGAGCTCCGCGACCCGAACCTTGATGGAGTTGACGATGGCGACGGCCGCGATAGTCGACCCCGGTCCGACCGGCGTGTCAAGTCCCTCGATCCAGGACAGAGCGTCCGCCTCGGGCGTGCAGAGGTCGATCACCAGGTCCGCCTCGTCGAGGAGGCGCGATCCTACCGCGGGGTCGACGGGCGCGGATCGGGATTCCCGAACGGCCGTCACCGCGATCACCCGCAGGCCCCGGGCCCGCGCGCCACGGGCCATCTCGACCGGCACGGCCGTCGTGCCACCGGCCGAGAAGACCATCATCACGTCCGACGGGCCGAAGGCGAAGTTCGAGAGGATCACCTCGGCGAGCCCCGGCGTCCGCTCGATGTACATCGCCTGGCGCTGGCCGTTCGCGCCGACGACCTGGGTGTGGAACGTCATCGACAGCTCGACCATCGGGTTGAAGCCCGGGTACGAGCCGTAGCGCGGGAACATCTCCTCGACCGGGATCCGGGAATGGCCGGTCCCGAAGAGATGCACGAGCCCGTCGGCGGCGATCGCCTCCGCCGACCACTGGCTCGCCGTCTCGATCGCGTCGGCCTGGGTGGTCGCCAGCTCGTCGAGCACGGCGCAGGCGGCGGTCAGCCAGTCCAGCGTGTGGCTCACGGTCACCGGCATCACTCGTCCGTGCTCGAGTCGCCGCCGGCCCGGGCGACGACGGGTGTCCGCCCGGCCTTGCGCGCCCGGAAGTCGTCGATGATCGCGGCAGTGGCCGTGGCGCCGATCCTCGTCACCCCGAGGTTCATCACGTCGATCAGGGCGTCGAGCGTCCGCACGCCGCCGGCCGCCTTCACCGCGATGCGCGGCGAGGTGTTCGCGCGCATGAGCCGGAGGTCATCGTGGGTGGCGCCGGACGGGGCGAACCCGGTGCTCGTCTTCACGAACTCCGCGCCGGCTGCCTCGGTGGCGTGGCACGCCCGGATCTTCTCGTCGTCCGTCAGGTAGGCGTTCTCGAAGATCACCTTGACGATCGCGCCGCCGGCGTGGGCCGCCTGGACAACCGCCCGGATGTCCGCCTCGACGTCGGCGTCCCGGCCGGACTTCAACGCCCCGATCTGGATGACCATGTCGATCTCGGTGGCGCCATCGGCGAGCGCCTGGCGCGTCTCGGCGACTTTCGTCTCGGTCGTGCAGTACCCGTGGGGGAACCCGACGACCGTCCCGACCTTCACGTCCGTGCCGGCGAGGATCCTGCCGGCGCGCCGGACGTGGACGGGCGGCACGCACACGGACGCGACGTCGTAGCGCGCAGCCAGCCGGCAGCCATCCTCGACGAACGCGTCGTCGAGCTCCGGCCGGAGCAGCGAGTGGTCGATCGTCTTCCCGATCTCGCGCTCGGTCAGCGTCTCGACGGTGAAGGGCATCGCACTCACTTGATGTACGGACGCAGGACGTCACGAGCCAGCAGGAAGCCGCGCTTGACCAGGTCGTCGGTCTTCTCGAAGTCGCGGTCCTCGTGCTCGATGATCACGTCGCCGTCGTAGCCGGCGCGCCACAGCGCCCCGAACAGGTCGGACCAGTCGACGTCGCCGAGCCCCGGGAGCCGCGGCACCTGCCAGCCGATCCCCATCGAGAACACGCCCCGCTCGTAGAGCCCCTCGCGATCGATCCAGAGGTCCTTCGCCTGAACGTGGAGGATGTGCGGCCCGAACTCGCGGATGAACCGGGGGATGTCGATCATCTGGAGGACGAGGTGCGACGGGTCGAAGTTCAGCCCGATCGTCCCGCCCCACTCCTCGAGGATCCGCCGCCAGATCCGCGGGTTCGTGGCGATGTTGTGGCCGCCCGGCCACTCGTCCTCGCTGAACAGCATCGGGCAGTTCTCGATCGTGATCTTCCGGCCGTGGTCGTTCGCGAAGGACACGATGTCCGGCCAGATCCGGAGAACGTCCTCCCAGTTCTGGTCCTGGGTCTTCGCGGCGTCGCCACCCATGAAGGTGTTGACGAGCGGGACGCCCATCAGCTCGCCGGCGGTCATCACGTGCTTCAGGTGGCCGATGACCATGTCCCGATGGGCCGGGTCCGGGTCGAGCGGGTTCGGGTAGTAGCCGAGACCGGAGATCACCAGGCCGCGCTCGTTCATCCGGCCGACGATCTCGTCGGCGCCGGCCTTCGTCAGGTTGACGACGTCGATGTGCGAGGTGCCGGCATACCGGCGCGCGTCGCCGCCGGCGCGCGGCCAGCAGGCGATCTCGATCGACTCGAAGCCGTTGGCCGCAGTCCAGTCGGCGACGTCGTCGAGCGAGGTGTCCGGGAACGGCGCCGTCAGCAGGCCGAGCCTCATCGGGATCCCTCCGAGGCGGTGGTCAGGAGGTCGCCGCGTGCGCCGGCCGGTGAGGAGGGACCGACCGGCGTCGCGGGCGAGCTGGTGCGATCGACGTCGACCCAGCGGCCCGCGTGGGCGCTGAGCGCGATCGCGTCGTTGACGAGCATCTCGTCGTGGCCGGCCGCGAACGTCGCGTACGGCGGGTGGGGGTTCGGGTGACCGACGATGACGTCGGCATAGATCGCCCGGAACAGCGCCGCGAACGTGTCGCCGAACCCCTCGACATGGCCGCCCGGCAGCGCGGCCGCGGCGCGACCGGCGGGGCCCATGAGCGCAGGGTTCCGGAGGAGGATCTCGTTGGGCCGGTCGCGGTGGCCGAGCCAGAGGTGATCCGGCGTCTCGCTGTCCCAGGCCGCGGCGCCGTCCGAGCCGTCGATCTCCCACTGGAGCGAGTTCTTGCGGCCGGCGCTGATCTGCGACACCGCGACGGATCCGCGGGCGCCGTTCGCGAACCGCAGGAGGATCGTGGCGACGTCCTCGGTGCCCATCGGCCGCTCGACCGTGTCGGCCGATCGGTCGGTCGAGAAGGTCTCGACCGGTCCCGTCGGCTCGTGCCGCGTCGTGACGAACGTCGCGAGGTCCGCCATGACCGAGACGACGGACTGGCCGGTGAGGAAGGCCATCAGGTCCAGCCAATGCGAGCCGATGTCGCCGACGGCGCGCAGCGCACCACCCTTGTCGGGCTCGAGCCGCCAGTTCCAGTCCGTGTCGAGGAGCAGCCAGTCCTGGAAGTAGTGGCCCGTCACGAACCGCACCTCACCGAGGTCGCCGGCGGCCACGGACTCGCGGACGTGCTGGTGGAGCGGGTAGAACCGGATGTTGAAGTTCACCGCATTGACGAGGCCGCTCGCCTCGGCCTCACGCACCAGACCGGCGGAGTCGACGGCCGTCATCGCCAGGGGCTTCTCGCAGACCACGTGCTTGCCGGCTGCGAGGATCGCCGACGCCTGGGGCACGTGGAGGTGGTTCGGCGACGTGACGTGGACGACGTCGACGGTCGGGTCGGCGAGGATCTCGTCGAGGGATCCGTAGGCGTGGTTGACACTGAGGGCGGCGGCCCGGGCAGCACCGCGCTCGGGTGTGCTGCCCAGGACGCCGCGGACGTCGACGCCGATCCGCCGAAGCTCCTCGACGTGGACCGTCCCGATGAAACCCGTGCCGATGACGGCGGCACCGATGTCGGCGAACCTGCTCATCCAGCTCCTGACGGAGGCCTACGAGGTGATCGGCCGGTTGTCTAGACGATCTAGAGTGCTGGCGATGCCGCCTGGTCGCACCCACCCGTGGCCGATCGGCGATCGGGCGGGTGGTCGGTTGCCAGCAGGCCAGGACGGTTTGACTGCTGTACATCCTACTTTGTCCCGTCAAGTGCAAAAGTGTCGTTCCGCAGACTGTCCAACGGTATGATCCGGGGGATGGTCGGCCCGCTGCCCGATGAGGCCCTCGACGCGCTGGTGCTCGTTCTGGACGAGATCCGCCTGGGCCGATCGCGGTCGCGCTCGGAGCTGGTCGAGCGAACGGGTCTTGGGCGAGCGATCGTTGCCCAGCGGGTGGGCGAGCTGATCGAGCGCGGGCTCGTTGTCGAGGGCGACCCGGGCCCATCGACCGGCGGCCGGCCCGCCCGTCAGCTGTCGTTCCAGGCCGGTGCCGGACACGTCCTCGTTGCCGATCTCGGCGCGACGAGCGTCGATGTCGCGATCACGACGCTAGACGGCCGGATCCTTGGCCACCACGACGAGCCGGCCGATATCGCGGCCGGGCCGGAGGTGGGTCTCGGCCGGGTCGAGGTGCTGTTCGACCAGCTGCTCGCGACGACCCACGCCGTCCCGGGCCGGCTGTGGGGAATCGGGATCGCCGTGCCGGGGCCGGTGGAGTTCGCGACCGGCCGACCGATCTCGCCACCGATCATGCCGGGCTGGGACCGCTACCCGATCCGCGAGCGGTTCGCCGCCCGTCACCGGGCGCCGGTCTGGGTCGACAACGACGTCAACGTCCTGGCCCTCGGTGAGTGGCGGTCCGGCGTGGCGGCCGGCCATGACGACGTCGTCGTCGTGAAGATCGGGACGGGGATCGGCGCCGGGATCATCTCCAGTGGCCGGCTCCATCGCGGGGCCCAGGGGAGTGCGGGGGATGTCGGCCACATCCAGGTCGTCGAGGACCCCTCGGTCGTCTGCCGCTGCGGCAACATCGGCTGCCTCGAGGCACGCGCCGGTGGCGCGGCGCTGGGCCAGCTCGGGGAGGCGGCGGCGCGCGATGGCCGGAGCGCCCGGCTGCGGACCGCCCTCGACCAGCGCGGCCGGGTCACCGCGGAGGATGTCGCCCGGGCCGCATCGTCCGGCGATCCCGTGGCGGTCGCCATGCTCCAGGAGGCGGGGCGGCTCGTCGGCTCGATGCTCGCGAGCGTCGTGAACTTCTTCAACCCGTCCCTGATCGTGATCGGCGGCGGGGTCGCCAACAGCCCGGACCAGCTCCTCGCCTCCATCCGCGAGACGGTCTATCGCCGGTCCCTGCCGCTCGCGACCCGCGACCTGCTGATCCAGCGCTCGTCGCTGGGCGGACTTGCGGGCGTCATCGGGGCGTCGTCGATGGTCGTCGGCGAGGTGTTCTCCCGCGAGGCAATCGGCCAGTGGCTCGCCGCCGGCGACCCGACGGAGCTCGCCCCGGCCTGATCGGGGGCCTTCATCCCGGCACGCACCGCGTCGCCCGCGGCAGTTTCTGTCATCCGACCTCCACCCGGTCGTACGGCAACGGATCGCGGGTCTCACGACGATGGCCCCGCACGAATCCGGGCGGACTTCTGCCATCCGACCTGTCACGCGATCAGATGACACGAATCGCGTGACGAACGCCCGCCTGGTGGTCGCATGACCGAAACGCCGTGGATGGCGGGCACGGGCTACGCGCGGCGCCGGCACGGCGCGGCGCGGCGCGGCGACAGCCCCGCGGCACAAGACTGCGTTCGTCGCGGCAGGGCGAGGCTGGCAAGGCGCCGGGGAGCAGCGGAGCGAGCGGGCTTGGAGGCCCGTGAGCGAGCAGCGCAGCCGGCAACGCAGTCCAGCGTCGTCCAGCCGCGACAGCCTCAAGCCGGTGGCGCGGTGCTCTCTCGGACAACGAGCTCCGTGGATAGCTCGACCCGGGTCTGGGCCGGGACCTCCCCGGCGGCCATCAGCACCACCGTCTCGGCGGCGGCGGTCGCCATGTCCATCAGCGGCTGGCGGACCGTGGTCAGCGGCGGCCCGACCCACTGCGCGACCGGCAGATCGTCGAAGCCGACCACGCTCAGGTCCTCGGGAATGTGGAGCCGGGCCTCGCGGGCGGCCTGGTAGACCCCGAGCGCCTGGAGGTCATTGCCGGCGAAGATCGCCGTCGGGCGATCCTTGAGGCGCAGCAACGCGCGGCCCTTCTCGACCCCCTCCTCGACGTGGAAGCGGCCATAGCTGATCAGATCAGGGTTGATCGGGACGCCGGCCTCGTCCATGGCGGCGCGATAGCCGTCGATCCGGGCGCGGCTACAGAGGATCCAGTCCGGCCCGCCGATCACCCCGATCCGTCGATGGCCGAGCCCCAGGAGATGGCGCGTCGCCGTCAGCCCGCCGTTCCAGTTCGTCGCCCCGACCGACGGCGTGTCGTGAAGCGGCTCGCCGGTCGGGTCCACGATGACGTACGGGATGCCGCGGCTCGCGAGCTGCGTCCGCATGGCGTCGCTGAGGTCCGAGAAGACGGCGATCACGCCCGTCGGCCGGCGCGCGAGGACACCCTCGATCCAGCCGCGACCCGGTGTCCGTCGGCCCTGCATCTCGCTCAGGACGACGGCCAGGTGATGCTGTCCCGCGACCCGTTCGACGCCGCGGACGATCTCGAGGGCCCACTCCGATTCGAGCTCGTGGAAGATCACCTCGAGGAGCGGCGCCCGCTGCCGCGAGCCCGCCGACCGCTGGTACCCGCGCTCGCGGATCGCCGCCTCCACGCGGCGCCGTGTCTCGGCGGCCACATCGGACCTTCCGTTGATCACCTTCGAGACGGTGGGTACGGACACGCCCGCGTCCCGGGCGATATCCGCGATGGTCGTCGGTTGGGCAGATCGGCGGGGCGCCGACCGGACGGCCGTGCTCATGGCGGGCAGTGTAGCGACTCCCGACAGTCAGCGAAAGTTTCGAACGACCGCGCGGACCGTTGAGTGGCGATATCGGGATCATGCCGTGCGCGCATTTCCGGGATTGACAGGTCCCGAAGGGCGCCTCTAGAGTGACCTAGCCGAAATTATCGTCATCGTTTCCGCAACTTTCGAGGAGGAGTGCGGGACCGCACGGCATGGGAGATGAAGTTTCGGCAAGCATCCACAGATTGGCTGATCGTCGAGCCCGTCCCGCCGGTACTCCTCCTGGCGGGACGGGGATCGACGCCGGGGAGGGCACCGTCATCGCCGACTGGGCCACTCGTCCGCCGTGCCGTTGTCAACTGAGGAGGCTGAGCCAATGAGATCCCGCTATCGGATTGCGGTGTTGCTCGCGACAACCGCGATCGTCTTCGGAGCCTGTTCGGGCTCCGCGACCCCATCGCCGTCGGCCGGCGCGTCGACCGCCCCCGGCGCGTCGACCGCCCCCGGCGCGTCGGCCCAGGCCGTGACCATCAACTGGTGGCACATCACCACCGACAAGGTGGGCAAGCCTCTCTTCCAGTCATACGCCGACGCCTACATGAAGGATCACCCGAACGTCACGATCAAGATCACGGTCCTGGAGAACGAGCCCTACAAGGCCAAGCTCACGGCGACGGCACCGGCCGACTATCCGGACCTGTTCCAGTCGTGGGGGGGCGGCGGGATGGCCGCCCAGGCTCAGGCGGGCCTCCTGAAGGACATCACGAGCGATGTCGCATCGATCAAGGACACGATCAACCCCGGCGCTCTCGGCATCTATGCGATCGACGGCAAGCAGTACGGCCTGCCGTGGGACATGGGCATGATGGGCGTCTGGTACAACAAGGATCTCTTCTCGAAGGCCGGGATCTCCGCCCCGCCGACCACGTGGGACGACTTCCTTGCCGACGTCCAGAAGCTCAAGCAGTCCGGCGTCGCGCCGTTGGCGATCGCCGGCAAGGACAAATGGCCGTCCATGCACCTGTGGACGTACCTCGTCCTGCGGATCGGGGGCGGTGACGCCCTCAAGCAGATGATCCAGTCGGGCAACTACAACACCGACGCCTGCACGAAGGCCGGTGACCAGGTCCTTGCCTTGAACAAGCTCGACCCGTACCAGGCCGGGTACGCGAGCGCGACCTACCCCAACGAAGCCGCGGCAGTCGGCAACGGCAAGGCCGCCATGGAGGTGATGGGTCAGTGGGCGCCGGCGGTCCAGAATGACAACAGCGCCGACAAGAAGGGTCTCGGGGACAAGCTCGGCTGGTTCCCGTTCCCGAGCGTGGCCGGCGGTGCCGGCGCCGCGACGGACGGCGTCGGTGGCGGCAACGGCATCGCGGTCAAGAAGGACGCGCCGCCGGAGGCGGTCGACTTCCTGAAGTTCTTCGTGAACACGGACAACGCGAACAAGCTCAACACGTCCGGCATCGGCATGTCGCCGGTCAACGGCACAGGCGGCTCGATCACGGACCCGAACCTCCAGGCCGTCCTGGCTGGTCGCGACCAGGCGAAGTTCATCCAGCTGTACCTCGACCAGGCCGTGCCGCCATCCGTCGGCGCCGTGGTGAACGATGCGACCGTCGCGCTGTTCCTCGGCAAGTCGGATCCGGCCACGGCCTGCAAGGCCCTGACGGACGCGGCTGCCAACCCGTAACCGTCGGATCGACTGCACCACCGCGTCCCGCGAGTGGTTCACTCGTGACGTCACTCGAAGGGGCCGGCATCGCCGGCCCCTTCGCCTCCCCGGCCGGAGCAGAGGACGCTGAATGTCGGCACTGACGTCCCGCCCCGGGACCGGCGCGCGCCGGTCCCGGAAGTGGCTCACGATCGCGCTGTTCCTGCTGCCCGGCCTCGCGCTTTACCTCGTCTTCGTCATCGGCCCGATCATCCAGGCCGCCCACTTCAGCCTGTTCCGGTGGAATGGGCTGACCCCGCTCACCGACTTCATCGGCCTGAAGAACTACCAGGCCGCGTTCGCGTCCAGCGTGTTCTGGCAGGCGCTCGGCAACAACGTCTTCGTCATCGTCCTGTCGCTGGCGCTCCAGATCCCGTTCTCGCTCGGTCTCGCCGTGCTCCTGAACCGGCGGTTCCCGGGCCGAGCCGTGTTCCGGCTCCTGTTCTTCGTCCCATACGTGCTGTCGGAGGCGATCACCGGGATCGTCTTCCGGCTGCTGCTCCAGCCCGATTCCGTCATCCAGTCGATCGTGAAGAGCGTCGGGTTGGGCGCGTTCGCGACGGACTGGCTCGGCGACACCACGTTCGTGATGTTCACGCTCTTCCTGATCATCTCGTGGAAGTACTTCGGCTTCCACATGATCATCATGCTGGCCGGCCTCCAGGGCATCCCGAAGGAGCTCGAGGAGGCCGCGTACATCGACGGTGCCGACCGCCGTCAGGCGTTCCGCCACATCACGCTGCCGCTGCTCGGACCGACCATCCGCGTCTCGGTCTTCCTGTCGGTCATCGGCGCACTCCAGCTGTTCGACATGGTCTGGGTGATGACCGGGGGCGGGCCGGTCAATGCCTCCATGACCATGGCCGTCAACATGTTCAAGACCGGGTTCGTGAAGCAGCAGATGGGCTACGGCAGCGCGTTCGCGGTGATCCTCTTCCTGCTGGCCCTCGTGGTCGCGCTGCTCTACCAGCGGTTCGTCCTGCGCCGCGACATCGACGGCGCCATCACGTCCTTCAACGGCTGACCGATGGCGACGCAGGCCTCCACCGGCGTGACCACGGACGCGGCGAGCATCCCGATGAGCCGCCGGACACGCCCGACGGTTCCAGGGGTCATCGGATACGTCGTCCTGCTGGGCGTCACCGCGGCGATCGTCCTGCCGATCCTGTACGCGATCCTCGGCGGGTTCAAGACGAACGGCCAGCTGGCGGCCAACCCGGTCGCGATCCTGCCCGATCCGTGGGTCTTCACGAACTACACCGATGTGCTGTTCGGCGAGAACGCCGCGACGTTCTGGGGACAGCTCTGGAACAGCGTGGTCGTCGCGGCGATCGCGGTCGGGCTGACCGTGTTCTGCGCGTCGCTCGCGGCGTTCGT
The DNA here is from genome assembly GCA_963746845.1 of uncultured Chloroflexia bacterium. GTDB lineage: Bacteria > Chloroflexota > Limnocylindria > Limnocylindrales > CSP1-4 > CF-46. The sequence goes on along the minus strand of CAVVCZ010000006.1, from coordinate 360,741 downwards.
CTTCGCCCGGATCCGGTTCCGCGGTCGCGAGGCGTTCTACACCCTGTTCGTGTTCGGGCTGCTGTTCCCGTCGGCCGTCGCGATCCTGCCGCTGTACATCCTGGTCCGCGACCTCGGGCTGTCCGGCAACCCGCTCGGGGTGGCGCTGCCCCAGGCGGCGTTCCAGCTACCCCTCTCGATCGTCATCCTGCGACCGTTCTTCCGGAGCATCCCGGTCGAGCTCGAGGATGCCGCCCGGATCGACGGCTGTGGGTCCTTCGGGTTCTTCTGGCGGGTCCTCCTGCCGCTGTCCGGACCGGCCCTGGCCACCGTGAGCGTGCTCGCCCTCGTCGCAACCTGGAACGCCTTCATCCTGCCGCTCGTCCTGCTCGGGGACGCGAGCCAGTGGACGCTGCCCCTGGGGGTGATGAACTTCTCGACCGAGTACGCGTCGGACGAGGCCCGCACGCTCGCCTACGTCGTGATCTCGATCATCCCGGCGCTGATCTTCTATGTCTTCGCCGAGCGTCACATCGTCGGTGGGCTCACGGCCGGATCGGTGAAGGGCTGATGACGACCGTCGAGGCGCGGTATCGCGACGCCAGCCTGCCGATCGAGGCGCGCACGGCCGACCTGTTGGCGCGGATGACCCTCGACGAGAAGCTGGCCCAGCTCGGATCGCTCTGGTCGTTCGAGATGTTCTCGAGCGAGACGGATCTGGACCTGGATCGTGTGCGCGACCGCCTGGCGAACGGGATCGGCCAGGTCAGCCGGGTGGCCGGTGCCACGAACCTCGATGTGGCCGGCGCGGCCGAGGCCGGCAATACCATCCAGCGGTTCCTCGTCGAGGAGACCCGCCTCGGGATCCCGGCCATCCTCCACGAGGAGACGCTCCACGGGCTCCTCGCCCGCGAGGCGACGTCCTTCCAGCAGTCGATCGGCGCCGCCGCGGCGTTCGACCCGGATCTGGTCGAGGCGATCGCGACGACGATCCGCCGGCGGATGCTGGCCATCGGGGCGCGGGTGGCGCTGGCGCCGGTGCTCGACATCACGCGCGACCCACGCTGGGGCCGGATCGAGGAGACGTACGGCGAGGACCCGTACCTCGCCACCGCCCTCGGCTGCGCGTATGTCCGGGGCATCCAGGGCGATGACCTCCGGGTGGGCGTCGCGGCAACGGCGAAGCACCTGGTCGGACACGGTCTCGCGGAGGGCGGCCTGAACCAGGCCCCCGTTCATGTCGGCCCTCGCGAGCTCCGTGACGAACAGCTGCTTCCGTTCGAGGCCGCCATCCGGGCGACCGGTCTCGCCAGCGTCATGCCGGCGTACTGCGACGTCGACGGCGTGCCGTGCCATGTCTCGCACGAGCTGCTGACGACGATCCTCCGTGGCGAGTGGGGGTTCGACGGCGTGGTCGCCTCGGACTACACGGCCGTCCAGATGCTCGTCGGCGAGCACCGCCTCACGGGCGACCTCGGCACGGCCGCGGCGATGGCCCTCCGGGCGGGCATGGACAACGAGCTGCCGACGACCGCGGGCTTCGGCGGTCCGCTCCGGGCGGCGATCGCCGACGGTCGCCTGGACATCGGTGTCGTCGACGTCGCCGTCGAGCGGTCGCTCCGGCTGAAGTTCCGGCTCGGTCTGTTCGAGCGACCGTACGTGGATGCACCCGAGGCCGACGCGCTCGCGGCGCTGCTCGTCGAGGAGCAGCGCCTCGCCCTCGACCTCGCCCGACGCTCGATCGTCCTCGTCGAGAACGACGGCATCCTCCCGCTCGCGCCGGACGTCGGTCGGATCGCGGTGATCGGGCCGATCGCCGACAGCGCCCGCGACCTGCTCGGCGATTACGCGCACCTGCCCCACATCGAGACCCTCGCCGAGCTCCGACACCACGCCAACCCGTTCGGCTTCCCCTCGAGCGAGGTCATCAACCCGGTCGACGAGCTGTCCGGCCACAGGACCATCCTCGCCGGGATCCGCGAGCGATTCGGCGCCGACCGGGTCGTACATGCGGTCGGGTCCGGCCTGCGCGACGGGACGGATGCCCAGATCGCGGAGGCTGCCGTGACCGCACGTGGCGCCGACGTGGCGATCGTCGTCGTCGGCGAGCGGTCCGGGCTGACGATGGATGCCACCACCGGCGAGTCGCGGGACCGCCGCGACCTGGGCCTGCTCGGGCGGCAGCAGGAGCTCCTCGATGCAGTCGTCGCGACCGGCACGCCGACCGTGCTGGTGATCGTCAGCGGTCGCCCGCTCGCCCTCGAGCGAGGCGCCGGGGAGTGCGCCGCAGTGGTCCTCGCCTGGGTCCCTGGCGAGGCCGGGCCGACGGCGATCGCCGACGTCCTTGCGGGCGACGTCGACCCGGGTGGCCGGCTGCCGATCACGATGCCCCGCCACGTCGGCCAGATCCCGCAGACGTACCGGCACCACCCCACAGGCGGCAGGTCGAACTGGAAGATCGACTACGTCGACGGCTCGGTGGCGCCCCTCTGGCCCTTCGGCCATGGACGGTCGTACACGTCGTTCACGATCGATCATCTCCGGGTCGACCGGACGCTCCTCGAGACGGCCGGCGACACGGCGGCGATCTCCGTCGACGTCACGAACACCGGCGCGCGGGCCGGCGACGAGGTCGTCCAGCTCTACATCCGGGACGAGGAGGCCTCGGTCGCGCGGCCCGTCATCGAGCTGCGCGGCTTCCAGCGGGTCCACCTGGCCCCGGGCGAATGCCGGACGGTGACGTTCCGGCTGTCCACGGAGCAGCTCGCGTACGTCGACGCCGGGTACCGTCGCGTCGTCGAGCCCGGCACGATCCGGGTCTTCGTCGGGCGCTCGTCGGACGACCTGCCGCTCAGCGCGGACCTGGCGCTCGTCGGACCCGTCGTCGAGCTCGTGGAGCGGCATCATTACCTGACCGGCACCGCCGTCGAATGAGCGGGGCGTCCGGCCCCGCCGATCCGCCACGGGAGCGTCGACGATGAGCGCTTTCGACCTGCCCCTTGACGAGCTGAGAACGTACCGCCCGGAACGCGCGGAGGAGCCCGACTTCGACGCGTTCTGGCGGGACACGCTGACCCGGTCGCGCGAAGCGGCGCCGGCGCCCGCGTTCGTCCGTCTCGACACGCCGCTGCGCGCGGTGACGGTCGACGACGTGACGTTCGGCGGCTTCGCCGGCCAGCCGATCAAGGCCTGGCTCCTCGCCCCCGCCGGCGCCGGCACGCCGCTGCCGACGGTCGTCGAGTACATCGGCTACGGCGGTGGTCGGTCGCTGCCGTTCCAGTGGCTCCGCTGGGCGACGGCCGGCTACGCGCACTTCGTGATGGACACCCGGGGGCAGGGGAGTGCCTGGACGCCGGGTGACACTCCGGACGTCGAGGACGTTGACGGCGCCGACGGCGGCAACTACCCGGGGTTCGTCACGCGCGGGATCGAGCGACCGGCGAGCTGGTACTACCGCCGCCTGATCGCCGACGCGGCGCTCGCGGTCGAGGCGGCCGCGCGACACCCGCTCGTGGACGGATCCCGGATCGCGGTCACGGGCCAGAGCCAGGGCGGCGGCCTGGCCCTCGCCGCGGCGGCCCTCGCTCCCGGGGTTCGCGCCGCGATGGTCGACGTGCCGTTCCTGTGTCACTGGCGGCGTGCCGTCGAGGTCACCGACGACTTCCCGTACCAGGAGCTGACGCGCTACCTTGCGATCCATCGAACGCGCGAGGCGGACGTCTTCCGGACGCTGTCCTACGGCGACGGGCTGAACTTCGCGACGCGCGCGACGGCGCCGGCGATCTTCTCGGTCGGACTGATGGATCGGATCTGTCCGCCGTCGACCGTCTTCGCCGCCCATAACCACTACGCGGGGCCGAAGGAGATCCGGGTCTGGTCGTTCAACGGCCACGAGGCCGGCGAGCTCGTCCAGCAGACCGAGCGCTACGCGTTCCTCGAGGGCCTCGGGCTCGCGCCCTGATCGTTCGGCTACTCGCCGCGGAGCCAGGTGACGTCCGGCTCCCAGTCGTCGACGATCGCGTCGCGGCCGGATGCCCGGGCGGCGGCCTCCAGCTGCCGGAACGCGGACCGGAGGACCCTCGGGGTCGCGTGGGCGAGGAGCCGCTCGGCGGCCGGGAAGATGGCCGCGTTCTCGGGTCCCTGGAGCGGCTCCGCGTCGAGCTCGAACTGGAGCCACTTGTTGAAGGGACGGACGCGGCCCTCGAGGGCGAACGCAGCCGCCAGCATCGGGCCGACGGCGTCGGCGGCGTCCAGGCGGGCCGCGAGATCCCGTCCCGCCTCGACGTTCCGGAGCGCCCGGTACAGCGAGTTGAGCGCATCCCCCAGCGAGGCGTTCGCGAGGGCGGTGGCCTCCTCGGCGTCGAGCCGGCGCTTCCGATCGACGAGCCGGCCGATCTCCCCGTCGAGCCGGTCCAGGTCGACCCGGGCGCGGATGAACGCCGGTCGGTTCCAGGCGGTCGGGCTCCCGGGCAGGCCGTGATCGCGAAACTCGTCGAGCGTCACCGCCCAGACCTCGACCGGCGAGCCGTGCGGCGTCTGCCAGCGGGCCGGGGCGGCGTCGGGGCCATCGACGATCACGAACGCGTCGACGTCGGACTCGTGGGTGACAAGGGCGGCGGCCGCGCGCGACCCGAACACGACGACGCCGACGACCGTCGAATCCGCGGCCGCTCGCCGGAGCGTGACCAGGTACTCCGTCTCCGGATCGAACCCCGTCGTCACGGTTCGGAGCATGGCACGAGCCGGCACGACCGGGTCAGCCGCCCGCGACGATCCGGTCCGTGTAATCGCCCGACGCGGGGTCCTTCAGGATCAGCTTCGTCCGGCCGTCCGGCAGGACCTCGCGCTTGATCACCGTCTGGCCCTCGTACGTCTCCGCGGTCTTCGCGATCCGGGGCGTCATCCCGCCGCGCCACTCGAATAGCTCGATCGGCTCCCAGGCGTGGGCCTTCGCCGAGCGGTACGCCGCGTCCATGACGGCGTTCACCACATAGCCGTCGTAGAACGTCTCGCGCGGGGCGCGACCGGCCTCGAGCGCCTCGAACATGTCCGAGAACATGTCGATGTAGCCGAGCTCGGACACCTCGTCGCCGACCGGGAACAGCCAGCCCGCCGACGTCTCCGCCTTCTCGGCGACGTAGCCGCTGCCACCGCCCGCCGTGAACATCTCGAACCCGGTCCGGAGGAAGTGGTTCATCCAGATCGTGCCGTGGGTGCCGGCGACCTCGTCGCGCAGGTCCATCCCGCCGCGGAACGTCCAGCTGACCTCGAACTGGCCGATCGCACCGGACGCGAAGCGGATCAGGGCGATCGCGTTGTCCTCGTCGTCGATCGGGTGGACGAGGGTGTCGGTCGTGCACAGGATCTCGACCGGCCGGTTCCCCTTGCCGACGAAGTTCCGGATGATCTCGATGCAGTGGCAGCCGAGGTCGATGATCGCGCCGCCGCCGGTCAGCCGGCCGTCCCAGAACCAGGCGCTGTGGGGCCCGGGGTGCGTCTCTCGGGAGCGGACCCACGTCACGTCGCCGATCGCGCCGTCCTGGACGCTCTTCACGGCCTTGAGCGTCTTCGGCGTGTAGCACAGGTCCTCGAGGTAGCCGCCGAAGATGCCGGCCGTCTCGACCGTCTCGAGCATCCGGCGCGCCTCGTCGGCGTTCCGACCGAGCGGCTTCGTGCAGAGGACGGCCTTGCCGGCGGCCGCCGCGAGCCCGACCGCCTCCTCGTGGAGGTAGTTCGGCAGCCCGATGACGACGACGTCCGTGTCGTCGTGCTCGATCGCCGCTTTCAGGTCGGTCGTGTGCTCCGGGATCGACCAGCGCTCGCTGAAGGCGGCGCCGCGCGCCTCGCTCCTCGAGAACACGACCCGGACATGGTCGCGACCGCGCTGCCCGTGGAGGGTCGCCGTGTAGAAGTCACCGATCAGCCCGGTGCCGAGCATCGTGATGTGATGGGCCTTCATCGGGTCAGCGTCTCCTGGGTGGTGACAGTCCGTGGGGTCGCGCTGCGGCCGAGGACGAGATCCCGGCCCGCGACGAGGGCATGGAGCTTGGCGACCGCGAGGTGCCGGGCCGTCTGGCTGAAGCCGCAGTCCGGGACGATGGTGAGGCGATCCGGCGGGACCCCGGTGGCGAGGATCGCCTCGATCCGGCCCGCGACCTCGCGGGCGGTCTCGACGTGGGAGTTCTTGACGTCGATGACTCCGGCGGCGACGTCCCGGCCGGCATCGTTGATCTCGCTCAGGATCGCGACCTCGCTCATCTCGCGGTTGGCGAACTCGAGGACGAGCTCGTCGACGTGGAACCCGAGCATCGCGTCGAGGATCGGCCGGTACGAGCGGGGCGCGAGCGGCCGCCCGAGGAAGTTGCCGAAGCAGAGGTGGGCGCCGAGACGGGCCCGGCCGCGCGCCGGCTCGACGACGGCGTTGAACAGGGCGGCGAAGTCGGCGGGGGCATCGGGATGGATCGCCGGCGACGGCTCGTCGACCTGGATGATCGTCGCGCCGGCGTCGACGAGGCCACGCAGCTCCGCCTGGAGGATCGGGACGAACGCCTCCGCCGCGTCGACGCGGGTCGGGTAGACCTCGCCCGGTCCGGTGACCAGACGCCCGGACAATGTGTACGGACCCGGGAGCGTGATCTTGAGGGGGCGATCCGTCCGTTCGCGGGCGGCGACGAGCTCCGCGACGACGCCGAGCCCGTTCGGTGCGGCGATCCGGTCCCCCACCGCGAACCGATGCAGTCCGTCGTGCGCGCCCGCGCCGAGCCGCCGGTCCGGTGGCAGCGCCCGGACCCCGGTCAGGTGACGGTAGAACTCGGCCGTGAAGAAGCCTGCCCGACGCATCTCGCCGTCGCTGATCACGTCGATCCCCGCACGCTCCTGATCGCGGATCGCGAGATCGACGCCGTCGTCGAGGAGCTCGGCCAGATCGGCCGACCCGTACTCGCCGCGCTCCGCGGCCGCGATGCCCGCCGCGAACCAGCCGGGGTGCGCGTGCGATCCGACGACGCTGGTGAGGAGCGGCTCGTGGCTCATCCGGGGTCCTCCGCGAACGCGAATGCGCGAGCTGGATTGTCGACGAAGAGGCGATGTCGGAGGGCGGCGTCCAGACCGCGCTCGTCCATGGCCCGGGTGAACTCGCCCAGGAGAAACGACAGCCCGGGCGAGCCACCGAATGCCCGGTAGTAGCCCTGGCGGGCGGCATCCATCCCGAGCATCACCTGCCCGACATGGCCATCCTCGACGGCCCACTCGAGCAGCTGGAGCGTGCCGTTCGGGCGGTCGCCCCAGCGGAACGCCTGGTCGTAGACCACGAATGCCCCGGTCTCGACGATCTCGCGGTGATAGCCGCGGTCGACGACCTTGTCGACGTGGCTGAGCGAGATGTGCTCCGCCGCCGCGCCGGCGTCGGTCAGGACCCGGACCTGCTCCAGCGCGCCCGTACCGCCCTCGCAGTGCGTGTGGACCGGGACGCCGGTCCGACGATGAGCGTGGGCGGCGGCGCGGAAGATCGGCAGATCGCGCGCCGACGGGCCGCCCTCGCTTCCCCCGACCTTGACGATCCCGGCGCGGTGCTCCGTCCGTTGGACGAGCGCCCCGCCGTAGTCGCGGGCGTCGATCCCGTCCTCCACGTCCGCCGCGAACAGGTCCGTCAGCTCGTGCTCGCTCGCCCGCAGGCTCCAGTGCGACGGGCCGTAGAACTTCTCGTGGTGCAGCCCCGTCGCCGCGACGAGATGGACCCCGGTCCGGCGCGAGAGCTCCGCCAGCTTCGCCGGGTTCCGTCCGCAGTCGGCCGGCATCGCGTCGATCGCGGTCTCCAGCCCCGCGGCGCGCGCGTCCGCGAGCTCGGATGCCAGGAGGTCGACATCGGCGAGGAGGAAGTCGGCCGACATCTCGACCGGCCGCCCGCCGTCGATCACCAGGTGCTCGTGGGCGTACGTCACGCCCATCGCCGATGCGTCGATGTCCCCGAGGACGGTGCGGACGAAGCTCATGCCGCGCGCGCCATCGAGAGATCGAGGATGGCGCCGTCGCCGGCGAGACGGTCACGGAGCGCCGCGATCGACACGCCTCGGACGCCGCCGTCCGGTCGGGCGATGGCCATCGCCGCCGCCGTGCCGGCCGCCTGGCCCATCGCCATGCACTGGGCCATCGACCGGACCGCGGCGTGGGCGTCGTGCGTCGCCGAGAAGCACCGCCCGGCCACGAGGACGTTGACCGCGTCGCGGACGACGAGCGTCCGCCACGGGATCCCGACCGCGCGGCCCTCCGGCAGGTAGGACCAGCGCGTGTCCGGGCCGGCCCGGTGGTCCTCGATCGGGGCGCCGCACAGCGCGACCTGGTCCGCGAACTGGCGGGCCGCGAGGACGTCGTCACGCGTCAGGCGGGCGTCCCCGTACACCCGGCGCGTCTCGCGGATGCCGATCTGCGTGCCGAGCCCGACGAGCGACGCGGCCTCGTAGCCGGGCACGTGATCGACGAGGAACCGGGCGTACTCCAGTGCCTGGCGCCGCCCGGCGATCTCGGCCCGGGTCAGGAACCCGGGGTCGGTCGTGTCGACGAGGTTCCCGTCCCCATCGCGCTCGTTCGGCTCGAGCCGGGTCATGATTGTCGCGGTCACCCCCTCGACAGGCGTGACGTGGTCGGATCCCTCCCGGCGGGGCAGGTCGTATCCGTCGCGGGCGGCCTCCGCCATCCGCGCGTGGAGGTCGTCCGTCATGATCGTCGCCCGTCGCGCCCGGTCGACGTTCGCCATCCGGAACGTCGTCGTGAGGGTCTGGGCCGGATCGATCTCGCCGGCCGTCTCGAACCCGAACCCGGCGAACGCGCAGAGATCGGCGTCGCCGCTCGCATCGACGAAGACGCGGGCCTCGATCCGCCGCAGACCCGCCTTGGTCGCGACGAGCAACGATCGAACGCGACCTTCCGCGTCGACCGCGACGTCCTGGACGAACGCGTGGAGGAGGATCCGGACGCCGGCATCCGCGACCAGCCCCTCCCAGACGACCTTCAGGTGCTCCGCGACGTAGGTGATCCCGGTTCCGGCCCCGTAGGTGTTCGGTCGCTCGACGACCGGCCCGAGCGCCCGCAGCCCGCCGACGACCTCGTCCGCGATCCCGCCGACCACCTTGCGCGGCTCCTGCCCCGGCGTCCAGAACCCGTAGAAGGTGTCGAGGACGGCGGTGCTCGTCCCGCCGAGGAACGGCAGCTTCTCGATGAGCACGACCGACGCCCCGCAGCGCGCCGCGGCGATCGCCGCGGTGGACCCCGCCGATCCCGACCCGACGATGCAGACGTCGGCGGCGGCAATCGCGGGCACCGCGGTGGACCAGGCGGCGGTCATCGCCCGGGCTCCGGCGACACCGACGCGACCGACCATCCGCCGTCCACCTTCAGCAGCTGCCCGGTCACGGCCCGCGATTCGTCCGCAAGGAAGAAGACCGCGGCGTGGGCGATCTCGTCCGGGTCCATCATCTCGCCCGCGAGCGGCTGCTTCCGGGCCGCGTACGCCCGGATCGCCGGGTCGCCGGCCGCCCGCCCGGCCATCCGTGTCTCGGTCAGACCGGGCGCGACGACGTTGACGCGGATCCGATCCGGCAGATAGGCGGCCGCCATCGTCGTCATCAGCGACGTCAGGGCGCCCTTCGCGGCGGCGTAGGCATGGGTGGCGAAGTACTCGGGCGATGGGTCCGACGTCGTGACGCTGCCCAACAGCAGGATCGAGCCGCGCGTCCCCGACCCGTTCGGCTCCTGGGCCCGCATCCGCGCGACGACCGCGCGGCAGACGAGCGCCTGGGTCGTCAGGTTCAGCTCCAGGGTCCGGTCCCACGCGTCGCGGGTCACGGTATCGATCGGTCCGTCTCCGAACCGCCGGCCGCTGCCCCCCGCCACCGAGAACAGTCCGTCGATCCGCCCGTAGCGATCGACGCAGTCGGCGACCGCGCGCTCGACGGCCGCCTCGTCGGTCAGGTCGGCGACGGTCGACGCCACGACGCCGCCGGTCGCGGCGATCTGGTCGGTCAGCGCGCGGACGTGGGCCGCCGTTCGCGACACCACGAACACCGAGGCCCCCTCGGCGGCGAACCTCCGAGCGGCGGCCGCCGCGATCCCGGTCGACCCGGTGACGAGACAGACGCGATCACGCAGGCGGTTCATGGCTGCGATGCCTTCGCGCGGGGCGTCCGGGCCGGGCGTCGCGACGACGCGGGCCGAGCGGATCCGCGCCCGCCGCCACCCGCCAGGACCGTCGCCGCCGCGGCGTCCGTCACGAGGATCCGCACGACGCCCGTCCGGAGCGCCCCGCGGATCGCGGTCGCTTTCTCGGCGCCGGTCGCCACGGCGACCACGTGCCGGACCCGACGAAGCTCGTCGACGCCGATCGAGACGGCTCTCGCCCCGATCTCGGGTGCCAGGAACGATCCGCTCGCATCGAACGGGTGGACGAGGAGGTCGCCGATCGCTCCGTCATCGATCAGCTGCCGGACGGCCGCCGGCGGCAGGGCTCCCGAGCGGAGCAACGACGAGCCGGATCGTCCGCCGTCCGGCCCGAACGCGCCGATCCCGAGGAGGGCGATCGACACGTCCGCGAATCGCTCGACGGTCGCCGCGATCTCCGGCTGGCGGACCAGCGCGTCGCGCAGCTCGGCCGACTCGACGAACGCCGGGGCGTGGATCCGCAGCCCCCGGCCGCCGAGTCGCTCGGCGAGGACCCGGGTGACATCCCCCGGATCGGCGCCCGGATCCAGGCTCGACGAGCCGCCGGCCAGCTGGACGACGTGGATCGTCGGATCGCGCCGGGCGGGCATCTCGCGGACCACGCGCGACACCGTCGAACCCCAGGCGACGCCGATCGCGACGCCGTGCGTGAGCAGGTCATCGAGGACGCCCGCGGCCAGACGCGCCGCGGCGGTCGTCGGGTCGTCGGCCGTGGACGCGACCACGCACAGGTCCAGGCCGTACCGCTCCTCGACCTGGCGGGCGAGGGCGCGATCCTCCGCCGGGACGTCGCGGAACTCGATCCGGACGATCCCGTCGGCGAGCGCGCGATCGAGCAGGCGGGCCACGCGGAACCGGGAGATCCCGAGCCGGCCGGCGATCTCGACCTTCGTGAGCTGGCGGTCGAAGAACAGGCGGGCGACCTGACCGGCCAGCGCCGAGTCATCGCGGACGGCGGGCTCGGTCTCGATCATGCCGGCGATCCCGGTCGCGGTGCGGCCGCGATCGAGGCGACGATCTCGCGTCGCTCGGCCGGCGTGGCCCGCACGATCGCGGAGCCGATGCCGACCGCCGTCGCACCGGCCGCGAGGAACGCCCCGGCATTCGATCCATCCACCCCGCCGGTCACGATCGTCTCGATCTCCGGCAGCGGCCCACGCAGCTCGCGGACGTGGTCCGGACCCAGCGACGAGCCGGGGAATAGCTTGACGAACGCCGCCCCGGCCCGCCACGCCGCGTCGACCTCGGTCGGGGTGTAGGCGCCCGGGACGAACGGCAGCCCGTGAGACGCGGCCCGATCCAGGACGTCGCGATCCAGCACGGGACTCACCCCGAAGGCGGCCCCGGCATCCACGGCGGCATCCAGCTCGGCGATCGAGCGGACCGTGCCGGCGCCGACCCAGGCGTCGGCGGGGTCGCGCCCCTCCAGATGCCACCGCACGGCGGCAAGATCCGCCGCCGCGTCCGGGCCGTCGAACGTGATCTCGAACACGCTCGCCCCGGCGTCCGCGAGCTCGTCGACGAGCGCCACCAGCCGGTCGCGGGGCTCGATCCGCCGAAGGACGACGACCAGGCGCGTCGCCCGGATCGCGGCCGCGATCGCGGACGTGCGTGCGTCATGGATCGTGGGAGACACCCCGGCAGCATATGGATCGCACAGATGAGAGTCAATCGCTCAGATGAGCGCGCCGCGCCGTGGATGGTTGCCCCGGGCGGCCGCCGGGCTCCTGGACGCCGATCCCGACCCGTGCCGATCCATTGACGTCGGCCGTTGCGCCGCGTATGATTCCCTGCATCCCAGACCGGCCTGCGCAGCGGATCGATTCCGCGCGAACACCAGCCCGGATCCGGCCCACGCCGTCTCTCGAGGGACACCCCCCGCCCATGCCCCAACTCGGTCCAGACCAGCGTTCGCGCAATCGCCGCCCGCGGCGTCGCGGCCAGATCCAGCGCGCTCCCGTCACGGAGTACGAGGAGCAGCAGGAGCTCGAAGCCGCGCGCGAGCGGAACGACCTCGACATCGCCGACCTCCGCGACATGAGCGTCACGGAGCTCCGGGCCGTCAGCCGCGACCTGCAGCTCGAGACCGGCACCCAGGAGCGCAAGGACGACCTCGTCGAGCGGATCCTCGAGCGCCAGACCGAGCGGGCCGGTCACGCGTACGCGTCCGGCATCCTCGACATCGTCGACGAGGGGTTCGGGTTCATGCGCCGGCACGGCCTGCTGCCGAGCCCGGACGACGTCTACGTCTCCTCCAGCCAGGTCCGGCGGTTCGGCCTCCGGATCGGCGATCGCGTCAGCGGCGCGGTCCGTGCGCCGCGCGAGGCGGAGAAGTACTGGGGGATGCTCCGGGTCGATGCCGTGAACGGCGTGGACATCGAGACCGCGCGTCGCCGCCCGGTGTTCGCCGACCTGACCCCGGTCCACCCGGACGAGCTGATCAACCTCGAGAGCGACCCGAAGAACCTCAGCCAGCGCCTCGTCAACATCGTCAACCCGCTCGGCAAGGGCCAGCGCGCCCTGATCGTCAGCCCGCCGAAGGCCGGCAAGACGATGCTCCTGAAGAACATCGCGAACGGGATCAGCGAGAACTACCCGGACATCCTCCTGATGGTCGCCCTGATCGGCGAGCGGCCGGAGGAGGTCACGGACATGCGACGATCCGTGAAGGGCGAGGTCATCAGCTCGACGTTCGACGAGCCGACCGAGAACCACACCCACGTCGCCGAGATGGCGCTCGAGATCGCCAAGCGGCAGGTCGAGACCGGTCGAGACGTCGTGATCCTGCTCGACTCGGTCACCCGGCTCGCCCGCGCCTACAACCTGGCGCTGCCGCCGAGCGGGCGGACGCTGTCGGGCGGCATCGACCCGATCGCCCTGTACCCGCCCAAGCGCTTCTTCGGGGCCGCCCGGAACATCGAGGAGGGCGGATCGCTGACGATCATCGCGACCTGCCTCGTCGACACCGGGTCGCGCATGGACGACGTGATCTACGAGGAGTTCAAGGGCACCGGCAACTCGGAGCTCATCCTGGACCGGAAGCTTGCCGAGAAGCGGATCTACCCGTCGATCGACGTCCAGCGGTCCGGAACCCGCCGCGAGGAGCTGCTCCTCGAGGAAGGCACGCTGAAGATGGTCTGGACGATGCGCCGGATGCTCTCCGCCGTCGGCACGAACGAGGGCATCGAGCTGCTGCTCAACCGCCTCTCGAAGACCGACACCAACGTGCAGTTCCTGGGCTCGCTGACCAAGTCCCTCGACGCCTGACGGCCGCCCCGAACGCCGCCCGCCTCTCCGAACGCCGTCCGCCGCCCGAACACCGACCCCGCGCGCGACGTCGCCCGCCTGCTCGCACGCCAGCCGCCCCACGAAGGGCCGCGCAACTGCGTGACCCGCACAAGACTGCGTTCGTCGCGCATGGGTGCGTCAGCGTGAGGCGCCGGCGAGGACCGAAAGCGAGCGCACCTGAGGGTGCGTGAGCGCGGACCGCAGCCGGCAACGACGCGATGGCGTGCCCAGGCGCGACAGCCCTTTCGTTTGCCACGGTGTTACCGGTCCGTTACAGTTCCCGCGATGTCGCAAGCCCGCGTGGGTGCGGGCTCGGCCGCGTAGAGACCCCAGCTCGATATCGCGACCAGGACGGTCACTCCCCCAGCGCCCCACTCATGCTGCGACCGTCCCCCTCAGGAGACCTCATTGCTCAACGCATCCGTCGGCGTCCGGCGCATCATGTCGCGCCTGAGACCGACCCAGGCTCGTCGCTCGGTGGCTGCCGCCACCCTGCAGCGGCGCAGCGTCTCGATGGCCCATGGCGTACGGAGCCCGCGATCGATCGGCTGGCCGCGCCTGGATGGTGAGCGACTCGTCTCGCTGACTGCCGTGGGGCTGGTCGCCGTCGCCATCGCCGTGAGCAACCTGGGCGCCAGCGGGCTCGGCGGCCCCACCGGCAACACCTCCGGCGCCGGCTCCGAGCCGCGGATCGCGGTCGGGGGCGCGGTCTCGGGCCTCGAGGGTGCGCCGCAGGGCGGCATCGACAACACGATCGACGGCACGGACACGACGAACGGCGCGGGCACGACCGACGGCACGTCGGCGGTCGACGGCAACGTCTCGCTGGACGACGACCTCGTGGCCCCGACGGTCCTGTCGCCGGACGACCGCCAGGTCATCGACGGCCCGTTCGCGGATGACGGCACGCTCGTCAAGCCCGGCGCCGTCGACACGACCATCTCCGATGGCAAGGCCCTGATCCAGACCTACCGCGTCCGCTCGGGCGACACGCTGACCGGGATCGCGCGTCACTTCCACGTCTCGATGATGACCCTGTGGTGGGCCAACCACCTGACATCGAAGGACGCGCTCCATGTCGGGCAGAAGCTCGTCATCCCGCCGGTGAGCGGGATCGTCGTCACGGTCGGCGCGACGGACACCCTCGACGCCCTCGCGGCCAAGTTCGACGTCGATCCGGCGGAGATCGTCAGCGCCAACGACCTGGCCGATCCGAACCTCGTCATCGGGCAGACGCTCACGATCCCCGGCGCACGCGCCGCCGGCATCCCGACCCCAAAGCCCACGAAGGCCCCGGTGTCCAGCCGCCCGACCCACACGTCGAGTGGCGGTGGCGGTGGTGGCCGCCCGCCCGCGCAGTACACCGGTGGCGCGTTCCACTGGCCGGTCGCGGGCGGCTACATCAGCCAGTATTTCCACTACGGCCACTACGCGATCGACATTGCGGCCGATCCGGGGACCACGGTCATGGCCGCCGCGTCCGGGACCGTGATCTTCGCCGGCTGGAAGAACAACGGCGGCGGCTACCAGGTCTGGATCGCCCACGGCTCGAACCTCTACACGACCTACAACCACATGTCGTCGATCACCGTCGGGAGCGGCCAGTCGGTCGGTCGCGGCCAGCAGGTCGGGCGGGTCGGCATGACCGGCAACGCGACCGGGCCGCATCTCCACTTCGAGGTCTGGCGCGGCCCCGTCTGGGACGGCGGCACTCGGGTCAACCCGCTGCTCTATCTCTGATCGCCTGACGCCCGTCGCGTCGCCGGCTTGGAGGAGGGCCGGCGACGCGATCGAGGCCTCACGGTCCAGCCCGCGCGCGTCGACGCGATCGCGGCGGCCGGTGCGATCGGGTGCGGATGCGACAATCGCCGCGATGTTCCTCGACCGCGTCACGATCTTCGTCAAGGGCGGCGACGGCGGTGACGGTGCCGCGACGTTCCGGCACGAGGCCCATGTCCCCCGGGGCGGCCCCGACGGCGGCGACGGGGGACGTGGCGGCTCGATCCGGTTGATCGTCGACGCCGGGCAGACGACGCTCCGCGACTTCCGCTTCAAGCACCACTTCAAGGCGACCTCCGGTGGACGCGGCGAACGGGCGCGCCGGCACGGCTCGGCAGGCGACGACCTGATCCTCGACGTCCCGCCCGGCACGGCCGTGCTCGATGACGAGACTGGCGAGCTCCTGGCGGACCTCGTCGCGGTGGGACAGGTGGCGGCCGTCGCGCGCGGCGGTCGAGGCGGCCTCGGGAACACGCACTTCAAGACGGCGACCCACCAGGCCCCCAAGCACGCGCAGAAGGGCGAGCCCGGCGAGGAGCGCCGGCTCCGGCTCGAGCTCCGCCTGATCGCCGACGTCGGGCTGGTCGGGCTGCCGAACGCCGGCAAGTCGACGCTCCTGGCCGCCCTGACCGCCGCGACGCCGAAGATCGCGGACTACCCGTTCACGACGCTCGAGCCGAACCTCGGCGTCATGGACCTGGCCGATCCCGACGACCCGTCCGGTGACGAGCGCCGGCCGACGATCGCCGACGTCCCGGGCCTGATCGAGGGGGCATCGAGCGGGGCCGGGCTGGGTCACGCGTTCCTCCGTCACGTCGAGCGGACCCGCGTGCTCCTCCACATCGTCGACGGGTCGTCGCGCGACCCGGGCTGGGACCACGACGTCATCCGCGACGAGCTCCTCGCCCACGATCCCGCGCTGCTCGACAAGCCGATCCTCGTCGTGTTCAACAAGATGGACCGGCCTGCGGCCGTCGGGGCGTGGCCCGCCTTCCGCAAGGCTCGTCGGGCGGCGGGCGAGGACACCGTCGCGATCTCGGCGACCGAGGGCACCGGCCTCGCCGAGCTTCGGGCACGGATCGGCGAGCTCCTGCCGGGCGCCGACGAGCTGGGGACGCCGCCGGAGCCCGCGGGCGTCGTCGTCCATCGGATCGACCCGGCCGACGACGGGTTCTTCGTCGAGGAGGACGCCGACGGGGTCCTCCGTGTCCGCGGCCGGCGGATCGAGCGGCTGGCCGCGCAGACGAACTTCGACGTGGAGGAGTCGGCCGAGCGGTTCCAGAAGGCCCTCGCCCGCTTCGGGATCGAGGACGAGCTCCGCCGCCGGGGCGTCGGGCCCCGCGACCTGGTCCGGATCGGTTCGACCGAGCTGGAATGGGAAGCCCAGCCCTGGGAGCTGTGACCGGCGAATCGGGCTCCGCGCTCGTCGCGCCGATCCGGCCGGGCTCGATCGGGATGCTCGGGGGGACCTTCGACCCGTTCCACCTCGGGCACCTGGCGCTGGCCCGCGCGGCGCGCGATCAGCTCGGGCTGGAGCGGGTCCTCGTCATCCCCGCCGCCAACCCGCCGCACAAGACCGGTCGCCCGATCAGCCCGCCGGAGGTGCGGCTGGCACTGGTCGAGGCGGGGATCGCCGGTGAGCCGCGTCTCGAGGCCAGCCGGATCGAGCTGGACCGGGGCGGCCCGTCGTGGACGGTGGACACGGTCGAGGCGCTGGTCGCGGCTCAACGCTCGGCGGGCCGCGCCCCGGACGTGACGGTCATCCTCTCGGCCGAGTCGTTTGCCGGCCTCGCGACGTGGCACCGGCCCGAGCGACTGCTCGAGCTGTCCCGGGTGGCCGTCGCGCCCCGGCCGGGCTACCCGGCGCCCGACGTGACCGCCGCGGACGCCGTCGTCGTCGGCGGATCCAGCCGGATCGCCCTCCTCGATCTGCCCGCGATCGCGGTCTCGGCCTCGGAGATCCGACGCCTGGTGGCCCTCGGCGAGCCGATCGACGGCCTCGTGTCGCCGGCCGTCGCGGAGGTCATCCGGGACAATGGGCTGTATCGTCATCCCGAGCAACAGGAGACCGCCAGCCCGTGACCGACCCCATGACCGACGCCGGAACCCCCGCAGGCACGTCCGCGACCACCCCTCGACCCGACGGCCTGCCCACTCGGGGCGAGGCGCCGGCCGGGGCGGCCGTCGCGATCCCGGAGCGACCGCCCCTCGACATGGCGCGACGGATCGTCGAGCTCGCCGAGGACAAGAAGGCGGCCGACATCGTCCTGCTCGACCTCGCCGGGTTGACGACGCTGGCGGACGCGTTCGTGATCTGCTCGGGCGGCTCCGAGCGGCAGCTCGACGCGATCGCCGACGGGATCATCGAGGGCATGCGATCGGAGAAGGTCCGCCCGATCGGCCGTGAGGGCACCGCGTCGTCGCACTGGGTCCTCGTCGACTTCGGCGCCGTGGTCGTCCACGTGTTCACCCCGCCGGAGCGCGACTACTACTCGCTGGAGAAGCACTGGTCGGAGGCAAAGGTCGTCCTCCGGGTTCAATGACTGTCGCGCCTGGACGGACATGGCGGCGTTGAACCCTGCGCTCCTCGCTCACGCACGTCCGCGTGCGCTCGCTCCGGTGCTCGGCTTCGCCTTGCCCTGACCGCCCAGCCGCGACGAACGCAGTCGGCGCCATGGCGCGGTAGCCCGAGTACCGACGGCATGGCGGTACCGTCGGGTCATGTCGGGGCCTCGAGGCGGGCCGCAGCATCCCGTGCAGGTGGTCGATCGCCGATCGACCCGTCCACGAGGCCCAACGGCTCGATCGATGTCCCGCCTTCGCGAGCGCTGCCCCGGTTGCAGTCGACGGCTGATCACGACCCGGTTCGACACGACGTTCCGGATGTCGGATCGAACCGAGCGTCTGTGCTTCGGCATCCCCGGCGGCCTGTGCGAGGACTGCCACCAGCTCTACATCGATCCGGAGCTGATCGAGCTGCTCGACCTGCGCGACGGCCGCTGCGTCTTCGCCATCGAATCGGATCTGGTCGTCCAGGAGCAGGCCTGGTCGTCTGCCGACTAGCGGGCCGACGCCGCGGGACTGCGGCGGGCGCTGACGCCGGGGGGTCGTCGGACTCCTGAGCGGCCGACGTGGTCGGCGATCCAGAGCGTGAACGCGAGTCGGTGCCAGGCGCCCTCGCCGCCCCGGCCCGGTGCACCCTTGACGACCGCGTCGAGCTCCAGGATCCCGTCGAGCGCGGCCACCAGCTCCGCCGCCTTCCAGCGGGCCCCCTGCTCGGCGATCCGCTGTGCGCGATACGCAGCGTTGATCCCCATCGCCCTGCCGGCCTCGCCGACGTTCTTCGCCGTCGGCAGCCGGTCCTTGAGCTCCAGCATCTCGCGAACCCGGCGATGCAGGACGACGACGATGACCGGCTCGGGCATCGTCTCGGCCAGCGTCTCGAGGAGCGCCGTCGCCCGCGGCCCGTCGCGGTCGCCGACGGCGTCGGCGAACGCCCACGCCGATCCCGGCACGGCCTCCGCGACGAGCGCGGCGACGTCATCGACCGTGATCGAGGCGTCCGGCCGGTAGAGCGCCAGCTTGTCGAGCTCCATCGCCGCCCGCCGCGTCTGATCGCGTCGATCGGCATCGCCCTCGCGCACGAACCCGCCGATCCGCGACGCGATCTCCTTGGCCGCGCCCGGCGCGAGACGCATCCCACGGTCCCGGGCCTCGCTGTCGATCCAGGCCGCCAGGCCGCCTTCGCGCGGCGAGGGGAACTCGCGGATCACGCCGCCCGCGTCCTGGATCGCCTTCGCGAGCTTCAGCTGGCCCGGCCCTCTCGCGCCGCTCCGTGCCTGCTCGACGATCACGAGTCCGTTGCCCGGTGCCGTGAGCCCGACGAGCGCGAGGACGGCGTCACGGCCCTCCGTCGTGACCATGAGGGCGCCCGCGTTGCTGACCACCGCCAGCGTGCCCCCGCCGAACAGCACCGGCGTCGCGATCCGCGACTGGATCTCGGCGATCTGGCCGTCAGCGAGGTTCTTGTTGCCTCGGAGCCTCCACGGCTCGAGCGGCTCGCCGCCGTCCGCGACATGCCTGGCGAACCGCGCGACCGCGCGGTCGATCGAGAGGTCGTCGTCGCCCCAGAAGTAAGCGAGCGGGGATCGGGCGGTCATCCGGTCGATGGTATCCCGCACGTGAACGCGACCGGACCCGGTCGGAGGATGGGCGCCGCCTGCGATGCGGCCGCCGGCGGTCCCGGGGCCGGGATCCGCGCCATCGCCAGGCGGGCGGCGATCGGGGCCGACAGCCAGGATCGACGCGCACCGGTCGTCGACACCGCGATCGCGCCGGCCGGATCGATCGTGACCGCGACCGAGCCGTCCGTGTCCGTCCGGAGGACGCGTGCCCCCGTGGCGGCGAGCCGATCGATCGTCGATCGCGCCGGATGCCCGTACGGGTTGCCCGCGCCGGCCGACACGATCGCCACCTTCGGCCGGACCTCGTCGAGGAACGTCGAGGTCGACGCCGTTGCGCTCCCGTGGTGGGCGACCTTCAGGATGTCGACCGGCGGGAGGCCACGGCTCGCGAGCAGCGGGTCGACATCGTCCTCCACGTCGCCGGTCAGCAGGATCCGCCGCCCGGCGACCTCGCCCAGCAGGACCACGGAGACGTCGTTGATCCCGCGACCGGCGTCCGGCGGCTGCCGCGGGACGCGACCGGGATCCGGCCACAGGACCCGGAAACGGATGTCGTCGACGGCGATCCGCGCACCCGTCGAGAGCAGCGCCCTCGCCGGCGCGCCACCCCGGGCGAGCTCGCGGTCGAACGCCCGGTAGCCGGGTCCCGGCCCGCGCATCCCGGTCTCGTAGATCCGGCCGATCCGGTAGCGCTCGAGCAGGAGCGGCATCCCCGCGACATGATCCTCGTGCGGGTGCGTCAGCACGAGGATGTCGATCCGTCGATCCCACGGCGGCAGCCTCCGGTCGAGCTCGACGAGCAGCCGATCCGGGTCCGGTCCGCCGTCGATGAGCATCCGGCCGCCGCGACCCCCCTCGACGAGGATCGCGTCGCCCTGTCCGATGTCGAGGACGGTGATCCGCGTCGTGCCGTCAACGCGGTGGGCGAACGCCAGCCCGAGGCTCGCAGCTGCCGCGACGAGCCCGATCAGGGCCAGACGCGACGAGCGACGCGCGGGCCGGCTGACCGGCGACCGATCGTTCCGGGCCGAGTCCGGCCGCGGTTCTCGAGCCCGCCGGCCGGACCGTTGGCGACGGGCCCATCGCCAGATCGCCGGGCCGCGGAGGATCGCGGCCGCACTGAGACCGCCCGCGACGAGCGTCCATGGCGGCCCGAAGCTCACGTTCGCGAACGGCAGCGCCGCGGCCGCGCGGATGATCGTGCACATCGCGGTCAGCAGGCCCCATGCGGGGAGGCCGGCCAGGGTCGCCACGATGGCCGGGCCGCCGAGGAGCGACGCGGCGCCGCCGGCGAGGGCGACGAGGGCGGCCGCCATTGCCGGCGCCACGATCGGGACGATCGCGAGATTCACGGCCGGCGAGACGACCGCCAGCCGCCCGAACGTCAGGAGGACAACCGGGAGCGTCGCGACCTGCGCGGCCAGTGAGACCCCGAGCGACTCGGCGAGCCAACGGGGCACGCGGCCACCGGCGAGCCGGCCGATCCGCTCGGTCCAGGACGAGGCCCACGCCAGGATGCCGCCCGTGGCGAGCGTCGAGAGCTGGAAGCCCGGATCGTCGATCAGGCCCGGATCGGCCACCAGCAGCAGGACGGCCGCCCAGCCGAGCGCCGCGGCCGCGCGCCCTGCTCGCCCGCTTTCGCGTGCCAGCAGCACGACACCAGCCATCGCGGCAGCGCGGACGACCGACGGCGACGCGCCCGCGAACAGGACGTAGGCGACGATCGCGACGACGAGCACGATGGCCCGGCGGCGACGTCCGAGGCGACCGGCGAGCGCGGCCACGGTCGCCGCCACGATCGCGATGTTCCAGCCCGAGATCGCCACGACATGGCTCGCGCCGACGGTCGTGAAGGCGGCGGCCACGTCGCGATCCACACGATCGCGCAGTCCGATCACGATCCCGGCTGCGAGACCGGCCTCCGGCTCCGGGATGGCCGCCGCCAGCGCGTCACCCGCGGCCCGCCGAAGCCCCTCCAGCCGGGAGCCGGGATCGTCCTCCCGACCGACGACCGCGAGGCTTCGGGAAAAGAGGCTGCCCGCAACCCCGGTCCGCGCCAGGTAGTCGCCGTAGGGCCCGTCCGGCGGCGGCTCCAGACGCCCGGAGACGCGGACGACAACGCCAGGCTCCACGGCCGGGAAGCGGGGGAGCGTGGCCGTCACCGTGACCGGGAGGATCCGCGGGCGGGCCTCGTCGGCCTCGTCGCCGTCGAGTCGGAGCGTCGCGACCTGCTGGCCATCGCGCGGCGACGAGATGCCGACCACCGTGCCGGTCCACGGCCCCGAGCCGCCAGGAAGCGAGGCGACGGCTCCCCCCGGCGGGGCGGTCGACGCGAGACGCAGGGCGATGACGAGCGCCCCGATCCCCAGCACGATCAGGGACGTGACCCGCCGCCGCGTCGCGACCGGACGTCCTGCTCGGAAGCCTGCCGCCGCGACCGACAGCGCCGTCGCCAGCAGCACGAGCGAGGCCGGGTCGATCCGCCGTCCGACGAGGCTAGCGACGACGGCGCCGATCGCCAGCCAGCCGCTGGAGGTCATGTCGAATGCTCGGTCGGGCTCAGCGGACGGTGACGAGCGCCTGGATCTTGTCGAAGGTCGCCGCTCCGACGAGCTTCCGCGACTTGAGATCGTCGACCGACCTGAACGGCTGCTCGTCGCGTGCGGCGAGGATCTTCGCCGCCGTCACCGGGCCGATCCCGGGCAGCGCGTCGAGCTGCTCGCCCGTCGCGGTGTTCAGGTCGATCGGTGCGGTGGCCGCCCCGCCGCGATCGGCCGTCGTGGGCCCCGTGTCGTCGCGTGACGGAACCAGGATCTGGTCGCCATCCCGGAGGAGCGCCGCGAGGTTCAGGACCTGTCCGACCCGATCGGCGGCGACGCGCGGGCCGTAGCCGCCGGCCGCCGCGATCGCATCCCCGACACGCGATCCGGCCACGAGACGAACAACGCCCGGGTGGGCGACCGCACCCTGGACGTCGACGACGAGCCGTGCTCCGCCGCCGGACGACGCCGGCCCGGCGGCGGGCGCCGACGCGTCGGCCGGACCCGACCCCTGGGGTGTGGCCCCGGTGACGTCGATCGACGGCCGCGCCCCGATGGCGGCGACGGCGAACGCCCCGACCGCGAGACCCGCCGCGAGAACCGTGATCGCGAACGGGAACAGCCGGTGCGCCGTGATCCCGCTCTCGGCCGGGCGCGCACCGGGGCCCGGCTCGCTCGCGTCGTCGGCGGATTCCAGGACGCGCCACGGCGCCGATGCCTGATCCATCGGTCCTCCCACGGCGGGCGGTGCGGCGGGTGTTCAGTTCGTGGCGGCGCTCGGCGGCTCACACCCGCGAACGAGCCGACGCCTCGCGACGTTGGGGGCACTTCCGACGTCGGCGAGGCGTCTGACCGGACTCTAGCGAGCGGGACTTATCTGGCAGTTACCACGGAACCCCAACGCGGTGAGAGGCAGCCCGGCTCCCGCTTCATGTCGGAGGACTCGCCCGGTCACGGCTTGCCGGGGCCAGCCGATCCAGCTGGAAGAGGGCAATCGAGCCGGGGAATCCCTTCAGGATCCTTGCTCCGGCCGGAGTGAAGGCAAAGCCTTCCTTGATCCCGAGTTCGCGCACGAGCTCCGAGACGAGGATCTGGCCTCCGTGGGCAGCGTTGCAGATGCGACTGGCCAGGTTCACCGTCGTACCGAACAGGTCGTCGTCGCGGTCGACAGGCTCGCCCGCTGCCATACCGATGCGGACCAGCAAGGCTGGCGCTCCACGCGATCCGTTGCGGTCATCGAGCCTGTCGCGGATGTCGATCGCGCACGCCAACGCACGTGCAACGTCGTCGAACGAGGCCATGACGCCGTCGCCAGTGTGCTTCACCTCGCGGCCGCTCCTGGCCACCAGGGCGCGTCGGATGATCAGGTCGTGCTCGTCGAGCAACGCCATGTACGCGGACTCACCCAGCTCGGACAGCAAGGACGTCGAGCTCTCGAGGTCCGTGAACAGGATGGTGCGAAACGGGCTCGTGACGCTGGCCGGGTCGACGGGCTCTTCGATCCTGCCCAGGAACCTGAGGATGCTCGCTTCGTCGACCGCGATGATCCTGTTGGGGACCTGCCCGTGGGACTCGCGATGGACCGCCGCCAGCGCCTCGGGAGCGGGAGCCCGGGCCAGGCAGAATGCGGCTCCGGCAGCGGCGTCGAACCAGTACGAGAGGAAATGAACGTCGTGGCGGGCCGACACCGGCAGGTCGAGGAGATGCATGTGGGCCACTTGCGCGGCCGTGACGCCGGGCAGGTCGTGGCGATCCATGAACAGCGGCACGTCTCCTCCCTCCGGTCATCGATCGTTGCAGTATCGATCACCGCGCCCGAGGAACGCCCCCGCCGTGGCTGGCGATTTGCCCATTGCGGTCGGTGACCTGGCCGGCCGTAACATGCCCGGGTCGACGGCGTCCTACGTGCGACTGTCGTCACGAGAGGCATCGATGATCGGCTCGAACCGCCGAGGCGTGATCACCCTCCTGGGCGCCATCGCGCTCGTCGCGGGCTGCCGGATGTCGATCGCCAGCCCGTCGTCGGCCTCCACGCCACCCGCGACCCCGTCCGTCACCACATCGACGGCCCCGGCAACCGCCGATACGTCTCCGGCGACGTCCGAGGGGCCCGCGCCGACGCCGGCACCGAGCGTTCCCGCGGCCGTGAAGGCCGGCACGGTCGCCGTCACGGTCGTCGACGGGCTCCGGGTCCGGTCGCAGCCCCGGGTCAGCGACGACTCGTTCAAATACGACCCGCTCCTGCCGAAGGGGACCCCGGTGTACGTCCTCGACGGTCCGGTCACGGCATCCGACTACGACTGGGTCCAGGTCGTCCCGATGACCTCGCCCACGCTCCACGAAGGGTGGGTGGCGGTCGCGAGCCGGACGAACGAGCCGTGGCTCGCTCCTGGATCGTTCGACTGCCCGCCGCTGCCGACGAGCGTCGTCGAGCTGACCGCCCTAGCGCCGGGCGTCGGCCTCGCCTGCTACCCGAAGGTGCCGATCACGATCCGGGCGCGCCTGGCCGATTGCAACTGCGACATCGACGGCCCTCCGTCGTCACCCAGCTGGTTCACCCTGGGAAGTGGCAACCCGCCGCTCCTCGTCGAGCCCGGTCGCACGGGTCCGCCACGGGATCCCGGCGACTGGCTGATCCTCCACCTGGATCCCGACGGTCGGCATCCCGCGACCCTGCCCGTCGGACAGGTGGTCACCGTCACCGGCGTCTTCGATCATCCCGCCGCGGCGAACTGCACGATGGCCGACTCCGACGACGTCCAGGCGCCGTCGAAGGACTGCCGGATGGTGTTCGCGGTGACCGATCTCGCCGCGGCTCGCTGAGGCCGCGGATGCGCCGCACCGCGGCGCTCAGGCCGCGGTCGGCGAATGATGGATCGCGGTCTCGTCGGCGACGCGAGCGACCGCGACCGCAGTCCGCGCGACCAACCGGCGAATGGGGTTGACCCGCGCAGCGTCGTGGTGGGCGGTCTCGGCGAGCCGGTGCTGGCTGGCCTCGGCTGCCCGCTGGCCCGCGATGTCGAGGGCGATGAAGAGGTAGTGGCTGTACATGTGGATCTCCGGTCTGCGTGTCAGTGGATCGGCCAGGACGCGTCCTGCTCCCGCGTCCGCTCGCGGCTGTCGGTGCCCCAGCGGATGGCGGCGAGGTCGAGTCCGACGAGGCCGACGAGGATGGCCGTGATCAGTGCCAGTGCTTCCATCGGGCTCTCCCGTCCTGATCCGTAACCGGTATTTGCGGTTCTTCTGGTTACTGCCGAAGACTACCCTCTTGCGCGTAACCTGTCAAGTGATTTACAGTGGTTATGTGATGCAGGCAACACCGGCGCATCGACCGCCGAAGACAGACCACGTCCACCGGCCGCTGCCACTCGAGACCGCGTTCGACTTCCTGAACACGCTCGAGCTCGAGGGCGGTGCACTGGTCGAGCGGCTGACCTCCCTGGACGCTGCCGCCGCCTGGCTGGCGGAGCACGGCGTGATCGACGACGCGCGACGGATCACGCACATCGGACGCCGGCCGCCGGGCCGCGACGCGGCGCTGGCTCGGCTCGTCCGCGCCCGGACGGCCCTGCGCGACGTCGCCCACTCGGTCGCCCATGACGAGCGCGCCGAACCGGCCGCCGTCGAGGAGGTCAATCGGGCCCTGGCGGGACGCGAGCGGATCGAGCTCGTCGCCGCACAGGACGGTGTCCGTCTCGGCCACAGCCACACCGGCGACGCGATCGACGATGCCCTGGCCCGGATCGCCGAGCCGATCGTCCGCGAGATCGGCGATGGTCACGACGCGCGTTTCCGGATCTGCGCGAGCGACACCTGTCGCTGGATCTTCTACGACGAGTCCCGGTCAGGCCAGCGGCGCTGGTGCGACATGGCGACGTGTGGCAACCGGGCGAAGGCCCGCCGCCATCGGGCCCGCCAGAAGGACGTCGAGGAGACGACCCCGGCGGCCTGACGACCGCGGCACAGGCGGCCGCGTCCTAGAGCTGCTCCCACTCCACCCAGCGGGCACCGTCCCACAGGCGGTGCCATGTCCGACCGTCGCGACCGACCGCCCAGACGTCGATCCGGTCGCCCGACCATGACGACGCCGAAGCGCCGCCGGCGGGGTCGAGCTCGCCGCCGAGCGACTCCCATGGGTGCCAGCTGATCCCGTCCCAGTAGCGGTCCCAGAGCTGGCCGTCCCGGAACACCGCGAAGACCTCGAGCTGGTCCGGGCCCCACGCCGTCACGCCCGGGGTCCCCGCGAGGCTGCCGCCGAGGCTCTCGTCCGCGCCCCACGCTCCGTCGTCGAACGCCGCGTGAATGAGATCACCGTCCGGGCCGATCCAGAAGCGATCGATCCGCCCCGGCCCCCACGAGACGGTCGCGATCCCGCGCGCCGGCACCATGCCCTCAGCCCACCGGGCGGGCGGCGAGCTGCGCCCGCATGATCGCCACGACGGGGGCGGACGACGCCATCTCGACCGATCGGATCTTGACGTGGCGGATCCGCTTGCCGGTGCCCTCGATGAGCCCGTCGGGATCGGGCAGCTCCGCGCCGTCGGCGAGCTGGAGGTTGACCCACGTCGTGTGGGCGATCACCGCGAACAGGAGCCCGCGCATCTTCATCGAGCGCCCGAACGCGATCAGCTTGTTGCCGAAGTCGACCTGGACGACGATCGCGGGCTCGAGCGCCTCGATCGATGCGCGGAGCGCCCGCTCGATCGCCTGGAGCTCCGGCGCATGCGCGGTGAGCAGGCGGTCGATGTCCGCCTCGAGCGTCGCCGACGCGGTTTCGTCCTCCGGCTCCCCGCGCTCGCGGACGTGCGGCATCGTGTCAGGCGTCGCGAACGACGATGTTCACGAGCCGGCCGCCGCCCGCGACGATGACCCGCAGCGGTGTTCGACCCTCGAGGATCCCGTGGATCCGCTCGCTCGCGAGGGCCGCCGCCTCGAGATCGGCCGCGGAGATGTCCGACGGGACGGTGATCCGGTCGCGGAGCTTGCCGTTGACCTGGACCGGCACCTCGCGGGTCGCCTCGACGATGGCGGCGGCGTCGACCTCCGGCCACCGCGCCGTATGGATGGATGACCACGTCGTCGCGCTCGCCTTGAGCCGCCGCGACCACAGCTCCTCGGTGATGTGGGGAGCCGCGGGCGCCAGCATCAGGAGCGCGAGCCGGACCGCCTCGTCCCACTCGGTCGTGCCGGCGGCGACCGTGCCGCGGTACCGCATCAGCAGGTTCGCGAGCTCCATGAGCTTCGCGATCATCGTGTTGAAATGGAATGCCTCGTAGTCAGCGGTGACGTCGCGCAGCGTCCGATGGGCGGCCTGCCGGATCGCCGCCCGGGCGGCGGCCTCGTCCTCGCCGGCCGGCAGGGATCCGGCCTCCGGGTCGCCCGGCTCGCGGCCGTGCGGGTCCAGCGCGATCGTCCAGAGCCGGTTCAGGAAGCGGTGGACGCCGCCGATCCCCGTGGGACTCCACGGGCCGCCCTGGTCCCACGGGCCCATGAACATCAGGAACAGGCGGACCGTGTCCGCGCCGTACCGTGCGACCAGGTCGTCGGGGTCGACGACGTTGCCGCGGGACTTGGACATCCGCTCGCCGTCCATCCCGAGGATCTGGCCCTGGTTGAACAGCCGCCGGAACGGCTCGTCCTGGTCCAGCAGGCCGACGTCGCGCATCATCTTCGTGAACTCGCGGGCGTAGAGCAGGTGCATGACGGCGTGCTCGGCACCGCCGGTGTACTGGTCGACCGGGGTCCAGCGCTGCGCCATGGAACGGTCGAAGGCGGAGCCGGCCTTCTCGGGCGACAGATACCGGAACCAGTACCAGGACGAGTCCATGAACGTGTCCATCGTGTCGGTCTCGCGTCGGGCGGGGCCGCCGCACTTCGGGCAGGCGACGTTCAGGAAGGCCTCGTCACGATTGAGCGGGTTCTCGCCGCTGCCCCGGTAATCGACGGTGTCGGGCAGCCGGACCGGCAGGTCCTCGTCGGGCACGGGCACGATGCCGTCGTCCGGGCAGTAGATCACCGGGATCGGGGTGCCCCAGTAGCGCTGGCGGCTGATCAGCCAGTCGCGCAACCGGTAGGTGATGGCGGCGCGACCCTTTCCCTGGGCCTCGAGCGCCGACACGATCGCCGCGCCGCCCTCGTCGGCGGACAGCCCGGAGTACGGCCCGCTGTTGACCAGCCGCTCCCCGGCCGAATGGGCGATGTAGGCACCATCGATGAGGTCGCGCTCCTCGTCCCCGGGCGCCGCGACGACGCGCCGGATCGGCAGGCCGAACTTCTGCGCGAACGCGTAGTCGCGCTCGTCGTGGGCCGGGACGGCCATGATCGCGCCGGTGCCGTAGCCGCCCAGCACATAGTCCGCGACGAAGATCGGGATCCGCTCCCCGTTGATGGGGTTGATCGCATCGGCCCCGATCGGAACGCCCGTCTTCTCGCGGTCCGTCGAGAGCCGGTCGATCTCCGTCCGCGCGGCGGCCTGGGCGACGTACGCGCCGACCTCGGCGGACCGCTCCGGCGCGGTCAGCGCCGTGACGAGCGGATGCTCCGGAGCGAGGACCATGAACGTCGCGCCGAACAGCGTGTCCGGGCGGGTCGTGAAGACCCGCAGCTCGTCACCGCCGGCGTGGTGGCCGGACGGGGCCGTCTCGAACACGATCTCGCCGCCCTCGCTCCGACCGATCCAGTTCGTCTGCTGCGTCTTGATCGGCTCGGGCCAGTCGAGACCCGTGAAGTCGAGCAGCTCGTCCGCGTAGTTCGTGACCCGCAGGTACCACTGGGGCAGGTCGCGCTTCTCGACCTTCGCCCCGCACCGCCAGCAGTGGCGATCCGCGCCCTCGACCTGCTCGCGGGCGAGCGTGCCGTCGTTCGGGCACCAGTCGACCGTGGAGGTCTGGCGATAGGCCAGCCCGGCCTCGAGGAACCGGAGGAAGAACCACTGGTTCCAGCGGTAGTACTCGGGATCGGCGGTGACGACCTCCGCCTCCCAGTCGAACGTCGCGCCCATCGACCGGAGCTGCCGGCGCATGTTGTCGATGTTCGCCATCGTCCAGTCGCGCGGGTTGATGTTGTTCTTGATCGCGGCGTTCTCCGCCGGCAACCCGAACGCGTCGAACCCGATCGGCAGGAACACGTTCTCGCCGTGCATCCGGTGGAACCGGGCGAGCGCATCGGTCGGGGTCTTGATGTACCAGTGACCGATATGGAGGTCGCCCGACGGGTACGGATACATCGTGAGCAGGTAGAACTTCGGCCGGGACGTGTCGGTCAGGTCCGTCCGGTACAGGCCGAGCTCCTCCCAGCGCCGCTGCCAGCGCGGCTCGATCGCTGCCGGGTCGTATCGCTCGACCCGCGCGGAGCGGCTTGGGTGCGGGTTCGGGCCGGGGTCCTGGACGGTCATCGGCGGGTCAGGCTCCAGGTTGAACGAACGAACCCCCCGCCGGGCCGGCAGGGGGTCGTGGATGGTCGGCGTCGCCGGTGCAGCGATGGGTCAGCGATGGGGTATTGGTGGAGCTAAGGGGATTCGAACCCCTGACCTTCTGAATGCCATTCAGACGCTCTCCCAGCTGAGCTATAGCCCCACAGCCGGAGCGCGGAGTATAGCGCAGCAGCGTGCCCGGATCGATCCGCGGGAGGGTCCCGGAAGGCTCCTGCAATCAAGGTTGACGGCGCGCAACGAGGGGCCCGTACCTTCGGGTTATGCTCCGCCAGTACCCAGCCAGGGCGCGGCCCGCTTATCGGCCTCGCTCGAACGAAATGACGCTCATCAGCATGATCGGTGACCGAGGGGAGGTCTCCTGATGTCCCTGCTCCGGCGCGTGGAACGGGCGCAGCAGGCCGCGGAGCTGGCAAATTCGACGAATGCGGGCACGCCGCCTCCGCCCGTCACGCCGCCGCCCGCGCCCGTCATGCCACCGTCTCCGGTTCGGAGCGCGGCGCGCGAGGAGCTGCTGCTGGGGATCCGGCTTCGCCTCCAGGCCGAGGCCGTGAACGCCTTCGACACGCTGCTCGACGAGAAGAACACGGACGCGCGCCTGACGATCGAGGCGATCGTCGACCGGACCATCGCACAGGACGGCTTCGCGGTGACCCGCGACGAGCGGATCCGCCTGATCGACGAGCTGTCCGACGACGTCACGGGCTTCGGGCCGCTCGAGCCGCTGCTCCACGACGAGTCGATCACCGAGGTGATGGTCAACGGGCCGACCCACGTCTACATCGAGCGCGGCGGCAAGATCCAGAAGATCGACAGCCACTTCCTGAACGACGAGCACGTCCTCCGGATCATCGACCGGATCATCACCCCGATGGGCCGGCGGATCGACGAGACGAGCCCGCGGGTCGACGCGCGCCTCCCCGACGGCTCCCGCGTCAACGCGATCGTCGAGCCGCTGTCGCTCGTCGGCCCGGTCATCACCGTGCGCAAGTTCGCGACGAGGCCGTACACCGTCGACGACCTGATCCGGTTCGGGACGGCGACCCCCGACATGTTCGAGTTCCTCCGCTCCTGCATCGAGGCCCGGCTGAACCTGTTCGTCTCGGGCGGCACCGGCTCCGGCAAGACGACGACGCTCAACGTCCTGTCGTCCTTCATCCCGAATGACGAGCGGATCGTCACGATCGAAGACGCCGCCGAGCTCCAGCTCCGCCAGGACCACGTGATCACCCTGGAGTCGCGCCCGCCGAACCTCGAGGGTGAGGGCGAGATCACGATCCGCCAGCTTCTCCGGAACGCGATGCACATGCGGCCCGACCGGGTGATCGTCGGGGAGTGCCGGTCCGGCGAGGCGCTGGACATGCTTCAGGCGATGACAACCGGCCACGACGGGTCGCTCTCGACCGGTCACGCGAACAGCCCGAACGACATGCTCCGGCGGCTCGAGACGATGGTCCTGATGACCGGCTACCAGCTGCCGCTCCGCGCCATCCGCGAGCAGATCGCCTCGGCCGTCGACCTGATCGTCCACACCGCCCGGTTGAAGGACGGGACCCGGAAGGTCGTCAACATCACCGAGGTCTACGGGATCGAGGACGACGAGATCCTCACCCAGGACATCTTCGCGTTCCAGCAGACCGGGATCAACGACGAGGGCAAGATCGAGGGCCGGCTCCAGCCGACCGGCATCCGCCCCACGTTCATGCCCCAGTTCCGGAAGAACGGGGTGGACCTGCCGCCGGGCGAGTTCGGCATCCCACCGGAGGACCCGGCGAAGCCGTCCCTGCCGATGAAGGGTCGCTGGGGCTCGAGCGAGGAGGACACCCACGCCGCGCTGGCCGCCGCGCTGCGGGTCGGCCAGGGCCGAGCGGTCGCCGCGGGCGGGATGGTCTACGTCTCGAGCGTCGGTCCGATCAACCCGGAGACTGGCCAGGTCGTCAGCAACGCGATCAAGGACCAGGCCCGCCAGTGCATGACAAACCTGAAGGCCAAGCTCGAGGCGGCCGGCAGCTCCCTCGACAAGGTCGTCTGGGCGAACTGGTCGCTGCGCGACCCGACCGAGTTCGACGCGTTCAACCAGGAGTGGGTCCGCTGGTTCCCGGGCGACACGCCGATCGGTCAGGGCACGCTGATGCCGCCGCTCCAGCGCCGCGCGGGGTTCCGCATCTCGATCGGCGTCATCGCGGAGGCCTAGTGCGCCGGCGCCGTCACGGCGCTGCGGACGGTTCGGGCACGAGAGCGGAAACCGCGATCCAGGTCCGGGACGGCACCTGATACGTCAATTGGACGTTGCCGCCCGGCAGGTCCACCGTCCGATCGACCGAGCCGCCGCCGGCGCGACAGTCGACCTCGAATGCGTCCTTCGAACCCGCGGGGGCCCCCGTCTCGAGGCTGATGTTCGCGATCCCATCACCCGCGCACGAGACGGCGACACGGACCGGACCCCGTCGATCGTGGGCGTACAGGGAGAGGCCCTGCTCGGCGGCATCGAACCGGAAGCTCGGTCCCAGGCCGGTCGAGAGCCGCCAGCCGGGTTCGCGATCGATCAGCTGGATCGGCGCGGCGTCCGACGACACGACGAGCCGCCACGTCATTCCGGCCACCGGCGTCACGTAGACGCTGGTGCCGTTCGGGTAGGCGATGGACAGCTCGTGCCTGTGGACGATGCCGTCGCAGAACACCTGCGTGTCCGTGTCGGCGACCGGCGGATCGGTCGAGTCGTCCCCGAAGACGATCCGCATCAAGGGCGCCCCCAGGCACGACAGGCTGAGGTTGTACCCGCGGCGGGCCGGGAGGCTGACGATCCGGACCGGCACGATCGATGCCCCGGGCGTCGCGGATTCCGTCGAGGGGCTCCCACCGACGTCCTGGTCCGTCGTCCGCGCGAACTCCTCCTGGCCGGGGTCGACCGGCGGCTCGGTCACCCCGTCGATCGGCCCCGAGGGTGCAGAGAGGCGGCGGACGACGACGCGCCAGCTGGCCTGCGGCGCCTCGGCCACGAGATCGAGCAGCGTGCCCTGGTCCCGGAACGTCTTCGTCGTGAGCGACCCGTCGCATGCGGTGTCCGGCGTCACGAGCACGCCGAACCTCGCCGGATCCTTGACGAAGTAGCCCATCCGGCCGCCGCTGATGCACGCGAACGTCGCCTCGTAGTCCCCGGGGCCCGGTGGCAGCGCCAGCTGCACGCGCGGCGGATCGACGGACACCGATGGCGGTAGGGCGGCCGGTCCCTCGGCAGGTCCATGGGCCTGGGCGAGCACGACCGTCGAGGGATCGCCCGCGGCGATGAGCGCGTCGAGCGTCGGCAGCTCGGGCGGCGCCGCGCTCGCCGGCGGCGACGCGACGGGCGACGGTGATGTCTTGCTCACGAGCGCCGGTGCGGTCGACGGCGCCGGGCCCGGGGGCAGCGTCACCCGGTCGAACCAGCCCGCGGCCGCTCCGGCCACGCCGAGGATCCCGATCCCGATCCCGGCCGCGACCAGCAGCGTCGCCGTCCTGCCGACCCCGCGGCGTCGTCGCAGCGCCAGCCGCCGCTCCAGCTCGGCGGCCGTGATCGTCAGGCCGAGGGCGTCGCCCTCCGACCGGAGCGCGTCGCGCAGACGCCGCTCGAGCATCTCGTCATGCATGGCGGGCCTCCGTGGCCGACGGGACGGCCGGGTCGGCGAGCGACCGGCGCAGCCGGTCGAGCGCGGTCTGGAGCTGGGCCTTGATCGTGTTCGGGCTCTTGCCGAGCGCTCGTGCCACCTCCTCGACCGGGAGGTCGGCGTAGTAGCGGAGGACGACCGCGGCGCGCATCTGGAGCGGCAGATCGGCGACGCCGGCGAGCAGGACGAGGTGATCCGCCGAGTCGACGGCCAGGTCTCCGGGTGCCGCCCGGTCCGGCACCAGCGTCAGGTCCACGACCCGCGACGACGATCGGCGGATGCTCAGTGCCCGGTTCGTCGCGACCCGGAGGAGCCACGGCCGGAGGGCGGCGTCGTCGCGGATCGAGCCGCCTTTCTCGAACGCGGTCAGCAGCGTCTCGATCGTCACGTCCTCGGCGAGCGGGCGGTCGCGCAGGATCAGCCAGGCGACGGCCTGGATCTCCCGCCCGTGTGCCTCGAGGAGGTCCGCGAGCGTCTGTGGGCGGCGGCTTCGGATCGCCTCGACGGTCATCGGCCCCTCGTCTGGCCGCTCGTCCGGCGGCCCTCGAAGGGTAGACGCGCGGGATCGACGATCCGGGCTAGTCGGGACGGGCGGTCCGCGGTCGGTCCGCTACGGGATCGGCAGGCCGCTGCCACCGGGGAGGCCCGGGATGCCCGGCAGGCCCTTCGGGACGACCTCGCCCAGGTCCTTCGGGAGCAGCGGGCCGAGGATCGCCACCACGAACGGGACCGTC
Organism: uncultured Chloroflexia bacterium; assembly: GCA_963746845.1. Classification (GTDB taxonomy): domain Bacteria; phylum Chloroflexota; class Limnocylindria; order Limnocylindrales; family CSP1-4; genus CF-46. Next base: position 326,952 of record CAVVCZ010000006.1, on the reverse strand, counting down.
GTGTCGCGGAGCAGCCGCACCGTCTCCGAGGCATTGAACGCCTTGACGATGTCCTTGACGTAGCCGGTCGACACGCCGGCGATCGCGGTCGACGACGAGCCGAAATAGGCGTCGACGATCACGACGAGGGCCGACAGGATGAGGATCGCCTCGACGAACCCGAGGACCGCGCCGAGGGCGCCATCGACGGCCTGGGTGAGGCCCTGGACGTGGATCCGCTCGATCATCGTCCCGCTCAGGAGGTGCAGGGCGGCGAGGACGGCGGGGAAGACGATGATCGCGGCGACGAGCTCGGCGTAGTCCGCCGGGATGTCCTTGAAGAGGGCCGAGGCGATCGCGGCCACCGGGTACCGGAGGTACGCCGTGGCCAGCAGCGCGATGACCACGAAGACGATCCCGAACAGTCGCTTCAGGAACCCGGATCGGTAGCCGCCGTAGATGAACCCGGCGATGAACCCGAGAAGGACGACGTCCATGCCACGCTCGCTCCTGGGACGAGGAAATGGGGTGCGCGCCGCGGACGATACAGGCTGTGGCACGCTACGGGCATGCAATTCCGGACGGAGCTCTTCCAGAGCTCGAAGACGGCGACGGGCATCCAGGTCCCCGAAGAGGTCATGACGGCCCTCGGGGCCGGCAAGGCGCCGAAGGTGTCGGTGACGATCAACGGGTTCACGTATCGGAGCAGCGTCGCCACGGTGAACGGCGGCCCGATGATCGGCGTGAGCGAGGCGGTCCGGCAGGCGACGGGCGTCCGCGGCGGCGAGATGATCGACGTCGAGGTCGTGCTCGACACCGCGCCGCGCGTCATGGCGGTGCCGGACGACCTGGCCGCCGCGCTCGACGCCGTGCCGGCCGCACGCGCGACGTTCGACGGCCTGTCCTACAGCAACCAGCGGTTCTGGGTCGATCCGATCAACGCCGCGAAGAGCGACGAGACCCGCGCGCGACGGATCGAGAAGGCGGTCGCGACCCTGCGCGAGGGCCGGGCGCGCTGAGCGGCTCGCCCGTCGCCTACACCCTGCGCCATTCGGCGCGGTCACGCCATCTCCGGATCACGATCGACCCCGAGCTCGGCCTCGTCGTCACCGTGCCGCCGCCGAGCCGTCGCGGTTGGGCGCACCCGGAAGCCCGGATCGACGCGTTCCTCCAGGACCGCGATGCCTGGATCCGCCGCCACCTGGACCGGCGCGCCCGGGAGCGCGCCGAGCTCGCCGCCCGCGGCGGTCTCGCCGACGGAGCGGTCATCCGCTTCCGCGGGGAGCTTCACCGCCTCCGGATCGCCCCGATCACGCCGGCCCGCCGATCGACCGTCGCGCGGATCGTCCGGCCGGACGGCTTCGAGCTCCGTGTGGCGCCGGCCGCTCGCGACCGGGACGCGATCGCCCGCGTCCTCGACGGCTGGTTCCGCGAGCAGGCCCGGGTCGCCCTCGAGGCGACGATCGACGACCACGCGATGGCCCTCGGGGTCCGGCCCGCGACGATCAGCATCCGCGACCCACGGAGCCGCTGGGGGAGCGCGTCACGCCAGGGTCGCCTGATGTTCAGCTGGCGGCTCATCCTCGCGCCGCCCGAGGCGCTGGAGACCGTCGTGATCCACGAGCTCGCCCATCTCCGGGTGTTCGGTCACGGCCCACGCTTCTGGGCGGTCGTCGCGTCGCGGCGCCCGGACCACCTCGTCTGGCGTCGCTGGCTGCGGACGCACTCGATCGAGCTGCACGGCGCGCTGGCCGACGTCGTCGCCCCGGAGTCGTCAGCCGGCTGACGACTCCCGGCCCAGTCCGGACGCCGACAGGATCGCGCCGACGACCTCCTCGACGCCCCGTCCGTCGACCTCGACGATCTGGTCGGCGACCGCGGTCCACAGCGGCGACCGGGCGATCAACAGCGTCGACAGCCATCCGACGTCCGGCGCATCCGATCGGCGCCCCTCGCCGGCGGCGATCCGCGCGACGAGCGTCGCCGGCTCCGCATCGAGCCAGACGACCCAGCCCGCGTTCGGGAGCGCGGCGCGCAGCCAGGGATCGTCGATCACGGACCCGGCTGCCGTCACGACGGACGGCGTCGGTCGCCCGATCGCGTCGCCGAACGCGGCCCGCTCGGCCCGGTGGAGCGCGAGCTCCCCGTCGGCCGCGAACAGCTCCGGCCCGGTCCGCCCGGTCATCTCCCGGACCAGCTCGTCGTTGTCGAGGAAGGGCCAGCCCAGCGCCGTCGCCAGCGCCCGGCCGACGGTCGTCTTGCCCGATCCCATCATCCCGACGAGGACGATCCGCGGAGGTCGATCGGTCATCCGCGCATCTTGCCCGAGGGCCGGCCCGCCCCGTCGGACGGGACCTTCGGCACTGGCACCGAAGCGGCCCGGAGACCAGCCTCGGATCAGCGATCTGGATTCACCGTGCACAGCGAAGGGAGCGCCGAGATGATCGCGATCGACACCATGCGGGCCAATGTCTTCCGGGCCCCGAACGAGTTCTCCATCGAGGAGGTGGGCCGACCGCGGCCGGGACCGGGCGAGGCCCTGATCCGCGTCACGCTGACGACGATCTGCGGGACGGACGTCCACATCGTCAAGGGTGAGTATCCGGTCCGCCCTGGCCTCGTCCTCGGGCACGAGCCGGTCGGCGTCATCGAGGAGCTCGGATCCGGGATCACCGGCTACGACGTCGGCGACCGGGTGCTGGTCGGGGCGATCACGCCCTGCGGCCAGTGCCATGCCTGCCTCTCCGGCCACCTGTCCCAGTGCGGTCATGGGTCCGGCTACGAGGCGATCGGCGGCTGGCGGTTCGGCAACACGATCGACGGCGCGCAGGCCGAGTACCTGCTCGTCCCGTCCGCCCAGGCGAACCTCGCCCTGATCCCGGACGACGTGACCGACGAGCAGGTCGTCCTGCTCGCCGACATCGCGTCGACCGGGTTCGCGGGCGCCGAGTCCGGTGGCGTGCGGATCGGTGACACCGTCGTCGTGTTCGCCCAGGGCCCCATCGGGCTGTGTGCGACGGTCGGGGCCCGGCTGATGGGCGCCGCCCAGGTCATCGGGGTCGACAGCGACCCGGTCCGCCTGGCGATGTCGAAGCGGATGGGCGCGGACGTGACCCTCGACTTCACGAAGGTCGACGTCATCGAGGAGGTCATGCATCGGACCCAGGGTCGCGGCGCGGACGTCGCGATCGAGGCGCTCGGGACGCAGCAGACGTTCGAGAGCGCCCTCCGGTCGCTGCGGCCGGGCGGGACGCTGTCCAGCCTCGGCGTCTACTCCCGGAAGCTCGAGATGCCGTACTCGGCGTTCGCTGCCGGGCTCGGTGATCACCGGATCGTGACGACGCTCTGCCCCGGCGGCAAGGAGCGGATGAGCCGGCTGATCGCCACCGTCCGGTCCGGACGGTTCGATCCCACGCCCCTGCTGACCCATCGGTTCCCGCTGAGCCAGATCGGTGAGGCCTACCGGGTGTTCAGCGGACGCCTCGACGGCGTCCTGAAGGTCGCGATCACGCCGTAGGGACGGCGTCCAACGCCCCTCCATTGCGAGACGGGCCGGCCCATCGGGCCGGCCCGTCTTGTCCTCGTCGCGCGGCCACCCAGGGAGCTCGCCGTGCGGCCACGCGCGCCGCCGCCGTCAGCCGGGGCCGACCTCCGCCGCGGTCGACGTTCCGAGGAGGAAGCGGGCGATCTCGTTCGCCCAGTCCGAGATGTCGTCCCACGGCCGGAAGTCGCCGTCCGGCGCGCGAACGACCGTCAGGATCATCTTCTCCGGCAGGCTCATCTCACTGCGAGTGAGCCGACCGGCGAAGACCTGGTGGTCGACTGCATGGGTATGCCGATCGATCTCCTCGACATCGATGGGATCCTCGGTCGGCTTCGGGAGCTCCCCGAGCGGTCCGCTCGAGAAGAGGAACACGGGCCGCTCGCCGAGGTCGTCCTCCCAGCGGTCGACGAACGCCTTGGCCGGCTGCAGCCAGTGGCTGGCATACACGCCGGACCCGAGAACGACGGCGTCGTAGCCGTCGATCGCCTCGACCGACTCGGGCGGCGTGACGTCGACCTCGATGCCGGATGTCCGGAGGACGGCGGCGATCACGGACGCGATCTCCGCGGTCGAGCCGTGCTTCGACGCGGCGGTGACGAGGACCTTCATGGTGAGCTCCTTTCCACGCGGGCGGATCAGACCGCCGACTCCGATCCACCGGGGGTCCAGCCCGCGATCAGGCAGGCCCAGATCAGGGCGACGTCGATGACGACGCCCAGGGCCAGCCACGGGTGGAAGCAGGTCACCAGCAGGCCGAGCGACGCGACGGCACCGATGAGGATCGACGGGACCCAGATCGCCTCGGGCAGGAAGCCGAGCGCGACGATCGCGGCCAGCGCGAACCCGGCGATCGTGGCCGCGACGAGCGCGATGGCGACGAGCCGCGCCGTATCGGACGGCACGCCGAGCCGCGTGAAGAGCCACGAGTCCGCGGTGGTGAACGGCCACGCGGGCCCGTCGGCGGTCGCCGGCGGGGCCGGGGCGATGAACGCGATGTGGAGCGCCGCATGTCCGAGCAGGAACCCGGCGACCAGGAGCTGGACGAGCATGGCAGACCCTCCGTTCGAACCTGCCACGAGCGTGGACCGCGGCGGGGTCATCGCCCAGCGCCGTTCGTCGTCTCGACGCGGGCCATTCGGCCCGGTGCCGCCAGTCGTCCCGCCGCCGGCGATCCGGTGGCCGCGGGCGCGCGCCTAGACGAGATGCAGCCGGGTCGCCTCGCGCCGCAGCTCGGCCCGGAAGTCCGGGTGGGCGATCGCGATCAGCGCCTTTGCGCGTTCGCGGAGGCTGAGCCCGAAGAGCTCGGCGACGCCCCATTCCGTGACGACCGTCCGGACGTGGGCCCGCGTCGTCACGACGCCGGCGCCCTCCCGGAGGTGATCGACGATCCGCGAGACCGTTCCACCCGCCGCGGTCGACGGCAGCGCGATGACCGAGCGTCCCTCGGGCGCCAGCGCCGCGCCCCGGATGAAGTCCATCTGCCCGCCGACGCCGGAGTAGAGCGCGTGCCCGATCGAGTCGGCGACGACCTGGCCGGTCAGGTCCACCTCGATCGCCGAGTTGATCGAGACCATCCGGTTGAACGAGCGGATCACGTGCGTGTCGTTCGTGAAGTCGACCGAGCGCATCTCGACCATCGGGTTGTCGTGGACGAAGTCGTACAGCCGGGCCGACCCCATGAGGAAGGCCGTCACGATCTTGCCCCGGTTGCGCTCCTTCGCGGCTCCGGTCACGACGCCCGCCTCGACCAGGTCGGCGACCCCGTCGGTGAACATCTCGGTGTGGATCCCCAGGTCGTGCTTGTCGGTCAGGGCGAGCGCGGTCGCGGCGGGGATCGCGCCGATCCCGAGCTGGAGGGTCGCCCCATCCGGCACGAGCTCGCCGACATGCGCCCCGATCCGTCGCTCGATGTCGCCGATCGCGGGTGCCTGGGGGACGTACGGGGGCACGTCGACCTCGACGGCGAGATCGATATCGTCGACGTGGATGAAGCTCTCGCCGAGCGTCCGTGGCATCGAGCGGTTCAGCTGGGCGATGACCGTCGTGGCGGAGCGGATCGCGGCGTGCATCGCCTCGACGCTCGTCCCGAGCGAGCAGAACCCGTGGGCGTCGGGCGGGGTGACGTTGACGAGCACGGCGTCGAGGGGCAGCGCCCCGCTGAGGAAGAGCCGCGGCACGTCGGACAGGAAGATCGGGACGTAGTCGGCCCGCCCCTCGTTGACCGCGGCTCGCGCGTTCGGCCCGATGAACAGGGCGCGGTGCCGGAAGTGGCCGGCCATCTCCGGGGCGAGGTGCGGGCCCGGGCCCTCCGTGTGGAGGTGGACCACCGTGACGTCGTGCAGGTCGGGGGCGCGTGCGACGAGCGCGTCGAGCAGGACGGACGGGGTCGCGGCGGCGCAGTGCACGTAGACCCGGTCGCCGGAGCGAACGACCGCCGTCGCCTCGGCAGCGGAGACGAGTTGCATGACGGCAGCCTACTTGGACGCCGCTCCGACCGGCACGGGCCATCCGGCGGCCGCATCCGGGCCGTTCGGACCTGCCCGAGGGTTGACCGGGCGTGGTCCACTCGCAACATGAGGCCCCGGACCGATTCCACCGGCTGCCCCGTGCGACGGATCGCCCCGAGCGATCGGCCCGCCTTGACCGCGTTCTACGCCGGCCTGTCGACGGACGCCCTCGAGGCCCGGTTCCTCGGCGCGACGCCGGGGATCGGCGAGCGAGCGGCGCGCCTCTTCTGCGGCCCGGATCACCGGCATCGCGAGGGGCTCGTCGCGGAGTCCGCCGATGAGAGCGGCCGGACCGTGATCGTCGGCCACATCTGCCTGGAGCCGGTCGACGACGAGACGGTCGAGATGGCGATCGCCGTCGCGGATCGCTGGCAGCGGCACGGGATCGGCCGGGAGCTGCTCGAGCGGGCGATCGCCTGGGCGCGCGGACACGGCTACACCCGGCTGAGCGCGTCGATGCGCTGGTCGAACGGCGCGGTCATCGGGCTGATCCGCTCGACCGGCCGCCCGGTCACATTCGGACGGGGCGACGGCGGGATTGTCGACGTGATCCTCGACGTCCGCGCAACGGTCCCCTTCGCGGCCTGACGTCGCTCGCCGGGCGGCCCTCCCCGCAGGAATTGGCCGGCGCCGGGCACCCCCCTCACGTGCCGGCGCCGGACCAGCGCGCTGCCCCGAGCGCGCTCAGCGAGCGACGATCACCGTCGCCCGGGCGTGGACCGCGACATGCTCGGAGACGCTGCCACGCAGGAACCGTGACACCGCGTCCAGGCCGCGCGATCCGACGATCACCGTGTCGAACCCGCCCTGGTCGGCGATCCGCTCGATCGTCACGGCCGGATCCCCGGCGGGCTCGATCATCTCGGCCGTCACGCCCTGGCTCGCGAGGAGGTCGCGGGCCTCGGCCAGCTGGCGGTCATGGGTCGGCCGGTCGTCCCACGGGTCGGTGCCGGCACGGCCCGGGTAGTAGGGGACGACGCTCACGACGGACAGTTCGCCCCCGAACTTCTTCGTCAGCTCGATCGCGGTCTCCAGGGCCCGATGAGCTGGTTCGCCTCCGTCATACGCGACGAGGATCTTCTTCATGGCAGGTGCTCCTTTCGATGCCGCATGTGTCATGCAGCGTTCGCGCTCGCGAGGAGGGCCCGCGCGAGCTCCCAATGCCTCCGCTCGGTCGCCTGGAGCCGGGTGGCTTCGCTCCGGATCAGACGGTCGTACGAGTCGTCGAGCGAAGGGCTGCGTCCGGGCCGGCGCCGACGCTCGTCGGCGTCCCGCACGAACGCGGCGTATCGGGTCAACGGATCGGCCGCGGCGAGCGCGGCCTCGTAGCCGGGCTGGTAGTCGACCGCGACCATCAGGCGCCCGAAGAACGCCCCGACCGCATCCGCACCCGGGTCCACGCCCTGCGAATGGCCGCCCCGCCGCAGCAGCGGCACGCCCGAGGCGAAGGCCACGACCACGACCGAGTCGACCACGGCCGCGTCGAGATGGCCGCCGAACGTCAGGTACTCGTTCGACACGCCGAGGCGGTCGACCAGGCGGATCAGGCCCCACGCGAAGTCCTCGGACTGCGGCATCGGGCTGTCGTGGGTCAGCGTCCGTCGCTGGCCGTGGCCGTCCACGGTCACCCAGTACTCGACGGCCTCCGGGTCGTAGTGCTCGAGGGTCGGGCCGGGCCGGAGCGCGACGAGGAGGAACGCCGGACCCGGGCGATCCGGCAGGTCCGGCTGGGCCAGGAACCCCCAGCGCTGGAGCCTCGGGGCGGAATCCGCGGCGCTGAGGCTCGCGGCCGGCGTGGCGTCGTCGGCCGGGCCGGTCGCGCCGTCGCGAATCAGTCGCGCCACTCCGGTGTCCATCGCTCGGCCTCCGATTCCAGGACCGGCAACAGGACGCTCTCCTCACGCTCGAGGCTCGCGCGGAGCAGCGCCTCGAGGCCGAAGAGGTCGCACCGGATCTCGACGAGCGTCTCGGCGGACGGCCCGTGGTCGAGGTGGTGGCGATGACTCGCGAGCCGTTCGGCCTGATCCGAGATCTGGCGGTGGTCGAAGCGGGCCATCCGGGTCGCCCACGGCGTCCGTGCCCGGGCGTCGATCTGCGGGAACAGCCAGGCCTCCTCCCAGGCCATGTGCGGCCTCAGGGTCTCCTCGACCCAGTGCAGCACGCCCGCGATCCGGGCTGACTGCTGGCCGACGGGCAGGAGTGGCAGGTCCCAGGCCACCTCGTGGATGCGGTCGATGCCGGCCGCGAGCTCCTCGTGCTCATGTTCGACGAAGGACCGGATCACGGTCCGGCCGTCGATGGTCATCGCCGTCATGGCGCACCTCCAGTTCCTGGCGTGTCGACCATCCGCCCTCCGGCACCCGGTGGGACAGTGCCGTGCGGCCCGTCGTGACGGTGCATGAGGCCCATCACGGGAGATCGTGCGCCGAAGACGGGCCGGTCGGCCCTGGAGGTCCCGACCCTTCGGGCCGAACGGCACACGTCGCGGCTGACGGGCGGGTCCTACAACACGGATGTCAGATCAACGGGACCGCCACCGCCCGCGAGCGTGGCGATGGGAAATCCTCGAGAAGGCCACCACGGTCCAGCACACGCCACAGCTGCGCTACGTGCTCGGCTGACTCACCCGGGACGCGGGGGACGCGTCCCACCGGCGCCACGAACGGCGGGCCTTCGAGCCCGCCCGTTCGTCTGCGTGCCGGGGTGTCCGGGGCGCAGCCTGCCGGGGCGCGCGCGCAACCGGGGAAGGGCGAGTGGGTGGTGGAGATGAGGGGACTCGAACCCCTGACCCCCGCGATGCGAACGCGGTGCTCTCCCAGCTGAGCTACATCCCCACGGCCGTGCGGGCGGTGCGCACCGGCATGCGGCGGCGGCCGACGGGTCCCGAAGTGTAGCACGGGGTCTCGCGGCCTCCGGCCGCCCGGTACCCTCCGCCGATGTCGATCGGACTCGCCCTCGGGCTGGTTGCCGCCCTCTGCTGGGGATCGGTCGACGTGTCGGCGGCCTATGCCGGACGGCGTCTCGGGAGCATCCACGTCGCGGCGATCGTCCAGCTCACGAGCCTCACCGCCGTGCTCGTCCTGTGCGTCGTGCGGACGACGGGCCTGCCCGCGACACCCGCGGACACCCTGGTCGCCATCGTGAGCGGGATGATCGCCGCGGCTGCCTACATCGCGTTCTTCACCGCCCTCCGGATCGGGCCGGTGTCGGTCGTCAGCCCGGTCGTGGCCGCCTACGGCGGCCTGACGGTCCTCCTGGCGGTCGTCCTCCGGGGCGAGACGCTGACGCCGGTCCAGGCCGCCGGGGCGGCGATCGGCACGGCCGGCGTCATCCTGACCGGGTTGATCTTCGACGGCGGATGGCGCGGCACGCGGATCGTCGGCCGCGGGGTGCTCTTCTCGATCGTCGCGCTGATCTGCTTCGCGGGTCTGACGATCGTCATGGCGGGCCCGATCCGCACGTCCGGCTGGCTCCCCGTGCTGCTCGCCGCGCGGCTGGCCAACGCGACCACCGTCTGGGTCATCCTGGCGGTCGTGCTCGGACGGCGACCGGGGGCCGCAGCGCCGCTCCTCGCGCACGCGGCCGACCGACGTCCGATCTCGCTCCGGACCGGCATCGCGGTGGCGATGATCGGGGGCATCCTCGACATCGTCGGCCTCGTCGCGTTCGCGATCGGGCTCGAGCAGGCGCCGACCTGGATCGTCGGGCTCGCGAGCTCGTTCGGCCCGGTCGTGACGGTGATCGTGGCGGTTGTCCTGTGGGGCGAGCGCCTGCGCCCGACGCAATGGCTCGGCCTCGTGGGGATCGCGGCGGGTCTGGTCGCGGTGGCGCTGCCTTAGGCCGGCAGGCTGAACCAGAAGCGCGTCTGGCCGTCGCCGGACTCGGCGCCGACGCGGCCGCCTTCGGACTCGATCAGCTGCTTCACGATCGACAGCCCGATCCCGGCGCCGCCGCGGGCACGGTCCCGCGACTTCTCGACGCGGTAGAAGCGCTCGAAGACGCGGTCGAGGTCCTCGGGCGGGATCGCGTCGCCGGTGTTGGCGATCGAGACGAGGAGATCGTCCGGATGGCGTTCGACGCGAACGGAGACCATGCCGCCGCGTGGCGTGTAGCGGACCGCATTCGAGAGCAGGTTTGCGAGCACCTGGGCGAGATGGTCCGGATTGGCCCGGGCAGGCAGCGTCTCGGGCGCGTCGACCGACACCCGCAGACCGGCCCGGTCCAGCGCCGGCTGCGCCAGCTCGACCGCCATGCGGACCGTTGCAGCGAGGTCGATCGCCTGCAGCTCCGGCGGTGAGGACGCGGCGTCACCCTCGGCCAGGGCGTCGAGCGAGCGGGACAGCCGGACGAGCCGCTCGGCCTCCTCGTGGAGCGACTCGTAGGTCTGCCGGTCGGCGACGATCACGCCGTCCCGCAGCGCCTCGAGGTAGCCCTGCAGGTTCGTCAGCGGGGTGCGCAGCTCGTGGGCGGCGTTCGCGATGAAGTCACGCCGCATCCGTTCCTGCTCCTCGAGGCTGTGCGCCATCTGGTTGAAGGAATCGGCGAGGCTGGCGATCTCTTCGGGACCCTCGCGAGGGACCCGGGCGGCGTAGTCGCCGTCGGCGATGCGGCGGGCGGCGGCGCCCACCTCGCGGAGCGGCCGGACGAGCATCCGCGCCATCAGGACGGACAGGAGGATGCTCGCGATCGCGGCCACGATCACCGCGGCGACCACGACGGTCGTCACGGACTGGTCGTACATCGCCCGGGCGTGGGCCGCCGAGTCGCCCGCCCGCGTCATCAGGTCGGTGAAGACCTGGCCGCCGACGACGAGCACGCCGACGACGACGATCAGGATCCCGAGCGCGGCCGACGCGAGGGCGGCGAGCGCGATCCGCGTGGCGATCCCGCGCGAGCTCACGTCACGCCGTCACGGGCGCCGATCGATAGCCGGCGCCGCGGACCGTCGCGACGTAGCGCGGGGCGTCCGCGTCGTCGCCGAGCTTGTCGCGGAGGCGGCGGATGTGGACGTCGATCGTCCGGTCGAGGACCTCGGACTGGTCGGCGCCCCAGACGGCATCGAGCAGCTGGTCGCGGCTGAGGACGCGGCCGTCGGCCTCGAGGAGTGTCTGGAGGAGGCGGAACTCGACATTCGTGAGCTGCACGGACGCGCCACCCACGGTGACCTCGTGGCGCTCCCGGTCGAGCGTCAGGTCGTTGTGGCGGATGACGCCGGTCGAGCCCGGGCTCGGAGCGGCGGTCGCGGCCGTCGCGCCGCCGGTCGATCGGCGGAGGATCGCCTTCACGCGAACGACGAGCTCGGCGGGCGAGAACGGCTTCGGCAGGTAGTCGTCGGCGCCGTCCTCGAGCCCGGCGATCCGGTCGATCGTCGTGCCACGTGCCGAGAGGACGAGGATCGGCGTCGCGCCGGCCTCCTCGTCGCGCCGGACGGCGCGGATCACGGCCCGCCCGTCGAGCTCCGGCAGCATCAGGTCGAGGACGACGAGCGCCGGCCGGTGGGTCTCGATCGCGTCGAGGGCACCCGGCCCGTCCGCGGCCGTGACGACGCTGAACCCGTCGCGCTCCAGGTATGTCCGGACGAGCCGGACGATCTTCGCGTCGTCGTCGACGACGAGGATCGGCCGATCGGGCAGGGCAGGAGGCTGCATCTCGAGCATGATCGCCGACCGTAGGCCCTCGCGATGACGCCCGGGTGACAGTGGCCGGGGGAGCGGGACCGGCTCGACCGGCCCGCGGCCTTTCTGTCAGATGACCGCCCCGGGACCGTTGGGGCGGGATCATCGCCCCGAATCGGGATCTCCGGCCGCATCGTTAGCCCCTGACGGCTACGACAGCCTGCGATTCGACCGATTCAGGCCGGACTCGCCGCCTAACGGTCTGCCCATGGGCGATGACAGAAATCGCCACGATCTGATTGACGGTACAGAACGTTTGTTCTAATCTTGACGTCCGATGGCCAGCCTCTCCCCGGACGTCTCGGCGGCTTTGGCGTCTCTCCAGACGCGGTGGGGTGCCGCAGCTCCGCGGGTGATCGGAGCGCTGGCCACGGCGCCGCTCCCGGTCGATCCGCCCGACGACCCATCCGAGCTCGCTCCAGCTCCCGCGGGCGAGCCGCGAACTGGCGTCGAGCGGATCGTCCGGACCGGCTTCCCGGACCTCGACGCGATCGTCGGGCCGGGCGGGCTGCCGCGGAGCGCGAGCGTGGCGCTGCGCGGCGCGCCGAGCTCCGGCGCCACGACCCTCGCCCTCCGGCTCGTCGCCGAGGCCCAGGCCGATGGCGCGATCGTCGCCTGGCTCGATCTCGCCCGCGCGCTCGACCCGGTCGAGGCCGCCGCCCGCGGCGTCCGGCTGGACTGGCTCGTCGTGCTGACGCCGGAGACCGTCGACGAGGGTCTGTCGATCGCCGGGATGCTCCTCGCCGCGCGATCGGTCGACGTCCTCGTCATCGACCTGCCGCCGCGCCCGAACGCGGGCACGACGCCGGCGAAGGTCGCCGACCGCCTGCGACGGCTGGCGGCACTGGCGAGACGCGCCGAGACGCTCCTCGTCGCCCTCGAGCCGCCGGGCCTGACCGCCGGTCTCGCGACCGCCGTCGCCGAATCGACCGGGCTCCGGCTCGAGCTCAGCCGAACGAGCTGGATCCGGCTCGGCCGCGACGTCGTCGGCCAGCGGACCGAGGCGCTCGTGGCCCGCAGTCGCTACGGGCCGCCGGGCAGACGGGCGGAGCTCCGGATCCTCTACGCCGAGGGCGGCGAGCGGGATCGGTGCCTCCGCCGCCCGGACCTCCTCCGCGACGACGGGGCGAGACCCGCCATCGTCGTCCCCCTTGCCGCCCCCACCGGCATCCTCGACCCACGGATCCCGACCGATGCGACTCCTCCATCTCTACTGGCCCCATCTCCCGATCCGGCTGGCGCGGTCCCGCCACTCCGACTCGTTCCCGACGGACCGGCCGGTCGTTCTCGGCGGGCAGCCGTGGACGGACGGGACGGTGATCGACGCGGATCCGGCGGCCCGGGCGCTCGGCGTCCGGCGCGGGATCCCGCTCGGAAGCGCGCACCGGCTCGCTCCTGAGGCCGCCTTCCTCGACTCGGAGCCGGACGCGGACGCGGCGGCCGTCGAGGCCGCCTTCGAGACGCTCGCCCGGTTCAGCCCGGGGCTCGCCGGCACGACCGACCCGACCGATCCGGCCTTCGGGCTGATCGAGCTCCAGGCCGATGGGCTCGACCGGCTGTGGGGCCCCGAGCCGGTCCTCGTCGAGCGGCTGGTCCGGGCGCTGGACACGGACGGCGTCCTGCCGGGCGCGCCGCGGCCGGGGATCGCGGGGACGCGCTTTGCCGCGACGGTCGCCGCGGGCCACGCGGAGCCGGGCGTCCTCCGGGCCGTGGAGCCGGGCGGCGACGCCGGCTTCCTCGCGCCGCTCCCGTCGGTCCTCCTCACGCCCGACCCCGACGTCCGGGCCCGCCTGGCCCGGTTCGGGCTCCGCCGGATCGGGGCGGTCGCGGAGCTGCCGAAGTCGGCGCTCGTCGCCCGGTTCGGGGACGAGGGCGAGCGACTCCACGCCCGGTCCCGCGGTGAGGAGCTGGAGCCGTTCCGGCCGCGCCGTGCGCCGGAGCGGCTGACCCTGTCGCTCCCCATCGACCCGCCCGTGGCGGAGACGGAGTCGCTCCGGTTCGTCCTCCATCGGCTCGCGGCCGCGCTCGCCGCCCAGGTCGATGCGCGGGGGATGGCCGCCGCTCGCGCGCACCTGCGGCTGACGCTGGACCTCGCGTTCGCGGCGCCCGGCACGGCCGGGGAGATGATCGTCGAGCAGCGCTTCCCCGAGCCGACCGCCGACGCGGACGCGATCGAGCGCCTGCTGCTCGCCCGGCTGGAGCGGACGCCGCCGCCGGCACCGGTCGAGCGGATCGAGCTGGAGCTGGCCGGCGTCGAGCCGGCCGTCGGTCAGCAGCTCCCGCTGTTCGTGCCGCAGGCCGCCCAGGCGGCCCGGCTCGGCTGGCAGCTCGCGCGCCTGGCGCTGACGTTCGGGGAGGATCGGGTCCGACGGGTCGCGGTCACGGATCCCGAGGCGCCGCTCGCGGAGCATCGCTGGGGCTGGCGGTCATGACCCGGCTCCTCCGCGAGCACCCGGAGATCGGGGTCGAGCTGGACGGGGACGGCCGGCTCGTGGCGATCGCCTGGAACGGCCAGCGCGAGCCGGTCGAGGTCTGCAACAGCTGGCGGGTCGCGGAATCGTGGTGGCGCGAACCGATCGAGCGCGACTACTGCAAGGTCGTCGGGCGGCGCTGGCTCGCCCTCGTCTACCACGACCGGCTGGCCGGCACGTGGCACCTGGAGCGGCTGTACGACTGAGGGCCTGCCGCGCGCACGGAGCGTCAGCCGATCGGCGACCCCACTGTCAGGATCACCACGAGAAGGAGCACGAAGAGGAGAACGACGAAGGCGACCGTCTCGAGATCGTTCGAGCGCGTGGTCCGTTGCTGCACGCCATCACCCCGGATCGGACCGGTCCCCTCCCGGTCGTCGACGCATGGACGGCGGCCGTTCGCGTTTCGTTACGGGGGAGTCAACGCCGGTGCGTCGCGGGAACGAGGATCGAGCGGCCGTCAGAGGTGATCCCGCGGGATCGCGGGTCCTGACCTGCGTCGATCCGGTCTCCTCTGCGCTCAGCTCGCGGGGCAGCTTGCCCCGTACAGCACCGACATGGTGGTCGTGCCGGACGTCGGGGTGAAGCGTACCTCGGCCTTGCAACCCGGTGGGGCGCCCGTCGCCTCGAGCACGACCGAGCCGTCCTCGAGGGGAGAGCCCACGTCCGCGCTCCAGCCGGCGGTCGTCAGCTTCGCCTGCATCGCCGCAGATGCTGCGGCGGCCGTCATGTTCACCGCGAAGGCGCCGCTCGTCGGTCCGGCGCCGGTGTCGGCCGGCTCCTGTCCGGCGAGCCTCGGGAAGGACGGCGGAACCGCATCCCGGATCGGGCCGAACCCGTCGACGTCGGTGGTGGTCGTCGGCACGTCGTTCGAGGGATTCGTGCCGGGAGCGCCCGGGACGGGGGTCAGGTCGGGGGCCGAAGGCCGGGACGGCGCCGGCGTCGCGCGGGCGGCGTCGGGACCACATCCGGCCGCGACCAGGGTGAACGCGATCGCGAGGATCGGGACGAGAGGGATGGCGGCCCGGCGTCGTGGCGCGGTCACGCGGGCATCCTAGACGGCCGGCCGGGTCGGCGGAACAGGAAGACCGCCGTCGCGCCCCAGCACGACGGCGGTCTTGTGGCCGCAAACCCGCTCACCAGGTTCGCGGCGGGTCGGCATCGATCATCGCGATCTCTGCCGCCGCTCGTCCCGGGCCCCCAGGCGCAGGACGGTTGATGGTTCAGCGGATCCCGGCCGCCTGTGCTCCCAACACCGCGGGGAGAAGAACGAGGATCAGGATCATCGCGAGCCCGACCATGAGCCCCGTCCGCAGGGTGATGGCGAGGAGACTGGACGCGTCCCGCTTCATGGGCCAGTAGACGCTGGACAGGCCGCTCTTGTTGCGCGGTCCAGCTCACGATTTTCGAGCCGCCGGTGGGCTCGACGACCGTCGAACATCTGTTCTATCGTAGACGATCCGATGGCCGCCTATGCCGAGCTCCACTGCCACACGAACTTCTCGTTCCTGGACGGCGCCTCGGCGCCCGACGAGCTGGCCGAGCGGGCCGTCGAGCTCGGGCTGACCGGCCTCGGGATCACCGATCACCAGGGTCTGTACGGGGTCGTCCGCGCCACGTCCGCATTCGAGGAGGTCGGGCTGCAGCCGGTCCTCGGCGTGGAGATCGAGCTGCGCGATCCGATCGTCGACGACCCGGATCGGATCGTCGTCCCGGCCCGGCGCACCGCCCGGCGTGGCGGCCGTCGGAAGCACCTGATCGGCCCGGCCGCGGAGGACTCCGCTGCTCGTGAGGGCGAGCCCGATCGACCGCGTCCCGAGCGCGCCCGGCTGCCCGGTCATCGCGAGGCGGTCAAGGAGGACCAGCGCGGGATCGGCGAGCGGCAGCGCGGCCCGCATCTCGTGCTGCTGGCGCGCGACGCGACTGGCTATCGGAGCCTGTGCCGGCTCGTCTCCCGGGCCAACCTCGCCGGGACGAAGGCGATGCCCCGGTTCGACGGGGCGCTTCTCGCCGAGCACACCGAGGGGCTGGTCGCGCTGTCGGGCTGTCGCGAGGGCGAGATCGCCCGGCGGCTGCTCGCCGGGGACCGCGCCGGGGCGCGGGCGGCAGCGGCGGTGCTGGCGGAGCGCTACGGCCGGGACGGGTTCCATCTCGAGCTGTCCCACCACCGCCTGCCCGACGACGACTGGCTCGTGACGGAGACGGTGGCACTCGCCGATGAGCTGGGATTGCCGGTGGTCGTGACGAACGACGTCCATTACGCCCGGCCGGAAGGCCGCGAGTTCCAGGACGTGCTCACGGCGATCCGCCACGGGCGAACGCTCGACGCGCTCGCGGACCTGCGGCGAGCGGACGGCGAGTCGTTCCTCAAGTCGGCCGGGGAGATGGCGGCGCTCCCGCCCGGCGACGGGTCGCTCGGCCGCGACGTGGCCCGTGCCTGGTCGGCGGGGATCGCCCGCGCTGCCGACCTCGCCGCCGCATGCCGGGTCGACCTCGGCTTCGAGCAGTACCGCTTTCCGGGCTTCCCGGTGCCCCGCAACGAGACGCCGTTCTCGTACCTGTCCGAGCTGTGCTGGACCGGCGCGAAGAAGCGCTACCACCCGCTGACCCCGGCCGTCGTCAACCGGCTCGCCCACGAGCTCGACGTGATCGAGCGGGCGGGGCTCGCCGAGTTCTTCCTGATCTGCTGGGACCTGATGCGCTACGCGAAGGAGCGGGGGATCCCGGCCCAGGGCCGGGGCAGCGCGACCAGCTCGATCGTGTCGTACACGCTCGGGATCAGCCGGGTCGAGCCGATCCAGCACAACCTGCTGTTCGAGCGGTTCATCAACGAGGGCCGGACGACCTACCCGGACGTCGACATCGACTTCAGCTCGGAGCGGCGCGAGGAGGTCATCCAGTACATCTACAACCGCTACGGCCCGGAGCACACGGGGATGGTCTGCAACCTCGTGACGTACCGGGCGCGGTCGGCCGTGCGCGAGGTCGGGGTCGCGCTCGGGTTCCCGCGGCCGCTGGTCGACCGGGTGGCGAAGGCGCTCGAGACGTACGACTCGGTGATGGTCCGGCGCGACCTGGAGGCGGACGGCGGCTTCGCCGAGTTCTTCAAGCGGCCCGGGGATGGCCTGCCGGCCGAGTCGGGCGCCGCGGCGGAGGCGGAGACGCGCGGCTTCGTCGACGGCATGGGCCAGCTGAACACACGGATGCCGCTGGTCGGGAAGGTCCCGCCCTGGCGCCAGCCACCGAAGCCGGTGGACCCGGACGCGCCGCGGCCGTTCGCGTGGCTGGGCGGGGCGCTGTCCGAGGCGATATCACCCCCAGTGCTACCCGCAGGGGAAGTGGGGCCACAAGACGCGTCGAGGGGTCCGGACGGGCCGTCGGCCACGCTCGAGCGCGCTCGGATCGTCCTTCCAGACCTCGCTTCTGGCAATCGACGCGCGAGGAATAGCACTCCGGCGCATGTCGGCGACGCGAAGCGGACTGGCGGCGTCCTCCCCGACGCGCTCGCGCCGCGGACCGCGATCCGGCCGAGCCGGAACGGCGACGACGAGGGCGGCCCCGGCGACACCCCGGCGAGCGTCGCCTGGCTGCGCGAGGGTCGTGGGACCGGCTACGCGGCGGATCGCGAGCGGCTCGTCGCGCCGGCGCTGCTCCCCGATGGCCAGGGCGGCCGCGCGATCGACCCGGAGAGCGGGATGCCGGAGCCGCCGGCGCGCAAGGCGGATCGGCTGGGCCGACCCAACCACTGGGATCCGCCGGCGCCGAAGACCGCGGCGATGGGCCGGGGCGGCGACCATTCGAGCGTCGCCCGCGTCGAGCCGGAGCTGCCGCCCCAGCCCCTCGGCGGCAGCACGGTCGGCCTCTCCGACTGGGAGCGCTGGCTCGAGTTCTGCGCCCGGATCGACGGCTTCCCGCGCCACCTCAGCATCCACAGCGGCGGGATGCTCGTGACCGCGGCCCCGCTGATCGACATCGCCCCGCTGGAGCGCGCGACGATGAAGGACCGCGTCGTCGTCCAGTTCGACAAGCGTGACGTCGAGGCGATCAAGCTGATCAAGCTCGACCTGCTCGGGCTCGGGATGCTCGCCGCGATCGACGAGACGCTCCAGCTGATCGAGCACGACTGCGCGGTCTGCCTCGACCTCGACCGGCTCCCGGAGTCGGTGCCGGAGGTCTTCGCGATGCTCCAGGCGGCCGACACCGTCGGGGTCTTCCAGGTCGAGAGCCGGGCCCAGATGCAGACCCTGCCGAAGTCGACCCCGTCGAACCTGGACGACCTCGTCGTCGAGGTCGCGATCATCCGGCCCGGCCCGATCCAGGGCAACGCCGTCCACCCGTACCTGCGCCGGAAGCAGGGCCTCGAGCCGGTGACCTACCTCCACCCGAGCCTCGAGCCGGTCCTCAAGGACTCGATGGGCGTGATCCTCTACCAGGAGCAGGTGATGCGGATCGCGATCGAGGTCGCCGGGTTCAGCCCGGCCGAGAGCGACGGCTTCCGCCGGGCGATGGGCACGTGGCGATCGACCCGCGAGATGGAGAAGCTCCACGCTCGCTTCCATGACGGCTGCATGAAGCAACCCGGGATGACCGAGGACATCGCGGAGGAGCTGTTCCGCCAGGTCGCCGCGTTCGCGAGCTTTGGCTTCGCGAAGAGCCACGCGGCCGCGTTCGCCCGGACCGCCTACGAGTCGAGCTTCCTGAAGCTGTTCTACCCGGCCCAGTTCGTCGTCGGGCTGATCAACGCCCAGCCGATGGGCTTCTACCCGGTCGAGGTCCTCGTCAACGACGCGAAGCGCCACGGCGTCGCGGTCCTCCCGGTTGACATCAACCGCTCGACCTACGCGACGACGACCGAGTGGGTCGGGCGGCCGGGCTGGGCGATCGGGGAGGGCGACGACGGGCCGGGTGAGCCGCTCCCCGAGGACGCCGGCATCGAGCGCCGGCCCGCGCCGGTCCGGTCGAGCGGCTGCACGATCCCGTCGGACGAGGCGCGCGAACGATGGGCCGCCGAGAGCGCCGTCGGCTGGGGGGTCCGGCTGGGGTTGCGGCTCGTCAAGGGGATCGGCGAGGAGCACAGGGAGCTGCTCGACGCCGAGCTGGCGCGCGGGCCGTACCGGTCGCTCGCCGACGTCGTCGAGCGGACCGGGCTGCACGAGGAGACCCTCGAGCGACTGATCCGGGTCGGAGCGCTGGATTCGCTCGGCCGGCCACGGCGGGAGCTCCTCTGGCAGCTCCGCGAGGTTGCGGGCGCGACACGGGGGCGCCTCGACGGGCGTTCGACCCGCGGCGGCGCGTTCACCCGGGCCGCCTCCCGACCGATGGCGCTCCGCCTGCCCGCGACGGACGCGCCGACGCTCCCCGGCCTCACCGAGTCGGAGCGGATCGGCGACGCCTACGCGGTGATCGGGCTCGACGCGCGACGGCAGGTGGTGACGCTGTACCGGCCGGCGCTGGACCGGCTCGGGGCGGTGACGAACGCCGCGCTCAACGACCGCACGCCGGGCCGGGTCCGGATCGGTGGGCTCGTCGTCACCCGCCAGCACCCGATGACGGCGAAGGGCACGGTCTTCCTGGCGCTCGAGGACGAGACGGGCATGGTCAACGTCACGCTCTGGCCGGACACCTGGGCCCGGCTCCGTGGCATCGTCCGCCGTCACGCGCTGCTCCTGGTCGACGGTGACCTTCAGCGCGAGTCGTCGGTGGTGAACGTGATCGCGAGGGACGTGCAGGCGCTGGTCGAGGTCACGGCCACGGCCGGAGCTCCGGCCCGCCCCGAAGGCGTCAAGGCCCTCGGCTACGCGGGGATGCGCCGCCTGGGCTAGACCCGACAGCGTCGTCCAGGCGCGACGACCGGTGTCAGCGCCTCCTGGCCAGGAGCGGGCGCTGTTCCTGCTTCTTCGGGACCTTGCCGTCCGGTCGCTTCGACGACTGCTGGGCGGCCTGCCGGCCCCGGTTCGGGTTCGCGCCCCGGAGGAACCGTCGATACCAGGCCGCCGCCGCCGCGAAGAACGCAGCCGACGGGACGCCGACGAACAACGCCTGGCTGAGGATCAGCTGCGCCGCCGCCTGGTGGCTCATCGCCTGGCCCGTCGCCGGGTCGGTGAAGGCGTCGAGGAATCCACCGAACGAGCCGAAGGTGTACGCGATGGCCTGGAAGCCGACCGACGCGAGCGCCGCGAGGGCGCCGATCAGGTAGCTCGCGCGTGGCGCGAAGAAGCCCGCGATGAACGAGGTGCCGAGCGGGGCCGTGAACGAGAAGTACTGGTAGAAGGTCGAGGTGAGCGCGTTCAGCCCGACGAGCGGAATCAGCGCGACCGACAGGCCCGACAGGATCACCGGGACGAGGAACGCGGGATGGATGAGGAGCCGCGGCAGCGCACGCAGGTCGCCGCGGAGATCCAGCGGCCGGAAGGCCTGCCGGAACGCGGTGGCGATCCCCGGTCGCTGCAGCTCGGGCGGGGGCGCCTTGCCGGCGCCGGATCGCGTCGGCGCCGCCGACTTCGATGCGGTCGCGGTCGCGGTCGCGGTCGCGGCGCCGGTCGCCGCGGCGGCGTCGCCGTCGACGGACTCGGCGTCGATGTCGGTCTCCGCGAGCGTCGCGCGGTAGCGCCGGCGCGCCTCGGCTCGATTGGTTCTCTTGGCTCGGGCCACGGTGCCTCCACGGGGCTCGGCCGACGGGCGGCTCGGACGAGATGGTCGTCGGTCGGGTGACGGAAGGCATCCATCGTACGCGGTCGGGTGGCCGATCGCCGCCGAGCGGCCCGGCTGGTGGTGAGCGCCAGTGCCGTCGCGGTGAAGCGGCGGCGAAGTCGTGATGCACCGCAGGTCGATCGTCGCCTGCTACAACGTCGGTCCGCCGCCATCCGGCCATGACGACGACCGTCGACGTCCGCCCGGCCACCCATCCCGACACCCGCCGGGAGGTCGTCGATGTCGCGTGCCCGACGCGCAGGGCCGGTGGCCCTGCCGATTGCCCTGGTCCTCGCCCTTGCCGTGGTCTCGCTGGCCGAAGCGGCCCGCCGGCCGGACGCACGCGCGTCGGTCGCAAGCGGTCCGGCGGTCGCCGCGGCCGTCGCCTGGCCGGTCTCGGCGCTCGTGATCTCCGAGGTCCAGACGGGTGGCAACTCTGCGTCCGACGAGCTTGTCGAGCTGTACAACGCCGGGTCCGCCCCAGTCGACCTGCTGGGTCTCGAGGTCGTGTACGCGACCTCGACTGGCTCGACGGTCACGAGGAAGGCGACCTGGACGGCATCGACCCCCCTCGATCCGGGCCGGCACCTCGTGATCGCGAACGCTGCCGGGATCCACGCCGCCATCGCCGATGCGACGTATGCGTCCGGATTTGCCGCCACGGGTGGCGCGGTCGTGCTGCGGCTGGTCGGCGGATCGCCGATCGACGCGGTCGCGTGGGGCGACGCGACGAACGCCTTCGTGGAGGGGACGGCCGCGCCCGCGCCGCCGGCCGGATCGAGCCTGGAACGGCTGCCGGGTGGCGCGGCCGGAAATGCGGCTGACACGAACGTCAACTCGGCCGACTTCGTCGTCGCTCCGCCGAACCCGCAGAACCTCGCGGCGCCACCGATCGGCGGATCGAGCGGGACGCCCACGCCGACGCCGACGCCCACCCTGGTGCCCACCCCCATCCCCACGCCGACGCCGACACCCGTCCCGACGCCCGTCCCCACGCCGACGCCCACCCCGGTGCCCACGCCAACCCCGACGCCCGTTCCGACGCCGGCCCCGACCCCGACGATCATCGGGATCGCGGATGCCCGTCAGCTGACCGACGGAAGCACCGCCACGGTCGCCGGCGTGCTGACGACCGACCTCGGGGCGATCGACTCGGCACGGGTCGGGTTCGTCCAGGACGTCACCGGTGGGATCGCCGTCCGACTCGATACGGCGATCGAAGCGCCGATCCCCGCCGGAAGCTCGGTGACCGTCACCGGCACGCTCGGCGGCTACTTCAACCTGCGCGTGCTGAACGTCGCGGCGGCGTCGATCACGGTGGGTGGACCCGCGGAGATCCCGGCGCCGGTCGGGGCGGAGACCGGAGCGACCGGCGAGCCGCTCGAGGGCCTGCGACTGACGGTGGGCGGCGTGGTCACGGAGGCGCCGGCGGCGCTCGCCGACGGACTCGGCGTCACGATCGACGACGGAACCGGGCCGCTCCGGATCGTGGTCGGGTCGCTCGCTCTCGGGGTCGCGACGATCCACACCGGGGACCTCGTCCACGCGACCGGCCCGCTCGGGCAGCGCGACAGCAGCGGCAGCGGAACGGCCGGATATCGTCTTCACGCGACGCTGGCCGGTGAGGTGACCGTGGAGGCGCCGCCGGCTCCCACGCCCGTTCCGACGCCGACGCCAACCCCGACGCCGACACCTGCTCCGACGTCGGTGCCGATGCCGAGCGCCCCGACGCCGACTCCGACCGGGGCCCCGACGCCGACTCCGACCCGGGCCCCGACGCCGACGCCGACGCCAGCCCCGAACCCGACCCCCGCCCCGAGCGCACCGACAACGACGATCGCCGCCGCGCGGATGCGCCCCGTCGGCGGCCGGGTCAGCGTCACCGGCATCGTGACGGCCGAGGCCGGCAGGCTCGGCACGCCGCCGCTGATCGCGATCCAGGACGCAACGGCCGGGATCGTCGTCCGACTGTCCGACACCGACCCGCACCCCGCCCGCGGCGTCCGGGTCGAGCTCACCGGCACGCTCGCCGACCCGTTCGGTCAGCTCGAGCTCCGCGGTCTCGTCGGCGGGCTCCGCGTCCTCGGGACCGAAGGTCCACCGAGCTCGTCGGCCGTCGGCCCGGCGGGCATCGGCGAGGCCGTCGAGGCACGGCTCGTGACGGTCGAAGGCACCGTGGATGCGAAGCCGTCGAAGGCGCCCGGCGGTGACTTCTCGTTCACGCTCACGTCGGCCGGTGGATCGATCCGCATCGCCGCCGACGGGTCGTCACGGATCGCCGCATCCTCGATCGCCGCTCACGCGCGGCTGCGCGTAACGGGCGTCGTCGGCCAGCGTGCGAGCCGCAAGGGCGCGGCCGACGGCTTCCGGATCTGTCTGCGTGATGCCGCTGACATCGTCCGCATCGGCGGCGGGAAGGCGACCCCGACACCACGCCCCGGACCGTCGGGATCGACGCTCCCCGGCGGATCAGCCGGATCGCCGATGACGATCGCGGCCGCGATCCTCGCGAAGACGGGCCACGTGACCGTCGACGGCGTCGTGACGATCGGCCCGCGCCTCCTCGACGCGACCGGCCGCCGGATCGTGATCCAGGACCGGTCCGCGGCGATCGAGGTCCTCCTGCCGACGGGCACGTCCGCCCCACCGGTCGGCACCCACGTCCGGGTGAGCGGCGACCTCGGCATCGCGTACGGCGCGCCGCGGATCCGAGCCGACGAGGTCCGACGCCTCGGGGGCGACACGGCGAAGGTGCTGGAGCTCCGGACCGCGCCGGGCGCCGCGCACGAGTGGCGGCTCGTCCGGGTCCGGGGCGACGTCGTCGACCTCCATCGGTCGGGCGACCGCTGGGGTGCCGAGCTGCTCGTCGGCGGCAAACGGATCCCGATCCTCGGCCTCGCCGGTGCCGGGATCCCGGCCAGCGCGATCGTCGAGGGCCGGACCGCGACGATCGTCGGCATCGTGCGCCGGCCGTACCCGTCGGCGACGGACCGCCGCTTCGCGATCCTGCCCCGCTCGGCTCGTGACGTGACGATCGGTGGGCCGATCGACGATGCCGGTGCCGGGACGACCGGCGGCAAGCCGGGCACCCAGCGGGGCGGTCCCGCTGGCTCATCGTCCGGCGCGGCCGCCGGCGGTGCCACCGGTCTCGCCGCGGCCGCGACGGACATCGATCTCGTCGCGATCGACGAGCACGTCGGCCAGACCGTCCGGGTCGGTGGGCTCGTCGCCGGGCTCGAAACGGACGGGTTCCGTCTGGACGACGGCACCGCGGTGGCCCGGGTCGTGCTTCGCGGCGCGGCGCTCGACGGCCTGACGGATCTGTCGGCGGATGACGCGCTGAGCGCGATCGGACGGGTCGAACGAGGATCCGGCGTCGACGCAGACGCGACCGTGATCGTCGTCGATGATCCGGCCGGGATCGTTCGGGTGGGCGACCTCGTGGCAGACGGCGGGGGCAGCGTGGCCCCATCGGCGACCGGCTCCGACCCGGCGACGGCCGACCTCGGATCGGCGCTCGGCACGGGTGACACGCCGATCGCGGCGGGCGTCTCGGATCCGTTCGCCCCGGAGCTCGGGATCACCGGGATCGTGCTTGTCGCGCTCGCCTCGCTCGGCGTCACCATCCTCCGGCGCGAGCGCTCACGCCGCCGCCTCGCGGCGCGGATCGCCGCCCGCCTGGAGGTCCTCGTGGGGCCCGCGGCGACGGCCCTACCCGCCATCACGCCGGGGATGACACCGGTCTCGATCGACGCCTCCCGGCCGCCCGAGTCAGGCGGCCCGGCTCGGTGACCACCTCCGCGACGGGCCCGACCATGGACCCGGACGGGCGCCGGAGGCCGCCCGGAGCGGGGTCCGCCGAGCGTGGCTCGTGCGTGGCCGTGCTTGACGCTCCGAAGAGCCCGGGACTATCCTCGCCCGAGTTTCGCGCCAGCGAAGCACGCCAGAGTGAGGGACGAGGTCTTGCCGAACGCGGATCCCCGCGTAGCACTCCCCGTCGGAGACCGGCAATACCACATCGGACTCGGACCGGGTGAACTGGCCGAGTACATCCTCCTCCCCGGTGACCCCGATCGGACCGCCCGGATCGCCACGCGTCTTGACGACGTGGAGTTCGAGCGGCGCCACCGGGAGTTCGCGTCGGTCACCGGAACGTATCGCGGCACCCGTGTCTCGGTCGTCTCGACCGGGATCGGCACGGATAACGTCGAGATCACGGTGGCGGAGATCCTGGCGATCACGGATCGTCCGACCTTCGTTCGGGTCGGCTCCTGCGGCAGTCTCCAGCCGGAGATCGCCCTGGGAGACCTGATCGTCTCGACCGGAGCTGTCCGGCTCGAGTCGACCACGAGCTTCTTCGTCCACGATGGGTATCCGGCGGTCGCCGATTACGAGGCGGTCCTGGCGCTCATCGAGGCCGCCGAGCGGCTCGGACACCGGACCCATGTCGGGGTGACGGCCACGGCACCCGGGTTCTTCGGTGCGCAAGGGCGCCCGATCCCGCAGTTGCCCATCCGTTACCCTGACCTGGCTGAGGACATGGCGCGCCAGCGCGTCATGAACTTCGAGATGGAGGCGTCGGCACTGCTGGTGCTCGCGACACTCGCTCGATGCCGGGCCGGCGTCGTCTGTGCGGTCTACGCGCAGCGCACGACCGGGGCATTCATCGAGGGAGCGGCAAAGGACGCAGCAGAAGCCGCCTGCGTGGAGACGGGGCTCGAGGCGCTCCTGATCCTCGCGACGATGGACCGTCAGAAACGGGAAGCCGGGACGGATCGCTGGCGACCGTCCCTCTGGAACTGATCGCGAGACGCGGACACGGGACAAGCGTTCCGTGACGCCACGCCGAACCGAGGAGGAGCCCGCTCCATGGCCGAAGCCTATTGCGTCAAGGACAAGATGAAGGTCGAAGTCGTGAATCCGACGCGGATCACGATGAAGAACGGCAAGCCGGCACTCCAGGGCACCTGCCCGAAGTGCGGCGGCAAGGTCTTCAAGATCGGCGGCTGACGCCGACCCGAACTCGATCCGAGACGGCCCCTGCCGGTGACGGCGGGGGCCGTTCGATTCCCGGCTCGCATCGCCCGTCTCGCCGTCTGCGGCGGCGCAACCCATCCGCAACGGTCCCGGAACCTTCGGGCCGAACGGCTCTGGCCCCGCGACGTCGTACGATGGGAGCATCACGGACGAGGGGTTCGCGCCGCTGCGCGCCATGCCCCGGCCCAATGACGGACCAACCGGCGCCGATCGGCGCCCGCGCTCGCGGAGGACGGCAACGATGGCAGTGCGTGTCGGCATCAACGGCTTCGGGCGGATCGGCCGCCAATCCCTCAAGGCGCTCATCGAGCGGACGCCGGACATCGAGATCGTGGCCGTGAACGACCTGGTCGAGACGCCGCTCAACGCCCTGCTCTTCAAGCACGACTCGACCTACGGCGCCTATCCGGGGACGGTCGACCACACGGACGACGCCCTGATCATCGACGGCCGCGAGATCAAGGTCCTGAAGGAGAAGGATCCCGCGGCGCTGCCGTGGGGTGATCTCGGCGTCGACATCGTCCTCGAGTCCACCGGGATCTTCACGGACGCCGAGAAGGCGAAGGCCCACATCACGGCCGGCGCGAAGAAGGTGATCATCAGCGCCCCGGCCAAGGGCGAGGACATCACGATCGTCCTCGGCGTGAACGAGGACAAGTACGACCCGACCGCCCATCACATCATCAGCAACGCGAGCTGCACGACGAACTGCCTCGCCCCGGCCGCCAAGGTCGTCCACGACCTGCTCACGATCGAGCGCGGCCTGATGAACACGATCCACAGCTACACGAACGACCAACGGATCCTCGACGTCGCCCACAAGGACCCGCGCCGGGCACGCGCGGCGGGCCAGAACATCATCCCGACGACGACCGGCGCGGCGAAGGCCCTCGCCCTCGTCATCCCGGACCTGAAAGGCAAGTTCGACGGGTTCAGCCTGCGCGTCCCGACCCCGACCGTCAGCGTCGTCGACTTCACGGCCGACGTCTCCCGCCGGACGAGCGTCGAGGAGCTCAACGCCGCGTTCCGGGCGGCCGCCGAAGGCCCGCTCAAGGGCATCCTCGGGGTGAGCGACGAGCCGCTCGTGTCGACCGACTTCCGGGGCGATCCTCGCTCCTCGATCATCGACGCCGAGTCGACCATGGTCCTCGACGGGACGATGGTGAAGGTCATCAGCTGGTACGACAACGAGTGGGGCTACAGCTGCCGCGTCGCCGACCTGATCGGGTTCGTGGCCGCGCGCCTGCCGGTCGCGGCCTGACCGCGGCGGCGGCCCGATGGACAAGCTGACGATCCGCGACTTCGACGCCGCCGGGAAGCGGGTCTTCGTTCGCGTCGACTTCAACGTTCCGCTCGCCGACGGCAAGGTCACCGACGACTCCCGGATCCGGGCGGCCCTCCCGACGATCGTCGCCCTCCTGAGCGAGGGGGCGAGGGTCGTGCTCGCGAGCCATCTCGGCCGGCCCGACGGCAAGGTCCAGGACGGTCTCCGCCTCCGGCCGGTCGGCCAGCGACTCGGCCAGCTCCTCCGGCGCAACGTGCCCGTGACCGGTGACGCGCTCGGCGTCGGCACGGAGGACGCGGTCAAGCGGATGCGCCCGGGCGAGGCGATCCTCCTCGAGAACCTCCGGTTCCACGCCGAGGAGGAGAAGAACGATCCGGCGTTCGCCCAGGCCCTCGCCTCGTACGCCGACATCTTCGTCAATGACGCGTTCGGGACCGCCCACCGAGCGCATGCCTCGACCGTCGGCATCGCGCGACTCCTGCCCGCCTACGCCGGGCTGCTGATGGAGCGCGAGATCATGATGCTCAGCCGGCTCCTGGAGAACCCGGAGCGGCCGTTCGCGGCGATCCTCGGCGGGGCGAAGGTCAGCGACAAGATCAAGGTGATCGACCACCTGCTGACGAAGGTCGACATCCTCGTCCTCGGCGGCGGGATGGCGAACACGTTCCTCCTCGCCCAGGGCAAGTCGGTCGGCAAGAGCCTGGCCGAGCACGACCGCGTGGACGACGCGCGGCGGATCCTCGCGGCAGCCGAGAAGGCGAACGTCGAGGTCGTCCTGCCGACGGACGTCGTGATCGCCAAGGAGGTCACCCGCGGCACCGAGTACAAGACCGTCGGCACCGAGAAGTTCCCGGCCTCGTGGCACATCGTCGATCTCGGCGAGCACAGCCGGGCGGCGATCGAGGCGGCGCTCGGCGAGGCCAGGACGGTCCTCTGGAACGGGCCGCTCGGGGTCTTCGAGATCCCGTCGTTCGCTCACGGGACGAACGAGATCGCCCGGTTCCTCGCCGACCGCGCCGAGGCCGGGGCCACGGTCGTCGTCGGTGGCGGCGACAGCGTCGCCGCGATCGAGGGGCAGGGGCTGGCCTCGAAGTTCAGCCACATCAGCACCGGTGGCGGCGCCTCGCTCGAGTTCCTCGAGGGACGCGAGTTGCCGGGAATCGCCGTCCTCCAGGATCGTCCGGCGGGCGACGGATCCAGTGTCGCGCGCGGCAAGGCGACCGTCGGGTCGGGGGCGAAGGCGTGAACACGATCATCGACGCGGTCGACGCCCGGGAGATCCTCGATTCGCGCGGCAATCCGACGGTCGAGGTCGACGTGGTCCTCGGCGACGGATCCGTGGGCCGAGCAGCCGTTCCGTCGGGTGCCTCGACCGGCGCCCACGAGGCCGTCGAGCTGCGGGACGGTGACAAGAGCCGCTTCGGCGGCAAGGGCGTCCTGACGGCGGTCCGCAACGTCACCGATCGCATCGCGCCGGAGCTGATCGGTCTGGACGCGGACGACCAGGCCGGCGTGGACGCGCTCCTCCGGGATCTCGATGGCACCCCGAACAAGGCGAACCTCGGGGCGAACGCGATCCTCGGTGTGTCGCTCGCCTGCGCCCACGCCGCGGCCGCCGCGCACGACGAGCCGCTCTACCGCCACCTCGGTGGGGTCGGCGCGCGGATCCTGCCCGTGCCGATGTTCAACATCCTCAACGGCGGCAAGCATGCGCAGGACTCGACCGACTTCCAGGAGTTCATGGTCATGCCGGTCGGCCTCCCGAGCTACGGCGAGGCGCTCCGGGCCGGGGCGGAGGTGTTCGCCGCCCTCCGGACGATTCTCCACGACGAAGGCCACGCGACCGGCCAGGGCGACGAGGGCGGCTTCGCGCCGTCCCTCGCTTCGAACGAGGCCGCCGTCGAGGTGATCCTCCGGGCGATCGAGAAGGCCGGCTACCGGCCCGGCGAGCAGATCGCGATCGCCCTCGATCCGGCGACGACCGAGCTGGTCGAGGAGGGGAGCGGCGTCGATGGAGCGCCGACGCGCTACCACCTCGCGAAAGAGCACCGGACGCTCGAGTCCGGCGAGCTGATCGACCTGTGGGCGGACTGGGCCGCTCGCTACCCGATCGTCTCGATCGAGGACGGGCTGGCCGAGGACGACTGGGCCGGCTGGACGGCACTCAACACCCGACTCGGCGACCGGGTCCAGCTCGTGGGCGACGACCTGCTCGTCACGAACACCGAGCGGATCGCCCGGGCGATCGAGGCCGGGGCCGCCAACAGCGTTCTCATCAAGCTCAACCAGATCGGGACGCTGACCGAGACGATCGAGGCGATCGCGCTCGCTCGCCGCGCCGGCTGGACCGCGATCGTGTCGCATCGATCGGGCGAGACCGAGGACACGACGATCGCCGACCTCGTCGTCGCGATGGGCACGGGCCAGATCAAGACCGGCGCCCCATCACGGAGCGAGCGGGTCGCGAAGTACAACCGGCTGCTCCGGATCGACGGGGAGCTCGGCGACGGGGCTGTCTACCTCGGCCGGGCCGCGCTCGGCCGGACCGCCGCCGCCACCCGCGCGGCCGCCACGGTGGGGTCGGGCGCCCGATCGTGACCCGCGTCATCGACCGCGGCGCGATCGTCGCCGCGTACGTCGGCATCGGCATGGCCGTCACGATCGGGATCAGCTTCCTGCTGGTCATCCCGATCGAGCCGATCTACTGGCTGCTCGCCCTGCCGTCCGGCCTGCTGATCGGCTACTACGCCAACCAGCGCAGCGATCGCCGCCGCGGCCCGTGGTCGCGGATCCTGGCCAATGCCGTGGCCGCCGGCCTGGCAACGGGCCTCACGATGGCGTTGCTCCTGCTCGCGGTGAAGGCCCTGTTCTTCTTCGGCGACAACGGCTACCGCCCGACGGAGCTCGGCGGCTCGATCACCTGCTCCGGCGGCGCCGACTGCGTCTATCAGCGCTACCGGGAGAACAACGCCGCGGACCTCGCCGCGGCCGGGATCACGGACGCGAGCTCGTTCACGAGCTTCTACTGGGGCCAGCAGCTGTCATCCGCGGCCACCGTTCTCGTCCTCACGGTCGTCGGAGGCCTCGGCGGCGGGATCCTGTACGGCGTGTTCCGCCCGAAGTCCGGCCCGACGACCGTCGCGAAGCCCGCCCCCGGCTGACGGACTCAGCCCGGCGTGGGCAGCGGCACGCAGGTGCCGGCCGCGAACACCGCTCCGAACACGATGAGGGTGAGCGCTCCGGCGATGACCGCGGTGGCAGCGCTGCCGAGGAGGGCGACGAGCGGCCGCTCCCGCAGGCGGAGCGCCACGATTCCCGCGGCCGCGAAGCCGAGACCGCCCGTGAATCCGATGAACGCCGCGGGCACGAGTGCGCCCCAGGCGCCCTCGATCGGCGTGCAGCCGATCTGCCGGGTCGACGACGCGATGAGTACCGTCACGAAGCCGCCGAGGGCGGCTGACAGGGCGATGAGGGCAGCCATCGCCCGTCGCTCGCCGGTCGCGCGCGCCGCCAGGCCGGCGACCGCGGGGGCGAGCAGCAGCATCGGGATCGGGATCAGCCAGCCGAACTGTGCCCGGTCGAACGGGCCGATGGAGAGGAGCTCGTTCGAGATCTTCAGGAGGGCGATCGCCGCGACCACGAGCAGCGGCGCCACGAGCAGCGGCACCGTCGAACGCCCGGTGGGCCCGGCAGACAGCACGCCGCGAGGATCGCCCATGCCGTCGACAACCGCAAGGGACGATGGACTCGCTAGACTTCAGCTGATGGACGAGTTTGTCGTCGGACCGGATCCGCGAAGCGCGGTGGGTCGAGGCCGACGGGCGGCCTCCCGGGTGCGTCGCCCGCTGGCGGCGATCCTGGCGGGCGGCTCCGTGGCCGGGTTCGCCGCCGTCCACGTCGTCCATGCCGCCGCGGTGGTCGCCGGGCCGATCGCTGCCCAGTTCGTGTGCAGCGTCCCGCACTGATCGCGAGCAACGGTCGCGCCGGCCACGAGAAACGCCCCGGATCGGATCCGGGGCGTTCGTCTGAGCGGCGCGTCGAGCGTCAGCTCTTCGCGGCGGTCTTCTTCGCGGGTGCCTTCTTCGCCGTGGCCTTCGGGGCCGCCTTCGTCGCGGTCGCCTTTGCCGGGGCCTTCTTCGTCGAGCTCGCCTTCGGCGCGGCCTTGGCCGTCGTCGGCTCGGCCACTTCGACGGCCACCGCCGCGGCCGCGGCGGCCTCCGTGCGGGCGGACTTCGAGACCGCGGCGCGGGCCTTGCCGGCCGCCGTCTGGGCGCCCTTCGCCTTGTTCGCCTTGCCGAGCGCGATCCGGGTCTTGGCCGCCTTCTGGGCCTGGGCCTTCGAGGTCGTCTTCACGACGCGGCTCGAGGTCTGGACCGTGGCGCCACCGGTCGCGGCGTTGAACTTGATCGTCAGGCGCGACTTGCGCCGCGCGGCAGCGTTCGGGTGGATGGCACCGACCTTCGCCGCGCGATCGAGCGCGGCGTGGGCGTCCGAGAGTGCCTTCGCGGCGACCTCCGGATCGGTGTCGTGGGTCGCAACGCTCAGGGCGGTGGCGACGTAGGTCTTTGCGGCGCTCCGCCTCGGCTGAAGGATGTCGCGCCGGCGCTCGGCCTGACGGACGCGCTTCAGTCCCGACGGCGTTCGGGCGCCCGTCCAGGTGCGGGGCGTCTTGGCCAAGGGGTCGAACCTCTCAGAAGGGTGTCGTGGACACGGCACGGCGGGAAGGGGCCGAGCACGAACGCGCATGGTAGCAGGTGGCCACGGTTTCTGACCACCGCGACGGCGCCGAAGCGACCCGTCTCAGGCGCCCGGGCCGGGCTGCGGGCGGATCGTGTCCAGGGTCAGCGGCTCGCCGCAGTGGTCGCACACGGCTCGGAGCGTTCCCGGCTCGCCGCACGGCTCGTGGACGAGCAGGAGCGGCGGGCCGGCCTCGCCGGCGGTCCATCGGTCGCCCCAGGCGAGCATCGCGGCGATGACCGGGAAGAGGTCGCGTCCCTTCTCGGTGAGGACGTACTCGTCACGCGGCGGCCGGTCCTGGTAGCGCCGGCGCTCCATGATCCCGGACTCCACGAGCCGGTCGAGCCGGGCCGCGAGGACGTTCCGGGCGAGCCCCAGGCTGCGCTGGAAGTCCTCGAAGCGGCGTCGCCCGTAGAACGCGTCCCGGACGATCAGCGGCGTCCACCACTCCCCGATGACGTCGACGGTCCGGGCCACGGAGCAGTGGAAGTCGGCGAGGCTGGTCCGGCGCATGGCCGGAATCTACCCCGTTGCATCAAGAAACGCACTCGCGTAGAGTCCGTAGCGTCACGCAACGGACTGCCCGGCGGGCCTCCGCCGCCGGGCGCACGGAAAGGGAGCCAGCCATGCGTCGGACCCACCTGAGCCTGTACTACCTGGCCGGATACGTCATCCCGTCGGGGCTTCTCCTGCTCTTCGTCCCGACGTTCGCGACGAAGCTGCTCCAGTCCAACCACACGTACGAGGAGGCTGCGCTGCGGCTCGCGGGCCTCGTGCTGCTCGCGCTCGGGATCCTGATCGTCCAGATCATCCGACACCACGTCGAGGTCCTCTACACCACGACCCTTGTCGTCCGCTCGGTCCTGAGCTTCGGGCTCCTCGCCCTGTTCCTCACGACGGGTGACCCGTTCTTCGCTGTGGTCCTGGCGGTCGTGCTGTTCGGCGTCGCCCTGACCGGGACGAGCTACTACCTCGATCGCCGCGAGGCCACCACGTCGGCCGGGCCGGCCGCGAGCTCCCTACCGCAGGCCCGTCGCGAGGCGCCGTAGGGATTCGTAGTCCCCGCGATCGTGCTGGATGACCACGCGAGCGCCGATCGCGGCCGCAAGCGCCTCGATCCGGTCCATCGAGGCGAGGGTCTGGGCACGATCCGTGTTGAAGACCGGGACGCGTCGGTGCACCCGGCTCTCGGTCACGTGCCACAGGTCGCCGGTCAGGAGGATCGGCCCGGCGCGCGCCAGACGTACCAGCAGCACCGTGTGGCCCGGCGTGTGGCCGGGCGCGCGGATGATCACGACCGACCCGTCGCCGAAGACATCGTGGTCGTCGCCGATCAGGCGCGTCGTCGACGTCTCGAGCGCACCGTAGTCGTCCATCGACGGCGAGGCGCGGTTCTCGTCGTCGAACATGCACCGACGTTCGATCGCATCGACGAGCCAGGTCGAGCTCGCGAACAGTCCGGCGTTGCCCGAGTGGTCCCAATGGCCATGCGACAGCGCCAGGAAGCGGATGTCCGTCGGTGCCACGCCGAGCACCCGTAACTGGTCGACGAGGCTCACGCCGGGCGTCGCCCATTCGCCGAGGTCGGTCCGGGTCCGCGACATGCCCGTCTCCCACATCAGGTCGCCCCGGGGATGTCGGATCAGGAAGCACGGAACCGGCATGTCGAGGGTCCGGCCTCTGTAGGCGCCGTCGTCGGACATCGCGGTCGCGTCGTCGCCGGTCGCCCGGACGGTGCCACCGTCGAGGGCGTGGAGCCGGATCCCGTCGGATGTCGCCACTTGTCGCATCTCCGGTTGATCGTGTCGCTAGTCCGCGGCCATCTCGTAGGCGCTGCCAAAGAACCACACTTCCTTGAAGGGCAGCGTGAGGTGCCACGTGACAGAGGCACCCTCCGGGATCGAGGCCATGTCGCCGACGTTCAGCTCCAGCGTGGGCCTGCCGGCGATCTCGATGCGCGCTGCACCCTCGAGGATCAAGAACGACTCCCTGGCCGGCAGGGTCAACGGGCCCACTTCCGCGACGTCCAGGAAGCGCGACATGCCGACGTATGCCCCTTCGCCTTCGAACAGCACGTGCATCTCACCGCCCGTTTCAGGGTCGGGCTGCCAATCATCGGTCGCGACGTTCGACACGACGACTCCGAGATGAACCTCCATGATCGCCCTCCTCGCGTCAGATGGCACCGGGCCGCGACCTGACAGAACGTGGCTGCCCAGGCAGCATGGTGGGCTACACTCCCGCGTCGTGGCCATCCCTCAGGATCGTCTTCGCAACTTCTCGATCATCGCCCACATCGATCACGGCAAGTCGACCCTCGCCGACCGGCTCCTCGAGCTGACGCATACGGTCGAGGGCCGGCAGATGATGAGCCAGGTCCTCGACTCGATGGACCTCGAGCGCGAGAAGGGCATCACGATCAAGGCCCGCGCGGTCCGCCTCGAATACCAGGCGCGCGACGGTCTGATCTACGGCCTGAACCTCATCGACACGCCCGGCCATGTCGACTTCGCCTACGAGGTCAGCCATAGCCTTCAGGCCTGCGAGGGCGCGATCCTCGTCGTCGACGCGACCCAGGGGATCGAGGCCCAGACGCTCGCCAACGTCCACCTCGCGCTGCGTGAGGGGCTGACCCTGATCCCGGTCCTGAACAAGATCGACCTGCCCTCGGCCGACCCCGAGACGATCATGGACGAGCTCGAGAACGTCCTCGCGATCCCGCGCGAGGAGGTGATCCTCGCGAGCGCGAAGGACGGCACCGGCGTCGCCGACATCCTCGAGGCGATCGTCGCGCGGATCCCGGCGCCGAAGGGCGACCCGGCGAAGCCGCTCCAGGGCCTGATCTTCGACAGCCACTACGACGCCTACAAGGGCGTCGTCGTCTACGTCCGGCTGGCGGCCGGCACCCTCCGTCAGCACGACGAGATCCGGCTGATGGGCTCCGACGCGACCGCGGAGCCGCTGGAGCTCGGCGTGTTCCGGCCGCAGCTCGTTCCGGTCAAGCAGCTGACCGCCGGCGAGGTCGGCTACATCGCGACCGGGCTCAAGAGCGTCCGCGACGCCCAGGTCGGCGACACGGTCACGACGGTCGCCCGGCCCGCGACGGAGCCGCTGCCGGGCTACCAGCCGGCGAAGAGCCTCGTGTTCGCGGGGATCTACCCGGTCTCGGGCGAGGACTACCCGCTCCTCCGCGAGGCGCTCGAGAAGCTCCACCTCAACGACGCGAGCTTCACCTACGAGCCGGAGAGCTCGGTGGCGCTCGGCTTCGGGTTCCGCTGCGGGTTCCTCGGGCTGCTCCACATGGAGATCGTCCAGGAGCGCCTCGAGCGCGAGTTCAACCTCGACCTCATCGCATCCGCGCCCTCGGTGGAGTACCACGTCCAGCTGCTCCATGGCCGCGGCGAGATCGCGATCGACAACCCGTCGCTGCTCCCGAACCCGTCCGACATCGAGACCCTCGAGGAGCCGTGGGTGAAGCTCAGCGTCGTGACTCCATCGAACTACATCGGCTCGCTGATGGAGCTCTCCACGAACCGGCGCGGGCTGTTCCAGAACATGGAGTACCTCGACCCGACGCGGGTCGTCCTCCACTTCGAGATGCCGCTGGCCGAGCTGATCGTCGACTACTTCGACCAGCTGAAGAGCCGCAGCCAGGGTTACGCGTCGATGGACTACGAGGAGCTCGGCTACCGGGCCGCGAACCTCGCGAAGGTCGACATCCTCGTCAACGGCGAGCCCGTCGACGCGTTGTCGCTGATCGTCCACCGCGACAAGGCCCAGTCCGTCGGGCGCGGTCTGACCGAGCGGTTGAAGGAGCTGATCCCCCGCCAGATGTTCGAGATTCCGATCCAGGCCTCGATCGGCAGTAACGTCATTGCCCGCGAAACCGTCCGTGCCATGCGCAAGAACGTGCTGGCCAAGTGCTACGGTGGCGACATCACCCGGAAGCGGAAGCTGCTCGAGAAGCAGAAAGAGGGCAAGCAGCGGATGAAGCGGGTCGGGTCGGTCGAGATCCCGCAGGAGGCATTCCTCGCGATGCTCCGGATGGGCGAGAGCTGAACGGGTCGCGCTGCAACCCCGCTGACCGGGCGCGCTGACCGATGGAGGAGTGGATCCCGACGATCCGGATGCTGATGGCGGCCGGGCTCGCGCTGCTCCTGATCATGCTGCGGCTCGAGGCCGCCCACTTCAGCGCCGCCGAGTACGACGACACCGTCGACGGGCGGGCGCCGTCGTTCCGCCGCCGGACTGCGTGGTACGCGATCGGGCTGGCCCTCGTGGCCGGGATCTACATCGTCCACCCGTCGCCCCAGAGCGACTTCGCTCTGGGGCCGGGCGACCGGCAGAAGACGATCTTCTTCGGGCTGCTGTACGGGACGATCGGCACGGCGATCGCGATGGGTGTGGCGCTCTACCGCTATCACCGGCTCCGGTTCCCGGATGTGTGGTCCTATCCGGGCGCCCTGCTCAACGCGGTCGTCACCGCGATCATCGACGAGGTCGCGTTCCGCGGCGCGGTGTTCGGGCTGCTCCTGATGACCGGCATCGACCCGACCGCGGCGAACGTCATCCAGGCGCTCCTCTACGCACTCGCGACGCGGCTCGGGGCTCCCGGGCGGAACCGCTGGCTGCTCCTGATGGCCCTCGGGATCGGTCTCGCCGGCGGCTGGGTCACCGCGGTGACGGGCGGCATCGCCGCCGCCTTCCTGGGCCACGCGATCACCCGGTTCTCCGTCTTCCTGGCGACCGGCCATGCCGGCCAGTTCCTGCCTCGCGGTCGAGAGGTCGAGGAGCTCGAGGCGAAGCGCCGTCCACCGAAGGGCTGGCACGTCATCGGGCCGCGGGAGCCCGCCTCGCGAGACCGGTGAGCGACGGCCCGGTCCCACGACCCCCCATCGGGCTGTACGTCCACGTCCCGTTCTGCGTCTCGCTCTGTCCGTACTGCGACTTCGTTGTCGTGGCGGGTGCGGCCGCGCGTGGACCGTCGAACCGGATCGCGGCGTTCGCGGCCGCGCTGCGCGCCGAGCTGGGGCTGCGTGCCGATGCGCTGGACGCGGCGTTCGGGGCACCGGGATCGCCCCGCCGACCGGCCCTGGACACGGTCTATCTCGGCGGCGGCACGCCGAGCCTGCTCCCCGCCGACGTTCTCGGCGAGCTCGTCGCGCTGATCCGGGATCGGTTCGGCGTCGCCGCTGACGCCGAGCTGACGATCGAAGCCAACCCGGGGCCCGACGAGCGTGGCGATCCGTTCGCGATCGTGGCCGCCGGAATCAACCGGATCTCGTACGGGGCGCAGAGCCTGGATCGCGCCCAGCTCCGGCGTCTCGGTCGCCGGCACCGGCCCGGGGATGTCGCCGATGCCGTCGACGGGGCCCGGGCCGCCGGGATCGGCTCGATCAACCTGGACCTGCTGTACGACATCCCCGCCGGGAGCCTGGTGACCTGGATCGACACGCTCGACGCGGCGCTGGAGATCGGGCCCGACCATCTATCGCTGTACGCCCTGACACTGGACGATCCCGATGCCGAGGGGCTGACCGGCCCGGGTGGCGACCATCTCCCGACACCGCGTGGCGCCCGTCGCTGGCGGGACGCCGCGCTCGTCGAGCAGGACGAGGACCGGGCGGCGGCCCAGTACCACCACGCGGTCCACCGGCTGAGTGAGGACGGCTGGCGCGGCTACGAGATCAGCAACTGGGCGACGCCCGGCCATGAGAGCCGGCACAATCTCGCCTACTGGGAACGGCGGCCGTACGAGGCCGTCGGGCCCGGCGCCCATGCCTTCGACGGCGTATCGCGCCGCTGGAACGCGGCCAACCTCCGACGCTACGTCGACGCGTTGACGCCTCCGCCCGGCTCCGGACGCGCGCCGGCCCTCCCGCCGGGCGGCTCCGAGACGCTCGACCCCGAGACCGCGGCGGCCGAGACGGCGATCCTCGGGCTCCGCACGGACCGAGGCCTGCCGCGCTCGGCTGCGACCGAGGCGCCGCTCGCCGACATCTTCGGGTGGGCGCTTGCCGCGGAGCTCCTGACGATCGACGAGCACGACCGGATCGTGCTCACGACGCGTGGCCGGCTGCTGTCGAACGAGGTGTTCTCGCGCCTCGTCTGAGGCCGGATCCCGTCCGACTTCCGCCTGCGAATCCACCCGCCACCCGTTGACACTCCCCCGGCTCGACTGCTAGAGTTCGTTAGCACTCAACGCACCAGAGTGCTAACTCCGCGAGCACGGCCGGCGATCCGCTCGGCCCACACCACGAGGCACCCGTGGCGCGACGTCCCCGCACCACCGGTTCGCTGGATCCTCGTTCGGAGTCGATCCTGCGAGCCGTCATCGAGGAATACGTGGCGACCGCGACACCGGTCGCGTCCCAGGCGCTCGTCGATCGCTACGGCCTTGGCGTGTCCAGCGCAACGGTCCGGAACATCCTCGCCGACCTCGAGAGTGCCGGGCTCCTGACCCACCCGCACACGAGCGCCGGCCGGATCCCGACCGACGGCGGGTATCGCTACTTCGTCGAGTCGATCTCCGACTCGAGCCAGCTCCCGGCAGTCGAGCAGCTGATGATCCGGCACCAGTTCGGCCAGGTCCAGCACGCCTCGGAGCAGTGGTTCCGTCTCGCCGCGACGACGCTCGCCGCGACGAACCGCGTCGCGGGTCTCGCGACCGCGGCCAAGCCACGTGCCGCACACGTCCGGCGGATCGACATCGTCTCGATCAGCGACCGGCTCGCCAGCCTGATCATCGTGTTCCGCGAGGGCGCCCTTCGGCAGGTCCTCGTGACTCTCCCGGCGCCCGTGGAGCAGGGGGCCCTGACCCGGGCCGCCGTGATCCTCGACGAGCTGATGGCCGGCCGGACCGCGACCGACGCCGAGCGGGCGCTCGCGCGGATCGACGGCGACGGCCCGATCGGGGCCCTCGTCCGGCGGGTCGGCGAGCGGGTGATCGCCGCGATCCGGGACTACGATGCGACGGTGATCGAGGAGGTCTTCAGCGATGGCCTCCTCCACGTCATGGAGGCGCCGGAGTTCGAGCGGAGCGACAAGCTCCGCCGGGTCTTCGCCGCCCTCGAGAACCGGGCCTACCTCGGCGAGCTCCTCGACCGGGTCGCCGGGACGGGCACGGTCCAGGTCTTCATCGGCGCCGAGAATGCACCCGAGGAGATGCGCGACGTCTCGCTCGTCCTGGCTCCCTACGGCGAGCCGGGCCGGGCGGTCGGCGTCGTCGGCGTCCTCGGGCCCACCCGGATGGCCTATCCGCAGGCGATCGGCACGGTCCGCTTCGTCTCCACCCTTCTCAACGAGCTGGTGCACAACATCGATGCCTGATCCACGCGACTACCGCGGCCGGCCACCCGGCCAGAACGGCGACCCCGCGCACCGACCCCACCGGACCCGCGCCCAGGAGCGGATCGACGAGCTGGACGTCTCCCCGACCAAGCTCCTCGCGGACATCGACCTGCTCAAGGCGGAGCTCGCCGCGACGACCGCGAAGTCCGACGAGTACCTCGCCGGGCTCCAGCGCGAGCGCGCCGAGTTCAGCAACTACCGGCGGCGGACCACCGAGGAGCGCGAGCAGATGCTCGGGCTCGCCGGGGAGGACCTGATCCGCAAGGTCCTCGCGCTCGCCGACGACTTCGATCTCGCGATCGACAACCGCCCGACAGAGCTCGCCGGCGATGGTTGGGTCGAGGGCGTGACCGCGATCGACCGCAAGCTGCGGGCCCTGCTCGAGAGCGAGGGCGTCAGCCAGATCGAGGTCGCGGCCGGCATGCCGTTCGACCCCCGCGAGCACGAGGCGATCGCCAACGTCCCCGGCAGCGGCCGGGCCGAGGGCGAGATCGTCGACGTCGTCCGGCGCGGCTACAAGCTCCGCGACAAGGTCATCCGCCCGGCGCTCGTCGCCGTGGCCGCAGGCGACCCGACCGACGCCGCCGCCACCACCCACTGATCCACCAACCACCTGACAACGCAACCAACCAGAGGAGAGAGCAACCACGATGGGCAAGATCATCGGCATCGACCTCGGCACGACGAACAGCGTCGTCGCCGTGATGGAGGGCGGCGAGCCAACCGTCATCGCCTCGGCCGAGGGAGGCCGGACGGTGCCGTCGGTCGTGGCCTTCACGAAGACCGGGGAGCGCCTCGTCGGCCAGCTGGCCAAGCGCCAGGCCGTCACGAACCCCGCCAACACGATCTATTCGATCAAGCGCTTCATGGGCCGTCGCTGGGACGACCCGGAGACGAAGCGCGCCAAGGAGCTCGTGAGCTACACCGTCGAGAAGGACGGCAAGTCCGACGGCGTCGTCGTCAAGGTCGGCGACAAGACCTATAGCCCGCCCGAGATCAGCGCGATGGTCCTCCAGAAGCTGAAGACCGACGCGGAGGCGTATCTCGGCGAGAAGGTCACCGAGGCGGTGATCACCGTCCCGGCCTACTTCGACGACACCCAGCGCCAGGCGACGAAGGACGCCGGCCGGATCGCCGGCCTGGAAGTCCGCCGGATCATCAACGAGCCGACCGCATCGGCCCTCGCGTACGGCCTCGACAAGAAGCACGACGAGAAGATCGCCGTGTACGACCTGGGCGGCGGCACCTTCGACATCTCGATCCTCGAGCTCGGCGAGGGCGTCTTCGAGGTCAAGGCGACCAACGGCGACACGCACCTCGGCGGCGACGACTTCGACCAGCGCGTCATCGAGTGGCTGCTGACCGAGTTCAAGAAGGACCAGGGGATCGACCTCTCGAAGGACCCCCAGGCCCTCCAGCGACTCAAGGAGGCGGCCGAGAAGGCGAAGATCGAGCTGAGCTCGACCTCGTCGACCGAGATCAACCTCCCGTACATCACAGCAGACGCGTCCGGGCCGAAGCACCTCGTCGTGACCCTGACCCGGGCCAAGCTCGAGGACCTCGTCTCGGATCTCATCGACAAGACCCGCAAGCCGGTCGAGGCCGCGCTGAAGGATGCCGGGCTGAAGGCGGGTGACATCGACGAGGTGATCCTCGTCGGTGGCATGACCCGGATGCCGGCGGTCGTCGACGCCGTCAAGGCGATGTTCAACGGCAAGGAGCCGCACAAGGGCGTCAACCCGGACGAGGTCGTCGGCATCGGCGCCGCGATCCAGGCCGGCGTCCTCGCCGGTGACGTCAAGGATGTCCTGCTCCTCGACGTGACGCCGCTGTCGCTCGGCATCGAGACGCTCGGTGGCGTGATGACGAAGCTGATCGATCGGAACACGACGATCCCGACGTCGAAGTCGCAGGTGTTCTCGACGGCCTCGGACAACCAGGGCCAGGTCGAGATCCATGTCCTCCAGGGCGAGCGCGAGTTCGCCGCGGACAACAAGACGCTCGGCCGGTTCATCCTCGACGGGATCCCGCCGGCCCCGCGTGGCGTGCCCCAGATCGAGGTCACGTTCGACATCGACGCGAACGGCATCCTCGACGTGAAGGCGAAGGACCGGGCGACCTCGAAGGAGCAGCAGGTCCGGATCACCGCGAGCTCGATGCTGTCGAAGGACGACGTCGACAAGATGGTCCGCGAGGCGTCCGAGCACGCCGACGAGGATCGCCAGCGGCGCGAGGAGGTCGAGGTCCGCAACCAGGCGGAGCAGCTGACCTACCAGGCCGAGCGGACGATCAAGGACCTCGGCGACAAGGTGTCGTCCGAGGACAAGGCGACCGTGGAGAACCAGGTGACCTCGCTCCGCGAGGCGCTCAAGGGCTCCGAGATCGAGGCGATCACGACCGGCGCCACGGCGCTGGCCGAGACGCTCCAGCGGGTCTCGACGGCGGCCTATCAGGCCGCAGCTTCGGAGGCGGGTGCCAACGGCTCGTCCGACGGCTCCGGAGCCGAGGGCTCCGGCGAGGGCGGTGAGGCCGAGGGGGAGCCGGCCGGCGCTCGTTCCGGCGGCTCGTCGGGCTCCGGCTCGTCCGACGCCGACGATACGGTCGAGGGCGAATTCAAGGAGGTCTGAGCCTCCGGTTCATCTCGGATCCGTTACGCCCGGCCGGGCCCAGCCCGGCCGGGCGCTTCGATTCGTGCCGGGTTCCGTGGCGCCTCTCGCTGCGCCCCGGCCCGCGGGTCCCCAGGCCCGCGGGCCGGCTCCACACCGAGTTTGTCCCCCGAAATCTGTCACCCGGCCTCCGGGAGGAC
Source organism: uncultured Chloroflexia bacterium (assembly GCA_963746845.1). Taxonomy (GTDB): domain Bacteria; phylum Chloroflexota; class Limnocylindria; order Limnocylindrales; family CSP1-4; genus CF-46. Next base: position 284,871 of record CAVVCZ010000006.1, on the reverse strand, counting down.
GTTCGTCACTGCGTACTCGTCACCCGGCCTCCCGTGGGGCAGATGACGACGCCGCTTCACGAACTCGCTCGCGGCTCGTGCGTGAGCGGCGTGAAGATGGCTGCGACTCTGGCGCCATCCGATGACGAGCGGCCGGCGGGAGGCCGGTTGACAGAAACAACAGCCCGGCCAGGTCCGGCGGACGCCCCGGAGCCCGCAGCCATGATCGGATGGCGACCGCGCGGGCCGGCAGCGCGGTTGCGAACAGGGCCTGGTGAGCCTCGACCCGTCGGCGGGAGGTCCGCGACTCCCCGACGACGAGGAGACGCCCGACGTGATTGGCATCCCAGCCGCGCTCGGCGGCGATCTCCCGCGCAAGACGGACCTTTCGGTCCAGCGTCATCAGCGTCGCCTGGACGTCCGGGATCACCGACTTCACCTCGACGATCAACGCATTGCGCGTCCCCGGGTGGAACGCCAGGACATCGATCGAACCGCGCTCGCCTCGGATGTTGAACGAGACTTCAACGGCGCAGAGCCAACCGGAGGCCACGAGGCGGCGTACCGTCTGCTCCACCAGCGCGGCGTGTCCGGCATCGAGCAGCCGGTCGAGGGCCTCGCCGTTCCAGGAGATTCGGACCTCCAGTCGCGCGCCGACGGCCGTGGCGATCCGGTGGAGCGTCGCCACGCGAAGGTGGCGCCAGTCACCACGCTCCGCTCGACCGACCTCGGATCGGCCCGACCCGGCGCGGACCGCAACGTCGTCCTGCCGGAGCCGCTGGCGGCGGCGGAGAGCCCGGAGCTGCCGGCCGGACCGAACGGGTTCCACTGCTCGAGCATGGTCGGCGCGCCTGCACCGGCGCTTACGCGGCTATCCGACGAAGAGGTCGACCGAGGGCGCGACCGCGGCGACGAGCAGGACCACCGCGTAGGCCGCCAGCAGGAGCAGGCCGGCGTACAGGTGGACCTTCACGTTGACACCCATGATCGACATCAGGCCGTATGGGTTGTCGTAGTTCGGGCGCAGCCCCACCGCGACCTGGCGGGCGAGCGGGATCGTGAGCAACGCGAGCAGCGCCGGGATCGGCAGGATCCCGGCCACCACCCCTGCCACGACGATCACGTAGGCCGCGCCCGCGGCCGCCACGTAGCCCCCGATGACCGCGGACTCGGGGAACCGCACGGGGAGCGTCCGCTTGCCGACCCGGGCGTCGCTGCGCCGGTCGGGGATCTCGTTGACGTACAGGATCAGCGCGACGAGCAGCGCGATCGGCAGCGACGCGACGAACGGCTCCCACGACAGCGTGCCGCCGGTCTGGACGACGTAGGCGCCGAGCAGCATCAGCGGCCCGAAGCCGAGCGCCACCGCCACCTCGCCGAGCCCGCGGTACACGAGCTTCAGCGGCGGCGCCGTGTATCCGATCGACACGACGAACCCGATCAGCCCGATCGCGAGCAGGGCCGGTGAGCCGCGCAGGACCAGCAGGACGAGCCCGATCACGGCGGCCAGGACGTAGAACAGCGTCGCGAGCCCGGCCATCCCGCGGAGCGACACGAGCCCGTACTGGATGACGCGCGAGCCGCCGCTGAACTGGGTCGGCGTCACATTCGCGTCATCGGCGCCCTGGACGCTGTCGAACACGTCATTCGCGACGTTCAGCCCGAGCTGCACGCACGCGGCGCCGACCACCGTCAGCACGGCCGTGAGCCAGTCGAACGAGCCCTGCCGGGCGGCGATGACGATCCCGAGGACGACCGGCACGATCGTCGCGGTCAGGAAGGGCAGCCGCGTCGTCCGGAGGAAGAGCCAGTGGAGCGCGAGCCGCGGCTTCACCGGCGTGCCCCGCTCGGCCGAGAGGGCGTCGAAGTAGCGCCGTGACTGGCCGGTCGAGCGTTCGGAGTACTCGAAGAACGGGAGCTCGGCCTCGTCCCAGCCCCACGCGCGCGCGCCCGCGAACGCGAACCGGTCACCGTCCGAAGCCGCGCGGCCCCAGACGGTGACATGCCGCCGCTCGTCGTAGCCGTAGCCCGGCTGCGGCCTGATGTGGGAGCCGGTGAGGCTCACGTCCGTATCCGTGGGAACGACGAGCCCGGCAGGCCCGGCGAACGAGACCGTGCCGGCGTCCGCGTCGATCGTCGCCTCGACCGCGACGCACAGCGGATACCCGGCGTCGTCGATCCAGGTGAGGATCGCGAACGGATACGTTTCGAGCTTCTCGAGGCCCTGCCGCGCCGTCAGCGCCGGCACTCGCGGCAGCGCGTCGGTCGTCGTCGCCATCACGCCGCCTCCACGCCGACGACCGTGACGATCGGCGCGGCCGCGACGGTGTCTCCGGTCGCCCAGTAGAGCGCCCGACGCGGCGTGATCTCGATCAGCGCGCGCTCGAAGAACAGGGGCAGGGCCACCCGCACCTTGAGGAAGGACACGATCGCCGGTTCCTTGGCCTCCCAGATCGGGAGGAGGCGCTCCCAGCCACCGTGCGGATCGTCATCGATGACCCGCGCGTCGCCCTGGATCGTGACCCGGTCCGTCCGCCCGCCGACCGCGATCGGGTCGGTGATCGACAGGGCGACCTTCGGGTTCGCCCGGATGTGCTCGAGCTTGCGCGAGAAGAGGGTCGACGACGTCAGGAAGATCCGCTCGCCGTCGTACAGCGGGATCAGGGGATAGGTGACGGGCCGACCGGTCGCATCGACGACGGTCAGCTCGCCGACGAGCGCGGCATCGAGCAGGCGCTCGACCGGCTCCGGAAGGGTGGACATCGCTGGGGCTCCTCGGCCACTTGTTCGTGCTACCGCACGCTAGCATGTTTCTGGTCGGCCGACAAGGCCGGCCCGGCCGGGCTTCCTGACAGGTCGTGGCGGGTGCGTCGGGTACCATCACGACCCCATGTCGGACGTGCCCACCCGGTCGGATTCCGCCCTGATCCATGCCCGCGGCCTGACGAAGCGCTTCGGTGCATTCACCGCCGTCGACGGCGTCGACTTCGATGTCGCGCGGGGCGAATCGTTCGGCTTCCTCGGTCCGAACGGCGCAGGCAAGACCTCGACCATGCGGATGATCGGCTGCGTGTCGCCGGTGAGCGACGGCCAGCTGACGGTCCTCGGGCGCGATCCCCGCCGCGACGGTCCGGCGATCCGGGCCCGGATCGGCGTCGTCCCCCAGGACGACTCGCTCGACACCGAGCTGTCGGTCCGCGAGAACCTCCTGATCTACGGCCGCTACTTCGGGCTGTCGCGGGCCGAATGCGGTCGCCGGGCCGACGAGCTGCTCGAGTTCACCAAGCTCGGCGAACGGGCGAACGACACCGTCGAGCGGCTGTCCGGCGGGATGAAGCGGCGGCTGACGATCGCTCGCGCGCTGATCAACGAGCCGGACCTGCTCCTCCTCGACGAGCCCACCACCGGCCTCGACCCGCAGGCGCGGCATCTGCTCTGGGACCGGCTGTATCGCCTGAAGCAGCGCGGCGTCACGCTCGTCCTGACGACTCACTACATGGACGAGGCGGAGCAGCTGTGCGACCGCCTCGTCGTCATGGACAAGGCGAAGATCGTGGCCGAGGGGTCACCCCGCGAGCTGATCGATCGGTACTCGTCGCGCGAGGTGACCGAGCTCCGCTTCCCGGCGGGCGTCCAGGAGACCCTCGACGGGCAGCTCGACGGCATCGCCGAGCGGATCGAGCGGCTGCCGGATCGGGTCCTGCTCTACGCGGAGGACGGTGAGGCGGCGGCGGTCGCGGTCCACGACCGCGGCCTTCGCCCGGAGACCGTGCTCGTCCGCCGGTCGACCCTGGAGGACGTATTCCTCCGGCTCACCGGCCGGTCGCTGATCGAGTAGTCCGATGGCCGTCATGACCCGCGTGGTCGAGCACCGCGCGCTCCAGTACCGGCGGACCTACCGCGCGTCGCTGTTCACCTCATTCCTCAGCCCGGTCCTGTTCCTGACGGCGATGGGCCTCGGGCTGGGCTCGTACGTCGACCAGTCCGGCAGCGCGACGCAGGCGCTGGGCGGCCTGACCTACCTCCAGTTCCTCGCCCCGGGCCTGCTCGCGGCGACCGCCATGCAGGCCGCGGCCTTCGAGGCGACGTTCCCGATCATGGGCGGGCTCACCTGGCAGAAGACGTTCCACGCGATGTACGCCACGCCGATCGGGCCGCGCGATATCGTCCTCGGGAACGTCGCGTGGATCACGATCCGGCTGACGTCGATCGCCGCGATCTTCACGATCGTGATGACGCTCTTCGGCGCGGCCGCATCGCCGCTGATCATCCTCGCGATCCCGGCGGCGGTCCTCACCGGGCTCGCCTTCGCGACACCGATCGCGGCGTTCTCGGCGACCCAGCGCACGCCCGAGAAGTTCAACGCGGTCTTCCGGTTCATCATCACGCCGCTGTTCCTGTTCTCCGGCACGTTCTTCCCGATCTCGAACCTGCCGCCGGCGATCCAGCCGCTGGCCTGGCTGTCGCCCCTGTGGCACGGCGTCGAGCTGACCCGCGGCCTCGCGCTCGGGACGATCCTCGATGCGCCGCTCATGGCCGCGATCCACGTCGCGGTCCTGGTCACGCTGTTCGGGGTGGGGCTGAGCTTCGCGTACCGCAATGTCGAGCGCCGGCTGGTCCGCGGATGAGCGCGTCCACGCTGCCGCTGACGGGGCTGTTCACGCTCGGCAGCCGCCGGGCGCGGTTCCTCGTCGAGCGGAACATCTACGTCTACCGCCACGGCTGGATCGTCATCCTGTCCGGCTTCTTCGAGCCGCTGTTCTACCTGGGCTCGATCGGGTTCGGCCTCGGGGCGCTCGTCGGGACCGTGAACGGGCCGGGTGGTCAGCCGATCCCGTACCAGCTCTTCGTCGCGCCGGCGCTGTTGGCGAGCGCGGCGATGAACGGAGCGATCTCCGAGGGCACGTTCAACTTCTTCTTCAAGCTCCGCTACAACAAGACCTTCGACGCGATCCTGTCGACGCCGCTGTCGGCCGGCGACGTGGCGGTCGGCGAGCTCGTGTGGGCGCTGATCCGCGGCGGGATCTACGCGGTGGCCTTCCTGTTGGTGATGCTGGTCCTCGGGCTGGTCGTCTCGCCGTGGGTGATCCTCGCCCTCCCCGGGGCGGTTCTGATCGGGTTCGCGTTCGGTGCGGTCGCGATGGCCGCGACGTCGTTCATGCGGACCTGGCAGGACTTCGACCTGATCCAGCTCGTCGTCCTGCCGATGTTCCTGTTCTCCGCAACGTTCTACCCGCTCGACGCGTATCCGCCGGCGCTGCGCGTCATCGTCCAGCTGACGCCGCTGTACCAGGGCGTCGACCTGCTCCGGTCCCTGTGTGTCGGCTACATCGACTGGACGCTCCTCGTCCACGTCGTCTATCTCGCGGTCATGGGGACGATCGGCCTGTGGGTCGTCGCCCGGCGCCTGGACCGGCTCCTGCTCAAGTAGGGTTCCCGGGGTGGACTCCCTCGAGGCCCTGACCGAGGAGATCGTCGCCTGCCGGCGCTGTCCGCGGCTGGTCGCGTGGCGGGAGCAGGTGGCGCGCGACAAGGTCGCGCGGTTCCGCGACGAGACGTACTGGGGCCGGCCCGTGCCCGGCTTCGGCGATCCGGAAGCGCGGATCCTCCTCGTCGGCCTGGCGCCGGCGGCGCACGGCGGCAACCGAACCGGTCGCGTGTTCACGGGCGACGCGTCGGGCGACTTCCTGTTCTCGGCGCTCTTTGCCGCCGGGCTGGCGAACCAGGCGTCGGGTCGGCGGATCGACGACGGGCTCGCGCTCCACGACTGCTACATCGCGGCGGCCGTGCGCTGCGCGCCACCGGCCAACAAGCCACTCCCGGAGGAACGGGATCGCTGTCAGCCGTTCCTCGTGCGGGAGCTGGCGCTCCTGTCGCGGGTCCGCGTGCTGGTCGCGCTCGGCGCGATCGCGTGGGAGTCGTCGTTCCGGACGATCGCGGCGCTGACCGGCGACGACGCGCGGCCACGCCCGGCGTTCGGGCACGGGGCGGTCGCGCGCGCCGGCGGCCATGTCGTCCTGGGGTCGTACCACCCGTCGCAGCAGAACACGTTCACCGGCCGATTGACGGCACCGATGCTCGAGGCAGTTCTCCGACAGGCCCAGGAGCTGGCGGCCGTCGTGGCCACCGGGGGTCCCCGGGTGGGATCATCGGCAGTCCGCGGCCAGGCTCGTGCCCGATCCGGGTCGTAGTCCGCCGTCGGCCGAGAGGGAGGGTGCGTCAGATGCGTCAGTCGACGAATGAGGCGGACATCGTGGCCGTGACCGAGACCGTCCGCACGTACTACGACGGGATGATGGCCGGTGACGAGGTCAGGCTCGGCCGCGCCTTCCACCCCAGGGCTTCCATCGTTGGCAACGAGGGGGGCGGGCTGTACTGGGCGACCCTCGAGGAGTTCGTTGCCGAGTGCCAAGGGGCCGTCGCGCACGCGGGACCCCACGAATGGCGCATCGAGGCGCTCTCCTTCGAAGGCGATACCGCCCTGGTCCGGCTCGGCGGCCAGTCCGCGGGCGTGTGGTACAGCGACGATCTGTCCCTGCTCCGGATCGACGACGCCTGGCGCATCGTTCACAAGACGTTCTACCCACACCCCGCGACCTGATCCTCGGACAAGGCCCCGGGCCCTCTGGAAGTTCGGATCGGAAGGCGAGTCCTCCTCCGCGCTGGATGGTGCGGCCCTCAACGGTTGCACCCGGTGCACACGTCGACGGCTTCGCCGGACCGACCGCGTCCGGGTGTGGCATGGCGTGCACAACCTCGACCGGATGGGTGACCGGGTGACGATCTCGTGCATGACATGCACGGGAGGGGCACGTCGGTGGCTCGGGGCATTCGTCGTGTGCGAGGAGTGCAGACCGCACGGGGCGAGGCCAGCGGTCACGCTCCCGACCACGCCTCCACGTAGCGGTCCAGCCGGTCGAAGACGACACCGTCCAGCCCGGCCGCCGCGTCGATGAACCGCTCGAGCATCGCCATCCGGCTGCCGCGTCCGATGCACTCGGGATGCATCGTCACCGTCAGCAGCCCGCCCGGCGCGTGGGTCCACGCGTAGCGGAGCTCCTCGGTCCAGATCTCGAGGACCTTCGACGGCGCGGACAGGCCGTCGCGGTCGCCGCTCGCCGAGGGCTCGAAGTGCGGCCAGTCATCGAGGGCCCAGGACACCGGCACCTCGACCAGGGGACCCTCCGGCCCGAACCGCGTGCCCTCCGTCACGGAGTGCCGGTCGCCCTGGCGTACGCGATACAGCCGGTAGTCGTCGGCCATGAGCGACGAGTCGTAGCCGAACCCGGCCGCCGCGATCAGCTCCAGCGAGCTCCCGCCGAGCGACCAGTACGGCGCCCGCCAGCCGGCCGGCCGGGATCCGGTGACGCGCTCCACGGCGGCCACGCAGCGCTCGATCAGCTCCCGCTCCTCGTCCCGTTGCAGGGTGGCGAAGTCCTCGTGGAACCAGCCGTGGCAGGCGAGCTCGTGGCCGCCGGCCAGGATCGCCGCGGTCGAGTCGGGGAACGTCTCGAGCGTGTGCCCCGGGACGAACCAGGTCGACGCGACGCCGCGCGACGCGAGGAGCTCCAGGATCCGCGGCGCGCCCACCCGCACCCCGAACTCCGCGTGCGACAGCTTGACCGGCGGGTCGCCGCGGCGGACCCCGTCGGAGATCGAGTCGTGGTCGAAGGTCAGTGCGACGGTGAGGCGAGGGAGGGCGGTCACCGGGCCATCGTAGCCACCGCGCCAGGCGTCCTCCCGTAGACTTCGCGCGCACATGGCCACCGAACTCGACTACTACGCCACCCTCGGCGTCGAACGGACCGCGACCGACGCCGACATCAAGAAGGCCTTCCGCAAGCTCGCCCAGCAGTGGCATCCGGACGTCAACACGGACGCCGGCGCCGCCGAGCGCTTCAAGGAGATCAACGAGGCCTACCAGGTCCTCTCGGATCCGCAGCGGCGCCAGACCTACGACATGTTCGGGAAGGCCGGCCTCGGCGCGGACGGCGCCGGCGCCGGCTTCGACCCGAACGCCTTCGGCTCGTTCAGCGACATCTTCGACGCGTTCTTCGGCGGGGCGACGAGCGGCGGCGCGCGGCGCGGCCACCCGATGCCCGGCTCGGACCTGCGCTACGACCTCCGGATCACGTTCGAGGAGGCCGTCCACGGGACGGAGAAGGAGATCGAGTTCCCGGTCTACGGCGCATGCGAGACGTGCGGCGGCAACGGCGCCAAGCCCGGCACGGAGCCCGTGACCTGCGACAACTGCGGCGGCCGCGGCGAGATCCGGACGACGCGCCGGACGATGCTCGGCCAGATGGTCAATGTCTCGGACTGCCCCGTCTGTCACGGCGAGGGCAAGCTCGTCAAGGAGCCCTGCCCGACGTGCCACGGCGAAGGCCGCACGGAGCGAAAGCGCACGCTGCGGGTCACGATCCCGGCCGGGATCGACGAGGGCCACCAGATCCGGCTGTCCAACGAGGGCGAGGTTGGGCGCCGGGGCGGCCCCGCGGGATCGCTCTATGTCGCCGTCCACGTGACGCCCCATCCGACGCTCAAGCGCGAGGGCACCGAGCTCTTCTACGAGGCGGACGTCTCGATCGCCCAGGCGGCCCTCGGCGCGACGATCTCCGTCCCGACGGTCGACGGCGACGAGGATGTGGAGGTCAAGCCCGGAACCCAGCCGGGCGCCGAGATCCGCCTGCGGGGCCGGGGTGTCCCCCACCTGCGCCGGACGGGCTCGAAGGGCGACCTCCACGTGTTCGTGAACGTCGTCGTCCCGGCCAAGCTCTCGAAGCGGCAGCGCGAGCTGCTCGTCGAGTACGCCGCGGAGGGTGGCGAGGACGTCGCCCCCGCCCACCCGGGCATCCTCGACAAGGTGCGCGACGCGCTCGGCTGAAACCTCAGGCCGATGGCTCGCAGGAGCGTCGCCTCGGCCTTCGGTGAGCGAGCAGCAGCTCACCGGGGAGGGTGCCGGTTCTGGAGGTGCCTGGCTGGAGCTCTCGGTCGAGGCCGACGTCGAGGCCGTCGAGGCCGTCTCGGAGATCCTCGGCCGCGTCGCCCCCGGCGGGACCAGCGTGGAGCCCGCGTTCGAGCTCGTCGACGAGGGCCTCGGCGCGCGCGTCGACCCGACCCGGCCGTCGATCGTCCGCGCCTATCTGCCGGCGCGCGACCCCGCCGCGACCGAGGAGGCCGTGGCGCGCGTCACAACGGCGCTCGGCCACCTCCAGGCGTTCGAGCTGCGCCCGATCGGCGACCTCCGGACGACCGTCGTCCACGAGGCCGACTGGGCCGAGGCCTGGAAGGCGTATTTCCCGGTGCTCCGCGTCGGGCGCCGGCTCGTGATCCGCCCGACGTGGCGGCGCCACCGCGCGCAGCCCGGCGACGTCGTGCTCGCGCTCGATCCGGGCATGGCCTTCGGGACGGGCCTCCACCCGACGACACGCCTGTGCCTCGCCGCGCTGGAGGACGTCGCCGATCGCGGCGTCCTGGCGGGCGGTCGCGTCCTGGACGTGGGCTGCGGCTCCGGGATCCTCGCAATCGCCGCCGCGCGGCTCGGCGCCGCGTCCGTGCTGGGTGTCGACACGGACCCGATCGCGATCGAGGCGACCACGGCCAACGCGGCCCGGAACCGGCTCGCGCGACGGATCGCGGCCACGCCCGGCAGCCTGCCGAGCGGCGAGCCGCCGTTCGACCTCGTCCTGGCGAACCTGATCGCGTCGGTGCTGATCGCCCTGGCGCCACTCCTCGCCGCAGAGCTCCGGCCCGGCGGCACGCTCCTCGCGTCGGGGATCTACGTCGACCGCGAGGGCGACGTCCGGGAGGCCTTTCTGGCCGTGGGCCTGACCGTCCGCGCCCGTACCGACGAGGGCGACTGGGTGGCCATCGAGGCGGTTCGTCGGTAGCCCGCCCTACAATCTCGCGGCATGCCCGCCTGGTTCCCGCTCCTGCTCGCGACGCATATCGTGCTCGCCGTCAGCCTGTTCCTGCCGTCGATCCTCCTGCCCTTTGCCCTGCGAACGCGGCGGGCCGCGGACGAGAGCCCGAACGCCGTCGTCCGATTCCTGCTCTGGATGCAGGCCCACGGAACCGTGATCATCGGGATCGGGCTGGCGCTGACCGGCACCGCGATGCTCCTCGTCGTGGGCGGGAGCCTCGTCCAGCAGACGTGGCTGCTCGTCGCGCTGACGATCTACGCGGCGACCCTCCTGATCGCGTTCTTCGTGCAGCGTCCGAACCTGCGCCGGCTCGTCGGCGTCCGTGCCGCCGCGGACGACCGGGTCTGGCTGGAGCGCGCGAAGCGCCAGCGCTACGTCAGCTACGCGATGGCCGCCCTCGTCGGGACGATCGGGTTCCTGATGAGCACGAAGCCGCAGCTGTGGTGACGGACGCGCCGTCGGCTCGCGCCGGCGAGCCGATCCGCACCGCGGCGATCACGAACCTCGGCTGCAAGGTCAACGCGGCCGAGATGGAGGGCGCCGCGCGGCGGCTCCGCGAGCGCGGCATCACGGTCGTCGACGCGCGGGAGCGGGCCGGCCTCGTCCTCGTCAACACCTGCTCGGTGACGGTGGAGGCGGACGCGAAATCGCGCCACGCCGTCCGCGCCGCCCGGCGTGCCAGCCCCGACGCCGAGATCGTCGTGACCGGCTGCTCGGTCCAGATCGGTCGCGACGCCTTCAGCGCCGCCGATCCCGCAGCGCGTCTCGTCGACAACCGCTCGAAGGACGCTCTGCTCGCGGAGCTGGACACGCTGCTCGGCCCGCGGGAGACCGACGGGCCGGCGGCCGGCGGCCGGCTCTCGCGAGCGCTGCCCACCCTGTCGGGCGTCGAGCCGATCGACGGCATCGTCGACGGACGGGCGTCGGTCGAACGGACCCGCGCATTCGTCAAAGTCCAGGACGGCTGCTCGTTCTTCTGCACCTACTGCATCATTCCGGCCGCCCGCGGCGCGGAGCGGAGCCTCGACCCGGACGTGGTGCTGGCCGACGTCCGGTCGGCGCTCGCGGCCGGGCATCGCGAGATCGTCCTGACCGGGATCAACGTCGGGACATACGACGGCGGCTGGTCCGAGCGCGGCTTCCGCGGCTCCCACACCCGCTCGGCGCTGACCCTCGCCGGCCTCGTCCGCCGTCTCCTCGACGAGACCAACGTCGAGCGGATCCGGATCTCGTCGATCGAGCCGCAGCACGTCGACGACGAGCTGCTCCGGGTCTGGGCCGACGGCGCGCCGCGCACGATGCCCCACGTGCACCTGCCGCTCCAGTCGGGCGATGACGGAGTGCTCCGCCGGATGGGCCGGCGCTACCTGTCGGCCGACTATGCCGGGATCGTCGCGCGGATCCGTGCGGCACTCCCCGGGGTTGCGATCCACGCGGACGCGATCGTTGGCTTCCCGTCGGAGGACGACGCCGCGTGGGATCGCTCGGTCGGCTTCATCCGGTCGCTCGACCTCGCCGGGCTGCACGTCTTCCGCTACTCCCCGCGACCCGGCACGGCCGCGACGCGGATGACCGGCCAGCTCGACGAGCCGACGAAGAAGCGCCGCGCGGCCGAGCTCCTCGCGGTCGGCGCCGACGCGCGGGCTCGGTGGGCCGCGGCGCACGTCGGGGCGACGGCGGACGTCCTCCTGGAGACGCGGCTCGACGACGGCCGGTGGGTCGGTCACGCCGCGGATCACACGCTCGTGGCGGCGTCGCCGCCCGCCGGGGACGGCGACCTCGAGAACGCCGTCGCGCGGATCGTCGTCGACGCCGTGGACCCCTCGATGCGCGACCGCGTCGTGGGCCGAATCCTGTCGCTGTCCCGTCACCCCGGCCCGCTCGGAGCGCCCGTCGATGTCCGCTGATCGATCGTCCCGCCCGGATTGCCTGTTCTGCCGGATCGTCCGGGGCGAGCTGGCAGCGACGGTCGTCGCCGATGACGATCTGGTCCTGGCCTTCCACGACATCGCGCCTCGCAGCCCGACCCACATCCTCGTGATCCCCAAGGTCCACATCGACTCGGCGGCTGACCTGACCGACGACGACGGACCGCTCCTCGGGCGGCTCTTCGCGACCACCGCCGAGATCGCCCGGGAGCAGGGGATCGCCGACGCCGGCTACCGGATCGTGAGCAATGTCGGTCGATGGGGCGGCCAGACGGTCGATCACCTCCATCTCCACCTGATGGGCGGCCGAGCGTTCGACTGGCCGCCCGGATGAGGGTCCGGATCCGGTTCGGGCGAGCGGCCCTCGGGCCGGTCGTCGTCGCGGTCGCGCTTGCCCTCGGCCTCGCCGGCTGCGGCTTCGGCGCGACGGAGTCGGCGGCGTCGCTCGCACCCCCATCGGTCGGACCGTCGTCGACCGCCGGTGCCGCCGCGGCCCAGACGCGCGGCGAGATCACCCGGGCGCTCCAGACCGTGGCCGTCGAGTTCGGTGACGCGACCCGGCCGTACCAGCCGGCCGAATCGGGCCGTCTGCGCGATGCGCCGCGGGCGGTCTACCAGGTCGTCCTGCCCGATCAACCCGACGAGGGCTTCATCGTCGTGTACGAGTTTCCCGATTCGGCGCACGCGGTCGACGCCGGCAACGAGGAGGCGGGGTACCTCGGCACGGGGAACGGCAAGGTCCAGTTCCCGCTCGGGACTCAGCACGTGCTCCGCCAGGTCGGGTCGACGCTGATCCTCTACTCGTGGCTGCCGGCGGCCTCGTCGGACCCGACCGCCGGGAAGGTGGCGGACGCGCTGAACACGCTCGGGATCGGGTTCACCGTCCCGAGCTGACTGCCGCTTCGGTCGCCGCGTGCGCGTCGCCGGCCGCGTGCGCGTCGCCGTCGAGCCACGCCCGGATCGGGTCGCGCCGGATCTTCAGGGTATGGGTCCGCGGGAAGTCGTCCTCCGGCCACAGCCTCCATGCCGCGATCCGTTGCTGCGGCCCCAGGCTCGCGTTGGCCGCCCGGACCGCGGCGTCCATCACCGGCCTGGCGGCCTCGGCGGTCTCCACGCCGGCGCCTCGGAGCAGCGCCACCGCCTCGATCCGGCCGGGCTCGGTCTCGAGCACGACAGCATCACGGATCCCCGCGATCCGGAGCGCGTTCTCGAGGTCCTCGGGGTAGACCTTGAAGCCGTTCGGCAGGACGATCCGGTCCTTGGTCCGGCCGCTGAGCACGAGGCGGCCGCCATCGTCGAGGTGGCCGATGTCGCCCGTGTGGTACCAGCCGTCGGGGTCGATCGCGCGCGCGGTGGCCTCGGGGTCGCGCCAGTAGCCCTTGAACAGGGTCGGGCCGCGGAAGAGGACCTCACCGTCGTCGGCGATCCGGAGCTCGACCGGGGGCATCGGCCGCCCCACCGTCCCCAGGCCGTGGTCTTCGTGGGTCGTGCACGTCCCGAACCCGTTCTCGCTGCTGCCGTAGCCCTGGATGACGACGACGCCGAGGTCCTCCCAGGACTGCTGGAGCGCGGGCGGCAGGAACGCGCCGGAGCTGACGAACAGGCTGAGGCTGCCGCCGAGCCGCCCGTGGACGCTCCGGAACAGGAGGCGGCGGGCCGGGTAGGGGAGGTGACCCGCGATCCCCCTGAGGCGGTCGAAGAGCTTGCGTCGCCCGCTCCGGTCGGCTTCGCGCTCGATGGCGGTCCAGAACAGGTCGAGCACCTGCGGCACGAGGATCATGCTCGTGACCCGGTGGGCCTGGAGGGCGGCGAACAGGACCCGCGGGTTGCGGCTCCGGACGTACAGGATGTCGGCGCCGACGCTCAGCGCGTAGATGAGCCCGATCGCCTGCTCGAACAGGTGGCTGAGCGGCAGGACGGAGATCACGCGATGGTCGAGCGGCGGGATCACGCGGTTGATCGCGGCCATCGTGGCGAGCAGGTTGTCGTGGGCGATCATCACGCCCTTCGGGGTGCCGGTCGTGCCCGAGGTGAAGATCAGGTCCCAGACATCCTCGGGGCGGGGACGCGGCCACGTGTCGACCGTCCTCGCCATCCTGTCGCCAACCGCGGCGTCGTCCGGCTCGGCGGTCAGGTCGTCGACCGTCGTGGTCGGGAACTCGGCAAGGCCGGCGGTCGACGGGTGCGGAGCGTCCTGCCCGGTCCCGAGGAGCAGGTGCCGCGGCTCGGCGCGGACGATGATCGCCTGGATCGCATCCTGGCTCATCCGGAGATCGAGCGGGACGAGGATCAGGCCGGCCCGCATCGCCCCGATGTACGCGGCCGGCAGCTCCGGCCCGGACGGGCTCCAGGTGAGGATCCGGTCGCCGGGTTGCAGCCCGAGCTCCGTCCGCAGCCGCCACGCGGCCAGCCGGCTGCGCCGATCGAGCTCGCGGTACGTCCAGGTGCTGCGCGTGCCGTTGTCGCGCCACAGCCCGAGCGCCGGGCGATCGGCGTAGCGCCGGAACGCTCCGTCCAGCAGGTCGAGCAGCGTCCGGGGCTCGTCGGCGTCGTTCGTGGTCACCTCCGAACGACGCTCGCCGTCCGCCGCCGTTGCGTCGCTGTCGAGGGCGGGTTGATCCATGGTCGAGCGATGGTAGATGGCGGGATGACCGCCGGTGAAGCCTTCCGCGAGATGCTCGGTCGATGGATGCAGCCCGACTTGGATCGTCGCTTCGCGCGCTCCGGATCCGGATGAACCTCAGGCAGGCGGATCTGAGCGCTCGGGTCGGCGTCCCGCGTGGCGTGATCAGCGACGTCGAACGTGGCCGACTCGCGCGCGCGTCCCTCGATGACCTTCAACGGATGGCGATGGTCCTGGGCGCCGATCTGGATGTGCGTGTTCGATGGCGCGGCGAGCAGCTCGACCGACTCCTGGACGAGGCGCACGCCGCGACCGTTGCCGCCGCGGTCGCGATGTTCGATCGCCTGGGATGGGCCACGGCCGTCGAAGCGTCGTTCTCGATCTGGGGTGAGCGAGGCTCCATCGACATCCTTGCCTGGCATGAGTCCACCCGATCGCTGCTCGTGGTCGAGGTCAAGTCGGTGGTCCCGGACCTGCAGGCGATGCTCTACGACCTCGACCGCAAGGCGCGCCTCGCGCCCGAGGTCGCCACCGCACGAGGATGGCGGCCGATCACGAGGAGCCGCCTCCTCATCCTGGCCGAGTCGCCGACATCCCGCGGGCGCGTGCGACGTCATCAACCGGTGTTCGATACAGCCCTGCCTGCCCGTGGACGAGCGCTGCGCACGTGGCTGCGCCGGCCGACCGGCCCGATCCGCGGACTCCTGTTCTTGTCCAATGCCGGGTATGGCGGCACTCCGGGTCCGACGTGGCGCCGTGAGCGTGTCCGGCGGCGGAATTCTTGTGTCGTGCGCTCGGACGCGGCATGACACAAGGTCTTGAGGCCGAATGAGGGGCGATTCAGACGCCGCGATGGATACGGCTCCCTCTGAGTGATATTGCACAACGACGTGGGTCCGGGCGTTGATCCGGCCGCTCGACAGGGGGTTTGACCACCCTTTGGGGCTCGGCTATGCTCCGGCGGCCCTGTCGCCCTGTGGCGTCGGGCGATCCGTGTCGCCTGCGGCTTCGAGCGAACGGATCACGATCGAGACCTGAGCCGCGAGGAGGTGAACCGGGATTGGCAGAAGTCCGTGTGGGTGAGAACGAGACGTTCGAAAGCGCCCTGCGCCGCTTCAACAAGAAGATCCAGCAGTCCGGCATCCTCGCCGAGGCTCGCCGTCGCGAGCACTACGAGAAGCCGAGCGTGAAGCGGAAGCGCAAGGAAGCGAAGCGCAAGAAGAACGCCCGAACGCAGGCCGGCTGAGCCGACCCGCCCCAGGGCGTCCCGGCCCGTCGACCGTTGATCCGGCGACGCCCGCCCGCCCGAGGTAGCCATTCCGGTGTCCCTTCGAGATCGGATCCAGACCGACGTCACCGCTGCGATGCGGTCGGGTGACTCGCTGCGTCGCGATGTCCTGCGCATGGCCCAGAACGCGATCTACACCGTCGAAAAGCGCGATCGGCGCGAGCTCGGCGACGACGACGTCGCCGCGATCCTGACGCGCGAGGTGAAGACCCGCCGCGAATCGGTCGAGGCGTTCCGGAAGGGCAGTCGCGAGGACCTCGCGTCGAAGGAGGAGGCGGAGATCGCGATCCTCGCCGAATACCTGCCCGAGCCGCTCGACGACGCGGCGATCCAGCGCCTCGTCGACGAAGCGATCGCGGCCACCGGCGCGTCCAACGCCCGTGACATGGGCAAGGTCATGGGCTGGCTGTCCCCGCGGACGAAGGGCCGCGCCGACGGTCGTCGCGTCTCGGAGCTGGTTGCCCGCGCCCTCGCCCAGACGGATCTCGCGGCGCACGCGGGCGTGTCCCATGGCGACGGCCCGCAGGACGCCTGACCGCCGATGCTGAGCCGCCGCGCGACCCGCGCGACCCAGGCCGCCTCCACCTTCACCGGCCGTGATCTGACGCGCCTCGTCATCTCGGCGGTCATCCTGATCGTGTCACTGACGGCGATCTTCGCCCTCGACCTCGTCCCGCAACGGCTCGACATCACGGTCGGCGACGTCGCCTCGGCCGACATCGTCGCGCCGCGCCAGGACTCGTACGTCAGCGCCATCCAGACCCAGCAGGCGAAGGACAAGGCGAGCGAGGCCATCGCGCCGGTCTACGACTACACCGCCGAGAAGGCGATCGGGATCGCCCGCGTCCAGCTCGCGACGTTCGAGAACCGGGTCACCCCGGTCGACCAGGCATTCGATCCCGTCGTGAAGGAGGATGCCCGGAAGGCGATCCTCGAGAACGCCCTGCCGAGCCTGAGCGACGAGGCGCGCGCGACCCTCGAGGGCCTGACGGCCGAGCGCTGGAAGGCGATCCGCGCCGAGGCCTCGCGTGTCCTCGACATGACCGAGCGTGACGAGCTCCGCGACACGAACGTCGAGACGACCCGCGTGAACCTGTCGACGAAGATGGCCCTCCTCGACGACAAGGAGCGGAGTCTCGCCGCAGAGCTGATCTCGCCCCTGATTGTGCCGAACAGCACGTTCAGCGCGGACCTCACGGACCAGGCGAAGGTCAAGGCGGCCGAGGCGATCCCGAACGTCATCGTCGACTACGGGCTCAGCGAGATCATCGTCCGCCGCGGCGAGAAGGTCACCGACGTCGACATGGAGGCGATCGACAAGTTCGGTCTCACCGAGGCGAAGCCCGATGTCCTCCGGCTCGGGGGCTGGTTCCTCCTCGCCTGTCTCATCGTCGCGGTCCTGCTCAGCTGGATCTGGCGGTTCCGCCGCGAGCTGTGGCACCGGACGAATGCGTTGATGCTGATCGGGCTGATCGTCGTCGGGACGGCGCTCCTGCTGAAGCTGACGGCCGGTCGCCCGGGTCTGGCGTACATCGTCCCGACGGCCGCCGCGGGGATGCTCCTCGCGATCCTTCTCGACTCGACCGTCGCGATGATCGTCATGGCCCTGATCGCGGTGATCGGCGGGGCCGTGAACCCGACCCTGACCCAGCTCGAGCTCGTGACGTACATCTTCCTCGGCGGGATGGCCGGGATCATCACGATCGGTCGCGGCGATCGCTTCCAGGTGTTCGTTCGATCCGGCCTGACCGTCGCGATCGTCAACGTGCTCGTGGTCGCGATGTTCGGGTTCCTCGGTTCGCACGACGCCCGCGGCGTCATCGAGCTGATGGGCGCCTCGGTTGTTGCCGCCGCGGGCTCGGCGGTCGCTGCCGTCGGCTTGTTCGCCGTCCTCGGGAGCGTCTTCGGGATCCTGACCGTGTTCCAGCTGCTCGAGCTGGCGAACCCGTCCCAGCCGCTCCTCCGCCGGCTGCTGGTGGAGACGCCCGGCACCTACCACCACTCGCTGATGGTCGGGAACCTCGCGGAACGGGCGGCGGAGGCGATCGGCGCCGATCCGCTCCTCACCCGCGTGGCGGCGTACTACCACGACATCGGCAAGCTCGCGAACCCGCTGGCCTTCATCGAGAACCAGTCGGGCGGCGAGAACATCCACGACGAGCTCGACCCGGAGACATCGGCCCAGGTCCTGAAGTCGCACGTCCCCGACGGCATCGACATCGCGTACAAGGCGAAGCTGCCGAAGGCGCTGATCGCGTTCATCCCGCAGCATCACGGGACGGCGCATCTCAGCTACTTCTACGCACGAGCCAAGGGCCTCGCGGCCGAACCCTACGGCGGCCCGCAGACGGCCGAAGGCGCGAAGGCCGCGGCCGCAGTCGACGAGCGCAAGTACCGCCACTCGGGGCCGAAGCCCCAGTCGCGCGAGTCGGCGCTGATCATGCTGGCGGACGGGGTCGAGGCGTCGGTGCGGTCGCTCTCGTCGCGCGACGAGCCGGCGATCCGGGCGATGGTCGCGCGGATCATCGACGAGCGGATCGCCGACGGCCAGTTCGACGAGTGCGACCTGACGATGCGCGATGTCGAGAAGATCAAGGAAGCGTTCGTCCAGCAGCTCCTCGGGATGTACCACCAGCGGATCGCGTACCCGCAGAACAAGGTGGTCGAGCTGGAGACGCGACGGGGCACCGGCACCGGCACGGGGGCGTGAGGGCGGTCTACGCCGGTCCCTGGCGGATCGATCCCGTCGTGCGCAACACGGTGGCGCGCCCGCTGCCCATCGCCGTCGCGGCCCTTGCCCGGGCGATCGCGGCCGCGCTGTCTGCGGCCGGCGCGCCCGAGCCCGCGTCCGTGGGGTTGATCCTGTCGGACGACGCCGAGCTGGCCGAGCTGAACGTGACGCACCTCGGTCACGACGGCCCGACCGACGTCCTGTCGTTTCCGCTGCTGCCACCCTCGGCGTTTCCTGCCCATCCCGGCGCCCCCTCGCGGCGGGTCACGCAGGCGGCCGGATCACCCGAGGCGTTCACCGGCCCGCCCGGCCGGCGCACGCACCTCGGCGACATCGTGGTCTCCGTCGAGCGCGCGGCCGAGCAGGCCGTCCAGGGCCGCGGCGGCCAGACCGGGTCCGTCCGCTGGTCCCCCGCCGACGAGCTCCGTCTCCTCGTGACGCACGGCGCGCTCCACCTATGCGGCTGGGACCACGCCGACCCTGGGGAGGAGAGGGAGATGCGAGCGCTCGAGGGGCGTCTGCTTGCGTCGCCTGCCCGGCCCTCGTCGCCTGCCCGCCCCTGATTCGTCCGAAATCGCACGCCGCCGGAAGTCCCATCCCTCTCCGCGGGCGAGCTCCGATCTCGGACTCCGAGATCGGACCAAGCTGGGGTCAGCGGACTGCTCACCCTCGCCAGTGCGGGTGCCGGCCCTGGTTGATCGCCATACAGGCCTCGAACACCGCCTGAGCGCCGTGCCGCTGGATGCGGGTCGTGTAGCTCCGGAGCTCGGCCTCCACCTCGCCGAAACCGTCCCGGAGGAGGTCGGCCTGAAGCGTGCCGCGACGAGTGAGCTTGAGGTCGTACCGCCGTCCGTCGTAGGAGTTCGACTCGCGAACGATCAGCCCGTCCGCCTCGAGCCGGTCGAGCAGGCTGGACATCGTCGACCGGTGATACCCGAGACGCCGCCGGACTTCGATCGCCGTCGCGCCGTGGTCTCGCCGAAGGTCGACCAGGACGATGCCCTCGACCGGCGGCGTGCCATGCTCGCGCGTCGCGATCGCGATTCGCTGGATGAGGGCGTGGTAGGCGCCGATCACCGGCTGGATGATCGGTGGATCCGTGACGGGGATCGGCCCGGGCGGCCAGTCGTCGAAATCGGTCTCGAGCTCTTCGTCCATCGCCGGCCACGGTAGCCGGACCCGATCACCGGCCCATTCGCTGCGACTCACCCGCCCGCCGAATTCGGAATCCCATCTCGGCCGAAGCGGTCCGAGAGCGGAGGCCGAAATCGGAGGGCTGGGCGGGAAAGGGATGTGCCTTCCGGCGGCGTGCGATATCGGACCATCCTGGCGCGGAGTCCTGGCGCGGAGTCCTGGCGCGGAGTCCTGGCGCGGAGTCCTGGCGCGGAGTCCTGGCGCGGAGTCGATGGCGCGGGACGGGAAATAGGCGGGACGCCGGGGCGGGACGCCGGGCTCAAGCCCCGGCGCGGAGCGTGGTCAGGAGGGTCGGGGGGCGCGAGGCCGAATGGAGATCGGCGTGCAGGGCCTTCGCCAGCAGGCGGACCGCGGCCTGGAGCTCCAGCGGGCCGTGCCGGCCGAAGTCGATGACGAGCTCGCGGTCGGGCGCGGGGGCGAGACGGGCCGGGGCGACCGTCTCGAGCGCGACGCCCGCACGGGCGGCGACCGCCGCGACCTCGTGGGCCGTCCAGGACGGGTCCTCGATCGTCGCGACGAGGCGCGTGCCGCCTGCGGCGGGCCGCACGGACACCAGCCAGCCGAGGTCGCGCTGGAGGGCCGCGAGGAGGACCTCCTGCCGGTCTAGCAGGCTGCGGCGGATGTGGCCGAGATGGCGATCCATGAGGCCGTCGGCGATGAACCGGGCGAGCGCTCGCTGCTGGACGGGCGACGCACCCGCGCCGATGGTCGCGAGCTCCGCGACGAACGACTCGACGAGGTCCGACGGCACGATCGCGAACGCGGTCCGGACCCCGGCGTGGAGGAGGGTCTCGAACGAGCCGAGGTGGATCACGCGGCCGTCGTGGTCGAGGCCCTGGAGGCACGGCAGCGGCGCGGAGCGAAGGAGGTGGTCGTCGAAGCGGGCGTCCTCGACGATGAGCACGTCGTTCGTCGAGGCCCAGGCCAGGGTTCGCAGCCGGCGCGCGAGCGGCTGCGTGGCCCCGGTCGGGACGTGGACGGTCGGGGCGGTGACGGCGACGTCGACGCCGGACGGGAGCTGGTCCGCATGCCAGCCCCCGCCATCGACCGGCACGCTCACGGCTTTCCCGCCGTTCGCGAGCAGGGCCCGGCGGACCGTGGGGTCGCCCGGATCCTCGACCGCGGCGCGGCGCCCGGGTCCGAGCCACAGCCGTCCGATGGCGGTGGCCCCGAGCACGGCACCCGAGAGGATCACGACCTGGGCCGTCTCGCAGCGAGCGCCGCGCGTCGCACGTAGCCACGCGGCGATTGCGCTCCGCAGCCGCGCGTTGCCGGCCGGATCCGCGATCACATCGTCGCCGCTCGAGGCGACGTGGCGGAACTCCTCGCGCAGCAGCCGCTCGAGATCCGGGCCGACCGCGAGCCCGCCGCCGGTCGCCCGCCTGCTCCATCGCGCACCGGCCGAGCTGCGCAGGTCGAACCGCGGGGTGACGATCGCGCTGATCGCGGCGGGCTCCGGCTCCGTCGGGGACATCGGGCAGGCTGACCTCCGGGTGCGGCTCGGTCACCCTCGGAGTAGGCCCGCCGACGGGGCCGGGTTCACGATCACGAGCCGCCGACCGCGGGCTGATACGATCTCCGCCGGCCCTCCCGGGACGGGATCGGGCCCGTTCGGCGTGCTGTTCGGGAGCGTGGGTGAAGATCGTCGTCGGCCTGGGAAACCCGGGCGACCAGTATGCGAAGACGCGGCACAACATCGGCTGGATGGTCCTCGACCGGATCGCGGATCGAGCCGGCTGGGACGGCAAGGGTCGGACGCGGGACGCGTCGTCGATCGCGTCCGGCCGATACCGCGGCCTCGACGTCACGCTGGCGAAGCCGCTGACGTACATGAACGACTCCGGGCTGGCGGTCCGGAAGATCCTCGCCCGCGAGCACGCGCCGCTCGGGGAGCTGCTCGTCGTCGTCGACGACTTCGCCCTGCCGTTCGGCAAGCTCCGGTTCCGCGAGGGCGGCGGGCCGGGCGGCCACAACGGCCTTCGGTCGGTCATCGACGAGCTCGGGAACGAGCAGTTCGCCCGGCTCCGGGTCGGGATCGGGTCGCCCGATCGAGGCTTCTCCGATCACGTGCTCGCCCCGTTCCAGCCCGACGAGCGCGAGCGGCTGCCGGCCCTTCTCGACGCAGCCGCGGACGCGGTCGAGGAGTGGGCGCGACACGGCACGTCGAAAGCGGCCAACCGGTTCAACCCGTTCGAGCTCCGGCCCGCCGACGAGACGCGGGTGGCGCCACCCGGCGAGGTCGACGGACCGCCCGACGCGTCCGGCGTTCGCCGGACGCGGACCGGCTGGCGGAAGATCCTCCGGCGCGAGGACGAACCGTGACCGCCGGCACGCCGACGCTCCGCGGCAAGCGGGGTCGCGAGCGGCGGCTCGGGGAGGGAACGGCACGATCGACGGGGAGCGGCGCCCGGCGCCAGCCGGACCTCTCGGCCCTCCTCCCGCTCCTCGCCTCGACCGGCACCTTCGAGGGCCTCCGGGATCGGCTGACCGCCTCCACGGCCGTCCGGCCGACCGGACGCCACGTCGGGCTCGCGACCGTGCCCCACGGGGCGAAGTCGTACCTGGCCGCGACCCTGGCCGCGGTCGACGGAGGGGAGCGGCTCGCGTGGATCGCCCGTGACGCCGAGATCGGCGACCGCGTCGCGGAGGAGCTAACGGCGTGGCTCGGCGACCCGGCCGCCGTCGCCGTGCTGGAGCCGCGGACCGCGCTCGCGTACGAACGCAGCGAGTTGGTCGCGGACGAGACTGCCGCGCGCGTAGCGGCGCTGTCCGCGTGGCGGAGCGGGGCCGCGCGCGTCCTCGTCGCGAGCGTCCAGGCCCTGGTCCAGCACACGATCGCGCCCGACGATCTGCCCGCCGAGCCGCGGCGGCTCCGGATCGGGGCGCGGCTCCGGCCCGACGCGCTGCTCCTTGAGCTGCTCGGGTTCGGCTACACGCCGACGACCGAGGTCGCCGGTCGCGGCGAGTTCGCCCGTCGCGGCGGGCTCGTCGACGTCTTCCCGCCGTCGGCCCCGCTGCCCGTCCGGATCGAGTTCTTCGGCGACGAGATCGACTCCCTGCGGGCGTTCGATCCCACGGACCAGCGCACCGTCGGTCCGCTCGAAGACGTCGTCCTGCTCCCCGCGTCGGAGTTCCTCGCGCCTCATGGGGGAGTGGCCGCGCTCCGGGCGGGTCTCGGTCGGGCCGCTGCCAGGCTCCCTGAGCGACTGGCCGCGGACCTCGCCCGGTTCGAGGGCAGCTCCGAGGCGCCCGCCGGCGCCCCGGGGGAGGTCGCCGCGACCCGCGCCGTGACCGTCGGCGACGCCGCCGAGGTGTGGGCCGCCCACCTCGCGCCGTCGACCGGCTTCGACCACCTCGACGCCTCGACCCTCCTCGTCCTCGACGAGCCCGGTGAGATCGCCGAGGCCGCCGCGTTCCTGTGGCGCCAGGCGGACGAGCGCCGCTCCGAGCTGATCGACGCCGGCGACCTGCCGAAGGACTGGCCGTCGACCTACCTCGGGCCGCGCGACTGGAAGAGCCGGCTCGTCGTCGGGCGGACGCTCGAGCTCACCTGGGAGTCGGAGCTGCCCGACCAGGAGGCCCTTGCCGCCCGCGGCCTCAGCTCCGGTGACCTGTTCGGGTGGCGCGAGCCGCAGCTGCCCCCGTCCCGCGCGGCGGCGATCGCCGACGCCGTCGACCGGTGGCAGGCGGACGGCGCGAGGATCGTCCTCGCCAGCGACCAGGCCCCGCGTCTCGCCGAGCTGCTCGACGAAGCCGGCCATCCGATCGCGGTCGTCCACGCACCGGATGCCCCGCCGCCGGGCGCGATCGCGATCGTCGAGCGGAGCCTGAACGGCGGCTTCGAGGGCGGCCCGGACGGCCTGGCCTTCGTCACGGATCGCGAGCTCTTCGGCACCGTCCGGGTCCGCCGCCCGAAGGCGATGCGGCGCGTCGTCCCGCGCGACATCCTCGAGCGCCTGACGCCAGGCGACCTCGTCGTCCACATCGATCACGGTGTCGCCCGCTACGAGCGGATGCTCCGGCGTGGCAACCACGCCGACGGCGAGGACCGCGACTACCTCGAGCTGAGCTTCGCGGCCGGCGACAAGATCTTCGTCCCGGTCGAGCAGATCACCCGTGTCACCCGCTACTCCGGCGCCGAGCACCCGTCGCTCAGCAAGCTCGGCGGGACCGAGTGGCTGAAGACGAAGCAGCGGGTCCGCAAGGCCGTCGCCGACCTGGCGGAGGAGCTGCTGGAGCTCTACGCGGCCCGGGCCAACACCCAGGGACACGCCTACGGCGACGACACACCGTGGCAGGCCGAGATGGAGGCGAGCTTCCCGTACGAGGAGACGCCGGACCAGCTGCGGGCAGCGGCCGAGGTCAAGCTCGACATGGAGGCCGGCCGGCCGATGGACCGGCTCGTCGTCGGCGACGTCGGCTACGGCAAGACCGAGGTCGCGCTGCGGGCCGCGTTCAAGGCGATCCAGGACGGCAAGCAGGTCGCGGTCCTCGTCCCGACGACGGTCCTCGCCGCGCAGCACCACGCCACCTTCGGTCAGCGCTTCGCCGCGTTCCCGCTGAAGGTGCGTCTGCTCAGCCGATTCGTCCCGCAGACGGAGCAGAAGACGACCCTCGCCGGACTCGAGGACGGCTCGGTGGACCTCGTGATCGGCACCCACCGGCTCCTGAGCAAGGACGTCAGCTTCCGCGACCTGGGCCTCGTGGTCGTCGACGAGGAGCAGCGGTTCGGCGTCGCGGCCAAGGAGCGGCTCAAGCAGCTCCGCCGCGAGGTCGACGTCCTGACGCTCAGCGCCACGCCGATCCCGCGGACGCTGAACCTCGCCCTCGCCGGCGTGCGCGACATGAGCGTGATCGAGACGCCGCCCGAGGACCGGCTGCCGATCCAGACGCGAGTCGCCGAAGCGTCGGCCGGGCTCGTCCGCGACGCGATCCTGCGCGAGCTCGATCGCGGCGGGCAGGTCTTCTTCGTCCACAACCGGGTCGAGACGATCGAGGCCCAGACCGAGCAGCTCCGGCGGATGCTGCCGGGCGTCCGGTTCGTCGTCGGCCACGGCCAGATGCCGGAGGGCTCCCTCGAGCGGGTCATGATCACGTTCGCCGGGGGCGAGGCCGACGTCCTCGTCTGCACGACGATCATCGAGTCCGGCCTCGACATCCCGAACGCGAACACGATCGTCATCGACCGCGCGGACACCCTGGGGCTCGCCCAGCTCTACCAGCTCCGCGGCCGGGTCGGGCGGAGCAGCCGCCGCGCCTATGCCTACCTCCTCTACCGGCGCCGCGAGCGGATGAGCGAGGAGGCGCGGAAACGGCTCCAGGCGATCTTCAACGCCTCGGAGCTGGGCGCCGGGTTCCAGATCGCGCTCGCGGACCTCGAGATCCGCGGGGCGGGCAACATCCTCGGCGGGGAGCAGTCCGGGCACATGGCGGCGGTCGGGTTCGACCTCTACTCGCGGCTCCTCGCCGAGGCGGTCGAGGAGCGGAAGGCGCGGCGGGAGGATCGCGCGCCGCGGGTCGAGCGGCCACAGGCCGTCGTCGACCTGCCGGTGGAGGCGCATCTCCCGGACGACTATGTCCCGGAGGAAGCCCAGAAGCTCGAGCTGTACCGGCGCCTCGCCCGTGCCCGGGATGCGGGCGACCTCGCCGCGTTCCGGCAGGAGCTGACGGACCGGTTCGGGCCGATGCCGGGTCCGGTCGTCCGCCTCGTCGAGGTCGCCGAGCTCCGCCTGACGGCCGAAGCCGCGGGCGTCGCGTCGATGTCCCGCGAGGAGGGCCTGCTCGTCGTCCGGTTCGGCGAGGGGCTGAGCCGCGCGACCGCGATGCGGCTGCTGGCCGGCGGCGGGCTGCCCGGCGTCCGGCCGAGCGAGGTGACGTTCGCCAGCAACCAGGTCCGGATCCGCCTGCCGCGCGACCCGTCGCGGGCGTGGGGCCTGACCCAGGCGGTCGTGGCCCGGCTCTCCGCCGAGCCGACTGCGGACGCGTCGTGAGCCCCACCGACGACGGCGAGCGACTCCGGCTCGAGATCCCGATCCGGGGCGACGACGACCCCCGGATCCTCCGTGGCGCGCTCCTCACGGCTCGGGCGACGGAGCTGAGCGAGCTCCAGCGCCGGTCCGGTCGCCACTCGCTCGGCTACGGCAGCGACTCCGCCCGCGAGTCGATCGATGCCGAGGCCGCCCGCCTGCGCCGTCGGATCGAGCTGCTCGATGCCCTGATCGCCGCGATCGAGCCGGCGTCGTGATCGAGCCGGGGTTGCCGGGCATGGTTGAATGCCCGCCAGAGGTTCCACGCCGACGATGACCGCCACCCGCCCGCCCGCGTCGCGCCCGATCGACCCGGTCCTTCTGCCCGATCCGGCCGGAAGCGACCTGGCCCGGCTCTTCGCCGCGCTCACCGCACCGCAGGGGCAGACGGACTCGTACCGGATGTTCCTCGAGGCGCTCGCGGTCGCCGTCTACACGACCGACGCCGCCGGCCGGATCACGTACTTCAACCAGGCCGCCGTGGAGATGTGGGGCCGCCGTCCCGAGCTCGGCGAGCACTGGTGCGGCTCCCTCCGCCTGTTCCATCTCGACGGCCGCCCCATGGCCCACGACGAGTGCCCGATGGCGATCGCGCTGCGCGAGGGCCGGTCGGTCCGCGGCAGCGTCGCCATCGCCGAGCGGCCGGACGGCCGGAAGGTCGCCTTCGAGCCGTACCCGACGCCGCTCCGTGCGGCCGATGGCGTGCTGATCGGCGCGGTGAACGTCCTCGTCGACGTGACCGAGCGTCTCGCCGCCGAGGAGGCCCTTCGGGCGACGGCCGCCGCGCTCGAGGCGTCGAACACCGTCAAGGACGAGTTCCTCGGGCTGATCTCGCATGAGCTCCGGACGCCGGTCACGACGATCTTCGGCAACGCGGTCGTCCTGCGCGACCGCCCCGGGATCGGCGACAGCGAGCGCGAGATGATCGGCGACATCGGCGAGGAGTCCGAGCGGCTCCTGCGGATCGTCGAGAACCTGCTCCAGCTGACGCGTCTCGGCTCGGGCGAGACCCTCGAGGTCGAGCCGCAGGTCCTCGACCACCTTGTTGCCGCGTCCATCGCCGGGTTCGGGCGCCGCCGCCCCGCGCGAACGATCAATCTCGTCCGCACGCCGCCGTCGTCGGTCGTCGAGGCCGATGCGACGGCGGTCGAGCTCGTGCTCCGGAACCTGCTGAGCAACGCCGACAAGTACTCACCGATCGCCGACCCGATCGAGGTCACGGTCGCCGCCGTCGACCGCGAGGCGCGGGTCGAGGTCCTCGATCGCGGGATCGGGCTGCCGGGCGACGACACGGACGAGATCTTCACCGCGTTCTTCCGGTCCGATGCCGCCCGCCGAACGGCGAGCGGGATGGGCGTCGGGCTGGCGGTCTGCAAGCGGATCGTCGAGGCGCAGGGCGGCCGGATCTGGGCCCGGCGCCGCGAGGGCGGCGGCGCGGCGGTCGGCTTCGGGCTGCCGCTTCACTGCGACGCGGACGTGGACCCGGGAGACGACTCGACGACCTGAACGAGGTCGCGCCCGCGCGGTGCCGACGACTACGCTCTCTGCATGAAGCCCTTCCGGTTCCTCGCCGACGCCTTCGACGCCACCAGCGCCCGCGAGCTGGGCGAGCGTGCCCGGGCGGCCGAAGACCTCGGCGTCACGTCGTTCGTCCTGCCCGACCACCTCGTCCCGCAGCTGGCGCCGATTCCCTACCTGGCGACCGTCGCGGCGCTGGCCGAGCGCCTCCGGATCAGCGCCTTCGTCCACAACAACGACCTTCGCCATCCGGCGGTCCTCGCCCAGGACCTGGCGTCGCTCGACGTCCTGTCCGGTGGCCGCCTCGACGTCGCGATCGGGGCGGGCTGGAACGAGCCGGAATACCGGGCGATCGGCCTGTCGTTCGACCCAGCGCCGGTCCGGCAGGCCCGGCTCGCGGAGGCGATCACGGTCCTCAAGGGCTGCTTCGGCGAGGGTCCGTTCTCGTTCGCCGGCGAGCACTACACGATCATCGACTACGACGCCTACCCGAAACCGGTTCAGAAGCCGCACCCGCCATTGTTCATCGGCGGCGGCGGACGGAAGACGCTGGAGCTCGCGGCCCGCGAGGCCGACATCGTCGGTCTGGCGCCGCGGATCCTCTCGGGCCAGCGACCCGACCCATCGTCGATCACGTGGTCGGCGACCGAGGAGAAGCTCGACTGGGTCCGGGCGGCCGCCGGCGACCGGTTCGGTGGGCTCGAGTTCAACGTCTACCCGTCGCAATGGCCGATCACGCTCACCGACGACCTCCGCGGCGAGGCGCGCAAGGTGATCGACCGGATGAAGGAGCGGTCCGGCCAGGAGATGACCGAGCAGGAGGTCATCGACTCGCCCCACATCTTCATCGGCTCCCATGACCGGTTCGTCGAGAAATTCTCGGAGCTGCGCGAGCGACTCGGGATCAACTCGTTCCTCGTCGGCGGCCTCGACGAGCTGGGCCCGGTGGTGGAGCGGCTGGCGGGGACGTGATGCGTGACAACGACGGAGGGATGGCCATGCCGGGACCGACACGAGTCGGCTTCATCGGGGCAGGGGGGATGGCCCGCGCCCACCTTGAGGACATCCTGCCCCGCGACGACACGGCCGTGGTCGCGGTCTGTGAGCCGTCGGAGTCCGCCTACGCCCGTGTCGCCGAGATGTTCGACCAGCACGGCCGCCCCGCGCCGCCGAACGAGCCGGACTGGCAGCGGTTCGTCGAGACGTTCGGCGGCGAGCTCGACGCGGTCGTGATCATCACGCCCCACGCGTTCCATTTCGAGCAGGCAACCGCCTGCCTCGAGGCCGGCCTCGACATCCTGCTCGAGAAGCCGATGGTGATGACCGCGGACGAGGCGACGGCGCTGATCGAGACGCGCGATCGGACGGGGAAGCTGGTCGTCGTCGCGTTCCAGGGCAGCCTCTCGGCTCAGGTCCGCGAGGCGTCGCGGCTGCTCCGCTCGGGCGAGTTGGGGCCGATCCTCAACGTCAGCGCCGTCGTCTGGCAGAACTGGGCGACGCTGACCGAAGGGACGTGGCGTCAGCAGCCGGACCTGTCCGGCGGTGGCTTCCTGTTCGACACGGGCGCGCACATGCTGAATACGGTCGCGGACCTCGCGGGCGAGGACTTCACCGAGGTTGCCGCGTGGCTCGAGGATGACGGCCGGCCGGTCGACATTCGCGCCGTCGTGATGGCCCGTCTCGCTTCCGGTGCGCTCGTCACCATGAACGGCTGCGGCAGCGCGATTCCGTCGTGCCATTCGGACATCCGCGTGTTCACTCCCCGGGCGATCCTCCGGACGGGGATCTGGGGCGAGCTGCTGGAGATCCAGCGGTCTGGGGGGCGCAGCCTGCGGAAGGTGCGCTCGGTCGCGCCGATCCCGGTCTGGGAGCAGTTCCTGAACGTCCGGAGCGGCCAGATCGCGAACCCGAGCCCACCCGAGGTCGGCCTGCGGATGGCGCGGCTCTGGGACGCGATCCGCGGGTCCGCGGCGGACGGCGGCCGGGTCGTCCGGATCGGCGAGCCCGCGACGGCCGGTGCTGCGTGATGACCCGGGTCACCGTCTGGAACGAGTACCGCCAGGAGCGCTCCGACGCGTCGGTCCGGGCCGTTTACCCGGACGGGATCCATGCCGCGATCGCGGCGGGCCTGACGGAGGCCGGCTTCGACGTCGGGACCGCCACGCTCGACGAGCCGGAGCACGGCCTGACCGAGTCGGTCCTCGCGGAGACAGATGTCCTGACATGGTGGGGCCACGTTGCCCACGACGAGGTCGAGGACGCGATCGTCGACCGCGTCCAGCGCCGCGTCCTGGACGGGATGGGCCTGATCGTCCTCCACTCCGGACACCACTCCAAGGTCTTCCGGCGGCTGATGGGCACGACAGCGGACCTGAAGTGGCGGGAGGCCGGCGAGCGCGAACGGCTCTGGGTGGTCGACCCGACGCACGCGATCGCCGATGGGCTGGGCGATTCGATCGTCCTGCCGGAGGAGGAGATGTACGGCGAGCCGTTCGACGTTCCCGCGCCGGACCGCCTCGTCCTCGTCAGCTGGTTCGAGGGCGGCGAGATCTTCCGGAGCGGCTGCTGCTACGAGCGCGGCCGCGGCCGGGTCTTCTACTTCCGGCCCGGCCATGAGACCCACCCGACGTACTTCGACGCGAACGTCCGTCGGGTGATCGCGAACGCCGTCCGATGGGCCGCGCAGCCCATCGGCCCGCGACTGACAGTCGAGCACCGGCCAGAGCCGCTGGAGCCGTTCCGGCACCGCTGAGGGCTCGACCGCGCCGCGCGTCGACGCTGCGCGGGTCAGTCGAGCGCGACGACCTCGTCGCCGGGCCCGATCTCGCCATCCGTGAGGATCCGGGCCCGCAGCCCGGCGCGATGGACCAGGTGCGGGAGCACCGGCTTGCCGAGCAGGTCCGTCAGGTACTGGCAGGGCTCGCAGAGCCGGGTTGCCTCGCACTCCACCGCCCCGATCCGGAACCGGTGGCCGACCAGCGCGTTCAGGTCGATCCCGCGGGTCGTGACGTTGCGGCGGCTCTCGCCGGAGGCCAGGACGATCCCGTGCTCCGTGGCCAGCCGATCCAGCTCCTCGGCGGCGATCAGCGTGACGTGCCGATCCGGCTCCACCCGGCTGGAGTAGTGACCGACGCCCACCGCGTAGCGGTCGCCCTCGAGGCCGATCCCTGCGAGCGCACGCACCCGCTCGACGGCGTGCATGGGACCGCCTCCTGCGCTCGCGATGTGAATCGACTCCACCCGGCCGATGCCGGTCGGGGCGCTGGTTGCGTCGCCCGGGACGGGACGCTCGCCGATGACGGTCATGCCGCGCAGCGTAGACCGGGCGCCGACGATCGTCCACGGCGCGACGATCGTCGAGCGGGCATCCTTCCGGAAGTGAACCCATCCGCCGCCGCCGAGCCCACGGAACGCGGCGCCGCCACCGACTCCCTGTGGTCCCCGGGTCGGCGGTCGCTGACGATCGGGCTCGTCCTGAACGTCACGATCGTCGCGTCGGAGGCCCTCGCCGTCTCCACGATCATGCCGATCGTCGCGAAGGATCTCGGCGGCCTCGACCTCTACGGCTGGGTCTTCTCCGGGTTCTTTCTCGGGAGCCTGCTCGGCATCGTCGTGGCCGGGATCATGATCGATCGCGGCGGCCTCACCCGGCCATTCCTCACCGGCATCGGCCTGTTCTCGCTCGGGCTGCTGATCGGCGGCCTCGCCCCGACGATGCCCGTCCTCGTCGCCGCCCGCGTGATCCAGGGGTTGGGCGCGGGTGCCATTCCGGCGGTCGCCTACGTCTCGATCGGCCGGGCGCTGCCGGAACGGCTGCGGCCCCGGATGTTCGCGACGCTCTCGACCGCCTGGGTGATCCCGGGCGTCATCGGACCGAGCCTCGCGGGGATCGTCGCCGAGACCTTCCACTGGCGCCTGGTCTTCCTCGGGCTGCTGCCGCTGATCGCCGTCGCGGTCATCCTGACCCTGCCGGCAATCCGCTCGGTGGCTCCGGGGGCAGAGGCGGCCGAGGGCGAGCACGAAGTCGCCGTCGACGCGCGCCGCCGCCTCCCCCTCGCGCTGGTCCTCGTCGCCGGCGCGGCCCTGACCGTGGCCGGGCTGTCGAACCTCGGGCCTGCGCCGATCCCGCTCATCGTCGCGGGCCTGCTGATCGGGACCCCGGCCTTCGCCCGGCTCACCCCGGCCGGGACGATCCGGGCCGCACGGGGGATGCCGGCGGCCGTCCTCCTGCGCGGATTCCTGACGTTCGCCTTCTTCTGCGCCGACGCCTTCGTCCCGCTCGCGATCCAGGACTGGCGGGGCGAGCCGGCGCTGGTGTCCGGGCTCGTGTTCACCGCGTCGACGCTGTCGTGGACGGGCGGCTCGTGGATTCTCGCCCAGCGGATCGAGCGGTACGGTCCCCGTCGGTTCCTCGCGCTCGGGTTCGCGGTCCTCGCCCTCGGGATCGCGGGGTTCGCGGCGATCCTGATCCCCTCGGTCCCGCTGATCGTCGCGGTCGTCACCTGGAGCGTCGCCGGGCTGGGGATGGGCCTGAGCTACTCCACGCCGGCGATCATCGTGCTGCGCGACGCACCGGCGGAGCTGCAGGGGGCCTCCACCGCCGGGCTCCAGCTGTCGGACGTGCTCGGGACGTCCCTCGGGACCGGGCTCGGCGGCGCGTTCATCGCGGGCGCCGCACGGTCCGGATCGGCGGGCTGGGTCGGGCTGGCGCTGACCTTCGCCGTGTCGATCGCCGTGGCGGTCGTGGGGTTGACGCTGACGCCGCGCGTCCGTCGACGCGCCGGCGCGCGCGTGCCGGAACAGGCGATCGGGGCGGCCTGATCCGGTCCTGACCGACGGGTTCGCAGCACGGTCCCGGAGGGGTAGACTTGCGCACCGTCCGATCGGGACCTGCACCGGGCCTTGCCCACCTGGAGGAACGCGCGCCGATGTCCGCCGAGGAGCTTCGCGCAAAGATCCGCGAGATCCCTGACTTCCCGAAGCCCGGGATCCTCTTCTATGACATCACGACGCTGCTGAAGGACAAGGCGGCGTATCGCGAGGCGATCGACCTGATGCTCAAGCCCTACGAGGGCGAGCAGATCGACATCGTCGTCGGCATGGAGTCGCGTGGCTTCATCTTCAGCTCCGCGATGGCCTACCAGCTGAAGGCCGGGCTCGTGCCGGTTCGCAAGCTGGGCAAGCTGCCGGCGGAGACGATCACGGTCGAGTACGCGCTCGAATACGGATCGAACACGCTCGAGATCCACCGCGACGCGATCGAGCCGGGCCAGAAGGTCCTGATCGTGGACGACCTGCTCGCGACCGGCGGGACGGTCAAGGGCACGATCGAGCTGGTCGAGCGACTGAAGGGCAACGTCGTGGGTCTCGCGTTCCTCGTCGAGCTCGACTTCCTGAAGGGCCGCGACCGGCTCGACGGGCGCCGGGTCACCAGCGTCATCCAGTACTGACCCGGACGCCGGCCGTCGACGCTCCCGACTGACCACAGCGAGACCGCATTGGCCGACCCGACGCGCGATCCCGAACCTGTCCCCGCCGACCCGGCCGGGACCGCCGACGCGGCCGAGCCCGTCGAGGAGGTCGACCTCGCGCGTCGGCGGTTCTTCCGGCAGTTCGCCGGCGAGCTGATCCAGACGGCGGCGACCGTCGCCGGTGCCGCGCAGGCGCTCCAGCGAGCATCCGCGGAGGCGGCCGGGGCGATCCTCGATCCCGTGAACGCGTCGCTCCGCGAGGGTGACGCGACGGCCCCGCCCGGAAGCGCGCCGGTCCCGTCCGGACCGCCGACCGGCTTCCGGACGCCGTTCCGCGAGGACAACGGCGTGCTCCTGCTGATCGACCAGCGGCGCCTCCCGGACGAGCTCGTCGAGGTCGAGGTCCACAACGGTCCCGAGGCCGCCAACGCGATCCGCCAGATGGTCGTCCGGGGTGCGCCGGCGATCGGGCAGGTCGCGGCGATCGGTCTCGCGCTGTCCGCCGAGCGAGCCCGCGACACGATGCCCTACGCGCGCCGGGCGATCCTGCGCGGTGCGGCGTCGGCGCTGCGAGCCGCCCGGCCGACCGCCGTGAACCTCGGCTGGGCGGTGGACCGGATGATCGCCCGCTACGAGGCGGTCGGCGACCTGACCGAGGACGGGGCGATGGTGGCGGCCGCGCTCCGAGCCGAGGCCGATGCGATCGTCTCCGAGGCCACGACCGACCACGGGCGCCTCGCCGAGTTCGGGCTCGAGGCCCTCCCGACCCGCGAGTTCGGGCCGCTCCGGATCCTCACCCACTGCAACACCGGGCCGCTCGCCTGCGGCCAGTTCGGGACCGCCCTCGGGATCGTCCAGGCCGCCCACCACGCCGGTCGCGAGATCAGCGTCTGGGTCGACGAGACGCGGCCCTACCTCCAGGGCGCGCGCCTCACGGCCTGGGAGCTGGAGCAGGCCGGCGTGCCGCACACGCTGATCCCGGACGTCGCTGCGGGCTCGCTGATGCGCGGCGGCGAGGTCGACGTCGTGCTCGTCGGCGCGGACCGGGTCGCGGCGAACGGGGACACGGCGAACAAGGTCGGGACGTATCCGCTCGCGGTCCTGGCCGCGCGGCACGGCATCCCGTTCTTCGTCTGTGCGCCGACGACCTCGATCGATCTCGCGACGGCCGACGGCGACGCGATCGAGATCGAGGAGCGACCGGCGGACGAGGTCCTCCGGATCCGCGGCGTCCTGATCGCGCCGGCCGGCACGGAGGTCCGCAATCCGTCGTTCGATGTCACCCCCGCCGAGCTGATCACCGGGATCGTCACCGAGGAGGGCGTCGTCCGGCCGCCGTTCGCGGCGGGGCTCGCTGATGCCGTGGCCGCGGCGACGGCCCGCTGGGCCTCCTCACGCTCCGTGGCAGTGCCCACGACGGCACCCGTGCCGTCGCCCACGGCCCTGCCCCCTGTCCAGGCGGCCGGCTGATGGCCAGCGTTACCGCGACGAGGAGCCGGACCCACGGCCTGTCGACGCGGACGATCAACGACCGGACCCAGCTCCGGGCGTTCCTCGAGACGGACCGGCTGATGGCCGCCTATGCGATCTGCGATCTCGAGGACCGGGAGTTCGGGAAGACCCGCTGGGGCGGCGCGTTCGACGGCGACCGGCTCGTCGCCCTCGCCCTCGAATACTCCGGGCTGACGCCCCAGCCGCTGTTCGTGATGGGTCGCTCCGACGGGATCGAGGCGGTGCTCCGCGACGTCGTCCGGCCGCGCGCCGCCTACGTCGCCGTCCTGCCGGAATCCGTGGAGGCCGTCCGGACGTCGTACCGGCTGGACCCGGGCCCCCAGATGGTCCGGATGTGGGTCGACCGGACGCGGTTCCGGCCGTACCCGGCGGACGTCCGGCGTCTCCTGCCGATCGACATCGGCGAGCTGAACCGGCTCTACCAGCTCGGGTTCGCCTCGTGGCTCCCGTCGTCGGCGATCGGCGACGGGGTCTACTTCGGGATCCGCGTCGGGGGCCGGCTCGTGGCCGCCGCGGGGACCCACGTCATCAGTCCGCGCGGCCGGCTGGCGGTCGTCGGCAACGTTCTGACCCATGTCGACTATCGTGGACGCGGTTTCGCGACGGCCGTCACCGGGGCCGTCACCGCGGAGCTGCTCCGGACCTGCGACCAGGTCGTCCTCAACGTCCGCTCCGACAACCCGCCCGCCCTCCAGGCCTACCAGCGCCTGGGCTACGCCGAGCATGTCCGGTTCGAGGAGCGCCTCGCCCACCGGCTCGGCTCGCCCTGGCCGAGCTTCACCGGCCCGCTCCGACGCTTCTTCACCCGCAGGGAGAACGATCCTCGATGACCGATACCCAGATTGTGCCCGCGATCGGGCTGCCCGCTCACGACGTGACCGATCTCGGCCTGGCGGCCGAGGGCGTCCGGCGGATCGAGTGGGCGGAGCGCGAGATGCCCGTCCTCCGCCTGATCCGCGAGCGGTTCGCCCGGGAGCAGCCGCTGGCCGGCCTGCGGATCGGGGCATGCCTTCACGTCACCACCGAGACCGCGAACCTGATGCGGACCCTCAAGGCCGGCGGCGCGGAGGTCGTGCTCGCGGCCTCGAACCCGTTGTCCACGAAGGACGACGTCGCGGCCGCGCTCGTCGCCGAGTACGGGATCGCAACGTTCGCCCGCCGGGGCGAGGACCGCGACACGTACTACGCGCACCTCAACAGCGTCGCGGACACGCGGCCGCAGATCACGATGGACGACGGCTGCGACCTCGTGTCGCTGCTCCACAGCGAGCGGCCCGGGCAGGTGCCCGAGGTCCTCGCCGGGACGGAAGAGACGACGACCGGCGTCATCCGGCTCAAGGCGATGGCCGCGGACGGTGCGCTCGGCTTCCCGGTCGTCGCGGTGAACGAGGCGCTCACGAAGCACCTGTTCGACAACCGCTACGGCACCGGCCAGAGCACCGTCGACGGGATCCTCCGCGCGACGAACATCCTCCTCGCCGGGCGGAACGTCGTCATCGCGGGCTATGGCTGGGTGGGCCGCGGGATCGCCTCCCGGATGCACGGGATGGGCGCCCATGTGGCGATCATCGAGGTCGACCCGGTCCGCGCGCTCGAGGCGCTGATGGACGGGTTCCAGGTGATGACCGCGGCGGACGCCGCTCCGTGGGGCGAGCTGTTCGTGACCGCGACCGGCAACCTGAACGTGTTCCGCCGCGAGCACTTCGCGGCGATGCGCGACGGGGCGATCATGGCCAACTCCGGCCACTTCGACGCGGAGCTGGACCTGAAGGCGCTCCGCGAGATGGCCGAGGGGCATGTTCGCGACGCGCGCGAGAACGTCCAGGAGTTCGACCTCGGCGGCAAGAAGGTCAACCTCATCGCCGAGGGCCGGCTCGTGAACCTCGGCGCGGCCGAAGGCCACCCGGCCGCCGTCATGGACATGAGCTTCGCGAACCAGGCCTTGTCCGCGGAGTACGTGGCGATCCACCACGCGGAGCTGGAGCCGCGGGTCTACGTGGTCCCCGAGGCGATCGACGCCGAGGTGGCTCGGCTGAAGCTCGCGGCGCTCGGGATCACCCTCGACGACATGACCCCGGAGCAGAAGGCCTACGTGTCCTCGTGGCAGCACGGGACGTGAGCTCCGCGGTCCCGTTCGGGGCCTGGCCATCGCCGTTCGCGATCGAGCTGCTGACCAAGGGGACCGTCTCGTTCGCCGAGATCGGGGCCGCGGCCGGCCGGCGCTCGTGGCTCGAGGGCCGCCCCGAGGAGGGCGGCCGGCAGGTCCTCGTCCGGCGCGAGACGGACGGCACCGAGACGCGTCTGACACCGGAGGGGTTCAATGCGCGATGTCGCGTCCACGAGTACGGCGGCGGGGCGTACCTCATCGAGGGCGACCTCGTGGTCGTGTCCGACTTCGCGACGGGGCGGCTCCACAGGGTGACCGCACCCGGCGTCCTCGAGCCGCTGACGCCCGACGGGCGGGCGTGGCGCTTCGCCGATCTGGGCGTCGATCGCGACCGGAACCGGATCCTGGCGATCCGCGAGGATCACGACCCGGACACGCTGGCCCGTCATGGCGAGGCCGAGAACGCCGTCGTCTCGATCGATCTCGCGAGCGGCGAGGTGACGGTCCTCGCGGACGGCTTCGACTTCTTCTCGTCGCCGCGGCTCTCGCCGGACGGATCGCGGCTCGCCTGGCTGCGCTGGGACCACCCGAATCTGCCGTGGGACGGGACCGAGCTGGTCCTCGCCAGCCTCGACGCCGCCGGGCGGCCCGTGGGCGCGCGGGTCGTCGCCGGCAGCCCGTCGGATTGGATCGCCCAGCCGCGCTGGTCGCCGGCCGGCGTCCTCCACTTCGTCGCCGAGCCGGACGGCTGGATGAACCTGTTCCGGCTCGGTCCGGGGGAGGTCGTCCAGCGGGCGAGCGTGCCGGTGCAGGCCGAGTTCGCGTTCGCGGACTGGGTGTTCCAGCTGGCGAACTTCGCGTTCGTCGACGACGGGTCGATCCTCGCCGTGGGTCGGAGCGGCGGGCGCGACCGGCTCTACCGGATCGCGACGGATGGGGCCGCCACACTGATCGACCTGCCGTTCACCGAGATCAGCTACGTCGCGACGGACGGGGATGCCGCGGTCTTTCGGGCGGCCGCGCCGGACCGGCCGTGGGCGATCGTCGAGCTGGACCTGGCGACCGGCACGACCCGCGAGCTCAAGCCGTCCACCACGATCCGGTACGACCCGGCCGACCTCGCCGCCTGCGAGCCGGTCGAGTTCCCGACCGACGGCGATCGGACGGCGTACGGCTTCCTCTATCGGCCGGTCAACCGCACGGCCCACGGTCCGGACGGCGAGCTGCCGCCACTGATCGTCACGAGCCACGGTGGCCCGACCGCGGAGGCGTCGACGGCCTTCTCGGTGCCCGTCCAGCTGTTCACGAGCCGCGGGTTCGCCGTGCTCGATGTCGACTACGGCGGCTCGACCGGCTACGGCCGCGACTATCGCAAGCGCCTCGAGGGGGAGTGGGGCGTCGTCGACCTCGCCGATTGCGTCGCCGGTGCCCGCTGGCTCGCCGAGCGAGGGATCGTCGACGGTGACCGGCTCGCGATCCGGGGCGGTAGTGCGAGCGGCTACACGACCCTCTGCGCGGTCACGTTCAGCGACGCGTTCTCCGCGGGCACCAGCTACTTCGGGATCGGCGACCTCGAGACGTTCATCAAGGAGACCCACAAGTTCGAGTCGCGCTACCTCGACCGGCTGATCGGGCCGTACCCGGAGCGCAAGGACCTGTACCACGACCGCTCGCCGCTGAACTACGCCGAGCGGATCTCGTGCCCGGTCCTGATCCTCCAGGGCGCCGAGGACCGGATCGTCCCGCCGGCCCAGGCGGAGCAGATCGTCGACGTCCTGTGGGAGCGCCACCTGCCCCACGCCTACGTCGTGTTCCCCGGCGAGGACCACGGGTTCCGCGCGGCATCCAGCATCATCCGCGCGTTCGAGACCGAGCTGTCGTTCTACGGGCAGGTCTTCGGGTTCGTCCCCGCCGATCCGATCGAGCCGATCGACGTCGCGTTCCTCGGCGAAGGCGCCGCCGCGACGGGCGGGTCCGGCCCCCGAGGGTGATCGGCAGCACGTTCCTCGCCTCGGTCGCGGCGATCGCCTCACCGACGACGGTCGGACCCGGGCCGGGTCTCGCCGCGGGCCTGACCGACGGGAGCGCGAGCGCCTCGATCGAGCTGCTCCTGGCGCTGCTCATCGCG
This sequence comes from uncultured Chloroflexia bacterium, assembly GCA_963746845.1. GTDB lineage: Bacteria > Chloroflexota > Limnocylindria > Limnocylindrales > CSP1-4 > CF-46. The sequence goes on along the minus strand of CAVVCZ010000006.1, from coordinate 246,443 downwards.
GCGACCGCGCTCGCGATCGTCGCGCGGCGGCTCGGCATCCCGTACCCGATCCTCCTGGTCCTCGGCGGCCTCGCGATCGGGTTCATCCCGGGGCTGCCGACGGTCGAGCTCGCGCCGGATGTCGTCTTCCTGCTCTTCCTGCCGCCGATCCTGTTCGGGGCCGGCTTCTTCACCTCGATCCGCGACCTGCGGGCGAACCTCCGGCCGATCCTCCTGCTGGCGGTCGGGCTGGTCCTGTTCACGACCGTGGTCGTCGCGGCCGTCGCACAGGCGCTGGTGCCAGACCTGCCGCTGGCGGCCGCCTTCGCCCTCGGCGCGATCGTGGCGCCACCGGACGCCGTCGCCGCCACGACCGTGTTCGAGCGGCTCGGCGTGCCGCGCCGGATCGTGACGATCCTCGAGGGCGAGTCCCTCCTGAACGACGCGACGGCGCTCGTCGCCTACCGGTTCGCCGTGATCGCCGGGACGGTCGGCGGCTTCTCGCTGGTCGACGCCGGCTCGACGTTCGTCGTCGCCTCGGTCGGCGGGATCCTTCTCGGTCTCGCGATCGGGGCCGTGACGGCCTGGGCGGTGGGCCGGGTCAACGACCCGGTCTTCTCGGTCGTCCTGACGTTCCTCGCGCCCCTGGTCGCATACCTCGCCGCGGTCAACTTCCCGTACCAGCTGTCCGGCGTGCTGTGCACCGTCGCGGCCGGGATCTACCTCGGTCGGAAGGCTCCCCGGCTGATGAGCTCCGAGGTCCGCCTGTCCGGCGTGTCGGCCTGGCAGATCCTCCTGTTCCTGATCAACGGCTCGGTGTTCATCCTCATCGGGCTGCAGCTGCCGACGGTCCTGTCCGGTCTCGCCGGGTACAGCCCCGCAGAGCTGATCGGGCTCGCCGTCGCCGTGTCCGCCGCGACGATCCTCGCCCGGATCGTGTGGGTCTTCCCCGCGACGTACCTTCCGCGCCTGCTGAGCGCGAAGATCCGCGAGCGCGACCCGGCGCCGCCCCGGCGCGCCGTCGCCCTGATCGCCTGGGCGGGAATGCGCGGCGTGGTCTCGCTGGCCGCCGCCCTCGCGCTGCCGATCGAGTTTCCCGACCGGAACCTCGTGATCTTCCTGACCTTTGCGGTCATCCTCGCGACGCTCGTCGGGCAAGGCCTGACGCTCCCGTTCCTGATCGACCGGCTGGGGATCGACGACGGCCGTGGGGTCACCGATCGCGAGGAGGCCTACGCCCAGCTCGTCGCGGCCGACGCCGCGCTGGGCCGGCTCGACCAGCTCGCCGCCGAGTGGCCCGGCCACATGGAGCTGATCGACCGGCTCAAGGCCCAGTACGACGACCGCACGCGCCATGCCCAGGTCCGCAAGCACCCGGAGGAGGCGGACGAGGAGGCCGAGCAGGAGCTGATCGAGCATCGCGAGATCCGGACGTCTGTTCTGGAAGCCGAGCGCGAGGCGCTGCTGACGCTGCGCGAGCGCGGCGCGATCTCGGACGAGGTGTATCGCGTCGTCGAGCGCGACCTGGACCTCGAGGAGCTGAGGATGGAGGTCTAGCAGGGCTGTCGAACGCAGTCGCGTGCGAGACGTGCCAGCACTCGCCGTTCCTCGGTGGGATTCAGACCGCCGCGAGCTCCGCGATGCGGTCGAACGCGCGGCGGACGTCCGTGAACGACGTCGTGAGCGGCGACAGCCCGAGGCGGATCGAGTCGGGCGCGCGGAAGTCCGGGATCACGCCCGCGGCGATCATCCGGCGGGTCAGGTCGCGCGCGTCGGCCCGCCGGATCGAGACGTGCGCGCCGCGTCGGGTCGCGTCGCGCGGGCTCCCGAGCGTGAACCCGAGCGGCGCCAGGATCGCGTCGTGCAACGCGATCGCGTACTCGGTCAGGGCGATCCCCTTCGCCCGGATCCGGTCGATCCCGGCCTCGGCCGTCAGCCGGATGCCCTCCTCGGCGACCGCCAGCGCGAGGATCCCGGGCGTGCCGGTCAGCCAGCCGCCGATCCCCGGCTGCGCCCGGAACCCCTGGCCCATCTCGAACTGCTCGGCCTGCCCGAACCAGCCCTGGATGGGGTTCCGCAGCTCCGTCTGCAGGTCGGACCGGACGTAGAGGTACGCGGGCGCACCGGGGCCCCCGTTCAGGTACTTGTACGTGCACCCCACGGCCAGGTCGACGCCGTGCTCCGCCAGCCCGACCGGGATCGACCCGCCCGAGTGCGACAGGTCCCACACGACGAGCGCCCCCGCGTCGTGGGCGAGCGCGGTGATCGCCGGAAGGTCGGCGATCGCGGCGGACCGGTAGTTGACGTGGCTCAGGGTCACGAGCGCGACGTCGTCGGGATGGGGGGCCAGGACGGCGGTCAGGTCATCGACCGTCGGGCCGTCGATGACGTCCGGGTCGAGCCAGGCGATCTCGCGACCCCGGTCCCGGGCCAGGCCCTCCAGCACGTAGCGATCCGTCGGGAAGTTCGAGCGGTCCGTGACGATGAAGCGTCGATCGGGCCGGGCGTCCAGGGCCGCGCTCGCGAGCCGGTAGAAGTCGATCGTCGTCGAGTCGCAGATCGCGACCTCGTCGGGCTTCGCCCCGAGGATCCCGGTCCCGAGCAGGTCGCCGACCCGTCGTGGCTCGGCCAGCCAATGGTCCCAGCCGCGGATCAGCTCGCCGGCCCACTCCACGGACGCGACGCGGGCGAGTCGTTCGAGCGCCGCCAGCGGTGGCCGGCCCAGCGAGTTCCCGTCGAGGTAGATGAGCTCCGGGTCCGGCACGACGAACCGCCGATGGAACGGCGCGAGCACGTCGGCGGCGTCGAGCGCGGCCGGGTCGATGCCTGCGGGAACCGCCGTCGCGGCGGACGCGACGGCTTCGGTGTCCATTCGCCCGAGTCTAGCGACGGGCGCGTCGGGTGATACCCTCGCGGGAACGCCGCAGAGGGATCCATGACCAGCATCGTCGACGCTTCGCAGTACCTCTTCACGTCCGAATCGGTGACCGAGGGTCACCCGGACAAGATGTGCGACCAGATCTCCGACGCGATCCTCGACGCGATCGTGCGCGAGGACCCGGATGCCCGCGTCGCCTGCGAAACCGCCACGACGACGGGCCTCGTCGTGGTCCTCGGCGAGATCACGACCGACACCTACGTCGACTTCCAGACGATCGTCCGCGAAACCGTTCGGGACATCGGCTACACGAAGGCGGACTACGGCTTCGACTACCAGACCTGCGGCACGCTGATCTCGGTCAAGGGCCAGTCGCCGGACATCGCGCAGGGCGTCGACGCGGCGCTCGAGGCCCGTGACGACGGGGGCGCGAACGAGCTCGGCGCGGGCGACCAGGGGATGATGTTCGGGTTCGCCTGCCGCGAGACCGAGGAGCTGATGCCGCTCCCGATCGCGCTGGCCCACCGGATGGCCCAGAAGCTCGCCGCGGCGCGGAAGACCGGCCAGCTGCCGTACCTCCGGCCGGACGGCAAGACCCAGATCACCGTCGAGTACCAGCACGGCGTCCCGAAGGCGGTCCGGACCGTCGTCCTCGCCGCCCAGCACGACCCCGACGTCCGGGCCGACCAGCTCCACGACGACCTCGTCGAGGCGGTGATCCTGCCGTCGATCCCGCAGGAGCTGCGCGACACGGACCCGGTGATGCACGTCAACCCGACCGGCCGGTTCGTCACCGGCGGCCCGATGGGCGATGCCGGGCTGACGGGCCGGAAGATCATCGTCGACAGCTACGGCGGGATGGCCCGTCATGGCGGTGGCGCGTTCTCCGGCAAGGATCCGACGAAGGTCGACCGGTCCGGCGCGTACGCCGCACGGTGGGTCGCGAAGAACGTCGTGGCCGCCGGTCTTGCCGACCGGTTCGAGGTCGAGATCGCCTACGGCATCGGGATCGCCCGGCCGATCTCGTTCTCGGTCGAGTCGTTCGGGACCGGGCGGATCCCGGATGCGGAGATCCAGCGCCTGATCGAGCGCCACTTCGACCTCCGGCCGGCCGCGATCATCGCGGCGCTCGACCTGCGCCGCCCGATCTACCGGCAGACCGCGGCGTACGGCCACTTCGGACGCCCGGAGCTCGACCTGCCGTGGGAGCGGACCGACAAGGCCGCGATCCTCGCGGCCGATGCCGGGGTCGCCCAGCCGGAGCCGATCTCCGCCGCCTGAGGAGCGCGCCGGGCGGTCGTGCTGTTCTGCTCGACAACGCCGAGCTTCTGATCCGCGACTTCAGTCGTCCCTCGCCGGGACTCTCGCTCCAACGACAGCCACGGACGCATCAGGCAGGGCACCAGTCCCGACGCGCCCATCCGACAGCCGGCGCGGCGGTTGATCGTGTTTCGCGCGATCCGAGGCGCACACGACTGGATGGAGTGGGCGTGGCTGTCGAATGAACCAGGGAGCGGCGAGCCCGCGACTCCCGGGCGATCCAACCTGAGACACTAGCCCGATGTACGTCGTGATCCTGGCCGGGGGCGGCGGCACGAGGCTCTGGCCGTTGAGCCGCCCGGACCGCCCGAAGCCCTACCTGCCGCTCCTCGGCGACGAGACGCTCCTCCAGCGGACCGTTGCCCGGATCCTGCCGCTCGTGGATTCGCCACGCGACATCTACTGCGTGGCGGATCGCAGGTTCGGCCATCTCGTCCGCGAGCAGGTTCCCGCGATCAACCTGATCGTCGAGCCGGCCGGACGAAACACGGCGGCGGCGATCGCCCTCGCGGCCGGGATGATCGAGCGACCGAGCGACGAGGTCATGGTCGTCCTGCCAGCCGACCACTGGATCGCTGACGAGCCAGTGTTCCAGGGCGTCATCAACGACGCGGCCCTCGGTCTCGCGACCGGGTGCTTCGACATCGCCGAGCCGCTCGTGACCCTGGGCATCCAGCCGACCTTCCCGTCGACCGACTATGGCTACCTGGTCCCGGAGCCGCTCCACGGCGCCGACATCCACGGTCTGTCCGCCCACCGTCTCAAGGCGTTCGAGGAGAAGCCCACGGAGGCGCGGGCCGTGCAGCTGCTCGGCATGCCCGACGTCTCGTGGAACGCCGGCATGTTCCTCTGGCAGCGCGGTGCGATCCGTGCGGCGCTCGAGAAGTACACGCCGCTGCCGATGCTCATCGACCAGGCCGTCGGCTCGGACCTGGCGCTCCAGAACGCGTACGACCGGATCACCCCGATCTCGATCGACAAGGCGGTCATGGAGGGAGCGGCATCCGACCACCAGGTCGTCATGGGCGGGATGGACGTCGGCTGGAACGACATCGGCGGATGGACGGCCCTGCTCGGGGTCCTGGCCGGAGATCGCGCCTCCGGCGTGACGGGCCGGGTCGTCCAGGGTGGCGAGACCATCGCGCTCGGGCCCGACGACCTCGTCATCCGCCCGCTGGACGGGCACCTGGTCGTGGAGGCCGCGCCCGCGATCGGCGGTGCGTCGGACGGTACGATCGTGGCGGACGGCGTATGGGCCCATCTCGCCGGGGCGATCCGCGTGGAGGACGATGTCCAGGCCCTGCTCGATCGGGTCGAGCACCAGGAGGTTCGCGCGTGACGATCATCGCCCAGGCACCGACCCCGACGACCATCGTCTTCGGGACGGACGGCTGGCGGGCGCGCGTCGCCGACGACTTCACGTTCGAGAACGTCCGCCGCTGCGCCGACGGCGTGGCGCGCTACGTCGTCGGGCGCGGGGAGCAGGCGAAGGGCGTCGTGATCGCGTTCGACCGGCGGTTCGCCTCCGAGCACTTTGCGGCCGCCGCAGCCGAGGTCCTCCTCGCCCGCGACATCCCGGTCTATCTCGCGACCGGCGCCGTCCCGACCCAGATGAGCTCCTACGAGGTCGTCCAGCGCAGCGCGGCGGCCGGCATCGTGATCACCGCGTCGCACAACCCGTGGACCGACAACGGCTTCAAGGTCAAGGCACCGACCGGGGCCGCGGCCGGGGGCGACATCCTGGGCGTGCTCGAGGCGGCCATCGCGGACAACGGCGGGGCCGCGATCGAACGCCGGCCCATCGACGACGCCGAGGCCGCCGGGCTCGTCGAGCGGTTCGACCCGTTCACCGGCTACGAGCAGTTCGTCCGGCGGACGATCGACCTCGACGCGCTCAAGGCGGCCGACATCGCGATCCTCGTCGAGCCGCTGTACGGCGCGGGTGCCGGCTGGATCCCACGGCTGCTGGCGGGCGGTCGGATCCGGGTGACCGAGATCCACAGCGAGCGGAACCCGTTCTTCGGGGGGATCAACCCGGAGCCGATCCGCCCGAACGTCGACGAGGCCCTCGGGATGCTGGCCGGGGGCGGGTTCGACCTCGGGCTGCTGCTCGATGGCGACGCGGATCGCGCTGGCGCTGCCGACGAGACCGGCGTCTTCATCCATCAGCTCGAGGTGACCGGGCTCCTGATGTACCACCTCGCCGAGCATCGGAAGCTCCGCGAGCCGGTCGTCGTCAGCGTCAACAACACCTCGATGGCCGAGCGGCTCGGGGAGCACTTCGGGATCGCCGTCCACGAGACCCCGGTCGGGTTCAAGTTCATCGGGCCGGAGATGATCCGGACCGGCGCGATGCTCGGCGCCGAGGAGTCCGGCGGGTTCGGGTTCGGGATGCACCTGCCCGAGCGCGACGGGATCTACGCGGACCTGATGCTGCTGGAGCTGTTCCTGGCCGAGAAGGCGGCCGGCCGCTGGCCGGTGTCGAGGGCCCTCGCCCACTTCCACGAGATCGCCGGGCCGTCGTTCTACCGGCGGATCGACGTCCACGTCGAGCGATCGATGTACGACGAGACGAAGCGACGGCTGCTGGTGGACCTCCGCGAGCAGGCTCCGAGCGAGCTCGGCGGCCACCCGATCGACCACACCGTGCCGCTGTCGACGAACGACGGGTTCAAATTCTTCCTGGCCGACGGGACGTGGCTGCTCATCCGGGCCAGCGGCACGGAGCCGCTCGTCCGGGTCTACACGGAGGCGACGACGCCGGACCTCCGCGAGGCGATGCTCGTCGCCGGCGAGCGGCTGGTCCGGGGATGACGGACGCCGCCGCGCCCCGCCGCGTCGACAAGCCGTGGGGCCACGAGCTGATCTGGGTCCTCACGGACCGCTACTGCGGCAAGGTCATCGTCATCGAGGCGGGCCGCCGGCTGTCGCTCCAGTACCACGATCGCAAGGACGAGTCGATCTACGTGATCGCCGGCCGGCTCCGGCTCCATCTCGAGGACGACGCCGGGACGATGACCGTCCGCGAGCTCGGGCCGGGCGACTTCGCCCGGGTTCCGGTCGGCCGCCGCCACCGGTTCGAGGCGGTCGATCGCGTGGAGCTGATCGAGGTCTCGACCCCGGAGCTGGATGACGTCGTCCGCGTCGAGGACGACTTCGGACGCGAGGGAACGTCCGCGCCATAGAGCGGGGTGGAAGGTCCGGGTCGGCCCTCATCGAATGGGGGGTGACCAGCCGGGCGGCGGGGTGTATGGTGGCGGCACGACCGCTTCACCGGTCGGGTGCGCGACCGGACTGGCGGCCTCGTGAGCGCCCCTCGAGGGGCGGCGGAGGTATGCGTCGATGCACAGTTCCCTGATCGGCAAGGTCGAGAAGGCGAATCGCTACGCCCGTGAGCTGGACCGGATCACGATCGATCGTCTGGCGCTCACGTTCCGCGGCGACAATGACACGCACCACGTCAGTCTCGACGCCGGTCAGTGGCACTGCACCTGCCACTACTTCGACAGTTGGCGGACGTGCGTCCACGTCCTCACGCTCCAGAAGATCATGGGCGTGATGCTGCCCGAGGAAGCCCAGGAATCGATCTTCTCGGCGCAGCCGCCCGTCCCGGCCTGACCCGCGCCGGCGGCATCGCCGGCAGCCGCAACCGCGGGGCGTCGATCGACGGACCGGCGCCCTCGCCGTGTCCGGGTCACGGCTTGGCGGCGTCGCAGCCGCCCGCGATGACGAAGGCCGCGTCCGTCGCGATGGGCGAGACCGCACAGACCGAGGTCACCCACCGGCCGCCGGCGTGGACGGACCGGACGACCGATCCACCGCCGCCGAACCGGTAGAGCGTCAGCACCGGGTCACCCTCGGTCGACGGCGCTCGGCTGATCAGCTCGACCGGTGAACCGGCGAGGACGCCGTCGACGAAGCAGCGGCGCGCCGCGACGTCGTACGCGCCCGTCGGCCCGAGATCCTCCTCGCCGCAGAAGGGCAGGGCCTCGCGATCCCGGAGCGCGCCCGGCGCGTCGGTGCCGAGGTCCGGGGCGGCGCGAGGCGGCGGCTCGAAGGCCGGTGCGGGCCGCGGCGGGCTCGAGACGGGGGGCCAGACCTCCAGCTCGCCGGAGGCGTTCCGTTCGACATCGAAGAGCTGCCAGCCCCGGTCGCCGGACCGGGCGAGGACCCAGCCGACGTCGGCCCGCCGGTCCGGGCAGGTCGGCTTTAGCTGGCAGCCCGCGCCGAACCCGACGTCCAGGCGATCGACGCGGGCCGCCGCCGACGGTCCGAGCGCCCCGAGAGCCAGGGATGCCGCGTCCCGGCAGGGGATCGCCGTCGCGGGCGGCTCGGAGCCCCAGCTCTCGCAGACGAGCGTCACCTCGTCGAGCGGGACCGGGATCCCCGCCGCCTCCGGGATCGGCGTGGCTGCCACGGGGCTGGTCCCGGACGGTCTCGTGGATGGCGCGGACTCGAGGGACGGCGCGACGGTCGGCGGGCTGGAGCTGGACCTGGCGGATGGCGACGGGCCGGCCGTCGCGCATCCCGCCAGGACGAGGACGGGGACGAGTCCGGCGATGAGCCAGCCTCGTTCCCCGCGCAACCGACGGGTCATCGTCATGACGGGCAGCCGATGGTGGTCCAGCGGATCGTCCATGTCACCGCGTTGGACGTGTTGACGGCCGGCTCGGCGGCGCTCGTGAACCACGTCGCCCGGTAGTCGAACGATCCCGCGACCGACGAGCCGATCGTCGCCTTCCAGTTGTTGCCACCGGCCCCGGACGCGGCAACCGAGGTCACCCCGGTCGTCCAGGTCGATGACCCGGTCGGCCGACGATCGATCCGGACGACCCGTCCGGCCAGCGGCCAGTTCCGCATGTCCTCGTAGCTCGCGGAGCTGGCCAGCGCCAGGCGTCCGGTCGCCGTTCCGCTCGTCCCGACGCATCGGCTGGCCGACGCCGCCGACGTGACGGTCAGGGCGGAGTTCAGGCCCTTCACCCCGTCGCCGGGCTTCGCAGCGAAGCAGTCGGCGTACTTCCCCGAGGCATCGGCCGGGCCGTACTCGAGCTGGGCCGCAGCCGCATCGCACGGCAGGAAGTTCCGGCGGTTCCAGTTGGCCGGCGAGCCGTTCGGCGTCGGCGTCGTCGACATCATGATCGTCTCGTCGTCCGCGCCGGCGTCGTAGTGCGGACGGACGAGCGTGTTGTGCGTGCTCTCGTGGGCGACGACCCGGAGGACCGAGAAGCACACCGAGGTCGGATAGCCGTCGTCGGCGTTCGGGCTGCCGTCGTACAGGTCCGAGCAGGTGCCGTCGCGGTGGTACCACAGCCACGTCGGGGCGCTCGGCGACGGCAGCGACCGGACGTAGATGCCGAAGGCGCGGAGCCCGCCCGCCGGGTTGCACGCGATCCAGACGGTCGATCCCGTGCAGGGCGACGCCGCAGCCGCCGTGTACGTCACCGTTCCGCCGCCGCTGTTGTCGCCGCCATTGTCGTAGCGAGGGACGTTCGAGTTGTTCGCGACCGGGTCGTCCCAGTAGACCTCCAGCTCGGTCTCGACGTTCGACCGGAACCAGGCCGGGTACGAGGTGCTGGCGAAGTGCCAGTCGAGGGTGATCCGCGGATCCCCGGGATCGTGCGGGAACAGGTCGGCGTGGCCCGGGTCCGGCTCGCCGGCAAGGGCTGGCGATGCCGAGGACGCAAGCGCGACCGCGGAGAGGGCGACCGCGATCGCGCGCCGCCGGGTCACGGGGTCACCTCCGGCGCCGCCGGCAGCGCGACCACGGGCAGGACTGCCTCCGGGCTCCCGAGCGTCGTGCGGACGGCGTCCTCGAAGCCCTCCCGTCCCACGACCGCGGTCGTCGGGGTGGATAGCTGGCGCCAGATGCGAGGCCACGGACGGTCGGCTCCGGTCCGGGACGTCAGGTTCCGGACGCGGCCCTGGCCGTCGAACGCGGCGACGCCCCAACCGGCGACGCGCGAGCCCACGACGCCCACGACCGCGCCATCGGCGGCCGCGAGCGGGTCGAGCAGCATGCTGTCCGTCTGGTGCCACGCCTCCGACCCGTCGCGGAACCGTCGGCCGGAGATCCAGCCGTAGTCGTCGTCGGTCGTGACGATCAGGTCGTCCGTCACGACCCGGAGGAAGCCCTCGGCGGACTGGATGGGCCGGAAGATCTCGCCCGTGGCGAGGTCGACGACCTGGGTGTCGCACAGCCGGACGCCGCACAGGTTCGACGCGACGATCGATCCGGACGGACTCGCCACCACCTCGCCGCGGGCCACCGGCGCCCCGAGCCGCTCCGGGTATGGCCGCGGTGCGACGAGCGTCCGGACGGCGAAGTCCGGGACGGTCACGAGGACCAGCCCGCCGTCCCACGCCATGGACGAGTCCCGATAGCCGGTGACGACCAGCCCGCCGCGGGTCCATGCCCCAGCCGAGACCCAGATCGGCAGGTCCACCGCACGGACCAGCCGGCCCGATCCCGGGTCACGGAGCCGGACGGTAGATCGGCCGCCCGCCGCCGGTACCGTGGTCGCGACATACCGCTCGTCGATCCCCAAACCGGTCTCGCCGGCCGGCAGGACGTCGCGAGTCGGCGCGGCGCCCCGGCCGTGCAGCCACACGCCGTCACCGCGCTCGGCAAGCCACGGAACATCCGGGACGCGGAGGGCGACCCGGGCGCCCGGCCGCGGCTCGACGTCGCGCGTCGCGCCCCGGTCCCGGGCCACGACGCCTGCCCCACGAGCGTGCTGCGGCACGAGCGTCTGGTGCAGGACGAGCCCGCCGCCGACGGCGACGGCCACGGCCCCCGCGAGGGCGATCCCCCCGAAGCTCGTGATCCTGATCTTCGCGACATGGCTCGTCTCCACCGACCCTGTCGTTCGCCGACCTGCCACCTGGACGAAACCTCCTCCGGCGGGTCGGCCGGCGGGGGAGGCGGAGCGGCGAGGGCGGCAGTCTCGCAGGGGACTCTTATCCGGCGCTCACCTGGCGGTTCGCGACGGTTCGCCGGAGCGGAGTGGTACGATCCGCCGGCTACCTCGATGCCGCGGGGTCGCGAAGCCGGTGAGAGTCCGGCACAGTCCCGCTACGGTGACCACCGCCCAACGGCGGTGGAAGTCCGGTCGCCGGTCCCGCGGTCGATGCTCTACCTTCGAGAGAAAGGGCAGGCAACGATGCGTCCGACCGGCTGACAACCCCTCCTTCGAACCGAAGCGAGGGGTTTCGTGTGCCCACGGCCCTCGCGCCTCCCTCCTGCCCCGGAGCCCGCTGTGTCCGCCCTGTCCGCTCTTCCGTCCGCCCGTCCGCGCGGCCTCGCCGCGCTCGTCGCCACCCTGACCCTCATCCTCGCCGCGTGCGGCGCGAGCGCCACGCCCACGCCTTCGACGCCAGCGGCGAGCGCGACCGGCGCGCTCGTCCCGCCCGCCACCGCCAGCGCCCCGCCGTCGGTCGCCCCGTCGCCGAGCCCCGCGTTCCCCGTCTCCCTGACCGACGACGAGGGAACAACGGTCCAGCTCGCCGCCGAGCCCGACAAGATCGTGTCGCTCACGCCCGCCGAGACCGAGGTGCTGTACGCGCTCGGTGCCGGCGACAAGGTCGTCGGCAAGGTCGAGGACATCGCCGACTACCCGCCCGAGGCGAAGGACGTGCCGGTCGTGAGCAAGTTCGGCTCGACCGGCCTGGAGGTCGACACCGAGAAGATCCTCTCGCTCGGGACGGACCTCGTGATCGCCGGCGGTCAGGGCGGCAGCCCGCCCGACGCGATCGCCAAGCTGCGCTCGCTGAAGATCCCGGTCCTGGTCATGTACGCCCCGGACGTCGACGGTGTCTACCAGGACATCGAGCTGACCGGGGACGCGGTCGGCGCCGCGGACGAGGCCGATGCGCTCGTCGCGAAGATGAAGGCGGGCTTCGAGGGGGTCGCGACCGCGACCGCCGGCGCGCCGAAGCCGAAGGTCTTCTACGAGACCGGTGACCAGCCGGCGATCTACGGCATCGCCGACAAGTCCGTGTACCAGCAGATGATCTCGCTCGCGGGCGGCACGCCGATCACGACCGGCAGCGCGACGAACTGGGAGATGCCGACCGAGAAGATCCTCGCGGCGGATCCCGAACTGATCATCCTCGGCGACTCGGCGTACGGCGTGACCCCGGAGGCCGTCGCCGCGCGACCGGGCTGGACGGCGATCACCGCCGTGAAGAACCGGAACGTCGTCGGCATCGAGGACATCGTCGTGACCCGGCCCGGCCCGCGCCTCGCGGACGGGCTCGAGCTTCTCGCACGGACGATCCACCCGGACCTGTTCCCGGGCCAGGCGTCGCCCGCGGCCGTGTCCCCGGCGGCATCGGGCGGCTGATCATGGCCACCCGCCAGGACGCCCTCGCCGACCCGACGGCGGTCGAGCTCGCGCTGACCCGTCACCGCCGGCCGATCGTGCTGGCGGTGATCGGGCTGGCCGCGCTCGGGGTCGCCCTGGTGGCAGGGGTGGCGTTCGGAACCGTGGCGGTCGCCCCGGGCGACACGATCGGGATCGTCCTCCACCGGCTCCTGCCCCTGGACCTGCCCCGGACGTGGACGGCAACCGAGGAGACGATCGTCTGGGAGCTGCGGCTGCCCCGGGTCCTCGAGGCGATGATCGTGGGGCTCGGGCTGGCCGTCGCCGGGACGACCTTCCAGGGACTGCTCCGGAACCCGCTCGCCGATCCGTACGTGCTCGGCACCGCGTCCGGGGCCGCGCTCGGCGCGGCGATCGCGGTGCTGATCCCGATCCGGATCGAGTTCCTCGCGTTCAGCCTCCTCCAGCTGTTCGCCTTCGTCGGAGCGCTGCTGGCGATCACCGCGGTCTATCGCCTGTCACGGACCGCCGGCGGCTCGCCGATGACGAGCCTGTTGCTCACCGGCTATGCGCTCGGCTCGCTCCTCGCGGCCGCCCTTGCGATGGCGATGTACCTGTCCGGGGCGGCGCTGCGCCAGATCTTCGCCTACCTGCTGGGGAGCTTCGAGAACGCGTCCTGGGGCGAGCTGGCGGGAGCCGTCCCGTTGATCGCGATCGGATCGCTGCTGATCCTCGTCCGGGCCCGCACGCTCAACGGACTGTTGCTCGGCGAGGAGACGGCCGCCCATCTCGGGGTGGACGTCCGGCGCGAACGGGCGATCCTGCTCGCCCTCGCGTCGCTCGTGACGGCTGCGGCGGTTGCAGTGAGCGGCCTGATCGGGTTCGTCGGGCTGGTCGTGCCGCACGTGGTCCGAATGCTGGTCGGCCCGAACGCGCGGCTCGTGCTGCCGCTGTCGGCGATCGGTGGCGCGCTCTTGATGGTCGTCGCCGACCTCGCGGCGCGACTCCTCGGCGGCATCCCGGTCGGGGTGATCACGGCGGTGATCGGGGCGCCGTTCTTCCTCATCCTGCTGCGCCGCGCCCAGCGCGGGTACGAGCTGTGAGCGATCCGATCCTCGCCCTCCGGGGCGTGTCCGCCGCGTACGGCCCGCGCACGGTCCTCCGCGACGTGGACCTCGAGATCCGGTCGGGCGAGTGGGTGGCGATCGTCGGCCCGAACGGGGCCGGCAAGTCGACCCTGCTGCGGCTGATGACCGGGCTCCTCGCGCCGACGACGGGGACCATCTCCGTCGACGATCGGTCGCTCGCGACGCTGGACCGCGACGCGATCGCCCGCCGGATCGCCGTCGTCCCCCAGCCGTCCAGCCTGCCGTTCGCCGCGACCGTCGAGTCCGTCGTGGCGCTGGGCCGCCTGCCGCACGAGGACCGGTTCCGTGGCCTGCGTCCCGCGGATCGTGCCGCGATCGCGGCGGCCATCGATCGGGTCGGCCTGGGCCGGCTGGTCGGCCGCGACGTCCGGGAGCTGTCGCTGGGTGAGCGTCAGCTCGTGCTGCTCGCGGTCGCCATCGCCCAGGCGGCACCGATCGTCATGCTCGACGAGCCGACGGTCCACCTCGACATCCGCCACCAGTTCGACGTGATGGACCTGCTCGCCGACCTGAACCGGCGCGACGGCCGGACGATCGTGACCGTGCTCCACGACCTCCATCTCGCGGCGCAGCGGATCCCCCGGATCGTCGTCGTGGCGGACGGGGGCATCGTCGCCGACAGCCCGCCCGCCGAGGCCCTTGGCCACGACCGGATCCGCGACGTCTTCGGCGTGGATCCGGCGCTCCTGCCGGACGGGCCCTGGAGCCGGCCTGTGGCGGTCGCCCATGGCTGAGATCGCGGCCGGCGAGCACGGCGCGGAGCGAGGCCACCCGCTCGCGGAGGTCGCTGCGGCGATCGCGTTCCTGACGCGGGTGCCGGTCGCCGCGCGGTCCGGCGGCCGGTCACGGACCGGGGCGGCCGCGTTCGGGCTCGTCGGGGCGGGCCTCGGGCTCGTGGCGGCCCTGCCGCTGGCAGTCGCCGGGCTCGCCCATCCCGTGGTGGCGGCGATCGCCGCCGTCGCCATCCTGGCGATCCTGGACGGCGCGCTCCATCTCGACGGTCTCGCCGACACGTTCGACGCGCTGGCCGCGCCGGCCGGCGGCGCCGAACGGGCACGGACCGATCCGCGGACGGGCACCGCCGGGGTCGTGGTGATCGTCGCCGTCCTCGGCCTGGACGCCGCCGCCCTCGCCGAGCTGGCCGCGAACGACGGGCTCCGGGCCGCGGCCACCCTCATCGCCGCCGCGACGGTCTCGCGGGCGGTGGCCCCGGTCTGGGCGGTGACGGTCGGGCGCCGGTTGCGGCCGATCGACGGGCTCGGGTCGTGGTTCGCGGATCACGTCTCCGTCGCGGCGGCCGCGTTCGCGGTGGTCACGGCGGCGCTCGTCTCGATCGTGCTCATGGAGTTCGCGGGTCCGGGCGTCGCCCTCGCGGCCGTTGCCGGCGCCGGCGTCGGGATCGTCGTCGGCGGTCTCGTCGTGCTGCTTCGTGGCCAGCTCGACGGCGACGGCTACGGCGCGATCATCGAGATCACGTTCGCCGCCGTGCTCCTCGTCGCGGTCGTGCTCGGATGAGCCGGCCGCTGGTCGTGATCCTCGGTGGGACCCGGAGCGGCAAGAGCCGGTTCGGGCGCGACCGGGCGTCGGAGGTCGCGGGCGACGGCACGGTCACGTACGTCGCGACCGCACTCCCCGGGGACGCGGAGCTGGACGAGCGGATCGCCCTGCACCGGAGCGACCGGCCGCCCGGCTGGACGACGCTCGAGCCGGGCCGCGACCTCGTCGCGGCAATCCGGTCCATCCCCGCCGGCACGACGATCCTCCTCGACGGGCTGACGCTCTGGGTCAGCCTGCTGCTCGGCGACGGCGACGGCGTCGGCAACGGCAACGGCCCGCCGGACGTCATGGCGATCGTGGACGGCCCGATCGAGGAGCTGCGGGCGGCCATCGCCGATCACGACGGGCCGGCGGTCGTCGTCAGCGACGAGGTCGGGCTCGGCATCGTGCCGATGGATCCGCTCAGCCGGGCGTTCCGGGACGTGCTCGGGATCGCCCACCAGCGCCTGGTGGGGGACGCCGACGAGGGATGGTTCCTCGTCGCGGGCGTCCCGATCCCGCTGACCCGGGAGCCGGTCCCATGACCAGCGCGCACGACATCTGGCTCGTCCGTCACACCCCGACAGCATGGACCGGCCGGCGCTGGTGCGGCCGGGCGGACCCGCCGCTGAGTCGCGACGGCCGGGTCCTCGCCCGCGATCTCGCGTCGCGTCTCGCGCCGGATCTGCCCGCGACGGCGATCGTCCGCTCCAGCCCCGCCCGGCGGGCGCGTGCCACGGCGTCGGCGATCGGCGCCGCCGCCGGGATCTCGGTCGCGGTCGCCGCCGAGCTGCACGAGGTCGACATGGGCCGGGTCGAAGGGCTCACCTGGCCCGAGGTCGCGGCCCGCGAGCCGGACGTGGCGGCCGCGATCGGCCGCGGCGACCCGATCGACTGGCCGGACGGCGAGTCGACGGCCGAGGTGCGCGAGCGGGCTCGTCGTGCCGCGTCCAGGATCCGCACGGATGCGGCCACCCGGCCGGTCGTCGTGGTCTCCCACGGAGCATTCCTCCATGCCCTGCTCCGGGTCCTCGCGGATGCGCCGGACAGCGTGGACGAGGCGCCCCTCCGGCCGGGCGGGGTGGTCCGCCTGGCTCCGCGGGACACGTTGTGGGTCGTGGCGTGAGCGGCTCGCCGACGATCTCCCTCGCGCCGCTCGAGGCGGTCATCGACGGCGTCGGGCCGCTGGATCCCGAGGCGATGGCGGCGGCCGCGCGTCGCCTCGACCGATTGACGAAGCCGCCGGGGAGTCTCGGGCGGCTCGAGACGCTGGCGATCGAGGTGGCGGGCATCTGGGGGGAGCCCGTCACCTCGATCCGGCGCCCCGTGATCGTCGTGTTCGCGGGCGACCACGGGATCGTGCGCCAGGGAGTCTCGCCCTACCCGCCCGAGGTGACCGGCCAGATGGTCGCGAACTTCGCCGCCGGTGGTGCCGCGATCAACGTCCTGAGCCGGGTGGCGGGCGCGGACCTCGTGGTGGTCGACGTCGGCGTCGGTGGCGAACCCGCGCGCGAGCACGACCCGGTCGCGAGGGACGGCCCGCGCGTCGTCGCCGCCCGCGTCGCCTCCGGGACCCGCGACTTCTCGGTCGAGCCGGCGATGACGATGGCCGAGACCCTCGCCGCGATCGACGTCGGGCGCATGATCGTAGCCGAGGCGATCGCCGGAGGCTGCGACCTGCTCGGGGTCGGCGAGATGGGGATCGGCAACACGACCGCCGCCAGCGCGATCGTCGCCGCGCTCCTCGACCGTCCGGCCGCCGACGTCACGGGCCGCGGGACCGGTCTCGACGACGCCGGCGTGAGGCACAAGGCGGCCGTCATCGACGCCGCGCTCGCCCTGCATCAACTGGATCGCGAGCGGCCGCTCGACGTCCTTGCCACCGTCGGCGGGCTCGAGATCGCGGCGCTCGTCGGGGCGATCCTCGAGGCCGCGAGCCGCCACGTCCCGGTCGTCCTCGACGGGTTCATCACGGGTGCCGCGGCGCTCGTCGCGTGCCGGCTCGCCCCGGACCTTCCGGGCCGGCTGATCGCCAGCCATCGCTCCGCCGAGCCCGGCCACCGGGTCGTCCTCGAGGCCCTCGGCCTGGAGCCGGTCCTGGATCTCGGGCTCCGGCTCGGCGAGGGGAGCGGCGCAGCGCTGGCCATGCCGGTGATCGCCGCCGCCCTCCGGATCCTCGGCGAGATGGCGACGTTCGAGGACGCCGGGGTCGCGGACCGCGACTGACGCTGGCCCGCCGGGCCTGCGTGGGGGATCATCGGCCCATGCGCATCGCCGAATTCGCGCTCGAGCGCTTCTTCGCCCGCTGGGAGTTCGCCGTCCGGCATCTCCTGTGTGGGTCCGACGTCGAGGGCTGGCCGATGGCCGACCTCCTCGCCCTCGCCGACGACGAGACCGCCGATCTCTGGGCGAACCTCCGGCTCGGCTACTCGGAGGCGCCCGGTCATCCACTGCTCCGCGCCGAGATCGCCACGCTCTACGACACCGTCGATGCCGCCGACGTCCTCGTGTTCGCCGGTGCCGAGGAGGGGATCTTCTGCCTGTCGAACGTGCTGCTCGGTCCCGGCGACCACGCCGTCGTCACGTGGCCCGGCTACCAGAGCCTGTACGAGGTCGGCCGCGCGACCGGCGCCGACATCAGCCTCCACGTCCTGCACGAGGCCGACGGCTGGGGGCTCGACCCGGACCGGCTGATCGCGGCGCTCCGTCCCGAGACCCGGCTCGTCGTCGTCAACGCGCCCCACAACCCGACGGGGATGCTGCCATCGCACGCGGCCTGGGCGCGGCTCACCGGCGAGCTCGCAGACCGCGGGATCCACCTGCTCGCCGACGAGGTCTATCGGTTCCTCGAGTTCGACGACGCGGACCGCCTCGTCGCCGGCGCCGACGCCGACGAGCGCGGGGTCTCGCTTGGCGTGATGTCGAAGTCGTTCGCGCTGGCCGGCCTGCGGATCGGCTGGCTGGCGACCCGCGACCGGGACCTCCTCGCACGTTGCGCCGCGTTCAAGGACTACACGACGATCTGCTCGTCGGCGCCGTCCGAGATCCTCGCGCTCATCGGGCTGCGCGCGCGCGACACGGTCCTCGCACGATCGCGCGGGATCGTCGAGGCGAACCTCCCGCTGCTCGACCGGTTCTTCGCCGACCACCCCGATCGCTGGAGCTGGGTCCGGCCGCGCGGCGGCTCGATCGGGTTCGCCCGGCTGTTGGACGAGGAGCCGGCCGAGACGTTCGCCGCCGCCCTCGTCGAGGCCGAAGGCGTCCTGCTCCTCCCGGGCAGCGTGATCGGGCACGACGGTAACCACGTCCGGATCGGGTTCGGCCGGGAGGACCTGCCCGTCGCGCTCGCGGGGCTGGAGCACTTCCTCGCCGTCCATCGGCCGGAGCCGGTCGCCTGACGATGGCCGAGTGGATCTACTTCATCCACCCGCTCCGCGACGACTTCGCCGCGACGATGACCGGCGAGGAGCGGGCCGTCTGGAGCGTCCACTTCGAGCGGTTCGAGCGGCTCCTCGCGGAGGGCACGATCATCCTGGTGGGCCCGACCCTCGGCTCGACGAACACGGGCATCGCGATCTTCGAAGCCCCGGACGAGGCCACCGCTCGCCGGATCATGGACGAGGACCCGGTCTTCGTTGCCGGCTTCGCGCGCGGCGAGCTGCGGCCCTTCCGGGTCTCCCTGTTGCGCGGGCGCGACTGACCTTCGGGGCGCCGATCAGGTCGAGGGCCGTTGCGAGGTTGTGATCAGCCCGGCCATCGTCGATGATGCCGTCGTCGGACGTCGGGTCCGGCGGCGGTCGACGGGGCCACCGGCCTCGCGTCGCGCACGAGGGAGGTTCATTCGGTGGCCATCGACACGACCGCGCCCCGCTCCCGTCGCGCCATCCTCGCCGGAGCCCTGGGGGGGGCCGGCGCACTCGTCGCCTCCGCGATCGGCCGGGCCGCGCCCGTGTCCGCCGCCAGCGGCGACAACCTCGTCATCGGCACGCCGAATGACGCCGGCACCGGTACCACGACCCTGTCGGCCGATGCCGATCCCGTCTTCCACGGCAAGAGCGTCTCCGGCACGGGCGTCTACGGCCAGAGCGGCGCCGACACGCCCGAGACCGACACGACCCAGGTCGGCGTGTACGGCTTCGCCGACATCGACATCAAGGACGCCGGCGTGTGGGGCGACACGATCCAGGGGATCGGAGTCGTCGGCACCGGCGACTGGGGCCTCGCGGGGTTCGGGTTCGTCGGCGCTATCGGGTCCGCGCCGGAGACCGGGACCGGCATCCATGCCTTCAGCGGCTCATCGGACCTGAACGTGCCGGCTCCCGGGACCGCGCTCCATGCGCATGCCGGTGCCGGCGCCACCACCGGGATCTACGCCTCGGCCAGCTCGCCGTCGCAGATCGCCCTGTACGTGAGCGGCGGCTTCAAGACGAGCCGGAGCGGCCGGAAGGCGATGTCGTCATCGGCCACGTCGCTCAAGGTGACCGTGCCGGGCGCGACCGTGAACTCGTGGGCGATCGCGACGCTCCAGACGAGCGTGAGCGGCTGCTACGTGCGGGCCGCCGTGCCGTCGACGAACGCGGTGACGATCTACCTCTCGAAGGCGCCGGGCAAGACCGTCTACGTCGGCTACCTGGTCGTCAACTAGAGCGGGCGGGGTACCGACGATGAAGCACCTCCGTCCCGCGTGGACCTCCCGCGCCCGGGCATCGGACGTCGCCGGCGAGGCCGGTCACGCGGCCGTCGCGGCCGCCGTCCATGCCCGCGTCGGCCATCGATCGTTCAGGTCGCACGTCTCGACCGCCCAGCGCACGGCGATCACGCGTACACGCTCGGAGGCGATCCGGAAGCGGTTCAGCCAGTTGCGTCGGGGCTGACCGGAGGGGCGAGAAGCCGGGTCGTCCGGTCAGGAGCCCCGGGTGCCGCGATCGTCGTCGTGACCGGCGACACTCCACGAGGAGAGCGAGCGCAGCAGCCGCGCCGCCGCGCTCGGCTGGGCGGACGCCGCGACCGCGTCGTCCGGGATCGGGTCGACCGGCAGCTCTTCTGACCGCCCGACGGCCTCGGGATCCATGACGCCCAGCCCCGGGCCTGGCTCGGCCGGCTCATCGCCGGGCGGTTCGGGCTCGTCGTGCGCGGACTCGTCGGTGTCCTGCACGGCGTCGGAGACGGCGAGCTCGGCCACCGCGCTCGCCCGGGCCAGGCCCCGGACATTGTCCAGGTCCGGCGGCGGCGGCAGCGAGCCCGCGCGTCGGGCGATCTCGGCCGGACTGGTCGCCTCGTGGAGCTCGTCGAAGAACTGATCGAGGGTCGCGCGGTACTCCTGGACGGCGATGCCGACGCCGTCGATCTCGGTCGTGATGATCGAGTCGTGCTTGGCGAGGTGCGCCTCCAGGTCCTTCCGGCGCTTCTCGGTGCGCCGGCCGGCCTCCAGGCGGATCCGTTCGGTCTCGTCGGCCGCCCAGGCCTCGATGTCCGTGACGTCCTCTTCCGCGAGCCGGCGCAGCTCCTCGGCCTCGATGGCCGCCCGCTTGCGCGCCGTGTCGACCTGACCGGCGGCCTCGTCCTCGATGACCGCGGCGATCTCTTCGCGCTGCTGCTCGGCGGCAGCCTGCATCGCGCGGGTCAGCTCCGCCAGGAACGACGGCAGCACGCTGGCGACCACGGCCGGGGGTGGCTCGTGGTCAGCCGTGGTCACCGCACCGTTCGTTGACGCGAGGGCGTCAACCGAGTCGATCTGGTCCATTTGGGCCCCCTAGCTGGCAGCCGAACGTACTGCCACGCCCTCGTGGAGGCAACGGGTCCACCGGTTTTCCGGTGCGCGGAGGAACCGGGTCGGGTGCAGGGAGGAACCGGGGCGGCGGCCCGCGTCAGGCGCGCTTGCGCTCCAGATCGAGGAACGGAAGGGCAACCACCTTCGCGCCGACGCGTCCACGGCGGCCCTCGACGGTCCACTCGACGTCGACCGCCGAGCCGATCGCCTCGTGCGCGGGCGGGACGGATGCCAGCGCGATCGCCTGCTTGAGGATCGGGCTCCATCCGACCGACGTCGCCCGTCCGACCTGACGGCCGCCGACGAACACCGGCCGGGGCGAGCGGTCGACGACGGGCGAGATCGCCGGTGGCAGGCCCTGGGCGCTGAACAGACCCTCGATCCCGTACCAGTCGAGCTGGAGGCCGACGAGCCGGCGCGCCGGACCGCCGGCGGCCTGCTCCCGCTCCAGGGCCAGGCGACCGACGAAGTCGGCCTTGTCGAACGAGACGAGCCGCCCGAGCCCGATCTCGTACGGGCTGTAGTTCTGCTCCGGGTTCATCGCGTGGCGGGCCGACGTGTAGTCGACCTCGAGCAGGATCAGCCCGGCCTCCAGTCGGACGACGTCCAGGGCGAGCATCCCGGCGGGGCGGATCGCGTGGTCCCCCCCGGCGGCCCAGAGCGCCTCCCACAGTGCGACCGCCTTCCCCGCGTCGACCCACAGCTCGTAGCCCAGGTCGCCGGTGTAGCCGGTCCGCGACACGTCGATCGCGAGCTTCTTCCGGCCGCTCCCGATCGCCGACGCCCGTCGGCGGAAGTAGCCGAGGTCGGCGAACGACTGCCCCGTCGCGGCCTCCAGAACGGCGCGGGACTGCGGGCCCTGGAGGGCGACGGCCGCCAGCGTCTCCGACGTGTCCTCGATCGTCACGTCGAGACCCGCCGCGTTCATCCGCAGCCAGCGCAGCTGCGGGTCGGCGGCCGTCCATCGGAACGTCCCGTCGTCGAGCGCGTGGACCGTCCCGTCGTCGATCACCCTGCCGTGCTCGTCGCACCACGGCGTGTAGATCACGCGGCCGGGCACGAGCTTCGTCGCGTCGCGGGTGATCACCCGGTCGACGAGCCGCGCCGCGTCCGGCCCGCCGACGACGTACTTGCAGAGCGGGCTGACGTCGATCAGCGCCGCCGCCTCGCGGATCGCGTTGTACTCGATGTCATGGGCATCGGCGTAGACCGAGGAGGCGAAGTAGCCCGACCACTCGCGCCACTGCTGCTTGCGGTTCAGGGGCGCGGTCGCGGGATGGAAGGCGGTGCCGACGCTCACGTCGCGGGGATCCTCCGAGGGGTCGTGACCGGGATCGCCAGTATGCATGGTGACGCCGGCGTGGCACCGGCCTGCTAGCGTGTGGCGATGGATTCGTCGGGGGGCGAGACCAGGCCGCCGGATCGCCAGGCGTTGGCGATCGCCGCCTCGTGGCTCCGGTCCGTCCCGCCCAGCCTGCTCGACCCGATCCTTGCCGGCTCGCGGGTCCGCTCGGACGCCGCCGGCAGCCTCGTCCGGCCGATCGGGGCGGGCGGCTCACACCTGGAGCTGGTCCTGAGCGGCCTCATCCGCGTCGAGGTGTCATCGCCGGACGGTCGCAGCCTCACGATCCGCTACGCGCGTCCGGGCAACCTCCTGGGCGCCGCCTCGCTGTTCGCCCGGGGGTACACGATGCCCGGGTCCCTGTACGCGCTCGTGGACTCCGAGCTGCTGGAACTCCGGCCGGAGGTGGTCCGCCGCCTCGCGCGCGAGCACGTCGAGGTCGCGAACGCCTTCCTCGACGAGCTCAGCGAGCGCGTCGTGGCGTTCGTCGGCGAGATCCCGGGCAGCGCCTTCTCGACCGTCCGGCAGCGGATCGCGCGCCAGCTCCTCCACGTCGCGACGGAGCCGGGCCGCGGGCGGGCACGCGTCGCGCGGATCACCCAGCAGCAGCTTGCCGACGCGGTGGGCACGGTCCGCGAGGTCGTCGTCCGGGAGCTCCGTGGCCTCCGCGAGGAGGGGATCGTCGCAACGGGCTCGCGCTCGATCACGATCCTCGACCCGGCCCGTCTCGCGGCGGATGTCGGCGACGCGACACCGGCGGATTGGAACGCAGGTTCCTGACCGTTCCTCGAGCCGCCCGCCAGCCTTGATCCCGAAGCCGTCACCCGATGGCGGCACCCTGGGGGATCGACCCGATGGACCCGAAGCTGATGCTGACTCTGATCACCGGCGACCTCGAACGACGCCGGCAGGAGGAGGTCGAGGCGATGTTCCGGCGGCCGGATGCACTGCCACTGCCACCGGAAGCACCGGCGCCGACATTCGGCGACCGACTGAGCGCGGTCGTCACCGGCTGGTTGAAGCGGCTCCCTGCGGAGCCCGTCGCCCGTCGGACCGACGACGAGGTGCGGGCCGTCTGAGGCTCGTCGACGGGCGGACCCGACGACGGTCGGGCCGCGCCGAGCGTCAGGCAGCGCCGACCGGATGCGCCGCGACGGCGTCGGCACAGCGCCGGATCGCGGCCACGGACATGTCGGCGTCGGCCTCCGTCGTCGACCAGTTCGAGACCGAGATCCGCATCGCCGCCAGGCCGTGCCAGGTCGTGCCACCGAGCCAGCACGTCCCATCGGCCTGGACCGCGGCGATCACCTCGCGGGTGAATGCGTCGATCGCCGCCGCATCGGGCGGCGTCCCGTCGGTCGACGGTGGCGCGAACCGGACGAGCACCTGGTTCAGGACGACGTCGTTGAGGATGGTCACGCCCGGCGCGTCGCGCAGCCCGTCGGCCATCCGCCGGGCGATGGCGCAGCAGCGGTCGACCATCGCCGCGATCCCGTCGCGCCCCAGCTCGCGGATCGCCGCGTAGATCGGGAAGCCACGCGCGCGGCGTGACGACTCCGCGACCCAGTTGTACGGGTCGCGCTCGGCGCCCGCCGTTTCGACGTAGTACGACGCGCCGAGGGTCATCGCCGCGTGGTGCGCGGCGACGTCCCGGACGATCGAGATGCCCGAGTCGTACGGCACGTTCAGCCACTTGTGGGCGTCGGTCGTCCAGGAGTCGGCGTCCCGCGAGCCCCTCCGTGAGATGGGCGAGCGACGGCGACGCGGCGGCCCACAGCCCGAATGCGCCGTCGACGTGGAGCCATGCGTTCGGCAGCTCGCGGACGGCCGCGACGATCTCCGGCAGCGGGTCGAACGCGCCGGTGTTGACGTTGCCGGACTGGGCACAGACGAGAACCGGGCGGTTGTGCAGTCCGTCGAGGACCGCTCGCAGGGCGTCCGGCCGCATCCGGCCCTGCCCGTCCGCATCGACCCGGAACACGCGGTTGCGACCGAGCCCGAGCATCTGGAGGGAGACGTGGATCGTGACGTGCGCCTCCGCGCCGACGACGACAGCGATGTCCGGCGCCCCGGTCAGCCCGTCCTCCTCCACGTTCCAGCCCGTCCGTTCGAGGACGCGATGGCGGCCCGCGGCGAGCCCCGTGAACGACGCCATCGTCGCGCCCGTCGAGAACCCGACCGACGATCCCTCCGGCAGCCCGAACAGCTCGACGAGCCAGGCGCCGGCGACCTCCTCGGCGACGGACGCCGCGGGGCCGATCGCATACAGCCCGGCATTGTTGTCCCAGGCGCTCGTCAGCCAGTCCGCGGCGAGCGCCGACGGCAGCGAGCCGCCGATGACGAACCCGAAGTAGCGCGGCCCGGCGCTCGCGATCAACCCGGGATCGGCGATCGCGGCGAGGTCCGACACCACCTCGCCGGGCGCCTCGCCGCGGACCGGCAGCGGGCCGCCGAACGCCGCGACCAGCTCGTCGTGGGTTGCCGTCTCGCGGACCGGGCGTCGTTCGATCCCGTCGAGGAAGTCGGCGGCGAGATCGGCGGTCTGGCGGAGCAGGGTGCGATGGTCGGGCATCTCAGGGCCTCACGTGGGACACGTACCCAAGCAGGCGACCCCAGGGGATCGAGGCAGCAGTGGGCTCGATCAGGGCGCAGGGGCAAAGGTACTCGAAGTGATGAACTCGCCCGAGACGTAGTCCAGCAGGACTGTGACCGTGCCCGGCCGCGGAGAGAAGCAGGGACCGCCATTCGGTGGGCAGATGGCGAACGTGTCGGAGAAGGTGACGGCCCACACGGCACGATCGGGGCTGACCTCGAGATCGGGCCGACCCTGGATCCCGCCGATCAGCGCCGCGTAGAAGTCGGCGCGCGCCGATTGCGCGACTGCCGTCGTCTGGACGTGCTCTCTGGCCAGATGCGTAGCCATGGCGGCGTCCATCAAGCTTGAAGGAAGCGCCGCCGGCGAGGTCGTCGGCCCGACGGATCCGATTGCGGGCGGGCCGGGCGCCAGGCCCACGCAACCTCCCGAGATCGCGGCGACAACAGTCATCGCGGCCAGAGCGTGTCGCCATGGCGAGTGCGCATGCCGCGGTCGTCCTGACACATGTCCATGGTGCTCATCAGAGATGGGTGCGTGTCCTCCTGCACCGACGGGTCCGACCTGGCGGACCACCGGATTCTCACCGGAAGATCACCCCCCAAGGAATCGTCGCCGGATTCTCCCTTCACGCGTCATCTGGCGGATCCAAAGCGTCGATCCGCGGCCGTCCACGCACGAAATCCGCGCCCGTGGCCCGCGACGGTCCTCGGCGTGTTCACAGGGTGAGAAGTCGGGGAATCGGTCGGCCCCGAGCCCGACCTGCGGTCCGCTACAGTGGCGTCCGACCAAGGAGAACAGAGTGGCCCAGCGCTACGACGCGGTGATCATCGGCGGCGGGCACAACGGCCTCGTCAGCGCCGCGTACCTGGCCCGGGCCGGGCTGAAGACGCTTGTGCTCGAGCAGCGCCACGTGCTCGGCGGCGCCGCGGTCACGGAGGAGCTGTTCCCGGGCTTCCGGTTCAGCGTCTTCAGCTACGTCGTGTCGCTCCTCCGGCCCGAGATCATCCGGGACCTCGAGCTGCCGCGGCACGGCCTCGACATCCTCCCGCTCGACGGCACATTCACCCCACTGCGCCGCGGTGATGGCCCGGCGAAGGGCGGCGGCGACTACCTGTGGCGGGTCAACGACCACGGTCGGACGATCCGCGAGCTCCGGCGCTGGTCCGCGACGGACGCGGAGGCGTACGAGGAATACGGCCAGCTGATGGTCGAGATGGCCCGGTTCATCAAGCCGATCCTGGCCATCACTCCGCCGGACCTGACGTCCCTTGACCCGCGCCCGCTCCTCCCGCTCGGCGGGCTGCTCCGGACCTTCCAGCAGCTGCCGGAGCGACAGCAGGCGGTGTTCGTTCAGCTGATGACGATGAGTGCGGCGGACTTCCTCGACCAGTGGTTCGAGACGGACCCGCTGAAGGCGACGATGAGCGCGTCGGGGATCATCGGGACGTATCTCGGGGTCCGCTCGCCCGGCACGGCCTACGTGCTGCTCCATCACTACATGGGCGAGATCGACGGGGCGTTCCGCGCGTGGGGGATCCCGAAGGGCGGGACCGGCGGCGTGTCGAACGCGATCGGCGACGCGGCGCGGGCGCTCGGTGCGGAGATCCGGACGGAGGCGACCGTCGAGCGGGTGCTGGTCGACCGCGGCCGCGGCGGGGGCAAGGCGACGGGTGTCGTCCTGGCCGGCACGGGCGAGGAGATCCGCGCCGACGTGATCCTCTCCTCGGTCGACGCGCGGCGGACGTACCTGTCGTTCCTCGAGCCGGGCACGCTGGACGCGGAGTTCGAGGAGGAGGTTCGCCGGTTCAAGTTCCGCGGGTCGTCCGGCAAGGTCAACCTCGCGGTCGACCGGCTGCCCGACTTCTCGTGCCTCCCGGGAACCGGCGAGCACCTCCGCGGCGCGATCTCCTTCAGCCCGTCCGTCGACGAGATGGAGCAGGCCTACGACGACGCGAAGTACGGTCGGTTCAGCGCGAAGCCGTACATCGACATGATCATCCCGACCCTCGTCGACCCGACGATGGCCCCGCCCGGCAAGCACGTCATCAGCTGCTTCGTCCAGTACGCGCCGTACCACCTCGTGCCGGAGCTCGGGACGTGGGACGACCAGCGCGAGGCGTTCGGCGACGCGGTCGTCAACCGGATCGCCGAGTTCGCGCCGAACATCACGGACACGATCCTGTTCCGGAACGTCCAGACGCCGCTCGACATCGAACGGACGACCGGGCTGACCGAGGGCAACATCTTCCAGGGCGAGCTGACCCTCGAGCAGCTGTTCTTCAACCGGCCGACGCCCGGGTACGCCCGCTTCCGAACGCCCGTCCGCGACCTCTGGCTGTGCGGCTCCTCGACCCATCCGGGCGGCGGGATCATGGGCGCGAACGGCCGGATCGCGGCGCTCGAGGTGCTCCGGTCGATGGGCCGGCGAGCGGCCTGATGGCTGCGACGCGTGACGCGGTCGTCATCGGCGGCGGCCACAACGGCCTCGTCACCGCCGCGTACCTCGCACGGGCCGGCCGGCGGGTCCTCGTCCTCGAGCGGCGCGACCACGTCGGCGGGGCGGCCGAGACGACCGAGCTCGGCGGCGTCCGGATCCCGCGGCTCGCGGACACGGTCGGGCGGATCCGGCCCTCGGTGGTCCGCGACCTGGATCTCCGCACCCACGGCCTTCGGCTCGTCGCGCCGGACGTCCGCGTGTTCGCGCCGCAGCCCGATGGCCGCGCCATCACCCTGTGGGCCGACCAGGCCCGCACGGTCGAGGGTCTCCGGTCGTGGAGCGCCGCCGACGCCGACGCGTGGCCCGGCTTCGACCGGCTGGTCCGCTCGCTCGGCTCGTTCCTCGCCGAGCTCGCCGGCCAGACGCCGCCCGACATCAAGTCGCCCGGTCTCGGCGACGCCCTCGCCGGCCTGAAGATCGGCCGGACGTTCCGCGGCCTCGGCAGGCACGACTCGCACACGATCCTGCGCGTCCTGCCGATGGCCGTCGCGGACTTCGTCGCGGAGGCATTCGAGACGGACGCGCTGCGGGCGGCGGTGGCGTGGCGCGGCGTCCGGCACTCGTTCCTCGGGCCGTGGTCGGCCGGATCGACGGCGATCCTGCTCGGCGATTCGGCCGGGACCGACGGCGGCGCCGCCGGCCAGACCGTGTTCGCGATCGGCGGACCGGGCGCGCTGTCGGAGGCACTGGCGGCCGCGGTCCGGGCGGCGGGCGGCGAGATCCGGTGTGGTGCGGATGTCGTCTCGGTCGTCGCCCGCGACGACCGGGTCACCGGCGTCGCCCTCGCCTCCGGCGAGGAGATCGAAGCCTCAACCGTGATCTCCGGGCTGGATCCGAAGCGGACGCTCGTGGACCTCGTCGATCCGGTGACGCTCGGCCCGTCGATGCGCTGGCGCGCCGGCAACTACCGGACGCCGGGTGTCGTCGCGAAGGTCAACCTCGTGCTCGATCGGCTGCCGCGGTTCACCGCCGCGACCGGCGACGACGCCCAGCTCCTCCGCGGCCGGATCCTGGCGGCGCCCGGGATCGACCCGATCGAGCGGGCGTTCGATGCCGCGAAATACGGCCGGACGTCGGACACGCCGATCCTCGAGGCGACGATCCCGTCCCTCGTCGACCCGTCGCTCGTGGACGGTGCCCCGGACGGGACGCACGTGATGAGCGTCCTCGCGCAGTACGCCCCGGCGCGGCTGCGCGACAGCGCCTGGGACGAGGGTGGCCGTGCCGATGCGTTCGCCGACCGGGTCGTCGGCGTGCTCGACGGGCTCGCGCCGGGTCTGACCGCGAGCGTCAGGGCCCGCGAGGTGATCACCCCGCTCGACCTGGAGCGCGACTACGGCCTGACCGGCGGCCACCCACTTCACGGCGAGCAGACGCTCGACCAGTGGTTCGTCTGGCGGCCGTTCCTCGGCAGCGGCCGGTACCGGCTGCCGGTCGGTGGGCTCTACCTGTGCGGCTCCGGCGCCCATCCGGGCGGCGGGATCACCGGCGGCCCCGGTCAGAACGCGGCCCGCGAGATCCTGTCGGTCCTGAAGCGCCGACGCTAGGTCGTCGGCTGGTGGACACTCAGCCGATCGGAGCGGTGCGGAGCTTGATCGGTCCCGGGGCCAACGTGCTCTCACCTGCGACCGCCGCGGCGACGCGGCGAACGGCCGCCTGGAGCCGGCGATCGGCGCGCGTCCAGCCGGGCCCCGCGCTCGCGGGGGTCGTCCGACCGTGCCACGGGAAGAACCGGGTCGGCCGGATCCGGATCACCAGCGAGTAGGTCGCGAGGAACTCGTCGCGGTCGAGGCCGATCGCCGCCATCTCGTCGCGGTACTTGCGGAGGTGCTCGGCGGGGAGCGCCTCGGAGGCGGGCGCATCGAGGATCTCGGCGACGCCCTCTAGCAGGCCGACGTCGAAGTCCTCCTCGGGCTCGCCGAGCGCGAGCATCACGCGCGGGTTCAGGCGCAGGTTCGCGACCTTGCGGGCGTGCGGCTTGCTCGCGATCAGGACGGTCTCGCCGTCCCAGCTGAACCAGATCGGGACGAGGTGGGGCAGCCCGTCCGGCCGGACCGTGCTGAGCCAGACCACCGGCTCGGTCTCGAGCAGGCGGGAGACCCGGGCCGTGGCGGCGACAATGGACGCGTCCTGATCCATGCCCGGATCGTCGCCGCGCGTCGCCGCCCGGTCAGCCGTCGGACGACGCCGACGGTCTACGACATTCGACGGTGGGGAGCGGCTACTGGCCGCCGCCGAGGATGCTCCCGAGCCCGCCCGCGCCGAGCAGCCCGCCGAGCATCCCGCCGATGTCCGGCTGGTTCTGCGCGCTCCCGGGCTGGGGCTTCTGCCCGTTCGGCGTGAGGTGGTTGATCAGCATCGGCAGGAACATCGCGAGGAGCGGCAGCAGGCTCTGGACCGACAGGCCGGACGTCGCGGACAGCTTGTTCACGGTCTCCGGACCGAGGGCATTGGCCAGCTGCTCCGGCTCGACCGGCTGGTTCTCGCCCGTCGACACCCACGACTTCGCCTGCTCGCCGAGGCCGCCGTCTTCGAGCTTCTTGAGCAGGCCATCGACACCGCCTGAGTCGTCGATCAGCTGCTGGACGCTGGCGACGGCGGCGGTCGGGTCGATCATGTCGGTGCCGGCGCCCCCGGTGAGACCGCTGACGAGATTCGAGAAGTCCATGGCCCGTCCCCCTGTGGTGCGTGCGGCGCTCGTCGGGCCATTGTGATCAACCGGGATCGATCTGTCGTCGCTGGCCGTCGCCCTCGCCTTCCGCGGTCGGCTGCGGCCACGACCAGGTCTTCAGCCGGCGGAGGAGGGACCGGCCGGTCAGGTCGAGGTGGATCGGGGTGATCGCGATCCGGCGATGGACGACCGCGTGGAAGTCCGTGCCGACGACCGCGAGGCCCGAGGGCGGCGGGCCGCCAATCCAGAAATAGGGGATCCCGCGCGGATCGAGCCGCTCGACGAGCTGATCCTGGTACACGCGCCGGCCGAGGCGGGTGACCTCGATGCCCTCGCACTCCTCGATGCTCACGGCGGGGACGTTGACGTTGATCAGCTCCCCGCGCGAGAGGCCGTGCTCGAGGATGTTCCGGGCCACGATCGTCGCCGCGGCCGCGGCGAGGACGAAGTCCGGGTGCTCGTAATACTCCTGGCTGATCGCGAAGGCCGGGCAGCTGTTGATCACCGCCTCCATCGCGGCGCTGACGGTGCCCGAGTAGGTGATGTCGTCGCCGAGATTCGCGCCGTAGTTGATCCCCGAGGCCACGAGGTCGAACCCGTGACCGAAATAGCCGAGGAAGGCGATGCTCACCGCATCGGTCGGGCTGCCGTCCACGGAGTACGCGATCGAGCCGTCGCCGAGCGTTCGTTCCCGGATCCGGAGCGGCCGCATCAGGGTCTTCGTGTGGCCGACCGCGCTCTGGTTCGTGTCCGGGGCGACCACGGTGGTGTCGCCGATCGGATCCAGCGCCTGCTTGAGGGCGAGCAGGCCTCGCGACTCGACACCATCGTCGTTCGTGATGAGGATCTTCGGCCGCGTCGACCAGTCGCGGAGCGGCCCGGCGGTGGGGCGGAGGGCGCGGGGCCCGCCGCGCGCGACGCCGCCCTCGACCCCGCCCGCGACCGGCTCGCCGCGCTCCTTGTCGAGGTCGCGCCGCTCCGTCCGCGCCCGTTCGCGGGTCATGTCCGGCCGGCCATCTCCCGCCGGTGTCGCGTCGTCGTCCGGCACGGGCTCAGGCGGTGACGTCGGGATCGATGCCGGGCACGGGCTCGCTCGGGATCCGGACCTTGCGGCCCTCGCGCGCCTCGACCCGGGCGGCGGCGCGGGCGGTGACCTGGGTCGGCTCGCGGGTCAGAGCGAGGTAGTAGAAGAAGAAGGCCGACAGAACGGCCGCGATCGGGATCCCGAAGATCGCCCCCGTGATCCCCGCGATCTTGCTCCCGATCAGGACGGAACCCAGGACGACGAGCGGATGGATGCCGACGCTCTCCTGCATCAGCCGCGGCTGGAGGACGTTCATGACGATCAGCCAGCCGACCCCCATGAGGATCGCGGCCGGCAGCCAGTGCTCGCCGGGGGTGAGGATCGCGACGATGACCGGCGGCGCCCAGGCGACGAAGGGCCCGAAGAACGGGATCGACATCAGGACGCCCGCGGTCGCGCTCGTGACGGCGAGGAACGGCAGACCGAGGACGGCACTGGTCAGGGCCGCGATCGCGCCATAGGTGACGCCGAGGATCGCCTGGCCGCGCAGGAAGCCGCCGAACGAGCGCGACACGCTCCGCTCGAGGAGTCGGGCCTCGTCCTTCCGGGCCGGCGGGACGATCCGGAAGATGAACGACAGGATCTGGTCGCGGTCGACCACCATGTACAGCGACAGGATCAGGACGAGGAGCACGCTGCCGAGCGCGCCGATGCTCGCGACCGCGAGCTGCTGCACGGGCCCGGCGAGCTGGACCGCGTAGGTCGCGAGGTTGTCGAGGAAGCTCTGGGCCTGGACGACGAGGTTGACCTGGTCGAAACCGAGGGACTTCAGCCAGTCCTGCCACGGCGCGAGGATCACCGGCAGCTGGTCCCTGAGGTCCGGCACGCCCGCGATGAACGAGGCGATCGACTGGGCGAGCGCGCCCGCGACGAGGACGATGACAAGGACGATCGCACCGACGAGGGTCACGTAGACCAGGACGACCGCCCCGATCCGCGGCAGGACGGGGACGAGCCGGGTCAGTCCGGCCACGATCGGGCTGAGGATGAACGCGAGGAGCCAGGCGAGGAAGAACAGGAGGATCACGTCGCCGAGGGCAAAGAAGACCGTCGCCGCGAGCTGGACGGCGACCATCGCGAGGACGACCGTGCCGAGGATGAGGACGGCCGTCAGCCAGCGCTGCTGCCGGTCGGTCGGGCTCAGCATCCTCGGGTTCCACCTCGGCGCGCGCGACG
Source organism: uncultured Chloroflexia bacterium (assembly GCA_963746845.1). Classification (GTDB taxonomy): domain Bacteria; phylum Chloroflexota; class Limnocylindria; order Limnocylindrales; family CSP1-4; genus CF-46. The sequence goes on along the minus strand of CAVVCZ010000006.1, from coordinate 214,125 downwards.
GCTCACTCGGGAAGGGACGGCGCCCCTCCCTCGGGGGTCATGGTAGCCGTCGCGTCTGCACCCCGGCTGCATCCGCGGTCCTGGACCGGCTAGCGCAGGCCCATGCGCGCGCGCACCTCGTCCATCGTCGCCCTCGCCTTCGGGGCGAGCCGGTCGGCCCCCGACTCGAGGATCCCGTCGACCTCGGCGGGATGGGCCATGAGCTCCGCGTACCGCTCCCGGGCCGGCGCGTAGCGCCGGACGATCCGATCGGCCAGCAGCTTCTTCATGTCGACGCAGCCCGTCCGGGCGGTCCGCTCGCCATCCCACAGGTCCTCGTAGTCGTCGCCGAAGAACCGCTGGAGCTGGCAGACGTTGCAGACCTCGGGTCGGCCCGGATCCGTCCGCTTGATCCGCTGGGTATCGGTGACCATCGACATGACCTGGCGACGGATCAGGTCGGGCTCGCCGAGGATGTCGATCGTGTTCCCGAGCGACTTGCTCATCTTCCGCACGCCGTCCGTGCCGAGGACGACGGGCGCCTCGGTGTAGACCGCCTGGGGCTCCGGGAACGTGTCGCCGTAGCGGCGGTTGAAGGCGCGCACGATCTCTCGGGACAGCTCGAGGTGCGCCGCCTGGTCGCGCCCGACCGGGACGAGCGACGCCTTGTAGATCACGATGTCCGCCGCCTGGAGAACCGGGTAGGTCAGCAGCCCGTGGTTGACGTCGTCCGGCTGCTGCTGGACCTTCTCCTTGTACGTGGGGGTCCGCTCGAGCCAGCTGACGGGCGTCACCGTGCACAGGAGCCAGGCGAGCTCCGTGTGCTCGGGCCGGTGGCTCTGGACGAACAGCGTGCAGCGCTCCGGGTCGAGACCGAGGGCGAGCAGGCCCGCCGCCATCTCGCGGGTCCGGGATCGGAGCAGCTCCGGGTCGTGGGTGCTCGTGAGGGCGTGGTAGTCGACGATGCAGTAGATCGCCTCGTACTGCGTCTGCAGGGCGACGTAGTTGCGGATCGCGCCCAGGTCGTTGCCGAGGTGGACGATCCCCGATGGCTGGATGCCGGAGAACGTCCGCGGTCGCGGGGCGTCGGCCGTCTGGAGGGCGGGCGCCGGCGCCGGCGCGAGGTCGGTCGTCATGGGCGGCGAGTGTAGCCGAGGGCCACCGAGGTGTTCGGGGCGCGCTCGCGCTCGGCTACCATTCCGCGGGATGCTGCAGCCGACACGAGCCGAGCGCGGAGAGCGCGGATGAGCCCTCCGCCGCTCCGGGTGGCCCTGCTCGGCGCCGGCACGGTCGGACGCGAGGTGGCCCGCGCGCTGCTGGACCGCTCGGCCGAGCTCACTCCGTCCGACGGCGCGCCCCTGGTCCTCGCGGGGATCGCCGTCCGCGACGTCGATCGGGCCCGCGCGGCGGGCCTGCCCGCCGACCTGCTGACCGATGCCCCGGCCCACCTCGTTGCCGCGCCCGACACGGACGTCGTCATCGAGCTGATGGGTGGCGACGAGCCCGCCCACACCCTGATCGCCGCGTCGATGGCGGCCGGCAAGGCCGTCGTCACTGCCAACAAGCACGTGATCGCCCATCACGGCCCCGAGCTGGAGGGGATCGCCCGCCGGACCGACACCGCACTCCGGTTCGAGGCGTCGGTCGGTGGCGGGATCCCGGTCCTCGGCCCGATCGCCTCCGAGCTCGCGGGGAACCGGATCTCGGCCGTCCGCGGGATCGTCAACGGGACGACGAACTACATCCTCACGGCGATGACCGACGAGGGCCGCGACTACGCGTCGGTGCTGGCCGATGCCCAGGCCGCCGGCTACGCGGAGGCCGACCCGACGGGTGACGTCGAGGGCCACGACGCGGTGAACAAGCTCGTGATCCTCGCCCGGCTCGCGTTCGGGTCGTGGATCGCGCCGGCAACGGTCATGACGATCGCCGAGCGCGGACCCGGCGCCCGATCCCCCGGGATCACCGGCGTCGCGCCCGACGACATCGCCGCCGCCCGCGCGACCGGCCGCGTCCTCAAGCTCATCGCCGACGCGCATCGGGACGGCGACGCGATCGTCGCGTCCGTCCTCCCGACCGCGGTCCTCGCCGACTCCGCCTTCGGTCGCACGGCCGGGGTCCTCAACCGGATCGAGGTCGACGCGACGCCGGTCGGCACGGTCGCGTTCAGCGGTCCGGGAGCGGGCGGCCCGGCCACGTCGAGCGCGGTGCTCGGCGACCTCGTGGCGATCGCCCGTGGGCTCGGGAGCACGTGGGCCGGCCTGCCGCCGGCGCGCGACCTCGCGGGGGCCGTCGCGCGATGACGTCGCCGGCCGCCCTCCGCGGGCCCCGCCCGACGCTCGTGGAGCGCTACCTCGCCTTCCTGCCGGTCACGGACGCGACGCCCCGGGTCAGCCTCGGCGAGGGCTTCACCCCGCTCGTCCGGCTCCGCCGGATCGGCGGCCGTCTCGGTCTCGATCGTCTCCACGTCAAGGTCGAGGGCCAGAACCCGACCGGCTCGTTCAAGGATCGCGGGATGGTCGTCGCGGTCGCCAAGGCCGTCGAAGCCGGCGCCCGCGCGATCATCTGTGCCTCGACCGGCAACACCTCCGCGTCGGCGGCGGCGTACGGCGCCGCCCATGGCCTCGATGTCGTCGTCGTCCTGCCGGCCGGCAAGATCGCCGCGGGCAAGCTCCTCCAGGCGACGATCGCGGGTGCCCGCGTCGTCGCGGTCGACGGCAACTTCGACGCTGCCCTCCGGGTCGTCCGTGCTCTCGCGGAGCAGGACGACCACCCCGTGACGCTCGTCAACTCGGTCAACCCGTTCCGCCTCGACGGTCAGAAGACCGCCGCGTTCGAGATCTGCGACGACCTCGGGCGGGCGCCGGACGTCCTCGCGATCCCGGTCGGGAATGCCGGCAACATCACCGCCTACTGGACCGGGTTCAAGGAGTACGCGGCCGCCGGCGCGGTGGCCGGCACCCCGCGGATGCTCGGGTTCCAGGCGGCGGGCGCGGCACCCCTCGTGCTCGGGCGTCCGGTCGAAGAGCCGGAGACGGTCGCGACCGCGATCCGGATCGGCAACCCCGCGTCCTGGCGTCAGGCGATCGCGGCCCGGGACGAGAGCGGCGGCGCGATCGACGCGGTGACCGACGACGAGATCCTCGCCGCGTGGCGCGCGCTGGCCGAGGAGGAAGGGATCTTCTGCGAGCCATCGTCGGCGGCCAGCGTCGCCGGCGTGACCCGGCTCGCCGCGCAGGGCGCGATCCCGCGCGACGCGATCGTCGTGTGCGTGCTGACCGGGACGGGGCTCAAGGACCCGGCGACCGCGGAGGCGGCGATCGCCGATCGCCACGTGATCCGGGCCGAGCCCACCGTCGGCGGCGTGGCGGTCGCCCTCGGATGGTGACGAACTGGCTCGCCGAGCTCGACGGGCGGCGCGTCGTGGTCGAGGTCCCGGCAACGAGCGCGAATCTCGGCGCGGGGTACGACTGTCTTGGTCTGGCGCTCGGCCTGACGAACCGGATCGAGGTCGAGGTCCGCGGGTGGAGCCGCGGCGAGATCGACCTGACCGTCGACGGCGAGGGGGTGGGCGAGCTGCCGTCGGACCGGACGAACCGCTGCGTCCTCGGGATCGAGACCGCCCTCCGCGAGGTCCGCGGGGAGATGCCGGAGGGCGTCGGCTGGCGGATCGACATGCACAACGAGATCCCGCTCGCGCGCGGCCTCGGCTCGTCGGCCGCGGCGACGGTCGGGGGCCTCGTCGCGGGCAATGCGCTCCTCGGGGAGCCGCTGACCCAGGGCGACCTCATCCGGCTCGCGACCGAGATCGAGGGGCACCCGGACAACGCGGCCGCGGCCGTCCTCGGCGGGTTCACGGCCTGCGCGATCATCGACGGCGTCGTCGAGGCGCTCCGGTTCGACGCGCCGCGGGACCTTCGTGCGGTCCTGTTCGTCCCGGATCTCCGCCTGCCCACGAAGGAGATGCGGTCGGCCCTGCCGAAGACCGTGCCGCTCGAGGACGCGATCGCGAACCTCACCCGAGTCGCGATCGGGGTCGCCGGGATGGCCACCGGGCGGTTCGACCTCCTCCGGATCCTCACTGTGGACCGGCTCCACGAGCCCTATCGCGCGAAGGTCTACCCGCAGCTGCCGCAGCTCATCGAGGCCGCGCGCGGCGCCGGCGCGATCGGGGCATGCCTGTCGGGTGCCGGGTCCACCATCATCGCGTTCTCGGACAGCGTCCGGACGATCACCCGGATCGAGGCCGCATTCGGCGCAGCGGCGGCCGACACGGACCTGACCGGCCACATCACGGTCGTCTCACCGCTGAACCACGGCGCCCAGGTGATCAAGCGCGCCTGAACGCGGTGCACGGGTGCACATCCCCGGCCGTGGGGTGGCATCCGGTGGAGTCCGGGGCGATTGACGGCGAGCCCAGACTCCGGGCATGGGCGGACTCTTTCAGTCGGTCGGATCGGGGATCAGCGGCATGGTCACCGGCTCCGTGATGTTCATCGGCGACACGCTCCGCGGCATGGTCAGCGCGCTTGACCGGACGCTCCCGGGCGGGATGCTCGCGGTCGTGGTGTTCGTGGTCCTCGTCGCGTCGGCCTGGAAGCTGGCGAAGCGCTAGCCGGACACCTCTTCGTCGCCGGCCCGGACCGTGCCGCCCTGTGCCGGCGGCACCCACGACTTGTCGCTGTACTGCTGCTGACGCCGGACGAGATCGGTCGTCCGGTCCTGCTCGAACCGCGCCAGCTCCAGCTCGTGCGCCCGCTCGATCTCCTCGGGCGTGAGCTCTGGCTCCGTCGGCACCGCCGGATCGGTCGCGGGCGGCGTCGCCGCGTCGTCGGAGCCGCCGAGCAGCCGCTTCAGGAACCCCACGATCAGGCCTCGATCGCGCTCGGCGTGTGGCCGCGGACGAACGTGAGCGTCTCCTCCCAGGCGCGGGCGCTCGCATCGGCGAACTCGTCCGCCTTGCGGTCGAAGAAGCTGTGCGGCGCCCCGTCGAACGCCACGAGCCGGTGCTCGACGCGGGCGCCGGTCAGGGCCGCCTCGAACGCGGAAATCTTGTCCGGCCCGATCGCGCCGTCCGCGCCGCCGAACAGGCCGAGGATCGGGTTGCGCATCTCGTCGGCGACGTCCGCCGGCGCCGGGATGTCGGCGCGGCCCGGCCCGACCGGGATGCCGTAGAAGCCGATGGACCCGGCGAGGTCGATCCCGAGCGTGGCCGTCAGGAACGCCAGGCGACCGCCGAAGCAGAAGCCCGTCGCGAACAGGGCGTCGACGCGCCCCTCGTCGTCATCGCGGAGATTCCGCGCCGCCGCCCGGATGTCGGCCGAGAGACCGGCCCACGTGGTCTGCTCGACGTGCGGCATGTGCTCGAACGCGTCGCCGCGTCGCCCGAGACCCGCGGTCCGCCCGAAGTAGTCGATGGCGAGCGCATCGACGCCGTGCTCGGCGAACCGGAGGGCCAGCTCCTCGTAGTAGGGATGGAGCCCGCGCACATCCGGGAGGATCACGATCCCCGCACCGGTTCCCCCCGTCGCCCGCGCCCGGAACGCCCGGAACCGGTTGCCGTCCTCGGCGTCGAGGGTCAGCTCGGACGAGTCCAGGGCGCCGCCGGCGATCGGCGTGATCGGCGGGCGGGAGTCGAGATCGAAGCACATGCGGCGGATACCTCCGCTCGAAGGCTACTGCGACTCGGACGGAGCGGCAGCGAACGCCCGAGTCACTGAATGTTCAACCCGTGAACACCGCGCGACATGCGGCCCGATTTCGTCGACCGCGACGCTCGACCTCGGCCGCGCGTGAGCCCGGACTGCCCCGCCGGCGTCATGGGTGCACATTCGGGGTCGCGGACAGCACCTGGAGTTCACCGAGCGAGAAATCGGCGAACGGAAATGGGAGCCGCCGAACGAATGGAGCGATGACCGGGCGATAAGGACGCATCGCGAAACTGGTCCGATGGATCGCTGGCGATTCGGCCGAGCCATCCGCGCCCTCCGGGATCGCCGACGATGGACGCAGGCCCAGCTCGCGGAACGTTGCGGTTTCTCGCGATCGACGGTTTCCCGGATCGAGACCGGACGGATCGAACGGATCGCCTTCGCGGATCTTCAGGCGATCGCAGCCGCGCTTGATGGTCGTCTGGATCTCGATCTCCGGTGGCGCGGCGCGACGCTGGACCGGCTGATCGACGAGCGCCACGCCACGATCGTCGATGCGACAGTTCGCTGGCTTCGATCAGCGGGCTGGGAGGTCGCGGTTGAGGTGTCGTTCGCGATCTTCGGCGAGCGAGGCTCGATCGACGTCCTCGGGCGACACCCCGGCGGCGCCCTGGTGGCGGTCGAAGTCAAGGCGTCGATCGGCGACGCGAACCAGACGCTGATCGGCATCGACCGGAAGGCGCGGCTCACGCCGGAGATCGCGCGCAAGCGAGGCTGGCGGGCGGGGCCGGTCGCCGCCCTGCTCGTGGTGGGCGAAGGCACGACGAACCGGGCGCGGATCTCCCGGCACGCCCCGGCGTTCGGTGCGGCGCTGCCGGCACCGGCGCAGGCGTGCCGGTCCTGGATCCGTCGGCCAGTCGGGACGCCGCCGCGCGGCATCGTCTTCATCCGGTCACCGGATGTTCAACCCGTGAACTCCGCGCGACGGTCGGCGTGACCCGACGTACGGGCCGTGCGGGACGGGCGGTTTCGGCGGCCCGGATGCGCCCCGGATGCATCGTGGGTGCACATCCGGGACGTGGACATCCCACCGTGTTCACGGGTTGGGAAGACGGCGAAACGCCGGGGCGGGGCGCGGGGAGGGGCGGGCCGGGGCTCGGGGCGGAGCGCGGGGAGGGGGCCCGGCAGCGGCGCGAGGCGCCCCGGGGCGCCGGGGCGGGGCGCCCGGGGCGACGCCACGAGGGGCTGGGGGCTCGGGAGCCAGCCGGAGCGGGCGGTAGAATGCCTCGATGCCTGTCGCCCCGCTCGTCGTGCAGAAGTTCGGAGGCTCGAGCCTCGCCGACGCCGACAGGATTCGCCGGGTCGCGCGGCGGATCGCCCGCGAGCGTGCTTCGGGCTCGGACCTGGTCGTCGTCGTCTCGGCGATGGGCGACGCGACCGACGAGCTGCTCGGCCTCGCCGCCGCGATCACGGACACGCCGGACGAGCGCGAGCTGGACATGCTCCTGGCGACCGGCGAGCACCAGAGCGCGACGCTGGTCTCGATGGCGCTCCACGCGCTCGGCGTGGCCGCGATCAGCCTGAGCGGCCCGCAGGCCGGCATCACGACCGACGGCCGGTACGGCAAGGCGCGGATCGCGTCCATCGACCCCGGCCGTGTGCGCCGCGAGCTCGACGGGGGCAAGGTCGTGATCATCGCCGGGTTCCAGGGCCGGGCCGAGGGCGACGACGCCGCCGGCGCGGACATCACGACGCTCGGTCGCGGCGGCAGCGACACGACTGCCGTCGCCCTGGCCGCGCGCCTGAAGGCGACCCGCTGCCAGATCTTCACCGACGTCCGGGGCATCCACACCGCCGACCCACGAATCGTCCCGCAGTCGCGACAGCTCGATGTCATCGGCTACGAGGAGATGCTCGAGCTCGCCGGCCAGGGCGCCCAGGTGATGCAGACCCGCGCGGTCGAGCTCGGCTGGGTGAACGACGTCGTCATCGAGGTCCTCAGCTCGTTCGAGGACGCACCCGGAACGCTGATCAAGGAGGACCCGCTCGTGGAGCAGCGGAACAAGGTCCGTGGCCTCGCCCACGATCGGAATGTCGCGAAGATCACCCTCGTCGAGGTCCCGGACCGGCCGGGCGTCGCCGCCCACGTCTTCGGCCCGCTGGCCGAGGCCGGGATCAACGTCGACATGATCGTCCAGAACATCGGCCACGGCAGCGCGACCGACCTGAGCTTCACGATCCCCCAGGTCGAGCTCGCGAAGGCCAAGCGGATCCTCGACCCGATCGCGCGCGAGCTCGGCTTCCGCGAGCTGACGACCGATTCGTCCGTGGCGAAGGTGTCGATCGTCGGCGCGGGCATCCAGAATGCCCCGGGCTACGCCGCGCGGATGTTCCGGGCGTTGGCCGATGCCGGCGTGAACATCGAGATGATCTCGACCTCCGAGATCCGGATCACGACGATCATCGCGGAGGACGCCCTCGAGACCGCGGTTCGGGCCCTTCACGAGGCGTTCGAGCTGGAGCGGCCGGACTCCGCGGCGGTTGACGCAACGTCGGGGGCCCTGGCGAGCCGGTGACGGTCACCGCGCCGTTCCTGTCCCGGCACGAGCGCTTCGAGCGCGTCGGCTCGACGAACGACGTCGTCCGGGACTGGCTGGCCGCCGGGACGCCGGAGGTCTGCCTGGCCGTCACGGCCGAGCAGACGGCGGGCCGCGGCCGGGAGGGCCGGACGTGGGTCGCGCCACCGCGCGCGGCGCTGCTCCTGTCCGTCGGGTTCCGTCCGGGCTGGCTAGGCGCGGACCTGGCCTGGCGGCTCCCGGCGGTCGTGGGCCTCGCGATGGCGGAGGCGGCGGAGGCGGCGGCCGGGCTGCCGGAGGGAACGATCCGCCTGAAGTGGCCGAACGACCTCGTGATCGCGGATCGGGCGACGGTCCGCAAGCTCGCCGGCGTGCTCGGCGAGTCCGTCGGCCTCGGGACGACCGACCCGCACGTGATCGTCGGGATCGGGGTGAACGGGAACTGGCGCCGGGCCGATTTCCCGCCGGATCTGGCCGGGGCGATGACCTCGCTGATGGACGCGAACGCGGGCCGGCCGGTCGACGTCGGGTCGCTCCTCGACGCCTTCCTCTCCGCTCTCGAAGGCCGGGTCCGCGAGCTGCGCGACGGACGGTTCGATGCGACGGCATGGGCCGCGCGCCAGGTGACGACCGGGCGTCGGGTCGTCCTCCAGCTTCCGGACGGGTGGCGCGAGGACGTCGATGCCGTGGGCGTGGATGACCGGACGGGGGCGCTCCTTGTCGACGACGGGCGGGGCCGGCGAGCCGTGTTCTCGGGCGAGATCCGCCATCTCCGGTTCGCATCGAACCAGGGTCGGGTGTAACACGATGGCGCGACCGGTGTTTGGACGGGTGAGCGCCACCGATCGTCCGGGTCGGACGGCCGCCGCGGGTTCGACCGCGCGCGTCGCCCATCTCGATCGCGACCGGGCGCTCGTCGAGGAGGCCAGGCGCGACCCGCTGCGGTTCGACGCCCTGTATCGCAGGTATCTCGCCCAGGTGTACAGCTACGCCTATCACGAGCTCGGCGACCACCACGAGGCCGAGGACGCAACCGAGCGCACGTTCCTCGCCGCTCTCGCGGGCCTGCCGCAGTTCGAGGAGCGGGCGCGGCCGGCCGACGGGGACGGCGCCTCCACGTTCCGCGTCTGGCTGTTCCAGATTGCCCGGAACTCCGTCGCCAACCAGCGACGGAGCCGGCGCCGACACCCCGTCGCCCCGATCGAGGCGGCCGCGATGATCGCGGACCCGCTGGATGTCGCGGGCGGGATCGAGACCCGCGACGAGGCCGCCGCCGCGTGGCGGGCCGTCGGGCGGCTGCCCGCGGATCGTCGCCAGGCGCTCGTCCTCCGGTTCGTCGACGAGATGTCGACCGCGGAGATCGCCGGCGTCCTCGGACGGTCCGAGGGGGCGGTCCGGGTCCTCGTCCACCGGGCGCTGCGGGCGGTGGCCCGCGACCTCGCCAAGGAATGAGCCTCGTCGACCGCGACGGAGCGATGGCCGAGGCGCTCCTCACCGACCTCTACCTGGATGCGCTGCTTGCCGGATCCCTGCTCGGATCGGGAGGGGCCGGCACGGACGACCCCACGACCGCGCTGGATCCGGCCGCCAGGATCGCGGCCGACCGTCTCCGCCGGGACCTCGTCCGCGTCCATCCGTCGTTCCGCTTCGAGGAGCGGCTGGCGACGCGGCTCGCCGAGGCCGCTGTGGCGATGCGCCTCCCGGCCGCCGTCGGCGCCGAGGGTCGCGTCGTCCCGTTCCGCATGCCGTCATCCGGCCTTGACCCCGCCGGCGAGGTCCCGGATGGCGATCCCGCGACGCACGAGATCGCGCGGCCGCTGCTGATCGGCGGTGCCCTGACCTCGGCGGCGATCTCCATCGCCGGCGCGGCGATCGTCGCCTGGCGCCGCGGCCGGCCGAGCCGGTCGACGCCGCCCATGGTCCGTGCCGCACGGGCCGCCCGCTCGGTCCGGCTGGCCGCTCCCGGGGCCGGCACGCTGCCGGCGACACCCGGTCGGCGCCAGGGGCTCGACTGATGCCGATCAAGCTGCCGTCGTTCCGGCCGCGCCGCGACGCCTATCCGGCGGACCTGTGGACGAAGTGCCCGTCCTGTGACGAGATGCTCTTCAACAAGCAGCTCGACAAGGTGCTCCGGGTCTGCCCGTCGTGCGGCCACCATTTCCGCCTGTCGGCCGACCTCCGCCTGGCGCTCCTTCTCGACCACGGCTCGTTCATCGAGCGCGATGCGGGGCTCGAATCGGAGGACCCGCTCGGCTTCGTCGACCAGAAGACGTACCCCGACCGGATCGCCGCGGCCCAGCTGGCGACCGGGATGCGCGACGCGGCCGTCTGGGGCATCGGCCTCATGGACGGCCGGCCCGTCGCGATCTGCGTCATGGACTTCGGGTTCATGGGCGGCTCGATGGGCGCGGTCGTCGGCGAGAAGGTCACCCGGGCGGCGGAGCACGCGCTCGCCGAACGGATCCCCCTGGTCGTCGTCTCGGCGTCGGGCGGCGCGCGGATGCAGGAGGGGACCCTGTCGCTCATGCAGCTCGCCAAGAGCGTCGCGGCGCTGGAGCGGCTCCGGACGGCCGGCGTGCCGTTCGTCAGCGTCCTCACCGACCCCACCACCGGCGGCGTCTTCGCCTCGTTCGCGGTCCTCGGCGACGTGAACATCGCCGAGCCGAACGCGCTGATCGGGTTCGCGGGCGCGCGCGTCTCCGCGGGGACGATCGCCCAGGAGCTGCCGCCCGGCTTCCAGCGCTCCGAGTTCCTGTTCGAGCACGGGTTCCTCGACCGCGTCGTCCACCGCTCGGCGCTCCGCGACGAGGTCGTCGACCTGCTCCGCTTCCTCGTCCCGCGCCAGACCGGCGCGGCCACCGCGGAAGAGCAGGAGGTCATCGGGCTGCCGAATTTCCGGCCGTTCTCGTTCCTGTCGAACCTCGCCGAGCGCGTCCTTCCCGGCGAAACCGAGCCGGCGCATGTCCCGGCCGGGAACGGGGCGGGCGAGCCGACGACGCGGTCCGCCCTGGTGGCGTCGACCGAGCCCGTGCCACCGGCCGAGCCGGCCGCGACGAAGCCGAAGGGCCGATCGCGCAAGGCGGCCGCCGACACGCCGCAGGAGCCCGTCGCGCCCGAGCCGGAGACGACGACCGCCGCCGACGATGCCGACGGGCCGGCGCCGGACACCGCCGGGATCGACGAACCGGTCGTCGCCACGGCCGACGAGGTGCCCCATGGTTGACCGCATCCTGGGCCGCAACCGCGACGTCCCGGACGGGACCGTGCGCGACGGCGCCGAGGCGCCGACCGTCGCCCCGTCGGATCCGAAGGCCGAGACCTGGGCCCGGGTCCAGCTGGCCCGCAACCTGCGCCGGCCGCGGATCCTCGACCTGGTCGGGGAGATGGCCGACGAGTTCATCGAGCTCCACGGCGATCGCCTGTTCGGCGACGACGAGGCGGTCGTGACCGGGCTGGCCCGGATCGGCGAGCGGCGGGTCGTCGTGATCGGCCAGCAGAAGGGCGCCGACACGGACGAGAACATCCGGCGCAACTTCGGGATGCCCCATCCCGAGGGCTATCGCAAGGCGATGCGGGTGATGGAGCTCGCAGAGCGGTTCGGGCTGCCGATCGTCACCTTCGTCGACGTGCCGGGAGCACACCCCGGTCCCGAGTCCGAGGAGCGCGGGATCGCCGAGTCGATCGCCCGCTCGATCGGGCTGATGAGCCGGCTCCGGACGCCGATCGTCGTCGTGATCACCGGCGAGGGCGGCTCCGGCGGGGCGCTCGCGATCGCGGTCGGCGACGTGATCGTCGCGCTCGAGAACGCGGTCTACTCGGTGATCAGCCCGGAGGGCTGCGCATCGATCCTGTGGCGCACGGCGGACGAGGCGGCGACCGCCGCCGTCGCGATGCGGATGACCGCACGCGAGCAGCAGGCGCTCGGCGTGATCGATATCGTCGTCGCCGAGCCCGGAGAGGGTGCCCACACGGACCTTGCCGAGACCGCCCGCCGGCTGAAGACCGTCATCCTCGAGCAGCTCGACGGCCTCGGCCGGCTGTCCCTCGACGCGCTCGTCGAAGCGCGCTACCGTCGCTTCCGCACGCTCGGTGCCTACCGCGAGGTCGAGGCTCCGCCACCGCCCCAGCCGGAGCGGCCGGGTCTGACCGATCGCTTCCGCAACCTGCTCGATTCGGGCCGCTGGTCCGGCATCCCGTCGATCCCCGCCGGCCGCCGCGACGAGCTGCCGGCCCGTGACGAGGTCTGAACCGCTTGACTGCTGAACGCCGCACCACCGGATCACGATCTGCCGCGAAGCCGGCGGCGGCCACCCCGACCCCGCGGACCGATCGCACGGACACGGACCGTCTCGCCGACCACGCCGCGATCGACCGGCTGGCCGACGACCTGGTGCCCGCGCTGATCGCCAAGCTCGCCGCGACCGGGCTGGGCGAGATCGAGGTCGGCGAGGGCGACTGGACGATCCGCGTGCGACGTCCGGCCGGCGGGGCCGCCGGTCACAACCGCCGGACCACCGACCGCGCCTCACGGGCCCACCCGGGTCACGCCGGTCACGGGCACGCGCCGGGCGGCTTCGAGGGCCACCGGACCGGGCGCGAGAGCCGGCCGGTCGGCGCTGCCGCGGCGGTCGCCGCGGGCTCGACCAACGGCAGCGGGCCGGGCGGAGGGGTGGCCGCGTCCGCCACGGGTCGCGCCTCCGGCGACGGCGTCGACGGACATCGCTCGATCGCGACCTCGCCCGCGGTCGGGGTCTTCCAGCCGCGTCCCGAGGCCCGGGCCGGCACCCGCGTCCGATCCGGAGACCGGCTCGGCGCCGTCGACATGCTCGGTATCGCCCAGGAGGTCGTCGCGCCGGCGGACGGGATCGTCGGGGCGACGCTCGTCGAGCCGGGCCAGGCGGTCGAGTACGGCCAGGAGCTGGTCGTCATCGAGCTGACCGCCCGGACGGCGGACGCGAGCCGGACCGCCGAGCGGAGCGAGGCCTGATGTTCCGCAAGATCCTGATCGCGAACCGCGGCGAGATCGCCCTCCGCGTCCTGCGCGCCTGCCGGACCCTCGGGATCGAGGCGGTCGTCGCCTACAGCGAGGCGGATCGCGAGTCGCTCCCGGTCCAGCTGGCCGACGAGGCGATCTGCATCGGCCCCGCGGATGCCCGCCGGTCGTATCTCTCGGCACCCGCGGTGATCAGCGCGGCGATCGTCACGGGCTGCGACGGGATCCATCCGGGCTACGGCTTCCTGTCCGAGGACGAGGGCTTCGCCGAGGTCGTCCGGGCCCACGACCTGACCTTCGTCGGCCCGCCGGCCAACGTCCTCGAGCGGTTCTCGAACAAGGAATTGACCCGCCGGCTGCTCGGCTCGCTCGGCCTGCCGACGATCCCGGGCTCCAACGGGATCCTCCGTGACGATGCCCACGCGCTCGAGGAGGGCGAGCGGATCGGCTATCCGGTCCTCATCAAGCCCGCGGCCGGCGGCGGTGGCAAGGGCATGCGGATGGTCCGCACGCCGCGCGAGCTCGAGGCGTCGCTCAATGTCTGCCGGTCCGAGGCGCGCGCCGCATTCGGCGACGACTCGCTGTACCTGGAGCGGTGGCTCGACGAGACCCGCCATGTCGAGGTCCAGGTCGCGGTCGACCGGTACGGGCGTGGAGTCCATCTCGGCGAGCGCGACTGCAGCGTCCAGCGCCGCCATCAGAAGATCCTCGAGGAGGGCCCCACCCCGGCCCTCGGCCCGGAGGCCCGGAACGACCTGTGCACCCAGGCGATCCGGGCGGTCGTGACGGCCGGCTACGAGAACGTCGGGACGCTCGAGTTCCTGGTCGATCGGGACGGCAACTTCTACTTCATCGAGATCAACTCCCGGATCCAGGTCGAGCATCCGGTGACCGAGATGCTGACCGGCATCGACCTGGTCGCGACCCAGATCCGGATCGCCGCCGGGGAGCCGCTCGGCTTCAGCCAGGCCGACGTCATCGTCCGCGGCCACGCGATCGAGTTCCGGATCAACGCCGAGGACCCCGAACGCGAGTTCCGGCCTGCGGCGGGCGTCGTGGACCGCTACCTCGCCCCGGGCGGGCCGGGCGTCCGGATGGACTCCCACCTGTTCGCCGGGTACGAGGTCCCGCCGTTCTACGATTCGCTCCTGGGCAAGCTCATCGTGTGGGGCGCGGACCGCCAGGCGGCCATCGAGCGGGGCCGCGTCGCCCTGAACGAGCTGATCATCGAGGGCCTCGTGACGAACGTCCCGATCCACCAGGCGATCCTCTCGAGCGAGGCCTTCCTGGATGGCCGGATGACGACGAACCTTCTCGACCGGGTCGGGTCGTCCGCGTTCCTCGCGGCCGCGGCCCGGTCGTGACCCACCGACCCGAGGCCGGCCTCGCGCTCGTGCGTCCCTGCACACGACGGCGCGCACGACGGGCCCCGGGGCGGCGAGACTGACCCACATCGCACGGAGAGACTTGTGACCGACACCGCCACGCCGCCCGCGGACGCCTCGTCCGCGCCGCCCGACGGCCTGCCCGGCCCACCCGGGACCATCCTCACGACGAGCCAGATCCAGGCGCTCATCCCGCATCGCTGGCCGTTCCTGATGGTCGACCGGATCGTCGAGTACGACCCGGACGCGAAGCGGATCGTCGGGATCAAGGGCGTGTCGGCGACCGAGTGGTTCTTCCAGGGCCACTTCCCAGGGATGCCGGTGATGCCGGGCGTCCTCCAGGTCGAGGCGCTGGCCCAGACGATGGCGGTCTACGTCGCGCAGCAGCCGGGGTTCGGGACGCGGATCGGGCTGTTCGCGGCGATCGAGGAGTGCCGCTTCAAGCGGATCGTCGTGCCGGGCGACGTGCTCCGGCTCGAGGTCACGATGGACAAGCTCGGCTCGCGGTTCGGCAAGGGCCGGGCGGTCGCGAGCGTCGACGGCGAGACGGCCTGCGAGGCGACGCTCAGCTTCATCATCCCGCCGGAAGGCGCGCTGCGATGACCGCGCGCCTGGCGGTCCTCTCGGACGTCCACGGCAACCTCGAGGCGCTGACCGCCGTCCGGGCCGCGCTGAAGAAGGAACGACCCGACGCGGTCGTCATCGCCGGCGATCACGTCTTCCAGGGCCCGGATCCGGCGGGCGTCGTCGACGCTCTCCGGGAGATGGAGGCGACCGGTGCGACGATCGTCCAGGGCAACACGGACGTGGCGGTCGCCGACTTCGACTATTCGGCTGCCTTCCCGTGGATGACCGACGGCGTCCCGGATGCCTTCCGCGAGGCCGCCGAGTGGGCCCACGACACGCTCGGTGACGAGCGGATCGGCTGGCTGCGCCGCCTGCCGTCCGAGCGCCGCCTGGTCCTCGACGACACGATGGTCCTGGCCTGTCACGCCTCGCCCGGCTCGCAGACCCAGGGGTTCGACACCCAGCTCGACCCGTCGGTCGTCCTCGAGCGCGTCTCGCGGACGGACGCCCGGGTGATCTGCTGCGGCCACACCCATCTCCCGGAGATCCGCGACCTCGGCTGGAAGCTGATCGTCAACG
Source organism: uncultured Chloroflexia bacterium (assembly GCA_963746845.1). Classification (GTDB taxonomy): domain Bacteria; phylum Chloroflexota; class Limnocylindria; order Limnocylindrales; family CSP1-4; genus CF-46. The sequence goes on along the minus strand of CAVVCZ010000006.1, from coordinate 198,395 downwards.
ACGGGTCTGCCGGGCTCGTCTTCGACGGCGACCCGACCGCCTCATGGGCGCTGGTCGAGATCGACGGGCGCGAGGTGACCGCCGAGATCCGGCGCGCCGAATTCGACACGATGGCCGTCTCGAACGCGATCTCGGCCCGCGGGCTGGCCGGCGACGTGTACCGCGCGGCCACCGTCCGCACCGGGAAGCTCGTCCGGTGACCGCGCGCTCGAACGGCGCCTGGCCGGCGACCCCTCGCCGGGTCGTCGTGACCGGCACCGGGATGCTCACCGCGCTCGGCAACGATGTCGCGTCCACGTGGCAGGGGATGGTGGCCGGCCGCTCGGGGATCGCCCGGGTCGCAGCCTTCGACCCGTCGCGCCTCAAGGCCCAGGTCGTCGGCGAGGTCAAGGACTTCGATGCGTCGGGCGTCATGGACCGGAAGGACATCCGGCGGACCGACCGCTACATCCAGTTCGGGCTCGTCGCCGCGCGACAGGCGATGGACCAGGCCGCGCTGCCGGAGCGGATGGAGGGCGACGAGGCCGAACGGACCGGGGTGATCCTCGGGACGGGTCTCGGCGGGGTCGGGACGCTCGTCGAGGGGATCACGACGAACGCCCTGCGGGGGCCGGATCGGATCAGCCCGTTCCTGATCCCGATGGGGATCCCGAACATCGGGGCCGGGCAGATCGCGATCAACTACGGGATGACCGGGCCGAACTTCACGACTGTCTCCGCGTGCGCCACCGGCGGCCACGCGATCGGCGAGGCGTTCGAGACGATCCGCCGCAACGACGCCGACACGATGCTGGCCGGCGGCTCGGAGGCCGGCGTCTTCGAGCCGCTGATGGGCGGCTTCGATTCCATGCGGGCGCTGTCCCGCCGGAACGACGACCCGGAGGGGGCCTCGCGGCCGTTCGACCAGGGTCGCGACGGCTTCGTCCCCGGTGAGGGCTGCGGCGTCCTCATCCTCGAGGAGCTCGACCACGCCCGCGCCCGCGGCGTCGAGATCCTGGCCGAGGTCGTCGGCTACGGCGCGACGGCGGACGCGTCGCACATCACGCTGCCGGCACCCGGCGGGATCGGCGCGGTCCGGGCGGCCCGGCGGGCGCTCGAGAAGGCCGGCCTCGAGCCGGGAGACATCGCCCACGTCAACGCCCACGCGACGTCGACGCCCGAGGGCGACAAGGCCGAGCTGCAGGCGATCAAGACGATCTTCGGCGAGCACGCGCGCGAGATCTCGATCACCGCGAACAAGTCGATGATCGGGCACACGCTCGGCGCGGCAGGAGCGATCGAGGCGATCATCACGATCCAGACGATGCGCGAGGGCTGCGTCCCGCCGACGGTCAACCTCCACGACGTCGACCCCGAGGGAGAGGGGCTGGACCTGACCCCGAACGTGGCGAGCCGTCACGACATCCCGATCGCCCTGTCGAACTCGTTCGGGTTCGGCGGCCAGAACACCGCGCTGATCTTCCGCCGATGGACGGACTGACGGACGGCATGACGGGCGAGCCGGAGGCCCTCGCGGCCGGCGGCGCGGATACGCTCGCGGACTCGCTCCCGGACGCCGATCCGCCGGATCCGCCGGAGCCCGATGCGGACGTCGCCGTCGTGCCCCAGGATCCGGGTGACGCCTCCCTGCTGGCGCTCGTCGACCGGCTCGGGGCGCTCCTCGACCGGAGCGACCTCTCGGAGCTCGCCGTCGAGGCCGGCGGCACGCGGCTCGTCCTGCGCAAGGCGGTCGCGGTCGCCGCGGCTCCGGCCGCCGCGACGGGCGCGGGCGCGGCACCAGCCGCAGGCACGTCACCGGCCCCCGCGCCCGACGACGGGTCGTCGTCAGCCGCCCCGACCGAGCCTCCGAGCCGCCCGTCCGTGAAGGCGCCGCTGACCGGCGTCTGGTACGGCTCGCCGGCGCCGGGCTCCGCAGCGTTCGTCGCCGTCGGCCGCGAGGTCGCCGTCGGCCAGGTCATCGGCCTGATCGAGGCGATGAAGCTGTTCAACGAGATCAAGTCCGACCTCGCGGGGAGGGTCGTCAAGGTCGTGCCGGAGAACGGTGCCCTGGTCAAGGCGAAGCAGCCGCTGATCGAGGTGGAACCCCTGTGAACGACGCCACGGCTCCCGCCACCCGACGCGCCCACGTGACCGGCTGGGGCCGCTACGCCCCCGCCCAGGTCCTGACGAACGCCGACCTGGAGAAGATGGTCGACACCTCCGACGAGTGGATCCGGACGCGGACCGGGATTCGCGAGCGCCGGGTCGCCGCCGCGAACGAGACGACGGCGTCGATGGGCGCGGTCGCCGGGCTGCGGGCGATCCACACCGCCGGGATCCAGCCGGACGACATCGACCTGATCCTCCTCGCCACCCTGACGCCGGACTACTGGATGCCGTCGACCGCGGCGCTCGTCAAGGAGGCGATCGGCAACACCCGCGCGACCGCGTTCGACGTCATGGCCGCCTGCTCCGGCTTCGTCTACGGCTTCGCGACCGCCCAGGCGTACATCCAGGCGGGCCTTGCGAAGCACGTCCTCGTCATCGGCTCGGAGCTCCTCACCCGGTTCCTCGATTACACGGACCGGAGCACCTGCATCCTGTTCGGCGACGGGGCCGGCGCGGTGGTGCTGAGCGCGAGCGACGAGCCGGGCGGCGCGCTCGGGATCGAGATGACGACCGAGCCGCAGGGCGCCTACATGATCTGGCTGCCGGCCGGCGGGTCGAAGGCGCCGCCGTCCGCGGAGACGATCCGGCGGGGCGAGCACTACGTCCGGATGGAGGGCAACCAGACCTACCGGTTCGCCACGAAGACGATGGCGACGACCGCGCTCGAGTCGATCCGCCGATCCGGGCTGGAGCCGGCGGACGTCGACCTGTTCATCCCCCACCAGGCGAACATCCGGATCATCGAGGCGGTCGCGAAGGGCCTCGACCTGCCGATGGACAAGATGTTCATCAACCTCGATCGGTACGGGAACACGTCGGCCGCGTCCGTGCCGATCGCCCTCGCCGAGGCGGTCAACGAGGGCTGCGTGAAGGTCGGTGACAACGTGACGATCGTGGCGTTCGGAGCCGGTTTCACGAGCGGCGCGGTGACGATCAAGTGGACCGCGGACCCGGCGCGCGGCCGCACGGCGGACGAGGCGGTCCGGCCGGAGGACGTGTCCGTGCGGCTCCCGGTCGACTGGGACTCCGTCGACCCGATCCCGGACGCCCTCGCCGCGGTGATGCGGCAGCCAGGATCGCTGGATGTCCCGCTGGACGACGTCGCGCCCGGCGAGCCGGAGCGGGCCCACCCGTCCACAGAGGTGCACGCGTGATCGACCTGACGGGAAAGACCGCGCTCGTCACCGGTGGCTCTCGAGGCATCGGCCGGGCGATCGCCAACAGACTCGCGACCCAGGGCGCCGATGTTGCGTTCACCTACCGCGGGAACGAGGAAGCGGCCGCGTCGTGTACCGCCGAGCTCACGGCGCTCGGCCGGCAGGCGCTGGCGATCCAGGCGAACGCGACGGATCCCGATGCGGCCGAGGGGGTCGTGAAGCAGGTCGTCGACACGTTCGGCAAGGTCGACATCCTCGTGAACAACGCCGGGATCACCCGCGACGACCTGATCATGCGGATGTCGGTCGAGGCGTTCCGCGAGGTCCTCGAAACAAACCTGTTCGGCGCGTTCTACATGACGAAGGCCGTGACGCGGCCGATGCTCAAGGCGCGGAGCGGCCGGATCGTGAACATCACCTCCGTCAGCGGCCAGGCCGGCCAGATGGGCCAGGCGAACTACTCATCGGCCAAGGCCGGTCTGATCGGGCTCACGAAGGCGACGGCTCGGGAGCTGGCCTCGCGCTCGATCACCTGCAACGCCGTCGCGCCCGGCTTCGTCCTGACCGAGCTCACGGCGGACCTGCCCGAGGCGCTCCAGGCCGAGATCACGTCGCGAACGCCGCTCGGCCGGTTCGGGACGACCGAGGAGATCGCCTCGGCCGTCGCGTTCCTCGCGAGCGACGAAGCGGCGTTCATCACGGGTCAGGTGCTGGCCGTCGACGGCGGCCTCGTGATGATGTAGCCCATGCAGATCCGCCAGTTTCGGATCGAGGGGCTCGGCCATCTGTCGACCCTGGTCGCGGACGACGTCGCCGGGGTTGCCGCGGTCGTCGACCCTCGGCGGGACGTGGACATCTACCTCGCGGCAGCGCGTGAGCTCGACGTCCGGATCACGCATGTCGTCGAGACCCACCTGCACAACGACTACGTCTCGGGCGGGCGCGACCTCGCGGCCCTGACCGGGGCGCGGCACGTCATCGGCGCCGGCGCGGAGCTCCGCCACGAGCACGCTCCGTCGCGCGACGGCGAGACGTTCGACGTCGGCGCGCTGCGCTTCACGACGCGGGACACGCCCGGTCACACGCCAGAGCACGTCGCTTACTCGGTCGCGGACATCGGCCGCGGCGAGGACCCCGCGCTGTTGTTCAGTGGCGGCTCGCTGCTCGTCGGCGCGGTCGGACGGACGGACCTCCTCGGCCAGGAGCACGCGCACGACTACGCCGTCTCGATGCACGCGAGCCTGCGCGACGTCGTCATGCGCCACGACGACCATGTGGTCGTCCATCCGACCCACGGCGCAGGCTCGCTCTGCGCGACCGGCATCGCGTCCACCCCGACGACGACGATCGGCTACGAGCGACGCCACAACGCGCTCGTCCGGATCGAGGACGTGGAGACGTTCGCGAAGCGGCTGCTGCGCGGCCAGCCCGCCGTCCCGCGCTACTTCGCCCGGATGCGCCCGACGAACCAGGCCGGCCCGTCGCTCCTCGGCGGGCGGATCCCGGAGGCGCGGCCGCTCAGCCTGGAGGAGACGCGGCGCGAGCTCGCGGCCGGGGCCCTGCTCCTCGACCTCCGGCCGCCGGCCGACCACGCCGTCGCCCACGCGGTCGGATCGCAGTCGGTGCCGCTCGGCCCGTCGTTCGGGACGTGGCTCGGCTGGGTCGTCGATCCGGCGTGGCCGCTCGTCCTCGTCCTCCAGCGCCCCGAGGACTGGGACGAGGCGATCCGCCAGGCGCTCCGGATCGGTGCCGAAGGGGCGATCGTCGGGCATCTCCGCGGCGGCTTCGGCACCTGGGCGGAGGGCGGCGGCCCGCTCGAATCCACCGGTCGGTTGAACGTGGACGAGCTCGCCGCCCGCCTGGAGCGCTCCGAGCCGGGTGACGCACCGCTCGTCATCGACGTCCGCCAGGCGAACGAGTACGAGGCCTACCACGTGCCCGGCAGCATCCACATCACGGCGGGCTCGCTGCCGGACCGGCTCGACGAGCTGCCGCGCGACCATCCGATCGTGACGATCTGCGCGGCCGGTCTCCGGGCCGGCGTTGCCGCCTCGATCCTCCGCTCGTCCGGGTTCGAGGACGTGTCGTGGGTCGCCTCGGGCGTGCCCGCCTGGCGGGCCCAGGGTCATCCCGTCGTCCGCGGCGAGCATCCCCAACGCACGCCGCCGGCGCGGGCCGCGCGTGACGAGGGAGTCCCCGCGGGCACCTGACCCGGCCGTTCCGCCCCCGACCGTCCTCCACCGACGGGGCGTCGGTACGTTCGACCGAGCGGGTCGGTACCACGGGTCGGCAGGAGCGACGCCGCGGACGTGGGACCGTCCGGTCATGAGCGCGCATCCGCCCATCCGCCATCGGCGTTCGCGCGCGCCCGCCCACCCATCGACGCCCACGGTCGAACGGGCCAGCCGCTCGCCCCGCCCCGCCGCCAACGCCGAGCTGTTCGGTCGCCAGCTCGAGGTCCTCCAGCTCGCCTCGGCCCGGATGAGCCGCGCCGACGGCCGCGAGGCGGTCGGCCGCGCCGTCGTCGAGGAGACCGGCCGAATCATCGATTACCACAACGCCCGGGTGTACGTCCTCGAGGGCGGCGACCTCGTCCCGATCGCGTTCGAGGGCCGCGTCGGTGCCTACGCGGAGGTGGACCTCGACCTGCTCCGGACCACGCTCGGCGTCGGCTTCACCGGCTGGGTCGGGCTGCACGGCGAGCCGCTGCTGGTTCACGACGCGAACCTCGATCCGCGTGGCGCGTCGATCCCGGGCACCGACGACGTCGACGAATCGATGCTCGTCGTCCCGATGCGCTACGACGACGCGGTCGTCGGGGTGATCACGCTCTCGAAGCTCGGCCTCCACCAGTTCGACGCCCACGACCTCCGCCTGCTGTCGATCCTCGCCGACCAGGCGGCGACCGCGCTCGAGTCGGCCCGCAACCTCGCCCGCAGCAGTGCCCTCGCCGGCGAGCTGCGGCTGCTCCTCGACGTCAGCGCGGACCTCGCCGGCAGCCTGGACTCGCACCAGGTCGCGAATGTCCTCGCTCGCCACCTCGCGACCGTCATGGAGGTCGAGGAGTGCGGGATCTCGTGGTGGGACCGGCCGAACGACCGGCTCACGAGCCTCGGCTCGTTCCCCGCGGTCGAGGCCGACGAGCTCGAGCCGGACTACCAGGTGTCTGCGTTTCCGCAGACCCGCCGCGTCCTCGTCGACCAGGGGACCGAGAGCGTCGACGCAACGGCGCCGGACGCCGACCCGGCGGAGGCGCGCCTGCTGCTCGCCGGCGGCCATCGGTCCCTCGTCATGCTGCCGCTCGTCGCCTCGGGCGAGACCATCGGGCTCGTCGAGCTGATCTCGGACGGGGTGATCGAGCCGGACGAGGAGCGGCTCAGCCTCGCCCGGACGATCGCCAACGAGGCCTCGATCGCCCTCGAGAACGCCCGCCTCTACGGGGAGGCGAAGGCGCTGGCCGACCGCGACCCGCTCACCGGGTTCTTCAACCACCGCTCGCTCCACGAGCGGTTCGGCCAGGAGGCCGTCCGGGCGCGGCGCGTCCACAAGCCGCTCGGCCTGCTGATGCTGGATCTGGACGACTTCAAGCTCGTCAACGACACGTTCGGCCACCTCCTCGGCGACGAGGTCCTCCGGTGGACCGCCGACGTGATCCGCCGGACGATCCGCGTCTCGGACATCCCGGCCCGCTACGGCGGCGACGAGTTCGCGATCCTCCTGCCGGACGCCGACCAGGACGAGGCGACCCGCACCGCCGAGCGTCTGGTCGACGCGTTCTCGAGCTCGACGTTCTGCCACGACGGGCGGCTGAACGTGCCGATCGGCGTCTCGGTCGGGGTCGCGACGTTCCCGTCCGACGGCCGGACCGCGGCCGAGCTGATCGCGGTCGCCGACGCCGGGCTGTACCGGATGAAGCGCGGCCGCCGGGTGGAGGACCGCTCCGCCTGACCCGGTCACGCGACCCGCCCCGCCGCAGGTTCGAACGGAAGTACCAGGACCCGCCCGCCGGAGGTACTACCCGCGTCGCTTGCATTGATCCCCTCCGGACCGGCATGCTCTCCTCCGAACGTGACAACACCGACCGAGCGTCGTCCGTCGGCCACTGCGGAGGATCCCGGGATCCGCCGCTCCTGGCTCGTCTTCGCCGGAACCTTCTTCACGCTCGGGGTGATCTCCGTCATCCGCCTGTTCGGCGGTGGCGCGCGCCCGCTGGACCTCGCGATCACCGTCCTGATCGTCATCGTCGGGTTCGCGGCCGTCCGCAACCGCCTCGCCGTCCAGGAGCTCGAGGAGAGCCGGCGGTTCGAGGCCGAGAGCTTCGCGCGGATTCTCCAGGGCCTGTCCCGCTCGATCTCCCCCGATGCCATCGTCGGCGCGATCGTGGAGGAGCTCGGCGCCGGGACCGGGGCCGATCACGTCGTCATCGTCCGCCGCCGGCCCGACGCCCGCGTCCTCGAGGCGACGCTCGTGAACGCCCGGACCGGTGGCTCCACGTCGTCCACGCTCTTCCCGATCTCCGACCTCGAGGACCCGGCGGCCGAGGGCGCCGCCGGTCGCGGGCCGGTCGCGGTCGCGATCCCGATCGAGCCCGACGCCGACCTGCCGGCCGGCATCCTGCCGCTCGCCGCCGGCCGGCCCGTCACGATCGCCACGTCGCCTCCGGCGTCGGCCGGGCCGCACCGGAGCGGCCGCCGCGCACCGGACGTTCCGCCGCTCCCGGAGCTGACTCGCCCCGGCGGCCGCCGCTCACACGCCGCCGAGGCCCGGGTCGCGGAGCGGATCGCCGAGCGCGCTCGAAGCGTCTTCGGGCTTCGCCATACGCTCGTCGCCCCGCTCACGACGGATGCCGGACAGATCGGCGCTCTCCTGATCTCGCGCCGGACGGCCGGGTCCTGGCCCGGGTCGGCGCACCGGATCCTCGTCGGCGCGGCGATCGAGGCCTCGGCCGCCCTCTCGCGCGCCTACTCCCATCGCGAGGCCGAGGCACGCGCCTCGACCGACGCGCTGACCGGCCTCCCGAACCGGCGCTACTTCGACGAGTTCTGCGCCCTGCTCGCGCGTCGTCGCCGCGCCGAGGACTCGGTCGGCGTCCTGATGATCGACATCGACAAGTTCAAGGCGCTCAACGACGCCCACGGCCACCAGGTCGGCGACGAGGTGTTGCGCGCCGTGGCCGGGGCGATCGCGGGCGCGGTCCGCGAGGACGACGTGCCCGCGCGGTATGGCGGCGAGGAGTTCGCCGTGCTCCTCCGCAACCCGACGCTCGACGTCGCGTTCGACGTGGGCGAGCGCGTCCGTGCCGCGGTCGGCGCGCTCGACCTCGACGACGTCGGGGTACGAAGCGTCAGCGTGTCGGTCGGGGCCGCGGTCGCCCGCGACGGCGACGAATCGATCGAGTCGGTCGTCGACCAGGCCGACCGAGCGCTGTATCTCGCGAAGCGACGGGGTCGCGACCGCGTCGTCGCGTAGCCCCTCGAGCGGCGGCCGCGCTTCGGCGAGCCTTCGGCGGTGCCCGCTACCATCGGGGGGTGCCCACCGCAGATCCCGACGAGCTCCTCGCGAGCCCGCCGATCCACGACGACGAGCCGCCGGACGAGGCCGCCGATCTCGCCGCCGACCTGACGAACGGCGATCTCGCCCGGGTCTTCCACGAGATCGGCGACATCCTCGAGGTCAAGGGCGAGCTCCCGTTCAAGACGGTGGCCTACCACCGGGCCGCCGACGCCATGGGCCGCAGCCCCGTCGACCTCGTCGCGGCCTACCGCGCCGGCAACCCACCGAAGATCCCGGGCGTCGGCCAGGCGATCTCCGACAAGACGCTCGAGCTGGTGACCACCGGCCGGATGGCCTACCTCGAGCGTCTGCGGGCGGACGTGCCGGCGAGCCTCGTCGAGCTGCTCCAGATCCCCGGGCTCGGGCCGAAGACCGTCAAGCAGCTCCACGACGAGCTCGGGATCCTGACGATGGCCGATCTCGAGGCGGCCGCCCGGGACGGCCGGGTCCGGTCGCTCCGCGGCCTGTCCGAGCGAACCGAGGCGATGATCCTGGAGGGCATCGAGCGGATCGAGCGCAACCCCCGGCGGCTGCTCCTGAACCAGGCGGAAGCGCAGATCGACGCGCTCCTGCCCGCTCTGGCCTCGACGCCCGGCGTCGTCTCGATTGTTCCGGCCGGCTCGTTCCGCCGGAAGAAGGAGACGATCGGCGACCTCGACCTCCTCGCGGAGACGACGGACCCGGATGCGCTGATGGCCCGCTTCACCGGGCTCGGCGCCGTGGACGCCGTGATCGGGCGGGGCGGCCACAAGTCCGCCGTCCGCCTGCTGCGGGGCCCGCAAGTCGACCTGATGTCGATGCCGCCCGGCGCCGCCGGGACCCACCTGATCCATTTCACCGGGAGCAAGGAGCACAACGTCCGGCTCCGGGCCCGCGCGCGCGATCGCGGCTGGAGCCTGAGCGAGTACGGCTTCGCCCGGATCGACGAGGCGGGCGAGCCGCTCACCGGCCCGGACGCCGAGCTGCGGACGTTCGCGACCGAGACCGAGGCCTACGCGTTCCTCGACCTGCCGTTCATCGAGCCGGAGCTGCGCGAGGACGAGGGCGAGATCGAGGCCGCCATCGCCGGGACGTTGCCGGTCCTCATCACCCAGGCGGACCTGCTGGGCGACTGCCATACCCACAGCGAGTGGAGCGACGGCAGCCAGCCGATCGAGGTCATGGCCGACGCCGCCCGTCGTCGCGGCTATGCCTTCCAGGTGCTGACCGACCACACCCAGTCGCTCGCGATCGCGAACGGGCTCACCCCGGACCGGGTCGCGGAGGAGCGGGCGATCATCGCCGGGCTCAACGCCCGGTTCGCCGCCGAGGAGGCGGCCGGCACCGCCCCGCCCGAAACGCCGAAGGACGGCTTCCGCCTGCTCCACGGCTGTGAGCTCGAGGTCCGCGCCGACGGAGACCTCGACTACGAGGACGACCTCCTCGCGACGTTCGATGTCGTCGTCGCGTCGGTCCACGTCGCCCGGCGCCAGTCACGCGTGGACCTCACGCGGCGGACCCTGAACGCGATCCACAGCCCACACGTCGACATCGTCGCCCACCCGTCCGGGCGGATGATCCAGACCCGGGACGATCTCGACCTCGACTGGGACGCGGTGTACGACGCTGCCGCGCGAACCGGCACGGCGCTGGAGATCAACGGGTCGCCGCACCGGCTGGACCTGTCGGCGGAACGGGCGCGCCGGGCCGTCGCGTCCGGCTGCGTCCTGACGGTCGATTCGGACGCCCACCACACGCGCGAGCTCGACTACGTGCGCTGGGGGATCAGCCAGGCGCGCCGGGCGTGGGTAACAGCGGCAGACGTCGTGAACACCCGCTCCCGGGCCGACGTGCTCGCCTGGGCGGCCGGGAAGCCCGGCCGCGTCCCGGGCTGACCGAGCGCGTACCATCCCGCCGATGACGACCCCGTCGCACCCAGTCGGACACCTCGAGCCGAGCGGCCTCGGGCGAGCCTCGCGGCACCTCCCGATCCGGGGTGTGGCGCGCGACGCCGCCCGCGACGCGACCGGCCGGCGACGGGATCTCGAGATCGCCGTCGCGACCGTCGTCGGGATGGCCGCGGTCCTGAGCGGTCCGCTGATCTGGGGAGTCGCGGTCCTGCTCCTCGCCGCGACGATCCTCGGGACGCTCCAGCTCCTCGGCGACGTCGAGAGCTCCGAGTCGGACCGCGGCGTCCCGGTCGAGTCCCTCATCGTCCCGGCGGTCGCCGCCCTCGGGTCGGTCGGGGCGATCCGGCTCGTCCCGCTCGGGGCGGCGATCATCCCGGCGATCGTGGCGGTCGGGATCCTCCTCGATCGTGCCCTGGCGATCGAGACCCGGATCGCCGGCTCCGCCCAGGGCCCGACGGCCGACGACCGCTCGTCGGCCCTGGTGACGATGCTCGTCGTCGCGCTGGTTGCCTTCGCCGGCGTCGCGGCGAGCGTCCCCGGCGGGATCGCCGGCGGCGAGGCCCCGGGCGCGCCGGGCACGCCGCTGCCGCTCGCCAACCTCCTGGTGCTGTCCATCGCCGACGGGATCGTCGCGGGCCTGCTCGGGTATCGCGCCGCCGCCCTGCGCACCGCCAACGCCCGCGACGCGCTCCTGTCCGCGCTGACCTACGCCGTCGCGATCGCGATCGGGGCGGCGGCGATCCGGGCGATCGGGATCCCGCGCCTGATCGGACCGGCGCTCCTGATGTTCCTGTTCTACCTGTGGGACACGCTCCACTCCGCGCCGCCGTCGCGCCGACGGGACCCGCGCTGGCTGTGGGAGCTGGTCATCCTCGTCGGGCTGGCGGCGATCGTCATCGCCTGGAACCTGCGGCTGAACGCCTGAACCTCAGGCCGTCTTCGGCCACCAGGTGAGCGTCCGATCGCGGTCCACCGGCCATGACCGCCCCGAGGCGAGCTCGACGAGCTCCGTGCCCCCGACGCGATCGGTCGTGACGGCCCAGTGCTCGTCCGGCGAAACCATGATGTCCAGACCGGTCCGCGCGAAGTGCCCGATCAGCGTCCGCTGGGGGTTCGTGACCCGCCCTGCGACCGCCTGGCGGACCGGGTCGGCGACCCGGTACAGGTCCGTCCCGGTCGACCGCGCCTCCGCGATCAGCAGCGAATGTCGATCCGCCGCCACCCCGACGAACGTCGGTCCATCCGGATCGTCGGGGTTCGCCGGCCAGTCGATGTGGATGTCGTCGCGGACGTCGTCGTTGATCGCGCTCATGACGAGCCCGCCCTTCCCGTCCGGGTAGATGTCGTCGATCGGACCGCGCGCGCGGTCCGCGGCGGTGAACTGCGTGAGACGCGCATCGCGGACGCGCAGCCGGGCCGAGTTCGCGTAGCGACCCGCGCAGCCCTCGGTGCAGATGCCGTGCCCGACGCGGAGCTCCGTCGGCGACCACCAGCCCTCCAGGCGGTCGTACTCGCCCCGGACCGGGACGACCGTCGTCCGCGACCCGCCGCTCCCGCCAACTTCGCCGACGACGAAGGTCGCCTGGACGTCCCCGTTCGGGCGGACGCGCGCGGCACTCCCCGCCAGGGCGAGGCCGTCCGGTCGCCACGCCACGTCGGTCGCGTTCGCCGGCCAGTCGCGCGGCAGGGCGATCGGGTGGGCGGCTCCGGCGCCGTCCCACAGCCAGCCCCGGCCGCGGTCGGCGGTCTGGACCCAGACGAGCATCTCGGTCGAGCCCGGGCGGGGGAGCAGGGTGACGGTCCGCGCGCCGTCGTCGGGGATCGGGACGGCGCCGAGGCCGATCGGCGTGATCGAGGCCGCGGCCCGCATGCCGCCCTCGCTCGTCGGGACGAGGCGGTCGACGTGCAGGACGACGTCGCCGCTCGACGTGTCGAACCACGCCGATCCGATCGACGGGGCGCCCCCGAGATCCGGGCCCGACGAGGCGGGCGTCGGCGTCGGGCCGGGCTCGACGGCCGGCAGCGGGGTCGCCGGGAGGGGCACCCCGCCGACGACGCGTGTCAGGATCGCCCCGGCCACCGGCGCGGTGATCGGCAGGTCGACGCTCCGGCCCGTCGCCATCTCGACGACCGTGAGCGGGGCGCCGGCGTGCTCCGTCGTCAGCCCGAGGTAGTCGCCCGTCGCCGACCAGCTCAGCGCGGTCACCGCGTCGGCGCCGGACCGCAGCTCCGTCGCCCGCCCGTCCCAGCCGATCAGGCGGACCAGGTCGGCGGCCGTCACCACCACGCCCGACCCGTCGGGATCGATCGCCAGCTGGTCGACCGACGGGAGCGTGGCGATCGTCTTCGACGGGCCCCCGCCCAGCGGCCAGGCCTGGACCGCGGTGTCCGCGTCATTCGGCGCCAGCGCGGACACGACCCCGACCCCGTGCCCCGGGTCGACGTCCTCGGAGTAGGTCGTCGCCGGCCCGACGTCCGGCGGCGCCGCGAGTCGGTTGACGATGTTCGTCGCGGGGTCCACCCGCAGGAACGTCCAGCGGACCGTCCCGGCCTGACCCGACGGCAGCCGCTGTCGGAGGACGAGCGCATCGGCGGTGTCGAAGCCCTGGAGGACGGCGTCGTGGGGCACGATCGTCCGGACCAGGTGCCCGTCGCGCGTGTCGAGGACGAGCGTCTCCGTCGGGCCGGCCGCCTCGGGCCGGTGGACGAGGGCGAACCGCCGGCCGTCGGCGGACCAGATCGCCTCGTCGATCTGGGCGGCCGGCAGGTCGACGCGCCAGAGATCGCTCCCGTCGGCCGTCGCGATCGCCTCGAGGCGCACGCCGTCGCCCTGGGGGAGCACCGCGAGGGCGACGGCGCCCGTCGGGTCGACGGACCAGATCCGGCCGGCGTCCGTCGACCGCACGGCGACTCGACGCGGCAGGCTCGTACCGTCGAGCCGTCGCGTCATCAGGGCGGCCCCATCGGCATCGAGGATCTCGTAGAAGACGAGGGGACCCGCCGCCGGGATCTCCGCGTTGGCCGACGCCGTCGCGGGTCCGCCGCTCGGAGCCGGCGGCGCGGTCAATCGACCGGTCCCGATGATCGCGAGCACGAGTGCCCCGACCCCGACCGCCCCGATGGCCACCCACGATCGTCGTCCGCGCATCACCCTCCGATTCGGTGCCCGCCCGCATCTGCGGGTCGCCGTCGTCCGACGTTTGACGTGCGGCTCGTGCGATGCTACAAACCCTTGCCCCCTCCGGGACTCGAAACCCCTCGGCTGCGGCCATTCCGGCAGGTGGGCAACGCAACGAACGGAGTGCCCTCGTGACCTTCCCCGAACTCGAGACGCCCGCGTCGAGCGCCGTCAACCAGGTCCGCCTCAAGCGCCAGCTCGTCGACCAGGCGATCGCCCAGGCGACCGCCGCCCAGTGGTCCGAGGCGGCCGAGACGAACCGACGCCTGCTCGAGCTCGGACCGGACGCCGAGTCGGAGAACCGCCTCGCGAAGTCGTTGTGGGAGCTGGGCGAGCTCGCCGCCGCGCGCGAGCACTACCAGACGGCGCTCGCGCTCGATCCCACGAACCGGATCGCCGAGCGGAACATCGACCGCCTTCGGGTCCTGCTCGTCGAGGCCGGCGACAAGACCGTGCCCGCCCAGGAGGGCAGCAAGGCCCCGGTCTCGATCTTCGTCGAGGAGACCGGCAAGACCGGGTTTGCGTTCCTGACGGACCTGCCCCATCCCCGCAAGCTCGCCCAGGTCAACCCGGGTGATGCGGTCGAGCTGACGCCGGAGGGCGGCCGCCTGATCGCGTTCAGCAACGGGATGAGGATCGGCGTCGTGGAGCCGCGGGTCGCCGCCCGGCTCCTCAAGCTCATGGCCGAGGGCAACAAGTACGCGGCCGGCGTGACCTCGCTCGGCGACAAGGACGTCCGGATCATCATCCGCGAGATCTACCAGGACCCGCGCAACTACGGGAAGGTGTCCTTCCCGATGGCGGCCAAGTCGACCGACCTGCGGCCGTACACCAAGGGCACCCTGATCCGCGAGGAGATGGACCTCGAGGACGACCTCGAGGACGACGAGGAGGACGAGGAGATCGAGGACCTCGATCGCGTCCTGCCGCCGGAATCGACCACGGACGAGGCCTTCGAGGAAGAGCTCGACGAGGCCGACGAGGCATAGCCGCGGCGGGTCGCCCGCGGGCACGTCCCCGCTGAGCGACTTGACAAGCCGGTAGGCTTTCGCGGATGGCCGGTCGCGCCCCCCTGGTCCGAGCGGAGCCCGGGTTCACCCTGCCGTTCTTCGAGCGGCTGGCGCCCCCGCCCCCGCCCGCCCTCGTCGAGGGCCGGATCGACACCCTCGCCAAGCCGGGTGACGTCGTCCTGGACCTCGCCGGCCGCGGCGGCTGGGTGGCCCGCGCGGCGGTCGATCGCCAGCGCCGTGTCGCGAGCCTGGAGTCGACCCCGCTGACCCGGCTGCTCGCGGAGCTCGTCCTCCGCCCGCCGGACCTCCGCCATCTCGACGCCGCGTTCCAGGCGATGGGTGCCTCGCCCCGCGGCCAGACGAGCCTGAAGGTCGCGGTCGGCGCGCTGTTCGCGACACGCTGTCCGACCTGCGGCCGATCGCTCGTGATCGACGAGATCGTCTGGCCGGAGCAGGACGGGCCGCACGAGGCGCTCGCCGACGGCGAGGCGACGTCCGAGGACGGCGATGCGGCCCCCGACGACGACACCGATCGCGGGTCCGACGACCCGGGCGAAGGCGGCGATGAGCCCCGGATGACCGCCCGCAAGGTCTACTCCTGCCCCGTCTGCCGCGGCCAGCGCAGCGGCGAGCGGAGCGCCGAGCTCGACGAGGCGGACCTCGTCCGCGCCCGGACGATCCCCGACGACCACGCCGCGACCCGTGCAAGGCTGCGCGATCGGTTCCCGGTCGTGGAGGGTGGCGCCGGGCTGGTCGATCGGCTCCTGGACCTCCACACGCCGCGTCAGCTGGCCGGCCTCGAGGCGATCCTCGAGCGGATCGAAGGCGACCTCCGGGCCGCGCCGGTCGAGGCGGCCCTGCGCCTCGCCTTCCTCCACGCGCTCCTGCCGGCGAGCCGGCTCAACGGCCATCCGCACCGGGTCGGCGCGCTCCGGATCCAGGCAGGCCACGTCCGCGCCCCGAGCCCGGGCCCGTGGCGGGAACGCAACCCGTGGCTCGCGTTCGAGGACGGGATCCGGACGGTCCGCGGGTTCATCCAGCGGCTGGAGAGCGGACCGGGCGGGGCGGTCCAGGCCCGGCTCGGCAACGACCTCCAGGCGCTCGACGAGGGCGCGGCCACCGCGGTCGTGGCGATCGCCGGTCCGTCGACGACGCGGGCGATCGGCGCGGAGGCGACCGCCGGTCGAGGCTGGGAGGGCGCGGGCAGCCTGAAGCGTCGGATCCGCCTCGTCCTGGGCCAGCCGGCGGTCCGCCCGAACCAGGAGCGGCTGTCGATGACGTACTGGGCGACGGCCTGGACGCTCGGCGCGGAGGCAGCCCTTGGCCTGCCGCTGGCGGCCCTGTCCGGCCCCGCGATCCGGGCGCCGTGGGGCTGGCAGGCGGCCGCGCTGGCCAAGTCCCTGGCGGGGGTCGAGCCGTCGATCGCCCGCGACGGCCGGGTCGTCTTCCTCGTCGACGGCGGGTCGGAGGCGCTGGTCACTGCTGCGCTCGGTGGCGTGGAGGCCGGGTTCCGACTGCTCTCCGCGCGGCTCGGCGACGGCGACGACGAGGCGCTCGGCAGCGTCGAGCTGCTCCCGCCCGGCGCGGTCCCGCCCCCGACGCCCCGGACGCGGGCGAACGTCTCGCTCACGCCGGCCCCGGGCGGTGCCGGTGATCCGGAGATCGTGCCGGGCCCGGGCCTGTTCAGCCCGGCCGAACGGGTCGACCGGCGGCCGTTCTCGTCGGCCGATGTCAGCCGGACGGTCGTGGACGTCGCCGTCGATTGCCTCAAGGCACGCGGCGAGCCCGCGAGCGCGGATCGGCTGCTCGGGGAGATCCTCGTCGGGCTGGACCGGGCGGGCCAGCTCCGCCGGCTCGTCGCGGATCGCGGCCTGTCCGTCGTCGGGGACCCCGACGCCCCGGGCGCCGACGCGCGGGATCGGCCAGGCCCGGACGCCGGCGATCGTGGCACGAGCGGTGGGTCCGGGCATCGGCCCACGGTGCGCGGCGGCTCCCTGACCTGGGGAGAGGCGCCGGAGGGCGACGATCGTGGCGGCTCGGATCCGACCGTCCGGACCCGCCGGTTCGTGCGCTCGGCGGACGCCCCGTCGGACCCGGTGGAGGCGCTGCTCGGCCTGATCGGGGAGGGGCTCGCGACGACGGGCCGCGACCGGCTCGTGGAGGTCGCCCCCGACCGCTGGTGGCTCGCCGACCGGAAGGACCGCGATGCGGCGGCCGTCCCGCTGTCCGACCGGGTCGAGTGGTCCGTCTACAGCCTCCTGTCGACGGCCGGTCCTCTGTCCGAGACCGCCTTCCTGCAGAGGATCGCCGGGATCTTCAGCGGTCAGGACCTCCCGGACGAGGCCCTCGTCCGGGCGTGCCTCCAGAGCTACCGCAGCCGGGCGAGCACCGCGGACCGGATCGTGACGGGCGACGACCTGCTCGGGCGCGCCCAGGACCACAGCGAGCTGATCGCGATGCTCGCCGACGGTGGTCACCGTCTCGGGCTGTCGGTCTGGATCGGCCGGCGCGAGCAGGGCCGGCGGATCGGGCGGGATCGGCTCGCTGACTGGCTCGACGATCGCGAGCGGCAGGTCCCGCTGACCCACATCAACCGGGCGGTCGACGAGATCGCCGACGTCGACTGCGTCTGGTACGTCCGGCGGCGGATGGCCTTCCTGTTCGAGGTCGAGTGGACCGCGATGCTGGGCGAGGTGATCCTCCGCCGCCACGCGCGGATCCCCCAGGACGACGGGATGGTCCGGTTCCTCGTCATCGCCCCGGAGCGGACGGAGCTTGTCCGCCACAAGCTGGAGCGCTCGCCGCTGCTCCGGGAGGCGATGGAGCGCGACAACTGGCACATCCTGAAGTGGAACCACCTCGCATCGTTCCTCGCCCGGGACGACCTGAGCCTCGACCTCATGGAACCGTACCTGGGGCTCGATCCGATCGTCGAGCGAAGCGGTGAGCAGCTCGGGCTGTTCGGCGAGTAGACCGACCGTACCTGCACCGGAGATCCCACCGTGACCGTGTCCGACCAACCCGTCTCGCCCGTCGACCAGCTGGCCGACCGGTTCTGGGAGTCGATCCTCGAGCTGAACCCGACCGCCGCCACCGTCTACGGCGACGAGCGCTACGCCGACCGGCTCGAGGACCCGAGCCCGGTGGGCCGGGCCACCGTGCGGCGGCTCATGGAGGAGACGAAGGCCGCGGCCGAGGCAATCCCCGCCGAGGGCCTGCCGGTCGAGGACCGGATCACCCGGGACATGCTGATCGTCATCGCGGAGCAGAGCATCAAGGAGGACGACCAGGGCATCCACCGGCTGAAGGTCGTCGACCAGATCGCCGGCCCGCAGACGCTCCTCCCGCAGATCTGCCAGTTCCAGCCGCTCGACACGCCGGAGCGGATGGACGCGTTCCTCGCCCGTCTCGAGAGCTACCGCGGCTACATGGCCGCGAACGCGGACATCCTCCGGGAGGGCCTCGACACCGGCCTGACCGCCCCGCGGATCGTCGCCGACCGGACGGTCGCCCAGCTGGAGCGGATGCTCGCGATCCCGCTCGACCAGGCCATCGTCCCGGCGATGGCGAAGGTCACGAACGAGGCCGATCGCGACCGTGTCCGGAAGATCACCGAGGCGGTCCTGTACCCGGCCGACCGGGCGTTCCTCGACGTCCTCCGCGGCGACTACCTGAGCGCGACCCGCGAGGATCCCGGGCTCTGGTCGGCACCGACGGGCGACGCGCTCTACCGGACCCAGATCCGGTCGTGGACGACGCTCGATCTTGACCCGGCGGAGGTCCACCAGATCGGGCTCGACGAGCTGGCGATCGTCGACGAGGGGCGGCGGGCCATCGCGTCGGCCGCCGGGGCCGCAAGTCCCGCGGAGTACCGGCGGCGGCTCGCGGACGATCCGGCGAACACGCCCGGGTCGAAGGAGGAGCTGCTGGGCCGGGCGCGCGAGGACATCCACCGGGCGATGGCGGTCGCGCCGCGGTTCTTCGGTCGGCTGCCCGTCTCGGGGATCGAGGTCATGGCGGTCGAGGAGTTCAAGGAGAAGGACGCTCCGTTCGCCTACTACTTCCCGCCGTCGCCGGACCGGACGCGGCCCGGCATCTACTACGCGAACGGCTACGACCTGCCGAGCCGGAAGTACACGAAGCTCGCGACGACGACCTACCACGAGGCGGTGCCCGGCCATCACTTCCAGATCGCGCTCGAGCAGGAGAACGAGAGCCTGTCGACCTTCCGGCGGCTGGGCGCTCGGATCGTCGGCGGGGCGTATGTCGAGGGCTGGGGCCTGTACAGCGAGAAGCTCGCCGACGAGATGGGCCTCTTCCGGGACGACGCCGAGCGGTTCGGGATGCTCGACGCGGTGGCCTGGCGGGCTGCGCGGCTGGTCGTCGACACCGGGATGCACGCCCTCCGGTGGACGCGCCAGCAGTCGATCGACTTCCTGCTCGAGACCGGCCTGTCCGAGACCGACGCGACGATCGAGACCGACCGCTACATCGCCTGGCCCGGTCAGGCCCTGACGTACATGATCGGCTGCCGCGAGATCGAGCGGCTGCGCCGGGTGCTCGAGGCTCGGGACGGCTCACGGTTCGATCTCCGCGAGTTCCATGACCAGGTGCTCGGTCACGGGTCCCTGCCGCTGGCGACCCTCTCGCGCGAGCTCCCGAACTGGGTGACTGCCCCGGCCTGAACGGCTGTCGCGCCTGGACGACGCTGGACTGCGTTGCCTCCTGCGGTGCTCGCTCACGCACCCCCAAGTGCGCTCGCTCCGCTCCTCGGAGGCGCCTTGCCAGCGCCGCCCATGCGCGACGAACGCAGTCGCGTGCGCCTTGCCAGCCTCGCCCATGCGCGACGAACGCAGTCGGGGTCGTCTCACCGGCGCCTCCTGCGCGACGAAGGCAGTTGGCGGCCTAGCTGTCGAAGCCGATCCCCAGGGCGTCGAGCGTCCGCAGGATCAGCCCGCGGCGGCCCTCGTTGCGGTCGGCCCGGTCGAGCTCGTGGCGAACCGTGTTGACCGCGACCGAACGGAGCGGCTCCGGCGGGAACGGGAACGGCCGGCTCTGCACGAACCGCAGCCGGAGCAGCTCCGAGTCCGGGCGGAGAATGAAGTCGCGGACGACGCCGGCCGCCCAGCGGCTCGCCCCGACGCCCAGCCCGGTGTACCCGAGGGCGTACGTCAGCCGGCCGCCGAGGCCCTGTCCGAAGGTCACCGTGAACCGCGACGTCGTGTCGATCGCCCCGCCCCAGCGGTACGGGAATCGCAGGTCCGCCAGCTGCGGAAACGCCCGCCGGAAGTGGCCGTCGAGCTTGTCGAACGTCTGGGGCCGCCGGTCCAGTTCCGGGCCCACGCCGTTGTTCCAGTGGTAGATCGCGTCGTAACCGCCCCACAGGATCCGGTCGTCGGTCGTCAGCCGGAAGTAGTGGAACTGGTTGTTCGCGTCGCCCGTGCCCTGCCGCCGCTCCCAGCCGATCGACGCGCGCTGGGCCGGCGTCAGCGGATCGGAGACGAGGACGTAGTCGTACACGGGCACGAAGTGGCTCGACAGACGGCGCAGCCACGCCGAGTAGGCCGAGGTGGCGACGACGACGTGGTCGGCATCGAGGGTCGCGCCGGCCTCGGTCGTGAGCCGGACGCCGCCGGCTCGGCGTTCGACGCGCCGGACGCGCGAGTGCTCGTGGATCGCCACGCCACGCTCCTCGCACACGCGGGCGAGCCCACGCACCAGCTTCGCCGGATCCACGAGGAGCTCGCGGCCCGGCGGCGCGAGGAGCCCCGCCTGCCAGAGCGGCGAGTGCAGCTCGGCCTGGACCGCGTCGCGATCGAGGAAGACCAGCTCCTCGCCCCACTCGGCCGCCTCGTCGACCCAGGCGCGGAACTCCTCGACCTGGTACGACTGGTCGGCGACGGTCAGGCCGCCGTTGTCCTCGAGGTCGCAGTCGATGCCGTGATCGCGGGTGAAGGCGACCAGCGCCCGGAGGCTCGCGAGCCCCTCCTCCTCGAGGAAACGGACCTCGTCGGGGAAGTGCCGGATGCCGTTCGCCAGGCCGTGCGTGAGCGAAGCCTGGCAGAACCCGCCGTTCCGGCCGCTCGCCCCGAACCCGACCGTTGCCCCCTCGAGCACCGTCACCCGCAGCGACGGATCCGTGTCGGTCAGGGCGATCGCGGTCCACAGCCCGGTGAACCCGGCGCCCACGACGACGACGTCCGTGACGCCGTCCCCGTCGAGTGGCGCCCGCACCGGCCCGGCCGGCGACGCCGCCAGCCAGTAGCTCACGGCGGTCTCGGCGTCCGGTCGAATCTCGGAGGGCTCCATGGATCGCGAGGATAGACGAGCGGGCCGGCCCATCGTCGGATCGGTGCGAACGAGCGACGATCAGGCCGCCACACCCTCGTGATTTGCACGTATTCGGGCACAACCGTGCGATATTCGCGTTGACGTGGATCAGTCGGCTATGCCAAGATGACCGTCCGAGCGTTCCGTCCCCCGGAACGCCCGTCGCGTGTGACGGTCCACCACCCAATGGAGTGCGTTTCCTCATGGCCACCGACCCCCGGTCGACCTCCGACACCCCGACCCTTCGGCGCACCCGCCAGCTCGAGATGTACCACCGCGCGCTGAAGTCGCTGCCGGGTGGGACGAACTCGAACTTCCGCGCCTGGGGCGAGCAGACGATCTACATCGACCGGGGCAAGGGCGGCATGGTCTGGGACCTGGATCAGAACGAGTACATCGATCTCCGGATGGGCTACGGCCCGGTGATCCTGGGCCACAACGACGAGCGGGTCGACGACTACGTCAACGAGCAGATGCGGAAGGGCGTCAGCTTCTCGCTCACGAGCGAGGACGAGGTCCGCGCGATCGAGCTGATCTGCGAGCTCACGGGCTGGGTGGACATGGCCCGGATGACCGTCTCGGGCACCGAGGCGACGATGCACGCGATGCGGGTCGCCCGCGCGTTCACCGGCCGGGACAAGATCGTGAAGTTCGAGGGCCAGTACCACGGCGTCCACGACTACGCCCTGATCTCGGTCACCCCGGACGACATGAGCGAGCTCGGCGACGCCGACCGGCCGGTCCGCCTCGCCTGGGGCCGGGGGATCCCGGACGCGGTCGCCGACACGATCATCCCGGCTCGCTACAACAACATCGACCTGCTCCGCCGGCTCTTCGAGGAGCAGGGCGACGACATCGCCGCGGTCATCGTCGAGCCGGTCCTCGGCAACGCGCAGGGGATCCTGCCCCAGCCCGGGTTCCACGCGGCGATGCGGGCGCTGACCGAGGAGTTCGGCATCCTCCTGATCTTCGACGAGGTGAAGACCGGGTTCCGGTTCGCCCGTGGTGGCGCCGCCGAGTTCTTCGGGATCAAGCCGGATCTCGGGACCTTCGCGAAGGCGATCGGCAACGGCTATCCGGCCGCCGCGTTCGGCGGACGGCGCGAGGTCATGGAGGTCCTCCCGGACAAGGTCAGCCACGGCGGGACGTACGCCGGGAACCGGGTCGCGGCCGCGGCCGCGGTCAAGACCCTCTTGATCCTCCGGGACACGGATGCGCTCGAGACGGTCCATGCGACCGGCCGGCGGGTGCAGGACGGCCTGCGTGAGGTCCTGAACCCCACCGGCATCCCGTACATCTTCACCGGACATCCGTCCATGTTCGGGATCATGTTCACGGAGCAGGCTCCGACCGAGTATCGCGACTGGGCGAGCTCGGACCACGAGCTGTACGACGCCGTGGCGTTCGGGATGCACGCCCGTGGGGCGATGCCGGAGCCGGACAGCCGCGAGCCGTGGTTCATGTGCGAGGCCCATGCCCAGGGCGACATCGTGGACCGGGTCGTCTCGATCTTCGAGGAGTCCCTCCAGGGGGCCCTCGACGACCGGGCGCATCACGCGACGACGGAGCACCCGCAGGGCGCCCAGGCCCACTCGGCCGCCGGCTGACACGGGGTCCCGGCCACCGACGCCACCACCGCCACCACCAGGACAGGAGCGACAGATCGATGGTCCTCGACGGAAACGCCGTTCGCTCGGTCGACCGGGCCGCGGCACTCCTGCTCGCGCTGGGGGATTCCCAGGGCGAGGCCGGCGTCACCGAGCTCGCGCGGCGGCTCGGCCTCCACAAGTCGACGGCGTCCCGCCTCCTCGCCACGCTCCAGAAGCGCGGCCTCGTCGAGCAGGACGACGAGACCGGCAAGTACCGTCTCGGGCTCGTCGTCATCCGCCTCGCCGAGCGCGCAGAGCGGACCCTCGACCTGCGCGGGATCGCGATGCCGGAGCTCGAGCGGCTGGCCCGGCTCACCCATGAGACGACGGGCCTCGGCGTCCTCGACGGCGACTCGCTGCTGACCGTCGCCCAGGCTGACGGGCCGAACCTGATCGCCGTCGGCGACTGGACCGGGCGCGCGACGCCGCTCCACTGCGTCGCGTCCGGCAAGGTGCTCCTTGCCGCGGTCGCCGAGCGGGAGGTCCTCCGGATCGTCCGCCGCGGCCTTCTCAGCTACACCGAGCGGACGATCACCGAGCTCGAGCCGCTCCTCGAGGAGCTGGCACGGATCCGCCGGCGCGGCTACGCGACGGCGCTCGGCGAGTTCGAGATGGGCCTGAACGCCGTCGCGGCCCCGGTCCACGACGCCCGCGGGAACGTGATCGCGGCCGTCGACATCTGGGGCCCGGCCTTCCGGCTCACGCCGCGCCGGATCCCCGAGCTTGCCGCCCAGGCGCGCGAGGCGGCGGCCGCGATCTCCGTCCGGCTCGGCGGCACCGGGACCGCGACCGCGGCCCAGCCGTCGCTCGCCCAGGCGCTCACGAACTCGTCGCTTGCCGCGAGCGAGCCGTCGGCGCTGCCCGCGTCGTCGAGCGCCGGCGCCGGTGTCGAGGCGCTCGCCCCGGAGGTCGCCGCCGCGTCCTGATCGCCGGCGGGTCGGCCGCCGCCCGGTACCATCGCGCCGATGGATCCGAACAAGCCGCCGCTGAGCACGATCCTCGAGTTCCTGCGCACCGACGGTCTGCGGATCCTCGTGATCGTCGTGCTGGCGTTGATCGCGCTGCGCCTCGCGAAGCTGGTCGTCCACGGGATCCTGAAGGCCCTGTTCGACCGCGAGGCGAGCGAGGGCACCGCCCAGGAGCTGTCGGCCGTCGAGGTCAAGAAGCGGATGGACACGCTCGACGGGCTTGGCGGCGCCGTCCTCCAGTTCTTCATCGCGGTGATCGCCGGGATCATGATCCTCGGGGTCCTCGGGCTCGACATCGGCCCGGCCGTCGCCGGGCTCGGGGTCATCGGGATCGCCGTCGGCTTCGGGGCTCAGAGCCTCGTCCGCGACTACCTCAACGGGGCGCTGATCCTGATCGAGAACCAGTACAGCAAGGGCGATGTCGTGACCCTCGCCGGGGTCAGCGGCTCGGTCGAGGACTTCAGCCTCCGCCGGACGACGTTGCGCGACCTCGACGGCGTCGTCCACACGGTCCCGAACGGCGAGATCCATGTCGCGAGCAACCGGACGCGGACGTGGGCGAGGATCAACCAGGACGTCACGGTCGCGTTCGGGACGGACATCGACGCCGCGATCCGGGTCGTCGAGGAGCTCGGCAAGCAGATGGCGGCCGACCCGGTCTGGCGCCGCCGGATCCTGGAGCCGCCGCGGGTCGAGCGGGTCGAGCGGATCGAGGAGCGCGGGATCACGCTGAAGATCCTCGGCACGGTCCGGGCGTCCGAGCAGTGGGCGGCCGGCGGCGAGTTCCGCAAGCTCCTCATCGAGGCCTTCGCGAAGAACGGCATCCAGCTGCCGCGCCCGCGGCAGGTCGTCGTCTCGTCCGCGGACGCCACGACGGCCGTGCCGGTCGCCAGCGCCCCGTCCCAGGACGACCTCGCGGACGAGTAGGCCGGATCGCAGCCCGGCGAGGGGCTTGCGAGACGGCGCCCGCGTAGAATGGGCGGACCCTCATCCCGCGACTCGCGGCGCGCCTCGCACATCCCGGCAGGAGTGGCCCACGTGAGCGTTGACCAGCGTCCCGAAATCGAGAACCTCCTCGCAGAACGGCGGACCGTTCCTCCGGATCCGGCGTTCACCGCGCAGGCCAACGCGGGGGCCTCGCTCTACGACGAGGCCGGTCGGGATCCGGTCGCCTTCTGGGAGAAGATCGCCCGCGAGACGGTCACCTGGCGCGAGCCGTTCACGACGACCCTCGAGTGGGAGCTGCCGTTCGCGAAGTGGTTCGTCGGCGGGAAGCTGAACATCACCGAGAACTGCGTCGACCGGCATGTCGCGAACGGCCTGGGGACCAAGGTCGCGTACCACTGGATCGGCGAGCCGGGCGACACCCGGACGATCACCTACGCCGACCTCCTGCGCGAGGTCTCGAAGACCGCCAACGCGCTGCTGGAACTGGGCATCGGCACCGGCGATCGGGTCGCGATCTACATGCCGATGATCCCCGAGCTGCCGATCGCGATGCTCGCCTGTGCTCGGATCGGGGCGCCCCACACGGTCGTGTTCGGCGGGTTCTCCGCCGAGGCGCTCGCCGGCCGGATCAACGATGCCGAGGCGAAGCTCGTCATCACCGCCGACGGCGGGTGGCGGCGCGGCAAGGCGACGGCGCTCAAGCCGGCCGTCGACGAGGCGGTCCAGTCGACGCCGACGATCGAGCACGTCCTCGTCGTCCGTCGCCTGGGCGACGCGCTCGAGGGCGGCACGGCGATGACCGACGGCCGTGACGTGTGGTGGCACGACATCGTCGATCGCCAGTCCGGCGAGTGCCCGGCGGTCGCCCTCGACAGCGAGCACATGCTCTACCTGCTGTACACGTCCGGCTCCACGGCGAAGCCGAAGGGGATCACCCACACGACGGCCGGCTACCTCGTCGGGACGTCCTACAGCCACCGGATGATCTTCGACATCAAGCCCGACGACGTGTACTGGTGTGCCGCGGACGTCGGCTGGGTCACCGGGCACAGCTACATCGTCTACGGGCCGCTCGCGAACGCGACGACCGGGGTCATGTACGAGGGCACGCCGGACACGCCCGCCTGGGATCGGTGGTGGCGGATCATCGAGGACTACCGGGTCACGATCCTGTACTGCGCCCCGACGGCGATCCGCGCGTTCATGAAGCAGGGCGACGCTCATCCGGCGGGCCACGACCTCTCGTCGCTCCGCGTCCTCGGCTCCGTCGGCGAGCCGATCAACCCCGAGGCGTGGGTCTGGTACCACGAGCACATCGGCGGCGGCCACACCCCGATCGTCGACACGTGGTGGCAGACCGAGACCGGCCAGATCCTGATCACCCCGCTGCCGGGGGTCACGACGACCAAGCCGGGCTCCGCGACCTTCCCGTTCCCGGGCATCGAGGCGGACATCGTCGACGGCCAGGGCAACTCCGTGCCGTTCGGCGGCGGTGGGTACCTCGTCCTCAAGCGCCCGTGGCCGGCGATGCTCCGCGGCATCTACGGCGACCCGGAGCGCTACAAGCAGACGTACTGGAGCCGGTTCCCCGGGATGTACTTCGCGGGGGACGGCGCGAAGCGCGACGAGGAGGGCTACTACTGGCTGCTCGGACGCGTGGACGACGTGATGAACGTGTCCGGCCACCGGCTGTCGACGACGGAGATCGAGAGCGCGCTCGTGTCGCACCCGGCCGTCGCCGAGGCGGCCGTCGTCGGCGGGCCGGATCCCGTGACGGGCGAGGCGATCAACGCGTTCGTCATCCTCCGGCTCGGCAACGAGCCGACGAAGGAGCTCGGACAGGAGCTGCGCGACCACGTCGCGACGAAGATCAGCCCGATCGCCAAGCCGAAGTCGCTGATGTTCGTCCCGGATCTGCCGAAGACCCGGTCGGGCAAGATCATGCGTCGTCTCCTCCGCGACATCGCCCAGGGCCGGACGCTCGGCGACACGACCACGCTGGCCGACGCCACCGTCGTCGAGACGATCCGGGCCAACACCGGGAGCTCCGAGGAATGACCCTCGCGAGAGGATCCGCGTGCCGATGAACTTCCTCCGGCGGAAGAAGGCCGAGCCCGCCGCGAAGCCTGCGTCGCCGGCCGGCCCATCTGCCCCGGCCGCGGCCCCGCGCGTCGCGCGGACCGGCGTCGCGTTCGATGGGGTCACCGAGGAGTGGCGGCTCGTCGGCCGGATGGACGTCGACGGCCGGCTTTCGGACGCCCTGAACAAGCGCGAATCGGTCGCGATCCACGACGTCCAGTGGGCGCCGATCGACGGGTCCTCGCCCTTTGCCGACGCCCCGGGCCTCCGGAGCGTCGATCCGTACGACCTGATCCTCGTCCTCGCCGGCGAGGGCTCGCTGCCGGAGTTCACGGACGACGAGCGGGCGGCCCATCGCGTCCACAAGGTCGCCTACGACGTCGCCCTCGAGGCGCCGCCGTTCCGGGTGATCGGGACCGTCTACCTGCACCCGGGGTCGGAGCCGGAGCGGCTCCTGGACCGGGCGACGGAGATGTTCGTCGCGGTCGTCGATGCGGTCGCCTGGTACGGCGACCAGCGGGTCGGCGATCCGGATATCGACACGGTCCTCGTCAACCGGTTCTATCTGCGCGGCGTGGACCAGGTCGACAAGCGGACCGGCTCCAAGCCCCAGAGGCTCCCCGGCGCCCCGCTCGGCGGCACGAACTGGCAGGAACGCTCGTAGGCTCGAACGCCGCGGCCTGAGCCGCGGACTGAGTCGCGCCCCGAGCTCATCCTCTTCTCGGGCCTGCGTGTGGCACACGCGAGAACGAAGCGGACGCCACGCTCACGTATGAGGCGTGGTCCCGCGCCTGCTGGATGTGTGGGTGACACGCGCGCACGACGACGCAGCTTGGTCGCGTGTGGGTGACACACGGCCGAGATGACAGAAGGGTCGGAGGGCCGGCGGGCCGGCGGGCTGGCGGGCGAGGAGCCGGAGGGCCGGGCGGGCGAGGAGCCGGTCTCAGGCTCGCGCCACTTCCTTCGTGCGGTTGAACAGGCGGAACCCGGCGCGCTGCGGGGTGGTCGTCGCCGGTTCCTCGGACACGTGCGTCCGGACGAGCCGATCCGCGAGGGCGTCGAAGTCCTCGGTGATCTTCTCCTTCGGGTACATCTCGATGACCGTGCGGCCCTCGTTCGCGGCCCGGACGAAGAGCAGCCCGCCGGACCGGATCAGGGCCAGCGCCGACATCCCGACCGTCCGCTCCATGTCGGCCACGGACACGCCGCTGTTCGCGCGGTTGACGACGAGCGCCAGCCGGTCCTGGAGCCCCATCTCGACGGCGACGTCGCGGAGCTGGACCGCAGCCCGCAGCGCCGGTACGTCGGGTGTGACCGGGACGAGGATGCGGTCGGCCTTCTCGAAGATCGCGAGGTTCAGGTTCGAATATGACGGGTGCAGGTCCACGACGATGAAGTCGTAGACCGGCCGGGACGCGGCGATCGCGTCACCCACCCGCTCTGGGTCGAGGATCTCGGTGTTGAGCGGGCTCGACGTCAGCGGCACGACCGACAGGCCGGACGGATGCGGCGCGGCGAGCTCGGTGAGCGTCTCCATCGGGCCGCCCTCGGCCTGGTCGCGCCAGCTGTCCGCGACGGTCCGGACATGTTCGAGCCCCAGGGACGTCGTGACGTGCCCGGTGACCGTGTCGGCATCGATCAGGAGGACCTTCTGGTCGCGGTGGATCTGGAGCGCCGCCGCGAGGTTGGTGGCGATCGTCGTCTTGCCGACCCCGCCCTTCGGGTTGAAGATCGCGATCACGGCCGCGCGTCGCGCCCAATCGCCCATCTCCATCGAGCCGCCCTGGATGATCGGGCCGGACCCGTCGTCGACGGTCATCGACCGGATGCACATCGCCTCGACCCGCCAGCGGATCGAGTCGGCCGTGTACGGGCGGCTGAAGAACTCGTCGGCGGAGTCCGGGCTGAACATCCGGTCCAGCGCGCTCGCCGACATGACCATCAGGGCCGGGATCTTCCTCGAGCCCTCGTGCAGCAGGGCGTAGTACTCGAGCGACGAGTCGAGGTCGGTCTCGCCGTCGAGGATCGCGACGGCGACGTCGTGCCGGTTCGCGAGGAGCGCCTCGAGCTCATCCGGTGCACCGACCGTGATGGCCTCGAAACCGGCGGAGCGCAGCTCGTCGGCGACGATCCTGCGCTCCGCGACCGGGAGTGCGATGACGATCGCCGGTCGCGCCAACGGTCGCTCCTTCGATGAGGGGGTGGTGAGGGGACGACAGGTCGGCCGCGCCGCCTAGCCGTCCGCCTCCGGGTCATGGGCGGTGACGTGAATGGAGCCGTCGGTGGAGTTGTTGACCCGAGCCTGGAAGCTCGGCAGGGACGGGATGGCGTCGCGGAGGTTGGTCTCGGCCGAATGGGCCACCGCGAAGACGAACTCCCCGTCGGGGCCGGACGACACGCCGACCGACTGCACGCCCGGGACCCGCCCGAGGTGGCGCTTGAAGCTGGCGATGCTCGCGACGCTGACCAGCCCGACGACGACGACCTGGGTCTGCGTCGCGTCGCCGCTCGCGCCCTTGCCCTTCGACGGCACGAGGCCGGCGAGTCGTGCGGCGAGCGCGTCGTCGCCGATGACCGGGATCTCGTCGTCGCCCGACGCGTCGGCGCTGGCGAGCGCCTCGGCCTCGGCGGCGTCGAAGTCCGGCGAGAGGCCGAGGGCCGCGAAGCGGGGATCCGCCTCGCTCTCGGGCTCGCCGTCATGGTTGCCGATGATCTCGATGGCGACGTCGGCGACGGCCTCGGCGCGGGCTGCGGCGTCGGCCGCGACCTCCGCGCTGGCGGCGGCCTCGGCGGCGGCCTGGATCGCGGCGAAGGCGGCCTCGCGGTCGACCTCGGTATCGCCGTCCATGCCCTCGCCCCCGGCGAAGCCTTCGAACGAGCCCTCACCGGACATGCCGGCCTCGGCGTTCTCGGTGGACTCGGCGCTGCCCTCGACCGGCTCGGCGGCCTCCTCGGCCACGCCATCGACGGTCTCGGTGGTCTCGTCCGTCGCCGCGTCGGCCGTCCCTGCCTCGGCCTCAGCCGTCTCCGCGACACCGGCTTCGGCGGCCTCGGCCTCCGGCTCGTCCGCGACCGTCTCGACGGCGGCCTCGGGCTCGGCCTCGACCGCGGCGACGGTCAGGTCGTCGAAGGTCGGCGGCTCGGGGAGGTTCTCGGCCATCGTGGCGAACCGGGTCGGGTCCTCTTCGCCGAGCAGGCGCTCGAAGAAGTCGGCCATCTCGCTCTCGAACCCGGCGACCGTCCCCTGGACGGCCACGATCTCGCGCTCGATGACGGCGGCATGCTGCTCGATCTCCGTCTCGAGACGAGCCTTCCGATCGGTGATCTTCTGCTCGGTCTCTTCGCGGATCCGGGCGATCTCGGCCTTCGACCACTCGCGGACCGCGGCGACGTCGTCGTCGGCGTTTCGGCGGAGATCGGCGGCCTCGGTCGCGGATCGACCGTGGATCGACTCGATGTGGGTCTTCGCGTCGGCCTGGAGCTGGCTGAGCGCGCGACCGCGCGCGTCCTCCGCGGCGGCCTGCATCGCCTTCGTCAGGTCGGCGAGGAACTTGTTCGGCTTCTTGCCGGTCGCCTTGGCGACGGCGGCAGCCGCGGGCACGGGCGCGGGCTCGTCGACCTCGACGGCGGCGGGGGCGTCAGCCGGGGCGTCGGCCGGGGCCTCGACGGCCTCGGGCGCGTCGGCGGCCTCGGGAGCGTCCGCCACGTCGGCGGTCCCGTCGGGGGCGTCGGTCTGCTCGGGCGCTCCCGACTCGGACGGCCAGCCGTCCTCGCCGGTGGGCTCGTCGGTCGGTTCGCTTCCGTCCGCGGGCCGGTCAGAGCTCCACGGAAGCCGGAATCCGCTCTTCGCGTCGGTCGTGGCCATGCGTCGTGTGCCTCTCCAGATGGCGCGCTGCAGGGGGTCCAGGGCGTGGCCGCATTGTGGTGGCGAGTGGTGGGTGTGATGGAGTCCGCTAGAGGTACCAGCGGCGGGCGCCGGTGGTACCGCCGTCAGGGGCGGACCCTGGCGCGTTGACCGCTCGCAACCGAGATTTCGGTCGTCTTCGGGTCGTATGGGCGGGCGGTTCCTCGGGGCCACGCTAGGATTGCGAGCGATGAACCTCGCAGACACGCTCGGACGGCCGCTGCACGACCTGCGGATCTCGGTCACGGATCGCTGCAACTTCCGCTGCACCTACTGCATGCCGAAAGAGGTCTTCGGACCCGACTTCGCGTTCCTGCCGCGGGCAGAGGTCCTGACGTTCGAGGAGATCGAGCGAACGGCCCGGGTGTTCGTCGGGCTCGGGGTGGAGAAGCTCCGGCTGACCGGTGGCGAGCCACTCGTCCGGCGCGACCTACCGGTCCTGGTCGGGATGCTCGCCGGGATCCGTCGTCCGGACGGTGGGCGGCTCGACCTCACGCTGACGACGAACGGGTCCACCCTGCGGCGTCATGCCGGTCCGCTGGCCGAGGCCGGGCTCCAGCGGGTGACCGTCAGCCTCGACTCGCTCGACGACGCGGTGTTCAGCGCGATGAACGGCGTCGAGTTCCCGGTCGCCCGCGTTCTCGACGGGATCGACGCCGCGATCGACGCGGGCCTCGGACCGATCAAGGTCAACATGGTCGTCCGGCGCGGCGTCAACGAGGGGAGCGTCATCCCGATGGCGCGCTGGGCCCGCGGCGCGGGCGTGATCCTCCGATTCATCGAGTACATGGACGTGGGCCACACGAACGGCTGGCGGATGGACGACGTGGTCGCGGCCGACGAGCTCGTCGCGACCGTCGACGCGGAGATGCCGCTCGAGGCGGAGCCGCCGCTCTACCGGGGAGAGGTCGCGACCCGCTACCGGTATCGCGACGGGAGCGGCGAGATCGGGCTGATCGCATCGGTGACCCAGCCGTTCTGCGGGGACTGCACCCGGGCACGGATCTCCGCCGACGGGCACTTCTACACGTGCCTCTTCACCGCGGCGGGCCACGATCTCCGGGCGATCCTCCGGGATCCGGCGCACGGCGACGAGGCCGCGGCCGACGAGGCGCTGCGGGACGAGATCGCGGCCGTCTGGCGGGTCCGCGACGATCGCTACTCCGACCTGCGAACCGAGGCGACCTCGTCGAGCCTGCCGCGGATCGAGATGTTCGCGATGGGCGGCTGAGGGGCGGCTGACCCGCGGCCGACGGGTCTGCGGCGCAGACTCTCCACCGTCTTGTCCACGTCTCGTCCACATCGGTGCAGAACTCGTGGATACTCGTCCCCGCCGATGCCCGCACTTGGTGGACAAATCCGTTGACCCCCGTCCCGAGCCGGCCGTACCGTAGGTCGTGCCCGAAGGGGCCGTCAGGAACCGGAGAAACCGAGATCACATCAAGGGCCTCCGCTCCGCGCCGGTCGCTTCGGGCGCTTCGTTGCCCGGACCCGGCGGCCTCGTTCGTCCCCGTCCGAGCGACGACCGCCCGGCGGACTGCGACCGGCATCCCGGTGTCGGTACGTCCGTCGGGCTTTCTGCTCAGCGGGCCTCGGCCGTCTTCCCCCTGGATGAGATCCCGGAGGCCCGCGCGCCCGTGATTCCCGTCTCGACCCCGATCCCGCCCGCGGACCAGCCCGCCCGTCTCGATGCGCTGGAGGCCGCGATCCGCGCGCGCGCGAGCCTCGTCCCGCGCGTGGGCATCGTCCTCGGCTCCGGGCTGGGCGGCCTGGCCGACGACCTCGAGGACGCGACCGCGATCCCGTTCGCCGACCTGCCGGGCTGGCCCGCGGCGACCGCGCCGGGTCATGTCGGACGGCTCCTGCTCGGTCGCCTCGGCGATACACCCGTCGTCATGCTCCAGGGCCGGTTCCACGTGTACGAAGGCAACGACCCGGGCCTGGTCGTCCAGCCGGTCCTCCTGTTCCGGCGGCTCGGCGCCGAGATCGTCGTCCTGACGAACGCGGCGGGCGGCGTCGACCCCGCCTTCGGCCCCGGAACGCTCATGGTCATCGCCGACCACCTGAACCTGACCGGACGGACGCCGCTCCTCGGCCAGAACGCGGATGCGATCGGTCCTCGGTTCCAGGACCTGACCGACGCCTGGAGTCCGCGTCTCCGCGCGGCGCTCCACGCCGCAGGCGATGCAGAGGGCGTCGAGCTGACCGAAGGGATCTACGCGGGGCTCCTCGGGCCGCAATACGAGACCCCGGCCGAGGTCCGGATGCTCCGCACGCTCGGCGCGGACGCGGTCGGGATGTCGACGGTCCTCGAGTGCATCGCCGCGCGCTGGGCGGGGCTCGAGGTCTGCGGCGTGTCGCTCGTCACGAATGCGGGCGCCGGGTACTCGGGCGAGCCGCTGACCCACGAGGAGGTCCTCGCCGCGGGAGCCGAGGCCGGCCCCCGTCTCGCGCGCGTGATCCGGCGGTTCGTCGCGGGTCTGGCCGCGGGCTGACCGCGGCTCGCCTGGGCTTCCGTTCGTCAGGCTGTCTGCACGGCCACCAGCAGGACGAGCAATCCGAACGCGACGAGCCCGATCGCGGCGATCCAGACGATCGCCGCATGCGGGAACAGGATCGTGGTGGCGACCGCCGCGGTCGTCGATCGCCGGCTCGCCGCGACGTCGGCTCGGGCGGCGGCGATGAGGATCGACAGGAGCGCCACGCCGATGCCGATGCAGATCAGCGCGATGCCGGCCTCCTCGGCGACGAGCGACGCCCCGAAGAACAGCGGGACGCCTGCCGCCGCGAGGAGGAGCCCGGCGATGAACCCGATCCGGCCGCGCCGTCGGGCCGCCGCGACCGCCGCCGTCTGATCGGCCATCGCCGTCGCGACGGCCTCCTGGACCCGCCGGTCGAGCTCGCCATGGGAGACGGCGTGGTCCGCCGCCGCGGCGGCCTCGTCGAGGTCATCGAGGTCGAAGGTGTCGAAGGCATCGCCATCGTCGTTCGTCGCTCCGTCGGGGGCCGTCCGTGGCGCCGGCGACGGGGATGGACGCGGCGTCACCGAGCCGATCGTGTTCGGTGCGACGGCCTGCTGCAGGCGATTGGGCTCCGCCATGTTCAGAGGAGCTCGCTCGATCCGATGATCAGCGGACCGGAAGGTCGCGACCCGCGGCCTTCGCGGCCTTCGACTTCTCCGCCCACGCCGCGAGGACGTTGTCCTTGTGCGGGCGGATCGGGCAGTGCTCGTCG
Organism: uncultured Chloroflexia bacterium; assembly: GCA_963746845.1. Lineage (GTDB taxonomy): Bacteria > Chloroflexota > Limnocylindria > Limnocylindrales > CSP1-4 > CF-46. The sequence goes on along the minus strand of CAVVCZ010000006.1, from coordinate 164,348 downwards.
CGGTTGCCCATCTCGTCGCAGTAGCCGAGGGCGACGCACTTCGGCGCGAGGAACGAGCCCAGGAACGGGCTCACCTGGAAGATCTCGTGGCGGATCAGCTGGAACAGCCGGCGGATCTCCCACTGGGCCATCGTGCACAGGCGCAGCCCGGACATGTGGATGAGCGCGCGCAAGTTCGTGGTCATGACGAGGTTCGTCCGGGTCGCGTTCGGGAAGACGAACCGGGCGTCCTCGCCCGGGATCCCGGCACCGACGAGCTGGCCGTACAGGTCCATCGAGCCCGCGATCTGCTCGTTGTACGCGTCGCGCAGCTCCGGCTCGGCGTCCTCGATCGAGGCCGGCAGCATCGTCGACGCGCCCTTGAAGGTGACGTAGCGCTGGCTCTGCTGGTCGAACGCGACGCCAGCCCGATGGCGGACGAGCTGGTGGGACAGCGTCCGCGACACGCCGCTGATCCCGAAGGTGAAGACGACGTGCTCGATCGTGCTCCCGTGGCCGGACTCGATCACGCCGGAGATCAGCTTCTGCATCTTCGCCGGCTCGACCCGGCCGTCGGTCGCGCGGTCGAAGATGTCGTCGGGGGTCAGCTCCGAGTAGCACGTCCGGCACGCGGTGTAGATCAGCGGGACGTAGTACTGCTCGACGATCTCCTTGTTCGGGAACAGGAGCGTCGCCTTCATCCCGAGGTCGCGCCGCCCAGGGTTCTTCGGGATCGCGGTCTTCTCGCGACCGGGCGCCGAAGCACCGGCGGCGGTGGTCGGGGCCGGCCCGGTGGCGGCGGGCTGGGTCGCCTCGGCGGTCATCGCCGAAGTCTACGGCGGCCGCGCCGGGACCGTTCAGATCGGGAGAAGCACCGCGACGACCGCCACGCCCAGCCCGATCGCGAAGCTGAGCAGCCCGATCCGATTGGCCTTCGCCTTGTCGAGTGCGCGGGCCGCGGCGTCCGCGACCTCGTCGGTCGAGCCGACGTCGCCGAAGTTGAAGATCCCGCGGGACCCGAACCCGGCGCAGAATTTGAGCCACGCCTGGAGGTAGCCCGAGGCCGCGATGGCCGCCGGGAGGAACAGCACGAGCCTCGCGATCGGCGGCGCATCGACGGCGACGAGGATCGCGAACAGCGCGACCGTCGCGATGAGCCCGACGTGGCCGGCCCTCCGGCGACGGGCGATCTCGGCCGGGCCGATGTTGCAGACGCCCGGCTGGTAGTCGACGCCGATCGGACCGGGAGCGCTCGTGGCGGCGAAGGCGGCAAGGGTCATGCGAAGGTCCTCCGGCGGGCGTTCGCGCCCGCGGTCAGTAGTAGTCGGAGCAGGACAGGAAGTATCCGCACCGGCAGATCAGCTTGCATTTCCGTTCGTCCATCGCGGCCCCGCAGTTTGCGCAGGTCAGGACGACGGCGGCCGGATCATCGCTGATGGATGCCTCGGCCGGCGTGTCCCCCTCGTCGTCGAGCAGCCGGATCTCGATCGGCTCGATCATCGCGCGGTGCCTGCGTGGTCGTGCGGCGCCAGGTCGTCGATGGAGGACTGCAGCGCGTAGGCGACGCTCTCGTCGAGGGTCATGGAGCGGCCCTCGTTTGCATACTTCTCGAGCTCGGCAGGATCGACCGAGGACCGGGCGTTCGGCCGGCCGTAGTACTCGTCCTGCTCATCGACGAAGTCGGCCAGGCCGACGCCGCTCGCGGATGACAGGGCCCGCGCCGCCCCCCACAGCCGGGCGGCCCGCGGCACGTCCCCATCGGCGATCGCGATCGCGGCGAAGTCGTCCAGGGCGAGCGTGATCCCGGCGACGTCGCCGTACTGGTGGAACAGCCGGAGCGCCGCGAACGCGTCCCGGCGCGACTCCTCGGTCTCTTGAGCGCGGATCAGGGCGGTGCTGAGCATGTGGAGCGACCACGCCTCCATCGTCCGGTCGCCGATGCGGCGGAAGATGTCGAGCGCCTCGCGGAACTGGCTCAGGCCGCGGTCCTCATCGTCATGGAAATAGCGGTAGTTGCCGATCCCCCAGAGCGCGTTCGCGTGACCACGCTCGTCGCCGATCTCGGCCGCGAGGTCGCGCGCGCGGATCATCTGACGGAACCCGATGTGGTCGGGGTCGGACTCCTTCGGATCGACCGTGACCGAGTACTGGAACGAGTCGTTGTAGAGCGCGTTGACGATCTCCCGCTGGTCGCCGACCTCTTCCCAGATCGCAAGCGCCTCGTTGTACGCCGGCGCCATGGCGGCGAGGTCGGCCTGCCACCAGGCCACGCCGCCGAACGCCTCCATGAGGTGGGCCCGCAGCACGGGATCGTCGTGGGACCAGGGCGCGTCGGCCATCGCCCGGAGCCGGCGGCTCGCCTCGGCGAGATGCCCGCGCTTCTGCCAGTAACGCCACATCGCGAACCCGAGGCGGATCGCGGTCGGCCCATCGCCGGCGGCGGTCGCCCGGTCGAGCACGGCCCGGATGTTGTCGTGGTCGCGCTCGAGCCGGCCCAGCCACCGGCGCTGGTCGTCGCCGGACAGCCGCGGCGTCAGGGACTCGGCGAGCTCGACGAAGGCGGCGCTGTGGCGGCGCTCGATCTCCTCGCGCTCGCCGCTCGCGGTCAGCTGTTCCGCAGCGAACTCGCGGATCGTGTCGAGCATCCGGAACCGGGTCGCGTCGTCGATCTCCTCGACCCGGACGAGGCTCTGGTCGGCGAGGGCCATCAGCCCGTCGAGGACGTCGAGGCCATCGAGCTCGGAGGCCGGCCCGCAGATCGTCTCGGCGCTGTCCAGCTCGCAGCCGCCGACGAACACGGACATCCGGGCGAAGAGCCGGCGCTGGCCGGCGTCCAGGAGCTCGTGGCTCCAGGCGATCGCCCCGCGGAGCGTCTGCTGGCGCTCCGGCAGGTCGCGCGACCCCGCGGCCAGGACGCCGAGCTGGTGCTCGAGCCGCTCGAGGATCGCGTCCGGCGGGAGGAGCTTGACCCGGGCCGCCGCCAGCTCGATCGCGAGGGGCATCCCGTGAAGACGCGCGGCGATCCCGGCGACGGCGGGCGCGTTCTCGTTCGTGACCCGGAAATCCGGCCGGACCGCGAGAGCCCGGGCGATGAACAGCCGGACCGCCTCGTAGGTCGTGATCGACGTCGCGTCCAGGCGTCGCGCGCCGGCAGGCAGGTTCAGCTTCTCGAGGTCCGTCAGGGCGAGGACGTCGACCGGCGCGGGCAGGCCGGGGACCGGGTACTCCTGCTCCCCGCTGACCCGCAGCGGGGCCCGGCTCGTGACGATCACCGAGACCTTCGGTGCGCTGCGCAGGAGGTCCGCGACGATCGGCGCCCCCTCGATCACCTGCTCGAAGTTGTCGAGGACGAGGAGTGCCTGGCGCGCCGCGAGCCAGTCGACGAGGATGTCGCGCGCCGTCCGTCCGCCGCCCTCGACCAGCCCGACCGTCGTCAGGATCGTGGCGTCGATCAGGCCCGGGTCGCGAACGGGCTCGAGCGCGATGAACCAGACCCCGTCCGGGAACCGGTCGGACACGTTCGCCGCGAGCTGGAGCGACAGCCGGGTCTTGCCGGTGCCGCCCGGGCCCGTGAGGGTGAGGAGCCGCGTCGTCTGGAGCAGCTCCTCGGCCTTCGCCAGCTCCGCCGCCCGGCCGACGAAGCTCGTGAGCTGGGTGGGCAGGTTGTTCGGTCGCCGGTCGAGCGAGCGGATCGGCGGGAAGTCGGACCGCAGCCCCTCGACGACGAGCTGGCACAGGCGCTCCGGCCGGAGGTCCTTCAGGCGGTGCTCCCCGAGGCCGCGCAGCACGACGCCCGGCGGCAGCTCGTCCGCGACGAGCGACGAGGTCGTCTCGGACAGGAGGACCTGGCCCCCGTTCCCTGCGGCGGCGACCCGCGCCGCGCGATGGACGTCCGCCCCGACGTAGCTGCCGTCCCCGTCCAGCCGCCCGTCCCCGGTATGGATCCCCATCCGGACCCGGACCGGCGCGTCCGGCGACCAGGGCTCGGCATCCAGCGCCCGCTGGGCGTCCACGGCCGCGGCGATCGCGTCGGACGTCCGGGGGAAGACGAGGAAGAAGCCGTCGCCCTCGGTCGAGACCTCCGAGCCGCCGTGGGCGGCGACCGCGGCCCGGATCAGCTCGCGATGCCGGCCGAGGAGCGCGCTCCAGCGCTCGGCGCCGAGCGCCTGGGCGAGCGCGGTCGAGCCCTCGATGTCGGTGAACATGAAGGCGACGGTGCCGGTCGGCAGGGACCGCACCCCGGTCTGCGTGTCCGTGGGGGGACGCTCCGTCAGTGCTGGGGCGGCTCGGTCTTCGATCGCAGCCGGGCCGACAGGCCCCGGAGGATCGCCAGACCGATGGTCGGATGGTCGAGGACGAGCTTCTCGAACTCCCAGCTCGCGAGGGCGAGACAGCGGGTCGGTTCCTCCGTCGCGACGGAGGCCACCCGGGGCAGGCCGTCGATGACCGACATCTCGCCGAAGAAGTCGCCGGGCCCGAGGCGGGCCAGCTCCTGCCCGTCCCGGACGACCCGCACGGACCCCTCGATGACGACGAAGAAGCCGGTCTCGATCTCGCCCTGCCGGGCGATCACGTGGTCGGCCGGGAAGTCGACCTCGACGGCCCGGTCGGCGACCGCCGACAGGTCGTCGCCGGTCACGCCGCGGAACAGCGGACAGTTGCCGAGCAGCTCGTTCCGCCGGTCGAGGGTGAGGGTCACGGAGCCTCCTGTGAGTTCCTCGTGATGCTGCGCGCCGCGCCCGGTCGGCGTCAACCGCGACGTCCGCGAGGGAGCGGTCATCGCCGAACGGTGGCAAGTGCCAGAATGCGTCCACCACGCTCCGTTGGAGGGACGACCCGTCCATGGCCAGTCGCGACGAGATCGTCGACCAGATCGCCGGGTTCGCGCTCTTCGCCGACCTGACGACGCCGCAGCTCGAGCGGATCGCCCACATGTTCGAGGAGGAGGTCCACGCCCAGGGCACCCGGATCCTCCGGCAGGGCCTGACCGGCTCGGCGTTCCACGTGATCCTCGACGGCGAGGCCGACGTGATCATCGACGGCCAGAAGCGGGCCACCCTGTCCCGCGGCGACTTCTTCGGCGAGGTGTCGATCCTGCTGGGCGAGCCGCCCGGCGCCGACATCGTCGCCTCCCGCGAGATGCGGACACTCGTGCTCGGCGGACCGGCGGTGCGCGGTGTCCTCCTCGACAACCCGCCGTTGATGTACCGGATGCTTCAGGCGCAGGCGCGCCGTCTGCGGAACGCGAACCGGTGGCGGAGCTGACCGCTTCGGGGGATCGCGACGCCGAGCGACCGTTCCCACCGGGCGACTACCCGGTCATCGTCGTCGGCAGCGGTCCCGGGGCGATCCAGGTGGCGTACGCCCTCGACCGCGTCGGGCTCGACCATGCGGTGATCTCGGCCGATCCGGCGCCCGGCGGCATGTTCCGCCGCTGGCCGTTCTTCCAGCGGCTCCTGTCGTGGACGAAGCCGTACGCCCCCGTCGAGCAATCGAGCCGGGCCTACGAGCGCTACGACTGGAACAGCCTCCTCGCCGACGAGCCCGAGCACCGCTCGTTGATGCCGGGCCTCATGGACGGGACGTCCTACTTCCCGTCGCGACCGGAGATGGAGCTGAACCTCGGCACGTTCGCGAAGCAGACCGGGGTCCGGATCCGGTACGACTGCCGCTGGACCGCGACCCGCCGAGAGGAGACCGCCGACGGCGACCGCTTCATCCTCGAGACGGCTGACGGCGAGTACCGCGCCCGCGTCGCGATCTTCGCGGTCGGCGTCGCCGAGCCGTACGCGCCCGCGACGCCGGGGATCGAGCTGGCCGCCCACTATGCGGACACCCGGCCCGCGGAGACGTACGCCGGTCACCGCGTCTTCATCATGGGCAAGCAGAACTCGGGCTTCGAGCTGGCGTCCGGGCTGCTGCCCTGGGCCCGCCGGATCGTCCTCGCCTCACCATCGCCGGCGAAGCTGTCGGTCAACACGAAGTCCCTCGTCGGCGTCCGGGCGCGCTACGTCCAGCCGTTCGAGGATCACGTCCTCGGCGGCGGCGTCACGATCCTCGACGCGTCGATCGGGGGGATCGAGCGGGCGGAGGGCGGCGACGGCCTGATCGTCCGGGTGCGGCCATCGGCGGGCGGCGACGAGCTCGTGATCGAGGCCGACGAGGTCATCTCGGCAACCGGGTTCGTCACGCCGCTCCTGGACCTGCCGGATCTCGGGGTGACGACCTTCGGGCAGAGCCGGCTCCCGGCCCAGACGCCGTACTGGGAGAGCGCGTCGCTGCCCGGCATCTTCTTCGCCGGGACGATCGGGCAGGGATCCGCCGGGTTGAAGAAGCACGGCCTGCCCGCGAACTCCGGCGCGGTCCATGGTGCCCGGTACAACGCCCGCGTCCTCGCGAACCACGTGGCCCGGACGGTCTTCGGGGTGGCCCCGGAGCGACCCCCGGTCGCCGCGGACGACCTCGTGACGATGATCCAGGCGGAGCTCGCCATGGCGCCAGAGCTGTGGCACCAGCGGGCCTACCTTGCCCGGGTGATCTCGCTCGATCCGGGCGAGGGGCCGCGGAACGAGGGGATCGTGCCCCTGGCGGCGTTCGTGGACGGGGTCGGCGACGACGGCACGGGCGATTTGCTCGCGCTGACCCTGGAGGCGGACGGCAGCGGGGCGATCTACCCGGTGGTCTACTTCCGGCGCGACGGGAAGGTCGAGGAGCGGATGATCGATCCCGACCCGCTGCTCCGGTTCGACACGCCGGCGATCGGGGCGCGCGTTGCGGAGATCGTCGACGAGGCGCGATCGGCTGCGGTCGCCGGATGAGCCTCTCCTCGCTTGCCGGAGATGGCTAACTCGACCCGGATTAGTCGTTGACGGCTAACTCTGCTCGCGTTAGCCTCGGGCGATGGACGCCGTGGTGCTCTTCGGCGACGTGGTCCGCTCGCGCGGCAATGCGCCGGCGGCGACGGCCTGGCTCCGGATGCTGACGGCCGATCTGGACGCCGCCTACCCCGCGGGTGATCGGCTCGCGGCGTTCGAGTTCACGCAGGGCGACGAGATCCAGGGCCTGCTCACGCCCGCCGCCGACCCGACCCGGGCCGTCCTCCGCGCGTCCCTCCATCCGGATCGGCTCCCGATGCGCTGGGTCCTCGTCCGGGGCGAGGTCGATCCGGGCCACGGACCGGCCACCCAGCGCAGCGGACCGGCGTTCATCACGGCCCGCGAGCGCCTCGCCGGCGCCGCCTCGCGTCGCGAGTCCGTCGCCGCGGTCCGTGGCGACCCCCCGACCGACGACCTGCTCAACGGTCTCGCGCCCCTCCTCGGCGAGCTGCTCGACGACCTCACGAAGCGGCAGCGGGAGATCGCCTGGCCGATCCTCGTCGACGGCCTCCGTCAATCCGAGGCCGCGGCACGGCTGGGTGTCAGCCGGGCGACGGTCTCCGTCGCCGCAGATCGCGCTCACCTGCGCTCGATCGGCGAGCTCGCGCGAGTGATCCGGACGCTCCTCGCCCGCCCGGCGGAGGGTCCCGGATGACCGACCCGATCCTTGTCCTCGCCTGGCTCGTCCTCGCCCATCTCGCGGCGGACTTCCTGTTCCAGACCACCTCGATCGTCCGCGCGAAGTCCGACCACGGCTCGCGCGCGCTGCGTGGGCTGGTCGCCCACGGGGCGATCGTCGCGGTCTGCCTGATCCCCGTCGGGCTGGCGTGGGGCGGGCCGGGCTGGGCGTTCCTGGCCGCGTCCGCGATCCTCCACATGCTCATCGACCGCTCGAAGGTCCTGCTGACCCGGCGCGCGGCCGCGTCGGCGCTGGTCGCCGCCCACGGGCGGCACGAGGGCGTCCAGCCATCCGACCACCTGGGCCGGGCGTGGACGCCGTGGCCCGCGGCGCTGTTCATCCTCGACCAGCTGGCCCACCTGCTGGTCGCGTTCGTCGCGTGGGCGGTGCTCCTGTCGAGCGCCCCTCTGCTGCAGGGGTGGACCGACGCCGTCAACCAGATCCTCGGGAGCTGGGACCGCGCCGCGGTCCACGACGTCGTGTCCGCCGGGGTGGTCCTCTCGAGCCTGGCGATCGCGAACATCCTGGCGGCGTCGATCTTCGTCGCCGTCCTCGTCCGGCCGGTCGAGCAGACGGAGGGCGAGACGCGCTGGGGCGGACGCGCCGGCCCGTCGGTCGTGGACGCGCCACCGGTTGGCGGGGTCGGTGCCGCGCCGTCGTCGGGCCCCGCGCCCCTCGACCGGTCGCGCGGCTGGTCGGTCCGGATCGGCCCGCTGGAGACGCGGATCGAGGCGGAGCCGGATCCGCCGCCTCCGGCCGCCGAAGCGGTCCTGGCCGTCGCCGCACCGCGCGCCCAGACCGCGCGCGTCGGGGCCACGATCGGCGTCCTCGAGCGGATCCTCGTCGTGGTCTTCGTGCTGACCGGTACCGAGGCGGCGATCGGCTTTGTCGTCGCGGCCAAGACCCTCGCTCGGTTCCGGCTCCTCGACGACCGCGACTTCGCCGAGTACTACCTGCTCGGGACGCTCGCCAGCGTCGCCGTCGCGATCATCACCGCGATCACCGGGCGGGCAGCGCTGGTCGCCCTCCTCGCCTGACCCATCGCGGAAGCTGCCCGGCCGCGGGGGCGCGCCGACACCCCTTCAGGCGCTCACCGCGTGAAACGACGTCCGCACCGCCCGAAGTCGCCGGCAACAGCCCCGTCGGCCGTCGAATCGAGCGTCCAGCGCGTCGTCTGATGTCCGAAAGCGCCAATCGGGATCCGCGGGCGGCGCCGAACGTCGTTTGACGCGCCCGGCGCCTGACCGGCGGGTGGAACCGGCCAGATCGGGCCGCTACGGCGCCGGGCCGAAGTCCTGCTGCTTGTCGATCACCCAGTCGCCCGTTCCGCCGGCGGCCGAACCATCGACCTTGTAGAACGTGACGAACTGCTGGAGCGAGTCGCCGTTGGCATCGAACCCGACCGAGCCGATGACCGTGTCGAACCGGTTGCTCGGGTCGACGGCGTAGGCGCGGACGGCGTCGCGGAGCCCGTCGGCGCTCGGCCCGGTCGCGGCCACGGCCCGGAGCGAGCCCAGGATGACCTGCGTGCAGGCGAACGCCGCCGTCGCATATTCGTCGGGATCGTCGTTGAACCGGGCGCGATAGCGAGTGACGAAGTCGGCCTTCGGAGCCCCGAACGACGCGTGCGAGAAGTACGAGCCGACGGCGGCCGGCCCGGCGGTCTGGATGAACGAGCCCTTGTCGGCGCCGGACCCGTCCTGGATCCCGTCCCAGCTCACGAATGGCACGTCGGCGTGACCGCCTGCGACCATCGCCTCGCGGACCTCGGGGGCACCCGTCTCGGTGAAGCCGCCGAAGAACACCGCGGCCGGAGCGCCGCTCGCGGTCGCGAGCGGCGCGAGGACGGAGTCCGGCTGGTCGCCCGGGTTCAGGGCCCGGCGGACCACGGTCCCCCCGAGCTTCGTGTAGGCCGCGGCGAAGTCGTCCGCGACCTGCCGCCCCTGGTCGGCATCGTCGATCACGAGCGTCGACGTCGCGCCGAGGTCGTGGAAGACGAACGAGGCGAGCGCCGGGCCCTGGATGTCGTCCGACGGCGCCGTCCGGATGTAGTTGATCCGAGTCGGGAACGCCGACCGGAGATCGAGGGCGCCGTCGCGCGGCTTCGTCAGCCCCGGAAGCGTGTTCGCCGGGCTGCACTCGAGGAGCCCGGCCTGGTTCGTGATCGGGATCTCCGCCTTGGCGACCGGCGACCCGGCCGGGCCGACCATCGCCAGGACGTTCGGGTCGGCGACCAGCGCAGAGGCGTTCGCCGCGCCGGCGACCGGATCCTGGTCGGTGTCCGCGTTGCCCGCGTCGTCCTTTGCGTCCAGCGCCACCTGGGCACCGCCGACCCCGCCGGCGGCATTCGCATCGTCCAGGGCGAGCGTGACCCCGTTCTTGATCTGCATGCCGCGGAATGCGGCGTCGCCCGTGAGCGGCACGTCCAGCCCGATCTTCCATGCCCCGGCAGGGAGGCCCGCGCCATGGCGGAGGGCGGTGAAGGCGAACGCCCCGACGCCGATGACGGCGATGGCGACCACGACCGCGATGCCGGCGCGGGCGCCCCGCGACAGCCGGCGCAGCCGGCCGGTGGCGGTCGGGTGCGGCGCCTCCGAGGTGGGCACCACGGCATAGACGGCGACCGGGTCGGTCACCCCCTTGAGGGCCTTCTTGCCGCGGGGCACGAAACTGACCGAGAGGACGGTGTAGGTCAGTGCCCGGACCGTGTCGCTGACGAGGACCTCGCCGGCCCCGGCCAGGGCGCACAGCCGAGCCGCGATGTTGACCGACCCACCGACATATCCATCCGGCGTCTCGATCGTCTCGCCGGCATGGATCCCGATGCCGACCGCGATCGGCGCCTCGGGGCGCTCGATCGATGCCGCGCGAGCCTCCGCGGCGATCGCGAGGCCGCACTGGACAGCATCACTGACCGCGGCGAACACGACATAGAAGCTGTCGCCCTCCGTCCGGATCTCGGCCCCTGCGTGTTGCTGCACGAGCCCGCGGACGAGGTCCCGATATCGAAGCAGGACGTCGGCCGCGGCCGCGGCGCCGCGGGTCTCGAGGAACTTCGTGTACCCGCGCAGGTCCGAGAACAGGAAGCCCCGGGTCACGGAGCCGGCGCGGACACCGCTCGAGGCAGTCGACGGCGACCCTCCGCCGGCAGTCGGGTCAGCCATGTCCGGCCATGCCTTCGTCAGACCGCCGCGCGGATCCGGGTGAGCCGCTCGGCCGCTGCCTGCAGCGTCTCGAGCCGCTTCGGGAAGGCGAACCGGAGCTTCGTCCGGCCGAGCTCGGGCCGCGAGAAGAACGACGAGCCGGGCACCGCCGCGACCCCCGGATCGGCGATCAGCCGCCGCGCGAACGCGACGTCGTCCTCCGATGTCAGGTCGCGGATGTCCGTCATCGCGTAGTAGGCACCGGCCGGGCGATGGACCCGGAAGCCGGCCGCCTCGAGCGCGGGCAGGAGCGCGTCGCGCCGCTCGCGGTAGTCCGCGAGCAGACGCTCGTAGTACGCGTCGGCCATCAGCAGCCCCGCGACCGACGCCTGCTGGAGCGGCGCCGCGGCCCCGACGGTCAGGAAGTCGTGGACGCGGCGGACGCCGATCGACAGCTCGGGCGACGCGATCACCCAGCCGACCCGCCAGCCCGTCACCGAGTACGTCTTCGACATCGAGTCGATCGCGATCGTCCGCTCGCGCATCCCCGGCAGCGTCGCGAGCGGGATGTGCTCGCCCTCGTACACCAGGTGCTGGTAGATGTCGTCGGTGAACGCGAGCAGGTCGTGCTCGCGGCACAGGCCGGCGATCAGCTCGAGCTCCGCGCGCGTGAACACCTTGCCGGTCGGGTTGTGCGGGCTGTTCACGACGATCGCCCGTGTCCGTGGCGTGATCGCCGACCGGAGCTCGTCCGGATCGATCGACCAGTCCGGCTCGTGGAGCGTCACGTAGCGCGGGACCGCCCCGGTGAGGATCGCGTCCGGCCCGTAGTTCTCGTAGAACGGCTCGAAGACGATCACCTCGTCGCCCGGGTCGAGCAGGCCCAGCATCGCCGAGATCATCCCTTCGGTCGCCCCGTTGACGACCGTGATCTCCGTGTCCGCGTCGACAATCCAGTCCGGGTGGAACCGGGCGCTCTTCGCGGCGATCGCGTCACGCAGGGGTTTCGATCCGAAGGTGATCGCGTACTGGTTGTGGTCCGCGGCGACCGCCTCGGCCGCCGCGGCCTTCAGCTCGGGCGGACAGGGAAAATCCGGGAACCCCTGGGCCAGGCTCACGGCGTCGGCGGCGACGGCGAGGCGGTTCATCTCGCGGATGACGGACTCGGTGAAGCTCTCGGCCTTGCGGCTGATCCGGCGCATGGGCCGTATCGTAGGCTCTCGGCCATGCAGCTCGACGCCCGGCTCGCCGTGCCCGGGCCGGCCGGCACGACGGTCCTCGTCGACCACGACGGCCGGCTGCCGGCGGTCATCCTGGAGAGCGGCGAGGAAGACATGGCGGTCGTGGCCGTCGACGCGTTCCTCCGAGGGTCGTGGGCCTTCACCGCGCCGGTCCTCGAGACGCATCCGCGCTGGGTCGGCGTCCCGGACGGTGCGCCGATCCCGACCCTCGCGACGACCGAACGGGCGCCCGCGGACTGGACACCGCCGGACGGGCTGACCTTCGCGCCGCTGCCGATCGAGCTGGATGGGCTCCCCGCGTCGATCCGGCCGCGGGCGCTCGAGCTGCTCGAGGAGCTCCGGACCGGCGCACCGCCGCCCGCGCTCCGGCCGCGCTGGGCGCGGCCGGGGTGGATGGGCCGCGCGACCGCGTGGATGGGCGAGGCCGCGGAGGGTGCCGGCCGGCCGCTGACCGGCGAGCCGCGGCCGTTCTTCCTCCGCGGGATCTCCGCGCTGCTCCGCGCCCCGACGGACGATGCCGACCTGTTCCTGAAGGCGGTGTTCCCGCCGTTCCACGCGGAGCCGGACCTCACGCAGCTCCTCGCCGAGCGGTTCCCGGCGACCGTCCCGCGCGTCCTCGCGATCGAGGCCGACGAGGGCTGGCTGCTGGTCGAGGACGTCCGGGCGCCGTGGGTCGGGGACCTCCCGGAAGCCGAGCGTCCGGCCGCCCTTGCCGCAGGCGCCCGGGCGATCGTCGGCGTCCAGCTGGCGATGGCCGATCGCCCGGCGGACCTGGCCGCGCTCGCGGCCGGCGGGGCGCAGCACCGGCCGCTCGCGGGCGTGCCGGCGGCCTTTGCGGCGGCGATCGGCCCGGATGGGATGGTCGTCGAGGACCGGTCATGGGGGGACGGCGAGCGCGAGGCGTTGGTCGCGACCGTGACGGCGGCGGTCACGCGCGTCGAAGGCCTCGGCGTGCCCGAGACTCTCGTGCACGGCGACTACCACTCCGGCAACGCGGGCCTGATCGACGGGCGGATCGTGATCATCGACTGGTCCGATGCCGCCGTCGGCAGCCCGCTCGTCGACCTCGTGACCTGGATCTCGTGGAGCGAGGATCGCGTCGCGGAGATCGACGCGGCCGTCGACGCCTGGATCGATGCCTGGTCGCCGGTCATGCCGGCGTCACGGCTCCGCGAGCGGCTGGACGACATCCTCGTCGCCGGGGCGGCGTACCAGGTGATCAGCTACGACGGGATCCGCCGCGGTCTCGAGCCGGCGACCCGCTACACGATGACCGGCGGCGGCGACCACTTCCTCGGGCCGATCGAACGGGCAGCCCGCGATGCGGCGGGCGCCGGCACCTAGAGCAGGTCGCGCCCCACCGTCTCGTGCCAGTCGCGCTCGAAGAACGGCTCGCCGTCCAGCTGGACGCGGAGCCGCACCGTCATCTCGATGTCCGTCTCGGTCGTCCGGATCGTCCCGTCGGACTCGATGAGGACGTCGGCCTCCGCCCGACGCAGCCGGTAGACGACGTCGTTGCGCATCTCGGCGTGTGCGGGGTCGACGTCGCGCGCGATCATCTCCAGCCGCTCGCCGCTCGCCAGCGTCGAGACGCCGTCGGGCAGGACGAGCTCGCCGAACTCGCTGGACCGAACCGTCACGGAGCCCGCGAGGACGTCCTCGACGACCTCCCAGACGGGCGGGTCGCCGCGCTCGCTCCCGACGTCCCGCACGCCGGCCGGCGTCGTCTTGAACGGTGGCACCGGCGTCTCGGACCGGCCGGCGGGGAGCATCGGCAGGACGAGCCGGGCGGTGTGCCGGCCGCCGAGATGGAGCCGGTACGTCGCCGGAAACGGCGACGGCCAGACCACCGGCCACATCGACGACGCGACCGACAGCCGGATCCGATGCCCGGCACCGAACCGGTGGGCCGTCGCCCGCAGGTCGATGCGGACCTCGGTCGGCCAGCCGGGCTCGAGCGGCGAGGGCTCCGCGTGGGACGCTCGATGGGTGAGGTTCAGGATCCCGGCGCAGACCTGGAAGGGCGTCCCGTCCGGGGCGACGTCCTGCAGCCGGACGACCGCCGTCGCGACCGGCACGGGTGACTCCCAGGTCAGGACCACCGACGGCGAGCCGACGACGTCGAGATCGGCGGCCAGCGGCGCGGAGGTGAAGACCGGGCCGGTCGCGTCGTCCGGACGGAGATCGCGGGCGAGACCGTTCGGCGCGTGACCGGCGCCCCACGACAGCCCGGCGCGTGTCCCGGCCGACGCGCGGTGGCGGAACGCCTCGATCGCGGGCTCGACCGGCGGCGCCTCCGCCAGCCGGCCGACGAGCGGTTGCTCGCCGGGCGCGAGGTGGAGGACCCGCTCGGCGCGATCCGGCGCCGGCCAGGCGCTCTCCGCCACCCACCCGCCGGGCCACGCCTCGGGGAACGGCTCCGGCGCCGCCCACTCGTGGCGGTAGACGACGAGCGGCGGCTCGTCCATGACGCCGTTGTCGATGCCCTTCAGCCAGTGGTCGAGGAAGCGGAGCATCTCGTGACGCCAGTCGACGTTCGGCCCCGGATAGGCGAGATCCGGGTAGCTGTGGACCCAGTTGCCGATCAGCGCCCGTCGCGGGGCATTCGTGCAGCGTTCGAGCATCCGGAGGGCCGCATCGACGTACTCGTCCATCCAGCCGCCGATGAGGAAGGTCGGCGTCGTGAGGTGGTCCCAGTGCGGGGCGAGCGAGCCCTGCCGCCAGGACGGGCCGTCCCGCTGATCGCGCAGCCACGAGAAGAGCCAGATCGGCGTCCGCTCGAGACGTTCGCGCCAGGCCTCCACCCATCCCGGACCGGTCGTCGGGGCGAGGGGTGGCAGCGCGTTCATCCCGACCATGCTCACCGCGTACTGGCTCAGCTCGGACACCGTCATGCACCCGCCGATGTAGTGGACGTCGTCCGTGTAGCGGTCGTCGCTCGCCATCATCGGGACGATCGCGGCGAGATGGGGTGGCCGGAGCAGCGCGACCTGGATCGCGGTGAAGCCCCCGTACGAGATCCCCCACATCGCGACCTTGCCGTTCGACCAGCCCTGGGCCGCGAGCCACTCGACGACCTCTGCACCATCCTGCGTCTCGCGCGCCGTGTATTCGTCCAGCGCGACCCCATCCGACGAGCCCGTTCCCCGGACGTCCAGCCGGCAGTAGGCGTAGCCACGCGCCGCGAGCCACTCGCCGAACCCCTGGTCGCTCGCCGCGTGCCAGTCGTCCTTGCGGTAGGGGAGCATCTCGAGGACCGCCGGGAACACCCGCGGCCCCGATCCGTCGGCATGCGGCTCCGGCAGCCACAGGTTCGCCGACAGCTCGACCCCGTCGGACGCCCGGATCCGGACGTCGGACAGCGCCGCGACGCCGTGGGTCGGCTGGCTGGCGGGGCGAGTCCGCTCCGCGTCGTCGGGGTCCGGCATCCGCCGAGGATAGGCGGGTCCGGGACGCGCCCGGCCGCGCCGCCCGGGCCGTGCGACGATGACGGCGATGACACCTGAGCCCCTCGATCCGCCGATTGCCGTCGGGCCGTGGCGTCGCCGGACGCGCCGCGACGCCTACGCGAACGCCTGGATCACCGTCTGGCACGACGAGGTCGATCGACCGGACGGGAGCGACGGGATCTACGGCGTCGTCCACTTCCTGAACCTCGCCGTCGGCGTCATCGTCCTGGACGAGGCGGATCGGCTCCTGCTCGTCGGGCAGCACCGCTACACGCTCGACGCCTACTCCTGGGAGATCCCGGAGGGTGGCGTCCCGGCCGGCGAGTCGGCGCTCGACGGGGCGCGGCGCGAGCTCCGTGAGGAGACGGGCGTCGAGGCAGACGGCTGGCGGGAGCTGTGCCGGCTCCACCTGTCGAACTCGATCAGCGACGAGGCCGGCGTCCTGTTCGCGGCGCGAGCGAGCCACCACGGGACCGCGGCGCCGGAGCCCAGCGAGGACCTGGTCGTCCGCTGGGTGTTCTTTGACGACGCGCTGGCGATGATCGGGACCGGCGAGATCACCGACGCGATGTCGATCGTGGGGATCCAGGCGGTCGCGCTCGATCGGAGCGGCGCCCGCCGGCCGACCCTGACCGGGCAGGAGGGACCAACCGCATGACGACGCTCCACGTGCTCCGGGTGTTCATCGGGCCGGACGGACGCGGCGGCAACCCGCTCGGGGTGTTCCTCGACGGAGGCACGATCCCGAGCGACCGCCGCCAGGCCGTCGCGGCGCGGCTCGGCTTCTCGGAGACCGTGTTCGTCGACGACCGGGCCGAGGGGACCATCCAGATCTTCACTCCCGCCGCGGAGCTGGCGTTCGCCGGCCACCCGACGGTCGGGACCGGGTGGCTGCTGCGCCGCGAGGGGACTCCGGTTGCCGTCCTGCGTCCGCCGGCCGGCGAGGTCCGGGTCCGTCATGACGAGGAGCGGACGTGGGTCTGCGCCAACCCGTCGTGGATCCATCAGCACCGGCGGGTCCGCCTCGATACTCCTGCCGCCGTCGACGGCTACGACCCGCCCCGGATGGGCGACCCGGGGATCTACGTCTGGGCCTGGCTGGACGAGGCCGCGGGCGACATCCGCGCTCGCTACTTCGCGACCGACTACGGGATCGCCGAGGACGAGGCGACCGGCGCGGCTGCCGTCGCGATGGGCGGCGACCTGCGACGCGACGTGACGATCCACCAGGGCGTCGCGTCCGAGATCCTCGTCCGGCCGCAGCCGGACGGCATGGTCGAGATCGGCGGCCGGGTCGAGTGGCTCGAGGCCCGCGAGGACGGCGGTCAGTAGGTCTCGACCGCGACCGGCGTCAGCGCGAAGTCCCGTCGGTTCCGCGTCAGCACCGCGGCGCCGAGCGACGCTGCTGCTGAAGCGATCAAGGCATCAGCGAGGCTGAGCGTGCGCCCGGCAGACCGTAGCTCGGCCCGCCAACGGCCGGCGAGGATGGCTTGCTCCGGTCCCGCCTGGATGAACTCGATCGGCTCCAGCACGGCCAGCAGGTGATGCTCGGCTTCCGCGCGGAGTCCCGCCCGGACCTCGCACACGACAACGTCGGTCACGTACGCCTCGTCCCCCACCTCGAACATCGACTCCATCCGATCCACCGCTTCTGGTAGCCCCCGGAGGTGGTCGATGACGAAGCTGGAGTCCAGGACGAGCCTCACCCGTGAGCCTCCTCATCCGTGTCGATCCCGACGGTGTCGGTGACTTCGCGTCGACGCGCCCGAACCCACTCCACGACCTGCTCGGAGGTGGCCCACTCCGGGTAGTCCTCCGAGCTCAGGACGCCCGCTGTGCGCTCGATCATCTCCCGGAACCGGTCGCGTTTCAGCTTCACCCGGAGGGCTTCGGCGACGTAGCGGCTCCGTCCGCGTTCGCCGGCGAACCTGTCGACCTCGTCGAGGAGCTCCTTCGGCAGGAGCAGGTTCGTGCGCACGTTCATGCGCAGACGATGGCACACACCTGTGCGCACGTCAATCCTCGGCGACCGGGACCGCACGCCGGAGCGGGCATCCGGCCCGGGTAGGATCGGCGGGTGCGGAACGAGTGGGACGCGATCGTCGTGGGGCTGGGCGCCATCGGCTCCGGCGCGGCGTACTGGCTGAGCCGTCGGCTCGGCGACCGCGTCCTGGGCCTGGAGCAGTTCGAGCTCGGGCATTCCCGCGGCGCGGGCCAGGACCACAGCCGGATCATCAGGCTCTCGTACCACCGCCCGGACTACGTCCGGCTCGCGCGGCGCGCCTACGCCTCGTGGACGGACGTCGAGGCGGAGAGCGGCGCGACGATCGTGACACGGACCGGCGGCCTGGACATCGGACCGCGCGAGGCGGCGATCCCGCTCGGCGACTACGTCGACGCGATGACCGCCGAGGGCGTCCAGTTCGAGCACCTCGACGGGCCGGAGATCGTCCGTCGCTGGCCCCAATGGCGCCTCGGGGACGAGCATCACGGTCTGTTCCAGGCCGACGC
This sequence comes from uncultured Chloroflexia bacterium, assembly GCA_963746845.1. GTDB lineage: Bacteria > Chloroflexota > Limnocylindria > Limnocylindrales > CSP1-4 > CF-46. Next base: position 146,471 of record CAVVCZ010000006.1, on the reverse strand, counting down.
CGGGATCGCCGACCCGAACCGCGGGAACGCCGCCCACCAACGCCTCGCCGTCGCCCACGGCGCGACGCTCCGCGAGGGCGTCCGCGTGAGCGGGCTGCGGCCGCGTGCCGACGGCACGACCGAGGCGGCCCTCGACGACGGGACGGTCCATCACGCGCGACAGGTCGTCCTGGCGGCGGACGCGTGGACGAACGACCTGCTCGCGCCGTTCGACCGCCGTCTGCCGCTGACGATCATCCAGGCCCAGGTCACCTGGTTCGCCTCGCCCGATCCGGCTCGGTTCGCGCCCGATCGCTTCCCGATCTGGATCTGGATGGACGACCCGTCGTTCTACGGCTTCCCGACGTACGGCGAGGCGGGCCCGAAATCGGCCGAGGACGTCGGCGGCGACGAGGTCACGCCCGCGACCCGGACGTACGATCGGAACGAGATCGGCTTCGCCCGGCTGACGGGCTTCCTCGGCCGGCACCTGCCGGAACAGCTCGGACCGGAGATCCTCACGAAGACCTGCCTCTACACCCTGACCCCGGATCGCGACTTCGTCGTCGACCGGCTGCCCGATCACCCGGGCGTCGTCGTCGCGCTCGGCGCCGCGCACGCGTACAAGTTCGCGTCGGTCCTCGGACGGATCCTGTCGGAGCTCGTCGTCGACGGCTCGACCCCGTCCGCCGGCGAGATCGAGCGCTTCCGGATCGACCGGCCGATCCTCCTCGAGGCCGATCCCACGACGAGCTTCCTCGTCTGATGTCGAGATGGTCGCGATGACCCACCACGACGAAGGGCCGCGGAAGCCGCGCCGCCTGCGGGCCGGCGACACGGTCGCGATCGTCGCCCCGGCGAGCCCGTGGGAGAGTCGGAGCGACCTGCTCCGGGCGGTCGCCGCCCTCGAGGCGTGGGGCCTGACGGTCCGGCTCGGCGAACACGTCAACGACCGTCACGGCTACCTCGCCGGCAGCGACGTCGACCGCGTCGCGGATCTCCACGTCGCGCTCGCCGATCCCGACGTCCGGGCGGTGATGTGCCTCCAGGGCGGCTACGGCACGCCGCGTCTGATCCCGCTCCTCGACGAGCCGCGCTTCGCCGCCAACCCGAAGATCCTGTGCGGCTACAGCGATATCACGACGCTCCACCTGGCCCAGGAGCGCTGGGCGAACGTGATCAGCTTCTATGCCAACGGCGCCCTCGGGATCGGGGCGACCGATGTCACGGACTTCTCCAAGGAGCACCTCCGGCGCGCCCTCTTCAGCGACGAGCCGCTCGGACCGATCGGGCCGGACCCGGACGACCCGTATGTCCGGACGATCGTCGGCGGGCGCGTCACCGGACGTCTCGCCGGTGGCTGCGCCGGACTGCTCTCCAGCGCCATCGGAACGCGCCTCCAGCCGGACTTGCGGGGCCGGATCGTCGTCCTCGAGGAGATCGACCTGGAGGGGGAGGTGCTCGACGGGATCCTCACCCAGCTCCGGAACGCGGGGCTGCTCGACGGCGCGGCCGGGATCGCCGTCGGGGATCTCAGGACGACGCCGAGCGACGGGATCGGCGATCTGTCGGCCGAGGACATCGTCGAGGAGCTCTTCGAGCCGTTCGGCCTGCCGCTCGTGTTCGGCCTCCCGATCGGCCACGGCAAGCACCACGCGACCGTTCCGCTCGGGGCGCTGGCAACGCTCGACGCCGGCGCCGGCACGCTCGTCGTCGAGGAGGTCGTGACCTCCGACTGACCTCGGCGGACAGGATGTGGCGCGCGGTACGGGCTCACGCTTGCAGCCCTTCGGACCTCATGCCATCCTTCCGCGCACTTCGGCCGGGAGGAGGTCGCGGACAACGGACTCACGCCGCGGGGCGCGGGCCGGACGAGGAGGAGAACCTTCATGCGAACGCCCCTGCGAGGCCGAGCCGCCCGGGTGGCGGGGGCCCTCGCGCTGCTGCTCTCGACGATGTTGCCGGCCGCGGGGGCGACGAGCGCCGCCGACGGCGACCTGGTCCTGCGCGCCGGCACCGATCAGAAGCTCCAGGTCCTCAACCCGTTCGAGTCGGTCACCGTCGCCGACTTCGAGGTGTTCACCCTCAACTACGACCTGCTCGTGAACTTCGGGCCGAGCATCGAGCCGGTGCCGGGCTTCGCGCAATCCTGGACCCAGTCCGCGGACGGCAAGCAGTGGACGTTCAAGATCGAGCCCGGGTTGAAGTGGTCGGACGGCCAGCCCGCGACGTCGGAAGACGCCCGCTGGACGTACCAGACGATCCTCGACGGGATCGCCTCCGAGCGTGGCTACCTCGGCGAGGGCTACCTGGAGGCCTACCTGTCCGACGCCGGCCTGAGCAAGGTCGAGGCGCCGGATCCGCAGACCCTGGTCCTCACCACGGACTTCGCGAACTCGGTGATCCTGCAGGCCTACGTCCCGATCCTGCCGAAGCACATCTGGTCGAAGTACTCGCTCGCCCAGATCGGCGATCCGGAGGCCGCGGGCTTCTTCAAGAACGAGCCGCCGGTCGTCGGGACCGGCCCGTACCAGGCCGTCGAGTGGAAGCCCGGCTCGTTCATCCGGTTCGCCCGCAACCCCAACTACTGGGGGACCCAGAAGGGCGCCGAGGACGAGATCATCCTCACCCAGTTCGCCGCCCCGGACACCATGGTCCAGGCGTTGAAGACCGGTGAGCTCGACTACGTCAGGCACGTTCTGCCGGACCAGTTCAACGCCCTGAAGAACGAGCCGAACATCCAGACGGTCGCCGGGGTCGCCAACGGGTACTCGGAGCTGTCGTTCAACACCGGTGGCAACAAGAAGGGCTACGGCGGGTCCACGTCGGCGCTGTCCGACGTCGCGTTCCGCGACGCGCTGGGCTACGCGATCGACCACCAGAAGCTGGTCGACTCCACCCTGGGTGGGTACGGGACCGTCGGAACGACGATCATCCCGCCCTACCAGAGCCGCTGGCATGTCGAGCCGGATCATCCGCGCCGCTTCGACATCGAGGAGGCGAAGCGCCGACTCGACGCGGCCGGCTACAAGCTCAACGCCGACGGGAAGCTCCTCGACAAGGACGGCAAGGTCATCATCCTGCGCCTGACCTGGCCGGATTCCGAGGCCCAGGACTCGAGCGTCGCCCAGTTCCTCGTCCAGTGGTTCGGGGAGCTCGGCATCACCGTGAATGCCGCGGTGACCGAGGAAGGCAAGCTGACCACCGATGTCACCGGGCCACCGGACGGCCCGGCCAACTACGACATCTACATGTGGGGCTGGACCGGCGACCCGGATCCGAACTCGCTCCTGAAGTTCTTCCAGACGAGTGAGATCGGGGCGTCGAGCGACAGCTACTACTCGAACCCGCACTACGACGAGCTGTTCAAGCAGCAACGCGCCGAGCCGGACCCGGTCAAGCGCAAGGCGCTCCTCGCCGAGATGCAGAACCTCGTCTACGACGAGGCTCCGTACCACATCCTGTACTACGACGCCGAGCTCCACGCCTACCGGACCGACAAGTTCGCGGGTTGGGTCAACCAGCCGCCGCAGGACGGGACACCGCTGTTCGGCTACGGGTCGGGCGGGTACAACCTCCTGACCGACGCCAAGGCCGCGCCGTCCGCGGCTCCGTCCCAGCCCGGAGCCGCGCCGGGGAGCGGGTCGAGCGCAGCGCCGGGCGCGTCCGCGCCGACGGACCAGACCCCGGCTTCGTCGTCATCGAGCTCGATGCTGCCGCTGATCCTCGGGGTCGTGGCCCTCGTCGCGATCATCGCCGTCGGCCTCGTCCTGATGCGCGGCCGTCGGGGGACCACCGAGGAGGAGTGAGCCCGGCCCGTCGCGTGCCCTTCGGCACCGGCGACCGGTCTGGGTCGGGGGGCGACCACCGTCGCCCCCCGATGCGACGCGATCCGGGTGACGGCCGGGGGCGCCGATGAGCCTGCGCTACCTCGTCCGGCGTCTGGCGTCGGCGTTCGTGACGATCATCCTGATCACGCTGATCAACTTCCTGCTGTTCCGGGCGATGCCCGGATCGCCGGAGCGGGTGATCCTCGGTCACACGCCGAACGTGACCGCGCAGATCCTCCAGCAGACGCGTGAGCGGTGGGGCCTCGACAAGCCGCTCTTTCCGGACCAGTTCGTCGCCTACCTCTCGGCGACGGCCCGGGGCGATCTCGGCTTCTCGTTCGTCGCCCGCGGCCAGACCGTGGGCGAGGTGCTGTCCCAGCGGATCTGGCCGACGATCATCCTGTTCGGTCTGGGCGAGGTCATCGCGATCGTCATCGGTCTCACCCTGGGCGCGTACTCGGGCTGGAAACGCGGCGGCCCGGTCGACTACATCGGCAACAGCATCTCGCTCGTTCTCTACTCGACCCCGTACTTCCTCCTCGGGATGGCGTTCCTCCTGATCTTCGCCACGACCCTCCACTGGTTCCCGACCTACGGGATGCTCACCGCCGGCGCCCAGTACGACAACTTCCTCGAGCAGCTCGCGGACTTCGGCTCCCACCTCGTCCTCCCGCTGCTGACGGTCGCGCTCGGCCTGGTCGGCCAGTACTCGATCGTCATGCGCTCGTCGATTGTCGAGACGTTGTCGGAGGACTACGTCACGACCGCGCGGGCGATGGGCCTGTCGGAGCGGCGAGTCCTCCGGCGGCACGCCCTGCCGAACGCGCTCCTGCCGACCGTGTCGCTGATCGCGATCAACCTCGGCTTCGTCGTCGCGGGGGCGATCACCGTCGAGGTCGTGTTCAGCTGGCCGGGGCTCGGGACGCTCTCGGTCGAAGCCCTCGAGGCCCGCGACTACCCGGTGCTCCAGGGAGTCTTCCTGCTGCTCAGCGTGTCGGTGGTCCTCGCCAACCTCGCCGCCGACCTCATCTACGGATTCCTGGACCCGCGGGTGAAGACGTGACGACGACGGCGATCCAGCGCCCGGGCGCCCGTCGATTCCGGTCGGTCACCTCGGTCGGGAGCCTGTTCGCACGCCTGCTCAAGCGACCGGAGGGCCTGATCGGGCTCCTGATCCTGCTCGTCTTCGTCGTCATGGCCGCGATCCCCCAGATCCTCGTGGGTCCGCTCCAGACGGCCGTCACCGCGACGGGTGGCCGCCTCGAGCCGCCGTCGAGCGCGCACTGGCTGGGGACGGACGAGCTCGGGCGGGACATGCTCAACCTCACGGTCCACGGGGCGCGCGTGTCGATGGTCCTCGGGCTCCTCGCGACGGCGGTCACGGTCGCGCTCGGGGCGGTCATCGGCGTCGTGTCCGGGTTCCTCGGCGGCTGGTCCGACTCCGTCCTCATGCGGTTCACGGACTTCTTCCTCGTCCTGCCGACGTTCGTCCTCGCCCTGATCCTGACGCCGATCATCCGGGACCTCGTGGGGTCGGCGACGACGGAGATCTTCGGGATCCGGACGACGCTGATCGTCATCGTCATCGTCATCGGGATCACCAGCTGGTCGTCGACGGCCCGGATCATCCGGTCGCAGACGCTGTCGTTGAAGGAGCGCTCGTTCGTCGATCGCGCCCGCGTCATCGGGGCGGGCAGCCGGCACATCATGTGGCGCCACATCCTGCCGAACACGATCAATCTGATCGTCGCCAACGCCGTGCTCACCTTCGCCGGCGCGGTGCTGATCGAGACCACCCTCTCGTTCGTCGGGCTCGGCGACCCGTTCCAGCCGTCGTGGGGCCAGATCCTCGAGTCCGCCCGGGCCGCGGGGGCGCCGGGGCTCGGCGCCTGGTGGTACTTCATGCCGCCCGGCATCGGGATCGTCCTCGTCGTTCTGTCCTTCACCCTGGTGGGGAGCGCCCTCGACGACCTGCTGAACCCGAAGCGCCGGGGCCGGTGATGACGACGCCATCCGCGGAACCCGGACCGGAGACCCCATCCGCCGACCCGGCGCTGCCGCGCGACGCCCGCGGCCGGGTCCTCCCGCGCCAGGCCGACCCGAGTCAGCCGCTGCTCGTCGTCGAGGACCTGCAGACCCACTTCAGCCTGGACGGCGCCACGGTCCACGCCGTGGACGGGGTCAGCTTCCGCCTCGAGCAGGGCGAGGCGCTGGGGATCGCCGGCGAGTCCGGCTGCGGCAAGACGACGACGGCGCTCTCGCTCGTCCGGCTGCTGCCCGCCAACGCGAGCGTCGTCGGGGGCTCCGTTCGGTACTTCGGGATCGACCTGGTCACGAAGAACGCGAATGCGATGCGCCGGTACCGCTGGCGTGAGATCTCGATCGTGTTCCAGGGGGCGATGAACGCGCTGAACCCGGTCCAGCGTCTTGGCGACCAGCTCGTGGAGCCGCTGACCGAGCGGCTCGGCGTGAGCGAGAAGGCCGCCCGGAAGCGCGCGGGCGAGCTGCTCGAGCTGGTCGGCATCCCGAAGAAGCGGGCCAGCGCCTATCCGCACGAGCTGTCCGGCGGGATGCGCCAGCGGGCGATGATCGCGATGGCGCTGGCCTGCGACCCGGCGGTCGTGATCGGCGACGAGCCGACCACCGCGCTGGACGTCATGGTCCAGGCCCAGATCCTCGAGCTGCTCGAGGACCTCCGGCACAAGCTCGGACTGTCGCTGATCCTGATCACCCACGACCTGTCGGTGATCGCCGAGACCTGCGACCGGGCCCTGATCATGTACGCGGGCCGGGTCGCCGAGGAAGGTCCGGTCTCCGAGATCTTCGTCCGGCCACGGCACCCCTACACCCAGAAGCTCCTCGCGTCGTTCCCGAACATCCGGACGGATCGCCGGACGCTCGACGTCATCCCCGGGTCGCCGCCGGACCTGCGCAGGCCGCCGCCCGGCTGCCGGTTCGCGCCGCGATGCGCGATGGCGATGGCGATCTGCTCGGAGGTCGTGCCGCCCGAGACCGTGTTCGCCGGCGTCCGGGTTGCCTGCCACCTGTACCCGGAGGGCTCGACCGGTGAGCCGATCCGTCAGCCGACGATCGACGCGTTGACCGAGGGTGAGCCGATCATCGAGGCGCCGCTCGAGGAGGCGCCGATCGGGGCGGTCGACCACGTCGAGCAACGGTTGACCGACATGCTGCCGGGCCACCAGCAGGAGCTCATCGACCCGCCGTACCGGGACACGTCGTCATGACCGACACCGACGTGACCGCACGCGACGCGGCCGACGCCGACGTCCTCTACCGGCTCGAGAACGTGAAGGTCCACTTCGCGATCCGGACCGGCTTCCTCGACTCGTTCTCGGGTGTCCCGAAGGCGTGGGTCCGGGCCGTCGACGGGATCGACCTGGAGCTGCGCCGGGGCGAGGTGCTCGCGCTGGTCGGGGAGTCCGGGAGCGGCAAGACGACGACCGGGCGGGTGATCGTGAAGCTGACCCGGCACACCGGGGGGCGGCTCGTCTTCGACGGAGCCGACGTCTCGGACCTGTGGGGGACGAAGGCGCTCCGGGCGTATCGGCGGCGGGTCCAGCTGATCTTCCAGGACCCGTACGAGACGCTGAACCCCAAGCAGCAGATCCTCGACTTCGTCATGGAGCCGCTCGAGGTCAACGACATCGGCACCGACCATGAAGACCGGGTCACGCGGGCGTTCGGTGCGATGGAGGCGTCGGGCCTGCGGCCCGCCGCCGACTTCGCGTATCGCTTCCCGCACGAGCTGTCCGGCGGCCAGCGCCAGCGGGTCGTCATCGCCGGTGCGCTCGTGATGCGGCCGGAGCTGATCGTCGCCGACGAGCCGGTCTCGATGCTGGACGTCTCGATCCGCACGGAGCTCCTCCGGCTGATGCTCGACCTGCGCCGGGAGCTCGGGCTGACGTATCTCTTCATCACCCACGATCTGTCGCTGGCGTGGGTCATCTCGGACCGGATCGCGGTGATGTACCTCGGCAAGATCATGGAGATCGGGCCGGCCGAGGCGGTCATCCGGGCGCCCCACAACCCGTACACCCAGGCCCTGGTCTCCGTGTCGCCCTCGCCGGATCCGCCGAGCCGGGGTGAGCGCGCCCGGCGGACGATCCTCGTCGGGGAGACGCCGGATGCCGTCCACATCCCGACCGGCTGCCGGTTCCATCCGCGCTGCCCGTACGCCTTCGACCGATGTCGCGTGGAGGAGCCGCCGCTGTTCGACGTGGGCCCCGATCAGAAGGCCGCGTGCTGGCTCGTCGAGGGCGGCAAGTCCCTGCCGGTGCTCCCCCCGGTGGTCTCGAGGGAGGACACGACCTGATGGGCTTCGACCCGGCCGACGTCACCGCGACCGACGGCCTCGCACCCCTCACGCCGCTCGAGGTCGCGAGGTTCCTGCGGGCGGCGCGCGATCATGTCGTCTCCGAGCTCACGGTGATGGGCGATGCGATCGCCCGGTGGCGTCCGACGCCGGACGAATGGTCCGCCAACGAATGCGTCGGCCACCTGATCGAGGCGGACCGGCGCGGGTTCGGCGGGCGGATCCGGCGGATCCTCGCCGAGGACGGCGTCGCCGAGCAGGGCTGGAACCAGCTGGAGGTCGCCGCCTCACGCCGCGACCGGGAGCGGTCGGTCGCGGCGATCCTCGAGGAGTTCGTCGCCGGGCGCGACGCCGGCATCGCCGTCGTGGAGGGGCTGCGGGCGGAGGACCTGGAGCGGTTCGCGATCCACAGCGCGGTCGGACGCGTCACGATCGAGAACCTGATGCACGAGTGGGTCTTCCACGACCGGAACCACATCCGCCAGCTGCTGGCGAACGCGCAGTCCCGGGCGTGGCCCGCGATGGGCAACGCCCGGCGGTTCAGCCACCCGGATCGCTGACGACCCAGGCGGCTTGTGATGCGGTCCGCGATCAGCGGGTCGAGCCGTCCTCCAGCGCGCGGTACAACCCCCAGCCGATCGCCGCGCCGACGAGCGGGCCGACGATCCAGACAAGGATGTTCACATCCAGGGTCCCGCCGACCAGAGCCGGGGCGAGCGATCGAACCGGGTTCACTGACGCGCCACTGAACGGGATCCCGGCGAAGTGAATGACGACGAGCGTCAACGGGATCGCGAACGCGGCCTGGTTCGGCGAGCGTTTGGTCACCGTCAGGATCACCATCACGAAGATCGCGGTCAGCAGCCCCTCGACGACCAGCGCCTCGATCGCCTTGCCTTCCGGAAACGCGCTAGCCGTGCTGACGACTGCGGGTTGTCCGGCCAGGAGCAGGATCACGCCCGACGCCGCGATCGCGCCGATCGCCTGGGCGACGACGTAGCCGAGCGCGTTCATCGGATCGATCCGCTTGTCGAGGAACGCTCCGAGGGTCACCGCCGGGTTGAAGTGTCCGCCCGACACGTGGCCCGACACCTGGATGGCGGCGAGCAGGGCGAGCCCGAACCCGAAGGGCGCGACCAGGAGGACCGGGGCCGGCGGCGTCACCAGCCCGGCGCCGACGATCGACATCGAACCGACGACGACCAGGATGAAGGTCCCGATCAGCTCGGCGAGGTACTTGCGTGCGTCCATCCCATCCTCCGCTCCCACGGTCGCGCCTCGACCGCCCGGCCCAGTATCGCAACTGGGCGCGCGCCCGGACGACCGGAAGCGCGGGGCGGGTGGAGTTCAGGCGGCCAGCGCGAGCGGCTCGGGATCCGGGGCGAGCTCGACCGTGACGAGGCACTCCGGGCACTCGACGCTCGTGGCGTCCAGGCTCTCGAGGGCCAGCTCCGTGTCACACCAGGCGCATTCGATCGTGATCATGGGCAGGAGATTGGGCCTGCGCTGTGACACCTAGCGTGTCACGGCGAATCGACGTACCGGAAGCAGCCGGGAACATGGTCGTCGACGAGCCCGACGCTCTGCATGAACGCATACACGATCGTCGATCCGACGAACCGGAACCCCCGCCTCTTGAGGTCCTTCGACAGCGCATCGCTGACGGGGGTCCGATCCGGGATGCCGCCGGCGATGGCGTCGCGGCCCAGGCGCCCGGGCGGAGGCGGGACCATCCGCGCGAGGTACGTATCGCCGGATTCCTGCTCGGCCGCGATCGCGAGCCAGGCCCCGGCATTGCCGATCGTCGCGTCGATCTTCGCCCGGTTCCGGACGATGGCGGCGTCGGCCATCAGCCGCTCGACATCGCCCGGCCCGAAGGCCGCGACGACGACGGGATCGAAGCCCCGGAAGGCGGCCCGGAACCCCTCGCGCTTGCGGAGGATCGTCGACCACGACAGACCGGCCTGGAACGACTCGAGGGCGAGCCGCTCGAACAGCTCGATGTCGTCGTGGCAGGGTGTGCCCCACTCCTCGTCGTGATACCGGACCATGAGCGGATCCGGGTTCGGACCCGACGCGCCGGCCCAGCGGCAGCGCGGGAGATCGGGGTCGAAGCCGGGGTCGGTCACGGACCGACGATACCCGGCCCGGGCCCGCCGGCGCTCAGGGGACCGGCGCGGTCGCGAAGAGGGTGCCGCGCAGCCTCGGATCGGACGGCGGCCGTCCCGCGTTGAACGCCGCGACGAAGACGTCGCCGGACACGGTCTTGGACCCGAGGCTCCCCGTCAGCACGACCCGGATCAGGCGGCCGGAGACGCCGCGCTGCGACAGGTCGAGGGCCGTCACGGTCCCGACGTTCGTCCGCGGATCCTTTGCGAGGATCGCCGACAGAGCGGCGTTCGTGTACGTCGCGGTCTTCCACGTCGCATACGGCGAGGCGGCGTCGTACGAGGTCCCGTCCGGCCTGCGATCGCTCGACCCGCGCAGGTAGGCCACCGCGCCCGCAACGACCGCCCCGGTCGAGCTGACGAAGACGTTCTCGTTGTTCTCCGTCCAGCCGCCGTCCGCCGAGTGGTACATCGCGTTGGCCGGGCTCGACCCGCTGAGGACGACGGTCCCCGCGGTCGCGCTGATCGCGGCGTCCGTCGCCGCCGTCTCGGCCCGCCGGCCCCGGTAGACCTGCGAACGCGTGTCGTCGGTCAGGTCGTACGTCCCGGTGGTCGGGTGGCTCCGATACAGGGCGTAGGAGCGCGCGGCGATCGCCTGCGCCTTCAGCGCCTCGACCGGCCAGCGCGACGGCATCTCCGCGGGGACGACGCCACGCAGGTACTGGTCGAGCGCGACGTGGTCGATGACCATCGCCGTGGTCGTCAGGCGGACCCGGAGGTAGCCGCGGTACAGGTTCGCGGTCGACGCCGTCGAGGTCAGCTCGAGCAGGCTCACCGGGGCCGCCGGGCGGACGATGACCGCGGTCTTCACGGTCGCGGTGGCGAGGAGGCTCGAGGTCGACGACAGCACCGTGAGCGTCCACGTCGACGCGCCGACGGCGGTCGGGGCGAGGGTGAGCCGCGCGTCGGCCGGGAACGTCGTCGCGATCCCGTCGATCGTCCACGGGCCGCCGCGGCCGGTGATCGTTGCCGGTTTGGCGGGTGTGGCCGCGAACCCGGTCAGCACCAGCACGCGGACGATCGTCGCCGGGTCCCGCTGGCCCAGCGTCGTCTTCGGGTAGTAGTGGGCGAGGATCGCGGGCGCGAGCTGGCCGTCGAGCGCGCGGCCCCGCGCTCCGTACTGGGACATCCCGACCCCGTGGCCGTAGCCGCGGCCGAAGAACGTGATCGTGGTCGAAGGCGGCGGAGGTTGGGGCGTGATCTCGGGTCGGGGCGGGCGGACCACGCCAATCGGCGGTGCGGGCGGCGACGGCCAGCGGTCGGCACCGGCGACGGCCACCGGGAGGAGCCCGAGCGCGACGATCGCAACGACGACGACGGCCGCGACCCTGGCGGCCGCGCCGGACGAACCGGCTGCGCGTGCCGGCCGGGAGCCGCGGCCGGGCTGGGTGACGCGGGACGACACCATCGGAAGCGAGGTTCCTCTGCGAGCCGGTCCACCTTGCCGGTGCGGGGAGGCACCGGGCCATGGGTCGACGGGGTCAGCCGGCCGATCCGATCGGGTCAGGCGAGCCCGCGCACGGGACCGCCGCGTACCCTGTCGCGATGACGCTCCGATTCTACGTGGGTCACGGTGCCAGCGGGTCGGCGGTCAGCATGGCCGGGCACGTCCTGGGGCTCGTCGCCCGTGGCGTCGACGCGCGGGCGATCGACCTGCCGGTGAGGCTCGCCGAGGACGCCGTCCCGGCGTTCCGTGCGATCGTCCCGGACGGTCCGACGGCCCCGGACGCGCACGGTGACGCGATCGCCGTGGGCGGCCAGTCGTACGGCGGCCGGGTCGCGAGTCTGGCCGCTGCCCTGCCCGACACGTCCTACGCGGCGCTCGTCCTGTTCAGCTACCCGCTCCATCCGCCCGGGCATCCGGAGAAGGCCGAGACACGATCCAGTCACTTCCCGTCGATCTCGTGCCCGGTCCTGCTGCTCTCCGGCGAGGCCGATCCGTTCGCCCGGATCGAGCTCCTGCGCGCCCGTGTGGTCCTCCTCCGGGACGCGGAGCTGGTCACCTATCCGCGGCTCGGCCACACCCTGAAGCCCGTCCTGAACGACGCCCTCGACCGCGCCGCGGCCTTCCTCCTGGCCCATGCCTGACCACTGACGCGAAGCCCGGGACGCCTCCCGGGCGTGCCGCGCGCCGGGTGAGCGCCGGGTGATCGCGATGTGAGCGCCGGGTGATCGCGAGGTGGGGTCCGGTGCAGTCCGGGGTGGACAGGGCCCGTATGCTGGGTCGGAACCCCCGCGCTTCCGCATCCCATCGCCGGCACGCTCACCGTGCCGTCCCGGTAGGAAGGAGCACCATTGCCAGAAGCGAACGGCCGCCGTCGTGCGGTCCCTGCGGCATTCCTGACCGCGGTCCTGCTCGTCTCGATCGTCCCCGCCGTGGCCAACACCGCCACCCCGCCGGCAGGACTCGAGAATTTCCTCGACGCACTCGGTCAGGTCGAGACCGGCGGACGGTATGACGCCCGCAACCCGACGAGCGGCGCCTACGGGAAGTACCAGATCATCCCGAGCAACTGGGCCGCCTGGGCGAAGTCCTACCTCGGCAGCTCGACCGCCCCGCAGACCCCGGCGAACCAGGAGATCGTGGCCCACCGCAAGGTCACGGCGCTGTACGTCTGGCTCGACTCGTGGCCGGCCGTCGCCCACTGGTGGCTGACCGGATCCGGGGAGCGCAACTCATCCCTCTGGTCATCCTTCTCCCGGACCTACGTGAACCGGGTCATGGCGGTGATGAAGGCCGGGCCCGGCATCCGCAGCGCCTCGGCGGCCGCGCGGTCGATCCGATGGCTGGACGCGAAGGACACCCGTCTCGGCGAGACGGCGGCGGCCATCGTCTACCGGGGCGGCTGGGCGACCGCGCGCTACTCGGCGTACTCCGGTCGCCAGGTCAAGTACGCGACGAAGGTCGGGGCGTCGGCGACGCTGACCTTCACCGGAGCGGGGATTGCCTGGATCGGACCAGTCGGCCCGACCCGCGGCACCGCACGTGTCTACATCGACGGGAAGTTCGTGGCCGCGATCAACCTCAAGAAGTCGACCTTCCATGCCCGGACCCTGCTGTTCTCGAAGGCCTTCCCGGCCGGCGGCCAGCACACGATCCGGATCTCGGTCTCGAGCACGGGCCGGCCCGTCGCGATCGACGAGCTGATCGTCGGGACCTGACCTCGCCCCCAGGCGTGTCGACGCCCGCCCCGGCGAGTGCCGGGGCGGGCGTTGCGCTGTCCGGGCCTATCGCGCGGCCATCGCCTCGATCTCGACCCGCGCGCCGAGCGCGAGGCGGGTGACCACGACCGTCGCACGGGTCGGCATGTCCTTCGGGAAGTACTCGCGGTACACCGCGTTCATCGGGACGAAGTCGTCGAAGTCGGTCAGATAGACCGTGCACTTCACGACGTCGGCGTAGTCGAGCCCGACCGCCCGGAGCAAGCGGCCGATGTTGTCGAGCGTGGCTCGCGTCTCTGGCTCGATCCCACCCGGGACCACGCCACGGGTGTCCGGCATGTCGCCGACCTGGCCGGCCAGGAACACGAAGCCGTTGGCCTCAACGACCTTCGAGAAGGGCAGCTCGCTCGGGGGCCCTGGGAGCGATGGGATGGTCTTCGGCATAGGGTGCCTCCTGATCGTGGGTTGCTCGTCTCCGAGTCTACGGGTCGCGACGACCCGGTTCGTGTAGCCTTCGGCCCGGATGGACGCGCTGACGACGACGGCCCTGACGAAGCGCTACGGCCACCGCGAGCCGCCGATCCACCGACCCGGCCACCGGTCGACCGGGGAGATCCTCGCCCTGGACGACCTCTCGATCGCCGTGCGCGAGGGCGAGATCTTCGGGTTCCTCGGCCCGAACGGGGCCGGCAAGTCCACGACGATCCGGCTGCTGCTCGGCTATCTCCATCCGAGCGCCGGGGGCGCGACGGTCCTCGGCCGGGACATCGTCCATGACAGCGTCGAGATCCGCCGACGCGTGGGCTATCTGCCGGGCGGCATCGCCCTGTACGACTCGCTGACCGGCGAGCGGCTGCTCGACTACCTCGGGCACCTGACCGGCCGGCAGCCGACGCGCCGGACCGAGCTCCTCGACCGGCTCGAGATGTCGGCGCGGACGCTCGCGCGACCGGTCCGCGACTACTCGCGCGGGATGCGCCAGAAGATGGGGATCATCCAGGCGCTCCAGCACGACCCGGAGCTCGCGATCCTCGACGAGCCGACCGAGGGCCTCGACCCGCTCATGCAGCGGGCCTTCTACGACATCCTCGACGAGCTGCGGGCGGCCGGCCGGACGATCTTCTTCTCGTCCCACATCCTGTCCGAGGTCGAGCGAGTGTGCGATCGGGTCGCGATCGTCCGGCGCGGCCGGCTCGTCGCGCTCCAGGACGTCGGGAGCCTGCTCGAGCACCGGAAGCGGAACGTGGAGATGCGGATCACGGGCGACGCGGTCCCGACCCTGGCCGGCGTCGCCGGCGTCAGCGCGGTCGGCCGCGCGGCCGACGGCCGGGTGACGTGCCAGCTCGAGGGTGATGTCGGGCCGTTCCTCGCAGCGATCGCCGGGTTCCCGATCACGGACCTGACGATCGAGCCGGCGCATCTCGAGGAGGCGTTCCTCGAGCTGTACGAGGACGTCGAGCCGGACGACGACCCGTCCCTCGCCGAGCCGGCGGAGTCGGTCGCATGAATGTCGCCCTGTTCCGACACGTCCTCCGGTCGCAACGGACGAAGCTGCTGATCGTCGCGATCGCCATCGCGGTCTGGAGCGTGTTCCTGCCGATCATCTACGGGTCGTTCGGTCAGCAGGTCAAGCAGATCGTCGACTCGGGGATCATCCCGCGGCAGCTGATGAACTTCGGCGGCGGCGACCCGTTCTCGCTCGGCGGGTCGATCGCGCTCGGCTACATCCACCCGATCGCGATCGTCCTCGTCGCGATCTTCGCGGTCGGGTTCTCCACGACGGCCGTGGCCGGAGAGCGGCAGCGGGGGACGCTGGAGGTCGTGCTCGCCCGACCGGTCTCGCGCCGGGTGCTCTACACGACCCTGCTCGTCTCGCTGCTCCTGTTCCTAGCGATCATCCTGGCCGCGTCGATCGTGGGCACGATGATCGGCTCGGCGCTCGCGGGCGTGCTCGACGAGCTGACGATCGACCGTCTGCCGCTCCTCTGGCTGAACGGCCTCCTGCTCTGGGGAGCGATCGGAGCGATCGGGCTGGCGGCGTCGGTCTCGTTCGACCGGTTGACGCCCGCGGTCGGCGCCACGGTCGCGATCGTCGTCGTGTCGTACTTCATCCAGATCCTCGGCTCGCTGTGGCCGGATGCGGCCGGGCTCCAGCGGTACTCGCTGTTCCACTACCTGGCGGCCGCCGACGTCCTCGCCGGCACCGTGAACGTGGCCGGGTTCGCCCTCCTCGCCGTGGTCGCGGCGATCGCGATCGGCTGGGCGCTGGTCGTCTTCCCGCGCCGGGACCTCGCCGCCCCGAGCTGATCCGCCGACATGTCGGGCGTCGACCCGGCAGGCCAGAACCGTCAGAGTCGGCGCGCCGCCGCCTCGACCGCCGTTGAGCACCATTCGGCAAGGTCGTCCACCCCGCTGACTCCCGAGCCGAGCGTCGCCCCGCTCTCCGCATCGAGGCCCTTGCGCCAGCCCCGTAGCAACAGTCCGATGATCCGTGCCAGATCGACCTGGGCGTCCCAGTCGCCGACGACGGTGTCGTGGTCGTACCGCCGGTCGCCGTAGCCGATCCGCCCGAGGAACCAGGTCAGCGACGTCCGGTACCGCTCGAGGATCGCCACCGGCGGCTCGGGCAGGGACGCGCTGTTCGTGACCAGGAACCAGCCGAGCTCGACGGCGATCGGTGACTGGATCGTCATCTGCCAGTCGATGAACCGGACCTCGTCCGCTCCCGGACCGATCGCGACGTTCGCGAGCTTCAGGTCCCCGTGGAGCCCGACGGCCGGCAGTCGGGCGAGCGCGTCGACCAGGGGACCCGGGTCGGCCCCGAGTGACGCGATCAGGTCGCGGGCCGCTGGCGGCGCGACGCGATCGAACGCATCCCAGCCGGCCAGCAGCTTGCCCGCGGACTCCACGCCCGCCGGGATCCCACGCTCGATGTGCCGGAGGCAGGTCGGCCGCGCGGTCAGCGTCAGCCGCTCC
This sequence comes from uncultured Chloroflexia bacterium, assembly GCA_963746845.1. GTDB lineage: Bacteria > Chloroflexota > Limnocylindria > Limnocylindrales > CSP1-4 > CF-46. Next base: position 130,023 of record CAVVCZ010000006.1, on the reverse strand, counting down.
GGTAGCGGGCACCACGGGAACGACGGGCGATCCGGCGTCTCGAATGCGGCGGGATCGACGAGATACGGCCACGGATTCGCGTGCAGCGACGCCAGCCGATCGAGCGTCCGGTCGACCACCGCGATGTCGATGTCGCCACGATCGTGTGCCGGTCGCTCCCAGGCGAGGAGCTCCAACGACAGGTCCGGCATGACGATGACGGCCGATCCATCCGGGTCGGCAGCGGCCCCGAGATACGGGAGCGTCCGTCCGAGCAACCCATCGGCGCGACGCCGATCCGAGGACGCCAGGCAGGCCTCCCGCAGCGAGCCGTCGTTCGTCGCGGCGGCGATCCAGTCGATCGACGCGGACGTCCGCTTCAGGACGAAGCGCTCGGGCGGACGGCTCGCGTCACCCGGGCGCTCGATCATCGAGAACGCCGCCCCCGACCAGCCGTCCGTCGGGAACTCATGCTCGGGCAGACCCGTCAGCCCGAGCTCCTCGAGGAGGTCGGCGACCGGCCGGTCGCGCCAGCCCGGGCTCATCCCTCGTCGAGGTAGTGGACGACCGAGCCCGGGCAGTTCCGGGTGATCACCACGACGAGCGGCTCCGTGTCCGACGCGTTCTCCTCGACGTGGATCTCCCCGGCGGGGATGTACACGAAGTCGCCTGGGCCGGCGTCGAACGTCTCCTCCAGGCCCGTCGGCCCGAACGTGTACCGCGCGGCCCCGGACGCGATCCAGATCGACGTCTCGCACTCGCCGTGATGGTGGACCCGCGTCCGCGCGCCCGGGGCGGTCGTGACGACGGACGAGTACAGCCCGACGGAGCCCACCCGCTCGGCGCTGATCGCGATCGAGCGCTCCATGTCGGCGTTCTGGCCGCTCGAGGTCGACCGTTCCTCGGGGCGGATCCGGGTAGCCATCGAACCTCCGTTTCCTAGACGACGACGGGGTCCGGCGCCCACGAGACTCGCCAGACGCGCCAGAGCGAGGCCGGATCCGACAGGGGATCGCCGTGGACGAGGATGAAATCGGCCGGTCCGCCCTCCCGGAGCGCACCCGCATCCGTCTCGCCGAGCAGCTCCCCGCCGCGCCAGGTCGCGGCGCCGAGAGCCTCCCACGGCGTCAGGCCCGCACCGACCAGCGCCTCGACCTCCCACGCGAGCTGGTTCGCCCGGAGCGAGCCGCCCCCGAAGTCGGTCCCGGTCGCGATCCGGACGCCGGCCTGGTGGGCGAGCAGGGTCGATGCCTCCGCCTTCTCGCGGCGCGGCGTGAGCGCGGCCCGCCGGTCCTGGGCGGTGAACCCCTCGATGCGCGTCGTCGTTCCGAACGTCGCCCACGACCGGTACACCGCGAGGGTCGACACGAGGAACGTCCCGCGCCGCGCCATCTCGGCCGCCACGTCGGCGTCCAGCTCGTCGCCGTGCTCGATGGCGTCGACCCCGCCCGCCACCCCTGCGCGCGCCCCGGCGAGCGCTGTCGAGTGTGCCGTGACCCGCCCGCCCCGAGCATGGACGGCCGCCACGACCCGGGCGATCTCGTCGATCGACCACGGGCAGACCCTCCGGTCCTCGCCGTCGAGATAGAGCTTGATGAAGTCCGCGCCGTCGTCGAGCTGGGCCAGGCCGGCTGCCACGAGCTCGTCGCCTCCGGCGACCTCCACACCGAACTCGCCGAGCGAGCCGGGCCCGCCGATCCACGTCCCGGCCGCGACGATGTGCGGCCAGCCCGCGCGACCGCGCGCCCGGTCGCGGACGCCGAGGCTCAGCGCCCGCTGCCGCCCGTCGACCGGATCGACGCCCGGCGGCGCGCCGACGTCGCGTGCCCACCGGACGCCGGCGGACGTCAGCAGCGCAGCGTTGCGAGCGGCCGTCTCGACGAGCCGTTCCGGGGTGTCCTCGATCCGGTCGATCCAGTGCGACCCACCCGGGAGGGTCAGGTGGCTGTGCGCGTCGACCATCCCGGGCACGATCGTCGCCCCGCCGGCATCGACGACCCGGACCGGGCCGCCCGGATCCTCCTCACCGTCCGTCGGCCGGATCCACGCGATCCGGTCACCCTCGACGAGGATGCTGACGCCGACCTGCAGCCGGTCGCTCCGTCCGTCGGCGAGCGCGGCGTCGCGGTACAGGACCCGGTGGATGGGATCGCTCACGGTCCCGCGAGCCTAGCACCGGCTACGATCGGCGGATGGTCATCCCGCCCGCGATCGCCGCCCTGCCGCGGTTCGCCCTGCTCGACGGGCCGTCGCCCCTGACGCCGCTGCGCCGGCTCTCGTCCGCCCTCGGCGGCGGGGCCGAGGTCTGGATCAAGCGGGAGGACCTCCTGCCGCTCGCGTTCGGCGGGAACAAGCTCCGGAACCTCGAGTTCCTCGTCGGCGCCGCGCTGGCGGAGGGGGCGGACACGCTGATCACGTCCGGGCGCCGCTGGTCGAACCACTGCCGGCTCACGACCGCGGCCGGCGCCCGGGCCGGGCTCGACGTCCATCTCGTCCTCACCGGCCCGCCGCCCGCGCCCGGCACGGAGGGCCCGAACCAGCGGCTCGACGAGCTCCTCGGTGCGACGATCCACGTCACCGCGACCGACGATCGCGCCGACCGTGCCGCGACCGTGGATCGGCTCGCGGCGGCGCTGCGGGCCGACGGACGGCGGCCGTTCGTGATCGGCGTCGGCGGGACGGGTCCGATGGGCGCGGCGGGTCAGGTCCTCGCCGGTCTCGAGCTCGCGGACCAGCTGGCGGCCGCCGGGATCGCCGCGGCGACGGTCGTCCTGCCGTCGGCCACCGGCGGGACCCACGCCGGCGTGGCCACCGGTCTGGCCCTCGCGGCGCCCCCGGCGCGGACGGTGCTCGGGATCGCCGTCGCGGCGCCGTCCGCCGAGCTCAGGCCAACGATCCTGGCGCTCCTGGACGGGCTCGCACCGCTCGCCGGCGCGACCGTCGCGCCGGACGCCGTCATCCTCGAAGACGACCAGCTCGGCGAGGGCTACGGCCGACCGACCGAGGCGGCCGACGAGGCCACCCGGCTCCTCGCACGGACCGAGGGGATCTTCGTCGACCCGATCTACACGGCGAAGGCCCTGGCGGGTCTCGTCGCGCGGGTCCGCGACGGACGCCTCGAGGGCCCCGTGGTGTTCTGGCATGCCGGGGGCGGGCCCGGCCTGTTCGAGCGGATGACCTAGCCCGCCGCGGCGCGGGGCGCCCCGTCAGCCGCGGCCGGACGCGCGCCAGGCGTCGCGCAGACGCATCCGGGCGCCTGTCTGCAGCACCGCGCCCGAGTAGATCCGGCCGCCGGCGACGAACAGCGCCCAGATCGCGATCAGCATGATGATCACCGACAAGACGACCTCCCACGGCTCGATCGCCCCGAGCGCCGCCCGAAGCGGCACCACCATCGGCGCGACCGGTGGCAGGAACGTCGCGATCGTCGCGGCCGCGCCTGACGGGTTGTTCAGCGCGACGAACAGCGCGAACAGGTAGGCGGCCACCGCGAGGAACGACACCGGGCTCGAGGCGTTCGATGCCTCCTCCATGCGTGAGGCGAGCGCCCCGAGGACCGCGAGGGCGGTCGCGTAGAAGGCGTAGCCCAGGACGAACCAGAGCAGGAGCATCGCGATCGCCGACGGGGTCGTCGTGGGCAGGGTGAACCGGTGCAGCGCAACGCCGACCCCGACCCCGACCCCGACCATCACGATCAGCTGGAGGATCCCGAGCAGCCCGATCCCGCCGACCTTCCCGATCAGCAGGTCGCGCGGTGGGACCGTGGACAGCACGACCTCGACGACGCGGCTCTGCTTCTCCTCGACGACCCCGGTCAGGACCCAGGTCCCGAACGTGAAGATCGAGATGAACAGCAGGATGACGCCGATGTTGGCGAACACGAACGACGTGTCGTGGTTCGGGTCGCTCGGCTCCAGCTCGCGGAACGCGACCTGCGGCGGCGTCGTGAACGCGGCCGCCACCACTTGCTGGAGCAACGGGTCGCCGCGGGTCTTGACGACATACGACGGCGTCGAGCCGTCGGGCGGGATGACGAGGACCGCGTCGAGCGAGCCGTCGCGGAGCTTGCCCTCTCCGACGGCGACGTCCGGGACCGGCTCGATCCGCACGTCGAGCGAGACGACCCCGGCGGTCTGCTGGAGCGTGTCCGTCAAGCCGGCCGGCGGGGACCCGACGATCCCGAGATGCTGGGTCGACTTGTCGCCGATCAGCGACGGCAGGATCACGCCCGCGACGATGATCGCCACGGACAGCGCGAGCCCGAACACGAAGCCGCGGCTCCGCCCACGCTCGATCAGCTCGCGCTTGCCGACCAGCCAGATGGTGCGCCACCGGCTCATGCCCGCACGACCTCCAGGAACAGCTCGGACAGGGTCGGCGGCTGATAGGCGAACCGCCGGATCGGCCCAGCCGCCGACGCGGTCGCCAGGACGCCGGCCAGGTCGATCCCCGACGGCACGACCAGCCGAGCGAAGTCGGCTCGCGTCTCCTCGACCGTCAGCTCCGGGCACTGCTCGAGCCAGCGGTTGGCGTTGCCCTCGACCTCGACCTCGAGGTGCCGCCGCGTCGACGCCGCCCGCAGCTCGTCGATCGCGCCCGCGGCGGCGATTCGGCCGCGGTTGATGATCACGACGTCCTCGCACAGGTCCTCGACGAGGTCGAGCTGATGGCTCGAGAAGACGACCGCCACGCCCTGGGCAGCGCGGGCCCGGAGGATGTTCGACATCGTTTCGATCCCCAGTGGATCGAGGCCGCTGAAAGGCTCGTCGAGGACGAGCAGCTCCGGGTCGTGGACGAGCGCCGCGCCAAGCTGGACCCGCTGCTGGTTGCCGTGCGACAGCGTCTCGAGCTTGGAGCTGGCGCGGTCGGTGAGCTCGAGCCCGTCGAGCCAGCGCCTTGCGGCGGCCCGGGCGCCGGGTGCCGGCATGCCGTGGAGCTCCGCGAAGTAGGCGAGCTGGTCGACGACCTTCATGCGCGGATAGAGACCGCGCTGCTCGGGCATGTACCCGAACCGCAGCCGCTCGGCTCGTTCGATCGGCTGGCCCTGCCAGGTGATCGTCCCTCGATCCGGCTGCGCGAGCCCGAAGATGCACCGCATCGTCGTCGTCTTGCCGGCTCCGTTCGGGCCCAGGAATCCGACGAGCCGCCCGGGGCGCACCGAGAAGGTCGCCCGATCGAGGGCGACGACGGGGCCGTAGGCCTTGGACAGGTCAGCGATCTCAAGCATTTCGGGCGGACTCCGCGGGGTCGACGCGTGGGTACAGTCTGGCCGACATCGGCTCGAACGGCGTCGCAGAGAACACCGCCTCGAGCGGGAGCCCGAACAACGCCGCGATCGCGAAGGCGAGGTCGAGGCTCGGGTTGTACTCCCCTCGTTCGATGTAGCCCACGGTCTGGTAGTTGATCCCGAGCGCGTCGGCGACGTCCTGGCGGGAGAGGCCGCGTTCAGCGCGCAGCACGGCGATCCGGTTGTGGATCGGCGTCGCGGGCCGGCGGGTCATCGGCCGGCCGAACCGTCGGCCGCCGGGCGGGCGACGTCCGGCTCGTCGCGGAGGGTCTCGGGCTCGCTCCATGCGAGCGTCGCTGCGGGCAGGATCGGAAGGTACAGCCCGAGCGCGATCCCGACCGGGGTCAGGACGTCCATCCCGATCGAGACCGGTCCGTTGAACGAGACGAGGACGACGAGCCACAGCGTGACCACGACGACCACGGTCGTCAGCACACCGTATGCCGCGATCCAGGCCTGGTCGCGGACCCGCTGCTGGCGTTCGTCGAGATCGGCATCCATGGATGCCCGGTCGCGGGCATAGCCGTAGATGGCCACGACCCCGGCGAGAGTCGCCGAGAACAGGAGGATCGCGATCGGCGCCCAGACCGTCGTGGAGATCCGGCCGGACGCGACGAGCGTCGCGTACCCGACGTTCATCAGCGGGTAGCCGACGAAGGCGAGGATCACCCAGAACCTGCGGGTCCGGCGGGTCGCGTCCGGCATGGCCCGCCAGAGGCGGGCGAACGGATGTGGCATCGATCTGTCCCTCGAGTCAGCGTGGTCTAGCAAGGATACGTTGTATTAATACAATACATCGTCGCGAACGCCTGTCAAGAGGTCAGGTCGGCAAGATCTCGAGACCGCGGGTAACCGGCCCCATTGTCCCGGGGAATCCGACGACCCCGGGCCAGAAGGCCCGGGGTCGCCAACGGGTGCGGGAGCCGCCGGTGCGCCTTACTTGGCGACGATCGTCCCCGTCATGTCGTGGTGGACGTCGCACCGGAAGAAGTACGTCCCGGGCTGGAGCGCCGGCACGACCTGGTCGGCCTTGGCGGAGCTCACGACTTCGCCCACCGAGATCGACTTGGACGCGCTGCTGTCGGCGTAGATCCCGACGTTGTGCGGCGCGGAGTCCTGGTTGTCGAAGTGGATCGTGACGTTCTCGCCGGCCTTGACCTCGACCGACGGCGTCTGGAACTTCATGTCCTTGGCGACGATGGTCGGGCCGTTCGGGTCGATCGGGCCGGACGGGGCGGGCTGGGCGGCGGCGGTCGAGCAGGCCGCGCTGATCGCGGCGATGGCGACGAGCCCGAGCGTGAGGACGAGGCGCTTCATGTCTGGCAGCTCCGTGATGCGACGGGGTTGGAGGTCGGGACCCGACCCGAGCGGATCGGGTCCCGTGGGCTGTGGGATCAGGCGCCGGCCTGGCTCGTGGCCGGGCGGCGACCCATCTTCGAGGCCAGCAGGCCGAGCTCGCTCTTGACGACGTTGATCGGGTTGCCGTCCATGCGGGCGAAGTCGACCGCCAGCAGGAGGATCAGCGTGACCTCGATCGCCTTCGCGATGTAGGCGGTGGTGTAGTACGGACCCTGGATGGCCCAGGCGACGATCGCGGTCGCCGCGTAGCCCATGAGGCCCAGGCGGATGAACCAGCGGAAGCGGATCGCGAGCCCGAGCGGGATGACGATCGCGACTGCGGCGACAAGATAGCCGGTGGCGTTGAGCGTGAACAGGAGACCGCCGAGCGTCGAGTGGATGTAGGCGGTGCCGAGGACGAGACCGACGATCGCGATCCGGATGACCACGTCGAGCGGGCGCAGGCTGCTGCGGGGGTTCATGGCGGAGCGGTACCTCTGTGGTGGAGGGGGTGTCGCCGGTTCGTCGGCGTCGGGTCGCATCGTCGATCCCGGGTCGTGGCACCGGCCGTCGGCTGCCGTCGACAAGGCGGCGTGACGTTGGCCGCGGCCGCCGACCGTCGATGGGCCGTCTCCGCTCGGCGACCAGACGACCTCGGAACGCGACGAATGACGTAGACGGGCCCGCCCACGGTCGATCGCGGGAAGCGAAAACGGTCGGATATCCTCAGGTCGTGGCCACCACCCGTCCGCGTCGCGCGCCAGGGCGCCGGGATGCGAAGCCGACTCAGCCTCCGAAGCCGGCGAAGCCCGAGCCGACGAAGCCGAAGGCGAAGAAACCCTCGACGACGACCCCGATCGAGGCCGATCCGACCGTCGCCGACCTCGACGGGCACGGCGGCGACGGGCTCGACCTCTCGTCCGACGCGGCCGGGCTGGTCACTCCCGAGAACCAGGCGATCCTCCACCACGCCCTGGAGGAGGCCGCCCGGCTCCTGCACTCTGCCGGCGCGCTCGCGTATCTCCTCGACCCCGCGACGGGCATCCTCCAGTTCGCCGACGACGCGGGGATCACCGACGACCGGCGGCGCCGGTGGGTCCGCCAGCTGCGTGTCGAGCCGGGCGCCGGGATGTTCGGGCGAGCCGTCGCCGAACGCCGGACCGTCATCAGCGACGACTACCCGAACGACCCGTCCTTCGTCCACTTCGAGGGCGCGGACCGTCTCGTCCGGACGCTCGGGATCCGCTCGTTCATCGTCGCGCCGATGATCGCCGGCGACCGTGTCTTCGGGGCGATGGGCACCTACACGCCGCGGGTCGGCGCCTACGGCGAAGCCGAGATCGCCCTGGTCAAGGCCCTCGCGGACCACGCGACGCTTGCCATCGCCAACGCCGAGCTGATCGACCAGCTGGACCGCTCGCGGGCCGAGGTCGAGCGGCGCGCCGAGACGGAGCGGGCGCTGCGCGAGATCGCCGCCCGGATCACCGCCCTGCGCGACCCCGCGGAGGTCCTCCAGCTCGCCGTCGACGAGGCGGCCGCCCTGCTGGGCGCCGACGGCGCCCGGATCGACCTGTTGAGCGAGCGCGATGGCGCCCTGTACTGGGCCTACGACGCCACGACGGGCCGGCGGCCCGGGATGGGCCCGATCGGCGGGACGGGCGAAGCGAAGGCCGGCGAGGGGCTCTCCGGCCGGGCGGTGCGCGAGCTCCGGCCCGTCGTCACCGGCGACTATCTGGCCGACGACCGCTTCGAGCACGCCTCCGCGCCGGACGAGCATGTCCGTCGGTACCAGATCCGCTCCGTGGTGGCGGTGCCGCTCGTCGGCGACCGCGGTCCGCTCGGGACGCTGACCGTCTACACCGGCGAGGTCGACGCGTTCAACGAGGCCGATGCCGGCCTGCTCGAGGCGCTGGCCGGACAGGCCGCGATCGCGATGACCAACGCCCGCCTGATCGAGGCGCTGGCGGCTTCGCGGGCCGCCGAGCGGCAGCGGGCCGACGAGGAGCGCGCCCTCCGCGAGATCGCGGCCCGGATCACCGCGATCCGCGACCCGTCGGACCTCCTCCAGGACGTTGTCGACGAGACCGCCCGGCTGCTCCACGCCGAACGTGTCCGGATCGACCTGATCGGCCGCGGCGCGGGCCGCGTCGGCTACACGTTCCTCGGGGCCGGGCGCCACATCGGCGGGGCCGCCGTCGACGAGGTCGGCGAGCCGTACCACTACGGGGCGTCGGGCCAGGCCATCGACCAGCGGAGGACGGTGGTCGTCGACGACTACTTCGCGGACCTGTCGTTCACCCACGACCCCGAGCTGGACGCGGCCGTCGGGCAGGACGGCGTCCGGTCCCTGGTCATCACCCCGCTGATCGTCGAGGACGCCATGCTCGGCGTGCTCCAGGTCGGCGCGAGCGAGATCGCCGCGTTCGAGCCCGAGCAGGTCGCGCTCGTCGAGGCGCTCGCCCACCAGGCCGCGATCGCGATCCGCAACTCGCGCCTGATCGAGGCTCTCGAGCGCTCGGGGGAGGAGATCCGCCGGCGCGCCCGCGCGGAGCAGGAGCTGCGCGAGATCGCCACGACGATCACGGCGATCCGCGACCCGTCGGAGCTCCTGCAGCAGGTCACGGACGCGGCCCGGCGGCTCCTGTCGGCCGAGCGCTCCCAGCTCGACATCGTCGACCCGGCGACCGGCCTGATCCGCTGGACGACCGCCTCCGGCGAGGGGGAGTTCGGGCTGGATCTCCCGGGCGCGCACGAGGGGGCCGCGGCCGAGATGGGGATCAACGCGGCGGCGATCGTCGAGCGTGGCGTCGTCGTGACCGGCGACTACCTCGATGACGCCCGGATCCTGCACGTCCCCGAGTCGGATGCCTACGTCAGGAAGGTCGGGATCAAGTCCGTCGTCGCGACGCCGCTCCTGTCGGAGTCCACGCTCCTCGGCGTCCTGAAGGTCGCCACCACCCGGCGCGACGCCTTCGACGACGAGGACGCCAAGCTGATGGCGGCCTTCGCGGACCAGGTCGTCGTCGCGATCCAGAACGCCCGCCTGATCGACGAGCTCGGCCGCTCGAAGGTCGAGATCTCCCGTCGCGCCGACGCCGAGCGTGCCGTCCGCGAGATCGCGGCGAACATCTCTGCCCTCCGTGACACCGATGCGATCCTCCAGCAGACCGTCGACGAGGCGCGGCGGCTCCTCGACTCGACGTCGGCCCGGATCGACATGCTCGACGACGACGGGGTGACGCTGCGCTGGGCCTACGCCTCCGGCGAGGACGCGATCCGGACCCGCGAGGAGGGGTTCGACCGCGAGTTCCGGTTGGGGGAGGGGATCGCCGGCCGCACCGTTGCCACGGGCGAGGCCTTCCGGTCGGGCGACTACCTCGTCGACACCCGGTTCGAGCACGTCGCACGGTCCGATGCGCTCGTCCGGGCGACCGGCTTCCGGTCCGTCCTCGCGGCGCCCCTCCGCGGCGAATCCGGGTCGCTCGGGTCGATCTCGGTCAGCAGCGTGCAGCCCGACCAGTACACGGAGGCCCAGGCGGACCTGCTCCAGGGACTCGCCGACCAGGCGGCGATCGCGATCCAGAACGCCCGCCTGATCGAGGAGCTCGACCGGTCGTCGACGGAGCTCGCGCGGCGCGCGGACGCGGAGCAGTCGCTCCGTGAGATCGCCGCCGAGATCACCGCGACCCGCGACCCGCGATCGCTTCTCCAGCAGGTCGTCGACGCCGCGCAGCGGCTCGTGGGCGCGGACGGGTCCGTGCTCGACCTCCTCGACCCGGGCGCCGGAGTGCTGCGCTGGACCTACGACTCGGGCATCGGCGCGCTGTTCACGCCGGAGGAGATCGCCGAGCTGACGATCCCGGTCGGCGTCGGGGCGACCGGCGTCGCGGTGGCCGAGAACCGGCTGGTGACCGCCAGCGACGATCTCGGGCTGCACTTCCCGCCGTCCGCGGTCAACGACCGGTTCTTCGGGGTGACCGGCTTCCGCTCGATGATCATCGCCCCGATCAGCGGGGAAGCCGGTCCGCTCGGAGCGCTCGAGGTCTACTCCCGCGCCTCCGGGGCGTTCGACGCGGATGATGCCGGCGTCATCCGTTCGCTCGCCGCCCAGGCCGCGATCGCGATCACGAACACGCGCCTCATCGAGGAGCTGAACCAGTCGCGCCGGGACATCAGCCGGCGCGCCGAGGCCGAACGCTCCCTGCGTGAGATCGCGGCCCGGATCACCGCGATCCGTGACACGCCCGAGCTGCTCCAGCACGTCGCCGACGAGGCCGCCCGCCTGCTCGGCTCGGACGGGGCGATCATCGACCTGCTCGACCCGATCAGTGGAACGATCGCGATGGGCTACGTCGGCGGCCTCGACGAGGAGCGCAGCCGGCGCTGGGAGACGACGCGCGTCGGCGAGGACATCGTCCGCCGGACGATCGCCGGGCGAGCGCCCCTCTTCACGATCGACTACCTCGGCGACCCGCGCTTCGCGCCCGATGCCGACGGCGCGGCGGTCGCGAAGGAGATCGGGCTTCGGGCGATCGCGATCGCGCCGCTCGTGTCCGAGCGCGGTGCGCTCGGCACGCTCGCGGTCTTCTCGTCGACGCCCGGCACGTTCGGGGCGGACGAGGCGAACCTCCTTGGCGCCCTGGCAGACCAGGCGGCGATCGCGATGCTCAATGCCCGGCTGATCGACGAGCTGGAGCGCTCGCAGCGCGAGCTCGCGGCGCGCGCGGAAACCGAGCGATCGCTCCGGGACATCGCCTCGCGGATCACCTCGCTCGGCGATCCAGGCGAGCTCCTGGCCCGGGTCGTCGAGGAGTCGCGCCGGCTGCTGGGGTCCGACGGCGCCCACCTCACCCGGATGTCCGACGACGGCACCTTCCTCGTGCCGGTCATCGTCGCGGGCGGCATGGACAGCGACACCGAGGACTGGCTGAAGGGCATGCAGTTCCCGCTCGGCGGTGGGATCAACGGCCTGGCTGCCCTCGAGGTCCAGCCGGTCTGGACGTACGACTACGCGAACGACCCCCGGATCCCGCACGAGCCCGACGACGAGCTCGCGGCCGAGCGGCTTCAGCTCCGGGCCCTCGCCGCGGCGCCACTCCGGGCACCCGCGGGCGAGGTGATCGGCACGCTCGCGGTCTCGTACGCCCGGCCGCGGGAGATCCTGCCCGACGAGCTGGACCTCCTCCAGGGCCTGGCCGACCAGGCCGCGATCGCCCTGACCAACGCCAACCTGTACGAGCTCCTCGGCGAGTCCGAGGCGCGCTACCGCAACCTCGTCCAGAACTCGCCGGACCTCGTCTGGTCGATCGACGCCGACGCCCGGTTCACGTTCGTCTCCGACTCGACGAGCCGGCGCCTGACCGGCTGGGGTGCCGACGAGCTCCTCGGCAAGCACTTCGGGGCCCTCGTCCACGAGTCCTCGCGCGAGGTCGCGGAGATCGACTGGACGGTCGGGCTGGCCGCCGACGACGGCAGCGGCGGGCGGGAGCTCCGTGGCCGGGTGAACCTGCTCCACAAGGACGGTCACCCGATCCCGACCGAGTTCATCGCGTTCGCGACCCGCGACGAGACCGGCCACTTCGGGGGCGCGAACGGGAGCGTCCGCGACATGAGCGAGCAGACGCGCCTCGAGCGCGAGCTGCGCGAATCCGAGGAGCGCTACCGGTTCCTCGTCGAGAACGCCCCGGACGTCGTCTTCTCCACGGACGACCAGGGCGTGTTCACGTTCCTGTCCGAGACGATCGAGACGATGACCGGCTACCTCCAGACCGAGCTGGTCGGCCAGCACTTCTCGCGGATCATCGATCCCGCGTCGCTCGAGGTTGCCGTGGACCGCTGGACCCAGCTGGTCGCCGAGCCGTCGGCCCGCCAGGTCGTGAAGCTCGAGCTGTTGCGCAAGGACGGCGGGACCGTCGCGGTCGAGGTCAGCTCGATCGGCGCGACCGTCGACGGTGTCTTCACCGGCATCCACGGCGCGACCCGCGACATCACCGAGCGCGAGCGTCTCGAGCGCGACCTGATGCGCCAGGCGGGCGAGCTCGCGTCGAGCCAGGAGCGCGCCCACCTCGCCCGAGAGCTCCACGACTCGGTCACCCAGGCCCTGTTCAGCATGACCCTGATCACGCGGAGCACGGAGCTGCTCGTGGACCGCGATCCGGCCGCCGCCAAGGAGAAGCTGGGCTCCCTCCGCGATCTCCAGCGTGAGGCCCTCGCCGAGATGCGGGCGCTGATCTTCGAGCTGCGCCCCGGCAACCTCGAGAACGACGGCCTGCTGCTGGCCCTCCGGACCCACGCGTCGGCCCTCCAGGGCCGGATCGGGCTGCCGATCGTCGTGACGAGCGACCTCGGCGACCGGTTGCCGCTCGCGCTCGAGGAGGTCCTGTACCGGATCTCCCAGGAGGCGCTCCACAACGTCGTCAAGCACGCCGGCGCCCGGCAGGTCGAGCTGACCGTGGGGCGCAAGGGCGGCGCGGTCGTCCTCCGGATCCGCGACGACGGCAAGGGCTTCGACGCCGCGTCCGTGCCGGACGGCCACCTGGGGCTCGCGGGGATGCGCGCCCGGGCCGAGAAGATCGGAGCCCGGTTCGACGTCGACTCCCGGATCGGCGACGGGACGACGATCGTCGTGACCGTCCCACCGGAGGCGATCGCGCGCGCCGCCGACGAGTCCGCCCCGTCGGGCGAGACGGTCGCCTCGATCCGCGCATCGGCGGAATGACGTAGGCCGAGACTCGACGTCGGTCGCTGTCGGTTGCCGTGTCAACGAGCCGACACTTCGGCTCATGACCGACTCTGCTGCAGCGCCGGCTCCGCTCCGCGTGCTTCTCGTCGATCCCGACGATCGCGTACGCGAAAGCCTCGCCGGCTTGCTCCGGATCGGTCAACGCTGTCTCGTCGTGGGCAGTGCCGGCACCGCCGACGCCGCCCTTCGCCTCGCCAAGGACTCCGAACCCGATGTCGTCGTCGTCGATCCCCGCCTGCCGGGTGTCGACGCCGGTGCCGCCTTGATCGCGAAGATCCGGGTGGTCGCTCCGACCGCCCGTGTCCTCGTCCTCAACTGGTCCGATACCGCGGACCTGGCCAGCGGCGCCGATGCCTACGCTCGAAAGACATTCCGGCCGCACGAGCTGATCGACGCCGTGGTCTCGACCTCGGGTCGGTCGGTCGCGTGAGCCGAGAGGAGATCCGTACCTTGCTAGACTCGACCGTGCCGACCGCCACCGCGTCCCGTCACTCCCGGCCGGCTGCCCTCGGAGGAACCGTGTCCGACGACACCAGCATCCGCGTGCTCATCGTCGACGACCATTCCGTCGTCCGGATGGGGCTGCGGGTGTTCTTCGACCTGCAGGACGACATCACCGTCGTCGGCGAGGCCGCGGACGGCAGCGAGGGCGTGGCGATGGCCCGCCGGCTCGAGCCGGACGTCGTCCTGATGGACCTCCTGATGCCGAACATGGACGGCGTCACCGCGATCGGCCGGATCAAGGCCGAGCGGCCCGAGATCGAGATCGTCACGATGACCTCGTTCATCGAGGAAGAGAAGGTCACCGCCGCCCTCGAGGCCGGCGCCTCCGGCTACGTCCTGAAGGACGCCGAGGCCGAAGAGGTCGCCGCCGCCGTCCGGGCTGCCTATGCGGGCGAGGTCCACCTCGACCCCGCTGTCGCCCGGCTCCTCGCCCAGCGGATGCGCGCGAAGAAGACCGGCGAGGACGAGCCCGTCGAGCCGCTGACCGACCGCGAGAAGGACGTCATGAGCCTGCTCGGCCAGGGGATGAGCAACAAGGAGATCGGCTCCGCGCTGTTCATCACCGAGCGGACCGCCCGGACCTACGTCTCGAACATCCTCGGCAAGCTCGGGCTCGCGTCGCGGACCCAGGCCGCCCTCTGGGCGGTCGAGCACAAGCTGGTCGAACCGGCCAGGGACTGACGACAATCGGCCGGGCGCGGGCCTCGACGGACGTCGGGGCCGGGACCGGACGATCGCCCGTGGCCGCCGGACCCGTCCGGCGGCGACCCTGAGCTCCGCGGCCGGGAGTCCCCCCATCCCGGCCGCCGATTCCAGTCCCGCCGACCCGCGCGGGACCGCGCCGCGCGGCCGTGTTCCCTTCGCCTCCTTTGGCGGCAGCTCCGGCCGTCTGCCTATTCGACCGCGACGATCCGGTACTCGACCGCCCCGCGGGGCGTCGTCACCGTGACGACGTCGCCGACGCTCCGTCCGATGAGCGCTCGTCCCACCGGTGACGCGTTCGAGATCCGGCCGGCCGCCGGATTCGCCTCGGTCGACCCGACGATCCGGTACACGACGGTCTCCCCGTCGCCGCCGATCTCCTCGACCGACGCGCTCGATCCGACGCGGATGCGCCCGTCGGCGCCCGGTTCCTCGATCACGACCGCGGCCCGCAGCAGCCCTTCAATCGTCGCGATGCGGCCCTCCAGGAACGACTGCTCCTCGCGCGCCGCGGCGTAGTCGGCGTTCTCCTTCAGGTCGCCGAGCTCCTTGGCGGCCTTGATCCGGGCGATGACCTCCGGGCGGCGGACGCCGACGAGCTCTGCGTGCTCGGCTCGCAGGCGTTCGAGACCGTCCGCCGAGATCCAGGTCGTCTCGGCGGCGGGGCGGGCCGCGACGGTCGTGCCCGTCGCGGTCGCCCCGGTGGCGACCCGAGTCGTCGGTCGCGGCGCCCGGCGCACCGTCCCGCCGGCGGCCCGGGTCGGCGGGATCCCGCTCGCTCCCTCGGCGGCGCCCGGTGGCAGCTCGACGACCCGTCGGATCACCGTCGGACGCTCCGTCTCGGCCGCCAGCAGGCTGTTCGACAGCCCGGTCGCCTTCCGGACACCCATCGCGGTCCGGAGGTTCGCGAACGGCAGCACCGTCACCGGGTCCGGCAGCGCGGCCCGCTCCGCGGCCGGGACCGTCGCCGCGAACGCATCGAGGACCGCGTCCTCGTACTCCTCGGCCGCGTCGGTCGGTGCCCACCAGACCCGAGCCTTGTCGAGCCCGTTCAGCGTGTGGAGCCAGTGCCCGCCACTGTGTGGCCGTTGATCGCCGAGGACGGTCGCCCGGATCGCCTCCACCCGCCCGCCGATCGAGCCGTCCGTCGCGCCGACGTACAGCACCCGCGCTGACGGCAGCCAGAACGCCGCCAGACGCGCGGCCAGCGCGCGCGAGCTCGGGCGGGATCCGTCCAGGCGGAGGTCCGGCACCCGCTCGAGCCACTTGCCGACGAGCGTCAGCCCGATCGGCGCGGTCGGCCGCGGCTCGGGCAGCTCGACGAGGAAGATCCCGCCCCGCCGGGCACCCACCGGCCGCCCCCACACGACGGGACCGTCCGCGAGCAGCCCGACGTCCCGAAGGAGGTCCGCGGCGCCCGGCACGCTCGTCACGTCCCGCTCCGATCCGGCCCGATGATCTCGTAGACGTTGCCGTCGGGGCCGCGGTAGTGGTTCCACGCGACGCCGCCGTCCCGCTGCGGCTCCCCGATGAATGAGACCCCGGCCACCAGGAGCGCCGCACGGGCGGCTTCGAAGTCGTCGACCTCGAAGCCGACCACCGGGCCGTGGTCGAAGAAGTCGTGGTCCTCGTCCGAGGTGTCGTAGACGTGGATCGAGGCGCCGTCCGCGGCGCGGAACCACGCCGCGCCGCGCCGCTCCAGCACGGGCTGGAGGGCGAGCGCGTCCCGATACAGGGCCACGGTCGCATCGAACGCGCCGGTGCGGACACCGAGGAAGCGGAGGGAGCGGATCAATCGACACCTCGAGGTCTGAGAGCGGACGGGCCGGTCGGACGCGGTCCGGACGACGGCCACGGTATCGTCGCACCGACATGGCCCGACCCGTCACGCCGAGCCGCCCCACGCCCCGCCGCGCGGCGTCGACGCCGCGACGCGTCGCCGTCGGGGCCGTGCTGGTCACCGGCCTGGCCGTCCTCGGGGTCGGGCTCGCCGGCGCCTTCGGGGGCCCGGGCTCGTCGAGCCCGCCCGTCCTCGCGGCCGCGTCATCGCCGCCCACCGGCAGACCGGCGGGCGGCTCACCGGCGGCCAGCGTCGCGTCGACCGGCCCGTCGCCGATCGTCGCGGGCCCCCAATCGCCGGCCCCCGCGACCAGCGGCCCGACACCGTCTTCAAGCGCGGCCCCGGTCGATGCGCGGACGGCCCTCGAGCGACGGCTCCAGTCGACCCTCGACCGCGTCCGCGTCAAGCTCGCCATCCCCGGCGCCTCCGTCGCGGTGATCTTCCCCGACGGCTCGATCTGGACGGGTGCGTCGGGCTTCGCCGACGTCGCCGCGAAGACCCCCGTCGCTCCCGACACCGGCTTCGCGTTCGCGAGCATGAGCAAGACGTTCACGTCGGCGCTCGTCCTGGAGCTGGTGGCGGAAGGCAAGTTGCGGCTTGGCGATTCGGCGGCGACGCTCCTGCCGGCCGGTCTCCCGATCACCGTCGACAAACGGATCACCGTCGGAATGCTGCTCGACCACACGAGCGGTCTCGCGGACTACTTCCTGAACCCGAAGATCGATCGCGCCCTCCAGCGCAACCCGACCCGGACCTGGACCCCGGCCGACGCCCTCCGCTTTGTCGGCAAGCCGCTCTCGCCGCCCGGCAAGGCGTGGCACTACTCGAACACGAACTACCTCCTCCTCGGGCTCATCGCGGAACGCGCCACCGGCCAGCCCCTCGCGACCTCGATCCGGACCCGGTTCCTCGACAAGCTCGGCCTGGGGGCGACCTGGTTCCAGGCGGTCGAGAAGAACCGCGCGCCGCTCGCGGACGGCTACCGCGTCACGAGCACGAAGCCGACGGCCCGCCCCGCGGACCTTGCCGATGGCAGCGGCGTCGCGCCGTTCCGCTCGGTCGTGACGGCGGCCGGCGGTGCCGGCTCGCTGGCGGGCACGAGCGCGGACATCGCCCGCTGGGCCCGGGCCCTGTACGGCGGCGACGTCCTCGGGCCGGTCGGGACGGCCCTGTTGCTCAGCGACTTCACCCGGACGACGGGCTACCTGCCGGGTGTCTCGTACAGCTTCGGCGTCCAGGCGCTGACGATCGACGGCCACCCGAGCCTCGGCCACAGCGGCAAGCTGCTGGGGTTCCGGGGTGCGGTCCGGCACTTCCCGACCGACGGGTTCACGATCGCCGTGCTCACGAACCAGAGCCGCGCGGACCCGGCCGCGATCGTCCGCTCGATGCTGAAGGTCGTCGCGCCGCCGCCGGTCAAGCCCGCGGGCTCGGCCGCGCCGTCGCCGTCGCCGTCGCCGTCAGCCGGCGGCTGACGGCTCGTCACCGCCGGACCGAGGGCGCCATCGGGGCCGGCCGGGCCCAGCCCGCGATCGGCTGACCACAGGACCAACGGGGGTCGCACCGTCGGTACCGACGGGTCATGCGACCCCCTTGCGCCCGTGGCGCAGACTCGGGTCCTGCTCGGGAGCAGGCATGCCGATCCGGGTCGAGATCTATACCGCCGGGGGGATCGCCGTTGGCGTCGTCGCGCGCGCCACGCACTTGCGCGACGCGCTCGAGGCGGGCGGAAGCGTGCGCATCGAGGACGCGACCTGGCACCCGATCGACGAGTCGCCGGCCGGCCAGAGCGCGGAGCTGATCCTCCCGCCCGACGACATCCATGTCGCGACCGCCGAGGAAGCCGAGGATCTGCCCGTCCACGCCCAGTGGCACGACATCGTGCTGGACGTCGGTCCGTATCGCGTCCTCGGCCAGCTGGCGACGATGCCCGGCTTCGACCCCGGCCGGGCCCTTGCCCGTCCGACCGGTGAGTTCGTCCAGCTGCGCGACGTGACGATCAGCCTGATCGCGGAGGAGGGGACCGGCCTGCCGCGGCCGATGGCCCTCGTCAACCGCTACGTCGTCGATCGGGTCGAGGCGGACCTGATGCTCGGGTTCTTCTTCCCCGGTGCCGAGATGATCTCGGCCAAGGTCGAGGAGCCGCTCCTGATGTTCATCCCCGCGAGGCCCGAGGCCCCGCCCGTCGATCCGGCGGCAGCCGAGGCGGACGAGGAACCGGAGGAGCGTCCGGTCCTCCCGGCCACCGGTCCGCCGGTCTGATCAGCCTGGCGCCGGACCCGGCGCCGACGCCGACGCGCAGACGGGGCTAGGCGCCCGCCCGGTACTGGACCGGCTTCCGGTGCGGGTGATGCGCGGGCCGGCTGGCGCCGCGCGGAGCGCCGCGAGGCCCGCCGTCCATCCCGCCGCGGAGCGGTCGCGGCTCGACGTTCCGGTCCGGGACGAAGCCGTCCTCGACGGTCCAGGGGATCGCCTGGCGGAGGAGGCGCTGGACGCCCCGGAGCAGGTCTGCCTCGTCGATGCAGACGAGGCTGATCGCCTCGCCCGTCGCGCCCGCCCGGCCCGTCCGCCCGATCCGGTGGATGTAGTCCTGCGGGTTCCACGGCAGCTCGAAGTTCACGACGTGCGGCAGGTCCTCGATGTCGAGACCGCGCGCGGCGACGTCGGTCGCGACGAGGACCCGGATCTCGCCGGTCTTGAACTCCTCCAGCGCCCGGGTCCGCTCCGGCTGCGAGCGATCGCTGTGGATCGCCACCGCGTTCAGCCCCTGGCGGTCGAGCCAGGTCGCGAGCCGGGTCGCCCCGATCTTCGTCCGGGTGAAGACGAGGACCTGCCGGAGATCGTGCTTCCGGATCAGGTGCGCGAGCAGCTCCTCCTTCCGGTCGCGATCGACCGGATAGACGATCTGGCGGATCGCCTCGACCGTCGTGTTGCGGGGAGCCACCTCGACCTCGTCGGGGTTGTTGAGGATCGTCCGCGACAGCCGCCGGATCTCGTCCGAGAAGGTCGCCGAGAACATCAGGTTCTGGCGACGGGCGGGGAGGAGGGCGATGATCCGCTGGATGTCCGGCAGGAAGCCCATGTCGAGCATCCGGTCCGCCTCGTCGAGGACGAGGACCTCGACCTGGCCGAGGTTCGCGACCCGCTGGCCGACGAGATCGAGCAGCCGGCCGGGCGTCGCGACGAGGATCTCGACGCCGTCGCGGAGGGCCTTGATCTGGGGATCCATCGGCATCCCGCCATAGACGACCGTCGAGCGGAGCGGCACCGTCCGGCCGTACGTCCGGACGCTCTCGTCGACCTGCATCGCCAACTCGCGCGTCGGCACGAGGATCAGCGCGCGGACCGGATGGCGGGCCGGCGAGAACGATGTGTTGGCGTGGGGCCGGAGGCGGTCGAGGATCGGCAGCGTGAAGGCCGCCGTCTTGCCGGTGCCGGTCTGGGCGGCTGCGAGGACGTCGCGTCCCTCGAGGACGAGGGGGATCGCCTTGGCCTGGACCGGGGTGGGCTCGAGGTAGCCCTCTTCGGCCACGGTCCGGATGAGATCGGCCGACAGGCCGAGCGTATCGAAGGTCATCTGGCTCCTGGGCCGCCGCGCACGGGGGGTTGCGCGGTCGGCGGATCTGGGTCGTCTCCCGCTCGCCTCCCTTGACGTCGTGCAAACGACGCGGTGCGAGCGTGGATCGCGCGGA
The DNA here is from genome assembly GCA_963746845.1 of uncultured Chloroflexia bacterium. GTDB lineage: Bacteria > Chloroflexota > Limnocylindria > Limnocylindrales > CSP1-4 > CF-46. The sequence continues at coordinate 109,939 of CAVVCZ010000006.1, read as the reverse complement.
GCATAGCCGATCGGCCGCCGTGGAGCGTCCAGGCACCGGCCTCCGGCGCACCGGGTCACCGGCTGAGCGTGGGAACCCGTCCCTTCGGCGGGTCGGGCATGGTGCCTTCGGGGGACGCGCTGATTTGACCCGGCTGGCATACTGCCGACAGGCCCCCAGGCTGCATCCACCCCCGACAGACAGGCACAACCGAAGACCGCCGCCTCCCACGGCAGGATCCTGTCGTCACCGGCTGACGAGCATGCTCACCCGTCGAGCCCGCCTTGTCTGCCCCGCCTCCGGTCGGTGCTCACCCGGCCGCCTCCAGCACACGCGTCCACGCGACCGCGCTCGCGTTCGACCGCGCGCACCTCCTGCCGTCGGCGGCCCACACCACCGTCGCCGAGCCCCATGCCCGGCGTTCCGGCGGAGAGGAGGCACGAGCGTTGCCAGTTGCCCAGAGCGGCGCCCAGCGGGCGTCTCGCCACCACCCCTTCCGGCTGATCGGGCTGGCGATGCTCGCCACCGTCCTCGCGGTCGGGGGACTGTCCACGCAGCCGGGGACCGCGCTCGCCGCCGGCAAGAAGGTCGTCATCGTCGTCGGCCCGGTCGGGTCGCAGACCGCCAGCTACATCGCGAGCGCCAGGAAGATCGCCGCGCAGGCCCGCTCCTACGGCGCCGCGGTCTACGAGGTCTACAGCCCCCACGCGACGTGGTCGCGGGTGCGGAGCGTCTCGAAGGGCGCCAACCTGTTCATCTACCTCGGGCACGGCAACGGCTGGCCCAGCCCGTACGGGCCGTTCCAGGAGAAGACCAAGGACGGACTCGGGCTCAACGCCTCCGACGGCAGCTCGACGCTCAAGTACTACGGGGCCTACTACGTCGACCGCTACCTGACCTTCGCCCCGAACAGCGTCGTGATCCTGAACCGGCTGTGCTACGCCTCGGGCAACTCCGAGTGGGGGACCGGCTACCCCGCGAAGTCGACCGCGACCAAGCGGGTCGACAACTTCGGCGCCGGGTTCCTCCGAACGGGAGCGCGGGCCGTCTTCGCCGAGGGCGTCAACGGGGTCGGGTTCGTCCTCACCGGGCTGTTCACGTCGACCGGGACGATCAAGCAGATCTTCTACACCGATCCGGCCCGGGACATGCGCTGGGACTTCACGTTCCACTCGGTCCGGACGCCGGGCCGGACCGGGATCCTCGACCCGATCGCTCACTCGAACCACTACTACCGGTCCGTGGTCGGTGACCTCAACATGTCCGCCACTACCTGGCGCGGCGGCTGAGACCTGACGGTCACGGAAATCGAGCGAGGGCGTCCGCTCCGGCGGGCGCCCTCGTCGTTTCTGTTCGGGGTCAGGCGAACGCGCTCCGCGCGATCGGCAGGCGGACCGTGCGGACCGGGCGTCCGCTCTTCTCGAGCTCGGCGACGGATCGGGCGATCGCCTCGAGCAGGGTCGTCGGCCGGCGGGTCTGGGCTGCGCAGAGCTTGATCGTGCGCACGGCGGTGACTCCTGGTGGGTGGCCCGGCTCGCTGTCGGGCATGCCCCGATGTTGGCCCTGCCCGCCCGCTCGGAGGATCGTCGCCGGGCGTCAGTCGCGGGCGACGTTCGCTCGACGGCCCGATGGGGCAAAGGACGTAGACACGCGGAGGCCCCGGCCGGCTCCACCGCATCGTGAAGCCGCCGGGGCCATGGGATCTCGTGAGAGGCGCGGCCGTCAGGGCCGGCCCGCGGACGCTAGGCGAATGACGCGTGAGCGACGACGCCGAGTGCGGTGAGGACGAGAACGAGCAGGAGCAGGAGCGCCGGGAAGGCGCCGAGCAGGTCGTTCTCGACGACATGCGACTGCGCGAACATCGGATCGAGTCTCCTTTCGGGCCTGTGATGGCGATCTGGCGACCGCTCGTGATCCGAACGGTAGGCCTCGCACGTGCACCGGCCAGCGGTCGGCCGTCGTCAATCCGGCCGAACGATCCGCCGAGGCCGACGTGGACGGATGACGACCCTCGCGGGTTCGCGACCCCGGCGTCCCGCCCGATCGCCCGGTCAGCTCACGGTCGGGACCGAGGCCGCCGGAGCGGTCGCCGCGATCGAGCGGCGCCGGTAGCCGACGATCGACACGAGGCAGCCGGCGGCCGTGATCGCGCCCGCGGCGAAGAACACCTCGCGGACCCCGAAGGCGTCACCGGCGATCCCCGCGAAGCCCATCGACAGGATGCTCGACGCGGACATCGCCGCCTGGAGGACGGACATCACCCGGCCGCGCTCCTCGTCCGCCGTGGACGTCTGGAGGATCGTGATGACCGACGCCTGCAGCGGCGTCAGGAACCAGCCGATCGCGAACATCAGGGCGAGGAGCTGCCAGATCCCGGTGACGAACCCGGCCAGCGCGATGATCGTGGCGATGCCGGCCATGCCGATCGACACGATCGCACTCGGGGCGAATCGGCGGGCGAGGACCGTGATCAGCCCGGATGCGAGGATCATCGAGGCGCTCTGGGCGAGCTCGACGGGTCCGAGCCAGACCGGACCGACCCCCAGGTCGGTCACGACGAACGGGACGAACAGGACGTTGACCGCGCCGAGGCCCAGCATCGAGATGGCCAGGGCGAGGATCGTCGTCAGGAGGACGCGCGACCCGGCGATCGTCCGGATGCCCTGACCGAGCGCGGCACCGACCCCCGTTGCGGCGCGCTTCGCGGCGGCGCGGACGTGCCCGATCTCCGAGGGCAGCCGGCTGATCAGGATGAACGACAGGAGGAACGACGCGGAGTCGAGGACGAACGCCGGCCAGAACGTGCCCAGCACGCCGACGATCAGCCCCGCGAGCGCCGAGCCGACGATCCCGGAGACGACACGGGTCGCCTGGGACAGCGAGTTGGCGGCGAGGAGGCCGTTGCCCGGGACGACGCGCGGCAGGATGGCGCCGCGGGCCGGGGTGAAGAACGTGCCGACGGCCGACTGGACGAAGGCGAGGATGTAGAGGAGCCACAGGGTGTCCGCGCTGCCAACGAAGATGAAGCCGAGGACGACGATCGCGCGGATGGCGTCCGAGGCCAGCATGATCCGGCGGCGGTCGAACCGGTCGACGTACGTCCCGGCGACGAGGCCGATCGTCAGGGGCGGGATCGCGAGGACGATCGCCATGCCGGCGAGGGCGGCTGTCGAGCCGGTGAGAGCGTTGACGAGGAGCAGCAGGGCGAGGTTCGTCAGGCCGTCACCGGCCTCCGAGATCAGCTGGCCCGTCCAGAGCAGGCGGTAGTTGCGGATCCGGAGGATGTCGCGCACCCCGAGCGGGGCGGGCGCGGTCGCGGGCAGGTCAGTCATCGGTCGGTTCCTTGCTCGTGTCGGCGACGGGGTAGAAGGCGATCAGCAGCCCGAACGGCTCACCCTCGGCAGGGCCGAGGGGATCCGTGTCGAACTCGTCGAGGAGGGCCGTGAGCCGGGTCCGGAACTCGACGGCCTGGGCGGCGGTCAGCCGGCGGAGGTCCTGGCGGAGGATCCCGCGGCCGCTCGCCGGGTCGGCGTTCATGCCGATCGCGCCGCGCTGGAGCGCGCGCCCGACGTCGTCGCGGGCGGTGTCGAAGAGCGTCCGCAGAACGTCCTCCATGGCGTTCGCCCCGGCCCCGTCCGGGCCGGCCGAGAGGAGGGACCGGTCCAGGCGGACGCTGAGCTGGGCGATCCGGTAGCTCGTCTCGATGATCCCGGACACGACGCGCGTTCCGGCGACGCGGATGAGCTCGCGCTCCTCCAGGATCGCGATGTGGTGGTAGAGCTTGGTGGGGCCGACCTCGAGGGCCGCCGCGAGGCGCTTGACCGTCCACGCGTCGTCCGGGGCCTGGACCATCGTCTCGAGGATCCGGAGGCGGACGGGATCGGACAGCGCCTTGAGGGTCTCGACGTCGGAGATGACCCGCTCCGGGATCGGATCGTCGTTTGTCATCGTCTCCGCCATGTTCGGTGATTGACAATCATTCACCAATGGATGAACGTTGTGCGCATATCAAATCATGCCTGTCAAGACCCTTCGGCTGATCGTGCTCGGCCCGGGCTCGGGTGCGGCCGTCGTGGTGTTGTGCCGCTCATTCGAGCCTCGTTGATTACGAAAAGTGCAACCGGCCCTTGACAATGTGATGTCAGCGTACGACGATGCGGTCAACGCCACCTCCATCGAGGAACCCATGCCGCACGACGTCATCTCCACCTGTCCCGTCTGCTCCGGCGAGCTCGCCGTCACCCGGCTGCGCTGCACCTCGTGCGGAACGACGCTCGAGGGCGAGTTCTCGGTCGGCCGGTTCGCCCGGCTGAGCCGCGACCAGATGGCCCTCCTCGAGAGCTTCCTCCGGTCCCGCGGCAACCTCCGCGACGTCGAGCGCGAGCTCGGCATCTCCTATCCGACCGTCCGCGCCCGGGTCGAGGCGCTGGTGCGGGCCCTGGGCTTCGGCCCGCGACCCGACGACGACGCCCCGGCGACCGACGGCGAGACCCCCACCGAACCCACCAGCCGCGAGGAGATCCTCGAGCGGCTGGCCCGACGCGAGATCAGCGCCGACGACGCCGCCGTGGCGATCAGGGCGCTCGGGAGGACCCGCTCATGACCGCCGTCCACGACGAGGCCACGCTCCTGCTCGACCATCCGATCGGCCGCCATGGTCGCCTCGCGATCCGTCTTGCCTCGGCCGACATCCGGATCAACGGAGAGGACGGCGAACGCGCGACCGTGCGGTCGCCGGGCGGTCGCCCGCTCCCGGATCGGGTCGTGATCGAGGCCGTCGACGGCGGTCTGACGATCCGTGAGAAGGACGCCCTGGGCCTGACCTTCGGACACGGCCGGCAGTCGGTCGAGCTCGAGGTCGGGGTCCCGCCCGAGACCGACGTCACCGTCGACACGGCCAGCGGCTCGGTCAGTGGCCGCGGGCTCCACGGCCCACAGCACTACCGGACGGCGTCGGGCGAGCTGCGCCTCGTCGAAGCGGCCGGCCGGATCGATGTGAACGCCGTCTCGGGCGACGTCGAGATGGAGCTGTCCGGAACCGTCGAGCTGGCGATCCGGACGGTGTCCGGGGACGTCCGGGTCGCCGGCGGGACGCTCGACGTCGTTCGCGTCCAGACGACGAGCGGCGATGTCCGCCTCGACACGCCCCTCACGGCGAAGACCGGCAACACGATCGAGACCCTGAGCGGCGACGTCTCCCTGGTCGCGAGCGGCGGTCTCCGTGTCCATGCCCGAACGGTGTCCGGCGACCTGTCGAGCACCCTGCCGCACCGGAGCGAGGGCCGGCCCGGCCAGCGGATGGCCGTGATCGGCGACGGCGACGTGGAGCTGGCCTTCCGCTCCGTGTCCGGTGACCTGCGGATCCACGACGGCTCCGGGGTTCGCTCCCGACCCGTCGAACCGTCGGCTCCGTCCGCTCCACCAGCGCCGGGCGCACCAGAACTGCCGCCGGCCCCGTCTATCCCCCAGCTTCCGCCACTCCCGCCGCTGCCGGGCTTGTCGGAGGATCGGTCGGCACTCTCCCGCGTCGACGCGATCTCCGACGGCCAGGCGGCGAGCGGGGAGCCGGGCCCGTCGGTCGCGGACGACGGGCGCCTCGCGATCCTCCGGGCCCTCGAGAGCGGCGAGCTGGACGTCCGGACCGCGCTGGACCGCCTGGCCGAGCTCGACGCGCGCGAGGCCGAGGTCGAGGACGGCGGTCATGTCTGACGCGCTCGAGCAGGTTCTCCGGCTCGTGTCCGAAGGTCGCCTGACGGCCGCGGAGGCCGGCCCGATCCTCGATGCGCTCGGGGCCGAGGGCCTCGACGACGCCGGCGAGAGCTCGATCCCGCCCGCGGACGACGCCGAACGCCCGACCGCCTCCGGCAGCGCCTCGTCGCTCCGGATCGAGGTGACGGAGGCCGGCCGGAAGGTCGTCAACCTCCGGATCCCCGTGCCGCTCAGCCGTCTCGCCCTCAACCGGATCCCCGGACTCTCGGACGACAGCGCCGACCTCGTCCGGCGCGCCCTGGCCGATGGCCGGATCGGAACCCTGCTCGTCGTCGACGACGACGACGGAGACCGCGTCCGGATCGCCCTCGAGTGACCCGACGACCCCACCACGGAAGGAGACCACTCTCATGACCTACGACCATGAAGCCAGCCGAATCCATCGCGCCGACCTCGATCGCGAGATCGAGGGGCTCCGGACCGAACGACTGCTCGCGGCCGATTCGGCCCACCCCGGCATCGTCGAGCGGGCACGCCGGTGGACCGGCCACGCCCTGATCTCGGCCGGCCGGAGCCTCGCCGGAGCCGAGGGGCAGACCTTCGGGACGCGCCGCGCCTGACCGGGATCGGCCGCGCCGGTCGCCCTTCGGCCGGACGACCTACCATCTGGCGATGACGACTGCCCACCTGCCCTTCACCGGCAATCCCGATGCCGACCAGCTCCTGGTCGACGACCCGCTCGCGCTCCTGATCGGTTTCGCGCTCGATCAGCAGGTGACCCTCCAGAAGGCGTTCTCCGGGCCGCTCGAGCTCAGCAAGCGGATCGGCGGCCTCGACGCCCGGGCGATCGCGGCGATGGACCCCGCCGAGCTCGACACCGTGTTCCGGACGCCGCCGGCCCTCCATCGCTTCCCCGGCAACATGGCGAAGCGGACCCAGGAGATGTGCGCCTACCTCGTCGAGCGCTACGACGGCGACGCATCACGGATCTGGCGCGAGGCGAAGGACGGCGCCGACCTCCACGCCCGCCTGCTCGACATCCCGGGCTTCGGCCCGATGAAGGCCGGGACGCTCGTCGCGATCCTCGGCAAGCGGCTCGGCGTCGCTCCGGCCGGATGGGAGGCCTACGTCCCGGACCACATGACGCTCGGGGACGTGGACTCGCCGGAGTCCCTCCGTGAATACCAGACGTGGAAGGGCGCCCGGAAGGCCGAGCAGCGGGCCGCCGCAGGTGGCTGAGGCCACCGTGGGACCGGCCGCCGACGACCAGAACCGCGCCGCGCTGTCGCTGGGCGGCACGATCGACATCACGACGACCGGTCGTCGCTCCGGGGAGCCTCGCCGGATCGAGATCGTGTTCCACCGGATCGACGGCCGGATGTGGATCTCCGGCAGGCCGTCGCCGCGCAAGCGATCGTGGATCGCGAACCTCGAGGCAGACCCGCGCCTCACGGTCCATCTGAAGGGCCCGATTGCGGTCGCCGACCTGCCCGCAACCGCCCGGATCGTGAGGGACGAGGCAGAGCGCCGGCCGATCCTCGAACGGGTCGCCCGAGCGTGGGGCCGGACCGACGTGGACCGGATGGTCGCCGAGAGCCCCCTGATCGAGGTGGTGATCGACCCGACGTCGTGAGCGCCGCCGCCGCCCTGCGCGCTCCGATCCGGTCTCGGGTTCGCGCGCGTGGGCGTGACACACCCGAGAACGTTGCCGCAGGCACATCGCCTCGGAGCTCGTGCTTGGCGGGGCCGCGTGACGTCACGGCGCATGTGCATGGCACACGCATGCCAAGGCCGCGCGTCGACGTGAGGCTCAGGCACACGAACGAGAAGGGCCGAGGTGCCCGCCGGTCGCGGGCGATGCGACGGATGTCCATCATCGGCGGCGACGAGAGGCGGTCGTCGCGCGGCGTGCCGGTCGCCACGATCCCGGCAGTTCGATCCTCGATCACTCCCGGAGGCATCATGCGCACCCGACCCGCCGCGATCGCCACGATCGTCATCGCCATCGGCCTCGCCCTGACGAAGATCGGCGTCGCCCAGCACCTGCCGTACACGTTCGGTGGCCACGGCGACGTGTCCTCCATCTCGGCCGACGTCTGGGCCCATGGCACCGCGATCTCCCCATCGCTCATCGCCCTGGTCTTCGTCGGCCTCCTCGCCACGATCGCGGCGCGCCCGACCCGTGGCGGCCGGCGCGCGGCGCTCTGGCTGGTCGTCCTCGCGGTCGCGATCTCGCTCGCCGGGATCGCCGAGCCCGCTCAGCAGCAGGCGATCCTGTTCGGCACGATCGACATCGCCTCGGCGCTCGTCTGGGCCCTCCAGGTCAGCCTGATCGCCCTCGCCCTGTCGGCCTTCGGCGAGACCCGCCGGACCGACGAGTCGACAGCTCGCGCGACCGAGGCGGTCGAGGCGCCCGAGACCGGCACGGCACCAACCCTCGCCTTCGCCTTCGCCGGCGCCGTCGCCTAGCCCGGCGGACGCCGGGGGGCGCGAGCCCGTCTACAGCTGCTGTGCGTTGAACGTGTCGCAGTCGCGCGGGTTACCCGAGTCGTACCCGGCCGTGAACCAGCGGACCCGCTGGGCCGACGTCCCGTGGGTGAAGCTGTCGGGGTCGACCCCGCCACCGACGGACGCCTGGATCCGATCGTCGCCGACGGCCGTCGCCGCGTCATCGGCCGCCCCGATCTGGTCCTGCGTCAGGGGCTGGATGAAGCCGGTCGAGCTCGCGCTGTGGGCCCACACGCCCGCGTAGCAGTCCGCCTGGAGCTCCGTGCGGACGGATCGTCCGGACGCGCCGGTCTCGCCACTGCCCGAGCCGAGGTCGCCGACCAGGTCCTGCACGTGATGCCCGTACTCGTGGGCGACCACGTAGGCGCGGGCGAACGGCGCGTCCTTCGCGCCGAACCGATCCTGGAGCTCCTGGAAGAAGCCGAGATCGAGATAGACGTTCTTGTCGACCGGGCAGTAGAACGGGCCCGTGGCCGATGAGGCGTCGCCGCAGCCCGTCGAGACCGCTCCGGTGAAGATGATCGTCTCGGCCTTCTCGTAGCCCTGCACCTGGGTCGCCCAGAACGCCTGGATGCTGTTGACGTAGCCGACGATCTGGCAATCCTCGCGCGCGTTCGCCTGCGCGCCGCTTGTGCATGCAGCGAGCGCGGAGCTGTTCGGGCCGTTCGTGTCGATCGTGCCGCCGCCACCGCCCGAGCTCAGGAGGTCGCCCGGGTTGCCGCCGAGCAGCGTGTAGATGAGCACGATGATCAGGCCGAGCCCGCCGCCACCCACGGCCAGGCCGCCGCCGCGGCCCACGGACCGTCCGCGGACGTCCGTGACCTGGGTGGGATCGAGCTGTGCGTTCGGGTCGAACGTCATCGGGGGGAGGGTATCGCACAGCCGCTCGATCGCGCGTCTGCCGTCCGGTTTCGCGCCGCGCCCGACACTGTTGACAGGTTCTGACAGGTACATCCGTCAGGATGACGGAGTGGACGACAGTCGACAGTCGGATGACGGTCAGACGAGGTGCGAGATGTTTCCTTCCCATCCGCTGATGAGCGCGATCCAGGCGGATCGCGAGCGTCAGCTCGAGCGGGCGAGTCGCGAGCGGCGGCTCCTGTCCGGGCCATGGGCGGAGACGGTCGATTCGCCGCGGATCACGCGTCCGGCGACGGTCGTGGGAGCGCGACCGGCGAGCCGGGCCGAGCGGTCGGGCGGACCGGCGTGCGAGGTCGCCTAGCCTGCGGCCACGGCCGGCGCGGGCGGCGCCGGGGCGATCGACGAGGCGGACGTGACGGCCGCCTCGTCGTCGTACCGGGCGGCCAGCCGGCGCGCCTCCTCGGCGATCCGCCGGCGCAACGGCTCCGGCTCCAGCAGCTCGCAGCCCGGCCCGACCGCGAGGATCTGGGTCGTCACCTCGTTGGGCCAGTCGAGCCTGACCCGGAGACGCACCCAGCCCTCGTCGTCGTCGCCGAGCCGTTCGATCGTGTCGTACGGCCGTTCGCCGATCACGTCGCGGAGGCGGTCGATCCGGTCGCGGGCGATCCGGAGGACAACCTCGACCCGCGGCGTGTCCCGTTCGTAGGCCGCGCTCGATTCGGTCCAGAACGCCGCGAGGTCGAACCGGTCGGGCCGCTCGAAGCTCTCATCGAGCGTCTCCACGCGGCTGACGCGCGAGACGCGGTAGGTCCGCGGCTGGCCGTCGGCCTGCGCCACGAGGTACCAGACGCCCGCCTTGAGGACGAGGCCGAGTGGCTCGAGGATCCGATCGACGGTCTTGTCGCCGCGGTTGTAGCCGATCTTCACCCGGCGAGCTTCCCAGACCGCCTCGGACAGCTCACCGAGATGCGGCACGGCCTCGTCCGCGTGATACCAGGCGGCCGCATCGAGATGGAACCGCTCCACGAGGCGTGACGCACGGCCGCGCAGCTCGGTCGGGAGGGAGGCAAGGACCTTGAGCCGTGCGGCGGCCACGACCGTCCCGAGCCCGAGCTCCGCGGCTGGGCCCGGCAGACCGGCGAGGAACAGCGCCTCGGCTTCGTCCGCGGTCATGCCGGTGAGCCGGGTGCGGTAGCCGTCGACGAGGCGGATCCCGCCGTGCGGTCCGCGGTCGGCGTAGATCGGGACGCCGGATGCGCTCAGCGCGTCGACGTCGCGATGGATCGTCCGGACCGAGACCTCGAGCTCCTCGGCCAGCTCGGCAGCGGTCTGGCCGCCGCGCGACTGCAGGAGCAGGAGAAGCGAAACCAACCGCGAGGCGCGCATCGCCCGCCAGCATAGCCGATTGCTGACAGAATGTGTCGACTATCCGGGACACCGGTTTCGCCCATGACACATCCTGGCCCGAAGGACCCGACCGCGGCGATCCCACCGGCCGCGGCCCGTGTGGACCGCCAGCCCCAGAGCGGATCGATCAGACGCCGGTCACGGCGGCGATGCGACCGGCCTCGACCGCCGCCACGAGCGCGGCGTGATCGTGCTCGGTCTGGTCGGCGTAGGCGGTGGCGAAGTCGCCGATCGCGTGGTCGAACTCGGTGCCGGTCCCGAGGTACCCGGCGATCGTCGCCGGCTCGCCGCTGCTGGCGTGGCCTCGCGCGAGGGCCCAGCCGCACAGCTCTCCCCAGCTCCGGAGGTCGGCGATCGTCATCGCCTCCACCACCGCGCTGCCCTTCTGATCCTGGAGCTGGCGGACGTACAGGCTGCGGCCGCGCGGCCCCGTCACCCAGCCGAGGAGGATGTCGCTGGCGGCCTGGAGTCGGCGCTGGCCGGTCACGACGCGCTGACCGTGGTGGGGATACCCGCCTGGGCCGAGGAACTGTTCGTAGACCGAAGCCTCGGCCTGCTTCACCTGGAGGAAGAGCGGATCCTCGCCGCCGCCGCCATCGAGGAGGCAGGCATAGGCTCCGAGTCCGACACTGCCTACCCCGACAACCTTCAGTGCCGCGTCCACGAGCCGGTACCGCTCGACGAGCAAACGGCGGTCCTCCTGGAGCGTTTCGAGGTAGGCATCGAGCGTGGCCTGCTCGACCGGCATCGTGACGTTGACGTGGCGGATGATCGGCGGGTGGTCGACGATGCGGCGTTGCCCATCGGGCCCGATCTCCGAGAGCTTCGGCAGCTCGTGGAGGGCGTCGTGATGGGCGGCCGACTTCACCGTCGAGTGGAGGAACGGTCGGGCCCGCCGATCGACGTAGGCGAGGATCCCGGCGGCGTCGACGCGCGCGTAGAAGACGTCGATCGCCCGCATGCCTGCGTACTCGGCCATCCGCACGCGATATGCCTTGACCGCAGCGCGGGCGACGCGGGCGGTCTCGTGGGCCGAGAAGCCCCGGGATCGGCCGGCGACGACAAGGCTCGTGGCAAGCCGTTTCACGTCGTACTCGAACGGGCCCGGCAACGTCTCGTCGAAGTCGTTGATGTCGAACACGAGGTCACGCTCGGGGGAGGCGAACAGCCCGAAATTCGAGAGATGGGCGTCGCCGCAGAGCTGGACGATGATGCCGCTCGACGGCCCCGACGCGAGGTCTGCGGCCATCGGCAGGGCGGCCCCCCGGTAGAAGGAGAACGCCGAGGCCATCATCCGGCCGTAGCGGACCGGCACGAGACTCGGGATGCGGCTCGCGGCCTGGCTCTCGAGCAGGGCGACGGGATCCGCTCGCTTGGCCGGCGGCTTCCATGTCGCATGCACCTCGAGCGGTACCGCCGAGCGGGCCTTCTCGCCGGCCGCGCGTCGCTCGGCCGGCGTCGCGAGCGATGCCATGTCCCCTCCTATCCGGACTCGGCCGCGCCGGATGGATCGGGCGGCGGCGCGTCTGTGCCGGCCGGTTCGACCGCGTTCGCCGTGGCATGATCGCCGGTCGCCGCGACGTACGCGTCGGCCGCGTCTCCGATCGTCTCGAAGATGCGCGCCGCGCCGATCCGTTCGGTAAGCCCGTAGCGGTCGAGGAGCGTGCGGACTCGGGGATCGACGTCGAGGAGGATCAACGTGATGTCGCGCGCGGCGAGCTCCTCGTGCACGCTCCGCAGTGAATTGGCCCCCGAGTAGTCGATGTCGCCGATGGCCGAGGCCACGACCGCGAACCAGCGGATCGGAGGATCGGCGTTCTCGACGATGTCCATGATCTCGGCGGTGAACCGAGTCGCGTTGGCGTAGTACAGGCTGGCCCCGAACCGATAGGCGGCCAGGCCGGGCGCGAGCTGCGCTCCGTCGGACGGCGACGACGCGTGGATGTGACCGTCCGGGGTCATGTGGAGGAGCGTGTCGTACGGTCGGTAGCTGTGATAGAGGTGGACGACGATCGACAGGATGATGGCGAGGACGATGCCCTGCTCGACGCCGACGACGACGACCGTCGCAGCCGTCAGGAGGGCGACGCCGAACTCGCCGGGCCGGACGGCCGCGATGTCCCGCATTCCCCGCGCGTCGACGAGGCGGATCCCGATGAGGAAGACGACCGACGCAAGGACGGCGTTGGGCATGTAGGCGAGCGGGCCGGTGAGGAAGAGAAGGACGACGAGGACGATCGCGCCGGTCGTCAGCTGGGCGATCTGGCTCCGGCCGCCCGCGCTGTCGACCATCGAGGTCTTCGTCGGGCTGCCGTTCACGACGAATGTCGCGGACAGGCCGGCGGCGGCATTCGCGAGGCCGAGTCCGACCAGGTCGACGTTCTCGTCGAAGCGATCGCCGTACTTCATCGCGTAGGCGCGTGACGTAGCGGCGCTCTGGGCGAGGATGACGACGAACATGGCGAAGACCGTCGGCAGCAGCGCCTGGACGTTTTCGGTCGTGATCACGTCCGGCGGGAGGCCGAACGTCGGGAGCCCCCCCTGGACCGTCCCGAGGGTCGTGACACCACGCGCGGCCAGGTCCAGGAAGTAGCTGACGGCGATTGCCCCGACCACCGCGATGAGGGCGCCCGGGATCCTCTTGTTGACCCGCTCGAGGCCGATGATCACCACGAGGACGCTGACCGAGACGGCCAGGGTCGCACCCTGGGTCGAGGTCGGGATGGCCTTGAGGGTGTTGACGAACTTCTCGATTGTTCCGCCGCTACCGGCGTCGACGCCGAACATGCCGGCCACCTGGCCCATCGCCACCTGGATGCCGACGCCCGTGAGGAAGCCGATCAGCACGCTGCGCGACAGGAAGTTGGCGATGAAGCCGAGGTTCAGGAGCCGGGCGCCGATGAGGAGCGCGGCGCACATGAGGGCAGTCAGCGAGGCCAGGGCCACGTATTGCGGAGAACCGGCCACGGCGCCGGTCGCGACGATGCCGGTGGCCATGATCGCCGCCGTCGCCGAGTCGGCTCCCACGACGAGGTGCCGTGACGAGCCCAACAGGGCGAACACGGCAACAGGCAACAGGATCGTGTACAGGCCCGTGACGACCGGCATGCCCGCGATCTTCGTGTAGCCCATGACCTCGGGGATCGCGAGCGCGGCCAGGGTCGCGCCGGCGATGAGGTCGCCCGGGATCCGCGCCCGGTCGATCGGCAGGATCCCGTCGAGGACCGGCAGGGCGCGACTCGGTCGCTTTGTGGTTGTCGCTGTCGCAGCCACGTGAGCTCCCCCTCGGTCGTCGATCGCGGGATCGCGCGCAACAGGCGCTGGAAGGCGGTGGCCTGCAGCGTTCGCGGCCGATGTCCGCCTGGACGAACATTACCGCGCGGTCAACCGACCGGCTGGCGAGCGGCGGCAGACAGGGAGTCGAAATTCGGCAACCTCATCGGACGCGATCCTGAAAGGGCCTCGCGAACCCTTGTCTACGACCGCTGCGGTCCCTGGTCCCGGAGAAACTGCTCGATCTCGGTGATCAGGTCGTCCCCCGCCGGGAGCCGCTCCTCGTCCACCATCGACTCGAGGCGCTCCACGTAGGAGCGCGTGTTGTCGTCCGCAGTCGTGGCCGCGTCGAGCCGGATCCGGAGCTGGTCGGACTCGACCTGCAACGGGCCGTGGTCCAGCTCGATCCCGAGGTGGCGCTCGACCGCCACGAGGAGGGCCAGCGCGGCCGGCGCATACGGGCCGCTCACGTAGTGGGGGACCTGGGCGAAGTAGCCGACGGCCGCGATGCCGTCCTCCGCCGCCTGCTTCTCGAGGACGCTGATCAGCGCGGCCGGGACCCGCAGCACGCCAGCCGGTCCCGGCCGGATGTCGCCCTTCAGCAACCCGGGCTGGGACGATGTCCCGAGGATCGGCACGGGCCGGGTGTGCGGCACGGCCGCCGGGATCGCGCCGAGGCTGATCCACTCCGCGACGCCGAGGGTCCGCGCCGCCTCGCTGACCGCGGCAGCCAGGCTCGGCCAGCGGTAGTCCGGCTCCGGGCCGACGAGGACGAGGAGGTCGCGCTCGCCCACGCGGACGTAGCGGATGCGGAACTCGGGCCACTCGAGCTCCGACAGCTTGCCGTCGACGATCTCGAGGGTCGGTCGCCGAGCGCGATAGTCGAACACGCGGTCGGCGTCGAACCGCACGACGACCCGGCCGTCGCCGGCGATCAGCGCGGCCGCGGTCGTCGCCGCGCTCCCCGCATCGACCCAGCCGTCGAGCGCGACGATCAGCGACGGCGAGACGAGCGGCCCGGGATCGTCGAGCTGGTAGAGCGCCACGGCGACAGGATAGGCGCGGCGTCGGATCGCGGAAGCGTCTCGTCAGGTCCAGCGCCCCGCGCGTCGGCCGCCGACGTACGGCCCATCACGCGCGACACGCGGCCCATCACGCGGGACGCGCGCGCTCCCGCGAACGCGGATGCGCGACCGTCAGCCGACCGTCCGGCATCCATCCACGAGGGCTCGATGATCCGCACGACCCCATTCCATGAGCGGACGAACGCCGCCAACGAGACGGGCCTCTGGGAGCACTGGTCGGGCTACCTCGTCGCCCAGAAATACCAGCTCTCCGAGAAGTTCGAGTACTTCGCGATCCGCAACAGCGCCGGGCTCTTCGACAGCTCGCCACTGTTCAAGTACCGGATCCACGGCCCCGACGCGGAGGCGTTCCTCGCCGGCGTCCTCGCCCGCGACATCCGGACCTGTCCGGTCGGCCACGGCCAGTACACCGCGTGGTTGGACGACGGCGGCTTCGTCGTCGAGGACGGCGTGATCTTCCGAACCGGCGCGAACGACTACCTGCTGACCTGCGCCGAGCCGAACCTCGCCTGGTTCGAGGGGCTCGTCGGCCGCCACCGCGTCTCGTTCGAGGACGTCAGCGAGGACTCGGCGGTCCTCGCGATCCAGGGCCCGAAGTCGCGCGAGATCCTCGCCGCGCTGGCGCCCGGGATCGAGGGGCTGCCCTATTTCGGGCTCCTCGACGCGAAGATCGCCGGCACGCCGGTCCGCATCTCCCGGACCGGCTACACGGGCGATCTCGGCTACGAGCTCTGGATCCCGGCCGACAAGGCGATCCGGGTCTGGGATGCCGTCACGGAGGCGTCGGCCGGCCGCGGGGTGATCCCGTTCGGGATGATCGCCCTGTACATGGCCCGGATCGAGGCCGGCCTGCTCCTCCTCGACGTCGACTTCAGCTCGAGCCGCTACGCGTGGACGAACGCGACCCGCTCGACGCTCATCGAGGTCGGGCTGGGCTGGATGCTCCGCGACCTCGCCAACGACGACCGCGCGTTCATCGGCCGGGCCGCGCTCGAGCGCGAGCTGCGCCACAAGTCCTCGCGCTGGAAGCTCACCGGGCTCGTCCTCGACTGGCAGGACTACGACCGCCACTACGATGAGGCCGGCCTCATCCCGCCGAAGGACCACACGCCGATCCAGGACGAGTACTACGTCTACGACGACACCGGCACGCAGCTCGGCTACGCGACGAGCCTGATGTACTCGCCGATGCTCCAGCGCCACATCGCCCTGGCCCGGATCCCGCTCGACCGGACGAAGCCCGGCTCCACGGTCAAGCTCGAGCTGCCCGTCAACCACCGCTACGAGTACTTCGAAGCGGCCGTGACCCGGCTGCCGCTCTACAACCCCGAACGGAGGACCGCCTGATGCCGAAGTCGACGCCCGCGCCGGCCCGAACGGGCGGCAACGGCCGCCGGCCGGCGGCGACATCGAAGGCGTCAGCGACCTCGCCCAAGACGACCGCGAAGGCACCCGCGAAGGCGCCGGCCAAACGCCCCGCGCCGGACCGGTCCGCCCGCGACCGGTCCTATGACGCAATCGTCATCGGGGCGGGGCATAACGGCCTGGTGAACGGCGCCTATCTGGCGAAGGCGGGGTTGAAGACGCTGATCCTCGAGCGTCGCCATCTCGTCGGGGGCGCGGCGATCACCGAGGAGCTCCGGCCCGGCTTCTGGTTCACGACGTTCTCGTACGCGCTGAGCCTGCTTCGGCCGGACATCATCCACGACCTCGAGCTGACGAAGCACGGGTTCATGCCACTGCTGATGCCGTCGACGTTCGCGCCGATGGAGAACGGCGACTACCTGATCCTCGGCCAGGATCACGGCGAGAACCTGCGCGAGATCGAGCGGCACTCGGTTCACGATGCGGACGCGTACGAGGCGTTCAACCACGACGTGCTCCGGGTCTGCCGGGCGATCAAGCCGCTCCTCGACCAGGTCCCGCCGGACATCTTCAGCAACGACCCGGAGGAGCTGATCGCGCTCGCCGCCATCGGCTCGCGGTTCAAGAAGCTCGACAAGAAGGTCCTGCACGACGCCGTCCGGCTCCTCACCGGCAGCGCCGCCGACTTCCTCGACGACTACTTCGAGTCCGAGATCATCAAGGGCTACCTCGCCTCGTCGTCGATCATCGGGACGAAGGTCGGGCCGTACTCGCAGGGCTCGGGGCTCGTCCTCCTGTACCACATCCTCGGCGAGCACGATGGCGAGTTCGGTGCGTGGGCATTCCACAAGGGGGGCAACGGCGGGTTCACGAAGGTCCTCGCCCGCGCGGCGGAGTCGTTCGGTGCGGAGATCGCGCTGGAGTCGCCCGTCGAGCGGGTGATCACGAAGAACGGCCGCGCGACCGGGGTCGCCCTCGCCGACGGGACCGAGCTCAGCGCCCCGGTGGTCGTGTCCGCCGTCGACCCGCGGCGGACGTTCCTCGAGCTCGTCGACCCACGCGAGCTCCCGACCGACCTCGTCGAGACCATTGAGCGGTTCCGGTTCCAGGGCACGTCCGCGAAGGTCAACTTCGCCCTGGACGGGGCGCCCCGCTACCCGGCGCTCGGGGACCGGACAGACCAGTACCGGGGCTTCACGAACATCGGTCCGTCGATGGAGTACCTGGAGCGGGCCTACGACGACGCGAAGTACGGCTGGTACTCGAAGCGGCCGTACCTCGATTGCGCGATCCAGTCGACGATCGATCCGGACATGGCGCCCCCCGGCAAGCACGTGATGAGCTGCTTCGTCCAGTACGCGCCGTACCACCTCAAGGGTTCCGACTGGGACACCGAGAAGGAGCGCTTCGGCGACACGGTCCAGGCGACGCTCGAGTCGTTCTTTCCGGGCTTCGGCGACCTCGTCCTCCAGCGCGAGATCCGGACCCCGCTCGACATCGAGCGGACGGTCGGCCTGAGCGAGGGCAACATCTTCGCGGGCGAGTTCCTGTCGCCCCAGATGTGGCTCTTCCGGCCGGCGCCGGGCTGGTCGCAGTACCGGACGCCGATCGACGGCTACTACCAGTGCGGCTCGGGGACGCATCCGGGCGGCTGCGTGATGGGCGCGCCGGGCAAGCTCGCGGCCGGCCAGATCCTCAAGGATCGGGCGCGGAGCGGGACCCACCGACCGTCGCGGGTCGCCGTCGGGGTCTGATCCGGCCCGGCCCGCGACCCCCGGCGACGACGCCGCGCCGCGACAGCGACGAGACGGCCGTCCCCTACGTTCCGTCGGGCCATCCGGAGCCCGGCCGAGGAGGGATCGAATGCTCGCGTCGCGACGGAACCAGGCGATCTGGGGCTATCTCGGCGCGGCCGCCGCGGCCTGGTTCGCGATCTGGATGCTGTTCTTCCCCGACCAGGTCGCCGACTACTTCGCCTGGGACGTCCATCCCCGCTACGCCCAGGCCTTCATCGGCGCCGGCTATGTCTTCCGGACGTTCTTCTTCCTGAACGCCGCCCGCGAGGGCAACTGGTACCGCCTGCGCTGGATCGTGTGGGGGAACATCGCGTTCACCGGGACGCTCCTGTTCGCCACGTACTGGCACCTGACCGAGTTCCACTGGCCCCCGTCCCAGACGCCGCTGGCCCACATCTGGATCATCCTCTACATCTTCGAGCCGGTGACGATGGTCTACCTGATCCCGCGCGGGATCCTGTTCGCGCCGGCCCCGGTGTCGGGCGGCCCGATCCACTCGCTGTTCCGGAAGTTCCTCGTCCTGGTGACGGGTCTCCTCCTGATGCAGGGCCTGTTCCTCGTCGCCCAGCCGGAGTTCGCGAATACGCGCTGGGCGTGGGAGCTGAACGGGCTCGACGCCCGGATCGTCGCCGCGTGGTTCCTCGGCTGGTCCATCTGGTGCGGGACGATGGCGTTCGCGACCGACTGGGACGAGATCCGGACGGCATCGGCATTGTTCGTGCTCAATGGTGTCGCGCTGCTCGTGACCGCGGCGGTGTTCCGGAACGACCTGCTCGCTCGCGGCACGACGATCGGGTACGTCGTCGCGCTGCTGGTCATGACGGGCACGATGGCCGGGTTCTTCCTGCTCCACGAGCGTCGTCGGCCGGGGATCGCCGCGCCGACAGGGTGAGCGAACCCCGGGTCGGTCGGGCGTGTACAAGAAGGCATGGCCCACCCGTCCCGGTCGTCGATCCGGCGCCTCCTCGCCGTCTCCGGGATCGCCGCCGTCACCCTCGTCGCGGCCGGTCCGGGCTCCTTCGCCTCCGGGGCCTCACCCAGCGCGCCTCCGGGCGGTCCCCAACCCTCGGTGGAGGTTCCCGGCCAGCTGCGCATCCAGGCCTGGATCGACACCGCCCTGCCGCCCGACGTCCCCGACGGCCAGTCCGTAACCATCGGGGTGACGCTGTGGGACCCGACGATTGCGCGGCTTGCACCACAGAACGGCGCCTACCTGAAGGTCCATCCGGCGAAGGGCGATGACGAACCGTCGGTGGCCGCCATGCAGGCCGACTGGCCCGGGCACCTGACGGCGACGGTCAAGATCCCGGACGGCGGCCTCGGGCGGATCGAGGTCGGGCTCCAGGGGAGGGTCTGCGACGCCAGCGGCGTCTGCGGCGTGGAGGAAGCCCCGTTCACGATGATGGGGATCGGGCCCCCGCCGGACGCGCCCCGCTCCGCGCTCGTCAGCGCGACGATGCAGCCGCTGGACGCGGCCCAGCCCGGCCGCCCGCTCATCGTGACGGTCATCCTCGCCCCCCTCGCCGATTGGGACCCGGCCAGCCTGGGGCTGCCGCACGAGCTGGTCGTCGTGGCGTCGCCGCCCCGAGGTACCGACATCGCCCGGGCGCCGCTCCGGGCGAACGAGTCGGTCCCGGGTCTCTACACCGGCTCCATCACGATCCCGACCGGCGGAGACGTCGCGCTCCGGGTGGCGATCCCCGGCGAGGGCGGCGTCGACGAATTCGTGCCGAGCCTGACGACCCGGGTGTCGCTTCCGGGCGGCGGGGGGGCCCGCGCGACGCCGGGTCCGGCGACAGCGCCGGGAGCGGCCCCGGCGGGTGACGGTCTCCCGCTCCTGCCGATCGCGGCTGCCCTCGCGCTGGTCGTCGTCGGGGCCCTCGTCACTCGCCGGGCCTTCGCCGACCTCTGACGAGCCTCACCCGGTCGTTCAGGCGGGGATGCCCCGGTCACCCTCGTCGCGGGGTTGCCGCCGATCCTGTCGAAACGCCGTGGATCGTTGTCAGAGAACCCGCAGAAACATCGGCCACCCTGACGCCATGAAGCCCGCTGCCCACCGCCGCCCCGCCACCCAGCGCAGCTCCGCCGATCGGGATCGAGCCGTCGCTCGCCTTCGCCGCCTGACGATCGGCTCGACGATCGCGAGCATCGCGGCCGCGGGGGCGTTCGGTGGGTTGGCCGCCCTCACGGATCGTGGCACGATCGTCGACGGCGTCACCACCGCGGCGATCACGATCGACGCCGGGACGACGGATGCGGCGTCGGACGACGACACGGGCACGAGCGACACGAGCGCGAGCGACACGACCACCACCGACACGAGCGCGGCGACCACGACGCCGACGACGACCGCCACGAGCCCGACCGTCACCTCGACGGGCGGCGCCGCCCAGGCGACAACCGGCGGCTCATGACGGCCCCCGCGTCCGATACGGACGTCCGCTCGGCGACCTGGCGCTCTCTCGGGACGGGCGTCCGGCTCGTCGTCCACGGTCTGGACCTGGCTCCGGCCCGGCACGCCGTCGAGGCGCTCCTCGACGACATCGACCGGACGTACAGCCGGTTCCGGCCCGACAGCGAGCTCGTCCGGCTCAATGACCGCGCGGGTGCATCCGTCTCGGTGAGCCCGCTCCTCGCCGAGGCGATCGACGTCGCCATGCGGGCGGCCCGGGAGACCGACGGCGCCGTCGACCCGACCGTCGGGCGGGCGATGCGGGCGATCGGCTACGACCGGGACTTCGCGGCGCTCGCCGACCGGACCGGCCCGATCGACCTTCGGCTCGAGCCGATCCCCGGCTGGGAGACGGTCGACGTGTCACGTCCCCGCCGAGAGGTCCGTCTCCGGCCCGGTGTGGAGCTGGATCTCGGATCGACCGGCAAGGCCCTCGCGGCGGACCTCGCCGCCGCCGCGGCCCTGGCGACCGCCGACGGGGATCCGGCCACGAGGCCCGGGGTCCTCGTCTCGCTCGGCGGCGACATCGCGATGGTGGGCGCGGCTCCGGACGGCGGCTGGCGGATCCTCATCGCGGAGAACAGCGAGACCCCGCCCGACGGTGAGGGCGAGACGATCGCCCTGGACGGGGGAGCGCTCGCCACCTCGAGCACGACCGTCCGGCGCTGGCGTCGCGGGACGGTGTCGTTGCACCACCTCGTCGATCCCCGGACCGGTGGGCCCGCCGACTCCCCCTGGCGGACCGTGACCGTCGCCGCCCCGACGTGCATCGACGCGAACACCGCCGCGACCGCGGCGATCGTCCTCGGGGTCGACGGCCTCGCCTGGCTCAACACCGTCGACCACCCCGCCCGACTGGTTTCCGTCGATGGTGAGATCGTACGGATCAACGGCTGGCCGTCACCGATCGCCACCGACGAGAGATCTCGACCATGAGCACCCAGATCCTGTGGTTCGCGACCCGCGGCTCCGGCGTCGTGTCGCTGATCCTGTTCAGCGCCGTGGCCTGCCTCGGCCTGCTCGCGGTCGCCCGCACCCAGTCCGCCGCCTGGCCGCGGTTCCTCACCGTCGAGCTGCATCGGAGCCTCGCGCTGCTGTCCGTCGCGTTCCTGGCCCTCCACATCGTCACCGCGATCCTTGACCCGTTCACGTCCCTCGGGATCGCCGCCGCGATCATCCCGCTCGCGTCGTCCTACCGGCCGATCGCCGTGGGGCTCGGTGTGATCTCGATGGACCTCGCCCTGGCGGTCATCGTCACGAGCCTCCTCCGCGAGCGGATCGGGAGCCGGATCTGGCGGACGGTCCACTGGGCCGCCTACGGTGCGTGGCCGCTCGCGGTCGCCCACTCGATCACGTCCGGGAGCGACACGCTCGATCCCTGGATGCTGCTCGTCACCGCGTCGTGCATCGTCGCGGTCGGGGCGTGCCTTCTCTGGCGTCTCACCGCCGGCGAGACGAACCGCGAGCGACTCGGCGCCGTGACCGCGGGAACGGCCGATCCCGTCGCGGTCGAGACGGCGTGGAGGAACGACTGATGGAGGCCCGACTCGTCGCCGGGCCGCCGGCCGACCACGGACCGGAGTCCCTTGCCAACCACGTGGCCCGGATGGGCGGCATCCCGCGCGGCCGTGAGGCGGCCGAGGCGATCCCCGTGCTCGAGGCGAGCGGCCTGCTCGGCCGGGGCGGCGCGGGCTTCCCCGTCGGACGGAAGTGGCGCTCGGTCGCCGGCCAGGACGCCGGCGCCCCGGCGGTGCTCGTCAACGGCGCCGAGGGCGAGCCGCTCAGTGCCAAGGACCGGGTCCTGCTCGAGCTCCGGCCGCACCTCGTCCTGGACGGGGCGCTGATCGCCGCGGACGCCGTCGGTGCCGACCGCATCGCCCTCTACGTCGGGGCGGTCCATCGGGCCGCCCGGGCGTCGGTCGACCGGGCGATCCGCGAGCGGCCGGACCTCCGCGTCCCCATCCAGCTGTTCGACGCGCCCGACACCTACGTCGCCGGCGAGGAATCCGCCGCCGTCCATTTCGTCAACACCGCCGACGCACGGCCCACGACGAAGCCACCGCGGCCCTTCGAGCGCGGGATCGACGGTCGACCGACGCTCGTCCAGAACGTGGAGAGCCTCGCTCACGCGGCGCTGATCGCCCGGCACGGCGACGGGTGGTACCGCGAGCGCGGCCGCGCAGCCACCCCAGGAACGGCCCTCGTCACGATCAGCGGGGCCGACCATCACGGCGTCCGCGAGATCGAGATCGGGACGACCGTCGGGGAGCTCGCAGCGGAGGCCGGCGCGGGCAAGCGCGCGACCGATCGCCAGGCCGTGCTCGTCGGCGGCTACTTCGGCGGCTGGATGTCGGCCGAACGCGGCTGGGACCTCCCGCTGGACCCGGTCGCCCTGCGCGAGGCGGGCTCGGCGTTCGGCGCGGGCGTCGTGGCGTTCCTCGGCAACGACCGCTGCGGCGTCCGGGCGACCGCCACGATCATGGGCTACATGGCCGGCCAGAGCGCGGCCCAGTGCGGACCGTGCGTGTTCGGGCTGCGGGCAATCGCGGACGCGACCGCCCGGCTGGCCGGAGGCACGGCGGAGCGCGACGACCTGGAGCGGATCGAGCGCTGGTCGCGCCAGCTGTCGGGCCGCGGCGCGTGCCGGCATCCGGACGGCGCGGTCGGCCACGTCCTGAGCTCGCTCCGGGTCTTCGGCGCCGAATGGGACCTCCACCAGGTCCGTCGCACGTGCTCGCGCGAGATCGGCTCGTGGCAGGGCACGGGACGGCAGGTGGCCTGAGATGGCCTTCGCGACGACGCGGACCCCGTCCGCCCGGGACACGCCCGGATCCGTCGAGCTGGTCGTCGATCGGATCGCGTGTGACGGCTTCGGGATGTGCGCGGAGCTGCTCCCGGAGGTCGTCGACCTCGACGACTGGGGCTATCCGATCATCCGCCCGGGCGGGATCCCGGACGAGCTGATGGACCACGCTCGCCGCGCCGCGGCGGTCTGCCCCGTCCTGGCGCTCCGCCTCGTGCGGCGTCCGGCGGGACCGGGGAACCGCCGATGACCGGCGACTCCGGGATCCACATCCACCGCCGGCGCCGGGCGATCGACCGGCATCGGTCGCTCACCCGGGTCGCGGCCGTCGCCGGCGTCGCGGGGACGGCCGGGTTCAGCCTGCTCGCCGCCGCGTCGTGGTCCGGTGTCCCGGGCGCGACGAGGGCGAGCGACGTGGACGGCGGCGGGTCGGGGACGACGGCAACCCCCGCGCCGCGGACCACCGTGACCGACCCCAACCGGGTCGGCGGCAGCGGTTCGGGCTCCTCGGGCTCGTCCGGCACCGGCACGACGCGGATCCGGCCGAGCCAGGGCGGCTCCGGTCGGAGCCATGCCACGACCGGCGGATCCGGCTGACCGCGACAACACGACATTCGGCCGCGACGGCCGTGACATTCGGCACACGCGACCGTTGACGCGGTCGGCGACGATGGGGTCGCCACTCGAACGCGTGGCTGCGCCAATGCCCGCGGCGCACCCCCGAACCTGCTCGAACGGTGGATGCCATGCGCATTCGGCGCGGCCTCCTCTTCTGGGGGCTCTTCCTGATCCCGCTCGGCGCGATCCCGCTCCTCACCCGGGGCGGCCAGATCGACGCCAGCCGCCTCGCTGACGCCTGGCGCCTGTGGCCGCTGGTCGTTATCGGCGTCGGGATCCTGATCCTCGGCAGCCGGACCCGACTGGCGCTCGTCGGCCTGATCGTCATGGCCCTGACCCTCGGCACGATGGGCGGGGCCGCCCTCGCGAGCGGCAGCTTCTGGCTGGGCGCGGTCGGGGCCTGCGGCTTCGGCAACGACACCAACGCCCAGGTCGACAAGTCGGGCACGTTCAGCGGTCCCACCCAGGTCAACCTGAACCTGGACTGCGGATCGATCGACTTCCGTGCGGGCGATGACCCGACCTGGACCGTCCACGCCGCGTATCGCGGCGAGCCACCGACGATCGACGCTGCCGCCGCCAGCCTCGACGTCCGTGCCCCGACGGGGACGGATCGTCGCCAGGACTGGACGATCCGTGTCCCGGCGGCATCGCTCACCGCGTTCGAGATCGAGGCCAACGCCGCGAGCTCGAACGTCGATCTCGGGTCGGCGGCCCTCGACCGCCTCCAGACCGACCTGAACGCCGGAGACCTGCGGCTCAACGCGGGCTCGGCGACCGTGAAGTCGGTCGAGATGACGATGAACGCCGGCCGGATGCGGCTCACCCTCGGTGGAGGCAACACGACCGGCAGCGTCTCGGTCAACGCCGGCGCACTGGACATCTGCGTCCCGCCGACGTCCGGGCTCCGCCTCGATGTCGAGGAGCAGCTGACGTTCGCGACGAACCTGTCGTCGCGGAACCTGTCCCGCGACGGCACGATCTGGACGCGACCGGCACAGGGTGACGCCGGCACGATCTCGCTCCATGTCGAAGGCAACGCCGCCGCCTTCAACCTGGACCCGAACGGAGGCTGCTGATGGGCACGGGCGCGCGTCTCTATCGATCGCGCGACGACCGGATGATCGCCGGCGTCGCGGGCGGACTCGCCGACTATCTCGGCCTCGACCCTTCGCTCGTCCGGATCGGCTGGGCGGTGCTCGTCCTCGCGGGCGGCATCGGGATCGTCATCTACATCGTGATGGCGATCGTCGTGCCGGAGGAGCCCGACCTCGGAGCCGCCCCGTGGGCGCCCTCGACGGGTCCGGTCCCGGCCGGCGCGGCCGCCCCGGGTGCCGCGGGCCGCACGGCGGCCGGCGGCACGACCGGCGCCGCCGCGACCCAGCCACCCGGTACGGTGGACTGGCGCAGCCAGCGGGCGGCCGAGCGCGACGCACGCCGCGCCGCGCGGCGAGCGCGCAACGGTGACGGACGAACCGCCTCGATCGTCATCGGGGGACTCCTCGTCCTCCTCGGCGTCGGCTTCCTCGTCCGCGAGTACATCCCCCAGATCAACTTCGACTTCTTCTGGCCGCTGGTGCTGGTCGCGCTCGGGATCCTCGTCCTGGCGATGGCCTTCCGCCCGAGCGGCCCGAGTGGCCCGACCGGCCCGAGCGGCCCGACCGGACCCAGTGGCCCCACCGAGCCAGGCGGGCCCGGGGCGGGCACGTGAGCGGCGACCGCCGCGGGCCGATCATCGCCGGGACCTGGCTCGTCGGCCTCGGGCTGCTGTTCCTCATCCGGCAGCTGCTCGACCTGGACTGGAGCGTCGCCTGGCCGATGTTCGTGGTCCTCGCGGGGATCGCGGGCTTCATCTCCGTGATCGTCAACGGCGAGCACAGCGTGTCCGGTCTGTGGGCCTTCACCTGGCCGGTCGTCACGATCGTCGTCGGGCTGCTGTTCCTCGGCGGCACGACGGGCTACCTCGGCCGGACGCCGCTCGACCTGTTCACCGAGTGGTGGCCGGTGCTCCTCGTCGCGCTCGGCGTGTGGTTCCTGGTCGGCGCCCTGATCCCCCGGAGCGGCCCGAACGAGCACCTCGTCGTCCCGCTCGGGAACGCGAGCGAGGCGTCGGTGCGGATCCAGTTCGGGGCGGGCACGCTCACGTCCGGCCGAGCCGCCCCGGGCAACCTCGTCGACGGGACGTTCGAGGGCGGGGTCATCCCGAAGGACCGGGGTCCCGGCAAGGTCGAGCTGCACCAGGACACCTCGTACGGGATGCCCTGGCTGGACCGGCGCTCGGACTGGACCATCGGGCTGACCGGCGAGGTCCCGCTGGATCTCGACTTCCAGACCGGTGCGGCACGCGCGATGCTCGATCTCGCGGACCTGCCCGTCCGCAGCGTCAAGATCCAGAGCGGCGCCAGCGAGACGCGGATCCGGCTGCCGCGCGCGGCCGGCATGACGACCGTCCGGGCATCGGCCGGCGCGGCGTCGCTGACGATCGAGGTCCCGACGGGCGTCGCGGCGCGGATCAAGAGCCGGATGACGATCGGCAGCAGCCAGATCGACGAGACCCGGTTCCCGCGCTCCGCCGCGGGCTTCGAATCACCCGACTACGGCACGGCCTCGAACCGCGCGGACATCGACCTGTCCGGCGGGGTCGGCTCGGTCACGGTCGTGGGGACGCCCTGACGGATCCGGTCTCCGCTACCGTGTCCGCATGGTGATCGATCCCTCGGCGGAAGCGGACCGGCGCGCGCTCGAGGGCTGGCTCGCCGGCCGCGGCGAGTACGAGCTCTTCGCGTGCGACCCGGCGCTCGCCGATACGGCAGCATTCTGCGCCGCCTACGGATTCGCGCTGGAGGACTCGGCCAACACGATCATCGTCGTCGGCAAGGGCAACCCGCCCATGCATGCCGCGTGCGTCGTCCTGGCGAGCCATCGGCTCGACGTCAACCGCGTGGTCAAGGGCCGGTTCGGGCGCAAGTCGTCGTTCGCCTCGCCCGACGAGACGAGGGAGCTGACCGGGCACGAGATCGGAGGCGTGACCGTGTTCGGTCTGCCGGCCGATCTGCCGCTGTGGGTCGATGCCGCCGTCCTGGCTCGCGAGCGGATCGTCGTCGGCGGTGGCAGCCGGTCGTGGAAGGTGCTCGCGCCGCCGTCGATCCTGCTGACCCTGCCCAACGTCGAGGTCGTGGACGGTCTCGCGGCGCCCGCGCCGTCGCGTCCCGAGGCCTAGGGCGTTCCGCCGACGGGGATCGACGTTCGTCCATCGACGTGGCGGCGGTTGCCGACGACGCTCAGGCCATCGATTTCGGCTCAATCCTGCCGCCGGCGTTCCAGGACTTCACCGTCGAGGCAGGGGGACCGGCGTCGGGACGATCACCTCGTCGACGTTCACGATGGGCGGTCGAACCGAGGCCGTCCGGACCCGGGTGACCCGCGTCGACGAGGGTCGCCTGATCGAGGAGGTCGTCCTCGACCGGCCGATGACGACGACCTTCGAAGTTCGCGCCGACGAACGGCGGCACGACCGTCCGCGTCGCCACGAGGTGGACCTCACAGGGCGGGTTCAGGGTGTGCTCGAGCGGCTGTTCGCGCCACGGATGCTGTCCGGGATCTACGCGGACGAGCTCCGCCGGCTCGAGGACTACGCCGCGTCCCGGTCCTGACGTCCGGGGGGCCGGACGTGCCGCACTCTCGCCGCCGGCTGCGCCCGCCTCGCGCCGGACACGAAGACGCCGCCCGGCTCCGGAGAGCGGGGCGGCGTTCGTTCAGACGACCGGGTCGGTCGTCAGTCCATCGCGAACTCGCGGAGCTTGCGGCTCCGGGACGGGTGGCGCAGCTTGCGCAGCGCGTGCGACTCGATCTGGCGGATCCGCTCGCGGGTCAGCCCGAACTCGTGCCCGACCTCCTCGAGCGTCCGCGGCCGACCATCATCGAGGCCGAACCGCAGCCGGATCACACGCTGCTCGCGGCCGTCGAGGCTGTCGAGCACCTTCTCGACCTGCTCGCGGAGCATCTGGTCCGTGACCGCCTCGAGCGGCGAGACCGCATCCTTGTCCTCGATGAGCGAGCCGAGCTCGGTGTCGCTCTCGTCGCCGACCGGGGTCTCGAGCGAGACCGGCAGCCGGCCGTAGGCGCGGACCTCCTCGACCCGCTCCGGCGTGATCGCCGTCTTCGGGTCGAGTGACAGGACCTCCGAGATCTCGGCGACCGTCGGCTCGCGGCCGAGGGTGACGGTGAGCTCGCGGGTCACGCGGGTGACCCGGTTCATCGTCTCGACCATGTGGACCGGGATCCGGATCGTCCGGCTCTGGTCCGCGAGACCGCGCTGGATCGCCTGGCGGATCCACCACGTCGCGTAGGTCGAGAACTTGAAGCCGCGCTCCCACTCGAACTTGTCGACGCCGCGCATCAGCCCGGCATTGCCCTCCTGGATGAGGTCCAGCAGGCTCATGCCGCGGTTGACGTACTTCTTGGCGTTGGCGACGACGAGCCGGAGGTTCGCCGACGTCAGGTGCTCTCGGGCCGATGCGCCCGACGCCTCGAGGGCCGGCGCCAGGTCCTCGATCACCTCGAGGTCGTGGCCCGTGTCGAGCCAGCGACGGAGCGCCGGCAGGGCGACGTCGTTGCGGGTCCAGGTCCGCATCGCGATCAGCGCCGCGCTCTCGCGCAGCGTCGGCCGGAGCAGTGCCCCGTGGACGAAGTCGAGGATGGCGACGAACGCGTCGGCGTCCAGCCGCTCGTTGTAGACGGCGCGGAGGTTCCGCGCCCGCTCGAGGATGACCTCGGTGTCGCCGGTCGCGGCCTCGATCTCGTCGGTCAGACCGAACCGCGGGGCGGTGACCAGGAGGTCCATCGCCTCGTCGGAGGACAGGGCCGCGCGGACGATCCGCTCGGACTCGGAACCAAAGACGTGGCGATAGCGGGGATGGGTCGTGCGGGCCTTGGGCTCGCTCTCGTTGATGCCCCAGACGTGGAGGTCGAGGACGGCCGACGCGGGATCGGTGTTGATCCGCTTGCCGAGCTCCATCGTCTTGGCGAGCATGACCTCCTCCTCGGCCGTGAGGAGGGGGACGCGGGCGATCTCGCGGAGGTACAGCCGGGTCGAGTCCTCGATGTCGAGGAGGTCGTCGTGCTCGGCGACCTCGGCCGGCTCGTCGCCGTCGGGATCGGGGGTTGCGGTCTTGCGGGCCGGCTTCGCGACCGGCACCACGACGGGCTCACCGTCGGCGATCGCGAGACCGTCGAGCGCGGTGGCGCCGAGGAGCTCGGCCGGGTCGGCGGCCGTCTCGAGCTCGAGCGAGGCAAGATCGGCCGACGGCGCCTCGATGTCGAGATCGGGGCGCAGCGGGGCAAGGTCGGTGGTCTGGTCCAGGAACGTGGTCAAGGGTTCTCCGTGGTGCTGCTGCCGCGCTTGCGCGCGTGGTCTCGCGAAGAGACGCGCCGGGATGCTGGATTGCGACCGATTCACGCATCCGCCGAGGCGAACCGGTGGTGCATCCGCTTCCGCCAGGAGCCGGACACACGTACCGGCGTGTCAAGTTCTGACACGCCAGCGATGTCAATACTGTACCAGTTTGCGGGGGATTTGACAACCCCCATGCCAAATTTCGTGCGTGGGACCGGTCCGGTCGCCGTCGGCGGGGTTCGGCGATCATCGACGCGTGACGACGTGGATCGCGCTTCTGCGCGGGATCAACATCCGGTCGAATCGGCGGGTCCCGATGGCCGAGCTGCGCGACCTGCTCGTCGGGCTCGGCCACGCCGACGCCCGGACGTGGATCGTCAGCGGCAACGCCTGGTTCACGAGCGACCGAGACGACGGCGACGCGATCGCCGCCGAGATCGAGGACGCGCTCGAGGCCAGGTTCGGCTTCGCGGTGGCGGTCCTCCTCAGGCGCCTGGGTGAGCTCCAGGCGGTGATCGCGGCGAACGCGATCCCGGATGGCACCGCCGATCCCACGCACTTCTACGCCGTGTTCCTGTCGGCCGATCCCGAACCGGGCCGGCTGGCCGCGATCGATCCGGACGCCGTCGCGCCGGACCGGTACGCGGCCGGCGATCGCGTGATCTACGCCTGGTACCGGAACGGGCTGCAGACCTCGAAGCTGGCCGGCCAGCTCACCGATCGCGGACTGGGCGTGACCGCGACCGCCCGGAACTGGAACACCGTGACGAAGCTGGTCGAGCTCGCCGCGACCCGGGGTTAGGTCTGGCGGAAGTTCGAGACTTCCTTCCGGCCGCCGAAGAGCCCGCCGCCCCAGGTGCCGATGTCGAGCAGGACGGCCAGGCCGACGAAGATCCAGTTGAAGAAGGTCATGCCGTTGGCCGCCGTGAACCCGTAGATCAACGTCGTCCACGGCAGGAGGAGGAACCCGAGCCCGAGCAGGAGCTGGGACCCCAGCAGGGCATTCCAGTAGTTCGGATCGTTGTACCAGCCGACGAGGAGTGCGAACCTCGGAGCCAGGACGCCGAGGACAACCGTGACACAGCCCATGGAACCACCTCCCTCGGGATGATCGCACGCCGCGATGCCCGCGGCGTGCCGATGCCGTCAGTCGATCACTCGTCGACCAGGCCGAATGCCTTCTTGACGTTGGCGCGGTTCAGGTACCACAGAATCGCCTCGAGGACCCCGATGATCGCGAGCAGCGTGACCCCGAACGGGCGCTTCATCGATGTCCTCCCTCGCGCCACCCACGCGGGCGACCCGCGACAGCGGATCGACGCCGCCGCATCGTGGGCCATGTCCACGAGGCTCACCACCCGGCCCACACCCGTGCACGGAGCGATCGGGCCGGGCTCTGATCGCGAGATGTCGGGATGACGCGGAGATCGTAGGGTCATGCCAACGGACGGCCGGACGGGTCGCCGAACCACCTGCGGGGGATCAGATGGCCGCCGATCTCAAGCCGTTCGCCGTCTCGACGATTGACGTCAGCCATGTCGTGATCGAGCTCTTCGGTGGCGACAACAACCTCAGCGACTTCGTCGATCTGGACCTCAAGGAGATGGCTGCGGGGAACAAGGGCCGGTTCGCCGTCATCGGCCTCGCGGACTTCGCGGGCGCCGGCGGTCAGGTCGTCGAGATCTCGCCGACCAAAGGCAAGCGGGTCATCGAGAAGGTCGGGGAGATCGACACGGGCGATCCGGACACGCTCGCCACCTTCCTCGCCCGGGCGCTCATCACCTATGACAAGGTTCCCCATCGCGCCCTGGGGTTCTGGGATCACGGCACCGGGGTCTTCGACGAGGACGACCCGAAGCAGGTGGTCCTCGAGGCCGCGCTCCAGAAGGCCGCGCCGCAGGCCGGCAACCGGTCCATCCCCGCGCGGCGCCTGTTCATCCCGCGCCACAGGGCGGCCCAGGCCGAGGTCCGGGCGATGCTCCACGACAACACGAGCGGGGGCGTCCTGACGAACGTCGAGGCCGCGGGCGTCCTGCGGGCCGGGTTCAAGCGGGCGGGCCAGACACGGAAGCTCGACATGATCTTCTCGGACACGTGCCTGAACGGCATGGTCGAGGTCCTCGACGAGCTCGAGCCGTTCGCCCAGGTCGTCGTCGGGTCCGAGGACCTCGAGCCGGGCGACGGCTGGGACTACCAGCGCCTGTTCGGGGCGATGACGAAGAAGCCGCCGAGCACCGCGGCCGCGTGGGGCCGGATGGCGGTCGACGCGTTCGACGCGTCGTACGCGAGCCGCCCGGACCAGTTCCCGTGCACCCTCGCCGCCTACCGATCGAAGAACACGATCGCGGCCCGCTTCGCGGAGCTCCTGGACGCGGTGAAGCCCCTCGGCGACGACGGCTTCCGGAACCTGAGCTTCATCCGGATGGAGACGCAGGGCTTCGCCCAGCGCGACACGTACGACCTGAAGGACTTCGCCGGACGGATCGTGAAGGAGCTCCCGGAGGCGGCGCCTGCGGCCACGGCCCTGGTCGCGTCGCTCGACAAGGCCCGGATCCGGAGTGCGGCCCTCGGACCGAAGGTCCGGGACGCGACCGGTCTCGCGTTCTGGTTCCCGTCGGACAAGGGGGCCTATGCCGACACGGAGGAGACCTACCGGAAGCTCGACTTCGACCTGAACACGCACTGGGCCGACTACCTGTCGACCTTCCTGTCGTAGCGGGACCGGACGCCCGCGTGATCCAGCATCAGCGCGACCGCCGATGGTCGGAACGGAGGAGACGATGGCCGGACGGTCGCTGACGGGCGACGCTCCCGTCGAGGTCGACGGGATCCTGATCTCGGCGCCGGGTCTTGCCGGCGACCTCGTGGTCGAGCCGGGCCGTGGCGCGGCGCCGAAGCGCGGGGCGCGCGATCTCGCGGCGCCGGTTCCGGACGCGTTCCAGCGGGCGATGGGCCGACAGTCGATGCGGGCACGGACGACGATCCGGATCGACTCGCCGAGCGACGTGACCCCCGTCAGCCGGGAGGTCCGGCGGGGCGGCGCGGCGCCGGCGGGGCGACCGGAGCGGATCCGCATCGCCGTCAGGAAGCCGCCGAAGAACCGGGCGCAGGTGATCCTCTCGCGCGACGAGCACGGGATCACGACCTGGCACTTCCCGCTGACGCCGAAGCGGGACGATACCTTCACGCCGGCCGGCAGCGACCTGTTCGAGATCGAGCGGGTGCCGTCGGGCCCGGTCCGCCGCGGCTTCGGGATCTCGAAGATCCTCCAGGTCGTGACGTTCCCGGTCGCGGCCGTCGCCGGCAAGGTCGCCGAGTTCGAGATCCGGAAGTGGGACCACGAGCACCACCCGACGGTCCTCCGCGCCTACGGTCCGGACAAGTCGCTGTCGCCGCTCAAGGACGCGGACTGGAAGCGGCTCGAGGGCGGGCGGAGCCTGCTGTTCATCCACGGGACCTTCGACACGATCACGGGCTGCTTCGCGCGCCTGCCCGACGTCACGCTCCAGGAGCTGCACAAGCGCTACGAGGGCCGAGTGATCGCGTTCGACCATCCGACGATCGCCGACTCGCCGATCGACAACGCCCGCGAGTTCTTCAAGGCCGTCGGCTCTCACAAGCTGGAGATCGATCTCGTCTGCCACTCGCGCGGCGGCCTCGTCTCTCGCTCGATCGTCGAGCGGCCGGAGGACCTCGCGCCGCTCGGCCCGAACCTGACGGTCGGCACCGCGATCCTGGTCGGGGCGACGACCAACGGCACGGACCTGGCCAACGTCGACCGCTGGAACCAGATGATCGACCGCCTCTCGACGCTGCTGTCGTTCGCGCCGCTGCCGGCGGCGGTCGACGTCCTCGAATCGATCTTCGGGCTGATCCGCGCGATCGCGGTCGACACGGCCCATGACCTCGCCGGCCTCGATGCGATGTCGCCGCCGCGGCCGTTCCTCCACAAGCTGAACGACAACGTCCGGGTCCCGGTGGGAACGACGTATCGCGTGATCGACTCGGATTACGAGCCCGACGATCCGGACCTGAAGGCGTTCTTCGTCGACGGGCTGAAGGACGACGTCGTCTTCCACGGGGCGAACGACGGGATGGTCGCCATCGAGAGCATCGAGGGGCGGACCCTCGAGCCGCCGTTCCCGGTTCTCGAGCCGTGCTTCTTCGGCAAGGACGACGGCGTCGAGCACGCCAACTACTTCGGCCAGGCGAAGACGAGCCGCGCCCTGCTCGGCTGGCTGACCGGCGAGCCCCCGGATGGGGCGGGCCCGGCACCCGCGGGGCCGACCCGCTCCGTGGCGGCCGCCTCGGCGCCGAGGCGATCGCCCGGGCCGCCGCCCCGGCGAGGCGGAGGCGGCGGGGCCGGCGGCGCCAGCGGTGGCGGCGGGGGAGGCAATCGGGGCGATGACGGCGTCGGTGGCGCCGGCGGCGACTCCGGCGGCGACGGACCGAAGACCACGAAGATCGGCCGGCGCGCGATCGAGGACCTGATCTTCCACTCGTCGTCCCTGCGCCGCTACACGCAGGACTCGCCGATCCTGCCCGACGTCTGGTTCGCCTACGGCAACCGGCCGAACGAGCGGATCGACCTGCTGCTCACGCCGAACCGAGCCGAGCGGGACACCAACCCACCCGGCGAGATCGTCCGGCTCCTGAACGCCGCAGGCGTGTCGTCGGAGGCACGACTCGCGTACACACAGTCCACGACCGCGGCCTGCCTCGACTTCGGCGAGCTCGTCGCCTACCTGCTCCCGCTGTGCGCGTGGCGGATCGAGTCGCGGTCCGTCGTGCGGACGTGGCTCGACATCCCGGGCCGCGACGAGGCGGGCCTCGATGACCTGGCCGCCCAGCTCATCCAGTTCGAGACGGGTCTGGAAGGTCCGCACACCGGGCCGGCGGTCCCGTCAACGGTGCTGTGGGGGGTCCGCCTCGTCGGCCGGATTCAGCTGGTCCGCGAAGGCGCGTCGAAGGCGGACGTCGCGGAGCTGCGCGAGGGCAAGGACCAGATGGCTCGGGCCCGGCGGCTGGTCGACGCGGTCGCCCGGCTGATCGTCCCGAACGCCACCCAGAAGGAGCTGATCTTCACGGTCAGCCTCAATCGCGACGCGGACGTCAGCGTCTACCGGTCCGTCCCGACGGTGAAGGCCGATGCGGCCCGGGGCCTGTTCCCGGTCGACTTCAAGGGTCTCGCCTGGGCGGTCGTCGACAGCGGCATCGATGCGACGCATCCGGCGTTTCGGCGGCGCAAGCCGCCGAGCACGGGCAAGCCAGTGGGCGACCACGAGGCGGTGGCCTTCGGGATCAACGACGGCAAGCCGCTCAACAACACGCGGATCGTCGAGACCTATGACTTCAGCGGCGTCCGCGAGCTCACGGATCCGCGACGGCTCGAGAACCTCGACCTCATGGACGACCAGGCGCTCGCGGAGCGCGTCCGCGCCAACGGGGAGCTCGCGGGGGAGATGCTGACCACGCTGAGGGCCGGCAAGCCGATCCGATGGACCCGCTTCGCCGATCTCCTGCGGATCCGCCACGCGGCCGACGAGCTGGACGCCGCCGGCAAGGTCGTCAAGCAGGGCTACCGGGCGCCCGCCAACGAGCACGGAACGCACGTCGCGGGGATCCTGGCCGGCGACTGGCGCCGGACGGACGAGAAGGTGGACGGGCTCGGTCCGCCGAGCTACGACCTCATCGGCGTCTGCCCGACCCTCGAGCTGTACGACCTCCGCGTCTTCGACGAGAGCGGTGGCGGAACCGAGTTCGCCGTCCTCGCGGCGATCGAGTTCCTGCAGGGCCTGACGAGCGAACGCGAGGACCTGACGGTCCAGGGCGTGAACATGAGCTTCTCGATCCGCCACGACGTGGCGAACTACGCGTGCGGGCGCACGCCCGTCTGCGAGGACGTCACGAAGCTCGTGAACTCCGGTGTCGTGGTGGTCGCGGCCGCGGGCAACGACGGGTACCTGCGAGCGCGCGCCGGCACGGGCGGCGGCGACGCCGACGGCGGCTACCGGACGGTGAGCATCACCGACCCCGGCAACGCCGAGGCGGCGATCACCGTCGGGGCGACACACGGCTACCGGCCGTACGCCTACGGCGTGAGCTACTTCTCCAGTCGGGGGCCGACGGGCGACGGACGCTCGAAGCCCGATCTCGTCGCCCCGGGCGAGAAGATCTGGTCGTCGGTCCCCGAGGGCGGGGTCCGGTTCCTCGACGGGACGAGCATGGCGGCGCCGCACGTCAGCGGCTGTGCGGCCCTGCTGATGGCCCGGTACCACGAGCTGATCGGTGACCCGTCACGGATCAAGGTG
This sequence comes from uncultured Chloroflexia bacterium, assembly GCA_963746845.1. Lineage (GTDB taxonomy): Bacteria > Chloroflexota > Limnocylindria > Limnocylindrales > CSP1-4 > CF-46. The sequence goes on along the minus strand of CAVVCZ010000006.1, from coordinate 74,377 downwards.
ATCCTGACCTCGACCGCCAGCGACCTCGGTCGCGAGAGCTACTTCCAGGGGCACGGTCTCGTCGACGTGCTTCGCGCGATGCAGTCGATCTGAGGCGGGCCGATGTTCACCCTCGAGGCGCTCCAGGCGGACTTCGGCGACGCGCTGCTGGTCCGGTTCGGCGCCACTCCGGGCCGGCAGATCCTCCTGGATGCCGGGCCAACCGGGATCTACCCGCGCAGCGTCCGGCCGCGATTGGTCCAGCTCGGCGCCGCGCTGGACGACGGGGAGCCGCTCCGGCTCGAGCGGGTGATCGTCAGCCACATGGACTCCGATCACATCACGGGGATCGTCGACTTGTTCTCCGAGCTCGAGGACGACGCGGCGTCGCAGATGGCCGCCCCGTTCGACGTCGGCGGGCTGTGGCTCAATGCGTTCGACCTGGCGGCCCTCGGGGTCGACGGGCCGGCCGCGCTGACGGCCGCGGTCGCGTCGGTCGGGGAGGCGGTCGGCATGGACGTCGGCCCCGAATCGGAGGCCGTGATCGCCACGATCCCGCAGGCCCGCGACCTGTCCGGCGTCGCGAAGGTCCTGAAGGTCGCGGAGAACGCGGACTTCCCGTCGGGCATGGCGATGGCGACGGTCGGCGGGCCGGTCGTGGTCGACCTTGACGGCGACCTCACGCTGACCGTCATCGGGCCGCACCAGAAGCGGATCGACGACCTGCGAGCGGCCTGGGATGCGTTCCTCGCCGCGCAGGCCGCCAAGGCCCCGAAGAAGGACGTCGCGACCGCCGCGCTGGCGGTCGACCGGTCCGTCTACAACCTGAGCAGCATCATCATCCTCGCCGAGCGGAAGGGCCGGACGATGCTGCTGACCGGCGACGGGCTGGGCGCGGACATCCTCGCGGACCTAGACGTCGCGGGACGGCTGAAGGACGGCGCGATCCACGTCGACATCCTGAAGATGCCGCATCACGGCTCGATCCGGAACGTCCTGAAGCCCGCGCATCTCCTCGAGCAGATCACCGCCGATCACTACGTCTTCTCGGCGAACGGGAAGGACGGCAACCCCGACCCGGCGACGATCGAGCGTCTCGTGGCGGCGCGCGGCGCCGCCGAGTACGCGATCCACTTCACGAACCCGGACGCCCGGATCGACGCGGTCCTCAAGGCCGACCGGGACGCTCATCGTCGCAACTACGAGGTCGACGTCCGGCCGGCTCCGGCGCTGTTGCTGTCGATCGAGCTCGAGTAGCCGGCACCAGGCAGCACGCGTCCGCGCTGGCAGGATTCGCCGATCCGGGCGACCATGGCGCCATGGCCGGCCCTACGCGCCGCCGCCGGCACGCCCTTCGGGGCCTCGCGGCCACCTTCGCTGCCCTGTCGTTCGCGATCTTCGCCGCGTCACCGTCGGCGCCGTCGGCCAGTGCCCTGTCGCGCTGGACGGGTGGCATCGATCTGTACCGGAACGGCGTCTTCACGACCCAGGCGACCTGGCTCTGGTGCACCGCGGCCGACGTCCAGATCATCCGCAACATCGTCGACCGCCGGTCGGACCACAACGGCGCAAGCCAGGGCCGGTACTTCGACTACATGCGCAAGCACAACCGCTACCGGATCCCGGTGTCCGACGGGGTCGATCCGGCCGGCTGGACCGCAGGGCTCCAGCACTTCGTCGACAAGCGCTATCGCCTGGTCGCCAGCACCAGCTTCGACGCGGCGCTCCGCGCGGCGGTCACGAACCTCCGGAAGACCAACCTGCCGGTGGCGATCACCGTGTCCCACGGCAACCACGCGTGGGTCCTGACCGGGTTCAGCGCCACCGCGGATCCCGCGACGACCAGCCGCTTCACCGTGACGAGCGTCCGGGTCACCGGACCACTCTGGGGTCTCCAGAGCCGGAGCTACGGGTATGACATGACGCCGGATCGCAAGCTGACGCCGAGCCAGCTGCGCGGGTTCTTCACTCCGTGGCACTACGCAGGCGTCCGGATGGCCTGGGAAGGCCGCTGGGTGTCGGTCCAGCCGATCGCATCCGGCCCCGCCGCCAAGGCCGAGCCGAAGCCGGTGGCGACGGCGACCCCGCGACCCACGCCCCGCCCGACGCCGAAGCCGACGCCGACCCCACTGCCGAGCGAGTCGCCGACCGCCTCCTCGAGCGTCGACTCGCTTGATCCCGCCGGGAGCGGCTCCCAGTCGACCGTGCCGCTTGCCGCCCTCGCGGCGCCGGCCGTCTCTCCGTCGAACGACCCCGCCGCCATGCCGTTGTCGGACGCCACGGTGGCGCAGATGGTGTTCCCTGCATGGCTGCCGGTCGTGGCCCTGAGCATGATGCTGGCCGGAGCGATCGTCCTGATCGGCCTGCTCAACGCGCGGCGCCTCCGATCCTGACGTTCGGTCAGCCGGCCGCGGCCGCCTCCGTGTACGCCGACTCGTGGGCGCGGGCCATCGTCTCGTACACGACCCGTCGCTACCCCACGCGCACCTTGTCGCCGACGTGGATCAGGCCCGGGTTGGCCTTGAACTTGTGGTTCTCCGGAAACAGGTTGATCAGGGCCTTGAACCCCTTGAACCCGAACTTCGCGGCGATGCCCGAGAGCGTCTCGCCGGGCGCGACCGTGTGGAAGACCTTCGTTGCGCCGGCGGTTCCGCCCGCGACCGGGACCGGGGCCGGCGTGGGCTTCGGCGGCGACGCGACGAGTGGGTTCGGACCCGCGGTGCCGGTCAGCGCGAGGAGCTCCGCCCTCGTGCCACGGAACGCGTTCGTGTCCACGGCGAGGAACGTCCCGTCCGGCTTCTGGATCCCGGGCACGTGGATGTTGTGGCTCGTGTACTGCCAGATCGTCGCCCCGGACCAGCCGCCGAACTTCAGCCGCCACTGGTTCGCCTGGTTCCCGCCGAGCGACTCGTAGAAGCCGGCGGGCGCGTGCGTATGGCCCTGACGATAGAACGCGAGCCAGAGCGGGCCGAACGCATGGAGGTTGGCCTTCTTGCCGATCGACCCGAGGACCGAGCCCATCGACCCGTAGATCATGATCGGGTGACCGGGATGGGCCGCGCGCCACTCGCCGACGAACGCGCTGATGTCGGCGGCGGTCGGGACCGCGCTCGACTTCATCTTCGGACGCTCGACGTCGAGCATGATCAGCATGCCCTTCGGGTCGTCGACGGCCTTGATGAACGTCTGCGCCTGGTGCTTGGCGTTGCCGCCGACGAGGAACGCGTAGGCGCCCGGCACCAGGCCTGCCGTCTTCGCGCCGTCGACGTTGCGGCGGTAGGTCGTGTCGATCGTGCCGGTCTCGCGGAGGCAGCGGGCGACGGCGAACGTGATCCCGCCGGCCTTCACCTTCGCCCAGTCGACCACGCCCTGCGACGGTGACACGTCGACCCCGAACAGCGTTCCGCCCATCCGTCCATCCCCCATCGCACGATCGCCGGTCGGCGGGTGAAGGCGGCGTCGAGGGCGATCGGCTCCACTGTGTCGCGACGGCGTCTCGCGCGCGTCTTGCGCGTCGATGCTCGCCTTAGCGCGGACCGTCGATGGCGGCTGCCGCGGCGGTCGCGAGGGACTCGAGGCGGGTCCGGGCGGCCGGATCCAGCGGGTGGTCGTGGGAGACGGCCAGCACGCCGATCGCCTCGCCGGCGCCACCGCCCGCGACGCGGAACAGCGGAAGATGGCTGCGCAGCGCCGGGCCACCCGGGTTCATCGGTGCGACGTCGAAGGTCGGCCCGTCGTCCGCGAGCGCCCGCGCCACGGGATGGACCGGATTCCGGACCGCGGCCACGAGACCGTCGAGCGCCGGACCCTCGATCCCGGCCGCCGCCGCGAGCTCGAGCGTCGCGGAGCCAGGCGCCACGGTGAAGACCGCGGCCGACACGATGTCGCCGTCGAGTGCCGAGCGGACGACCCGATCGAGCGATTCCACGGCGCCAGCCTAGTCGATCGGACCGGGCCGGGACGCGGGACAGGTGCCCGCGGGCTGTCGGATGGTCGAACGAACGTGCTAGGCTAGGGGCAGGTCCCACTGTGGGGCCGTGCTCCGTGTGGTCGACTTCTCTCGAACTGACCGTGCGTCTGCAGTCTTGAGTTCGAGAAAAGTGAGGGTCACTGTGACCACCGGCACCATCAAGAAGGTCGTCTCCGACCGCGGCTTCGGCTTCATCGCCGCCGACGACGGCAAGGAGTACTTCTTCCATCGCAACGGACTGACGTCCTCGCTCGACTTCGACCGCCTCGCCGGCGGTGAGAAGGTCCAGTTCGAGATCGAAGCGAGCCCGAAGGGCCCGCGCGCGACGAACGTCCAGAGCGCCTGATCAGCCTCGAGGGGCCGCTCGCACTTCCGGTGCGGGCGGCCTTTTCGCATCCAGCGACAGGAGACCGTGAGTGGCGAAGCACTCGAAGCTCGAGAAGGAGCGACGCGCGGCCGAATCGGCGCGCGTGAAGGAGATCGAGGCCGCCTGGATGGGCAGCCTCTCGAAGCCGGCCGCGGCCGCGTTCGAGGAGGCCGTCGCCGTCGCCCGTGCACGGCCACCCCAGGGCCCGTACCCGAACATGCCCCCGGGCACCCGCCCGAACCCGCCCAAGCGCGAGCCGCGCCCAACCAAGGAAGAGCGGAACCGCCGGCCACGCGACTAGCGTCGCGACGGGGTCGCCGGCCCCGCATCCGTCCATGACCGCGAGCAGCGCCCGGCCGCTCCTGCGCGACCCCGGGTTCGGGCGGCTGTGGTTCATCCAGGCGTCGACGCAGGTCGGCGGGAACATGGCGCTCTACGCGTTGACCATCCTGGTCTTCGCGACGACGCGCTCGAACGCGGCCGTCAGCGCGCTCGTGATGTCCTACCTGGTCCCGACGATCCTGCTGTCCGCCGTCGCGGGCGTCCTGGTCGATCGGCTGGATGTCCGCTGGGCGCTCATCATCCCGAACACGATCCGGACGGTGCTGACGCTCGGGCTGGCTTTGGCAGGCACGAACATCGCGGTCCTGCTGGCGCTCAACCTCGGGATCAGCCTCACGACCGTCGTCCTCACGCCCGCGGAGGCGTCGATGATCCCGCGGATCGTCCCCCGGGCCCAGCTCGAGACGGCGATGGGGATCTTCAACCTGACGCTCCAGGCGTCGTTTGCCGTGGGCTTCGCGTTCCTCGGTCCCCTGCTCGTGTCGATCGCCGGGCCGTCGTTCGTCCTCGGGGCCGTCGTGGTCTTCTACGCCGGTGCGACGGTGGCGACGGTGATGCTCCCGTCGGCACCGCCGATCGAGCGCGATGCGGGCCGCGGTCCGCGCTCGCTCCACGAGCCCGTCGATCAGCTCCGCGAGGGGCTGACGTCCATCGGCGGCAACCGGGAGGTCGGCCGGCCGCTGGTGCACCTGGCCGCGTCGGCGTCGCTCGTCGGCGTGGTCGGCGTTCTCGGCCCGAGCCTCGCCTTTTCACTCGGCCTGGACCCGAAGAACCTCGTCGTCGTCGTGCTGCCGCTCGGGCTCGGTGTCGTTGCCGGCGTCCTCGCGCTTCGTCAGCTGGGCCCGGGGATCACCCGCCGGCGTGCCGGGGAGGCGGGTCTGATCGTCTTCGGGGTGCTCGCCCTCGCGATCGCGGGTCTGGCGTCGATCGGCGGGTCGAGCGAGCTTCCGCTGATCCCGCTGGCCGTGGCCTTCGCCTTCTTCGCGGGATCGGCCTACGCGACGACGACGGTCTCGGCGCAGACGGCCCTGTTCGAGAACATGGACCCGGCCGTTCGCGGCCGGGTCTTCGGCGTCCTCGCCTCGATCGTCAGCGCCGCGAGCCTGCTGCCGATCCTCGTCGCCGGGCCACTCGCGGACCGGACGTCGACGGCATTCGTCATCGCGATCACGGCCACGGGCGTCCTCGCCGTGGCCGCCTGGTCGGCGACGGCGTTCGGTCCGCGAACGGAGCGCGTCCGGACGGGCCTCGACGGCTCGGCCGGAGGGGCACACTAGCGCAGGGGTTCGGTCCGCAGGGAGTCGCGGATGGCTTCAAGGGCCAGGCGATGGCTGATCCTCATCGGAATCGCCGGACTGCTCGCCGCGTGCGGCGGCTCGACCGGTCCGTCCGGATCCGGGGCGGCCGATCCGTCGGCGGCGCGGCCGGCGGCCTCGGCAGGCGGCCCCGCCACGCTCCAGGACGCCCAGGGCGACCTCAAGGACGACACCGGCGCGGCCGCCAAGCCACGACCGGACATCGACGTCAAGCAGGTGTCCGCGTCGACGGCCGGCGGGAACCTCGTGGTCGATCTCGTTCTGGCCGGCAACATCCCGGCGAAGTCCCCGGCCACCAAGACCCAGACCAGCTACGCGATCACGATCGAGCCCAACGGCACCGGGCGCTCCGACTACTGGCTGCAGCTCACGAACCAGAAGAACGGCTCGTGGCAGGCGGAGCTGGACGACTGGACCGTCAACAAGGCGTTCGCCGGCAAGACGTTCCCGGGCTCGTTCAAGCTGACGAAGAATGTCCTGCGGATGACCGTCAAGCTCAAGGCGCTACATTCCCCATCGACGATCCGCCTGGCGGTCCTGACCCAGCTCACGGACCAGCTGTCGGGCGCCGTGGTGGTGGCCGAGGACGTCGCACCGGAGGGAGAGCCATACCAACCGACGGATCAGTGGCTGACGCTGAAGACCAGCTGACCACGAGGCGGATCCCGTCCGCCGTCGAGACGGCGGTCGCGAACCTGCGCCAGGCGCTCGCGAACGACGGCATCCGTCGGCTCGGGCTGACCTGGATGCTCGGCGTCGCGGCCGATGCCGCGCTCGTCGTCGTCATGCTCGTGACAGTCTTCAATCGAGGTGGGGTCGTGGCGGCCGGGCTGCTGGGTGCCATCCGCATGATCCCGGCGGTCGCCGCCGGGATGCTCTCGGGGCCGATGCTCGAACGGTTCCGGGGCGATCGGGTCCTCGTCGTCCTCGCGCTGATCCGCGCCGGCAGCGCGGGCCTCACCGCGCTCGCGATCTTCACGGCGGGTCACTCGCTCGATGACCGCCAGGTCCTGCTGATCGAGCTCTTCGTGCTGGCGGCGATCGCCGCGGCCGCGGGTGCGCCGGTTCGCCCGACGCAGGTCACGCTGATGCCCGCGATCGCCCGGAGCCCGGGCGAGCTGGTCGCCGCGAACACGGTCTGGAGCACCGGCGAGGGCGTGGGCGCGTTTGCCGGACCGTTCATTGCCGGGATCCTGATGGCCCTCGGGATGCCGGCGGCCGTCGCGGCCGTCGCCGGGGTCACGTTCCTCGTGACGGCCCTGATCGCGGCCGGGCTCCGGTTCGAGCAGGCCGCCGACGTCGCGGTCGATGATCGGCGGAAGAGCGGCGGGCTTCGGCTCATGCACGGCGTCCGCGCGATCCGGCGGCAGCCGTTGCTCGCCTGGAGCGCGCTCGGAACCTACGGCCAGGTGCTGACCCGCGGCCTGCTCAATGCCCTCGCCGTGGTCGCGGCGATCGATCTCCTCAACATGGGCCAATCCGGACCGGGGCTGCTCGCGGCCGCGCTGGGCCTGGGCGGCCTGGGCGGCGCGATCTTCGCGATGGCATCGGCACGGTCCGAGCGGCTCGTCCCCCAGGAGGTGCTGGGCCTCGTGTTCTGGGGCCTGCCGATCGCGATCATCGGCGTCATCCCGCTCCCCGAGATCGCGCTGGCGGCCATGGTCGTCATCGGGGTCGCGAACGCCACCTACGACGTCGCACTCTTCACGATCTTCCAGCGCGCCAGCGCCAACGAGGATCGGGCGCCGGCGCTCGGCGTGCTCGAGGGCATCATCGGCCTGGGTGCGGTGTCCGGCAGCCTGCTCGCCCCGCTCCTGATCTGGGGGTTCGGCCCGCGCGGCGCCCTCATCGTCGCCGGGTCCATCCTGCCGGTCCTGGCGACGGTGATCTACCTGCGGATCGGGCACGTCGAACGGGTGACGGTGGTCAACGAGGGTCTGGTTCAGCTCCTCGGGAAGGTGCCGGTGTTCTCCGAGCTCCCGATGACCGCGGTCGAGCGGGTGGCCGAGGGGCTTCGGCCGGTCACGGCTCCCGCCGGGAGCGCGCTGATGACGCAGGGCGAGCCCGGCGACGAATTCGTCGTCATCGCGACCGGCGAGATCGAGGTGATCGTCGATGGGCGGCCGATCCACCGGCTGGGCCCGGGCGCCGGCGTCGGGGAGATCGCGCTGCTCCGCCGAAGTCCGCGCACGGCGACCGTGATCGCGGTCACCGATGTGACCGGGTACAGCGTGGATGCGGGGACATTCCTTGCCGCGGTGGCCGGTCCCGCCGCGTGCGTGATCACCGAGCGGATGGTCCAGACGAACCTGCAGCGGGCAAGCGCCACGACCGCCGCGGCCGCCACGACCGCCTGATCGGGCGATCCGCCGTCAGTCGATGGCGGCGAGGACCTCGAGGATGCCGTCGCCGTATCTCTCGAGCTTCGTGGGGCCCATGCCCTTCACGCGGCGGAGCGCCGCGAGCGTCGCGGGCCGTGCTTCCGCGATCGCCGCGAGGGTCGAGTCGTGGGCGATCACGTACGCCGGCATCCCCTCGTAACGGGCCGTTGACGTGCGCCACTCACGCAGCGCCGCGAAGACTGGGTCGGCGTCGTCGCCCGGGCGCGGCGGGCGCGGGGCGGCCGGCGGCCCGCCGAGGTCGCGCACGCGACGCTCGCCGGTTCGGGCGGCCGAGCGGGGACGAAGGTCCAGCAGGAACCGGCTCGGCTGACGACGACCCTCGCGACCGCGGGTCTCGCGCCGCTCCGCCCACGACAGCGCGAGGTGGATCCGGGCGCGGGTGATCCCGACATAGAGCAGCCGCCGCTCCTCGGCGAGCGCGTCGTCGTCATCGAGCGCCTGGCGGATCGGGAGCGAGCCGTCCTCGAGCATCGGCAGGAAGACCGCGTCCCATTCGAGGCCCTTCGCCCGATGGTACGTGAGGAGGTTCACCCCCTCGCCGGCGTTGTCTCGCTCGTGAGCCGCCCGCCGGTCCAGCTCCGCGACGATCGCGCCGGCGTCGCTCGAGACGTCCGCATGGACGACCGTGGTGACGATCGCGAGCAACGTCTCCAGCGACGACTGGCGCTCCTGCGCCTCGCGACCCTCCGATGCCGACGCACCGTCCTCCTCGAAGCCGACGTCCTCGACCCACCGCCGCCGGATGGCGGCGACGAGCGCGAGACCCGTCGCGTCGAGACCGCGGCGTCGGACGCTCGCGACGGCGGCCTTGACCTCCGGCCGGTCGAAGAACCGGATCCCGCGCACCTGGTAGGCGATCCCGGTGCGGGTCAGCGCCTCCTCGATCGGCTCGATCTGCGCGTTCATCCGGACGAGCACCGCGATCTCGGCGGGTGCGACGCCGTCGCGGATCAGGCCGCCGATCGCTGCGACGACGCCCACCAACTCGGCCTCGGCGGACGCGTGACGAGTCACGGTCGGCTCCGGGCCGTCGTTCCGGCTCGCGGTCAGTCGCTTCGAGCGTCCGTCGGCAGCGATCAACCGGTTCGCCAGCTCGAGCACCTGTGGGGTCGAGCGGTAGTTGTGGGTCAGGTCGAGGACCCGCGCGCCGGGATGCCGCTCGGCGAAGGACGTCAGGAATCCGGACGTCGCCCCGGTGAACGTGTAGATCGTCTGGTCCACGTCGCCGACGACGCACAAGTCCGGCCGGTCGGCGAGCCACAGCTCGAGCAGCCGCTCCTGGAGCGGGCTCGTGTCCTGGTACTCGTCGACGCTGAACCAGCGCTTCCGCGCGCGGACCGTGTCGGCGGCCTCGGCATCGTCCTCGAGCAGCCGGACGGTCTCGACGAGCAGGTCATCGAAGTCGATCCGGCCCGCCCGCGTCTTCGCGCGCTCGTAGTTGTCGAACGTCCGGACGAAGAGGTCGATCGGGATCGGCGGCTCACGCCCGGGCGCGAGGCGCGCGACCTCGCGCTCGTATGCCCGCGGGTCGATCCGCCGCGACTTCGCCCACTCGATCTCGTCGGCGAGGTCCTTGGCGGGCGTGAACCGGAAGTGGCCCGGGAGCTGCCGCGCGAGCCGGCCGAGGATCGGGATCTTCGAGTCGAGGAGCGCGGGGAGGGGCGCGCCGTCGTGGCGCGACGGCCAGAAGTGGCGGAGCTGGCTGAGCGCGTGGGCGTGGAAGGTCCGGGCGGTGACGCCCGGCAACCCAAGCCCCCGGAGCCGCTCGACCATCTCGCCGGCGGCCTTGTCGGTGAACGTGACGACGAGGGCCTGGTCCGGCGGGACGACATCCGTTGCGATCGCGTAGGCCGTGCGCCGGCTGATGACCCGGGTCTTGCCGGTCCCTGCGCCGGCGAGGATCGCGACGGGTCCGCTGGTCGCGAGGACCGCCTCGCGCTGCTCCGGGTCGAGGTCGTCGAGCAGGCGGTCAGGGTCGAGTCGTGGCACCCGGCGAGGCTAGCAGGCGCCGGTCAACCGCCGGTTGCCGGGCGCGGCGGCGCCAGCGGATCCGCGGATGTGGATGACAGCGGTTCCCAGTGCCAGCCGGTCCCGTGCTTCGCGACGTGGCCGAGGCTCGGGAACGGCGGGAAGTGCATCGCCAGCACGGTGGCGCCGGTCGTCGCGGCCCGGTCGAACAGCCGGCGCCGGCTCGCGAGGGCGGCAACGGGATCCTGGTCGAACGCCGGGTGCCAGGTCGGATGCTCGAGATGGATGGGGTGGAGCGCGGCGTCCGAGATGTACACCAGCTCGGAGCCGCCCGAGCGGATCGCGACCCCGAGGTGGCCGGGGGTGTGGCCGGGCGTCGTGATCAGCTCGATGCCGCTCGCGATCTCGATGTCCCGCCCGATGGGTTCGAGCCGCTCGTCGAGCGGGAGCAGATGTCGCCGTGCGGCCTGGGCGAAGCCGTCGTTCACGCGCGCCAGCTCCGTCTCGTCCGTCCAGAACCGCCACTCGCGCTCATCGATGACGTAGCGGGCGTTCGGGAAGGCCGCCCGGCCGTCGCCATTCGTGTTCCCGCCGATGTGGTCCGGGTGGGCGTGGGTGATCACGACGGTGTCGATCGTGTCCGGCGCGATCCCGGCCCGGCCGAGGTTCTCGTACAAGCGCCCGACCTCGGACGTGACCGGGCCGCCGCCGGTGTCGATCAGGATCCGCGCGCTGCCGGTGTCGACGACCAGCCCGCTCCATGGAGAGGGGATGGCATCCGGGTCGTGACCGTGGGGGGAGAGCGCCGCCGTGACCTCGTCGCGCGACGCGTTCGCGACGTAGTCGGCGGATTGGTACCAGGCGTCGCCGTCGTTCACGGCGGTGCACCGGATCGATCCGATCACGAACGAGTACGAGTCCTTCCCCGGCATGCCGACATTGTCGCCGGGCGCGCGCCCGTCGCGGGCGGTCGCCGGAGGCCCTCTTGCGCCGCATCAGCGCTTATCGCGGAGGCAGGTCCACCCGGGCCAGCGGCTGTTCCGCGGAGGCGAGCCACAGGCTGCCGAGCTCGCCCCAGAGGTCGAGCGGCTGGCGGACCGGCAGCGCGATGTCTCGGAGCACCGCACCGGTCGCGGCGTCGAGCTCGACGAGCCCCGGAGCGTCGAGCCGGCCCGGCCCGATCTCGGCCGGCAAGACCCAGATCGAGCCGCCGAGGGCGGCGACCGACGTGACGTCGCCCGTCCAGTGGGGCAGTTGCACGGACCAGACGACGGTGTTCGTCTCCGGGGAGACGAACAGCACGCGCCCGGAGCCGGATGCGCAGGCGACGCCGGTCTCCGCGATCGCGCACGACGAGGCGTCGCCGACGTCGATGGAGGCCATCGTCCCCCCGACCGCGTCGAACCGCTCCAGGCGGCCCGTCTGGCCTGGCTGGACCCACACGGTGTCGAAGGCGACACCGAGGAACGGACCGGAGGTCCCCACCCGGAGGGTCGGGCGATGGCCGTCGAGCGGGGCCATCCAGCGCTTGCCCCCCAGGGTGTCGCGAACCCACACGACGTCGCCGAGGATGGCAAGGTCGCCTTCTGTCGGCAGGTCGCGCATGGTCGACAGTTCGTTCGTGACCGGATCGATCCGGACCAGACGTGGCTGGATCTGCCCGGTGAGGTTCGACGGATGGGCGACAGCCCAGATCGCACCGTCGCTGGCGACGATCGAGTCGACGACCTCATCGGGGACGATCTGGGTGAGGATCCGGCCGGTCGTCGGATCGATGCGCACGATGCCACCGTTGTTCGACTCGCTCTGCGCCCACAGCGAGCAGCCGGCGGCGGTGAGATCCACGGCGTAGTCGAACATCGTGATCGCCGTGAGGGTCGCCTGCCCGGGCGCCGCCGGCATGGCCGGGCATCCTGCGGGGTCGGCGGGGACCGGGTCGGAGGGTGTCGGGCGGGCCGAGTCGGAAGGCGCCGTCGTCGGCTCGACCGGCGTAGTCGTCGACGGCTCGGCCGAGCCTGCGATCGCGATCGGCGGGACGACCGCCGGCAGCGGTCCGGGACGCGGGGCGCCGACCGCGAGCACGCCGACGACGAGCGCGAGCAGCAGCACGAGCACGACGAGCCACGCGAAGGCGGGACGATCGAACAGGCCCCTGCCGACCGCGGCGGCGGTCGGTCGAGTCGCTCGGACCCGCTCCGCCGGCGGCAGGTCGGCCGACGCTCCCGCGCGCGCCTCGATCGTCGGCCACAGGTCCGGCATCGGGACCCGCTTGAGGGGGGCAAGGCGGTCGCGAAGGTCATCCATCTCGGTCACCCAGAAGCTCACGGAGGCGGCGCCGGCCCCGGCTGAGGTTGGCCCGGACGGCGATGCTGTTCGAGCCGAGCCGGTTGGCGATCTGCCCGATCGGCAGGTCGGCGAGATAGAACAGGACGACGGCGGCCCGCTGGCCGTCCGGGAGCCGTTGGAGCGCGGCGAGGAGGTCCGGATCGGCATATCGGTCGACGTGGACGCCGAGGTCCGCTCGATCCGTGTCGATGGTGGACGGCCGCGACTTCATGGCACCGGCGGCGATCCGGAAGGCGGCACGCCACGTCCAGGCGGCCGGATCCCGAACGGAATCGCCGCGACGGATCACCTGGGCGTATGCCTCAGCCACGGCATCGCTGGCGATCTCCGGGTCGCCGGCCCAGGCGAGGACGGCATGCCACAGCCGCTCCGCGTCGGCGCGATACACGGCCTCGACGGTCAGGCGCGGTTCGGCGAGCTCGGTGGCAACGTCCATCGACCCAAAGGGCCACATCTCACGCGAAAGGTGACATGCGTGTCGCAGCGCTGGCGCATACGGCCGGATCAGGCCCGCAGGCGCTCGAGGCCGTCAAGGATCAGGTCGAGGCCGAAGGCGAATTCCACGTCGTCGTCGCAGTAGCCGAGCCCGCCCTCGTGGCTGGCGGCCTGCGCCATCCGACCGATGCTCGGGTACCGGTCGGCCGGCGGGACCGGCCCGGGTTCGCGGCCCCGCGGCGAGTCGTCGAACAAATCCTGGTTGAACCCGTAGATCCGACTGCTCAGGACGTGGAGGGCGTGATGGACGAGATCGATGGAGAACCCTCCGGCCAGGAGCGTGCCGATCGCCGCCTCGATCCGGTCGAGTGAGGCCGGACCACTCGTACCGCGCTCCTGGATCAACCGTGGTGCCCACGGGTGGCGGAGCATCACTCGTCGCGCGGCAAGGACCTGATCCCGGAGGCCGGCCTTCCAATCGTCATTCGGCCGCGGTCGGTCGATCTCACCGATGACGACGTCGACGATGCCGTCGAGGAGGTCGTCCTTGTCGCGGACATGGCGGTAGAGGGCCATCGCCTCGACGTCGAGCCTCTGGCCGATCTTGCGCATGCTCATCGCATCGAGGCCGCCCCCGTCGGCGAGCTCGACTGCGGCCGCGAGCACGCGCTCGCGGCTCACAGGCGGCCGACGTGCAGCGCTGGGCTCTTCTTCGATCATCACCTTGACGAGTTTACGGTGTAGCGCTATGTTTACGCCGTAGTTGACGGTGTAAACATGGAGGAGAGCGAGATGACCGAGACCAACGAGATGACCGAGACCAGCGAGATGACCGAGACCCCGAAGGCGCCGCCCTACGTCCCGCGGTGGCTCGTCCGGACGATCTGGATCGTGCACCGGACCGCATACCGGCTCACGGGCGGCCGCCTCGGGCTGCGGACCGCCAACGACCATCGCTGGGGGATGCTCCGGCTCACGACCGTCGGCCGCAAGACCGGCAAGAGCCGAGTGGCGATCGTCGGCTTCATCGCCGATGGCCCGAACCTCGTCACCCCGGCGATGAACGGCTGGGCCGATCCCGAGCCCGCGTGGTGGCTCAACCTCCAGGCGCATCCGGAGGCCGTCGTCGAGCTGCCCGAGGGTCGGCGCGAGGTCCGAGCGCGGGCCGCCATCGGCGACGAGCGCGCGCGCCTATGGGCGAACTTCCTCGCCCTGGGGTCCTCCGCATTCACGGATGCGAGCGCGGCGCTCCGGTCCCGCGAGACCGCGATCGTCGTCCTGGAGCCGTGGTCGGAACGACCCGGAGGCCGCTGACTGTCTGACGCGGCGTGGTTGTCGATATCGAAGGCGATCGTCCGGCCATGCGGCGACCAGGACAGAGCCCAGTTGCTGCACGAACGACGTATTGAGGTCCAGGCCAAGGCGAATTGGTTCCATCTGGCCCGTAACATTCCGGATCGCTCGTCCCATGTTCGGGTGAGAGAGCCGCATGGAGGAGCCCGATGAGGCTCAGGGCGGACATGGGGTCGGGAGGGTGTCTCGACAAGGTGCGAGACGGAGCGGAGATGTGCCGCTGCTATACCGCGATTGCGCCCAGACCGTCACGCGCCCGGATCTCGAGTTGCTCCGGTGAATCTCTCGAAACGGCCCACCCGCGCAGGAGGGATCGCTCGTGACCGATCAACTGCCGCCGCCGTCAGGACCCCCCGCGGTGGCCGGGCCCGCGGGTGATGGTGATCAACGAGTCCATGTCGTCATCCATCAGCCGCCGTCGACTGGCTGGCGAGCACGTGTTCCGTGGTTGCGCGCGTTTCAGCTCAGCGCCGTCGTCGCGGTCATCGGTGTCAGTCTGTCCGGCTTCGCCCTGTGGCACCAGTCTGCGTACGTCCCATCGACGCTGCCCGCGGACCTGTCCGTGTCAGTCCAGCTCGGAGACCCGAAGCCGGTTCCCGAGTCCGAGGGCCTCGGCGACTTGCGACAGTTCGAGGCCGTCGTCCACGTCAAGAACGCCGGTAGCCGCCGGGTGACCGTGCTCGCCGCCCAGTACAACCTGTGGGGCGCGAGGCTCGTGCAACGAAACGGCGCCGAGTTCGACGCGGCGCTCCCGAAGGAACAAGGGTTCTGCTCGACGCCGTTTGGCGGCCGGTACCTCGAGGCAGCGGCCGACTCCTGGACGATGCTCGCGACCGGTCGGATGCTCGATGGCAGCTGGCTCGACGCCGGCCAGGAGACCGACGAGCGGGTCATCTTGTTCGCACGTCCGTCCGAGGCCGACGTGGCCATGTTCTCCGTCGACCTGTGGGTCGCGAAGGGTGATGTAATCCAGACCGATGACGAGCCGACGAACTGGACGGCTGGGGAGTTGGCGGGCGACAGCGCAGCCGGCTGCCGCCCGGACCTCGAGGGCGACCTGACGGTGCGCCCGATCTATTGGACCTACTGGCGGGTCGAGAACCGCACGCCGGTTCTCGGATCGATGTTCCCGGACGAACGGCGTCTGGCCGTCGAGTGGCGACCGGCGACGATGGTCGGCCATCTCCGGAGCTCGGGCGCAACGTGCGATCCGATGACGGCCAGCGACAATGCGACCGCGGTCGATCCCTGCGAGCTCAGCGAGCAGTTGAGCGGAGCCCGCCCTGCGTCATTCATCGAGCCTGAGGTCGTCTACTGCGCGAAGGCAGGCAACCCGGCGTCGTGTCATCTCGCGTCGACGATGCCGCTGAAGACCTTGCTCGATCTCGAGCACGACCTCGGTCTTGCAGTCTCGTCGGCCTCGGCATACCAGCTGCTCTGGCCGGAGCCCTGAACGGAGCACCCGGATGAGCAGCGCCACGACTGAGCGGATGCCGGGCGACCCTCTCCTTCGGGCGATGGGTCCGACGGTCATGACGCGCGGCACAAAGGTGTCGGATCGGGCCCTGATCATGATCGTGTCGGTGGTAATCCTGACCGCCGTCAACGGCCTGCTTCGGCCGGCGCTGACCCTCAGCGGACAATCGATCCCGCCTCTGTCCAGCCCGGATTCCCAACAGATGGCCGCCTGGGCTTTCCTCGCCGTCCCGGTCGCGATGTACCTGTACTTCTGGTCGCCCGGTTCATCCGTTGCACTGATCCCGGAGCTCCGGGCAAACGGCGTCATCCTGGGGCCCAAGGAGGGGACGACCGTCTCGATCGATCAGTTCGAGGCAAACGCGAAAGACCGATACGAGTACGCGTGGTTTTTCGTCCCCGGCATCTACCTGATCGCCCTCTACTCGATCGTCAAGTTCCGCAACCTGCCGCCGGGCAGTACGGCAGCGACCGTCCAACTCATCCTCGATCTCCTCGTCGCCGCACCGGTGATCTACGCCGCAACGCTGTCGTTCTTCCGGATGGTCGCGGGAATTCGAGTGACGACCGAGTTGTTCGATCGGTATCGGATCCGGGTCTACCCGTACCACCCGGACGGCGCCGGAGGATTCGGCCCGATCGGCCGGCGCGTCACGATCCTGGCCTGGGCCGGCGCCGCGGCGGGGTCCGCTGTGCTATTCATCAACGTGTTGTCGCTTCAGCAGGGCAACAACCTGCTGGCCTCGATGGAATCCGTATTCGGCGTCGGCGCTCTCCTCGTGGTGGCCCCGCTCGTCCTCTGGTTCTGGCTGCACTTTCCGCATGAGGCGATGCTGACGGCGCGCGGGACGGTGCTGGGTGAAGTTGGCGCTGTTTACGATCGCGTCGCTCGGGCGACGATCGTCACGAGCCAGACGCCCGCTGTGATCACGAGAAGGCTGAAGGAAGGTACGGATCTCCTGGTCGAGCTGGATCGACGCGCCGCCGAGATCACCCTGACCTATCCGGCCTGGCCGATCCACACAACCGCGCTGCGGACCGCCTGGGCTGCGGTCGCTGCGCCGCTGGTCGCCGGTGTGGTCGGGATACTCGTCAGTAGCGTCCGCGCGTTCTTCGGAGGGTGACGCCTCGCCCACCCGGGCATCGAGGCTGCATGTTCGGAGCCCTCACGCCCACTGCCGAAGGTGTTCCGGTGGACGTTCGTCGCGGCTTTCGGACGAGTCGGCGCTGCCCGTGTCACGATCACCTGGTCGAGTCAGGCTGGAGATTGGAGCGGCGTTGGTCTCACCACCGAGCGGATCGACCTCGGGTCAGGTCGTCGAGGAGCCGTCGTCCGCGTCGCTCCGCGATGCGCCGCGGACCTTCCTCTTCACCGACGTCGAGGGCAGCACGCGTCTCTGGGAGCAGAACCCGCGCGAGATGCAGGCCGCACTGGCCCGGCACGAGGTCCTGATCCGGTCAGCGATCGAGGGCTCGAACGGCGACGTCGTCAAGACGACCGGCGACGGCCTGATGGCCGTGTTCGACGCCCCGATCGGTGCCGTGACGGCGGCGATCGCCGCCCAGGGGGCGTTGTTCGCGGAGACGTGGCCGAGCTCCTGCCCGATCCGCGTCCGGATGGGGATCCACACCGGCGAGGCGGAGTCGCGAGGCGGGGACTTCTTCGGTCCGGCCGTCAACCGGACCGCGCGGATCATGGCGGTCGGTCACGGCGGCCAGGTCCTGCTGTCGGGCTCGGCCGCCGCGCTCCTCGACGGTGACCTTCCGGGAAGCGTCGCGCTTCGAGATCTCGGCGAGCATCGGTTGAAGGATCTCGGCCGGCCCGAGCGCCTCTTCCAGCTGACCCATCCGGACCTGCCCGCCGAGTTCCCGCCGCTCGCCACGCTCGATCGCCGGCCGAACAACCTGCCGACGGAGTCGTCGGCGTTCATCGGTCGCGACGCCGAGCTGCGCGTCATCCGCGAGCGCCTCGATGACGCCGGCGTCCGGCTCGTCACCCTGACGGGACCCGGCGGGACGGGCAAGACCCGCCTCGCCCTCCGGGCAGCCGCCGACCAGATCGACCGGTTCACCGACGGCGTCTTCTTCGTGAACCTCGTCACCGCGAGCGACGCGGACGGCGTCGTCGCCCTCGTCGCGGTCGCCGTTGGTCTCGCCGACACGACCAATCGCGCGCCGCTCGACGAGCTCCGCCGCCAGCTGCGCTCCCAGCGTGTGCTGCTCGTCCTGGACAACTTCGAGCAGGTCGCCGTCGCGGCGCCCGTCCTCATCGACCTCCTCGCCGACTGTCCCGGCCTGAAGCTGCTCGTCACGAGCCGCCAGGCCCTCCGGGTGCGGGGGGAGAACGTCGTGTCCGTGCCGCCGCTGTCGCTCCCGGCCGCGGCGGGCCACGCGACGACGGCGGCGGAGCTCACGCAGTTCGAGGCGATCCAGCTCTTCGTCGAGCGGGCACGGGCCGTCCGGTCCGACTTCCATCTCACCGACGACAACGCGGCCGCCGTCCTCGAGATCTGCCGCCGGCTCGACGGGCTGCCGCTCGCGATCGAGCTCGCCACCGCCCGGCTGAACCTCTTCTCGCCCGAGGCGCTCCGCGACCGGCTCGGAAGCCGGCTGAAGATGCTGGCCGGCGGAGCGCGCGACCTCCCGGAACGGCAGCAGACGCTCCGGGCGACGATCGAGTGGAGCTACCTGCTCCTGGAGCCGGCCGAGCAACGGCTGCTCGAGCTGCTGTCGGTCTTTGCCGGCGCGTCGGTCGAAGCGGTGGAGGCGGTGGCGGCCGGGCTCGACGAGGACGCCGGTGTCGAGCTCAACGCGCTCGAAGGTCTCGGCTCCCTGCTGGACAAGAGCCTTGTCCGGCAGGCCGACACGACCGCCACCGACGGCGAGCCGCGGATCGTCATGCTCGAGACGATCCGCGAGTACGCGGCGGAGCGGCTCGATGCGCGCCCCGCGTTCGCCACCTCGGCGCGAGACCACCACGCACGCTTCTTCGTGCAGTACGCGACAGACATCGCCCGAACGACCGGCGACGCCGAGCGTGCCGGTTCCAGCGATGCCGTGGCGCTCGAGATCGACAACCTCCGGATCGCGTGGGGCCACCGGGTGGCGGAGCGCGATCTCGATGGACTGAAAGAGCTCAAGGGCGCGATGTGGCCCTTCTACGACGGACGAGGCTGGTACCACGCGACCGTCGAAGCGATCCGCGACATGCTCGGCGTCCTGACGGCGATGCCCGACCGGTCCGATCACTGGCAGGAGGAGCTGACGCTCCGGACGAGCCTCGCCCGGGCGCTCACGCTGCTGCGCGGCTACACCGGCGAGGCCGAGGACGCCTACGTCGAGGCGCTGGCACTGCTCCAGGACCACCCCGACGTCCCGCTGCTCTTCCCGGTCCTGCGCAGCCTCGCGAGCTTCCATGGGTTCCGCGGGGAGGTCGACAAGGGCATCGGGTACGCGAATCAGATCCTGCAGCTGGCCGATGCCGAGAACGACCCGAGCATGCGGGTCGACGGCAACTTCATCCTCGGCGCCGACACCGGGTTCGCCGGCGATCTCGAGGGAGGTCTGCGGTACCTCGACCAGGCGATCGGGGGGTTCGAGAGCCCCGCCTACCGGCCCCGGCGGTACCGGCTCGGGCTGGACGTGCGGGTGTCGTGCCTGACGACGTCGGGGTTCTTCCTCTGGCTCCTGGGCCACCCCGATCGGGCCGTCGAACGGGCCGACCGCTCGATCGTGGTCGCGACCGAGCTCGACCACCCGTACTCGCTGGCGTACGGGCTGTTCCACTCCGGGTTCCTGCATCTGTGGCGCCGCGAGCCGGACCTCGTCGCGGCGCGCGCAACCGCGGCGCTGCGAGTCGCCGAGGCGAGTGACCTGCCGATCTGGCGTGCGCTCGGGACGTGCCTGCTCGGCGCGGCAACGAGCGCGCTCGGCCGGCCGACGGAGGGTCTCCACCAGATCGCGGACGGCCTCGACCAGTATCAGGATCTCCGAACGCCGCCGATCTTCTGGCCGTTTCTTCGGTTCATCCAGGGAGGGGCGCACGTCGAGGCGGGCCTGCCCGGCCAGGGGTTGCCGCTGATCGGCGAGGCGATCGACCTGGGCGGACCGACCAACCCGATCGCGCCGCTCTTCCACGTCGTCCGCGGCGACCTGTTGCTCGTGGGGCCGGACCCCGATGTCGCGGCCGCGATGGCGTCGTACGAGCATGCGTTCGCGATGGCGGAGCGCTTCGGGGCGCGGATGCCGCAGCTTCGGGCTGCCGTCCGACGCTGCCAGGTCGCACCGGAGCCGGACCGTCGGGGCCGGCTGGACGCCCTCCGGGCGGTCCGCGCCGGCATCACCGAGGGCGCTTCGACGCCCGATCTCGCGGAGGCGGACGCGCTCCTGGCGTAGTCGAGCGCGGCGCACGACGCCGGCGCGACGGTGGTCCGATAGCGTCGGCGTGCGATCGAGGGGCGAGTGCCCGACGCATCCAACGAAGCTCGGAGGTTCCCCGGTGCCGCCTTTGCCGCTCGTCTACGTCCACGGCGCCGGGCCACAGGCGCCGGTCAAGGAGTTCAAGCGCGACGCCGACACGCTGATCTTCGGCCGGGACATGCCATCCACGCGTGTCGGCTACTACGCGAACGTCCGGTGGCCGGCCGCGTCGGGCGGTGGGGCGGCCGCGGCAGCTGGCGCGAACAAGCAGCGACGCACGCGGGCCATCCGTGCGGCCATGGCGCCCGACCTCAGTGCCGATGTCGCGGCCTCCCGGATCGTCGCCGCGACGCTGGCGCCATCCGCCGGAGGCGGTCGAGGGGCGGCCGCGACCACGATCTCCGCCAAGGACCGGGACAGCGCGACCGCGCTGGTCGAGGAGCTCTTCCGGGAGGCCGACCGGATCGCGGATCGCTCGCCGCGGCCGCCCCGTCGCGGCACCGCGTTGAACGTCACGTTCCCCGACCCGATCTTCCGGTTCGTCGTCGGGAAGTTCGCCAGCGACGTGCTCGACTACCTGTACGGGCCGTTCAAGCAGGCGATGCGCGAGCCGGTGCGCAAGGCGCTCCTCGCGAGCCCGGCGCCGAAGGTCGTCGTCGCCCACAGCCTCGGCACGATCATCACCTACGACGTCCTCAACCAGCCGGACCTCGCTGGCCTCAAGGTCGACATCCTGTTCACGGTCGGCTGCCCCCTGGGGATCGGCAACGTCCAGAAGCTGATCCGCGACAGCGCCGGTCGACCCAACCCGGTTCCCCCGCAGATCGGCGCCTGGTCGAACTACTCGGATCCGTTCGACCCGGTCGCGCTCGAGCACACGCTGCGTGACGAGTTCACGCCGCCGCCGAACTTCGCGCATGACGAGTCGGTCAACAACCAGGCCCGGAACAACCACGAACTGACGGGCTACCTGAAGATCCCGCTGATCGCCCAGGCCATCGCTGCGGCTGCGGGCTGACACGATGGCGACCCGCGCCCGGCTGCCGATGATGATCCAGGACCCGGAGATCGCCGAGACCGCGGTGGGCCGGATGGTCGAGGACTGGAAGGGCCTGGAACAGGACCACTTCCTCGCCGGCCCGATCACGCCGCGGCTCGCCGTCGTCGACCTCGACCCCGACAGCGAAACCCTGCTCGACCCGGTCCCGTTCGAGCCGCCATCCGGTGGGCGCACGCTGGGCCGGTACACCGTCGATCGCGACGATATCGAGTCGCCGCCGTTCATCGCGGTCAGCGCGTTCGCGACCGTCTGGCGGACGATCAAGCTGTTCGAGGAGAAGCGCACCCTCGGCCGGGAGATCCATTGGGGGTTCGATGCCCCGCAGCTCCTCCTCGTCCCGCGCGCCGGCTGGATGGAGAACGCCTACTACGAGCGAGCCTCGCACAGCCTCCAGTTCTTCTCGTTCGATGCCGACGGCAAGACCATCTACACGAGCCTCTCGCGGGACATCGTCTCCCACGAGACGGCCCATGCCCTGATCGACGGGATCGATCCGGACCTCTACGACGCCCTCGACCCACAGGGGCTCGCGCTCCACGAGGGGATCGCCGACTTGACCGCGATGCTGATCGCGTTCGACAGCAGTCGCCTGACCCACGCGATCCTCGACGCGACGGGCGGCCGGATCGACAAGTCGAACGCGTTCAGCTCGATCGGCGAGCAGTTCGGCGACGCGATCGCCGGCGGGCGGAGGCCCGGCTATCTCCGGAACCTGAAGAACGACGCGAAGATCGATCCGAAGAACGAGGAGATCGAGCCGCACGCGCTGAGCGAGGTGATCAGCGGCGTCCTGTACGAGCTGATCGTCGAGATGCACGAGTCCTTCAAGGACGAGTACGCGGGCCGGTTCGGTGGCGACCGGTTCAAGGCGTCCGGACTCGCGCTTGCCGTCGCGGCAGGCCTCTTCCGACGGATGGTCCTCCGAGGACTCGACTACCTGCCGCCGGGCGAGGTCACGTTCGCGGACTTCGGGCGGGCGATCCTCGCGGCCGACGAGGCGTCACCGGGGGATCGGCAGTGGGGCCAGAAACTCCGGACGAAGTTCGTCGCGCGCCGGATCGTCGCCGACGCGTCAGCCCTCGACGTCAGGGTGAACATCGACCACCCGGCAGTCGCCGCCGCGGACCTCCAGGGACTCGCGGACAGCGACTGGGTCGCGTACAAGTTCGCGGACGTCAATCGCGACCTGCTCGAGATCCCCGATGACGCGGAGTTCGAGGTGCTGAAGCGCGTCGTGGTCGATGGTCGGGTCCAGAGCCCCGACGAGACGGCAGCACATGCCGGCCAGGCCCCGGCGCCGCCCGCGGCCGCCGCCGGCGCCCCCGACGACGACGACGAGCCGCCGGCCGATGCCGCCGCCGCCGAGGAGGCGGGAACGCCGTTCCGTGAGCTGCTGTTCAAGGTCCGCTGGAGCCAGGTCGAGGACAACCCACGCGGCTTCGATCCGCCGCGGCGCCGGGTCCAGACCGGCACCACCCTCGTCATCGACTCGAATGCGAAGCGGATCCGGGCGCTCCAGCGGCCGCTCGACTTCGCGGGGCGCCGGGCCGCCCGCGACGCGATGCTGGACGACCTCGTCGGCCGGGGGATCGTCGAGATCACCGAGCCCGAGGTCCGGGCTCACGGCGAACGAACCGCGTCCGGCATCGACGCCGTCGCCACGAGCGGGATCCTCCGGGTCAAGCAGACGGCCCGGCTCCTCCACGTCGTATCGGACCTGGACGAATGAGCGAGCTGATCGTCCGGGCCTACGACGTGCGCTTCGGCGACGCGATCCTTGTCTCGATCCCGGATACCGAGAACGGCCAGCCGATCGAACGGACGATCCTGTTCGACTTCGGCAATGCGCTGAGCAAGGCAGGTGGTGTCGACGCCGTCTTCGAGCCGGTCATCGACGACTTGATCGCCCGTCTCGGAGGCCGCCCGCTCGACCTCTTCACGTTTTGCAAATAAAGCGGCGCCGCCAAGGCGATCGGATTGTGGAGCATATGACTGAGGATCAGCGCGACGATAGCCGCGGACAGCATTTTATTGCGAAAAATCGCCACATCGACCAACGGCTTCGCGGTGCGCAGTTCGATGCCGACGAAACCCACCAGCCCAATCGTGGCGACGGCAAAGCACAGGATCACCGGCAACGAACTCCAACCGAGGCGGGCGCCAAAACTCAAGCCGATCAACAGCGACGGATAGCCAAGCAGTAAGGCCAACGAGCCCCAGATGTCGAATTTCTCCGGCCGTTGCTCGCCGGCGCCGCGAAAAATTTTCACCACCGCCAACGTCACCGCCAAGCCGACGACAAAATTCATCCAGAAGATCCAGGTCCAGCCGCCCATTTGTAAGAGCAAGCCGCCGACGGTCGGCCCAGACATGCGCCCGACGGCGATAGCCGAGGCGAAGGTGCCCAGCACCTGGCCGCGCCGCGCGGCGGCGAAACTGCCGGCCAACAACGCCGTCGACATCGGCAACGCCATCGCCAGCCCAACCGCCATCACCGCGCGCGCGATCAGCAGCTGTGGAAACGACAGCGCCAGCGCGCCCAAGCCGGCGCCGGCGGCATAAAGCGCCACACCGATCTTGTAGAGCCGGCGCTGGCCGAGAATACCGCCGGCACGGCCGAAACAGAACGACAAGCTGGAGATCGTCACCACGCCCATCAGCGTGACCCACTGAATCTCCGACAAACTATTGCCAAATTGTTTCTGAATCGCCGGTAGGGCGACGCTGATGCTGCCAAAACTGTTGAAGAATAGAAACGCCGCCAGACAGGTCACCGAAAGGATCGCCCGCTCTTCGGCGATGGATAGATTCTTTGGCGGCGTGGCGGTTTGAGATTGCGGGATCATGGAAGGACATCTTGGGGTAATTTTTCTTAGCCCAACGACGCTCATAGCGCCAGCGATCTGCCAGACGATGCGAGTTTTTTTCCTCGGAACCAGCGCTGCTGCCGCGGGCAACGCAGACATAGCTAAACAGTTTTCGTAACGATTCACCGATTTGTGCAGCTCTGTTCAGCCGGAATACCCGGAAAACTGTCTGGCAAAGTATCGAATGATCTCCGGAACTACCTTGCTTGTCTCTAGGTAACTAGCCTTGCGTCAAGTGGCATGAGTTTAGCGTTATTCAGTCATCAAATTCAGCCTCAAACTCGACGGGAGATCGCTATGGAGAGCATGTTCCTCTGGATCGTATTGTTTTCAGGAGCGACGGTACTGTTGCTCGGCCTATTCTTGGTCGCGTCCGAGAAAGAGCTCAAGAAAAAACGCGGCGAAATCAACGACCTTTTGACCCGCTTGGAAGACGCCCCAATGGCGTCCGCCCCGGCGAGCAGCGAAGCCGGCGGCAACGGCGCCGAGGTCACCGGCCTGCGCGCCAATAACCAAGAGCTGAAAAAAGAAATGGCCTTGTTGCAAGACGATTTGGAAGCCGCCCACCGGGCCATCGACGAACTTCGCACCGGCAAGCCCGCGGCCGAAAACGACACGACACTCGCCCAGGTGGAACAGTTACGCAGCGCCAACACCCAACTCGACGCTCGAGTGCAAGAGCTGCGCCGCCAGCTGCAGGAGAGCGAAGCTAAAGTCCAGAATGCCAGCGTCGTCGACAGTGGCGCCGGCGAACGGCAGACGCAGTTGGAAAACGCGCTCATCGATTTGAAACAGCAATTGGAAAAAAGCCAGTCAAAAGTTCGCCAACTGGAAAACTCGCCTACGCCCGTGGCCGATGCGAGCGCCAACGAAGCCAGCCACCAGGAAGAAAGCCAAAGGCTCCAGGCGAGAATCGCCGAGTTGGAAAAAGACTTGCGCGCCGGCGCCGAAATCACCCGCCAGCTCGACACTCTGCAGCAGCGCATCCGCGAATCGGAGAAGCTGGAGCGCGAGCTGCGCGACTCACTGCGGCGGCGCGAGGATGAGATTCCTCAATGGCAAGAGCGGATCGCCGCCAGCGAAGAAATCAAGCATCGCCTGCTCGCCCTGCAGCCGGTTTACGATCAGCTGGTCGCCAAACAAAGCTCGATCATCGAGCATCAACGCGCCTATCATGGCGAGCTAAAAGCCTTCGCGCAATTTATCTCGGCGTCCCACGACGGCACCATTGCCGCGCCGACATTATTCGATCTCCAATCCGAGCCGGACACGGTCGCGCCGGCAGCGTTGCTGCACATGGCGGCGTCAAACAACGGTAGCGACAGCCACCATGCCGCGACGGCATCGGTCCGTACCGACCCCGTCAACCAAGAATTAGCACCCCAGGCCAAACGCGGCCTCGGTATCTTCCACGCTTTGATTGCCCTGGTGGTGTGCGCTGCCATGGCGGCGCTGTTCTGGAGCCAGAGCGGCGAGCAGCCGGTTATCCACGCCGCCAAACCGTTGGCGCTAGCCGGTCCGGAGAAAAAAGCCGCGCCGACGCCGGTCCAACTGAAGCGCGCGCCCGCTGGCGATGCGGTCGCTTCGGCGACCCCGGTCGGCAAGGCCAACGAGACAGCGACGGCGCACCCGGCAAGACAAACCAAAATACAGCCGGAGGCAGCCGCGGGCACTTACGAAGTCACTCGCAGCACCCGGGTCTTCGCCGCGCCTACAGAGTTTGCCCAGCAACTGGGCGAGATCGAAGCCGGCCTTAAAGTAAACGTCGTCAACTCCCGCGATGGCTGGCTGGAGATTCACTCCAAACATGGCCGGCCGCCAGGATATATCCGCGGCGACGCCGTGGCGCGAGTCGGCGGCTGATCACGGCTCGTTTCACGGCAACCGACATACTAGCGCTACTCTCCTTTGCGATCGCCAGCGCGTTGTTAACCCCCCGCCTCAACGATTCCTTCGCAACTCTCTTCGAACTTGAGCGCCTCGCGGCGCTTCCTTGCTCCCGATCTTGGCAGAGTTTCGTCGGCCGCCCGCCACAACCAGAACCATCCGTCTCAACTTCCAAGTCCAAGGGATCGGTGTCCCGAGGATCACCCTGCAGGCTTTCTCGGCGCGACCGACAATTGGCGCGCCATCGTCAAGCGGCTCGCTGTCTACTTCAAAGTCTATGATTTAGATTTGAGAAATCACGGCGCCTCAGCGCATCATCCGGTGACGCATCATGCGCCATGGCGAAGGATGTGAGAGAATTTTTTGCCGCGAGAACTCGATCGTGCCCATCTATGCGGCCACTCCATGGTCGGCAAGGTGGCCCGGCAATGCGCCGCGGTCAACGCCAGTTCCATCAATGGGCTAGTCGTAGTCGACATCGCGCCCGAAGCCCGCCGCGCATAAGCCCGCTGCCGCCTAGAGGCGCTTACGCTCGCAAGCGGGTAGACCTCCAGCGACGCCGACCGGGCGCACACAGGAAACATTCCGGAACCGACGCTACGCCAGTTCTTGATTGCCAATCTCGCCTGCGGTACGGATGCATGATTCCATTGGCGCATCGGCTTGGAAGAGATTATCGCAAATTATGATGCGCTTACTGAAGCGTTCAGCGCCGATGGCGCCGTCTCTAGCCAAACTTGCTTCATTCGAGCGGGCCGGTCAAATTTCATTGCCCATGACAAACATTCCGGAAATCCGCGAGCGCTTCCCGAATGGCCTGGTCGTCCGCCAACACCGGCCATTGGGTCCATATCGACGCCGCCGATAAATTTTTCCAATCGTGAGCAGATATCTGTTGGCGGGTGGATAGTCGAATGACGACAACGGCAAAAGTCACCCTTGAGGCATTGATCCAGCGCGCCACCGCCGGGCAGAAATTCAACCGCCACAACCTTTTTCGCCCCTCGCACAGCTACTACCTGCTCAAAGATCCCTTCTGGCTCTGGTGCGAACATCATGCGCCGAAAAGTGCCGCCGTCGATGAAACCACGCGCTATGAAAGACTGCGCATGCAGCAGGGCGTCGACTACGAGCGGCGCTGGGTTAAAAGCAACTATCCCGATGCCATGGAAATCACACCGGGCTTCGGGTTCGAGGCGCTGAAAAATACTTGCCGCGCCCTGCTCGCCGGCCCGCGGGCAATTTATCAACCCCAGCTGTGGGATTTAGCGCAGACGATCTACGGAAAAGGCGACTTACTGATTCGCGACGATTCGGCACCGTCGGATCTCGGGCCATTTCACTACCGCGTCATCGAAATCAAAAGATCGCAGTCTCTGCAAGCTTCCCACGCGCTCCAAGGCGCTTTCTACAATGAAAACATCGGCAAGCTTCAGGGCCTCGTGCCCGACGAGTTCACCATCGTTCTCAAAGACAGCGAAACAACTGTTGCCTTTTCCGAAAAAGCCGAAGAGGTTGTCGCAGCGCGCCAGTTTTGGAATGAATTGCGAAACGGCAGCGTCATCCCCGAAATGAATCGTCCACCCAACGCAGCGAGTTCGCCTTGGCGCCTCTACGCCAACCAGCGCGCCAGCGACGAGCGCGACCTGATCTTGTTGGCCGGCCTCACCAAGCGCGAACGCGACAAGCTGCGCCGCGCCGGAATTCACAGAGTCGATCAAGCATGGAACCTGCGGCAGGAAGAACTCGTGGAAATAATCGGCGAACATTATGGCGAGATCGCGCACCATGTCAGCCAGGCCTACAAATTCGGTGGCCCGCTTTTGCGGCCCGGCCGCGAGCTCGATATCCCGCGCGCCAAGCGTCTGCTCTATTTCGATTTCGAAACTTCCGATGCAATCCATCCGAGCGAGCCGCCGCACACCTATCTCATCGGCTGTTACGACGGCAGCCGCGATCAATTCGTCAAGTTTCTCGCCCGTGGCGCGGCCGATGAAGCGCGCATCTTCACCGAGTTCTTCGACTATGTCGGCGACCCGCGCGATGTTTGCTTGTATCACTGGACCGACTTTGAAATTCACCAGATGCACCGCGTCGCCCGCCGCTGGCCACTGCTGTCCGCTTCGATCGAACAGATCGTCGCCAAATGCGTCGACTTGAAAGCAGCGATTCAGGCCGCCGTCTACCTGCCCGTGCCGACCTTCTCGATCAAATCCGTCGCCCCCGCCCTGGGCTTTCACTGGCGCCAGAAAGACATCGGCGCCTATCAGTCCATGGTCTGCTACTGGGATTATCTGGAAAACACCGACCTGTTCGCCATCGACCGCGCGCTGATCTACAACCAAGACGATTGCCTGGCCATGTGGCATGTCGATAGCGTCTTGACTGGTCCCAATGCCGTCCACATTCACCGAACTATTTCGCGTAGTTGAACCCTCATTCAATGCAACAATATTTTCTGGCGCATTGTCGTTTTCCGTCGCTTTCTGCACTAGATTTGAATCGAATCCACCACCAAAGCTCGCCCCAGATTCTTGACAGCATCCTCCATGCGTTCCGGTACGGTGCGCAGGTACTTTGTCGTTGTTTCCAAGGACTGATGACGCATCAAGCGCATGAGAACGGCGGGGTCTCGCGTGGGTGCGGCTACCTCATTGCAAAAGTAATCACGGAGATCCTTCGGCATAAGCGTGATGCCGGTCTTCTTCAAGATCTTCTTGAACATCAGGCCGCACTCGTAGTCTTTCTTTCCTTTGCTCTGTGCCGACCTTCCCGGGAATATCAGCGGGTTCTTGGGGTCGCTGATCTTTCTCAATTCGCGCAAGGTGTGCAGCGCGATCGGCGCCAGCGGTAACCAAACGTCGGCCCCTTCGGTCTTGCTGCCTCGAATGTATTGCCAGTTCGAAATTGATGTCTGACCATTCGGGCCGATTGCCTTCATCCTTGCGCAAGCCGACGAATCGAACGACGTTAAACCAAGCCCTGTCAACGGGGTGCGCGATCGCTTCGGCCGCCAGGTCGACGGCATGAGGATCGAGCGGGGGCTTGATCACCTTGCGGTTCATGATTCTGGTTTTGTCGGCACGCTTCACCGGGTTATCTCGCAGCAATCCTTCCTGATGGCGTAATTCAAACAGGCGCGAAGGTCCGAGACATAGTGCCAGACCGTCGAATTCTTTACCCCGCGCTGGGTCTGTACGCTGATGAAATACTCGACTTGCGTGTGAGTGATGGCAGTGACTGCGGTATTCTCGCCAAAGTGGGGAACGATGAAACGGCGGAAATTTATTTCGAGCGCGTCCAGGCGCTTCTTACTCTTGCCGGTTACCACCGATTCGACAAGGTAAGCCGAAACGATCGCCACAAAGGCGGTTCGCTCCGATATACGAGTGATTCAACAACTACTCGGTCATGCGAGCATCTCAACGAAGGAGATTTACGCGACTGTCGGCATCCGGAAGCTAAAATCAGTTCATGGGCTCACGCACCCGCGGGCTTAGGCTCGGCGCCCGCTCTATGCAAAGAACCAAATATAGACAACGAAAAGAACGGGCAGAACCGCGCCAAGCAAAATCACGATAGTTGACGAGAGCATAATCAAGCAAAATGGTAACAGAGGATAGCGCGCCAGGACAACTGGCGCCGGATTGCTTTATCTCTGTGACGTGCGGTACAAGAACGCTCCTTGAGGCGTGACTACGATGCAGAGTTTATTCTCTGTCTTGGCGATCATTGGTGCCCTGTTTGTTTTCGCCGGAAACGGCGCGGAAGGAACACCATGTTATGCGCGACGCAGTGAATCTCGGGCGACTTGTACAGCTCAACGATCATTTGATCGAGCTTCTGAGGTGGGCGATGGAGACCGACAAACTAGACTACGCAGCGCAACTAGCACCGATCACGAGGGCCTTTGCTTCGATCCTAGCAGAAATGGCGACTAAGCAACTCCCTGTTGATACGCCTCGCGGAAAGAAGAAACTCGTCAAGAAGCGTCGCCATTAGCTTGGTGGCGTCGGGTCTTCGGGCTCGGCGCCTTGCTCTAGGGGCTGATCAAGTAAAAGGCAATGAAAAGAGCCGGCAGAACTATTCCAAAGAGGATTACGAGTAGTGTTCGGAAATCCACAAAGGAATGGTAACAGTTGCCTCGGGGGTACAACTAGCGCCCAATTG
This sequence comes from uncultured Chloroflexia bacterium, assembly GCA_963746845.1. Lineage (GTDB taxonomy): Bacteria > Chloroflexota > Limnocylindria > Limnocylindrales > CSP1-4 > CF-46. The sequence continues at coordinate 44,020 of CAVVCZ010000006.1, read as the reverse complement.
TTATATCTCTGTGACGTGCGGTAGAAGGCAGCGCATGTTATACGGCGTCCGGTTTCTATTCAAAGATCAAAACATAGACAATGTAAAGAATAGGCAGAACCACGCCAAAGATAAAAACGATAATTTGCCAGAACTTCACAAAGAAAATGGTAACAGATGCCGGCGCCGGTGCGAACGGCTTCGAGGTAAAATTCTATTAGAAATTGGGAGGCGCCACGATCCGGGTCCATAATTTATGTGTCAGAAATCTGACATAAAAAGGAGAAGGCTCCCGGTTGCTTTATCTCTGTGGCGTGCGGTAGAAGAACGCTCCGCGAGAGGTGACTACGATGCAGAGTTTCCTCTCAGTCTTGGCGATCCTTGGTGCCCTCTTTGTTCTGGCCGGAAACGGCGCGGAAGGAACCATTTTATGAGCGACGCAGTGAATCTCGCGCGACTTGTACAGCTCAACGGTCATTTGATTGAACTTCTGAAGTGGGCGATCGGGAGCAAAAAACTGGGCTGCGCAGTGCTACTGGCACCGATCACGAAGGCCTTTGCTTCTATCCTAGCGGATATGGGGGCTAAGCAACTCGAAGTCCTTACGCGCCGCGGAAAGAAGAAACTCGTCAAGAAACGTCGCAAGTAGCTTGGTAGCGCCGGGTCTTCGGGCTCGGCGCCTGCTTGTCTATCTTTCAATCAAGGAGTACCGAACTGGTTCTCTTCAATCTCAAGGTTTTCGATTGATTCAATGGAGTCGCCTTCGTAGGCTCGAAGGAAGACTAGAACTCTGTCCAAGAGTGGTGCATTAACCGAGAGACCAATACGGCCGCGAACGGATTTGCCTTTGCAGTCGACACTCATAATCAAGCTCCCCGCCACAATCGAGCACCTTCGCAAGATGCCGTATTCGGTAGCCACTGCGGCCGGAACGGGGTCACTGTTACCGGTTTCATATCGCCAACTCGGTTGCCACCATGTTTTTTGACTTAGTTTCATCGCGATCCGTCTCTTACTTGGATTTTCTACCCGATGTCTGAGATAGAAAGCAAGTAGCGGTTGCTCTGGTTGCTTTGTCTCTGTGCCGTGCGGTAGAAGGCCCTGAGGGAGTCATTGAATGACAGAAAAGCTCGCTATTGATGTTATCCGCGGTGCTGAGAGCTGGCAATTTTTTGCATTCGTATTCGCCGCTCTTCTTGTGCTTGTTTACGGCTTGATCGACGAGATTAAAAGTCGATTTTTGAGAATCGTTCTAAAGATCACGTCTTTTATAATCGTCGGGTATTTTACACTTATCAATCAGACAGGCCGGAGGCTTCTCATAGGTCTGCTCGACTGGTTCAAAATAGAGTCGCGTTGATGTAGCGCAGGCATACGAAAAGCACGAACGCCTCGAGATCCAGCGCCATGATGGAACAATACAAAGACCTTTGGATTTCCGGCGATGCCACTCCCGGCTATCCCGGCGGCAATAACTCGACGCCCGGTGCTTGCGTTTTGAATCAGCGCCCGGACAATTCAGTGGTCGAGCTAACCACCCTGAACGTACACAACTTCGAGTTGGAGGACCGCGAGGTAGCCGAGTTGATCGGTCTGGAGCTCGCCCGGCTGATCGTCGACACTTGTTACCCTGAACTTCTGCGCGAGCGGGAGGAAACTGAGCGAGTTATTGAACGGGAAACAACGAAATCGCCTTATCGGCGGCGATAAGAATTTGCGATCCACGGGCAAAAGATTCGGGACTGTGCCTACTACGCCGGCGCCGATGGCTTGAGCTGGTTCGTTGATTAGCCGGGCGGATGAATGACATGACAAAGGCAACGAATATTCGATCACTGGACGCCTCCTCCTATAATGAGTTTGTGGGCCGCTTCCACAAGGAGACTGATCGCGCCGCGGCGGTACTCGCGGGTGGCTTTCTCGACGCAGTTGTGGAGGCAGCGATTCGGAGCTGCCTTATTCCGAGCACTCGACTCGAAACTATGTTCGTCGGACAAGGCGCGTTAAGCTCTTTCGGTGCTAAGATCTCGTTAGCGGCGGCACTTGGAATTATAACCGAGCCCCTGGCTCGAGATATGGACCTGGTTCGCAAGGTACGGAATCACTTTGCACATCACATCTGGGACGCAACGTTCGATTCTTCGCCGGTAAGCGACTGGTGCACGGCGATCCAGATAGTCGACGCTGGAGTCGGCCACGAGGCGGCGAGCGAGCCGGTCGAAAGTTCTTCACGAATCAGATATCTATTTGCTGTGGGGATGTTGACCCTTATGGTCGCTACCTCCCCGAAAGTACCAGATGAGTTCTGCGAACGCATGACGGGCATCCGTGCGGCCACATGAGAGGGACTTCAATCTCGGGGCCAAGACCGGACGCTTGCCCCCGCAGCGACAGAGCATTGACATTGCCCCATCGAATTTATATCTGTTGACTTACGCACTGGACCTGTACTATGGGCATAGCCTCAACGGCTTTGGAAACACCGCAGCCGGCTAGGCCTATGCAGTCCAGCGAGCGCACTGGACAACCGGTTCTTACCTCGAAAAATCTTTCGATCATCGTAGTCGGGCTGGTTCTTATTACAGCGATGATCAGAGCGGACTCCAAAGACGTCCCTCAAATTGTCAAGATTCTCGTTGAATCCAATAGTTGGGCGATCACGGGCTGGATATTGGCACTCATAGAACTGATTGCCGGAGTTGTGTTGATTAAACTTTTGATGCGGTTTTACGAAAAGGAGTTGAAGAGAGTGGCCCAAGAACGAGATAATCTACAGATCCAGTTGCTCACGCGACCGAGGGAATAAAGATGGCAGTTCATTTAATTGTGACGTTTTTTGCGTGCTGCATTGTCAGCTCGTTCTATTGGCACGTCGTACATCCGGTGCTCATCACCTCCGTCCGCTTTCGGTTGTTTGCCCGGAGAGATGAGTTGCGCCGGTTGGCGATCGATCGTAAAGAAGATTACGAGTCGTATTCCTACCGCGAAGTCGAAGGTTTTATTTGCAAAACCGTGGCTGTGGTCCCCTCCATCAGCCTACTTTCTTTTGTCTGGTTCATGATTCGCAACCAAAGTTGCGGTCACGAGCATAATGCCGACAGGTTTCGACGCGAAGCGTCTCGCGAGCTGGTTCGCATGATGCACAAGACAGCCGGCGACGGGATGTGGATCATGACATCTAACTCACCCATACTTGTCATTGTGGCGGGCTTTGTCGCCCTCATGATGTGGGTTGCTGGCAAATTCAATCGGTTTATCCTCTACCGTGAAGCGGAAAATTTTATCGACGACCTTCCGAACGACACGCCCTCGATTACTCATCAGGCTGCGTAAAGTAGGCTGGGCGCCGTTTTCCTTATCCTCTTCTTCCTCAGCCAAAAAAGCTTCAAGCTGAATCGGTATTCTATCCGCGACTTCCGGAGATCCGTCGACGATCTCAAAGAGCCGGCGGCGGAACGATGGCGCATCACGTTCGAGATGATCGCAGACTCACTTGAAAGAGCATGGTTGGTGATTGTCGGATAAAAACCATAGGCGGGCAAAATATCGCGCCTGGTGTGCCTTCCCCGCGCGCTGACCGGGGCGGTACGCTGATTCCATGCGAAGCCTCAAGCCGGTAAGATCGGAGATTGCTTGCCTCAAGACGGCGGTCCAAGGCTCCTCGTGTAGCCGACCTCGTCGGTGGCGTCCTGCTCGATGGAACGCGCCACTTCGACCATGTAGTCCAGCGGCTTCACCGGTGGATTGAAGGTGAAGTCTTGCGAATCTTTCATCTGCCGGGCATTGATATTGATATCGCAGAAGCGGCACTCCTCATCCGGCCCCCAATATTGGCAATTGCGGAACGCCGTGACGAAGTAACCGTAGGCGATGATCTCGTGATAGGCCGTGCCGTCGGCGAACTTGCGCGTGTAATATTTCAACGGCGGCGGAAACGCCACGTCGCAAATTTCCTTACCTTGAAGAAACAGCTTCGCCTTGCCATCGACCGCATCGATCAGGTAAGGCGAATCCGAATTCAAAGTCGTCTGCACCGTCACCGGCCGCAAGCCATAGGGCCCGCCGCGCATCATGAACCACTCGGTGATCTTGCGATGCTCCTTGCGCTTCATGTCCTTCATCGGCATCAGATCGTAGGAAAACAGCCGGTAGGACTTGACCAACGCATCCGACGCCAGCTCCAACGCCGCATCGGTGAACCAATGGCCGTCACGCAACAGGTCATGCTTGAGCACCACCTCGCGCGGCATGTCCGAGTATTTTTTGAAGTAGGCCTCGAGTTCGGTCAACGTCCGGCCATTTTCAATTTGCGCGAGTGCTTCCATGGGCGACTCCTTCGGCTTGGGTGTAGAGGGTTGGTCTTTCCCATAGCACCGATTTTTTCACAGCGCCAGTGAACACTTGGCGCGGTAGACCAACATTCGGCGCCGTGCTATGAGAAAGGCAACGAGTCGGACAAGGAGGTGAAGTATGGCAAAACGCAAAAGCATTCATATTCCCGGCATGGAACATGGCGCGCCGATCCCCAACGGCGTGGTGATCGGCAACATGGTTTTCTCCTCGGCGCTGTCCGGCAAGGACGCCAAGACCGGCGTGCTGTCGACGGATGCCGACGAGCAGGCCGAAGCGATGTTCCGAAACCTTCGTCTGTTTATGGAAACCGCGGGAGGAACGCCGGACCAGATCGCCTACATGAAGGTCTATTTGAAAGAAGAAAAGCTGCGCGATTCGGTCAACAAAGCATGGCTCAAAATGTTTCCCGATGAACATGACCGCCCGGCGCGCCACGCCGTCAAAATCGATCTGCGCGGCGACAATTTGTTTCAGATCGAAGTGATCGCAGTACTCTAATCCAAAACCCAAAACAGGAGGACACGCCAATGCCCATCGAAGTCATCGACATGGTCGATTTCGCCCATCAGGAAAAAAAGCGCAAAGAAATTTTCAACACGCCGCGCTTCCACGCCTGGATGCACTATTACAAACCCGGTCACAAAGACGACATGCACTGCCACAACGCCGACCAGACTTTCTACGTCATCGACGGCGAGTGCACCATGCGCTTCCCCGACGGCGGCACAGCCGTGCTCACTCCCGGCATGGCCGCCACCATCACCGGCGGCTCGTTCTATCAGTTGGAAAATGCCAGCGACAAACCGATGATCATGATGGGCAACCGCTCCGGCCCGTCGGAAAATATCCAGATCATCGACTACGTCACGCGCAAAGATGTCCGGCAAAAAGTCCAGCAAGAATTCGTGACAGCACCTAGGCCGCGATTCGTTCCAAAAGTTCCAAATGTTCCAAGCGGTTCCAATCGTTCGGGAAACTGCTGAAGTCTCCAAACGACTTGGAACTGCTGGAACCTTTGGAACGATTGGAACGCGCTCGTTAGAGCGCGTAAAGTCTTTTCGGATTGTCGTAACTGATCTTGCGCTTCGCTGCCGTCGGGATATCGTCGCGCTCGAGAAACTCGTCGACGGCTTTCTTCATGCTGACGATACCTTCATGAGGAAAGTCCGAGGCCCAGAACAAGCACTCGTCGCCGAGCAATTCCAAATCCCGCCCGGTCGTCATCTCTTCGCCGCATTGAAAATAAATCTGCCCGCGCTCGATCAGCTTCGCCGGCGGCGGCGCCTCGCCCATGCGGTTGCCCATTTTACTCATCAAGTAAGGCACCCAGCCGCAGCCGGCTTCCAAGAAAGCAATTTTCAAATCCGGCAACCGGCCGAGGATTCCGGAAAACATGAAGTTGGTGAACTGGCGCATCTGCGGCCAGACATGGGCCAGCGTCGCCGCCTCGCCGCGCCACATGAACAAATCATTGTTGCGCAATGAATTCTGCGAATGCACGGCGAGCATGCAGCCCAAGCGATTGGCCTCTTCGTAGACTGGATGAAACTCCGGGTGGCCCAATGGCCGCGGCAGGCCGTCGGCCGGCAACACCGCACCGACCATGCCGTAGTCTTTGACGACCCGGCGCAGCTCGGCGACGGCCGCTGGCACATCTTGCATCGGCAAAATCGCGATGCCTTTCAAGCGCGGCTCGTGGCGCAGGAAGCGATCGTGCAGATAGTCGTTGTAAGCCCTGCTCAAATCCACCGCGAAGTCGGCCATGCCGACCTGGCCGATATGCATGAAGCGGGTCGGATAAACCACCGCCGCTTCGAGCCCTCCGAGATCCAACGCCTGCTGCCAATCCTGCAACGTGGGGATCAAGAATGACGCGCCGATCCCCGCCCGGCCCGCCTGCCGGTGCCAGCCATGATGCGGCAGCAACGGGAAATACATCACCGCCTCGCGCCGCGCTTTGTAGTAATCCGGCAGATACTCGTAGACATCGCTCTCGACCTCGCGAATATGCCCATCGGCATCGATCATTTTCCAGTCAGCCATAAATTTGCCCTTTCGTCGCCAGGAAGTCTCGGTCGTTATCACCACGAAGGTTCTGAAATACTTCCGATCGGATTTCGGATACATTACTATTTGCCGAGCTTGCGCAAATTTTCGTGCGCCAAATTCGGAGGTGAATTTACTCGTACAGTTCCGAACTTTTGCGCCCTTTGTGTTCTTTGCGGCCAACATTCCGAATCCGCGTCACCCATCGGCGATCATCTCGCCGAATTTGCCGCAGAACTCGCCGATCGCGCCGTTGTGAACGAAATCCGCCAGTCATCGAGCGGCCCTGCTTCACGGTTGATAATCGCCAACAGCGCGCCATTGCGTTTCGCCATGACGGGAAACGACGCCGCGGGCTGCACTTGTAATGATGAGCCCATGACGATGAAAACTTCCGCTTGCTCGGTCCATTCCTGTGCTACACGCATCGCCTGCTCGGGCATCGCTTGGCCGAAGGACACCGTTGCCGACTTGAGGATGCCGCCGCAGCTGTCGCACTTGGGCGAGACGAAATCGCCGACTAAACTGTTGATGATCGGTTCCGGTGCGAATTCCTTGGCGCAGCTCATGCAAAGAATCTTGCGGTTCGAGCCGTGCAGCTCGACGATCTTGTCGTCGGCGAGGCCGGCCATGCTGTGCAGGCCATCGACATTTTGGGTGATCAGGCCGATCAATTTTTCTTTCAAGCTAAGCGCCTGGATAAAATGATGGCCGACGTTGGGTTTGGCATTTTTATATTGTTCCCAGCCGTCGAGGCGGCGCTTCCACGCTTCGATGCGCGCCGACTCGCTGGTCATGTATTCTTGAAACGTCACCGGCCGATAGCGCGTCCAGATGCCGCCGGGGCTGCGAAAGTCCGGGATGCCGGACTCGGTGCTGATCCCCGCCCCGGTAAAAACCACGATCTCATCGCTCTCGCGAATCCTCGCAGCGAACTCGTCCAGCTTCATATGACGGTTTATAGAACAGCCGGTGCGCCGCTGACAACCGAAAACTAGTGGGCTCCGCCTTGGATCGTGCGCGGCAGCTTGAGCGACATCGCGAGAACGCCGGCGCCAGTGATCAAGAGCCCGGTGATTGTGAAGCCCAGCGCAAACAGTCCGGCGTCGCCCATCATGCCGATAAACGTCGGGATCGCCCCGCCGCCGATCAAATAGCCAAACGGAATGGTGAAGCCGACCGCGAGATTGCGCGCTTGTGGCGGCGCGATCACTGCTAGTGCCGCGAAGCCGGCCGGGAAAAACCACACGGCGAGGGCCGGTTGGATGATCACCACGGCACTGATCCAACTGTCGGCGACGAAACCCAAAAGCAAAGTCAAAGCGCCGGTGACGATCAAACTCACCACCATGGTCCGCTTCGGCCCGAGCCGGTCCGAGGCCCAGCCGCCGAGCATGCCGAACACCGGCCCGTAGGAACGCGACAAGGCCGTCACCGTATTCGCCCAGCTCGCCTCGACATGGCGATCGCTGACCAGATAGAGCGGCAACATGGCATAAATCCCGACGGTCGAACTGACGCCCAGGCCGAAGAGAATCAACATGATCCAAAACGCCGACGTCCGCACCAGCGCACCGAAGGCGTTCGACGCCGGCGATTCGCCGGCGAATCGGCCGCCCTGCCCATAACGATAGTAGCTCATGGTGATCAGCACCGAGGCGCACCCCAACACCCCCAGCGCGGCGCGCCAAGTCGAGTGGCGGAGAAATAGTTCAGCAACGAACGGACCGGTGAAAAACGCCAGATTGGGCGCCAGCTCGTGAATCGCGATCGCTTTGCCCCAATGGCGTTGATCGACCAGCGCGGTGATCGTCGCGATCGCCGACGGCATGTAAAGCCCGGCGGCCAATCCCAAGGCGTATAACCCGAGCCGCATCGCCCACAGGCTGGTCGAGCCGGAGAGCAGGAACAGCGCCAGTCCGACACCGGTGCCGGAGAGGAGAATCGTCTGCCGATGGCTGGTGCGCGACGAGAGAAATCCCGAACCGAGCAAACCCGAGAGATAACCGGCGGAGATCAAGAAGAAAAAAAAGCCCGCCTGGCCGTGGCCGATCGCCAGCTCCTTTTCAATCGTCGGCAACAGCGGCGAGAGAATCACCCGCGCGATGAAGTTGAGTAAAAAGATCGCCGCGAGAAAAAATACCGGCGCGACCTGTCGCCCAAATGACGCGCCGGATGCGGCCATCGGCGCGGCAATTTCCGCCGCTGGCGCTTTTATTCAACATCGTCTTTGAGGTATCGTCGCGCTGCATCGTCGTAATCGAGACAATCTCTACAATGGGTTGGCCAAAGAAGCCAACGCCAAGAGTAAACAAATCCAGGAGGAGCCATGTTCGTTACAAGAATTGCGCTGGTTGCCCTGCTCCTAAGTATCGGCGGCCTAACGAACCCGGTATTCTGCGCGACAACTCTGACACCCATGCGCTTGCTCTACCCGAGCTTCGCCGGCAGCTGGGCGACGGCGTGGATCGCCAAGGAAGCCGGATACTTCAGTGCCGAAGGGCTCGACGTCGAACTCGTCCGCGTCGGCGGCAGCAGCCGAATGGTTGCGGCGATGCTTGGCGGCAGCGCGCCGATCATTCAGGCCGGCGCCATTGCGGCGCTCACCGCCAACGTCGCCGGCGCCGACGTCGTGATCATCGGTTCTACGGGTACGGTCTCGCCCTTCCGTCTAATCGCGCGCCCGGAGATCAAGCAGCCGTCCGACTTGAAAGGCAAAAAAGCCGGCATCACAACTTTCGGCTCGACTTCCGATCAAGTCATGCGCATCGCGTTCAAGCAGTTCAATCTCGACCCCAGCAAAGATGTCGCGCTGCTCACCTTCGGCGCGCAACCGGAGGCGTTCGCTGCGTTGATGAACGGCATCGTGCAGGTCGCCGCGCTCAGCTATCCACTCTATCCAAAGGCGATAAAAAGCGGCATGCGCGAGCTGGTCAATTTCGCCGATCTCGGTGTCGAGGACATCAACGGCACCGTGATGACGACGCGCGCTTTCGTCGCCCAGCAACGCGACACGGCGCTGCGCTTCATGCGCGCCTTCACGCGCGGCATGCAGCGCTATCGCACGGATAAAGAATACAGCAAAAAAGTTTTGGCCAAGTACGGCAAGATCAATGACGAGGAAATCTTGGAAGGCACCTGGCAAGACTACGCGCCGACGTTGCAGAAAACACCGCGCCCGTCGCTCAAAGCGGTTCAGTTTATGATTGAGAACCAATTTGCCGGGAAAAAGCCGCTGCCAAAACCCGAACAGTTCGTCGACTTTTCGATTGTCGATCAACTGGAAAAGAGCGGCTTTTTCGATTCGCTCAATAAATAAGCTCGGCGCATTTCAGGTTTGCTGTGACGATGCTTTCACCACGAAGAGCCGAGGGCGGCATAGCCGCAACCAAATGGGAAAGAGTTTTCACCACGAATGGACATCCAAGTCGCATGAAGCTCGCGAATAATGTATTTCCGAAACCTTCGTTGTCCTTCGTAGTGATCAAAACAATTTCAACTTAGGAGACTGCATAATGGAAACTTTTGAACGCCGCCGCATACTCGCCGCCGCGCTGCTGCTATTCGCATTCGCGCTGCCACCGGCGCCGAGCGCAGCGCAAAAGATCACGCCGCTGGTGATTCAAGGCGGCACGCTGATCGACGCGACGGGACGGCCGCCGGTCGAAGACGCGGTCATTGTCGTCGAAGGCGAGCGTATCAAAGCGGTCGGCAAGCGCGGCGAAGTGACGATCCCGCGCGGCGCACACATCATCGACGCCAAAGGCAAAACCATTCTGCCCGGCTTCATCGACGGCCACTGCCACCTGCTCGACTTCGTCGGCGAGCTTTATCTCCATCTCGGCATCACCACTTGCCCCGACATCACCCAGAACGACGACGACTGGACCCTGGCGCAAAAGCACGGCACCAACCTCGGCAAGATTCGCGGCCCGCGCATCTGGTCCACCGGCGGCCGGTTGGTCGGCGCGCCGCCCGCCTGGGCGCTGCGCGGCGAGCGCGGCTATTTGGTCAAGACTCCGGAAGAAGCGCGCGAAGCCGTGCGCAAGAAAAAAGCCGCCGGCATCGAAATTATTAAATTCAACGAATACGTCGCGCCGGAAGTGATCAAAGCCGGCGCCGAGGAAGCCAACAAACTCGGCCTGCCGATCACTTGCCACTGCCTCGATGTCTTTCTCGCTGCGGAAAATAATTTTGCCGGCGTCGAGCACCATTGGGGCATGGGCATGACCACCATCGGCGATTTGAAGAAACGCTGGGAAGTGCACGAGCGGCGCATGACCGGCAAGATCAACACCGCCGACCTCGCCTATTTCTATGAACCGGAGAACTTCGACAAGGTCGTCAAAGCGGCGGTGGACAAAAACATCACCTGGAGCCCGACCATCGCCACCTGGTACCGGCCGCTATCGCCCAGCGTGGCAAGATTCAAAGAGCGCGAGCTGTCGATTCTCGATCAGAAAAATGCCGGCTACCTGCCGCGCGTCTTGCGCGAGCAGGCTCTCGGCCAGTACGAACGCTACGCGAAATTCGCCCCCGAGCGGCTCAACAATGCCCGCGAAGGTTACAAGAAGCTCGAAGACTTGATGCGCCGCTATGTCAAAGCCGGCGGACTGCTTCGCGCCGGCTCGGACCCGAACAATGGCCTGCCAGGCCTCGGTCTGCACCAGGAACTGGTCATGTTCGTCGAAGCGGGCATTACGCCGATGCAAGCGATCCAGGCCGGCACGATCAACGTCGCCAAAGCGTTCCGCAAGGACAAAGACTACGGCACGGTCGAGGCCGGCAAAGTCGCCGACATCGTCGTCATCGACGGCGATCCGCTGCAAGACATTTGGGCCGTGCAAAACGTCAAGCTGGTGGTGCAGGGTGGAAAAGTCGTCGACCGCGACTTCCACGCCAATTACAAAAATCCGATTCCAGCGATTCGTGCCTGGCGCTCGACACCGCAGGAGATTGACATCGCGCCGCGCTCGCTGGCACAGGGGACAGCCGGAACCTTGAAAATCAGCACACCGGCGCGGCTTCGACAAATTCCACAAGGTCATGTTGAACGGCAAGGAGCTGGAAACCCGATTTATCGGCACTAGCGAACTCGAAGCCATCGTGCCGGCACAGATGACCAAGGACATCGGCACCTATCCGGTCATCGTCGTCGGTCAAGGCGACTCGGCGTCGCGCTCCGCGACGGCGTATTTCATCGTGTCGTTCAAACAATAGGACTCGCAACAATGGCAAATCGGAATTTGGATATGCAATTCGACACCGGCCCGAATTCGTCCTTTCCCCGTCAGAGGCTGTTTCGTAATTGTCATTTCGAGGCGAAGCCGAGGAATCTCGTCTTCGTGAGTGGCAGAGAAGACGAGATCCTTCGCTGCTACTCAGGATGACAGCAATAGGACTTTTGCCAACTGTGACACAGGCTCCCGATGGGGGAGGACAAGGGCGGCGGTGGGTACGCGCACGCTGGCCAGACTAGTTGCAATTCTCTACCTACTCTCATTCTGCTCCCACGCCGCCGCCCAATCCGACACCCTCCGCGTGTTGTTTTACCCACCCTGGAACATCAGCAAACTGCCGATGTACATGGCCCGCGACGCCGGCATCTTCGAGCGCAACGGTTTGAAAATCACCTGGACCAATCCCGGTTCCAACGACAAGCTGCTCGCCGCCATGAAAAACGGCGAGGCCGACATCGCCGTCGCCAGCGCCAACCACATCGGGCACAACAACGCCTCCGGCGGCCCAGCGATGCGGCTGGTAGGCAACACCGGCTTCAACTATTCAGCATTTTTCGCCGAGGCGGCGATCAAGAGTGCCGCCGATCTCAAAGGCAAAAAAATCGGCACCGGCGAGCCCGGCAGCACGCCGGATCAGCTCACGCGCCTAGCGCTGCGCAAGCTCGGCATCGATCCGGACAAAGATGTGACGTTAATTCCGTTCGACGAAGGCAGGAACACGGACCGGGTGAAAAGCCTACTCACCGGAGCGGTCGCCGCGATGATGATCACCGCGGAAACCATGTATGACCTGGAAAAGACCGGACAAATCAAAAAACTTAATCGGCTCACCGATCATCGCCAGCTAAAGATTTACGCCGGTGGCGGCGCCGACTATGCGATTTCGGCAGCGCTATTAAAAAATCGCCGGGAAGACGCGAAGAAATTTATGAGCGGAATTTGCGAAGGCATCGCCCTGGCGCGAAAAGATCAGGTCAAAGCCAAGGAATTCGTCGCCAAGACCGGCAGGAACATGGACGCGGCGGGGATCGAGTATCTTTACCAGCTTTACATCACGGACGTGATTCCGGCGAAGCCCTATCTGAAACCCGAAGGCGTCGATCTCGCCATTCAAATGACCGCAGCGTTGATCCCCTCGGCGGCAACCATGAAACCGCAAGATCTCGTCGATGCCGCTTTAGTTCCGGAAGTGGAAAAAGACGGACGCTGTAACTTTTAGCAGCTTCAGCGCTTCACCTGAATATGTCACCGTGTACGTCCCGTCGCTCAGACTGGCCGACGCCAACTCGTCCGCGCCTAATGACTCGAACCTCAGCCGCCGTAACCGATCGACAGCGCCGGCTGACTTGAAGCAAAAATATATCGCTGTGACAAAGCGCCTCGACATCGGCTTCGCCTGCTTTCATTCCCGCGCGCTGCAGTCCCATGTCCTTGCGCGTTGGTTGCGACCGCTCAGCAGAGAGCATCAGTGGGGCATTTGAACTATAAGAAACCCGTGTCAGAGATACTTTCACAGATGACTTGAGCGAGTGCTTCGATACTCACGCACAGCAATATCTGCGTGGCGGAAACCGCGCAGCCGAAGTCTTGACGGATACGGTTGGATAGAATCATCGCAACCAGGGAGTCCAGCCCCATCGCCATGAAACCTCGATCACTGAAAATCGCCGATTCGGGGTAGCCTGAGAGTTCCGCACACTGCGCTTGCAGATAGCGCACAACTTGTTGCAGGGTCAGCGCCGCTTTGTCGATGCCATCCATGGGTCCGGGAAGCGAACCGGATATCAATTTGCCATCGGCATGGGTGGTGACTCGTTGCCGCGAAGATGCCAATCCCTGCTGGGTGATCGGCCGCAGACGAAAACCCTCCAATTGGGCGACCAGTTCTCCGGAATTATTCATAATCGACAAATCGGCAAGCACATTGTTTTCGCTATGCTCGCGAAGTTGCGCGTGGCACCACGCCTGCTCGTAGGTCGCTTTGACGTCGTACAGCGACAGCGCATCCAGGGAAAACGGCACAAAGGTTGTCGAGTTTTGTCGCAGCTGCTCCTCGGTCTCGATGGTGGCGCAACAGTGCAGCACCTGGCAAGCGGCTTCGATCAGACCTGGGTGCAATCGATAACTCGCGGCGTCAAGGATCGTGGCGGGACAGACCGCTCGGCATAGCGCTTCCTGATCGCCCTGCCAGATCGTTTCGATCCAGCGAAACGCCGACCCGGTTCCGCCCTGATTGGCCCAGATTCTTGAATAGAACTCGCTGCGCGAAAGCATGCTCCGCGCAGCGCGCTTTGATGGCGCTCAAATCTATTGTCGGCAGCGCAGGAGTCGTCTTCTCCGGCACATGCGCCCGGCCCAAGCCAATCATGTGCGCTGTCCAGGATTCACTGCCCATTGCCGCTTCGTTAACCTCGGCGCTCATCAGCTCCAGACTCCAGCCCTGCGCGTCCGGCTTGAAAATCAACTGGACATCGCGCTCGCATCCGTCCGGCAATAACAACGGACGCAACAGATAAAGATCCTCAAAGCGATAGCGATCGCCTTGCGTGCCGCCGAGAAATTCCGCCGCCTGGGCCAGCATGGCAAAATGGCATGCAGCCGGAGGCAAAGAGACGCCGAAAAGGCGGTGATCGTTAAGGAACTGCGGCGCGCTCTGGCTGAAGCGAGATTCGAAACGGATCTCAGTCGCGCCGGGCAAGCGTAAACGCCGGCCGAGCAGAGGATGGCCGGCCGAGTGATTCGGCGCGGTCGCGACACGATGTTGGGCATTGAGCAACGGACCGTCATACCAATAGCGCGAACGCTGATACGGATAGCTCGGCAAGGATACCGAGCGAAAGCTTTGTCCCTTTTGCAACGCCGGCCAATCCACCTGCACGCCGCGGACATATAAGCGCCCTATGGTTGCCAACAACGCCGCCCAATCGTTATCACCCCGGCGCAGGGTTGGCACGACATCCAGCTTTTGCTGCGCAGAGGATTCCTGGGTCAGCGCGGAGAAGATCGCATCGGGGCCAATTTCCACAAACAGATCGCAGCCTGCTTGCACCATGGTGCGAAATCCCGCGGCAAATTGCACCGGTTGGCGCGCCTGTTGACACCAATATTCCGGATCGGTGACTTCGGTTGTGACCGCGCGGCCATGCAAGTTGCCGATCAGACACAGTCTCGGCGCCTGCAACTCGGTCTTGCTGATTAACTGCCGCAGCGGCGCCAAAACCGGCTCCATCTGCGCGGAATGAAACCCATGGGACACCGTCAGTTCACGGCAATAGGTTCCTTGCGCTTGCAGCATTGCGTGCAACCGGTCGATGTCCTCAGCCGCGCCGGAAAGCACCGTTTGACTGGGCGAGTTGATCGCCGCGATCGCTACTGCCGGGAACCTGCGCAACAGCGCATCGAGAGTGGTTTGCTCGGCGGTGACCGCAAGCATCTTGCCGGCATCTGGCAGCTGCTGCATCAACCGGCCCCGCGCGGCGGCCAACCGCAGCCCGTCCTCAAGCGTGAACACTCCCGCGACACAGGCGGCGACATACTCGCCGAGGCTATGGCCCATGACGAACTTTGGTTTGATGCCCCACGATTGCAGCAGTTCGGCCAAAGCGAATTCAAGCGCAAAGAGAGCCGGCTGGGCATAGTCGGTGCGGTGAATCAGTTCGCCGGAAGCACCGAACATGACGTCGAGCAGCGGCCGCTCCAGATGATCGCGCAAAATTTTATCGCAGCGCTCGAGCACCCTGCGAAAATCGCCGCTCGCCTGATAAATCTCTCGGCCCATATTGACGTATTGCGTGCCCTGCCCGGCAAATAGAAAGCCGATCTCGGGGTTGGCGGAAGTCACGGCTTTGCCGCGCCAACGCCTGTCAACTTCGCCCGCTCCTCGGTCCTGCGATAAACTCGCGCGCAACTGCTGCACCGACGTACCGACAATTGCCGCGCGATGGGAATAATGGGATCGGCTTTTCTGACTTGCCGCGGCGATACCGGCCAGATCCGCCATGGGGTTCTCGCGCAAGAAATTGGCGGTAACTGCCGGCCAATTCGTCCAACGCGGCCGCGGACGCAGCGGAGAAAGTCAGCAGATGAGCAGGCAGCGCGGTCTGTACCGGCAAGCGGTGCGGCGAGCGCCGCGTCTTGCAAAACCATGTGACAGTTGGTGCCGCCAATACCGAACGAAGAAACGCCCGCGATCCGACGGTCCCCATCCGTTGGCCAAGGTATCAACCGGTCAACGATATAGAATGGACTTGTATCCAGATCGATTTCCGGATTGGCTTTTTCGAAGTGCAACGTCGCGGGAATCTCACGGTGCTTTAGCGCCAGTACAGTTTTGATCAATCCGGCAATGCCCGCCGCGGCATCGAGGTGGCCGATATTGGTTTTCACCGAACCCATGGCGCAAACCCACCGCTCGCCGGCGCCGCGCCGAAACGCGCGAGCGAGCGCGGCAAATTCAATCGGGTCGCCCACCGGAGTGCCGGTACCGTGCGCTTCGACGTAGCTAACATCGCGCGGCCGCACGTTGGCGTGAGCTTGGGCGCGCGCGATAACCGCCGCCTGGCCGTTGACACTGGGCGCGGCAAAGCTGGCTTTGTTCGAACCGTCGTTGTTCACCGCCCAGCCGCGAATCAGCGCATCGATGCGGTCGCCATCGCGCTCCGCATCGCCCAGCCTTTTCAACACGACGACGCCGACACCATCGCTGAATACGGTTCCCGTCGCTCTGGCATCGAAGGCGCGGCAATGGCCGTCTTGGGAATAGATCCCGCCCACTTGGCGCGAAGCGTTGTCCGTTTGCGGAAACCTCACGGCAACACCGCCGGCGATGGCAATATCGCACTGTCTGCTGCTCAGTGCCTGGCAGGCCTGGGCGACTGCGACTAACGATGTCGAACAGGCAGTCTGAACGTTGATACTCGGCCCGGTGAAACCCATGACGAAGGAGGTGCGCGTCGCCAGCGAATCGCTATCGTTGCTGATCGCCAACTGATGGGCTTCATCGCCGGTTCGCTGCAGCAGCGCATCGACGGCATCACGGCTGCCGCCGAGCAAATGCCAAAGATAAGTGCTTGCATTGCCACCGGCAAACACACCGATGTTGGCGTTAGCGCCGGCGTATCCGGCCTCGCTGACCGGCAGTCCAGCGTCTTCGAGCGCACGATGAACGCACTCCAGCCACAAACGTTGCTGCGGATCGAGCATCTGCGCTTGGCGCGGCGTCAGGCGAAAAAGCGCGGCATCGAACTGATCGACATTGGCAAGCAATCCACGCGCGGCCACCGCGTCTGGAACAGCTGCAGGGCTTGGTTCAGAAGACTCGCGGGGCAACACTGTCAGGCTCTCGACTCCCGCGCGCAGATTATGCCAAAACTGTTCAATTGAATCGGCTCCGGGAAATCGCCCGGCCATGCCAATAATTGCGATGCAATGCGCGGGAGGCGCATGATTCTCTTGGTTTGCACCGGCAACGGTTTCCGGCGCAACGGGCCGATCGTCGTCTAACCCGTGCACCAGCGCGCGGATCGTCAGATGCTCGTAAACGCTCGTCACCGGTATCGCTAAGCCTTGCTGCTCCTTGAACAGGGTCACGAAGCGCGCGGCACGGATGGAATCGCCGCCTAAATCGAAGAAGGAATCGGTCACGCCCACCTCATCGAGCTCCAAGACCACCGACCAGACACGCGCCATCTGTTGCTCGGTCTCATTGCCCGGCGCAACGTAGCCGTTGGCGAGCCGAGGACGGTTTCGTCCCGGCGGCGGTAAGCTCGAGTAATCGACCTTGAGATCCTTGGTGACCGGCAGCGCATCGAGAAAGACAAAGGCGCTGGGCAAATGTGAGATAGCGATGCGGTCTGACAACTCTGCGCGAACCGCCCCGGCGCTCACGGCCGGGTCAGCCACGAGGTAAGCGCACAGCCTGCGCTCGCCAAGCTGATCCGAGAAATCACGGACAGCGGCCTGCTGCACTCCCGCAACGCTGAGCAAGATTCTTTCAACATCTGCCGGAGCAACGAACTCGCCGCCGATGCGGAGACGCTGATCCACCCGTCCCAAATGAAATAGACAACCCCCTTCGCTCATGCGGCCGAGATCGCCGGTGCGATAGCGGCGCAAGCCATTATCTAATTCAATGAAGCGTTGCGCAGTCAAAGCGCCGTTGCGCCAGTAACCATTCGCCAAAAAGCGGCTCTCGACGACAATCTCACCGGCGGCACCGAGCGGCAGCTCATGTCCCCGATCATCGACCACCCGCACCGTCATATCCGTAACCGGGTAACCGACAGGCACCGATTCGTTTTCGCCGAGAGTGGTCTTTTTATCGACGAAGAACTGGCGCACCAGGCCACACTCGGTGGCGCCGAGACCGTTGACCAACGTGCAACTATCTTGGAAGTTCGCCTGAAAATGTTCGATATCCAGCGGTGCCGCGCGATCACCCTCGAGTCGAATCAGCCGCACAGCGGGAAACCGGTTTAGCGGATCCGACAGTTGGCGAAAGATCGATGGCACGGCATGAAACACGGTGACCCGTGCTCGCTGCAGCCATTGCGAGATTGCCGGCAAACCCTCGCCGTGCAGATCGAATGGCGCAACCGCGGCGCCATTGAGCAGCGCGCCAAACAGACTGGAAACCGTGCCGCTGAAGCTCGGGTTCTGCACCAGACTCAAGATGTCGCCAGGCGCGAACTTAAGGCTATTGGTATAACGCAAAACATTATGCAGGACGTTACGATGACAATCCGCGACGCCCCTTGGGCGTGCCGGTGGAGCCTGACGTATAAAAAACATAGGCGAGAGTATCGGGAGAAATCAGTCGATCGACATTGTTCGCCAGAGAAGCCATCACGAGCCGCATTCGTCTTGGATGACAGGGAAATCACTTCCAGCCAGGCCTCGAGCTAGGTCGAGGTACTTACCATCGGCAACTAACAGTCCTGGGGCCAAGTCTTTGATTATGCCGTTCAGCACCGCGTCGGGCAGACGCTGGTCCAACGGCGCGTAGCAAAGGCCCGCTTTGAGAATCGCCAGCGTCCAGACAATGGCCTGGTAGCCCTGATCCATCATCAAGGCTACTGGGCCGGAAATATTTTTCGCTGTCGCGAGCAGCAGGCGTGCGGCGCGATTGGCAGCAGCATTCAATGCCGCATAGCTGACATCACCGGATGGCAGGCGCACCGCACAGCCATCGCCATATTGCTGAACTTGGCGCTCGAAGCGCTGGTGTAATCGACTGGTCGAGTTCGGCAGCGGCAAACTCGACAAAGGTTTGGCGGCGAGCGCAGACCGCGTCGTGCTGTAAAATCGCTCATGCCGGTTAGAGATGATCCAGTTGCCGCCGCAGCAATGGCATCGCTTCATTCCAGTCAGGGCCCAGTTTGGCAAACGCGACCTGGCCAAACTTCAATCGCTCTGCCTCAGCGAGCAACGGCGCCAATTGGTCGCGGCACTCCTCCGGACCGCCCGCCACATAGCAACGCTGCACCGCTTGATCGGGAATGAGCGCCGCGACCGCTTGAACCGTCGCGCCGGCGGCGCGCGCTTGTTTCAACGAACTGACAAGCTTCGGCTCCACTCCCAAGACGCGCATCTCGTCATCCGAGTATCCCGCGCCTTCGAGACCCGAGCAGAATATTGGCAACAAAAGGTTTGGCGAATTCTATCGCGCGGGTACGATCCCGAGCGATCGCGATGTCGAGCTCGCAAATGTCAAACATATTCTTGCCGGGCTGGTGCTCGGCGGCCGCACTGCGCTGAAGCGTCAACAAGTGATCGAGCCGGCCGCTGCGAACCAAAGGAATGTAATGGTCGCCGATCAGCGCCCCATCCATGATCTCACCGGCAATCTTGAGTATCTTGGGAGCGTTGCCGCCGCAGTAAAAGCGAATCGGCGCTGCCGGCGCAAACGCCAAACGAAACTCTTGTTCCTGATGAATATGGTGGTAGGCGGCGCATACCGGGAAGTCGCGAAAGGAGACTGTTTCGCCGCCCAGCAAAGCCCTGAGCGTTAACGTCGTCTCGCGCACCATCGCCAGCGGCTTGAGCATGGCGATCTGCCGGCCGGCGATCGCCGCCTCGCCGCGGGCGATGCCCACACTCAGTTCGCGCCCATCGGTCAATTCCGACAGCGCTGCCAGGCTGCCGGCGACATCGACAGGATTGCGAAAATAAGGCACGAGAATCGACGTGCCTAATTTGATCGGCACCCGCGCCGCAATGGCGGTCAGCACAACCAAGACATTGCGTTGGCCTAGATTATCGTTAACCCAAACCTGCTTAAACCCTTCGCCATGCGCTCGCTGCGCCAGCCGAACCAGATCAGGCAACCTGTGCTGGCTGGCGCTTTGCAGGGCAAACTTTAAAGCAAATTCACCGCGAAATTTCATGATCGACAATGTTGGCAAGAAGCCGTTTCCGGGGCGTCGCTATTGAAGCGCAAGTCCGGTTTCCCGACGTTGGCCCTTGAACGTTGAACGAACTTCGCCACAGCTCATGCCCCTAAACCGCGCCCCAAACGTCAGTTGCGACCTGAACGATGAGCCTCAACTTGGCGATCTGATCTTGCACCGTCAGCTTGTTGCCCAGCACCGTGCTGGAGAAGCCGCACTGCGGGCTGATGCCGAGCTGGTCGAGGGGAACGAGTTTAGCGGCCTCGTCGATGCGCCGTTTGAGGTCGTCGGGGTTTTCCAGCACGCCGCTCTTGGTCGTGACCAAGCCGAGCATGATACGCTTGCCTTTGGGCAGGTAGCGTAGCGGCGCGAAGTTTCCGGCCCGCGGCGAGTCGAATTCGAGGAAGTAGCCGTCGACCTTCAACTCGTTGAATAAGACTTCCGCCACCGGATCGTAGCCGCCTTCGGCCACCCACGCGCTGGCGAAGTTGCCGCGGCACAGGTGGGTGCACACCACCATGTTGGCAGGCCGGTCTTTGATGCACTCGTTGATCAGGTTGGCGTAGAGCGAAGGCAAGCGGTCGGGGTCTTCGCCAATTTTTTTGGCGCCTTCGCGCATCTTGGGATCGCAGAGATAAGCCAGGTTGGTATCGTCGATCTGCAAATAGGTGCAGCCGGCCGCCGCCAGCGCTTGAATCTCTTCGCGATAAACCCGCGCCAGGTCGGTGAAAAAATCTCCCATCTCAGGATATGCCGCGGCGCTCACGGCGCCGCGGCCACCGCGGAAATGCAGCACCGAAGGCGATGGAATCGACAACTTTGCAACGACCTTAGTTGCGGACTGAGTAAATTTGAAATTCTCGACCTCATGCTCGCGCACGCGGCTCAATTTGCCCGTGACTTCAAAGCGGGTCGGCGAGCGCTGCAAGTTAGCATCGCCGCCTTGAAACGATTTGTCTGCATCCTCGGCGAGCCCTTCTTTGACCACCACACCGGCAAATTTTTTGACGAAGTCGACGTTCCATAGCTTGCGCCGGTACTCACCATCGGTGACCGCCTGCAGGCCAAGATCTTCCTGCATCTTCACAACATCGCGAATGCAGCGATCCTCGACTGCGCGCAGTTCGGCATCGGTAATCTGGTTGCGTTCCCGTCGCTCCCGAGCCTGCAACAGGTCGGCGGGACGGAGCAAACTGCCGACATGATCGGCGCGAAACGGGGCGGGTTTTTTTTCAGCCATGGCAAGTCCTTATTTCCAAGTTAATCGCCGTGAGGCTTTGAAATTGTCCGAGCTTTGACGCTAACCTGGCAATCTCAAAACCACAGGAGCACTCAATGCGCACCGAACTTATCAGAATCGAAACCCCAACGCACCCGCTCGACGGCGCCTATTATACCCCTGACGGGCCGAGCAAAGGCGCGGCGATGTATTGCCACGGCAACCAGATGAATTTTTACGTCTGCGCCGCGCGCTTCCTGGCGCCGCACATCACAGGATTGGGTTACGAGTACTTGGCGTTTAACCGCCGCGGTCACGACTCGGTCAGTACCTTTGACAGCCGCGAATGCGTCGGCGGCGCCTACCAAACCGTCGCCGAAGGCGTCGAAGACAACGCGCTGGTAGCGAAATATTTGGCCGACAAAGGATTCGCCAATCCGATCGTCATCGGCCACAGCAACGGCGGTGTCCTCGCCGCCGAACATGTCGCGCATCATCCGGAAACCAAGGCGTTAATTTTATTGTCCGCCCACACCGGCGGCAACCGCATGGTGCACCAGCGCGCCGCGCGCAATTATTCCCTCGCCGGCGATGTCGAAAAGCAAAAAAAGGAAGCCGAGGCACTTGATCGCCGCAGGCAAACCCAGAGAGCTCATGCTCATCCCCGCCTGGTGGTGGGTGATCTCCGCGCGCACCTTCCTCGACCGCCTGACCAACGCCCCCGACCTGCTAGAGAACGCCAAGAAGATCACCTGTCCGGTGCTCTTCATCCGCGGTGACCAAGAGCCGAAAGAAAACTACCCCGCTGAAGAGTTCGCGGCAAATTGCCCGGGCTTGTGCGAAGTCGCGATCATCCCCAACTGCGACCACTTTTACGTCGGCGCGGAGGATAAAGTTTCGAAGATCGTGACGGAGTGGTTAAAGAAGGCGGTTGGATAACGACGTGAAACAATTCTTCCGAAGAAAGTGATCATCCGTCGCGTAGCGGCGTCAGCTGTAGCGATATGTGCGGCGACATTGTCGCGCGTACTATGCGGCTTGCAAAAGAAACTCCACCTTCACTGCCTCATAGGGAAACTCGACGCTTCAGTCCGGCACTCGATTCAAGAGGCCGAATATCAGCCAACGAACCGACGAAACCGGCAAAGCCCGCCAGTTTAGAACTTCACCACCGCCGCGCCCCAGGCGAAGCCGGCGCCAAAAGCATTGAACAAGACAATGTCGCCGGGCTGGATGCGGCCGGCGCGTCTGGCTTCGTCGAGGGCGACCGGGATCGATGCCGCCGACGTGTTGCCGTATTTGTCGACGTTGACCACGACTTTGTCCATTGGCACGCCGAGCCGTTCGGCCAGCGCGACGATGATGCGTTTGTTGGCCTGGTGTGGGATGACTAGAGCCACCTGATCGATGCTAACGCCGGCTTCGTCGAGGGCTTGCCGGCTGATCTCTTCCATGGAACGCACGGCGATCTTGAACACCTCTTTGCCGTTCATGGTGATCGTGTGCTCGTTGTTGCGCACCGTCTCCGGACAGGGAGGCTTGAGCGAGCCGCCGGCGGGAACGTAGAGCTGCTTAACGTAGGAACCGTCGGTGCGCAGCTTGGTGCTCAAGACACCGGAACCGTTTTCGGACGCGCCCAGCACCACCGCGCCGGCGGCGTCGCCAAACAGTATGCAGGTGCCGCGATCCTTCCAGTTGAGCATGCGGCTTAGGGCGTCGGAGCCGACCACCAGTGCTTTATTAGCCTTGCCGCTGCGAACGAATAAATCGCCCACCGCAAGCGCGTTGAGAAACCCCGCACAGGCGGCGCCGACGTCAAAGGAAAAGGCATTGCGCGCGCCGAGCTTGTCCTCGAGGACGCAGGCGGAACTGGGAAACGGATAGTCGGCGGAAACCGTGCCCATGATGATGGCATCGAGATCTTTCGGATCGACGCTGAGCGTCATCGAGAGCGCGCTTGGCGGCTTCGTAGGCCATATCGGCATTGCCCTTGCCTTCTTCGAGAACGCGCCGTTCTTTGATGCCGGTGCGCACGGTGATCCACTCGTCGCTGGTGTCGACCATCTTTTCCAAGTCATGGTTGGTGACGATTTTAGACGGCAGTTCGGAGCCGGTGCCGAGAATCACGCTGCGGCGTTCGGAGCGGCTCATGCGCACCTCCCGAAAATCACGCAAGCATTGGTGCCGCCGAAACCGAAGGAGTTGGAAAGCACGACTTTGACATCGGCTTTGCGCGCTTGATTGGGCACGTAGTCGAGATCGCAAGCCGGATCGGGATTTTCATAATTGATCGTCGGCGGCAGTATGCCGTGATGCAGCGTCAGCGCCGAATAGACACCTTCCACCGCGCCGGCGGCACCGAGTAAATGTCCGGTCATCGATTTGGTCGAGCTCACCGCCAGCTTGGCCGCCGCTTCGCCAAAAACAGTTTTAATCGCCGTGGTTTCATTGGCGTCGTTATACTCCGTCGACGTGCCATGGGCGTTGATGTAGCTGACATCGCTCGGCGCGATGCCGGCGTCTTTCAAGGCCAAGCGCATGCAGCGCGCCGCCCCTTCGCCGTCGGGCGCCGGCGCGGTCATGTGATAGGCATCGCCGTTGGCGGCGTAGCCGATCACTTCGGCGTAGATTTTGGCGCCGCGTTCGAGCGCATGCTCGCGTTCTTCGAGAATCAAAATGCCGGAGCCCTCGCCGATGACGAAACCGTCGCGATCTTTGTCGAAGGGCCGGCTGGCGCGCTCGGGCTCGTCGTTGCGCGTCGACAACGCTTTCATCGCGGCGAAACCGCCCACCCCCAGCGGCGTGATCGCCGCCTCGGCGCCGCCGGCGATCACGGCATCCTGCAAGCCGCGGCGAATCATATGATAGGCCTCGCCGATCGCATGGGTGCCAGAGGCACAGGCCGATGTCGGCGTAAAATTAATGCCCTTGGCGCCGTAACGAATCGCCACATGGCCGGGCGCTAGATTGGAAATGACTTTGGGAATGAAAAATGGCGAGATCTTGCGCGGCCCGCCGGCCATCAGCGCTTCTTTGGTGGTTTCGAGGGTATCGAGGCCGTTCATGCCGACGCCGATGATGACGCCGACGTTCTCGGCGAATTCGCCTTCGATCTTGAGACCGCTGTCGGCCATGGCCTGGGCCGTGGCGCCCATGGCGTAGTGAATGAAGAGATCCATTTTTTTGATCTCTTTCGCTTCGATATAATCTTCGGCATTGAAGTCGGGCACTTCGCCGGCGATACGCGAGGCGAAACGCGTCGGCGTTAAAGCGGCTGATCTTGCGGATGCCCGAGCGCCCGGCCATCAATGCGTCCCAATTTTTTTCGACTCCGGTGCCCAGTGGCGTGACCAGACCAATACCCGTCACGACAACTCTGCGTGCTTCAGTTGTGTTCACAATACTTAACCAATCTTTAATGAATTTGGAACTTTAAGATAATGGAGACTCGCCGGTGAATCAATAGGAAATTCAAGTTACTGATATTGTTCATGAAGCTGTTGAATATGGCGAACTAGTGGGGCGATGCGGCTGTCACTCAACTTGGGCGCCTCGATCGTCGGGGCGACGCCCGATTGCATGGTATCGAGCACCGCTGCCACTGACCCGCGCAATCCCGCAAGATCGTAACCGCCTTCGAGCAGAAAGGCGATCTTGGCATCGGCGAATTTATCTGCGAGTCCGAGTAACCGGCTCGCCATGAGCGCAAAGCCTTGGTCGCTCACTCCCATGCCGCCGAGCGGATCGCGCCGGTGCGGGTCGAAACCGGCGGACACCAAAATCCAATCGGGGGCGAATTTTTCCGCCGCCGGCACGACGATATCGTGAAATACCTGAGCGTACTCGGCGTCGGCACAGCCGGCGGGCAGAGGGATATTGATGGTGAAACCTTCACCCACGCCGCTGCCAACTTCGTTGGCGGCACCGCTGCCGGGGTAATAGGGATACTGATGGGTCGAAATGAACAGCACCGAAGGATCGGCGTAAAAAGCATCCTGAGTGCCGTTGCCATGGTGCACGTCCCAATCCATGATGAGAATTTTCTTGGCGCCGTGCGTGCGCTGCAAATACTCGGCGCCGATCGCCATGGTGTTGAAAAGACAAAACCCCATGGCGCGGTTGCGCAGGGCATGATGGCCCGGTGGCCGCACCAGAGCGAAACCGTTGCGGCAATCTTTAGCAGCGACCGCATCGAGCAGACCGATGAACCCGCCCACCGCCAATAAACTGACCGCAAACGAATCGCGGCAAGTGATCGTGTCGCCGTCCAAGGCGTAGCGGTTATGCTGCGCCGTCGCTTCGATAAGTTTGATGTGTTCTTCGCCATGGGTCGCTGCGATATCGCTGCGCTTGCGCCGGTTGGGGCGGCAGCAATTGAAACTTCGCCGTGTCAAGTTCACTGGCCAAGTCGAGCAACACTTTGACGCGCTCGGGCCGCTCCGGATGAGACTCGCCGGGCTGGTGTTTCAAATATTCTTTATCGACTACGACCGCCGTCTTCGCCATAGAAAGAACCTAACACCGACGCCCAGGCGCTGCAAAGCGATTTCGCCGCGATTCGATTCGGTCGAGCTCCCTCGCTGCACTCGGGATGACAACGTTCTTAGTATTTTACTTACGGTGATGATCCAAGCGGGCGGGTTTCCAATCCTGCCCTCCTTTGGCGATTTTGATTTGCGTTGTTTCCGCTAATCTTCCGATTCCGAATCTTCTTAGATTGCTTGGCTGCGGCGCTATTCAGCTGTGATTTCGAGCGCAGCGAGAAATCTCGTCTCGCTCCGCGCAACCAGGGCCAAGCAAACGTTATCCATCGCGCAATCTTGCGGAGCCAAGTGAAATCGCTTAGTTTAACTGTATGTTTGGTATCGGCATGCCGGAATTACTGATGATCTTGGGATTGGCCTTGATTGTCCTTGGACCCAAGAAACTACCCGAACTGGCCAAAACCCTAGGCAAAGGACTGGCCGAGTTTCGCCGCGCCACCGATGAGCTCAAAGATGAGTTTCGCAAAGTGGAGGCCGATCTTGACGAGCCGCCACCGCCGGCCGAACCGCTAACAGTCGATCCCCAACCCGCGCAAGCCGCCGAACCTCCGGTAGCCGATCCCCTTCCCAACGCCGCAGAAAAAAAGTGACCACGCCAGACGGCAACGGGCAGCATGCCGATGTCCAAATGCCCTTTACCTCCCACCTGGGGGAGTTGCGCTCGCGGCTGGTCAAATCAGTGCTCGCCGTCGCCGTCGCGTTCTTCGCCTGCTTCTATTACGTCGACACGATATTCGCGATTCTCGCCGCGCCAGTGCGCCGTCTCAATATCCCGGGGCTGATACTCATCGGCACCGGCGTTACCGAAGCGTTCTTTACCAAGATGAAACTCGGCTTCGCCGCCGCGGTGGTTGTCGCTCTGCCGGTGCTCTTGTGGCAGGGCTGGCAATTCGTCGCGCCCGGACTCTACGAACATGAGAAGCGCTATACGCGCAGCTTCGTCTTCGCCGGTTCGCTGTGCTTTTGCCTCGGAGCGGCTTTCAGTTATGCCATCGTGGTGCAACATGGACTGAGTTTTTTGCTGCATCGCTACGAGGTCATCGGCGTTACACCGATGCTCCAAGTCGGCGACTACCTGTCGACAATCTCACGCATGGTTTTAGCTTCCGGCGCCATGTTCGAGCTGCCGGTGATCGCGTTTTTCACCGCCCGGGTGGGCCTGATCGACCATCGCTTTTTGATCCGCCACAGCCGCTACGCTCTGATCGCCATCGCGCTTTTGGCGGCGATCCTGACGCCGCCCGATTTGATCTCGCAAATCTTGCTGATGGTGCCGCTGCTATTGCTCTATGGCCTCAGCATCGCCGTCGCCTACCTGGCGCGCTTCCGGATGAACCGGTTAGACCGGGCCGCCGAATAAAAAAGGGGCGTCAGCCAAAGCCAACGCCCCTTTTTTAGAATTCGAGTGAACCCTTAGTTATCGTCGTTGATGAACGCGCAAGCGGCAAACACCGTGGTCCACAGGCCGTCTTTGTTGCCGATGGCGGACTGGGTGATGTTGGAAGTACGGACAATTTTCTCGGACATTTTGAATAGCTGCTCGCGCTCGTCCCAGGCGGTGTCGGGATTGAACTCGATGCCTAGAGTGGTAGCCAACATGCTGGCGGCGAGATCCTCGGCGTAGTCGCCGGCCTTTTCGTCGGTCTCGCCGAAGGAGTGATGCTCCGACAGATAGCCGTATTGGCTCTCATCCGATGGAATCGCCACACCCACGGAGGCCGCCACCAACCGGTTGGGCTCGTTGGTGCTCTCACGGTCGTAGACGCTGAACACGACCTCCCCGGGACGCAGTAGTTTGGCGCCCTCTTCCTTGGAAAGTCGCTTGCAATAAGGCGGGAAGATGCTCGACACCAACACCAGATTACAGTAGGCCAGACCCGCTTGCCGCAAGGCGAGCTCGAAGGACGCCAACTTTTCCTTGTGGACGCCGACACCTTTGGTAAAAAAACATTTCTTCGGGATCATGGAGCGCTGCTATAACATGAAAGAAATAAGCTGACAATAATCATGTGAAAAAATCTTGGTTAAATCCTGCTTACTCGACGATCAACAGCAGGGCGCCGCCCTCGACGGTATCGCCCGGCTTCACTTTGATCTCTTTGACTTCGCCGGCGATGGGGCTATGCACTTCGTTTTCCATCTTCATCGCTTCGACGATCACCAGTCCCTGGCCCTTTTCGACCTGGTCGCCCTCGGAAACCAGGACAGCGATGATTTTCCCCGGCATCGGTACAGTGACCTTCTGGCGTCCCTGGAGTTCGAGGCCGGCCTGGGCGCCGCCGACGCGCACACGCCGCTCATCGACCAGATTGATGTGGTAATTGCGCCCATCGACCAGCACCCGGTAGTCATCGTCGGTGTTGTCGACTTCGATCTCGAAGGAACGATTGTCGACGATCAGCGAATAGTTGGTCCGGCCGGTCTTCTTGCCGTCGACGATAAATTCATTGCCGTCCACCGAGACCCGGTAAACCGATTTACCAGTTTCCTCGATGTCCACGGTGAAGGTTTGATCGCCAAGCTTACCGATAAACGCCATGGGGATATCCTCTAACGGCGCCAACCGCGGTTGCCGGGCGCCGCCGACCGGCGCAATGACGCGCGCTGCTGGCGCCACTTGGACGGCTCGGCCGCGCCCTTGGCAAGCAAGCCGATGGTCCGTTCATGTTCGCCGTGCAGCGCCGCGATGGCCGCCGAGGCGAGCGCGATCTCCTTGTGCGGATAGACTTCTTCGTTGGCCTTGGGACTATATTCTTCGTCGATAAACCCGGTATTGACGTCGCCGGACATGAACCGGGGATGGCGCAAGATCCATTGGTGAAACGAAATATTGGTCTTGATGCCGCGCACCTGGTACTCGCGCAGCGCCCGGCGCATGCGCAGGATCGCCTCGATGCGATTCTCACCCCAGGTGATCAACTTGGCGATCATCGGATCGTAATAGATCGGCACTTCGGCGCCTTCGTAGACGCCGTTATCGTTTCTCAAGCCCAGCCCTTCGGGCAGACGCAAGCCTTCGATCCGGCCGGGGCAAGGCATGAAGTCATGCTCGGGATCTTCGGCGTAAATCCGGCATTCGATGGCGTGGCCGGTCTGGGTAATATGGCGTTGGCGCCATGGCAGATAACCGCCCGCGGCGATTTCGATCTGCGCCTTGACCAGATCGATGCCGACCACCCGCTCGGTCACCGCATGCTCGACTTGCAGGCGGGTGTTCATTTCCAAGAAATAAAAATTCTGCTCGCTGTCGAGCAAAAACTCCAACGTCCCGGCGCCGACGTAGCCGACGGCACGGGCGCCTTGAATGGCGATCCGGCCGATGCGCCGGCGCGTGCGGTCTTCCAGTCCTGGAGCCGGCGACTCTTCGATAACTTTCTGATGGCGCCGCTGGATCGAACACTCGCGGTCGTAGAGATGAATGACCCGGCCGTAACTATCGGCGAGGATCTGAATCTCCACATGACGCGGTTTGACGATGAACTTTTCGACGTACAGCCGCGGATCGCCGAAGGACGACTTGGCTTCCGAACCGACGGCGCGATAGGCCGACGACACTTCGCGCCGTGAGCGCACGAGCCGTAGCCCTTTGCCGCCGCCGCCGGCCACCGCCTTCAACATGCACGGATAGCCGATCGCTTCCATGGTCTGGAGCACTTCCTCTTCGGAAGTGAGAATGCCGTCGGAACCCGGCACCACCGGCACGCCGGCATTTTTCATGATCTGGCGCGCTTTAACTTTGTCGCCCATCTGATCGATGACTTCCGGCGACGGGCCGATGAAGACGATGCCTTCATCCTTGCAGCGTTGGGCGAACTTGGCGTTCTCCGCCAAGAAACCGTAACCCGGATGGACCGCCTCGGCGCCGCTTTTCTTGCAGACGTCGATAATACGGTCGATGACCAGATAACTCTGCGCAGACGGTGCCGGGCCGATCGCGTAAGCGTAATCGGCGTATTTGACATGCAGCGACTCGCGGTCGGCTTCCGAATAGACCGCGATCGATTCGATATCGAGCTCGCGGCAAGCGCGCGCAATGCGCACGGCGATCTCGCCGCGATTGGCGATGAGGATTCGCTTAAACATGGACGGCAGACAGAGATTTGAGACAGAGAGTCGAGATCAGGAATAAAGCCAGAGAATCGAGATCATGGACCGCTACAGTCCGGTCTCTGTCTCTAATCTCTGTCTCCCGTCTCATCTTAGAGTGGAATATTCCCATGCTTCTTGGGGGGATTGTGATCTTGCTTGTTCTTGAGCATTTCCAAGGCGCGGATCAAGGTCGGCCGGGTGTCCTCGGGATAGACGATGCCGTCGACATAGCCTGACTCGGCGGCTTTGAATGGATTGGCGAAGGTCTCGCGATAATGGTTGACCAGCTCGTCGCGGGCCTTGGCCGGGTCGGCCGACTTCTCCAATTCACCGCGGAAGACGATGTTGATCGCCCCTTCCGGCCCCATGACGGCGATCTCGCCGGTGGGATAGACCAAGTTAACATCGCCGCGCAGATGCTTGCTCGCCATGACGATGTAGCCGCCGCCGTAAGCCTTGCGCGTGACGATGGTGACTTTCGGCACCGTCGCTTCGGCATAAGCGTAAAGCAACTTCGCGCCATGGCGAATGATGCCATGATATTCCTGCTCGGTGCCGGGCAAGAAACCCGGCACATCGACAAACGTCACGATGGGAATATTGAAACAGTCGCAGAAACGGATAAAGCGCGCCGCCTTCACCGAGGCATTGATGTCGAGACAGCCGGCCAAGTGATTCGGCTGGTTGGCGACGATGCCGATCGAGCGGCCGCCGATATGAGCGAAGCCGATAAGAATATTGCGCGCGAACTCCGGTTGGACTTCGTAGAAGTAACCTTCATCCACCACCGCGCCGATCAACTCTTTCATGTCGTAGGGGCGGTTTGGATTATCAGGGATGATATCTTTGAGCCGCTTGTCGCGCCGCAGCGGATCGTCATGGGTCGGCCGAAACGGCGGATCTTCCTGATTGTTGCTGGGTAGAAAACTGACCAGCTCGCGAATCATCAGCAAGCAGTCTTTTTCGGTATTGGCGGTAAAATGCGCCACGCCGCTCTTGCCCGTATGCGTCTCCGCGCCGCCCAAGTCTTCTTTAGTCACCTCTTCATGGGTCACCGTCTTGATCACGTCCGGACCGGTGATGAACATGTAGCTGTTGGTTTTGACCATGAAGATGAAGTCGGTGATCGCCGGCGAATAGACCGCGCCGCCGGCGCACGGACCCATGATCGCGGTAATCTGCGGCACCACACCGGACGCCATCACGTTGCGTTGAAAGATATCGCCGTAGCCGGCGAGGCTGTCGACGCCTTCTTGAATGCGCGCGCCGCCGGAGTCGTTGATGCCGATCAGCGGCGCGCCGTTCTTGATCGCCATGTCCATGACTTTGCAGATCTTGTCGGCGACCACACGGCTCAGGCTGCCGCCAAAAACCGTGAAGTCCTGGGAGTAGACATAGACGAGCCGGCCATCGATAGCGCCGTAGCCGGTGACCACCGCGTCGCCTAAAAATTTCTGCTTATCGAGGCCGAAGTCGGTGCTGTGGTGCGTGCGCAGGCGGTCGATCTCGACGAAACTGCCGCTGTCGAGCAGAATGTCGAGACGCTCACGCGCCAGAAGTTTACCCTGTTCATGCTGCCGGCGCGCGCGGTCGGCGCCACCGCCAGCTTCGGCGTTGTCGTTGAGTTCACGAAGTTTGTCGAGATTGTTAGCGATCGTCATCGAGAGAAATTCCTTAGACGCGAAAGCAAAATAGTTTCGCCAGCGAGTGGCGGCATCATAACAAAAGCCTCTCGACTGTCAACTGAATCGCGCGAAATCACGAGGAAAATCTTGCAGTTCCAGAGCCAACTTGTTAACTTGATCGAGCTGCTAGAAAACCATAACCAACGCGAATCGAGGCGATCAAGTAATCATGTTCGAAGCCAAGACAAAAGCAAAAAACCTATCGAGCGGCTCGGCGCCGCAATCGATCCAACTCAAACCGAATCAGGCGATCCTGCTTTACGCCGCCAGCGAAGGCGACGCCAACATGCTTTACGCCACCGGCTTCTTCGTGCCCGATCCGTTTATTTTTTTTCAGCACAAAAACCATCAGCCACATCGTCATGAGCGATCTGGAGATCGACCGCGCCAAGAAGCAAGCCCATGCCGACCGGACTCTGTCTTTGTCCCTGTATCAGAAGAAGCTGCGCAAGCTCGGCAAATCGCCGGCGGCGGTCATCGACATCGTCGACTTGATATTTCGCGAGCGCGCCATTCGCTCGCTGATCGTGCCGGCGAATTTCTCCGCGCTCCTGTTGGACCAGCTGCGCGCCAAGGGCTACAGCGTGCAAATCAAGCGCGACCCCTTCTGGCCCCAGCGCGAGACCAAGAATAATCTCGAAGTGAAACAGATCACCGAATCCCTGCGCATCGCCCGCCTCGGCCTCGAAGCCGGCATCCGCATGCTCAAACGGACCACGACCAAGCGCGACGGCTATCTCTATCTCAACGGCACCAGGCTGACTTCGGAAATGCTCAAGACCGCGGTCAACACGACGATCATGGCGCAAGGCTGGCTGCCGAGCCACACGATCATTTCATCCGGCAACCAATGCGTCGATCCGCACCATGAAGGCACCGGGCCGGTCAAAGCGAACACCTCGATCATCTTCGATATCTTTCCGCGCTCGCAGCACAATGGTTATTTCGGCGATTTGAGCCGCACCGTGGTGCGCGGCCGAGCGTCGGACAAATTAAAAGAGATCTACGCCACGGTGCAAGCCGGCCAGCAGATCGGCTACGAGCAGATCCGCGACGGCGTCAACGGCAAAGAAGTACACCAGAATATTTTGAACATGTTCGCCGCCCGCGGCTTCCCGACCGGGAAAATCAACGGCCGCATGCAGGGCTTCTTCCACGGCACCGGCCATGGCTTGGGTTTGGACATTCACGAGCCGCCGCGCATCGCACCCGTCGACGCGATCTTGCGCACCGGCCATGTGGTCACCGTGGAACCGGGACTCTATTACATCGGCGTCGGCGGCGTCAGATTGGAAGATGTCGTCGTGGTCAAGCCCAAAGGCAACCGCAACTTGACCGACTGCCCGCAGTTTTTAGAAATCTAAATCGGCTAACCTTTCGCGTTGGAGTTCGCCCATGGCAACCGAGCCACGCGAGATTACCGATCTCATCGCCGCCCTCGATCATCCCGACAAGCCAACGATCCGCGCCGCCGTCGACAAGCTCATCGCATTGGCCGAGACTTCCGAAACTCTAAGACAAGCCCTCCATAATCGCCTCAGCGAAGCGGATCACAGAAACTATTGGCCGGTCGCTTACATTCTCGGCCATCAAGCCCAGCCTTCGGGAGTTGTGATTCGCACGCTGCTCGACGCCCTCGATCACCGCGAACCGGATATTCGCTGGGCCAACGGCCTGCTGCTCGTGCGCATCGCCCAGCAGGAAGGCGCCGTGGTCCCGCTGCTGGTAGAACTGTGCGTGACTGGCAGCGCCAATCAGAAACGCATGGCGCTCTACTGCCTGCGCGACTTAGCTTTGCACGACGCTGAGAGCCGGCGAGCAATGTTGAAGGCGTTGGACGACGAAGAACCGACAGTGCGCGTTGCCGCCGCTACCAGTCTGAAAGTGAGAACCGATGTCGATGCCGCCGTCCGGCAAAAGCTTCTAGCTACTTATTTGCATGATGCAGATGACCGCGTGAAGAACGTAGTCGCCGTAACCCTGGCTAGTCTAGGGTCGCCGGATGAAGAATTTATGCGGGCGTTGAACGAAGCGAGCCGGAACGGCAATGGGCAGATCAAAAAGAGCGCCGATGCGGCACTTAAAATGCTGCAAAAATAAAAGGCCCGCTACACTCGGCAGCTTGCGCGACCGGTGCAGCGGGCCACTGCGGTGGCTGAGGGAGATTCTCAGGCTCTAGGCCCGAATCTCCATTCAGAGTCGCCGCCTAGAGCCTAAGTCTCAGCCACCTCACAGCCAGTACTTAAATCAATCATGTCTGGACCACCTCCTTTCCCTGCTGATCGTTAGTTTACGAAAGTGGCTTTTCTCTGTCAATAAGATAATTGAGCGACGTAAAAAAAATAAATTGATTCAAAGTTACACTCACAGCGATCGACAAATCTAACGGCCTTGCTCGGCAAAATCTCCAAGCATGACGGCAGACCGTCAAGTTTTTTGGCGGCCGTGGGCGCCGGCTGGGCGTGAACCGCTCCTGAAATCAGCAGAAATTCAATCGCCGCGTTGAAACCTATGATTGAATTCTTCTCGTTCGTTCTTAACGATTCTAATCCCCATAAAGCTTTTTGATAAACCCACCCTGCTCCAGTTCCTTCAAATAACTCACATCGATGAAACTCTCCGGCGCGAGGTTCTTGGCCTTGGGCGTGCGTGTGCCGATCTCGTCAAGAACCATTTGAATGCCTTTGATTGTCGGGTACGGCACGCGCGGCATCACTTTGACGGCATAGTGCTGATAGGTTTCCTCCAAAGCGTCGGCATCGGTCATGCGCGAATACTTGCCGATAACTTTCGCCGCGAAGGCTTTGTCGGTTTTGAATCGGTGCAGCCCTTCGACGTAAGCGCGCAGATAACGGCGGACCGTGTCCGGCGCCTCGCGCATGTACGAACGGGTCGTCACGACACCGGCGCCCTGGTAGTCGACGCCGAGGGTGCTCAGGTCGGCGAGCAAACTGAAACCGAACTTGGCAGCCTGGAGATGGAGCGGCGAAGCGAGCAAGCCGCCATCGACAGCGCCCGCCGCCAAGCCCGCGAGCGTTTCCGGCGAGCCGCCCATTTGGATCAGCGCTACGTCACGGTCGGGCTGAAGATTCCATTGACCGAGCACATAGCGCAGAAGAAAATCGTCCGATGTGCCGAAGCGGCTGATAGCGATTTTTTTGCCCTTGAGATCCTCCCGCCGTTTGATCTCGGGCTTGACCATGATCTTCTGCCCCGGTTTGTGATTGGGCCCGGCGAGCATCACCAGATCGGCGCCGGCGAGATTGGCCTGGATCACCGCGGGGATGGCGATCTCCGAGATCGGGATATCCTTGGCGAGCATTGCTTGGACAACACGTGAGCTGCCCGCGACATAAATGAGCTCGACATCGAGTCCATGCTTGTCAAACAGCTTGGCCTCTTTGGCGACCCAAACCACAGCCATCGAACCGACCGTCGTCGGATAAGCGACTTTAAGCTTGATCGTCTGCGCGGTAATAACCCCGTTGAATACGGCGAGCCAAATGACAAAGGCTAAATGGATCATTGGCATTGTTCTGACCTTGAACATTGAACCTTTGAACCTTGAACGAAAATTAAGGATGCACATCTTCTAAAAACCAATCCGTCGGAATCTCCCGACCGACTCGCGCCTCCCGCGCCCGCGCCAATACTTCGCTGCCGACGGCGGCGAACTGCAAACCTAGGCCGACGTTGTTACAAAAACAGCTGATCGCTTCGTCGCTGCTGCGGCCGCCATGTTGGCCATTGACCAGCTGCGAGATCGTCGGTAGATCCCAGATCGCCGTGTCTTCGCGGGTGATCGGGTGGGGCCAGCCCTCGGCAATATCGGGGATCGAGTGCGGATCGACACCGATGGTGATCTGAAACGGTTTCGCCTCGCGCCAGTGGATGATCAGCGGGTCGGAGCGCTGGTAAGTCAATGCATCGAGCTCGCAGGGTTTGACGCACGACACATGCATGCCCGGCTCCAAGATATCGCCAGGAAACAATGCCGAGATCGAGTTGGTCGTGCAGATCACCATGTCGGCGTCTTTGATCGCTTCGGCGGCGCTGATGGACTCGATCAATTCCGCTTTCACCTTGCCACGCCATTCTTCGACGAACTTACGACGCGACTCAGGCGTCGGGCTAAAGACTCGGACCTGTTGCAAATCACGGATCATCGCCATCGTGACGAGATGCGCGCTCGCCTGCCAGCCCGAGCCGAGCAACGCCATCGTGGTTGAATCCTTGCGCGCCAGGTAGCGCGCGGCGATTGCGCTGGCGCCGGCAACGCGCAATTTCTGCACATAGCCATCGGGGAAAATCGCCAACGGTTCGCCGGTTTCGGTGCTGAACAGCATCACCAGCCCGACGTAGCGGTCGCCCCCTGCGACCGGCAGTTTGTCCTTGCGCACGCCGCCCGCCTTCTCGTACCACTTGACCACGCTGGAGTTGAGCCGCAGCGCGGCGATGCCGCGATTGGGCAGCACGCCGCTCATGGTTTTGTACTCATAGAACTCGCCGGGTTTCGTCGGACTGAAAACATCGTAGCGCGGCACCGTTGCGGCCATGCCGTTGCCAAGATCACGATAGGCTTCTTCCAGCACATCGAGGCAAGCGCCCACCGGAAGAATTTTTTCGATGTCGTCATTGGATAGAATCAGCATGAATCGTCTCCCAGAGTCTATGAGTCGCGCCATTGTTAATGCGGTCTGGAAAGTATTTCAAGCCGCACGGCGAACCGGTTGACAGCGCATGGCCGACTATTGTCTTATCGAGTCAAGGTTAAACCATGAAACCATTCGCTGCACGGACGCAAAGTTTGTGTTTCGCCGGGTCTCTCGCCCTGCTCACCGCGCCGGCGCTGACGTGCGCGCAACCCAATCCTTACCTCACCAAGGCTGCGCGAGCTTGAAGCAGTGAGTGAATCCAATGATTAAGCGTCATTTCTGTTTGCGGATTTGAATGGTAACTGGTGGGAGATCAAAAGCATTCAGTTTTAAAACAAGGAGGCCGTATGATATCCAGTAGACTCTCGATCGTTATTTTCAGCCTGCTTGGTTTTTTCATCACTAATTCTCTTCCAGCCGCCGACTATCCTGCGCCAAAAGAAGCAAGCTGGACAGTGCGCGATTTTCGCTTTCACACCGGCGAGGTGTTGCCAGAGCTGAAGTTAAGTTACTTAACCGTCGGCGATCCATCGGGCGAGCCGGTGTTGATCCTGCACGGCACGGGCGCAACCGGAGAAAATTTTCTTAACAACAACTTCGCCGGCGAACTGTTCGGTCCTGGACAGCCTCTCGACGCAAAGCGTTATTTCATTATTATTCCAGACGCTATCGGCGCCGGAAAATCATCCAAGCCATCCAATGGGTTGCGGACGAACTTTCCCCGCTACAACTCCGACGACCTAGTCCGGGCACAGCACCGCTTGGTCACGGAGCATCTCGGTATGCGGCGGCTGCGATTGGTGATGGGGACATCTGGCGGTGGGATGCTCACGTGGGTCTGGGGCACGATGTTTCCCGATTTCATGGACGCGCTCGTACCCATGTCGTGCATGCCGGTCGAGGTGGCTGGCCGCAACTGGATGACCCGCCGCATGATGATCGAATTAATCCGCAGCGACCCGGAGTGGAACGGCGGCAACTACACCAAACAACCGCGCAGCTTACAGTTGGCGCAAACCTATTTTAGCATCGCCACCAACGGCGGCAGCCAGGCACTTCAAAAGGCGGCGCCGACGTGGGAAAAAGCCGATCAGCAGGTGAACCAGCGCCTAGCGCAAACGTCGAGGGCCGACGCCAACGATGTGATTTATCAGTACGAGTCGGCCCGCGACTATAATCCGTCGCCCAAACTGGAGAGCATCAAAGCTCGCCTGCTCGCCATCAATTCTGCTGACGACGAACGAAATCCGCCCGAGCTAGGAATCATGGAACGCGAGATCAAGCGCGTGAAGCAAGGCCAATATATGCTGATCCCGGCAAGCGACGAAACCGCCGGCCACGGCACAGTCGGCAGAGCGAAGTGGTGGAAGCATCATTTAGCGGAGTTACTGCGACAGGTTCCACAAGCGGCAAAGTAAATTTGCCGCCTATTTCACTGTCCTGAACTTCACCGCATCCTACAGGGTTCGGAGAACTTCCCCCAAACGCTATAGCCAGTCAATAGACACCACGGGCGTCAGCTGCAAATATGACCGCACGTCACAAGACGGATGGCTCCGCCATTCAGCCCCGTTTCTTCTACGGCTGGTACATCGTTGCCGTCGGCATTCTCGTCAACATCGCCGGCACTTTCGCCTTTTCCAGCACGTTGAGCATTTTTCTCAAACCGATCACCGAAGAGCTTGGCGTAACTCGCGGCGCATTTTCGCTGATTCGTACTTTCGAGATCGGCGTCGCCGCGTTGATCGTGCCCATGCTCGGTTCGTGGATCGACCGTCATGGTGGGCGTGGCGTGCTCGTCTTGGGCGTGCTCATGGAAGGCGCGGGGCTGTTGCTTTCGAGCTTGGTGCAGAGTTTCTGGCAGTTCGTCGTCGTGCGCTGCTCGTTGGTCATCGCCGGCGAAGCACTGCTCGGCTCGCTGGTGATCAACGTCACCATCGCCCAATGGTTCGTGCGCAAGCGCGGCCGCGCCATGGGCATCGCCAACCTCGGCACCGGTGTCGCCAAGCTGAGCATCCCGATCGCCGCCGCGTCGCTGTTCGTGCTCGTCGGTTGGCGCTACACCTGGGCGATCTTCGGCATCATCGCGCCGCTGTTAGTTGTCGCCCCAGCGCTGATCTTCGTGCGCCGCCAACCCGAAGACTTAGGACTCCGCCCAGATGGCGATCCGCCGCCTGGCCGCCATTGCAGAGCCGCGAGAATCCAGAACCGACGACCGCCGAAAACAACCGGCACAAAGTTCTGACGAAACGGTGTGGACTCGTGCCCAGGCTATTCGGTTACCGACATTTTGGGTGCTCGTCATCACCTTCGGCATCGCCAGCGTCGGCATCGCCGGTTTGAATCTCCACATTTTCTCTTACGTCACCGACATCGGCCACTCACCGCTCGTCGCCGCCTCGTTCATGAGCACCATCGCGATCACGCAACTGGGCTCGACACTGGTCTGGGGCATGCTCGCCGACAAATTCGATATCCGAAAAGTTTCTTGTATCCAGTTCCTGATTCAAGGCATCGGCCTGATCACCGCCATCACCAGTCGGCAAATTCATGTCACCTATATCGGCTT
Organism: uncultured Chloroflexia bacterium; assembly: GCA_963746845.1. GTDB lineage: Bacteria > Chloroflexota > Limnocylindria > Limnocylindrales > CSP1-4 > CF-46. The sequence continues at coordinate 5,254 of CAVVCZ010000006.1, read as the reverse complement.
TTTTCTCTATGGCACCGGCTTGGCGGGAAGCTTCGTCTTGCGCGAAGTGATCTGGGCCAATTTCTTCGGCCGGAATTCCCTCGGCACCGTGCGCGGCCTATCGATGCTGTTCTCGCATCTATTCGCCGCCAGCGGCGCGCCGTTCTTCGGTTTCCTGCACGACCGCACCGGCAGCTACGATCTATCGTTCACGATTTTTTCTTGTGCGCTGTTTACTTCAGCGTTCTTGGTGCTGTTGGCAAAGCCACCGCGGCGGGAGTCGGCAGTTATCAGTATTCAGTTGTCCGAAGGACGTGAACACTAAACCCGAAACATCAAACTCGAAACGTTCTTATTCGATCCCCACAAACAACTCTTCCGGCGTCAGCCGCCGCTTGGTCAAGCCCTGCTCGTGGCTGTAGAGCGCGAAGCGTTCGATGTTTTTGCGGTTGGCTTCTAGACCGTTCCTCCACGGATCGAAGCTGCACAACGCTATTCTGCCGCTCCAGCTCTTTCCTGCCCCACATCACCATGGACCAGTTGGGATCGACCCAGCGCTGCGTGGCGCGGGCGCGGGCTTGTTCAAAGACATCGAAAAGCGCGCGCGGCAGCTCGGGATGTTTCTCGGCCAACTCTTTTTTGTACGCCAAGCACATGCATGATCGGGAAGTAGCCTTCTTCGCGCAGGTAGCGTTCTTCTTCGGCTTGCGGATCGGCGAACAGCCGGGCCAAGTTCTTGTTGCCGTCGCGGAAGGGCTTGGGCAGGCGCGACACGAACATCGCTTGAATTTTGCCGTCGACAAATTCCTGCTCGATCTCGGCCATGCTGCCGCGACTTTCAATTTTCAAATCGGCGGGCAACTCGACATCGACCACTTCTTTACCTGGCGTGATCCAAGTCACCGACTTTCGATCGACGCCGTAAAAATGCGTCAGGTCGCCCTTGGCGCGCACGCCTAGAGTATTCTGATAGCCGCTCAAGCCGATACGCTTACCAAGCAAATCCTTCGGCGTCGCGATGCCACAGTTAACGTTCTTATACATTTGCGACTGGCTGAACAGCCGGCGCGGAAAGATCGGCACCGCATGCACCGGCATGCCTTGATCGACGGCGATGCAGTACGAAGAAAAGGACAGTTCCGCCGCGTCGAATTCGAAATGTTGCAGGAACCGCTCATGGCGCCCCTGCTGCGGGTCGCACTCGATATATTCGATGTCGATATCCGGGTGTTGGATGCAGCCTTCGAGCAAAGGCGCGTGCCGGTCATAGGAGCCCAGGGCCAAAGTGATTTTGAGTTTGGTCATGGGACGATCAAGTATCGAACCGCACCGAGTTCGTCAACGCTTGGTTGGCTTGGCTCAGGAAAGATATCTCGCTGCGCGCGAAATGACAGCTTGCAACGATACCTATGCCGGCGAAAAAAAATCGGCCTAAGCGCATCACTGATGCTTAGGCCGATTGAAGTTGGTAACCCGCGAGCATTTCCGACAGCTTGTGCGCAATAAAATCTTTCCTTAATATCGCCGCTTAACCGGGAGGTGAGGCTGTCGTGTACTATTTCGCTTACGGATCGAATTTGCATTGGCCGCAAATGCAGCGGCGCTGCCCTTCGACGAAGTTCGTCACCATCGCCAAGCTGCCCGACTATGAATTTGGCATCACCCGCCACTCGCGCCTGCGCGAGTGCGGCACCGCCAACGTCTGCGCGGTCGCCGGCCGGGAAGTCTGGGGCGCAGTGTACGATGTCTCGACGCCGATCTCGACGTCATGGACGGCTTCGAAGACGGCTACCACCGCGAGATTTTATCGGTCTACGCGCCGGACAACGGCAGTCATCCGCTGCAAGTATTGGTCTACGTCGCCGCCATCGAGAAAAATGTCCCGCTGCCCAATCCCGAATACAAACGCTTGATCCTCGAGGGCGCGCATCATTGGCACATGCCAAGCACTTACATCGCCATGTTGGAGACCATCGACACCGGCGGTTAATATCAACATAATTTAGTTCGGCACGTTCGATGGACATGCCATACCCCTTGCGATAAGCTCGCGGCAATTCATCCTCACGAAGTTTGCCATGGCGTCAAAACTTACCGATCTGCGGACAAAAACCACCGCCATCGTTCGCCATCCGCGGACCCGCAAGATCGCCATTTGGCTTGCCGCGATCGTTGTCGGTTTCGGCCTGCTCTTGGGTCTGGCCGCGCCGCCGCTACTGCGCGGTAAGATCGCCAGCGAGCTATCGAAATCACTGCACCGCCCGGTCACCATCGAGCAGATCAGGATCAATCCCTACAACCTCACCGTCACGGTGCGCGGCTTCCTGATGCAGGAGAAGCAGGGCCAAACGCCGGCACTGTCCTTCGACGAGCTGTTCGTCAATCTTGAATTCAGGTCGCTGATTCGCCTGGCGCCGGTGATCAAAGAGCTGCGTTTGGTGAAACCCTATATCAACTTGGTGCGCCATCAGGATCTCAAATACAACTTCCAAGACCTGATCGACGAATTCACGTCCGGCCCCTCCGGACCGACGCCGAGATTCGCTTTGAACAACATCCAAATCATCGACGGCAAGATCGATTTCGACGACCAGCCCGAACAGACCAAGCACGCGATCACGGCGCTCAAAATCGGCGTGCCGTTTATCTCGAGCCTGCCGGCCGATGTCGAGATCAAGATCAAGCCGGAGTTCTCAGCGATGATCAACGGCGCGCCGTTTCACCTTACCGGCGATTCGACCACCCCCTTTAAGGACTCTCTCGAAAGCACGCTGAGCATCAAACTCGACAAACTGGAGATCGCCAAGTATTTGGAATACTCGCCGGTGGCGCTGAATTTCAAAGTGCCGTCGGGACAACTCAACGGCAAGGTCACCGCTAGCTTCAAGTCGGGCCCGAAAACCGGGCCGGTATTGGCGCTGTCCGGCGATCTCAACGTGAACGCGCTGGAGATGCAGCAGACCGAGCGCCGCGCCGCTGCTCAAGCTGCCCAACTTCGATGTCGTGGTCGGCGCCTTCGAGGTTTTCAACAGCAAGCTGGCGCTCAAGTCGGTGAAGTCCCAGGGCCTCGAAGTCCATGTCGCAATCGACCGCAAGGGCGAATTGAACCTGGCCAATCTGGTGACGCCGTCGGCCAACAGCCAGCCGGCCCCGGCAAAAAAAGACGACGCCAAGCCGTTCATCTATCAAATCGAGGAGTTCGCCCTCGATGGCGCGACGATCCACTTCATTGACGAACAGCCGCAGCAGCCCTACAAGACACGCCTCGACAATGTCCGCCTCAAAGTCACGGGGCTCAGCAATGAAGCCGATAAAAAGGCCAATGTCGAACTGTCGTTTGAATCTGACGCAAAAGAAACATTCTCTCACGCCGGCACCGTCCAACTGACGCCGCTGCTGGCAGACGGCAAATTGGAAATCCGGGCACTGCAACTCAAGAAACTCCGCCCGTATTACGAAGACTTGCTCGGAGTCGAATTCAAGGACGGACTTCTCGACCTTACGACTCAGGTTGCCTTCGCGCAGAAAGCGGACGAGCCGGAGATAAAACTTTCCGAGCTGAACGCGGCGCTGCGAACATTGCGCATGGACGTGCCGGGAGAATCCGAACCCCTTTGGCGCGTTCCGCTCCTGACCGTAAAAGACACCACGGTTGACGTCGGCAAGCGTTCGGTCGTTATTGGGTCCGTGGAAACCCAGGATGGCAACGGCTATGTCCAACGGGAAAAGGACGGGACGATCAGCTACGCCCGCCTGCTCAAGACGCGCGGTCCTGAAAGCGCAACCAAACAGCCGGTGAAAGCAGAACAGGCGTCCTGGACCGTGCTCACTAAGCGCGTCGCTTTCAACCGTTATAGAATTGTTTACGATGATCGCTCCCTGGCGGCACCGGCGCGCATCGTCGTATCCAATACAACACTACGCGGCGAGAATTTTTCCAACGTGGAAAAGTCGCGCGGCAAAGCGACGTTCCAAGCCACAATCAACGACAAAGGGACCTTGAAATTTGCCGGAACTGTGGGAACTCGGCCCGTTACAGGCCGGCTGGAAGTCGATGCTCAGGGGATTGACGTCCTGCCATTTTGGCCTTATGTGGAGGACCGAGTTAACTTCTTGTTCACCAGCGGTAGTATTGGCACCAAGGGTAATCTAATTTTTGATACCAGCGGCGACGGCCCGGCCAAAGTCAACTACGACGGCAGCGTCGACATCACCGACTTTGCGACCGTGGAAAAAAGCAACTCCAACGACCTGCTCAAGTGGAAATCGCTCAACTTAAACGCCCTTCAGTTCAACCTCGAACCTTTCAAATTAAGCATCGGCGAAATCAATCTCGGCGATTTCTACTCCCGCTTGATCCTCGGCGCCGACGGCAAAATGAATTTGCAAAAGCTCACGCCCGAAAGCCAGGATAAGAAAGCCGAGCCGGCGCCGGAAAAAACCACGGCGAAAGCGCCGGAGGCAAAAACACCGGACAAGCCAGCACCCGCGGCTCCCTCCGCCGCAGCCGAAGAGAAAGCGATTACCATCGGCAAGATTAACTTGACTGCGGGCAACATTGACTTCAGCGACCTTTTCATCAAGCCCAACTACAACGCTAATCTCACCGGCGTTCAGGGAACGATTTCCGAGCTCAAACCGGAAGCGCCCGGCGATCTAGATATCAAAGCCCGGCTCGACAACGCCGCCCCGGTCGAAATTAAAGGCAAGCTCAACCCACTCTCGAAAGACTTATTTCTCGACATCGTCGCCGATGCCAAGGAGATCGAGCTGAGCCCGATGACTCCCTATTCGGGGCGCTACGTCGGCTACGGCATCGAGAAAGGCAAGCTTTCGTTCAACGTCAAATACAAACTTGAGAATCGCAGGTTGACCGCCGAAAACAAAATCATCTTAAACCAGCTCACTTTCGGCGAAAGAATCGAAAGCCCCGATGCCACTAAACTACCGGTGTTGCTTGCCGTGGCATTGTTAAAAGACCGCGATGGTGTCATCGATATCGATCTGCCGATCAGCGGGTCGCTGGACGATCCGCAGTTCAGCGTCGGTGGCATCATCTGGCGCATCATCGTCAACATTCTTACCAAGGCGGTCACCGCACCCTTCTCTCTGCTCGGCGCGGTGTTCAGCGGCGGCAGTGGCAGCGGCGACGAGTTAAGTTATGTTGAATTCGACAACGGCCGCGCCAACTTGAATCAAACCGCTCAGACTAAAGTCGCCGCCCTGGCCAAGGCGCTTAACAATCGTCCGTCGATCAACTTGGAACTGACCGGCC
>CAVVCZ010000005.1:0-531590 GCA_963746845.1 uncultured Chloroflexia bacterium | reverse complement strand
TCGCGCCGCTGTTCGCCGCGCACGTCGAACGCTTCAACCCGGGCGTCCGGTCGGGCGACTTCGGTGACATGGTCGGCCACTTCACCGAGGACGCAACCGCGACGTTCGTGAGCCTGCCGTTCGGCCCATTCCACGGTCGCGACGCCATCGCCCAGGCCTACCGCGACCATCCGCCCGACGACACGATCGACGTGCTGTCGACCACCAAGCCCGACGACCAGACGATCGTCGCTCGCTTCGCCTGGCACGACACCGGGAAGACCGGGACGATCCGGCTCGGCCATCGAGGGGAGGATCTGACCGATCTGACGGTCACCTTCGATGTCCCGCGCGCCGACGCCACCCGGTTGGATCCGGTCGCGCTCCGGCGCGACTTCCCGATCCTCGCCCAGGAGATCAACGGCCACCCGCTCATCTACCTGGACTCCGCGTCATCGAGCCAGAAGCCGCAGGTCGTGATCGACGCGATCGACACCTACTACCGCGAGTACAACGCGAACGTCCACCGCGGGATCTACACGATCGGCGAGAAGGTCGACGGCCGAGTACGAGCGGGCCCGGGCGAGGGTCGCCCGGTTCATCAACGCGCCGGACGCCCACGAGGTGATCTTCACCCGCAATGCGACGGAGGCGATCAACCTGGTCGCCTACTCGTGGGGCCGGACGAACATCTCGCGCGGCGACGCCATCGTCCTGACCGAGATGGAGCACCACGCCAACCTCGTCCCGTGGCAGCTTCTCGTCCAGGAGCGGGACGGCGACCTGGAGTTCATCCCGATCACCGACGACGGGCTCCTCCGCCTCGACGTGTTCGAGGTCCTGCTGAAGCTCCGCCCGAAGCTCGTCGCGTTCACCCACGTCTCGAACACGCTCGGCACGATCAACCCGGTCCGCGAGATGGTCGAGATGGCCCACGCCGCCGGCGCCCTCGTCCTCGTCGACGGGGCCCAGGCCGTCCCGCACGTTCCGGTCGACGTCCAGGAGCTCGGTGCCGACTTCTACGCGTTCAGCGGTCACAAGATGCTGGCCCCGATGGGCTCCGGCGCCCTGTGGGCCCGGCGCGAGCTGCTCGAGGCGATGCCGCCGTTCCTCGCCGGCGGGGAGATGATCCGCGAGGTCCATCTCCGTCGCTCGGACTGGAATGACATCCCGTGGAAGTTCGAGGCCGGGACCCCGGCCGTCGGCGACGCGATCGGGCTCGGCGTGGCGGCGGAGTACCTGATGCAGATCGGGATGGACGCGGTGCGCGAGCACGAACGAGCGCTCGTCGCGTACGCGCTCGAGACGCTGCCGGCCCGGATCCCGGCGATCGAGCTGTACGGCCCGCTCGACCCGGACAAGCGCGGCGGCGTCGTCCCGTTCAACCTGCCGGGCATCCACCCGCACGACGTCGCCCAGGTCCTCGATCGGTTCGGGATCGCGGTCCGCGCCGGGCACCATTGCACGATGCCCCTCCACGAGCGGCTCGATCTCGCGGCCACCGCCCGGGCAAGCTTCAGCGTCTACACGACCCGCGACGACATCGATCGCCTCGCCGACGGCCTGCTCGAGGTCCAGAAGCTCTTCGGCGACTGAGGCCCTCGAGGCCATTTCCGGGGTTCAGTCGAGGCGGACGCCCTGCCGGCGCAGCTCGGTCTGGACGGGCCCGACGTCGAGCCGGTCGAACGGCCGATCGGTCCGGACCGAGAGGGCCGCGGCGACGCCCGCGCCCTGGCCGCTGACCGTGCAGCACATCATGTTCCGGGTCGACGCGTGCGACACCTTGTCGCCGCCGATCGACCGCCCGGCGACGATGAGGTTCGCGACCCCTTCGGCACGAGCGACCGGTAGGGGACCTGGTAGTAGCGGCCGGTCGTCGGCAGGATCAGGATCCCGTAGCCGTCGATGAACTCGGGAAAGATCCCGATCGAGTCCTCGAACCGTCCCTGCTCGCGGACGTCGTCGCCGGTGAGGTCGTACAGGGCCTCGATCTTCCTCGTGTCCCGGATCCCGATCGTCATCCCGAAGTTGCGAAGCTTCGCGTCCTCGCAGCCCGGCATGAACGCCCGCAGCGCCTTGATCGCCTGCATCGCCTGCTGGCGGCCCTCGATCTCGCCGCGGGTCAGGTCGTCCGCGCTCGTCCCGTCGACCTCCGACAGGTGGACGAGGTTCAGGTAGGTCAGGTCGCCCTGGTCGGTCCGGATCGTTCCCCACGTCCCGGCCAGCGTGATCAGGCCGGGCGGGATCAGCCCTTCCTCGACGGCCTTCTTGAAGGGCTTCCGGAGGAACGGCGAGAAGAGCTCGTCCTCCTTGCCGGTGGTCTCGATGTCCCACTCGGCGTTGCCTGCCCAGTCCCGGTACGTCTGCGGATCGGCCTTGACCTCGTCGAGGAACCTGCCCTTGTTCACGCCGGTCATCGAGAACATCACCGACGCGGCGAGCATCTGCTCGCGCGGCGTCTTGCGCACCGGCGCCCCGGCCCGCGCGGCCAGGTCGGCGTCACCGGTGGCGTCGACGACCCGCTTCGCGAGCACCGCCTCGCGGCCCGACTTGCTCTCGGTGATGACGCCCCGGATCGCCCCGTCCTCGACGATCGGCTGCACGGCCAGGCGGTGGAGCATCGGGGTGATGCCGGCCTCCTCGACGAGCACGTCGGCGACGAACTTGAACCGCTCGCCGTCGATCCCCATGCTCAGCGACTGGCTCTCGGGGTTCGCCGCGCCCATCGCCGCCGCCCGCTCCTCGAGCTCGCGGCCGATGCCGTCCGCCTCGACCGTCTGCTCGTGGCGGTACCAGCCGATGCTCTCGACGCCGACCTGGGTCATGTTCCCGCCGAAGCAGCCGTAGCGATCGAGGAGCGTGGTCGCGGCGCCGGCGCGGGCCGCGGCGAGCGCCGCCGACAGCCCACCGGGTCCGCTGCCGACGACGAGCACGTCCGTCTCGTGGATGACGTCGACCGATCGGGCCGGCTCGCGGATCCGGGTCACCACCGCAGGCTCCCCGCGGCTAGTCGGCGACCGCGAACACCGGTGACGGCACGACGCTCACCCGGACGGCGGTGCCCTGGGCGAGGCCCTCCGCCTCGGCCGCGGACAGCTGACCGAAGACGATCGTGCCGTCCTTGAGGGCCACCTGGGCCCGGCAGACCGAACCGAGGAAGCTGACGGCGACGACGCGGGCGTCGGCCGCCTCGTCCGGGACGATGCGGATCGCCTCCGGCCGGACGAGGGCCTGGACCGGACCGGACGTCGCCGAGCCATCCAGCAATGGCACGCGGGTCCCGAGCAGCTCGACGCCGCCGCTGGCGGCCGTCCCCGGGATCCGGTTGGTCAATCCGACGAACTCGGCCACGAAGCGTGTCTTCGGCCGGTCGTAGAGCTCGGCCGGCGCGGCGATCTGCTCGAGACGCCCGGCGGACATCACCCCGACCCGGTCGCCCATCGCGAGGGCCTCCTCCTGGTCGTGCGTCACGAACAGGGTCGTGATCCCGATCATGATCTGGATGCGCCGGATCTCCTCGCGCAGCTGGCGCCGGACCTTCGCATCGAGCGCCGACAGCGGCTCGTCGAGGAGCAGCACGCTCGGCTCGATCGCGAGCGCGCGCGCGAGCGCGACCCGCTGCTGCTGGCCGCCCGACATCTGGTGCGGGTAGCGGCTCGCCTGCTGGCCGAGGCCGACCAGCTCGAGCATGTCCTCGGCCTTCTTCTTGCGGGTCGCGCCGCTGATCCCGCGGAGTCGCAGGCCGTAGGCGACGTTGTCGCGGGCCGTCATGTTGGGGAAGAGGCTGTAGGCCTGGAAGACGACACCCATGTTCCGCTTGTTCGCGGGGACGTTGGTGATCTCCTTCCCGCCGACGAGGATCCGTCCCTGGTCGACCTCGTCGAGCCCGCCGAGAGCGCGGAGCGCGGTGGTCTTGCCGCAGCCCGACGGCCCGAGCAGGGCGATCAGCTCGCCCGGCGCGATGCTGATCGTCAGCCCGTTGAGCGCATGCACGGATCCGTACCAGCGATGCAGCTCGTCGAACTCGACGGCGACGCCGTGCCCGGTCTCGATGGGGATTGCGCTCGCGGCGGTCATGTGGCGGGCTCCTCGCTCTCGACCTGGGCACGGCGGTCGCCGCCGGCTCCGACGCGGGTGATGACGAACAGCAGGACGAACGCGAACAGCAGCGCGGCGAAGGCGACCGCGACGGAGATGAACGGATCGCGCTTGCCGAGCAGGTAGATGACGACCTGGAGCGTGTTGAAGGACAGCAGCGACGAGATCGTGTATTCGCCGAGGACCAGCGCGACCGCGAGGACGGATGCCGACAGGATCCCGCCGCGGATGTTCGGGACGATGACCTGGAGGATCGTCCGCGGCCAGCCGGCGCCGAGGCTGCGCGCGGCGTCCGAGAGCGTCGCCGTGTCGATCGACCGGAGGCTCGCATCGATCGCCCGGTAGGCGAACGGCAGCACGAGGATGATGTCGATGAGGGCGAGCGTCAGCGGTGATGCCCCGACCGCGCCGAGATGCTGGCCCATCCAGCGGTAGATCGGGGCGATGCCGACGACGATGACGATCGCGGGGATCGCGAGCGGCAGGAGGCACAGGAACTCGACGACGCGGCGCATGCCGGGGACCCGGACGACCGTCCAGACCATCGTCGGGACGAGGAGGAGCAGCATGCCGAAGACGGTCAGCACCGCGATCTCGAGCGACGTGGTGACTGCGTCGATCAGGTCCTGGTTGCTGAAGATCGCGGCGTACGAATCCAGCGTCCGGCTGCCGTAGTTGCCACGGGTCGAGAACTCGAGCATCGCGAACAGCGGCAGGACCAGGTAGCCGAACACGAGGACCAGGATCGCGATCCGGACACCGAGCTGACGGCGGGAGCCGCGCCGGCCGGATCCGCGTCCCTTGGGGGCGACGAGGGCGCCGCCATGCGGCGCGGCGGCCGAGAGCGGGCCACCGGGCGACGCGGTCATTGGACCCACCTCGAGGCGCGCCGCTGGATGAAGGCGTACAACAGCATCACCAGCGACACCACGACGATCATCCCGAGCGCCAGCGCCTTGCCGACGTTCTCCTGGCCGAGGACGACCTCGCTCTGCATGGCGTCGGCGATCTGCAGGGTGATGATCGGGCTTCCCTGGCTGATGAGGGCGGCAGCCGTCGCGTATGCGGAGAACGCGTTCGTGAACAGCAGCAGCAGCGATCCCAGGAACGCCGGGGCCAGGATCGGTCCACCCACGTTCCTCCAGAACGACCACGAGGAGCCGCCGAGGCTTGCGGACGCGTCGTACCACTCCTGGCGGAGCCCATCGAGCGACGGGAGGAAGACGATCAGCATGAGTGGGATCTGAAAGTAGGTGTAGACGACGACGAGGCCCGCGAGGCTGTACAGCCACGACGCGTCGGTGAGGAGGTCGACGTGGAGGATGTCGCGGAAGAACAGCGTCGCGAGGCCGTTGAACCCGAACGTCGCCAGGAACGCGAACGCGAGCATCACGCCGCCGAACTGGGCGAGGACGCCCGACGCGGCGATCACCAGCTGGCGTAACACGCCGTTCGGATCGCCGCGGACGACCGCCCAGGCGAGCACTGCGCCGAGGATCGCCCCGGCGATCGCGGTCGCCACGGCGAGCTGGATCGAGCGAACGAACGCGTTGACGAACACCTCGTCGGTGAACAGCCGCGACACGTTGTCGAGGGTGAACCCTCCGCTCGCGGTCGTGAACGCACCGACGGCCACGACAAGCGTCGGAAGGATCAGGAAGATCCCGACGTAGCCGAGGAAGGGGATGAGGGCGAGGTAGTTCCCCGCCTTCCGGAGACGGCGTGAGCCGGCCCTACCGGAGGTAGAGCCGGCTGCCTGTGCCGTGGGCGGCGTGGCCGCGCTGACCGAATCGGTCACGCGGGCATCACCGTTCGACTGTCCTGCGTTGCTACTTGATGGCGATGAACTTCCAGTTGTCGGTGAGGTACTTCGTTGCCGCATCGCTCTGCGCCTGCGTCAGCTGGACCGGCGGGGTCGTCGGGGGATTGAGCGCGGCAAGCGCCGTGGCGTCGAGTGTTCCGGCCTTCTGCATCGCCGCGAGTCGGATCGGCAGGGCGAAGCCCTTCAGCCAGGCATTCTGGCCGGCGTCGGTAGTAGATGTATTCCATCCAGCAGCGGGCGGCCGCGGGATGTGCCGCGTCCTTGTTGATCGCGTCGTTGTAGTACGAGGCGACGGGGGCCGCGTCGCTCGGGATCACGGTCTTCCAGGTGATGCCCTTCGGCGCGAGAACCGCCGTCTGGGCGCCGTTGTTGTAGGACCAATCGATCACGATCGGGGTCTGGCCGGATGCGATCGTGGCCGGGGTCGGGTCGACCGGCAGGAGGTTCCCGCTGTCGGCGAGACCCTTGAAGAAGGTGACACCGGCGGAGATATCGTCGGCCGAGCCGCCGTTGGCGAGGGCGGCCATGACGACGCCATTGAAACCGGCGGACGCCTTGAGCGGGTCGCCATTCAACGCGACCTTGCCCTTGTACTTTGCATCGGCGAGATCCGCGACCTTCGCGATGTCCCCGAGCTTGGTGTCGTATCCGATCGACACGAAGCCGGTGTAGTTGTTGTACCAGAGTCCAGTCGATTCCTTGTTCCCGTCAGGGATGTCCGCCCAGGTTGCCACCTGGTACGGGGTGAACATGTCGGTGTGGGCGTTGACGAGAGACGACCCGATGTCGAAGATGTCGGGCTGGCGCCCGGTTCCGGCGAGCTGCGTGGCCGCGTTGATCTCGTCCTGGCCGTTCCCGTCGGGCTTGTCCGACTGGACCTTGATCCCGTACTTGGCCGAGAAGTCGGTGATGATCTGGCCGTAGTTCGCCCAGTCGGGCGGCGTGGCGATGATGTTGACCTGGCCCTCGGCCTTGCCGGCGGCACAGACGGCGTCGACGCCGCCCGCCTCCGCGGCCGTCTTGGCGTCTTTCGCGGCGACAGCAGCCGACGGCGCCGCCCCGGAAGGTGCCGCGGCGCTGGGGCCGGCTGCCGTGCTCGGCGCCGGCGCGGAGCTGGCCGATGGCGACGGGGTAGCGCCGCTGCTGCACGCGGCCACCAGGATGGCCGAAGCCCCCAGCGCTGCGGCAAGCCGTGATCTCATGCTTGGCACGGGTCGTTCCTCCAGATCTGACGGATGTCGTTCCCTGATCTGCCGCCGGGCAGGGTGTCGGGCGGCAGCTCCTCCCGGGTTGACCGCGAGTCGGTGTGAACTCGCTCCTTTCGATGACCGGCGCCGTTCCGCTTCCCCAAGCCGCGGGCTCATAGCGCCTGCCCTCGGTCCAACCGTGACAGCGCGGAGTCTAATCGCCGTCGCGCAACAGGGCACAATCGTGCGCGCCCCCCCTGCTGCAACGGACGCGCGCGCGATTGACGGCGGAGCGCCCGTTGCCTAGCATCAATCCCGACCAGATTCGTCGGGATTGACAGCAGCACATCGGAATGGACGACCTCTACCGCGACTACATCCTCGAGCACTATCGCCGGCCCCACAACTTCGGGGTGATCGAGGATCCGACCGCCAGCTTCGAAGGCAGCAACCCGCTGTGCGGCGACCGGATCACGCTCCAGATCGGCGTGCGCGACGGCATCGTCGAGCGCGTCGGGTTCACTGGTCGTGGCTGCGCGATCAGCCAGGCCTCGGCGTCGCTGCTCACCGACGAGATCAAGGGCAAGCCCATCGCCGAGGTCGAGGCCTTCCGCGCGGACGACCTGCTCGACCTCCTGGGGATCGACATCAGCCCGGCCCGCCTGAAGTGCGCGATGCTGAGCCATGAGACCCTCCAGAAGGCGCTGGCCGAGGGCCAGGGAACGCCCGCATGACCCCGATCGACGAGCGCCGCTGCAGGTGTCGCCGGCCGGCCTGAGCCGGCGGGCCCCAGCGCCCAGACCATCGCCACCCTCGTCCAACCGCCCTGCCCGCGCAAGCAGCCGGCAGCCCGTCGTCACATCGGAGCCACCCCGCCCATGCCACGAACCTACGCCGACCTCCTCCGTGAGGCACGGTCCCAGATCCGGGAGGTCACTCCCCAGGAGGTCGACGCCCTGACCGACGGCACGACCGTCGTCGACGTCCGCGAGGACTCCGAGTGGGACCAGGGGCACCTGCCGGGTGCCCTCCACATCAGCAAGAGCTATGTCGAGCAGCAGATCGAGAACGCGGTCCCGGATCGGGACGCCCCGGTCGTCCTGTACTGCGCGGGCGGCGTCCGGTCGCTGTTCGCCGCCCAGACGCTCGAGCAGCTCGGCTACACGAACGTCGCGTCGATGTCCGGCGGGTTCCAGGCGTGGAAGTCATCGGGCCTCGCCTGGGAGAAGCCGGTCTCGCTGACCCCGGAGCAGAAGCAGCGATACAGCCGCCACCTCCTCATCCCCGAGGTCGGGGCGGAGGGCCAGGCCCGGCTGCTCGAGAGCAAGGCGTTGTTCATCGGCGCCGGCGGTCTCGGGTCCCCGGCGGCGCTCTATCTCGCGGCCGCCGGCGTCGGCACGATCGGGATCGTCGACTTCGACGTCGTCGACCTGTCGAATCTGCAGCGCCAGATCCTCCACACGAACGATCGGGTGGGGGAGCGCAAGGTCGAGTCGGCGCGCAAGACGATCACCGCGCTCAACCCCGACGTGAACGTCATCCCCTACGAGGAGATGCTCGTCGCGGACAACGTCGAGCGGATCATCAACGGCTACGACGTGATCATCGATGGGACCGACACGTTCGAGACCCGCTACCTTCTGAACGACGCTGCGGTCGCCAAGGGGATCACGGTCATCCACGCCAGCGTGTTCCGGTTCGAGGGCCAGCTGACCACGTTCATCCCGTTCGAGGGACCGTGCTACCGCTGCCTCTACCCGACCCCGCCGCCGCCCGAGCTTGCGCCCGGCTGCTCCGTGGCCGGCGTCCTCGGCGTCGTGCCGGGGATCATGGGGATGCTCCAGGCAAACGAGGCGTTGAAGGTGCTGCTCGGGATCGGCGATACGCTCGCCGGCCGCCTGCTCCTGTTCGATGCCCTCGACTCGACGTTCACCGAGCTGAAGCTCCGGCGCGATCCGGCCTGCCCGGTCTGCTCGACCGAGGCGGTCGCCGCCCGCGCGGAGGGCCGGCCGCTGCCGGTCCCGGTGTTCGGGGCGTTCGCCGCCCTCGGCGCGACCGCCGACGCCGCTGCCGCCGACGAGACCTTCGTCCTCGGAGGGCAGGCGTGAGCACCGTCTGGATCCCCCAGGTCCTGCGCGCCCAGACGGGCGGCAACAAGCAGGTCGAGCTCGGCGGGTCGACGGTCGGCGAGCTGGTCGATGCTCTCGCGGAGCGCTATCCGGCGCTCCGCGCGCAGCTCCTCGCGGACGGCGGCGAGCTGAACCGGTTCGTCAACGTCTACGTGAACGGCCAGGACGTCCGGTACCTGGACGGCCTCGAGACCGCGGTGAGCGATCGCGACGAGGTCCGGATCCTGCCGGCGATGGCCGGGGGATGACGATGGCGCTCCCGAAGCCCGCGGTCGTCCCGGCCCGGGACGACCCGGGCGGCGACCATGCCCGGGCCCATGCGATCGGCGCGCCCCATGGTGGCCGGTACCTCGACATCCTCGATGCGATCGGCCACACGCCACTCGTCGAGATCCCGCGAATGTCGCCGAACCCCGCGGTCCGCATCCTCGCGAAGCTCGAGATGGTCAACCCGACGGGCTCTGTCAAGGACCGGGTCGCGAAGTACCTGATCGAGGACCTCGAGAAGCGCCGCCTGCTCCGCCCCGACTCGATCATCCTCGAGCCGACGTCCGGCAACACGGGCATCGCCCTCGCGATGATCGGGCGCCGGAAGGGCTACCGGGTCGCGCTCGTCATGCCCGACAACGTGACGAACGAGCGGCGCCAGATGGCGGCGCTGTTCGGGGCCGAGGTCATCGACTCGCCCGGTCGCCTCGGGAGCAACGGGGCCATCGCGCTCGCGAAGCACCTCGTCGCCAAGGACGAGCGGTTCGTGATGCCCTACCAGTACGGCAACGACGCGAACCCGCGCGCCCACGAGGAGACGACCGGGCCGGAGATCCTCGCCGACTGCCCGGAGATCGACGTGTTCGTCGCCGGGCTCGGGACGAGCGGCACGCTGATGGGCGTCGGTCGATACCTCGCGCGGGCGAAGCCGGGGGTCCGGATCGTCGCCGCGGAGCCGCTCCCGGGCGAGAACGTCCAGGGCCTCCGATCGCTCGACGAGGGGTTCGTCCCGGAGATCCTCGACCCGTCGATGCTCGACGCGAAGTACCTCGTCAGCAATGCCGACGCGATCGCCGCGCTCCGCGACCTGGTCGACCGGGAGGGGATCTTCGGCGGCCCGTCGTGCGGGGCCGTGCTGGTCGCGGCGGCGCGCGAGGCGCAGCGGATGGACGGCGGGACGATCGTCGCGCTGCTCCCCGACGGCGGCTGGAAGTACCTGAGCGCCGGCACGTTCACCCGCGAGCTGGGCGAGATGAGGGAGGACCTCGAGGGCGGCGTCAGCTGGTGGTGAGCCACCCGGGGCCGGCAGCGATCCACCTCTCCCCGGAGCTGATCGAGGCGATCGTCGACCACGCCCGGGCGGAGGACCCCAACGAGGCCTGCGGCCTGGTCATCGGCGACCGGCCGGCCGCGGACGGCGGGACCGCGCGGCGGTTCGAGGCGACGCGCAACAAGGCCGCGTCGCCGTACCGCTACGAGATCCACCCGGACGACCTGCTCCGGCTGACGATCGCGACGGACGACGCGGACGAGGTGTTCTGGGCGATCGTCCACAGCCACGTCCGCTCGCCGGCCGCGCCGAGCCCGACGGACGTGGGCCTCGCCTTCTATCCCGACGCGATCTACCTGCTCGTCTCCCTTGCCGAGGAGGAGCCGGCGCTCGGGGCGTTCCGGATCGTCGACGGCGTCATCCACCGGATCGAGATCCTCGTGGGCGAGCCGGCGTGACGCGCGCGGCCGCGGGTCCGGCCGCCGATCCGAGCGCGGGGCCTGACCCGAAGCAGGTCGTGGCCGACGGGTACGACCGGATCGCCGACCGGTACCTCGAGTGGAGCGCACTGCGGCCGTCGCCGGCTCGCCGGCGCGCGCTGGACCTGGCGGATGCCCGGATCCGGCCCGGTGCCGACGTGCTCGAGCTGGGTTGCGGCGCCGGGCTGCCGATGAGCGGGCGGCTCGCGGCCGGGCGGCACCTGACCGGGATCGACATCTCGCGCGAGCAGATCCGCCGGGCGCGGCGGAACGTGCCGGACGCGACGTTCCTCCAGGCCGACATGACGACCTTGAAGTGGCCCGTGGCCAGCGTCGACGCCGTCGTCGCGTTCTACTCGCTGACCCACGTGCCGCGCGACGAGCAGGCCCCGCTGTTCCGGCGGATCCATGGCTGGCTGCGGCCCGGCGGGGTCTTCATCGCGTCGCTGGGCGTCGAGGACGACCCGGGCGGGATCGAGGCAGACTGGCTCGGCGTGGACATGTACTTCAGCCACTTCTCGGCGAAGGTCAGCCGGCGGCTCCTCGAGGCTGCCGGCTTCGCGATCGAACGCGCGGAGGTCGTCGCCGAGCCCGAAGACCGCCACGACGCGCGGTTCCTGTGGGTCGTCGCCCGCGCCGCGGACGGGCATCGGTCGCGGTGAGTGCGGAGTTCGAGCCGGGGCATCGTCGGCCGGAGGGGGCCGACGTGCCGGAGGCGGAACCCGAGCCGAAGCCGGACCCGCGCCGCGGCCGGGGGCGGTCCGACCGCGGCGCCGGCGACGACGCAGGATCAGGCCGCCTGCTCTGGCTCCTCGCGGGTGCCGGCGCGATTGCGGCGGGGACGTACCTCGGCTGGGACGCCACCTCGCTCGCCTCGGTCGTCACGCCGCCGCCCCTGATTCGCGCCGCGCTCGTCGGCGGGTCGGTGGCGATCGGGTTCGTGCTCCTGCTGTCCGCGGTCGCGAAGCTGTCGGGCGATCCCGGCGACGACGGGATCACGCGTCGGACGCGACCCGTGGGCTCGAGCTCCGACCGCGACGTCGCCGAGATGATCCGTGGCGTCCGCCTGGTCTTCCTTGCGGTCGCGGCCTTCGCGGCGGCATCGGGCTGGCTGCTCGGTCACCCGCTGCCGCTGGTCGTCGCCCTCGTCATCGCCGGGGTCGACGTCCTCGAGACGTCGTTCCTCCTGATCGTCGTCGCGCTCCACGCCCGCGACTGACGATCAACCCCGGGCGGACGAGCTCGCCAACGCCGCGAGCAGCGCGGTGTCGGTCGGCGTGGAACCCACGCCGAGCCGGGCCCCGATCCGGGCGGCCAGCGGCGGCTCGAGGAATGTCGATGCGAGCGTTGGCCACGCGGCCTCCGCGAACACCCCGGCGGGTGTTCCATCGAGGACGATCCGTCCGTCGCGCATGACGATCACCCGTTGGAACGCCTCCGCCACGAACCGCATGTCGTGGCTGATCGCGACCACCGTCCGTCCGGCCGCGGACAGATCGGCGACG
The DNA here is from genome assembly GCA_963746845.1 of uncultured Chloroflexia bacterium. Taxonomy (GTDB): domain Bacteria; phylum Chloroflexota; class Limnocylindria; order Limnocylindrales; family CSP1-4; genus CF-46. The sequence goes on along the minus strand of CAVVCZ010000005.1, from coordinate 519,133 downwards.
ACCGCGTGGACCCGCTCGACGCCACGAGCATCCTGCCCGGTCGTCGGCTCGTCGAGGACGACGACGGGCGTGCCCATCGCGAGGATCGAGGCGAGCGCGAGGAGCTTGCGCCGGGAGTAGCCCAGGTCGTACGGGTTCGTGTCGGCGTCGCGCTCGAGGCCGGTCGCGACCAGCGCCGCCCCGACGGCCGCCTCCAGGTCGGCGCCGGCGAGCCCCAGGTTCTTCGGTCCGAACGCGACCTCGCTCCGCACCTTCGCGGCGAAGACCTGCCGATCCGGGTCCTGGAACACGAGCCCGACCGTCGCCGCCAGGTGCGCCACCCGCTGCCCGGCCGTATCCCGGCCGTCGACGAGGACCCGGCCCTCGGTCGGTCGGAGGAGGCCGTTGAAGTGCCGCACGAGCGTCGACTTGCCGGAGCCGTTCTGGCCCACGATCGCGACCCGCTCGCCGCGGCCGATCGACACGTCGACGCCGTCAACCGCGCGCGTCTCGCCGGCGTAGACGTGAACGAGTCCCTCGGTCCGGAGCATCGGCTCCGCGATTCCTGTCACGGCACGGCTCCGGCCAGTGCCTCGCCGACGACGCGCGGGTCCGTTCCCGCCGCCGCCAGCGCCCGGCTCAGGCGCGCCCGCGACGGCGGCTCGACACCGATCGCCGCGAGCGCCGGATCGTCGAAGACCGTGTGGGTCGGGCCGTCGAGGACGATCCGACCGCCGTCGATCGCGATGACCCGCGTGCACAGCCCGTCGAGGAGGTCCGTCTTGTGCTCGGCGATCAGCAACGACGTCCCGGACGCCGCCAGCTCGCGGAGGGCCTCGCCGACCAGCCGCGTTCCGGCCGGGTCGAGCTGGGCGGTCGGCTCGTCGAGGATCACGTGGCGCGGCCGCATCGCCAGGAGCGAGGCGATCCCGACGAGCTGTGCCTGGCCGCCGGACAGCCGCTGCGGGTCCCGCCGGACGAGCGGCTCGAGCCGCAGCCGCCCGATCGCCTCGTGGGCTCTCGCGACCGTCTCGGACACCTCGAGCCCCAGGTTCATCGGCCCGAGCGCGATCTCCTCGAACACGGTCGCCGCGATTCCCGAGCGCTGCGTGTTCGGGTTCTGGAACGCGACGACGACGCGCTCGGCGAGCTGGTGGGTCTTCAGGCCCGCCGCGGGCTCGCCGTCCAGGCTGACGGTGCCCCGGATCGTCCCGCCGATCGAGGCGGGCGCCAGCCCGGACGCCACGAGGCAGAGCGTCGACTTGCCGGCCTCGTTCGGCCCGACGAGCCCGACGATCTCGCCGTCCTCGAGGCGAAGCTCGATGTCGTGGAGGACCTCGTTCGCGTACCCGGCGTAGCGGTAGGAGACCCCGCTCAACTGCAGCATCGGCGGCTCACGGCGTCGACGGGAAGGCGCCGGTCAGCCGGCCGGCGATCGCCGCGAGGAGCAACGCCAGCAGGACGACGCGGAGGATGAGCTGGCCGGTCGAGTCCGGCAGCCGCCAGAGCAGATGGCGCTGGCCGGGCTTGCCGAACGCCCGGACCTCGAGGGCGAGGCTGCGCTCCTCGACCTCCGTCAGGGACGACAGGATCACCGGGCCGACGAGCGGCAGGAGACCGCGGAGCCGCGCGCGGATGCTGCCCTCCGTGTCGAGGCCGCGCGCGCGCTGGGCGCTGGCGATGACGCTCGCGCGCTCGACCATCGCCGGGACGGCCTCGAGCGTGGCCAGGGCGACGAACGCGAACCGCGGCGAGAGGCCTCGCCGCTCGAGGTCCAGGACGAAGCTCCGCGGCTCCGTCGTGAGCCCGAAGAGGCCGATCGACGTCGAGATCGCGAACAGCCGGACCAGCGTCTGGCCGGCGAAGTCGACGCCCTCGAGGGTCGCGTCGAACGGGCCGATCGTGAACAGGACCGTGGTGCCGGCCCGGGTGAAGACGCTGACGAGCACGACCGAGATCGCGATCGGCAGGGTGAGGAGCAACGAGATCCGGATCAGCCGGCGGGCGACCCCGGCGATGGCCGCCGCGGGCAGGACCGCGACGAAGATGATCAGGAGCGGCCCGAGATACCCGCCGAGGACGAACGCGCCGATGGACTCGACCGTCGCGATGACCGCCTTCGTGAGCGGGTTGAGCCGGTGGTACGGCGACGGCGTCGGCGGGACGAGGCTCGCGAGGAACTCGGCATCGTCCGCGGACAGGGCCGCGGCGTCGGCGGAGAGCTGTGCGGCCCCGGCCGACGTCGACGGTTCGATCGGCTACGCCTCCGCCAGCCCGACCGCCTGCTCCCCCTGGGGGAAGCGGGCGACGAACCGCCGGCTGAGCGCCCCGACGATCGCGAACACGACGAAGAAGGTAAGGGTCTTGTCGATCGGGTCGGACAGGAGGCCCTGCTTCAGGACGGCCTCCCCGAGCGTCGAGCCGGCCTGCTGGAACGCGGCGACGAGGAGGTCCGTGCCGCCGCCGGTCACGCCGCCGAACACGATCGCGGAGATCGGCGCCGAGATGATCGCAGACACGATCCCGCAGATCAGTCCGGCCATGAAGACGTACGCCGCGCCGAGATCCCGTTTGATGAACAGCAGGGCGAGCAAACCCAGGAGCGCACCGACGATCAGGGCGGCGACGAGCCAGCCGAGGATGATGAAGATCGGATCCGGGCCGGCCGACCCGTCGGGTGGCGGCGCGAAGAACGTGAACTGGCCGTTCGTGTAGAACGGGATGAAGCCGTAGTAGCCGATCAGGACCACGATGACGACCACGACCGCGGCGCCGATCGCGAGCTTGTCCGTTGGCGTGTCGGGGCGGCTCCGGAAGAACCCGAGCCGGCCGAAGATCCCGGCCAGCAGGCCGATCTCGACGGCGACGATGAAGAACGGCGCCGCGTAGTCGGAGTGGAAGGGCGCTGGCAGGACGTAGGTCCAGATCAGGTTCGCGAGGCCGCCGGTGAGGGCGCCGGCGAGCGGTCCGGCCAGGACGCCGACGAGGATCGTCCCGATCGAGTCCAGATAGATCGGCACCTTCAGGGCGGCCGAGACGGTCTGGCCGAGGATGATGTTGATCGCGATCGCGATCGGGATCAGGACGATCACTCGGGTCGAGAACTGCGACGTGATCGAATCGAGCCGCCGTGTCTGGGCGTACTCCGTGATGGCGTAGCCCGCGAACCCCGCGAGGATGGCGACGGCGAAGATCGCGATGATCGTGCCCTGGGCAGCGACGAGGCCGGTGTCCGGGTCCGTCGCGAGATCGAGGGGCGAGGCGACGCTCAGGCCGATCACCAGGACGACGAAGAAGGCGACGACGCCGACGATCGCGCGTGTCCAGGTGGCCGTCATGCGTCGAATCCTCCGTTCGGCCCACAGGGCCGCCGCATCCCGACGCCCGAGGCCCGCCCTCCGAGCCTAGTGTGCTACGTCGCGGGACCCGCCGCCAACCGCCCGACCCGTTCGACGAACCGCCGCAGGAACTCGTCCGCGCGGGTCGCGATGGCCACGTCGACGTTCGGCGGCCGGCCCCAGACGCCGCGCCAGTCGGTGACCGTCTCGCCCGTCGTCAGCGTCCCGCCGAGCTCGACGTCGACGGCGACCGGCTGGGTCGTCACGAGCGTCGGATCGAGGGCCGCCGCGACGGCCAGGGCATCGTGGATGAACGCGCCGTAGAAGCCGTCGTAGTGCTGGTGGAACTCCATGTAGAACCGGAGCGCATCCGCGATGTAGCGGACGATCGGGTTGCTCGCGACCGAGCGCGTGGCGAGCATCGGGTCCTCGCCGCGGGCCAGGGCGATCGAGTCGTCCGGCGTGCTGCCGGCGGCCCGCGCCAGCGCAACGACGTGATCCGGCAGGATCCGCGCCTGCTCGGTGACGTCGAGCCCGAGCGCGACCGGTCGTGGGTGGCCGTGGGCGACGGCCGACTCGCCCCACGCGTGGAAGGCGATCTTCGCGGCTTCCGGGTCGCAGTGGATGTTCCACTCCGTCGTCGGCGCCGTGTTGCCCGGATGGCGGTAGGAGCCGCCCATCAGCACCCACCCCTTGAGCAGGCGCGGGAGGGCCGGCTCGCGGAGCAGGGCGATCGCGAGGTTCGTGAGCGGCCCGCACGTCACGAGCGTCAGCTCGCCCGGCCGGCGCCGGGACTCCTCGACGAACAGATCCGCGGCGTGCCGGTCGCTCAGCGGGCGGCTCGAAGGCGGCAGCTCGGCATACCCGAGGCCCTGCAGACCGTGCGTCTCCGGCGTCGTCTCGACCGGCCGGACCAATGGCTGCTCGCGTCCGAGCGCCACCTCGACGTCCGTCCGGCGTGCCAGCTCCAGCACCGAGCGCGTGTTCCGCTCGACCTGGCGGGCGTCGACGTTCCCTCCGACGCAGGTCGCCGCGACGATCTCCGCCTCCGGCGACGCGGCCGCGTACAGGAGCGCGAGGGAGTCATCGATGCCGGTGTCGACATCGATGATCAGCGGGATCACGGTCATCGCCGCACGGTACCGCGCCCGTGGCGATGGCCGCTCGCTAGTGCGCGATCTCCCAGAGATGCCCCGCCGGGTCGCGGAAGCAGGCCGTGCGGATCCCCCATGGCCGGTCGATCGGTCCGTTCACGAGCTCCACCCCTCGACGAGCGAGCTCGGTGCACACGGCGTCGACGTCGTCGACGTCCACGGTCAGCTGGAAGCGCGGTCCCTCGGTCGGGTCGCCGATCGTCGCCGGCTCGATCAGCTCCGGGACAGCCGTCGCGGACAAGAGGTTGATCACCGTGTTCCCGAAGTCGAACACGGCCGACGACGCGTCCTCGAAGATCATCCGGACACCGAAGACGTCGGCATAGAACCGTTTCATCGGGTCGAGATCCTCCGCGAACAGGGTGATGGCGGAGAGCTTCCTGGGCCACGGATCCACGGGACACCTCGTCGAAGGCGATGGGGGCGTCGATACCCACGAGACGACCGTGGCCGGCCGGACTCATCGGTGACGGAGATCGTGACCGCCGACCGAGGGACTCGTCAGACTGCGACGCTGCGGTGGCGGGCGAGCGGGATCGGCTGGTACGGCAGGACCAGGACGTACATGCCGGCGAGCGCGTTCATCGTCGCGGCGCCTTCCGTGCCCGTGACGGCGCCGGGCCAGGTGCCTCGCCGGCGCGGCACGAACTGCTTGCCGAGCGTCGCGAGGGTGATCGCCTCGCGCGGCCCCGGGCTGGCGCCCCATCGGCTCGACCCGTGGGGGTACAGCGGGTCGAGCACGATCGCACGCGTCACCTTGAAGTTCGACGTCCGCGCGGGGTCGGCGGTCGCCTCGAACCCGCTCATCACCCAGGCGTGGCGCCCGGCCCAGACGAGGAGCCCGACGGGCTTGCCGGTCGTCCGGATCGAGACTGCCGCGAGGCGCATCGCCTCGTCGAGCCGCGTGACGCCGATGAGTCGGTACGGACCTGCGCCCAGCTCGTTGAGCCCGGCCGACCAGCCGCGGACGCTGGCGCCCTTCCGGGCGAAGCCGGCCCGGGTCGGGCCGGACAGGTCGCGGGCGAGCGTCTGGAGCCGCCGCTGGGTGGCCGCCGAGCGGTCGTTCCTCGGGTTCTCGATGTTCAGCATCATCTGCATGCTCGCCCCGACGCACTGGACGAAGTTCGCCTGCGCCACGTAGTCGCCGGATCGGGCCAGGTCGAGGTGGAAGCGCTTCGCGGTGGCCGCGTCGGCCGCCGGGGCGGGGGCGACCGCGGGCAGGACCCCGATGGCCAGCGTCGCGGCGGTGACCGCGGCGAGGAGCAGGGAGCCGAGGCGGCGTGGGCGGCGGGCAGGGACCGGGCGCATGGCCGCCGGATTCTATCCCGGGTCGTCCAATCGACCCGATCGGCGGACGAGCTCGAGCCGCCACACGGGTCGGTCGAGGCTCGCGTCGTCGGCGTGGCGGCGGCGTCCGGCAAGGAGACGCCGGGCCCACGTCGAGCCGGAGGCGTCGATCTCGTCGGGCCCTGCCTGCTCGAATGCGGTCAGCGTCAATCCGCACGCCTTCCAGCGCCGCGCGACGGCGTCGCGATCCTCCCCGGCGAGCGGGTGGAGGTCGGCGGCCGCGGCGTCTCGGTTGGTGACCGAGACGAGCGCGTGGACGCGGCCACCCGGCGCGACGAGCGCGGCGATCCCGGCGGCCGCCGATGGGTCGAGGGCCAGGGCGCCACGCAGCAGTGAACCCCACGGGAACAGGATCGAGACCTCGTCGGCTCGATCGCACAACTCGGCGGGCGGGAGTTCGGCGGCCGCGACGGCGAACAACAGGTTCGGGAGGCCGCCCCTTGCCGGCGCGCGCGCGGCACGGAGCGACGACTCGGCCATCGCCGCGGCGTTCGCGTCGAGACCGAGGACGAAGGCGGTCGGCTCGCGACGCGCGAGGCCGACGGCGGCTCGACCGTCACCGGTGCCCAGGTCGACGAGGACCCGATCGGCAACGGCCATCCGCTGGGCGAGTTAGCCGACGTCCACCTCGTGGAGTCGCCGGCCGACGACACGACGCATGATCGGCGAACTCTACACTTCGTCCGTGCCCACGTCGCCCCTGCCCATCGGGCCATACGAGCGCCGCGCCGCGACGGTCCGGCCGTGGGACCCGCGGTCCGCGGTCGTGGCCGCCGACGTCTCCGCGCTGATCCGGTCCGTGCGGCCGGAGCTCGAGATCGAGCACATCGGGAGCACCGCGGTCCCCGGCCTGCCGGGCAAGGGGATCATCGACCTCGGGACCGAGGCGGATCCCGCGACGATCCCCGCGATCACCGAGGCGCTGTACGGCCTCGGCTTCGGGCCGCAGCCCGGCCCGAACCCCTGGCCGCCGACGCGGCCGATGCTCGTCGGGGCGATCGTCGAGGACGGCACGGAATACCGGATCCATGTCCACGTCCACCCGCGCGGGACCGATGACCTCACCAAGGACCTCACATTCCGCGACGCGCTCCGGGCCGATCCGGCGCTGCGCGACGGCTACGCTCGGATCAAGGCCGGGATCGCCGGATCGGACGGCGCTGCCGTCGATGCGGTGCGCTACCAGGCCGAGAAGGGCGTCTGGATCCTGGAGGTGTTCGACCGGCTCGGGATCCCGCGCCCGGTCAACATCCAGGGCGGTCCGGAGGGAGAGGCCGGCGGGTCCGTGGATGAGGTCATCCGTCAGTGAAGCGAGCAGACGGGAGTTGAGCGTGCAGGGTTCGAACCGGGTCGGGATCGTGGTGGGCAGCCGGAGCGACATCGCCGCGGCCGAGAAGGCCGCAGCGGTCCTCGACGAGCTGGGTGTCGGGTCGGAGACGCGGGTGATCTCCGCCCATCGCGCTCCGGACCTGCTGTCTGCGTGGATCGGGTCTTTCGACGAGCGGGGGATCGGCGTCGTGATCGCGATCGCCGGGCTCGCCGCGCACCTGCCGGGGGTCGTCGCCTCGCAGACCACCCTGCCGGTCATCGGCGTCCCGATGCCAGGGGGCGTCTCCGATGGCCTCGACGCGTTGCTCGCGATCGTCCAGATGCCCAAGGGCGTCCCGGTCGCGACGGTCGGCGTCGGTAACGGGGAGAACGCCGGCCTGCTCGCCGCCGCGATCCTCGCCGTGTCCGATTCCGGACTCCGGGATCGGATCGTCGCGCGGCGGGCCGCCCAGTCCGCCGCGATCGCGGCCGACCCCGCGAACGACGGGTTGTAGTGGCCTGCCTCCGGCCGACGCTCAGGCGACGACCGCGGCCGGCTCCTGGAGGAATGCGGCGACCTGCTCTCGCGCCATGGCGCCATGCCCGGCATGCGGAACGATGCACAGCTGTGCATCGGGGATCGCCCGGTACATCGCAACGGCATGCTCCGCGGTGATCGCGTCGCGGTCTCCTGCGACGACGAGCGTCGGCGCGGAGATGCTCGCCATCTCCTCGTCGGTGTAGTTCGGCTCGCTCGCCCACAGTTGCTTGAGGCGCCCGATCACGTCGGGCCAGTGGGCGGCGCCGTCGGGGGAAAGTCGCTCGTATTCGAGCCGGAATTCCTCGGGCCAGTCCTCGGGCTTGACCGTCGCGAGCCACGCGGCCGTGCCGGACACGAGGCCATCCGTGCGGAAATTCGTACCCGTCACCACGAGCTTCGACACGAGGTCCGGATGGTGGATCGCGAGGTCGAGCCCGACGATGCCCCCGTCGCTGAACCCGAACACCGAGACCGGACCGATGTTCAGTTGTCGGAGGAGCTCGACCGTATCCTCGGCCATGTCGTGGTAGTGGAGGTCCCGGTCCGGGCGATCAGAGGTCCGGCCGTGCGCGACCTGCTCGGGCGCGATGACCTCGAAGGCAGTCGCAAAGAACGGGATCTCCATCCCGGGCAGGTCGATCGTGCACGTCCCGCCGTGCAGGACGAGCAACGGAGGCCCATCCCCGTGGATCTCGTGATACATCCGGATCCCGTTGACGTCGGCATACCCGCTGCGATGGTCCATGGGCCGCAGTGTGGCAGGCGACGCAAGTGCGCCAGAGGCTGTTCAACGGCCGGTCGTACACTCGGCCCCTGATGGACGACGAGCGCTGGGAGCAGGGGATGCCGGTCCTGGATCGGCAGGGGGTCGCGACTGCGCCCGCGGCCGTACCCAGCCGCCGTCCGGTCGCGGCGCCGAGCCTTCCGCCGAGCCTCCAGGGCCTTCCGCCGCGATCCGTCCCCGAGACCGCCCCGACGCCGCTCCAGAAGCATTACGTCCTGCTGTCGGTGCCGGTCCTGATCCTCGGCGCGATCGCGATCACCGCGCTGGAGCTTGGCGCCCCGCTCGGCAGCCCCCTGATCAAGCTGTGCGTGCTCATCGCGGCGCCGCTCCTCGTCGTCACCACCGCCGATGCGCTCGTCCGGATCTGGCGGTCGGCCTGGGCGTGGATGCCGGTCGATCGCACGAAGGGGTTGTTCCGCCTCGCCTGGGTCGCGGTCAGCGTCATCGGCCTGTCCGCCCTCGTCGCCGCGTCGTTCGCGGTCCTGATCGCATGATCGGATCCGGCAACTCGTCGCTCGGTGGCATGCCCGACGAGGCGGGCGAGCTGCTCGACGTCTTCGGTCGCGGCCCGGACGCTCGCTCGACGGGCATCCCGTCCGGCGGCGGCGTCCCGTCGTGGATGGCCGCGATGCTCAACTACTGCTCGCGCTGCGGCACCGAGCTGACCTTCGGCCCGATCGAGGGCGAGGACCGCGACCGGCTCGGCTGCCCGGCGTGCGGGCACATCGCCTACGTCAATCCGCGGCTCGTCGTCACGACGATCCCGGTGACCGATGCCGGCGAGGTCGTCCTGCTTCGTCGCGGGATCGATCCGGGCCGCGGGTGGTGGGCGCAGCCCGGCGGCTTCCTCGAGGTCGACGAGACCGTCGGTGAGGCCGCGGTCCGCGAGACGCTCGAGGAGACCGGTCTGGTCGTCGAGCCGGGCGAGATCGTCGGGCTGTACTCGCGGCTGGAGGCGGCCGTCGTGGTGTTGGCGTTCGAAGCGCGTGTCGTCGGCGGCACGCCGCGTCTCAACCCCGAGGCGCTCGAGATCCAGGCGTTCTCCCCCGAGGCGATCCCGTGGCCCGGGATCGCGTTCAAGACCTCGTACTGGGCGATCCGCGACTGGCTCCATCGCCGACGCCCGGACATCCACCCCGCCGACCGCCACTGGGACGAGTAACCGGGGTCGTCCGGCCGCCGACTCGCGCGCGCCAGCCGCCGTTCCGCGCGCCCGACGCGCAGAGCGCGTCAACCGACGCTCGGTCCGCCAACAAGGCGTCATCGGACGCGTTCGATGCAGCAAATGACCCGGGAGGAGTGATCTGTCGAGTCTTCTGGCGCCTCACCAGCCGTTGGCCGGTCGTTTGACGCAGCCAGCGCGTGGTTGGCAGGTCATGACGAGCGAACCGCCAGCGAAGGCAGGACCGGCATGATCGGATCATGGGAACTCGTTCGCGGCCCGTCGATCGGGCGGTTCGTCGGATCGAGGAGGACCTCCACCGTGTCCTCCTGGACATCGGCTCGGGTCGTCGCAATGCCGGGTTGAGCTTCGACACGATCGGTGCGGCGTGTCACGTCGACGGCTCGACCGCGGCTCGGGTCGTATCCGGCGAAACCCTCAACCCGGACCTCCGACTGCTCGCGGCGATGGCGGCCACCGTCGGTCAAGAGCTCCGGCTCCGCGTGTTCCCGTCGGGCGATCCGATCCGGGACGTCGGGCAGCAGCGGTTGCTCGCGCGGTTTCGCCCGCGCGTCGGAGCGCGACTCCGGTGGCGTACCGAGGTCCCGTTGCCGCTTGACGGCGACCTTCGCGCGTGGGACGCGGTCGTGAGCGGGGACGGTTGGGCGATCGCCGTGGAGGCCGAGACCGTCCTTGACGATCTGCAGGCGCTCGAGCGTCGGATCGCCCTCAAGAAGCGTGACAGCGGCATGGCTCGGGTGATCCTCGTCGTCGCGAACACCCGCCGAAACCGCCGAGCCCTCGCGGCGGCGCCGGCCGCGTTCGTCGGGATGCGCGGCCATGCCCGGCGCGTGCTCGGTGCGCTCGGTCAGGGTCTCGAACCGGGAGACAGCGCCGTCGTTCTGCTCTGACGAGGCCGTGGCGACGCGCTCAGCGCGTCAAACGGCGCCTGGACCGCCAACCGAGCGTCAAGCGACGCGCCCAATGCGGCCAACGACCCCGGATGGGCAATCTGCCGGGTTGTCGAGCGTCCTCACGGGGTGTCGTAAGTCGTTTGACGCGGTCGGCGCGTCGGCGGCGTGGACGGGGGCGGCGAACCCGTCAGGAGAGGTCGATGAAGACGTTCTTCGTCTCGGTGTAGAGATCCAGCGCGGACATCCCGAGCTCGCGCCCGATGCCCGACATCTTGTAGCCGCCGAACGGCGCCTCGGTGTGGACGGAGCTGTTCGAGTTGACCGAGATCACGCCGGACTGGAGCGCCTTCGCCGCCCGCAGGGCCTTGCCGATGTCGCGGCTCCAGATCGAGCCGGACAGGCCGTACGGGGTCGCGTTCGCGAGCCGCAGCGCCTCCTCCTCGGTGTCGAACGGGATGACCGAGACCACCGGCCCGAAGATCTCCTCCTTGGCGATCCGCATGTCGTTCGAGACCCCGTCGAACACCGTCGGCATCAGGTACGCACCGCCGGCCAGCGCCGGATCATCCGGCTCGACCCCGCCGACGACGATGGTCGCGCCCTCGGCCTGGCCGATCTCGATGTAGTCCTTCACGCGGTCGCGCTGCCTGAAGCTGACGAGCGTCCCGACCTCCGTCGCGTCGTCGGCCGGATCGCCGACCTTCACGTTCCGCGTCGCCTCGGCGAACAGCTCGACGACCCGCTCGTGGACGGATCGCTCGACGAGGATCCGGCTCCGGGCGCAGCAGTCCTGGCCGGTGTTGTCGAAGACCGAGTAGGGCGACTCGCGGGCGAACTTCTCGAGGTCCGCATCGGCGAAGACGATGTTCGGGCTCTTGCCACCGAGCTCGAGGCTGATCTTCTTCACGTTGCCGGAGGCCAGCCGCATGATCTCCTGGCCGGTCGTCGTCTCGCCCGTGAAGGCGACCTTGCCGATCCCCGGGTGCGCGGCGATCGAGGCGCCGGCCGTCCCGCCCGGGCCGGTCACGACGTTCAGGACCCCTGCCGGGATGCCCGCCTCCAGCGCCAGCTCGCCGAGCCGGATCGCGGTCAGCGGCGAGTACGACGCGGGCTTGAGGATCGCGGTGTTCCCGGCTGCGAGGGCCGGCGCGACCTTCCACGAGGCCATGAGGATCGGGAAGTTCCACGGCACGATCAGCCCGACGACGCCGATCGGCTCGCGGAGCGTGAGGTCGAGACCCGGCTTCGACACCGGGATCGTCTGGCCGAAGACCTTGTTCGCCGCCCCCGCGTAATAGTCGAAGACGAGGCTCGCGCCGATGACCTCGCCGCGGGCGCCACCGATCGGCTTGCCCACGTTGCGGCTCTCGAGCCAGGCAAGCTCCTCGCTGTTCTTCTTGATCAGATCGGCGAGCTTCGACAGGGACCGGCCCCGCTTGCCGGCCGCCCAGCTCGCCCAGCCCTTGCGATCCTCGAACGCCTTCTGCGCCGCCGCCACGGCCCGGTCGACGTCCTCACGCCCGCCGAGCGGCGCGGTCGCGATCGTCGCCCCGTTGGCGGGGTTGACGACCTCGAAGGTCTGCCCGTCCGCTGCGTCCACGGACTCCCCGCCGATCATCATCCTCGCGATCTGGGGCCCTTCGGCCGTCGCGGATGCGGCGGCCTGCTGCTCGGTGGTCATCGTCGAATCCTCGCCTCGGGATCGGGCGGCGAACGGCCGCGGGTGGCTGGTCCCATGGTAGTCCGCCCCCGCGCTCCGAGACCGCGACGGCAGCTCATCCCGGCCGAGCCAGACCGCCACTTCGGTCGGTTTCGAGGGCGCCGGGAGGGCGATACTCGGCGGATGACGGCTCGGCCCGCGACCAAGGAGGCTCATCCGATCGATCCGGCCACGGGCTCGACCATGCGACGGCCGACGCGCTGGCACGTGCCGCGCATGTTCAGGAACGTCGCCGACATCGTCAGCGGCCGCCATGTCCGGGTGTGGCTCGCCATCATCGTGATGACAGCAGTCATCGGGTCGGCGGGATACGTCGTCCTGTTCCGGTGGCCCGCCGGCGACGCCGTGTACATGACGGTGATCACCTTGACGACGGTCGGCTTCCGCGAGGTGCGCGAGCTGACCGACTGGTCGGAGCGGCTGTGGACGATGCTTGTCGCGATCGCCGGGGTCGGCATCATCTACGGGAGCATCGGAATCGTCGCGGAGGCGGTGGTGGCCGAGGTCTCCAGCGGGAGACGGGAGGCACGACGGATGACGGACGCCGTAGCGGACCTCACGGGCCACTACCTGCTGTGCGGCTATGGCCGTGTCGGTTCGACGGTCGCCCGCGAGCTCGTCCATGCCGGCCAGAAGCTCGTCGTCATCGACATCGAGCCCGCATCGCTCGAGCGGGCCCGACGCGACGGTCACCTCGTCGTGGAGGGGGACGCGACGTCCGACGACACGCTCCGAAGGGCCGGGATCGAGCGGGCTCGAGGCCTCGTCGCCACCATCGATTCGGATGCCAACAACGTCTACGTGACGCTGTCGGCGAGGACGATGAATCCCGGTCTGTTCGTCGTCGGTCGAGCGAACGCCGAGGGGTCCGACGCGAAGCTCCTGCAGGCCGGCGCGGATCGCGTCGTCTCGCCGTACACCATGGCCGGTCGGCGGATGGCGGAGCTGGCGATCCGGCCGCGGGTGGCGGACTTCATCGATGCGGCACTCTCGCACGGCGACCTGCGGTTCTCGCTGGAGGAGGTCCAGGTCGCGCAGGGCGGGTATCTGGACGGGCGGACCGTGGGCCAGCTCCTTGACGAGGGCGTGTTTGCGCTCGCGATCGTCCGCGGCGACACCGACTACGAGGCCAATCCAGGCCGCGACCGCGTCCTGACGGACGGCGATTCGCTCGTCGTGTCGGGCTCGACCGAGCGGCTGCGCGCCCTGCGCGACCAGGCCTGAGCACCGGGCCCGCGCGCCGACGGACTTGCCGGCTCGACCCGGCGCCGCGGCTCAGCCCGGGGCGCCCTCGACGAGCTTCTCCGCGGCCGCCATCGCCGAGCCGACGATCCCCGCGTCGTTGCGGAGCGTCGCCGGCACGACCCGCGGCCGGACCGTCAGCCGGGAGAGGAACTTGTCGGCGTTCTTGCTGACGCCGCCACCGAGGATGATCAGGTTCGGCCAGAACAGCCGATCGATCGCGTGAAGGTGCTCGTCGAGATCGGCCGCCCACGCCTTCCAGGACAGGCCGCGCCGCGTGCGCGCGACCGCCGCCGACCGTCGCTCCGCGTCGCGCCCGCGGATCTCCATGTGGCCGAGCTCGGTGTTCGGGACGAGGACTCCGTCGTTGAACATCCCGGATCCCAGACCCGTGCCGAGGGTCAGGACGAAGACGACGCCGCGCTCCCCGACGCCTGCGCCGAACCGCATCTCCGCGAGGCCCGCGGCGTCGGCGTCGTTCAGGACGACCACCGTGCCCATGAACGCTTCCCGGAGGCGCGACCCCAGGTCGTAGTCGACCCAGCCCGGGTCGATGTTCGCCGCCGTCTTCGTCACCCCGTCGAGGATGACCGACGGCATCCCCACCCCGATCGGAAACCGGACGGCCGTCGTCCGGCTCGGCAGGAACCCCGCACCGCGCAGGGCCAGCCGGACGGTCCGGATGATGATCGGCACGACGACGTCCGGGGTCGACGGCTGTGGCGTGGCGACCCGGTGGCGCGGTCCCACGAGCACCCCGCGGTCGACATCCACGACCGCCGCCTTGATCCCGCTGCCCCCGACGTCCACCCCGACCGCGATCCGATCGGCCGACGGTGCCTCCATGTCCTCGTCCCTCAGAAGTAGTTGACGGTGATCCCGCCGTCGATCACGAGGTTGGCCCCGTTCGTCCAGCGGCTCTCGTCCGACGCGAGGTACAGCGCGACGTGGACGATCTCCTCGGGCTTGCCGAACCGGCCCGTCGGGTTCCGGGCGAGGCGGATCCGCTTCGCCTCCTCGTCCTTGACCAGCCAGTCCATCAGGAGCGGCGTCTCGATCGGGCCGGGCGAGATGGAATTCGTCCGGACGCCCTGTGGCGCGAACTGGACGGCCAGGCTCTTCGTGAGGGCGAGCACCGCGCCCTTCGACGCGGTGTACGCGTCCTGCGGCACGGAGCAGCCCAGGATCGCGACGAATGAGGCGACATTGATGATCGAGCCCGCGCCCCCATCGACCATCTTCGGGATCGCGTACTTGCAGCCGAGGTAGACGCCGCGGACGTTGACCGCCATGACCTTGTCCCAGGTCGCGACATCCGTGTCGACGACGGAGTGGTCGGCGGCCGGCATGATCCCGGCGTTGTTGTAGAGCGCGTCGACCCGGCCGTACGTCGCGACCGCGTGGTCGACCATCCGCTTCGCCTGGTCGTCCTGCGACACGTCCGCCGCGACGGCCGTCGCCTGGCCGCCGGCCGCGACGACCTCGGCCGCGGCCGACTCGGCCATCTCCTCGGTGACGTCGACGCACACCACGCGGGCGCCCTCGGCGGCGAACATCCGGGCCGCCGTCCGTCCCATGCCGCCTCCGGCACCGGTGATGATCGTGACCTTGTCCTGGAGACGCACGGTCGAAGGCCTCCCTGCGGCTGTGGGCGCCGTCGGCGGCGTGGGCCGGGCGCCGGATGCACCGCGACCCGCGCGGTCCGACGATGGTACTCGCGGTCAGCCGTCGCGGAGGAGGCGATCCTCGATGACCCGGATCGCTATCGTGGGGCTCGACATGGCGACAGAGGCACGGGTGGGGGACGGGGTCAGCGCGGTCATGGACGCGCTGTATCGAGGGCGACGCGACGTCGCCGAGGGGCTGGCCGGCGAGCTCCCCGGGCTGGACATCTTCGAGGCGGCCGCGCTCGCTCGCCCCGATCGGGCGCGGGAGGTGGTGGCCGCGGATGCGTCCCTCGCGCTCGCGTGGAGCCCGGACGGGTTCACGGCGCTCCACTACCCCGCGTTCTTCGGCGGGGCGCGTGCCGCCGAGGCCGCCCGGGTGCTCCTCGATTCCGGCGCGGACGTCAACGCCCGATCCCGGAACGACCTCTGGGTCCAGCCGCTCCACTCGGCCTGCGCCGGGGACCACGACGACGTCGTGGCGGTGCTGCTCGCCGCGGGCGCCGACGTCAACGCGGTCCAGCGCCACGGGTACACGCCGCTCCACGGCGCCGCGCAGAACGGCGCGGACGCGACCGTCGACCGCCTGCTCGCGGCAGGAGCGGACAAGGCGGCCCGAACCGACGACGGGCGGACCCCGGCCGACCTCGCCGAGGCGGCCGGGCACCCGGAGCTCGCCGCGCGCCTGCGCTGAACCCGGCCACAGCCGCGGCTGAACCATTTCCACGGGAACGTCGACGCTCGAGAGTGGGCCCGTCGACCGGATCGACGACTGGCAGCGGCTCGCCCAGTAGACCCTCAGCGCGTCTCGCGCTGGGCCCGCTCGCCCAACAGGGCGATCCGCACCTCGTCGAAGGCCGTGCCGATGGCGGCGACCCGTTCCGGAGCATCCGGGACGGCGCCGCCGCGGGCGGCCTCCTCGAGACCGCGGCACAGGTCCGCGAGGCCCGTCGCCCCCACGTTCTGACTGCTCGACTTCAGCGAGTGGGCGGGCCGGACGAGATCGTCGACCGAACCGCCCGCCGCGGCCGCCCGCAGCGCGTCGACGAGCCCGGCCCCCTCCTCGAGGTAGGTGTCGACGAGGTCGTCGACGAACGCATCGTCGTCGCCCGTCATCTCGAGCAGGTTCGCGAACGTCGCCGGATCGATCGGCGGCCCCGCGCTCACGACGCTTCCATGGCTTCGGCGTCCGCGCCGGCGGCGACGCCCGGCGTCGTGACGCTGTAGACGGCCATCGGCCGGCTGAAACCCTTGAGCTGGCGCTCGCCCGCGGGCTCCGCGGGCACCTGCCCGTCGACGGCCGCGTAGGTCCGCTGGGCGATCAGGATCTCGCCGGCCTTCGCCTCGCTGCTGAGCCGCGAAGCGAGGATGATCGCGTTGCCGATCCCGCCGTAGTCGTAGCGGCCCTCGAACCCGATCCGGCCCATCGTCGCGTAGCCCGTCGCGATGCCCATCCCGACCTGCAGGACGTGGCCGCGCCGACGCCACTCCTCGCTGATCTCGGCGAACAGCTCCCGGATCGCGACCGCCATCCGGACCGCGCGCGCCGCATGGTCTGCCTGGAGCTCAGGGTCGTTGAAGAAGACCATGATCCCGTCGCCGGCGAAGTGCTCGAGGGTGCCCTCATGCTGGACGACGAGCGATCCGACCGTCGCGTGATAGCGGCGAAGGAACCCCAGGACCTCCTCCGGCTCGGCGGCCTCGGAGAACGTCGTGAAGTTCCGCAGGTCGCAGAACATCGCGGTGATCTCCCGTCGGTGTCCGGCGAGCATCGCCTCGCCCTCCGGGCTCGAGACGAGCGCCGCGACCTGGGGCGAAAGGAACCGCGCGAGCTGGCCGCGCTGGCGCTCGATCGTCTCGAGCAGCCGGGCGTTGGCGATGCCGATCCCCGCCTGCTCGGCGAAGCCGATCGCGAGGGCGGTCTCCGGATCGTCGAACCGGCGGACGTCGTTGCGGGTCAGGGCCAGCACCCCGCTGACGATCCCGTCCTGCTGGATCGGGACGCCGAGCAGGCTCCGATAGCCGCCGACCTGCTGGCCCGGCGTCGTGGCGTACTCGTGATCGGCGAGCACGTCGTCGACCCGGATCGCCTCACCGATCAGCGCCACCCGGCCAACGACGCTGTCGCGGCCCGGCAGGATCGGGTGGTCCCGCTCCCAGGCGTCGAGCTCGGGCGTCCCGCCGGAGGACGACGCGACGCGGTAGGCGCCGCCGTCGAGGACGTAGGCGACGCCGTAGTCGGCCCGGCACAGACGAACGGCAGCGCGCACGACCGCGTCGAGGACCACCTGGAGGTCGAACGCGGACCGGCTCATGATCGCCAGCACCTCGTTCGTCGCGGCCTGCCGGTCGCCGGCCTCGAGCTCCGCGTCGTGGAGGCGCTTGCGCGCGAGCGACGAGGCGATCCGGGCCTGCAGGATCGCCGGATCGACGGTCTTCGGGAGATAGTCGGCCGCGCCCATCCCGAGGCAGCGGACGACGCTGTCGAGCTCGTCGACGCCGGAGATCACGATCACCGGGAGATGCTGAAGAGCGGGATCGGCGGCCAGCGCCTCGAGCACCTGGTAGCCGTCCATCTCGGGCATGAGGATGTCGAGCAGGATCACGTCGATCGGCGGGGCGTCCAGGTCCCGCAGTCGGTCGAGCGCCTGACGGCCGTCCTCGACCTCGACGGGCTCGTGGCCGATGCCGCGCAGCAGCCGCGCGAGCAGCTGCCGATTGAAGGCCGTGTCGTCGACGACGAGGATCCGGCCCGGCTGGTTCAGTCCGTCACCCGACGGTGGCGTCATGCAGGTCCTCCGATGAGGCTCGGTCGTGCCTTCTCGATCGCCGCCTGGAGCTCCTCGGGGCGGATCGGCTTGCTCACGTAGTCGTCCATGCCGGCTGCAAGGCACGCCTCGCGGTCGCCGGCCATCGCGTTCGCCGTCAGCCCGATGATCCGGATCGGTCGATCCGGCCAGCGGGAGCGGACCTGGCGGGTCGCCTCCAGGCCGTCCATCTCGGGCATCTGGACGTCCATCAGGACGACGTCGAAGTCGCGCTCCGCGATGGCCGCGACGGCCGCCTGCCCGTCGCCGACGACCTCGGCGCTCAGGCCCATCCGCTCCAGCAGCCGCAGCGCCAGCTTCTGGTTGACCGCATTGTCCTCGGCCAGGAGGATCCGCGGCGCGGCGGCGCGTGCGTCCTCGCCCGTGGTCGCCGCGCGGCGGCTTCGAGGCTTCGCGGGCCGGGCCGCCGGAGCCGCCTCGGTGACGTCGTCCGATGCGGACCCGGCGAGCGCATCGGCGAGCGCGTCGTGCAGGGCGGACGGCTTGACCGGCTTGACCAGCGTCGACGAGATGTTCGCGGCCGTCCGGGCATGCTGGCCGATCGACGAGAGGATGACGACCGGCATCGGCTGCTCCGGTCGCAGCTTCAGGAGTCCCTCTGCGAGCTCCACGCCGTCCAGCTCCGGCATCAGGAAGTCGAGGATCGCGGCGTCGAACTTCCGTCCTGCCCGGACCCACTTCAGCGCCTCCTTCGGCGAGGCGGTCGCCTCACCCTCGACGCCCCAGCGCGCGAGGAAGCTGGTGATGATCCGGCGGTTCGTCGCGTTGTCGTCCACCACGAGGATCCGGCACCCGCGGATGCTTCGTTCGGGTGCCGGCGCCGGCGCGTCGGGCAGCGTCGTCGCCCGGGCCGGCAGGACCAGCCGGAACGTGCTGCCCTCGCCGGCCACGCCACTGCTTGTCGCGGTCAGCGTGCCGCCCATCGACTCCGCCAGGCGCCGGCTGATCGCCAATCCGAGACCGGTCCCGCCGTACCGCCGGCTGATCGATGCGTCGAGCTGGCTGAACGATTGGAAGAGCTGGTCCATCCGGTCCGGCGCGATGCCGATCCCGGTGTCCCGCACGTCGACGGTGATCGTCCAGGGGTCGCGCGCGTGGGCTCCCTTCTCGGCCTCGACCGACAGGACGACCTCGCCCTGCTCGGTGAACTTGATCGCGTTCGACAGGAGGTTGAGGACGATCTGTCGGAGACGGCCGGCGTCGCCGACGATCGCCTCGGGCAGGCCGTCACCCATCGCGTAGACGAGCTCGACCTCCTTCTTCGCGGCGATCGGGGCCACGACGTCGAGGGCGCTCTCGATCGATGTCCGGAGCGAGAAGGGCTCGGCGGCCAGGTCGACCTTGCCGGCCTCGATCTTCGAGAAGTCGAGGATGTCGTTGATGATCGTCAGCAGAGCGTCGCCGGACGTCCGGATCGTTTCGGCGAAGTCGCGCTGCTCCGTGTCCAGCTCGGTCTCGAGCAGCAATCCGCTCATCCCGATGACCGCGTTCATCGGGGTCCGGATCTCGTGGCTCATCGACGCGAGGAACGCGCTCTTCGCCTGGTTGGCCGCCTCGGCCGCGGCCTGGGCCTCCTGGGCCTCGGTGAACAGGCGCGAGTTCTCGAGCGCGATCGAGGCCTGCCGCGCGATCCCGACGAGGAAATCGAGGTCCGCCTCGACGAACGGCACGCCGGCCGATCGCCAGACGACCGCCACGCCGGTGACCCGGTCTCGGGCGGTCAGCGGGGCGATCATCATCCGGTCGATCTCCGGCTCGTGCTCGTCGGTGTCCGGGATGTCGCGCACCCGCGGGTCCGCGAAGGCGTCGTTGACGTACTCCGGGACGCGCGTCCGGATGACATCCCCGACGAGCCCCTCGCCGACCGTGATCGCGTCCGCCCTGATCGCGTCGGCCAGCTCGCCGATGGCGAGGATCGCGCGGAACGTCCGGCCGTCCGCGTCGGCCAGATAGAGCGCGGTCGTGTCGGCCGCCAGCAGCGTGTGCACGCGCTCGCCGATCTGCTCGAGGACGGTGCGCGCGTCGAGCGTCGCCGAGATCTCCTGGCCGACCTCGGCGAGCACCGCCATCTCGTCGCCTCGGCGGTGTGCTTCCTGGTAGAGCCGCGCGTTCTGGATCGCGACGCCGACGTTCGCGGCGATCGTCGAGAGGAGCCGGACGTCGCTGTCGCCGAACCGTCCCTCGCGGGTCGTGCTCTGGACGCTGATCACGCCGATCGCGGTGTCGCCGGAGAGGATCGGGACGCCGAGGTACGACTTCGCCTGCGTCCCGAGCGACTGGGACCGCAGATCGGTCCAGTCCGCCTCACGGTTCAACAGGAGCGGCTCGCGCTCGAGGATGATCCGCGACGTGAGTCCCTCCCCGAACGGGAAGGGCTCCTGTGCCCCGCGGGCTCCTGCCTCGTAGTAGTACGGAAAGGCGATCTGCCCGTTCGCGAGATCGTGGATCGCGACGTAGCAGATGTCGGCCTCGAACGTCCGCCGCATCTGCTCGCCGACCAGCTCCAGCAGGGCGTCAAGGTCGAGCTGGGTCGACAGCGCCCGGCTGACCTCGTTGACGGTCGCCAGCTCGGCGAGCCGTTGTCGCGTCTCGTCGATCAGGCGCACGTTCTCGAGGGCGACGCTCAGGCTGGCCGCGAGCGTGGTCAGCAGCTCCACGTCGGAATCGCTGAACGCGTCCTCCCGATCGATGTTCTGCAGGGAGATCACGCCGCGTGTCTCGCCGCCGACGACCAACGGCACCCAGACGGCGGACTTCGGAGACTCGCCGGACGTGAGGCCCGGCTCCTGGCCGAGCTCGGTGACGCGGGCGATCACGTCACGATTGATCAGGAGCGGCTTGCGCGTCTCGATCACGTGCCGGCGTGGCCCGATGATCGGCAGCGTCTCCTCCGGGAACCGCACGCCGCGCTCGATCGTGTAGAGGAAGCGGATCTGGCTGATCTCCGACTCGACGACGCCGATGTCCACGATCTGCGCGTCGAAGATCGCCTGGATCCGGTCACCGACGAGGTCGTACATCGACTGCCGATCGAGCTTCTGGGCGAGGCCGTGCTGGACATCGTTGATCAGGGCCAGCTCGGCAGCCCGCTCGTTCGTCTCGGTCAGGAGCCGGCGGGTCTCGTCGAACAGGCGGGCGTTCTCGAGGGCGACGCTGAGGCTCGACGCCAGTGTCGTCAGCAGGCGGACATCCGCCTCGGTGAAGACGTCCTCGCGATCCAGGTTCTGGAGCGAGATCCGGCCGCGGACCTGGTCGCCGACGATCATCGGGGCGAAGAGCATCGCCCGGGAGGGCTCGCCCTGGGTGGCCGCGAACCCCTTGCCCTCCGTTTCGTACCAGTTGGCGACGTCACGGTTCACGAGGAGTGGCTGCCGATGACGGTAGACCCAGCCGCTTGCCCCGCCGATCTCGACCGGCTCGTCGGGGAACCGAACGCCGCGCTCGATCGTGTACGGAAAGCGAACGAGGCCGGCGCTCGTGTCGTAGATCCCGATGTCCACGACCTGGGCGTCGAAGATCTCCTGGATCTTGTCGCCGACGAGGTCGTACATCGCCTGGATGTCGAGCTTCTGGGCGAGGCCCGCCTGGATGTCGTTGATCAGGGCGAGCTCGGCGGCCCGTTCGTTCGTCTCGGTCAGAAGCCGGCGGGTCTCGTCGAACAGTCGGGCGTTCTCCAGGGCCACGCCCATGCTCGTCGCGAGGGTGCTGAGCAGCCGGACATGGGCGTCGTCGAACGTCCGCTTCTCCATGCTCTCGAGAGCGATCACGCCGAAGATCCGATCGCCCGCGGGGATCGGGACGCCGAGCCAGGACTCGTTCCGGAGTCCGGTCCGGATCGCCCCGGCGGCGTTCATGTCGTCGTCCGATCCGATGTTCAGCGGCGTCCGGGACCGGATGACCTTCGAGGTGAGCCCCTCGCCGAACGGGAAGGCCATTGATTCGCTCCGCTTGCCGCCCTCGATCCCGTACCGGCGCTCGATCCGGCCCTCGACCTCGTGGTACTGCAGGATCTGGAGCGCGTCGACATGGAAGATGTCGGCGATCCGGCGACCGACGAGCTCGATGATCGAGTCGAACTCGAGCTGCTCGGCGAGGGCCGAGCCGATCTCATTGATGACCGTGAGCTCGGCGGCCCGTTCGTTCGTCTCGGTCAGCAGGCGACGGGTCTCGTCGAACAGCCGGGCGTTCTCGAGCGCGACGCCCATGCTGGAGGCCAGGGTCGAGAGCAGTCGCTGATGCCCTTCGTCGTAGGCATCGCGGTCCGGCGACTCGACCACCAGCGCACCCAGGACGCGGTCCGCCGTGACGATCGGGACACCGAGCCACGACTCGGTCGGCGTGCCGTAGTCGACGTGACCGGCCTGCCGCGCCTCATCCGCGCTCCGGAGCAGGACGGGTTTGCCGGTCTCCACGACGGTCGACACGGGCCCCGGCCCCACCACATACGGCTCCGTGTGGACGGGCTTGCCGTCGGTCAGGTCGTACGGGAACGACAAGGTCCGTGTGGCCGCGTCGAGGACGCCGATGTAGATCGTCCGCGCCTTGAAGATCCCGCGGATCCGGTCGCCGACGAGGTGGACGATGGCGTCGAAGTCGAGCTGCTCGGCCAGCCCGGCCTGGACCTCGTTGATGACAGCGAGCTCGGCGGCCCGTTCGTTGGTCTCGGTGAACAGGCGGGCGTTCTCGAGCGCGACGCCCATGCTGGACGCGAGCGTCGACAGCAGCCGTTCGTCGTTCGCCGTGTAGGCGTCGCGCTCCAGGCGCTCCATCGCGATAACGCCGGTCACGCGATCGCCACTCATGATCGGGACGCCCAGGAACGACTCCGTGTCGGGTCCACCGACCTGGATGGCGCCGAGCGCGTCCGCCTCGTCGTTGGATCCCACCCGGACCGGCCGGCGCATCTCGATGATCCGCGATGTCAGGCCCGGGCCGAGCTCCATCGCGGTCCGGCCGACCGTCGTCCGGACGTCGTGGCCGAAGTCCGTCGAGTACGGGAACTCCACGATGTTCGTCGAGGCGTCGTAGAGCGCGATGTACATCGACACCGGCTCGAAGATCTGGTCGACCCTCGCCCCGACCAGGTCGATGATCGCCTGGAACTCCAGCTGGTCGGCGAGGGCGGCGCCGATCTCGTTGACGACCGAGAGCTCGGCGGCCCGTTCGTTCGATTCCGTCAGCAGTCGAGTCGTCTCGTCGAACAGGCGGGCGTTCTCGAGGGCGACGCCCATGCTCGCCGCGAGCGTCCCGAGGAGGCGCTCGTCGGCCTCGGTGTAGGCGTGCTCCTGGAGGCTCTCGAGGCCAAGCACGCCGATCACCCGACTGGCCCCGGTGATCGGCACGCCGAGCCACGACAGGGTGTCCGCCCCGCCGACCTGGATCGCGCCGGCCGCCGCCTGCTCGGCTGCATCGCCGACTCGGAGTGGCTCCCCGGTCGTGATCACCTGGGACGTCATGCCCGGCCCGAGCGGCCAGTGGCCGCGCTCGAACGGCTTGCCCTCGTCGAGGTCGTAGGGGAAGGTGACCAGATTCGTCGCCGGGTCGTGGAGGGCGATGAACATCGAGTTGGCGGCGAACAGGTCGCGGACTCGATCGCCGACCAGCTGGATGATCGCGTCGAAGTCGAGCTGTTTCGCGAGGGCGGCGCCGATCTCGTTGATCAGGCCCAGCTCGGCATTGCGCTGGCGGGTCTCCTCGATCGCGCGGACCCGGCTGAGGGCGGACCCGACGTGCTGGCCGACGAACGTCAGCAGGTCCAGGTCTCGTTCCGAGTAGCGGTGGTCCGCGGAGTAGCTCTGGATCACGAGCACGCCCTGGCTGTGTCCCTCGGCAGGGAGTGGGACACCCAACCAGACGGCCTCGTCCGTCACGACACCGAGCAGCTCGATCTCGTGGCTCTCGATGAGGGCTCGGTACGTCGCACCGTCGATCCGGAGCGGGCGGCCCAGGCGCAGGGCGTACGCGGTGACCCCGCGGGCCTGACCCTCGCCGAACGGCTCCCAGGCGTTCGGGTCCGGGATGTCCTTGTCGAATTCATCGACGAAGTACGGGTAGTTCATCCGCCCGCGCTCCGCGTCGTGGAGGGCGATGTAGAAGTTCTGGGCGTACATCAGCCCGCCGACGATCTCATGGACCGTCCGGTAGAACGACGGGAGGTCGGTCGCCGCGCTGGCCGCCTCGGCGATCCGGTAGAGGGCGGCCTGGACCCGTTCCGACCGGGCGTGCTCCGCCTCGCGGGCTTCGAGCTGCGTCACCCGTGCGCGCAGCGCATCGACGTCGTCAGGTGCAGGCGGTGGGCTGGTCGATCGTTGACGCTTCGACGCCACGCTGCTCCCGGGTTGCAGGCGGTCTCCGCGCCGCGCTCGTGGCGGCGAGCATAGCGCCCGGGACGATCCCGTCGCTGTCCGTCACGCGACCCTCGCCGTGTGGTCTAGGAGCGCTCGAGGTACCGCTCGCGCTCCCAGTCGTGGACCATCGCGTCGTAGGTCTCCTGCTCGACGCGCGCCGCATTCAGGTAGTGATCGACGACGTCCTGGCCGAAGATGTCGACCGCCGCCTCGCTCTTCTCGAGCTCGGCGATTGCCTCGTACAGCGCCCGCGGCATCCGGGGCACGCCCTTCGCGATGTAGCCGTTGCCCTTGAACTCGTCGACGAGGGTCATCTCCTTCTCGATGCCCCGGAGGCCGGCCCCGATCATCGCGGCGTACGTCAGGTAGGCGTTCATGTCGCCGCCGGGGAAGCGGTCCTCGACGTGGAGCGCCGGCCCGTGACCCACCATCCGGAAGCCGGTCGTGCGGTTGTCGCGGCCCCAGACGATGTTCACCGGAGCCCACGACAGCGACGCGTAGCGCTTGTAGGAGTTGATGTTCGGGGCGATGAAGACGGCCAGCTCCCGGGAGTGGGCCATCATCCCGGCGACGAACTGGCTGAACTGGCGGCTGATCCCGTAGGGCAGTCCGGCCGTCTCATCGTGGGTCAGAGGGTGGTCGCCGGCGGCGTCCCAGATGCTCATGTGGAGATGGCCCGACGAGCCCGTCCAGGTGTGGTCGGGCTTGGACATGAACGTGATCCCCCAGCCGTTGAGGTAGGCGATCTCCTTCGCGCCGTGCTTGAACAGCACGCTCCGGTCGGCCGACTCGAGGACGTGGTCGTAGCGGATGTTCACCTCGTGCTGGCCGGGTGCGGCCTCGCCCTTGCTGAACTCGATCGGGATCCGCGCCTCGGTCATCTGGTTGCGCAGCAGCCGGTGGAGCGGCTCGGCCTTGGTCGCCTGGAGCAGGTGATAGTCCTCGTTGTAGTAGCCGAACCGCTGGGGGATGCCCCAGCCGGACCGGGCCGACTCCTCCCACGACTCCTTGAGGACGTAGTACTCGAACTCCGAGCCGGCCTTCACCGCGATCCCGGCGTCGGCGGCCCGCGCGACCTGGCGCTTGAGGATCGTCCGCGGCGAGACGGCGATCTCCTGGTGGTCCTCGTCCGTGTAGGTGTCGGACAGGACGAGGGCCGTCTTCTCGAGCCACGGCAGGACGCGCAGCGTGTCCCAGACCGGCTCGGCGATCCAGTCGCCGTAGCCCGTCTCCCAGTTCATCAGGGCGAACCCCTCGGGCGTGTTCATCTCCATGTCCGTGCCGAGGAGGTACGTGCAGAAGTGGGCGCCGTGGTCGATGACGCCGTTCAGGAACGCCTGGGCCTGGACGCGCTTGCCCATCAGCCGGCCCTGCATGTCGGTGATCGCGACGATCAGCGTGTCGATCCGGCCGTCGCGGACCATGGCCTGCAGCTCCTGCAGACGGGGATGATCGGAGCCGCCCTGGTGCGCGCCATGGTCGCCGTGGGCCGCGGTGGTCATGGGAACCCTCCTCCGCCGCGCCGGCGGTGTCGTGCCGTGGACGTCATTTCGCGGTCATCCCACCGTCGGCGACGACGACGCTCCCGGTGACGAACGAGGACTCGTCCGAAGCGAGGAAGAGCGCGACGTTGGCGATCTCCCGCGGCTCACCGGGCCGGCCGATCGGCTGGAACGAGTCGATCGTCGCATAGACCTCCTGGAGACCGCCGAGCATCTCCGCGTGGGCGTAGTTGATCGGGGTGTCGACCCAGCCCGGCGCGATCGCGTTGCACCGGATCCCCTGCCTGGCGTAGTCGAGGGCGATCCCCTTGCTGAGCATGACGATCGCGCCCTTGGACGTCGCGTAGATCGCGAGGAACGGCTCCGCGACGAGCCCGTTCACCGAGCTCGTGTTGATCAGCGATCCGCCGCCGCCGCGCAGCATGTGGGGGATCGCGTACCGACAGCCGTAGATGCAGCCCTTGACGTTGACGTCCAGGGTCCGGTTGATGATCTCGTCCGGGACCTCGTGGAACACGCCCGGGATGTTCACCCCGGCGTTGTTGAAGACGGCGTGGAGCCCGCCCCAGCGCTCGACGGTCGCGTCCGTGTAGGCGCGGACCTGGGCCGGGTCCGACACGTCGGCGGTGACCGCGTGGGCGGCCTCGCCGATCGACGCCGCGGTGGCCTCGACCGCGTCGCGGGCGATGTCGACGCAGGTGACCCGCGCGCCCTCCTCGGCGAACCGGATCGCCGTCGCGCGGCCGATCCCGGACCCGGCACCCGTCACGATCGTCACCTTGCCGGCCAGCCGGTCGCCCATCGCCCACCTCCCGGCGCCCGCGCCGCGACCCCGTTCAGTGGGTCGCACGCTGCGCCTCGTCTTGTGTGCGCCGTTCGGCGAGGCCTATTGTTGCGACGGGGGAGTCCCCGCGTCCCGGCGAATCGTCAGATGCGACGAATGGAGGAAGGGATGGCAGGTTCGGACACCGAGCAACTCCACCAGCTCGGGTACGCCCAGGAGTTGCGCCGCGGGATGCGGACGTTCTCCAACTTCGCGGTCTCGTTCACGATCATCTCGATCCTGTCGGGCTGCCTCACGCTCTACGCGTTCGCGATGAACACCGGCGGGCCCGCGGTCATGACGCTCGGCTGGCTCGTCGTCGGGTTCTTCGTGACGCTGGTCGCGCTCGGCATGGCCGAGGTCGCGTCGAGCTACCCGACCGCCGGCGGTCTCTACTACTGGGCCGCCAAGCTGGCGCCGGAGTCCGGCGGCAACGCGGCGGCCTGGAGCTGGTTCGTCGGCTGGTTCAACTTCGTCGGACAGGTCGCGGTCACCGCCGGCATCGACTTCGGGCTCGCGTTCTTCATCAACGCCTTCCTGAACATCGTGTGGGGCGTCTCGACTGCGCCGCCGGTCACGATCCTGATCTTCGGGATCGTCCTGTTCATCCATGGGCTGCTGAACACCTTCGGCATCCGGCTGGTCGCGTTGCTCAACGACATCTCGGTCTGGTGGCACGTCGTCGGCGTGTCGGCGATCGTCCTTGTCACGGTCGTGCTCAACCAGCACAGCCGGACCGACGTCGGGACCGTCTTCTCGACCTTCGTCAACAACACCGGCAGCGGCGGGACCAACCCGCAGTGGCCCGGGCCGCTGATCTTCGGGATCCCGCTGTACGTCGCGCTGATCGGGCTGCTCAACGCGCAGTACACGCTGACCGGCTACGACGCATCGGCGCACATGTCCGAGGAAACCCACGAGGCGGCGAGGTCCGCGCCACGAGGCATCGTCTTCTCGGTCGTGGTGTCGGTCATCTTCGGGTTCATCCTCCTCGTCGCGATGAACATCGGCACGACCCCGGACATGGTCTTCCCGGCCGCCGACGGCACGCCGAACGGCGCCGCCGGCTATCAGCACGCGCTCGACTCGTACGCGACGCTGTCCAACGCAGGCCCACCGGTCACGATCTGGATCGATGCGGTCGGCCAGACCGGCGGCCTGTTCATCCTGCTGCTGGTGATCGGCGCCCAGTTCTACTGCGGGATGTCGTCGGTCACGGCGAACTCGCGGATGATCTACGCGTTCTCGCGCGACGGCGCCGTTCCCGGCAGCTCGTTCTGGCACCGGATCAACCCGCGGACCCGGACACCAACGAACTCGATCTGGCTGGCCGCGGTCGGCGCGTTCATCCTCGGCCTGCCGTACCTGTACAGCTCGGTCGCCTACGCGGCCGTGACCTCGATCGCGGTGATCGGTCTCTACATCGCCTACATCGCGCCGGTGTTCCTGAGGGTGCGCGCGGGCTCGAAATTCGAGGCCGGACCGTGGACGCTCGGCCGCTGGGGCCGGCCGATCGGAATCGTGGCGACGATCTGGGTCGTCTTCGTCTCGATCCTGTTCATGCTGCCGCAGGCCCAGCCGATCACCATCAGCACGTTCAACTACGCGCCGGTCGTGTTCCTCGTGGTGCTCGGTGGGGCCGCGCTCTGGTATGCGGTCTCGGCCAGGAACTGGTTCAAGGGGCCGAAGGTCCAGGGCACACCGGAAGAGCTCGTAGCGATCGAGCGCGACCTGGAGCTTGCCGGCGGTTGAGGTCGTTCACCTCCCGCTGCTGAACGAGAACGCCCGGCCACCGGCCGGGCGTTCCGATTCGTGCCGCGCCGACGGCGAGGGTCAGTAGAGCATCGTCGTCCCGGTCGGGAACACGAAGTCGAACGCGTTCGGGGTCAGCGGCGCGTCCGGCGCGTACTCGGTCACGCGCGCATCGCGCGTCGGGACGCCGCCGATCGATTCCTCGAGTCGGAGGATCACGCCGTCGGCTCGGTCCACCGCCATCCGGATCCGGAAGTCCGGCCGGTCGGCCGCCATCTCGATCGTCCGCGGGTGGTCGCACTCGACGACGATCGCCTGCCGTCCGGCGACCTCGCCCGGCCCGACGACCCGACACGCCCCGGTCGAGAGGACGTTCTGGCAGTAACCGGCCGGGTGGATGAAGGCTTCGGGCAGCGTCTCCATCGGCAGCCCCGTCAACGGCTGATAGACGCGGGACGTGCCGGGCAGCTCGCGGCTCGTAGGCCCGCTGACGCCGACCAGCGTTCGTCGGACCGGTCGCTCCGTTCCGAGCTTGTGGGTGCTGCTGTACGTCCGGACGATGTCGCCGTCGCCGAGCCAGATCTCGTAACTGCCCTGGGCGCCGTGGCCCGGGGTCGATGTCGTGACCTTCGCCTCGTTCGGGTGGCGGAGGACGACGTCGGACACGACGAGGTGCTCGCCGCTCACCGTGAAGGACCGCTCCTCGATCTGCATCCGGAGCGTGTCGAAGCGGAGCTCGGCGTCGCGCATGAACGTGAACAGCTCGTCGAGCGAGGGCAACCCCTCGGGCAGCGCGATGATCTCCGGTCGCGGTCGCCGGCCCTGGGGAACGGGGGTCAGGTCGGCCGCGCCGGCCCATCGTCGCGTCTCGGTCATCGCCGCGATTGTAGCCGCGCTCCGGGCCGCGCCGGACAGCTCCGGTGATCTCCGCCTTGACACGGTGCGCCGTTCCGCTAGTATATCGTCAACCGATATATCGACATCCGGTATATCATGTGCGGAGCCTCGACGGAGGGGTGTGATGAACGGTCGCAGGAAGATCCTGACCGGGGTGGCCGGGGCGAGCGCCGCGCTGGCGGTGGCCGCGGCGTTTGCCGCGACGTCCGTGGCCGGTGGTGGCGCGACCCACGCGAGCGCGACGTTCGTGGACGCGGGCGGAGCGGAGATCGGCTGGGCAAAGCTCGTCCAGGACGGCAGCGGGATCGTGCACGTCAACGTCCATGTGAAGGGCCTGACGCCGGGACTGCACGGGATCCACATCCATGCAGTCGCGTCCTGCACGCCGACCTTCGCGGCGGCCGGCGGGCACTACAACCCGCTCGTGCATCAGCACGGCCTCCTGAACCCGGCGGGTGCTCACGCGGGCGACCTGCCGAACCTGATCGTGAACCGGGCCGGCGTCGCTCACCTGGACGCGACCACGGATCGGGTCACCCTCACGAACGGCCCGACGACGCTGTTCGACACCACGGCCGGGGCGGTCGGTAGCGCGTTCATCATCCACGCGAACGAGGACGACCAGGTCACCGATGCGACGAACGGCAACAGCGGCGCGCGCGTGGCGTGCGGCGTGATCGTGGCCGACTGAGGTGATCGACCCGGGCCGGTTCGGTCGGTTCGCGGAGCCGGCGAGGCTCGTCCTCGTCGCGCTCCGCGACGGCCCGCGGCCGGCGGTCCTCCTCCTCGATGAGGTTCGCCGGCTCGACGGGCCGATCGGGCCCGGGTCGTTGTACGCGGCGATCGCCCGGCTCGAGCGGCGTCGCCTGATCGAGCCGGTGGCCAACCAGGACGGCGGGGCGGCGTATCGTCTGACCGGGCGCGAGCCGTCGCCCGTTGCGGCTCCCGGAGGGGCACTTCCATGACGAGGCTGATCCGGCTCTATCCGGCGGCGTGGCGCGACCGGTACGAGGCCGAGATGCTCGACGTCCTCGCCCAGCGGCCGACGGCCGCACGGGATCTCGTCGACCTGATCCGCGGGGCGGTCGACGCCCACCTCCACCCGCAGCTGGCCGACGCACCGATCCCCTGGACGCACCGCATCCCGGGCTCGGTGACGATCGGGACCGGCGCCCTGTGGGCCCTGTCCGCGGTCTGCCTCGCGATCCCGGGTTGGTCCTCGGTCTCCGGGACCCTCGCGGGTCTGGCCGTCATGACGATGCTGATCGCCTTGGCCGGTGACTACCTCATGATGGTTCGACGGGCGATGGGCGTCGGATTCGGGGTGCTCGCGGTGGCCTTCATGGTGGTCAACCTGGCGCCGTGGGGGATTGCCTTCCTCACCTACATCGCGGCGATCGTCTGGTTCCTCGGCGGTGGGCTCACGCTTGCGGCCATCCGGGCGGACATCGGTGCGCGATGGCGATGGACGCTCCTGGCCTCGACCCTGCTCGTCCCCGCGGCGTTCGTGATCCCCGGCACGGCGTTCGGCCTCTTCGAGCACGATCCGCCCCGCTGGGCGGCGCTCCTGGCCGTTCCCTACGGGCTTGCCTGGATGGCGATCGGGGTCCGGATGACCCTCCGCGGATCGCCCACGATCGTCGACCCACCGGACGTCATCGTCCCGCTCACCACCGGTCACACGGAGACACCTGCATGAACCAGCCGATCGGCCAGCTCGGTCGCTTCGCCGAACCGTCGCTCTACATCCTCGTGTCGCTGAGCGCCGGACCGCGCCACGGCTACGCGATCATGACCGACGTCGAGCAGATGTCCGGATCGCCCCTCGGGCCTGGCACGCTGTACGGCGCGCTCGCCCGCCTCGAGCGGCGCGGGTTGATCGAGGCCCTGGAGCCCGAGGAGCGCCGCCGCCCGTACCGCCTGACCGGGTTGGGTGCGACGACCCTGCGTGCCCAGCTCACCCAGCTCGAGGGATTCCTGAAGACAGGCCTCGAACGGATCGGAGGGAGTCCGACATGAGCCGCCTGCTGTCCCTGTACCCGCGCGCGTGGCGCGAGCGCTACGAGGCCGAGGTCACCGATCTGATCGCGTCCCGCCCGCTGTCGATCGGCGACCGGTTCGACCTGGTCCGCGGCGCCGCCGATGCGCGCCTGCACCCCCAGGTCGTCCCGCGGACCGCCGGATCGGCCGCCGATGACGGGTCGCGCCAGCCGCTGGCCGCGCTCGCCGCGACCCTCGGCGGACTGCTCTGGATCCTCGGCGGCGTCGCCATGCACACGGCGGGCTTCGGGCCGGACGGCTACAAGGAAGCCGAGGTGCCGTGGCTCCTGCTCTTTGCCGGAGGATTGCTGTGCGGGGTTGCCGCGGTGTCGATCGGTCCCGCCGTCGCCGGCCGGACCCCGGTGGCGCTTGCCGTCGCGGCGGCGATGATCGGGTCCGTGTTCCTGCTGCTCACGCCCTGGCCGCTCCTGGTCGTCGGCTTCTTCGGCTTCTGCCTGTCGGCGCTGCTCTTCGGTGCGCTCATCGCGCGGGGCTCGACCGCCGGGGTCGGCGTCGGCCTGGTGATCGCCTCACTCCTGCTGCTCGGCTTCAACACGCAGAATGCGCTTGCCCTGCTCGCGATCCCGTTCGGGCTCGCGTGGATCGCCGTCGCCGCCTCGCAGGTGCGGCGACCGCCGGTCCCGACGCCCGTCTGAGCCGGCACGATGGCCCCGATGTCGCGGCGGACGCTGCTCCGCCGATCGCTCGGCGCAGGAATGGGGGTGGTCGCGATCGAGGGCCTCGCGGGCTCCCTCGGGTTCCTCTGGCCGTCATCGTCCGCCGCGGCGATCCGCGTCCGGGTCGGGACCCTCGGCGATCTCGTGGCGGCCAACCCGGCCCTGCCGGTCCGCGACGGGTTCCCCGTGTACGTCGCCGACGCCCGGGCCTTCGTCCTGACCCTGGATCCCGGCCGGCCCTGGCAGGCCGGGATCGACCCGAGCGGGGACGGCACGGCACTGAACGTGCGTGTCCTCTCGCAGGTCTGCCCGCACCTCGGCTGCCGGCCGAACCCGTGCGTCGAGGACTTCTGGTTCCACTGCCCGTGCCATCAGTCGCGCTACGACGGGCACGGGATCAAGGCCGCGGGTCTCGGACCGGCCGATCGTGGGATGGATCGGCTGGCCATCGAGGTCGATGACCGGGGCGTCCTGACCGTGTTGCCGAACCGGATCACGAAGGGACCACAGCCGGTTCCGCTCGGCGAGATCGGGCTGATCCCGCCCCGCGTCGCCCGGGGGTGCGGCGGCTGATCGGGCTCGCGTCCGGCCCGGAGGTCAGCCTCCCGCGGGACCGCCGCCGAGGCCCGGCTCGGTCATCGCCGCGGGATCGAGCAGCTCGTCGAGGCGGTCCGCGGCGATGCCGCGCTCCGTGGCCAGCTCGCGGATCGTGCGACCGGTCTTGAATGCCTCCTTGGCGAGGGCGGCCGCCGCGTCGTAGCCGATCTCCGGGGCGAGCGCCGTCGCGAGCATCAGGCCCTGCTCGACGAGGGCCGGCCCACGCTCCGTGGCCGTCAGCCCGGTCACCGCGCGCTCCGCGACGTTGCCGGCCGCCGCTCCGAGGAGCGTGATCGACTCGAGCAGCGCGGCCGCGGTGACCGGCAGCATGACGTTCAGCTCGAGGAACGAGCCGGTCTGCCCGAACGCGACGGTCGCGTCATTGCCGACGACCCGGGCCACGACCATCGTCAGGCTCTCGAGGATCACCGGGTTGACCTTGCCGGGCATGATCGACGACCCGGGCTGGGTCTCCGGCAGCGCGATCTCGGCGATGCCGGCCCGTGGGCCCATCGCGAGCAGGCGGAGGTCGGACGCGATCTTCCAGAGCGACAGGGCGATCGTCCGGATCGCGCCGTGGGCCGCGATCGCCGCGTCGAGCGACGCCTGGGCGTGGAAGTGGTTGTCGGTCTCGCGGACCTCGAGGCCGGTCAGCCCGGACAGCCGGCGCGTGGCTGCCGCGGCGAACGCCGGATGGGCGTTGATCCCGGTCCCGACGGCCGTGCCCCCGAGCGGCACCGACAGCAGCTCGGCCTGTGCGGCCCGTGCCCGGCGGATCGACTCCTCGACCTGGCCCGCATAGCCGCGGAACTCCTGGCCGAGCCGGATCGGGGTCGCGTCCTGGAGGTGCGTCCGCCCCGTCTTCACGACCGGCCACAGCTCATCCGCCTTCGCGTCGAGCGCGCCGTGCAGGCGGTCGAGCGCGGGAAGCAGCCGCTCCTGGATCTCCGTCGCTCCCGACAGCTGGAGCGCCGTCGGGATCGTGTCGTTCGAGGACTGGCACTTGTTGACGTGGTCGTTCGGGTGGACCTTCGTCGCGTTGCCGGACGCGGCCAGTCGCTCCGTCGCCAGGTGCGCCACGACCTCGTTCATGTTCGTGTTCGTCGACGTGCCGGAGCCGGTCTGGTAGATGTCGATCGGGAACTGCTCGTCGTAGCCACCATCGGCGACCTCGGCGGCGGCGGCCGCGATCGCAGCGGCCACGTCCGGCTCGAGCAGGCCGAGCTGGCCATTGGTCTCGGCCGCGGCCTGCTTGATGAGGGCGAGGGCCCGGATGAACGCGCGCGGGAATCGCTGGCCGGAGATCGGGAAGTTCAGGACGGCCCGCTGGGTCGACGCGCCGTACAGCGCGTCCGCGGGAACGTCCATCTCGCCCATCGAATCGCGCTCGATGCGGGTGGCCGAGGTCGGCTCGGGGGTCATCCCCGGATTGTAGGCGGCGGGGTCAGGGGATCGGCTTGCTGAGCGCAGTCCTAGACTCTCTTCCCACCATCCACCGGGAGGAGCCATCCGCGTGCCGACGATCCGGGCGAACGGCCTCGACATCGCCTACGAGGTCCATGGCGCCGGCCCCCCATTGCTCCTGCTCCATGGCGCGACGTCACTCGGGCGCGAGGACTTCGCCGCGCAGATCCCGCTCCTCCGGAAGGCGTTCACGTGCTTCGTGCCCGACGCGCGCGGACACGGGCTCACCCGCTGGGACGTGACGAACGGCTTCCGGTACGACTGGCTCGTCGACGACCTGACGGCGTTCGCGGACACCTTGGCGCTCGAGACGTTCCATGTCATCGGCTTCTCGATGGGCGCGATGACCGCGCTGATGTTCGCGGCCCGGCACCCGGAGCGGCTCCGGACGATGACCATCGTCGGGATCACGAGCGAGCGCGAGCCGAGGACGTCGGTCGGGCGCCGGCTGATGGATCCGGACCGGGCGGATCGCGAGGACCCGGCCTGGGCGGCGCTGCTCGGCCGCCGTCATGACGAGGGCCAGGGCGTCGGGGCCTGGCGCCGGCTCCTGCCGGCGATCGCCGCCGACATCGGGAGCCAGCCGCTCCTGACGCCTCGTGACCTGCGCGGGATCGACGCTCCGAGCCTCGTCGTCTGCGGCGATCGCGATCCGTTCGTCCCGATCGAGCACGCGGACGGGTTGCGCCGGCATCTCGGCGACGGGCGGCTGTTCGTCGCCCCGGACTGCGGGCACGAGGTCATGTCCCGCAAGCCCGCGCTGTTCAACGAGGCGGTCAGCGGGTTCCTCCGCACGACCGAACCGATCGCCCGCGACCGTGCCACCCGCGGCGCGACCACCGGCCACGAGGAGACCGCATGACGACCCTGCTCGCGCTGTTCCGCCGGCCCGACGGTGGCGAGGCCGCCCTCGCGACGTTCCTGAGCCGATACCACGCGGAGCACCTGCCGCTCGTGGCGCAGACGCCGGGCCTCCAGGCGACCCGCGTCCAGCGGGTCGAGGCGGCGCTCGGCGCCGAGACGGACCTCGTGATCATCACCGCGATGGACTTCGACGACCGCGCCGCGCTCGATGCCGGGTTGGCCTCCGACGCGATGCGCCAGGCCGGCCGGAACCTGCGCGAGATCGCCCCGGGGCTCTCGACGCTGCTCGTCCTCGAGGACTCCGACCCCGGCGCCTGACAACCGGCCGACACGATCCGGGCTGTTTCGTTCGGCCCCGCGCGCTGGTACTGTGGGCGTCGACGGAGGGAGCGTGTTGACCCAGACCTCGCCGACCGCCACGGATCAGCCGGCCGACGACCGGCTCGTGAGCGTCGCCATTCCCGCGGTCGGCGCGGACGGTCCGCTCGACGGCGTCGCACTGGTCACGATCCAGCGTCCGCAGGTCCTCAACGCCCTGAGCTTCGACCTGCTAGATGCGATTGCCGACGCCTTCGCGCACTCTCGATCGGGACCCGGTCTGTCGGGCGATCGTCCTCACCGGCTCGGGCGATCGGGCGTTCGCCGCGGGCGCCGACATCCGCGAGCTGGGCCGGCAGACCCCGGTCACGCTCCTCGTCGAGGACCGGTTCGCCGTCTGGGAGCGGATCGCGGCCGTTCGCAAGCCCGTCGTCGCCGCGGTCCGCGGGTTCGCCCTCGGTGGCGGCTGCGAGCTCGCCCTGAGCTCCGATCTGATCGTGGCCGGGGAGGACGCACGGTTCGGGCAGCCCGAGATCAACCTCGGCGTCATGCCCGGCGCGGGGGGGACCCAGCGGCTGACCCGGGCGATCGGCCGGGCCCGGGCGATGGACCTGATCCTGACCGGACGGACGATCAGCGCCCGCGAGGCCGAGTCGATGGGGCTCGTCAGCCGCGTCGTCCCGGCCGAGGAGACCGTCCCGGCGGCGCTCGCGCTGGCCTCGGCGATCGCCGCCCAGGCGCCGGTCGCCATCCTGGCGGCCAAGGAGGCCGTCCGGCTCGCGGAGGAGCTGCCCATGTCGGCCGGCCTCCTGCACGAGCGTCGCGCGTTCTTCGCCCTGTTCGCGACCGAGGACCAAACAGAAGGGATGGCGGCCTTCGTCGAGAAGCGCCGACCGGAGTGGAAGGGACGCTGACCGATGGAACGTGAGCCCAACGAGGCCAGCGACTACGGCGCGGACACCCGGGATCTCGGGGACGAGCCGCCGGGGAGCATCCGCGACACCGCGCCGGACTTCCTCTCCCCGATCGACGCGTCGTCGCCCGTATCGGGCCACCAGCCGGCGCCGGAGTCGACGACCTCGATCGCGGATTCCCCCGAGCAGAGCTGGGACGCCGCCTCGGCGATCATCTTTCCGGCCCTCCGGCCGCCCGGTGCCCAGGGGCTGCGGGTCGCGGACCTGGACCCCGACGCGCTGGCGGCCGACGCGGCGCGCAGCCACTCCCAGCCACTCGTCGACGACGGGCCCGGCGGGCTCGCGGTGGTCTACGTCCTCCACGCGGGCGGCTTCGACGTGATCGTCAACGGCGACCACCTGCTGTCGTGGGGGGTGACCACCGGGGCGATCCAGGAGGCGGCGCTGGCGAACCTCGCGACGTGGTCGGCGACCGCACCGTGGACCGACGAGGTCTCCGGCGAGCGGCGCCTGATCTCGAGCGACACCGGCGACGGCTGGGACGCGGCGCGGATCCTGCTGCCCGACGTCGTCGAGAAGCTCGGGTCGGAGCTCGGCGGCGCTGGGCGCGTCCTGATCGGGCTGCCGGAGCGGCACCTGCTCGTCGCGGGCGCCCTTCGCTCGACCGACCCGGAGTTCGCGGGCCTGTTCGTCGACTTCGTCCTCGAGGCGTCCGGTGGGGCCGACGAGCCGGTCGACCGGCGGGTGTTCGAGCTCGTCGACGGGCGGCTGGTCGAGGCCGCAGGCCTCGCGACGCCTGCCTGACGGAACCGGGTCCGACGGCTCGACGGCGCGCACGCGGCCGCCACGACCGGTGACGGACCTCCGCGTCGACGTCGTCGATGGCGTCGCGACGGTCACGCTCGATCGCCCCGATGCTCTCAACGCGCTGACCGTCCCGCTCAAGGAGGCGCTCCGGGCGACCTTCGAGGGCTTCGCCGGCGAGGGCTCCGTCCGGGCGGTCGTCCTCACCGGGGCCGGGCGCGCGTTCTGCGCCGGCCAGGATCTGCGCGAGCGGCTCGAGCCCGACACGCTGCCCCTCGCGGACGAGATCAGGACGCGCTACAACCCGCTCGTCCTCGCAATGCGCCGCCTCGGCAAGCCGATCGTCGGCGCGATCAACGGGGTCGCGGCGGGCGCCGGAGCGTCAGTGGCCCTCGCTTGCGACATCCGGATCGCGTCCGAAGGCGCGTCGTTCATCCTCGCCTTCGGGCGGGTCGGGCTGATCCCGGACACGGGGGCGACGTGGCTCCTGCCACGGCTGGTCGGGGGTGCGAAGGCCGCCGAGCTGGTTCTGACGACGGATCCGCTCTCGGCGGTCGACGCCGAGCGGTTCGGGCTGGTCGCGCGAGTCGTGCCGGCGGCCGACCTGCTCGCGGAATCGCAGGCGCTGGCCGCGCGGCTGGCCGCCGGTGCGCCCGTCGCCCTCGCCCTCACGAAGGACGCCCTCGAGCGAAGCTGGGACGCGACCCTCGAGGAGCAGCTCGAACGAGAGGCGGAGCTCCAGGGTCTGGCCGGTGCGACAGCGGACCACGCGGAGGGCATCGCGGCGTTCCTCGAGCGACGGCCGCCGCGGTTCGGCGGGGAGTAGGGGAGGAGCGGCGGGAGGCTACCGGCCCGGGCTCGCCCTGACGTCGCGGCGCAACGGCGCAAGGATGCCGGGGTCCGCCCCCTCCGCCTCATCCCGTGCGGCGTTCTCGATCACCCACGGGTTGCCGAGCCAGCCGTCCGGCACCTCGGCCGTCGTGATCTCCGGGGACTCGGTGCCGATCCGGACGATCGCCTGCCGACCCTCGACGAGCGTTCCGTCGACGGTCGGCTCGTGGAGGAGGATCGAACCGGCGACCGCGATCGCGGTGACCTGCTCGAGCGTCGTCCCGACGACCGGCTTCCGATCGAGGTCGAACGCGGTGCCGCGTGCCGCCCACGACACCGAGCCGGTCCGGACCACGTAGGGCCCGGCGGCCGGGGCGATCCGGTGGTAGACGTGTCCCTCGAGCTGCTCGAGGGCGATGCCGTCCGCGTCCAGCTCGTCGATCCGGATCACGGCCCCGGGTGCCAGACGGGCCTCCCCGTCGCCCAGAACGACCGTGGCCGAACCCGCGCCGCCAACGGTGACCGTGTCGCCCGCCGCCAGGTCGTTCCCCGGGCGGGCGACGGACGCGCGGCCGAGGTGGGTCACCGTCGTCGCAGTCGCCGTGACGAGGGTCGCGGCCGGCGCTGCGGACGGAGGAAGGCGGCTCGACCCGATCCCGAGCGCGGCGAACCCGATCGCCGCCGCGACGATGAGCGCCGTCCAGCGCGGCGCGCCGATCCGGGCAAAGACCGGCGCATCCACCGAGGTCGCGGCCGGCACCGGGGTCGTGGTCGGAGAGGCGGCATCCATCGCGCCGCCGACCGTACGAACGGCGCCCCGACCGGGCCATCGACCAGCCGTACTGGCAACGGCCCACTCTTGGTCCGTGATCGAGCGCTGGCGTCGAGGCTGGAACGGCGGCCGTGACCGCACCTTCAATGCGCCAGGTGCCGGCGCCGGGTCATCCCTCCGGCAGCCGGCCGCCGGGCAGGCCGGATCGCGCCAGCCTCAGCGGACGAGGCGGTCGAACAGGTGGTCGAGCTCGTCGGCGGGGTCGTCGCAGACCCCGGTGTGGACCTCGGACGGCTGGATCACGGTCGAGGACGGGGCGACGAGCCAGTGGAACCGCTCCGCCTGGCCGAGCGCCGCGATCGGGCCGCCGGCGGCATCTCCGGCGGCGATCCGCTGAATGCCTGCGAGGTGCGTCTCGATCGTCGCCGGGTCGACCTCCGGCGCGATCGCCCGCAGGCGGTCCGCGTCGAGCGCAACGCGGGCGGCGAGGAACCGCTTCGGCCGGCAGAGGAGGATCACGCCGGCATTCAGCGTCTCGCCCCGCTCGACCCGCGGGACGATGCGGACGATGGCGTACTGGAACGAGTGGCCGGCCATCACGCAGCTGCCCCGGCGGCGAGGCGGAGGCGATCGGCGTCCTCGACGAACGGCCGCGGCGCCTCCAACCGGCCTCGGAGGTAGGCGACGTATGCCAGCCGCTGATCGGCGGCGGACCCGATCACCGGATCCGGCGCCAGCCAGTCATCGGGGATGGCCGCGACCAGCGACTCCAGCAGCTCGGCCGTCAGCAGCGAAGCCAGACGGGCATCGGTGTCGGCGATCGACGACGCGAACGGCAGCAGGACGTGGTCGGACAGCCGCTCGGCGTGCGGCCGACGCGCGTGCGCGGATGGAGCGCGCCAGGTGTGGTGGATGTACAGGGACGCCCCGTGGTCGATCAGCCAGGTCCGGCCGCCCCAGGTCAGCAGGTTCGGGTTCTTCGGCGAGCGATCGGGGTTCGTCACCAGCCCGTCGAGCCAGACCACCGCGGCCGCCCAGTCCGGATCGGCCACCCGGTCGACCGCCGGGTTGAAGGTCAGCGAGCCCGGCAGGAAGTCGAGGCCGATGTTGCGCCCAACGCTCGCGACGAGCAGGTCGTGGATCTCCGGGTCGGGCTCGGGGTCCGCGATCGCCTTGACGAGATCGACGGAGACGATGTCCGGGACGAGCAGCCCGAGCGCGCGGGCGATCTCGCCGGCGAGCCACTCCGCGACGAGGACGCGCGGGCCCTGCCCGGCGCCGCGGAACTTCACGACGTACATCCCGTCATCGTCCGCCTCGACGAGCCCGGGCAGCGACCCGCCCTCGCGGAACGCGGTGACGTAGCGGGTCGCGCGGACGGCGCGCATCTCGTGGACGGGTGTCGCCGTGGCGGCGGGACTCACCGGTGCGCCAGCCCCACCGACTCGATCGCGGCCGCGGCCTTCGCGACCCCGTCCCGTGCCCGGATCTCCGCCCCGATCCCGGCCATCCTCGTCCGCAGCTCGCCGTCGGTCAGGAGGCCGTCGATCGCGCCCGCCAGGTCGGCCGGCTCGAACGCGTACGTCGGCAGCCGGACCCCGAACCCGGTCTCGTCGACCCGCTGGGCGTTGTCGTACTGGTCCCAGAACAGCGGCAGCACGACCATCGGCTTGCCGAAGTGGAATGCCTCGGTCGTCGTGTTGTTGCCGCCGTGGGTGATCACGAGGTCGACGAGCGGGATGATCGAGGTCTGCGGCAGGAACTCCGCACCCCACATGTTCGGCGCGAGGTCGTAGTCCGCGTGCTGGGGCCCCTTGGAGACGATGTACCGGTGGGGCGTGTCGCCGAGGACCTCGACCAGCCGCCGCATCAGCGAGACGTCCGCGCTGCCGAGCGAGCCGAGCGACAGGTAGACGAGCCCGGACCCGGCAGGCCGGTCTGCAATCGCCTCCGGGAGCTCGAAGGCGGCGTCGGTCGCCCGGACCGAGGAGTCCAGCCGCTGCCACAGCCGCGGATCGAGCGGGCGGCGGTCGACGTAATCGGCGACTTGCGGGTAGACGTAAATGTTCAGGTCGCGCGACGGATGCTCGAACTCCAGCTCGGGGAGCGGCTCCGTGCCATGCTCGCGGCACCAGGCGTCGAAGGCCTCCCAGGTCGGCCGATGCGTGCGGTCATATTCCTCGCGGAAGGCTTCCCATTCCGACGGGTCATCGGCCGGCAGGCCCGAGTAGGTCGGCGCGATCCCCGGCCCGCGGATCTCGAGCGGATTGCACGACACCATCCGGACGTACGGCTTGCCGGCCGTCTCGAGCGCCGGGAAGG
The DNA here is from genome assembly GCA_963746845.1 of uncultured Chloroflexia bacterium. Classification (GTDB taxonomy): domain Bacteria; phylum Chloroflexota; class Limnocylindria; order Limnocylindrales; family CSP1-4; genus CF-46. The sequence continues at coordinate 478,228 of CAVVCZ010000005.1, read as the reverse complement.
CGACGACGTTGTCCTCGACGATGACGTCCGGCCCCTGGCGGGCGATGATCTCGCGCAGGTGCGGCTCGCAGTACCTCGCTCCGTCGATCAGGGCCTGCCACGTCGGGACCATGAACGTGTCGAGCTGCTGGATCGTCGGCTTGCGGAACTCCGGCGCGGTGTCGCGGATGAAGTCCTTCCAGAACTGACCGGCGTCCTGGGCCGGTGCGTCCGAAGGCGGGGGCGGCGCGAGGTCGACCAGATCCTCGACGAACCCGAGCGGCTCGAGCCGGCCGGCCCACGACGCCTCCGCGGCGAACACGACCCGGTGCCCGCGGCGCCGGAGCACGTCGCCGATCCCGATGCAGTTGTTCGTCGGCCCGTACGCCGACTCGGGCATGAACAGGATGGTCAGGGGTTCGGCCATCAGGTCCTCGTGTCTGATCGGCTGGTCGGCCAATCCTACGAGGGCGGGCGGGCCGTCGACGGACCTCTGTCGTCAGCCGACGCGGATCAGTCGCTCGCGGTCCCCGGTCAGGGCCATCTTCTCCTCGAACCGCTTCGCGGCGACCTCGAGCTTGTCGAGATGCTCGGCGAGGACCCGGCGGGCGTCCTCGGCGGCCGCATCGAGCCCGGTCAGCTCGAAGATCCGCCAGTGGTTGAGGATCGGCAGCAGGACCTCGTCGCGGTGGATCCGGATGTCGTAGATCCCGGCCCGCGCGATCGCGGCGGCCTTCCGGAGGAACCCGGGGATTCCGTTGCCGGGCATCTCGAACGCGAGGACCTCCGCGACGATCGCCTGGACCGCTCGCGACGGCTGGATCTTCAGCGCCGCGGCGAGGATGTCGCGGTAGAAGACCATGTGGAGGTTCTCGTCGGCCGCGATCCTCGTCATGATCTTGTCGGCGACCGGGTCCTGTGAGTAGCGCCCCGTGTTCCGATGCGAGATCCGCGTTGCGAGCTCCTGGAACGCGACATAGGCGAGGCCGCGGAGCGTGTCGATCGATTCGCGGTCGTAGCCCTGCTGGAGCTGCGTCATCCGGCCGCGCTCGAGGGCGATCGGGTCGAGGTTCCGGGTCACCGTGAGGTAGTCGCGGAGGACGATCGCGTGGCGGCCCTCCTCGGCCGTCCAGCGCCCGATCCAGTTGATCCACGCGCCGTCGCCGGATCCGAACATCCCGTGGATCAGGCGGTGGTAGGAGGGCAGGTTGTCCTCGGTCAGGAGGTTGACCTCGAAGCTGATCTGGGCGACGCCGGTCAGCCGCGGCTGGTCGGGCGTCCAGGGCTCCTTGTCGAAGTCGCGCCCGAGCCGGTACGGGATGTAGTCGTGGGGGAACCACTCCTGGGCGACCTTCGCGTGGCGGTCGTACAGGCGGGCGGCCTCGGGTTCGAGCTCCTCGAGGAGGGCACGATCATCCGCGAGGGATGCCACAGTGGGAGCTGGCGTGAGCGCAGTGGCGCGCACGGAGTCGTCGGTCACCATGGTCGGTCCTTGCTCAAGAAGGGCCGAGGGCGTCCACAGCGGACGCCGGTACACCGACCGGTCAGGCCACAAGCGTACTCCGGATCGCGATCGGCCTCGCGTGCGAAGCGTGCGGACCTGCACACCAACCGCGTCCGTCGGCCGTAGAGCGTCCCTAGAACGCCCGTCACCAGCCTGTCCCGGAGTTGACCGCGCGTGTGGCCGCGCCCACCATCGGCCACAGTCGCGGCGCCAGCGAGGCAGTCGATGCAGTTCCGGATCCTCGGGACACTCGAGGCGGGGACCGACGGGGCGCGGGCCGAGCTGGGTCCGCCCAAGCAGCGGGCCGTCCTGGCCATCCTCCTCCTGCACGTCGGGGAGATCGTCCCGGCAGACCGGTTGATCGACCTGTTGTGGGGGGACAGCCCTCCACGGACCGCCCTGCATTCGATCCAGATCTACGTCTCCGAGCTCCGGAAGACGCTCGAGCCATTCGCCGGCGATCGCCTCATCGTCACGCGTCCACCCGGCTACATGCTGGGGGCCGACCCGGACGCCATCGACGCCCGCCGGTTCGAGCGACTGATCGAGGACGGAACGCGCAGGATCGAGGCGGGCGAGCGCGACGACGGCGCGGCCATCGTCCGCGCCGCCCTGGACCTGTGGCGCGGTCCGCCTCTGTCCGACTTCGCCTACGACGAGTTCGCCCAACCCCAGATTCGTCGGTTGCACGACGTGCACCTCGACGGCATCGAGGCCCTGGCATCCGCGGAGCTGACATCCGGCCGGGCGGCCGACGTGATCTCGCTTCTCGATTCGGCCATCCGCGAGGATCCGATGCGGGAACGGTCCCGCGAGCTGCTGATGCTGGCGCTGTACCGATCCGGGCGACATGCCGAGGCCCTGCGGTCGTACGAACGACTCCGGGCCATCCTCGACGAAGAGCTGGGTCTCGAGCCGTCCCCGCCGATCCAGCGGATGCACGAGCGGATCCTGGTCCACGACCCGGCACTCATGGTGCCCGCCGACCTCGCGGCCGACCCCCGCGAGTCGCGCAATCCGTACAAGGGCCTGCGGCCCTTCGCCGAATCCGACGCGGCCGACTACTTCGGACGAGAGGAGCTCCTGACGAGGCTGCTCGATCGACTCCGGGAGGGGTCGCGCCTGATCGCCCTCGTCGGGCCGTCGGGATCGGGGAAGTCGAGCGTCCTGGCGGCCGGCCTGCTGCGCAGCCTGCGGGCGGGGGCGATCCCCGGATCGGAACGGTGGCTCATCGCACCGTTCATCCCGGGCCCGCACCCGCTGGAGCAGGTCGAGGCCGTGGTCTCGAAGATTGCGGGCCTGCCGGTCGGGCTCGCGCAGCTGCTCGACGAACGGGCGGCGGGCTCGGGTCCGCCGGCCCTTCGGACCATGCCGGACGACGGGCGGCTGGTCCTGGCCATCGATCAGTTCGAGGAGGTCTTCTCGGTCACTGACGAGCCTGTCCGGCGGCGGTTCCTCGGTGCGCTCGCCGCCGCCGTCGCGGAGCCGGAGGGCCAGCTCGTCGTCGTCCTCGCGCTCCGGGCCGACTTCTACGACCGACCCCTCAACGACCCGCCGTTCGCCGAGGTGTTCATTCCCGCGGTCGTGAACGTGTTGCCGATGACCCGGACCGAGCTCGAGGCGGCAATCGTCGGTCCCGCGGCGCGGGTCGGCGTGCCCGTGGAGCCGGCTCTGGTCGCCGAGATCGTCGCCGAGACCGCCGATCGATCCAGCGCGCTGCCCCTCCTTCAGTACGCCCTCACCGAGCTGTTCGATCAGCGGGCGCCGGCCGGCCTCACCCTCTCCGGCTACCGCGCCCTCGGTGGCCTGAACGGGATCCTCTCGAGACGAGCCGAAGGGTTGTACGCCGCGTTGAGCCCCGATGAGCAGCGGGCCGCGATGCAGGTGTTCCTTCGCCTCGTCCGGCTGGGCGGCGGCCCGGTCGACTCGCGGCAGCGAGTCCCCCTCTCCGACCTGACCGGATTGGACCTCGATCCGGTCGTGCTATCCGAGGTGCTCGGGGCATTCGGGCGCCATCGTCTCCTCTCGTTCGATCGCGACATGGTCACGGGCAAGGCGATGGTCGAGGTCGCCCATGAGGCGCTCTTCCGGGAGTGGGAACGACTCGCCGGCTGGATCGACCGACACCGAAGTGCCCTGAGACGCCACGAGGCGTTTGCAGGTGCGGTCGAGGAATGGGAGCTGTCCGGGCGCGACCCGGACTACCTCCTTGCGGGTGGGCGACTGGCCGAGTTCGAGACGCTGAGCCGGGAGGGTGTCCTCCACCTGAACGACCGTGAACGAGCGTTCCTCGACGCGGGCGTCGCTCGGCGCGATCTCGAGCAGCGCGAGGAGGCCGCGCGACGCGACACGAACCGACGGCTCGAGGGCCGCGCGCGGATCCGGCTGGTCGCCCTTGTGATCGCGATTGCCTTGCTCGGCGGCGCGGTTGGCTATGGCGTCTGGGCGACGGCGATCGCCCATGTCCCGCGCGTGGCCCTGTTGAAGCCCGGCGTGGCCGCCCTCGACGACCTCAATGAGGACGGGTTCGATCGCGCGGTTGCCGACTTCAGCCTCGCCGGCAAGGAGCGCCTGTACGACGAGAGCGAGGGGGCCGCGACGGAGCTCCGGAGCCTGGCAGCCGAAGGCGCCGAGCTCATCATCGTCTCGGGAGCCGTCGTCGACGACGTCCGGCCGGTCATTCACGACTACCCGGCGACGCGTTTCGTCGTCGACGCGAAGGTCGTGGCGCCGAATGTGTCGACGATCGCGTTCGCCACGAAGGAAGGGTCGTTCCTCGCCGGAGCGGCCGCGGCCCTGACGAGCAACGGGAGGGTGATCGGCTTCATCGGGGGCCTCGACCACCCGTATCTGTGGAGATTCCAGGCGGGGTTCGAGGCCGGAGCGCGGAGCATCGATCCGGAGGTGCGGATCCTCTCGACGTACTTGTCGCGAGCCGATTTCCATCGCGCGTTCGACAATCCGATGGGCGCCCGAGACGCGGCCCGCGCAATGTATGACGCCGGTGCCGACGTCATCTTCCACGCTGCCGGCGGGTCCGGCATCGGCGTCTTCGACGCGGCAACGACGATGTCCCGGCCCGGCCGGCAACTTTGGGCGATCGGCGTCGACAGCGACCAGTTCGAGACGGTCCGATCCTTGACTGGCGCGGTCGATCCGGACGCGTGGCGCAGCCACATCCTGACGTCGGTGGTCCTCCACCAGGACCTGGCCGTCTACACCTTGCTGAAGGAATTCGCGAAGGGCGAGTTTCGTTCTGGCACCCGCATCTTCGACCTCGCCTCCCAGGGCGTTGCCCTCTCGTACAGCGGCGGGTTCATCGACGACCTCCGTCCGCGTCTCGAGACACTTGGTGCTCGGATCGTCGCCGGCGCGATCGATGTCCCGTGCGTTCCCGAAGACCGCGTCGACGCGGCCCGAACGTTCGGCCCCGACGTCGGCCCGTGCGGCCTCTGACATGGGCGGACCGCCGTAGAGGGCGGATAGAGCGAGCGTGGGGCGGGGCTGGACACGGTCCGGCGAAGGTCGGTCGGGAAGTGCGGTCTCGAGGACGGAGAGCAAGTCCCCGGCCGCTGGACGATCCACCTGGAGGCGATGATGACAACCAGGACACGAATGACGGCGTTGGCCGCCGTCGTGCTGGCGCTCGGCGCGTGCTCGGGCGGCGGGGCCGGGGCGAGTTCATCTTCCGACGCCGGTTCGGACGCGTCGGCCCTGCCGTCGTCCGCCGCCGCAAGCCCGAAACCGACCATCGCGCCGTCGAATCCGACGCCGACGCCGACGGCGGCTCCAAGCGCGGCGACGGTTCCGACGACGTTCACGTCGGCCCTGTACGGGTACTCCCTGACGGTGCCGGCGAACTGGACGACGATCCAGGCCACCGTGGCCTGGGACGGGGTGTCGGGCCTGAGCCATGACGCTCGCGAGTCCGACCAGTTCATCGACTCCTCCGCGAGGAGCGCGTGGGCCAACGTTGCACCGACGAAGGGCGGGTTGGCCGATGTAGTCAGCCAGACGATCTCGGACACGGTCAAGTACCACGGCGACACGTGCCCGGACGCCCCGGAAGCCCAGCACAACATCAGGATCGGCGGCGAGCCGGGCGTTCTTCTCGAATGGAACTGCGGGATCCTGATCAACAACGCGATCACGGTCCACGACCACGTGGCCTATCTATTCGGGATGCGAGACCTCGGCGTGCATGCCGCGGCAGACCCGGACGATCGCGCGGCGCTGCAGGCAATGCTCGACAGCGTTCACTTCCCGTAGATCGGAAAGCTCCGAGGGGGGAGCAACCGCCGAACCGAGATCTTGACCTAACGAACGTTCGGTTGGATCATGGCCAGATGATCGAGACCGGAACGCGACGCCGCGAGATCGACGACGTGGCTAGCGAGCTGTTCCATGCGAACGGTTACGCGGCGACGAGCGTCCGCGACATCGCGAAGGCGCTCGACATCCAGGGGGCCAGCCTCTACGCCCACGTCGCGTCGAAGGAGGATGTCCTCTGGTCGATCGTCGATCGGGCGGCGACGACCTTCGAGGGGGCGGCCGAGTCGGCCGTCGCCGAAGCCGCCGGCACGGACCCCGTCGACCGGCTGGCCGCCCTCGTGGAGGCCCACGTCGAGGTCGTGACCGCCGACCCGCAGCGCTCGAGCGTCTTCCTCACGGAATGGCGCCACCTCTCCGCAGAGCGCCGGGCCGCCATCGCCGCTCGCCGGGACGCCTACGAAGCCAGGTTCCGGACGACGATCGAGGATGGGATCGCGGTCGGGGCCTTCGGGGCGACCGATGTCGCCCTCGCGGCGACCTTCGTCCTCACCGCCCTCAACGGCATCGCGACCTGGTACCGCCCGGACGGCCGCCTGACCGCCGACCGGATCGCCGACCACTACGTCGACCTCGCGCTCCGCGCCCTCTCGGAGGACCACCGATGACCGATCCGCTCGCACTCGATCCTGTTCTGCCGGCCCGCGAGCGCAGCCAGCTGCCGTTCAACGACGAGGCGCTCGATCACGACGAGCGCTACCGGCACTTCGAGGAGCACGTGACGGGCGGCGGCAAGGTCGAGGCGTCCGACTGGATGCCCGACGAGTACCGGACCCAGGTGCTCCGGTTCGTCGAGATGCACGCGAACAGCGAGCTCATGGGCGTCCTGCCCGAGCGCGAATGGATCATGCGGGCGCCGACCCTCCGCCGGAAGCTCGCCCTCACCGCGAAGGTCCAGGACGAGGTCGGGCACGCCCAGCTGCTGTACCGGGTCGCCGAAGACCTCGGCAAGCCGCGCGAGGCGATGATCCAGGACCTGCTCGACGGGAAGACGAAGTTCCACAACGTCTTCCACTACCCGACGAAGTCGTGGGCCGACATCGGGATCATCGCCTGGCTCGTGGACGCGGCGGCGATCGTCGCCCAGCAGGCGCTGCGCGACAGCAGCTACGCCCCGTATGCCCGGACGATGCGGAAGATCTGCTGGGAGGAGAGCGTCCACATCATGCACGGGCGCGACGTCGTCGTGACGATGGCGACCGGCACGCCGGCCCAGCGGGGGGCGATCCAGGAGGCGCTCGACCGCTGGTGGGGCCCGCTGATGCAGATGCACGGCCCACGCAGCGACCGCTCCAAGGACCGTGACATCCACTGGCGGATCAAGGCGAAGACGAGCGAGGAGCTGCGCCAGGAGTTCCTCGGCATCTACGTGCCGCGGATCTGGGAGCTCGGATTGACGCTGCCCGATCCCGAGCTGGGTCTCGACGTCGCCACCGGCGACTGGCGCTACGCGGAGCCCGACTGGAACGAGCTCCGGACGGTCGTCACGAACCACGGCCCGATGTCCCAGGAGCGGCTCCAGTTCCGCCGCGACAACTGGGCCGCCACGCAGTGGGTCCGCGACGCGATTCTCTCGGCGCCCCGAGCCGCCGCATGACAGACGCGACGGCGCCGGCGGGCGTCCTCGAGCCCTGGGAGGTCTTCCGCCGGGAGAAGGACGGCGACCCGATGCGTCACGGCGGTTCGGTGATGGCGCCCGATGCCACGCTCGCCCTCCACTACGCCCGCGAGATGTACGGACGGCGCCAAGAGAGCGTCCACCTCTGGGTCGTCCGGCGGGCGGACATCCACGACCTGGCCGATCCGGACCTCCTCCAGCCGCCGCTCGATCGGTCGTTCAAGAAGCCGGGCGGCTACGTCATGCGCGACAAGCTGGCAGCGGCACGTGAGCAGTCGGGGCAGGCGAAGCCGAAGGCGAACGCGGGCGATCGATGACGACGGAGTACCCGAAGATCGCGATGGACTTCACCGGTGCCGGCGACGGCCGCGAGCGGGCGCTCGCCGTGCTCCTCCTGTCGATGGCCGACGACGAGTTCGTCATCGGGTTCAGCGACTCCGAGTGGACCGGGATCGGACCGATCCTCGAGGAGGACGTTGCGATCAGCTCGCTCGCCCAGGACGAGCTGGGTCATGCCCAGGCCTTGTACGGGCTGTTCGCGGACCTCGTCGCCGACGGCCCGGACGCGGACGCGGTCGCCGACGGCCCGGACGCGGACGCGGTCGCCTACGACCGGCCGCCGGAAGGCTACCTCCACGCTCGCCTGCTCGACCATCCGCGCGGCGACTGGGCGGCGACGATCGCCCGGCGCTGGCTCTACGAGACGGCCGACGCGGCGCGTCTGACGGCCCTCGCGGACACGACGCACGCGCCGCTCCGTGAGCTCGTCGCCAAGATCCGGCGCGAGGAGCGCTATCACCGGATGCACGTCGACGCGTGGCTCGAGCGGCTCGCGGATGCGGGCGGCGAACCGCGTCGGCGCCTGATCGCGGCGCTCGACGTCATGGGGCCGGACGCCGGCACGGTGCTGACGCCACTCCCCGGGGAGCCGGCACTCGTCCGGCACGGGATCATCGCGGAGCCCTTTCCGGCCGTCGAGGCGCGCTGGCGCGTCGAGGCGAACGCGCAGCTCGCGCGTCTCGGCCTGGCGCCGCTGCCGCCGACCCGCGATCCCGGCACTGCCCGCACGGCCCACTCCGACGCGTTCCGTGCCCTCCACGCCGAGTTCACCATGGTTCGCCGGTCCGAGGTCGGCGCGACGTGGTGATGACGGCGCCAGTGTCGGCGGCAGTGGTGACGGACGTCCTCGGGACGGTCCACGACCCCGAGATCCCGACCGTCTCGATCGTCGATCTCGGCCTCGTCCACGACGTCCGCGTCGACGATGACGGGATCCGCATCGAGCTCCTCCCGACGTTCGTCGCGTGCCCGGCCCTCGAGGTCATCCGCGCGACGGTGACCGATGCGCTCGCGAGCCTCGGGCGCCCGGTCACGGTCGACTTCACGTTCGCGGTCCCGTGGACCACCGACCGCCTGACCCCTGCAGGGCATGCCGGGCTCCGTGCCGCCGGAATCGCCCCGCCCGCGGAACCGGCGGACGTCCGCTGCCCGTACTGCGCCTCGTCGCGGGTCGCGATGGACAGCGCCTTCGGCCCGACCCTCTGTCGATCCCTCTTCTACTGCCGCGATTGCCGAAATCCGTTCGAGGCCTTCAAACCGATCTGATGAACGAGGTGATCGGCGTCGTGGGGGCAGGCGTGATGGGCGCCGGGATCGCCCAACTTGCCCTGGAAGCCGGTCACGAGACCGTCCTGCACGATGTCGACGAGCCGGCCCTGCGACGGGGCCGGGACCGGATCGCCGGCGGGCTGACCCGCCGCGCGGCGAAGCTCGTCGGGGACCCGGCGGGGATCGACGACTGGGTCGCCGAGCGGATCGCCCGGCTCCGCGAGACCGACGTCCTCGAGGCGCTGGGCGACGAAGCGGACGTCGTCGTCGAGGCGGCGCTCGAGGATCTCGAGCTGAAGCAGACGATCTTCCGGACCCTCGACGGCGTCGCCGACCCCGGGACGGTCCTCGCGACGAACACGAGCGCGCTCTCGATCGCTTCGATCGCGTCGGCCACGCGGCGCCCGGAGCGCGTCCTCGGGCTCCACTTCTTCAACCCGGCACCGGTCATGCGCCTGGTCGAGGTCGTCCCGACACCCGCGACCGACCCGGCCGTCGTGGCCGATTTGACGCGCCTCGTCGAGTCGTGGGGTCGAACGGCGGTCCGGTCGGCGGACACCCCCGGCTTCATCGTCAACCGGGTGAACCGCCCGTTCACGATCGAGGCCCTCCGGATCCTCGAGGAGGGCCGGGCCGGCGTCGAGGCGATCGACGACGCGATGCGTGACGGCGGCTTCCCCCTCGGCCCCTTCGAGCTGATGGACCTGACGGGGATCGACGTCACGACCGCCGCCGCCGCCGCGATCTGGGAAGGGCTAGGCCGGCCGGACCGGCTCCGTCCGTCGCCGATCCAGACCGAGCTCGTCGAGGCCCGGCAGCTCGGCCGCAAGACCGGTCAGGGGTTCTATCGCTACGAGGCCGGCCGGGTGACGGCGGTCTCGGACCGGTTCCGGGACGCGCCCGCACCCGCGGCCGACGCCGCGGCGATCCGGGCCCGGATCCTGGCCGCGATCGACGCAGAGGCAGGCATCGCGGTGGCCGAGGGCGTGGCCTCCGAGGCCGACATCGACCGGGCGCTCCGGCTCGGAGCGGCCCATCCACAGGGGCCGTTCGAGCGTGATACGACCGTCGGGGCTGCGCCCGATGGCACGTTGACGGGAGATGGCTAGACTCCGTCCATCGTCCCGTCCAGTGCTCGCTGGACCCGCGCCGATGGCTCGCCTCGGGGAGGAATATTCCATGGTTCGCCGAACCATCGTCGGAGGGCTTGCCTCCGTCGCAATGGCCGTGGTGCTGAGTGCCTGTTCCGGTGGCGCCAGCCCGTCGCCCTCGAACAGCGAGGCCGCCGTGGTGCCGTCCGCGGCGGCGCCGTCGGTCGCCGCGCCGAGCGTCGCCGAGCCGAGCGCGGCCGAGCCGAGCGTCGCCGCCCCGAGCGAGCCCGTCCCCGGCTTCTCGCTCCCGAGCGAGGTCAAGGACCTCGAGGCCCTCCTCCCCGGGACGATGTGTGGCAAGACGTCGACGAAGGCGAGCGTGACCGGCGCGGCGTTCGCGCAGTCCGGCCAGAGCGACATGATCGATGCGCTCAAGGCCATCGGCAAGACGGTCAACGACGTGACGTTCGCGATCGCGATCGCCGCCGACGCGGACTGCACGGCCGGGATCCTGCGGGTCCAGGGCGTCGACGAGAACACGCTGAAGAACGCGATGATCCAGGCCGCCCAGAAGTCCGGCCAGACCGCAACGCAGAAGTCGGTCGGCGGCAAGGACGTCTACGTGACCGACGAGTCGTCCGGGAGCACCTACGTCTACTTCCACGGCGACGCGATGCTGTTCGTCTCGGCCAAGGACGACGACCATGCGGCGTCGATCCTCAAGGACATGCCCTGACGGTCGGACGGCGCGGCGGCATCGCTCCGCGGAGCTGACCGCGCTGCCCCATACAATCGGGCGGTGACACGAGATCTCCACCGGCCTCTTCGCGAGGCCTGGGTCGTCGCGGCCGTCCGGACCCCGATCGGCCGCTACGGCGGAGCCCTGGCTGCGGTCCGTCCCGACGACCTCGCGGCGGCCGCGATCCGCGCCGTCGTCGATCGGTCCGGGATCGACCCGGGCCTGGTCGAGGACGTGATCCTCGGCTGTGCCAACCAGGCGGGCGAGGACAACCGGGACGTGGCGCGGATGGCGCTGCTTCTCGCCGGCCTCCCCGTCGAGGTCGGCGGGCTGACGGTGAACCGGCTCTGCGGCTCGGGGCTGCAGGCCGTCAACTCCGCCGCCCACGCGATCGCGGTGGGCGACGGGGACGTGTTCATCGGTGGTGGTGTCGAGTCGATGACCCGGGCGCCGTACGTCATGGCCAAGCCGGAGGCCGCCTGGGACCGCGGACCGCGGGAGCTGGAGGACACGACCCTCGGCTGGCGGTTCCTCAACCCGGCCCTCGCGGCGGAGCACTACCCGTACTCGATGGGCGAGACCGCGGAGAACGTGGCCGAGCGCTGGAACGTCGATCGGGAGCGCCAGGACGCGTTCGCCCTCGCCTCGCAGCAGAAAGCCGTCGCGGCGATCGACGGCGGCCGGTTCGACGATCAGATCGTCCCGATCTCGATCCCCGCGAAGAAGGGCGAGCCGGTCGTCGTCGCACGCGACGAGCACCCCCGCGCCGACACCTCGGCGGAGGCCCTCGCCCGCCTCCGGCCGGCGTTCCGCGACGGCGGTTCGGTCACCGCCGGCAACAGCTCCGGGATCAACGACGGCGCTTCGGCGGTACTCCTCGTCGAGGCGGACCGGGCCCGCGAGCTGGGCCTTCGACCGATGACGAGGATCGTGTCCACGGCGGTGGCCGGCGTCGACCCCGCGATCATGGGCTACGGCCCGGTGCCCGCCACGCGCAAGGCGCTCGAGCGGGCCGGGATCGGCGTCGGAGACCTGGACCTCGTCGAGCTGAACGAGGCCTTCGCCTCGCAGTCCCTCGTCTGCATCGACGAGCTCGGCCTCGATCCCGGCACGGTCAACGTGAACGGCGGGGCGATCGCCCTCGGACACCCGCTCGGGATGAGCGGGGCGCGGCTGATCACGATGCTCAGCCACGAGCTGTGCCGGACCGGCGGGCGCTGGGGCCTCGCGACGATGTGCATCGGCGTGGGGCAGGGCATCGCGACGGTCATCGAGCGGGTCGAGGCGTAGCGGGCCGGTTCAGACGCACCGCTTGTCGAAACTGGTTGCCGTGCGTACGATTGGCCCATCGACGCGCCCAGTGCGTCATGCGACGATCGCGACACCGCCTCCCGGAGGGATGATCCAGATGCTCGAAGTCCAGCCGACCGTCGTCAACCTCACCGACGCCGCCGCCGCGAAGCTGCGCGAGCTGACGGCCGAGGAGACGAACCCGGCGATCGGGCTGCGCGTCTACGTCTACTCCGGCGGCTGCTCGGGCTTCCGCTACGGGATGATGCTCGAGGACGCCCCCACGGCCGAGGACAACGTCCTCGAGGCGAACGGCGTGAAGGTCTACGTCGACGGCAGCTCGATCAGCCTCCTCAAGGGCTCCGAGATCGATTACGTCGACACGCTGATGGGCGCCGGCTTCACGGTGAACAATCCGAACGCGGTCGCCGCCTGCGGCTGCGGCTCGAGCTTCCGGACCGCCGACGACGCCGGTTCGGCCAAGGGCTGCTCCCACTGACAGACGCGGAGCCGGCGATCCCGCCGGCCCGACCCGCCGCACCGCCAGCCGCCGGCCTCCCCGGCGGCTGTTCGATTCTCTAGACTGCGGCCAGACGCCCGGGGCCGGACGCTCCCGGAGCCGCGACCCGACGTCCCGTGGGGGTGACCGCCGGTGGAGCTGCCCCTGTTTCCGCTGAATACGGTCCTCTGTCCGGGCATCGCCCTGCCCCTCCACATCTTCGAGGACCGCTACCGGGCGCTCGTCCGGCACTGCATCGACACGACATCGCCCTTCGGGGTCGTCCTGATCCGGGAGGGCCGTGAGGTCGGGACCGGGGCGATCTCGTTCACCGGGATCGGCACGGTGGCCGAGATCCGGGACGCGGGCCGCTACGAGGACGGCCGGTACGACCTGCTGATCGTCGGTACGCGCCGGTTCGAGATCCAGAAGGTCCTCGGGGCGCGACGACCGTACCTGGTCGCCGACGTCGAGCTGCTCGACGAGGAGGTCGGCGACGAGACGACGGCCCAGCGGCTGGCGATGACGGCTACGCGCCGGTTCGTCCACTACCTCGAGCTTCTCCAGCCACGCGAGGGCGAGACCGCCGAGGAGATCGACGTCCGGGTCGAGGTCGAGACGGACGACGAGCCGGACGAGCCATCCACCGGGACCGCGATCGAGACCGCATCGGAGACCGTGGCCGGCGAGGTGGACGACGACGCCGAGGAGGGCGCGCGCAAGCGGCGCGTGACGATCCCGGACGACCCGACGATCCTGTCCTACCTCCTCGCCGGCATCATCCAGGTCGAGTCACCGCGGCGCCAGGCCCTCCTCGAGGCCGCGACGAGCGAGGGCCGCCTGCGGTCCCTCCTCGGGATCATCGACCGCGAGACCTTCCTCCTCGAGCGACGCCTCCGGATCTTCCACCCCGATGCGAGGCTGCTGGGCTCCCGCCGGAGCTGATCGGGTCGGCGGCCAGGCGGACCGGCATCGTCATCCGTCCTGTCGTCGGCGAACCACGACCGGATGCTCGACGTTGCCGCCGCCGCCGCGATTCGTTGACAGCGTCATTGCACATGACGTAGATTGTCAACGTGTCATTGAATATCAGGCCCAGGAAGACCTTGAAGGTCACCCCCGCCACCGGCGAGCTCGGATCGCGCGGTGTCGTGATCGTCGAGCTCGTCGACGAGATGACGTCGTGGAGCCCGCGTGACCGGATGCACGTCTTCAAGTCGTGGCTCAAGGGCTCGCTGAGCCTGATCCACGTCCATGTCCTGACGATCCTCGAGGTCGACGGGCCCCTGCCGATGTCCCGGCTCGCGGACAGCCTCGACGTCTCGGTCGCGAGCGCGACCGGCATTGTCAGCCGGATGGAGGAGCGCGGGCTCGTCGAGCGCCGCCATGACCAGGAAGACCGGCGCGTCGTCCTCGTCGTGCCGACCGACGCCGGCAAGGCCGTCTTCCGCGACATGATGACCCAGCGTCGCGAGCACCTGACGCGGCTCCTCGAGCACCTGACCGACGAGGAGCTCCGCGCCTTCCAGACCGGTCTCCGTGCGGTCGGCGCCGCGCGCGAGGCGGTCCACGCCGAAGCCGCGGTCGAGCCGCCCCCGAGCACGGAGACCCCGACGTGATCGCCCTCCTCCGGACCTACCTGCGCCCGTACACGACCCAGCTCGTCATCGTCATCGGGCTGCTGCTCGTCGGTGCGATCGGCAACCTGTACCTGCCGGACCTCCAGGGCGACATCATCAACAACGGCGTCGTGAAGGGCGACACGGACTACATCCTCCGGATCGGCGGATTGATGCTCCTCGTCACGGCGGTCATCGGGCTGTCCGCGATCGTGGCCGTCTACTACAGCTCCCGGGTCGCGATGGGCTTCGGGCGCGACGTCCGCGCGGCCGTGTTCGCGAAGGTCGAGACCTTCAGCCAGGTCGAGGTCAACACGTTCGGACCGGCCACCCTGATCACCCGCAACACGAACGACGTCCAGCAGGTCCAGCAGGTCGTGTTCGTGGCCCTGACGATCATGGTCTCCGCCCCGATCCTGATCGTCGGCGGGGTCTTCATGGCGCTCCGGACCGACGTCCCCCTGTCCGGGCTCCTCCTGATCATCCTGCCGGTCATGGCCGTCATCATCGCCCTGACGATGCTCCGGCTCATTCCCCTGTTCCGCGCCACCCAGACGAAGATCGACCGGATCAACCAGGTGATGCGCGAGACGCTGTCCGGCGTCCGCGTCATCCGGGCGTTCGTCCGGACGAAGCACGAGGAGGCCCGGTTCGAGACCGCCAGCCGCGATCTCTACGGCGTTCAGCTCCAGGCGACGCGGATCTTCGCGATCACCCAGCCGTTGATCTTCGCGATCTTCAACCTGTCGACCGTCGCCGTGCTCTGGTTCGGGGCGATGCGGGTCGAGTCCGGTGATCTGCCGATCGGCAACCTGACGGCGTTCCTCCAGTACCTGTTCCAGATCCTGTTCGCCGTCCTCACGGCCGTCTTCATGTTCATCCTCATCCCGCGCGCGGCCGTGTCGTCGGCCCGGATCCAGGAGGTCCTCGACACCCAGCCGACCATTCACGACCCGGAGCACCCGGTCACCCCCGCCGTCGACGGTCCGGACGCCGGCGTCGTGGAGTTCCGCGACGTCCAGTTCCGCTACCCGGGCGCGGAGCAGGCGGTCCTGCGGTCGATCACCTTTCGGGCCGAGCCTGGTCAGACCACGGCGATCGTCGGCAGCACCGGCAGCGGCAAGACGACCCTGATCAACCTGATCCCGCGGTTCTACGACGCGACGACCGGCACCGTCCTCGTCGACGGCGTCGACGTCCGGGCGATGGACCGCGACGAGCTCTGGTCGCGGATGGGCGTCATCCCCCAGAAGGCGTTCCTGTTCTCCGGGACGGTCGGCTCGAACCTCCGGTTCGGCAAGGCGGACGCCACCGACGACGAGATCTGGCGAGCCCTCGAGATCGCCCAGGGCAAGGAGTTCGTCGGCGAGATGGACGGGGGGCTCGACGCGCCGATCGTGCAGGGCGGCTCGAACGTCTCGGGCGGGCAGCGACAGCGCCTGTCCATCGCCCGGGCGATCGTCAAGGACGCCCCGATCTTCATCTTCGACGACAGCTTCAGTGCGCTGGACTTCTCGACCGACGCGCGGCTCCGGGCCGCGCTCGAGCGGGAGCTCGGCCACGCGACCGTGATCATCGTCGCCCAGCGCGTCGGAACGATCCTCCATGCCGACCAGATCATCGTCATGGACGACGGCGCGATCGTCGGGATCGGGACCCACCGCGAGCTGCTCGAGACGAACGAGACCTATCGCGAGATCGTGTACTCGCAGCTGTCCGAGACGGAGGCCGTCGCGTGAGCGGGCCGACCGGCGGACCGAGCGGCAACGGCACGGGCACGCGCCCGGCGGCTCCGGCAGCGCCTCCCGCCGGTGCCGGTCCTGGCGGCCCCGGTGGCCCGGGCGGCCCTCGCCGTCCGGGCGGCGGCCCCGGCATGTTCGGCATGGGCATGGGCCTGCCGCCGGCCAAGTCGAAGGACTTCCGAGGCTCGCTGATCCGGCTGTTCGGGTTCCTGCGGCCGGAGGCGCTCCGGGTGGCCTTCGTGTTCCTGTTCGCCGTCGTGAGCGTCTTCTTTGCGGTCCTCGGCCCGAAGATCCTGTCCAACGCGATCAACATCATCTTCGAGGGGGCGATCAGCAAGCAGCTCCCCGCCGGGGCCACCCAGGCCCAGATCGAAGCCGGGCTCCGAGCCGCGGGCCAGACCCAGCAGGCCGACATGCTGTCGGGGATGACCCTGACGCCCGGCGTCGGCATCGACTTCGCACAGCTCGGGGCGGTCCTGCTCACCCTCGCCGGGGTCTATATCGCGAGCGCGATCTTCAGCTGGGCACAGGCCTGGATCATGGCCGGCGTCACCCAGCGCAGCGTCCTGCGTCTCCGCACGGAGGTCGACGAGAAGCTGGGCCGACTGCCGCTGCGCTACTTCGACGGTCATCCCCGCGGCGACCTGCTGAGCCGGGTCACGAACGACATCGACAACATCGGCCAGTCGCTCCAGCAGAGCCTGACCCAGCTCGTCACCTCCCTCCTGACGATCGTCGGCGTCCTGATCCTGATGTTCCTGATCAGCCCGCTCCTCGCTGTGGTGTCCCTGCTCGTCGTCCCGGTCTCGCTGTTCGCCACGGTCTTCATCGTCAAGCGGTCGCAGCAGCAGTTCGTCGCCCAGTGGGCATCAACCGGCGCCCTGAACGGCCACGTGGAGGAGATGCACACCGGCCATTCGATCGTGAAGCTCTTCGGCCGCCAGCCGGAGGCCATCGAACGCTTCCAGGAGGAGAACGACCGGCTGTACGAGGCCAGCCGCAAGGCGCAGTTCATCTCCGGGACGATCCAGCCGGTGATGACGTTCATCTCGAACCTGAACTACGTCACGATCGCGGTCGTCGGCGGCCTCCAGGTGGCCTCCGGCGCGATGAGCCTCGGCGACGTCGTCGCGTTCATCCAGTACTCGCGTCAGTTCACGTTCCCGATCATCCAGCTCGCGAGCGTCGTCAACGTCCTCCAGTCGGCGGTGGCGTCGGCCGAGCGGGTGTTCGAGCTGCTCGACGAGAAGGAGGAGTCGGCCGATCCGGTCGTCGCCCCGGCCTTCCGCGAGCCCGTCGGCGCCGTCACGTTCGAGGACGTCTCCTTCCGCTACGAGCCCGACAAGCCGCTCATCGACGACCTGAACCTCAACGTCAATGCGGGGCGGACCGTGGCGATCGTCGGTCCGACCGGCGCGGGCAAGACGACCCTCGTGAACCTGCTGATGCGCTTCTACGAGCTCGACGGCGGCAAGATCACGATCGACGGGATCGACACGCGCGACCTGCGTCGCGACGCGCTCCGGCACGCGTTCGGGATGGTCCTCCAGGACACGTGGCTGTTCCACGGCACGATCCGCGAGAACATCGCCTACGGCCGGCTCGACGCGACCGAGGACGAGATCCGCGCGGCGGCCGAGGCGGCCCACGTGGACCACTTCGTCCGGACGCTGCCCGACGGCTACGACACCGTGATCGACGACGACGCGACGAACGTGTCGGCCGGCGAGAAGCAGCTCCTCACGATCTCCCGGGCGTTCCTGGCCGACCCGCCGATCCTCATCCTCGACGAGGCGACGTCCTCGGTCGACACGCGGACCGAGGTCCTGATCCAGCGCGCGATGGCCCGGCTGATGAAGGGCCGGACGACGTTCGTCATCGCCCACCGGCTGTCGACGATCCGCGACGCCGACACGATCCTCGTGATGGAGCGGGGCCGGATCGTCGAGCAGGGGACCCACGACCAGCTGCTGGCCCGCGGCGGCGCCTACGCCGACCTGTACCAGAGCCAGTTCTCCGGGGCGCTCGCCGAGGCGGTCTGAGCCAACGGGTCCGTCCGGGCCGGGCGGCCGCCTACCGACGCGGCGGGCCGCCGGCGATGCGCTCGCGCAGCGAGTCGACCGTCGCGCCCTGCCAGTTGGACTCGATCCACCACGTGGCGCCTGCATCGGCGAGGCCGGTCACCCGCGCGACGTCGGCCTCCTCACGCGGGTCCGTCGTGCCCTCGACGACGATGTCGAACGGGGTGCGATCCGTGTCCTGCCGTGACGCGGCGACGAGGGTCGCGAGCTCGCGGATCGCGGTCGGGTCGGCCGTCTGCGGGAGGATGCCGTCGAACCGGAGGGCACGCGCGACCGACCGGTCGCTGGCGAGCGTCGCGGCGACCCAGATCGGGATCCGCGGGCGCTGGATCGGCGTGGGGTGGAACGTCATCGCGTCGAACCGGAAGTGGCGGCCCTCGAATGCGAATGGCTCGCCCGTCCAGA
Organism: uncultured Chloroflexia bacterium; assembly: GCA_963746845.1. Classification (GTDB taxonomy): domain Bacteria; phylum Chloroflexota; class Limnocylindria; order Limnocylindrales; family CSP1-4; genus CF-46. The sequence goes on along the minus strand of CAVVCZ010000005.1, from coordinate 459,724 downwards.
GCCCCTGCAGGATCTCGAGTGATTCGTCGAGCCGTTCCGCACGTGCCCGGGCCCCGGTCGCCTCGCCGACGTTCCCGAACCCAAGGTCGTCGAGCGCGCCGAGACCCACCGGCAGGACGAGCCGGCCGCCGGACAGGCGATCGAGCGTCATCGTCTCGCGGGCCAGCTTCCACGGGCGCCGGCGGGCCGGTGGGGTCAGGATCGCACCGAGCCGGACCCTCTCGGTCCGCATGGCCATCGCCGCCATGAGGATCCACGGGTCGTACGTGTCGACATCGCCGACCGCGATCCCGTCCCAGCTGAAGGCGCCGTCCCAGCCGTGATTCTCCGCGTCGGCGGCGAGCTCCGCGGCGATCCGCGGGTCGCCGGTGGTCACCAGGAAGCCGTACTGCATCACGCGATTCTGCCGTGCCGCGGCTCCCTGGATGTGGTGGATTGATTCGCTCGACCGGACCGGGTAGCCTCCGATCGGCTCCGCGCACCGAAGCGTCCGGCGAACGTCTCGCGTCATGAGAGCATCTCGCGCGTTGATGGAGACTGGCTCGACCCTCGTGCAGACCCAGCGCCGCCCGGACGCCATCGCCGCCCGCGCACGCCCCCGTGCCCACGTTCAGCGTCTCCGCCGCGTCGCGTCGGTCGCCGTGGCCGCCACGCTTGCCTGGGCCCTCGTCGCGCCGACGGCCACGGTGGTCGCCGCGACAGCGGTCCGCGCGACGCCGCCCGCCGGCCGGACCCCGTCTCTCCCGCGAGTCACGGCGCGGCCCCACCCGAACCTGCCGCGCGTCCCCGGCGTCGTCCTCGTCGGGTACCGGCTCGGGACGTCGACCTCCGGGCAGGTCATGGCCCGGCGATCCGTCAATGCCACGTCGGCGCATCGGCTGTCGCCCCTCTCGGGCTCCTCGGAGAAGCTGACGCTGCCCGCCGGGACGTCGGTCGACGCGGCGATCGCCGCCCTCGAGGCCGACCCGGATGTCCGGTTCGCCGAGCCCGACTACCTCGTCTCGACGGATGCGACCTCAGACGATCCGTTCCTCCTCGCCCCGCCTCCGAACAACCTGTGGGCGATGCTGGCCGGACCCGCCAGCCCGTTCGGGACCGGCGCCGTCGACTCGTGGGCCGCCGACGTCACGGGCAGCCCGACTGTCGTGGTCGGCATCGTCGATGAGGGCATCCAGATCGACCATCCGGATCTCGCGGCGAATATCTGGACGAACCCGTGGGACCCGGTGAACGGGATCGACGACGATGGCAACGGTTACGTCGACGACGTCCACGGTTGGGACTTCCTGCACAACGACAACACCGTCGACGATGGCGCGGCCAACGACGGCCACGGGACCCACGTTGCCGGGACGATCGGCGGGGTCGGCGGCAACGGCATCGGCGTCGTCGGGGTCAATTGGTCCGTCAGCATGATCAGCGCGAAGTTCCTCGAGGACACGGGGGACACGGCGAACGCCATCCGCGCCCTCGACTACCTCACGGATCTGAAGGTCCGTCACGGGCTGGACATCGTGGCGACGAACAACAGCTGGGGCGGCGGCGCCTTCAGCCAGGCGCTGGTCGACGCGATCAACCGCGGCGGCGACCAGAACATCCTGTTCGTCGCCGCCGCCGGCAACGACCACGTCAACGACGACGGGGCCAACCCGTTCTACCCGGCCGCGAACAAGTGCGACAAGCACTACCCGAATGGTGCCGCGCGCGGCTGGGACTGCATCGTGTCGGTGGCCGCGATCGGCAAGACCGGCGCCCTCGCCGATTTCTCCAACTACGGGGCGACGAGCGTCGACCTCGGAGCCCCGGGCGCGGGAATCGTGTCGACGTTCCCCCCGTCGGCCTACGCGATCGCCGACGGGACCTCGATGGCCGCGCCGCACGTGACGGGCGCGATCGCCCTCGCGGCATCGTGCGAGTACGGCCGGCCGGCCAACCTCCTCCGCTCCGACGTGCTGACGACCGCGACGGCAACGGCGGGGCTCGCCGGCGTGACATCGACGGGTCGCCGGCTCAACATCGGGGCGTTGACCGCCGCCCGGTGCGCCCCGACGGCGCCGCCGACCGCCCTGGTGACCGGGCCGTCCGGCGTCGGCGTGGGGTCGACCTTCGACGAGACCGTCTGGTTCAGCCACAGCATCACGGGTCTCGCCACGGACGACTTCACCGTCACGGGGACATCCGACGGGTGGGGCGTGACGGGCGTGTCCGGCTCGGGGAGCGGACCGTACGCCGTCAATCTCGCGTCCGGCGGACCCACGGACGGGACGGTCATCCTGACCCTCAAGCCGGCCACCGTGAGCGATGGGACCTCGACGGGTCCGGCCTCGGCCGCGGTCGGGCCGACCGTCCACATCGACCGTACGCCCCCGGGCGCCGCCATCGCGATGCCCCACAGCCCGACGAAGGCCGCGACGCTGACGGCCAACGTGATCTTCAGCGAGCCGGTCACCGGCCTGACCGCGGGCGACCTGACCCTGGGCGGCACCGCCGCGGGCTGCGGGATCGGGACGCCCGCCGTGCTCCCCGACCACGTGACGTGGTCCGTCCAGATCAGCGGCTGCGGCGAGGGGACGGTCGGGCTGACCCTGGGGCCGGGGTCGGTCGTCGATCGGTCGTCGAACGACGGCCCGTCCGCGCCGGCGGCGTCGAGCTTCGTCACGATCGACCGGACGCCCGCAGCGGCGACGCTCACCGGTCCGCCGTCCCCGACCCACGCGACGACGCCGGCCTGGACGGTGACCTTCGACGAGGCGATCAGCGGGTTCTCGGCGGGCGACCTGACCCGGTCGGGCACGGCAACCGGCTGCAAGATCGCGACTCCGATCCAGACCACCGCGACGACCTGGTCGGTCGGGGCGAGCGGCTGCGGGACCGGGACCGTGCTGCTCAACCTGAAGGCGTCGTCGGTCCTCGATCTCGCGGGGAACGTCTCACCCGTCGGGGTCGTCGCGGCCGGATCCGTCTTCGTCGACCACGGCCTGCCGACGACGAGCGTTCCGACCGTCCGGCCGCGCCTGCACATGGCGATGTCCGGCAGCACGATTCCGGTCCTGGCGTCGTGGAGCGGTGCCGATGTCGGCAGCGGGATCGTCAGGTACGAGCTCCAGCGGAAGATCGACAGCGGGCCGTGGAAGAAGCTCTCGACGAGCCTGACGACGCCGTCGATGGCGATGGGCCTCTCGTCCGGCGTGTCGATCCAGCTCCGGGTCCGGGCGATCGACGCGTCCGGGAACGCCGGGACGTGGGTATCGGGCCCGACCGTGACCGGGGGCCTGGTCCAGCAGACCTCGACGGCGATCCACTACGCCGGGTCGTGGACCGCCGCCACGTCATCGCTCTACTCGGGCGGGTCCGTTCTGGCCTCGTCCGCCACGAGCAGCTCCGCCTCGTACACGTTCACCGGCCGCGGGATCGGCCTGATCTCCACGCTTGCGACGACGCGCGGGACCGTCCGCGTCTATCTCGATGGAACGTACGTCACGCGAGTGGATATGCTCACGTCGCCGACGATGTACCAGGGCATCGCCTGGCAGACGGTTTGGTCGTCGAGCCACACGCACACGATCAAGCTGATCGTCGACGGCACCGCCGGCAGACCGCGGATCGATCTGGACGCGATCGCGGTCCTGCACTGAACGAGAGGGGGTCATGAGCACGTCGACGCTCGTCTCCGCGAATTGGGGATGGCCGTCGTGGCGCACGCCCGCCGGCAACGATCCGGCCGACATCACGCTCGGGTCGGCCCGGTCGCGCGGCTTCCGGATCAGCTACGAGGATCACGGCAGCGGTCCGCCGATCGTCCTCGTGCCCGGGTACACGATGCTCGCGGCCGATTGGCGCGAGATGGGCTACACCCAGGCCCTGGCGGCGACCCGTCGGGTGATCGTCGTCGACCCGCTCGGGCACGGGCTCAGCGATCGTCCCCACGAGCGCGAGGACTACCTCTGGCCGCACGTCGCGCGCGACGTGATCGCCGTGCTGGATGCGGCCGGCGTCGACCGGGCGCCGATCTGGGGCTACTCGCGGGGGTCGAGCCTGGCCGCGGTCGCGGCGATCGACTACCCGGACCGCGTCTCCGCGCTCGTGCTGGGCGGCGAGGACCTGCTGTCGCCGCCGGATCCGCTGCGGACGGGGGACTGGGCGGACCGCCTGTGGCACGGCGACTGGTCGGCGCTGTGGGGGGTGATGCCCGGTCCGCGGGAGGACGTCCTGTTCGCCGCCGAGTGCCTCGATCCGCGGGCGCTCGGGGCGGTCAACCTCGGCGGACGGATGTCGGGCTTCGGGCGGTCGATCCGCCTGGACCGGATCGGCCAGCCGGCGCTCGTGTACGGCGGCGAGCACGACGATCCGGCGCTGGTCGCCCGCACGGCTGCGGCGCTCGGCGTCCCGTTCCACCACCTGGACGATCTCGATCACATCGGCGCGTTCGTGGCCAGAGACACCGTCCTGCCGCTCGTCGAGTCCTTTCTCGAGGACGTCGCCCCGAAGGGTTGAGCGCGGCGACGCAACACCCCGAATCCCGTCCCCGACTGCGTTCGTCGCGGATGGACGGCCATGCGCGGCAGCCGGAAGTCCCGCCTCGGTTACTCGGAGAACCGCTCCTCTTTCCACGGATCCGCATCATTGTTGTAGCCGTATCGCTCCCAGAAGCCGAGCTGGTCGTGGTCGAGGAACTCCAGGCCCCGGACCCACTTGCTGCTCTTCCAGAAATAGCGCTTCGGGACGAACAGCCGGAGCGGGTAGCCGTGCTCGAGCTCGAGCGGCTTGCCGTCGAACGTGTCGGCGAGCAGGACATCGTCGTCGTCGAGCACGGACAGCGGGACGTTCGCGGTGTAGCCCTGCTCCGCATGCGACACGACGTGGGTCGCGCTCGGCCGGACCTGGGCGAGCTTGAGGATCTCCTGGATCGCCACGCCCTCCCAGTCGGTGTCCAGCTTCGTCCAGCGGGTCACGCAGTGGATGTCCGTGTGGACGCGCTTGCGCGGGAGCGCCTTGAACTGGTCCCACGTGAGCGTGAACGGGTTGTCGACCTCGCCGTAGACCTTGAAGTCCCACGTGGCGAGGTCGGTCCGCGGAACCGACCCGTAATGGAGGACCGGGAACTTGTCGGTCTTGTACTGGCCTGGCGGGATGCGCTCGGCGAGCGCGGGATCCATCTCCCGGCCGCCGAAGAGGCGTTCGAACATGCGGGTTCTCCGAGTTGGGCTTCGGGCGTCATCGTGCCACAGGCCGCTCGGAAACCGGTGTCGAACCGATGACGGGGCCCGGACCATCCGCCGGGCGCGTGGGACGATCGAACGATGCCCGATCGGCCTGAACGGTCGACCGATCGAGTAGGCTTCGAACTCGTGGACCGCCCCATCGACGCCGCGAGCGGCGCCGGATCCGCTCTCCCGGACACGCACCCGCGGGTCGTCGTGGTCATGCCCGCGTACAACGCGGCGAAGACCCTCGAGCGGACCTACGCCGACATCCCCCACGACATCGTGAGTCGGATCATCCTCGTCGACGACGTGTCGAAGGACGAGACCGTCGACGTCGCCCGTCAGCTCGGGCTCGACGTGATCATCCACCAGCAGAACCTGGGCTACGGCGGCAACCAGAAGACGTGCTACCGCGCTGCGCTCGAGCAGGGCGCGGACGTCGTCGTGATGCTCCACCCCGACTACCAGTACGACGCGACCCGGATCCCCGACCTGATCGCCCCGATCCTGTCCGGCGAGAAGCACCTGATGCTCGGCAGCCGGTTCCTCGGCGACCCGCTGGCCGGTGGCATGCCGAAGTGGAAGTTCATCGCCAACCGGTTCCTGACGACCGTCGAGAACATCGCGTTCGGGCTGCACCTGTCCGAGTACCACACGGGTCTCCGGGCCTACAGCCGGCGGCTGCTCGAGACGATCCCGTACCAGCTCAACAGCAACGACTTCGTCTTCGACCAGGAGCTGATCGCCCAGGTCGTCGCGGCCGGGATGGGCCGCCGGATCGGCGAGATCGCGGTCCCGACGCGCTATTTCGAAGAAGCCAGCTCGGTCGGGTTCAAGCGGAGCGTCGTCTACGGCGCCTCGACCCTGCGGGTCGTGCTGCGCTACGCCCTGCATCGGGTCGGAGTCCGACGCTCCCCGAAGCTGACGGCCCGGACCCCCGAGCCGCCGCGGCCCGCGGCATGAACGCGGCAGGTCTCCGAGCTTGACCATGCTGCGCGGTCCGGCGCCGAGGGCCCTGCTCGGCGGGATCATCTCCCTCGTCGCCCTGGGCCTCGTGCTGTACGGCGTCGACCTCAAGCAGGTCGGCGAGGTCCTGCGCTCGGCCGATCCGCGCTGGATCGTCGTGACCGTGGTGTTCCTTTGCCTGGACCTCGCGATCCGCGGCCTCCGCTGGCAGCGTCTGGTCCGGCCGATCAAAGCCGTCAAGTACCTCCACATGCTCGGATACCTGCTCATCGGCTACCTGATGAACAACGTCCTGCCGGCCCGGCTGGGCGAGCTGGTCCGGAGCCATTACCTCGGAGATCGCGAGGGGATCAGCCGGACATCCGCCCTCGGCACCGTCGTCGTGGAGCGGTTCGTCGACCTCGTTGCCGTGGTCGGGATCGCGTCGGTCTCCCTGCTCGTCCTCAACGTCCGCGGCGTCCTCTCGAGCATGGTGCTCGTGGGTCTCGCCGTGGCGGGCCTCTTCGTGATCGTCCTCGCGATCGGCCTCATGGCCCACCGCCTGCCGGGTGCCGATCGCCTCCGGGCACTCGCCGCGCGCTGGCCGAAGATCCAGGAGCTCGCCCGGCGGCTCCAGGACGGGCTCGCCGTCGCCGGCCGGCCGCGGACCCTCGTTGAGGCGTTCGCCTGCAGCTCGCTCTCGTGGTCGTGCTCCATCCTCGCCGCCGCGGCCGCCGGGCAGGCCATCGGCATCCAGCTGTCGATCGGCCAGGCGGCCCTGATCGCGTCGGGCGTTGCCCTCGCGGCCGCCGTCCCGGCCGGCCCGGCGAACCTCGGCACGTTCGAGTTCGCCGCCGTCGCCGTCGGCGCGACGATCGGCATCCCACGGGACGAGGCGTTCGCCCTCGCCCTGATCGTCCACGTGTCGATCCTCGTCGTGACATCGGTCGGCGGCGGGATCTCGTTGATCCGGCTGGGCTGGCAACAGACGCCAGTGACCGCGCCTTCGTCCGCGCCGGGCTCGGCGGAGGCGATCCAGCCCCGCTGAATCAGACGGTCAGGCCGGCGGCCAACCTCAGCGTCTGGATCGCGATGAGCGTCGAGATCCCGATGATCAGCGCGGCGCCGAGACCCACGAGGAGTGGCCGCGATCCCATCGAGCGGAGGTCGTCGACCCGCACGCTCAGGCCCACCGCCGCGAGCGCGACGAGGATCAGCATCCGCGCCACCGTCTCGAACGTGAGGGCCGCCTGCGGTCCGATCACGCCGATACTCGTCAGGGCGGCCATCCCGAGGAACCCGAACACGAACAGCGGGATCGCGCGTCGCAGACCGACCCGCGTGTCCCCGGCCTCGCCCGTCCGGCGGCTCCAGACCCACGCGATCCCGAGGATCAGTGGGGCCATCAGGGCGTTCCGGATCAGCTTCACGACCGTCGCGACCTCGAACGCTCCGGCCGAGTAGGCGGAGCTCGCGGCGACGACCTGGCTCGTGTCGTTGATCGCGATCCCGGACCACAGCCCGAACGCGGCATCGCCCAGGCGCAGCGTGTGCCCGATCAGCGGATAGGCGAACACGGCGATCGTCCCGAACAGCGTCACCGTCGCGACCGCGTACGCCGTGTCGCGCGCGCGAGCCGAGATGACCGGCGAGGTCGCCACGACCGCCGAGTTGCCGCAGACCGCCGCCCCGACCGCGAGGAGCGTCGCCAGCCGGGCGTCGATCCGGGCGATGCGCGACAGCAGCAGGACGACGATCAGCGCGCCGGCCATCGTGACCGCGATCACGACCGCGGCCGGCAGCCCGATGCCGACAACCTGCTGGATGCTGAGCCGCGCGCCGAGGAGGACGATCCCGAGCCGGAGGAGGCGCTGCGCCGCGAACGCCAGACCGGGTCCGAGACCGGCACCCCGCACGATCGGGAGCCACCCGACGGCGAGGCCGATGAGGATCGCGACGGTGACCTCGGAGATGACCGGAGGCAGGAACCCGGTCGCGAACCGGGCCACCGCCGCCACGACGGCCGCGACGATCAGGCCGGGCGCGAGCGCCGCTGCTCGGCGGGGCGCGTTCAGGAGATCGCGGGGCGGATCGAGAAGCCGGGCGTGGGCTGGGCCGGTGCCGGCTCCGCGGGATCGCCGATCACGAGGGCCGGCGGCCGGTACGGCTCGAACGTCAACGGCCCGCCCGCCAGGCGCCGGACGTGGTGGAACTCGAGCGTATATGTCGCGTACATCTCGTCGAGCAGGCTCACCGCCTGGACGTGGGCCGGCTGCCGGGCCGCGGCCCGCGCGTCCTCGCGGCTCTGCCAGAGGCAGAACGACATGCAGCTGCCGTCGGTTGCGGCCGGACCCTTGAGGTAGTGGACGAAGCCCGGCGAGCCCGCGGCCTCCTGGTGGGCCAGCTCGTCATACGTGGCGAGGCGCTCCTCGTCCGCGCCGGGTCGGCGGACGGATCGGAACGCGACGAGATACCAGTCACCGTCGCCGAGCTCGCTCGCCCCGTCGGCCCAGTTGAACGCGTCGGCGACCGGCAGGGTCGCGTAATCGACCGAGACCGGCCCGAGGCGCTGCAGCGCGTCCATCGAGGCGGAGCATAGAGACGATCACCGGATTGTCAAATACTGAGATCGAGCTATTCCGGATCGCGGGAGTCCTCGGACGAAAGTCCCGGTCCGAGCGCGCCGACGACCGAGCTCGCGGCGCCAGGCAGCAACCGGGCGACACGTGTCCGCCAGGCCAGCCCGCAGCGGGACTCCGGCCCGACGACTCCGATCGCCGCGACGATCCCGTCCTCTCGGAATATGGGAACCGCGATCGCCACGGCGCCGGACATGCCCTCACCGACCGATCGGGCAACGCCGCTGGTGACGACCTCGGCCAGCTCGGCCCGCAGGCGGTCCTGGTCCAGGGCCGGGTCGCGGCCGGTGTCCCCGGCGAGGATCTCGTCGAGGATCTCGTCGGGGGCGAAGGCGAGCAGGGCCTTGCCGAGGGCACCGCTCTCGAGCGGCAGCGAGGTCTCCGCCGGGACCGTCACCCGGAGGGCGTGGTGCGACGGGATCTCGTGGAGGCAGACGGCCGCCAGCCCGATCCGACGCACGATCACCGCGGTCTCGCCGGTCTCTTCGGCCAGCAGGCGGAGGACCGGCGCGGCCGTCCGGATCAGCTCCTCGGCCGTGACGTTCGCGCCGCTGCCGATGATCAGCCGCGGCCCGAGCCGGTAGCCCGCCCCGGATCGATCGACGAAGCCGAACGACGCGAGCGTCCGGAGGTAGCGGTAGATCGTCGAGACCGGGGTCTCGAGGAGCACGCTCAGCTCGTCGGCCCGGATCTCGCCCCGGTCGGCGACCGTCAGCAGGACGCGCAGGCCGCGGGCGAACGAGGTGTCCTCGGCCGCCTCCTCGGGCGGTCGGTCGCGGGCGGTCGATCGATCAAGCTCGGCGCGCAAGGCGGTCCCCCATGCATCGTTCTTCGTCCCCGGCGTGCCCGCGGATGAGCGACCGGGCCCCGATCGTCTCACGGACGCCGGCCCGAACGCGACATCTTTGGCGAACCATCCCGGTGCCGGGACAGCACGAAGCCCGCCCGGGGACCGGGCGGGCTTCGATCAGTGACTTGATGGTGCTAGAGCAGGCCGTTCGCCTTGAGCCAATCCGTGGCGACAGCCGGGATGTCCTTGTGATCGACCTGGATCGAGACGCCGATCTTCGTCAGCTCCTCGGTCGTCAGCTTGGCGCTGACGGCGTCGATGAGCGCCTGGAAGGCGGTTGGATTGCCGACCTTGGCCAGGTAGTCGTTCCGGACCTCGGCGGCGAGGTTCTCGGCCCCCTGGGTCTTCTTGTCGTCGTCGAGCAGCTTGAAGCCGAACTGCGCGATCGCCGGCTGGGTCGAGCAGAGCTCCGCGATGTCGATCGCCTTGCCCTGGAGCGCCTGGGCCATCGGCGCGGAGCAGGCGTCGAGCGCCTTGCGGTTGGCCGGTGGATAGGTGAAGCCGTAGCCGTCCTTCAGCGCGCCGGAGCACGACGGGTTCGTGTCGCAGTCCGCCGGCAGGCCCCACTTGTAGTTCGCCTGCTTCGGCAGGAGATCGCTGATCTTCGACAGGTTGTCGGCGGTCGCGGTGTCGGCGCGGACGACGAATGCGTTCTGGTCCTGGCCGGGGCTGATGTTGAACAGCGTCAGGCCGCCGCCCTTGCCGGTGATGATCGCCTGCAGCGCTGTGCGGTTCCCCTCACCGTCGCCGGTCGCGGTGCCCTTGTAGTAGTTGAGGCCGGAGCCGACGTACTCAGGGACCAGGTCGATCTGGCCCTGCTCCAGGGCCGGCTGGCGGACCTGGCGGGCGCCGATATTGAAGTGCCGATCGACCTTGAAGCCGTTCTTCTCGAGCACCTGGGCCCACATCTCGGCGACGACGGACGACTCGTAGAAGTCATCCGAGCCGATCTTGATGTCCGCCGGGGTCAGCGCCGCGGCAGCGGACGGGGAAGCCGCGGGCGATTCCGCGGGAGCCGATGCCGGAGCCGAGGCTGGCGCCGACGCGGCCGGGGTCGACGGGGACGGCGTGCTGCCCCCACCCGTCGAGCAGGCGCCGAGCAGCACCAGCATGGACGCCCCAAGGGCGAGCGTGCGGTTCAACCGCATGGGTAACTTCCTCCTCTGTCCAACCTCGGCGCCCACGCGCCGAAGAGCGGCTAGGGTACCAGCATCGTTGCCGATCCCCGTCATGAATGGTTCGGGCCGATCACGGCCGTCAGGCGCGGGCCGGCTCCGGCATCGGCGGCGCCACGTCCGGCGGCTCGTTCCGGCTCGCGGCCTCCACGCGAAGCCCGCGCGGTGTCAGGCGCCGTTGGACGATGGCTAGAAGGATGTCCGCGAAGATCGCCAGCGTCGCGACCAGGATGACGCCGGCGATCACCATCGTGAAGTCCTGGTTGTGGATCCCGTCCACGATGAACCTGCCAAGCCCGCCGCCGGAGACGATCGCCCCGATCGTCGCGGTGGCGATGACCTGGAGGGTCGCGGTCCGGAAGCCGCCGACGATCACCGGCGAGGCGATTGGCAGCTCGAGGTTCGTCAGGATCTGGCGCTCCCGGAGTCCCATCCCGCGCCCCGCCTCCAGCAGGTCGCGATCGACCGACCGCAACCCCGCGTAGGCGCCGATCAGGATTGCCGGGATCGCGAGGAGCGTCATGGCCACGAAGGTCGGGATCGGATCGAGCCCGTACTCCGGGCTGAGCGTCAACGAGATCGGCAGGATCATCACGACGAGGGCATACGACGGCAGGGCGCGGCCGATGTTCGCGATGTTGATCGCGGTGTTGGCGAACCGCCGCGTGTGGCCGATGTAGAGCCCGGCCGGGAGGGCGATGACCGTCGCGGTCAGCAGGGCGGCGGCCGACAGCACGACGTGCTCGAGGAGGCGCTGGACGTAGCCGGTCGGCCCGGAGATGTTGGCCGGGTCCAGGAACCAGTTGATGACGTCCATCAGGCGGTCTCCGCGCGAGCTCGCGCCCATGGGGTCACGAACCGCTCGATCCGGACGAGCAGTGCATCCGCGGCGAAGGCGAACATGATCGACAGCACCGCGCCGACGTAGACCTCCGTCAGGAAGAACTGGTTCAGGCCCTCGGTGATGAAGAAGCCGAACCCGCCGAACGTCTCGCCCAGGATCGAGGCGACGGTGGCGAGGCCGATGGTGGTCACGGTCGCGAGCCGGATCCCGGCCATGATCAACGGGACCGCGAGCGGCAGCTCCACGCGCAGGAGCCGCTGTCTGCGCGTGTAGCCCATGCCCTCCGCCGCCTCGAGAACCTCGGCGGGGACCGAGTGGAACCCGGCGACGTTGGAGCGCACAAGGATCAGCAGCGTGTACGTGGTCAGGGGAATCAGGGCGGTCAGCAAGGTCAGGCCCGTGATCGGCCGGAGCAGGGCGAACGCCGCGAGGCTCGGGATCGTGTAGAGGAGGCCGGTCAACGCGGTGATCGGGCCGTAGACCGTCGGCCTCCGATACGACCAGACCGCGAGCGCGAGGGCGATGATGAACCCCGCGACGACGCTGATGACGACCAGCTGGAGGTGCTGGGTGAAGCGGGTCCACATCGCGCCGAAGTGGCTGAACACCCAGTTCCAGTCGATCGAGATGTCCATCGCTCAGCTCGCCGGGGTCGATGTCCCGGACGCCGCGGTGGCGAGATCGGCGTCGCCCGGCGCAGGCTCGTGGCCGGCCGCCGCGATGGTGTCAAGATCGTCGTACGACGGCGTGTGCTCGCCCTCCCGCATCTTCTCGGCGACCGCGCCGAGGGTGAGGAGGCCCTGGACCGCTCCGGTCCGGTCGACGACGATCCCGGTCTGGACATCAGCGTCGAGCATCATCGACAGCGCGTCCTTGAGCGTGGTCCGGCGGTTCACCGTCGGCGACACCGGGTTCGGCATCTCGGCGGTGAGCGTGCCCTCCGTCGGCAGCTCGTCGTGGGCGATCCAGCCGATCGGGCGTCCGGCGTCGTCGACGACGAGGACATAGCGCTGCGGGTCGGCCGCCGCGACCCGTCGAGCGTCGGCCGCCGAGTCACCGACCCGGACGATCGACGGTGCGCGCAGATCGACGTCCGAGACTCGCAGCAGGGATAGACGCTTGAGGCCCCGGTCCTGCCCGACGAACCGCGCCACGAACTCCGACGCCGGGCTCGACAGGATCTCGAGCGGCGTCCCGAACTGGGCGAGGATCCCACCGGTCTGGAAGACGGCGACGAGGTCGCCCATCTTGATCGCCTCGTCGATGTCGTGGGTCACGAACAGGATCGTCTTGGCGATCGTCTCCTGGAGCCGCAGGAACTCGTTCTGGAGCCGGTCTCGGACGATCGGGTCGACCGCGCCGAAGGGCTCGTCCATGAGCATGATCGGCGGGTCCGCCGCCAGCGCCCGGGCCACGCCGACGCGCTGTCGCTCGCCCCCGGACAGCTGGCTCGGGAACCGATCCCGGTACTTCGCCGGGTCCAGCCCGACCAGGCCGAGCAGCTCCTCGGATCGTTCCCGCTGGCGCGCCTTCGGCCAGCCGATCAGGCGGGGCACGGTCGCGACGTTCTCGCCGATCGTCTGGTGCGGGAACAGGCCGACCTGCTGGATCACGTAGCCGATGCTCCGGCGAAGGTCGGTCAGCTCGCGCGTCCCCGCGTCGAACCCGTCGATGAGGATCTTCCCCGAGGTCGGCTCGATCAGGCGGTTGACCATCTTCAGGGAGGTGGTCTTGCCGCACCCGGACGGCCCGACGAGGATGCAGATCTTGCCGGCCGGGACGTGCAGCGACAGGTCGTTGACCGCGCCGGGGGTCGGCCGCTTCGGACCCTTGCCGGTCGGAGCGTCGTAGTGCTTCGTGACGTGGTCGAACTCGACGACCGCGGCCTGGTGCTGGGTGGTGGTCATCGGACCAGCGACGCTCCTCCGGGGCTGGCACCTGCCGGTGAACGATGGAGAGCCGACAGTACCGCATCCCGTCCGGGGTCGGCGATACTGGCCGCACATGCGCATCACGGGAATCCGTCTCGACCGGCTCGTCGTCCCGCTCGATCCGCCGTTTCCGGCGGCCTGGGACCCCGTGCCGCGGACGCGGTTCCCGGTCACGCTCGTCCGCGTGGAGACGGACGAGGGGGTCGTGGGGGTCGGGTCCGGCGACACGATGGACGGGTTCGAGGCATTCGAGCACCTGTTCATCGGGGGGGACCCGCTGGCGATCGCCCGCCACGTCCGCGCCCTCGAGACGATCGACTTCCACGCCGGTCGCTACTGGCCGCTGGAAGTTGCCCTCTGGGACATCGCCGGGCAGGTCGCGGGGCTGCCCGTCGCGACCCTGTTCGGCGGCGCGCTCGACGGCATCCCGGCGTATGCCTCGTGTGGCATGCACCTGTCGCCGGCGGCCCGTGCGGAGTCGGCCGTGCGCTTCCGCGAGGAGGGCTTCACGGCCCTCAAGATCCGGGTCGATCCACGCCGGCTGGACGAGGGCCTGGCGGCCGTCACCGCGACGCGTCACGCGATCGAGGACACGATGGCGATCATGGTCGACCTCAACCAGGGCTGGCGGATGGCCGGCGACGTGTCACCGTCGATCGACGTCGACGCGGCCCGGCGGATCGCCGCCCAGCTTGCCGAGCTCGACGTCGTGTGGCTCGAGGAGCCGCTGGCCGGGACGGACCTCCGCGGCCTCGCATCGCTGCGCGCGGCCAACCTCGGCATCCGGATCGCCGGCGGCGAGATGACCCGGACGTTCGCGGAGGGCCTCGCGGCCCTCGACGCCGACGCGTTCGATGTCTACCAGCCGGACGTCGTCCTCGCCGCCGGCATGCTCCGGACGCGGACGATCGCCGAGGTCGCCCTCGCCCGCAATCGCTGGTTCACGCCACACACATGGACGAACGGGATCGGTCTGCTGGCGAACCTGCAGGTGGCCGCCGGCGTCGGCGGCGGGCCATGGCTGGAGTTTCCCTACGACCCACCCGGCTGGACGCCGGATCGACGGGACGCGGTCCTCGCCGAGCCCGTGCGGCCCGGGCCCGACGGGGTGCTTCGCGTCCCGGATCGGCCCGGCCTCGGGATCGTCCTGGACGACGTTGCGATCCGGCGGTACGCGGCGTGACGGCGACGCGCGAGCCGCGCGCGACCCTCGACGACTGGCTGGGACGTGCGGCCGCCATCGAGCCGCGGACCGAGGCCTTCATCGACGGCCGGTTCGTGCCGGCTGCGTCCGGCCGAACGTCCACCGACATCGCCGGCCGCGACGGCTCCACGATCGCGCAGGTCGCCGAAGGGGACGCCGAGGACGTCTCGCGGGCCGTGGACGCCGCCCGCCGATCGTTCGACGACCGACGCTGGGCCGACCGGTCGCCCGCCGACCGCAAGCGCGTGCTGCTCGCCTTCGCCGAGCGGATCCGCACCGCCCGCGACGAGCTGGCGCTCCTCGAGTCGCTCGATGTCGGCAAGCCGATCCGGGACACGCTCGCCGTCGACGTCCCGAGCGCCGCGAAGACGATCCAGTGGTATGCCGAGACGATCGACAAGGTCTACGGCGAGATCGGGCCGACCGGGCCGGGCGCATTGTCGCTCGTGACCCGCGAGCCGATCGGGGTGGTGGCGGCGATCGTTCCCTGGAACTATCCGCTGATCATCACGGCCTGGAAGATCGGCGCGGCGCTCGCGACCGGGAACTCGGTCGTGCTGAAGCCCGCGTCGCAGTCGCCCCTGACGGCGCTGCGTCTCGCGGAGCTGGCGGCCGAGTCGGGGCTCCCGGACGGCGTCCTGAACGTCGTGCCGGGACCCGGGGCCGTGGTGGGCGGCGCCCTCGCCCGTCATCCCGGCGTCGACAAGGTCGCGTTCACCGGGTCGACCGAGGTCGGGAAGTCCCTCCTGCGCGCCATCGGCGAGACGGACGTGAAGGCGGTCTCCCTCGAGCTCGGCGGGAAGAGCCCGCAGATCGTGCTCGCGGACGTCGGCGACGTCGCCGCGGCTGCCTCGACGATCGGGTGGGGGATCTTCTACAACGCGGGCCAGACCTGCAACGCCGGCTCGCGACTGATCGTCCACCGATCCGTCCGCGAGGAGCTGGTCGAGCGGATCGCGGAGCTGGGGCGGAAGCTGACGCCGGCCGAGCCGCTGGACCCGTCGACGCTGCTCGGCTCGCTGGTGGACGAGCGCCAGCTGGACCGGGTGCTCGGGTATGTCCGGCTCGGGCAGGAGGAGGGCGCCCGGCTGGTCGCCGGCGGCGAGCGCGTCCGCGCGGAGACCGGGGGGTTCTACGTGCCGCCGACGATCCTCGACGGGGTCGACAACGGCTGGCGCGTGGCCCGCGAGGAGATCTTCGGGCCCGTCCTGACGGTCACCGAGTTCGAGGACGAGGCCGACGCGCTGGCGATCGCGAACGACACGCCGTACGGGCTGGCCGCCGGGCTCTGGACCCGCGACGTCAACCGCGCCCATCGCCTGTCGCGGGCGATCCGGGCCGGGGTTGTCTGGGTCAACACGTTCGACAGCGCCGACATCACTGTCCCGTTCGGTGGCTTCAAGCAGTCGGGGTTCGGCCGGGACAAGGGCCTCGCCGCGCTGGACGGCTACACGCAGCTGAAGACGACCTGGTTCGACCTGTCCGCCGACTGACGCACATCGGTCCGGAGCGGATCTCGGGAGGCGTACACTCGAGGTTCGGGGATCCCGACGATGGACGAGGACCAGGGGGCGGCTGAGCATGAGCAATCCGACCGGCAAGGGGCCCGATTCCGTGGCCGAGGTCGCTGCGGAGGAGCCCGTCTACATCGAGCCGACCGAGGCGGAGATCGACGACTGGGCGGCCCGCGAGCGCCAGCGTCGCGAGGCCTGGGTCAAGGGCCCGAACGATGAGGAGCGCGAGCTGTATGCGAGGCAGCTGCGCCAGCGTCGTCTCGCCGAGACATTCGAGGACGGCGAGGCCCGCCTGGCCGAATCGCTCCGGCTCGGCGTCCATTTCGGTCGCGAGACCCAGCTCGCCGCGGAAGGAGCGATCGCGCTCCTCCTGCGGTATTCGCGCCGGACGTTCGCCGATCTCGTGCGGGCCGGTCGCGAGTGGGAGGAGGAGACGACCCTTCCGCCTCGGCGGCGGCGCGTGTCGATGAAGGACGAGAGCTCGTGACGCTCCCGGACCGCCGGATGGGCGACCGATAACGCCCCAGCCTTCGCGAGATCGGGAAGCGCCCCGTGGGGCGATGCCCCGACACAGCTGATCGGGGCGACTCGACGTGAGGACACTGCTCAGGCACCCGCGCCGGGTCTGGCACGTCTTCGCGACGTTCTTCCGGTTCTTCGTCGCTCCGGCGCTCCATCTTCCCGGGGCCGATCCCCACACCCGACCGATCCGGCTGCGCCTGGCGTTCGAGCAGCTGGGTGGCGCCTGGATCAAGTTGGGGCAGATGCTCGCGCTCCGCTTCGACCTCCTGCCGGCGGAGTACTGCGATGAGCTCTTCAAGCTCCTGAACCAGGTCGCGCCGTTCCCGTACGTCGAAGTGTCCGCGATCATCCGACGCGAGCTCGGCGCCGAACCGGAGACCGTCTTTCGCTCGTTCGCCCCGACATCGTTCGCCGCGGCCTCGATCGGCCAGGTGCATCGCGCGGTCCTGCACAGCGGCGAACCGGTGGCCGTCAAGGTCCAGCGGCCGGGCATCCGCGAGACGCTCGCGGCCGACATCGCCCTGATGTACTCGATGAGCTGGCTGCTCGACTGGACTCGTGTCTTCGGCGCGACCCGGAGTCGCGCGGTCATCGACGAGTTCGCCCGATGGACGGCGGACGAGCTCGACTACCTGGTCGAGGCGCGGCAGGCGGTGCTGCTCTACCAGAATGCCCGCGGCGACGGGATCGAGCGGATCGCCCGGGTCCATCGCGACTACACGACCTCGCGGGTGCTGACCACCGAGCTCATCGAGGGGATGCCGCTGATCGAGATCATGATCGCCAAGCGCGAGGGCAATCAGGCGTTCCTCGACGACCTCGCGGCTCGTGGCCATGACCTGGACCGGATCGTCCGTCACCTCGACTGGAACATGCTCAACCAGGTCTACGTGTTCGGCTACTTCCACGCCGATCTGCATCCCGCGAACCTGTTCGTGCTTGAGGACGACGCGATCGGCTACGTCGACTTCGGGATCGTCGGTGAGCTGTCGGACGCGGTTCGGAGCTCCCTGACGCGATACAGCTGGCTGCTCTTCCGGGGCGAGGTCGAGGGTGCGGTCCGCGAGCTGATGCGGTGGCTGGCACCGGGTCCCGCGACCGACACGGACACCGCTCGCCGACAGCTCATCCGCATTCACCAGGCGTTCCTGTACGAGACGGTGGCCGATCGTGCGCGCGCGACACCCTCGGCGCCCGGGCCCATGCGGCGTCCGACCGAGAACCCGTACTCGAAGCTCGCGGTGGACATCCTCGAGACGATCCGGGAGCACCAGCTCACGATGTCGTCCAGCATCGTCGGGTATCTCAAGATGCTCGTGACGCTCGGGACCCTCCGGTTTCAGCTGGCTGTCGAGTACGACCTGCAGGCCACGGTTCGACGGTTCATCCGCCGCCTCGGCCGCCAGCAGGGGATCGCGCTCCTCGACCCGCGCAGGACGCTCGATCGTCTCTACGCGACGACCGGGCGCATCCAGCGCGCGCTCGAGTTCATGGAGTTCCTCGAGGCCCAGCAGCCAGTCATCACGGAGGCCACGACCTCGCTGTTCGGCTTCCGTCGCCGGGTCCGTTCGGCCCGACGCCGGCTGATCTCGCTGGGCGCCTCCGTCCTCGTCGTCGGGGCGGTGCTGTATGTCGTCCTCGCGTTTCCGGGTGAGGTTCGCGGCGCGCTCCCGAAGGAGATGCCGTACACCTGGGTCCAGATCGGGCTGCTCGTGATCCTCGTCCTGCTGATCGTCGGGCTCATCCGCTACGTCCGCGGCCTCGGTGGCGAGGACGAGTAGGATGCGCCGCACATGACGGATGCCGACACCCCCGCCGGGCAGGCGCTGATCGGCCGCAGGCGGGGCGGCCGGGCCGGCCACGAGCGGAACACCCTGCCGCCACAGCGCGAGTGGAAGCAGCCCCGCATCCCGTACGCCCCGACCGAGGTCCTGTCCGCCGACGAGATCGAGTCCATCCACCACGCGTCGCTCCGGGTCCTCGCCGAGATCGGGATGGACTTCCTCGACGAGGGCGCGCGCGAGGTGCTCCGCGCCGCCGGCGCCGACGTCCGGCCCGACAGCCAGCGCGTCCGGTTCGACCCCGCGATGGTCGAGGAGCGGATCCGGACCGCGCCGTCGACCTTCACGCTCCACGCCCCGAACCCCGCCCACGACCTCGTCATGGGCGGCACCTGGACGGCGTTCGGCACCGTCGGCAGCGCCCCGAACGTGGCGGACCTCGATCGCGGACGGCGGGTCGGCAACCGCGCGGATTACCAGAACCTCGTCCGGCTGTTCCAGATGCTCAACTCCGTCCACTTCTTCGCGGGGTACGCCGTCGAGCCGATCGACATCCACGCCTCGGTCCGCCATCTCCACGCGATCTACGACGTCGTCACGCTCGCCGACAAGCCGTTCCACGCCTACAGCCTCGGCCGGCAGCGGAACCTTGATGCGCTCGAGATGGCCCGCATCGTCCGCGGCGTCGACGAGGCGACTCTGGACCGCGAGCCGTCGATCTTCACGGTCATCAACTCGTCGTCGCCGCTCCGGCTCGACACGCCGATGCTCCACGGGATCCTCGAGTACTCGGCCCGCAACCAGGTGATCGTGATGACCCCATTCACGCTCGCCGGGGCGATGGCGCCGGTGACGCTGGCCGGCGCGCTCGTCGAGCAGAACGCCGAGGCGCTCGCGGGGATCACCCTGACCCAGGTCGTCCGGCCAGGCGCGCCCGTCATCTACGGCGGGTTCACCTCGAACGTCGACATGCAGTCCGGCGCGCCGGCGTTCGGGACGCCCGAGTACATGCGGACGGCGATGATCGGCGGCCAGCTCGCACGGCGCTACGGCGTGCCCTACCGCTCCTCGAACGTGAACGCCGCGAACGCGGTCGACGCGCAGGCGGCCTACGAGTCGGTGTTCTCGCTCTGGGGCGCCGTGATGGGCGGCGTCAACATGCTGATGCACGGGTCGGGCTGGATGGAGGGCGGCCTCCACGCGAGCTTCGAGAAGGCGATCCTCGACGCCGAGCTGCTCGGGATGGTCGAGGCGTTCCTCGATCCGATCGCGATGGACGAGGACAGCCTGGCGTTCGAGGCGATGCAGGAGGTCGGGCCAGGCGGTCACTTCTTCGGCGCCCAGCACACGCAGTCGCGCTACAAGACCGCGTTCCACCGGCCGATGCTGTCGGACTGGCGGAACTACGAGACGTGGCAGGAGGCCGGGTCGCCGGAGGCCGCCGGCAAGGCCAACCGGCTCTGGAAGGAGCTCCTCGCCGCGTACGAGCCGCCGCCGATGGACCCGGCGATCCGCGAGGAGCTCGACGCGTTCGTCGCCCGGCGCGTCGCCGAGGGCGGCGTCCCGACCGACTTCTGACCCGCGGAACTCCGGCCGACCGTCGGCCGTCTCCGACCCGACATCCCTCGGGAGGCGTGATGCGGTCAACGACGCTCGGCGGTCCGGCGGCAGGTCTCGTTCTCGCCGTGATTGCGGCCGCGTGCGGCCCGCTGGTCCCGACACCGTCGACCCCGGTCGGGTCGCCGATCCCGCGGAAAGGGCCGCTCATGGCGGAGTTCGATCGGAACCTCGCGACGTGGCAGGCGTCCGGCATCACGCGGTATGCGTTCACCTTCACGCCGTCGTGCTTCTGCCCGCTCGTGTCGCACGTGGTCGTCGGCGACGGTCCGTCGGTCCGGATCGACGGCGTGGCGGTCGACGGAAACACGGCGCCGCCGGTCGGGGCACCGGTCGGGGTGGACGGCCTGTTCGCGATCGTCCACCGGGCGATCCTCGGCGACCGCGCCACGATCACCTACGACCCCGCGACCGGTGTTCCGCTCGCGATGGATTCAGACCCGATCGCGAACGCGGTCGACGACGAGATGTCGTTCACCTTGACCGCTTGGACGCTCGATCCACCGGACGACGCCGTGCTCGGCCGGGTGACGGCAGCCCGACAGGTCTGGGCCACGCGCTGGGTCGACTCGTACACGCTGTCGATCCGGTTCACGTGCGACTGCACCGACACCGGCCGGTCGCACGAGATCACCGTCCGGGACGGGGACGTCGCGTCCGTTCGATCGGGCGGCAAGCGGGTCGATCCGACCCAGCTCCAGGAGCTCCCGCTCACCGTCGATGGGCTGTTCGACCGCGCGGCGCAGGAGGCCCCGAACGGGCGCACGGCGATCGAGTTCGACCGCGACCTCGGGTATCCGACGCGCATCACCGTCGGCCCGGATCCGTCGACGCCGGGCCACGAAGAGACGATCGACGTCGTCGACTTCCGGGCCCAGTGAGCCGTGGCCGGAGCGACGCCGGGAGCGCCGCGGCCATTGCAAGAAGGCGTGTCCGGCCGCAGTTCACGCCCCCGAGGCGCCGCTTGTCGGCGCTTCGCGCGTACCGGTGATGCGGGCACCACGCTCGGACTCGTTCGACCGGTTTGACGGTATGACGACGCCGATCTCGACCTGGAGTGCCGTCCGCTACGCCTTCTTGAACTACACGGCGGCCGCGATCCCGCTGATCGCCGCCTGACTCCGGACGGCAGGCCGACCCGCTCCTCGCGTAGGCTTCGGAGGTCCTGCACCGGAGGGTCGTGTGAAGTCGTCTGCCCAGGTCGTCGTCATCGGGGGTGGTGTGGTCGGCGCCAGCGTGCTGTACCACCTGACGAAGGCCGGCTGGACGGACGTCCTCCTCCTCGAACGACGTGAGCTGACCGCGGGCTCCACGTGGCACGCCGCGGGCGGGATGCACACCCTCAACGGCGACCCGAACGTCGCCCGCCTGCAGCAGTACACGATCCAGCTGTACGACGAGATCCAGCGGGCCAGCGGCCAGGACTGCTCGATCCACCTGCCCGGCGGCCTGATGCTCGCCGACACCGAGGTCCGGATGGACTGGCTGCGGATGGCCCAGGCCCGCGGCCGCTACCTGGGGATGGAGCTGGACCTGATCACGCCTCGCGAAGCAGCCGACGTGTTCCCGCTCATGGACCCCCAGTACTTCGTCGGGGCGCTGTACGACCCGGTCGAGGGCCACGTCGACCCGACCGGTGTCACCCGCGCCTACGTGAAGTGCGCCCAGCTCGCGGGCGCCGAGGTCCGCCAGCACACGATGGTCACGGCCCTGACCCAGCGCCCCGACGACACCTGGGACGTCCACGTCGAGAATGGCGACCCGATCCACGCCGAGCACGTCGTGAACGCCGGCGGGCTGTGGGCGCGCGAGGTCGGCCGGATGGTCGGGATCGAGCTGCCCGTCCTCGCGATGGAGCACATGTACCTCCTCACCGTCGACATGCCCGAGGTCGCCGCGAACGTCGCCAGGACCGGCAAGGAGATGCCGATGGCGCTCGACTTCGCCGGCGAGATCTACATCCGCCAGGAAGGCGGGGCGATGCTCCTCGGCACGTACGAGCAGGCGGCCGTGCCATGGTCCCCGCGGGAGACGCCGTGGGACTTCGGGTCGCAGCTCCTGAGGCCGGACCTCGACCGGATCACGCCCGAGCTGACGGTCGCGTTCCAGCACTACCCGCCGATGCGCGAGACCGGGATCCGGAAGGTCGTCAACGGGCCGTTCACCTTCTCGCCGGACGGCAACCCGCTCGTCGGGCCGGTCCGCGGGCTGCGGGGCTTCTGGGTCGCCTGCGGCGTCATGGCCGGCCTCTCGCAGGGCGGCGGTGTGGGCCTCGCGCTCGCCGCCTGGATGACCGCGGGCGATGCCGGCGACTCCGGGATGGATATCTGGGCGATGGACGTCGCGCGGTACGGCGACTACGCCACGCTCGCCTACACGAACGCGAAGGTCCAGGAGAACTACCGCCGCCGCTTCCGGATCACCTTCCCGAACGAGGAGCTGCCCGCGGGCCGACCGCTGCTGACGACGCCGATCCACGACCGGCTCACCGCCGCGAACGCCGTCTGGGGCGCCACCGCCGGCCTCGAGCATGCGCTCTGGTTCCAGAAGGCCGGGCTCGAGCCGAAGGAGGACGTCACGTTCCGCCGGTCGAACGCGTGGGAGTGCGTCGCCGAGGAGGTTGCCGCGGTCCGCGAGCGGGTCGGGATGACCGAGATCTCGAACTACGCGAAGTACCGTGCCACCGGCCCGGGCGCGGAGGCGTGGCTGTCCTCGCTGCTCACCGCGCGGATGCCCGCGCCGGGGCGGATCACCCTGACCGCGATGCTCAATGATCAGGGCCGGATCGTCGGCGAGTTCACGGTCGCCCGCGCGTCCGAGGCGGACGAGTTCCATCTGTTCGGGTCGCTGCCGGCCGAGACCCACCACGCGCGCTGGTTCCGCCACCACCTGCCGGCGGATGGCTCGGTCTCGTTCGACGTCCTGGGGCTGGGCCTCGTCGGCCTGTCGGTCACGGGGCCGCGCTCGCGGGACGTGCTGGCCGCCGTCGCGTCGGACCTCGATCTCTCGACCGAGGCCTTCCCCTTCATGACCTTCCGGCGGGTCGACCTCGGGATGCATCCGGCGCTGGTCGCCCGCATCAACTACTCGGGCGACCTCGGCTACGAGCTGTGGGTCGCACCCGAGCACCAGCACGCGCTGTTCGACCGGATCGTCGCGGCGGGCGAGCGGTACGGACTGCGTCTGTTCGGGATGCGAGCCCTCATGTCGCTCCGGCTCGAGAAGAGCTACGGCACGTGGTTCCGCGAGTACCGCCCGATCTACACGCCGGCCGAAGGCGGGATCACCCGCTACCTCAGGCTCGATCACGACTTCATCGGGCGAGCCGCCCACGAGGCGGAGCTGGCGGCCGGCGGCCCGAAGCGGCGGTTCGTAACGTTCGTCGTCGACCCGGAGCCGGACGATCCCGCGGATGTGATCGGCGACGAGCCGGTCTGGCACGACGACAGGGTCGTCGGCTGGATCACGTCCGGCGGCTACGGACACCACGTCAAGGAGTCCATCGCGCTTGGCTACGTCCCGACGGAGCTGTCGACCCCGGACGGCCCGGGCGGCGAGGGGTTCGAGATCGAGATCATCGGCCGGCGGCGTCCGGCGCGGCTCCAGCCGGAGCCGTTGTTCGACCCCCAGGGTCTCCGGATGCGCCAGTGACCGAGCCGGTCGGCGGCCGGATCGTCGTCGACGGGCGGCCGATCGAGTTCCGCCGGGGCGACTCGGTCGCGGTCGCCATCCTGCGGGAGGGCGAGGTGCCGGGCCACGGCGGGTGCCTGTGCCTCGCAGGCGACTGCGGCAACTGTCTCGCGGAGGTCGATGGCGTCGCCTATGTCCGGACGTGCCAGGTCGGAGCCCAGCCGGGAACGGTCGTCGCCCGGCACCCGATCGTCGGCAAGCCGGCGCTGCCGGTCGTCGACTGGCGCGACCTGACCCTGACCCCACTCGGTGCGCAGATCCGGGTGCGCCGCACGCAGGCCGAGCTCGTCGTCGTTGGCGCTGCGGCGGCGGCACCGCAGGACGGCGGTGCCCTGGTTCTCGATGCCGCCGACGGAACGGAGGTCGTTGCCATCTACCCGGGCCCGTCGATCGTCGCCCGCGAGCCGAGCGGGATGCTCCATGCCCGGGCCGAGCAGATCGTCGTGGCCACGGGCTCCGCCGAGATCCAGCCCGTCTGCCCCGGCAGCGACCTCGCGGGGATCGTCACGGCACGGGCCGCGGAGCGGCTGATCGCGGCCGACGTCGACCTCGGACGCATCGTCCGGGTCGGACGCGAGCTGGTCCGGTTCGAGGGCGATGCCTCCGGGTACGTCACGGCGGTCGTCAGTCGAGCGACCGACGGGGCCGAGACGATGACGCCCTGCGACACCGCGGTCGTCGACCTCGGTCGGGCGCCGCGGGACGTCCTCGTCCGGATGCTGGACGACGACGCGGTCCGCGCCGTCGGTGCCGCCGCCGACGATCATCCGCTGCCACCCACCCCGATCGCGGGCGTCGTCTGTCCCTGCATGGGCACGACCGTCGACGACCTGGCGGCTGCGTTCGACGCGGGCTACACGGATCTCGAGCTGCTGAAGCGTGCGTCGTGGGCGGGGCTCGGACCGTGCCAGGGCGGCGCGTGCCTGCCGCACGTCCGGGCGTATCTCGCGGCCAGGACCGGCCTGGTTCCCGAGCCCTTCACCGCGCGCCCGGCTGCCCGCCAGATCACGCTCGCCGAGGCCGCCGCCGATGTGTCGATCGATGCCTTCCGGCGGACGCCGCTCCACGACGAGCACCTGGCGCTCGGGGCCCGGATGGACCGGTTCGGCGGCTGGTGGCGGCCGTGGCACTACGGCGACCCGATCGCCGAGTACTGGGCGGTCCGCGAGGGCGTCTCGATCGGCGACGTCTCGACGCTCGGCAAGCTCGTCGTCTCCGGTCCCGACGTCGTCGAGGCGCTCGAGCGGCTCTACCCCTGCCACGTCGCGGACATCAAGCCCGGCCGCTCGCGCTACGCCCTGCTCCTCAACGAGCGCGGCCACGTGATGGACGACGGGATGATCCTCCGCGACGGGGACACGCGGTTCACCCTCACCTTCACATCGGGCGGCGCCGCGAACGCCGAGATGTGGATCCGCGACTGGGTCGAGACGTGGGGCCTCCGCGTCCACGTGATGGACCGCACGATGTCCCTCGCCGCGATCAACGTCACGGGTCCGCTCGCCGGGGAGCTGCTCGGGCGCCTCGGGCTGGCGGAGGTGCCGCGGTTCCTCGGCCATGTCCGCGCCGGGATCGCGGGCGTGCCATGTCACGTCATGCGGCTGTCGTTCACCGGCGAGGCGGCCTTCGAGCTCCACCACCCGCTCGATGGGTCGGTCGCCCTGTGGAGGGCGCTCATGGGCGCCGGTCGCGACCTCGGGATCCGCCCCCACGGGCTCCAGGCGCTGTTCGGGCTGCGGCTGGAGAAGGGTCACGTGATCGTCGGGATGGACACCGAGCTCGACACGACGCCGCGCCGGCTGGGGATGGACTGGGCGGCCCGGATGGACAAGCCGGCGTTCATCGGGCGGGGGTCGCTGGAGCGAACCGGCGAGCTGCCCGAGACGCGGCGCTGGATGGGGTTCGCGATGGACGGGGATGCGCCGCCGGAGGGCACGCCGATCCGGTCGCTGGACGACGGCGAGGTCGTCGGCAACGTCACCGGCAGCTGGACGTCGCCGCTGCTCGGGCGGGCGCTGATGCTCGGCTGGCAGAAGCGGGCGCCGTTCGCGGACCGCGTGTCGATCGACGGCCGCGAGGCGGCGGTCACGGCGACGCCGTTCTACGACCCGGAGGGGCTCCGTGCCCGCGCTTGAGCCCGTCGACGGGCTGCGCGTGGTGGCGCGGCCCGACGCGCTCGACGCAGCGCGCTGGACCGGCGACGACGTGGACGTCATCCGGTTCGCGCCCGACGAGGCCCTCGGCCTGGGGGCGACGGGGGTGGACGTCGACGACCCGGACGCGATCGTCGAGCCGGACGCCGGCTTCAGCGTCGCACTGCTCGACGCGGGGGAGCTCGCGTCGCTCGCCGACCATGCCGACTGGGCCATGCCGTCGTCGGCCGGCGCGCTCGCCCAGGGGAAGATCGCCGGCGTCCCGGCGAAGCTCCTCGTCGGCGACCCGACCCTGCTCGTGACGCAGACCGCCTATGCCGATGAGCTCCGGAGCCGGCTCGGATGGTGAGCGAGCACATCGCGACGCTCCAGCCGATCGCCTGGCACGAGCCACGCGACAGCTACGACGTGGTGATCGTCGGTGGCGGTGGCCACGGGCTGTCGATTGCCTACTACCTCGCGACCCGCCACGGGATCACGAACGTCGCCGTCGTCGAGGCCGACTACATCGCGTCGGGCAACACGGGCCGGAACACGACGATCATCCGCGCCAACTACGCGATCCCGGAGGCGATCCGCTTCTACCGGCGAAGCCTCCAGCTGTACGAGGGCCTCGAGGCCGAGACGGGCGCGGCGCTCTTCCATCGGAAGAAGGGTCACGTCTGGATCGCGCACAGCGAGATGGGGATGCGGACCGAGCAGGCGCGGGTCCTGATGAACCAGGCGTTCGGTGTGGACACGGAGCTCCTGACCCCCGCCGACGTGAAGCGGCTCGTGCCCCAGATCGACCTGACCGGGGGCGGCCGCTACCCCGTCTTCGGTGCCTCGCACCACGTCCCGGCGGCGACCGCGCGCCACGATCGCGTCGCGTGGGCGCTCGCGTCGGGCGCGACCGCACGCGGGGTCCACGTGATCCAGAACCGGCGCGTGACGGGCGTGCTCCGGGACGGCGACCGGGTCGTCGGGGTGGAGACCGCCGCGGGGCCGATCCGGGCCGGGATCGTCGTGAGCGCGGTCGGCGGCTGGGTCACGCAGCTCGCCGGGATGGCGGGCGTCCGGCTGCCCGTCCGGACCCACCCGCTCCATGCCTTCGTCACGAACGACTTCGCCCAGGGCCTCGACAAGATCGTCGCGTCGACCGAGCTCGCGTGCTATGTCTCCCAGACCGAGCGAGGCCAGATGCTGATCGGGGCGGAGTTCGACAGCCAGCCGTCGTTCACCCGGGTCTCGTCGTTCGACGCCCTCCGGAGCTACGCCTTCAAGATCACGGCGCTTCTGCCGTTCCTGCGCTGTATGCGGATCCTCCGGACGTGGGCCGGGTTGTGCGACATCTCGGCGGATTTCAGCCCGATCATGGGCGACACGGGGGTGGACGGGTTCCTGATCACGACCGGCTGGGGGACGTGGGGGTTCAAGGCCATCCCGGCCGGCGGCGAGGCGATGGCCGAGCGGATCGCGACGGGCCGGACGCCGGCGCTGATCGCGCCGTTCGGGCTCGACCGCTTCCGGAACGACCTCGCGATGGCGGACCAGGCCTCGGCGGGGACGCGCTGATGCACGAGCTGGACTGCCCGCGCTGCGGGCGCCGGCCACTCGACGAGTTCACGTTCGGGGGTGAGCGTCGGACGACGCCATCGACGATCGAGGATCCCGACGCGCGCGACTACGACGTGGTCTGGATCTTCGACAACCCCGACGGCGAGACGACCGAACGCTGGTTCCACGCCGCAGGCTGCCGGCGCTGGCTCACGGTCCGGCGGGACACGCGGGCGGATCGCGTCCTCGAGGTCCGCTGATGGAGGGCTACGCCCGCCGACGGCTCGAGATCACGGCCCGCGACCGGGCGCGGTTCGGTGCCGGGATCGTGGGTGAGCTGCCGGCGATCGTCCGCGAGCTGGGCGCCGCGACGGCCTTTGTCGTGACCGACCCCGGGGTCGTTGCCTCCGGGGTCGCGGGCCGGGTCGTCGACCTGCTGCGTGCCGGTGGCATCGACGCCGAGCTCTTCGACGGCGTCGAGCCGAACCCGGGCGCGGCGTCGATCGAGCGGGGGACCGAGGCGCTCCGACGCAGCCTCGCCGCGCCCGATCGCGGCGTCGTCGTCGTCGTGGGACTTGGCGGCGGGTCGGCGATGGACTCGGCCAAGGTCATCGCCCTCCATGCACCCAATCAGCGTGCTGTCATGTCACTTGGCTACCACGATGAAACGGTCGCGGCGGGGCTGCCGGTCATCGCGATCCCGACGACGGCCGGCACCGGTTCCGAGACGAACACCTACGGCGTGATCACCGACGAGACGGTGGGCCGCAAGGGGTACGTGGGGCACGAGAGCGTCCTGCCGCGGGTCGCGGTCCTCGACCCCGAGCTCACGCTCGGCCTGCCGCCCCGCCCAACCGCCGCGACAGGGGTCGATGCGCTGACCCACTCGCTCGAGTCACTGCTGTCGCGCAACCCCAACCCGTTCGCCGAGGCGATCGCGCTCGGCACCTGCCGGACGATCTCGCGCTGGCTACCGGTCGCGGTCGACGACGGGTCAAATCTCGAGGCCCGGAGCCGGATGCTGCTGGCCGCCCACTACGCCGGCGTCGGACAGCAGAGCGGGACCGGCGTCGGTGCCGTCCATGCGATCGGCCACGCGATCGGGACCCGCGGCCGGATCGCCCACGGCACCGCGCTCGCGACCGTGATGCCCGAGGTCTTCGAGACGTATCTGGACGTCCGCGATCGGGAGCTCGCCCTGGTCGCCGTCGCCTTCGGTGCCGCCGATCCCCGCGACGACCCTGCCGCCGCTGCCCGGGCCGGGATCGATGCGGTGCGCTCCCTGCTCGAGCGTGTCGGCCAGCGCAGCACGCTTGCCGCCCAGGGTCTCGCCCGCGACTCTCACGCGACGATCGCTCAGGATGCCATCGACGACGCAGCGATCATCAACAGCCCGCGCTTCCCGACCAAGAACGAAATCCTCGCGATCCTCGCTGCCGTCGCGGGCTGATCGCGGCTAGCGCCTGAGGAAGCCGGGCACGTCCGGCTCCGCCCCGCGCCACCGCGTGAACTCCTGGGTCTCGAACCAGCCGAAGTGGTTGATGAAGTGGCCGCCATGCTCGTCGACGATCCGGGCAGCGTGGGCGACATGCCGCTGGCCCTTGACCCGGACGCTCATCACGATCCGGCCCTCGCGGATCGCGGCGTCGTACCAGGCGAAGTCGGGCGCCTGGTCGGCCCAGCTGAACTCGAGGACCCGGTAGGCGACGCCGAGGATCCCGTGGCGTTCGCCAGTCGGGTCGAAGGCCCCCTCCGCCTCGGGCCCCGCAAAGGTCTCGATCGCAGCAGGAGCGATGCCCGCGGCGATCAGCGCTGTGCGAGCCTGCTCGACCGCCGCCGGATCGTCGAAGACGGCGATCAGCCGTCCAACCGCGCTGCCGATCGAGCGGGATCGCGCGGCCTCGGGCACCGCGTCAGCCGGCGTGGAGCAGGGGCACGACCTCGCCGATCAGCCGCTCCAAGGTCTCCACGTCGTATGGCGCCGGCACCTCGAGGATCTGGGTCGGGAACCCGGCATCGACGTATTGCTGGATCCGCGCCGCGATCTTCGCCGGGCTGCCGAGCATCGGTCGTTGCTCGGCGATCAGCTTCAGGTCAACTTCGTTGCGGTTGAGACTCATCGACTCGTCCCAGACGCGTCGCGCCTCCCGCTCGTCATCCCGGATGACCATCCAGATGTTCGAGGTGCGCTCCACCGCATCCTTCGGCCGGCCCTCCCCGGCGAGATAGCTGTCGAGGATCGGCGTGAGCTCGGCGAGCAGCTCCGGCGTCCCGGCGGCGTTCCACTGGTCGCCGTAGCGGGCGATCGTCCGGAGGGTCTTCGTCCGCCCGGTGCCGCCGATCATGATCGGGACGCGACGCTGGATCGGGTCCGGGACGTGGTGGAGGTCCTCGAACTGGTACCGGCCGCCCGGCGCCGAGGTCACGGTGCCGCCGTCGAGCAGCGTCCGCATCGCGGCGACGGACTCGTCGAGCCAGGTGAGTCGCTGCCCGAACCCCGACCCGAAGTCGATCCCGTGCGCGGTGTGCTCGTACTCGAACCATGCGCCGCCGATCCCGAGGATCGCCCGGCCGCCGCTGATGTGGTCGAGGGTCGTGATGCTCTTCACGACGAGCCCCGGGTTGCGGAAGGTGTTCGCCCCGACCATCAACCCGAGCTTCACGCGCTCGGTGGCCATGGCCCACGCCCCGAGGGTCGTGTAGCCCTCGAAGATCGGCTGCTGCGGGTCGCCGATGATCGCGTGGAGGTGGTCCCACGTCCACAGGCTGTCGTAGCCGAGCCGTTCCACGCGTTGGGCGGCGGCGAGGAAATCCGGCCAGGAGGAGGCCTGGCTCCAGAGGTTGATCCCGATCTTCACGTGCGTCATCCGTGGAGTCTAGGGCGCCGACGCTGGACTCCGTCGGTGCGTCGATCGCGATTCATGCGCGCGGCGCGTCAAACGACCGGCGAGGGCACTCGGGTAGCCCTGGCGGCGGCCGAATCGGGGCGTTCAGCCGCCGTTTGACGCACCTGACGCACCATTCGTCGCTTGTCGGATGCGCCGGGCGTCGTTTGACGCACCCGGCGCATGGGCAGGGCGTGGTTGGGGCCGGACCGGGCCAAGGGTCAGCCCGGCAATGTCGCGAGGTCCCCCTCGATCGGCAACCGATCGTCCGCATCCGTGATGTCCGCGAGCGCGGCCGTTGCCTTGCCCTTCCACAACGCCCCCGTCACGGCATCGCCGCCCACGAACGCCGCCCGGGCCATCGCCTCGTATGCGGCCGGCAGGTCCCAGCTCTCCCGCTCGTCGGCCGTCAGCGCCTCGGTGATCTCGACACATCGCCGAGCGTGCCACTGGGCGGGCTCGCCGCGGCCGATCGTCGCGTAGACACGCGAGCACAGCCACTCGCCGCGGGCCAGGTTGACGGTGGTGCCAGCGCGGGCCCAGTGCCAGCGCGAGGCGTGCGCGCGATGGATCATCTCGTCGGTCTCAGCCGGCGATCGGTCCGGGCGCTCGATGAGCGTCCAGGTGCTGTTGAACAGGTCGACCCCGAGCTGGCGGTGGGTCGCCGCCTCCAGCTCCACGGTGGTCGCCGCCGATGGGTCGGCTGCGGTGTTCGTCATGATCGGGTCCTTTCCGTCGGTCATCCGCCCCACGACGTGGAGCAGACGGGTCAGTCGGTCGGTGCGGGCGACGATGCGCGCCCGATGGACGGCGAGCCGCCGCCGCTGCTCGGCCGGGTCGTCCATCGCCAGGACCTCCCGGATCTCGTCGAGCGGCACCTCGAGGTCGCGCAGGCGGGCGATCGTCCGCGCGGTCTCGAGCTGCGCCCGCCGGTAGTGGCGGTAGCCGGTGAAGCGGTCGATGTCGGCCGGGCGGAGCAGGTCCAGCTCGTCGTAGTGGCGCAGTGCGCCCACGCTCAGGCCGGCGAGCCTCGCGAACCGTCCGATCGACAGCAGGTCGTCATCCACAGGTGCATCGTGGACTCTCGGGCAGGTCGAGAGTCAAGGGGGTTGTCGTACGATCCCCGCGATGCCCGCCCAAGGCCCGGATCCCCGCCGCCCCGTGGCGATCCGCTGCGGCGCCCTGCTCGACGTCGAAGCCGGCACCGTCCGCCGAGATCGGGTCCTGCACGTGGCGGACGGGCGTGTCATCGCCGAGGCCGGGGCAGGCGACGGGATCCCCGATGACGCGGTGGTCGTCGACCTCGGGGGCCTGACGGTCCTGCCGGGCCTGATCGATGTCCACACCCATCTCGTCGGCGACGTCCAGGAGGCCGGCGTGCCGGCGACGACGACGTCCGCCGCCGAGGACGTGCTCATCGGTGTCCGGCACGCGGGCGTGACGCTCCGGGCCGGGTTCACGAGCGTTCGCGACCTCGGGCCGTTCCGGGCCTTCACGGACTGCGCGCTGCGCGACGCCATCGATCGGGGCGACGTCGTCGGACCGCGGATGCAGTGCGCCGGAGCGTTCGTCACGTCGCCCTGGGGAGGCGGCGACGTCGTCGGCCTGGCGCAGGACATCCGGCTCCCCGACGATCTCCGGTTCGGCGTCGTCACGACCGTCGATGAGGTGCGCGACCGGGTCCGGCGACTCCTCATCGGCGGCGCGGACCTGATCAAGTGCATCGGCACCGGCGCGATCCTGACCCGCGGCGGCGTGCCGGGCGCCCCCGAGCTCACCGAGGAGCAGCTCCGGACGGCCGTCGAGGAAGCCGCCTACTACGACGCGTTCGTCGCGGTCCACGCCCACGGCGCCGAGGGCGCGAAGCGGGCGATCCGGGCCGGTGCGCGATCCGTGGAGCACGGCTCGTTCCTCGATGACGAGGCGATCGCGATGCTCGCCGACACGGGCACGTTCTACACGTGCGACCTGGTCGACGGCGAGTGGGCCCTCGAGCACGGCGAGCCCCTCGGCTGGCCGGCCGACACGATGCGCAAGATGCGCGAGGCCCAGGACTCGACCGAGATCGTCGCGCGCAGGGCGATCGCCGCCGGTGTCCGGATCTCGTTCGGCACGGACAGCGGCGTCTATCCGCACGGGCTGAACGCCGGGCAGTTCGCCTCGTATGTCCGCGCCGGGATGACGCCGCTGGACGCGATCCGATCTGCCACGACGGTGGCCGCCGCCGCGATGGGCTGGTCCGATCGGGTGGGGTCGCTCGGCGCCGGCCGGTTCGCGGATCTCGTCGCGGTCGACGGCGATCCGCTGGCCGACGTGACCCTCCTGGAACGCCCGGTCGTCGTGCTCCAGGGCGGGCGGATCGTGCGTGACGATCGCCCGGCCGACGTTTCGCCGAACCTCTGAGCCGCCGCCCGGTGCCGATCTGCACCGGCGCCATCGAGGGATGCGACCGTCGGTACGATCGGTCGATTGGCTCCCCGGGACGCGGGCCCGATGCTGGCAGCCGCCCGCACCATGCGGCGCGTCACGATCCGCCGGGACCGGCGGACACGGAGGAGTCGATCGCTTGATCCGTCTGCGACCGGCGCTTGCGCTTGCCTCCGGCCTGCTCCTGCTGGCGGGTCTGATCCCGGTGTCCGCGTCCGCGGCGACGATCTGGCGGTTCAACCTCTATCGCGCTGCCGGCTTCCTCTACCAGGACCCGTACTACACGGCCTGCACCGCCGCCGCGGCGATGATGATGCTCAACTTCATCGACCTGAACGACAGCGGCGGGAACGGCTTCCGCTGGACCGTGTACCGGACCCAGAACAGCTCGAACAAGGCCGTGGTCCGCGACATGACGTCGATCCTGTCGTTCGAGCGGAGCCACGACACCCTCTCGTCCGGCCGCCCGGGCAGCGACCCGCACGGCTGGCGGAACGCGCTGAACTACTACGGCTGGGGCACCCCCGCGATGACCGACCCGAACCAGCGGGTCTACGACGACCGGGCGTACGGGTCGTTCGACGGCGCGCTCAAGGCCGCGGTGATCTCCATCGCCCGCTACCACATGCCGGTCGGCGTCCTCGGCCATGCCGGCGGTCACGCCCAGGTCGCGACGGGCTACGTGGTGACCGGCGAGAACCCGGCGACCTCGGACAACTTCACCGTCGCCGGCCTGTGGCTGTCCGACCCGCTCCGATCCGACCGCACCGTCAACCGCTACATCAACCGGCTGTCCCTGAAGTCCGGTGACACGTCGTACCGGCTCCAGACCTATCGCGAGATCGACAGCCCGCTCGACGACCCGTACAGCGCCGGCTGGCGGCGAAGCTCGATCCGCTCGAGCGCGTCCGAGTGGTACCGGCGTTACATCCTGATCGTGCCGACCCGCGACGGACTGCCCGAGCCGACGCCGACCCCGACGCCGACGCCGACCCCGGAGCCCACGCCGACCCCGGACCCGACGCCGACGGCGACGGCAACCGCGACGGCCGATGCGGCGGCCGCGGCGGCTGCCACGCCGTCGACCGCGGTCACGCCGCCCGCAGCGACGCCGAGCCCGACCCCTGCCGCACCGACGCCTCCGCCGTCCGAGGAACCGTCGCCGACGGCCTCGCCCGAGCCCGTCACGAGCGAGAGCCCGGCACCCGCCGGCTGAACCGCGGGGACCTACGCCTCGTCCAGCGCCCCGTCGATCGCGCGGAGGATGAACCGGGCCGCCTCGGCGCTCTTGCCACCGAGCTTCTGGCCCTCGTCCTGCTCGAGCGCCGGCCCGAGGTCCGCGAGGAACAGCATCAGCTCCGGGGTCCGCTGCAGATCGCCCGCCTCGAACGCGGCCTCCAGCCGGTCGACCGCCAGCCGGGCGTTCTCGACGACATGCCCCTTGGCGTTGATCAGCTCGCGGACGTCGGCACGGGCCGCATCCGCGGCCGGACCCTCGCTGCTCAACGTCGCCGGCCGAGGATGCCGGCGAGCGCGCCGGGCGTCCGACCGGCGCTCCCGCCACCGGTCGAGGACCGCGCCCGGCGCGGCGGCGTCGTGCCGGTCCGGATCGCCGCCCAGTCCGTGTCCAGGAGGCTCATCGACAGCTCGTCCCACCAGCGGCCCTCGCGCCAGATCGCCTCGCGGGCACGACCCTCGATGACGAAGCCGACGGACTGGTAGGCGCGGATCGCGCGCTCGTTGAAGGCGAACACCGACAGGGCGACGCGGTGGAGCCCCAGCCCGTCGAAGGCGTGGCCCATGATCAGGCGGGTCGCCTCGGTCCCGTAGCCCAGGCCCCACGCGTCCTTCTCGCCGATCGTGATGTGGTAGAGCGCGGAGCCGTTGTCCGCGTCGAGCTGCGACAGGGCGCACGTCCCGATCAGCCGATCCGTCTCCCGGACGTGGATCGCCATCGCCAGCGACTCGACGCCCAGCGCGCGCGCGGCGAAGAAGCGCTCGATCTCGTCGCGGCGCATCGGGCCGTCCTGGTAGCGCGTGAGGCGGACCACCTCGGGGTCGCTGTACCACCGCTCGAACGCACGGATGTTGTCCGGCGCATGTCGTCGGAGGACGACGCGCTCGCCCGTCAGGGCGTCCGGAAACCAGCGTCGAGGGCCCATCGGAGGGACGGTATACCATCGCCGCCATGCGTCGCTGGAGCGAGGTCGCCGAGCGCGTCGCCGCCACGACCCGGACCTCCGAGAAGACGGCTCTCCTCGCCGACTACCTCGCCGGCCTCACCGCGGACGAGCTCCCGATCGCGGTCGTGTTCCTCACCGGCCGGCCGTTCGCGGAGGCCGATCAGCGCGCCGCGGGCCTGGGTTGGTCGGCGATCGGAACGACCGTGACGGATCTCGCGCGCGTGCCGCGCTCCGCGCTCGGCGAGGCCTACGATCGCTCGTCCGACCTGGGTCGCGCGGTCGCCGACGTCCTGACCCTCGCGGGCCACGACCCGGATCCGTCGGTCTCGCCGACGCTGCCGGAGGTGGCCGCGGCGTACGCGGCGATCGAGTCCGCTTCGGGACCCGCCGCCAAGGGTGCGATCCTCCACGACCTGCTCGAGCGATCCGACCCGATGACGGCGAAGTACATCGTCAAGGTCCTCTCGGGCGAGCTCCGGATCGGGCTTCGCGAGGGCCTCGTCGAAGCGGCGATCGCCAAGGCGTTCGATCGCGCGCTCGACGCGGTCAAGTGGGCCGGCATGCTGACCGGGGACATCGGGCACATGGCGGAGATGGCCCGCGACGATCGCCTCGCCGATGCCAGCCTCGCGTTGTTCCACCCGATCAAGTTCATGCTCGCCTCGCCGGCCGAGGACGCCGCCGAGATCGTGAGGCGGCTCGGCGTCCCCGTCTGGGTCGAGGACAAGTACGACGGGATCCGCGCCCAGCTCCACCGCCACGGGACGGACGTCCGGCTCTACTCGCGCGACCTGCACGAGATCGGGAACCAGTTCCCGGAGATCGTCGATGGCGCGCGCGACCTGCCGTGGGACGGGATCCTCGATGGCGAGATCCTCGCCTGGCGCGACGGGTCGGTGCTGCCGTTCATCGCGCTCCAGGCGCGTCTCGGGCGGAAGTCGCCGTCGGTCGCGATCCGGGCCGAGGTGCCGGTGATCTTCGTCGCGTTCGACGCGCTGGGGCTCGGTCCCGACGATCGCGGCGCGTCGAACGGCAGCGGGGGGCAGCCGCCCGAGGCGGTCGAGGCGCTCCTGCGCGAGCCGCTCGAGGACCGGCGCCGGCGACTCGAGACGCTCCGCCTGCCGCTCGCGGGTGACGGCGGTGTGTTCGCCCTGAGCCACCTCGCTGCGGTGACCTCGGTGGACGGGCTGGAGGACGCGTTCCGGGCCGCACGCGAGCGGCGCAACGAGGGGCTGATGGTCAAGGACCCACGGTCCATCTACTCGCCCGGCCGGCGCGGCCTCGGCTGGCTGAAGATGAAGAAGGCCCTCGCGACGATCGACTGCGTCGTCGTCGGGGTCGAGGTCGGGCACGGCAAGCGCCACGGCGTCCTGTCGGACTACACGTTCGCGGTGCGCGACACGGCCGGTGAGCGGCTCGTCACCATCGGGAAGGCCTACAGCGGGCTCACCGACGTCGAGATCGCCGAGATGACCCGCTGGTTCGAGGACCACACGATCGCCCGGTTCGGGCGCTACCGGCAGGTCGAGCCGACCGTCGTGGTCGAGGTCGCCTTCGACGTCATCGTCCGGTCCCGACGTCACCAGTCGGGCTATTCGCTGCGCTTCCCGCGGATCGCCAACCTCCGCCTCGACAAGTCGCCCGACGAGATCGACACGCTCGAGACCGTCGGTGCCCTGTACGAGGGGCTCCAACACGGAGCCGAACAGCTGGTGACCGCGGGCGCCAGAACCTGACGTCGCGGGCCCGCGACGGCCGAAAGCCGTACGTCCCGCCGATCTCGCGCGCGTATCCTTCGACCATGTTCGACCTGCTCGGGGGCGAGCCGATCACGCTGCCCCTCACCCTGTACACGGACAGCTTCGTGATCAAGGGTCACATCCGGACGCGCCAGGCGCGGGTCACGGACATCCTCAACCATGCCGACGAACAGTTCCTCGTCCTGTCCGATGCGGTCGTCGACGAATACGGGTCGCGGAACATCGCGACGCGGACCGAGTACGCCCAGGTCAACCTCGGCGCCGTCCTGTTCGCCGTGTCCGACCAGGTGCTGGACCCGCGCCCGGACCTCCGGACGCCGAAGATCCCCGAGCAGGCGATGATCTCGATCCCGCCCTTCCGGATCATCGGGCGGATTCACCTGCTGCCGGAGCGCGACCTGCGCGAGGCGCTGTCCGAGCTCACCGGTCAGTTCGTCCCCGTGACGGACGCCACGTTCTGGTCCGATTCCGTCGGGGAGGCCCGCCAGAGCTCGCAGCTCGTCGCGATCAACCACCACCGGGCGCAGATCCTCGCGCCCCACCGCGAGGTCGATCCGTGGGCAGGCCTGAACCGCGCCGGCGAGGACCCCGTCGCCGGACCCGCGACCGGACCCGCGGAGGCTCCGGCCAGCGATCTGCCCTGGCCGTCGACGGACCGGCCGCCAGGCGCCTAGCGGTCGACCGGCAGGTCCAGCCGGTTCCCCCACTCGGACCAGCCGCCGTCGTACACCGCGACGTCCTCGTGGCCGAGGAGCGTGAGCGCGAACGCGAGCTTGGCCGCGGCGATCCCCGAGCCGTCGTAGCAGACCATCCGCCGACCGCGGGCGACGTTCGCCTTCAGCAGGATGTCGCGCAACTCGTCGCCGGGCTTGAAGTGCTGGCCCCCCGGCTGGGTCATCGCCCCGACGGGCACGCTCACAGCGCCCGGGATGTGGCCGAGCCGCTTCGTCGTGCCTTCGAGCCCGCGGTACTCGGCCGGCGCGCGGGCGTCGAGGAGCGTCACGTCGGGGGAGGAGAGGAGGGCGCGGACATCGGCGGTCGACAGACGCATCCGCGGCTGGGCCCGCGGGGTGAAATGCGCGGGCGGCGGCGGCGCGACGGCGTTCGACACCGGGCGGCCCTCGCTCTGCCAGGCGGGGAAGCCGCCGTCGAGCACGCGGACCGATTCGAGCCCGTACACCCGCAGGCTCCACCAGACCCGAGCCGCGAAGAGGCTGACCGTGTCGTCGTAGACCACGACCGTCGCCCCGTCCCCGACCCCCGCGAGCGACAGCGTCCGGGCGACCTGCTCGGGGCCGGCGAGGAGCAGAGTCTCGCCGGATTCGGCCGCGTCGGTCAGCTCGGCCCGCCAGTCGACGAAGACGGCGCCCGGGATGTGGCCGGCCGTCCAGACCTGGTGGCCGCTGCCGTCGGGCCGCCAGCGGACGTCCAGGATCCGGACCTCTGGGCGTCCGAGCTGGTCGGTCAGCCAGTCGGTCGTGGCGAGGAGCTCCGGCCGGGCGAGACCGCCCGGCGGGCGGGTCCGCGACCGGGAGAGGCGGCGACCGGCGGAAGGCGAGGCCATCGCCGATATCATACGGACGTGGTCGCCCCCTTCCTGCCCGATGCCGAGAAGCTGGCGGCGATCCGCGCTGCGCTGCCGGCGCTCGGGGCCGGGATCTACCTGAACACCGGCTCCGTCGGCCCGATGCCGGCCGAGACCGCCGCCGCAATGGCCGAGATCGTCGACTACGAGCTCCGGATCGGCCGCGCCTCGATCGACTACTGGGAG
This sequence comes from uncultured Chloroflexia bacterium, assembly GCA_963746845.1. GTDB lineage: Bacteria > Chloroflexota > Limnocylindria > Limnocylindrales > CSP1-4 > CF-46. Next base: position 421,093 of record CAVVCZ010000005.1, on the reverse strand, counting down.
GCGTTCCTCGAGCGCCTGGCCGAGGCGCGTGGCGCCGTGGCCGCGGTCGTCGGCGCGGAGGTCGACGAGATCGCGATCACCCACTCCACGACCGCCGCGATGAACGCGGCGATGTGGTCCGTGGATCTGCGGCCCGGCGATCGAATCGTCACGACGCGCGCGGAGCACCCGGGCGCCCTCGGGCCGTCGCATGCGATCGCGGCGCGGACCGGCGCCGAGATCGTCGCGGTCGACGTCGGGCTGGGCGGGGACGACGACCGGATCCTCGAGGCGTTCGACGCCGCGATCCGGCCGGGCACGCGGCTCGTCGCCGTGTCGCATGTCCTGTGGACCACCGGCGCCCGCCTTCCCCTGACCGAGATCGCGTCCCTCGCCCACGGACGGGGCGCCGTCATCGCGGTCGACGGCGCCCAGTCGACCGGGGCGATGCCGGTCAGCGTCGCCGAGCTCGGGGTCGACTTCTACGCGATCCCCGGTCAGAAGTGGCTGCTCGGGCCGGAGGGGACCGGCGCGCTGTGGGCGTCGCCGGCGGTCGTGGACCGCTCGTTCGTCCTGAACGGCAGCTTCTTCACGTACGAGCGGATCAGCCCCGACGAGGCGGTCCCGTGGTCGGACGCCCGCCGCTTCGAGGACGGGGGGCCGTACCGGCCGGGGATCACGGGGCTCGCCCGGAGCTGCGGCTGGCTCTCGATGTACGTCGGACTGCCGTGGATCCACGCCCGTGGCCAGGCCATGGCGCAGCTCGCGGTCGACCGCCTGGCCCGGATCGACGGCGTCGAGATGCTGACGCCGCGCGACCGGATGGGCACGCTCGTCACGTTCCGGATCGGCGGCTGGGACGCGGCGACGGCCCTCGCAGAGATCGCCGGGCGGACCTTCGCGATCGCCCGGACGATCCCGCCGCTCGACGCCCTCCGGATCAGCGTCGGGTTCTTCACGACCGAGGACGAGATCGAACGGGTCGCCACGGCCGTCGAGCTCCTCGCGGCCCACACGCCGGAGACGCTTCCGCAACGACCCAAGCTGCAGATCATCGGCCAGGGCCAGGGATGACGGCGCCCGCGCACGGCCCGGAGGTCCGGCACCGCTCGTGGCTCGAGGTCCGCTGGCGGCAGTTCCGGAACGCGCCCCGACCGGTCGTCCGGGCGGTGCTCTCGAGCCTCGTCGTCGCGATCGTCCTGGGCCTCGGCTACCTCGTGTACGACACCGCGATCCGACGGGGCGCGGCCCTGCCCGGCGGTGACCTCCGGACCCTGTACCTCGTCCTCGATGTGGCGATCGTGCTCGTCGTGGGCAGCGTCGTGACCTGGTGGGTCGTGCCGCAGCCACGCGGATCCGGAGATCGGACGACCCGGTCCGGGTGGAGCGCGGCGCTCGGATTCTTCGCGGCCGTCCCCGTCTGCTACCTCGTCCTGGTGGTGGTCGTCCAGGTGCTGGAGCCGCTGATCGGCTGAATCCGATCCCGGCATCCGGCCGCGAGGGAGTGGTGACAGCGGGCACCGTCCGGGGCGCGCGGAGCGGTCGTGCGTCTGGTCCTTTCGTACCATTCCGCGGTACTCTCGGACGGATATCATCGCCTCGTCGGGTATCCGGCACGGTCAATCGAGGACTCCATTCGTGGCGATCGACGAGCAGCACGTCGCACTGCCCAAGCTCTATGGCGCCCCCGCGTACGGCCGTCCCGCACGCCCCGCGGCCGAGACGCCGCGGCCGTTCGATCCGGACGATCTGCCGATCGAAGCGGTCCGCACGGACGAGGAACGCGAGCTCATCGAGGTCAGGCCGTCCCACGATCTGGGCCCCGAGCCGACGCTCAACCCGCGACCGCTCAGCCTCAAGGCCCTCGCCGGGCGCATCCTCGGCCACGGCGAGAACTGACCCGACACCTCGGCGCTGCGGCACCTCGACAGCCCAATCCCTCGTTCCGGACTGACAGGCGCGTGACCGCGCGGTAGCATCGGCGCGGGGGAGTAGCTCAATGGTCAGAGCGGCGGGCTTATATCCCGCTGGTTCCAGGTTCGAGTCCTGGCTCCCCTACCAGCTCAGAGCAGCGGCCGGATCCGCTCCAGGATCTCCTCGCGCCGCTCCGGGGTCATCTGCCGGGATGGCGGCAGGGATGACAGCCAGGCGGGGATCTCGTCCATGGTCACGACGGCGCAGTTCGGCGTCCGGCTGACGGTCTGGTCGTTCGTCACGAGGGCGGAGAACACCTTCAGCACGTAATCCCGCTCGGTGCCGGCGAACCAGCGCCGGACGCGCTCGGCGTCGCGGGCGACCCGCTCGAGCGGGTTCTCCATGTGGACCCACTTGCCACCGTGTCCCCGGATCTCCCAGCTCCCGCCGGTCCGGCGGACGTAGCGCGCGGGCGGCACGTCGCCGAACACCGCGAGCCCGAACGGGCCCAGGACCAGGTCGTGGACGACCCGGCCCTCCGGCAGGGTCACGTCGCTGATCGCCACGTAGTCGTCCCCCAGCTGGGTGGCGGCCCTCGAGAGCAGGCGTTCGGCGGGTCGGGCGGTCAGGGCCCGCAGGACCCGGCTGAGACGCCACGCCCCTGCGAACGCGAACGCTGGCGGCGCGACGAGGGCGACGCCCCAGACGAGCCCGCCCATCGCCATCTGCGGGACCGTCGGCCGGAGCGCGGCCGGGGTCAGCACGCTGATCATCGGGGTGAGGAAGGCGAGCCAGGCGAGGACGAGCCCGCCGGAGAGGAGCACGCCGCCGACGAGGAGGCCGGCGAGGGCGGCCCCGACCGGAGGCCGGAGCGAGCGGGAAGCCGAGACGAGTTGCATCCGCGCGATCGTCGCGCGCGCGACCCCGCCTTGGGTATGGCCACTTCGGGTCAGGACCGTGCGCCGTCCGACCCATGCGCCGTTCCGCGGCGGAGCACGAAGCTCGGGATCGTTGGTGTCGGCTGGCACCGGGCGTCGAGCGATCCCTCCCCACGCGGGGGCGTGAGTGGGAAACCCGTACCATTGCGACCGCCTCGATCCGCAGCCAAGGTCACCTCAGCACGGGCGCCCCTGCCCCGCGCGGAGGCATGTCTTTCTTGTTGATCGAGCGTCGAACCCGGATCCGGCGATTGGCGACCGCTCCCCTGGCGGTGTTGACGGCCGTGTTCCTGGTCATCCTGGCGAACGTCGCGCCGGCCCTCGCGGCCGCCGATGAGGACCTCAGCCACGGCCACGTCTGGCCGCGGGTCGGGACGCCGACGACGACGATCCACTTCGACGTCCGCTTCCGCAGCGGGGACGGGTCGGCCCCGGCGCACGTCAAGGTCGTGATCGACGGAGCCCCGCACGAGATGACCAGCCCCGACAACAGCTGGCACAACGGCGGCACGCTCTACTGGCTCGGCAAGCTTCCGGCCGGGACCCACGCAGTGCAGTTCGCGTCCGAGGCCGCGGACGGATCGACGGACACGCTCGATGCGGGCAACGTCGTGATCAACGGATCGAGCCCCACCCCGACCCCGACGCCCGACCCGACGCCGACGCCGAAGCCGACCCCGACCCCGGATCCCACGCCCACGCCGAGGCCGGACCCGACGCCGAGGCCGGACCCGACCCCTCAGCCCGATCCCACGCCACGATCGGCTCCGACGCCCACGCCCGACCCCACGCAGACGCCTGGTCCGACCGCCCGTCCGACGAGTGACCCGGCCGACACGCCCGCGCCGTCGGATCCCGGCGCCTCCGATCCGGGATCCGACGGACTCCCCACGATTGTTCCTGCGGCAGGCGTGACCGGACCCGGTGGCCTCGGCGGGCCCTCGGGCGGCGGCGCGAGCGGTGGTTTCGATGGATCCCTTGACGGCCCCGGCTCGTCGCCCGGCGCGGAGCCCGGCGCGAGCGCCGACCCCGGTCTCGACGCGACCGGTGCGGGCGTCGTCGTGCCGCCCGATGGGCCCACCGGCGGGGACCCGGGCGCCGAACCCGGCGGCTCCCGCGGCTCCGGTCTGACCGAGGGCGGCGTCGGATGGGGTGCGCTGACCGCTGCCCTCGACATCCTCGGCGTCCGCCCGTCGACCACGACCACGGGGCTGCCGATGCTGGTCGGGACGACCACCGCGACCACGATGGCCTTCGCATTCGCGATCTTCGGCAAGAAGCGTCGCGACGAGGAGGCGCCGGCTCCGGACGAGGTGCTCCAGGCGCACGCCGCTCGCGGACACGCCGCCGTGCCGGGAGGCGATGTCGTTGGTGCGGTCGCGGCTGCGGTTCCTCCGCCCGTCGACGTCGAGGCGGGGATGCCCCGCTGGCGCCGCCCGTCCGTCCAGGCCGCCCGGAAGTCCGACCCGACCCGGTACGTGGAGTCGGCGCGGATGAGCTTCGACCACGGCTCGGTCGACGCCGTCGACGGTCGCGAGCGCCGGATCATCCGCTACCGCGTCGTCCGGCTGCTCGACGCACCCGATGAGCTCCGCGGGATCGACATCGGCCAGCTCGACCAGGGGGACGAGGTCCAGCTGCTCGAGAAGTCCGGCGCGTACTGGCTGGTCCTCTGCCCGGACGGCCGCCAGGGCTGGCTGCACAAGATGACGCTCGGCGAGCCGGTCAAGGACGAGGCCGCGCAGGGCGGCTGGTCGAGCGATGTCGACGAGGACGTGCTGACCGCATATCTGGCCGCTCGGGCGCGGGCCTGAACCTCCGGCTGTCGCGCCTGGACCACGCTGGACTGCATTGCCGGCTGCGCTGCTCGCTCACGGGCCTTGAAGCCCGCTCGCTCCGCTGCTCCCCGGCGCCCTGCCAGCGACGCCCATGCGCGACGAACACCGTCTGATCGATTTCGCGTTGCGAGCCATGGCCTCCGGCCTCGATGGTCCGCGAACCTTCCGTGCCGCGTTCCGATCACGCAGGATGGGGACCAATGGGGGCCCGACGGATGGGTGGTGCGTCGACGCGCCGAGCCACACGGGACGCCGCGATCCGGGCGGGAGACCGGCCTCTAGAATGGCGACCATGCCCGCGACGATGGACGGCGCGCGATTCGTGGGACGCGACGCGGCATTCATCCGGCTCGCCCCGGCGCTGGAAGCGGCAGCCGGCGGTGAGTCGACGGCCGTGCTCCTCGAGGGTCCGGGCGGGGTCGGTGTGACCCGGTTCGTCGGCGAGGTTGCACGGCGGATCGGCGGGCTCAGCGAGCCGTTCACCGTGATCCGCGGTCGATCGTTCCTCCCCGGCGCCGACGATCCCTACGGTCCGATCATCCGGGCGCTCCGGCCGGTGTTCCGCGCGGTGGACGACGAGGAGCTCGTGCGTCTGGTCGGGCCGGCGGTCGAGGACGTCGCCCGTCTCTTCCCGGAGATCCAGGCGAGGCTCGGGCACGCCGGCGTGCTGCCCGCGCGGCCGACGATCACTGCGCCAGAGCGTCGCCAGAGCCGGGTGCTCGAGGCGATCCTCGGCGTCGTCGGCCGCCTGTCCGAGGAGGGGCCGGTGCTCGTGGTCCTCGAGGACCTCCACGACGCGGATGCGGGGACGCGCGCGCTCGTGACCTTCCTGAGCCGCGTCCGTCGCCATCAGCGGGTGTGCTTCATCGGGACCTGGGCATCGGACGAGCTGACCCGTGATCACCCCCTGAACGCGACGCTGGCCGAGGCAACCGGGGGCGAGTCGTCCAGACCCGTCCACATCCGGATCGACCCGTTCGAGCGGTCGGAGCTGGCGGACCTCGTCCAGGCCGTCGAGGGCGAACGACCGACGGGCGCGGCGCTCGTCCTGGTCGCTGACCGGTCCCGCGGCCTTCCGCTGGTTGCCGAGGAGCTGCTGGCGGCCCGACGCGAGGTCTCCGACGCGAGCCTCACCAGCTCGTTCGACGACCTCGTGATCGCGCGGCTCGCCCGGCGCGGACCCGAGTGCCGGCGGGTGCTCCGCCTGCTCGCGCTGTCGGGCCGCCCCGTCGACCGCGACGAGCTCGCGGACACCGCCGCGACGTTCGAGCTGACGGCCGATCGGCTCCCGCCGCGATCGTCGACCCGGCCACGGCGGGGTGAGGGCGCCCTCGACCCGGACCTGAGCGCCGGCCTCGACGAGGCGATCGAGCACGGGATCCTCGTCGACGACGCGGACGGGATCGCGTTCCGCCACGACCACATCAGGCGAGCCGCCGCGGCCGACCTCCTGCCCCGACTGCGCCGACGCCACCACCTGGCGCTCGCGACCGGGCTGCTCGCGCATCCGGGCGAGGCGGCGCGTCACTGGGTGGCCGCGAACGTGCCGGATCGCGGGTTCGCGGCGGCCGTCGACGCGGCCGGCCGGGCCGAGGCCGCTCACGCTCCGGAGGATGCCCTCGCGGCGCTCGAGCTGGCGCTCGCCCTGTTCGAGCCAGGGCCGGCGACGGCGGGTCGCGCCACGACCCGCACCGGGAAACGCACCCGGTCGGGCGACGCCGACGAGGTCACGATCACGCTCCAGCTCCGCGCGGCCGAGGCCGCGTTCGCGGCGGAGCGCCCGTCCCGTGCCGCGGCCTACGTCGAGGCCCTCGTGTACCGCTTCGACGAGCGTCGCGACCGGATGACGCTGGGCGTGCTGTACGAACGACTCGGGCGGTACCGCCGGGCGGCGGGTGATCGCGTCGGGGCGCTGGCGGCGTTCGAGCGGGCCGTGGATCTGGTCCCGGCCACAGCCAGCGTGGAGCGTGCCGGCGTCCTGGCGGCCCTCGCCCAGGTCCGGATGATCGACGGCTCCTTCGATCGGTCCGAGCAGCTGGCCCGCGAGGCGATCGCGATGGCGACCGATCTCGGGCCGGCCGGCGACGCCGTCCGGCTCCATGCGACGACCACGCTGGGCGTGACTCTCGGCTGGGGCGACGAGCCGGAGACGGCGGTCGCGTTGCTGCGCGAGGCCCTGGCGATGGCCGAGGCCCGGGGCGACCTCGACGAGCTGTTCCGGGTCTACGCGAACCTCACGACGGTGCTCGACCTCGTCGGCCGGCGGGCCGAGGCCGTGAACGTCGCCTACGAGGGCGTCGAGGTGTCCCGTCGCGAGGGCCTCGAGGCCGTGTTCGGGAACTTCCTGCGGGCCAACGCCTCGGACTCGCTGTACCTGCTCGGCCGATGGGCCGAGTCGAGCGCGATCAGCGCGACCGCACTGGAGTGGAGCCCCGGCGGGGCGATCGCCCGCCCGATCGACACGCTCGCCGTCGTCGAGATCGAGACGAACGCCGGGGAGGCCGCGGGGCGTCAGCTCGGCCAGATCCTCATCGGTCTCGACACCGTGAGCGACGCGCAGCACGCGGTCCCGATCTATCGCGCCGCCGCCTCGCTCGCGCTGTGGCAGGGCGACCACGTCGACGCAGCCCGCGCGGCCGCACGCGGCTGGGACCTCGTCAAGGGCACCGGCGACTGGAGCCTGATCGCGAAGATGGCCTCCACCGTGGCCGAGGTCGATTCGGCATCCGCGGCCGACGCAGGCACCCGGCGCGACCTGGCGGCGCTCGCCGCCATCCGGTCGCGTTCGAGCGACGTCGTCCGGACGGCCCGGAAGGCGGTGGAGCGATCCGGTGTCGGCTCGACCATCGGTTCGCGACGCGAGGCGGACGCCTGGCTCGCCCAGGCCGGGGCCCACCGCGAGCGCCTGGAGGGACACGACGACCCGGCGACCTGGAACCGGCTCGCCGCCGCGTGGGGCGCCCTCGCCAACCCGTACGAGCTGGCGAAGGCCCGCTGGCATCAGGCTGAGGCGATCCTCGGCTCGGGCGAGGGCCGGCCGTCCCGCGCCCGCGCCCGCGCCCCACTCGAGGAGGCGGCCCGGATCGCCCTCGAGCTCGGCGCGCGTCCGCTCCTCCGCGAGGTGAGCCATCTCGCCGGTCGGGCGATGATCCGGATCCCGCTCCTGGAGGACACGAGGCTGGAGCCGCTGGACGTCACGGCCGTGCCGGCAGGTCCCAACGGGCACGAAGGCCCGGCGCTGGTCGCCGTCGGACCGGGGCTGGGCGAGCCGCCCGAACCGGACGACCCACGCTCGCCGGTCACACGCGGCGTCGTCGGGGACGCGTCAGCGGCGCGAAAGGACACGTTCGGCCTGTCGCGCCGTGAGCGCGAAGTCCTGGCGCTGATCGCCGAGGGCCGGACGAACCGCGAGATCGGGGAGCGCCTGTTCATCAGCCAGAAGACGGTGGGCGTCCACGTCGGCAACATCCTCTCGAAGCTGGGTGTGTCCGGCCGCGTCGAGGCGGCGGCCGTCGCCATCCGGCTCGGGCTGACCGATACTGCCGCGGCAGGAACGGCACTCGGGCGGTAGATTCGGCAGCACGCGACCCGCCCGTCGCCGCAGCGGATCGTCCCCCGATCCGACCACCTGACGAACATTCGAGGTCACCTGCCGTCATGCGCCGACTGTCCGTCCTCCTGCTGCCGATCCTCGCCGCCGCCCTCGCCGCCTGCTCGTCCACGAGCGCGGCGCCCGGCTGGACCTACGCGCCGGCGCCGTCGATCACGCCGGCTCCCTCGGGTGCGGCATCCGGATCTCCGGCGGCGTCGGGCGCGGCCTCCGCGGCGCCATCGACGGCTCCGTCGGTGGCGCCGTCAACGGCGCCGTCCACGGCGCCCTCGGCCGGGCCGTCCACTGCGCCGTCCGCGGGTGGCAGCCCAGCGGCCTCGGGTGCCGTCCTCACGATCACGGCGCCCGTGGGCGCGGCGACGTCCGGCTACCAGCCGACCACCCTCTCGACGGCCGCGAACACGCCGTTCACGATCCACTTCGACAACCAGGACAATCAGGCGCCGCACAACGTGGAGCTGAAGGACGCGAGCGGGACAGCCGTCGCGTTGACCGGCGACACGCCGTTCTTCCAGGGCCCGGGAACCCGGGACTACGGCGTCCCCGCCCTGCCGATCGGTACCTACACCTACTTCTGCGTCGTCCATCCCACGACGATGCTCGGGACGCTGACCACCCAGTAGGCAGCGGACCGATCGGAGGCTCGATGGACGCGCGCGGGCAGCTCTGCTACGGGGACGCCTACGCGCGGACCCTGGAGGCACGGGTCGAGCTGGTCGACGAGAGCGGCGAGGCGCCGCTGGTCGTCCTCGACCGGACCGTCTTCTATCCGGGCGGTGGTGGCCAGCCGTCCGATCGCGGGCTGCTCCTGCGGACCGCCGACGGCCGATCGTGGACCGTGCGCGCAGCGCGGAAGTCCGGTGGCGACATCGTCCACGAGCTCGAGCCGGCCGAGCACGGGGCGCCGGCACGCGGTGATGTGCTCACGGTCGACCTGGACTGGGCGCGGCGGTATGCGCTGATGCGGACCCACACCGCGCTCCACGCGCTGTGCGGCGTCGTCTGGCGCGACCACGGCGCCCAGGTCACGGGCGGCAACATGGAGCCGGGCGGCGGACGAATGGACTTCGAGTTCGAGCGGATGTCCGCCGACCTGGTCTCGGGCATCGAGGCCACCGTCAACGCCGAGCTCGCGGCGAAGCGCGACGTCCGGGTCAATGTCCTGCCCCGCGCCGAGGCGTTCGCGATCCCGGACCTGATCCGCACGAAGATCAACCTGCTCCCCGAGGGGATCGAGGAGATCCGGACGATCGAGATCGTCGGGCTCGACCTCCAGGCGGACGGCGGCACGCACGTCTCGAACACGAGCGAGGTGGGATCGATCCGGGTGACCGGCTACGAATCGAAGGGCCGGATCAACAAGCGCATCCGCATGGAGCTCGTCGACCCGTAACGGACCCTCCGCTCGAGCGTCACTCCGACGACGCGCCGGATGTCGGCGCCCCGACATGCCGGAACGGTCCACCCGGCGCACCGTGACGAGCGGAGGTGCGCGATGATCTCCGAAGGAACCCCGTCGGATCCCGTCCCGATCGGCGCGGGCCCGCAGGTACCGCCGGCGATCGCGCGCTCCGGGCCTCGGCCGGGGCGTCTCGTCGCGTCGTTCCTCGTCGGCCTGGCCGTGGTCTCGATCGGGACCGCGGCGTTCGGTGCGTCGCCCTGGTCGTGGCTGCTCTGGATCGTCGCCGGGCTGGTTGCCGGGTCGATCGCCGGGGAGCTCGCGTTCGTCTGGATCGCCCCGGTCATCGTCATCGCGACGTACGCGGTTGCGATCGCCCTCGGCCTCCCACGGGACCAGGGTCCGTTCTGGGTGCTGGGCGCGCTGATCGGGATCGTGCTCACGGCGGCCACGTTCGCCGTCGGGACCCGGATCGTCTGGCGCGACCGGCCGCGCGCCGCCGTCGGCGAACCCGCGCGTCGGCCGTCGCGCACCGGGCGGATCATCCTGGTCGCAGCCGCCGCGATCGTGCTGGTCGGGCTGACCGGGTTCACGACCTACGTCGGTGCCATCGGGTCACAGGAGTACACACATCCCGCTTCGGGCTGGCCGGGGTGCGACACGCCGATGTCCCGCTTCGGGTGGACCTACGAGGCGATCAACTACGACCAGGCGGACGACGCCGCGCTCGTGGCCGCCAACTCCGACATGACCAACTGCGCGTCGCAGGGGACGCCGGCGGGTGACGCCGTGAAGGCCAGGGATGGCGTGCGCCTCGCCGGCTGGTACATCCCCGCCGCGGACGGCGCCGGCCCGACGGCTCCCACGGTCGTGATCGTGCCCGGCTGGAAGTCGAACAAGAGCGAGGTGCTCAAGTACGCGCCGCCCTTCCACGAGCACGACAACCTCGTGCTCGCCGATCTCCGCGACCAGGGCCGCAGCGAGGGGGCCGACGTCACGATCGGACTGCACGAGCAATGGGACGTGCGAGCGATGGTCGACTGGCTTGCGTTGACCAAGCACCCGAAGGCCATTGCGGCGATGGGCAACTCGATGGGCGCGGCGGCAGTTCTCGCGGAAGCCCGGACGGACCCTCGGATCGGAGCGCTGATCCTCGACTCGATGCACGCGAACATCGAGCTGTCCGTCGGGAACGTCCTGGAGACCGAACACGGGCTGCCGTCGGTGCCCGGCGCGTTCGCGATCCTGACCGGCGTCCAGCTGCGTGCCGGCGAGGACGTCCGCTCGGTCGACCCCGTGAAGACCATCACCGAGATCGGCGCTCGCCCGGTCCTGCTCCTTCACAGCACCACCGACCGGATCGATCCGCCGGACCAGGCCGCCGAGCGGAACTTCCGTGCGGCGCTGGCCGCCGGCGTGCCGGTGGAGCTCCACTACTGCCCCGGGGTGACGACCGGCAACGGCGCGCACGGCCAGGTCATCGATCGGTGTCCCGCCGCCTGGAGTCGCTGGGCCAACCAGTTCCTGGAGGTCGCGTTCGGCGACTGATCCGGGGCTCGCCGGATCTGCATTGAATGATTCGCGACGACCGCGACTCATACTCGCCGAACCGCTCCCGGACCGGGGTCGGCCAGGTTGGAGAACGATGGAGCGAAGACTCGTCGAGCGAGCGATGCGCGGCGACGAAGCGGCGTTCGACGCCTTGATCGAACGCGTGGGCAGCCACCTCCACTCGGTCGCGCGACGTTTCCTGCGTGACCCGTACCTGGCCGAGGACGCCACGCAGCGAGCGCTGCTCGACGCGTGGCAGAACCTGCCACGGCTCCGGGATCCGGATCGGTTCGAGGCATGGGCACATCGACTCATCGTCAACGCCTGTCTCGCCGAAGCGCGCCGCGAACGACGTCACCGCGGCAACCTCCGGCTGCTGTCGTCCGATGAGCCGGTCGTCCAGGACTCGGCCTCACAGACCGTGCCGATCGAGGAGAAGACGAGGCCTCAGCCCGAGCCCTGGCCGTGCCGCGGCGGGCCTGTCGGGCGTCGCCTACCATCGATCGATGGACGACCCACCGGAGGCGACGACGCCCGCGATCGAGGCGGTCCGCGCTGCCGGCCTGCGACACCGCGTCGTGCGGACGGAGCGCGCCTCCTCGGCCGAGGAGTCGGCGGTGTTCCAGGGGATCGAGACCCGACAGCTGCTGCGGACGATCGTCGTCCGGCGCGGCGAGGGCGACTACCTGTTCGTGCTGGTGCCGGCCGGCCGCCGGTTCGACTGGCCGAAGCTTCGTGAGGTGCTGGGCGTCCGGCGGATGACCCTCCCCGATGCCGACGAGGCCCGCGCCGTGACCGGTTACGAGCGTTACACGATCACCCCGTTCGGGGCGACGACCACCTGGCCGGTGATCGCCGACGCGGCGATCGTCGAGGAGCCGGTCGTCGCGATCGGCGGCGGCGGCTTCGGGATCAACCTCCACCTGGCACCGGCGGACCTGATCGCCGGCCTCGGCGCACGGGTCGCGGATGTCAGCATCCCCGACTCCCCCCATGACCACACGCACGACTGAGCGCGACCGTCCCGCCCTAGACTGACGTTCGAGTCTCCGTCCGAGCCGGAGGGGCAGCACCGCATGCCATCGGTCGATCTCGCGCTCCAGGTGGACCTGGGTCTGCGGCTGCTCCTGGCCGCGGCCCTCGGCGCGACGATCGGGGTCGAGCGCGAGTTCCACGAGCACCCGGCGGGAACGCGGACCCACCTGCTCGTCTCGCTCGGGTCCGCGCTGTTCACGGTGCTCTCGATCTATGGCTTCACGGGGCTCGGAATCGACGGGACGGCCCCGGTGGATCCGTCCCGGGTCGCGGCCCAGATCGTGACCGGGATCGGGTTCCTGGGCGCCGGAGCGATCATCAAGTACGGCACCTCGATCCGCGGGCTCACGACGGCCGCGAGCCTGTGGGTGACGGCGGCCGTCGGCATGGCGGCCGGAGTCGGGGAGTGGTTCCTGGCGATCGTCGCGACGGGCCTGGTCGTCTTCTCGCTTGGCCCGCTGCCCGCGCTCGTCCGGCGGATCTTCCCGAAGCGCGGTCGCGCCGTGGGCTTCCGGCTGGCCGTTGGGCGGCTCGAGGCGATCGGCGAGGTGTCGAAGATGCTCGCCGATCGGGGGATCGTGATCACCGGGATCAGCACCGAACGCACGCACCAGAACCACTACGAGATCGACCTCAACGTCCGGATCCGGCCGGGCACGCAGACCGACGACCTGTTGAACGCGATCACGGAGATCCCGGACGTCGAGGTGCTGGAGGCGGCGGTCGAGATCGGCTGACGCGCTGAGGGTCCGGGAGGTCACGGGGCTGTGGCACGATGAGGCGCGATCGTGCAGCGCTTCCTCGCCCCACTCTTCAGCAGCCCCGTCTTCCGGCGCGTCGGCTGGCACCTGTCCCGGGTTCGCGGTGCCGTCGACCGACGGTTCTTCGGTCAGCTGCTGTTCGGCGCGTTCGCCCTCGTCCTGGTCGCGGCGTTGCTCATCACGCTCGTCGAGAAGCCGCTGACGCTGAGCTCCCTCGGATCGTCGCTGAACTGGGGCGTCCAGACGATCCTCGGGCAGGGCGACTCGTCGTATGTCACCAGCCCGGTCGGCTGGATCGTTGGCTGGTTCTTCAGCCTGTTCGGCGTCGCGATCATCGGGACGCTCACCGGGGCGCTGGTTGCGCTCGTCATCGACTTCCTGCTCAAGGAGGGCCAGGGCTTGGGTGCGTCGGGCTACACGGACCACATCATCGTCTGCGGCTGGAACACGACCGCCCGCGACCTGATCGACGAGCTGAAAGGCGACGACTACGAGTCGAAGGTCGTCCTGATCGCGGACGTCGAGAAGAACCCGGCGGGCAACGGCGTGTACTTCGTCCGCGGGGACCCGACGAACGCCGAGGACCTGGAGCGAGCCGGGATCACCGAGGCGGCCGCCGCCCTGATCTTCCCGTTCGACTCATCGGACGCGGCCGACATGAACTCGATCCTGACGATCATGGCGATCGAGCACATCGCCCCCCACGTCCGGACGGTCGCCGAGGTCAACAACCCGCGCCACGAGCCGCACTTCCGGCGCGCCGAGGTCGACGAGGTGCTCGTGACCTCGAAGGTCGCCTCGCACCTGCTGGCGCGATCCGCCCTCTACCCGGGCCTCACCGGCCTGATCACGGACATCGTGTCCGGTGGCGAGGGCTCCGAGCTGTACCGGATCAGCCTGCCCGACGAATACTGTGGGATGACCATCGACGAGGTCTCGGCCCGCCTGCGGTCCGAGCATCGGGCCACGCTCCTGTCGGTCAACCGCGGGGGACACGCGTTCGTCAACCCGGAGACGGACTTCGTCCTTCAGCCGGGTGACGACGCGGTCGTGGTCGCCGAATCGCTGGGGACGCTGGCGCCGCTCGAGATCGCGGACGTGAACGTCGTTCCACGGACCGCGGCGGTCGTGCCGAGCGCGTAGGGCCTGGCGCCCTGGCGACTCGGCCCTATTCGCCGAGACGGAACGGCGGATACGTGCCCGTCAACAGCAACGCGTAGGAGCCGACGCGCGTCGACCAGCGATAGACGCCGCTGACGTAGTCGACGATCGCATCGGCCTGGCGGCCGTTGACGAGGACCGGGATCCAGCTCACCCATGCGATCAGGCCGACGCCGATCCCGAGCACCCAGAGCACGATGAAGTGCGGGATCAGGAGGATGACCCGGGCCCAGATCCCGATGATCGGGATGCCCCACAACCGGTTCTGTTCCTCGGATTCATCGAAGGTCAAGGTGATCGCGTGCTCGTCGCCCGGCCCGAAGGGCGGGTACTTCCCGGTCATCAGCGTCACGTACAGGGCCGTGCGGATCGACAGGCGGAGGAGGCCGCCGACCATCTGGTAGATGAACCCCGCCTGGCGGCCCATGAACAGGATCGGGATCCAGCTGACGAGGAACAGCACGGCGACGATCAACCACAGGACGATCAGCACGATGACCTGCGGGATGACGAGGATCGCGCGGATCCAGATCCCGATCAGCGGGATGCCCCACAGCCGGCTCTGACCCGGGTCATGCGGGACACCGACGCTCACCGGGTATCCGGGAGGCGGCGGAGGGACCTCCGGCGACGGGCCGGCCGGGGGTGCCGGCGCCGCGGGCGGAGGCGGCATGGCCGGCAGCGGGACCGCCGCGGCCGGTGGTGTGGCCGGGACCTCAGGCTCGGACGGGCCCGCGGGCCCCGACGGCGGTTCGGACGACGACACGTCGGACTGCTCCTTCCCCCGTCCCGGACGATCGGCCCGGGCGACGACGGCAGTCTACGACGTGGGATCCGCCGGTCGGGTGGCCGATGCGGCGGCCGCGAACACGATCGCCGCGAGCCGCGCACCCGCGTCCTCGTGCCCGCGCGCCCGGTCGGCGAGCCAGCCGGCCCGGCCCGTCGTTGCCGCCATCCCGGTCGTCGCACGCGCCCCGTCGTCGGCCGCCGCGGCCGCGCTCGCCAGGGCCTCGGCCACGGAGGCGTGGGCCTCCGCCGCGGCCCGGATCGCTGCCGCGGCCGGGCCGATCGCATCGAGGATCGTCCGATCGCCTGGCTCCACCTTGCCGCGGGTCGCGATCTCGTCGCGCGCGGCCTCGACGAGATCCGCGAGGGTCCTGGTCGGCGAGGCGCCGGGAATCGGCTCGACCTTCGCCGCGGCCAGGCAGGCGAAGGCGATGAGGGTGCCGCCGGTGGACGGCGCCCGGCGGGCAAGCGCCATCCCGATCGACTTCGCGGCGGCGGGCGGGTCCATGGCGTCGACCGTCGGAGCGAGCTCCACCAGGGCGTCGGCGGCGCGCCCCGCGGTCAACCCGAGGTCGCCATCGCCCGCGACACCGTCGAGGCGGTTCAGCGGCTCACGCTCGTCGACGAGCGCCGCCGCGATCGCGACGAGGGCGTCACCCAGCGTGGGCCCGGCGGTCACGCCTGAACGACGAACGGGGTCGCGACGGGATGGTCGAGGAGGGCCGCCAGCTCGTCGTCGACGGCCATGATGCTGACCGATGCCCCGGCCATCTCCAGGGACGTCGCGTACTCGCCGATCCAGACCCGATGGACCGCCAGCTTCCGCTCGTCGAGTCGCTCGGCCACGCGCCGGTAGAGGATGTACAGCTCCTCCTTCGGTGTCGCGCCGAGGCCGTTGACCAGCACCGCGACCCGCGAGCCCGGCGCGTATGGCCGGTCGTCGAGGATCGCCTCGACCAGCTCGTCGGCAATGCGGTCGGCGGGCTCCAGGGCGCCACGCCGCACGCCCGGCTCGCCGTGGATCCCCATCCCGATCTCCATCTGGCCGTCCGGCAGCTCGAACGTCGGGACGCCGGCCGCCGGGATCGTGCACGGCGAGAGCGCCACCCCCATCGTGCGCAGGCCGTCCGCGGCGCGCGCGACGACGGCGACCACCTCGTCGAGGGTGGCCCCGCGGTCCGCCGCGGCTCCGGCGACCTTGTAGAGCAGGAAGATCCCGGCGATCCCGCGCCGGCGATCGGCGCGCTCGGGCGGCGCCGAGGCGACATCGTCGGCGGCCAGGAACGACCGGACCTCGATCCCGGACGCGCCGGCCAGCTCGGCGGCGAGGTCGAAGTTCATCACGTCCCCGCCGTAGTTCCCGTACAGGTACAGGACGCCACGGCCCGCGGACACGGCCTCGGTGACCTCGAGCATCTGGTCGGCGCTCGGCGACGCGAAGACCTCGCCGATCGACGCCCCGTCGAGCAGCCCGCTCCCGACGTAGCCCATGAAGACCGGCAGGTGCCCGGAGCCGCCGCCGGTCACGATCGCGACCTTGCCGGCCGCCGGGGCGGTGGTGCGGACGATCCCCCGCGGCCCCACCCGGCGCAGCTCGCCCCCGTGGGCCGCGACGATGCCCGCGAGCATCTCGTCGACGAACCGCTCCGGGTCGTTGAGGATCTTCTGCATCGGACCCCCCCTCGGCGGCCGATCCGACCGCCGCCCCCCTACAGGGCCTTGACCGCCGCCGTCAGCGACGCCAGGCCGTCCTTCGCATCGGCGAAGAGCATCCCCGTCTTGGGGTTCGTGTACAGCTCGTTGTCGATGCCCGCGTAGCCCTTGCCCATCGAGCGCTTGATCACGACGATCGACCTCGCGTGGTCGACGTCGAGGATCGGCATGCCGGACACCGGCGAGCCCGGGCGGCGGGCGGCCGGGTTGGTGACGTCGTTTGCGCCGATCACGAGGGCCACGTCGGCTCGCTCGAACTCCGGGTTGATGTCGTCCATCTCCTTGAGCTGGGGATAGGGGACGTTGGCCTCGGCGAGCAGCACGTTCATGTGTCCCGGCATCCGGCCGGCGACCGGGTGGATCGCATACTTCACGTCGACGCCCCGGCTCTCGAGCAGCTCGGCGAGCTCGCGGACGGCGTGCTGGGCCTGGGCCACGGCGAGGCCGTAGCCCGGGACGACGATCACCGACTGGGCGTACGCCAGCTGGATCGCGGCATCGTCGACGCCGATCTCCCGGACGGAGCCGCCCTCGGCCCCGACGACGGCGCCCGTGCTGTCGCCGCCACCGAACCCGCCGATCATGATGTTCAGCACCGAGCGGTTCATCGCGTCGGCCATCAGCTTCGTGAGGATCGCGCCGGACGCGCCGACGAGGGCGCCGGCGATGATCAGGACCGGGTTGTCGATGACGAAGCCGGCCATCGCGACGGCGGTGCCCGTGAACGAGTTCAGCAGGCTGATGACGACGGGCATGTCGGCACCGCCGATCGGCAGGGTCATCGTCACGCCGAAGACGAGGGCGGCCGCGAGGATCACGAGCATCAGGGCCACGTTCGGCGTGCCCGTCGCGAACAGGACCACCGCGGCGACGACCGTGATCAGGGCGAGCGCCGCGGTCACGAGCCGGCCGCCCGGGATCATGATCGGCTTGCCCGGGATCAGGCCCTGGAGCTTGCCGGAGGCGATGAGCGAGCCCGAGAACGTGATCGACCCGATGATGATGTCGAGCACGATGAAGATGTTCGTGTCGAGCCGGACGTTCGCACCCGCGGACGACAGCCGCAGGTAGTCCTCGATTGCGATCAGGGCTGCCGCGCCGCCGCCGACGGCATTGAACAGCGACACCAGCTGCGGCATCGCGGTCATCTTCACGGTCCGCGCGGTGTACAGGCCGAGCCCGCCGCCGATCGCGATGCCGATGAGGATGATGATCCAGCCCGTCGCGACGAACCCCTCGCCGAGCAGCTGGCGGGCGAGGATCAGGACCGCGGTCGCGCCGATCGCGACGGCCATGCCGCCGGCCGACAGCAGGTTGCCGTTCCGCGCCGTCGCGGGCGAGTTCATCTGGACGAGGCCGAGGACGAAGCAGACGGCGCCCGCGATCCACAGGATGCGGACGAGGACTTCGATGTAGCCGAGGGTATCCATCGGTTACGCCCCGCCCTCCGCGTCCGCCTCGGCGGGCTTCGGAGCCGCGGGCTTCTTCCGGAACATCTGGAGCATCCGGTCGGTGACGACGTAGCCGCCGACGACGTTCATCGTCGCGAACCCGACCGCCACGAGGGCCAGCAGGTAGCCGGCGACGTCATTCACCTCGGCCGCGATGAGCATCGCGCCGACGAGGACGATCCCGTGGATCGAGTTGGCCCCCGACATCAGCGGGGTGTGAAGGGTCGCCGGGACCTTGCTGATCACCGCGAACCCGACGAGGATCGCCAGGGTGAAGACGGTCAGGTTGTTGAGCAGGTCCAGGATGTCCTGCGGGATCACGCCGCGCCTCCGGGGTTCAGCAGCTTGTTCACGGGTTCGCTGACGACGGCGCCGTCACGGGTGATGACCGTCGCCCTGGTCACCTCGTCCTCGAAGTCGAGGTTGAGCGCTCCGTCCTTGACCATCCCGAGCAGCAGGGTCGAGATGTTCCGCGCGTAGAACGCGGAGGCCCCCGCCGGCATCGATGCGGGCAGGTTGTCCGGGGCGATGATCGTCACGCCGTTCGACGTCTCGATCGTCTCGCCGACCCGTGACAGCTCGCAGTTGCCACCGAGAGTCGAGGCCGCCATGTCGACGATGATCGAGCCCGGCTTCATCTGCTCGACGGCTGCGGCAGTCACGAGGACCGGCGGCTTGCGCCCCGGGACCTGGGCCGTCGTGATCACGACGTCCATCCCGCCGATCGCCTCGTTCAGCTCCGCCTGCTGAGCGGCACGCTCCTCGGGCGTCAGCTCGCGGGCGTACCCGCCGGCCCCGGTCGCGTCGATCGTCGTCTTCAGCTTCACGAACTTCGCGCCGAGGCTCTCGGCCTGCTCGCGCGTCTCGGGCCGGACGTCGTAGGCATGGACGATCGCGCCCAGCCGCCGGGCCGTGCCGATCGCCTGCAGCCCTGCGACGCCGATCCCGAGGATCAGGACGTTGGCCGGCTTGGCCGTCCCGGCCGCGGTCGTCAGCAGCGGGAAGTAGCGGGGATAGGCGTTGGCCGCGATCAGGACGGCCTTGTAGCCGCCGACGTTCGCCTGCGAGCTCAGGGCATCCATCGTCTGGGCCCGGCTCAGCGTGCGCGGGATCGCGTCCAGGCTGATCGCGGTGACGCCCGCGTCGGCGAGGGCCTTCGCGCCGGCCGGATCGATCAGCGGCTGGAGCAGGCCGAGGACCGCCTGGCCCTTCCGGAACCGTCCGACCTCGGTCGCGCTCGGCTTCTGGACCCGAAGGATCGCATCGGCCCGGGCGTACAGATCGTCGGTCGAGACGACGGTCGCACCAGCATCCGCATACGCGCTGTCCGGGATTGCCGATCCGGCGCCGGCGCCGGTCTCGACGAGGATCTCGAGCCCGGCCGTCGTGAGCTTGCCGAGCGCTTCGGGTACCAGGGCGACGCGCCGCTCGCCGGGCGCGGTCTCCTTGGCGACGCCGACCTTCATGGGCACCACCTGACCTGTGTGATCGACGGAGCGTGGTCCGTCCGCGGGACGCGTGAAGGATACCGATCGTCGGGCGGGAGCGTGGCGCGCCGCGGGTTGCGGTTGCGTGCCGGTCTTACGTCCTCCTGACGTTTCCGGGTCGACGGTCGTACGCGGGCCCACGAGGGTGCCCTCGACCACTCCACGCCTACGGAGATGCTCGAATGACGATCCGACGCCCGATCCTCGGAACCCTGATGGGCCTCGTCGCCCTCACGGCCGCTCTCGTCGCACCCGCCGCGACGCTCGCCGCTTCGCCCGGGCCCACTGCTGCCGCCGCGACGGCCGCCTGCACCGACGGCCACTGGCCGGCCTCGGTCCAGGGCGTGCCGACGGCATGGCACGCGGGCGCGTCGGCCGGGGACTACATCTGGCATGACGCGACCGGCTGGCATCTGCGGGTGACCCATCGCGGGACCGGCAAGGTCGTGTTCAGCGGGCGGATCGTGTCGAGCGCCGCGATCACGGACGCGCGGGCCGTCCACCTCGAGGGGAGCGACTTCATCGCCCTGAGCGCCGACCACAAGACGCTGACCTACCGGTTCACGAACTACGGCCGGATCGATGGGCTGAACTTCCGGACGAGCTGCGCCCGCCACGTCACCTTCGGGGGCTCGATGGGCGCCTCGAAGCTGCCGATCGGGCGGATCTGGGTCGGGCGGGGCAACCACCATCCGCTGACCAACCCGTTCACGGTCAGCCGCGTGAACTGACGGACCTCGCGCTTCGCTCCTCCGAACGGCCGGCCTCGCGCCGGCCGTTCGGCATGTCGGCCGTCAGTCGTGCGGCTCGCCGTGGCGGGTGAGCCGCACGATCAGCATCGAGGCGGGCGCGTCGCCGATCGCCTCGGCGTCGTGGGGGATCAGTCCGTCCCAGCGGAGGTAATCGCCGGGCCCCAGCTCCACGACGTGGTCGCCCTGGGTCATCCGGAACCGGCCCGCCGTCACGTAGTGGTGCTCGTCGCCCGGATGGGTGTGCAGCCCGGTGGGCTGGCCCGGGACCGCCTCGAGCTCGACGATCGCGATGTCGCTCGAGGCGCCTCCGTCGACCCGGCTCGCACGGCCGGCCGCCGAGGTCCGCCAGCGACGATCTGCGTGGCGGACGACCTCCGGCTCGGCCGACTCGTCGACGAGGAACCACGCGATCGGCACGTCCAGGGCGGTCGCGAGGGACGAGAGGCAGGTCAGGGACGGCGACGCCTTGTCGTTCTCGATCTGGGACAGGTAGCCGATGTTCAGCCCTGTGGCACCCGCCAGGCGGGCGAGGGTGAGGCCGCGGTCCGTCCGCCAGCGCCGGACCTGCCGGCCGACCGCGGGGGCGCGACGGGCGCCGTGCTCGACGGGGGGTTCGATGGCCACGGGACTGGTTCTCCACAAACAGTGCTTGACAACAGCAAACTATCGTCGTACGGTTTCGCTATCAACAAATATCGCTTGACCACAGCAACAATGTCAAGCAGATCCCGGAGGATCACCTGATGCAGATCGCCATCATCGGGGCCGGCAACGTCGGGCGCGCGCTCGCAGGCTCGCTCACCAGGGCCGGACACGACGTCACCCTGTCGGCGGCCCATCCCGAGCACGCCCGCGCAGCGGCCGAGCAGACCGGCGCCCGAGCGGCGGTCACCAATACCGAGGCGGTCTCGGCGGCCGACCTCGTCGTCCTCGCCGTCCCGGCCACCGCCTTCGACCAGGTCGCGAACGAGCTCGGCTCGCGGATCGACGGGAAGATCGTCGTGGACGTCTCGAACCGCCCGACCCCGTCGCCGGACGGCTCGCCGACCTCGATCGCCGAGGAGCTCCAGGCGAAGCTCCCGTCGGCCTCCGTCGTGAAGGCCTTCAACACCGCGTTCGCCTCGCGCCAGGCGCAGCCGCTCGTCGACGGAGTCGCCGCGGACGGCTTCGTGGCCGGCGACGACCACGCGGCCAAGCAGGCGGTCCTATCGGTCGTCGAGTCGGTCGGCTTCCGCCCGGTCGACGCCGGGACGCTCGCCTCGGCCCGGACCCTCGAGGGCATGGCCTGGCTCAACATCCAGCGGGCCCTCGCCGGTGGCACGTGGCAGGACGCGTGGGTCATCGTCGGACCCGACGACGCCGCGACGACGGGCGACAGCCGCAACTGATCTCGCGGCGGGCAGCGCCCGTCGCCCAGGGGGGAACCTCGGCGCCGGTCGGCCTTCGGGTCGGCCGGCGTCGTTGTCTGCCGGCGTCGCCGTCCCCCGAACCCGGCCTGGCGGGCGGACACGCCGCATGCGCTACCCTTCGCGGGCTCGTTTCCTGACGTGAACCCGCGCCGCTCCGAGCGGTGTATGCACTGATATCCGACGTCTGACACGAGCGGGAGACGAGCAGACGTGACCCCCCGGACCGGCCTGGCAGGCGCGGTCGTGCAGCGCAGCCTCGCCGATTGGCCGGTCGTGCTCGCCGCGCTCGTGCTGCTGATCTGCGCGACGACGCTCCTCGCGACGGGCGTCGTGTACGGCGACGCCGTGGCCGCAGGCGGTCTCCACCGCGCGATCCTCGCCGCGCCGCCCGCCACGCGCGCGATGGTCGTGTCCCTGTCGTCCGAGCCGGACCGGCTCGAGAGCCTCGACGCCATCGTCCGTCCCGAGCTCGACCGGGCGATGGCTGCGACCGGAGGATCGGTCTACCGGATCACGGCGTCCGGCTCGTACGCCGACGCGGCAACCCCTCCGGATCAGGTGCACGACCTGACCGAGTTCGCGAGCGTCGACGGGATCGAGCGTCGCGCGACCCTGCTCGAGGGCGCCTGGCCGACGGCCGGGGGAACGCCGCTCCAGGCGGTCGTCTCCGATGCCGCCGCCCGTCAGATGCACCTGACCGTCGGCGATCGCCTGTCGCTCGTGAGCCGGCTGGATGCCTCGCTCCACGTCGATGTTGCGATCGTCGGCATCTGGCAGGTGGACCCGAGTGATGCGCTCTTCCTGGGCGACACGCTCGAGACGACCGGAGTCACGAGCGGCAGCGGCACCTACACCTCCCGTGGTCCGCTGGTGATCCGCGAGGCGGACCTCGTCACGCTCGGTGGCGGGCGTCGGCTCGCGATCGACTGGCGCGGGCTCCCGGACGTGGCGTCGCTGCGGGTCGACGATGTCGACGCCCTCCGGGCCGGCGCGGACGACCTGGCTGCGCGCCTGCGCGGCCTCCTGCCGGCCGGCACGAGCCCGCGGGTCACGACGACCCTGCCGCAGCTGCTCGACGGTGTCGGACGGAGCGTGCTGGTCAGCCGGAGCGGGGTCATCCTCCTGACGATCCAGTTCGCGATCCTCGCCGGCTACGCGGTGATCCTCGTGGCGGGCCTGCTCGTCGAGCGACGCCGGTCGGAGATCGCCCTGATGCGCTCGCGGGGGGCCAGCGGCAGCCACCTCACGCGGATGGCGGTCCTCGAGTCGACGCTCCTCGCGGTGCCGGCGGCGATCCTGGCGCCGTTGCTCGCCCTGGCGATCGTGAACGTGCTCGGCTCGGTCGGTCCGACGGCGGGGCTCGGGCTGGCGGACAACGCCGCGATCAGCCAGACGGCGATCGTCGTGTCGATCGTCGCCGGGCTCGCGTGCATCGTCGCGCTCACGCTGCCGACACTGTTCGTGTCCGCCAGCCCGGCCGGCGCGCGCGCCGCCCAGGGGCGACAGGCGCGAACCACCCTGCCGCAGCGGCTCGGGCTGGACCTCGCCCTCGTGGCGGTCGCGGCCGTGGCGCTGTGGCAGCTCCGGTTGTACGGCGCGCCCTTGACGGTGAACGCGCGCGGCACGCTCGGCCTGGACCCGCTGCTCGTCGCGGCGCCGGCGATCGGGCTGATCGCGGGCGCGGTCCTTGCCCTCCGGATCGTGCCCCGCGTCGCCGAGCTCGGGGAGCGATTCCTCGTCCGTGGCCGCGGGCTCGTCGGGTCGCTCGGCGGTCGACAGCTGGCCCGCCGGCCCCTGCGCTACACGCGAGCCGCGCTGCTCCTGATGCTCGCGGCCGCGCTCGGGACGCTGGCCGCCGCGCACGCCGCGACGTGGACCCGGTCGCAGGCCGATCAGGCCGCGTACCAGGCCGTTGGCGACGTTCGGGCGCTGCCGTCCGACTACACCTCGCTGCCGACATGGGCCGCCGGGCCGACATACCGGGCGATCCCCGGCGTGACCGCCGCCACGCCCCTGATCACGTCACCGTTCGACATCGGTCGGACCGTCCGCGAGAGCACCTTGGTCGGGGTGGATCCCACCGCTGCCGGCGAGATCGCGACGACACCGCCGCGCGGCTCGGACTGGACGGCGGCGACCGACGCACTCGGTCCGTTGCGGGCCGCCGAATCGCCATCGCCGGCGATCGCCCTGCCCGGCCGGCCGGCTCGGATCGCCCTGACCGTCGACGTCGCCTTCCAGCAGATCGACACCACGACCGAGGAGCCGACGGCGACCGACCTCCCGCCGGGGACCGCCGGGTTCAGCGCGGACGCGGTGCTCCGCGACGGCGACGGCCGCCTGTGGCGGACCGCCGCCGTCGCCGGCTCGCTGTCCGGTCCGCCGCAGCGGATCGTCATCGATCTCGGCGACCCGTCGGCGCCCGGGCTCCTGCCGACGGCGCCTCTGTCACTCGAGGCCGTCGAGCTGTCGATCGCGCCGACGGAGCAGATCCCGATCTTCGGGGCGGCGGAGATCACCGGACTCGAGGTGACGGACGCCGCAACGGGGGAGACGGGCTGGGCCCCGGTGACGATCGACGCCGCCGCGGACGGCTGGCAGTGGGCGCGGATCGACGCCGAGCGGACGGACACGTTCCGGCCGGTGCCGGCGCGTCCGAACCGGATCGCCGTGAGCAACAGCCAGCCGTTCTTCGGGGGCGGCAGCTCCGGGGTCGTGTACCGACTCTTCGCGGGCCCGGCCGGCTTCGGTGGGTCCGGCGACCCGGACGAGGTCTCGATCCCGATCATCGCGTCCGACGCGCTGATGACCCGGACCGGCAGCTCGATCGGCGACGAGCTCCAGCTGTCCAGCCTCGGCCGGCCGGTCAACGTCCGCATCGTCGGCACGACCCCGATGTTCGCCCCGTTCGATCCGGACAAGCCGATCGCGATCGCCCTGATCGCCGACGTCGACGTGTCCCGCTTCATCGCGACCGGACAGACGTCCGGGGCCGACGAGTGGTGGCTGCGGGTCGCCCCGGGCTCCGAGCCGGGGGTCCTCGCCGCGCTCCGGAGCCAGTCGGCCGGCACGTCGAGCGTCATCGGGCGCACGGAGCTGACGCGCGCGCTGACGACGGATCCCGTGCCGCTCGGGCTGATCGGTGTCCTCGGCCTCGGGTCGATCGCCGCGATGCTCTTCGCCGGGATCGGCTTCCTCGTCAGCTCGACCGTGTCGACCAGCGAACGGGTCGGCGAGTTCGCGCTGCTCCGGGCGCTCGGCCTCTCGACGAGCCAGCTGTCGCTGTGGCTCTCGATCGAGAGCGTCTTCCTGCTCGTCGTGGGCCTCGTCGCGGGGACGCTCCTCGGGCTCCTCCTCGCGTGGCTCGTGCTGCCGTTCGCGACCCTGGCCCAGACCGGGCTCGCGCCGGTGCCTGCACCGGTCGTCGTCATCCCGTGGGAGGCGATCCTGCCGGTCTACGTGGCCGCGCTCGTCCTGTTCGTCATCAGCCTCTGGCTCACCCGCCGGCAGCTGCCGGACATCCGGATCAGCGGCGTCCTGCGCGCGCGGGAGAGCTGACGACCGATGTCATCGATCCTCGTCGCGCTCCGCCGCCTCCGCGACGACCGGGCACCGGCGCTCGGGCTCGGCCTGCTCATCCTCGTCACCGCGACGGTGTTCGGGATCGCGCCGCGCCTGCTCGACCGGGTCGCCGACGACGCGCTCCGGGGCGTCGTGGCGCAAGCGTCGGCGTTCGATCGGAATGTCTCCCTCGTCGAGGAGACGGGGCTGTCGGCGGACCCGTCGGAGCCGCTCCGACAGGTCGACGAGGAGGGCGACCGGCTCGACGGGCGGATGCCGGCGGCCGTCCAGGGCCTGATCGGCGAGCGGAAGGTCGTCATCGACACACCGCGGTTCTCGATCCAGGCGACGACCCCGGACCCGTCGTTCATCCGCTTCCGGATCCAGCCCGGCGCATCGACGCGGATCCACTACGTGGCGGGGTCGGCGCCGACGGCGACGACCCGGACGGTCGACCTGCCGCCGGACCTCGCCCACCTCGTGCCCCCGACCGATCCGCCCTCGACGGAGCCGGTCAAGGTGCTCGTGCTCCAGGCCGCGATCGCCGCCCCGGCCGCCCATCAGATCGACGCGTCCGCCGGCGACGTCCTGTTCCTGTCGATCGACCCGCGCGACCCGCTGTCGTCGCGGGTCCAGGGACTCGCCGCGATCGAGATCACGGGCGTGTTCGAGGTCGATGACCCGACCGACCCGTTCTGGTACGACGACCAGTCGATCGCGGACGTCTCGATCCGCTCACCCGGCGGCGACGCGAAGTTCATCGACGTCGGGGCGCTGATGGCCGACGACGCCTACGACGGGATGGTCCAGGCGATCGCGAGCGCCGGCGCGCCGCTCCGCTACGCCTGGCGGCACTTCCTCGCGACGGATCGGCTCGCCGCGGCCGAGCTGGATCCCCTGATCCTCGACCTGCGGCGCCTGGAGACGACCTTCCCGCAGACCCAGGTGACGACGAACGCCCTCACCGGGGCCGCGATGCGGAGCGGGCTGCTGCCACTCCTCGTCACCCACCAGGCGCGCTGGGCGTCCGCGTCGGCGATCCTGACGGTCGTCGCGATCGGCCCGGCGATCGTCGCGTTCGCCGCGCTCGGGCTCGTGGCGATGATGGCCGCGCGGCGTCGCCGGCCGGCCCTGGCGCTCGTCCGGGGCCGTGGCGGGACCGTCGGCCAGATCGTCCGGGCGGTCCTCCTCGAGGGCTGCGTGATCGCGATCCCGGCAGTCGGTCTCGCGATCCTCCTGTCGATCCTCCTGATCCCCACCGGCAGCAACCGGTCGACGGTCATCGCGGCGACCCTGGTCGGGGCGATCGCGATCGGGCTGTTGATCGTGACCGCCGTCCGGGGCGTGGGCGCCGCCGCCCGCGGCGCGCGGGACGACGACCCGCCCCGGGGCATCTCGGCGCGCCGGCTGATCCTCTACGGGGTCGTCGTCGTGCTCGCCGGCGCCGGGGCGTACCTGCTCCGGGAGCGTGGGGTCAAGGGCGCGAGCAGCACCGGCTCGCTCGCCTCCGCCGACCCGCTGATCGCCGCGGTGCCCGCGCTCGCGGGGATCGCCGTCGGGCTGGCCGCGATCGTCCTGGTGCCGATCCCGCTCCGGTTCCTCGGCCGGCTCGGGGCGCGCCGGCTCGGCCTCGTCCCGATCCTCGCATTCCGCCGGGCCGCCGTGGGCGGGACGACGGCCGCGGTGCTGCTCGTGCTCCTCGCGACGGCCTCGATCGGCGCGTTCTCGTCGGCCGCGCTGGTCCATCTCGACCGTGCGAGCACGGCGGCCGCGTGGCACGCGATCGGGGCCCCGTTCCGGGCCACGGCCCAGGTCGGGACCCTGCCGACGACCGTCGATCCGCTGAAGCTGCCGGGTGTGACCGCGGCGGCCGGGCTGTTCAAGACGCTCGTGCCGGTGGGTCCGCGGAACCTCCGGATCCAGCTGCTCGCCGTGGACCTCGCGGCGTACGAGTCGATCGTCCGCGGGACGCCGGCGGACCCCGCGGCACCACCGGCGATGCTCGGTGACCTGCCCGCGGACAAGGTCGTCCCGATCCTCCTGTCCCGGACCGTCGCCGATCGCACCGACGGCGCGCCGGTCGGGAAGCCGTTCGAGATCGTCGTCGAGGGTTACCACTACCAGGTCCGCGGGGTCGACACGCGGGCGACCTTCCCGACGATGGACCCGGACGCGGTCTTCGCGATCGTGTCGCGCCAGCAGCTTAAGGCCGTCCACCCGGATGCGCCGCTCGCCCTCTCGAGCCTGTTCCTCCAGGCGCCGGACGGCGACGGCGCCGAGCTCCGTGCCGCGGTCACCGCCCAGGTGCCGTCGGCGGTGGTCGAGAGCCGGGCGACGTTCGCAACCGCGTTCACCGACTCCCCGGTGACGGCGGCGATCGTTGCGGGGATCGCGATTGCCGCGCTCGTGGCGGCGGTCTACGCCGCCCTCGCGGTCACCGCCGCGCTGGCACTGTCCGGGGCGTCACGGGCCACCGAGGTCGCCCACCTCCGGATGGTCGGCCTGTCGCGACGCGACGCCGCCGGTCTGGCCATCCTCGAGCACGGCCCGACCGTGCTCATCGCCTTCCTGGTCGGCGTCGCGCTCGGGCTCGGGCTGTTCGCCCTGCTGGAGCCCGGGCTCGGGCTGGACGCGCTCGTCGGGGCACGACTCGAGGTGCCGCTGTCCGCCGATCCGCTCCAGCTCGCCCTGATCCTCGGCGGCGTGCTCGCGATCGCGGCGATCGGCATCGCCCTGGCCGCGTGGGCCCAGCGCCGCGGCGCGCCGGTCGCGGCGCTCCGGCGTGGAATGGAGTGAGGCGGGTATGGTCGACAGCGTGAGGACGTCATGACCGACGATCGGGAACCCCTCGGCCGGGCCGAGATCGTCGACCTGCCGCCGAGCGGACGGTCCGGCGGGACGGCGGTCGCCCCCGGCTCGACGGTCGGGACCGGCCGGTTCGGCGACGCGCCGGTCATCGATCCGGCCGCGCCGGTGGCGCCCACGCTGCCCAGCCTCGCGGCGCCCGGCCGGAAGCGGACGATCGCCCGGGCCGGCGACGGTCGCCAGATCGTGTGCGAGGGGCTCGTCCGGATCTACAAGGTCGCCGACCTCGAGGTCGTCGCGCTCCAGGGCCTGGACCTCGTCGTGGGCGTCGGCGAGATGATCGCGATCGTCGGCGCGTCGGGGAGCGGCAAGTCGACGCTCCTCAACATCCTCGGCGGGCTCGACACGCCGTCCGCCGGGCGCGCGGTCGTCGCCGGACACGACCTCGGCCAGCTGGGCCGGCGCGAGCGGACCCGCTACCGCCGGCGCGTCGTCGGGATGATCTGGCAGCAGACGGCGCGGAACCTCCTGCCGTACCTGACCGCGCAGGAGAACGTCGAGCTGCCGATGACCCTGGACGGGCGGCCGAAGCGCCCGGAGCGCGCCCGCCTGCTGCTCGAGCTCGTCGGGCTCGGCGAGCGTCTCGACCACCGCCCGGAACGGCTGTCCGGCGGCGAGCAGCAACGGGTCGCGATCGCGGTCGCCCTCGCGAACGAGCCCGAGGTCCTGTTCGCCGACGAGCCGACGGGCGAGCTCGACACGACGACGTCCCACGAGATCTTCGGCCTGCTCCGACGGGTGAACGAGGAGCTCGGGACGACGATCGTGATCGTCACCCACGACCCGCTCGTGTCCGAGCAGGTCCAGCGGACGGTCGCGATCCGCGACGGCCGGACCTCGACCGAGACGGTCCGCCGGCGCTCGGTCTCCGAGACCGGTGAGCACACCCTGATCAGCGAGGAGTTCGCGGTCCTCGACCGGGCCGGCCGGCTGCAGCTCCCGAAGGCCCATGTCGCGGCCCTCGGGCTCAAGGACCGGGTCCGGCTGCGGCTCGAGGACGACCACGTCGAGATCTGGCCGGACGCGGACGCGCCGCCGCCCGCCCGGCCGGCCGACCGGGAGGCCGACCGATGACGACCCTCGACATGGCCCACCCGGCCACCGGTGGCGCCGGTTCCGATCCGATCCTCCGCGCGATCGACGTCGTCCGCGACTACCCGTCGGGCGACACGATCATCCACGCGCTCCGGGGCGTGAGCCTCACCGCCGACGCCGGACGCCTGATCGCCGTCCGGGGCAGGTCGGGAAGCGGCAAGACGACGCTCCTGAACATCCTCGGCGGCCTCGACCACCCGACCTCCGGCCAGGTCGTCATCGACGGCCACGAGGTCAGCGCGATGAGCGAGGACGAGCTGGTGGACGTGCGCCGGCGGTCCGTCGCGTTCATCTTCCAGGCGTTCGGGCTCGTCCCGATCCTGTCGGCGGCCGAGAACGTCGAGGTTCCGCTCCGGCTCGTCAAGACCGACGGCAAGGTCCGCGACCAGCGGGTCCGCGAGCTCCTCGAGATGGTCGGCCTCGGCGGGCGGATGAAGCACCGGCCGCACGAGCTGTCCGGTGGCGAGCAGCAGCGCGTGGCGATCGCCCGGGCGCTCGCGAACCGGCCGCGGATCCTGCTCGCCGACGAGCCGACCGGCCAGCTCGACTCGGAGACCGGCCACGTGATCATGATGCTGCTCCGGGACGTCGTCCGGACCGAGGGCGTGACCGCGATCGTCGCGACCCACGACCCGGTGATGCTCGACGTGGCCGACCGGGTCCTCGAGCTCCGGGACGGGGAGCTGTTCGACGGGCCGCCCCGCCTCTGAGCCTCAGCCGTTCCCGGCCGCCACGATCACCAGGGTCACGATGTACACGTGGGCCGCGGCACCCCACACGATCGAGCGCGTCCGCCACGTGAGCCAGCCGTAGATCGCGCCGCCCACGAACGTCGAGAGCAGCTCGGTCTCGGGCTTGGTCAGGTGGGTGAACGTGAACGGGAAGAGCGCGATGACGAGCGCGACCGGCCCGAAGAAGCGGGCAAGCGCGAGCATCAGGAAGCCGCGGTACAGGAACTCGGTCGAGAACAGGTCGAGCGTGTTCGTCAGGAGCAGCCCGGGCAGGGGCTCGTTCGAGGGCGCGTAGTAGGCGCGGAAGTCGGGCTGGCCCGAGAGGATCAGCACGATCGGCGTCATCACGGCCGCCCCGACGACGGCCAGCCCGAGGCCCCACCGCCAGTCGCCGAGCTGCAGCCCGTAGCGACGGGGCCTGTCGCGGAACCCGATCAGCACCACCAGCATCGGCACGACGAAGAACAGGACGACGCGGCTCAGCGCCTGGAGCCGCTGCTCGCCCGGATTGCGGTCGTAGCGGAGGAGGTCGTCCGGGATCAGCGTCCGCTGGAAGTCGAAGATGACGACGAGGATCGTGACGACGACGACGACGGTCGAGCGGACCGGCAGCTCGAGCCCGGCGAGGCGGAACGTCCGGAGATCCGCCGGCTCCGGCGGGTACGACGGCATCGTGAACATCCGGCCGATCAACGAGCGGAGGGCGGCCACGGTCCCGGTCCGGTCCTCGGTCAGGCGCCGGACAGCGCGCCGAGGTGCTCGGTCAGGCGCAGGTTCTCGCGGTAGTCGATCGGGACCTCGACGAGGGCCGGGCCGTCGACGTCCAGCGCTCGCCGGAGCGTCGGCAGCAGGTCGGCGGCGGTCGACGGCCGGAACCCGGCGATCCCGAACGACTCCGCATAGGCGACGAAGTCCGGGTTGCCGAACTCGACCCCGAATGGCCGGCCGAACTCGTTGCGCTGCTTCCAGTCGATCAGGCCGTAGCCGTCGTCGCGCCAGATCACGACCGTGATGTTCGCGCCGATCCGCGTCGCGGTCTCGAGCTCCTGGCTGTTCATCAGGAAGCCACCGTCGCCGCACAGGGCGACGACCTTGCGATCCGGGTGGACGAGCTTCGCCGCGATCGCGCCGGGGACGGAGATGCCCATGGCCGCGAACCCGTTCGAGATGATCACCGTGTTGGGCTCGTACGCCTGGTACAGCCGGGCGACCCAGACCTTGTGGGCGCCGACGTCGGACACGACGATGTCGTCGGGGCCGAGCGCCTCGCGCAGGTCCGCGATCGCGCGCTGGGGCGTGACCAGCGGGTCGCCGTCCGACGTGCCGGCACTCCCCGCGAGCTCCTCCAGGAGGGCGGTCCGGAGATCGGCGTGGACCAGCGTCTCGCGGGCTTCGTGCCGCTCCCCGGCGTCGCGCCCGCTGATCCCCCGGGGCTGGACCGCGGCGAGGAGCCGGCGCAGGGTCCCGTCGATGTCCCCGACGAGCTCGATCTCCGGGCCGTACTGGGCGTCGACCTCGGCCGGCGCCGTGTCGATGTGGACGATCCGCTTGCCTCCGTCGGGGTTCCAGCGGGCCGGCGCGTATTCGACGAGGTCGTAGCCGACACAGATCACGAGGTCGGCCCGATCGAACCCGGACAGGACGTGGTCGCGGGCCTGCAGGCCGACGGCCATCAGGCTGAGATGCGACCGATCGTCGATCGCGCCCTTGCCCATGAACGTCACCGCGACCGGGACGTGGAGCCCGCGGGCGAACGCGCGGAGCTCCCCGGATGCGCGGCGGCGGAGCACCCCGTTTCCCGCCAGGACGAGCGGTCGCTGCGACGTCGCGATCAGCTCCGCCGCCTCGGCGATCGCCTCGTCGGTCGGCTCGGGGAAGTCCCAGTGGCCCGGCGTGAGCGGCCGGGCGGTGTCGGCGACCGGGGCCGCGGCCAGGTTCTCCGGCAGCTCGATGTGCGTCGGCCCGGGCTTCTCGAGGGTCGCCAGCCGGAACGCCTTTCGGACGATCTCCGGGATCGCCTCGACCCGCTCGACGCGGGTGTTCCACTTCGTCACCGGCTCGATCATCCGGACGATGTCCACGACCTGGTGGGCCTCCTTGTGGAGCTTGTCCGAGCTCGCCTGCCCCGTGATCGCGACCATCGGCGCGTGATCCAGGTACGCGTCCGCGACGCCCGTGACAAGGTTCGTGGCGCCCGGCCCGAGGGTCGCCATCGCGACGGCGGCCCGGCCGGTCAGCCGGCCATGGACGTCGGCCATGAAGGCGGCACCCTGCTCGTGCCGCGTCGTGATGTGGCGGGGCGCGTTCGGGGCTCCGCTCGCGGCGGCACCGCCGAGCGCGTCGAGGATGTCCATCGTCTCCTCGCCGGGCACCGAGAAGACGTAGTCACAGCCTTCGGCCGCGAGGCACTCGACGAGCAGCTGGGCGGCGGTTCGCGGTCGGGCGGTCACGCCGCCGAGCGTAGCAGGCGGCGCGGCTCGGCCCGCGGGTCAGGCCTCGACGAGCGGGATGTCGACGACGTGCTCCGAGAGGAACCAGACCTCCATCTCGTGACGGCGCAGGACGTCGCCCATCAGGAGGTCGTTCGTGCCCCAGTCCTCCGACTCCTCGGTGGCGTCGATCGCCGCCCGGACCTTCTCGATGATCACCTCATGGGCGTCGAGCAGGCGATCCAGGACCACCGGCACCTCCTCGGCGCCGTCGGGGGGCCGCGGGATCGTGGTCAGCTCCGCCGCGTGCCGTGGATCGCCGACGGAGATCCCGCCGAGCATCTGGACCCGCTCCGCAAGCATGTCGACGAGCTCCAGCTGCTCCTCCGCGTGCTTGTCGAACAGGAGATGCAGCTGGTAGAAGGTCGGGCCGGCCACGTTCCAGTGCGACTTCTTGTAGAGCGCAGACAGGACGGACGTGTCCGCGAGGATCGCGTTGAGGAGCTGGCAGCTCTCGCCGCGCGCCTCGGCGGACAGGGCGATCGGCAGCTGGCGAAGTGCGCCGAAGGCCTGCAGCTCGGCCGCTCGCTGGCCGAGCCGCGGCTCGGGCGAGACGCGGGCGTGTTTGCCGTTCGAGGAACGGCGGGCGGTGGTCGGCATCGGGGATTCCTCCGCGGGCGCTCGCCGGCTGAACAGCGTCAGTTCGACGCCCGTTCGCCGAAGGTACCCGCGGGCTCGCGACAGCCGGTCATGTCCGGCCGGCGTTCGGCTTTCAGGGACGTGGCGTTCCGTGCAGGATCACGTCGTGGACATGGATCCCGAACGTGTCGAAGTACCCCGACAGGTGTGGCCAGATCGGCACCTCGAGCGAGGCGCCGGCCGGCGGCCCGGACCACGCCGACACGAACGCGATCTCGACCTGGGCACCTTTCACCCGGCGACCGACGTAGGCGTCGACCGCCTCCGGCCCGAGCTCGGCGAGCCGCTCGCGCAGATCGCGCTGGATGTCCGCGTCGAGGCCCCGCCCGACCGACCCGGCCGACAGGCGCAGGAACCGGGGCGTCCCGGGTCGCCGCCGAGCCTCGCCGACATCGACCTCGTAGTAGTCGACGTGGTCGAGGATCTCGCCGTGGCCCTTCCCGTCGAGCGTGCCGGATCTGGCGAGATCCCCCGCGTAGGCGGTGAGCGCCGAATTCGACGTCGGTCCACACGGTCACGAGCGCGATGTCGTGGCCGTCCGCGGACGGCCGGATCGCGACGACGTAGCGCTCGAGACCCGCGCACGCGTCGGCTGCCGGGACATAGTGGCGCTCGAGGTCGCGGCGCACCGCCTCGAGCTGTCCGACGGGAATCCGGCCCTTGACGACGCGCAGGATCACCGGCTAGTCACCCCTCCGTGCCCGCCTCACGGCCGGCACCTTCCCCCTCGGTCCCGCCTCTCACGCTCGGACGGTCGAGCGCACGCGCCTGAGGCAGTGGCCCGCCCGGAGGGATTCGAACCCCCGACCTACTGATCCGAAGTCAGTCGCTCTGATCCACTGAGCTACGGGCGGACGGACGCGATGATACCAACCGCGTTCCGAACGCCTTCGGAGACCGGCCGCCCCGGGCGAGGGCTACTGGCCGGTGATGTCGATCGCGTGGCTGACGAACGTCTTCTGCTGCTTCGATTCGACGCTGACGAGGATGTACAGCCCGGTCACGTCCTTCGGGACCGCGACCTCGGTCGTCCAGTCGGCGCTCCCCGTGGCCGGTGTGATCGGCGTGTCGGCCAGGTGGGGGCTCTCGTAGAAGCCGTAGATGACGCCGTCCGAGCCGACGACCGGCGGCGTTCCGATGTGGACGTAGGTCGGGTAGTCGGTCGGGTTCTCCGTGTGCCAGCCGAGCTCGAGCCCGTCCGCCGTCCGCTTCGTCGACGTGAGCGTCAGCACGCACTTGTTGATCGCCTCGATCGGGTCGGAGGCCTTCTGGACGACCCCGTCGATCGGCTTGCCGACCGGGAAGGCGAGATCCGCCGCCGGCTTGTCGAGATCGACCACGAGCCTGGCCTTGATCGGCTTCGACGGCGTGTAGTAGTTGAAGTCGCCGGTGACGTACGAGTAGTCGATCGACAGCTTCTGGCCCGCCGCCGGCGTGGCGCCGGCGCACTCGACCGAGAGCGTCTCCGGCTCGGGCGCTGCCTCCGTGCCGCCCGTGTAGCCGCGCACCTGGAACCCCGGCGCGAGGCGATGGCCGCCGGTCCCGACCACCGCGGTCGCGCAGGCCGACGTCTTCCCGTCGCCACCAGTGAGGGCGACGGAGCCGCCGTCGGCGAGCTGCATGGCGCTCCAGTCGCCGGTGTCGTTCCGGATCGCCAGATCGACGTGCAGATCGCCGCCCGGCGTCTGCGAGATGCCGGTCGCGATCCCGGTCCAGACCCCGGCCGTCACCGGCGTCGGGCCGCTCTCGTCGGCGGGCGTGACGATGTAGTCGCACGCCCCGAGCGTCAGCGCGCAGATGATCGCCGCCAGGGCCAGACCACGAGCGCTCATCGGAGCATCGATCCGCGCATCACTTCGCCCCGTCGAACCGGGGCAGGATCTCGGACAGCTTGCCGGACACCAGCCAGTAGTTCGGCGGTGCGTCCGCACCGCCGTCGACGGCCTGGACGTTCTTGGCCGTCCCGTTGAGGGTCACGTTGGTGAAGTAGGTGAAGCACTGCCCGCATGGATGGTGCGACGTGGAGTACATGTTGTCGGTGAACCAGCCGAGCTTGTCGATGGCGCCGACGAGCGCCGTGACGTCATCTGGCTTGATCTGCTTCTCGAGCTTCTGCGTGCCGTTGTCGGCGGTGATCCGACCGTCGGCATAGATCGCATAGAGCTCGTCCACGCAGGCGCCACCGCCGTTCCGTTCGTAGACGATCATCGCGCCGTCCTTGATCAGGCCCGCGGCCTGGTCCTGGCGGAGCGGCTTCAGCGCGCACCCTGCCGCCGCCGACGGATTGGCGGCCGTTCCCGCCTGGCCGCCCCCCGCGAACCCGACGGCCTGGTACACGAGGACGGCGACGATGACCGCGCCGGCCCCGAACGCGACCCGCCGGTCGCGCCACCACGGTCGTCGGCGCGAGCCGGACCGCACGGCGGTTCCGCCGAGGCGTGCCCGAGCCAGCTGTCTCGAGTTGATCGTCGTGAGGACCGCCTGGACGCCGATGAAGACCAGCATCAGACCCCCGATGACGATGCTGGTCCACCACGAGCTGAGCTGTCCGTTGAACTGGATGATGCTCTGGATCAGCGCGGTGATCAGGACCCCGAACAGCGCCCCGATGACGTAGCCCTCGCCGCCGGTCAGGGCCGTCCCGCCGATGACGACGGCGGCGATCACGGTGAGCTCGAACCCCAGGGCATGCCCGCCGTGCCCGGACCCGACGTAGATGCTGTAGGCGATCCCGGCGAGGGCCGAGCAGAAGCCGTTGAGCATGTAGACCTTGACCTTCGTCCGGTCCACGGACAGGCCCATGAGCCGTGACGACTGCTCGTTCGCCCCGTTGTTGCCGCCGATCGCGTAGACCGTCCGGCCGAAGCGCGTGTACTGCGCGATGAACATCCCGGCGACGAGCACGATCAGCGCCACGACCACGAGAATCGTGATGTAGTCGCCCTTCTTCGTGACCGGATCGGCGAGGCCCGGGATGAGGATGCGGGTGCCGACGAACAGCCGGTACAGGGGATCGTGGATCCGGATCTCGCTGTCGCTGATCACGTAGGACAGGCCCCGGGCGAACCACATCCCGGCGAGGGTCGCGATGAACGGCTGGACCTTGAGGTAGGCGATGAAGAACCCCATGACCCCGCCGATGGTCACGCCCATCAGCAGCATCAGCGGCATGACGATCCACGGGTTCCAGCCGGACTGGATCAGCGCCGCGGAGGCGACCGTCGTCAGGGCGATGACGCCGCTCACGGACAGGTCGATCCCGCCCGAGATGATCACGAACGTCTGGCCGACGACGGCGATCAGCAGGAACGGCGTCGTGACGAGCAGGTTGAAGAACGCCTGCCCGTCGCGCATCGCGGGGAACGCGAGCGCCCCCATCCCGTAGGCGATCAGGAAGAGGAGGGCCGTCGCGGCGAGGGGCAGGAACCGCTGCTTGCTGGCGACCCGCGCGGCGAGAGCCTGGGTCACGCCGTCACCTCGTCCCGCTTCGTCCGGCTGACGAGCCTGCGGACGGCGTCCTGGGTCTGTCGCGAGTACAGCACGATCACGAGGATCACGACGACGGCCTTGACCGCGATGATCGCGCTCGCCGCGACGCCGACGTGGTACATCGACGTCGTCGTGGCCTGGATGATCAGGCCGCCGAGGACGCTCCCGAGGAGCGAGAACCGGCCGCCGGCACCCAGGACCGTCCCACCGATGACGACCGCCAGGATGGCGTCGAGCTCGGTGTACAGGCCGATCTGGTTCGCGTCGGATGTCCGGATGCTCGAGACGGCGACGAGACCGGCGATCCCCGCGCACAGGCCGCAGAACGCGTAGGCGAACAGCTTGACCCGCTTCTCGTTGATGCCGCTGTAGAAGCTGGACCGGAAGTTGATCCCGACCGACTCGATGAACAGGCCGATCGCGGTCCGGCGGGTCAGGAGCCAGGCCGCGACGAACACCCCGCCGACGATGAACAGCGAGACCGGCAGCACGACGAAGCCGTTGCCGATGTAGGCGAACGCGTCGTTGAAGATGATGATCTTGATCGCGTTCGTGATCAGCTGGGCGATGCCCCGGCCGGCGATCATCAGGATCAGCGTCGCGACCATCGGCTGGATCCGCAGGTACGCAACGAGAACGCCGTTCCAGGCGCCGCACAGCAGGCCGACGATCAGCGGCACGATGATCACGAGCGGGATCGGTGCGAAGCTGAACGTGGGATCGCCGACCACCGCGGTGATGTCGCCGGAGAGGCTGACGCCGACGATCCGCGGGTCGATCAGGATGCAGGCCACCGATGCGGTGATCGCCATGACCGCGCCGACCGACAGGTCGACGCCGCCGGTGGCGATGACGAGCGTCATGCCGATCGCGAGGATGACCGTCGGCGCGCTGTTGCGGAGGATGTCGACGAGGCTGCCGTACAGGTGCCCGTCCTTCACCTCGAGGTCGAAGAAGCCCGGGATGAAGATGAAGTCGAACAGCAGGATCAGCAGGAGGGTCACCAGCGGCAGGAAGACCTGGCTCTCGGTGAACCGGCTCCAGCTGATCCGGCGGCGGATGCCGGTCACGCCGCACCCCCGGCGATCGCTTCCATGATCGCCTTCTCGTCGACCTCGCCGACGAACTCGGCGCCCTTGGCCCGGTCCCGCAGCACGACGATCCGGTGGCTGGTCCGCAGCACCTCGTCGAGCTCGGACGAGATGAAGATGCAGGACATGCCGTCGCCGGCGAGGGACAGGACGAGCTGCTGGATGTCGGCCTTCGTCCCGACGTCGATGCCGCGCGTCGGCTCGTCGAGGATGAGCAGGCGCGGCTCGGTCGCGAGCCAGCGGGCCAGGATCACCTTCTGCTGGTTGCCGCCGCTCAGGTTCTTCATCGGCTGCTCGGCGGTCGGCGTCGCGATGTTCAGCAGCTTGATGTAGCGGTCGGCGATCGCGTTCTGCTGGGCCGAGTCGAGGCGGCGGAACCAGCCGCGGCTCGCCTGGACCGCGAGCACGATGTTCTCCCGGACCGTGAGCTCGCCGACGATCCCCTCGGCCTTGCGGTCCTCGGGACAGAGGGCGACCTTGCGCTCGATCGAGCCGAGGGGCGAGAAGTCCCGGACGACCTCGCCGTCCATCGACATCGTTCCCTCGGTCGGGCCGATCGATGCCGAACAGCAGGTTGGCGACCTCGGTCCGTCCCGAGCCGAGCAGGCCGGCCAGCCCGACGACCTCGCCCGCGTGCAGCACGAGGTCGAACGGCTCGATCGAGCCGGCCAGGCCCAGCCCGTCCGCCGCGAGCAGGACGTCCTCGCCGATCTGCTTGCCGGTCTCCATCCGATGCCGCCCGATCTCGTCGAGCGCGGTCAGGCTGCGCCCGAGCATGAGGCGGATGAGCTCGATCCGGGGCAACGTCGCGGTCTGGTACGTGCCGACCAGGGCCCCGTTGCGGAGGACCGTGAGGCGGTCGGTCACCTCGTAGACCTGGTCGAGGAAGTGGGTGATGAAGACGATCGCCATGCCCTCGTCGCGGAGCCGGCGCATCACCCGGAAGAGCTGCTCGGTCTCGTGGACGGTGAGGCTCGACGTTGGCTCGTCGAGGACGAGCACCTTCGCCGAGGAGATCACGAGCGCCCGGCCGATCGCCGTCATCTGCTGGATCGCGACCGAGTACGAGCCGAGCGGACGGGTGACGTCGATGTCGATGTCGAGGCCCTTCAGGACCTCCCGCGCCCGGCGGTTCATCGCGCCCCAGTCGACGCGGCCCCAGCGTCGCGGCTCGCGCCCGATCAGCATGTTCTCCGCCACGGTCAGGTTCGGGCAGAGGTTGACTTCCTGGTAGACGGTGCTGATCCCGATCGCCTGGGCCTCGAGCGGCGAGCGGATCGCCACCTCGGCGCCGTCGAAGGTGACCGTCCCGCTGTCGGGCGGCTCGACGCCGGTGAGGATCTTGACCAGCGTGGACTTGCCGGCGCCGTTCTCGCCGAGCAGGGCATGGATCTCGCCGCGCTTGACGGAGAAGTCGACCCCGCGCAGCGCCTGGACGCCGGGGAAGGACTTGTCGATGCCGCTCATGACGACGATGTCGGCGTCAGCGTCTGACATCACGGACCTCAGGATCGCGGGTGCCTGGACCGGATCGATCGGGCAGCAACGCTCGCCGCGATCACTCGTCGTGGATCGGGGAGGGCGTGACGAAGGGTACTGGTCGTGGAATGGGTCGAGGGCGAGGAGCGGCGTCGCCGCTCCTCGCCCTCGGGTGTGCGCCTAGTACTTGCGAGTGGCCAGGATGGTCTGCAGCTCTGTCGCACCCTGGGCGGCGAAGAACTGGCCTTCCTCGGACGGCACCCACTTCGGCATCCCGGTGTCGCCGTTGAGGGCCGCGAGGGCCGCCTTGTAGACCTGCGGGGCCAGCAGCGGGTTGCACTCGATGTCGGCACCGAGCTCACCCGAGATGAGGTACTTGAAGCCGTCGGCCGTCGCGTCGACGCCGATGACCTGGATGTCCTTGCCCGGGACGAGGCCGGCTTCCTTGATCGCCTGGATGGCGCCGATCGCCTCCTCGTCGTTGTGGGCGAAGACGCCCTGGATGTCCTTGCTCTTCTTGAGGAAGGCCTCCATGACAGCCTTGGACTCGGGAACGCCCCAGTTGCCGGTCTGGGTCATCCCGTCGGGGATGACGATCCCGCACTCGCCCATCTTCTCGCGGAAGCCCTTGGCCCGGTCGATCGCCGCCGAGGCGCCGACGGCGCCGGAGATCTCGACGACGTTCTTCTTGGTGCTCGCCGTCAGCAGGCCGCACATCGCCTTCGCGGCCTTCTGGCCCTCGAGGTCGAAGTCGGACCCGATGTAGGTGAAGTACATGCTCGGATCCGCGTCGATGCGCCGGTCCTCGAGGACGACGACCTTGCCCGCGGTCTGGGCCTCCTTGAGGACGTCGTCATAGCCCGTGACGTCGAGCGCCGCGAGGATGATCACGTTGATCGACGGGTCCTGGTTGAACTGGTGGAAGCTCGAGACCTGGTTCTCCAGCTTGTTCTGTGCGTCGTAGAAGTTGAGCTTGATGCCGAGCTGTGTGGCGGTTTCCTTGAACGAGGACGTGTTGGCCGCACGCCAGCCACTCTCGGATCCGGTCTGGATGAACCCGACCGACATGTCCTTGTAGGTCTTCGCGGCCGCCGCGGCGCTGGGGGCCGCGGCGCTCGGAGCGGCCGCGCTGGGGGCCGCGGCGCTCGGAGCCCCGCCGCTCGAGGCGGACGGTGAGCTGGCCGTCGAACAGGCAGCCAACAGTGCGGTGATCGCCAGCGTCGTTCCGATCCGCGGGATGATCCCTGTCTTCGTCATGTTCCTCGTCTCCATGTGCTGTGCCTGGGGGACGGACGCTCGGGCTTCGCCCGGGTGAGCTGGTCCGCTGCCGACACCGAGTCGGTGCGACCAGGTTCGGAGGACATCGACTCGGTGGCTCATGCGCTACCGGACACCATTGGCACCTCCTCCAACGCCGCCTCGCGACCCATCGATGGACGGGGATCGCCCGAGGCGGAGCCCTCGCTCCTGTCGAACGCGATGTCGCTGTGATCGTTCCCGTTATCGCTAACGGAACCGCTGCAACCTAGCACCGGGCGCAACGTCCGTCAAGGACTTTTGGTGACCGAGGACCGGGGATCGGCGCCCGGGAACCGGCGCCAGGGTCCTCGAGGAGATCCCCGGCCCCGTCGTCCGGGAGCCGCGGATCCTGCCGGCTAACCGGACTCGGTGCGGCGGGCAGCCCGCGTGACGCGAACGAACCGGACAGGACCGGATCCTGCCGGGCGCGCCACCGTCGGCGCGCTCTCCCGCACGACGAGCTCCGTCCCGAGCATCAGGCTCCGGACGGATCCCTCCTCGTGTGCAGCTCCCGAGATCGACAACACTTCGCGCACGGCCAGCTCTCCGAGCTCGCGCAGTGGCTGGACCACCGTGGTCAGCGACGGCGTGAAATGAGCCCCTTCGTCGAGGCCGTCGAACCCGACCACGGCGATGTCGTCCGGGATCGAGACGCCCCGGGCGTGGGCCGCGTACAGGAACCCGAGCGCCATCTGGTCGTTCGCCGCGAAGATCCCGTCCAGCTCCGGATCCTGCGCCAGGAGCCGGTCGAACGCGGCCTCGCCGCTGGCCGGGGTCCAGTTCCCGGCGACGATCGGGCCCGGCTCGACGCCGGCCTCGCGCAACGCGTCACGCCAGCCGTCGTGGCGATCCTCGGCCTCGCGCCAGTTCATCGGTCCGGCCAGGTGG
Organism: uncultured Chloroflexia bacterium; assembly: GCA_963746845.1. Lineage (GTDB taxonomy): Bacteria > Chloroflexota > Limnocylindria > Limnocylindrales > CSP1-4 > CF-46. The sequence continues at coordinate 379,683 of CAVVCZ010000005.1, read as the reverse complement.
CCGATCCGCGTCCGACCGAGGGCAAGCAGGTGCCCGGTCGCCATCCGGGCGCCGCCGTAGTTGTCGATGCCGATCGTCGAGAACGCCGGCGACGCGTCGGACTTCAGGAAGACGACCGGCGGTGACGCGCTCGGGAGCTGAGCGCGGACGGTCGCCACGTTGTTCCCGAGCTGGGGCACGGCGAAGATGATCCCCTCGACCCGGTGGGCGACCAGGAACTCGACGACGGGACCGATGTCGACCGTCTCGGTGCTGTCGATCTCGCGCAGCAAAACCCCGTAGCCCGCCGCCTGCGATTCCTCGGTGATCCCGTTGAGCGTCTGGGCGACGCCGAAATAGCGCAGCCCCGCGACGATGACGCCGAGCGTCTGGGATCGGCGCTGGACCAGGCTGCGGGCGACCGCGCTGGGCTGGAAGCCGGTGGCTGCGATCGCTGCCTCGACCGCGCGCCGCGTCTCGGGCGAGACGTCGGGTCGCTTGTTGATGACCCGCGACACCGTTTGCGTCGAGACGCCGCACATGCGGGCGATCTCCTTGATCGTGATCCGGCTTTGATCCTGCACGCCTGACATCCCCAAGATCGACTGCGGCCTTGCCTCACGTCGGCCCGGATGGTACGGTACCGCCGATGTGAACGTTAGCGGGAACGGTAACGGGAGCCGGGCCGGATCACAAGTGGCGATCGCCGGCGACGTTCGACTCCCTGCTGGCGACGGCCTCGGACGAGTCTAGAGGAGCATCGGTGAGCCGGTACGCGATCGGAGTCGACTTCGGGACCGAGTCGGGCCGTGCCGTGCTCGTGGACGTGGGCGACGGCCGGCAGGTCGCGACGGCGGTCACACCGTACCGTCACGGCGTCATCGACCAGCGTCTCCCGGACACGGATGTCGTCCTTCCGCCCGACTGGGCCCTCCAGGACCCGGCCGACTACCTCGACGTCCTGAAGACCGCCGTCCCCGCCGTCATCCGCGAGGCCGCAGTCGAGCCGGCCGACGTCATCGGGATCGGCGTCGACGTGACGTCGTGCACGATGCTCCCGGCGACCGCCGATGGCACGGCCCTGTCGATGCTGCCGGCGTACCACGCCAACCCGCACGCCTGGGTCAAGCTCTGGAAGCACCATGCGGCGCAGCCCGAGGCGGACCGGATCAACGAGGTCGCCCGCGAAACCGGGCAGCCCTGGCTCAGCCGGTACGGCGGCAAGATCTCGGCGGAGTGGTTCTTCGCGAAGGCCCTCCAGATCCTCGATGAGGCGCCCGAGATCTACGCCGCCGCCGACCGCCTCCTCGAGGCGACCGACTGGGTCGTGTGGCAGCTGACCGGGGTCGAGACACGCAACGCCTGCACGGCCGGCTACAAGGCGATGTGGTCGCAGCGCGATGGCTTCCCGGACCGGTCCTATTTCGCGGCTCTCGACCCGGCGTTCGCCGACGTCGTCGATCAGAAGATGCGGCGCGACCTGCACCAGGAGGGTGAGCGGGCCGGCGGGCTGTGCGCCCAGGCGGCCGCCTGGACGGGCCTCCTGCCCGGAACCGCGGTGGCCGTCGCCAATGTCGACGCCCACGTCGCGGTGCCCGCGGCGACGGTCACCGAGCCCGGCCGGATGGTGATGATCATGGGCACCTCGACGTGCCACATGGTCCTGTCCGCCGACGAGCGGACGGTGCCCGGGATGTGCGGCCGGGTCGAGGATGGGATCATCCCGGGATACATCGGCTACGAGGCCGGTCAGTCGTGTGTCGGCGACCACTTCAGCTGGTTCGTCGACAACTGCCTGCCGGGCGCCTACCACGACGAGGCCCGCGACCGCGGGATGGACATCCACGCTCTCCTGCAGCAGAAGGCGGGCCGCCAGGCCCCCGGCGAGTCCGGGCTGCTCGCCCTCGACTGGTGGAACGGGAACCGGTCGATCCTCGTCGACGCCGCGCTCGGCGGCCTGCTGGTCGGCGCGACGCTGTCGACCACACCCGAGGAGATCTACCGCGCCCTGATCGAGGCGACCGCCTTCGGGACGCGCGTGATCATCGACGCCTTCGAGGCGAGCGGGATCCGGATCGACGACGTGGTCGCGTGCGGCGGTCTGGCCGAGAAGAGCCCGCTCGTGATGCAGGTCTACGCCGACGTCACGGGTCGGTCGTTCCGGGTGAGCGCGTCCGACCAGACCCCGGCCCTCGGGTCCGCGATGTTCGGGGCGGTCGCCGCGGGGGTCGAGGCCGGCGGGCCCGCCACGATCGCCGACGCCGCCCGGTCGATGGCCCGGCTCAAGGACATCGTCTACGAGCCGATCCCCGCCAACCAGGCGGTCTACGACATCCTGTTCCACGAGTACGTCCGGCTCCACGACTATTTCGGTCGGGGCGAGAACGACGTGATGAAGGTCCTTCGCGGGCTGCGCGCCCGGGCGATGGCCGCCCGGCCCGTCGCGGTGCCGGCCTGACATGCGCCTGCAGGAGCTCCGCGAGGAGCTCGTCCGACTCCACGCCGAGCTGCCGCGTCACCGCCTCGTGGTCTGGACGGGCGGCAACGTCAGCGTCCGTGACCCCGCGACGGGCCTCGTCGCGATCAAGCCGTCCGGCGTGCGCTATGCGGACCTGACCGCCGAGTCGATGGTCGTCCTCGACCTCGACGGCCGCATCGTCGAGGGGACGTTCCATCCGTCGTCGGACACCGCCAGCCATCTCCACATCTACCGGCAGCGGCCCGACGTGCACGGGATCGTCCACACCCATTCGCGCTACGCCACCGCGTTCGCCGCCGTCGGCCGTCCGATCCCGGTCTACCTCACCGCCCAGGCCGACGAGCTCGGTGGGGAGATCCCGTGCGCGGACTTCGCGTTCATCGGCGACGACGCGATCGGCGAGCTCGTGGTCGCCGGCCTCGGGGGCGGCCCGGCGATCCTGCTGAAGCAGCACGGCGTCTTCACGGTCGGCCCGACGGCCGAGGCGGCGGTCAAGACCGCCGTCATGGTCGAGGATATCGCTGCGACCGTCTGGGCCGCGCTCCAGATCGGGACCCCCGAGGTCCTGCCCGACGCGGCGGTGGAGCGGCTCCATCGGCGCTACACGAGCGAGTACGGCCAATGAGCAGCGAGGGGAGGCCTCCCGGCATGATCGACCTCGGGGCGTACGAAGTCTGGTTCGTCACCGGCAGCCAGCACCTGTACGGGCCCGAGACGCTCCAGACCGTCGCCGAGCACGCCGCGTCCGTCGCGGCGACCCTGGACGCCGCCGCGGCGATCCCCGTCCGGGTCGTGGCGAAGCCCGTCGTCACCGCTGCCGACGGGATCCGATCCCTGTTCCTCGAGGCCAACGCCTCGCCGCGCTGCATCGGCATCGTCGCCTGGATGCACACGTTCTCGCCGGCCAAGATGTGGATCGGCGGTCTGGCGTCGCTCCAGCGGCCGCTCCTTCACCTGCACACGCAATACCACGGCGAGATCCCGTGGGACACGATCGACATGGACTTCATGAACCTGAACCAGGCCGCCCATGGCGACCGCGAGTTCGGGTTCATGGCCGCACGGATGCGGATCGAGCACAAGGTCGTCGCCGGTCACTGGACCGAGCCCGATGTGCACGAGCGCGTCGGCGCATGGGCCCGGGCCGCGGCCGCGAAGCGCGACTGGGAGACCGGCCGGATCGCCCGGTTCGGCGACAACATGCGTGACGTCGCCGTGACCGAGGGCGACAAGGTGGAGGCGACGCGCCGGCTCGGCTTCCGGGTCGACACGTTCGGCGTCGGCGACCTCGTCGCGGTGATCGACGAGACCACCGACGCCGAGGTCGACGGGCTGATCGCGACATACATCGACGAGTACGAGATCGACCCGGTGCTCTGTCCCGGCGCCGAGCGTGCCGGCTCGCTGCGCGACGCGGCCCGGATCGAGGTCGGGCTGCGCCGCTTCCTCGCCGCCGGTGGCTTCTCGAGCTTCACCACGACGTTCGAGGACCTCCATGGCCTGACCCAGCTCCCCGGCATCGCCGTCCAGCGCCTCATGCGCGACGGCTACGGCTTCGGCGCCGAGGGCGACTGGAAGACCGCGGCGATGGTCCGGGCGATGAAGGTCATGTCGAGCGGGCTGCCCGGCGGGGTGTCCTTCATGGAGGACTACACGTACCACATGAGCCCGAGCGGGGACCTCAGCCTCGGCGCCCACATGCTCGAGGTCTGCGAGTCGATCGCCGCGCGCAAGGCCCGGATCGAGATCCACCCACTCGGGATCGGCGGCAAGGCGGACCCGGTCCGGCTCGTGTTCGACGCACACCCGGGGGCCGCGGTCGCGGCGTCGATCGTCGATCTCGGCCAGCGGTTCCGGCTCGTGGCGACGGTCGTCGAAGTCATCGACCCGCCCGAGCCGCTGCCGCGTCTGCCGGTCGCCCGGGCGGTCTGGAAGCCGCGCCCGGACCTCGCGACCAACGCTGCCGGCTGGATCTACGCCGGCGGCTCGCACCACACGGGCTTCGGCTACGCGGTCACTCCGGAGCAGCTCGCCGACTTCGCCTCGATGTCCCGCGTCGAGTTCGTCCTGATCGACGAGGAGACCCGGCTCGACCGGCTCCGCGACCAGCTCCGCTGGAACGACGTCTACTACCACCTCGCCAACGGGCTCTGAACGTCCCAGCGGGCCGGGCCGGGTCCTCCTCCCACGGCCCGGCCCGCAACCACCCTCCCGGCGTGAGTCGGGCGCCCGACCACCCGGCTCCGGCCGGGTTCAGGTCGCCGACCGAGGCTCCGTGATCGTCGTTCCGTCGTCCGGATTCGCGAGTTCGGCCTTCGCGCGTCCGTCCGGGAGGGCGCCGAGCTCCTCCGGAAAGAACTCGTGCAGGGCGACGTTGATGCCTGCCGCGACCGGCAGGGCCAGGAACGTCCCGACGATGCCGAACGCCGTCGAGCCGACGACGACCGCGAACAGCGCGACCAGCGGGTGCAGGTGGACCGCCCGGCCGAGCACGTTCGGCATGATCAGGACATCCTCGATCTGGCGGAGCACGAACAGGAAGACGATCGCCGCGATCGCGACCGTCGGACCGCCGCTCGAGAGGGCGACGATCCCGACAACCGCGCCGGCGATCAACGGGCCGATGAACGTGATCACCTCGAGCACGCCGGTCATCACCCCGAGTGCGGCGGCATTCGGGAGGTGGAGGATCGGCCCGAGGACCAGGGTCACGACCACGGCGACGAACACCACGAGAACCAGCTGGCCCCGCAGCCACTGCCCGACGACCACATGGATCCGTGCCGCCACCTCCTGCATCTGGACCCGGTCCGCGGGGTCCGCGAAGCGCAACGCGGTCGCGCCGAACCGTCCGCCGTCGAGCAACAGGAAGAAGGTGACGATCGCCGTCAGGAGCACGTCGAGGGTTCCATGGAGGAGCTGCTCGGCCGCCCGCAGGGCGCCCTCCGGCGTCTGGAGGAAGGCGTTGACCGCAGTCTGGAGCTGGGTCGCGAGCTCCTCCACCGTCAGCGTCCGATCGCCGATCGTGACGCTGTCCCCGCCGAACAGCTGGCGGAGCGCCGTCTCGAGCGCGTCCGGCCCGCTCCGGATGAGGAGCCCCACCTCGCGCGAGACCGGCCCGGCGAACGCGGCCACGATCGCGACCAGGATGACGACGCCGGCCCCATAGCAGGCAGCCACGATCAGCAGCCGGGACCGGCCGGTCCGGGCCTGGACCCGATCGATGTAGGGCGAGAACGCGTAGGCGATCAGGGCCCCGACGATGAACGGGAGGAGGACGGGCCGGGCGAACCAGAACACGGCAACGATGAACAGCCCCAGCACCAGGACGCGGCGGGCCGGCATGTGGAACCGGGGATCGATCGATGGCTGGGTCATGGGGGCAGCCTAATCGCGTTGCGCCTCCGGACGGTCCGGGCGATGGGCGGGAGACACCGGCGCCCCGCCCGGCTGATCGGGCTCCGGCGCGTTGGCGAGCAGGGCGGCGAGCCACTCCGTCCGCGGGTTGTGCTGGAGGACGAGCACGACGAGCACGGTGATCGGCATCGACAGCAGGGCTCCGACGGGTCCGATCAGCCAGACCCAGAAGAAGAACATCGTGAAGACGAGCCAGGTGGACAGGTGCAGCGCTCGGCCGGTCAGGGTGGGCTCGAGCACGTTCTCCGCGACGAGATTGAGGACCGTCACGCCGGCGACGACCGTCGCGGCCGCCAGCGGCCCGGACTCGGCCAGCGCGAGGACGGCGGGAGGGATCATCGCGAGCACGAGACCGAGGTACGGGACGAAGCTCAGGAAGAAGGCGCAGACGGCCCACAGCAGGGCGTCGTCCACACCGAGCACGAGCAGCAGGATCAGGAAGCCCGCGGCCGTGACCGCGTTGACGCGGATCCGGACCACGAAGTACGTGACCGCGGCCCGGGCGATCGCCGGCGTCTCGCGGAAGACCGGATTCTGGCTGCCCAACCCACCGGACGCCAGGCGTGACAGACGCTGACCGTCGAGGAGCAACAGGGCGGCGACGATCGTGGCGAACACGAGGCTCTGCCCGATCGTGATCAGGATCCCGGCTACCGCCCCGAGGACGCTCGTGAGCACCTCGGGCGGCAGGATGTCGCGGAGGAGCGCCAGGACCCCGCTCGTCGCGAGGGTCTCCGTTGCCGAGGGATAGCGGGACTGCAGCTCGCTCGAGTAGGTCGCGATCCCGTCGATGAGCGCGCGCCCGCCGGTCAGCGCCAGCGCGACGAGGCCGACGGCAACCGCGAGGAGAACGCCGATCGTCACGACCAGGGCCAGCCCCGCCGATCGCCCACGTGCCTCGAGCCGGGTGAACAGCGGGGCCGCGAGCGCGGCCATGAACAGGCCGAGGCCCATCGGCGCGAGGACCGGGGCGAGCCAGCCGATCAGGAAGAGCCCGATCCCGACCATCACGGCCGTGACGAGCATCGCGAAGAGGTTCGTGTTTCCGCGGACCCAGCGCGGGACGAGCGACGGGCCGGATCCGGTCGGGCGAGGCGGGAGGTCGGCGGTCACGTCACGACTCCGGCCGTCGCGGTCCGTCGCCTATGCCGCGTACGACCGAAGCTCGACCGTCGTCGGCAGCATCGGCTTCCCGCGCCGGACGATCTTCAGGAGGATCCAGGCGAGGGGGATCGGCAGGAACCACACGTACAGGCGGAACAGGAAGACGCCGGCCGTGATCTGCGCCTCCCAGCCCGGCCCGGCGATGGCCGTCAGGCCGGCGATGTAGAGCAGCTCGGGCACGCCCGCGCCGCCCGGCGCGATCGGGATGATCGTGATGACGGCGACCAGCGCGAACACGCCGATGATCTCGCCGGCCGAGATGACGTCCGCGGGTACGCCCGTGAAGCGCAGCGCGGTGACGAAGGCGATCGACCACGGAACCTGGGCGAAGAGCGTCACGCCGAGGCCCAGGAGACCGCGTTGCCGCACGACCTCGCCGACGCTGTCGCGGAAGCGGTGGATGGAGCCGTCGACGTCCGGACGCTCCGTCCGCCGGAACTTCGTGAGGATCCACGTGACGAACCGGGTGATGATCCGGGCCACGCGATCGGCAGCGGCGTCGGACCGAACGACCGACAGCATCACGACGACCGCCACCACGAAGATGATGCCGCTGATGATCGAGATGACCAGTGCGGCCTGCCGGCCACCGTTCAGGTCGCCCGTCGCGAGGATCACGCCGATCGCCAGGACCGGCAGGGCGAACCGGGCCAGGGTGTTGATGATCCCGTACAGCGCGATGCCGGTTGTCGCGTCCGGCAGCGGGATCCCCCAGCCGCGCAGCACGACCCAGACCACGCCCATGTTCCACGGCCCGAACGGGATGCTGGAACCGATCCCCGACAGGATGAGGTAGGCGACGTTCCCCCGGATCGGGGTGATCCCGGGGATGAGGACCGTGAACAGCTGGCCGCAGACGAACCATGCGATCAGCCCGAGGACGGTCATCACGGCAATCTGCTCGATCGTGAGGGCCGCCAGCGACGCGGCGACCTCCTGGTAGTCGACGAAGCGCGGCAGGATCAGGCCGAAGACGATGAACAGGACCAGGACGATGAACCCGGACCGCAGCAGCGCCGCCCTGCGCGACGGGGCCGCCGGGCCGGACCCGCCGGGCTCGTCGGAATCCGCGGGCAGGTCCGGATCGGTCGCGGCCGGCGCCGCGTCGTGGTCTCCGGCCGGGTCGCTCGTGACGGCGCCGTCCGCAGCGCCGTCTGGATCGGTGTTCGGTCCCATGGCCTCCGCCCTGCGTTGCAGCCCTCCACAGAGTAGCGACTCGATCGCCCGACTCGATGGCCTCCGCACGACGTACGCTTCGCCATCGTGAGACCCCGCATCGTCGCCGCTGCTGCAGCCGGTGTCGGCGCGGCGCTGGCCGCCCGCCGCCTGATCGGCCCGCGGCACGCCCCTCCGCCGCCACCCGTCGCCCCGCCCGAGGCGCGCGCGATCGTCGCTGCCTCGCTGGGCAGGCGCGCGCGCCGCAGCGAGCTGACCCTGGACTTCGCGCCGGCCCGGGCGACGCGCTGGGACCTGCTGATCGACGGAGCGTCGTTCTTTCCGAGCATGCTCGCCGACATCGAGACCGCCGAGACCGACATCCACATCCTGATCTTCGGCTTCAAGGCCGGTGAGATCGGCAACCAGTTCCGCGATCTTCTCGTCCGCAAGGCGCAGGCCGGCGTGGGCGTCCGGGTCATCACCGAGGCGGCGTTCAGCCAGCCCGGTCTCGGCTCGAAGGAGTTCTACGCATCACTCGTCGCGGGTGGCGTCCAGGTCGTGGCCAACCAGGGCGGGTTCGTCGATCTCGACGGGCTCCTCGGCCAGCGCCGGATCGACTGGCGGTTCGACGACTTCGGCCACTTCGACCACCGCAAGGTCGTCATCGTCGACGGGCGGGTCGGCTACGTCGGCGGACCGGGGATCGAGGACCACTACGCGACCGGCACGCACGACCTGATGCTCCGCCTCGAGGGACCGATCGTCGCCCAGCTCCAGGCGGTGTTCCTGCTGTCGTGGCGGTTCCAGGGCGGGCCGTTGCCCCCGGCGCCGGCCGGCCTCGATCGATTCTTTCCTGCGGAGGTCGCCGGCGCGGACGCGGCCGACGCCGCGGGCGTCCCGATGGAGATCCTTCTCAACAATCCCGGCGAAGGCCATCACCCGATCACCGAGGCGTTCCGGGCGGCCGTCCGCGACGCGCGTCGACGGCTCTATGTCATCTCGCCGTACCTGTCCGATCACGGGATCCTGCGCGGTCTCATCGACGCGGGCGAGCGCGGCGTCGACGTCCGGGTCATCGTGCCGTCGAACCCGCATTCGCTGCCCGCGAGCGGCTCGGTCCGGCATTGGTTCCGGGCGCTGCGCGACGCCGGGGTCGACCTGCGCGAGCATCCCGAGATGGCCCACGCGAAGGTCGTCCTATCGGACGATACCGTTCTCGCCGGCACGGCCAACCTCGACGCCCTGAGCCTTCGCCAGAACTGGGAGCTCCAGCTCCGGATCGTCGATCCGGCCGTCGCCGACCGGTTCGCGCGCGAGCTGTTCGACCGGGACATGGAGATCGCGACACCGGCCGTGATGCCGGTGGGCCGGAAGGAGCGGGCGATCAACGCGGTGATGTCGGCGATCTCGCCACTGCTCTGACGCCTAGCGGCAGTGCCAGCCGCCGTCGACGATCAGGTCGACCCCGTTGACGGCGGTGTTCTCGAGCAGGAAGACCGCGGCGTCCACGATCTCGTCCATCGTCGCCAGCCGGCCCATCGGCGTCTCCGACGTGTAGCGCTCGATCGCGGCCGGCTTCTCGGCCCAGTACGGGCTGTTGCCGACGACACCGGGATGGAGCGAGTTCACCCGGAGCGGCTTCAGCTCCTCGACGAGGGTCCGGGTCAGTCCGACCACGCCGCCGTTGACCGTGGTGACGGTCGTCGAGCCGGGATACGGCCGCTCCTTCGCCATCCCCCCGAAGAGGAGGATCGACGCGTCGTCCGTCAACCGGTCGATCAGCGTGTGGACGGTCTCGGTGTAGCCGACGAGCTTGAGGGTCACGAGCCGGAGGCCCCGCGTCAGGTCGTAGTCGCGGACGGTGTTCTGGTCGCGGTCGATCGCGACGAGGGCGAGCCGCCGGACGGGCCCGACGTCCGCGAGCGCGGGGGCGATCGTCTCGGGTTGGGCGAGGTCGAAGACGACTCCGCGGACGCGGCCGCCGGCGCCGGCGGCCGCGACGGCAAACTCGACGTTCGCGGCCGACTGGCCGGTCAGGACGACCTCGTGACCGAGGTTCGCATAGTGCCTGACGAGCTCCAGCCCGATCGCCCGGGTGCCCCCGACGACGACCACCGCCCCGTCATTCGACATCGTTGTCCTCCGCGAACTTCGTCCAGGTGGGCGCCCAGCGATACGCATGGCGGACGGGCGGCTGCGGCGCCTGGGTCTCGAGCCACCGGACCCTCTCGGAGCCGTTGTTGTAGAAGCCGTGGACGCTCCCGACCCCGGCGAACACGACGTCGCCCGGCCGGAGCGTGTGGATCTCGCCGTCCAGCTCGGCCTCGACCTCGCCCGCGAGGAACACGTAGGTCTCCTCGAACGGGTGGTCGTGCTGCTGGGCCGAGCCGTTGAGCTCGTAGTCGACGGTGAACATCGTCAGGAGGTCCGAGCCGAACACCCGGTCGACGAGCATCTTCACGGAGATCCCGCTGTACGCGAGGATCGCGGTGTCCATGCCGGCCGGCTTGCGGCCGCGGGCCGGATCGCTGACGCGAAGCGCCTCGACCTGGGGCGGCGTGCCGTCGTAGTGGCCGACGAAGCGCACCGCCGGATCGCCGAACCGCGGCCGGGTGGCGCGTGCGATCAGGCCGGCCGGGTCGAACGCGGCCCGGGCGAAGAACGTGTCCCTGCGGTCGCCGTCCACGGGCAGCCGCTGCGGTGTGTTCAGCGACAGCCAGCGGGTCTCGCCGTCGGAACCGTTCGCGAGGGCGTGCCATGTCCCGATCGTCATCAGGCAGAAGTCACCGGCCACGAGTCGATGGACCGCGCCGCCGATGTCGATGACGAGCTCACCGGACAGGACGTACAGCGCCTCCTCGAACGAGTGGACGTGGCGGTTCAGCCAGCCGCCGGGGGCGAAGGCGCCCGCCGCGAGCTCCGTGTGGACGGCGCCCTGGGCCGGGCCGACGAGGACCTGCCGGGCGAGCCCGGACGAGCGCATGGACGCCGGCTGGGGTTGCGCGGCGAACGACCAGTCAATCCGGCCGACGTGGTGCATGGGCTCCTCCGCCAGTTCGACTGCTGTGCAGTGCCACTGTACAAGCCAGGGGACGGATTCAGCCGGCTGAGGCGGCCTCGGCGTGGGGGCCCGGATCGAACGCGCTTGAGCGCCGCCCGAGCACGAACCAGATGCCGTGTACCGGCTCCGATCCGGCATTGAACAGTCGGTGCGGGGTCGTCGAGTCGAACGCGATCGAATTGCCGGGGCCAAGCACCACCTCGTCGAAGCCGATCGTGACGCCGAGCGTCCCGCTGACCACATAGCCCCATTCCTGGCCGGCGTGCCGCTGAAACTCGCGCTCCGGGCTTGACGCTCCGCCCACCTCATAGGTCACCCGGAGGAAGTCCACGCTCGGGATCGAGGCCGTCGTGAGCCGCTCCCAGACGACGCCGGAGGCCAGCCGGATCGTCTTCCGGTCCGCCGCTCGCTGGACCGGATCCTGCGGCAGGTGGATCTCGATCCAGGGCCCAGCACTCCCGTCGGACGGCGCTTCGAGCGGCTCCGCCGGCGCATCGAGGAACAGCAGCTCGTCAAGGGACATCTGCAGCTCGCTGGCGATCGCATAGAGCGTTCGGACCGACGGCCTGGCCCGCCCCGTCTCGACCTGGGAGATCAGGCTGGGCGACACGCCGACGCGTTCGGCGAGGGCACGAAGGCTCAGGCCTCGGGCCTGCCGGACCTCGCGCAGGTGGCCGCCGAAGGGCCGGTATTCCGGCGCCGAGCCGTTTCCGCTGCGAGCCACCGCTGCCTCCGTGCTGCTCGGTGGCCATGGTAGCCCGCGGGTTGCGGCGCCGCGACGGCGTGTAGCATCATTGAACGCCACGCATCGACGCCGGCCGGCCGCCTCCGCTGGCCGACCACGGCTCGACAGGTCCTGAGGGTGTCAGCGATGCCGCGACCGTATGCCTCTCCCGGTGCGCAGACCGTCGACTGGGAAGAGCGCGTCAACCCGGACCGTCTTCGATCGTATCGGTTCGGTCGCGCGAAGGCCGCCCTCGAGGCATCGGACCTCGGCGCCGTCCTCCTGTTCGACTTCAACAACATCCGGTACGTCACGAGCACCCACATCGGCGAGTGGGCGCGCGACAAGATGACCCGCTATGCCCTCCAGACGCGGGGCGGCACGCCCCACATCTGGGATTTCGGGTCGGCGGCGAAGCACCATCGGCTCAACTGCCCGTGGCTGCGCCAGGACAACATTCACGCCGGGATGGTCGGGCTGCGCGGGGCCGTCGCCCCGGATGCCGGTCTGTTCCGCCGGGCCGCCCGCGAGATCTGCGAGATCCTCAAGGCGGAGGGCGTGCTCGACATGCCGCTCGGGGTCGACATCGTCGAGCCCCCGATGATCGCCGCGCTCGAGGTCGAGGGGATCACGGTCCGCGACGCCCAGCAGGTGATGCTCGACGCGCGCGAGGTCAAGTCGATCGACGAGATCATGCTCCTGAACACCGCCTGCTCGATGGTCGACGGCGCCTACCAGATGCTCGCCGAGCAGCTGAAGCCCGGCATCCGCGAGAGCGAGCTCGTCGCGAACGTGACCCACTTCCTGTTCGATCTCGGCTCGGAGCACGTCGACAACATCAACGCGGTGTCCGGGGAGCGCTGCTCGCCCCACCCGCACGTCTTCAGCGACCGGATCATCCGCCCCGGTGACCAGGCCTTCTTCGACATCATCCACACGTTCGTCGGCTACAAGACCTGCTACTACCGGACGTTCGTCGTCGGGACCGCGACGGACGCCCAGCGCGACGCATACAAGAAGGCTCGCGAGTGGATCGACGCGTCGATCGAGCTCATGCGCCCGGGCGTCGGGACGGACCAGGTCGCGAAGGTCTGGCCGAAGGCCGAGGAGTTCGGGTTCGCCAACGAGATGGAGTGCTTCGGCCTCCAGTTCGGCCACAGCGTCGGGCTGTTCCTCCACGAGCGACCGATCATCAGCCGGCTGAACTCGCTCGAGCACCCGGTCGAGCTGAAGGAGGGGATGGTCATCGCGCTCGAGACCTACTGCCCGGCCAAGGACGGCGTCTCGGCGGCCCGGATCGAGGAGGAGGTCGTCATCACGGCCGATGGGCCGCACGTGATCACCCGCTTCCCGTCGGCCGAGCTGTTCGTGGCGAACGCGTACTGATGGCCGCGACGAAGCCCGGCGTGCGGGCGCCGGACGTCGGGTTGCGTCTCGGCCTCTACCGGACGATGGTCGAGTGCCGGACGTTCGAGGCGCGCGCGCAGGAGCTCTTCTTCGAGGGCCTCGTCCGGGGCACGACCCATCTCGGCGTCGGGCAGGAGGCGGTCGCGGCGGGCTTCGCGGCGGCGATGCGAGAGGACGACTACTCGTTCGCGACGTACCGCGGCCACAACCACGCCCTCGCTCGCGGGGCCCCGATGGGACCGCTCTACGCGGAGCTCTTCGGCCGCGCCAACGGGCTGATGGGCGGCAAGGGCGGCTCGATGCACATCACGAGCGTCGAGCACCACATGATGGGCTCGTACGCGATCGTCGGCGCCCACCTGCCCATCGCGCTCGGGGCGGCCTGGTCCGCCCAGTACCGCAAGTCCGGCCAGGTCGCGGTCTGCTTCTTCGGCGACGGGACGACGAACATCGGCGCGTTCCACGAGGCGCTGAACCTCGCCGCGGTGTGGAAGGCTCCGGTCGTCTTCGCCTGCGAGAACAACCAGTACATGGAGTACACCGCGATCGGCGAGGTGACCGCGGTCGCGCGGCCGGCGGCGGACCGGGCATCGGCGTACGGCCTGGCGCCGATCGTCGTCGACGGCAACGACGTGGACGCGGTCTTCGCGATCGCGACCGAGGTGATCGCTCGGGCGCGGAGCGGGGACGGGCCGTCGCTCGTCGAGGCGATCACGTACCGCCACGGCGGCCACTCCCGGGCCGATCCCGGCACGTACCGGCCGGACGACGAGGTCAAGGCGTGGCTGGCGCGGGACCCGATCCCGACCTACCGGGCGCGGCTCGAGGCGGCCGGCGTGGACCCGGCCGAGCTCGACGCGATCGAGGCGGAGGTCAAGGCGAAGGTCGCCGCGGCGGAGGTCGAGGCGCGCGAGGGACCGGAGCCGAGCCTCGACGTGATCGAGACCCAGGTCTGGGCGGACGGGGGCTCGAAGTGGCGGAACTGACGTATCGCGCGGCGTTCGCCGCCGGGATTGCCCAGGAGATGACGCGCGACGAGACCGTCGTCCTGATCGGCGAGGACGTCGGGGCGGCCGGCGGCGTGTTCAAGCTGACCGAGGGGCTGATCGACCGGTTCGGGCCGGAGCGGGTCCGCGACACGCCCATCAGCGAGCAGGCGATCGTCGGTGCGGCGATGGGCGCCGCGATGACCGGGCTCCGCCCGATCGCGGAGCTGATGTTCAGCGACTTCTTCGCGGTGACCTGGGACATGGTCATCAACCAGATCGCGAAGACCCGCTACATGACGGACGGCCAGGTGTCGCTGCCCCTCGTGCTCCACACCGCCAACGGGGCCGGCCTCCGGTTCGGTGCCCAGCACAGCCAGGCCGTCGAGAACTGGGCGATGGCGATCCCCGGGCTGAAGGTCGTCGCGCCGTCGACGCCGGCCGACGCGATGGGCCTGATGGCCGCGTCGATCCGCGACCCCGACCCGGTGATCTTCTGCGCCTCGAAGGCGCTGCTGCCGACGAAGGGCGAGGTCCCGGACGGCGAGCACGTCGTGCCGCTCGGGCGGGCGGCGGTCCTCCGCGAGGGGACCGACTGCACGGTCGTCGCGCTCGCCTCGATGGTCCCGCGAGCGCTCGAGGCGGCGGAGCGGCTCGGGGCGGAGCACGGGATCTCCGCCGAGGTGATCGATCTGCGTTGCCTCATCCCGCTCGATGCCCAGGCCGTGCTCCGGTCGGTCGCGAAGACGAGCCGCCTGTTCACCGTCGAGGAGAACCCGCGCGCGCTCGGCTGGGGGGCGGAGATCGTGTCGATCGTCGCCGACGAGGGCTTCTACGGCCTGGACGCGCCGCTCGTCCGGATCACGACCCCGCACATCCCGTTGCCGTCGGCGCCGGTCCTCGAGGACGCCGCGATCCCGACCGTCGAGCGGATCGTCGAGACGATCCACCGCCGGCTCGAGGACGCGAAGTAGGCCGGCGATGACGACGGTCGCGATCGTCGGCACGGGGCGGATGGGCAGCGCCATGGCCCGCGCCCTCGCCCGCGCGGGCCACGACGTGATCGTCCAGAACCGGACCCGATCGAGCTGCGAGGCCCTGGCGGGGGAGATCCGGGCGCGGATCGTCGACACGCCTGCCGAGGCCGCGGCCGCCGCCGAGGTCGCGATCACGATGCTCGCGGACGACGCGGCCGTCCGGTCCGTGTTCACGGGGCCGGGCGGGCTCGTCGCGGGCGCCCATCCCGGCGGGGTGCTCGTCGACATGAGCACCGTCCTGCCGGCGACGATCCGATCGGTGGCCGGCGCGGTCAGGGCGACCGGGGCCGGGATCCTCGACGCACCCGTGAGCGGCAGTGTCACCCTCGCGGAGTCCGGCGGGCTCACGCTGATGGTCGGCGGCGAGGCGGCGGACCTGACGCTGGCCCGTCCCGCGCTCGAGTCCCTCGCCAAGGCGATCTTCCACCTCGGCCCGCTCGGCGCGGGGGCGGTGATGAAGCTGGCCGTCAACACGGTGATCTTCGGCCTGAACGGCGCCCTGGCCGAGGGCCTCGTCCTGGCCGAGGCGGCCGGCGTCGACCGCGCCGTGGCGTACGACGTCATCGCGTCCGGGGCGGCCGGCGCCCCGTACGTCGGCTACAAGCGGGCCCAGTTCGTCGACCCGGACACGGCACCAGTCGCGTTCTCGCTGGGCCTGACCGAGAAGGACCTGCGCCTGATCACCGAGACCGCCGAGTCGCTCGGCCAGCCGCTCCCGCAGACCGCCGTCAACCTCGAGCTCGTCCGCGCAGCAGCGACCGATGGAAGAGCGAACCGCGACTTCGCCACCGTCGCCGGCGAGCTCCGGTCCCGCCGGGCCGGGGCGGTCGTCGGGCAGTAGGGGAGGAGGGGAACCAGGGATCGAGCCGGACCGGAGCCCGCAGTGGGGACGTGATCGAGCAAGGAGAGCAACCATGGCCGACCGGATCCTCATCAAGAACGCGATCGTCCTGAGTCAGGACCCCAGCATCGGCGAGCTGCCGGATGCCGACGTCCTGGTCGACGGCGATCGGATCGCCGAGGTCCGCCCCGGGATCTCGGCCGACGGCGCGCAGGTGATCGACGCCGCCGGCGACATCGTCATCCCCGGCTTCATCGACACCCACCGACACACGTGGGAGACGTCGATCCGGACGTGCGCGCCGGACTACGCGCTGATCACCTACTTCGGATCGATCCTCGACAAGTTCGCGCCGCACTACCGCCCGGACGACGTCTATGCCGGCAACCTGTGGGGCAGCCTCGAGTGCATCAATGCCGGGATCACGACGCTCGTGGACTGGTCCCACATCATCAACACCCCCGACCACGCCGACGCCGGCATTCGTGGGCTGCAGGAGTCGAAGATCCGGTCCGTCTACGCGTATGGCTTCGGCAACACGTCCCTCGTGGACTGGTGGTTCGGCCCGGATTACGCTGGCAGCGTGCTGACCTCGGACGGCCCGGACGCGCGCAGGATCCGGAAGCAGTACTTCAACTCGGATGACGGCCTGATCACGATGGCCCTCGCCACCCGCGGCCCGAACTTCTGCAAGGCCGACGTCGTGAAGCACGACTGGGAGCTCGCCAAGGAGCTCGGGCTGAACATCACCGTCCATGTCGCGATGGACCGGTTCGGCTATACGAAGATGCAGATCACGGGCCTGCGCGACATGGGCCTCCTCTATCCGAACACGACCTACGTCCACGCGTCCCACTTCACCGACGAGGAGTGGGCGCTCGCCCGCGACTCCGGTGGCAACGTGTCGTTCGCGCCCCAGATCGAGGTCCAGATGGGGCACGGCTGGGCGCCGGCCGTGACGGCCCTCCACTACAACGTCCCGATCGGGCTGTCGTCCGACGTCGCCACCACGGCTCCCTCGGACCAGTTCACCCAGATGCGCTCGATCTTCGGGTCCGAGCGCGGACGAAAGCACGAGGAAGCATGGGACGCGGATCTCGACGGGCTCGAGGCGTCGCCCGGGCTCATCACCTCCCGCCAGGTCCTGTCGTGGGCAACGATCGGCGGCGCAGAGGTCGCCGGGATCGCCGACCGGACCGGGTCGCTGACGCCCGGCAAGAAGGCGGACATCGTGATCATCGACGGGTCGGCGGTGAACGTCGCCCCGATCATCGATCCGGTCGGCGCGGTCGTCTGCGCGGCGGACGTGTCGAACGTCAAGACCGTCCTGGTCGATGGCCAGATCCTGAAGCGCGACCACAAGCTCGTGGCGACCCTCGACGGGCCGCGCAAGGCCGTCGAGTCGTCGCGCGACTATCTCCTCTTGAAGTTCGGCGAGCCCGATCCGGGCTGGCTGCCGGTCAAGGCCACCGCCTGACCGCCATCTCGTCCCGGGCGCTCGGCCCTCCCCCCGGCCGAGCGCTCGACTCCACCCCGGCCCCATCCGGGCGCGGGTTGTGGTACACATCCGCTCGTGCCCCGTCGTGCTGACCAACGGCCCGCGCATGCCCGTCCCGTGACGACCGCGCAGGTCACTCCGTCGTGGATCGGCCACCACCCGCTGACGCCCCTCACCGAGCGGGAGCGTCGCGGGTTGCCCGTGCGCCGGCTCCTCGTGCTGGCCGTCGTGGCCATCGCGCTCGCAGTCTCGATCCCGCTGGTCGGCGTGGCGCTCGAATCGACCGCGCCGCCGCTCATGCCGCTCGCCGGCGGCGTCGCCGGCGCCGTCGGAGAGCCATCGGCCGGCCCGCCTTCGTCGCCGTCGTCATCGAGTCCGGCGGCTGCGTCCGTGGCTCCTTCCGCTGCTCCGTCCACGTCCCCCGCGCCATCCGATGCCCCGTCCCCGTCCGGTGGGCCGTCGACGGCCCTGGTCCGGGCGACCGACCCCGACGGTCCCCTGCCGGCCCACGCCGTGGCGCCGCCGATCGCGACCCTGACCGGCTACCAGTGGCCGATCCCGAACGGCCGGATCAGCCTGCCGTTCAAGGCGATCCCGGGCGGCGAGTTCAGCAAGGACGGGAAGCTCTTCCACGACGGCGTCGACATGGCGTCGTTCTGCGGGGCGCCGGTCGCGGCCGCCCACGACGGCGTCGTCCTCGCGGCAGGCCGCCACTTCGACGACGAGATCGGCTGGGTCGGCGACCTGCGACCGTACTACCGGCGGCTCGACGCGGGCGATCTGTGGGGCCAGCTCCCGATCGTCGTGGTCATCGACGACGGCAACGGCTACCGGAGCATGTACGCCCACTTCCGCGACGTGACCGTGAAGGCCGGGCAGCGCGTCACCGCCGGCCAGCTCATCGGCCACGAGGGCGCAACCGGCCACGCGTCCGGCTGCCACGTGCACTACGGGCTGTTCAGCCCGCGCGAGACGAAGCTGTTCGGGGTCCGCGCCGACATCATCAAGCGGATGAAGGTGCCGAAGCACGAGATCGCCCGGATCGACCCGCTCCTGGTCCTGCCCGGCGGCGACGTTGCCCTCCGGACCCGCTCGATCGCGAAGGCGATCAAGGCGGCCGGCGCCGCCTCCTGAAGTCCGGTTCGGGCGGCTGGCCGCGGGAGCCGCCTGGATCCGGTCGTCGTGACGGCGGGTCCTCGCGGTCAGCCGTCCTGGCGTCGGTAGCGCCGGGCGATCGTCGCGTAGGCGGGCAGCCGTCCGAGCGAGCGGGCGAGCGACAACGCGGAGCCGTCGCGGCCCTCGACCGCGAGCAGGGAGTCCGTCGCCGTCGCGTCCGCGGGTCGGGCGTCGACCGTCGCCAGGTCGATCTGGACGCGGCCGGGCTCGCTGATGCCGAGTGCCGCGATCTCGTCCTCGGGCAGGCCGCCCGCCTCGTACTCGAGGCGGATCTCCGCCTCGGACCGCCAGCGCGGCCGGCGGAGCAGGATCGCCCGCCAGGCCTCGGCCACCGCCGGCGTCACCGTTCCGTCGCCCGGTCGCGGAGACGCGGCGATGTCCTCGCCCCGCGTCCAGCGGGCCGCCCGATGGACGAGCGCGTACTCGTCGAGGTCGGCGTAGGCGTTGAGCGCATCCGCCGGCGAGGCGTCGCCGAAGATCGCCCGGACGGACGGGCCGAACACGTCCGCCAGGTCCAGGTCGATCGCCCGGACCGTCCGGTGGAAGTAGACCTGGAGATAGAGGAACAGCCGCGCACGAAGGAACAGCTCCAGCGCGCCGAGGCCCGGTTCGTACAGCGACAGCCCACGTTCGCCGATGAACGAGTAGCGCCGGAGCCGCTCCACGTCGACATCGATCGCGACGCCGGTCATCCACGCGTCGCGCCGGACGTAGTCGAGGTTGTCGACCGTGAAGACGCCCGAGAGCAGCGGCTGGAGCCAGCGGACCCAGGCCGGCATCGCCGGGTCGGCGAGGGCGGGCTTGCTCACGAGGAACGAGACCCAGCGCGGGTCGATCGCCTCACCGGTCGCGAACGCATCTCGCTCCGGTTGGGCGCCGGGCGCGCGGCGGAGCCCGCGGATCAACGCCCCCAGCTCCCGCTCGATGATCAGCTGCGACAGGTCCTCGTGGGTGAGCCGCTTGCCGGCCGCCCGGCGCGGATCCGGCGGGGCCGCGAAGGCGACCAGGACGTGCTCGTCGAAGAAGTGCGCGAACGGGCCGTGGCCGACGTCGTGCAGGAGCCCGGCGATCCGGAGCGTCTCGACGACCAGGCCCTCGCTCGGCACGGGCTCGGCCCGGCCGGCCAGCGCTGCGCGGAGAGAGGGGTAGAGCGAGCGGGCCCACAGCCCGGCCTCGTGCATCACGCCGAGGCCGTGGGTGAACCGTGAGTGCTCGGCCGTCGGGAAGACCCAGCGGGCGCTCTGGAGCTGGCTGATCCGGCGGAGCCGCTGGAGCCACGCGGTGTCGAGCAGGTCCTCCTCCGCCGCGCCCTCGTCCGGCAGGCCGGCGTCGCGGGCCTCGGCGGGCGTGAGCCGCTTCGTCAGCTCGACGTACCCGTGGATCGGGTCGCTGATCAGGTTCACCGCGCTGAACGGATGACGCGGCATCAGCGTCCCTCCGCCGCGTCGTAGCGCGCGGCGGCTCGACGCAGCGTGGCCGCGACGTCGTCACGGAGCGAGGCCGGCTCGAGCACCTCCACGTCGGCGCCCCACGACAGGATCCAGAGGCGGATCTCGATCGGGCCGGCGACGGTCGCCCGCCAGGTGAGGCCGCCGTCGGCGGTCGGATCGACCCGCTCGGACGGATGCCAGCGCGCCTCGCGGACGCGGCTCGCGACCGCCGGGGAGAAGCGCAGCACCACGTCGATCGGCTCCTGGTCCGCGATGATGTCCCACGCTCGCTCGAACATCCCGGCGACCACATCCTCGTCCGGTGGCGGGAACCCTTCGGGCGTGATCGACACGTCCAGCATCCGCTCGATCTTGAACGTCCGGATCGCCGCACGGGTCTCGTCCCAGCCGACCAGGTAGAGCGCGTGCGTCGTGAGCGACGGCTCGATGAGGTAGGGGCGGACGCGGGCCGTCCGCGGTGCCGCCTCCGGCGCATACGGCGCGGGGGCGTAGTCGAACGCGACGATCCGGCGCTCTGCCCACGCCTGGGTCAGGAGATGCACGTGGCGGCTGAATGCCTCGTCGGTTCGTCGGCGCGAGAGCGCGTCCAGGCTCCGATCCACGTGCTCGCGCAGGGCCGGCGGGAGGATCGCGGCGAGCTTCTCGAAAGCGGCGGCGAGGTCCGGGTCGTAGGTGACCGCGTAGCGGACCATCAGCCGCGCCGACAGCACGACCGCCATCGCCTCGCTCCGGGTCAGCTTCAGGGGCGGCAGGAAGTTCTCGGCCTCGATCCCCCAGCGGCCGGCATCCGACCAGAGCGGCATCCCGAGCTCGCCCTCGATCGAGCGCAGGTCCCGGTAGACCGTGCGCACGGACGAGTCGACGCGGTGGGCGATCTCCGCCGGCTTCATCCCGTCGGGATGGGCGTTGAGCAGGGCGAGGATCCGGGTCATCCGGGCCAGCCGGTCCCGCTTCGCCGAGCCGCGCTCGTCGTCCATGGTCGCCATGATCACCGGCCGGCGGGGCCCGCGCAGGTCGGTGGCGCGCCCGGGCAGCTCCGTCGCGTCACGGAGCCGGCGGTGTCAGGTGGATCGGCGTGTTCCGATCCGTCGCCGACAGGTCCACGCGGATCGTCGACTGGAGCGCGCCGGGTTCGATGTCGGCCGCGTCCCCGTTGACGCTGCCCGTGATCCGCCCGATCTGCCCGTCGAGGAAGACCCAGTAGTCGAGCTGGCCGCGCCAGTGGGCGAGGTCCGCGTCGCCGATGAGCCAGGCGGCCTGCGGGAACGCCGCCTTGAACGTCGGGCCGTCGATCGCGATCCGGCACTCCCGCGCGCGGGCGCCCTCGACGATCGAGACGCCGCGGGATTCCGCGGCTGCCCGGGCCTCCGGCGAGAGGGCGGTCCGGAAGGCCGTGAGGTCGAGATCCGGATCGCCGACCTCGCCGGCCGTCGCGCGCCGCCAGACGCCCGAGGTGAGGCGGATCCACGCACCGTCGCCGAGGGTGGCCGTGCCATGGAACCCCAGCTCGTTGTTGGTCGCGACGTAGGCGAGCCAATGGACGTCAGCGACCGAGCGCTCGCCCGTGATGTCGACCGAGCCGAGCGAGCGTCCGTCGACGGTTCCATCGAGACGCACCGCGAGCTCGGCCCACGTCCCGATCCCCATCGCTCCGTCGCACGAGGGCGGATCGCGGTCGAGCTCGGTCGGTCCGAACCGGGACGCCGCGGCGATCCGATCACGCAGCGCAAGCTCGTTGGCCATGGCCGCGGCGGCGAACACCAGCGCGCTCCCGCCGGCCAGGAGCGACGCGATGACGAACCCGCGGAAGATCCGGTGGCGACGCATGGCCGCCGGCCCGAGCAGCCGCCGGGCGATCCCGAAGCCGCTGAACAGGCACGTCCCGATCAGCGCGAGGACCCACGGGTAGCCGGCCTCGACGGACGGCAGCAGGGTCTGCGCCCCGCGGCCACCCAGCTGGCCGGAGACGTCGGCGATCGACGGGACGAGGAGGAGGAGACAGCCGGCGGCGAGGCAGATCATGGCCGCGAAGCCGCGATCGCCCCGGGCGACCGGCGGCCAGACGACGCCGGCCAGGGCGACAAGCGCGGGGACGAGCGCGGCGATCCCGACGGCCACGTCCATCGGCCCGCCCGGTCGATAGCCGATGAGGACGTCGGCGGCGGCCACGACCCAGCACACGGCGAGGACGAGGCCGATCAGCCGCAGCTCGAAGGTCCGGACACGCACGCGAGGCTCCAGGGTCGGGTGGAATCGGGAGTCTACCGGGGCCCCCTGCATCGGACGTTGGACGGAGTCGGCGCAAGTACCGGGGGGAGGGGGACCGACGGGTCATCGTGCGGGCACGACCATCGATCGACCATCCCGATCACCACACCGAACAGCTCGATCCGCGGACCCCGGACCATCCGCTCCCCGGATCGATCACGAAGGGACCAATCGCGAGCAGGACGCCCGCAGATCGAGACATCAGGACGGATCGGGTGAACCATGGCAGGCCAGGCGCGTCGAGGGGAACGGGGAACGGGGCGATCGTCTCGCGCCGCCTCGTCCTGGCCAGTCATCGCGGCGGCCTCCGCGGTCGCGTCTGGGTCGGACACCGACACCATGACGTCGTCCAGCCCGGCCTCGAGCCCGGAGGTCCACACCCGGGCGACGTACCGGAACCTCCTCATGAGGGGTCTGGCGCCTGACGAGGCGGCCAATCTCACCGCCTACCTCGCCGGGATCTCGGTCGCCGAGACGCACTGGACCCTCCGCCAGATCAACCAGCTCCTCTTCCTCCGCGAGATGAACCGCACCGGTCACTTCGCCGAGCCAGCGGATCCGCATCTGCACTGAACAACGGAGCGGCTGCGCTCCCAGCCCGGACTCCACCCGCGGTGACGATGGAACCCTCCTCCCGTCGTCACGGCCTCCTCCCCGAAGCGGCGCCTTCCCTCCTCCAGGCGCCGCTTCGGGGTTTTCGTCTCCGGCGTCCCTTCGATCCGGGCCTGCACACGTGCCGGCAGGGACGCCGTAGGATCGCGCCGGATGGCCCAGCCACTGATCACCCTGCTCACGGACTTCGGCGCGCGTGATCCGAGCGCCGGGATCCTCCACGGCGTGATCCTCGGGATCGCACCGGACGCCCGGATCGTCGACATCAGCCACGACGTCCACAAGTACGCCATTCGCGACGGGGCGCTCCTCCTGTGGTGCGCCCTCCCCTGGATGCCGATCGGGCAGCACGTCGCGGTCGTCGACCCGGGTGTCGGCACGGGGCGGTTGTCGGTGGCGATCGCGACGGGCCGGGGCGACGTCCTCGTCGGCCCCGACAACGGGCTTCTCGTCGCGGCAGCCGGCCGACTCGGGGGCATCGACCGGGTCCACGTCCTGGAGGCCGAGGCCTACCGACTCCCTTTGGTGAGCACCAGCTTCCATGGTCGAGACATCTTCGCCCCGGCCGCGGCCCACCTGTCGCTCGGCGTCCCGATCGAGGACCTCGGCCGAGCTCTCGACCCGGCCCGTCTCGCGCCGTCGCCGATCGCCGACCCGATCCTCGGTGACGGCGCGCTCCGATCCTCGGTGGTCTACATCGACACGTTCGGCAACATCAAGCTCGCCGGCCTGCGGGCCGACCTGGAGGCCGCGATCGGCCCGGTCCGGGCCGGCGACCGGCTCCACCTCGACATCGCCGGCCGATCCGGCGGTCCGGACCAGCTCGTGGACGTGCCGTGGCAGGGCACGTTCGGCGAGGTCGACCCCGGAGCGCTGCTGGTCTACGAGGATTCCTATGGGCGGATCTGCGTCGCCGCGAGCCAGGCGAATGCGGCGGAGCTCCTCCGGCTCGTCGAGGATCAGGGCGTCACGATCCGGCGCTGATCCCGCCGCGTCACCGGCTCAGCTGGCCTCGGGCTCCACCGACTCTTCGTCGTCGTAGCTCGGCGCCGGCGTCGGCGAGGGGCCGATGAGCTCGCTCGGTTCGGGCAGGGTCTGCTCGTCGAAGACGCTGTTCGGGATCACGAGCAGCGTCCAGCCGCGCTGAAGGAGGTCCGGCTTGTAGCCGGACGACTCGGGGTCGAGGCTCGGGTACGTCGCCCGGTTCCAGAAGGCGATGCTGCGGGCGGTCGTCCCGAACCGCTTCGCGATCGAGTTCAGGCTGTCGCCCTTCCCGACCTGGTAGACGACGAACGTCGGCGCCGGGGTGGGTGTCGGCGCCAGGTACGACGGCCGGGGCGTCGGGCCGCTCGAGACCGGCGTCGGCGGGGAGGTCGGGGTCGCGGAGACGCCGGGTGACGCACTCCCCGGATCGCCCCGACCGACGGGCGGCAGACAGGCGGCGACGGCGACGGCGATGGAGACCGCGGCGAGCGCGGCGGCCGCGGCACGTGCCGAGCGGCTGCCCACGCACGGAAGCCCGGGGCGAGCGAGGGGACGGCGTGCGGTCGGGTGAGCGGCCATCGGTCGGCGGTGGGACGGCCGGACGGTTGCGCCGGTTACGGCACCCGGGCGGATGACGTGGAGCTCCCGGAGCGGTCGCCGCGTCCGGTCGTGCGCCGGCGGGTCGCCGCCTCCTCGCTCGACTCGTCGGCGCTCGGCCAGTCGAACGCCGGCCCGGGGCCGGCGGACAGCATCGGATCGGCGACGTCGATCGGCGTCGGTGACTTGAACGAGAAGTCGCGGGCGATCGCCAGGCCCTCGTCGGCGGTCGCGATCAGGGCGTGCCCGGTCCGCTTCGCCACGAAGCACGCGCGGTCGGCGGCGAGAAGGATCTCCTCGGCCGTGACGCCGTCGCGCGGGAACGTCGCCACGCCGATCGAGACGCTGACCTCGACGCCGGCGTCGTGCCAGATCGAGCCCGGGCCGCCGATCTCCTGGACGGCCGTACGGACACGCTCGGCCACCCCGAGCGCAGCGACGCTGTCCGCCCCCGGCAGGATCAGGGCGAACTCGTCGCCGCCGTACCGGAACACGCGGTCGGTGTCGCGGCCGGCGGCCACGAGCGCCGTCGAGATCTCCGCGAGCAGCCGGTCGCCCGCCTGGTGACCGAGCCGGTCGTTGACGCTCTTGAAGTCGTCCATGTCGAGCATGATCAGGCTGAACGGGTCGGGCGCCATGGCGTCGCGGGCGAGCCAGCCCTGGAACGTGCCGTGGTTCAGGAGGCCCGTCAGGTCGTCCGTCTGGGCGCGGATCTCGACCGCGCGGTGGACCTCCGCGTTCTGGAGGGCGATCGAGACCTGCGCGGCGAAGAGCTGGACGAGCTCGAACTCCTCCTCCGTGTAGCGCTGCTCGAGGCCGAGCCGCTCCAGCGTCAGCACGCCGGTCGCGCCGTCCCGGCCACGCAGCGGGACGCAGATCATGCTGCCGTCGAGGGGCCCGGTGTCGCGGAACTGGTTGACGCGCGGGTCGGCGGCCTCGTCGCTCACGAGGGCCGGCTCGTTGTGGGCGACCACCCAGGTGGCGAGGCCCTCCTCGCCCGGGAGCCACGGCTCGAGATACTCCCTGGCATGGACGCCCTTGGCGGTCAGCGGTCGGAGGAGGCCCGTCAGCCGGTCGAGGACCTCGATCGACAGGTTGTCGTAGCCGACGAGCTCCGACAGACGCTCCGAGACCTGGTCGAGGATCGCCTGCGGCTCGAGGGTCGTCAGGATCGACTCCGTCAGCGCGAGGAGCGCGCGCTGGTTCGCGAGCTGCCGACCGAGCGCGTCGGACTGCGCGCGGAGCAGGCTCGTCGCGTCGGCATTCGCGAACGCCTGGGCGGCGAAGCTCGCGTAGATCTCGAGCAGCCGGAGGTCGTCCTCGGCGAACTGATGGAGGCCCAGCTTGGACAGGACGAGGACGCCGAGCACCTGGTTCTCGAAGGTCATCGGGGCGAGGAGCATGGATTCGTCCATGTCGTCGTCCGTGCCGGGGATCGTGTTCGCGCGGGGATCCGCGGCGGCGTCGGGAAGGCTCTGGGCGATCCGGTGCTCGGCGACCCAGCCGGTGATCCCCTCGCCGTAGCGCACCTCGAGCTGCTCCGGGGTCTCGTCCACGTACTCGCCGACCTGGCCCTGCATGGCCACGGGAATCAGGTCGAGGCCCCGCAGCCGGTACACGCGGACGTTGTGGTAGTCGATCAGCTGGCGCAGCTCGGTCGCGATCGCGATGCCGATCTCGCGCTCGTCGCCCAGCCGGGCGAGCCGGGCGCCGAGCTGCTGGATCGACTGGAGCTGGGCGGCCCACGCCGCCATCCGCTCGAAGTTCTGGGCGTTCTTGATCGCGACCGCCGCCTGCTCGGCGAGCGCGGCCATCGTGTCGAGCTCGTCGGTCGTCCACTCGTGGGGGGTGTCGTGGTAGACGTTCAGCAGCCCGAGCAGGTCCTGCCCGTCGAACAGCGGCGCCGTGCAGATCGTGTCGAACCCCTCCTGGACGACCGTCGCACGCACGTCGGCCGCCCTCGGGTCGTTCCGGTAGTTCGTGGCGTACAGCGGCCGACGAGCCGCCGCGGCGATGGCGGGCAGCGACCGGGTCGGGAAGTCGTGAACCGATTCCAGGTAGCGCGCCGAGAGACCGCGGCTGACCTCGGCGTTCGCCCTGCCGTCCGGTGTCCGGAGGAACACCGCGGCACGGTCGCCGTTGAAGAGCACCATCGCGTGGTCCACGAGACCGGACAGGATCCGGTCGAGATCGAGCCGGCTGCCGATGTCGCCCGCGACACGCCGGAGGGCATCCGCCCGGTGCAGGCGGTGGGCCGCCTCGTCGATCCGGACGGCGGACTCGACGACGACCCCGATCGCGGCGGCGAGCTCGAGGAGGAGGTCCGGGTCGATCGCGGTCTGGTCGCCGTCGGGGTCGGCGACGATCGTCACGACACCCCACGGCAGCTCGTCGCCCGGGATCGCGATCGTCACCTCGCGGATCCCGCCGACGCCGTCGCCGATCCCGCCGAAGCCGTCACCGGCCACCGGGCCCGGATCGGCGGAGGCGGCCCGTTCGAGGGCCGCGCCCATCGCCCCGTAGGTCCGCGGCAGGTCCGGCAGGCGCGCCGAGGACGACGCGGTGCTCGCCCGCGGGACCAGCCGGTCGTGGCGGAGCTCGTGGATCGTCACCGTCCGGAATCCGCCCCGTTCGCGCGTGACCATCGCGGCCTGGCGGAGGACCTCGTCGAGGGTCTCCGGATCGGCGGCGATCCGGGTCAGCGCGCCGATCGTCGCGAGGTCCGCACGGCGGCGGAGACGCTCGCGGTCCGTGGGCATCGAACGGCCGTCCGTTCCCCGGACCGAGGCCGCGGCGATGGCGGCGCCGCGACGCCCGGCGATCTGGGTGCCCACGGCGATGCCGGGACCCACATCCGGGCTGTTCTCGGCCGCCGCCAGGAACCGCTGCAGGTCGCCGAGCCGGTAGCGGCGGTCGCCCCGCGGGTTGATCCGGTAGTAGCGGAGGCGCCCCGCATCACTCCATGCCCGCACGGTGTTCGGATGGACGCCCAGCAGTCGGGCGGCCTTGGTCACCGAGAGGGTGGCGTCGATCGGGCGGGTGAGAGGCGCGCTCGGCACGGATGTCCCACTGGAGGAAATGTCAAGTCGACGGGCCGGAGCCTATCAATCTCACAGTTCTTTCCAATAGGACGAAAGTCCCGCACCCGTTCGGGAGGCTCCGAAATCGAGGCGAATCCCCTGGTTCCCCGCGTGGTTCGCGACGCCGCCCGAGGGGCTCGCGACGGTCAGCGCGGCGGGTCGCGACGGGTCGGGGCCGTCAGCCGGACGTACACCGTCGTGACAACGATCGCGAGGATCGCGATCGTGGCGACCGCGAGGATCGCCAGGCCGGGCGTCCCCACGAGGCCCGGCCCCTGGCCGTTGCTGCGGGGGTCGCCGCCGGCCGCCGCGGTGGCCTCGGGGCTGGCGGCCAGCGTCGTCGCCACGAGCCCGCCGAACCCGGGGACGAGGGCCGTGATCGCCGGCGCGACGGCACCGATCAACGCCCACACTGCAGAGCCCGCGAGGAGGATCGCGGCGGCCGCGATGAGCGCACCGGCGAGACGGGTCCGGCCCCGGCCGTCGGCGGCGAGGATCCGCATCGCCTCGTCCGTCTCGAGGGCGGTCACGATCAGCGGCCGCGACCGTCCGGCGGTGATCCGCGCCGTCGGCTCGGGCGACGCCGTCGGCGGCGGGGCCGGGTCGGCCGGTGCCGGCGACCCCGGCAACGGCACCGGATAGCCGAGCACGACCGCATGCTCCACGGAGGACAGCTGCTCGATCCGGGCCCTGACGGGCGCGTCCGGCGGGGTTCCGGCAGGGACCCGGTCGGCGAGGTCGGCGGCCGTCCCGACCGACTCGCGGAGGACGACGACCAGCCCGGTGTCGAGCGCGTCCGTGTCGACCGCGATCGTGTCGAGGCCCTCGTTGATCGAGAACGGAACGACCTGCCGGTGGTCCTCGAACGCCCGCCAGCGCCGGCCCGACCGCCGCTCCAGGCGGACCCGGCGGAGGACGAGCGGCTGGTGGTCCGGGCCCTCGAAGTCCTCCTCGGTGTCGATCCGGCCGTCGACGCGGACATAGGCGCGGCGCCCGTCGCGGGCCATCGCGCTGGCCTCCGCGACCGACACCCGCGGGGTCGTGGCGAGCAATCGCGCCACCCGGTATCGCGGACCGAACGTTCGGAGGATCAGTCCCGCCATCACGAGGGCGAGCAGACCCACGGCCGCGAGGGAGAGGGGAGTCACGGCCCGATGATAGCCCGCGCCTTCGTCCGGATCGGGACAGGCTGTGGATAACCGCGGCGCCAGCGTTCGAAGTCGTGGACAACGGGGATTGACCCCGGCCATGACGGGGCGATAGCGTTCGATCCAGCCCGGAGGGGTCGAGCGCAGGCTAACGGCAGCGATCGCATCAACGCCCACGCCGCGGGTAGGTTCCTTCGGGCCCTTTGCTGCCCGGCGCGCCTCGGCCCGGGGCCTCAGCCCGCCGACGCGCGGCCCGTTGCCGGATCCACGGCCATCGACGGGCCCCCGAAGCTCGTCAGCACGAGTCGGCCACCCACGAGCGCCGCCTCCGTCACGACGTCGCTGTGCGCGATCCGCCAGCCCACCGTCCCGTCGGCCTCGATCGCGAACGTCTCGATCTCCGCCTGGACGATGACGTGGGGCAGGCGCGGCGAC
This sequence comes from uncultured Chloroflexia bacterium, assembly GCA_963746845.1. GTDB lineage: Bacteria > Chloroflexota > Limnocylindria > Limnocylindrales > CSP1-4 > CF-46. The sequence goes on along the minus strand of CAVVCZ010000005.1, from coordinate 350,181 downwards.
CCGAAGACCGCGAGGACCGGGGTCGCCGATCGATGCGACCAGCGGAGCGCGCCGGTCCGGCTCTCGAAGCCGTAGGTGTGGAAGCCGTACTTCACGACGAGCAGCCCGGCGTCGTCCCAGACCAGCCCCGCCGGCTCGTCGCTGATCGTCGAGGCGAGCCGGACGGTCCAGACGCCGGCCGGTCCGTCGACCCGGAGCTCGGCCCGGCACAGCTCCTCGTACGCGGGCGAGACCAGCGGCCCGAGGTCCTCCAGGGTGCCGCCGGCCTCCGTCAGCGCGAACACCGCGGCGCCCTGGCCGCTCCCGGCCCATCGCCACCGGGCGCGCAACCCACCCGGGTAGCCGATCGTCGCGTCGCGCGGCTGGGCGGGGGCCGCAGCGCCTCGGTCCGTCACGCCCCGGTGTTGGGGCTCGCGGCGGCGCGAGCCTGCGCCTCGGCCTCGAGGTCCGCGGCCCGCCGCTCCTCCGCGATCGGGGCGACCGTGGCGTTCGACAGGATCCGGAGCGTGCCGGGCGGGACGGGGAAGACGGCGGTCTGCGTTCCCGCCGCGGCCCACACGACCGGGAACCGGGTCAGGTCCGGATCCATGATCGTCCGGATCGGGCGGGCGTGGCCGAACGGCGGGATGCCGCCGATCGTGAAGCCGGTCAGCTCCTGCGCCTCGCGGGCCGTCGCGCGCCGGACGTCCAGCGAACCGGCGACCGCCGCCAGCCGCGCGAGGTCGACCCGGTTCGGGCCGCTGACGAGGCAGAGCACCGGCTCCAGCACACCGTCGTCGGCCGGCGTCACGAAGACGAGCGACTTGACGATCTGGCCGAGCTCCGCGTCGACCGTCGCGGCCGCCTCTTCCGCGGTGTGGGTCGACGCGTCGAAGACCCGGACGTCGAGCGTCACGCCCTTCCGCGACGCGGCCTCGCGGACGCGCAGGATCGCGGGATGGTCGGGCGGCTCGGGCACCGCCGGAGTCTACGGCATCATCCCCGGCCGGTCCCCGGGCCGAACGTGCCCGGCGATCGTCTAGCATCGGCCCGGATGGAGGCGATCCTCTTCGACTGGGATGGGACCCTCGTCGATTCGCTCGGGGCGTTCCACGCCGCCAACGCGGCGGTCATGGAGGCGTTCGGGCTGCCCTTCGACGTCGTCTCGTACCGGCGCAACTACGCGCCGGACTGGCGCGAGATGTATCGCCGGCTCGGCGTGCCCGACGACCGGCTCGACGAGGCGAACAGCCTCTGGGAGACCGCGTTCGCGGACGACGGGGACTCGATCCGGGCGTTCGCCGGCGCCGCGGCGGCGCTGGCGCGGCTCCGCGACGCCGGAGCCACGCTGGGGATCGTGACGGCGGGCCATCGGGTCGTCGTCGAGCCGCAGCTCGAGCGGACCGGACTGGGGGTGCTCCTGCCGGTCCGGGTCTTCGGCGACGACCTGCCGGTCCACAAGCCGGATCCGGAGCCGCTCCGCCGGGCCCTCGGGCTCGCGGGCCACGGGCATCGCCCGGAGGCCTCGGTCTACGTCGGCGACGCCCCGACGGACATGCAGATGGCGGTGGCGGTCGGGGCGCGGGCGGTCGGCATCGAGTCCGTCCTCGGCGACCGGGACGAGCTCCTCGCCGCAGGGGCGGACGAGGTCGCGCCGTCGGTCGCCGCCTGGGTCGAGCGCCACCTGGCGATCGCCGGGGCCGGCCGGGCCCGGCGGCTCGGCGCCGATCCCGCGTGACCACCGAACACGCGCTGATCCTCGCGGACGGCGCCGTCGACCCGGTCGCGGAACTCGATCGGGCGTGGCCCGGCTGGTCGGACCGCATCGACCTCGTCGTCGCCGCCGACGGCGGCGCGCGCCACGCGGCTGCGCTGGGCCGGCGGATTGACAAGTGGGTCGGCGACGGCGATTCGATCGACCCCGGCGACCTCGCCCGCCTGGCTGCCGACGGGGTGCGCATCGAGCGCTCGCCGGTCGACAAGGACGAGACCGACGCGGAGCTGGCTGTGCTCGCGGTCGTCCGCGCCGATCCCGCCCGGATCACGATCCTCGGTGCCCTGGGCGGCCGGCGACTCGACCACGAGCTCGGCAACATCTGGCTGCTTGCCCATCCGGCTCTCGCCGGCCGGCCGGCGTGCCTCCTCGGGGCGCGGACACGGATCCGTCTCGCCGGCCCTGGCCGGACCGACCTGTCGGGACGTGTCGACGATCTCGTCTCGCTCCTGCCGTTCGGCGGCGACGTCCTCGGCATCACGACCGTCGGTTTCCGCTATCCGCTCCACGACGAGCCGCTCCGGAGCGGGCCCTCGCGCGGGATGTCGAACGTGCGCACGGACGCGGCCGCGGCCCTCGACATCCGATCCGGTCAGCTTCTCGTGGTGGAGACCCCTGCTAGGCTCTGACGATGAGCATCCCGACGCCGGGCGAGCTCGCTCCCGAGATCGCCCTCCCCGATGAGACCGGCACGATCCATCGACTCGCCGACCAGCGTGGCCGCTGGACCATCGTCTACTTCTATCCGACCGATGACACGCCCGGCTGCACCACCGAGGCGTGCGGGTTCCGCGACGCGCACGACACGATCACGGAGCGCGGCGCCGATGTCTGGGGGATCAGCCCGCAGGGCGCGAAGAGCAAGCGCGCGTTCCGCGAGAAGTTCGGCCTGCCGTTCCTCCTCCTCGCCGACGAGGACCACGCCGTCGCCGACGCGTACGGGTCGTGGGTCGAGAAGTCCAACTACGGCAAGACGTACATGGGGACTGCCCGCCGGACATTCCTCGTGGATCCCCAGGGACGGGTCGCGAAAACCTGGGAGAAGGTCAAGCCGGAGGGCCACGCGGCGGACGTCCTGGCCGCCCTCGCCGACGCGCAATCGGTCGCCGCCGGCTGAATCGACAGACGGATCAGGGGTGGGGCTCGTCCCGGCCCCCGCGACACCGGGCAAGCTTTGAGGCTTCGCTCGTGGGGGGAGACGAGCGAAGCCTCGGCCGGAATGATAGACCCGTCGCGAGACCTGAAACAACCGGATCAAGGGACGGAACGCCCTCCGATGAATGACGTAGCCCATACCTGGCGTCCTGCCAGATTTCTGGTCGTCGCGGGTCATCCGGACGATGCCGACTTCGGTCCGGCGGGCACCGCGGCGTGCTGGATCGACGAGGGTTCGGTGGGCTGGCTCGTGTGTTGCACGAGCGGAGATGCCGGCGGCGAGGATCCATTCGCCGATCCCCTGGAGCTGGCCGTGGTCCGGGAGCGTGAGCAGCGCGCCGCCGCCGCCATCGTCGGCTACGCGGGGGTGACATTCCTCCACCTGCCGGACGGCGCGCTCGTCAACGATCTCGTGCTGCGCGAGCACCTTGTGCGCGAGATCCGGACATTCCGGCCGGACGCGGTCCTCGCGACCGACCCGACGGTCGTCTTCTACCGAGACGGTGGGATCAACCACACGGATCACCGCGAGGCCGGGATCGCCGCGGTCGACGCGGTCTATCCGGCCGCCCGCAACCCGATGGCGTTCCCGGCGCTCGCCCGGGACGGGCTCGGGGCGCACCGGGTCAAGCGCGTGTACCTGTTCTGGCCGAACGAGCCGAACGTCCGCGTCGACATCGGGACGACGATCGACCGGAAGATCGCCGCGCTGGCGGCCCACGCCAGCCAGATCCGGGAGCCGGACAAGCTCGCCGAGCGGATCCGGAGCTGGGCGGCCGAGGAGGGCGAGGCGATCGGCGTGGCGGCCGCGGAAGCCCTGCGGCTGATCGTCCTCGACGATGACGAGGACGAGGGTCCCGATCCGGGTCTGGCCGCCGAGACCGCGGCCGCGACGCAGGGCTGAGGTCAGCCGCCCTCGAGGAGGATCGGCCGGACCGTGCCCCAGTTGTTCCAGAGCTCGGTCAGGCCGTCGGCCCGGCGCCCGAGGAGCGTGACCAGCTCGCCGAGGGTCAGCCCACCGGCGGCGCCCGCCACGTACTCGTCGGCGGCGACCCGGACGCCCGACAGCAGCTCGCGTGTCTCCGTCTCGTTCGGCCAGCGCCGGATCCGCATCGGGTCGAGGCCCGCATAACCGACGGCGAGGGCGAGGTCGCGCTGGCTCGGGATCCGGTCGTCGACCCACCCGCCGAACCCGTCGAACCGGAAGCCGAGGGACGACAGCCCGGCCGCGATGTCGCGGTTCTGCGTGTGGTTGAACGGGCCCCAGAAGTAGTGGTCGTCCGGGAAGTCGAACGCCGACGCCTCGATCGCCCGGGCGATCAATGCGTCCGCGAACCCGCCGAGGAGCGCCTGCCAGTGACGAGCCTCATCGCTGCCGGGGGTCGCCAGTCGTGCGACGGCGTGCTGCATCGCGCCGCGGTCGCCGCGCAGGATCCGCAGGATCAGCGCGTCCTGGCCGGCCCGCGAGCCCATCGACCCGCTGAGGGCGAACTCCTCCTCGGGCTCGGGCGTGGCGGCCGGGGCCGGACCCGGCTTGTCGGCGATCGGGGCGGCCGCGGCGACCGGGGCGGCCGGAGCAGGTGGCGCTGCCGGCGCCTGTGCGGCGGCCCTCGCGGCCGCGGCGGCCTCCAGCGTCCGCGCCTCGTCGCACGCGGCGACCGTCTCACGGGCGGCGATGCAGGCCTCGTCGGCTCGTGCCGCGGAAATCCGGGCCGCGTCGGCCTCGACCGCCAGTCGCTCCAGCGTCATCCCCAGCGCGGTGGCTGCCGCGCGGCTGCGCTCGGCGCGCGCCGCGGCCTCGCGGGTCTCGTTGTTGATCTGGTTGATCTCGGCCAGCCAGGCGCGGGCGGCGCTCTCGACGTCGTCGCGCGTGTTCGCGGCCGCCCGCGCGTCGCGGAATCGATCCTGCGCGGCCTCCTTCGCGGTCCGGACCGAACGGGGATCCGCCGCCAGGGCGCCCGCCGCCGCGGCGGCCATGTGCTCGTCGTGCGTCCGCTGCGCGGCGCGCAGTGCCTCGGCTGCCTGGTCGGCGCCCGCCCGTGCCCGGGATGCGACCGCGCAGCGCTCGTCGGCGACGCGCCGTTCGTCCGCGCACGGACCGGCGTCGGGTGGCGTGGCGCGCGGGGCATCCGCCGGCGGCCCATCGGAGCCGCCGCCGTGTCCGCCCGCGCCCGAGCCGCCGGACGGAGCCGCGTTGCCAGTCGCCATCGGATGCGTCGTTGCCTCCCGGCTACCCGGCCCGGCCATCGCGGCCGTCGCCACGGCGGCTGCGGTCGATCGGAGGGCCGCCGTGAGCGGGTCCGGCTCGATCGACATCGGGACCGGCACCATCGTCGTCGATCCCGCCGCCAGTGGCGATAGCCAGATCGGCGCCGGCCGGGATGGAACAGGTGTTCCAGTGGCGGACCGCATCGGGGGTCCCGCGTCGTCGATCCGCCGCCCGGGGAGGACGGCCAGCTCCGCCGGCCGCTCGTCGTGCCAGCGGCGATCGCCGGGCCCGCCCGGGGCCGGGCCGGTCATCTCGAACGACGCGGTCGGATCGGACAGCGTGGCCGGGAATCGTGCGTGAATCGAGTTCCGTGCGACCGTGACGCGGACCTCGCGCGGTGCCCGCGGCCGGGACCGGAGGATCTCGATGAGGGCGGCGCCAGTGGCCACCCCGAGGAGCAGGCCGAGGGCCAGGAAGGTGAGCTCGCCCGCCGTCAAGATCCGCTGTCCTCCCCGGCCACCCGTCGGCCGCACGAATGATCCCCCTCGCGAGCGTAGCTGCGTGCGCGTCGGCGGTCAACCTCGCGGAGCACGCGGGGAGGCCTCTCGGGGTGCGTCGGACGGCCCGTCCAGCCACGCTCGGACGGCACCGCCCGTCTTTGCGAAGGCCGAGCCCGCGATGGTAGATTCGGACCGCCGGCCGCGGTGCCTTGCAGGCTTGCCGGACGCACGACTCCCCGGGATGTGGACCACACTCGAAAGGCACGTCCTCGACTTGGCCATCGACCCCTTCCAGGAATTCCTCGTTCAGCCCGTCGACGCTTCCTGGCTCCAGTGCAACATCGAGTGCCAGGAGGCGTGCCCGGTCGGGACGAACTGCCGCGGCTACCTGAACCTCGCGGCCGAGGGCCGGTTCGAGGAGGGCTACATCCTGTCGCGCGAGCCGAACCCGGTCGCCGCGATGTGCTCGTACGTCTGCTCCGCCCCGTGCGAGCGGGCCTGCCGCCGCGGCGACATCGACCGGCCGCTGGCGATCCGGGCGATGAAGCGGTTCCTCGTCGAGTGGCACGAGGCCTCGGGCATCCCCGACGTCATGCCCCGGATCACCGCCCGTCCGGAGCGGGTCGCGGTGGTGGGTGCCGGCCCGGCCGGGCTGGCGGTCGCCCGCGAGCTCGCGATGAAGGGTGTCGGGGTCACGGTCTTCGACAGCCTGCCGTACGGCGGCGGGACGATGCTGATCGGCGTCCCCGCGTTCCGCCTCCCGCGCGAGGCGATCGAGATGGATGTCCGGCTCGTCGAGCGCCTCGGCGTCGAGTTCCGGTTCAACACGACGGTCGGCGTCGACGTCACGTTCGAGGAGCTCCAGCGGGACTACGACGCGGTCGCCCTCACGGCCGGCGCGATGGACCCGGTCGCGCTCGACATCCCGGGCGGCGAACTCGACGGGGTCGACTACGGCGTCGACTTCATGAAGAAGGCGAACCTCGGCCAGGAGCTGTACGTCGGCAAGGACGTCGTCGTGATCGGTGGCGGCTACACCGCGATGGACTGCTCGCGGACGAGCCTCCGCCACGGCGCCGACCACGTGTCGATCGTCTACCGCCGGACGCGGTCCGAGCTCGTCGTCGACGAGGAGGAGCTCGGCGAGACCGAGCGCGAGGGCGTCCGGATGGAGTTCCTCGCGAGCCCGATCGAGGTCCTCGGCAAGGACGGCCACGTGACGGCGGTCCGGTTCATCCGCAACCGGCTCGGCGAGCCGGACGCCTCGGGTCGCCGGTCGCCGGTCCCGATCGAGGGCAGCGAGTTCACGATCCCCGCGGACGTCGTCATCCCGGCCGTGTCGCAGGCCGCCGACCTGACCTTCCTGCCAGTCGAGTCGACCTTCGAGATCAACCGCGGCCGGGTGAAGGTCGACCCGGCGACGTATGCGACGAACGTCCGCGGCGTCTTCGCCTGCGGCGACTTCGTGACCGGCCCGACGACCCTCATCGAGGCAGCCGGCCACGGGAAGAAGTGCGCCTACGCGATCGACCGGTACCTCGCCGGCCGGACCGACGTCACGGTCAGCCCGAACGTGAAGATCACGAGCTCCTGGCGGCACGACATGCCGGAGCTCTACGACGTCCTGCCGCGCCAGCACATCCCGATGGCGCCGCTCGCCGCGCGGATGCCCTCGACCGACCCGGAGATCAACTTCAACACCCCGGTCGAATACGGCTACGACGCGACGGCCGCGGTGGCGGAGTCGACCCGCTGCCTGATGTGCAACTACAACATCTGGTTCGACCCGTTCCGGTGCGTCCTGTGCGGCGCCTGCGCCGACGTCTGCCCCGAGGGCGTCATCCACATGGTCGACGTCAACCAGCTGAAGACCGAGGGCCTGCTCCCGGAGATCGAGGAGTCGTACGGCTGGGAGAACGGGGCCGCGATGATCCTCGACGAGGAGCGCTGCATCCGCTGCGCCTTGTGTGTCAAGCGTTGCCCGTTCGACGCCATTACGATGGAGCGGTTCGAGCTGCAGGAGATCTCGACCGACGGGCGGCTCTACAAGGAGTCGTACCGCGACGCGCAGCTGGCCGGCACGCCCGGCGTCGCAGGAGGAGCCAGGTGAGTTTCCTGGAGCGGGTGGACCAGACCATCCGCCGGAGCCCGGTCTGGCGCTCGCTCTTCCGTCAGCCGTACCCCAACGACGAACGGTCGCGGGCGTACGCGGTGATGAACAACGTCTTCCTGCACATCCACCCGGTCCGCGTCCGCCAGCACGCCGTGAAGTTCGCCTACACGTTCTGCCTCGGCGGCCTGTCCTTCTTCCTGTTCCTCGTCCTGACGATCACCGGCGTGTATCTCATGTTCTTCTATGTTCCGTCGGCGACGCTCGCATACACGAACATCCTGGACATCCAGAGCCAGGTCACGTTCGGGCTATTGACCAGGAACATCCATCGATGGGCCGCTCACCTGATGGTGTTCTTCGTCTTCCTCCACATGATGCGGGTCTTCTATCACGGGGCATACAAGCCGCCACGCGAGTTCAACTGGGTCGTCGGGGTCGTCCTGCTCTTCCTGACGATCATGCTCAGCTTCAGCGGCTACCTGCTTCCGTGGGACCAGATCGCGTTCTGGGCGATCACGATCGGAACGAACATGGGTGGCTACGCGCCACTGATCAACACCCCGTTCAACCGGATGCTGCTGGGCGGCCTGGAGGTCGGGCAGAACACGCTCCTGCGGTTCTACGTGCTCCACATCATGGTCTTCCCGCTCGCGGCGGCGATCTTCCTTGCGGTCCACTTTTGGCGCATCCGCAAGGACGGCGGGATCTCCGGGCCGCTATGACAGCCGTTCGCCGCGTTGTCGCCTCCGCGCGCTCGCTCACGCACATGAGTGCGCTCGCTCCCGTGCTCGGCTCCGCCTTGCGCTCGGCTGCCCTATCGGCCCGGAGGGTGTGAGCCGATGACCGACACGAAGTCCCCGCCGGACAAGCGCGTGGTCCTGCCGGTCGACCCGGCTCGTCGAACGGAGATCGACAAGCAGCGCGTGCCGATGTCGGCGCGGCCGTACCGGCTGCTCGCGCTCGTCAAGCAGGATGCGGTCGTCCGGGTCCAGAAGGAGCCCGACGACACGGTCATGACCTGGCCGCACCTGCTCTCGATCGAGTTCCTCGCGGCCGGGATGATGAGCGTCTTCCTCCTCCTGATGGGCCTGTTCATCAACGCGCCGCTGGAGGAGCTGGCGAACCCGAACGTCACCCCGGCCGTCGCCAAGGCGCCGTGGTACTTCCTCGGGCTCCAGGAGCTGCTCGCCTACTTCCACCCGACGGTCGCCGGGGTCCTGACCCCGCTGCTCGTGCTCGTCGGGGCGGCCCTGATCCCGTACGTGGATCGTGGCAGCCTGACGACGACCCGGCCGTCCGAGCGGAAGACCGCGGTCGTCCTGTTCACGCTGTTCTGCGGCCTCGGGCTGACGCTGACCTTCGTCGGCATCTTCTTCCGCGGCCCCGGCTACAGCTTCGTCATCCCCTTCCTGCCCTTCTTCGAGAACTCCTCGCCGGGCCTCCACTTCTCCCTCTGATCACGGGACCATGACCTGCATGACCACCCCGAGCACGCGCGCATGAGCAACTACCACGTCGAGCCCGCGGACCAGCCGCGCGCTCTCGTTCCGCAGTCGATCAAATCGCTCCGGCGAAGCCAGGTCCAGGGGATCTCGCGCCGCCAGCTGCTCCGCTACTCGATCGGCGGCGCGATCACGCTGTGGCTGCTCGAGGTCACCGCGGGCACGATCGGGTTCATCTGGCCGAACCTGAGCGGCGGGTTCGGGAGCAAGGTCAAGATCGGGACCTACGAGGACGTCAAGCTCGCGAACTCGAACCTGCCGATCGACGAGGGCTTCCCGGCGTACTTCCCGGAGGCCCGGGCGTATGTCGTCCTGATCAACACGAGCCAGCAGAGCTACACGCCCGGCGAGGACACGACCGGCGATGGCACGCCGTTGAACGTCCGCGGGCTGTACCAGCGCTGCCCGCACCTCGGCTGCCGGCCGAACCCGTGCCTGAAGAACTTCTGGCTGGAGTGCCCCTGCCACGGGTCGCGCTATGACCGGCTCGGGATCAAGGCGGCCGGGGCCCAGTACGGCCCGGCGCCGCGGAGCATGGACCGGTTCTCGGCGACCGTCGACAGCGGCGGCGTGCTGACCCTCGACACGGGCAAGATCACCCTCGGCCCGCTGCCGGTCGCCGTCGGCCAGCCGGGCATCATCCCGCCCCTTACCCCGACCGGCTGCATCTGATGACCGACCAGACCCCGTCGACGCCGGCCCCGGTGCCCGAGGGCACGCCGGAGCCGGCCGCGGATGCCGGCGGCGCCGAGGAGCGTCTGCCGGCGACGATCCCGCAGAGCCAGCTGACCGCGGACCGGTTCACCGCCCCGCCCGCGATCAAGTCGAACGCCGGGCTGACCCCGGCTCGCTCCGCCGGGATCGTCCGCCAGTCCGGCGCGGCTCGCTGGGTCGGGTTCCTGACGGTGATCTTCGTCAGTCTGTTCATCGTCGGCTACTGGTTCTACGAGATCGGCTCGCCGCTCGGGTTGTCCAAGCCGCGCCTCGCGGTCGAGGAGGCCGCCCAGCAGGTGGTCGACGTGCAGCGCGGCTACAACCTGTTCGAGGCGAACTGCGCTCGCTGCCACGGCCCGAACGGCCTCGGCCCCAACGAGCCGGACGCCGCCACGGCGGGCTACATCGGGCCGCAGCTGAACTCCCAGGAGAAGCTCTACGCTCACCTCAACGAGGGCTATCTCCGGAACGTCCTCCAGGTCGGCGGCCGTTATGTGTGCGGCAACGCGAACTCGCAGATGCCAGTCTGGTCGGACAAGGGCAACCCGCCCGGCCCGCTCAACTACCGCCAGATCGACGAGCTGATCGCGTTCCTGCGGGCCACGAACGAGGGCACGTACGAGAAGCGCGACCCGTCCACGAACGAGCCGATCATCGATCCGGCCACCGGCAAGGTCGAGACGTTCACCGGATGGCGCGACCCGAACTACAAGCCGGCACCGGGCGCTACGCCGTTCCCGGACTGCTACCTCGACGCGCTGACCGGTGGCAGCGGATCGTCCGCCGCTCCGGCGGCCTCGATCGACCCGAACGCGCCGGTCCTGACCGTGACGGCGCCGAGCGGCGCGGCGACGGCCGGGTTCCAGCCCACGACCCTCGAGGCCAAGGCGGACACGGCATTCACGCTGAAGTTCGACAACCAGGACCCGACGGTCCAGCACAACATCGTGATCGAGGACGCCGGCAAGTCCGTCGTCCCGATGGGTGACACCGCGTTCTTCCTCGGGCCCAAGACGGTGTCGTACGCAGTCCCGGCCCTGAAGAGCGGCAACTACACGTACCTCTGCCAGGTACATCCGACGACGATGCTCGGGACCCTCGAGGTCAAGTAGCAGTCACGCAGCACGGCCGGGGAGCCGGCAATCGAGCCGGGCGCAGGGGCGCCCGGATGGATGGGAGGACGATGGCGCAGCAGGCCCTGAACCCGGGGACGACGCAGACGCGCGGACGGGCCCTGTTCGGCCTGCTCGACGCGAGCGGCTGGATCTGGGCCTCGCTCAAGGCGTTCGCCTGGTTCATCCTCCTGATCTTCATGCTCGGGTACATCCCCGACCGCGCCTACTACTTCACCGTCAACAAGACGATCGACCTCGGCATCCTCGCGTGGAGCCCGGTCAACTTCTGCCCCGAGGGGAACCAGTCGCTGCCGTGCCCGGCGCCGGTCGGGGCCGTCGTGCCGTGGGCTCCGTCGCCGCCCGAGATCGCCCTGCCCGCGCCGCGGACGGACGGCGCGGTCGTCCAGTCCGGCACGACCCTGCTGTACATCGGCGGGTCCGACGGGAAGACCGCGGTCGACACGACGTTCGTGTCGAAGGTCTCGGGCGCCGGGAACTTCGACAAGTGGAGCGCAGACGGCCCGAAGCTGCCGGCCGCGCGGTCGGATGCGGGCATCGTCTACTCGGGCGGCAAGATCTACGTCGTCGGCGGGTTTGGGGCGGACGGCAAGCCGACCAACACGGTGTTCGTCCTCACGCCGAACGCGACGACCGGTGAGCTCGGCACCTGGCAGACGGCCCAGGACGCCAAGCTCGACCTGGGCCTGCCGGAGCCGCGGGCCGGTGCCGTCCTCCTGTCGGGGACGGACGGGCTGTTCCTGGTCGGCGGGACGAACGGGACGGGACCGACCAACACGGTCTGGAAGGCCACGTTCGACAAGACCGGCGCCCCCGGCAAGTGGGCTGTCCAGCCGGCCAAGCTCTACACGCCCGTGACCGACGCCTCGGCCGCGCTCGTGGGCAGCTACGTCTGGGTCTACGGCGGCACGATGGCCGACGGCACGCCGACCGGGACCGTGCAGCGTGGTGAGTTCGGGACGGGCACGAGCGCGACGACCCTCGTCCAGTTCGGGGTCCGGTCCGGCCCCGGCAACCTCCCGGCGCCGCGCACGAACATCAACGGCTTCGCGGCGAACGGAAACCTGTACGCCGTCGGCGGCAGCGACGGCAAGACGCCGCAGTCCACGCTGTACTGGGGCGTCCCCACGACGGGCGGCGACATCCCGGAGTGGAAGCGCCTCGTGGTCAGCGACCTGCCGCCCGAGGGCAACGCCGGCGGCGCGCCGCTGATCCTCGGCCCGAACGCGGTCATCGTCGGCGGCACGACCACCGCCGGGGTGCAGACGGGGAGCATCCGGGCGAACATCGCGCCCGCGGCGCCGTTCTTCCAGCTGGGCCTGTTCGGAGCGACCGTGCCGGCGCTGACGATCAACGGCGAGATCGGCCAGCAGCTCGGCTACCTCGCGGCGAACACGGTCGGGATCATCAACTTCGCGATCTTCATCGCGATCGGCTGGGCATTCGCCCACAAGACGCAGATCCGGGAGTGGCGCGACCGGCGCCGGCGCGAGAAGGCGCTCAAGGCCCGGGCCTGATCTCCGCTCCGGGCAGTCAGCGGGGGAGGGAACCCTCATCCGGGCCGGGCGGACCCGTTCGCACCGGCAGCCCGTTGCGCTGCCACGCGAGCATCCCGCCGTCGATGTTCCGCACGTCCGTCCAGCCCCGCTGGAGGAGGAACTGGGTCGCGGCGGCGGACCGGCTGCCGGACCGGCACACCATCAGGAGCGGCCGGTCACGCGGCAGCTCCTCGAAGCGGGTCAGGAGCTGGGACACCGGCACCAGCGCGACGCCGGCGATCCGGTCCGCCACGAACTCGTCGAGCTCGCGAACGTCGACGATCAGGGGGGCCGACGGGTCGCCGGCGGCCGCGGCGTCACCGGCGACGCCGACCGCGATCGCGGCATCGCGGGGCTGGATCGACGGCACCCCGGACGGATTCATCCTGTCTCCCTCCTCGGCAGCGGCGGCGGATCGATCGAGGCATCGGTCGGGTCGGCGGCCAGACGGGCGAGCCGCTCGTCGATCGCGGCGATCAGCGCCTCGAGATCCAGTCCGGACCAGGCCTCCGCATCGGTCCCGACGGCGCCGGCGAGATGGTCTCGGGCACCCCGGAGGTTCTTGGCGATCCCGAGCGGGTTGCCCCGGACGCCGTGCACGAACCCCGCGGCCAGCTTGATCAGGCCCTGGTGGAGCTCCCGCTCGGCGAGGTCGTCGGATCCCATCCAGGCCGGCTCGAGGAGCTCGTGCGCCTCGAAGAAGTCGCCGCGCTCGTACGCTGCGAGTGCCTCGTCGTAGGCCGCCCGTCGATCGGGCTCCGGCAACGGTCGATAGGCCTTGGCGCGGCCACCCTGGAGGACCGTCCGCGGTCGGTCCGGCGACGCCGCCTTGACGCCGGCCGGCCGGCCGCCCTCGATCACGTCAGCTCGGCCAGGGCCCGACGGCCGGGGAACCCGTCGCTCAGCTCGTGCCACCACTCGACGTCGCCCTCGCCGAGCCTCCAGCACAGCCAGATCTGACGGCCGCTGGCCAGCGCCGGGAAGTCGATCAGGCCGGTCTCGATCTCGCGGAGCGTGATGCCGATCTCGTCGATCCGGACGACCCCGGCCTGCATCCGGTCGATGACGCCCTGCATCCGCAGGCGCAGGACCCGGACGTCGGCGTCGGTCCGGGCCTCGGCCGGGGCGTCGCCGCGGGCCTCCCCGCGGGCCTCGTCCGCCGCGCCGTGGGCGAGCACCTCGTCACGCAGGCGGATCAGCTCCGCGCGCTGGTCGCGGAGCGACTCGAGGATCGTGCGGACCTCGGGGATGGCCGCGTTCGCCTCGTCGAGGTCGAAAAATCGAGTCACCGACGCATGGTAGCCGCTGACGCGCGGATCGCCTGTCGCGAAGGGCCGGCGCCGCTCGGCGACCGCGGCGCTAGACTGCGCGGACGGATCAGGAGGAGTGGTCATGCGCGTCGCCCACCGCATGAGCAACATCGGGACCGAGACCGCGTTCGAGGTCTCCGCCCGCGCCCGCGCCCTCGAGGCGGAGGGCCGCGACATCATCCACCTCCAGATCGGCGAGCCCGACTTCGACACGCCGGCCAACATCCGCGAGGCGGCCAAGCGGGCGCTCGATGCCGGCGCGACCCATTACGCCCCGTACCCCGGCATCCCGGAGCTGCGCGCGGCGATCGCCGAGGACGCGACCGCCCGGAAGGGCTTCCCCGTCACGCCGGACCGGGTGTTCGTCACGGTCGGCGGCAAGGGCGTGATGCTCTACGCGATCCTCGGGCTCGTGGACCCGGGCGACGAGGTCCTCGTTCCGGATCCCGGCTACCCGATCTACGAGTCGCTCACCCGGTTCGTCGGGGGCACGCCGGTCCCGGTCCCGATCCGGATGGAGCACGACTTCCGGATCGATCTGGACGAGCTCGCCTCGCTGGTCACGCCGCGCACCCGGATGCTCGTGATCAACTCGCCCGCCAACCCGACTGGCGGCGTCCTGACCCGCGCGGACCTCGAGGCGATCGCAGAGCTGGCGATCCGCCACGACCTGGTCGTCCTCGACGACGAGATCTACGGCCGGATCCTGTACGACGGCGAGGAGCACGTCTCGATTGCCTCGCTCCCGGGCATGGCGGAGCGGACGATCGTCCTCGACGGCTTCAGCAAGACGTTCGCGATGACCGGCTGGCGGCTCGGCTATGCGATCGTGCCGCCGTCGCTGATCCCGACGTACGGCCAGCTCGTCATCAACACGATCAGCTGCGCCCCGACGTTCGCCCAGATCGGCGCGGTCGAGGCGATCCGCGGCCCGCAGGGCCCCATGGCCGAGATGGTCGAGGAGTTCCGTGCCCGGCGCGACCTCGTCGTCGACGGGCTCAACGCGATCCCCGGGATCCGGTGCCTGAGCCCGAAGGGCGCGTTCTACGTGTTCCCCGACATCTCGGGGACCGGGCTGACGGGCAGAGTCCTGGCCGACCGCCTCCTCCAGGAGTCCGGCGTCTGTGTCCTCTCGGGCACCGCGTTTGGCGGGATCGGCATCGGGCACGTCCGGATCTCGTACGCCACCTCCCGGGAGAACCTGGCAAAGGCCCTGGATCGGATCCGGGCCTTCGTGGACGCGCTGCCGGCCGACGCCGTCGCCGCCGGTTCGGCTCGCTGACCGGGGGTCGCATGACCGTCGACCGCCCGGTCGTCTTCGTCGCCCGGCGCATCCCCGAGGATGGGCTCCGGCCGATCCTCGCCACCTGCGACGCCCGCGTCTGGGAGGACGACCTGCCGCCGCCCCGCGCGACGCTGCTCGAGGCGATCCGCGACTGCGACGGCGTCCTGACCCTCCTGACCGATCGGGTCGACGACGAGTTCCTCGATGCCGCCGGGCCGGGCCTGAAGGTCGTCTCGAACTACGCGGTCGGCTTCGACAACATCGACGTCCCGGCCGTGACGGCGCGCGGCATCCCGGCCGGCAACACGCCCGGCGTCCTGACCGAGACGACCGCGGACCTCGCGTTCGCGCTCCTGATGGCGGCCGCCCGCCGGCTGCCCGAGGGCGACCGGTACGTCCGGGCCGGCAACTGGAAGACGTGGGGCCCGCTGCTGCTGCTCGGGCCGGACGTCCACGGCGCGACGATCGGGATCGTCGGGTTCGGACGGATCGGGCAGGCGATGGCGCGCCGCGCACGCGGGTTCGGGATGGCGGTCCTGTACCAGGACATCCAGCGCGTCGACCCGACGATCGAGGCCGAGCTCGGGGCGACCTTCATGCCGCTCGAGGAGATGCTGCCCCGGTCCGACTTCGTGAGCCTCCACACGAACCTGACACCCGAGACGCGCGGCATGATCGACGCCGAGAAGCTGTCGTGGATGAAGCCGAACGCCGTCCTCGTGAACACGTCTCGCGGCCCGGTGATCGATCACGCGGCGCTCGCCGATGCGTTGCGGACCGGGCGGATCTTCGCGGCCGCGCTCGACGTGACCGATCCCGAGCCGATCCCGATGGACGACCCGCTCGTCGGGCTCGAGAACTGCCTGATCGTGCCGCACATCGCCTCCGCGTCGCGCGCGACCCGCGGAAAGATGGCCGAGATGGCCGCCGCCAACCTCCTGGCCGGCATCCACGGCGAACGGTTGCCGACACCGATCAACCCCGAGGTCTACGACCGGGCCTGAGGCTCGGCGCGGTGCCGGCCGTGCCGGCCAGGCGTCCCCGCGGCCGAGCTTCCGCGCGGCCGGGCGTCCGATCCCGGGATTCTCCCGGGCTGAGCACCGCGCGGCCCTTCCACCAGGGATGGCTCGGCGTCCTGCGTGCGATCCCGGCACCTCCTCCCGAAAGGTCGCCGGATGCCCGCCCGGTGGGCATTCGGACCACCGAACTCCTCGCGGAGCTCACCCAGTGAGAAATCGGCGGATCGCCGGGACGGGCGGATCGCCGGGACGGGCGGATCGCCAGGACGGATGGATCAGCCGGACGATGTGAACCGCTCGTCGGCCCGCGTCTCGGCGAGCGGCCCGAGGCGGTCCGAGAGCCAGCCGGTCCGGGCGTCGGCCCGGTCGTCGAACGCCGGCACGTACGGCTTCAGGTCCAGGAGCGGCGTCCCGTCGACCATGTCGACGTCCTCGATCAGGATCGTGACGCCCTCGATCCCCACGAGCCGGACCGTCGAGATCCCGATGGGGTTCGGCCGCGCCGGCGCCCGCGTCGCGAAGATCCCGTGCGGCCGATCGTCGAGGAACGGCGTCACCGTCAGGCGGGGCTCCGTCACCCGGTCGAGGTGGTAGATCAGGATCAGGTGGCTGAACCCGTCGAGGTCGGCCAGGCCGGCCTCCAGCGTCGGGTCCAGCTCGATCCGGCCCGCCACCCCGATCGCGGCCACCGCCTGGATCGGCATGCCGGCGGACTCCGTGAAGGGCGTGCGGATGATGCCGATCGGCCGGAGCGAGACGGGCTCCATCGGGTCAGTCGTCGACGGCAAGCATCACCTCGGTCGACTTGATCACGACGGTGACCCGCTTGCCGGCCGCGAGCCCGAGGTTCCGGGCCGACTCGGCGGTGATCGCCGCGACGACCTCGTGACCGCCGTCGACCTCGACGACGACCTCGGACATGACGGCGCCTTCGGTGACCTTCCTGACGGTCGCGGGGAGCTGGTTGCGTGCGCTGAGCTTCATCGGTCGATCTCCTATCAGGTGCTCCGGATCAGGCAGCACGAAGGTCCAGGGCCCGGCCCCAACGAAGGCCCCGGACGGCGACGAGGACGCCGAACGCGGCGATCACCAGGATCGTCGCCGCGGCGATGGACGCATCGAGGTCGCCCGACTGGAACTCGCCATACACGACGAGCGGCAGGGTCTGGGTCCGTCCCGCCACGTTCCCCGCGAACATGATTGTCGCGCCGAACTCTCCGAGTGCTCGCGCCCAGGTCATCACGATCCCGGATGCCAGCGCCGTGCTCGCGAGCGGCACCGTCACGGACCAGGCGACCTGGCGCTCGCTGGCTCCATCGACGCGCGCCGCGTCTTCGTAGTCGCGCTCGACACCCAGGAAGCCCGCGCGCGCCGCCCGGATGAAGAACGGCATCGAGACGAACATCTGGGCCATGATCACGGCGAGCGTCGTGAACGGGATCGAGATCCCGAACGCGTAGAGCGCATCCCCGAAGACGCCGCGCCGGCCGAACGCGAGCAGGAGAGCCAGCCCGGCAACCGACGGCGGCAGGACGATCGGCAGGTCGACGATCGCCTCGACGAAGGTCGCTCCACGGAACCGCCGACGAGCGAGCAGATGAGCGACCGGCGTCGCGATCGCGATCGTCAGGACCAGGCTGATCGCCGTCGTCATCAACGAGAGCCGAAGCGCATCGAGGACGGCCGGGTCGGTCAGCGAGACGAGCAGCGACCCTCCGAGCAGGGCGCGGAGGACCAGCAGGGCGACCGGCAGCCCCAGGAAGAGCCCGACGCCGACCGCGAGAAGGAGCGTCAACGGGAGATCAGCCCGGCAGCGGGGCGATGAACCCGAAGGTCGTCAGGATGGCCTGGCCCTCAGGACCGGCGACCCAGTCGAGGAAGGCGTGCGCGGTCGCGGGGTGCGCGGACGCCTTGACGACGACGCCCGCGTACGTCGCCGGCACGTTCGCCTCGTTCGGGATGGTGACTGGCGTGACCTTCGTCGAGGCCTTCGCGTCGGTGACGTAGACGATTCCGCCGTCCCCCTCGGCCAGCTCGACCTTCGTCACGATGCCCTTGACGTTCTCGTCCTTCGAGGCGATGTTCATCTTGTAGGCCGCCTCGAAGTTCGCCGGATAGCCCGGGAGCTTGGCGAGGTTGGCAACGGCCTGATTCGCGTACTTCGTGATCGGCACGTCATCGCCCGCGGCGATGACCTTTACGCCGGTCTTTGCGAGGTCGGCCGGCGTCGAGATCCCGGCCGGGTTGGTCGTCGGGACGATGACCGTCAGGGTGTTGCCGGCGAAGTTGACCGCGGCACCGTCGGCGAGGCCCTTGTCGACGAGCTTCTTCGGGTTCGCGGTGTCGGCCGACAGGAAGACGTCGGCTGGCGAGCCCTGCTCGATCTGGGTCTCGAGGGCGGCGGACGAGTCGGTCGAGATCGTCAGGGTCGAGCCGGGATGGGCGGCTTCCCAGGCTGTCTGGAGCTTCGCGAGGACGCCCTTGAGCGACGCCGCACCGAGGACCGTCAGGGGAGCGGCCTCGACCGACGGGGCAGCCTCGCTGGCGGCGACGCTCGGGGCGGCCACGCTCGGCGCGGCGCCGGACGGCGACGGGGTCGCACCGCTGCTGCACGCGGCCACGAGCCACGCCAGCGCGAGGACGACCAGGATCAGACGACGACCCAGGATCTTCACGAACGAGCCTCCCCCTTCGATGGGATCTCCACGATCACGTTGGTGGCCTTGACGACGCCGATCGCCTCGTCGCCGATCCGGAGGCCGAGCTCATCCACGGCCTCCGCGGTCATCAGGCTGACGAGGCGATGCGGGCCCGCGAGGATCTCGACGACGGCGGCGACCTGGTCCTTCTCGATCCGGGTCACGATCCCGGCGAACCGGTTGCGGGCGGACTGGGCGACGATCGTCCGGTCGGCGGTCGTCCGCCGGCGCTCGCCGATCACCCTGGTGACCTCGTCGATCGGGATGAGGCGCTGGCCGCCGTCGGTCCGGACGGACCGGATCCGACCGTCGTCCGACCAGCGCCGGACGGTGTCGACCGTCACGCTCATCATCTCGGCGGCGCGACCGATGCGAAGGCTGGTGTCCTGTCGAGCCATGGCTAGGAACAATAGCCGATTTCGGCGTCAATCTACAGGTATGGTCGGGATCCTGGCCTCTGCCAGGCCGCCCGGTCCGAAACGCAACTCACCGTGGCACTACGCACCCGTCACGGCTCCGCGGAGGGCGAAACCGGCCGCAACGCAAGCCCCGATGACGTTTCGGGCTGATTCGAGGGTCTCGGCGCGACCGCGACTACGCAACGCAACCAGGAGTTGCGTTGCGGCGAGATCGAGGCGCCAGCGCCCGCAACGTGGTCCGGTACGCTTGCGGAACGGGCCGGTAGCTCAGTGGCAGAGCAGGGGACTTTTAATCCCTGTGTCGTGGGTTCGAATCCCACCCGGCTCGCCGCTCAACCCGGCCCCCATGCTCCTCGGCAGTGGCAGGCGTCAACCCGACCAGGTCGGCACTGACCCTCCACAGGCGAGTCGCGGCGGCAGTGTCGTACGACGCCTTGTTGGAGCTCACGGGTCGGCACTTCGCGAAGTACCTGCCGGTGACGCCGGCGACGTCCGGCGACGACGCAAGGTAGATCGACGTCGCCGCGCCGTCCTTCGGTGTCTTCATGAACGGCCGGTAGAACGGGACGACGAGCTTGAAGATCCGCGACGGGTCCTCGGCACCGAACGCGGTGCTGACCACGCCCGGATGCAGCACGGTCGCGGTCACGCCGGTGCCGTGCAGGCGGCGGGCCAGCTCGTAGGTGAACATTACGCTGGCCAGCTTCGACTGGTTGTAGGCGGTCTGACCGGAGTACTTCCGCGCGCCCTGCAGGTCGTCGAAGTCGATCGTTCCGAGCGACTGGGCACCGGACGAGACTGTGACCACCCGCGCCGGGGCGCTGGCCCTCAGCCGGTCCAGCACCAGCTCCGTGAGCAGGAAGGCCGCGAGGTGGTTCAGGGCGAAGGTCCGCTCGAGTCCATCGGCGGTCACATGGCGCGTCGCCCAGAAGCCACCGACGTTGTTGACCAGGACGTCCAGCCGCGGGTAGATCT
The DNA here is from genome assembly GCA_963746845.1 of uncultured Chloroflexia bacterium. GTDB lineage: Bacteria > Chloroflexota > Limnocylindria > Limnocylindrales > CSP1-4 > CF-46. The sequence goes on along the minus strand of CAVVCZ010000005.1, from coordinate 329,857 downwards.
CGAGAACCTCGGCGGCGAGACGCCTCACCTCGGCCTGGGATGACAGGTCGGCGGCGAACCCCCGCACGTCGGGATTGTCGGTCTCGTCGCGGATCTCCCGGGCTGCGGCCTCCGCGCGCGCGAGACTCCGTCCCGTGATCGCGACACGCGCGCCGAGGGCGGACAGCCCGCTGGCCGTCGCCTTGCCGATGCCACCCGTTCCGCCGGTGACCAGGACGGTCTGGCCCGCCATGGATGGGGTGTCGTGGATCATGTGTGTCTCCGTGTCAGGACCGGCGAACGGGCGCCGGCCGGGCTGGCCGACGCCCATCTGGTGCTGCCGTCAGGCAGCGGTCGGCGCCGCTGCGACGCGCGGTGCGATCGGCGCCCGGCCATCCGGTCCGGCGATCACGTACGCGATCATCGCGACGAACCCGAAGTTGAAGATCCCGGTCAGCAGCAGCACGGCGAACCACGCCTTGCTCTCGAGCTGCCACGTGTTGAGCAGCGCGCCGATCCAGGCCACCAGGCCGGAGATCATCCCGCCGATGGCCGTCAGGCCGCCCGCGACCCCGAGCAGGAGCAGGGACAACGCCAGCGGGCCACCTCGGACCCCGACGATGTCGGACCCGTTCATCACGAACAGGTCGTTCGCCATCGCCAGGGCCACGGCGATGATGGTGACGACGGCGCCGGCCGCGAACGCGATCAGGCTGCCGATGAAGAACTTCGTGACGGTTGCCTTGGACATGATTGGCTCCTTCCGAGCGATGGGTGAGGTTTGCGGTGGTGGGGTGGCTGTCGTGAGGCGTCGCGGCGTCAGACGGTGAGGACGACCGTGCCCGCGACATGTCCCCCGGCGACGTGCCCGAACGCCTGGCGCGTCTCGGTCAGCGGGTAGGTCCGGTCGATGACGGGCGTCACCGTTCCGGCTTCGACGTAGCCCTGCAAGGCGACGAGGTCGTCGTGGTTCTGGATCTTGACCGAAGGGCCGGCCTGCTGGCTCACGAACTTCGACACGAGCATCGTCCGGATCGTCCGTCCGAGCTTGCCGCTTGCATGGCCGCCGCCATTCGAGATCAGGGTTCCAAGCGGCGTCAACGCGCGCCGGGTGCGGGCCATCGAGTGGTTGCCGACGTTGTCGAGGATGACGTCGTATCGCTCGGCGCCCTCCGTGAAGTCCTCCTGGGTGTAGTCGATGACGTGATCGGCTCCGATGGAGCGGACCATCGCGACGTTCTTCGTGCTGGTGACGCCGGTGACCTCGGCTCCGAGGGCCTTGGCGATCTGAACGGCGAACGTGCCCACGCCGCCTGAGGCGCCGTTGATCAGTACCTTCTGCCCTGGTTGAACCCTGGCCCCGTCGCGAAGCAGCTGCAGGGCGGTCGATGCGGACACGCCGACGGCCGCCGCCTGCTCGAACGTGAGGTTGGCCGGCTTCCGGACGAACTGGGCCTCGGGTGCCCGCGCGTACTCGGCGAAGGCGCCAGTGCACCACCCGAACACCTCGTCGCCCGGCCGAAGCCCGGCCACATCCTTGCCGACCGCCTCGACAGTCCCGGCGACATCGGTTCCCGGCACACGGTTCTTCGGCCGGCGCATGCCGGTCGCGAAGCGCATGACGAAGGGCGAACCGGTCATGAGGATCCAGTCGCCGAGGTGGATCGACGCCGCGCGGACGTGGACAAGGACCTCGTCGTCGGCGATCCGGGGCTTGTCGACGTTGCCGGTTTCGAGCACCTCGGCGGAGCCATACCGGTCTTGAACGATCGCTTGCATGCTGGCCTCGACTTCCCTGGGCTGTCCCGCTCTGGATGTACGGCGTACGCTCCGTGGCGTATGGTGTACGCTAATGCGTACGGTGTACGCTGTCAAGAGACAGCGCCTCATTCCTCGAGCACGACAGAGGAGTTCCTGGATGGCCACAGGCGTGACATCGACAGCGGGACCGCGCGTCCGCCTGAGCCGCGAGCGGGTGCTGAGCGCTGCCATCGCCCATGCCGACGCGGACGGGCTCGAGGCCCTCTCCATGCGAACACTCGCCGAGATGCTCGACGTCGCGCCGATGACGCTGTACCGCCACATCGCCAACAAGGACGACCTCATCGACGCGATGGTCGACGTCGTGTTCACCGAGATCGGTGTGCCGTCCGGTGGCGGCGACTGGAAGATCGCGATGCGCCGGCGGGCGATCTCGGTTCGCGACGCCCTGGCGCGCCACCGGTGGGCGATCGGCCTGATGGAGTCGCGCCGGCGTCCGGGTCCGGCGAACTTGCGCCATCACGACGCGGTGATCGGCAGGCTCCGGGCGGCCGGCTTCAGCGTGGAGATGGTCGCCCACGCCTACTCCGTCCTGGACAGCTACATCTACGGGTTCGCACTGACGAAGATGAGCCTGCCGTTCGATGCCTCGAACGCGGCGACGGTCGCGGAGGACATGCTCGAGCCGTTCCCCGTCAACGAGTACCCGAACCTCGTCGAGTTCCTCACCGAGCACGTGATGCAGCCCGGGTACGAGTACGGTGACGAGTTCGAGTACGGCCTCGATGTGGTGCTCGACGGCCTCGAACGCGCCGCCAGACGGGGTCAGGCGGAGCGGTCGACCGTCAGGTGACGAGCCCGCGGATGCCCTGGAACAGGGCCTGCCCGACGCCCGCGAGGATGCTCACGAACACGAGATATCCGCAGAACGTGGGGACGACCCACTTCGCGTAGGCGGTGCCGGCCGACGCCGACGCCGTCGTGGCCACCGTCGTCATCGGGCTCGGGAGGGCGGACACGAGGAACGCCGTGCTCGTGGCGTGCCGGCGAACCCGACCCTCGACGCCGTCCTTCATCCGGGTGAGGAACGCTCGCGGGCCGCCCCCGGCGGGACCACCTTCGTCCGGTTCCGGCCCCGCGGGAACGGGTTCGGCGGGCGCCGGCTCGGGCGACGCGGGTTCGGCACCTGGATCGCCCTGGAGTCCGGCCCTCGCCTGCCTGCGGAGCGCCGCCCGAGTCGCCGCGAAGTACGACGACTGCCCGAGCACCATCGCGCTCGTCGCGAGCGCGATGACGATCAGGGGGCTGAGCGCGGCGGACTGCTGGATGACCATGAACCAGCTGATCGGCCGCACCCCGGGGACCGGCACCAGCGCGCCGCCGGCGCCGATCCAGCAGGCGATGAAGAGACCGACGTAGGCGATGACGTCGATGTCCTCGAAGACGAGCCGGAGCAGTCGCGACGAAGCGATGAGCGTAGCCACGAACACCGCGAGGATGGCGATCACGGCCGCCGCCCGGCGACGGCGCGTCTCGGGCCAGCGGTCGGCGAGTGACCGGGCCCGATCGTGGAGCGTCATGCCGCGGATGGTATGCGGCGCATGGCACCATGGATCGAAGCCCGGTGGCTCATCCATGGCATCGAGGGAGGGCGGACATGGCCGAACCGACGACCGTCGACGAGTACTTCGCCGCGCTGCCGGCGGACAAGCGCCCGGCGATGGACATCCTCCGGGCGACGATCCGCGCCGCCGCTCCGAAGGCGGATGAGGTGCTCTCGTACAAGATGCCGGCGTTCAAGACGCACGGCCACTTCCTGGTCTCGTACGACGCCTACAAGAACCACTACAGCGTCTTTCCGGCGAGCGACGCGGTGGTCGAGGCGCTCGGCGACGAGATCCGGCCGTACCTCGCGGGCCGCGGGACGATCCGCTTCCCGGCCAACCGGCCGATCCCGGTCGAAACGGTGACGAAGGTGATCGGGATCCGGCTCGCCGAGAACGACGCGACCGCCGCGTCGAGGGAGCGCGCGGCCCGGTAGCAGCCAATCGCAACCTGATCGCATCCTTTTCGGGACCCGCCCGGCGGCGAACCGCCCGCGCGTGACGCCCATCCTCCCGCCAGAGCGGCCTACGGGAGTCATGGCCGCCGCGCGGAGGACGGGATTGATGGATAGCGGCGATACCGCCTGGATGCTGGCGGCTACAGCGCTCGTCATGATCATGTTGCCCGGTCTGGCCCTGTTCTACGGTGGCCTCGTCCGGCGCAAGAACGTCCTCTCGACGATCATGCACAGCTTCTTCGGGCTGGCGATCGTGAGCATCGTCTGGATCCTGATCGGGTTCAGCCTCGCCTTCGCCCCGGATGCCAACCTGTTCGGGATCCCCGGGCTCGTCGGCAACCTCGACTTTGTCGGGTTCTTCAACGTGGGGCTCGAGCCGAGCACGATCTACGCGACGACGATCCCGTTCGTCCTGTTCGCGGCCTTCCAGCTGATGTTCGCCGCGATCACGCCCGCGCTGATCACGGGCGCCTTCGCCGAGCGCAAGCGCTTCGCGTCCTTCGTTCTCTTCACGATCCTCTGGTCGATCCTCGTGTACTCCCCGATCGCGCACTGGGTCTGGGCGACCGACGGCTGGCTGTACAAGCTGGGCGCCCTGGACTTTGCGGGCGGCACCGTCGTCCACGCCTCGTCCGGTCTCTCGGCGCTGATCGTCGCTCTCCTGATCGGCCGGCGCGTCATCAACGGCGACCGGATGGAGCCGCACGACATCCCGATGACCATCCTGGGCGCGGGTCTCCTGTGGTTCGGCTGGTTCGGCTTCAACGCCGGGTCGGCAGTGACGGCCGGCGGGCTCGCCGCGAGCGCGTTCATCGTCACGAACACCGCCGCCGCGGCGGCGACCCTGACCTGGGTCGGCGCGAGCTATCTACACCACCGCAAGGTCAGCGTCGTCGGCGCGGCGTGCGGCGCCGTCGCGGGGCTTGTCGCGATCACGCCGGCCTCCGGCTACGTGACCCCCGGTGGGGCGATCATCATCGGTCTCGTCGCGGGCGGGCTGTGCTACAGCGCGACGCTCCTCCGCGCTCGACTCAAGGTCGATGACGCGCTGGACGTCTTCGCGGTCCACGGGGTCGGCGGCGTCTTCGGGGCCATCGCGACCGGCGTCTTCGCCACCTCCGCCATCCAGTCGGCCTACTCCGGCCTGATCGACGGCAATCCGGGCCAGGTCCTGACCCAGCTGGTCGCGGTCGTCGCGACGATCGCCTACGCCGTCGTCGCCACCTTCGTGATTGTCAAGGTCGTCGATCTCGTCCTCGGGATCCGGATCTCGGCCAAGGACGAGGAGCTCGGCATCGACCTCGCCGTCCATGGCGAGGTGGCCTACCAGGGCTGATCCGACGACGGCGGGCCGGAGACCTCCCGGCCCGCCGTCGTCCCTCGGTCGGCTCCCGCCGACCCACCACCCATCGACCGACCGTCCGGCTCCTCCCGGGCGGTCGGTCGAGCCACCGTCGGTCCAACGCCGACGGACCATCGGAGTCACCGTCCGGATGACCGTCGAACCGCCACAGCGTCGCCCTCGCCGTCGATCGGACGACGTCGTCGCGCCGCTCTACGACCCGGCGTTCGAGCACGACGCGTGCGGCATCGGGTTCGTCGCGGACGCCGGCGGGAGCCGCCGGGCGGAGGTCCTCCCCCTGGCGCTCGGCGGCCTGGCCGCCCTGGCCCACCGCGGGGCGTTCGGGGCCGACGGCGCGTCATCGGATGGCGCCGGCGTCTCGCTCCCCCTTGATCCCACCGTCCTCGGCGCCCTCGGCCTGGACTCGACATGGAGCGCCGAACGACCCGGCGTTCTCCAGCTCTTCCTTCCGCGGACCGGGCCCGGCGCCCGCGCCGGCGCCGCGCGCCGGCTCGTCGCCGAGGCGATCCGCGCGTCCGGTCTCGCGGTGATCGACTGGCGGACCGTGCCGGTCGACCCGTCGGCCCTCGGGGCCGCGGCCCGGGCCTGCCGGCCCGCGTTCGTCCAGGCGTTCATCCATCGACCGCCGGCGCCCGGCTCGGCCGCCCCGATGTCCGACGCCGCGTTCGAGGCGCGGCTCGTCGTCCTCCGCCGACGGCTCGAGACGGCGGCCCGCACGGCCGGGCTCGGCGAGGTCATCGCGATCCCGTCCGCCTCGTGCCGGACGATCGTCTACAAGGGCCTGGTGACGGGCGCCCGGCTGCCCGATCTCTTCCCGGATCTCCGCTCGCCCGCCATCCGCGTGCCGTACGCCCTCTTCCACCAGCGCTACGCCACGAACACCCAGCCGACGTGGCGCCTCGCCCAGCCGTTCCGGACGATCGCCCACAATGGCGAGATCAACACGGTCCGCGGCAATCGCGCCCAGGTACGCGGACGGGCGGGCGACCCGATCGGGGCGTCGGCGACCGTGGCCGCCGAGCTGCGCACGTCCGGTCCCCTCCTCACGGCGGACGGCTCCGATTCCCAGTCGCTCGACGAGATGCTGGAGCTCCTCGTGGCGACGGGCTGGGATCTCGGCTCGGCACTCCTGACGGCGATGCCCGAGGCGCTCGGGCTGCGTCGTGCGCCCCATCCGCATGTCGCCGCGCTGCGCCGCCGGACCGCCGGGTTCCTCGCGCCATGGGACGGTCCGGCCGCGATCGTCTTCGGCGACGGCCGGCGCGTCGGGGCCATCGCCGATCGGAACGGGCTCCGGCCGGCCGCGTTCGCGGTCACCCGGGACCGGCTCGTCGCGGTTGCAAGCGAGGCGGGTGCGATCCCGCTGCGCCCCGAGGAGACGGTCCGGCGCGGTCGTCTCGGACCGGGCGAGCTGTTCCTCGTCGAGCCCGGGCGCGGGCTGATCCTCGAGGACGCGGAGGCGAAGGCGCACCTCCTCCGGCGCCTGCCGATCCACGACGCGCCCCGCCCCACCCACGCCGATCCCCCGGTCGGCGAGGATGACTCGTCCCTCGCACCGGCCGCGTCCGGGCCGGAGACGACCTCGGATCTGCGGTTCCTCGCCGGTCTGCACGCGGAGAACGCCCGCCTCGACATCCGGACGATGGCTCTCGAGGGGCACGAGCCCCTGTGGAGCATGGGCGACGACACACCGACGCCGGCGCTCGGGCGGATCGACCGGCCGATCGCCGACCACCTCCGCCAGTCGTTCGCCCAGGTGACGAACCCGCCGATCGACCCGGAGCGCGAGCGGGCCGTCATGGATCTCCGGGTCGAGCTGGGCCGTCGCTCGCCCCTGCTCGGCGGCCCGCCGCGCGCGTCGCGGACGCTCCGGCTCGAGCGCCCGTTCCTCGCGGACCTCCCGGCACTCCTCCGCGCCTTCCCCGGTCCGACGCGTCGGCTGGATGCGACCTGGGCGGCGATCGACGGGCCGGCGGGTCTCGCGTCCGCCCTCGATCGCCTCGCCGCGGAAGCGGTGGCCGCGGCCGGCGGCCGGATCGACCTTCTCGTCGTGAGCGACCGGGGTTATCACGCCGACCGGCTGCCCGTGCCCTCGATCCTCGCGGCGGGCGCCGTCCACACGGCGCTGACCCGGGCCGGGCTCCGGGGCCGGGCCGATGTCGTGGTCGAGGCGGCCGACGTCCTCGACGTCCATGGCGCCGCGATGGTCCTCGCGACGGGTGCCACCGTCGTCGTTCCGTGGCTCGCGGTGGAGCTGGCGACCGAGCTGGCAGGCGGCCGGGGCGCCGAGGATCTCGATGCGGCCGCCACCGTCGGCAACCTGATCGACGCGTTCGACGCCGGCCTGCGCAAGACGCTCGCCCGGATGGGGATCAGCACCGCGGCCTCGTACATCGGCGGTGGGCTGTTCGAGTCGGTCGAGCTCGCGGCCGACGTGCGTGATCGGTGCTTCCCGGCGGCCCCCGCGTGGACGGGCCGGGTCGGGCTCGCGGAGCTGGCCGAGCGTCAGCTGCGCCGGCGAGCCGCCTCGCGATCCATCGCCCCGGAGACGCCCGCGAACAAGCTCCAGGACCCGGGGTTCGCCCGGTTCCGCGCCGATGGCGAGGTCCACCGCTACGCACCGAAGGTCGTTGCGACCATCCAGGCGGCGTCCGGGTTCGCGCCCGAGGCCGTCGATCCCGCGGCGCCGGCCACGACGCCCGCCGTCGCCGCGACCCCGACCGTGGTCCGGGACCTCTTCCGGATCCGCCGCCCGCGCGGCCACGACCCGATCCCGCTCGCGAAGGTCGAGCCCGCGCGCTCGATCGCCCGCCGGTTCGTCGTGAGCGCGATGTCCGTCGGCGCGTTGTCGCCCGAGGCCCACCAGGCGCTGACGATCGGGATCCAGCGGGCCGGCGGCGCCGCGAACACCGGCGAGGGCGGCGAGGACCCGGGCTGGTACAGCCCGGGACCGAACGGCGAGCGCCATGACGCCCGGATCAAGCAGGTCGCCTCGGCCCGGTTCGGCGTGACCGCCACCTACCTCGCCCGCGGCGAGCAGCTCGAGATCAAGATCGCCCAGGGCTCGAAGCCCGGCGAGGGCGGCCAGCTGCCCGCAAAGAAGGCGACCGCCTGGATCGCATCGCTCCGGCGCGGCCAGCCCGGGATGAGCTACATCAGCCCGCCGCCGCACCACGACATCTACTCGATCGAGGACCTCGCCCAGCTGATCGCCGACCTCCGGGCGATCAACCCGGCCGCTCGGATCGGCGTCAAGCTCGTCGCGAGCCGCGGCGTCGGGACGATCGCGGCCGGCGTCGCGAAGGCGGGCGCCACGTATGTCCACCTGTCGGGGCATGCGGGCGGGACGGGGGCCTCGCCGCTCAGCTCGATCAAGCACGTCGGAGCGCCGTGGGAGCTCGGCCTGGCCGAGGTCCACCAGACCCTGCTCCGGAACGGGCTGCGCGACCGCGTGGCACTTCGCACGGACGGCGGGCTCCGCACCGGCCGGGATCTGCTGATCGCCGCGCTCCTCGGCGCCGAGGAGTTCGCGTTCGGGACGGCGATGCTCGTTGCGGTCGGCTGCGACATGGCCCGTCAGTGCCATCTCGACACGTGTCCGACCGGGATCGCGACGCAGCGCGAGGACCTGCGGGCCAAGTTCGCCGGCACGCCCGACCAGGTCGAGCGGTTTGCGCTCGCCCTGGCCGAGAGCCTGCGGATCGAGATGGCGGCCGTCGGCGCGCGCGAGGTCGGCGAGCTGGTCGGCGAATCGCGCCGGTTCCTCGTGCCGGATCGCCGGCTGCAGACGCTGGACCTGGCGCCGGTCGTCGGTGCGGCGTCGTGGACCGCGAGCCCCGCCCGACGACGAGCGCCGGAATCGGCGGGTCGCGACGTCCAGCACGGTGAGGCCAGTCCGCTCGAACGACGGCTCGTGGCGGCGCTCCGCGGCCAGTCCGGGTTCCGGGCCGACGGGCTCGCGCTGTCGACGGCCGACCGATCCTTCGGCGCCGGTCTGACCGGGGCGATCGAGCGGGGCGACCTCGCCGGGCCGATCGCGCTCGGGCTGCGTGGCGCGGCCGGCCAGTCGTTCGGCGCCTTCACGGGCCCGGGCGTCCAGCTGCGGCTCGTCGGGCAGGCGAACGACTACGTGGCCAAGGGCCTGTCCGGCGGCACCGTCGTCATCGCGCCGGAGCCCCGGCTCGCCGCAGAGCCGCATCGCCAGGCGATCGCGGGCAACACCTGCTTGTACGGTGCGACGGGCGGGCGGCTGCATGTCGTGGGGCGGGCCGGGATGCGGTTCGCCGTGCGGAACTCCGGTGCTCGGGCGGTCGTGGAGGGCCTCGGCCCGCACGGCTGCGAGTACATGACGGGCGGAACGGTCGTGGTGCTGGGACCGGTCGGGGCGAACTTCGGGGCCGGGATGACCGGCGGCCGTGCCTTCCTGTTCGATCCGGACGGCCGTCATCTTGCGGCCCTCGACACGCGCAGCGTCGGGGCCCATCGGCTGGCCGCCATCGCGGTGGAGCGGGAGGACGGGCCGGAGCTCGTCGAGGAACTGATCGCGCTCCTCGAGGGCCAGCGGGCCGCCGGCTCACGGCTGGCAGACCGCCTCCTCGGCGATCTCGCCGCGCTCACGGCCGCCGTCTGGCTCGTCGAGCCGGCCGGGCTCTCGATGCCGGTCGTCGTGGCGACCGATGCTCCGGCGCTGCCGGTGGTCGAACCGGTGCCGGTCGCCGGAACCGCCGCCTGACCGCCGCCGACCGTTCTCGACGCAACCGGACCGCAACCGAGCGGCAACGCATTCGGCGTCGAACGGCCGCTCCGGGAAGACCACCATGCGTCGACGGCGTCGCGTGCGCCGTCTTGTCGTCTCGCGCGAGAAAGGCCGTCCGATGATCCACCCGTCCGACCCCGAGATCACCCGCCCGCTGGCGGTTCGCGACGGCCACGGCGCCCCGGTGACCTGTGCCACCTGCGGCTGCCGTCTCCGCGCCGACATCGCCGACAACGACATCGCCTGGTTCCACTTCAACCCGCTCGGCGGGCGGGATGCCCGCGGCTGTCGCGTGGACTGCGTTGATGCCGCCCACGACGTGGCTGGCTATCGCGCACCGAGTCTCGCGCTCGCCTGACGGCTGTCGCGCCTGGGCACGCCATCGCGGCGTTGGACCCTGCGCTCCTCGCTCACGGGCGTCTGAGCCCGCTCGCTCCGGTGCTCGGGTCCGCCTTGCGCTGACGCACCCATGCGCGACGAACGCAGTAGGGGCTGTGGTCTAGCTGCCCGATTCGATCCGGTATCCCACTCCGCGGACGGCCACGATGTGGGGGCCGCCGGCGCTTTCGACCTTGCCGCGGAGGCGGGCGAGGTGCGGCTTCAGCCAGAGCAGGTCGGGGTCAGTCTCGGCCGGCCAGCCTGCCCGGGCGAGGAGATGATGCGGGACGATGTCGCCGTTCGCGCGCACGAGGGCCTCGAGGAGGCGGAACTCGGTCGGGGTGAGCGCGAGCGCCGTGTCGCCGACGCGCGCCTCGTGACGAGCCGGCTCCAGGACGAGCTTCCCGGCGCTGACGGGCCCCGTGGCGGGACCGCCCGTCGAGCGGTCGACCCGGCGCATGACCGCCGCGATCCGGGCGAGCAGCTCGGCCTTGCCGAACGGCTTGACGAGATAGTCGTCGGCCCCGATCCCGAGCGCCCGGACCTTCGCCTCCTCGGCGCTCTCGCCCGAGACGACGAGGATGGGCGCCAGTCCGGCCGCCCGGATCTGGCCCGCGACCGTGAACCCGTCCGGACCGGGCATCGCGAGATCGAGCAGGACGATGTCCGGCGCTTCCTCGCGGAAGCGCTTGACGGCCGTCAGGCCGTCGTAGGCGGTGATGACCTGGTGGCCCTCGGTCCCGACGAGCGCGGTGATCGCCCCGACCATCGCCGGGTCATCGTCGACGACGAGGATTCGGAGCGGACGGCTGGCGAGCATCAGGACCTCATCCTAGACGGCGGCTGCGGCGGGGAGCGCGAGGACGAACCGGGCGCCGGTCGGCTCGGCGGGCTCGACCCACAGCCTCGCCCCCATCGATTTGCCGAGCCGCTTCGCGGCGTACAGCCCGATCCCGGAGCCACGCGCGGTGTGGGTCTCGCGCCGGGCATACGGCTCGAAGATCCGCTCGCGCCACTCCTCGGGGACGCCGGGGCCCTGGTCGCTCACGCCGATCCGGACGAAGCCCTCGACGAGGGCGTGGTCGATCGCGATCGTCGTGTCCGGCGGCGCGTACTTCACCGCGTTCTCGATCAGATGCTCGAGGATCTGGCGGAGCCGCGGCGCGTCGGCCAGCGCGTGGTGATGGAGGCCGTGACGGACCTCGAGGTGGTGCTGGCGGACAATCGGCCGGATCGATTCGACGACCTCGTCGATCGCGGCCTCGACGTCCGTCGGGGTGACCGTCGCGGCCTCCGCAGGCACGATCCGGACCGAGGCGAGGATCGAGTCGACAAGGCGGTCCAGCCGCTCCACCTGCTCCATCGCGGCGTCGTGCCAGGCCTGGCGCTGGGCGCGGCGATTCGGGTCCCGCGACTCGCGCCCCTCGAGCGGCGGGTCGTCGCCGAGGAGCTCGGTGTAGGCGCGGACGACGGCGAGCGGGGTCCGGAGCTCGTGCGTCACGAGCGCGATCAGCTCGGAGCGGGCCTCGTCGATCTGGCGGAGCTGCTCGAGCCGCTCCTCGGCCTCGGTCTGGCGGCGGCCCTTCTCCACGATCCCTGCCAGGAGGTCGGCGATCGCCTGGAGCTGGGCCACGTCGGCCCGGCTGAACACCCGCGTCTGCTCGGTCTGGACGTTGAGGACGCCGACGATCTGGTCGTTCCAGCTGAGCGGCACGCTGAGCATCGAGGCGACGAACCGCTTCTGGTCGATGCCGCGGACCCACAGGAACCGACGGTCCGAGCGGACGTCCGCCACCACGAGTGGCTTGCGGGTCGCCGCGACGTGGCCGGTGACGCCCTCGCCGAACGGGACACGCGCGCGACCGATCTGGAAGCGATCGAGGCCGTTCGTCGCCGCGAGCGTCAGGTAGGCTCCATCCCGATCGAGCAGGTAGAACGAGGAGACGTCCGCGTGGAGGGCATCCCGGGTCCCGTCGACGACCGTCTCGAGGAGCTCGTCCCACGTCCGCGCCGTCGTGGCGAGCCGGGCGACGTCGTGCAGGAACCGGAGCTGGTCGAGCTGGTCCGGTCCGCCGCGCGGGTCGATGTCGGGCGCCGCCATGGCCATCACGATACAAGCCTAGGGGCCGAATCCGGCCGGGAAGGTTGCGGGAGCGGCCCGGGCGAGGAGCGGAATGGTGTCGGCCGCGGGCGGTGCGGCCGTCGCGATCGGCGCGGCGCACCGGACGCCGCGACGTTGCGGAGCGCGGCGTGACGGGTCGGGGCCGACGGGGCGGCGGTCCGAACGAGGCGGTTCGAGCCGAGCCGGCGACGATCGGGACCGGGCGTGCGCGCGACCCGCTCGCGGTCGAGGTCCGCCTCCTGGGCTCGCTGCTCGGCCAGGTGATCGCCGAACAGGCCGGACGCGACCTGCTCGATCTCGTCGAGCGGGTCCGCCGGTCGACGATCCGCCTCCGGCGCGGCGACGAGCCCGCGCTCCGGGCCGGTCTCGTCGCGGAGCTCGCGACCCTCGACCTCGAACGCGCCGAGGTGGTCGCCCGCGCGTTCAGCCTCTACTTCCGGCTCGTCAACCTCGCCGAGGAGCGCGAGCTCGTGCGCGCCTCCCGGCGCGCGGCGCGCGACCGACCGTCCCGGGGCGAGTCGCCGGACGCGTCCCTCGCGAGCGCGGTCGACTGGCTCCGGCGCACCGGGGCGGATGATGAGGCCGTCGCCGCGGCGATCGGGGAGCTGCGGATCACGCCGGTCCTGACCGCACACCCGACCGAGGCGCGTCGGCGGACCGTCCTGATCGCCCTCCGCCGGGTCGACACGCTCCTCGCCCGGCTCGCCGACCGCGACATCGGTCCGGCCGAGGACCGCGACGTCCGGCGCCGGCTCCGCGAGGAGATCACGCTGCTCTGGCGGACCGCCGACCTCCGGTCGACCGCCGTGTCGCCGCTCGACGAAGTCCGGACGGCACTGGCGTTCTTCGACGAGACGGTGTTCAGCGTCGTCCCGCGTCTCTATCGCCGGGCCGACGCCGCGCTCGATGGCCCCGCGCCGCGCCGGGGCGGCGCGACGGTTGCGCGGGCGGCCGATGGCGAGGCCGCCGACGCGGGCCGGACCGGCACGCGGGTCCCCCGGATCACGCCGTTCCTGGCCTGGGACTCGTGGATCGGTGCCGACCGCGACGGCAACCCGTCGGTCACCGCGGAGATCACGGAGCGGACCCTCCGCATCCAGGCCGACCACGTCCTGCGCGGGTACGAGGCCGTCGCGACGCGGCTGTCGCAGACGATCGCCGCGGCCGTGACGTCCGACCGCGTCGGGCGGGCGATCGAGACCCGGCTCGCCCGCGATGCGGAGCTCCTGCCCGACCTGGACCGCACGCTCCGCCGGCGGTTCCCCGACGAGCCGTACCGGCAGCGGTTCGGGTTCATCGCCGAGCGACTGCGCCGGACCCGGGCCCACCTGACCGGGCAGGCCGCGCCGCTCACCGGCCGGTACGCGGACGCAGCGGAGCTCGACACCGAGCTCGCGGAGGTGCAGGAGGCGCTCGCCGCCGACGGCCTCGAGCGCGTCGCATGGGGCGAGGTCGCCGATCTCCGCTGGCAGCTCGCAACGTTCGGGTTCCACCTCGCGTCGCTCGAGGTCCGCCAGCACAGCGCCGTGCATCGGGACGCCGAGACGGCCATGAAGGCCGGGGATCGCGACCGCGAGGTCGTCCCGGGCGTGGCCGCGGCGGAAGTCGTGGAGACCTTCCGGGTCGTGGCCGCGGCCCAGGCCCGGTACGGCCCGGGTGCTGCCGGACGGTACGTGATCTCGTTCACCGCCGACCCGGGCGACGTCCTCCGGGTTCTGCGGCTCGCGGCAATCGATGGCGACGACGGCGCCCGGCCCCCGGTCCTGGACGTCGTCCCGCTGTTCGAGGACGCGGCGACGCTCGATGCGGCCGGATCGATCCTCGACGCGATCCTCGTCGACCGCACCTATCGCCGGCACCTGCGCTCGCGCGGCGATCGCCAGGAGGTCATGCTCGGCTACTCGGACTCGAACAAGGAGTCCGGCTACCTCGCCGCGAACTGGCAGCTCCATCGGGCCCAGGCGGCGCTTGCGGAGAGCGCTGCCCGCCACGGGATCGAGCTGACGATCTTCCATGGCCGGGGCGGCGCGATCGGACGGGGCGGGGGACCGGCCAACCGGGCGATCCTCGGGCTGGCGACGGGCTCGGTCCGGGGCCGGCTGAAGCTCACCGAGCAGGGCGAGGTGATCGCCGCGAACTATGCGGATCCGGGCATCGCGCTCCGCCACCTCGAGGGTCTCGCCGCCGCGACCCTGGTCGCCTCGTCGCGGGCCCACGGTGACGCCGGGGCGTCGGCCGAGGCGACCGGCGCGCCGATCCTCGACGATCTCGCCACGACCTCGCGCGCGACCTATCGGGCGCTCGTCGAGGCTCCCGGGTTCGTCGAGTTCTTCCGCCTCGCGACCCCGATCGACGAGATCGCGTCCCTGCGCCTCGGCTCGCGACCCGCGGCCCGCGGCCGGTCCGGCGAGCGCCCGGGGCCGCCCCCCGCCGCCTCGATCGCGGACCTCCGGGCGATCCCGTGGGTGTTCGCCTGGTCGCAGTCGCGGATCGAGCTGCCCGGCTGGTTCGGGCTGGGGACAGCGCTGGAGGCCCATGCCGCACGTCACGGGAGCCGCGCGATCGGGACGATCGCCCGCCTGTACGCGCGCTGGCCGTTCCTCGCGAGCCTCATCGACAACGCGGAGCTGTCCCTGGCCCGAGCCGATCTCGGGGTCGGCCGCCAGTACGCGGCCCTCGCGGGGATCGCTGGCGTGCCGTTCTGGACCGCGATCGAGGAGGAATACGTCCGGACGGTCGCGTGGATCGGCCGGATCACCGGCCGGGACCGCCTCCTGGACCACGACCCCGAGCTCCGGCGGCGCCTCGGCCTGCGCGATCCCTACGTCGACTCGCTCTCGGAGCTCCAGGTGACGCTGCTGAGCCGGCTCCGCGCGACGCCGCCGGACGATCCGGTCAGGCCGCGTCTGCTTCGGCTGGTCCAGCTCACCGTGAACGGGATCGCCGCCGGTCTCCAGCGAACGGGCTGACCGGCGGCGATCGGACGGGGGATCGGAGAGGTGGTGGTCAGGCCTTCGGCACGACCACGAGATAGGCCTCGGTCCCGTCGCTCGAGACCTTGCTCATCACGAAGACCTCGTCGCCGACCTTGAGGTCGGCGATCGCGGCCTTGGCCGCGTTCTTGCGGACGCGGGTTTCGTCGCCGAGCTTGACCGTGGGCTTCGACTTGTCGGCTTCGGTGATCGAGAGGGACGTCGCGCTCACCGCGGCGATCGTGCCGTGGTCCAGCTGGACCGTGGTGAGCCCGCCGAGCTTCGGGAGGTCGACCAGGACGGTGGCGTGGACGAGCTTGCGTGCGGCGGCGAGCCGGCGCAGGCCGGCGACCGCCTTGTTGACGCGCCCCGGTGCCGTGGCCGGCGCGGCGGTCGTCTGGTCGGCGGCGAGCAGCGCGTCGATGTCGTCGGCGACCGACCCGTCGGTCGCCGCGGTCGAGGGATCGGACGCCAGGCCGAGCGCCGCCGGCCCGTGGGTCCCGTTGGACCCGATCGCCACGCCGACCTCGACCAGGCCGACCGCGGCAAGCGACAGGACGACGACGGCCACGATCGTGATCGCGGCTCGCCGGAAGAGGACGGTCATCGAAGGAACCCTCAAGGTGGACGGTTGGCTCGCGGGCAGCGCCCGCGTCGAGGCGGACGTTGGGCGAGCTTCTCGCGCGGATCGACGATCCGGCGTAAGGAGGACGTAAGCCGGGCGGCTCCGGCGGGCGGAGGCGGTGCGTCCGATCGACGCCTCAGACCGGCAGGCGGAGACGCTCCCCGGACCACGCGACGACCGGCTCGTTGGCACCGCACGCGAACCACCAGGCGGCTCCGGCGCCGGCCACGATCCAGCTCCGATCGTCGGTCCCGTCCGGCTCGGCGAGGATCCCGGTCCGCTCGTCCAGGCCGAGGTAGCCGATCCCGCCGGGCGCCAGCTGATCGATCAATTCCTGCCACGTGGTCCGGCGGACCTCGTCGTAGTGGGGGACAACCGCGAGACCGTGGACGAACCCGAGTCCGCGCATCCCGCCCTGGGGCGTCCAGGTCCAGTCGGCGAGGGCCATCGCGCCCGCGCTCGCCCCGGCGACGACCGCGCCACGCTCCCACGCGGCGTGGATCGCGGCGAGCGCGGGGCTCCCCTCGAGGATCGTCGGGATGAGGTCCGGATCCCCGCCCGGGAGATGGATCAGGTCCGCATCGCGGAGCCGCCGGGCCAGGTCCGCGTCCGCGGCCGACGCCCGGTCGATGACCCGGATGACCTCGACCCGGGCCGCGATCCCGGCCGCCGCGGCACGCCGCTGGAACGCTCCGACACCGGTCGCGGCAGCCCGGTCGGGCAGGCCTCGTCCGGCGGCGGTCGGGACGATGCCGATGCGGACCGGGGAACGTGCGTCGAGCGCGTGTCCGGTCACGTCGTCGTTGGTCGCCTCGGCCGCGCGTGCCGTGCGTCGCCCGACCGCCTCGAGAGCCGCCCGGAGCAGCGCATCGAGGAACGGCTCATCGCCCGCGAGGTACTCGCCGCCGCCGTGCAGACCGATCGGACCGCTCATCCCGTCCCCCGGGCGCCACTGTTGCGCGGGCCGAACGGGACGGTCGGCTTGTCGCGCTCGGAGCCAGGCACCGCTCGATGATACGGAGCGCGCGTTTCCCAGGCGTCGCGTCTACGATCGCCGGCCGATGCCCACCCGATCGGATCCCCTCGCCGGGATCGTCGCCTGGACCCAGCGCTGGAACGCGATCCTTCCCCTCCTGGCCGCCGAGCTGATCGTGTGGCTCGGCTTCGGCGCGCTCCTCCCGATCATGCCGATCTACTTCACCGAGCACGGGGTCGACCTCCAGACGCTCGGCTTCGTCGTCGCCGCGTGGCCCGCGGCGCGGCTCATCGGGGAGCCCGTCTTCGGCTGGATCGCCGACCGCACACGGCGCGTGCCGCTGATGGTGGCCGGCAACGTGCTGGGCGGGATCTTCCTGTTCCTGCCGATCGTGTTCGTCGGCGCCGTGCCGTTCACGATCCTCCGGGCACTGGCCGGGCTGTCCACGGCGATGTACGACCCCGCGGCCCGCGGCTACATCACCGATGCGACGCCGGCGGATCGGCGCGGCGAGGCATTCGGCCTGTACGGCGCAGCCCAGATGGGCGGCTTGCTGCTCGGACCCGCGATCGGCGGGATCGGAGCGTCGATCTTCGGAGGCGTCGCGTTCATCTTCGTGTTCGGGGCGATCAGCTCGTTCCTGGCCGCGGCCGCGATCGCGATCCGGGTCCGCGAGCGACCGCACGAGCCCGGCCGGCTCATGCCGCTGGAGCTCACCGAGCTCGGCCCCCAGTCCGACCAGCTGGTCGCCCGGGCCATCCCGGACAACGCGCCGGCCGGGGCCGGAGCCGCCGTCGCCCCGTCATCGCTCGGGAACCGCTGGCTGCTGTCCGCGATCCTGTTCACGGTCGGCGGGAACTTCGCGTTCGGGACGTACGAGGTCGTCTGGTCGATCTTCCTCCAGGGGCTTGGCGCGGGGATCGAGCTGATCGGTCTGACGTTCGCGATGTTCGGACTGCCGATCCTCGTCCTGTCGCCGTTCTTCGGGCGTCGCGTCGACCGCGGCAGCCTGACGCCATTCCTCGTCGCGGGAACGGTCCTGCCGGTCGTGGCGGCGCTCGCCTACACGGTGATCAGCGACCCGCTGCTGTCGGTCCCGTTGATCCTCCTTGAAGCGACGGGATCGGCGATCGGGAGCCCCGCCCTGTTCACCGTCATCGCGCTCGGCAGCCCGGCGGGCCGCGCGTCGACCGCGCAGGGGATCGTCGGGGCGTCGGGGACATTCGGGTTCGTGGTCGCGTCGGTCGTGACCGGCACGGCGGCGGCGATCGACATCCGCCTGCCGTTCTACCTGTTCGCGATCGTCATGACGGCGCTGTCGGGCGCGGCGTTCGTCGTCGCGTGGCCCAGGCTCCGGGAACGATCGGCGGCGATGGCCGCAGCGGCCGCGCCGGCGGCCTGATCGTCAGGTCGCGCTGATCCGGCGGTCGAGACGCTCGCGGAGACCGGGCGAGGTGGGTCCGCCGAGCCGTCGGCGGAGGTCGCGCGGATCGACCCGTGGCGGGTCGGTCCGGAGCAGCACCGTCGAGCCGGCCGAGCGCTCGTCGAGCGCGTCGAAGCGGGCCGATGGGTCGCGATCCGGTGTGGTGCGGTGGCGTCCGAACATGTGCGGCACGGTGCACCGGGTGGTGCCTCCGGACAACTGGTCCGTTCGTCCCGGAGCGGTCCCGGACGATCGTCCCGGCCGGCGACCCGGCGCGAGCACGGATTTGACCGATCGGGAGGCGGACCCTACCATTCGGGGTCGCGGGGTGGAGCAGCGGCAGCTCGTCGGGCTCATAACCCGAAGGTCGGCGGTTCGAATCCGTCCCCCGCAACCAGCGCCTTTTCCAGAACCCCGGGTCCGACCGCCCGGGGTTCACTCTTTCCCCGGGCGGGTCAGGGCGCTACTCCCAGCGGAACGTGGCCGCGGCCACGCAGAGGAGCCCGATGCCCCACGCCCCGAGCAGGACGAGCGGGCTCACGATGTCGGCGCCGGCCGTCCCCGCGGAGCCGAGGGCGATCCGGAGCAGCTCCGAGAGCGGCGCTGCCGGGAGGGCCGCCGCCACGGCCGCCAAGGGTGCTGGCAGGGAGCCGATCGGGACGATGACCCCGCCGACGACGAGGAAGGCGAGGAACAGCAGGTTGGCGAGGGCCAGGACGGTCTCGGCGCGGAGCGTGCCGGCGAGCGTCAGCCCGAGGCCGGCGAACGCCGCGGTGCCGAGCAGGACGGCGACGACGGCAAGGAGGGGGGACGCGCCCGGGCCGGGGCTCCAGCCGAGGACGACGGCCGCCACGCCGACGAGCAGTGCGACCTGGACGGTCTCCACGACCAGCACCGTCAGGAACCGGGCCACGACGAGCTCGCCACGGCTGAGCGGCGATCCACCGAGACGCTTCAGCACCCCGTACGAGCGGTCGTAGGCGGTCGTGATCCCGAGGCTGACGAGGCTCGTCGCGATGATCCCGAGGGCGATCGTCCCGGGCAGGAGGAAGTCGACGGGCCGGCCCGGACCGGTCGGGAGCACGGACAGCGACGAGAACAGGAGCAGGACCAGCGTCGGGATGACGATCGTCGCGAACAGGTTCTCGCCCCGGCGGAGGACCAGCCGCAGCTCCATCGCCGTCATCGCGGCGATCGCCCGAGGCGGCGACGCGGCCCGGCTCATGCGGGCGCCCCGCGATCGTCGCCCGCCTCGGCCGGGTCGTCCGCGTCTGCCCCCGACGCGATCAGCTCGAGATAGCGCTCCTCGAGACTCCCGCCGCCCGTGCGCAGGTCGACGATCAGCAGGCCACGCGCCTCGCACCAGGCGGTGAGGACGGCGAGGGCCGCCGGCGTCGGCTCGAGGCCGTCGACCCGGTAGCGGCCGGGGCTGCCGTCCTCCACGACCGAGCCGGCGCCGAGACGCTCGGTCAGCGCCGCGAGATCGGCCTCGCCGAGCGGGGCGGCCAGCCGGAACCGGAGGACCGGGCGCGTCGCGGCCGTGAGCTCGTCCGGGCTGCCGATCGCCACCAGGCGCCCACGGTCGATGATCGCGATCCGGTCGGCGAGCCGCTCGACGTCCGTGAGGTCGTGGCTCGTGAGCAGGATCGCCATCCCCTCGTCGCGCAGCGAACGGAAGAGCTCGCGGGTCGCCATCCGCGCCTCGACGTCCATGCCCGCGGTCGGCTCGTCCAGGATCGCGACCTGCGGCCGTCCGACGAGCGCGAGCGCCAGCCCGACCCGCTGCCGCTCCCCGCCCGACAGGCGCCGGTAGCGGGTGCCCGCGACAGCCTCCGGCAGACCCACCAGGGCGAGGAGCTCGTCGGGGTCGCGCGGCGCCGCGTGGAACCGTGCGTGCAGCCGGACGACCTCCCGGGCGGTCATCCGCGGGTCAATCCCGCCGCCGCCCTGGAGCATCAGCCCGACCCGCGCCCGATGGTCGCGGCCGGCCGACGCCGGGTCAGCCCCGAGGACGGACACCGTGCCGCGATCGGCCCGGCGATAGCCCTCGATGATCTCGACCGTCGTCGTCTTGCCCGCGCCGTTCGGCCCGAGCAGGGCGAAGACCTCGCCGGCTGCGACGTTGAATGACAGGTCCCGCACGACCGTCCGTCCGCCGTAGGCCCTCGTGAGGCCGGCGACCTCGACGGCCGGCGCCGCACCCGCCCAGGCCGGCGTCACGAGCCGGAGATCAGCGCGTACTGACGCTCGAAGTCGGCGTCGGTCAGGTAGCCCACCTGGATCGACTGCAGGACGCCGTTCCGATCGACGAAGTAGCTCTGCGGCCGCCCGATCACCCGGTAGGCGGTCTTGATCGCGCTGTCGCCGTCGAAGACGCTCGGCCAGGTCGCGCCGTACTGCTTCTCGAATGCCCGGCCGCTGTCGGCGGTGTCGTCGGACAGGACGCCGAGGATCTCGAGCCCGGTGTCCGCGTGGGCGGTGGCCTTCTGGGCCAGCAGCGGCATCTCATCCTTGCACGGCCCGCACCACGACGCCCAGAAGTTGATCACGACCGGGTGGCCGCGCAGCGATGCGAGGTCCGCGGTCGTGCCGTCCAAAGTCGTCCCGTGGATGTTCGGCGCCGGCGAGCCCTTCGCGATCGTGTCCGATGCGCCGCTCCCCGGCCGGGTGACGGCGACGAGCGCGACGATCGCCACGGTCGTGACCGCCGCGATCCCGACGAGGAGGGCAATGCGACGCGTGGGCCGGCGGGAGGGCACCGCGCCCGGGGTCTCGGTGGTCACGCGCGCGCCGCCCGGCTCAGCCGCCGACGTTCAGCTGCCCGTTCATCAGCGCGGGATGGATCGAGCACTCGAACTTGTAGGTCCCGGAATCGAGCGCCGGGACGTTGTACGTCATCTGGGCCGGGCCGGGAAAATCCTTGCCGTCGAAGACCTTCGTCCCGCCGGCATCGAGGATGTCGAAGTCGTGTGGCGTGCCCGCGTCCTTGTTGTCGAGCACGACCTGGAACGGCTTGCCGGTCGTCGCCGACAGGGTCGTCGTGTTGAACGTGATGTTCTGGGCGACGAGCGTGATCGCACCCGGTGGGCCGCCGGATCCGGGCGGCGCCCCGGAGCCGCCCGGCGCGGGCGAGCCGGTCGCCTCCCCACCGACCGCGGACTTCGACGGGAACCAGCCGGCGGTGACGACGACCGCGACGAGCACAAGCGCCCCGAAGATCCAGACCGTGGCCACCGGCCAGGCGGGATCCGGGCCATTTTCCAGGTGCCCCGTCGTGTCGGCCCGGACGGTCCGCTGGTACTCCTTGCGGGCGTCGTTGAGCCAGCCGAGCAGGGCCACGACCAGGAAGGCCAGCCCGACCGCGAGGATCGGGCCCGGGAACACGAGGCCCAGGAACAGCAGGAACACCCCGATCGAGGCCAGGATCGGGCGGAACGTGGGGCCGGGCACGTGGACGCCCGGGGGCGGCTCGTCGTGGACGACCGCCGGCAGCGCCGGATGGTCGCCGGCCACATGGTCGTAGTCGGCCAGGCCCTCGCGGCCCCAGAACAGGAGCGCCAGGACGAGCGCCACCACTCCGAGGAGCAGGAGCGGGCCCGGGAAGACCAGCCCGAGGAACAGCATGAAGGCCCCGAAGGCCGCAAAGAACGGGGCATACGTCGGGCCCGGCATGTGGAGGCCGGCGGGCGTCCTCGGCGTGATCCGGCCACCTCGCCGCCGGCGCGGACCGGTCCGCCGGGTCATCAGCAGGACCCAGATGAAGAAGACGACGACGAGGGCGAAGATGAAGACGGGCAGCAGGATGATCAGCGAGCCCCAGTCCGGGATGATGAACTGGGAGAGCAGCTGGAGGATCGAGTCCCAGATGTTCTGGAGGAGTTCCATCAGTGAGGTGTCGGGGGGCTCGCGGGCTCTCGGACGCTAGTCGTTCGAGGAGCCGGCGACGAGGACGTAGGCCATCAGGCTCATCGCGATCCCGAGGACGAGCAGCATCGTGACCCCGGCATAGTCGACGTGCCAGCCGCCGAAGTACGGCACCGCCCAGTAGAAGAAGGCGATGACGATGAAGATGATGCCGATGAAGGCGGCGTTGCGGGGATGCCGGAGCGGATGCATCGCGCCTCCCTGCCTACAGGATGTAGAGCGTCGCGAACAGAACGATCCACACGACGTCGACGAAGTGCCAGTACAGCGACACCGCCTCGACCGCGTCGTAGTGGCGTGAGCTGAACTGCCCTGCGAGGCCGCGATACAGGATCACCGAGAGCATCACCGCGCCGCCGAAGACGTGGGCGCCGTGGAAGCCGGTCAGGGTGTAGAACGTCGTCCCGAACGGGGTGTCGGAGATCCCGAAACCCAGCTGCGAGTAGTCGTAGACCTGGCCGACCAGGAAGGTGATGCCGAGCACCAGCGTGACGCCGATCCCCCGGACGAAGCCCGAATGGTCGTCGCGCCGGATCGCCCAGATGGCCATCTGGCAGGTGAACGAGCTGATGACCAGGACGATCGTGAGGACGAGCGCGAACCACGGCTCGGCGTGGAGGTTGAAGGCCTCGGTCAGCTCCGGGTCGCCGGGCACGACCGGGGGCCACGGCGTCGTCGACGCACGCACGCTGAAGTACGCGGCGAACAGCCCGGAGAAGAACATCACCTCCGAGCAGATGAACAGGATCATCCCGAGGATCGGGTTGCTGATCCCGCCGCGCGCGTCGTGCGGCAGCGCACCTACCGGGCTGTGCTCGACCGCGGCGTGTCCCGCCGGGGTCAGGGCGGAGCTGTCGACGGCCATCAGTGCGCCGCCGTCCGGCCGTGGCGGAGATCGAAGAGCGGCCGCTCGGAACGAATCTCGGGGAGGTGGTCGAAGTTGTACGGCGGCGGCGGCGAGCTCGTTGCCCATTCGAGGGTGTTTCCCTCCCATGGGTCGTCGCCGGCAATCTTGCCGTTGCGGAGCGACGTGAAGACGTTCCACAGCAGCGGCAGCATCGACAGGGCGATCGTGAAGCCGCCGATCGTCGCCGCCAGGTTCAGCTGGTTCCATCCGACGTTGCTCGCGTAGTCCTCGATCCGCCGGGGCATGCCCATCAGCCCGAGCTGGTGCATCGGGAAGAACGTCAGGTTGAACCCGATGAACATCAGGAGGAACTGGATCTTGCCGAGCCCCTCACCCAGCATTCGCCCGGTCATCTTCGGGAACCAGTAGTAGAGCCCGGCCATCACCCCGAACACGGATCCGCCGAAGAGGACATAGTGGAGATGCGCGACGACCCAGTACGTGTCGTGCAGGGCGAAGTCGACCGGGACCGCGGCCGAGAACGCGCCGTTGATCCCGCCGATCAGGAACATCGTCAGGAAGCCGAGGGCGAACAGCAGCGGCGTCGAGAACGACAGCTTCCCGCGGTGGAGCGTGAAGACCCAGTTGAACATCTTCACCCCGGTCGGGACCGCGATGAAGAACGTCATCAGGCTGAAGAACGGCAGGTACACCAGCCCCGTCGTGAACATGTGGTGGGCCCACACGGAGAAGCCCAGGGCCCCGATGCCGGCCGTCGCGAACACGAACGCCTTGTAGCCGAACAGCGGCTTCTTGCTGAACACCGGCAGGATCTCGCTGATCATGCCCATCGCCGGCAGGACCATGACGTACACGGCCGGGTGCGAGTAGAACCAGAAGACGTTCTGCCAGAGGATCGCGCTGCCGCCGGTGGCAGGGTCGAAGAAGTGCCCGCCGTAGTTCCGGTCGATGAACAGCATGATCAGCGCGCTCGTGATCACCGGCGTCGCCATCAGGACGAGGACGCTCGTCACGAGCACGGTCCAGACGAGGATCGGCATCCGGAACATCGTCATCCCGGGGGCGCGCATCTTGAAGATCGTCACGAGGAAGTTGACGGACCCGAGGATCGAGCTCGTGCCGATCAGGACCAGGGCCATGATCCACAGGTCCTCACCGGAGCCGGGCGAGCCGAGCGGGCGGTCCTGGGCGAGCGGGCTGTAGCTCGTCCAGCCGGCCTGGGCGGCGCCGCCGGTCACGAAGCCGAGCAGGAGCAGGATCCCGGCGAGCGGGAGCATCCAGAACGACAGGGCATTGATCCGCGGGAAGGCCATGTCCGGCGCGCCGATCTGGAGCGGCGCCACGTAGTTCCCGAACCCCGCGAGCATCGGGATGATGAACAGGAAGATCATCACCGTCCCGTG
Source organism: uncultured Chloroflexia bacterium (assembly GCA_963746845.1). Classification (GTDB taxonomy): domain Bacteria; phylum Chloroflexota; class Limnocylindria; order Limnocylindrales; family CSP1-4; genus CF-46. Next base: position 305,245 of record CAVVCZ010000005.1, on the reverse strand, counting down.
CATCGTGAAGAGCTGGTTGTAGACGCTCGCGTTCGGGACGAGCTGGACGCCGGGCTGGGCGAGCTCGGTCCGGATGCCCAGCGCCAGGATCCCGCCGATGAAGAAGAAGACGAACGAGTTGACGATGTAGAGGATCCCGATCTTCTTGTGATCGGTGGTCGTCAGCCACTCGTACAGACCGCTCCGGTACGTGGTGGCGGCGGGCGTCAGCGTGGTGGTCGCCATGAGCTCCCCTACTGGACCGTGAGCGTGCCGAACATCAGGGTCGGGTGCACGGAGCACTCGAACTTGTAGCTCCCCGCCGTCAGCGGGGGAACGGGTTCGTCCTTCGCGGCCACGCCGGGGAAGGGCTGGCTGTCGAAGACCTTCTTGCCCGACGCGTCGAGGATGTCGAAGTCGTGCGGCGTGCCCGCGTCCTTGTTGTCGAAGTGGATGGTGAACCCGGCCGCCGGCGCCGTGAGCGTCGCCTGGTCGAACTTGATGCCCTCGGCCGTGATCGGGATCGAGGGTCCACCGCCCCCGGACGGCGCCGGCGGCGGCGTCGCGTTGGCGGCCGCGATCTGCTTCTGCATGAACGCGTCGAACTCGGCCGGCGTGACCGCATGGACGTCGAACAGCATGCCGGCGTGACCGATCCCGCACAGCTCGGCGCACTGGCCACGGAACGTCTGGCCGGCGGAGCTCGCGGGGATGTCGAGATCGAACTGGTTCGTGACGCCCGGCACGACGTCCCGCTTGAACAGGAACTGCGGGACGTAGAACGCGTGGATGACGTCGGGGCTCTTGAGATAGAGGTGGGTCGTCTGGCCGGCCGGCAAGGTGAGCCCGCCGTCCGGTCCCTGGGGCGTCGTGATCGTGAAGAGCGCCTTCGTGTCGGACTGGGCGTCGGCCGGGAGGTACTCGAACGTCCACTGGAACTGGCCGGCCACCGCGCGGACCTTCAGGTTCGGCTGCGACGACTCCGCCTCGACGCTGTTCAGCGTCTGCCACGAGACGATGAACAGGAAGATGACGATGACGGTCGGGATCAGCGTCCAGGTGATCTCGGCGAGGTTGTTGCCGTGGGTCTGCGGCGGGAGCTCGTTGTCGCCCGGCCTGCGCCGGTAACGGATCACGGACCAGACGATCAGGCCCTCGACGACGACGAAGATCACGACGGCGATGCCGAAGACGATGTCGTAGAGGTTGCGGATCTCCTGGCCCTGGACGCTCTTCGCCTCGGGCGGGAAGAAGCTGTTCCAGATCGCGGAGGCGTTGAGGACCACGAGGGCGGCCAGCGCGAGCCCGATGACTGCGACCACGAGCCAGCCGACGATCGCCGTGGACGAAGGCCTGCTACTCGGGGTGGTCGACATCGACGGTCCTCGAACTCGGTCGGCGCGCCGAACCCGTGGAGGGCAGCCGGCGCCTGGTGGAGATCGGAGTCGGCCGGGGACGGCCGTGTCCGACCCCTACGGCCGGACCATCGCCATGATAACGGGATGGGCCTTCGCGTATGGACGGGCGCGGCGCCCTCCCGGACCGCGTGCGACGATGACGGTGATGCCACTAATCGTCCGTCCGTCCCTCCGCTCCGTCGGTCGATCCGTCGTGCTCGGCGTCGCGGCGGCGGCCGGCGCGGCCGGCACGGTGAGTGCCCACGGTCCCGTGCCCGCGGAGCCGCCCAGCGCGGCGATCATCCTGTTCGGCTGGACGCTCGAGCCCGCGGTCGTCCTGACCCTCGGGGTTGCCGCAGTCGTGTGGATCCGGTTCGTCCGCCAGGTGAACCGCGCCCACCCGGCCAACCCGGTGCCGCGGCGTCGATCCGTGTTCTTCCTGGCCGGGCTCGGCGCGATCGCGTTCGCCCTGATGTCCGGGATCGACCAGTACGACACGACGCTGTTCTCGGTCCACATGGCCCAGCACCTGCTGCTGACGCTCGTCGCCGCGCCGCTGATCGCCCTCGGTGCGCCGATCACGCTGCTCCTCCGCGTGTCGACCCCCAACGTCCGCCAGCGCGTGATCCTCCCGATCCTCCACTCGCGGGTCATGCGGGCGATCACGTTCCCGGTCGTGACGTGGCTCCTGTTCGCCGGGGTCATGTGGTGGGCCCACTTCTCGCCGCTGTTCGACGCGGCGCTCGAGAACCCGGCGATCCACGATCTCGAGCACCTGCTGTTCCTCGTCGCCGGGCTGCTGTTCTGGTGGCCGGCCGTCGGGCTCGACCCGAGCCCGTGGCGGATGAGCCACCCGGTCCGGGCGATGTACGTGTTCCTGCAGATGCCCCAGAACACGTTCCTCGCGGTGACGATCCTGAACTCGGCGGTCGTGCTGTACACGCACTACGCGACGCTGTCCCGCTCGTGGGGACCGACGGCGCTCGAGGACCAGCAGCTCGCCGGCGGGCTGATGTGGATCTGCGGCGACATCCTCTTCCTGTCCGCGATGGCCGCGATCATCGCGGGCTGGATGGCCCACGAGAAACGGGAGGAGGCGGCGGTCGACCGGCGGGTCGATACGGAGCGGGCCGCGATCCGGGTCCGTGAGGCCCAGCTGGCGGAGCGGATGGCGGCGGAGCGGGAGGCGCGCCCCTAGCGCTCGGCGCGCTCATCAGCCGCGCGGCGGGATCGGCGCCTCGAGGAAGGCGCGGTAACGCTCGGGATCCACGTTGCCGCCCGAGATCACCGCGACGACCGGGCCGTCGACGCCGGCCAGGCCGGCTTCGGCCGAGTGGAACGCCATGGCGGCGACCGAGAGCGCGCCGGACGGCTCCACGACGAGCCGACTCTCCTCGGCGGTGAGCCGCACCGCCGCCGCGATCTCGTCCTCCGTGACGGTCACGATGTCGTCGAGGAGCGCGGACAGGTGGGCGAAGTTGCGCTCGCCGATCGCGGTCGTCCGGGTCCCGTCGGCGATCGTCCGCGAGACGTCGGCGGCCGCCCAGCGGACCACACGGCCCTCGCGGAGCGACTGCCGCGCGTCGGCGGCCAGCTCGGGCTCGACGCCGATCACCCGCGCGCCCGGCACGAGCGCCTTGACCGCGACGGCGATCCCGCTCGCCAGCCCGCCGCCGCCGATCGGCACGAGGACCGCCGCCACGTCCGGCAGGTCCTCGGCGATCTCCAGCCCGACGGTGCCCTGTCCGGCGATGATCCGGTCGTCGTCGAACGGCGGGATGATCACGAGGCCGCGCTCGGCGGCGATCCGCTCGGCGACGACGCGCCGCTCGTCGCTCGACGGCCCGACGACGACGACCTCCGCGCCGTCGGCCTCCACGCGGGCTCGCTTCAGGGCCGGTGCGTCGGATGGCATGACGACGACGGCCGGAGCGCCGAGCAGCCGCGCCGCCCGGGCCACACCCTGGGCGTGATTGCCGGAGGAGTACGTGATGACGCCGCGCGCGCGTTCCGCCACCGAGAGCGATGCCACCGCCACATAGGCGCCGCGGATCTTGAACGCGCCGATCGGCTGGAGCGACTCGGCCTTCAGGAAGCGTCGGTCGGCCGGCGGCCCGAACGGGACGAGCGGCGTTCGGGCCGCGACCCCGCGGAGCGTCGCCGCAGCCGCGCGGACGTCGTCGATCGTGACGAGCGGGTGCGTCGCCGTGGCTGCGCCGGCGGCCCGCGCTGCGAGCTCAGCCACCGCGACCCACGATCCGCTGGCAGTCGATGCAGTGGGCGGCCCATGGCAGGGCCTCGAGACGCTCGGGTGCGATCGGCCCTCCGCACCGAGCGCAGGTTCCGTACGTCCCGTCGTCCAGCCGCTCGATGGCCGCCTCGACGGCGACGAGCTGGTGCTCGTTCCGCTCGCGCAACGCGAGGTCGCGCTGCTGCTCGAAGACCTGGCTGGCGGCGGCCGCCTGCGACCCGTAGGTCATCGGCCCCGGGGCGACGATCCCCTCGGCCACCTCGGCGCGCAGCCGGTCACGCTCGGCGACCAGGGCGACACGGGCGGCGGAACGGGGCTCGGGCACGGCGGAATGGTACCTGTCCGATATACTCCCCGGGAGTACCCAGCGGGAGTTGTCCACATGACGATCGAGAAGGATCCGGTCTGCGGGATGGACGTCGACACCACGACGACCGACCTCAAGATCGAGCACGATGGGACCACGTACTGGTTCTGCGGCCGCGGCTGCTACCTCGAGTTCCGGGACGACCCGGAGCGGTTCCTGGACCCGGAGTACGAGCCCGCGATGTAGGCACCGGTGACCGCCGGATAAGCGTCGTCGGCCAGACTGGCCATGGCGTTCCTGGACCGGGCACTCCTCGAAGGGGTTCGACGCCGGAAGGCCGGCCTCGGCCGGAGGAGTCATCGAGATGCTCAGCCGGATTACCACCGCCGCGCGGGTCGCGCTGCCCCTCGCGATCGTCGCCGCGATCGCCCTCGCCGCGGAGGCCGGTCAGCGCTGGGGCCACTGACCCATCGTCGGATCAGGTGCGACCGGCGGCGGTCGTCCCCGTGGTCAGGCGCGACGCGATGTAGACCGGGATCGTCGAGAGCAGGATCAGCACGAGCGCGACGACGTTCACCAGCGGCCGCTGGTTCGGCTGATGAAGGATCCGATCGTAGATCCAGATCGGCACGGTTTCCTGTGCGCCCGCGGTGAAGGTCGTGACGACGATCTCGTCGAACGACAGAGCGAACGCCAGCAATGCCCCGGCGAACAGAGCGGTTCGCACGACCGGGAACGTGATGTAGCGGAACGTCTGGGCGCTATCGGCGCCCAGATCCATGGACGCCTCCTCGATGTTCCGTGAGGTCCGCCGCAGACGGGCGATCACGTTGTTGTAGACGACGACGATGCAGAACGTGGCGTGCCCGATGACGATCGTGAGGGTCGAGAACCCGATGCCCGTCGTCCGGAAGGTCGCGTTCAGCGCGAGGCCCGTGACGATGCCCGGCAGCGCGATCGGGAGGACGAGCAGCAGGCTCAGCGAGGTTCGGCCGAAGAAGTGGAACCGGTGGATCGCGAACGCGGTGAGTGACCCGAGGATCACGGCCACGAGGCTCGCGAGCACCGCCACCTCGAGCGAGAGCAGGAGCGCCGCGCGGACGGACTCGTTCTGGAACGTGACCGCGAACCACTCGGTGCTGAACTCCTTGATCGGCCAGACCTGGACCCGCTGGGCGTTGAACGCATACAGGGCGATGATGAAGATCGGGATGTACAGGAAGGCGAGGACGCCCGCCGTCGCGATCCGGAGCAGCCAGCGGCCCATCACAGCGCCTCGAACGCGCCGAGCCGACGGGCGACGGTGAGGTAGATCCCCATGATCACGATCGGGACGAAGGTGTAGGCGGCCGCCAGCGGAACGTTCCCCGCGACGCCCTGCTGCTCGAAGATCACATTGCCGATGAACTGGTTCTTCGAGAGCAGGCTCGGCGTGATGTAGTCGCCGAGGGTCAATGAGAAAGTGAAGATCGAGCCCGCGACCAGCGACGGGAGGATGAGGGGAAACGTGACGCGGCGGAAGGTCATGACGCCCCGGCCGCCAAGGTCGGCGCTCGCTTCGAGCAGGGAGTGCGGCACTCGCTCGAGCCCCGCGTAGAGCGGCAGGATCATGTACGGCAGCCAGACGTAGGTGAGGACGATGCCGGCGCCGAGATCGGACGGATACAGACCGGTCGGCCCGAGCCCGAAGAAGGCGAGGAACCAGTCGAGTGGACCGTTCGGTGCGAGGATGACGCGCCAGGCAAAGACGCGAACGAGATAGCTCGCCCCCAAGGGCAGCAGACAGAGCATGAACAGGACAGAACGCGTCCGCGGACCCGCCGCCCGCGCCATGTAGTAGGCGATCGGGAAGGCGATCAGCATGTCCGCGATCGTGACGCCGATCGCGAAACCGACGGTCCGGAGCGTCACGGTCCGGAAGGCGGGCTGCTCGAGGAGCTGCCGGAAGTTGTCCAGCGTGAACTGGGGCAGGACCTTGCCCGAGGCGCTGTCGAACGTCCAGAAGGCCGACACGAGCAGCAGGGCCAGCGAGCCGAGATAGACGACACCGAACCACCCGACCGGCGGCGTCAGGAGCAGGCCCAGGACGATCCGCGGACGCCGGTACAGCCCGATGAGCAGGCGTCGTCGCCCGGCCGCCGCCGGGATCGCAGCGACTCCGGGGCCGGCCGATGGTGGCGGCGCGGTCGGGCTCGACGCGGTCATGGGGAGGTGCGAGCGGCCGCCCGCCGATCGGGGGCGGCCGCGATCGCTCCGCCTAGCCGGCCTTGACGCCCTGGTACTGCGTCACCCACTGGTCATAGGGGACGCAGGTCTGGCCGCGGCTGTCGCCGCAGTCCGCGAGGGGTGTCTTCCAGAAGCTGATCGAGCTGTAGAACTTCTCGTCGTTCACGCCATAGACCGTGCAGAAGTTCGGCACGGCATACGGGCCGAAGCCCTTGTCGAGCTCCGTGCATGCCTTCGGGTTGGCCGGAGCCTCGCCGTACGACTCGGCGATCATCGTCTGCACGTGGGGAGTGACGATCCAGGCCATCCACTTGTACATGCAGTTCGGGTGCTTCGCCTTCGAGGCCAGCATCCACGTGTCGGCCCAGCCGGTCATCCCCTCGGTCGGCACGATCGCCTTCACGGGCACCTTCGCCCCGTTCAAGGTGGTGGTCTGGTATGGCCAGGTCGTCCCGACCACCGTCGCGCCGCTCGTGAAGTTGTCGATCTCGTCCGCATAACCGGCCCAGTACTTGCCGATGTACTGGTGCTGGGTCTTCAGCGCGTCGATCGCCGCGTTGAACTGGTCCTGGGTGAGCTCGTACGGATCGGTGATCCCGAGCGCGGGGTTCTTCGCCTTCAGATAGAGGGCCGCGTCCGCGACATAGATCGACCCGTCATAGGCGGTCACCTTGCCCTTGTACGGCTCCATCTTGGCCGGGTCGAACACCGCGTCCCAGCTCGTCGGTTCGGGCTTCACGATGTCGGTCCGCCACATCAGCGTGTTTCCGCCCCAGCCGTGCGACACGCCGTAGTGGATGCCGTTGATGGTGTTGTGGGCGGGCGACTGGAGGAAGGGGCTGATGTCCTTGAAGTCCGGGATCAGATCGACATTGACCGGGCTGACATCGCCTCGGTTGATCAACGTCAGCGTCGCGTCGCCGGACGCCGACACGCCGTCCCACTGGCCGCCGCCGCCGTCCTTCATCAGCTGGACCATCGCGTCGGAGGTGTCGGCCGGCTTCGCGTTGACCTTGCCGCAGTCCGGGTTGGCGGCGATGAACGGATTGACCCAGTCGTATTCCTTGACGTTCGATCCGTCCTCGGCGTATCCGCCCCAGATGACGATGTCGAGCTCGCCCTCGCCGGGCCCGATCGCGGTCGGCAGGGCGACGCTCGGTGCTGCCGCCGAGGGCGCAACCCCGCTCGGGGCCACCGCGCTCGGCGCGGCGGCGCTGGGTGCCGCGGCGCTCGGTGCAGCGGGCGATGGGGTGGCGCCGCCCGAACAGGCGGCGAGGACGATGCCGAGGCTTGCCGCCGCGGCCAGGGATTGCCGGATCTTCACGCTGCTGCTCCTCCTCAAGCTGCGGTGATCGCGAACGTGTGCTGGCGATTCCAGATCAGGCGGACGGCCTTCCCTTCGAGGGCGAGGGCATCCATCGACGAGGTGGCGAGGTTCTGCTGGGTGACGACGAGCTCGGTCCCCGCGTCGAGCGTCACGACATAGCGCGTGTCCGGCCCGAGGTAGACGACGCTCCGGATGCGGCCCAGCGCCGACACCTCATCCGCCGAGACCGGGTCCTCCGGCTCGGCCAGGCGGATCTTCTCGGGGCGGACGGTGAACGTCCCCTCCTGACCGGCGATGGATCGGGCGACCTCGCCCGAGAGCAGATTGGAGGTCCCCACGAACCCGGCCACGAATGCCGTCGCCGGTCGCTCGTAGACGTCCGCGGGAGCCCCGACCTGCTCGATCCTCCCGCGATTGAAGACGGCCAGGCGGTCGCTCATCGTGAGCGCTTCTTCCTGGTCGTGGGTGACGTAGATGAACGTGATTCCGACCTGCTGCTGGATCCCCTTGAGCTCGATCTGCATCTCCTCCCGGAGCTTCAGGTCGAGCGCGCCCAGCGGCTCGTCGAGGAGCAGCACGCGCGGTCGATTGACGAGCGCCCGGGCCAGCGCGACACGCTGTCGCTGGCCACCAGAGAGCTGTCCCGGCTTGCGTCCCTCGTAGCCGGTGAGTCGAACCATGTCGAGCGCCTCGCCGACGCGACGCCGGCGCTCGTCCTTGGGAACCTTCCGCACGACGAGCCCGTACCCGACGTTGTCCCCGACCGTCATGTGCGGGAAGAGCGCGTAGTCCTGGAACACGGTGTTGACGTCACGCTGGAACGGGGGCTGGTTCGAGACGTCGACGCCGTGGAGGAGGACGCGGCCGGATGTCGGCAGCTCGAACCCCGCGATCATCCGCAGGGTCGTCGTCTTGCCGGACCCGGACGGGCCGAGCATCGAGAAGAACTCGCCGTCGCGGACGTCCAGGTCGATGTGGTCGACGGCGACGAGGGATGGCGCCCCGGGCGCCCCCTGGCTCGACGCCGAGACCCGCTGACCCGCGGCGTCGTTCCCGAAGGACTTCGTCAGCCCCTCGAGACGGACCGCGGGGACGGCCTCGCCCGAGGGCGTGGACGGGTCGGCCGTGACGGCGGATCGGTCCACGGGGACGGTGGTCGGGCTCGGAACGGCCAACGGAGTCCTCGGTCTGGGTCCGGGTCTCGGCCCGCCGGCGCGGGCGTGACGGCACCACGCACGCGCCCCCGCGCGGGCGATGCCGCACTGTGCGGCGCGTCTCGCGCCAGTGTCAAGCCGATCGGCGCCCTCGTCGCGCGGGGCGGTCGTGCGAGTTGGGCGCCCGTCGTGTCGCACGCCTACCGGCGCTCTCGCCGGCTCGCCATGCGCCCACGGCCTGAAACGACGACCGACGGGCCCGCCGGGCGCCAGCTCAGGCGCTCAGCGCCTGATTCGGCGCCTGAGACCGCGAATTCGGGGCCCCGAACGCGTCGACAGGCCGTTCGGACGTCGTTTGCCGCGCCATGCGCATGGCCGTCGCTCAGATGAGGGCCCGGCGGACGTGCCCCGCGCGACGCCGCGTCGGCCGACCTGACCCTAGACTCCCGCCGTGCGCACCCTCCTCCTCGTCGTGATCGCCTGCGTCCTCGTGGCGTGCGACGCCGGCGCCCCGCCCGCGACCCCGCCGATCACGCCGGGCTCGTCGACGACGCCGCGCGAGGTGAACATCGTCCTGAAGGACTGGATCTTCCTGCCCGACCCGGTCGACGTCGTGCCCGGCGAGACGGTGCTCCTCCACGTCGTGAACGGCGGCCTCGAGATCCACGAGCTGGTGATCGGCGACCAGGCCGTCCAGGACGCATGGGAGGCCGCCGAGCTGGCCACGGTCGACGCGCCGCCCGGACCCACGCCCGCGGTGAGCGTCCCGCCGGACGTCGCCGGCATCCGCGTCGTCGTCCCGTCCGGGCAGCGCGTGGACGTGACGTGGAACGTGCCGCCGACCGCCGCGGAGGTCAGCCGGCTCCTGCTCGGCTGTCACATCCCGAGCCACTGGGAGAAGGGGATGCGCGCGAGCGTGGTCGTCGCCGGTGGGGCGGGCCTGCCGTCCGCGTCCGTACCCGTGTCGTCGTCGCGTGGCTCGGTGCTAGGATTCGGGCCCGCCATCGGGGCGGCGCCAGTGGAGCTCGCGGGTCGAGGAGAACGAACCCCATGGCCTATGTGATCGCCGAGCCGTGCATCGATGTGCTCGACATCTCGTGCGTCTCGGTCTGCCCGGTCGACTGCATCCATTACGAGGAAGGCACGGACCGGAAGCTCTTCATCGACCCGAACGAGTGCATCGACTGTGGCGCCTGCGAGCCCGAGTGTCCGGTGAACGCGATCTTCCCCGAGGAGTCGCTGCCGACCGAGTGGGCGAACTACACGAAGATCGACGCCACCTGGTACACGGACAAGGCGGCGGCGCGCGCGGCCGTCGACGAGCTCAAGCCCGCGTGACGCCCGGGTCGGCACACGGCCGACCCTGATCCATGCGCATCGTCTCGCTCCTCCCGTCCGCCACCGAGATCGTGTGCGCGCTCGGGCTGCGGGACGAGCTCGTGGGGGTGACCCACGAATGCGACTGGCCGCCGGACGTCGTCGGGTTGCCGGTCATGACCCGGAACGCGCTCGACCTCCACGGGGCGACGAGCCGCGAGATCCATCGCCGGGTCGGGGAGGCCGTCCATGGCGGATCGGCCATCTACCAGCTCGATGAGGACGCGCTCGAAGCCGCCGACGCGGACCTGATCCTCACCCAGGAGCTGTGTGCCGTGTGCGCCGTCGGCTATCGCGAGGTCAGCGACGCGGTCCGGGCGCTCGAGCTCCAGTCGACCGTGATCTCGCTCGAGCCGACGACCGTCGAGGGCATCCTCAACACGATCGCCACGGTCGGTGCCATGGCCGACGCCGAGGACGCCGCCGTCGACCTCGTCGGGCGTCTGCGCGAGCGGCTCGGCGCGATCGAATCGAAGGCCCAGCAGCGCCGAGAGGCCGGGTTCGTCGGGCCACGCGTCGTCGGCCTCGAGTGGCTCGACCCGCCGTTCGCCGTCGGCCACTGGGTGCCGGACCAGATCCGACGGGCCGGTGGCTGGGACCTCCTCGGCCAGGACGGCGAACCGGCCCGCGAGACGACGTGGGACGCGGTCGCGGAGGTCGACCCCGACCTGCTTCTTCTGATGCCGTGCGGCTACCACCTCGGCGAGACGGTGTCGGAGTGGGCGGCCACGCCACGACCGGACTGGGTCGAGGACCTCCCGGCGATCCGGCGCGGCCACCTCATCGCGCTCGACGGGTCGTCCTACTTCTCGCGGCCCGGACCGCGGATCGTCGACGGGATCGAGATGCTCGCCGAGATCTTCGACCCCGAGGCATTCCGCGACCTGTCGCCCGCGACCGGCTGGACACCGATCGGCTGACGATGGCCGGAGCATCGCATCGGCGCGCCGGCGACCCCGGCAAGCCCGGCCGGGCCGCGATCCAGCTTTGCCTGTCTCTGGTGCGGGCAGGCCTGGACGACACGCGGCCCCGACGACCTCGAGGGCTACGCCCAGCTCTGCCCGGACTGCCTCGGCAAGGCAGGCGACAACCCCTTCCTCCGGTTCCGGCTGAAGGCGGCGCTCGAGGCGCGGGCGAACGCGGCCACGACCACGACGTCGACCCCGCCCTCGCCGTCACCGACTCCGTCGCCGACCGCGGACGTCGCCCGCGAGATGGTCGAGTACTACGAGGCCCGAGCCGGCGAATACGACGACTGGTACCTCCGCCGTGGCCGGTATTCGCACGGGCCGGTCCACGACACCGCCTGGAACGCCGAGCTCGACGCGGCGGGACGCTGGCTGGACGACCTGCCGATGGCAGGCAGGATCGTCGAGCTCGCCGCCGGCACCGGCTGGTGGTCGCCGCTCCTCGCCGGGAAGGGGGAGCTGTGGATCTCGGATGCGACGCCCGCCCCGCTCGAGCGCGCGCGCGAGCGTCTCGTCGCGCACGGGCTCCGCGCCCATCTCCACGTTCGCGACGCGTGGGCCGAGCCGGACGGCGATCCGGCCGGGGCGCTGTTCGCGGGCTTCTGGCTGAGCCACGTCGAGCGGGCGCGGACCGCGGACTTCCTCGCGCTTGCGGCGCGGTGGCTGGCACCGGGCGGCCGCATCACGCTCATCGACTCGCTGCCGGATCCGCAATCGGGCGCGGCCGACCACGTCCCCCCGGCGGACGACCGTTCGGTCCGTCGCCTTGCGGATGGCCGTGAGTTCACCGTCGTCAAGGTCTACCGCACGCCCGAGGAGATCGCCGACGACCTTCGGGCGGCCGGCTTCGTCGACGCCCGGGTGACGACGACCGGACGTTTCTTCATCCTCGCCACCGCGGTGCGGGGCTGACGCCGGACGTTCAGGCTCGTCAGTCCGTTGACTTGACAAAGACCGGTCCCTGCACGCGCGAACCGCATAAAGCGCGCGTTGCAGCTGGTGACCCGCACGGCTTCCGGGCAAATCCCATGCGATACTCGCCCGGATGAACCCCCTCAGCGATCGAACCATCGCCACCGTCGGATCCGGTGTCATGGCCGAGGCGATGATCGCCGGCCTGCTCCGCGGCGAGCTCGTCTCGCCGGACCAGATCGTCGCCAGCCATCCCCGCGCGGAACGGCGCGATCATCTCCGCGCCGAGTACGGGATCCGCGTCGTCGGCGACAACCGGGAGGCGATCGACGGCGCCGACGTCGTCCTCCTCGGGATCAAGCCCCAGATGCTCTCCCGGGTCGGTCGCGAGATCGGCCCGGCCCTGTCACGCGGCCAGCTCGTGCTGAGCGTCCTCGCCGGGGCGACGACCGCCGCGTTGACCGGAACGCTCGGACACGACCAGGTGATCCGGGCGATGCCGAACACGCCGGCCCGGCTCGGCAAGGGCGTCACCGTCTGGTACGCGACGCCGGCGACGACCGAGGACCAGCGCGCCCAGGCGGCCGCCCTCCTCGCCGCCCTCGGGACCCAGATCGAGGTCGACGACGAGAAGATGGTCGCGATGGCGACCGCCGTCTCCGGCACGGGCCCGACCTACGTGTTCCTCGTGATGGAGGCGCTGATCGACGCGGCCGTCCATCTCGGCTTCCCGCGTCACGTCGCGCACGACCTCGTCATCGACACGCTCGAGGGCAGCACGCTCTTCGCCAAGCAGTCGGCGATGCATCCGGCGGAGCTGCGGAACATGGTGACGTCGCCGGGCGGGACGTCCGCGGCGGCGCTCCACGAGCTGGAGTCGGGCCGGCTCCGGACCGTCCTGTCCGAGGCGGTCTGGGCGGCGTTCCGCCGGACCGTCGAGCTCGGCGATCAGCTCGAGGCCCAGGTCGCCGCCGACCCGCACGATCGGGCGTGACGGTCGTCGTCGACGGCCGGATCGACCTTCGTCGGGCGCCGCTCGCCGAGCTCCGGGCGCTCGATTTCCGCTCGGCCGCGCGCGACTACTGGGCCGACGAAGCCGCCCTCCACGACCGGTTGATCGCGTCATGGGCGGGGCTCGACGACGCCGCGTGGCGACTCCCGGGGGCGGCGCCATCGGACGCCGGAGGCCGGGACTGGTCCCTCCTCGACCACGTCGGTCACCTCGTCGACTGGTGGGACCTCGCGACCGACTACATCGGCGGCGTCCTCGACGGCCGCCCATGGCCGTCCGATGACGACTACGACGGCGGCGACTTCGACACGTTCAACGAGCGACGACGCGACCTCAACGCCGATCTCGCGCCGGCCGATGTCCGGGGCCGGGTCAACGTCGCGCACGCTCGTGCCGTGGAGATCGCGCGGCGGCTGCCGGCCGAGACGATCCGGAGCGATGCCGCGTGGGGCTGGGTCCACCAGGTCCTGCACGGCCACGCGATCGACCACCTGAACGTCCTCGAGCCGTGGGCCGACCAGCTCCGGTCGCGCCAGGTCGGCAATGATCCGTTCGGCCCGGATCCCCAGCCGACCCGCCGCGACATGGTGGCCGCCATCCGCAGGTTCTGGGCCGAGGACGGCTCGGTCGACGCGGCGTTCCGCGAGACCCTGGCATCGGTGCCGGACGCGGACTGGGCGCGGCGACCCGGGACGCACTGGTCGCTTGCGGATCATGTCGCTCACGTCGCCGGCTGGTTCGACGAGGGAGCGCGGGCGCTGGAGCGGCATGCGGCCGGTGACGGCTGGACGGACATGCCGCCGGACGGCGTCGACGCGTTCAACGAGCGCCAGGTCGACGCCGCGCGGGGGACCCCGCCCGCGGAGCTGCGAGCGCGCTACGACGCCGGGATCAGCCGGCTTCGGGCGGCGATCCGGGCGATGACCGACGACGAGTGGCTGGACCCGGAGGGCTTCAGCTGGGCCTACGAGGACCTGCACGGCCACGTCCGCGCCCATCACGCGATGATCGGGCCATGGGCGGCCCGGCTGGCCTGGCCCGCGCGGCCAGACCCGAACCGACACTGAACGACCCCCGAGGAGGATCGATGACACGAGCCGACGGCCCGAGCGGCCGGGCATCCGGAGCCCCGCTGGCGGCGGCGACGGGCGGGCTGACGATCGAGCGGATCGTCGCCGTCGACCCGCCCCGCGAGGTCCGGGTCCATCCGCGCGACCGCGTCATCGCCTGGACCGCGCCGATCGCCGGTGCCCGCCAGATCCTGGTCGGGTCGCTGCGCGGCGGGACGCCCACGGCCATCACCGCCTCCGAGAAGGACATCGGCGATCCCCAGTGGTCGCCCGATGGACGACGCCTGGCGTATGTCCGCGGCGACGAGATCCGGATCGTCGATCTCGACGGGGGCCGGGACGTGCTCGTCGCGAGCCATCCGGCCGGGGTGTCGATGCCCCGCTGGTCGCCCGATGGCCGGGGGATGTCATTCGTCTCGCGGCGCCGTGGCTGGTCGCAGGTGTGGCTCGTCGACGCCCCGATCCCACGACGCGGCCGGCCGGCGCGTGACCCGAAGCCACCCGAGCCGCGCGCCCTGACGGCGACCGGCTTCGACGTCGAGGACGTCGTCTGGTCGGCCGACGGTGGATCGATCGCGACGCAGTCGTTCCGCGGGCCGGAGTTTGCCCTTTCGGAGATCCACCTCGTCGACGTCGCGAGCGGTGAGGAGCGGCGGGTCGCCGGCGGTGGCCGGGAGTGGGCCGCCGGTCCGCGCGCGGTGCCCGGCGGCGGGTTCCTCCATGTGTCCGATGCGGACGGCTGGTTCCAGGTGATCCGCCTCGCCGCCGACGGGCGGACGAAGACCGTCCTCACCAGCGGCAAGCGCGATCATGGTGAGCCGTCCGGGGGTTTCGGCTACGCGGCCCTGGCGTCGCCCGACGGGTCGCGCTTCGTCCACCCCGACGTCCACGACGCGCTGATCGACCTCGTCGTCGCGCCGATCGCCGGGAGCGAGCCCGTCAAGCGCGGTCGCGGCCGCCCGCCGAAGAACCCGCCGCCGACCGTCGCCGCGGGTGCAGGACGGGTCATCAACCCATGGCCGGGCGTCTGGCGCGCCGTCGGGTTCACGGCCGATGGCACCGGGCTCGTCGCGATCGGCGAGAGCCAGGACCGGCCACAGGACGTCTGGCTCCTGCCCGTCCCGGGTGCCGCACCGGCCGGCGCCAGGCCGCGCCAGGTCACGAGCTCGATGCCGGCCGTCCTCGAGGCGGCGTTCGGGCCGGACCGGTCGATCCAGGGCGAGCGGATCTCGTTCAAGGCCCGCGACGGGCTCCGGATCGAGGGCACGCTGTGGCGTCCGGCGGCCGCGACCGGGAAGCGCGGTTCGACCCGCGTCCCGACCGTCCTCTACCCCCACGGCGGGCCGACCTGGCAGGCGTACCGCGCGTGGGTCCCGTTCAAGCAGCTGCTCGTCCGCGAAGGGTTCGCGTTCCTCGACGTCGACTTCCGCGGCTCGACCGGCTATGGCCGGGCGTTCCGCGAGGCGAACGCCGGCGAATGGGGCAACGCCGACACCCACGACATGGTCGACGCGGCCCGCTGGGTCGCCGCCCAGTCGTGGTCGAACGGCCGGCTCGGGATCTACGGCGGGTCGTACGGGGGCTATCTCGTCCTGACGTCGCTCGTCGAGGAGCCGTCGCTCTGGGCGGTCGGCGTCGATCTGTATGGGGATTCGGAGATCGCGGAGAGCTACCGTCACGGGGACCGGCCGGGCCGGCTCGATCTCGCCCGGATGATGGGCTCGCCGGACGACCCGGCGAAGGCCGCCGCCTACCGACGCGGCTCGCCGCTGTACCGGGCGGAGCGGATCGAGGCGCCGCTCCTGATCCTCCATGGCCGGAAGGACCGGCGCGTCGTCCCGCTGATGAGCGAGAAGATGATCGAGGCGCTCGAGATCGAGGGCAAGCACCACGAGGTCCACTGGTACGACGACGAGGGGCACGGCTGGGACCGGCCGGAGAACAAGCGCGACGCCTTCAACCGGATCCGCGCGTTCCTCCGGCGGTACCTGATGGACGACCTCGAGGCGCTGCCGGACGACGGCGACAGCGTCGCGAAGGCCGGCGGTCGCGGGCGCCCCGACGGGGACGCGCGCTAGGTCGAGGTCCCCGACAGCTTGCCCGGCCGGCGTCGCCGATGGTGGCGTGTCTCGTCGTCCCCCGGACCGCCGGCCATCCCGGCATCGGGGTTGTCGGGATCGAATGCGGCGTCGCCCGACTCGTCCTCGCCCGAATGTCGCGGGATCACGCTGATCTGGCCGTTGGTCTCGAGATAGACGAACCGGGCCTCGGCCACCGTGAGCAGGCCGTTCTGGCGGAGGGCGATCGCGAGCTCCCGGACGGTCAGGTCCTGGCTCGAGAGGCGGTCGTGGAGGATCTCTCCGTCGCGGACGAGGAGAACGGGCTCTCCTTCGACCACCTTGCGGAGCCGCGGAAACCGGTCGTTCAGCATGTGGAGGGCCCAGTCGAGGGCCAGGATGACCGCGGCGGCCAGCAGCCCGCCGATCAGCGTCACGTTCTCCCCGACCATCGCGTTCTGGACGGCGTTGGCGATGACCAGGAGGACGATCAGATCCAGGGTCGAGAGCTGCCCGGCCTCGCGCTTGCCGACGACACGGAAGAAGACGACGAGGACGACGTAGACGATCGCCGTCCGAAGCGCGACGCTGAGCAGGTCCGAGCCGAGGTCGGGGATCGTCATCAGCGCGATGCTAGTCCACAGACCCAGCGACTACCATCGCTCCGTGCCGGCCACCACCGCCCTCCGTGCGGCTCCCGAGCGGGCCCTGCGCTCGTTCCTGCTGTGGCTCTCCCGCCGGCGGTCCCTCGGTCGGCTGGCAACCCGCCTCCCCGTCACCCGCTCGATGGTGGCCCGGTTCGTCGCCGGCGAGACCCTCGACGAGGCCCTCGTCGCCCTGGACCGCCTCCACGCGGCCGGGCTGCGCACGACCGTGGACGTCCTCGGCGAGGCCGTCACCTCGGTTGTCGACGCGCGGGCCGCCGCCGACGACTATCTCGCGACCCTCGACGCGCTCGCGGCCCGCGGCCTCGATCGCAACGTCAGCGTGAAGCTCAGCCAGATGGGCCTCGGGCTCGACGACGCGGTCTGCCGAGAGAACGTCGAGCGGATCCTGGTCCGGGCCGCCGCGTGCGACGCCTTCGTCCGGATCGACATGGAGACCCACGACACGACCGAGGCGACGATGGCCCTGTGGCGGGCCCTCCGACCGGTCAATGCCGGGCACGGCGATTCCGGCGTCGTCATCCAGGCCGCGCTCCGGCGCAGCGGCGCCGACATCGAGGGGCTGATCGTCGAGCGGGCACGGGTCCGGCTGTGCAAGGGCGCGTACGTCGAGCCCGCGGCCGTCGCGTTCCCGGACAAGCCGGATGTCGACAAGGCGTATGGCGAGCTGATGGAGCGGCTGCTCGCCGAGGGCGAGTTCCCGGCGCTCGCGACCCACGACGAGCGGCTGATCGGACGCGCGGTGGCCTTCGTTCGCGAGCACGGGATCGCGCCGGAGCGGTTCGAGTTCCAGATGCTGTACGGCGTGCGGCGCGACCTGCAGGAGCGGCTCGTGAAGGCCGGCTTCGGTGTCCGGGTGTACGTCCCCTATGGGACGCAGTGGTACCCGTACTTCATGCGGCGGCTGGCGGAGCGGCCGGCGAACGTCGCGTTCGTGCTGCGGAGCGTCCTGCGCGAGGGCCGCGACCACTGATCCCCGGGAATCGAAGAGCCGCCCGTGGAGGACGGGCGGCTCGTCGGTTGCGCCGAGGCGCGGTGGCGGTCGGAGGCCCGCCGGATGAGTCCGAAGTCGCGGGACGGTGTGGGTTCAGCGCCAGCGCTGGCCGGCTTCGAGCACGAGTGCCGAGCTGGCAAGCGCGGACAGGACCAATACGATCCTGAACCCCAGCGACTTGACCTTCTGCATTGGACGATCCCTCCTTCGCGCCTCCCGGACGCGCGCGGAAAGGGACCGTACGGTCCTCGGGGGTTTGGCGGGAATAGCCCGTGGGTACCATGACCGCCCCGCCGAAGGTCCTGTTGAGCACGGGATCGTGGCATCCGGGCACCAAATTTGGCTCGGTTACCGGCCCCGCGGCGGCGATCCGGGGGCGACGGATCAGGCCGGGACGCGGCGGGCGAGGATCTCCCGCAGCTGGACGACGTGACCCTCGAGGTGGCCGACGAGGAATGGCTCGAGCGCTGCCTCGATCGTCATCTCGCCGCGCGCCGGGTGAAGTCCGCGCCGGCCGAGATCGACCGGGGTCAGCCCACTCACGAACGTGGTGGCGGTCACGAGCCCGGCGTCGATCCCGTCGAGCAGCTCGCCGGCTGTCAGCTTCCGGTCCGCCGCGATCCGGCCCAGGCGCGCCGGATCCGTGGCGACCCGCCCGAACGGGACGGCCGTCGCCGGGTCGCCCGCGAGCACGTCCCGCAGCTGGGCGGTCCAGTACGGGAGCATCTCGTTCACGTGGGCGAGGACCTCGCGCGGTCCCCAGTCGGCCTCCGGCTCGGTGCCGTAGGCGGCGCTCAGCGGCCAGGGCTCGCCCGCGACCAGCGGTCCGCGCAGGTCCAGGAGCTCGGTGCCCGCGTCGCGGAGCCGGCCGGCGATCTCGTTCATCCGCTCAGTCTGGCACGCGTCGGCGTAGCATGGATGGCCAGACCATCCCGGCACGTGCCGGGTCGCCGTTCCGTGGCGCGCCGGCCGTCCGCACGGGCCTCCGGGCGCGGTCGCCGCCGCGGAGCCGCACGGAGAGCCGCGGAGATGACCGACACGCTCCCACGGGGGGCCGCCAACCAGGCGGGTGCCCACGTCAACAAGAACGCCTACGACGAGGCCCAGGACTTCCTGCCCCTCAAGGGCATCGACCACGTCGAGTTCTGGGTCGGCAACGCCCGCCAGTCGGCGCACTACTTCCGGACGCTGTGGGGCTTCACCCCGATTGCCTACGCCGGCCTCGAGACCGGCGTCCGTGACCGGACGAGCTACGTGATGCGGCGGAACGACATCACGATCGTCCTCACTGGTGCGCTCGGTCCGGACAGCGAGATCGCCGCCCACGTCCACGAGCACGGCGACGGCGTGAAGGACATCGCCTTCCTCGTCGACGACGCGACATCGTCGTTCGCCGAGACGACGAAGCGGGGCGCCAAGGCGGCCATCGAGCCGGTCGAGCTGGACGGCGGCGAGGACGGCGTCCTCCGTCGGTCGGCGGTGTTCACCTACGGCTCTGTCCGCCACAGCTTCATCGACCGGAACGACTACCACGGCGTCTTCGCCCCGGGCTTCCGGAAGGTGAAGAAGCCGGCGCCCGCGGCGACGGGCATGAGCCTGCTGGAGATCGACCACTGCGTCGGCAACGTCGAGCTCGGCGACATGAACCGGTTCGTCGACTACTACCGCGACGTCTTCGGCTTCGCCCAGCTCATCCACTACGACGACAAGGTCATCCACACCGAGTACAGCGCCCTGATGTCGAAGGTGATGACCAACGGCAACGGGCGGGTGAAGTTCCCGATCAACGAGCCGGCGGCCGGCAAGAAGAAGAGCCAGATCCAGGAGTTCATCGACTACTACGGCGAGGCCGGGACACAGCACGTCGCCCTGCGGACCGAGGACATCGTCGGGACCGTCCGAACGCTGCGCGGGCTGGGTGTCGAGTTCCTCGGGATGCCCCACGCCTACTACGAGCAGCTCGCCGACCGGGTCGGCGACGTCGGCGTGCCGATCGAGACGCTCGAGGAGCTCGGGATCGAGGCCGACCGCGACGAGGAGGGCTACCTCCTCCAGATCTTCACCAGGCCGATCCAGGACCGCCCGACGTTCTTCTTCGAGATCATCGAGCGGCACGGATCGCGCGGGTTCGGGGTCGGCAACTTCAAGGCGCTCTTCGAGGCGATCGAGATCGAACAGGCCCGGCGGGGCAACCTCTAGGCCGACCGCAGGCTCGCGGCGCTCGCTCACGGCGAGGCGATTGGTCCGGTATGCAACTCACGGTTGCACTACGGACCCGCACGCGCCGTCGACGGCGGCTTGGGCGGCGCAAGGGGTCCGGAACGCAACCGTGGTTGGCGTTCCGGACGCTTTGACCGGCGCCGTGCCCCGCACGAGTGCGTAGTGCTCACCCCGGTTGCGTTGCGCACGTCCCGGGGGGTGCGCGTACCGAGCCTGGGGAGCGTGTCGGGCGGTCGACGCCGCGGCTAGACTCGGGCTGATCCGTCGGGAGGTACGACGGCTCGGGAGGGCTGCCCATGTACCAGTGGCTCGTGTTCGTCCACCTGGTCGGACTCGTCCTGTTCGTGTTCCTCCACGGGGTGTCGATGTGGGCCGTGTTCGCGGTCCGGCGCAACCCGGACCCGGACACCGCCCGGCTGCTGCTGGCGATGTCGTCGCGAGGGAACCAGACGATGTACCTCGGCCTGCTCCTCCTCGTCGGTCGGCGGGCTCGGCGCGGCCTGGAACGCCAACATGCTGCTCGCCGGCTGGGTCGTGGCCTCGTACGTCGTCCTGATCGCCGTGCTCGTCGGGATGTGGGCCCTCGGCGCCGGGTTCTACTACCCGCTCCGCGAGGCGCTCGCAGGGAAGGACGGTGTGGCTCCGATCGACCGTGCGGAGCTCGCCCGACGCGTCGACAACCGGCGGCCCGAGGCACTGGCGCTCGTCGGGCTCGGCGGGCTGATCGTGCTCGTCTGGCTGATGGTGCTGAAGCCGTTCTAGCGGTCGTCTCCGCTGACCAGCCGCAGCCGCGGCGCCTCCCGATCGGGTTCGCCGCCGCGGGTGCCGCCGGCCTGGCCGTCGGTCGGACCGGCGAGCCCCGCGCCCTCGGCGAGCAGCGCCTCGAGCGCCGCGGCGCTCACCGGTCGGGCGTACAGGAAGCCCTGGCCGTAGCGGCACCCGAGGTCGGCCAGCCAGCGGGCCTGCTCGGCGTGTTCGATCCCCTCGGCGATGACCTCGAGGTGGAGCGTCCGACCCAGGTCGATGACGGCCCGGGCGATCGGCGATGCGCCGGCACCGGTCGACGACACGAAGGTCCGGTCGATCTTCAGGATGTCGATCGGGAAGCGCTCGAGGTAGCTCAATGACGAGTAGCCGGTCCCGAAGTCGTCGATCGCGAGATGGCAGCCCAGCTCGCGGAGCTCGGACAGCCGCGCGATCGTGGACGCCGTGCGGCGCATCAGT
Source organism: uncultured Chloroflexia bacterium (assembly GCA_963746845.1). Lineage (GTDB taxonomy): Bacteria > Chloroflexota > Limnocylindria > Limnocylindrales > CSP1-4 > CF-46. The sequence continues at coordinate 284,105 of CAVVCZ010000005.1, read as the reverse complement.
CCGCTCTCCGTGATCTCGAGGATCAGGCTGGCCGGCGGCAGGCCCGTCTCGTCGAGGACGGTCCGGACCGTCGCGAGGATGTCGTGCTCGGCGAACTGGCGGGCGGACAGGTTCACGCTGACGCGGAGATCCGGGCGGTCGAGGCGGATCTGCCAGTCGCGGGCCTGGCGGCACGCCTCGCGCAGGATCCAGCGTCCGATCGGGACGATGTCTCCGCTCTCCTCGGCAAGGTCGATCCACTCACCCGGCATGAGCACCGGGCCGTCCGGCGGCTGCCAGCGCACGAGCGCCTCCACCGCGACGATGGCCGTCGTCGCCAGGTCGACGATCGGCTGGAAGTCGAGCCGGAGCTCGTCGCGCTGCTCGACGCCGCGGAGGCGCTCCGCCCGGGCCGCCCGCTCGGCGGCGCCGTCGCGGAGGCTCGGCCGGAAGATCTCGGCTCCGCCGCGGGACGACTGCTTCGCCGCGTACATCGCGACGTCCGCGTTGCGGAGCAGGTCGTCGGCGGTCTCGGGTCCACGCCCGATCGCGACGCCGATGCTCGCGGCGACGCGGATCGGCACGTCGTCGAAGAGGAGGGGCTGACGGAACGACTCGGCGATCCGCGTCGCGACCGCCAACGCATCGGCCTCGCTGGTCACGTCCTCGAGGAGCACCGCGAACTCGTCGCCGCCCAGACGCGCGGCCGTGTCGACCGGCCGCAGCACGCCGAGCAGGCGGCCCGAGACCGTCGAGAGCACGTCGTCGCCGCGGGCATGGCCGTGGGTGTCGTTGAGGGTCTTGAAGTCGTCGAGGTCGATGAAGAGCAGCGCCAGCTGGCCGCCGGCGCGCCGGCTGCGCTCGACCGCGTGCTCGACCCGGTCGCGGAACAGGACGCGGTTCGCGAGCCCGGTCAGCCCGTCGTGAAGGGCCTGGTGCCGGATCTGGTCGTACAGGCGGGCGTTCTCGAGGGCCATCGCCGCCTCGCCCGCGAGCATCGTCGCGAGCTCGACGGCGCGGTCGCCGAACGCCCGGCGTCGCGCGGCCGTCACCTCGATCAAGCCGACCGTTCGGCCGGCAGCGACGAGCGGCACCATCGCCATCGAGCGATGGCCGATCTCCGCCAGGTAGCGCACCTCGGCCGGGTCGGCGGTCTTGTCGTCGACGTCGATCCGCGTCGGGCGCTGCGTCTCGAGCACCTCGCGCGTCGCCGGGTAGTCATCGACGGCGTACGTCTCGTTCAGGGCGCCGCGCCGCTCCGGCGGTTCGTAGCCGAGGGTCACGACCCGGTTCGTCGTCCGGTCCCAGTAGCTCAGCGCGCAATCGTCGGCGCCGACCGCGCGGGCGATGTGGACGGCGATCCGGTCGCCGACCAGGCGCGGGTCGAGCGACTGGGCCAGGTCGCCGGACATCGCGATGACGCTGCGGAGGTCCGCCGCGGTGTCCTTCAGGCGTCGGCTGACCTCCCACAGGAACATGATCAGGAAGGTGTAGGCGAGGACGAGCGTCACGAACGCGAACGCCGTCTGCGCCGTGAGGGGCAGCCGGTTCGGGTCCGGCAGCAGGGCACCGACGAAGACGCTCCAGGCCCCGACGACCCCGCTGGCGATCAGGAGGCGGAGGACGGTCCGGCTCGAGACGAGCGGAGTGACGATGACCGCCGGCAGGAGGGACGCGATCGCCATCGCCGTGGCCATCGACGGCTGAAGGGTCGCCGCCAGGCCGATCAAGGCGAGGGTCAGCACGGCGATCCGGGTGATCGTCGACTCGCGCTGCGGGCCGGTCAGGCCGCCGGCCCGTGAGGCGACCCAGATCCCGTAGGTCGTGGCCGTCAGCCCGAGCAGGACCGCCCGCGGCTCGCGGTAGGTGATCCCGGCGAGGCCCTCGAGGAGCCCGATCACGATCGCGACGACCCCGATCAGGCGGACGAGCCCGACGAGGATCGAGGCTCCGGGCGTGGCAACGGCCGGCGACGGGTCCGCCGGGACCGGCCGATGGGGCGGCGAAGGGGTCATGACGGCACAGGCTGGCACCGATCGACCCATCCTGTCATCCCCCGTTCGACGCAGGACCCGTCGACGAGGGATGGGCGACCTTACACTCGGGCGGTGATCCTGCCCACCGTCACCCGCCCATGAAGCTCGCTCACGTCCGGGACCTCCGTGCCCCGTCGGGGGCTCCGTGGCGGCTGGTCGCGGCGCTCGACGACGGCTGGGTCGACCTCGATATCGCTCGCCGACGGGCCATCGCCGCCGACCGCAACCTCGCCCACGACCGCGTCCTGCATCGCCAGCCCGTGACGACGCTGGACGACCACCTCGCGCGCGGGCTGCGCGTGGAGGCCATCGGCGAGCTCGTCGATGGCTTCGTGCCACGGGAGGACGACGATGCGGTCCTCGACGCGGCGGACCTCGCGTTCGGTCCGCCGATCCTCCGACCCCCGAGCCTGCGCGACTTCTACGCGTTCGAGAGGCACGTACGGACGATGTGGGAGCGACGCGGCGGCGAGGTGCCGGAGACGTGGTACCGGCTGCCGATCTTCTACTTCAGCAACGTGTCAGAGATCCGCGGCCCGGACGATCCGGTCTGGGCTCCGGCCGGCTCGGCCGAGCTCGACTACGAGCTGGAGGTCGCGGCCGTGATCGACACGCCCGCGGTCGACCTGTCCCCCGAGCGGGGCGAGGAGGCGATCGGCGGGTACACGATCCTCAACGACTGGTCGGCGCGTGACCTCCAGCGCGAGGAGACCGCCGTCAGGCTGGGCCCGGCGAAGGGCAAGGACTTCGCCTCGACGATCGGGCCGTGGCTCGTGACCCCGGATGAGCTGGTTCGCGCGCGCGCCGCGGGCGCGAGCGGCCCGGACCTGGCGATGACCGCGACCGTCAACGGGGCCGAGACTTCGCGTGGACGCTGGTCGGACGCGCAGTTCTCGTTCGGCCAGATGGTCGCGCGCGCGTCGGCCGACGTTCGTCTCCGACCGGGCGACCTGCTCGGATCGGGGACCGTCGGGACCGGGTGCCTGCTCGAGGTCAAGGACGCCACCCTCGGCCGCTATCTCGAGCCCGGCGACGAGGTCGTCCTTCGAGTCGACGGCCTCGGCGCGCTGCGGACGCCGATCGTCGCGCGGCCTGTGCAGCGGTGACCGAGCCGACGTTCCCGGCACTACCGCCCGGCCTCGACACGCCACGCGTTGTCGTCGATCTTGCCCGCGTCCACGGGAACATCCGGCGGCTCCAGGACGAGATGGACCACCGCGGGATCGCCCTCCGGCCGCACGCCAAGACCCACAAGAGCGTCGCCGTCGCACGGCTCCAGCTCGACGCCGGGGCCCACGGGATCACGGTCGGGACGATCGGCGAAGCTGAGGTGTTCGCGGCCGCCGGGATCCGGGATCTGTTCCTCGCCTATCCCGTCTGGGCCGCCGGCGCCAAGGGTCGACGGCTGGCGGCGCTCCACGAGACCGATCCCGGGTTCCGATGCGGGGTCGACTCCGTGGCCGGTGCCCGATGCCTCGCTGCCGCGACGGCGGGTACGTCCAGTCCATTGACCGTTCTCGTCGAGGTCGATCCGGGCAACCGTCGGACCGGCACGGCGTCGCCGGCCGTCGCCGTCGAGGTCGCGCTCGCCGCCCGCGCCGCCGGGCTGGTCGTCGACGGCGTGTTCAGCCACGGCGGTCACGGCTATCAGCCGGGCGCGGCCGCGTCGGCCGGCGACGACGAGGTCCGGAGTCTCGAGGCGGCGGCATCGGCGCTCCGGGCCGCGGGCGTCGACGTCACGACGATCAGCGCGGGCGCGACCCCGACGATGCTCAGCGCGGCCGCCGGTGCCGTCACCGAGATGCGCGCGGGCACGTACGTCTACGGCGATCGCCAGCAGTGGCTCCTCGGGGCGATCCCCGCCGAGGGCTGCGCCGTGGCCGTCGCCGCGACGGTCGTGTCCGTCTTCGACGACCGGCTCGTGATCGACGCGGGTGCGAAGGCCCTCACGAAGGACCGGGCCCCGTGGCTGACGGGTCACGGCGCGATCGCCGGCTACCCGGACCTCGTCATCGAGCGCGTCAACGACTACCACGGCGTCGTGGCCGTCCCCGCGGGCGCGGCTCGGCCGGCCCTCGGCACAGTCGTCGCCGTGATCCCGAACCACGTCTGCCCGGTGATCGACCTGGTGGAGACGGTCGTCGTGGTCCGCGCCGATGGCTCGACCGACGAGTGGCCCGTCGACGCCCGAGGCCGGAGCGGCTGATGGCCGCCGACCCGCGGCCCGCCCCCGGCGTCGTCGTCGAGCCGATGACCGCAGACGACGCCGACGCCGTGCTCGCGATCTATAGCGAGGGCATCGCCACCGGGATCTCGACCTTCGAGACGGTGGTCCCGGCCTGGCGTGCGTGGCACGCCAGCCACCGGTCCGACTGCCGGTTCGTCGCGCGCCTCGACGGCCGTCGTCGTGGGCTGGACGGCGATCGCCCGGTACTCGTCACGCGAGGTCTACACGGGCGTGGCCTGGGAGAGCGTCTACGTCGCCGAGGCCGCCCGCGGCCGCGGGGTGGGCCGGGCGCTGTTGGAGACGCTTATCCCGGCGTCGGAGGCGGCGGGCGTCTGGACGCTGATCGCCGGTGTCCAGGTCGAGAACGTCGGCAGCCTCGCCCTGCACGAGCGCCTCGGCTTCCGCCGGGTCGGCGTCCACGAGGCACTGGGCCGGGACGCCGCCGGGCAGTGGCGCGATGTGGTGATCCTCGAGCGCCGAAGCGCATCCTACGACTCGTTCGCGGCTCGTCAAGCGCGGGCCGGCAGCCGAGGTCTCCCTCATGCGACGTGGACTGGCGCCCGCGGATCTCGGTGACCTGTTCGACCGGCCGCACGCGGCCGTGCTCTCGATCCCGCGCCCCGACGGGTCGGTCTTCGGCCGGCCGGTCTGGCACCGGTTCGTCGACGGCCGGTTCGTCTTCCAGCTCCCGGCCGGCGACCGCAAGATCGCGATGCTCGAGGCGAACCCGCACGCGACGGTCGTCCTCGCCGAGGACGCCTACCCGTACCGCGCGATCGAGGTTCGAGGCCGCGTCCGGCTGACCCGCGGCGGCTACCACGAACGCGGGGCCGAGATCTGCCGGCGGTATGTCGAGGCGTTCGACCCGACGGCCGACGTCGCGGACTACCTCAGCATCGACGCCGGCGTGATCGCGGTGCTCGAGCCGGAGGTGACGACGTGCTGGGACTACGCCGACGATTCGATGATACCGCCGACCGCCTGAACGTTTCGGCCGTCCACCCACCGTCAAGATGGGTGATCGCGGCCGAATGGTCGCGACACGTCGAGGGGTCGAGGTGGACCGAGACCTCGTGGAACGGGCCCGTCGGGGAGACCGAGAGGCGTTCGCCATCCTGGTGCACCAGGTCAGTGACGCGCTCTACGCGGTCGCCCACCGGATCCTCCGCGACACGGGGCTCGCCGAGGACGCACTGCAGAACGCCCTCGTCCTGGCCTGGCGCCGGCTCCCGCACCTGCGGGATGTCGATCGCTTCGAGGCCTGGATCCATCGGATCCTCGTCCACGCCTGCTACGACGAGGCACAGCGGTCCCGCCAGTGGACCGCGAACGTCCGGGTGCTGCCGGTCGACGGACCGGAGACCCCCGACGACGCCTCGGCCGTCGTCGACCGCGACGAGCTGGAACGCGCGTTCCGGCGGATCCCTGTCGAGCAGCGGGCGGTGTTCGTGTTGCACCACTACCTCGGGCTGCCCCTGGTCGAGATCGCCGAGATGCTCGAGATCCCGGCCGGGACGGCCCGATCGCGCCTCCACTACGCAACCCAGGGCCTGCGTGCCGCCGTGGTCGACGACGCGCAGCCCGTGCTCCGGGAAGGGCGGCTGGCATGACCGACGATCGCTCGTTCGAACGTGCCGCCCGGTCGTGGCTGGAAGAGGGGCCGACCACGCTCCGATCCAGGCCGTCGACACCGCTCTCCTGCTCATCCAGACGACACACCAGGAACGGGACATCCGTGTCCCGTGGAGGGTTCGATCCATGTCCACCACTGCCCGCCTCGCGGCGGCGGCGATCGCGATCGCGGTCGTTGTTGTCGGCGGGGCGCTCATCCTCAGACCCGGCGGCAACCAGAGCGTCGGCGGGCCGTCCCCGAGCGCGAGCACGCCCATCGCGTCCGTCGCGGCGATCGCCTCGCCTTCGGTCCAGCCGAGTGCGAAGCCCGTCGACTACTCGGCGCTCCCAGGGCGCATCCTCATGGAGCACGCCGGCAATGCGCCGGACGGCTCCGAGCCCGCCAATGGCGACTATCACATCGATCGTCGGCGCTTCTACTGGATGGACCCGAAGACGATGACCGGCGCGACGGCGGTCGAGTTCCTGAAGAGCCAACCGGCCGCGGGCAAGACCTCCGGCGCCATCTCCCCGGATCAGACGAAGATCGTCTTCCAGGACGCCGACCAGAACGGCGAGTCCCTGTGGACCGCCAATCTCGACGGCACGTCGCTGAAGAGGGTCGCGACGACGTGCCCGGTCGCCCCATGCGGAGACCTGGATCCCGCGTTCGACCCGACCGGGACGAAGGTCGTCTTCGTGCGGGTCCAGGAGACGAGGGCGTTCCTGATGATCAAGGATCTCGTCAGCGGGCAACAGATCGCCCTCACCTCCACCCAGGGACCGAACGACAACGACGTCCCGGAGCGGCCGTCCTGGTCACCGGACGGGACGAAGATTGCCTTCGGGCGGATCCACTGGCAGTCCGAGGGAGTGCCGGACTCGGGGGCCATCTACGTCACGGATATCGCGACCGACAAGACCAGCCGGATCTCCATCGCCGGGATGACCTACCCGGGCAATCCCCATTGGTCGCCCGACGGATCGCGGATCCTGTTCCTCGACGGCCCGCTGTCGATGGCCCCTGTGCCGTTCGGCGACCCAAAACGGACGGCCGACATCTACACGATCGCCCCGGACGGATCGGACCCGCAGCGGCTGACCCGCGGCGGTGGCGTGATCGCAGCCGACTACACGCCCGATGGCAAGCACGTGTTCCTCTTCAACAACTTCTTCTGGATGATGAACCCGGACGGCACAGATCTCCGGCCGGTGAACATCCAGGGTGACGACCTCAGCGAGATGGAAGTCGGGTTCGGCTACGTCGGACACTGGATCACCAACCCGCCATCGCCCTGACAGGCGGATCATCGCGATCGCGACCTAGACTGGCCTCCTCAGTCCGAGGAGGCCAGTCGCGCATGTACTACGTCGCCCGCGGCAGCATCCCGCGCCAGCGCCACACCCAGCACCGCGCCGCCGACGGCAGCCTGTATGCCGAGGAGCTGTTCGGGGTCGAGGGGTTCACCGGCCGCAGCTCGCTCCTCTACCACCGGACGCCGCCGACCCGGACCCACCGGATCGAGCCGGTCCGCCGGATCCACCTCGAGGCGGCGGACGACGGCCTCCATCGTCATCGCCTGACGAAGACCGGCTCCATCGAGCCGCGCGGCGACGTCGTCAGCGGCCGGGTCCCGCTCTACTTCAACCACGACGTCGTGTTCGGGATCGTCCGGCCGGCCGAGGCGATGCCGCCGAACGCCTTCTACCGGAACGGGATCGCCGACGAGATGCTGTTCGTCCACGAGGGGAGCGGGGTCTGCCGGACGGTCTTCGGGGACCTCCGCTACGGCCCGGGCGACTACCTCGTCCTGCCGATCGGGACGACCTGGCGGCTGGACCCCGACGAGGGCAGCGCCCAGCGAATCCTCTACCTCGAGGCGCCGTCGGAGATCGAGCCGCCGAAGCGCTACCGGAACGACTACGGCCAGCTGCTCGAGCACTCGCCGTACGGCCAGCGCGACCTCCACGCGCCCGAGCTCCAGGCGCCGTCGGAGGAGGAGGGCGAGTTCGTCATCCACGTCCGCTCGACCGACCGGATCACGGCCTACCACTACCGTCATCACCCGTTCGACGTCGTCGGCTGGGACGGCTACCTCTGGCCGTTCCGGTTCGACATCGCGGACTTCCAGCCGATCACCGGCCGCGTCCACCAGCCGCCGCCGGTCCACCAGACGTTCGGGGCGCGCAACTTCGTGGTCTGCTCGTTCGTACCCCGCAAGTTCGACTATCACCCGCTCGCGATCCCCGCGCCGTACAACCACAGCAACATCAACAGCGACGAGGTCATCTACTACGTCGCCGGCAACTTCATGAGCCGGCGCGGCGTGGAGATCGCGTCGTTCACCCTCCATCCGGCGGGGATCCCCCACGGGCCGCATCCGGGCACGGTCGAGGCGTCGATCGGGAAGGACGCGACCGAGGAGCTGGCGGTCATGGTCGACACGTTCCACCCGCTCTTCGTCACGCAGGCGGCGATGGACCTCGACGACCCCGCCTACCCGTACAGCTGGCTGCCGCACGAGGACGCCGCGGACCACGCGCGGGAAGCCTCCGAGCTCGCGGAGCGGGGCCCGGAGGCGTTCCCGGACTAGGAGTCAGCCTGGACTGGAACTGGGCGAGGCCGACGGGAACTTGACCGTCGACAGGAATGCGCTGAAGAGCGGCTGGTTGTCGGTCGCGTGGATCGCGAAGACGTAGACGCGCGTTCCGATGAAGACGATCGCCTGAGCGTCATAGCAGGGGTCGAGCCGGCCCGCGTGGCCGTCGACGGTGATGGGCAGGAAGACCGGCAGCGTCTCGCAGAACGCGCCGTCCGCGTAGTAGGCGGCGAGCCACGCGTCCTCGGACGTGCCGGCGGGGACATCGGCCGCCAGGCCCGTCACGGCGGTCGTGCCTCCCGTCCCGTCCCCGATGAAGTGATCGGCGGACCCGTTCATCCCGCTCGCCGGCGGAGCCAGCCGGTCCGTAGCCAGCACCCAGTTTCGTGTGGCCTGGATGTCCGGGTCCCATGTCGGGGGGTAAGCGATCTGGTAGCCGTACTGGCTCGAGGTAAACGTGACCCACCCGGCCGTGCTGGGCAGGGACGCGGTCGGTGACGGCGCAATCGACGGCGACGGCGACGGCGAAGGCGTGGCCGAAGGAGCTGCCGACGCGGATGGAGATGGCGTGCCGCCGGAGCCGCCGGCGCGATTGGACAGCACGAAGGCCGAGAGGCCGCCGACGGCGAGAACGATGGCAGCGGCAACGACGAAGCGATTGAGCGGAGACATGGACGACCCTCCAAGGATCGCCAGCCGCCGTGCGCGAGGCTGCGTTCGCAGACCGACCGAGATGGCCCGCCTGGTCTCGTCCGGAAGGGTGACCGGGCCGTCGTCGAGCCACGTGGCGATGATCACATCCGGATCACGTGGTTGCGTCATGCCGGCCGTACCTCCGGGGAATCGACCTGGCTGTCGGCGACGATCGCCGCGCGCAGGGATCGGGTGGCGTGATGCAGGCGGGACTTCACCGTGCCGACCGGCACGCCGACGATGTCGGCGATGTCGGCGAGGCCGAGCCCCGCGTGGTGGTGCAGGACGAAGACCGCGCGGTGCTCCGGCGTCAGACGCAGGAACGCGCGGTCGAGGGCATCCCGGTCGTCGACCGAGACCGTGGGGTCGGGGCTGGCCGGTCCGTCGACCGGCAGGACCCGGATTCGGGAGATCCATCGCCGATGACGCCGGTGTTCCTCGTAACAGGCATTGACGAGGAGTCGCCGGAGCCACGGCGAGAAGCGCTCGGGATCACGGAGCGTCGGGAGCTGGCGCCATGCGAGGAGGAATGCCTGCTGGACGGCGTCCTGGGCACGCTCGGCGTCGCGAAGGATCCGGTACGCGATCGCATAGCAGCCGTCGCCGTCGAGGTCGACGAGCTCGGAGAAGGCGACGTCGTCGCCTGCCCTCGCCCGTTCGACCAGCCCGGCCCGCATCGGCGGTTCTCCCGTCGCGCCCATTCGAGCGCTTCACCCGCCATTGATGGTCCCACCGGCACCGCGGTTCAATGTTCGTGCCGGGCGGTCTGCAGAGATCGCCGACTCGCCGAAGTTGCGCAATGCCAGCCAGGGTTGCACTACGCATCCAGAATCCGGTCGATCCGCGACTTCGAAGGCTGAGTTAGCCGAATCCGGCTACCAATCGAGCTCCCAATCGAGCGCAAGCATTCAGTCGGGTGCGTAGTGCCACCCCGAGCGACATTACGCACAACTGCCGTGTCAGGGCGACCCGTCAGGCGGAGCGCCTCGGTTCGGCGCGGCGGTGCGTCGAGCCGGGCATCATTAGGCGATGACGGACCCATTCGATCGATCCTTCCGCGACCGCGTGCTCGCGGGCGAGACCCTGCTCGGCCTGTTCCTCGACCTCAACTCGCCGACCTCGGCCGAGCTGTGTGCCACGGCGGGCTACGACTGGCTGCTCGTCGACCTCGAGCACGGGGCGACGACCGAGGCCGATCTCCTCGGCATGCTCCATGCCGTCGAGAACGGCGGATCCGTGCCGATCGTCCGGCCGCAGTCCGGAGAGCGGCTCCGCATCGGGCGGGCCCTCGACCAGGGCGCCCGCGGGATCATGGTCCCGCGGCTGGATTCCGCGGAGGAGGCGCGCGAGGCGGTGACGTTCCTGCGCTACCCACCGGACGGGATCCGGGGCGTCGCGACGCGCGTCCGCGGCGCCGGGCTGGGCGCCGTCGCCCACCCGGACGTCCATCGTCTGAACCAACGGGTCGTCGGGATCGTCCAGATCGAGTCGACCGGCGGGCTCGCGGATGCCGACGCGATCGCCGCGATCGACGGCGTCGACGTCCTCTTCGTCGGGCCGGCGGACCTGTCCCACTCCCTGCGCATCCCCGGGCAGTTCCAGCATGCCGACTACCTCGCGGCCCTCGACCGGGTCGTCGCCGCCTGCCGGGCCCACGGCAAGGCCGCCGGCATCCTCGTCTACGACACGACGGTCGTGCCGCGCCACCTGGAGCTCGGGTTCACGTTCGTCGGGATCGGCGCCGACGCGGCGTTCGTCGCCGACGGCGCACGCCGGTCGCTCGCCGCGATCCGGGGCTGACCCGATGGAGGCACGCCTGCGGCGGATCCTGCGTCCCTTCCGCCCGGTCCTCCGGCCCGTCTGGCATCGGGTCCGGCCGCTCTTCCTCCGGGATTCGCCGAGCTCGATCCCGACCACCCTCGAGCGTTGGTGGACACGCGCCGTCGACGCGGTCTACCGCGCAGCGGGCCGCAGGCCGGCGCCGATCCGGCCGCTCCGCCACGTGGAGCTCGTCGACCTGGCCGCCGCGGAGCCGTACTACAAGGCCCGGGTCGGGTACATGGGCGTCGCCGGCGAGGCAGCCTCCGAGCTGATCGGCCGCAAGCACCTGCGGATCGGCCCTGGAGCTGGGACCGCACCTCCGGTCGCTGATCGTGGGCGCCGACGTCATGGACGTCGTCGACAAGCCGGACCTCCGGGCCGAGGGCCGCCGGATCGTCGCCAACGCGACGACGACGCCATGGCCCGTCGCCGACGGGCAGTACGACCTGTTCGTCGCGCTCCAGGTGTTCGAGCATCTCGGGACCCGCCAGCCCGAGGCGTTCCGCGAGGTCCGACGGGTCGCCCGGAACGCGATCCTCTCGCTGCCGATCGACTGGATCATGGCCGACCCGGCCAACTGCCACCACGACCTGACGAACGAGCGGGTCCTCGGCTGGTTTGCGCCGGTCGTCCCGACCCGCGTCGTCCTCGGCAACCCCGGTCATCGGAAGCGCCTGATCTACGTGTTCGAGGACCTCCAGGCGCCGTCCACCGAGCCGGTCGAGAGCGCCGCCGGCTAGCCGGTCGATCCCGGCGTCAGCTCGCCGTCGAGCGGTGCGGCCGGCTCCGGAGCCCCGTGCGGGCGCTCGCCGGTCTGAGCGACGACGACCCCGACGAGGATCAGCCCGGCGCCCACGAGCTGGATCGGCGCAAGGACCTCGCCGAGCGTCAGCCAGGCCAGGGTCACGATGATCAGCGGCTCGACGGTGCTGACGAGCGCGGCCTGGGCGGCCCCGATCCGGCGTGCCCCCGCATAGAACGTCTGGATCGCGAGGAAGGTGCTCGCGAACCCGATCGCGGCCAGGTACGGCCACGCGTCGGGCGGGATCCGGTCGGGCGCGAGCGGGCGGCCGGTCAGCACGGCCGCACCCACGAACACGGCCGCGGTCGCGCTGATCATCAGCGTCGTGGTGGCGGCCGCGTCATCTGCCCGGTCCGTGCGAACGGTCTCATGGGCCAGGCGGTCGGTCCGCTCCCCGGCGAGTCGCGCGGACAGGATGATCCAGCCCGCGTAGATCACGGGCGAGGCGAGGATCAGGAGCAGCCCGCTGACCGGCGGCGGCGGGACGAGATCGATCCCGCCGAGGGCCAGCACGACCCCGACCAGCGCGATCCCGAGGGCGAACCACGGGCGGCGACCCGTCAGCCGTGTTGCGAAGCGGACCGACAGGACGGCCACGAGCGCGGGATAGAGATAGACGAGGACGCCGGCAAGCGACGCCGGGACCGTCTGGAGGCCGGCGTAGTAGGTGCCCGCGTTGCCGGTGTACCAGACGCCGAGGGCGGCGGCGCCGAGCGCCTGGCGTCGCCCGAGACGCCGGATCGCGGACCGGCGGGTCGGCGAGACGAGGAGCCAGCCCCACGCCAGCGCAGCGCCGATCGCGAACCGCCACGCGAGCAGCTGCAGCCAGTCGAGGCCCGCCGCATAGATCGGCTTCGAGAGGACCGTTCCCGAGGCGAAGCCCGCGGCGGACACGACGACGAGGACGATCCCGAGGGCCCGGCGGCGATCCACGCCCGCGAGGCTAGCAGCGCGCCGGCCCGTTCCGTGGACGCAAGCCGGTGCCCGGCGGCCGAGGATCACCGGGCGCAACACGCGAAGTGGATACACTTGCCCGCGTGAACGACCTCACCGAGGGCGCCGTCGTCGCCCGGGTCCCGACCCTCCTCGACGAGCGACTCCAGGGCGTCGGGCGCCGGGAGCCGGTGACCGTCCCGCCCGGGACCAGCCTGAGCGCGTGCCTGGCGGAGATCCGCCGGACCGGGACGGGCGATTCCGTCTTCGTCGTCGACGCCTCGGGCCGCCTCGCCGGGGTCCTGACGGAGCGCGACATCTTCGGTCGCCTCGTCGGTGGCGACGTGCCCCCGATCGACCTGTCGCAGCCGGTCGAGACGCTGATGACGACGAAGCCGCACCACCTCCATCTCGAGGAGACCGTCCGTCACGCCATCGAGCTGATGCAGACCGGCCGCTACCGGAACGTGCCGCTGCTCGACGACGACGACACCCTCCAGGGCGTCATCCGCCCGCAGGACGTCCTGAAGTACCTCGCCGAGTCGTTCCCCGAGGAGCTCCTCAACCTGCCGCCCCGACCCCATCAGACGATGCACCGAGCCGAAGGGGGCTGACCCCAGCGTGACCACGACCCGCGAGATCGAGCCGCAGACCCAGGAGCTCGATCGCGTCACCATCCGCTTCGCGGGCGACTCCGGCGACGGGATGCAGCTCACCGGCACCCAGTTCACCCGTACGGCCGCCGTCTACGGCAACGACATCAGCACGCTTCCGGACTTCCCGGCCGAGATCCGCGCGCCGGCCGGCTCGCTGCCGGGCGTGTCCGGCTTCCAGATCAGCTTCAGCTCGAGCGACATCCATACACCGGGCGACCAGCCCGACGTCCTCGTCGCGATGAACCCGGCGGCCCTCAGGACGAACGTGATCGATCTGCCGGCCGGTGGGGCGCTGATCGTCAACAGCGACGCGTTCACCGCCCAGAACCTCCAGAAGGCCGGCTATGCCGCGAACCCGCTGTCCGACGGCTCGCTGAAGCAATTCAGCGTCTTCGAGATCCCGATCTCCACGCTGAACGAGCGGTCCCTCGAGGGCCTCGACATGACGTCGAAGCAGAAGGACCTCACGAAGAACTTCTTCGCCCTCGGGATCATGTTCTGGCTGTACGGCCGGGACTTCGACGGGACGATCCACTGGATCAACGACAAGTTCGGCAAGCGGCCGGTCGTCGCCGAGGCCAACATCCGCGCCGTCAAGGCCGGCTACGCGTTCGGCGAGACGACCGAGATCTTCCACACGCACTACCGGGTCGCGCCGGCCCATCTCCCGCCCGGCACGTACCGGAACATCACCGGCAACGAGGCCACGGCGCTGGGGATGCTCGCCGCCTCGAAGCTCGCGGACCGGCCCCTCTTCTACGGGTCCTATCCGATCACGCCGGCCTCGGACATCCTCCACCAGCTGTCGGGCTACAAGAGCTTCGGCGTGAAGACCTTCCAGGCCGAGGACGAGATCGCCGCGATCGGCGCGGCGATCGGCGCGAGCTACGGCGGGGCGCTCGGGCTGACCGCGTCGTCCGGGCCGGGCATCGCGCTGAAGTCGGAGGCGCTCGGGCTGGCCGTGATGGTCGAGCTCCCGCTCGTCGTCGTCGACGTCCAGCGGGCCGGGCCTTCGACCGGCATGCCGACGAAGAACGAGCAGGCGGACCTGCTCCAGGTGATGTTCGGGCGGAACAGCGACTCGCCGTTGCCGGTCGTCGCGCCGGCGACGCCGGGAGAGTGCTTCGACATGGCGATCGAGGCGTGGCGGCTCGCGCTGAAGTACGTGACCCCGGTCGTGTACCTCTCTGACGCGTTCCTCGCGACGGGCGCGGAGCCGTGGAAGATCCCGTCTGTCGAGGACCTGCCGGACATCTCCGTCCGGAACTGGACGGAGAAGGAGACGTTCCACCCGTACGAGCGCGACCCGAAGACCCTTGCGAGGAAGTGGGCGATCCCCGGAACGCCGGGCCTGGAGCACCGGATCGGCGGGCTGGAGAAGGCGGACATCACCGGCAACGTCAGCTACGACCCCGACAACCACCACCGGATGCAGCTCCTCCGCCAGGCGAAGGTCGCCCGGATCGCGGACGACATCCCGCCGCTCGACGTGTTCGGTCCGGACCGGGGCGATCTGCTGATCCTCGGCTGGGGCTCGACCTACGGCGCGATCCGGAGCGCCGTCGAGCGGCTGCACGGCGATGGCCGGAGCGTCGCCCACGCCCACCTCCGCCACCTCAACCCGTTCCCGTCGAACACCGAGAAGGTCCTCCGGAGCTACCGTCGGGTCCTGATCCCGGAGGTCAACCTCGGCCAGCTCTCGATGCTGATCCGGGCCCAGTTCCTGATCGACGCCGAGGGCTACAACCGCGTCCGTGGCAAGCCGTTCACGATCGCCGAGATCGTCGCCCAGGCCGAGCGGATCCTGGGAGTCGCACATGACTGAATCGATGCCCGCCCTCAGCCCCGAGAACGCCGAGATCATCCAGCTGACCCGGAAGGACTTCGTGTCCGACCAGGAGGTTCGCTGGTGTCCGGGCTGCGGCGACTACTCGATCCTGGCCCAGACCCAGAAGCAGATGCCGGACTTCGGCGTGCCGAAGGAGAACATCGTCTTCATCAGCGGGATCGGCTGTTCGGGCCGGCTGCCGTACTACATGAACACCTATGGGTTCCACACGATCCACGGCCGTGCTCCGACGCTCGCGACCGGTCTCAAGGCGGCGCGGCCGGACCTGATGGTCTGGGTGATCACCGGCGACGGCGACGCGCTCTCGATCGGCGGGAACCACGTCCTCCACTCGATGCGCCGGAACGTCGACATCACGCTCGTGATGTTCAACAACCGGATCTACGGTCTGACCAAGGGCCAGGCGTCGCCGACGTCCGAGTTCGGCAAGCGCACGAAGTCGACGCCGGCCGGCACGGTCGACACGCCGATCCAGCCGCTGACGGTGGCACTCGCCGCCGAGGCGTCGTTCGTGGCCCGGAGCGTCGACACCCACACGGAGCACCTCCAGCAGACGCTCCAGCGGGCCGGGCTTCACCACGGCTCGACGTTCGTCGAGGTCCTCCAGAACTGCAACATCTTCAACGACGGCGCGTGGCGCGACTTCACCGACCGCGAGGTCCGCGAGGACCGGATGCTCGTCCTCGAGCACGGCAAGCCGATGATCTTCGGCAAGGATCGCGACAAGGGCATCCGCCTCCGCGGGCTCCATCCGGAGGTCGTGACGATCGGCGAGAACGGGATCAGCGAGTCGGACCTCCTCGTCCACGACGAGGCGGCCCCGGAGCCGTACCTCGCGCTGATGCTGTCCCGGATGTTCTGGCCGGACTACCCGGTCCCCGTCGGCGTCCTGCGGGCCGTGCCCCGCCCGACCCACGACCAGCTCGTCCAGGGGCAGATCTCCGCCGCGATCGCGGCGACCGGCGAGGGCGACCTGGCATCGGTCCTCGCGAGCGGCGAGACCTGGACCGTCGACTAGGCGAGGGACCCATGCGCTGCCCGACGTGTGGATACGAGAACCTGAGCGGGGCCGACGTCTGCGACAACTGTGGGTCGGACCTCGCGGGACGCGACGTCCCGGAGCCCGCGACCGCCTTCCACGGCCGGCTGCTGGGCAAGCACCTGGACGCGCTCGGCGTCGTGCCGCCGGAGATCGTGGACGCGTCGACCGACGTCGACGAGGCGATCCGCCGCATGCACGACAAGGGGATCGACTGCGTCCTCGTCGTGGACGGGGGCCGGCTCGTCGGCATCTTCACCGACCGTGACGCGGTGCTCAAGGTGGCCGGGACGTCGCCGCCGGATCGCTCGATCGGGGCGCTGATGACGCACGACCCGGTCGTCCTCCGGCACGACGAGACGATCGCGGTCGCGATCAACAAGATGGCGGTCGGGGGCTTCCGCCACATCCCGATCGTCGAGGACGGGCGGCCGACGGGCGTGGTCACCGCCCGGGACGTCTTCCATCACCTCGCCCAGTCGCTGGACTAGGGCGGCGGTCGCCCGGTCGTGAGGGAACGGATCCTCGTCCTCGCCGACGACCTGATCTGGTCGACCCGCCTGATCGGGCAGATCCGCGATGCCGGCGCCGAGCCAGCCGCCGTTCGGACCGCGGCCGCCTTCGACGCGGGCCTCGGGTCGTGCGATGCCGCGATCGTCGACCTCACCTCGCGGGCCTACGACGGGCTGGCCGCGATCGCCACGGCACGGGATCGACGGATCCCCGTCCTGGCGGTCGGTCAGCACGATGATCATGTCCTGCGCCGCGATGCGCTCGCGGTCGGTGCCGATCGCGTCCTCGCGTATCGCAAGCTGTTCGACGACGGCCCGGCGACGATCCGGCGCTGGCTCGACGCCACCCTCGACCACCCCACGCCGAAGGAGGCGACGATCCCATGACGACCGCGCTGCCCGCGCGCCCCGCGATCCCCACCGAGCGTTACACGGAGCGCCTGCGCCGCCTGGCCGAGGGTGGCGTCGACGGCGGCTTCGACGCCGTGCTGATCGGGGTCGGGCCCGACCTGGACTACCTGACCGGGTACCGCGCGATGCCCCTCGAGCGGCTGACGATGCTGGTCGTCGTCGCAGGTGCCGAGCCGTTGCTGATCGTGCCCCGGCTGGAGCAGCCCGCCGCCGAGGCCGGGCTCCGGACGCCGGTCGCGATCACGACGTGGATGGAGACCGACGATCCGCACGGGATCGTGGCCGGCCTCGTCGGGCGATCCCCGGGCGGGTCGGCGGGGACGCCCCGGATCGCCGTCTCGGATCGGCTGACGGCGTACCACCTGCTCCGGCTGCAGGCGGCGCTGGCCGGGGCATCGTGGAGCTCCGCGACGACGATCCTGCGGCGCCTCCGGATGGTCAAGGACGCCGACGAGATCGAGCTGCTCCGGCTCGCCGGGGCGGCCGCGGACCGGGTCGTCGACCAGATCGCGTCCGGACGCCTCGTCGGCCGGACGGAGGCCGACGTCGCCGACGAGGTCCGCGAGCGGCTCCGGGCCGAGGGACACGAGCTGGCCGAGTTCGCGATCGTCGCATCCGGCCCCAACTCGGCGTCGCCCCATCACGAGGCGTCCGACCGGGTGATCCGGGCCGGCGAGCCGATCGTCCTCGACATCGGCGGCTCGCTCGGTGGCTACGGCAGCGACACCACGCGGACGCTGTGGGTCACGGGCGGCGACGAGGCCAACGGCCCGACCGAGGAGTTCCGTCATCTCTTCGGCGTGCTGCTGACGGCGCAGGTGACCGCGACCCGCGCGGTCCGGCCCGGGGTTGCGGCCGAGGCGATCGATCGGACCGCACGTGACGTCATCGACGCCGAAGGCTACGGGGAGAACTTCTTCCACCGGACCGGTCACGGGATCGGGCTCGAGGGGCACGAGGAGCCGTATCTGGTCGCCGGGAATGCCGAGCCGATCGAGGCCGGCATGGCGTTCAGCATCGAGCCGGGGATCTACCTTCCGGGTCGCTACGGGGCGCGGATCGAGGACATCGTCGTGTGCGGTTCAGACGGCCCGATCGTCTTCAACAACGGGCCGCGGGAGTTGCGGGTCGTCACCGGCTAGTCGCCGGCTGGATACGGGCGGGCAACCACCGGGGGTATGATCTCGGGACGGTGGTCCATCGGACCGCCCTCCACGATCGAACGATGAGCCCGACCCTCCAGCGGCGCCCCAACGCCGCCGCCCATGCCGACGAGCCGGTCCACCGGCTTGTCGCCCATCGCCGATGAGCCGGCGCCATCACGGCGGACGCCCGCACCACTCGAACGGTCACTCCCGGCCCCCCCAGGCCGCACCCGGACCCACGAGCGGCGCCTCGTCAGTCGGTGCCTCCAGCCCGCCCGAGGTGACCCGGGGCACCGATGCCGCCGTCCCGGTACCACCCCCGGCCATGGTCGCGGCGCCCGCGCCGGCGGCGATCGCCGTCTCGACGATCGCCGACGCAGTGCCGCCGCCGCCCGGACCCGTCGGCCCGGTCCCGGACGGTTCCGTGCCGGGGCAGAACGGATTCCATGCCCCCGGCCCGCCCGTGTTCCACGGCCCGAATGGCGTCGCCCACGACGGCCCGCCCGGTGCGTCCTGCACGGCTCCCCAGCTCCGCCGCTTCATCAAGAGCCGGCCGTACGTCCCGATGCACGAGCTTCGGCGCCGGTTCGGGATCAACGGCGGCGACGACGACGTGACCCCGGTCGATCTCGGCTCCGGCAGGGTCTTCGTCGGTCTGCCCGAGCGCGAGGGATCGCTGCTCGGCGAGCTGCTGCGCGGCGGCGAGATCGGCTATGAGCTGTCGATGGACCCGCGCAGCCCGGTCGTCGTCGGTCTCTACCCGATGCGGCCCGTCGCCCGGACCTGACGTCGCGGCGCCGCGCCCGGCGCCGCCGCCTCCCCGGCACGCACCGAACCGCGCCACCGTTCGGCGTACGATGCCCGGCGGGGTGAACCGCCGCGCGATCGTGGTGCCGGGCCGAGCGCGCGTTCCCAGGTGCGAGTCGTGGAGGATCCGGTTGACATGTCGGTCGGCGACGAGCGGGTGGCACGGGACGCCCTGCGAGGCTGCGGCCTGTTCGGGGCGGCCGACGACGCCGCGATCGACACGCTGGTCCGCGTCCTGCGGGTGCGTCGGTTCCGACGCGGGGAGACGATCTTCCACCAGGGCGACCCGGGCGACGCCCTGTTCGTTCTCGCGAGCGGCTCGGTCAAGGTGGTCCTGCCGAGCGACGAGGGCGCCGAGCCGGCGATCGTCGCGATCCTCGGGCCGGGCGAGTTCTTCGGCGAGCTCGCGATCCTCGACGGCGCACCCCACTCCGCGACGATCGTGGCCGTCGAGGCGACCGAGACGCTCGTCCTCCACCGCGATGCGTTCCTGGCCCTGATCGACTCCGACGCCGGCCTTCGCCGGGCCCTGCTCGCATCGCTGGCCACCGAGATCCGACGTCTGACCGGGCACGTCGAGGACCTCCACTTCCTGGACCTTCCGGGCCGACTCGCCTCGCGGATCGTCCGCCTGTCGGAGGCCGCGGGATCGCGGGATCCGGACGGGTCGGTCCGGATCCCGTGGCCCTACACGCAATCCGAGCTCGCCGGGATGATCGGCGGCTCGCGCCAATCCGTGAACCGGCTGCTCGCGGAGCTCGCGGACCAGGGTCTCGTCCGCGTCGAGCGGGACCAGCTCGTCGTGCCGGACACCGAGCGCCTGGCGGGGACGATCGAACGGTGAGCGCGAACCAGCCGCCGCTCGATCCGACCGAGCCGGCGAGCGACGATCGGCTGCGGATCGCGCTCCGGGCGATCGCCCTCCGGATCGAAGCCGCGAAGCGGCTCGCCGATCCGGGCGGGTCGGCCGTCCTGCGATCGATCGTGGAGGCGACGGCCGGGCTGTTCGGTGCGGAGGCCGCATCGATCGCCCTGTACGACGCCGCCACCGACAAGCTCGTCTTCGTGGTCGCGGCCGGCGACCAGGGCCAGGGCGTGGTCGGGCTGGCGATCGACAGCGGCCAGGGCGTGGCCGGCTACGTCTTCGCGACCGCCCAGCCGATCGCCCTCGCGGATGTCGCCGCCGACGCACGGTTCGGCCGGTCCACGGCGGAGCAGACCGGATATGTGCCGCGCTCCCTGATCGCGGTCCCACTCATCGACGACGAGGGGATCCTCGGGGTGCTCGAGGTCCTCGACAAGCGAGGCGACGCGGGGTTCGACCTGCGTGACGTCGAGCTGGCCGGGGTGTTCGCGCGCCAGGCGACGGTCGCGATCCGGAGCAGCCGCGTCGAGCGCGACACCGCCTCGTTGATCCGAACCGTCCTGTCGGCCGTCGCCGTCCCTGACGGCGGGTCCGATCCGATCTCGGAATCCGAGATCGACGCGATCGTGAGCGATGCGACGGCGGGTCTGGCCGACGGGCCCGACGATCCCCTGTGGGCGCTGGCGGACGAGGTCGCCCGGCTCCGGGAAGCCGATCCCGGCGAGCTCGACCTCGTCCGCGAGCTGCTCGCGGTGCTCGTCCGGCGCGCTGCGCGGCGGCGCGGGACCGCGCGGCACGGCGGGACGACGCCGGTGACGGGCGCCCCGGCGGGCGACGGGCCGTCCGCGGTCCTGCCGGCGTGGGCCGAGGCATTCGCCCGGGACCATCGCCCGGACCTGGTGCGCGAGGCGCCGTTCCCGGGCATCGACCGGGCGTGGGCGTTCGGAGTCGGCGACGGCGCAGGCGTCACGGTCGCCGTGATCGACTCGGGCATCGAGGCGGCGCACCCGGCGATCGGCGGCGCCCTCACCGAGAGCGTCCGGGTCGAGCTCGACGGCGATGACGCGCGGGTGATCCCGGACGACCCGATCGATGCGGTCGGCCACGGCACCGCCTGCGCCGGGATCGTCCATGCCCTGGCCCCGAAGGCGACGCTCGTGAGCGTGCGCGTGCTCGGGTCGGACAACCGCGGCAAGGGGCTGGCTTTCGCGGCCGGTCTCGACTGGGCGATCGCCCAGGGTGCGTCGGTCGTCAACCTCAGCCTGTCGTCCCGGAGCGAGGCGATGTTCGCCACGTTGCACGACCTGGCCGACCGGGCCTATTTCGCGAACTGCCTGCTCGTCAGCGCCGCGAACAACGTCGCGATCGCCAGCTACCCGTCCCTGTTCGCCGCCGTCGTCTCGGTGGCGGCCCACGATGTCCACGACGCGGAGACGTGGTTCTACAACCCGCACCCGCCGGTCGAGTTCGGGGCGCACGGCCTGGACGTCGACGTCGCCTGGCGTGACGGCAGTCGGATCGTCGCGACGGGCAACAGCTTCGCCGCGCCGCACATCGCCGGGCTCGCGGCCCGCATCCGCGCGGCCCATCCGGGCGTCACCCCGTTCGAGACCAAGACGATCCTCGCGGCGACCGCGAACCGCCCCTGACGGTCGCCCGGCGTCCGCCCGCCAGCGGGACGAGCCGCGGCGGGGAGCGCGGCACCCCGAACGTGAGTCGCGTGGCGACTCGTTTCAGGCGGTGGCGCGCTCGTCCATGCCGGAATTCGGAGATGGCCGATCACGGAGGACGTGATTCCGAGTCGCGAATCGACTCACCAGGGACGCTCCGAGGGCACGAATGTGCGCCCCGCCCGGGGCTGGGCGGGGCGCTGGACAGTGAGCCAGGCGTTGTTACCGGATCGTCATTCGCCCCCGCCGGACGGCCGCCGCAGATCGTCGCCACCGGTGCCGGGGAGCCGCGGGCCGACGTTGGCATCGAGGCTGTGTCCCTGAACGTCGTTCTCGTCGCCGATCTCGCCCCCGCCGGACGGCCGCCGCAGATCGTCGCCACCCGTGCCGGGCAGCCGTGGTCCGAGGCTATCGACGGCCTCCTGACGGTGGCCTTCGACATCGTTGCTCGCCGGGAGCCCGTCGACGGGCAGTCCGTCGTCGGTGGTCACCTCTTCGCGCGGGAGCCGGTTCATCTTCCGCATGGCCTGTCCCTCCGTCATCGACCCCGAATCTGGTGAGGTGTCGTTCGGAATCTGGTTGATCGGCCCCACGATACGCGGATGCCGAGCGCGGGACGCGTCCCGCGCGGGACGACCCGCCTGTCAACTGGGGGACACTCCGCGTGTCCGGGCGCCGGGCGTCAGGGCGTCCTGGCCGCCCGGGCGACTGCGGGCTCCCCGCCGCCCAGGTCGCGTGCGGGCAGCGCGATCCCCTCGAGGGCCAGCAGCTCGCGCTTGATCTCGAGGAGCTCCTCGCGGCTGCCGAACCAATCGCCGCCATACCCGCCGATCGAGCCGTCGCCGGCGAGCACGCGATGACACGGGATCGCGAGCCCGATCGGGTTCCGGCCGACGGCGCCGCCGACCGCCCGGGCCGCCCCGCGCCGGCCGATCGCCCGGGCGACCCGGCCATAGCTCGTTGCCTCGCCCCATCCGACCCGGCGGACCTGCCCGAGCACGACCCGGTCCCAGTCGGAGCGAAGCACGAGGTCCAGCGGCAGCCGCTCGAGATCATCCGGCCGGCCGTCGAGGAAGGCCTCCACCGCTGCGACCGCCGCGTCGAGCCGCGCGTCGCTCCCGTCGTTGGGCGTCAGGCCGGTCCGACGGACGACGTCGTCGCGGAACGGCTCCATCGGCGACAGGACGGCGAGCCCGACCAGGCCCCGCGCAGAGGTCGCGACGCGGACCGGGCCCCATGGCGCCCGGGCCGTCGCGAACCGAACGGCTTCGGCGGTGAGTCCGGGCAATTCATCCGTCATGGGTGCATGATCGAACAATCGACATGGACATCGATGCTTCCGCCGCCCGGCGGGCCAACATTCCGGCCGGCGTCGTCCCGATCGAGCCCGGCCCCGGCCAGGAATCCGTCTGGGACTACCCACGCCCACCGCGGGTGGAGCCGGTCGGTGCGCGGATCCGCGTCGTCGTCGACGGTCGGGCCCTCGCGGACACCAGCCGTGCCGTGCGCGTCCTCGAGACGGCGGGAGCGCCGGTCTACTACGTCCCACCGGACGACGTCGACCCGACGCGGCTGCGCCGGACCGACCGGACGACGACCTGCGAGTGGAAGGGCGTCGCCTCGTACTACGACTACCTCGACGGCGACCGCCGGATCCCGTCGGTGGCGTGGGCCTACGAGTCGCCGAAGCCCGGCTTCGGGTCCATCCGCGACCACCTCGCGTTCTATGCCTCGCGGGTCGACGAGGCGTGGGTCGGCGACGAACGGGCCCGCCCGCAGCCCGGCGGCTTCTACGGCGGCTGGGTCACCGACGCGATCGTCGGGCCGATCAAGGGTGAGGCGGGCAGCGAGGGCTGGTGACCGTTCCCGGAGCGGGCATGGAGTGCAACGCCGCTGCAAGTGATGGGCTCTGGCTGCACGGCGGCCCGTCACCGCGTCGAGCGCATCGTGATCGCGGGGAACGATCGCCGATGTCTGCACCTTCGCACCCGAGACCGCTGCTCGTCCTGAACCCGGCGGACGACGCCGATTTCCGCGTCCTCGTCCGCGGCCTGGTCACGGACGGTGCCGGGACGCCCTCGGCGCTCGAGCAGGGTCTGCGCGACCGCTACCCGCGTGTCCTCGTCCGTCCCCGGGCCCTGTCCGGCGAGCCGGCCGAGACCTGGTACGTCTATCGCGACGGACGATGGGTGGGCTCGCGCGGCTGACCTCGGCAGGCTGATCCCGCCGGCCGCCCGATTCGGGCAGTGTATACTCCGGGGGAGTATGTCAACCTCCTCCTCCGCCTCCTCCGAACCCCTCGCCGCGGCCGTCGAGGTCGACCTCCCGATCGCCGGGATGACGTGCGCGTCGTGCGTCAACCGGATCGAGCGGTTCCTGCGCAAGAGCGACGGGGTCGAGTCCGCGTCGGTCAACCTTGCGACCGAGGTCGCGACGATCCGCTACCTCCCCGGCGTCACCGGCCGAGCCGAGCTGGCGAAGACGATCGAGGCCGCCGGTTACGAGCTGAAGCCGCCGCCGAGCGACGAGGAGACGGCCGCGCGCCGGACGCTGCGGGCCGCGGCCGAAGCGGAGGACCGCGAGCGAGCCGTGGCCGCCAACCGGCTGCTGATCCAGGCGGTCGTCTCGATCGCGGTGTCCGTCGGGATCATGGTCCTGATGTTCTGGCCCCAGACATCCGTCCCGATGGAGACGATCAACTGGATCGCCCTCGTCCCCGCGACGGTGATCCAGGTCTGGGCCGGCCGGCGCTTCTATGCCGCCGCGTGGCGGGCCGCCCGTCACGGCGGCGCGACGATGGACACGCTCGTCGCCGTCGGGACGACGGCGGCCTGGGCGTACAGCGTGGTCGTGACGCTGGACCCGGCCTGGGTCCACGAGGCGGGGCTCCACCCGGAGACGTACTTCGACAGCTCGACGATCATCCTCGGCCTCGTCCTGCTCGGGCGGTGGCTCGAGGCGCGGGCGAAGACGCGGGCCGGCGGGGCGATCCGTCGCCTGATCGGCCTGCAGGCGACGTCCGCCCGGCTCGTGGCCCCGGACGGCGACCGGGTGATCCCGCTCGAGGATGTCGCGCCCGGCGACCTGCTCCGCGTCCGCCCGGGCGACCGCGTCCCGGTCGACGGGATCGTGACCGAGGGTGCGTCGACGCTGGACGAATCGATGCTCACCGGCGAGGCCGTCCCGGTCCGCAAGGAAGCGGGGAACGAGGTCTACGGCGCGACGTTGAACGGCACCGGGTCCTTCGTCCTCCGGGCGACGCGCGTCGGTTCGGAGACCGCGCTCGCCCGGATCGTCGCCCTCGTCGCCCGCGCCCAGGGCTCGAAAGCCCCGATCCAGCGACTCGCCGACCGCATCAGCGAGGCGTTCGTGCCCGCGGTCCTCGCGATCGCCACGCTGACGTTCGTCGCCTGGTTCGCCTTCGGCAGCGAGCCCCGCCTGACCCTCGCCCTGACCGCGTTCATCGGCGTCGTCGTCGTCGCGTGCCCGTGCGCGATGGGCCTGGCGACACCCACCGCGATCATGGTCGGGACGGGTCGCGGAGCGGAGGCCGGGATCCTGTTCCGGGGCGGCGAGGCGCTCGAGCGCGCCCACCGGATCGACACGGTGATCTTCGACAAGACGGGCACCCTGACCACGGGGCGGCCGGTCGCCGACCCTCCGGAGCCCCGCGGCGCGTGGCCGGCCGCCGAGGTTCTGGATCTGGCTGCGTCCGTGGAGCGCGGGAGCGAGCATCCGCTCGGGGCGGCGATCGTCGTCCGGGCGAACCGCGACGAGCTCGGCTTCCGGCCCGTGACCGGGTTCGTCGCGCATGCCGGGCATGGCGTCGAAGGCGTCGTGGACGGCCGGCATGTGCTCGTCGGCTCCGCGCGGCTGCTTCGGGGGCGCGGCGTGGAGATCCGTGACGACGACCGCGAGGGAGCCCTTGCGGCCGGTGGCCGGACGCCGGTCTGGATCGCGATCGACGGCGTCGTCGCGGGTCTGACCGGGATCGTGGATCCCGTCAAGCCGGAGGCCGTGGATGCCGTCGCGGAGTTGGGTCGCGCGGGTACCGAGGTCTGGCTCGTCACCGGCGACCACCCGGCGGCGGCCGCGTTCGTCGCGGCGCGGATCGGGATCCCGGCAGAGCGCGTCCGGGCGGGTGTGCTGCCCGAGGACAAGGCCACGGTCGTCGCGGGCCTCCAGGCCGCGGGCCGGATCGTCGCGATGGTCGGCGACGGGATCAATGACGCCCCGGCGCTCGCGAGAGCGGATGTCGGGATCGCGATCGGGAGCGGCGCCGACGTCGCGATCGACGCGGCGGGGGTCACCCTTGTCGGCGGCGATCCCCGGGCCGTCCCGGCGGCGATCGCCCTGTCCCGGGCGACGATGGCGGTGGTCCGCGAGAACCTGTTCTGGGCGTTCGCCTACAACATCCTCCTGATCCCGGTCGCGATGGGCGTCCTCGTCCCGTTCGGGATCGTCCTCAGCCCGGCGCTGGCCGCCGGCGCGATGGCGCTCTCGTCGGTCGCCG
Source organism: uncultured Chloroflexia bacterium (assembly GCA_963746845.1). Lineage (GTDB taxonomy): Bacteria > Chloroflexota > Limnocylindria > Limnocylindrales > CSP1-4 > CF-46. The sequence goes on along the minus strand of CAVVCZ010000005.1, from coordinate 257,936 downwards.
TCGTGACGAACTCGCTCCGGCTCCGCTCGTTCGACGCGCGTCCCGGCGGGGATCGCGCTCCGCAGCGGCGCGGGCCGGTGGCCGCGCTCCGCCGTGGCTGGTATCTCGTCGCCGTGGCGGTCGCGTCGCTGGCCGTCGTCGGTGGGGTCGCCGCCGCGGATCGGGCCATCGACGGTTCGGCGGTCCACATCGAGGTCCGCGCGAGCCAGACCCGGTTCGTGCCGAGCGACATCACGGTCCCGGCCGGTCGGTTCGTGGTCGTCCGCTTCGTGAACGACGACCCGGTCTTCCACGACTGGGTGGTGGAAGGGCTCGCCAACGTCGACGCGAACGCGCGGCCCGGCCAGGTCCAGGAGGTCCGGTTCCGGGTCGATGATCCGGGCAGCTACGTCGTCGAGTGCTCCGTCGAGGGCCACGCGGCCAGAGGCATGACCGGCCGGCTGGTCGTGACGCCATGACTCGCAGGACCCCGGCCCGATCCCGGGTCGAGACGGCGGGCGCCCCGGACCCGCGGGATCTGCCCGGCGACTTCGGCCACCGGCTGGCCGTGGAGGTTCGGTTCGGCGACACGGACGCGATGGGCCACGTGAACAACGCGATCTACCTGAGCTTTGCGGAGGCGGCCCGCCTCGCGTGGTGGAGCGACGTGACCGGCGAGCCGATCCGGCGCGAGGGCGATCGGTCCGAGGGTCTGATCCTGGCCGAGGCCGACATCACCTATCGATCGCCGGTCGAGTACGGCGAGGCGGTCGTCGTCGAGACGCGGGCGACCCGGATCGGTCGGACGAGCATCGCGGTCGAGCACCGGCTGACCGCCGGTCTGCCGGGCGGCCCGGTCCGTCTCGTGGCGACCCTCGACAGCGTGATCGTCCGCTACGACTACGCGAGCGCGTCACCCATCCCGTGGCCGCGGGACCTGGCCGAGCGGATCGAGACGTTCGAGGGGCGCGCGCTCCGCGGGTAGGCTCCCGGCACCCGGACTGAACTGTCGCGGCCGGTTCGCCGTACGGTGTTGCAGAAACCATGGGCACTCGCAGGCCCGGCGCGCCATTATTGGCCGGCTCGGGCAGCGGCCGTCCAGGAGCCCCGAGCGGGACGCGGATCTGAGTCGAAGAGAGGGAGCCGTGACGGCTCAACCGACCGCGGTCGTGGTCGACCATGGCGTCTCGGACCGGACCGGCAGCTCGCGGACCTGGGCGGTCCTGCGGACGGATCCGTCCTTCTGGATCGGACTCGGGATGGTCATCCTGATCGTCCTGGCCGCGGTGTTCGCCCCGATCCTCGCCCCGCACGACCCCGACCAGCAGTACCGCCGCGAGGGCCTCAACGCCCACGGCGACCCGATCGGGCCGTCGCCGGGCTTCCCGCTCGGCACCGACCTCCTCGCGCGCGACGAGCTCAGCCGCCTCCTGTACGGGGCCCGGATGTCGCTGACGGTCGGGATCGTGGCCAATGTCCTCGCGACGATCGTCGGCGTCATCGTCGGGTCCGTCGCCGCATTCGGCGGCCGGCGGGTGCTCCGGATCGGCCCGCGCCGCGGGCCAGCGATCCGGATCGGGATCCCGATCGAGGCGATCCTCATGCGCCTCACTGACGCGGTCCTGTCGTTCCCGGTCCTGCTCCTCGCGATCGCCCTCGTCTCGATCATCGGGCCGAGCCTGCCGCTGGTCGTCGTCGTCATCGCCGGGGTCCTCTGGACCGGCGTGGCGCGGATCGTCTACGGCCGGATGACGGTCCTGCGCGAATCGGACTTCGTCATGGCGGCGCGGGCCGTCGGCGTCCCGACCGGGCGGATCGTGACTCACCACGTCCTGCCCCACCTCAGCTCGATCATCGTCGTCTACGCGACCCTCGGGATCGCGTCGACGGTCCTGTTCGAGGCCACCCTGTCCTTCCTCGGCGTCGGGATCCCGCTGCCCGCCGCGACGTGGGGCCAGATGATCGCCCAGCACCTGGGCTACTACGACAGCGACCCGCGTCTCGTCATCCTGCCGGGGCTCGCGATCATGATCACGATCCTGGCGTTCAACCTGCTCGGGGACGCCCTCGCGGACGCCCTCGATCCCCATCACTGGCGCTGACAACCCGCCGATGTCCGGCGGGTCGTAGGTGGAGGAGTTTCGTCATGGCGTCACCCACACGTTCGGGACGATGGTTGGCGGTTTCCGTCACCGTCGGTCTCGTGATCGGGGCCTGTTCGCCGGCTGCGAGCCCGAGCCCGTCTACCGCGGCATCGGCCCCGGCAACCGGGAACGGGCCGAGCGCGGCTCCCCCCAGCGAGGCGCCGCCAAGCTCGGCCCCGACCCAGGGCGGCATCCTCTCGATCGGCTGGAACAGCGACATCCAGTACTTCGACCCGGCGAAGGCGTACGACGTCGTCTCGTGGCCGGCGGAGCGCCTGATCTTCGAGCCGCTGCTCGGCTACGAGAGCACGACGACGAAGCTCGTCCCGCTCCTCGCGGACGGGATGCCGAGCGTGTCCGCGGACGGCAAGGTCTACACCGTGAAGCTCCGGACCGGCGTGAAGTTCGTCAACCCGGACGGCTCGGCCGCGGGCGACATGACCGCGGACGACGTCGTCGCCTCGATCAACCGCGTCCTCGACCCGAACCTCAAGCCCTCGGCGTCGCCGGTGTCCGGCGCGTTCTTCGGCAACATCGTCGGGGCGCAGGACGTGATCGGCGGCAAGGCCCAGACCGCGTCGGGGATCAAGAAGATCGACGCGTCGACCGTCGAGTTCGATCTCGTCAACGCCGATGCGACATTCGAGAACATCCTCGCGACGCCGTTCGCGTCGGTCCTGCCGAAGGACACGCCGCATGACGCGTCTCTCGTCGCGGCGAAGCCGATCGGAACCGGGCCGTATGTCCTGAAGGACTACACGAAGGGCACCCAGGCGACGTTCGTCGCGAACAAGTCGTACTGGCAGGCCGGCCAACCGTTCCTCGACGAGATCGACTTCAAGGTCGGCCTCGACGACAACGCGATGATCCAGCAGATCCAGGCCGACCAGCTCGACATGATGGGCGATGCCCTCCCGTCCGGCTCGTTCACCCAGGTCACGACGGATCCGTCGCTGAAGGACCGGCTCTACCAGCACACGCTCGTCGACACCGACTACCTGTTCATGGACACCCAGCAGCCGAACAACGGCCCGCTGTCCAAGGTGGCCGTGCGTCAGGCCCTCAACTACGCGATCGACAAGGACAACATCCTGAAGCTCGTCCACGGTGCGGGCGTCCGGGCCGAGTGCATCCTGCCGCCGGACATGCCCGGCTACGACCCGAACTGCAAGCCGTACAGCTTCGACCAGGCCAAGGCCAAGCAGATGCTGAGCGACGCGGGCTATCCGACCGGCTTCGAGTCGACCCTGTACACGGACACGACCGACCCGGATCCACAGATCGCCCAGGCGCTCCAGCAGGACCTCGCCGCGGTCGGCGTGAAGGTCAACATCGTCACGGAGGAGTTCGCGACGTTCCTCGATCGGATCGAGACGCCGCACAAGGCCCCGATGGGCTACGTCGGCTGGTTCCAGGACTACCCGGACCCGTCCGACTTCATCGATCCGCTCCTGTCCTGCCAGTCGGCGGTCCAGGGCGGGGCGAACGCGTCGCTGTACTGCAACAAGGCAGTCGACACCGAGGCCGCGGCGGCCCGCGCAAGCACCGACCTGACGGGGCGTCTCACCCAGTACGGGGACATCCAGAGCAAGATCATGGCGGAGGCCCCGTGGGTGCCGCTTCGCCACCAGGTCTGGTTCACGCTCGTCAGCTCGCGCGTGGCCAGCTTCAACATCCACCCGGTCTGGCTGTACGACCTTCGCAACGTGTCGGTGAAGCCGGGTTCGTGATCGATCCGGCACGTGGACGGGGTCTCGTCGCGGGGCCCCGTCCACGACATCCGCTCCTCATCCCGGGCGCCGGTCGGCATGACGCGCTGACGTGCTCGGCTACATCGTCCGGCGGCTGATCTGGGGCCTGACCGTCCTGCTCGCGATCGGGATGGTCACGTTCATCCTCGTGTACATCCTGCCCGCGGATCCCGCCCGGGTCATCGCCGGGCCACGCGCATCACCCGATGCCGTGGCCCGGATCGCCCATCAGCTCGGCCTGGACCAGCCGCTCCCCGTCCAGCTCGCCGCGTACGTCGGCCGGGCGCTCCACGGCGACTTCGGGCACTCGTTCAGCCAGAACCAGGACGTCCTCCCCCTGATCCTGTCGCGGTTCCCCGCGACGCTCCAGCTCGCGATCGCCGGGCTCTTCGTCGAGCTGGTGATCGGCCTGCCCCTCGGCCTCCTCGCGGCGACCCACCGCGGCAGCATGTACGACCGGGGCGCCACGATCATCTCGATCATCCTGATCTCGGCGCCGTCGTTCTGGGTGGGCCTGCTGCTCATCCACTACTTCGGGTACGTGCCCCACCAGGCCCTCGGCGTCGACATCTTCCCGATCGGCGGCTACAAGCCGCTCGACCTGCGCTACCTGATCCTGCCTGCCCTGACCCTCGGGTTCGCGGGCGCCGCCTACTACACCCGCCTGACCCGGGTCACGATGATCGAAGAGCTGCACCGCGACTACGTCCGGACGGCCCGCGCCAAGGGTCTCGCGGAGCGCCGCGTGCACTGGGGCCACGCCTTCCGCAACTCGGCCGGCCCGATTCTCACGCAGATCGGGCTCGATCTCGGGTTCTTCCTGGGTGGCATCGTCGTCGTCGAGCAGATCTTCGGCTGGCCCGGTGTCGGCAAGCTCGCGGTGGACGCGATCCGGACGGCCGACGTGCCGCTGATCATGGGCACGGTCCTGTTCGCGACGCTGTGCATCGTGCTGGCCAACCTGCTCGTCGACATCCTGGCGGGTGTCGTCGACCCGCGGATCCGGTACACGTGACCAGGGGCGCCCGATGACGTTCTCGATCGTCGCCCGCGACCCCGCGACCGGCGACCTGGCTGTCGCCGTCCAGTCGAAGTTCCTCGCGGTCGGCGCCGTCGTGCCCTGGGCGCGGGCGGACGTCGGCGCGGTCGCGACCCAGGCGTTCGCGAACACCGCCCACGGACCCGACCTGCTGGCAGCGCTGGCGGAAGGCGCGTCCGCACCGGACGCGCTCGCGCGGCTGATGGCGGCCGACCCGTTTGCCGACGAGCGCCAGGTCGGCGTGGTCGATGCCGCCGGGCGGCCGGCGAGCCATACCGGGCCGGGCTGCTTCGCGTGGGCCGGCGGGCGGGCGGGGGAGGGGTTCACCGCCCAGGGCAACATCCTCGCCGGCCCCGGCGTCGTCGACGGGCTTGCGGACACGTACGAGGCGGGTGGCCGGCCGTTCCCGGAGCTGCTCGTCGCGTGTCTCGCGGCCGCCGATGCGGCCGGTGGCGACCGACGAGGGCGGCAGTCCGCGGCACTCCTCGTCGTCCGGGCCGGCGGCGGCTACGGCGGCGGCAACGACCGCTGGATCGACCTCCACGTCGAGGACCACGCCGACCCGATCGGGGAGCTCGGGCGGGTCCTGGCGCTCCATCGCCTGTACTTCGAGCGACCCGCCGCGGACGACCTCGTGCCGCTGGACGCGACCTTAGCGGCCGAGCTCCGGCGCCGTCTCGGCTCGATGGGCGTCGGGCCGGGCGGGGCGCTGAGCACGGTGTACGTGCGGATGTCCGGCGAGGCGCCGGTCGACGAGCGGCCCGCGATCGGAGACCCGCGGCCCCTGCCCGACGGCTGGGACGACGCCTGGCAGCGGGCCCTCGTCGACTGGATGTCCGTCGAGAACCTCGAGGAGCGCACGGCCGGCCCTGGCTGGATCGACCCGCGGGTGGTCTCGTACCTCCGCGATCGGACCGGCGGCGCGTAGCGGCCGACGGTCGAAACGCTGGTCGGGGCCGGCTCAGGCGCCGAGGCGCCGGAAGATCGCGACGGCGTTCTGACCGCCGAACCCGAAGCCGTTGATGGCGACCGTGTCGATCTTCGCCTTGCGGGCGACGAGCGGGACGTAGTCGAGGTCGCACTCGGGATCGGGGGTCCGGAGGTTCGCCGTCGGCGGGATCACCTGGTCGCGGATCGCGCCCAGCCCCGCGAGGGCGGACGCGATACCCGCGGCGCCGACGAGGTGCCCGATCATCGACTTCGGCGAGCTGATCGCGACCTTGTACGCGTGTGCGCCGTAGGCCGTCTTGATCGCCCGCGTCTCGGTCACGTCGTTGAGCGGCGTCGCCGTCCCATGGGCAACGATGTAGTCGATCTCGTCCGTCGTGACCTCGGCGTTCCGGAGCGCGTTCGCCATCGCCCGCGCCTGGCCGCGACCTGTCGGCTCCGGGGCGCTGATGTGGAACGCATCGGCCGTCAGCGCGCCGCCGAGGATCTCCGCGATCGGGTTCGCGCCACGCGCCTCGGCGTGGGCCAGCGACTCGACGATCACAACGCCGCCACCTTCACCCAGGACGAAGCCGTCGCGGCTGCGGTCGAACGGGCGCGAGGCCGTCGCCGGGTCGTCGTTCCGGCGCGACAGGGCGCCCATGTTCGCGAGGGCGGCGACGCCCATCGGGACGACCGGGGCCTCGGAGCCGCCGGCCAGGACGACGTCGCACTCGCCGGTCCGGATCAGCCGGAGCGCGTCGTGAAACGCGATGACGGACGTCGCGCAGGCGGCGACCTGGGTCATCACGGGGCCCGTGAGGCCGTACTCCATCGACAGGAGCGCCGCGCCCATCGAGCCCGACAGCGCCGGGATCGCGAAGGCCGAGACGAATCGCGGCCCCTTCGTGTCGTGGACATGGGTCCCGTCGATGATCGCCTCGATCCCGCCGCCGCCGGTGTTGACGACGACGCCGACCCGATCCCGCTGCTCCTGGCTCATCGCGGCGAAGTCGATGCCGCTGTCGGCGACCGCCTCCTTGCCGGCGGCCATCGCGAAGTGGATGAACCGCGTCATCCGGCGGGCCATCTTCGGGTCCATCGCCGACGTCGGGTCGAAGTCGAGCACCTCGGCCGCGATCTGGACCTCGAACGCCGACGGGTCGAAGCTCTGGATCCGGCGGGTCCCGGTGACGCCGGCCACGAGGTTCGACCAGTACGTCGGGAAGTCGTTCCCGATCGGCATGACGCAACCGAGACCGGTCACGACGGCACGATGAGCGGGGTCTGTCTCAGGCAACGGGCAACCTCAGGGCATCAGGCTCGGACGGATTGTAAGGACGCGACTGCGTTCGTCGCGGATGGGTGCGTCAGCGCAAGGCGGCCGGGAGCACCGGAGCGAGCGGGCTCAAACGCCCGTGAGCGAGGAGCGCAGCGGCCAACGCGGCGATGGCGTGCGCAGGCGCGACAGCCGTTCAATCGCCGTCATAACGCTTGAAGATGACCGCGCCGTTGTGGCCGCCAAGGCCGATGTTGTTGGACAAGGCGTATCGAACGGGCATCGGCGTGGGCTCGGTGACGACCCACAGGTCGCATTCGGGGTCGAAGTCGCGGTAGTTGATCGTCGGCGGGACGCACTGCTCGGCGACGGACATCACGGTCGCGAAGGCCTCGAACGCCCCGGCGGCGCCCATCATGTGGCCGGTCATCGACTTCGTGCCGCTGATCGCCAGCGAGTGACGGTCACGGGCAACCCGCTCGCCGAACACCGTCCAGATCGCCTCGGCTTCGCGCCGGTCGCCGAGGGGCGTGGACGTCCCGTGCGGGTTGATCAGGTCGACCTCGTCGGCCGGCACCCCGCGCCGATCGAGCGCCATCTTCATCGCGCGTGCGGAGCCCGTCCCGTTGGCGATCGGCTGGATCATGTCCCAGCCGTCGGCCGCGGAGCCGTAGCCCACGACCTCCGCGTAGATCTTGGCGCCACGGGCCTTGGCCAGCTCGAGGTCCTCGAGGAAGAGGCCGCCGGCGCCCTCGCCCAGCACGAACCCATCGCGGGTCTTGTCGAACGGCCGGGAGACGGTGGCGAGCGGCTCGCCCGGGCGCGGCATCCCCATGCCCCGCATGTTGGTGAAGCCGGCGTGGGCGGTCTCGAGAAGCGGCGCCTCGGTCGATCCCGAGATCACCGCGATGCAGTCGCCGCGACGGATCGCCTCGGCGCCCTCGGAGACGCTGTGGGTGCCCGTGGCACACGCGGACACGATGCACACGTTGTGGCCGATCGCCCCTGTCTCGATCGCGATCATCCCCGACGTCGAGTCGACCAGTGCGTTCGCGATGAAGGTCGGCTGCACGCTCCGGGGGCCCTTCTCGTGCAGGCTCACCCACGCGTCGATCATCAGCTGCTGGCCGCCGGCTCCAGAGCCGAAGACTACGCCGACGTCCTCGCGGTTCGCGTCCGTGATCTCGAAGCCGGAATTGGCCAGGGCCTGTTTGCCGGCGGCGACCCCGAACCACATCGCGCTCTCGCTCCGGCGGACTGCCTTGGGGTCCATCCACTGGGTGGGATCGAAGCCCTCGACCTCGCCTGCCGCCTTCGCTTCGTAGCCGGAGACGTCGAACTTCGTGATCTCTCGGAGGCCGGAATGACCGCGGACCAGGTTTCCCCAGGCGGTCTGGACGTCGTTGCCCACCGGGCTGATCACACCCAGACCGGTGACGACGACGCGTCGGTCGTAATCGGGTTTGCGCACGCTCGGGGAACTTCCTTTCTCGCGAGTCGGGACGGGGTCAGGCAGGAGCCGTTGCCGCGAACGGCACGGCGAGGCGGTCCGGGGCGGTGGGATCGTCGAGCGGCAGGGCCTCGGCGTCCGGGGCGATCCGCTTGATCAGGCCGGTCAGGACCCGGCCCGGCCCGACCTCGAGGAACGTCGTGACGCCGGCGGCGGTCATCCGCTCCACGGCGGCGACCCAGTCGACCCCGGCGGTCAGATGGTCGACGAGCTCGGCGCGGGCGCCGGCGGCCGTCGTGATCGGCCGGGCGTCGGCGTTCGCGAGCAGGGGAACCGCGGGATCGTGGAAGTCGACGTCGACGATCGCCCGGCGCATGCCCTCGGCGGCCTCCGCCATCAGCGGGGAGTGGGCCGCGACCGAGACCGGGAGCACGACGACCTTCCGGGCACCCAGCTCCTTCGCGATCTCGACCGACGCGTCGATCGCGCTTCGCTCGCCGCTGACCACGACCTGCCCGGGTGAGTTCCGGTTGGCGACACCGAAGATCCCGTGGACGGCGGCCCGCCGGACGAGCTCGGGCAGTCGATCGTCGTCGAGGCCGATGATCGCGGCCATCGCACCGTCCCGGCCGGCGCCCGACGCCTGCATCAGCCGGCCGCGCTCGCGGACGAGCCGCACCCCGTCATCGATGGAGATCACCTCGGCGGCGACGAGGGCGGAGTACTGGCCCATCGAGTGGCCGGCCGCGAACGCCGGGGCAAGGGTCTCCGCACCGGATCCGGACGAGCGTTCCCGGAGGGCGGCGAGGTACGCGATCGAGGTCGCGAGCAGGGCCGGCTGGGCGTTCTCGGTCCGGTCGAGGAGCTCGGCGGGTCCCGCGAAGGCGACGCGGCTGATCGGCTCGCCGAGCGCGGCATCCGCCCGGGCGAAGACGTCGGCCGCGGCCGGGGACGCCGCGACGAGGGCCTCCCCCATGCCGACCGCCTGCGAGCCCTGGCCGGGGAAGACGAAGGCAGTGGTGGTCATCATCCGCAGCCTAGCGGCCGATTCCCCGTTCACGCGGGCCGGCCTGTGCGAAGTTGCACGCAAGACGCGCCGTCGGGCTATGCTCGGGGTCCCATGTCGATCCATGCGATGCCCGAGCGATGACCGTCGAGACGAAGAGCGGCGCCCGTCGCGTCGGTCCGCCGCCTCCTGCGCGGACGATCGCCCGCCGCTACGAGGCGGACCTGTCGGCGACGGTTCTCGCGGCCGGGACCCGGATCTCGAACGTCCGCCAGATCTCCGAGCGGGTCGCCATGGGCCGGGCGTTGTGGCGGGAGCTCGTCATCGGCTTCGCATCGCAGCTCGGGGAGATGCGGCTCGGGTTCACCCAGCTCGCGGCCCTCTATGTCCTCGCCGACTCCGGCACGATGACGGTCGGCGACCTGGCCGAGGTGATCAACCGATCCCCATCCGCCACGAGCCGGCTCGTCGACGGCCTCGTCCGGCGGCGGCTCGTCGAGCGGCGAGTCGAGGAGGAGGACCGGCGCCAGCGGACCCTCCAGCTGACGCCGCGCGGCGCCGCCCTGCTCCGGGTCGTGGATCGGGCCCGCGCGGACCAGTTCCTCTCGGCGGTCCGCCCGATGCCGACCGCCGAGCGCGCCCTCATCGCGATGGGGGTCGCCGCGCTCGCCACCCATGCCATCTCCCGGCGCGGCCGGCTGATCAAGACCCGAGCGGAATAGCGACGGAGGACCCATGGACCGGTGGGCGGACATCTCGGCACAGCTCCATCTCGAGCATCGGCATTCCGACGGCTCGTGGTCGCGACTGGAGCTGTCGCCGCACGATTCGGCGGAGGTCGACCCGGAGCGGTCGTGGCTGCGCGGCACCATCTTCCGCTGCAAGAGCTGCGACGAGCAGGTCGTGGTCTCGACCGACGGCCAGCCGGCTCCGGGAGATGAAGCGGCGTCCTGACCTCAGCCGCAGAAGCGGCGAACGACGTCGTAGAGGACGGGCAGGCCCCACCGCAGCGCCTCGACCCCGACCCGCTCGTCCACCCCGTGGAACCGCTCGAGGAACCGCTCCTCGGGCTCCAGCCGGAGCGGAGAGAAGCCGTAGGTCGGGATGCCCAGCGCCGCCGTGTGCTTCGCGTCGGTCGCGAACGGGACCATGAACGGCAGCGGGATGCCGTCCGGATCGTGGTCGACCACCGTCTGCTCGAGCAGGCGATAGAACGGGCTCTCGACGGGGGCGTCGACGGGCGGAGCGTGGATGAACAGGTCGACGTCGACGAACGGCGCCAGGTCGCCGAGGCGGCCGATCACCGTCTCGCGCATGTCCTCCTCCGTCGTGCCCGGCAGGACCCGGCAGTCGATCTCGACCGCGGCTTCGCCCGGAATGACGTTGTACTTCACCCCGGCGTGGATGATCGTCGGGCTGACCGTGTCCCGGAGGAGCGCCCGGACGACCCGGGCCTGCATCGGGTCGCACAGGGCGTCGAGGGCGGCCTCGCCGGCCCGCGGATCCTCGCTCGCGAGGGCGCGCAGCAGCCGCGCCGCGTCGGCATCGACATGGTCCGCGACGCCGCGCAGAAACGTCTGCATGACGGCGGTGGGTCGGGGCGGCCCCTGGACCGCGAGGCGCGAGACCGCGATCCCGGCCCGGACGGCCGCGTTGTCGTCGCGCGGCATCGAGCCATGTCCCCACGCGCCGTGGACGGTGAGCCGGTACGTCGCGTAGCCCTTCTCGGCGACGCCGATCGGATAGAACCGGCGGCCACCGAACGCCGTGGCCACGGCGCCGGACTCGTTGATCGCGACCGCCGCCTCGAGGAGCTCGGGCCGCTCGGCGACGATCCAGCCGATCCCGGACAGGCCGCCGGCCTCCTCGTCGGCGGTGCTGGCGAAGATCACGTCGCGGGTGAGGCCCGGGACCGGGTCCTCGCCGGGGTCGCGCCCGGCAGCGCGTGCCTCGGCGGCGAGCATCCGGACGACCGTCAGCTCCATCGCGACGAGGTCCTTCATGTCGACCGCGCCGCGACCCCAGATGTAGCCGCCGGCCACGTCACCGCCGAACGGGTCGTGGGTCCAGCCGTCCGGCGGCGCGGGCACGACGTCGAGGTGGCCGAGGAGCAGCAGCGGCTCGCCGCCGGTCCCGTCGCCCCGCAGCCGGGCGATGACGGACCCGCGCCCCGGCACGACCTCGAGCACCTCGGGCCGGAGGCCGGCGTCCGTCAGGGCGGCCGCGATCCATTCGGCGGCCTCGCGCTCCCCGTTCGGGGCGTCGTCCGGCGGCGGGTTGATCGACCGGATCCGGATCAGGGACCGGAGGGTCTCGACCAGCTCGTCGCCGGCCCGTTCGAGCGTGCCCGGCGCGAGCGCCGCCGAGGGCAGCGGTCCGCCGGCCCCCATCGTCAGCCCGGGTTCCCGACGAGGCTGGTCAGCCCGGCGACCTCGGCGAGGATCCCGAGGATGAACCCCGCGGCCACGATCGCGATCACCATGACGAGAAGGATCCGGAGGTACCGCCGGTCCTCGCGCTCGGCCCGCTCCTGGTCCGGGTCGCGACCGCCCGGGATGTACGGCGTGGACAGGCCGCGACGACGCGCGGCCAGGTTCCGCTCCGTGTCGTAGGCGGAGGGATCGGCCGGGACCGACGGGTCCGCCACCGCCCGGTCCGAGCCGTCCGGGGCGAATGGAGCCTCGCCCGCCGGGAGCGGCGCGTCGACAGTCGTGGGCTCGGCGGTGCGCGGGCTGCTCACGGCCACATCATCGCCGCGCCGATTGATCCGCGCATCAGCCGGTGGCGTCGCGGAGCGGGACGAGGCAGTCCGCCACGACGTCGTCCAGCCCCGCCGGTCCGAGGCTCGGCGGCATGCCGAGGATGATGTGGGTCGCACCCGCGGCGACCATCCCGGTCGCCGCCTCGACGGCCGCCCGCCGGCTCGCGCCGGTCGTCCCGGTCACGACCTGGCCGACGATGTCGAACCCGGCCGGGTCCCGGCCCTCCGCCTCCAGGGCCGCGTGCAGCGCGTCCCGCTTCGCGATCAGGTACGCGATGTCGCCGGCCTGGTTGCCCGGCTGGAGCCAGCCCGCGGCCGTCCGCGCGGCGAGGCGGATTCCGCGCGGACCCTGGCCGCCCAGGTAGATCGGCGGACCGCCGGGGGTTCGCGGCGGCGGGGCGTTGACCGCGTCGCGGAGCGGGTAGAACGGGTCGTCCCGGGTCACGCCGGGCGGGGCGGCCGCCGCGGTCGACCACAGCGCCAGGAGCGTCTCGACCGCGGAGACGAGGCGGTCGATCCGCTGCCCGATCGGCGGGAGGTCGAGGCCGAACGGCTCGTGCTCCGCCTCGAACCATCCGGCGCCGAGCCCCAGGACGAAGTGGCCGGCCGTGGCGTGGTCCAGGACGACGGCGGCCTTGGCGAGCACGACCGGCTGGCGGAACGTGTTCGACAGCACCCCATGCCCGACGATGACGCCCGGCACGTGATGGGCAAGCGTCGCCAGCAGGGTCAGCGCCTCCAGGCTCGCGCCGGGCACCTCGGCGTTCATGTTCGTGAGGTGGTCGTTCAGCCACCCGCTGTCGAACCCCCGGCCCCCGTCGGACGACCATTCGCCCGCCCGACGCCACGTCGCATCGAGGGTGGCCCAGTCGACGTCCTGCGGCGAGGTCTTGAACCCGATCCGGACCGTCATCCCGCCGAGACGAGCGTGTCCATCGACGAGACGGTTGCCCCGTGGTCCGGGCCACTCCGGTCCAGCCCGGCGGCCATGCGCCGGCCGGTCGTCACGGCGCCCTCGGACGCGGACGACACGAGGGCCGCGTACTTCGCGAGAACACCGCCGGTGTAGCGCGGCGCGGGCGCCGTCCAGCGGCCTCGTCGCTCCTCGAGGACCTCGGCCGGCACGTCGAGGTCGAGCCGGCGGGCGTCGACGTCGATGACGATCGGATCGCCTTCCTCGACGAGCCCGATCGGCCCGCCCAGCGCGGCCTCCGGTGCGATGTGCCCGATCATCAGCCCGTGGGTGCCGCCCGAGAAGCGGCCGTCGGTGATGAGCGCGACCGTATCGCCGAGGCCCTCGCCGGTGAGGGCCGCGGTGACGCTCAGCATCTCCTGCATCCCGGGTCCACCCACCGGACCCTCGTACCGGATGACGACAACGTCGCCCGGCACGATCCGCCGGTCGCGGACCGCGGCGTAGCAGTCCGCCTCGGAGTCGAAGACGCGGGCCGGCCCGCGGTGGAGCCGGCGCTCGTGCCCGGCGAGCTTGACGACGCAGCCGTCCGGGGCCAGGGAGCCGCGCAGGATCGCCAGCCCGCCGGTCGCCTTGATCGGACGGTCGATGGGGACGACGACGTCCTGGCCCTCCGTCGCCCGGGCGCCGGCCGCGATCTCGGCGGTGGTTCGGCCGTCGACGTTCGGGGCCGCGCCGTCGATCCGTCCGCCCGCGACCAGCTCGCGGGTGACGAGGGCGAGCCCGCCCGCCTCGTACAGGTGCGTGGCGGTGTACCGCCCGCCGGGCTGGAGGTCGGCCACGATCGGCGTCCGGTCGGCGATCTCGCCGAACGCGTCGATCTCGAGGGGGATGCCGTATTCGTGGGCAATGGCGAGGAGGTGCAGCACCGCGTTCGTCGAGCCGCCGGTGGCCGCCACGGCCGCGATCGCATTGTCGATCGAGCGACGGGTGACGAACGCCGACGGCCGGGTGTCGGCGCGGACGAGCCGCATGACCAGCTCGCCACAGCGCCGTGCCGCGTCGTCCTTCGCGGCGTCCTCGGCGGGGATGTCGTTGAGCCCGGCGGGCGACAGCCCGAGGACCTCCATGACCATGCTCATCGTGTTCGCGGTGAACTGCCCGCCGCAGGCGCCCGGCCCCGGGCAGGCGGCCGCCTCGATGTCGTACAGGTCGTCGAGCGTGATCTTCCCGGCCCGGTACGCGCCGATCGCCTCGTATACGTTGACGACCGTGGCATCGCGGATCGCGGAGCCGTCGGCCGCCGTCCGGATCCCCGGATAGATCGTGCCGGAGTAGAGCGCGAGGCCGGGGATGTCCAGCCGGCCCATGGCCATCGCCGCGCCGGGCCCGGTCTTGTCGCAGCCGAAGATGCAGACCACGCCGTCGAAGAGATGTCCGCGCGCGACGAGCTCGATCGAATCGGCGACGAGCTCGCGGCTCACCAGGGACGCCTTCATCCCCTCGGTGCCCATCGAGACGCCGTCGCTGACCGAGATCGTGGTGAACTCCATCGGCGTCCCGCCGGCCGCCCGGATGCCTGCCTTCACCGCCTCCGCCAGGCGGCGATGGTTGTAGTTGCAGGGCATCGTCTCGATCCAGCTCGTCCCGACGCCGACGATCGGCTTCGCGAGGTCCTCGTCGGTGAAGCCGATCGCCTTGAGCATGCTCCGCGCCCCGGCGCGGTCCGGGCCGTCGGTCAGGGCAGCCGAGTGGCGCTTCGCGGGGTCGGACGGACGATCGTGGGGGGGCGTCGGGTCGGGCATCGAAGACGTCTCCGGCAGGCGAGCGGGCGAACGACCGTCAGTGTAGGCCGCGCTCGGCGAGCCCTGCGGATCGCCCTTCCCCCCGACCGGATGCGCCGCTATGCTGCCCGGACGGATCGGCCGACCGTGCCGCCACGTTGGAGAGGGTGATGGCGACGCACACCGACGAGAAGCTCGAGCTTCTCAAGCGGACCCCGCTGCTGGCCGGCCTGAGTCGGAAGGACCTCGAGGAGGTCGGGCGGCTCGCCGACGAGGTCGATCTCAAGGCCGACCATGTCCTGATGCGCGAGGGCGACGTCGGGCACGAGTTCTTCGTGATCGTCGAGGGCCAGGTGCGGATCGACAAGGGCGGCCAGATGATCCGGATCATGGGCCCGGGAGAGTTCGTCGGCGACATCGCCCTCGTGACGGATCGACCCAGGACCGCGACGGCGACGACGGCGACCCCGTGCCGGCTCCTCGTCCTCGGCCACCGCGAGTTCCACTCGCTGATGGACGAGTTCCCGTCGATCCGGCTGAGCGTCCTCGAGTCGATGGCGATGCGCCTGCGCGACCTGGAGCCCAACGTCCCGCACTGATCGGGATCTGGGCTCCGTTCAAGACTGGCTCGCGATCCACGCCTCCATGGCGTCGCCCAGCGTCCGCAGGCCGACCGCGCCCTCGCCGAGCACCGCGTCGTGGAACGCCCGGATGTCGAACCGGGCGCCGAGCGCGGCCCGCGCGCGGTCGCGCAGCCGCAGGATCTCGAGCTGGCCGAGCTTGTAGGCGAGGGCCTGGCCGGGGATCGCGAGGTACCGATCGACCTCGTTCGCGATGTTGTTCTCCGCGAGCGCGGTGTGATCGACCATGAACCCGATCGCCTCGTCCCGGCTCCAGCCCATCGCGTGGAGGCCGGTGTCGACGACGAGCCGGCTCGCCCGCCACGCGTCGAACGACAGAATCCCGAACCGGTCCAGGTCGCCCGAGTAGAGGCCCATCTCCTCCGACAGTCGCTCCGTGTACAGCCCCCAGCCCTCCACGTACGCGGTCGCGCCCGCCAGCCGCCGGAACGCAGGCAGGCCCTCGAGCTCCTGGGCGATCGCGATCTGGAGGTGGTGGCCGGGGACGGCCTCGTGGAAGGCCAGGACCTCGGCCTCGTACCGCGGCCGGGTCGCGGGCTCCGACGTGTTGATGTAGTAGCTGCCCGGGCGGCTGCCGTCCGCGGCGGGCTGGCGGTAGTAGGCGATCGTCGAGTGTCGGGCCTCGTGCTCGGCCATCTCGACGACGACGCACGGCGTGACGGGCAGGCGCCCGAACCACCCGGCGATCGCCGCGTTTGCCCGGGCGAGCGAGGTCTCGGCGACGTGGTACACCTCGGCCGGCGTGGAGAAGTGGAGCGCCGGGTCGGACCGGAGCCGGCTGATCACCTCGTGCCGGTCGCTCGTGCCGAGGACCCGACCACCGAGCTCGGCGAACTCGTCGTCGATCCGCGTGGTCTCATCCAGCCCGATCCGGTGGATCGCCTCGGGCGTGAGGTCGAGGGTCGTGTGGAACCGGACGAGGCGAGCGTAGGCAGCATCGCCGCCCGGGACCGAGGCGAGGCCCGGCCGGTCGTCCGGTCGCGCGACGGGGGCGAGCTCTCCGGCGAGGAACGCGCGGTAGCGGGCGAAGGCCGGGCGGATGGCCTCGCTCACCGCGGACCGGATCTCGTGGGCGATCGTCGCCGCTTCGGCGGGCGGCAGATCGACCGGGAGCTCGCGGGCCGGGTCGACGAGCGGCCACTCCTCGACCGGCCGCGCCAGGAGATCGTCCAGCTCGGCGAGGACGCTCCGGACGAGGGCCGCCGGGGCGCCGACGCCGCGCGCGAGCGCATCGCGCGACGACGCCACGAGACGGTCGATCCACGGTCCCATCTCCCGCCACCGACCGACCAGCGCGTCGGCCTCGGCGGCATCGCGGATCGGCTGGTACGACGGGATGTTCAGGAACGTCACCTGTGGCCCGTCGAGCGGATCGACCGACCACGATTCGAGGCCCGCCGCGACGCGGTCCAGCTCGTTGGCCAGGTACTCGACGAGGGCGTCCCGGGTGACGCGGTCGCCGGGGTCCAGGGTCGTCGGGTCGATCGCGAGGGCCCGCCCGCGGAGGACGTCCAGGCGCTCGACGTCGGCGGCCTCCGCTCCGGGTCCGTTCGCCGGGAGCCGGTCGTCGAACCGGCGATCGCCGAGGGCGGTCGCCTCGATCGGGTTGGCGGCCATCTGGCTGTCCCAGGCCTCGTCGGCCAGCGCGGTGAGCCGGGCGCGGGCGTCGTCGATCGCGGTGTCGGTCATGTGCACAGCCTACGGACCCGGGCGCCCGGCGTCAGCGGATGCACGCCCCCGTGTCGACGGCGCCGGTCCGCCCGAGCGAGGGCTCGACCGCCCGTGCCACCGCCGTCGGCGTCAGCGCGTAGCCGACCGAGTCGTCCGTCCGGGCCTCAGCGAACACGACCCCGCCGACGGTGCCGTCGCTGAGGATCAGCGGCCCGCCGCTGTCGCCCTGGTCCACCTGGGCCCGGAGCTCGAGGATCCGCCGGCTCACCCGGTCCTCGCCGTAGATGTCGCGACCCTGGGCGACGTACGCGCCGGAGACCGCGGCCGGCGAGACGACCAGCGAGCCGCCGTGGGGATAGCCGAGCGTCGCCCCGATCGCACCGCGGGCCGGGTCCGCGGCCGCGAGCCGGAGCGGAGCGGCGGACAGGTCCGACACCCACAGCAGGGCGACGTCGAGCTCCGGGTCGAAGAAGACCGGGACGGCGTCGTCGACGCTGCCGTCCGGCACGGCCACCCGAACCGTGCGGGCACCGGCCACGACATGGGCGTTGGTCACGACGTAGTGCGGGGCGATCGCGAACCCGCTCCCGAGGGAGTTGAACTCGCAGGTCGCGGCCGCGACGCGGACCGTGCTCGGGCGGGCCCCGCGCGCGATCGCTTCGGCGGCCGGATCGCCGGGCTGGGCGACGGGCGGCGCCGGGAGTGGCTCGAGGCCGACGAACAGGTCGGGGAGGCCGGTGTCATCGAGGAGCCGGCCGAGGGCGCTCGCGATCTCCGTCGGGGCCGGGAGGACGCTGTTGAGGCCGCGGACGACGAGCGAGGTCTGGGCCTGGGTCGCGAGGACCCGCATCGGACCGGCGGCGAGCAGACCGCCGATCAGCCAGACGACCAGGAGCGCCTGCGCCGCACCGACGACGCCACCGGCCGCCCGGTCGACGGTCCGGAGCGGGCTGTCCCGGAGATGCGACGCGCCAACCCGCCCGAGCGCGGATCCGATCGCCTCGCCGACCCCGACGATGAACAGCATGCCGCCGAGCACGGCGATGGCCCGGAGCAGCGGGTTGAGGTTCTCGATCAGCGGCTCGACCCACGGCAGCGCGAGGATCGCGACGGCACCGCCGGCGAAGGCGCCGATCAGGCCGCCGATCTGGGGGAGGGCACCGGAGCTGATCCCGATGAGGACCGCGAGGAACACGAGGACGATGACGAGAACGTCGAAGACATTCACCTGGCGGAAGTATCGCCGACCCGCCGCCGGATTGACGTTCGGCCGAACGGTCCGGTTCGGCCTAGCTGATCGTCAGCTGGATCGGCGTCGCGTCGCTCTTCGGGGCGGTGATCGTCCAGGCGCCCGGCTCGAGCTCGCCGAGATCGACGATCGTCGCCTTCAGCAGCGCGATCTCCGGGCAGATCGCGGTGAGATCGGAGGAGCCCTCGATCACGGTCAGGGCGATCGTCCGATCCGTCCGCTCGTCCGTGACGGAGTCCAGGACGCTGCACGGCTCCACGCCGCCGTACCAGCTGACCAGGACGAGGACGTGCCGGCCGTCCACCGACGCCTGGAGCGACTGCGGCGAGACGGGATGCGGGTTCAGCCGCCCCGGCTGCGGTCGGACGAGCGTCGGCGCCCCGGCGCCCGGGTCGACAGGGGTCGAGACCGACGGTGCGCTCGGGGCGGTCGACGGGCCGTCGGACGCCGTCGGCCCTGCCCCCGAGCTGCAGCCGCCGATCGCGGCGATGGCGAGGCCTGCCAGGAGGAGCCATCGGCGTGATGTCCGGACGAGGGTCGGCATGCCCGGCCAGACGACACCGCCTGGCGGGCGGTTCCCCGGCCGTCGACCGATCACTGCCGCGACCCTCGTCGTCCGTCCAGTGCCCGACCCGCCGTCCGCCGATCCCGGTCCGGTCCGGCGCCGTGCGATCGTGGAGCGGCGCCTGACCCCTCCGAAAGGATCCCCACGATGTCTCGAACCAACACCCGCCGCTCGCCCTACCGGATCACCCGCCGGATGGCAGCGGTCCATCGGACGCACACGACGGCTCCGCACTTCGGCTGCGTCCTGTGCATCGTCGGCGTCGGGCCGGCGCGCTGACCTCCTCATCGTTCGTCGCCCTCGTCGGGGCTCGTCCGCGGCCGGTCGGTCGGGGTCAGCCCGCCCCGGCGAGGGTGTCGACGCGAGCCGGACGTCCGGCCTCCCACGCCTCGATGACGGGCAGCCTGGCCACGAGATAGCCCATCTCGTCCGTCCCGGCGAGCAGCATCATCCGGGCGAACGGATCGACCTCGAACGGGAGATCCTCGTCGCCGGGCAGGTGCACGACCTGCGCCTCCAGATCGACCGTCAGCTCGGCGGCCGGGTTCGCGGCGACCAGCTCGAACAGGTGATGGTGCTCGTCCTCCTCGACGACGATCGGCAGCAGCCCGTTCTTCAGGGCGTTGTTCCGGAAGATGTCCGCGAACGACGTCGACAGGATCGCCCGGATCCCCCACGCGGTCAGCGCCCATGGCGCGTGCTCGCGGGACGAGCCCGTCCCGAAGTTGTCGCCGACCAGCAGGATCTGGCGGTCGAGCATCGCGACCCGGTCCATGACGAAGAGGGGCTCCTTCAGGCCGCCGTCCTCGTCGTAGCGCCAGTCGTGGAACAGCGCGTCGCGCAGCCCGTCCTTCGTCGTGACCTTCAGGTAGCGCGCGGGAACGATCTGATCCGTGTCGACGTTCTCCGCCGGCAGCGGGATGACGGCGCTCGTGAAGGTGCGGAACCGCTCGGCCATCGGGTGGTCCTCAGCGCCCGCCGACGGCGGCGAGGGTCTCGATGCCCGGGAGCGTCCGCGGGTCGGTGACCTCGCCGCGGATCGCCGACGCGGCCGCGGTGAGCGGCGAGGCGAGGAACGTCCGTCCGCCCTTGCCCTGGCGGCCCTCGAAGTTCCGGTTCGAGGTGCTGATGGCGTACTGCCCGGGCGACAGCTGGTCGCCGTTCATCGCGATGCACATCGAGCAGCCGGCCTCGCGCCACTCGGCGCCGGCGGCCCGGAAGATCTCGTTCAGGCCCTCGCGCTCGGCCTCGCGCTTCACCTCGTCGGAGCCCGGCACGATCATCATCCGGACACCGGCGGCGACCTTGCGGTCGCGGAGGACCTCGGCGGCCAGGCGCAGGTCACTGATCCGGCCGTTGGTGCACGAGCCGACGAAGACGACATCGACCTTCTGGCCGAGGATCGGCTGACCCGGCTGGAGGTCCATGTACTCGAGGGCGCGCTCGAGCGCGCGGCGCGACGACGCGTCGGCCTGGTCGTCCGGCGAGGGGACGCGCGACGTGATCGGGATCCCCATCCCGGGGTTCGTGCCGTAGGTGACCATCGGCTCGAGGGCCGAGGCGTCGATCGTGATCGAGCGGTCGTACGTCGCGCCGTCATCGCTCGGCAGGGTCCGCCACGCGGCGACGGCGGCGTCCCAGGCCGCGCCGGCGGGGGCGTGTGGTCGCCCGGCGACGTAGTCGAACGTCGTGTCGTCCGGCGCGATCAAGCCGGCCCGCGCCCCGCCCTCGATCGACATGTTGCAGATCGTCATCCGCTGCTCCATCGTCAGGGCGCGGATCGCGTCGCCGGTGTATTCGAAGACGTGGCCGGTCCCGCCGCCGATCCCGATCCGGGCGATCAGCGCGAGGATGACATCCTTGCTGCTGACTCCCGGGACGAGGCGGCCGTCGACCCGGACCTCGTACGTCTTCGGGCGGCGCTGGAGGAGCGTCTGGGTCGCGAGGACCATCTCGACCTCGCTCGTCCCGATCCCGAACGCGAGCGCACCGAACGCGCCGTGCGTCGCCGTGTGGGAGTCGCCGCAGACGATCGTCATCCCGGGCTGGGTGAGCCCGAGCTGCGGCCCGATCACGTGAACGATCCCCTGGTTCGGCGAGCCGAGACCGTGGAGCGGGATGCCGAACTCGCGGCAGTTCGTCTCGAGCTGGGCGACCTGTGCCGCGGCCATCGGGTCCGCGATGGGCAGGGAGCGCGCGTGGGTCGGCGTGGAGTGGTCCGCGGTGGCCACCGTCCGATCCGGGTGGCG
The DNA here is from genome assembly GCA_963746845.1 of uncultured Chloroflexia bacterium. Lineage (GTDB taxonomy): Bacteria > Chloroflexota > Limnocylindria > Limnocylindrales > CSP1-4 > CF-46. Next base: position 236,528 of record CAVVCZ010000005.1, on the reverse strand, counting down.
GACCGTCAGCCCGCGGGCGCGCAGTCCGCTGAACGCCTGCGGCGACGTGACCTCGTGGACGAGGTGGAGGTCGACCGAGAGGATCGCCGGCGCGCCGTCGTCCTGGGCGACGACGTGGTCGTCCCAGATCTTGTCGACGATCGTTCGGGGCTGGCGGTCGGTCATGGTGGTCCGGGCTGCAGGCGGTTGGGCGGGGGGTGCAAGACGAGCCGGAGGCTAGCACAGGGCCCGGCTCCGCCTCGCCGACCCCGCGCCGACGCCCCACAGCCGCGGATACTGGGACCGTGTTCATCCTCTATGGGCTCATCGCCGGGATCGTCGTCGGGCTGCTTCTCGGCGGTCGCCTCGAGCGGCTGGCTGAGGTCCACTTCCGGCTCGGCCCACTTGTCTTCGTCGCCCTGGCGATCCAGCTCGTCCTCTTCTCACCGCTGGCGGACGGCCTCGCCCCGGACGTCGCACGGGCCATCTACGTCGGGTCGACCGCCCTCGTCGGGATCGTCGTCCTCGCCAACCTCGGGATCACCGGCGTCCCGCTGATCGCGGTCGGGGCCGGCCTCAACCTCGCGGCCATCCTCGCGAACGGCGGAGCGATGCCCGCCAGCCCGGCCGCGCTGGCGACCCTCGGAATGGGCGTCGGCCCGAACACGAACAGCGTCGTGGTCGAACGACCAGCCCTCGAGCCGCTGACCGACGTCTTCGCGCTGCCCGCGTGGCTGCCGATGGCCAACGTCTTCAGCGTCGGCGACGTGCTGATCGGGGTCGGGGTCGCTGTCGCGATCGCCGCGGCGATGCGCCGGGAGCGGCGCGCCGACGGGACCCCGGACCGACCCGCGGACGCGCCAACTTCCTGACCGTCCGCGCGATTCGTCCTGCGCGCCGCGGTACCTCGGACCTACGCCCCGATCGTCGGTTCGACGCGTACAACAGGTGCCACGGGACGGAATGGAGGCGCGCGTGGGCGGGAATCCGCCAGGACGCCCGGCGACGGTCCGAGCGAAGGACGATCTCGAACAGGACATGGTCGCCGCCGGCGGGCGCAGCCTCGAGCGGCTGCGCGTCGGTGTCGGCTCGCCCGCGCTCCGGGTGTGGGCCTTCACGGCCTCGCTCGCCCTGGTCGCCGTCCTCCTCGACATCCTGGTCATCGAGCCGCGGCCGCACGTCTCCCTCGTCCCGATCGACTTCCCGTGGCCCCTGATCGCTGCGGGCTTCTGCCTGGCCGAGCTGAAGGTCATCGACGTCCACTTCCGGCGCGAGGCCCACAGCTTCTCGCTGAGCGAGTTCCCGGCCGTCATCGGGCTGTTCCTCCTCAGTCCGCACGACTACATCCTCGCCGTGATCCTGATCGGGTCCGCCGTGGCGCTTGCCTGGTTCCGCCAGCCTCCCCTGAAGTTCGCGTTCAACGTGACCAACTTCGGGCTGGGCGCGACCGCCGCGCTCGTCGTGTTCCACCTGATCGCGAACCTGGAGGGGACGCCCAGCGCTGCGGACTGGGTGGCGGCGTTCGCCGCGACGCTGACGACGACCGTGCTGTCGGCGGTGACGATCGCCACGGCGATCTCGCTGTCGGGCGGCGCGCCGCAGTTCCAGAAGCTGCCACAGATGATCCAGTTCGGCGGCCTCGTCGCCGTCGCCAACACGAGCCTGGCGCTCCTGGCCGTGTCGATCCTGTGGCTCGACCCGGGCCTGCTCTGGCTCCTGATCGTCCCGCTCGTGACGGTCTTCCTCGCCTACCGGGCCTATCTGTCGGAGCGCGAGAAGGGCGAGCGGCTCGAGTTCCTGTACCAGTCCGGGCGGATCCTCCAGCACTCGCCGGAGCTCGACTCGGCGATCGTCGCCCTGCTCGACCACGCCCGCGAGATGTTCCGCGCCGAGCGCGCCGAGGTGCTGCTCCATCCGCGGATCCCCGGCGAGGACGCGCTCCGGACGACGAGCATCGACGGCGCGCCCGCGACGGCCATGGTCCCGGTGCCGTTCACGCCGGACGATCCGATCGCCCGCCGGATCCGGAACGAGCCGCACGCGTTCTTCTTCAGCCCGTCGCCGTTCGAACCGGAGCGGGCGACCCTGCGCCAGGCGATGGTCGCCCCGCTCCGCGGCGAGTCCACCCTGATCGGCTCGATGCTCGTCGGCAACCGCCTGACCGAGGGGACGGTCTTCACCGACGACGACCTGCGGCTGCTCGAGACGCTCGCGAACCAGGCCGCGGTCGCCCTGGAGAACGGTCAGCTGGAGCAGTCGCTGGCCGAGCTGTCGCGGCTCAAGGAGCAGCTCCGGTTCCAGGCCTATCACGACCCGCTGACCGGGCTCGCGAACCGGAGCCTGTTCGTCGAGCAGGTGGATGGTCGGATCCTGGCCGACAGCGGTATCCGCCGGCCCGTCGTCCTGTTCATCGACCTCGACGACTTCAAGGTGGTCAACGACACGCTCGGACACGTGGCCGGCGACCGGCTCCTGATCGCCGTCGGGGATCGCGTCCGCGGCTGCGTCCGGGCCACCGACCTCGCGGCGCGGCTCGGCGGCGACGAATTCGCGATCCTCCTCGAGGACACGGCCGACCTGTCCGAGAGCATCGCAGTCTGCCGGCGGATCCTCGAGGCGCTCCAGGCGCCGCTCCAGATCGACGGGCAGGAGATCTCGATCGCCGCGAGCATCGGCGTCGCCGCCGCCCGGGCCGGCGCGGAGAGCGAGCGGGCCGACGAGCTGCTGCGCAACGCCGACGTCGCGATGTACACCGCGAAAGCGGCCGGCAAGAACCGCTATGCCGTGTTCGAGTCGACGATGCATGCCGCCCTCGTCGAGCGACATGCGCTCGCGTCCGAGCTGACGAAGAGCATCGGCCGCGGCGAGCTCCTCGCCCACTTCCAGCCGATCGTCACGCTCGCGACCGGGGCGACGTACGGCGTCGAGGCCCTCGTCCGATGGCGCCACCCGACCCGCGGGATCCTCCGCCCGGACGAGTTCATCCGCCTCGCCGAGGAGAACGGGACGATCCTCGCCCTCGGCCGGTGGATGCTCCACGAGAGCTGCCGCGAGGTCGAGTCGTGGCGGGACCGGCGAACGGAGCGGATCGCCCTGTCCGTCAACCTGTCCGCCGCCCAGCTCCAGCAGCCGACGTTCGTCGAGGACGTCGAGTCGATCCTCACCGAGACGGGCTTCCCGGCGACCGACCTGATCCTCGAGCTGACCGAGTCGGCGATGTTCCACGACACGCACACGACGATCGCCCGCCTGCAGGCCCTGCGGGCGCTCGGGATCCGGATCGCGATCGACGACTTCGGGACCGGGTACTCGTCGCTCGGTTACCTGCGCCGGTTCCAGGTCGACATCCTGAAGATCGCCCGCGAGTTCATCGGCAGCGCCGAGGCATCGTCGGACGAGTGGGCGTTCGCGCGGGCGATCATCGCCCTCGGCCGGACGCTCAACCTCCAGGTCGTGGCCGAGGGGATCGAGGACGAGGGCCAGCTCACCGCGCTGCGCGACCTCGGCTGCGAGCTGGGCCAGGGCTACTACTTCGCCCGCCCCGCCGACGGCCCGACGATCGCCGCGGCCCTGTGGTCGAAGCCGGGCGCCGTCCGCCCGGAGCCGGCGCCCCGCCGGACCGCGATCCAGCCGGCGAGCTAGGACGGACGATGTTCATCCTGTACGCCCTCGTCGCGGGCATCGTGGTCGGACTGGCCACGGGCGGCCGGCTTTCGGCGATCGCGGAGATCCGCTTCCGGTGGGCGCCGCTGATCGTCGTCGGCTTCCTCGGTCAGGTCGTGCTGTTCTCGGACGCGGTCGCGTCCCGGGTCGGCGACGCCGGTCCGATCCTGTACGTCGCGACGACCCTGCTCGTGGTCGTTGCCGTCCTCCGCAACCTCGATCTGCCCGGGCTGCCCCTGATCGTCCTCGGTGCCGCCTGCAACATGGCCGCGATCATCACGAACGGCGGGTTCATGCCGGCGACGCCCGAGGCACTCGCGAGCCTCGGCAAGACGGCGCCGACCATCTACTCGAACAGCGCCGTCGTCGCCAGCCCGAACCTGCCGGTCCTGATCGACCGGTTCGCCCTTCCGCGCTGGGTCCCCTTCGCGAACGTCTTCAGCGTGGGTGACGTCCTGCTGGCGGCCGGCGTGTTCGTCCTGCTCGTCGTCGTGATGCGCCGGGGCCGGCAGGGCGCGGCCGCCGCCGGGGACCTCGCCGCGTCCTGATCGGGCCGTCCCGGCGGCGCGGTGCCCGCCGACAACTCCCCCACCCGTCGAGGCGGGCCGGGACCTTCGTCCCGTGTCCACGGGGTGACGAACCGCCCATCGTCGGGTTCGAGGGACGGGTGTCCCTCCGCCGTGCTCACTGTCCAGGGCAAACCCGTCGCGAGGCGGGGACGCAAAGCCAGGGATCTTCTCCGGAAGACCGCCCGGTTGCCAGGGGCCGACGACCTCGACAGACTCGGAAGGAGTCGAATGTGAAGGGCAACCTGGTGCGCCTCACATGGGCAGTGATGCTCGTGGCGTCGCTGGCCCTGACGATCGGCGCCGGCCTGCGCTGGTATTGACCAGATGACTCGGATGCTGAAGGCTCAGGCCTTTCGAGTTCTGATGGTCGTGTCCGCCATCGCAAGCTCCGCTCTCGTGCTCGAGGCGGGACAGCGCTGGAAGTTGTGACCGGCTCTCACCCTGAGGGATCGGAAACATGCGAGACCGTCGGGCGACCGGCGGTCTCGTCAGTTCCCGGCGATCGGGGTTCGTGACGGCACGAGCACTCACGTGGGGTCCGGGTGGTTGCATGATCACCGGGCGCCTCGTAGACTGCGCAAACCGCCCGGGTCGACCGGGCCGCGTTCGGGAGACCGCGTTGGGTCTGTTCGATGGCCGGAATCGTCGCCATGTCGCCGTCGTCGTGACGACGGATGGTCGGCGCGTCCACATGCCGCTCGATGATTCGGGTCTCAACGACGGTTCGCTCCTTGGTCTTCTTCGCTTCCTCCTTGCCGGTCTTGACGGCCTCGTCGGCCTCCTCATTACCGGCTCCCGGCGGGAGAACGGAGGAACACGGAGGGACGGGCGCTAGGCGCAGCGAACCACCGCAGACCAACGGGACCCTCGCCGGGTGGCGAGGGTCTTTTTGTTGGCCGGCGACCGGATGACGACAGCGCGGCGGAGAGGGGAGCGCCGCTCTGACGAGGAGCGACGGCGAACACATGAGGGCAGGCAGGGACCGATGACGATGACGACAGGAAAGGCCGGCGCGCCGCCGAGTCCGGCAACGGATCGGCGCAGCCACATCCCCGGCGACGGGACCGCCCACGCGGCGGCGGTCGAGGCCGCCCGCCGGGCGATGCTCGACGATTCGCGACCGAGGAAGCGGACCCGGATCGGGGCCGACGTCGTCTGCGAGGCCCTCCTCCTCCAGGGCGTCGACGTCTTCTTCAGCTACCCCGGCGGCGTGATCCTGCCCCTGTACGACGTCCTCGGCGACTACCCGGAGCTCCGCCACATCCTCGTCCGGCACGAGCAGGGCGGCGCCCACGCCGCCGACGGCTACGCCCGGGTCACCGGCCAGGTCGGGGTCTGCATGGGGACCTCCGGACCGGGCGCGACGAACCTCGTGACGGGGATCGGGACGGCCCTCCTCGACTCCGTCCCGATGGTCGCGATCACCGGCAACGTCCCGTCCGCCCTGATCGGCAAGGACGCGTTCCAGGAGATCGACATCAACGGCATCACCCTGCCGATGACGAAGCACAACTACCTCGTCCGGGACGCGAACGACCTGCCGCGCGTCCTGGCCGAGGCGTTCCACATCGCCCGGTCCGGCCGGCCCGGGCCCGTCCACGTCGACATCACGAAGGACGCGCTCCAGCAGGAGACGTCGGCGCCCCACCCGACCCACGACGAGGTCGTCGCGGGGCTGCCCGGCTTCCGGCCGAATCTCGACGCGAACGGCCGCCAGCTGAAGCTCGCCGCCGCGGAGCTCGCGAAGGCGAAGCGGCCGGTGATCCTCGCGGGCCACGGTGTCCTCCATGCGGAGGCCTGGGACGAGCTCGTCGCGCTCGCCGAGAAGGCCCAGATCCCGGTCGCGCACACGCTCCTCGGGATCGGCGCCATCGACGAGACGCACCCGCTCAGCTACGGCTACATGGGGATGCACGGCTGGAAGCACGTCAACAGGGCGATCCAGTCGGCGGACCTGCTGCTCGCGATCGGGATGCGGTTCGACGACCGCGTCACCGGCAACGTCCGGACCTACGCGCCGTACGCCCGGATCGTCCACGTCGACATCGACCCGGCCGAGATCGGGAAGAACGTCGCGGTCGAGGTCCCGATCGTCGGCGACGCCAAGCGTGTGCTCGCGGCCCTCCTGCCGATGGTCGAGCCGGTCGACCCGGCCGTCCGCGCCGACTACTTCGCGGAGCTCGCGGATTGGCGACGCGAGTCGGAAGGCAGCTCGTGGCACGGCTCGGGCGCCTGGCGCGATGGGCTGCTCTCGGCCGACTACGTGATCGAGCGGATCGGCGAGCTGACGGACCATGCCGCCACGTACGTCGCCGACGTGGGCCAGAACCAGATGTGGCTCGCCCGGTACGCCGGGTTCCGCCGGCCGAACACCCACGTCAGCTCGGGTGGGCTCGGGACGATGGGCTACAGCGTCCCCGCGGCGATGGGCGCGGCACTCGGCGCCCCGGAGCGCGAGACCTGGGCGATCACGGGCGACGGCGGCTTCCAGATGACGTTCCAGGAGCTGATGACCCTCGTCGCCGACCGGATCCCGGTGAAGATCGCGCTCCTCGACAACAAGAAGCTCGGGATGATCCGGCAGTGGCAGGAGATCATCTACGCGGGCAACTACCACTCCGCCCACCTGCCCGGCCCGGACTTCGCCAAGCTCGCGGACGCGTTCGGGATCCCGGCTTTCCGGGCCAGGCGGCCCGAGGACGTCGACGAGGCGATCCGCGCCGCCCAGGCGGTCGACGGACCGGCCCTCGTCTGGTTCGAGATCGCCGAGGAGCAGAACGTCTTCCCGATGATGCCCGCCGGCAAGGGCCTGTCCGACCTGATCGAGACGTGGGAAGGGGCGGACGAGTGAGTGGCGACGCCGGCTCGAACGGTCGCCCGCCCGCTTCGGCGGGCGCCGCATCCGGTTCGGCGTCCCCGGCCTCGCCCGCCCACGCCGCACCACCGCCCCGGGCGCTCCCGGGCGGCGGCGAGACCCGCCGCCACACGCTGATCGTCATCGTCCTGAACAAGCCGGGCGTCCTGAACCGGGTCGCGTCGCTGATGCGGGCGCGCAACTTCAACATCGACTCGCTCGCGGTCAGCCACACGGACCAGCCGGACATCAGCCGGATGACGATCACCCTCCACGGCGACGACGTCGCGGTCGAGCAGGCGGCGAAGCAGCTCTACCGGCTCATCGACGTCCTGAAGGTCCAGGAGGTCACGGCCGAGCCGGTCGTGGCCCAGGAGCTCGCGCTCGTGAAGATCCGGGCGACCGACGGGAACCGGGCGGAGATCCTCAAGCTCGTCGAGCTGTCGAAGGGCCGGGTCGTCGACCTCGCGGGGGAGTCGGTGATCGTCGAGGTCACGGGACCCGAGAGCGAGATCGACGCGTTCGTCGCGCTCGTGCGCACCTACGGAATCAAGGAGCTCGTCCGGACCGGGTCGGTCGTGATGAGCAGAGGGTCGAGTTCGATCGAGGAGGCGGTGAAGCGATGACTGCGCGCAATCCTCGGGCCGATGGCGTCGCGGAGCTCCGCCTCGGACCTCGGAGAGCGTGCGTCAGATCAACGGCTGAGGGTGCCGGTTCAGGAGAGGCAGGAGACCGATGACCGCAAGGATGTATTACGACCCAGACGCTGACCCGAGCGCGCTCGACGGGCAGACCGTCGCGATCATCGGATACGGGTCGCAGGGCCACGCCCATGCCCAGAACCTGCGCGACTCGGGCATCGACGTGGTCGTCGGCCTGAAGCCGGATTCGAAGAGCCGCGAGCGGGCGGAGGCGGCCGGGCTCCGGGTGCTCCACGTCCCGGACGCCGTCAAGGCGGCCGACGTGATCATGATCGCCGTCCCGGACACGCTCCAGAAGTCGGTCTACGACGCGGACATCGCGCCGAACCTCCGGCCCGGCCAGCTGCTGATGTTCGCCCACGGCTTCAATATCCGGTTCGGCCGGATCCAGCCGGCGGACGACATCGACGTCGGGATGGTCGCCCCGAAGGGACCCGGGCACCTGCTCCGCTCGGTCTACGAATCCGGCGGCGGCGTCCCGGCCCTGTTCGCCGTCGAGAATGACGCGTCCGGCACGGCTCGCGCCCGGGTCCTCGCCTATGCCCGCGGGATCGGCTCGACCCGCGCCGGCGTCCTCGAGACGACGTTCAAGGAGGAGACCGAGACCGACCTGTTCGGCGAGCAGGCGCTGCTGTGCGGCGGGGTCTCCGCGCTGATCAAGGCAGCCTTCGAGACGCTCGTCGAGGCCGGCTACCAGCCCGAGCTCGCCTACTTCGAGACGATGCACGAGCTGAAGCTGATCGTCGACCTGATGTATCGCGGCGGCCTGAACTTCATGCGGTTCAGCGTCAGCGACACGGCCGAGTTCGGCGACTACGTCTCGGGGCCGCGGGTGACCGAAGGCGCCAAGGCCGCGATGAAGGACGTCCTCGCCGACATCCAGAGCGGCTCGTTCGCGACCCGCTGGGTCGCGGTCCAGGAGTCCGGCGGCGAGGAGTTCCGGCGGCTCCGCGAGCAGGACAAGCACCACCAGATCGAGGAGGTCGGGGCCGCCCTGCGGAGCCAGATGGCCTTCCTCAACCCCGTCGTCGTCGAGGCCGGCGAGGCCCAGTCCTCGGTCGGGTCGGCGGCGTCCGGCGCCGGCCCGGCCCCGGCCGGGGCGGGGTCCGCTCGATGAGCGTGTCCGCCGTCCCCGCCGGCACGGTCCGGATCTTCGACACGACCCTCCGCGACGGCGAGCAGGCGCCCGGCGCCGGCCTGACCGCGGCGGAGAAGCTGGAGGTCGCCCGGCAGCTGGCGCGCCTCAAGGTCGACGTCATCGAGGCCGGCTTCCCGGCCGCGTCGCCCGGCGACTTCGAGGCGGTCCGGCGGATCGCCCAGGACACGAAGGGCGGGATCGCGGTCGCCGCGCTCGCCCGGTGCCGCGACGGCGACCCGCAGCGGGCCGTCGAGGCGATCTCGGTCGCGGAGCGGCCGCATCTCCACGTCTTCATCGCCACGAGCGACATCCACCTGAAGCACAAGCTCCGCCTGTCGCGCGAGCAGGCCCTCGCCGAGGCCGTCCGCTGGGTGGCCTATGGCCGGAAGGCGCTCGGAGCCGACGCCGAGATCGAGTTCAGCGCCGAGGACGCCTCGCGGACCGACACGGACTTCCTGCTCCAGGTCTACGCGGCGGTGGTCGAGGCCGGCGCCTCGACCGTGAACATCCCGGACACCGTCGGCTACGCGATCCCGGCCGAGTTCGGCGGGCTCGTCGGCCGCGTGGTCGATCTCGTCGGCCGCGACGCGACCGTGAGCGTCCACTGCCACAACGACCTCGGGCTGGCGACCGCGAACACGCTCGCCGCGGTCCAGGCAGGCGCGCGCCAGGTCGAGGTCACGATCAACGGCCTCGGGGAGCGGGCGGGCAACGCGTCGCTCGAAGAGGTCGTCATGGCCCTCCGGACGCGACCCACCCAGTTCCCGGAGCTCGGCAGCGGCGTCCAGACGGAGCAGATCACCGCGGCCTCGCGGCTGGTCAGCTACCTGACCGGCTTCGCGATCCAGCCGAACAAGGCGATCGTCGGCGGCAACGCGTTCGCCCACGAGTCCGGGATCCACCAGGACGGCGTGATCAAGAACCCGCTGACCTACGAGATCATGACTCCGCAGTCGGTCGGGCTGTCCGGCAGCCAGCTGACGATCGGCAAGCTGTCCGGGCGGAAGGGCCTCCAGGGCAAGCTCCACGAGCTGGGCCACGACCTCGAGGGCGACGCCCTCGACACGATCTACCGCCAGGCGATCACGCTCGCCGACGTGAAGAAGGAGGTCACCGATGCGGATCTCCTCGCCCTCGTCGAGCAGCGTGCGTCGGAGGTGCCCGCCTCGGTCGAGCTTGTCGGCTGGAGCGTGACCTCGTCCCATGGCGGCAACGCGACCGGCTCGGTGACGCTCACGGTCCGGGGTGAGGACCGGACGGCCGAGGCGACCGGCAACGGCCCGGTGGACGCGCTCTACTCGGCGGTCGACGAGGCGCTCCAGCCGGCCTTCGGCTGGCACCCGGTGCTGATCGAGTGGGAGATCAAGGCCGTGTCGGCCGGCGAGGACGCCCAGGGCCAGGTCCTGGTCCGCTGCCGACGGTCGTCGGACGAAGGGCCGGGGGCGCTCGTCGTCTCCGGGCACGGGCTATCGACGAACATCATCGAGGCGTCGATCGACGGTTACCTCGTGGCAGTGAACAAGCTCCACGGGGCGGAGATCAACGGCGTCGACGTCGCGTTCGTCGGCCGACGCACGGCGGAAGATCTGCCGTGACGGAGGGCGACCTCGCCGGCGCGACCTACCGCGTCGTCACGATCCCGGGCGACGGCGTCGGGCCGGATGTCGTCGCGGCGGCCCGGGGGGTGGTCGACGCGGCCGGGGCCCGGTTCGGGTTCACGGTCGAGTGGGCCGAGATCCTCGCCGGCGGCGTCGCGATCGATGCCCACGGCGTTGCGATCCGGCCCGAGGACGTCGAGACAGCCGGTGCCGCCGACGCGATCCTCCTCGGCGCGGTCGGCGGACCGAAGTGGTCCGATCCGTCGGCCTCGGTGCGTCCGGAGCAGGCGCTGTTCGCGCTGCGCGGCGGCCTCGGGCTGTACGCGAACCTCCGCCCGGTCACCGTCCATCCGGCGCTGATCGCGTCGTCGCCGCTCCGGCCGGAGCTTCTCGAGGGCGTCGATCTCCTGATCGTCCGCGAGCTGACGGGCGGCATCTACTTCGGCGAGCGACACGAACCGACGAGGGCCGGCGGCCCGGGCGAGCGCAGCGCGCTCGACACGATGCCCTACAGCGAGGGCGAGATCCGTCGTGTCGTCGAGCTGGCGTTCGAGCTCGCCGCCGGACGTCGTCGCCGGGTGACGAGCGTGGACAAGGCGAACGTTCTGGCGACCTCGCGCCTGTGGCGGACCGTCGCCGACGAGGTCGCGGCCGCACACCCGGACATCGCGATCGCGCACCAGCTGGTCGACTCGTGCGCGATGCTCCTCGTCCGACGACCGGCCGACTTCGACGTGATCGTGACCGAGAACCTCTTCGGGGACATCCTCAGCGACGAGGCGGCGGTGCTCGCGGGGAGCCTCGGGATGCTGCCGTCGGCCTCGCTCGGCACCAGCCGGACCGCCCACGGCACGTTCGGCCTGTACGAGCCCATCCACGGCTCCGCGCCGGACATCGCCGGCCAGGACCTGGCCAACCCGATCGGGACGGTCCTGTCGGCCGCCATGCTCCTCCGCCTGTCCCTCGGCCGCGACGACGCGGCCGGCGCCATCGAAGCCGCGGTGAGCGCGGCCCTCGACGACGGCTACCGGACCGCGGATCTGCTGCCGTCGGGTGCCGACGAGGCCGCGATCCGGCGGGTCGGGACGGCCGGGATGACCCGGGCGGTCGTCGAGCGGATCGCGGCGCCGGTCAGCGCGGGGATCGCGTCGTGACCGCGAGCGAGCGGCCCGTCACCCTCTACGACACGACCCTCCGCGACGGGACGCAGGGCGAGAACATCACTCTCAGCCTCGCCGACAAGCTCCGGGTCGCCCGGATGCTCGACGAGTACGGGATGCCCTACATCGAGGGCGGCTGGCCCGGCTCCAACCCGAAGGACATCGAGTTCTTCAAGGCCGCCCGGACGATGGCCTGGGGGACGGCCCGGCTGGCGGCGTTCGGCTCCACCCGCCACCGCTCCAACCGACCGGAGAGCGACCCGAACCTGCGTGAGCTCGTCGCGGCGGAGACGCCGGTCGTCACGATCTTCGGGAAGAGCTGGCTGCTCCACGTGACGGAGGTCCTCGGCGCGACGCCACAGGAGAACCTCGACATGATCTCGGACTCGGTCCGGTTCATCGTCGAGCGCGGCCGCGAGCTGGTCTACGACGCGGAACACTTCTTCGACGGCTACCGGGCCGACCGCGACTACGCGCTGTCCACGCTCCGTGCGGCGCGTCAGGCCGGGGCGCGGACGCTCGTCCTGTGCGACACGAACGGCGGGACCCTCACGAACGAGCTGGTCTCCATCGTGGCCGACGTGCGCTCGTCGTTGGAGGCGGATCCCGAAGCGGTCGGGGCGCCCGTGGAGTGGGGGATCCACACCCACAACGACGCGGAGCTCGCGGTCGCGAACTCGCTTGCCGCCGTCGCCGCCGGCGTCCGCCATGTCCAGGCGACGATCAACGGCTACGGGGAGCGGGCCGGCAACGCGAACATGGTCTCGATCCTCGCCAACCTCGCGCTCAAGACCGATCACGCCCTCGTGCCGCCGGGAGGCGGGGCGCTCGAGGGCCTGACCGAGCTCAGCCGGTCCGTCGCCGAGATCGCGAACGTCAATCCCAACGACTGGCAGCCCTACGTCGGACGGTCCGCGTTCGCCCACAAGGGCGGCGTCCACGGAGCCGCCGTCGCGAAGGTCGAGCGGAGCTACCAGCACATCGATCCGACGGCGGTCGGCAACCAGGGCCGGCTGGTCGTGTCGGAGCTGGGCGGGCGGGCGAACACGCGGATCCGGGCCGAGCAGCTCGGCCACCAGCTGGAGGGCGTGATCGATCCGAAGGTCCTGAGCGAGCTCGTCAAGCAGCTCGAGAGCGAGGGGCTCGCGTTCGAGGGCGCCGAGGCGAGCTTCGAGCTCCTGATCCGCCGCCACCAGGCGGACTACGCCGCGCCGTTCCGGATCGTCGACTACACCTGCCTCGTCGAGCAGCGGGCCGGCCGCGAGCTCCTCGCCGAGGCGACGGTCAAGGTCGAGGTCGACGGGGAGGTCCTCCACACCGCCGCCGACGGCAACGGGCCCGTGAATGCCCTGGATGCGGCGCTCCGCAAGGCACTCCGGGCGTTCTATCCCCAGCTCGACGACGTCCACCTGTACGACTACAAGGTCCGGATCCTCGACGGCGACTCGGCGACGGCCGCCCGGACGCGGGTGATCATCGACTCGTCGGACGGCACCCGCGAGTGGTCGACGATGGGCAGCGACACGAACATCATCGCGGCGTCGGCGATCGCCCTCGCCGACTCCCTCGAATACGCGATCTGGAAGTCCGGCGCCGAGCTCAGGCGCCGCGACGAGCGACACTTCACGACGGCGTCGGTGACCCCCGCGGCGACGTCACCGACCGGGAGGTAACCCGCATGGCCACGACCCCGACGCCCGCTCCGAGCCCCTCCGCGGACTCCGCCGACACCCTCCACCTCGCGCGCTGGACCGTCACCTCCGGCTCGAACGCGAACAGCCGCGGCGCGGTCGTCATCGCCGCCGGCGATCACCAGTGGGAGGCCGCCGCCGAGGGCAATGGCGCCGTCGACGCGCTGTTCCGGGCCGTCGACAGCGCACTCGTCGATGTCCTCACCGGCCAGCCGCGTCTGCTGTCGTACGACGTCCACGCCGTCGCCGAGGGCCCGGACGCCGAGGGCCGCGTCACGGTCGCGATCGGCCCGCCGGCGTCCGCCGAGGGCGCTCGGGGCTCCGGCCGCTATGTCGGCGAGGTCGTCTCGACGAACATCATCGCGGCCTCGATCGAGGCGTACATCGACGCGATCAACGGGCTGCTCGCCGAGGAGCACTGGTCCGGCGCGACGGAGTCCGCGGGCAACCGCAAGCGGGCGCGCGTCAGCGAGCCCGTGGCGAAGGCGCGTCGTGCGGAGCTCGACGAGGAAGCCGGCCAGATCGACACGACGGACTGGTTCAACCACTGAGGGTCGTCGAGACGCTACGCTGACGAGGCTGGCGACCACGTCGGGCGCCCGGAGGGTCTGCGGTGCGCCGTTTCCTCATCCACGCGGTCATCGACGGGCTGATCGCCGTCGCGGTCGTCTTCGTCCTCAGCCTGATCCACGTCACGCAGCCCTTCCCGTTCGGCCAGGAGTCCGTCCCGATCCTCCAGCCGGTGGCGTCGGGAGCGCTGGTCTACCTCGCGTGGGGCGGGCTCTTCGTCGTCGTCAACCGGATCGTCCGCCCGCTGCTCGTGGCCCTGTTCGGGCGGTTGATCTTCTCGACGCTCGGGCTGTTCGTGATCGTCATCACGGCCCTCACGATCGCCCTGACGTCGCGGCTCTTCCCCGGCGAGATCGCCGTCCTCGCCGACCCGCAGCCGCTCTGGTTGCTCCTGATGGCGGCGCTCTTCTCGGTGGCTTCGCTCATCGTCGACGCGCTGCTCGGCCTGAACCGGCCACAGGTCGGCGGGCCGACCGGCGGCTCCGTCTGGACGCTCCTCGAGACCCTGCCGACGCCGCGCCGGAACGCGATCATCGAGAACCTCCGGCTGCAACAGGTCTACGAGGCGCTCTACCAGACGAGCATCGACATCGCCTTCGAGGGCACGCCGATCGGCAGCCTCCGGCGCTGGTTCGAGCGGCACATCCTCGGTGAGGTCCGGCTCGCGGAGGACGAGAGCGCCCCGAAGCGTGTCGGCGCCCTCCTGCAGCAGCTCGGCCCGACCTACGTGAAGATCGGCCAGATGATGGCCGGCCGCACGGACATCCTGCCGCCGGAGTGGACGACCGAGCTCGCCAGGCTCCAGTCCGACGCCGAGCCCTTCCCCTGGATCGAGGCACACGGCGTGATCCTGGCCGAGCTGGGACGTCCGCCGGAGGAGCTCTTCGCCACGATCGAGGAGGAGCCGTTCGCGGCCGCCTCGACCGCCCAGGTGCATCGCGCGACGCTGGCCGACGGCACGGCGGTCGCGGTCAAGATCCAGCGGCCGCGGATCGTGGCCAAGACCAAGGCCGACCTCGGCGTCATGCAGGAGCTGGCCAAGACCGCCGAGTCGCGCTTCGCGGTGGCCCGGCAGATGAGCATCCGGGCGATCGTCGGGGAGTTCGCCGGGGCCGTCCTCGAGGAGCTCGACTACCGCAACGAGGCGTACCACGCCCACCGGCTCGCGGACGGCATGGCCCGGTTCGAGACCATCCACATCCCGACGGTGTACCCGGAGCGGTCGTCAAGCCGCGTCCTGACGATGGAGTTCGTGCGCGGCGTCCCGCTCTCGGACCTCGAGGGGATCCGGGCGGCCGGCCTCGACCCGTCGGCGCTCGGGTCGACCTTCATGCGGGCGATCATCAAGCAGGTCCTCGTCGACGGCTTCTTTCACGGCGACCCGCACCCCGGCAACGTCCTGGTCGACACGGCGTCGGGTCAGATCGTCTTCCTCGACCTCGGGCTCGTCGGTCAGCTGAGCACGGCGCAACGGGTCGACCTGCTGGGTCTCGTCTACGCCGTTCGGGAGGTCGACATCTCGGGGATCGCCGACAGTCTCATCGCGCTCGGCGAACCGTCGCGGTCGTTCGACGAGGCGGCGTTCCGTTCATCGGTCGATCGGATGGGGCGCCAGTATCTCGTCTACGGACAGGCGGACTCGATCGGCGGCGCGCTCGCGGGGTTCCTCGGCGCAGCCTTCGAGCAGGGTCTCCGCCTGGACAGTCAGCTCACCCTCGCGGTCAAGGCGGTCGTGCAAGCGGAGGACACGGCCCGCCAGATGGCGTTCGATCTCGATCTCGGCGAGGCCGCGGTGGAGGAGGCGCGCGCGGCGCTCCTGGAGGCGCTCGAGCCCGACCGCGTCTTCAAAGAGGTCCAGGGCCGGGCCATCCGGATCGGGAAGGAGCTCGCCCGGCGCGCCCCGACGCTCGACGAATCGCTGTTGAAGTGGCTCGATGTCATCAACCGGGGCAAGCTCGTCGTGGAGGTCGATACGTCCGACCTCGGCCGCTCGATCGGCAAGGTGGGTGCGGTCGGGCGGCAGGCGACGATCGGGTTGATCGTCGTCGGCCAGCTCATCGGCACGGCGATCGTGATGGCGATCCTCCTCCAGCCGAACCTGTCCCAGTACGTCGGCGTCGCGTACGCAGCGATGATCGCGTTCGGGATCACGCTGTTCGTCAGCTTCGTCGTGCTGTACCGGCTGATCCTCGGACGCGATGACGACGACTGAGGCGATCATCTACGCGGGGGAGCCGGGCGCGTTCGCCGAGGACGCCGTCCTCGCCGCCTTCGGCGACGTCGATCGCCGGCCCGTCGGCAGCTTCCGGTCCGTCTTCGACGAGGTCGTGGCGGGCGACGGGGCGGCGGGTGTGATCCCCATCGAGAACGTCATCCACGGCACCGTCCGCGAGAACTACGACCTGCTCCTGGAGCATCCGCTCGTCATCCACGGCGAGGTCGTCGTGCCGGTGGCGCTGTGCCTTGCCGCGCTGCCCGGCCAGCGCCTCGAGGACATCGAGCGGGTGTATTCGCACCTCCAGGCGCTCGGCCAGGCGGAGGCCTTCCTGCGGAGCCGGCCGTGGCAGCTCCTGTCGACGTACAACACCGCGGGGGCGGGCAAGGCGATCGTCGACCGCGGTGAGCGCGGCGCGGCCGCGGTCCTGTCACCGCGGGCCGCGCGTCTGTTCGGGCTCGAGATCCTGGCCGGCGAGATCGGCGACCTCGAGGGCAACCGGACCAGGTTCGTCGTCGTCGCTCCGTCCGACGGGAACGTGCGGCCGCTCGTGGCCGGTCTCCGGACGGTCCCGCGCACGACGATCGTCGTCGCGGTCCGGAACGAGCCCGGGACGCTGCTCGCCGTGCTCCGGGTCATCGCGGACCACCAGCTGAACATGCGGAAGCTGGAGTCGCGGCCGATGCGCGAGCGGCCGTGGGAGTACGTCTTCTGGATCGACCTCGACGGCGCCGCCGGCGACCCTCCGATGGCGGCGGCCCTCGACGAGGTGCGCGCGGTCACGACGATGACCCGCGTGCTCGGCAGCTACCCCAGCCAGGACGCCTAGCTCAGATCGCGCTCGTGCAGGCCCTGCATCTCGAGGCGTCGGGTAGTCCCTGGGTCAAGTCGATCGACCCGCGCGCCCATGATCGCCAGGGCCGCCCTGCGCGTCCACCGACGGCCCCGGTGCGGCGCCGGGAGCACCAATTCGCAGGAGACGGCATACTTGGGCCGTCGGCGATGGGCGTTCCCCCCCAGCAGCGTCCCCCGACCGCTCAAGGCCCCCAGCCTCGATCCCCGCTATCGCGCTGTTTGGCGCGCGCCGATCCGGGCGGAGCCATGTCCACCGTCGCTGTCCCCCGCAGCGTCTGGTAGAGAGGAGGCAAGAGTTTTGCCGGTTTCCATGAAGGGCACCCAGAGGGTGTCGGTCCGTCAAACGGTTCCGTCGTCCATCGCCCGGATCGCGCTTGTCGTCGCGATCTTCCTGTCAGTCGACGGCACTGCCGTCGCTCTTCACTCAGGCCCCGCTCCCGCGTCTCACCCGACGCAACCGGCCCTCTCTGCCGGCTCCACGAGCGCCGCGGCCACCAATTCCACCGAGTCCGAGACACCGTTCGTCCTGAGCGGCGCGACCGCGGCCTCCCGGATCTCCACGAAGACGACCAGCTACCAGGAGAGCTCCTCCCGCGTCACCTACAGCGGGACGTGGGCATCGGCGAAGGCATCCGGCTACTCCGGTGGTGCGGTCCGCTATTCGCGCCAGAAGAACGCCTCGGCGACCTTCCGCTTCACCGGCGTCGGCGTCAGCTGGGTCGGTCCGGTCGGGCCGACCCGCGGCTCCGCCAAGGTCTACGTGGACGGCGTCTACAAGAAGACCGTGAGCCTGTATCGCAGCGTCTTCATCCCTCGGAAGACGCTGTACTCCGCCAGCTGGTCCTCGTCGCGATCGCACACGCTGAAGATCGTCGTCGTGGGGACCTCCGGTCACCCGATGGTCGCGATCGACACGTTGCGCGTGGGTGCTGTCAGCAGCGCGCGGACGGCATCGACAGCTTCGCCGAGACCGGTTGCCACGACGAGTCGGGCGGCCCCGGCGGCAAGCGCTCCAGGCTCGGTTCGGCGGGTCACCTCGAGCATCAGCGTGTCGGCATTCGAGGCGCTCGCCGCGAACACGTCGGTCGGCGTCATCGAGATGGCCGGCGGTGTGTACCACGGCTGGCGGGCCCAGATCAGCCGGACGACGCCGCTCGTGATCCGGGCCGCACCGGGCGCGACGGTGACCTTCGACGCGGCCAACGATGGCAGCTACGGCGACCCGGCGTTCTACTTCTCCGGCGCCGCGCACATCACCCTGGACGGCTGCCCCGGCCGGTTCGCCTTCTCGCACTACCTGCTCGCCCAGACCGGGCTGTTCCTGGTCATCGGGTCGAGCTTCATCACCGCCGACTGCATCACCGTCCGGTACGCGGCCGCGAACTCCTTGAGCGGCAGCCAGAACTCCCACGTGATCTACGTCTCGCGCGGCTCGCACGACCTGGTGTTCGACGACTTCAACGTCGCCCACGTCCAGGCGTCCGACGTGGCCGGCGCCTCCTACGGGCTCAGCGGGCTGCACGTCTACACCGGCGGCTCGGGCGCCTCGGTCTACAACGTCACGGCCCGCAACTGGACGATCGCCGACGCCAACTGGGCGCTGGTCATCCGCAACCACACCACCGGCGTCAAGATCAGCGGCTGGCGGGTGTCGGACTCCGGTCACGCCACCGGCGTGGCCATGGACTTCGGCTCGGACAACACGGGCACGGTCTCCAACTCCGTGACCACCAGCTCAGTGGGTCGCGGCGTGATCCTCGGCCAGATCACCGACACGGGCGGCAACAGCTGGCGCTGACCGCGCCCAGCCTCGGCTCGAGCTGAGCCGACATCCATCGCCGCCTCCACGGACCGGGACTGTCAACGACAGTCCCGGTCCTCGTTCGTGCGAGGACGAAAGTCCTCCGAGATGGGTCCCGGCTTCCCCTCCCGACCGCCTCGGTCTCCACCAGACGTCGGCCTGCGTGACACGACCACCGGGTCCGCCCGCAGGCCCACATTCGCTATGGCCTCCGGCCGATCCCTGGTGGATGCTTCTGTTGTTGCGACCGCCGATCGCCTGGTCGCAAGGGGTTCCACGAAATAGCACACCCGTCGCGAGGCGGGGCCGCAAAGCCACGGGACTCTCCGAGTCAGCCGGGTTGCCGAAAGGAGCTGCGATCGATGTTCTGGGATGGCGACCAGTGGGCCTCCGAGCCCGTCCCGCCCCGACCACGACCCGCGCACCGCTCTCATTTCCCCAGTTCCTTCATCGCTCGGGCGGCCGTCGCACTACTGGCCCTCGTGATCGTCCCCGTCGGGGCGTTTGCCGCCGCGACAGCCACGACCAGGAACACCGCGAAGGAGACCACCAGCTACTCGGAGAGCTCCTCCCGCATCACCTACAGCGGGACGTGGGACTACGCGTACGCAAGCGGCTACTCCGGCGGGAAGGTCCGCTTCTCGAATGAGGAGAACGCCTCGGCGACCCTTCGCTTCACCGGCGTCGGCGTCCGATGGGTCGGCCCGCTCGGTCCGACGCGTGGCTCCGCCAAGGTCTACGTGGACGGTGTCTACATCAAGACCGTGAGCCAATATCGCAGCCAGTTCACGGCTCGGTATGCGCTCTACTCCGCGCGCTGGCCCTCGTCGCAGTCGCACACGCTGAAGATCGTCGTCGTGGGGACATCCGGCCACCCCACGGTCGCGATCGACTGGCTGCGAGTGGAACTGGCGGCAGACAAGGTCACACCGCCATCGGCGCCAACCACGGCCCCCGCGACCGCACCGACGGCGACTCCGACCACGGCGCCCGCGACCGCACCGACCGCGACTCCGACCACGGCCCCCGCGACCGCACCGACCGCGACTCCGACCACGGCCCCCACGACCGCACCGACCGCGACTCCGACCACGGCCCCCACGACCGCACCGACCGCGACTCCGACCACGGCCCCCACGACCGCACCGACGGCGACTGGCGTCGTCCGGACGATCAGTCCGAGCACGAGCGCCAGCTCCTTCACCAGCGCCGCCTCGGACCTGACGGTCGACACGATCCGGTTCACGGCCGGGACGTATCGCGGATGGCGCGACGCGCAGGTCAAGATCAACCGGGCATCACGACCGCTGACGGTCCGGTTCGACCCGGGCGTCGTCTTCGATGGCTCGGGCAACACCAGTTATGCCAGTCCTGTGTTCTCGGTCTGGGACACGGTCCATGACCCGAACGGCACCCTCGGCACCGCGCCCGTGACGGGCGTCACCTTCGTCGGCCCGGCCCGGTTCCAGAACTACCTCATGGGCCAGGTCGGCGTGTTCCTCCTGATCGGCGCGGGCGATGTCACGTTCGATGGCCTGACCTTCAGCAATATCGCGGCGGCCGGGACCGGCGGTCAGCAGTCGAGCCACCTGTTCTACATCAGCCGCGGGTCGCACGACATCGCCCTCTTGAACATCACTGCGTCGCATCTCCAGCAGAGCGACGTGTCCGGCGCCATCGCTGGCGTCAACGCCATCCACGTCTACACCGGCGGCACGGGCCCGGCCGTTCGCAACTTGACGGTCACGAACGTATCGGTCGCCGACGCCGGGTGGGCGCTCGTGCTCCGCAACGGCACGACCGGCGTGACCGTGTCCGGCCTGTCCGCGAGCAACTCCGGCCATGGCGTCCCGGCGGCCTTCGACCTGGCCGGAGGCACCGGGACAGTCAGGGGCAGCGCGACGACGAACACGGTCGGCACGCCCGTCATCTGGGGCCAGATCAAAGACATGGGCGGCAACAGCTGGCGCTGACCGCGACCGGCCTCGGCTCAAGCTGAAGCCGACCGGATCACCGCACCGCAACAACAGGCCGGGACTGTCGGAACGACAGTCCCGGCCGTCGTTCGTGCCGGGGACGAACGTTGTCGCGCACCGCTGCGCGAGCTCGGTACAGCGATCGACGATCGCGGCCTCGAGCAGGTTCGCACGTCGCGAGCTCCAACGGTGACGCCGCTGCCTACGGATGGCTCGGACCGCCGATGGTACGCTTCCGGACCGGCACTTCTGCGCCCGGAGCGACGTTGATGGACCAGGCATTCCGCGATGAGATGGCCCAGGGCTACGCCCTGACCGAGCCCGGTCTGACGCTCGGCAGCCCGATGCTGGCCGGCGAGCTCGACAACGACCACCGGGTCCAGGTCGCGCTGTCGATGATGAACCGGCACGGCCTGATCGCCGGCGCAACCGGGACCGGCAAGACGAAGACGCTCCAGCTCCTGGCGGGCGAGCTGTCGAAGGCGGGCGTGCCGGTCTTCGTGGCGGACATCAAGGGCGACGTCACCGGGATGGCCATGGCGGGCGACGCGACGAACCCGAAGGTCGTCGAGCGGGCCCAGTCGCTGGGCTGGACCTTCGAGCCGTCCGGGCATCCGGTCGAGTTCCTGTCGCTGTCCGGCAAGCTGGGCGCCCAGGTCCGGGCGACGGCTCACAGCTTCGGACCGCTCCTGCTTGGCAAGGTCCTCGACCTCAACGAGACCCAGACCTCGATCCTGTCGCTCGTCTTCAAGTACTGCGACGACAACAGCCTGCCGTTGCTCGACCTCAAGGACCTCGGGGCGACTCTGAAGTTCCTCTCGTCCGACGAGGGCAAGCCGATCCTCGCCGATTACGGCGGGATGTCGCCGGCGTCGGTCGGCGTGCTCCTCCGCTCGCTCGTCGTCCTCGAGCAGGAGGGCGCCGACATCTTCTTCGGCGAGCCGGAGTTCGACGTCGCTGACCTGATCCGGACGACTCCCGAGGGGACCGGCGTCGTCTCGATCCTCGAGCTGCGCGACGTCATGGATCAGCCACGGCTGTTCAGCACGTTCATGCTCTGGATGCTGGCCCAGCTGTACGAGACGCTGCCAGAGGTCGGTGACATCCCGAAACCCAAGCTGTGCTTCTTCTTTGACGAGGCACACCTCCTGTTCGCCGGCGCGTCGCAGGCCCTCCTCGAGCAGATCGAGCGCACGGCGCGCCTCATCCGGTCCAAGGGGGTCGGGGTGTACTTCGTCACCCAGGCGCCGACCGACGTCCCGGCGTCGGTCCTCGCCCAGCTCGGGAACCGCGTCCAGCATGCGTTGCGGGCGTTCACGCCGGACGACGCGGACGCCCTGCGCAAGACCGCCCGGACCTTCCCGATGACGACGCACTACAAGGTCGAGGAGACGATCACCTCGCTCGGGATCGGCGAGGCCCTGGTCACGGTGCTCTCGCCGCGCGGGACGCCGACGCCGCTCGCCGCCACGCGACTCCTCCCGCCTGACTCGCTGATGGCGGTGCTTCCGGACCCGGACCTCCAGGCGCGGATCGCGTCGGCGACGCTGCGCGCGAAGTACGGCCAGGCGGTCGACCGCCAGAGCGCCTACGAGATCATCACCGCGCGGATCGACTCGGCGAAGCAGGCGGCGGCCGACGCCGCGGCCCAACAGGCCATGGCGGCCGGCGTGTCGCCGACCTCGGCGAGCGGGATGAACACGATGACGCCGGCCCAGCAGCAGCGCGAGATCCAGCGCCAGGCGCGCGAGATGGCCGCCGCCCAGCGGGCGGCCGAGAAGGCCCGCGCGGCCGCCGAGCGCCAGGCCCGCGCCGACGCCCGCCAGCGCGATCGGATGATCCAGACCGGCGTCCGGGAAGCCGGCCGGGTGGTGACGTCGCGGGCGGGTCAGGACCTGCTGCGGGGCGTGTTCGGCACGCTGTTCGGCAAGCGCTGACCCGGCCCGACAGCCTTACTCGACGACGACCCCCGTCAGGTCCTCCGGGGGCGGCGGGTAGGCCGGCTTCAGGGCGTCGAGGGCGTCGGCCACGATATCGGCGACCGCCAGGTTCCGGAACCACTTCTTGTTCGACGGCACCAGGTACCACGGCGCCGCGCCGGTCGAGCAGCGCTGGAGCATCTCCTCGAACGCCGCCAGGTAGTCGTCCCAGAGCTTGCGCTCCTCGAGGTCGCGCAGGCGGAACTTCCACTGCTTGTCGGGATCGTCGAGGCGCGCCTGGAACCGTTCCTTCTGCTCGTCGCGGTCGATGTACAGGAAGAACTTCAGGATCGTCGTCCCGGAGTCGATGAGCAGCCGCTCGAACGCGTTGATCTCGTCGTAGCGGCGCGACCAGACGTCCTTCGGCACGAGGTCGTGGACGCGGACGACGAGGACGTCCTCGTAGTGGGAGCGGTTGAAGATCGAGATCTCGCCCTTGCCCGGCGTCCGCTGGTGGATCCGCCAGAGGTAGTCGTGGGCGAGCTCGACCGGGGTCGGCGCCTTCCACGAAGTGACGAGGCAGCCCATCGGGTTGAACGCGGTCATCACGTGGCGGACCGTGCCGTCCTTGCCGGCGGCGTCGATCCCCTGGAGGACGATCAAGACGGGGTGCTTCGCCTCCGCCCAGAGCCGGTCCTGGAGGTCGGTCAGGCGGTCGAGGCCGGCCTGGAGATCCTCCTTTGCCTGGCCCTCCTTCCGGCCGTGTGTCTCGCCGGCGTCGACGCCGGCCAGCCGGACCTTCGAGCCGGGCTTCACCAGGAGGGACTCACGGAGGGAGTGGGAGGAGCGCGGGCTCATCGGCTGGTCCTCGGACAGGGCGCTGAGGGGGCGCGTCTAGAATGGCACGACGATCCGAACGCAGGAGCTCCGCATGACCGCCGTGACCGGCGCCAAGCCGCATCCCATCTTTCTCGCCGGCAAGTGGGTCGAATCCGACGACCCGCTGATCGTCGCCAACCCCGCCGACGCGGCCAACCCCGCGGGATCGACGTTCCACGCGACCGAGGCGCAGTACGAGGAGGCGGTCGAGGCCGCCGTCGCGGCGTTCGAGGTCACCCGGACGCTGCCGGCCTACGAGCGCGGCGCGATCCTGCGGAACATCAGTGCCGGGATCAAGGCGCGCCGGGAAGAGCTCGGGCGGCTGATCGCCCTGGAGGCCGGCAAACCGATCCGGGACGCGCTCGTCGAGGTGGATCGCGCGGCAATCACCTTCCGGCTCGGCGCCGAGGAGGCCGAGCGGATGGTCGGCGAGACGATCCCCCTCGACCTGATGCCGGCATCGAAGGGGCGGGTCGGGATCACCCGCCGGTTCCCGATCGGGCCGATCGCCGGGATCAGCCCGTTCAACTTCCCGCTGAACCTCGCCGCCCACAAGCTCTCGCCGGCGATCGCGAGCGGCAACCCGATCGTCCTGAAGCCGCCGTCCAAGGACCCGCTCGTGATGCTGACCGTGGCCGAGATCATCGAGGAGGCGGGTCCGCCGGCGGGCTCCGTCAGCGTCCTGCCGATGAGCCGCGAGCTCGGCGACCGGATGGTGTCGGACGACCGGTTCAAGCTCCTGACGTTCACCGGCAGCCCGTCGGTCGGCTGGCGGATGAAGGAGCGGGCCGGCAAGAAGAAGGTGGTCCTGGAGCTCGGCGGGAACGCCGGCGTCATCGTCGACAGGACCGCGGATCTCGACTGGGCCGTCCGGCGGACGCTCGTCGGGGCGTTCACCTATGCCGGCCAGGTCTGCATCAGCGTTCAGCGGATGTTCGTCCACGAGGACATCTGGGACGCGTTCATGGCGAAGTTCGTCGAGGGCGCGAAGGCCCTCAAGGTGGGCGATCCGCTCGATCCCCAGACGGACCTCGGCCCGATGGTCGACGAGCACGCCGCATCGCGGACGCAGCGGTGGGTCGACGAGGCGCTCGCCGCCGGCGGCAAGGCGCTCGCGGGCGGCCGGGCCGACGGCACGTTCTTCCCGCCGACGATCCTCACGGACGTCCCGACGACGGCCGCCGTCTGCTCGAACGAGGCATTCGCTCCGCTTGTGGTCGCGTTCAGGTTCCGGGACATCGCGGACGCGATCCGCCAGGTCAACGATTCGTTCTTCGGCCTCCAGACCGGGATCTTCACCAACGACCTCGGCAACGCCTGGAAGGCGTTCAACGAGCTCGAGGTCGGTGGGGTCATCGTCAACGACGTGCCGACCTACCGGACCGACCACATGCCGTATGGCGGCGTGAAGGACTCGGGGCTCGGCCGCGAGGGGCTGCGGTGGGCGATCGAGGACATGACGGAAATCCGGAT
Organism: uncultured Chloroflexia bacterium; assembly: GCA_963746845.1. Taxonomy (GTDB): domain Bacteria; phylum Chloroflexota; class Limnocylindria; order Limnocylindrales; family CSP1-4; genus CF-46. Next base: position 211,487 of record CAVVCZ010000005.1, on the reverse strand, counting down.
CATGGTTCTCGCCTGGCCCAGCTGAGCGACGGGAGGGGTCGTGACGATCGGGGTCGGGAGCTTCGGCGGCGAGTTCTGGGTCGTCTGGCTGATCGTCGTCCTCGTCAACGTCGTGATCTGGGGCGGGCTGCTGCTGCTGATCGTCCTCGGCATCCGCTGGCTCCTCCGGAACAGCCGGAACGATCGATACCGCCCGGGATCCAGCGGCGAGGATTCCGCCCTGACGGTGCTGCGCGAGCGGTATGCGCGCGGCGAGATCGACGCGGCCGAATACGAGGAGCGGCGGCGCACCCTCGGCGTCTGAGCGCCCGCGCGTCGCGCGACCCGGGACGCGCGACGCGACCGGAAGATCGGCCGGTCATCCTCGGCTCGTGGACCTCACCCTGACACCGGCCCAGCGCGAGCTCCAGGCACGGGCGCGCGCGTACGTGGTCGACTGGCTCCAGCCGCTCGAGGCCGAGTTCGAGGCCGCGGGGGGCCGGCTGCCGTCGGCGACCCGGGACACGCTGAAGGCGGCCGCGATCGAGGCCCGCCTCGACGGCGGCTCGCTTCCCGTCGACGTCGGCGGCCGGGGCTGGTCGGTGGTCGACCAGGTGATCGTCCACGAGCAGCTCGGCCAGGCGACGGGCGGGCTGTGGTCGTTCATCCCGGGCGCCTACAACGCGCTGATCCACGCCGACGCCGAGCAGCGCCGCCGGTACCTGGAGCCGAGCCTGCGCGGCGAGCGGTTCGGGAGCTACGCGATCACCGAGCCGAACGCGGGCTCCGATGCGCGGACATTGGCGGCAACCGCCGTCCGCGACGCGTCGACCGGCGACTACGTCCTCAACGGCGAGAAGTGGTTCGTCACGGGGCCGCCGGACGAGACCGACTTCATGATCTTCCACGGAATCGTGGTGGAGCCGTCCGGGGATTTGCTTCCGACCCTCTTCCTGCTCGACTACGACACCCCCGGCGTCGCCATGAAGCACGATCCCGACTACACCCACACGTTCGCCGACCGGCATCCGCAGTTCGTCCTGACCGACGTCCGCGTCCCGGCATCCGCGATCCTCGGCGGGATCGGGCGGGCGGACGAGCTCACGAACGAGTGGTTCGTCGAGGAGCGGATCCACATCGGCGCCCGCTGCGCCGGCGCGATGGAGCGACTTCTCGGGCTGGCGGTGGACTGGGCGACGCAGCGAGTCCAGTTCGGCGAGCGGATCTACGACTTCCAGGGGGTGTCCTTCCCCCTGGCCGACTCCGCGGCCGACGCGTCGGCGGCGCGGCTCCTCACGCGCGAGGCCGCGATCCTCGCCGACGCGGGCGCGGACGCGAAGGTCCTCCACGCCAAGGCGTCGCTCGCCAAGCTCTTCGCGTCGGAGGCCGCCTGGCGCTGCGCCGACCGCGTGGTCCAGGTGTTCGGCGGGCGCGGCTACATGCGCGAGTACCCCGCCGAGCGCTACCTGCGCGAGCTCCGGGTCGACCGGATCTGGGAGGGCACGTCCGAGATCCAGCGGTTGATCATCGCCCGGGCCCTCGAGAAGCGGGGCGTCCCGAAGGTCGTCGGCTGATGGCCACAACCAACCGAACGTTCGTTAGGCAACGCCACCCGGAGGGCGCCGCAGCGCCAATTCCATCCGCGCTGCCGCCAATCGACCTGCGGCCACTCTTCGCGCCGCGCTCGATCGCGGTCGTCGGCGCCTCGGCCCGGGGCGGGATCGCCGAGACTGTCCGCGCGAACCTCCGCGTCCTTGGCAGCGACACGCGCTGTCATTTCGTCAATCCCCGCTACCCGGAGCTCCACGGACAGCCCTGCTACCCGTCCATCGCGGAGCTACCGGAGATCCCGGACATCGTCCTCGTGGCCGTGAACCCCCTCCGGGCGGCTGCCGTCGTCGCCGACGCGGCCGCGGCGGGCGTGCCGGCGGTCATCATCCCCGGCGGCGGCGTCGTGGAGGGCGGCGAGGCGGCCGCCCGGATGCAAGAGGACGTCCGCGACATCGCCCTCCGCCACGGGATCGCGCTGCTCGGGCCCAACTGCATGGGTCTCGTCGACTTCACCGCCAACAGCGCGACGTACATCGGCGACGTCAATCCGTGGCAGCCGCGGGGTGGCGTCACCGGGATCGCCCAGTCGGGATCCGTGACCGACGCCTTCATCCACTCCGGCGCCCGGATCGGGTTCTCGCGGATCATCGGCTGCGGGAGCGAGGTCGTCCTCGACGTCTGCGACTTCCTCGCCCACGCGATCGAGGACGACGAGACCCACGCGGTGATCCTCTTCGTCGAAGGGTTCAAGCGGCCGGAGCGGTTCCTCGCGCTCGCGGATCGGGCGCTCGCGGCGGGCAAGCCGGTCATGGCGGTCAAGGTGGGACGAAGCCGCCAGGCGCAGCTGGCCGCGGTCGCCCACTCCGGCTCCCTCGCGGGCGAGGCCCGCGCGACCGAGGCGGCCCTCCGCGCGGCGGGGGTGATCCTGTGCGACGACCTCGACGCACTGCTCGAGACCGCCGAGCTGGTGGCCGGCTGCCGGCGTCTCGGTCGCCACGTCGGGCGCGGCCGGACCGGCGTCGTGACGGTCTCGACGGGCGAGGCGTCCCTGATCGCCGACCTGGCACCGCGGACCGGGATCGACCTGCCCGACGTCCCGCAGACCGCCCGGGACCAGCTCCTGGGAGACCTTCCGACGCTCGGCTACGTCGGCAACCCCCTGGATCCGTGGGGTGCCGTCGACCCGCCGTTTGCCTACGACGCCGCGTTTCGCGCGTTCGCCGGATCCGGCGCCTACGACGTCCTGGCCCTTGTCCACGACTTCCCGTATCGATCGCTCCCGTCCGAGGTCGAGACGGCGCTGGAGGTCGTCGAGCCGCTGCTCCGCGTGACGGCCGACCGGCCGGATCTCCTGCCGGTCTTCGTCTCGCTCACGTCGGGCGAGCCGACGCCGGAGATCGTCGCCCGGCTGCACGACGCCGGGGGCGTGCCGGTCCTGCGCGGCACGGTCGAGGCGTTCGGGGCGATCGCTGCCGTCGCTCGCTGGGAGGCGAAGCGCGGCCACCGCGTGGCCGAGGGCCCCGTCCGTCCCGGTTGGCCCGCGCTCGCGGCGGCGACGCCGCTCCTGGGTCACGATCCGGATGCGCGTGCGACGACCGGGCCGGTCTCGGCGCGCGCCCTGCCCGAGCCGGAGAGTCTCCACCGGCTTGCGGTGGCCGGCCTGCCCGTGGAGATGCCGGTTGCCGTCGTCGGCGCGGACGAGGCGGTCGAGGCCGCGACCCGGCTCGGGCCGCCCGTCGTCCTGAAGATCGATGCCGAGGGTCTCGCGCACAAGTCCGATGCGGGCGGCGTCCGGACGGGTCTGGCGGACGCGGACGCGGTCCGATCGGCGGCCGCCGACCTCCTCGCGCTGCCGCTCCCGTCGGGGGCTCGGCGTCGGGGCCTGCTCGTCATGCGCCAGCTCGCCGGGGTGGAGCTGATCCTCGGCGGGCGTCGCGACCCGATGCACGGGCCGATCGTCCTCGTCGGTCTGGGCGGCATCCTCGCCGAGGCGCTCGACGACGTCGCCGTCCGGCTCGCCCCCGTCGACGCCTTCGAGGCGACGCTGATGCTCGACGAGCTGCGCGGTGGGCGGATCCTCGCCGGCGTTCGCGGTCGGCCGGGGATCGATCGGTCGGCGGTGGTCGCCGCGATCGTGGCGCTCGGGCGCGCCCTGGTGGACGACCCGTCGATCCTCGAGGTGGACCTGAACCCGCTGATCTCCGGCCCAGCCGCCACGGCGGCCGTCGACGCCCTCGTCGTCGAGGCGGCCACGTGACCGGGCCTGGGCCCGAACCGGTTCTCATCCGCACAGCCACCTCGTGGGGCGTTCGCCTCGTCCTCAACCGGCCGGACAAGCTCAACGCGATCTCGACCGAGCTCCGCGATGCGCTCGTCGCGGCCATCGCAGACGCCGCGGACGACGACCGGGTCCGTGTCATCGCGATCAGCGGGGCCGGCCGTGCGTTCTGCTCTGGCTACGACCTGTCCGAGGAGACGCCGTCGACCGCATGGGGCTGGCGGGACGTCCTGGCGCGGGACGTCGACGCGACGCTCGCGGTCTGGTCCTGCCCGAAGCCCGTGATCGCCCAGGTCCACGGCTATGCGCTCGCGGGCGGCCTGGAGCTCGCGATGGCGTGCGACCTGATCGTCGCCGACGAGGAGGCCCGTCTCGGCGAGCCGGAGATCCGGTTCGGATCGGCGCCGGTCACGCTCCTGATGCCGTTCCTGATCGGCCAGAAGGCGACGCGCGAGCTCCTGATGACCGGCGACCTGGTCGATGCCACGGAGGCGCGCCGGATCGGCCTCGTGAACCGGGTCGTGCCGGCGGATCGACTCGCCTCAGAGGTCGACACGCTGGCCGACCGGCTCGCTCGTGTCCCGCCCGACGTCATGGCCCCGACGAAGTTGATGTTGAACCGGGCGATGGACGCCGCCGGGTTCGCGGCCGCGGTCGAGATGGGCCTCGATGTCCAGTCGTTCGTGAACATGAGCGAGACCGCCCGGGAGTTCGACTCGATCGTCCGGCGGGACGGGCTGAAGGCCGCCCTGGCCTGGCGGGATCGCCGGTACGACGAGCGTCTCGCGGGGGACTGATCCCCACCGGCGATCGGGATATCGGACGACGCGGCAGCGGCACGGGGGAAGGGGACTCGCCGTCGCCGCCCGGGCCGGTCAGCCCTCAGTCGACGGCCATGCGCCCGGCAGTCGCCGCAGGTACGAGATCCCCTCGTAGACGCGGCGAACGTCGTCCCGCAGGTTGAATCCACGTTCGACCCGCCAGGCTCGTGGATGAACGAGCAGGTAGACGACGGGCTCACCCCGGCGAAGGGCGGCATCGGGCGCCTCGGTCGTCCAGAAGGCCGGGTAGGTCATGTCCGCGTGGCGGCTCGTGACGTGACGCATGAAGGCATCGTCGTAGGTCTCGAGCTCGATCCCTTGAGCGGTCCGGAAGGCTGGCTCGACGAGGAGCGTCCAGTTCATCAGCCCGAGGTGGCGGTTGGCGAAGTCGCCATGCGAGGCGACCGTCGCGAACGGCAGACCGGTTCGGGCGCGGAGCCGCCCGAGGTTGGCCGCGAACCGGTCCTGAGCCTCGGGCACGAGGGCGAGGGCAGCCTCCCGCGTCCGGGCCCGGTGGCGCTTGGCGACCGTCGCCAGCTCCTCGTAGTGGTAGCTCGCCTCGCCGCCTCCCGCGGCGATCTCGGCCATCAGCCCGAGATCGAGCGTCGAGAGCCGGAAGTAGTACGAGCCGGCGATCCCGAGCGCCCGCTCGATCCGCCACATCGCGGCGGCCGTGGCGGGCCCGGTGTCGACGTCGTTGCGGAGGACGAGGTAACGGGCGGCAGGATCGACCGCGGCGCTCCCGAGGAGCGCCCAGAAGCGCTCGACGGAGACGACCGTGTAGCCGGCGTCGAGGGCGAGGACGAGGAGATCCCGGTAGGCGGGCAGCCGGGACGGCATGAGGAAGTCGCCGTACAGCCGGTCCCAGACGGCTCGGGGGCCGGGGATCATTGGGGCCCTCGTGGATCAACCGCGTCGGGTGGGACGGCGAAGACGAAGACCGTCCGAATCCCCGCGACGCGGCCGACCGTCCGCTCGACGAGGCGCAGGAGTGACTTCGGCAGGCGCCGGTAGGCCGAGGAGGGAAGGACCTGGTGGCGGAAGCGCGCCCGGAGCCGGAACCCGCTCTCGCGCGCGATCCGGACGTGGTCGGCAGGCTTGCTCCACCGTTCTCCCCACAGGCTGGGCAGGACGAAGATGAATTGACCATTCGGTGGCAGCGCCGCGTAGACGGACTCGTAGGTCTGCCGCACGACGTCGAGGTCCGGCGTGATCAGCGTGGATATCCCCCCGCTCAGGACATTGGAGTAGGGTCGATCGATCGAGTCGGCAAGGTGAAGGGCGTCGACGACGCGTGCTTGCACCCCCTTCGCGGCGATGTGCTCGACGAGGAACGGCTGGATGTCCGAGGCAGTGACATCCAGGCCGCTGGCTGCCAGCAGCTCGGAGAGCTGCCCGCAGCCGGCCCCGATCTCGAGGATCGGCCCGCTCACGAACCAGGGCGCAAGCTCCTCGACGAACAGCGCGTCCTTCTCGTGCTGGCGGGCGGCCGTGGCGACCATCCGCGGCAGGACGTCCGGCGTGTAGCCGTAGTCGGTGTCATCGGTCGGTCCGCCGGGGACGGCGTTCGGATCAGAGGTCATCGGAAAACCGGCGGCTCCTTGGTGCGGCGAGCGAGCCATCCGGCGAGCGCGCCTCCGGCGACGCCGAGCGCAAGCCCGGTGAGATTATCAAAGACGTCCGCGCTCTGGCATTTGCGTTCCAGCGGAGTCACCAGGAGCTGCGCGGATTCGATCAGGAACGGCAAGGCGACCGCGGCGATCAGCACGAGCAGCTTCGTTCGCGAGCGCGCCTGGAGCCCGACGACGACGCCAAGCGGCACGAACAGCGCGATGTTCAGGCTGACCGCGCCGATCGACAGGATCGCCGCGAGAGGCGCGAGGCCCATCCGCGACAGATCGCACGTCGCTCCGGTATGCGGCGGGTCGCCACCGGGCATCAGCGTCGCAGCGAGGATCAGCCCGACGCTGAGCGCGAGGCCAGCGGCCATGGCTGAGCTCACTCCGAGTCGCGCCCTGATCGGGCGATTGAGGACGAGCCCGCCGGCCCCCAAGAGGATCAGACCCGGGATGAAGCCGGGATACGCGCGCAGCGCTCCCGCGACGTCCTCGAGCGTCACGAGATCAGACCCGGTCAGGTGCCGGATCGCCGGGCGGTCGCACGAGGCCTGCCGCCATGCCGATCCCGTACGCAACATGGAGCGTCGGGTAGACGAGCAGCAGGAGCGGCAGGCTGTCGGGCTGCTCGGGATCCCGGTAGAGGACGGCGGCCGCGACGGTGGCGGCGCTGTAGACGAGCACCTCCAGCGCGGCGAGGCGACGGGCGGCGGGCCAGACGAGACCGAGCGTCCCCGTCGCGGCCACCGTCGCCACGAGGCCGAGCGGGGCGAGGTGGCGAAGGCGGACCTGACGTGGATGGGCGCGCAGGACGTGGACCTTCCACTTCCCGTAGTCGAAGTACTGGTGCCACAGCGACCGCACGGTCGAGCGGCTCCGGTAGCGGCTCTCGATCGCCGGATCACAGACGATCACGCCGCCCGTGTCGAGGAGCCGGTAGCTGAGCTCGTCGTCCTGGTTGCGGACCAGGGACTCGTCGAACGGGAAGCGCAGCCAGGTCGACCGTCGGCAGATCCCCATGAAGACCGTGTCGACGACGGCGCGCTCGGTCAGCTGGTAGCGGTGGCGCGCTCCGCCGGCTCCGAACGGGGTGCTCACCGCGATCGCCACCGCCCGGCCGACCGGCGTCTCGCCGATCGCCCGCACGGGTCCGCCGACCATGTCCGCGCCCGTCTCACGCAGGGCGCGGACCGCGCTCGCGACGTAGCCCGAGCCGAGCTCGGCGTGTCCGCTGACGATCCCGACGACGTCGCCCATGGCGGCCTGGATCCCGGCGTTCCACGCGGCCGCCTGGATCCTCCGCGGGTTCGGCCGGACGGCCCAGCCCGGGTGCTCCGCAGCGATCCGCCCGGCGATCTCGACCGAACCGTCCGTCGAACCGCCGTCGTAGACGAGGACCTCGAGCAACTCCGGCGGATAGTCCTGGGCGGCGATCGAGGCGAGGCATGGGCCGATGGCGGCGGCCTCGTTGAGCATCGCGATCACGAGCGTCACGCGCGGCTTCGACGGCAGGTCGATCATCGACGCATGGTATCCGAGCGCGAGGCCGGTCCGTCCCGCGTGAGCCGCCTGCTTCCTCTACGCTGCATCCGATGCAGCCATCGACCATCGCCCCGGATCCATCGCGCCCGAGGGGTCTTCGGGTCGCGATGGCCCTCTACGGGACGCTGACGAACGACAGTCGCGTGATCCGCGAAGCCGAGACGCTTACCCGGGCAGGCCATGAAGTGACCGTCTACTGCCTGGACGGCGTGGCTCCCCCGGATGCGTCGTTCCGTTTCGTCGCCGGGATCCCACGCTCGGCCGTCCTGCCGGACGGGAGCAGCCCCTTTCTGAACAGTACGGCCGCGTCGTTGCCGAGGCGCATCGTGGCCCGTGCGCGGTGGTTGATCGGATATGCCCGGACCATCCGGTCCTGGGGCCGATGGGCCGTCGCGCACGCAGGCGACGTGGATGTCTGGCACGCCCACGATCTCACCGGCCTGCTCGCGATCGGACCCGCAGTCCGTGTGTCCTGGCGCCTCGTGTATGACAGCCACGAGATCTACATGGAAACGGGCACCGCGACACGTCTGCCGGGAATGTTCCGACGCCTGCTGTCGAGGCTCGAACGGACGCTTTGCCGTCGGGCGGTCGCGCTTGTGACGGTCAACGAGGACCAGGCGGACGTGTTGAACCGCCGACTGGCGCCTCGGCGGACGATCATCGTCCGGAACTGCCCGCCGAGGTGGCAGATTCCAAGTCCGCCGGATACGCGCCTGCGCGATGCGATCGGGATCGGCCCGGATGATCCGCTCGTGCTCTACCACGGAATCTTCATGCGACACCGCGGCTTCGAGGAACTTGCGGAGGCGATCCTCGAGCCAGACCTCGACCGCGTGCACCTCGCGTTCCTCGGCTTCGGGAACGAGCGCGACGTCGTGGATCGATTGTCATCCCACCCGCGGTTCGGTGGCCGGATCCACGTCCTGGAGGCGGTCGCGCCGAGCGTCCTGCTGGAGTGGGTGACGGGGGCCGACATCGATGCGATCGCGCTTCAGAAGTCGACTCTCAATCATTGGCTTGGCACGCCGAACAAGCTGTGGGAGAGCCTGACGGCGGGTGTTCCCGTCGTCGTCAGCGACTTCCCGGCCATGCGTCGGATCGTTCTCGACAACCCGACCGGTCCGCTCGGAGGGGTGTGTGAACCGGCCGATCCCGCCTCCATCGCGGCGGCGATCCGAGCGATCCTGTCTCTGCCGCCGGCCGACCGGATCGCAATGCGACAACGGTGCCACGAAGCTGCCGAAACGCGCTGGAACTGGGAGACGGAGTCAGCCCGCCTGCTGGACCTCTATGCCCAGCTCGCCGCGGACACACCCGGTCTCCGCGCCGCCCCTTGACGCCGTGCGGCAGCTGCCGGCGAAGCCCCGGGAGCGAAGACCGCGCCCAATGATCCTCGGCCCCCGAGGGGTCCGGGACCGGCTATAGGGCGATTGCTTCATGCCGTCCCGGCTGCTCGCGTACCGAGACCGCCGCGACGCCGGCAACCCGGTCAGGCGCCGGATCGACCGGGCGGTCGCGCGAGGCCTGCCGCCATGCCGAGCCCGTACGAAACATGGAGCGTCGGGTAGACGAGCAGCAGGAGCGGCAGGCTGTCGGGCTGCTCGGGATCCCGGTAGAGGACGGCGGCCGCCACGGTGGCGGCGCCGTAGACGAGCACCTCCAGCGCGGCGAGGCGACGGGCGGCGGGCCAGACGAGACCGAGCGTCCCCGTCGCGGCCACCGTCGCCACGAGGCCGAGCGGGGCGAGGTGGCGAAGGCGGACCTGCCGTGGATGGGCGCGCAGGACGGGGACCTTCCACTTCCCGTAGTCGAAGTACTGGTGCCACAGCGATCGCACGGTCGAGCGGCTCCGGTAGCGGCTCTCGATCGCCGGATCACAGACGATCACGCCGCCCGTGTCGAGGAGCCGGTAGCTGAGCTCGTCGTCCTCGTTGCGGATCAGGGACTCGTCGAACGGGAAGCGGAGCCAGGTCGACCGTCGGCAGATCCCCATGAAGACCGTGTCGACGACGGCGCGCTCGGTCAGCTGGTAGCGGTGGCGCGCTCCGCCGGCTCCGAACGGGGTGCTCACCGCGATCGCCACCGCCCGGCCGACCGGCGTCTCGCCGATCGCCCGCACGGGTCCGCCGACCATGTCCGCGCCCGTCTCACGCAGGGCGCGGACCGCGCTCGCGACGTAGCCCGAGCCGAGCTCGGCGTGTCCGCTGACGATCCCGACGACGTCGCCCGTGGCGGCCTGGATCCCGGCGTTCCACGCGGCCCCCGGGATCCTCCGCGGGTTCGGCCGGACGGCCCAGCCCGGGTGCTCCGCAGCGATCCGCCCGGCGATCTCGACCGAACCGTCCGTCGAACCGCCGTCGTAGACGAGGACCTCGAGCAACTCCGGCGGATAGTCCTGGGCGGCGATCGAGGCGAGGCATGGGCCGATGGCGGCGGCCTCGTTGAGCATCGCGATCACGAGCGTCACGCGCGGCTTCGACGGCAGGTCGGTCATCGACGCATGGTAGCCGAGCCCGCAGGCTGACCGGCCGCTGCTGGGCATGCCGCCACGTCCAGTGACGTGATCAGCCGCCGGCTCCCACCTCCAGCGGCCCACCGTGGGCCGCCACCACGCCGGCCGGCTCCGGTGTTTCGGATTGCCCCGGCGGGAGGAGGTAGACGAGCAGCAGCGCCAGACCGATCCCATTCGTGAGGACCGCCGTCAGCAGCGCGCCGTTCGACAGGGTGAGGGCGAAGATCGCGATCGCCGGCCCGACGATCACCAACGACTTCTTCGCGGCGACCACATCGAGCAGCCACAGGATGGCCCCGAGGATCGCCGTGAAGGGAATGATCCCGGCCAGGCCGAAGTTGGCAATCGAGTCCGCCCAGAAGCTCGCATTCGCGTCGACCACGTGGTGCAGGTAAGCCGCCCCGATCAGGAACGGCGGATCCACCGGATACGGGGCATCAACGAACCCGCGGAGAATGCTGTGGGAGAGCAGATAGGGGGCGTGGGTGCTGAAGTAGTCGAAGTAGTCCGCGGTCAACTGGCCGGGCAGGGCGATCAACCGGACGACGCTCAGGGCCAACGGCCACGGCGAGTCCATCAGCGCCGTCAACGCGGCCGCCACGAGCACCATCGCAACGCCGCCCCAGATCACCAGGGGACCGAACCGCCGACGACCCAGGCGGATCGCCACGGCGACGAGCGGGACGAGCGGGATGAGGAACAGCGAGGCCTTCGATCCCTGGAGGACATACAGCAGGAACTCGCCGGCGATCCCGAGTGCCAGGTATCTCCATCGAGGCCGGGCGACACCGAGTGCGATCAGCATCGGAAAGATCACGTTGCCCGCCCACGCTGAGACATAGCCGCCGAACGGAACGCTGATCTGGGTGGCCGCGAAGTCCGCGCGGGCGTCGTAGACGGCTCGTGAAGTCCGGGATCCCCGTGGGTACGCCGAAGAACGCGATCAGGAACGCGATGCAGAGACACGCCGCCGCAACCAGCGCGCGGTCGAAACGTTGTACCGAGATGCGCGCCACCCCAATCGAGAGCAGTGGCAGGCGAGGCACCACGAGGAGGAGCCCGAAGGCGACTGCGACGAGCAGGAGGAGGGGACTCACCCGGCCGAGGTCTCCGTACAGGACGTACAGGGGCATGATCATCGTCGGGACAAAGCCGACGAGATAGAGGATCCAGATCACGACCTCTGAGGGGCGGCGGGCAGTGAGTGGGAGAAACGGTACCGGCGCCACGGCGAGGAGCGAGACGATCACGACAGCGAGTGGATCCGCCGCGGGATCGACCAGACCCGCGTATCCCCAGTTCGGCGCGATTTGCAGGACGTACACGGCGTGCAGCGCCGCCACGTAGGCAAACGCGCCGAGCGCCACGAGGAGCCGGTCACGTCGGGCAAGCGCCAGAACACCGAGCGCGGTGCCGACGGCCAGGACGACCAGCAGTCGGCGGTCGCCAAGCCGGGCTCCGGCGACGACGGCGCCGGCGATCGCCGCAGCGGCGATGGCGAGGGCCGTGACAACCGCGATGAGAATCGCGGACTTCCATCTGGACAGCGGCCTGACCGCCAGGCGGTCGCCGCTGTCAACGGACGTCATCGATCGGCCGGTGGTTCTTGCGGTTGGTCCAAAGCACTCGAATGCTCACTGGGTACAGAAGATCCCGCCACTGACGGCATGAGCCTTGCGCGCACGCACCATCGCCCATCGCTTCGGTGGTCGACGGCGCGTCCGAGAGAGGATACTGCCGAGCCTGGCAAGACGGCACCACGAGCGAGGGCGAGGTTGCCGTCCGGCCCTCCGAATGGGATGGTCGGAGTCGCCGGAAGGCCGCCGGACGTTCGAGAGATATAGTGGGACGCCCGAGAAACGGATGAGTCCACGAGTTCGAGAGGTTCAAGTCAAGAAGATGCGAGCTGCCTTCCAGCACTATCGAACGATCGTTGTCCTGGCGGTGGTCTGCGGCATCGTTGGGGCCGTTGCCGCCTACCTCGTGGCGAGCAACCTCCCGAAGACGTACGAAGCCAGGTCCGTCCTCGTGGCCGCGACCGCAGGAGACACCTTCGCGGATCTCGCCCAGAGTCGGACTGTTCTCGAGAGAGTCGCGAGCACCCTTCACATCCCGGACAGCGTCGACAGCCTCGCCGGGCAGGTTGTCGGGCAGGCAAGCAAGACGAGCTCCCTGCTGACGATCATCGTCCAGAATGCCGATCCCGACCGAGCCGCCCAGATCGCGAACGCCATCGCGGCAGAGCTGGTCAAGCTTGCGCCCGCGGTCACCGGTTACTCGCAGGATGCCGGGGCCGAAATCGCCGCCGACCTGTCGACCGTCCACGACGAAATCTCGCGAACCGAGGCCGCGATCGCCGCCGCCCCGCAGTCCGCACTTCCCGCGCTCCAGAGCCAGCTCACCACGCTGCTGAGTGCCCGAGCGAGCCTGCTTTCGCTCCAGCTGTCCTACGCGCCAACATCGGTGTCGGTCGTGAGCGACGCCATTGCACCGACGGGACCCACCTCGCCGAAGCCATCGACCGCAGTCTTGTTCGGGGCTGCAGCCGGCCTCGCCGTCGGCATCGCCTATGGACTCGTCCTGCTCGCAATGGCCGGCGGGCAGAAACGGGACGCGACCTCGGATTTCCGTGAACCCGCGGTCGGATCGGCTTCGGAAGCACGCGGCTAGGCGCCCCGTCGCCTCGGAAGCGTGACGTTCACCATCATCCGGGTGGCCGGAGTTGTCGCGGTGGCGGCGCTGGCGTGGGGTTGCGGGGTGGCACCGAGAACCAACACGGGCTCGCCGTCCCCGGCCCCCGACGTGTCCCCGGTCGCCTCGCCGTCCCCGGTCGCCTCGCCGTCCCCGGTCGTCGACGTGTCCTCGGCGCCGTCGGTGGCCTTTCCCGCTTCCGGGTCGAGCGCTCCAACCGCGGCCCCTCTGCCGTTGCCGACGATCGTCCGGTTCGGTCCGGATGAGACCCAGGAACAGTTCGAGGCGCTGCTTGGCGACAAGAGCATCGACGTGATCGAGATGGCCGGCGGTGTGTACCACGGCTGGCGGGATGCCCGGATCAGCCGGAAGACGCCGCTCGTGATCCGGGCCGCACCGGGCGCGACGGTGACCTTCGACGCGGCCAAGGACGGCGACTACGGCCACCCGGCGTTCTACCTGTCGGGCGCCAGGCACATCACCTTCGACGGCTGCCCCGGCCGGTTCGTCTTCTCGCACTACCTGCTCGCCCAGACCGGGCTGTTCCTGGTCATCGGGTCGAGCTTCATCACCGCCGACTGCGTCACTGTCCGGAACGTGGCCGCCAACTCGGAGAGCAGCAGCAAGGCGTCCCACGTGGTCTACGTCTCGCGCGGCTCGCACGACCTGGTGTTCGACGACTTCGACATCGCCCACGTCCAGGCGTCCGACGTGGCCGGCGCCGCCCACGGGCTCAACGGGCTGCATGTCTACACCGGCGGCTCGGGTGCCTCGGTCTACAACGTCACCGCCCGCAACTGGACGGTCGCCGACGCCAACTGGGCGATGGTCATCCGCAACCACACCACCGGCGTCAAGATCAGCGGCTGGCGGGTGTCGGACTCCGGTCACGCCACCGGCGTGGCCATGGACTTCGGGTCCGACAACACGGGCACCGTCTCCGAACTCCGCGACGAGCGGCTCGGTCGGTCGCGGCGTGATCCTCGGCCGGATCACCGACATGGGCGGCAACACCTGGCGCTGACCGCGACCAGCCTCGGCTCGAGCTGAGTGGACTTGTCCTTCTCGCCTTGGCCGGCCGCCAGACGTCGGACGCGACCTCGGGTTCCCGTGAACCAGCCGTCGGATCGGCGTTGGAAGCGCGTGGCCAGGCCCTCGCCGCCTCGGAAGCGTGACCTTCACCAAGGTTCCCGAGTGCCTCCCAGGCGCTTTCGGGCGCCTCCGGGACGACGCGCGGACGAAGCGCACGATGTCGGCCAGAGACGGGCCGGGCTCGGCCCGGCAGCGTGGGACCGCCGGCCGCGGGTACTCTTGGTCCCGTGGGCCGTCGCGCGCTGATCCTCCTGGCGGCCGCAGTTGTGGTGGTCTCGGCGCTTGCGTTGCGTGGAGGGTTGGCACCGAGAACCGACACCGCCTCGCCGTCCCGGCGCCCGGTCCCGCTTCCGGGTCGAGCGCTCCAACCGGGGGCCCGGTGCTCTCGCCAACGATCGTCCGGTTCGCTCCGGACGAGAGCCAGGAACAGTTCGACGCGCTGCTCGGCGACATGAGCGTCGACGTGATCGAGATGGAAGGCGGGACCTACCGCGGCTGGCACCTGCGGTTCGCCCACAGTCGAGCTGCCCGACCCCTGCTCGTTCGGCCCGCGCCGGGCGCGCAGGTCGTCTGGGACGACACCGGCGGCACCACCGGGGACGGGCTCTTCCATGTTGGCTGGGGCCCGGGGTACGTCGCGGCAACGACGGTCACCGACTACATCACCTTCGATCCGGCGGGAACCGGCGGGAGCTTCACGATCCAGAACTACCAACTCGGACAAGTCGGGTTGATCAGCACCGCCTGGGCGGACCACGTCGCGTTCGATGCGTTCACGACACGAAACATCAGTGGGGTCGCTCCCGGCTGGCTGAGCTGGCAGGTCTACGTCTCGAGCGACGGGGTTCACGCCGGGAGCAATCTCACGTTCAATGACTGGGACGTCGGCGCATCAAGCGGCCGAACCGTCGGTGGACTCCAGACATACCATGATCCCCAGGCCAGGAGCGTGACTGCCCTGCGCTGGACAATCAGCGGAGCGAAGTCGGCAATGACGCTCTACGGTGGAGTGACGGGGCTCCGAGTCGAGGATTGGACGATCTCCGATTGCGACTATCCGGTCACCAGCGATGGCAACGCGGCGGGCTTCCTTCGCGGCAACCGCTCCACCGGAAGCACCAACCCGCCGGACATTCGGCCCCCGTTGATCGACGCCGGGGGGAACTCCTGGTACTGAAGGGGCTCGCCCCCACGCGGTCAGCCACAATGGATTCATGGCGATGATCGCGGAGCTTCGTCGCAGGCTGTCCGGCGGCGAGCTGAGGAAGGGCGTCGTGACGCTCGTGGGTGCCGCCACGATCGCCCAGATCATCGTCGCGGCGAGCGCCCCGATCATCACGCGGCTCTACTCGCCGAGCGAAGTTGGTGCCTACTCGGTCGCGAGCGCGATCCTGTCCCTCCTGATCGTCGTGACGTGCCTGCGGTACGAGTGGGCGATCCCGCTCCCGGAGGACGACGTCGCCGCGGCGCACGTGCTTGTCCTGTGCCTCGTCGTCGCGATCGCGATGAGCGCCGTGTCGCTGGTCACCCTCTGGTTCCTCGGGACGGCGATCCTCGGTCCCCTCGGAGCGGCCATCCTCGGGCCGTGGGCGTTCCTGATCGCCTTCGGCCAGCTCGGCGCGGGCGTCGTGCTGGCGTTCACGGGGTGGGCGATCCGGACGAAGAAGTTCGGCGAAATCGGGGCGAACCGCCTGATCCAGAGCGGCGCGCTCGTCGGCGTCCAGATCGTGCTCGGCGTCGCGCGGATGGGCGCCCTCGGCATGCTCCTCGGGTCGGTGATCGGCAACTCCGTCGGGTCGACACGCCTTGCTTCCTCCGCCTGGCGGACCCACGCCGACGCGTTCCGCCGGGTGACCTGGCGAGGCGTGCGCTACGCCGCGAGCCGGTATCGCCGCTTCCCGATCTTCTCGAGCGGCTCGGCGCTCCTCAATACGCTCGGCGAACAGGCGCCGCTGTTGTTGCTCGTCGCGATCTTCGGTGCTGCCGTCGGCGGCCAGTACGCGCTCGCCGTGCGCGTCGCAGCGCTCCCCGTGTCCCTGATCGCCGTGGCGGTGTCACAGGTGTTCGTGGCGGAGACCGCCCGCATGGCACGCGAAGAGCCGGCGTCGCTGCGGACGATGTTCGGGCGGACGACGCGAGCGTTGGCGGTTCTCGCCGCCGGGCCGTTCCTGCTCCTCGCGATCCTCGCCCCGCTGTTCGCGAGTCTGATCTTCGGCGCTGCCTGGCACGACGCCGGCCTGTACGTCGCGCTGCTTTCGCCGATGTTCTACCTCCAGCTGGTGACCAGCCCCACCGGTGGCACGCTCGACGTCCTCGAGCGGCAGGACCTCCACCTGATCCGGGAGGTGCTTCGCCTGGTGTTCGTGGGCGCGGCCGCGCTGATCACCGTCCGCGCGGGATTGGCGCCGCTGGGATCGGTGGCCGCATTCAGCGTCGCCGGCTGCCTGACCTACATCGTGTACGGCCTCGCATCGTGGCGCGCGATCACGAGCCACGGGGCCCGTTTGGGGACCCAGTCGGCCGCCGAGGACGATCCGGCGTGAACGACGAGTCGCCGCCTTGGTGCCCGCCGACACCGCGAGTGACGCGCGCGATGAAGAGGTGAGCAGCATCGGGCGCGCGTGGTCGTGTAGCGTGGGGGCATCGGATGGCCCGGGATCTCGACTTGTCCCATGCGCATCGCTCACACCAATGACAGGAAAGGATGATCGCCGTCTCGGCGAGGAGGATGATGTGTCGGGGGATGGTGGGATCCGGTGGCCCGAGGGACGGGGCTTCGCGTTCACGATCTTCGACGACACCGATCTGGCGACCGTCGAGGGCCTCCGCCCCGTCTACGACCTCCTGTTCGATCTCGGGTTCCGGACGACCAAGACCGTCTGGGCCGTTCGTGGTGACGGGGAGCCGGACTTCAGCGGTTCCACCTGTGACGAGCCCGAGTACCGAGCGTGGACGCTCGAGCTCCAGGCGAAAGGCTTCGAGATCAGCTCTCACGGTGCGACGTTCAGCACCTCCGGGCGAGAGCGAGTCATCGAGGCAATGGATCGGTTCCGGGAGATCTACGGACACGATCCACGCACGCTCGCGAACCACACCGGCTGCGAGGAATCCATCTACTGGGGCGCGAATCGCGTCACCGGTGTCAACCGCCTTGCCTACAACTTCCTGACCTTCTTCAGGAACCGGGACACCTTCCGGGGCGAACGCGAGGGAGACCCGCTCTTCTGGGGCGATATCTGCCGGGAGCGCGTGACCTACGTCAGGAATTTCACGTTCACGGACATCGATACCCTCGCTGCCTGTCCGTTGATGCCGTACCACGATCCGGCGCGTCCCTACGTCAACTCCTGGTTCGCCGCGACCGAGGGCCGGAACCTGGCCGCCTTCAACGAGCGCATCACCGAGGCGAACATCGACCGCCTGGAGGCGAGCGGCGGCGCCTGCATCATGTACACCCACCTGGCGGCGGGCTTTGTGGTCGACGGCGTCCTGGACGCGCGGTTCCGGATGCTGATGGAGCGGCTCGCCGGCCGGAACGGCTGGTTCGTCCCGGTCGCCACGCTCCTCGATCATGTCCGCGGGGAACGGGGAGCGGCCGTCCTCAGCCCTGGCCAGCGGCGGAGTCTGGAACGGCGGTGGCTGAGGAGCAAGCTGACCACCGGGTCGACCTGAGCAGCGTCGATGACGATCCAGATCGTTCCCTACAACTCGGATCACACTCCGGCTGTGCGCGCCTTCAACGACCGCATGCGGGCAGGTGGCGTGAGCGAGGCCTACGGGATCCGGAGCTTCCTGCGGGAGTCGCCGATGGCGCTGGAGCGCCTGGAGGGAAGCGGTCTCTACGAGGAGCTGTTTCTGGCGGTCGACGGCGAGGACGTCCGGGGCGGCTACTCGCTGAAGCACTTCGACGCCGTCACGTACGGCGCGGACTGCTCGATCG
The DNA here is from genome assembly GCA_963746845.1 of uncultured Chloroflexia bacterium. Lineage (GTDB taxonomy): Bacteria > Chloroflexota > Limnocylindria > Limnocylindrales > CSP1-4 > CF-46. The sequence continues at coordinate 193,462 of CAVVCZ010000005.1, read as the reverse complement.
CGTTCTTCCAGCAGCCGATCTCCGAGGGAACGATCGACCGGCGGTTCGTGCTCGTCGGTCCGCGCCTGCTTCGCGACGCCCTGCGGAGACAGCCGCTGCTCTACGCCCTCGGCATCGGTGGCATGGACGAGGCCGCGGCGAAGCTGCTGAAGGGCGCGCGGTTCGGGATGGCTCCCGTCCCCTTCCTCTATCGCGTCGAGCACGCCGCGCAGTTCCTTCGCGAGGTCAACCTGGTCCGGACCTCCCGGAGCCGCCGCGTCATCGCGGACGCCGCCGCGGCGACAGGAGCGGGCACGGTCGGCTTCTGGCTCCTCCAGCATCGTCGCGCCCCCGTCCCCCCGCGCACTCGCATCGTCGTGACCCGGGACGTGCCGTCGATCGGCGAGGGTGCCGACGCGGTGTGGCGATCCAACCGGGATGCATTCGGCTTCGCCGCTGTCCGCGACGCCGGTGCCGTGTCACGGCTCTACGACCACGGGGGCCTGCCCTTCCTCCGCGTCGCCGTCGAAGAGGCCGGCAAGCCCCGTGGCTGGGCCGTCTGCCTGGCGACGCAGCGGGTCGGCGACCGGCTCTTCGGCAACCTCAAGACCGGCTCGATCGTGGACCTGCTCGCAGTCCCGGGCTACGAGACGGACGTCATCGGCGCGGCCGTCGACCGACTGCGGCTCGAGCGCGTCGATCTGATCGTCACGAACCAGTCGGACGGGACGATCGTCGCCGGCCTGCGACGCCATGGGTTCCTCGACGGTCCGTCGAACTTCCTGTTCGCCGCGTCTCCGGCGCTCGAGGCGCTGATCGGTCCGGTGCCCGGCAACTTGCGGAGGTTCCACATGAACCGCGGCGACGGTGACGGACCCATCAACCTCTGAGCGTTCGAGCGAGGTCGGTTCGGAGCAGCTTGCCGGCCGGGTTGCGCGGCAGGGCGTCGACGACGATGAAGGTTCGCGGCACCAGCTGAGCTGGTAGCCGCTCGCGGCACGTCCGGACGAGATCCGCCTCGTCGAGCGAGGCGCCCGGCTGAAGGACGACGAACGCGACCGGGGCCTCGCCGGTGATCGCATCGGGGATCCCGACAACCGCGGCCTCCACCACGTCGTGGGCGCGCACGATCGCCTCCTCGATCTCGGTGGGGCTGATCCGGCGTCCGCCGATCTTCAGGATCTCCCGGGAGCGGCCCTTCACGTAGAGGAATCCATCCGAGTCGCGAGACGCGAGATCACCCGTCCAGAGCCATCCATCCCGGAGGATCCGGGCCGTCTCCTCGGGCTCGTCCAGATATCCCGATGTCACGTTGTCGCCGCGCGCGATGAGCTCGCCGACCTCATCCGCCGGGAGCTCCCGGGCCTGGTCGTCCACGACGCGGAGCTCGACGCCGGGGATTGCCACACCGATCGAGCCCGTCTTGTCGTGGGCCCGCTCCGGCGGGAGATAGGACAGTCGCGCGGTGGCTTCCGTCTGCCCGTACATGACGAAGAGTCGGGCCGGCGCGAACGCCGCGCGGGCCCAGGAAATGGTGTCTGCCGCCATCGCGCCACCGGCCTGCGTGACATACCGGAGCGCTGTCCGGTCGATCGTCGAGACGTCGACCTGGCGACGGATCAGCTCGAACGTGAGCGGGACGCCCGCGAAGCCCGTGCATCGCTCCGCGCCGATCGCCTCCAGCACGCGGCGTGGAAACGCCATCCGGTTGTCGAGGACGATCGACCCGCCGACGAACAGGTGCGTCTGCAGGACGCTCCGTCCATAGCAGTAGGAGAGGGGCAGTGTCAGCATCGCCCGGTCGCTCGGACCCAGCTCCAGGTACTGGACGATCGACCGTGTGTTGGCATCGATGTTCCGCGCTGTCTGCACGACCCCGTGCGGCCGGCCGGTGCTGCCCGAGGTGAAGAGGATGACGGCCGGATCTCCCGGATCGACGGGCGGGGTGGCCACCTCCGCCGCGTCCCGGGGCCGCGAAGCCCCGACTGGATCGAGCTGGCCATCTTCGAGCAGCGATCGGACGCGCCGCGCGAACGCGCCGGCGGTCGAGTCGACGGGCGCTCCAGCCGGCCCGACGAGCCACAGGTCGTCGAGCGCCACTCCCGCCGCGGCGAGCGCGGGCGTCGACAGCGCCCCACTCCAGGTGGGCACGTCGCGATGCCAGAGGATCGCAGCGCGGACGCCGCTCCGTGCCACGACCTCCGACAGGAGCTCGGCTCGCCACTCGCGGCTCACCTCCACGGAGACTGCGCCACGGAGGCTGATCGCGACCGCCGCGACCACCGTCGCGGGCAGGTTCGGGAGCGCGAGCAGCACGCGATCGCCGCGTCCGATCCCGACCGATGCGAACTCCGATGCGAGGCCCAGCGCGCGTTCGGCGAGCTCGCCATAGGAGAGTCGAGTCCCCCCGGCGGCGATTGCCGGTGCTCCCGGTTGGGCGGCTGCATGGGCGAGCACCCAGTCATGAAGAAGTGGCGCGTCCATGCAACCTCCAGTACGGGCCGACACCGCGGCTCGAAGGACGGGCGGATCAGCACGCCGTATCATGCTCGTCCCCGCGGGCCGACCGTCGTCACCGGGCAGCCAGCGCGCATCGATGGAGTGAGCCGGGTGTTCTCTGCCGACGTCCTGACGATCGATCCGGGACCGGTCGCCGACGAGATCGCGGACTCGATTCGGCGACAGGTGCTCAGCGACCTGCGCCGCCGCGGCGCCGTGGTCGGGATCTCGGGCGGGATCGACAGCTCGGTCGTCGCGGCGCTCTGCGTCCGGGCTCTCGGGCCGAGCCGGGTCGTCGGGCTCATCATGCCGGAGCGCGACACCGCGGGAGAGTCGACGGCGCTCGCGCGCGGCCTCGCCGAGCAACTGGCGATCGAGGTCGTGGTCGAGGACATCGGCCCTTCCCTGGATGCCCTCGGCTGCTACCGGCGCCAGACCGAGGCGATCCGCACGGTCTTCCCCGAATACGGCCCGGGGTGGACCTCGAAGCTCAGTCTGCCGTCGCTCCTCGAAGGCGATCGACTGAACGTGACCCGTCTCACCGTCGCCGATCCGGAAGGCCGCGTCCAGGCGTCAAGAATGCAGTCTGCCGCCTACCTCCAGCTGGTTGCGGCGACGAACTTCAAGCAGCGCGTGCGGGCGATGGTCGAGTACTACCACGCGGATCGGCTGAATTACGCCGTCGCGGGCACACCGAACCTCCTCGAGTACGACCAGGGTTTCTTCGTGAAGCAGGGTGATGGCGCGGCGGACTTCAAGCCGATCGCCCACCTGTTCAAGACTCAGGTGTACGCGCTTGCCGCGTTTCTGGAGCTTCCGGCCGGGATCCTGGCGCGTCAGCCGACGACCGACACGTTCTCGATGACTCAGACCCAGGATGAGTTCTACTTCGGCTTGCCCTATCGGGAGATGGACCTGTCGATCTGGGCCCGCGACCACCACGTGACTGCGGCAAACGCGGCGCCCGTCCTCGGGATCACGACCGAGCAGGTCGAGCGGGTCTACCGGGACATCGACGCGAAGCGGCGCGTCGCGCGTTACCTGCACTCCCGTCCGCTCCTCGCAACCGACGGCTCCGGCGACTGACATGTGCGGCATCGCCGGTGTGCTCCGTCTCGGCGACGACGCTCCGCCGCCGACCCGTGACGAGGCGACCGCGATGATCTCGGCGGTCCGACACCGCGGTCCCGACGAATTCGGGCTCTACCTGGATCGCTGGGCCTCGATCGGTCAAGCCCGCCTGTCGATCATCGACCTCGCCACCGGCCAGCAGCCGATGACGAACGAAGATGGGACGCTCTGGCTGGTCTACAACGGTGAGCTCTTCAACTACGTCGAGCTTCGCGAGGAGCTCATCGCGTGCGGTCATCGATTCAGGACTGCCAGCGACACCGAGGTCGTCGTCCACGCCTACGAGGAGTGGGGCGATCGCGCGTTCGCTCGCTTCAACGGCCAGTTCGCGGTTGCGCTCTGGAGCTCGCGCGACCGGACACTCGTCCTGGCTCGTGACCGGCTCGGGGTCCGCCCCCTGTATCTCTGTGCCCACCGTGGCCGGCTGTGGTTCGCGAGCGAGATCAAGGCCATCTTCGCCGGCGACCCGTCGATTCCGCGCGCGCTGGACCCGATCGGTGTCGCCGAGACGTTCACATTCTGGACGCCGGTTGCGCCCCAGACCGTCTTCACCGGCATCACGGAGCTGGAGCCCGGGCACGTCCGTCGGATCTCACCCAGCGGTGTGGAGGACCATGCGTACTGGTCGCCACCTGAGCCGGCTCCCGGAAGCGGTCCGGTTCCGTCGCTGGAGGAGGCCGTCGAAGGAGTTCGGACCACCCTCGAGGAGGCGGTCCGCGTCCGGATGCTCCGGGCCGATGTCCCGGTCGGGTCGTACCTCTCGGGCGGCCTCGACAGCTCGCTCGTGGCGGCGCTCGCCCGGCGTGCCACCGGGACGACGTTCAACACGTTCTCCGTGTCGTTCGAGGACGCCGAGTTCGACGAAGCGGTGTTCCAGCGGAGGGTCGCTGACCAGCTCGAGACCACGCACCACGAGGTCCGGATCACCGGCAGAGACATCGCGGAGGTCTTCCCCGACGTGATCGCCCACACCGAGCGGCCGATCCTCCGCACGGCGCCCGCGCCGATGTTCATCCTGGCGCGCCTGGTCCACGAGATCGGGATCAAGGTCGTCCTGACCGGTGAGGGCGCCGATGAGATGTTCGCCGGCTACGACCTGTTCCGGGAGGCAAAGGTCCGCCGCTTCTGGGGACGCCAGCCCGAGTCGACCATTCGTCCGCGACTGCTCGAGCGCCTGTATCCATATCTGGCCCGATCCCCGGTCGCCCAGGCCGCGATGGCCCGCGAGTTCTTCGGGCGCGATCGAACCCAGTGGCGCGAGCCCGGCTTCGGCCATCGCCCGCGGTGGCAGTCGACGGCGGCGCTCCAGCGGATGTTCTCGCCCGAGCTGCGACGCGCCACGCAGGATGTCGACGTCGTCGGCCGGTTCCTGGCGTCACGGCCGCCCTCGTTCGAGCGTTGGTCCTCGCTGGCGCAGGACCAGTACCTCGAGATCCGAACGCTGCTGTCGGGCTACCTGCTCTCGTCGCAGGGCGATCGCATGGCGATGGCGCACTCGGTCGAAGGCCGCTTCCCGTTCCTCGACATCAACGTGGTCGCGTATGCCAACGACCTGCCGCCGTCCTACAAGGTTCGAGGCCTTGACGAGAAGCACATCCTCAAGCGCGCGGCGGCCGGCCTCGTCCCGGACGACGTCATCCGGCGATCAAAACAGCCATTCCGGGCGCCGGATGCCCGCTCCTTCACGGCGTCGGATCGGCCCGACTGGATCGAGGAGATCGTCAGCCCCGCGGCGGTCGGCGCGGCCGGGATCTTCGACGCTTCGGCGGTCGAGCGCCTCTGGCGGAAGTGCCTCGCCACCTCCTTGACCGGACCGGCCTCCAATGCCGATAACATGGCCATCGTCGGCGTGTTGTCGACGGGGCTGCTCCATGAGCGGCTCGTCCGGGCGCGTCCACGGAGGGACCATGACCTCGAGTACACCACCTGCGTCGATCGGTCCGACGCGGATCCAGCCGACCCGTTCGTCGGCCTTCGGTCCGCCTGAGATGTCCGTCGCTGCTCGCGTCCGCGAGTTCATCTCCGAGTTCTTCTATGTGACCGATCCGGCCGCGCTCGAGGACGACCGGTCGCTCATCGACTCGGGGATCGTCGACTCGACCGGGATGATGGACGTGATCGTCTTCCTGGAGACCGAGTACGGGTTCCACGTCGAGGACGAGGAAATGGTTCCGGAGAACCTGGAGTCGATCGGTCAGATCACCAGGTTCGTGGAGCGGAAGACCGCCGCCGGCCCGGCCGTGACCCCCGCGACGCCTGCCGAGCAGACGGTGCCATGAGCGGAGGATCCGGCGGCAGCGACCAGACAACCCGATGGTGAGCGGCGTCGAGCGCCTTCCCGCCGCGGGATTCCCGGCCTGGAAGCGGGCGCTCGATCTCTTCGTCGCCGTCCCGGCCCTGATCGTCGCCCTGCCGGTCATCGCGACCGCCGCGGTGGGAATGCGAGTCTCCGGCGACCGTGGGCCCGTCTTCTACCGCGCGGTTCGGGTTGGTGAGGGTGGGCGACCCTTCACCGTCGTCAAGCTCCGCACGATGCGTCCGGCCCCCCCTGGCACGGCGACTGCGGTCACTGCTCGCGGCGACCCACGGGTCACGCGCGTCGGTCGCGTCCTTCGCGATACCAAGCTTGATGAGCTGCCGCAGCTCTGGAACGTGATCCTGGGTGACATGAGCCTCGTCGGGCCGCGCCCGGAGGATCCACGCTTCGTGGACTTGACCCGCCCGCTTCATGCCGTCGTCTTCACCGCACGGCCGGGGATCACCGGTCCCGCCCAGATCGCGTACCGCGACGAGGAGGCATTGCTCGGCGGCGATGACGTCGAGCAGATGTACGTGGAGCGGATCCTGCCGCGCAAGATCGAGCTGGATGCCGGCTATCTCCGGAACCGCTCGCTCGGCGGCGATGTGGCCATTCTTCTGCGGACCGCCCGCGCGGTGCTCCGATGACCGACGGCGCCGCGTCGGTACCCCGCACCGATGCCGTTGTCGCGGGCCTGGGGACAAGTGCATCTGCCGCCCGTCCGATGCCGGACTTCCTGCCGTTCGCTCGACCATCGATCACGGACGTGGAGCGGGCGGCGGTGCTCGAGGTCCTGGACTCCGGCTGGCTCACGACCGGTGCTCGGACGAAGGAATTCGAGGCGCGCTTCGCCGAGAAGGTCGGGAGCCGCCACGCGGTTGCACTGAACTCGGCGACGGCGGCCTTGCATCTGGCGCTGGACGCACTGTCGATCGGGCCGGGTGACGAGGTCATCGTCCCGACGTGGACCTTCGCTGCAAGCGCCGAAGTGGTCGTCTATCGGGGTGCCACGCCGATCCTCGTGGACGTGGACGGCGAGTCGCTCAACGCGACGCCGGAATCGATCGAAGCCGCGGTGACTCCCCGGACCAAGGCGGTGATCGCCGTCCACCTGGCCGGGCGGCCGATGGACATCGGCGACCTTGTCAGTTCTCTGGATCGACGCGGGATTCCGGTGGTCGAGGATGCCGCTCATGCGTTCCCGAGCCGGATCCCGGCGCTCGACGGTCGATACGCCGGGACCATCGGACGGGTCGGAGCGTTTTCGTTCTACGCGACGAAGACGATCACGACCGGCGAGGGCGGAATGCTCGTGACCGACGACGACGCCGTTGCGGACCGCGTGCGGCTGATGTCCATGCACGGGATCAGTCGACACGCCTGGAACCGGTATACGGCAGCGGGGACGTGGGCATACGAGATCGAGGACGCCGGCTACAAGTACAACATGACGGACATCGCGGCCGCACTCGGGATCGCCCAGCTCGGCAGGGCGGAAGAGCTGCTCGCCGCGCGGCGCGAGCTCCGGAAAGGCTATGTCGAACGCTTCGCGAGCGCCGAACTGGACGACGTCCTGGAGCTCGCGGCCGACACCCCCGACGGCTCACACGCCTGGCACCTGTTCATCGTCCGGCTCCGGCTCGATCGGCTCAGCATCAGCCGGGATGCCGTGATGGATGCGCTGCGGGACCGCGGGATCGGGGCGAGCGTTCATTTCATCCCGCTGCACCTGCACCCGTACTATCGACGCCGGCCGGAGACGACGCCGCACGATCTCTCGGTCGCGACGCGCGAATTCCAGCGCGTCATCTCACTGCCACTGTGGCCGGGGATGACGAACGCGGACCTCGACCGGGTGGTCAGCGCGTTCTGCGAGATCCTCCTGCCTGCGCGAAACTAGGGGCGGGCGAGCGGCGGCGGCGAGCGCGGCCGAATCGGCAAGTTGTCCCGGGAACACCTGCCGGTCATCGCGTGTCGGCGAGGCGACAACGCCCGTTCGGGCTCGGTGCGTCCACGCACCGTTTCTCACGCTACTAGGTAATTGGACCTAGTCACGAGTGGCCCTTTTGGCTACGATCGCCAGCGGGTAACACGTCGGGTGGAGCCGCGGGAATCGGGGCCTCCGCCGTCAAGGGGACGCTTCGCCTGGGGGGTCATGCATTGTTCAATTCCATGGGTCGGTTGGCACTGCCGACAGCCAGCCGGACCACTCCCAGCCGAGTCCCTGGAGGCACTCGATGACCTCGCACGAGGCCGTGATGGCGCCGGTGGCCACGGCCCAGGAGATCGGTCGCTGGATGCGCGATCGGCTGCTGCCGGTGATCCACTCGTTCCGCGGCCGCCATCTCTTCGTGATCGACCTCGCGTTCATCGTGCTGTCGATCTATCTGGCGCTCGTCCTCGGAGGCGAAGATCCGGTCGGGGCCGCCCTGACCAGCGCTTACGGGCCGATCCTCCTCCTGCCCCTTGTCGTGCGGCCGATCGTGAACGATCGGTTCGGCCTGTGCCGCCGGCTGTGGAGCCATGCGAGCGTTCCCGAGCTGACCCAGATCGTCCTCGCGATCGCCACCGGCACCATCATCTGCGTGATCCTCGCGCAGGCGCTCTACCTCATTCCCGGTCTCATGGCCGCGAAGCTTCCAACTTCCTTCTGGATCCTCGAGTTCGTGTTCACCCTCGGCCTGATCGGCGGGATCCGCTTCCTGCTGCGCGCGTTGAGCGAGGTCGGCACCCGGGCCGTCGTCGGCGGGACGACCGTCACCCTGACCCCGGCCCTGCTGTTCGGGGCCGGCCGGGCCGGCGCGATGATGGCGCGCTCGGCCAAGCGCGAGCCTGCGGCCGGCGTGAAGCCGGTCGGGTTCCTCGATCGCGATCCCGCCAAGCGGGGCAGCACCGTCGCCGGCCTGCCGGTCTTCGGTGGCCTCGACCAGCTCGATGAGGCGATCCGCCGGACCGGCGCCCGGATGCTCCTGATCACGCTGCCGAACCCCTCGGGCGAGGTGGTCCGCCGGATCATGGACCAGGCGATCGAGGCCGGGGTCCAGGTCCGGACCGTGCCCCCCGTCCACGGCCTGTTCGATGGCACGTGGAACGCGCATCGCGTCCGCGACATTCAGGTCGAGGACCTGCTCACCCGCGAGCAGGTCACGACCCACGCCCCCGAGGTTGCCGAGTCGATCCGCGACCAGGTCGTGATGGTCACCGGCGCCGGCGGCTCCATCGGGTCGGAGCTCGCCCGCCAGGTCTACGCGTTCCGCCCGAAGCAGCTCGTGCTCGTCGACCGCGCCGAGAGCCCGCTCTACCTGATCCAGCGGGAGCTGGAGCTGCGCCGGATGGACGGGCGCGGGGCCGGCGAGCTGTCGGTCCATCTCGCCAACGTCGCCAGCCGCGCCGTCATGTCCCGGCTCATCGCCTCGACCCGGCCGTCCGTGATCTTCCACGCGGCCGCGTGCAAGCACGTGCCGATGATGGAGGAGCACCCGTCCGAGGGTGTCCAGGTCAACGTGGGCGGCACGATGGCCGTCCTGGCGGCCGCCGTCGAGGCCGACGTGCCCCGCTTCGTCCTCGTCTCCACGGACAAGGCCGTCGAGCCGTCGAGCGTCATGGGTGCGACGAAGCGGCTCGCCGAGTGGCTCGTCGCGGATGCCGCGCAGGCCACCGGACGCGCGTATGTCGCCGTCCGGTTCGGCAACGTGCTCGGCTCGGCCGGGAGCGTGCTGCCGATCTTCCAGAGCCAGCTGGAGAACGGCGAGCCGATCACGATCACCCACCCCGAGATGACCCGTTACTTCATGACGATGCAGGAGGCCGGCTGGCTGATCCTGGACGCCGCCGCGATTGGTCGCCCGGGCGACCTGTTCGTGCTCGACATGGGCGAGCCGGTGAAGATCGTCGACATGGCCCACGACCTGATCCGGCTCACCGGCCGCGACGAGACCAGCGTCCCGATCCGGTACACCGGGCTGCGTCCCGGCGAGAAGCTTCACGAGAGCCTCTTCTACGAAACCGAGACCGTCGAGCGGACCGAGGTCGACAAGATTCTCCGCGTCGCGGAGGCAATCCCGCCGCTCGACGTGTCCAGTCGCGCCCGGCTCCTCCTCGAGCTCGCCCTCGGAGACCGGGACAACGAGCTCCGCACGACCCTGTTCGAGCTGGTCAGCAACTGGCCGCCGAAGGTCGCCGGCGCGGCGGCAGTCGCGGAGTCCCTTCCGGCCGCAACGGACGAACCTGGCGCGGTGGACGACGGTGTCCTGGAGCCGGCCCTCGGCGGACGCCCGCAGCACGACCTCGGCAACGCGCCGGTGCCGATCGGCTGATCTCGGGCGTCAGGTCGTCGCGGTGAACGCTGCCGCGTCGTCGACGCGCCAGCGACCATTCGCCGAGAAGTAGCCGATCTCCGCGACGCAGTCCGCGTCGCCCGCCTTCCATGCGAGGCTTCCGTCGAGGCGGACCGTCGCGCGGCCCTGGGCGTCGAGGCGGGCCCACCGGCTGAGGACGACCGTCTCGCCCTGCGTGCAGCCGAGATGCACCCAGCCGGCGTCCGGCGCGCCGGTCGTGGACACGAGCGCCGCCTGACCGCGAATCGCGGGCTTCACGGTGACCGTCCCGGCGTTGCGACCGGCCTCGGCCGAGCCGACCAGCCCGTTCGAATGGCCGGCGCCGGCGAGGGTCATCGCGGCGATCCAGACGAGGACGGCGATGAGGAGGGCCTCGAGGGCGACCAGTCCGACATGGCGAAACGTGGCGACGCCCGCGGATCCGGTTCGCATCCTCGCCCCCTGCCGTCGGTCCTGTCCGGGACCCGTCGTCGGACCCGCTCGGCGGGTCGTGCGGCGATCCTCGGGCGCGGGCGCACGACTGAGGAATGGGCTATCGGTCCGGCCGCCTCGCCCGGAGGTCCGGGCTGCGACCGCACCGGACCGTCACCGACCGCGGCCGACCGGTCCTCGAACGGTGACGGCCGGCACCACGGATCGCGCCAGCGATTACGTCAGGCTGCCGCCCGGGGTCGTGAGGTGGACGTCCACATGCCCGAGGCCGCGGCCTGCGAGAGCCGTCCGGAGCGCGTCGGGAGTCCCATCGAGGATCGGGAACGTGCCGTAGTGCATCGGGACCACGTCCGTGACGCCCAGCAGCTCGGTCGCGAGCGCGGCCGACGCCGGGCCCATCGTGTAGTGGCCGCCGATCGGGAGGAAGGCGACGATCGGCCGGAACCGGTCGCCGATCAGGCGCATGTCGGAGAAGACGTCCGTGTCGCCGGCGAAGTAGAACCGAGACCCGTCCTCGACCTCGACGACGAAGCCCACCGGCTCGCCCAGGTAGATCGCGGACTCGGCGGCGCCGTAGATCTCGCCGGACGAGTGCTCGGCGCGGACCATCGTGACCTTGATCCCCGCGACGTCGACGGTGCCGCCCTTGTTCATCCCGATGAGCTGATCCGGGTGGGCGTAATTCCGGGCGAGCCACAGGCTCATCTCGTGGATGCACGGCCACGTGGGTTGGGTCCGGCTGGCGATCGACAGGGAGTCGCCGAAATGGTCGCCGTGGCCATGGCTGACGAGCAACAGGTCGCATCGCTCGACGGCATCGGGCGTCTTCGGGCTCAGCGGGTTGCCGAACCACGGGTCGAGCAGGATCGTCCGGCCGCCGGGTGTGAGCACCTCCCAGCAGCTATGTCCGTACCACGTGAACGTCGTGCTGCCCGGTAGCGCCATCGCGTCGGACCTCCAGGGGCGGGCCGCCGCGGCAACCGTGTCTCGGCGGCGGTTCGGCTGTCCGGTCGATCATCGCGCGAGCCGCCGTCGATTGCAGGCTCGGCCGCCGGCCATCTGACAAAACCCGGGCGGCATGGCAGACTTCCGCCCGGCCACCACCCCCCAGAGGGCTCATCGCCGCATCGAGCGCGCGTCGAGCCCGGTGGACCGGTCCGTTCATCCGCCGCCCCTGGTGTGCGCGCGTCACCGCGTGCGCCTCCTGCCCGGCCGGGCGCGGTCGTCAGATCGTCGGCTCGTGCATCCGCGCGCGCCGTCCGGCAGAAAGGAGCAGGGGCACCGCCACGGCGCGCGCCCATCGATCCGTCATGCGCAAGCTCACCCGTGCACTCGTCGTCGCGTCGTTCGCGACCATCATCCTTCCGGCAACCGCCCTCGCCGCCTGGCCCGTCGCCAGTCGAACCGCCTACGTCAGCCAGTGGGCCAGCCGGCACCACCCGGCGATCGACATCGCGGCCCACAGGGGCATCCGCGTCGTCCCGATCCGGTCCGGTCGCGTGGTCTTCGCCGGCTCGAAGAGCAACTGCGGCGGCCGCCAGGTCTGGGTCTACCACGGCCACGGACTGTACTCCGCCTACTACCACCTCAGCGCGCTGTCGACCCACCGTGGCGAGCTCGTCACCGGCGGCTCGGAGACGATCGGCTACGTGGGCCGGACCGGCTGCGCGTCGGGGCCGCACCTCCACGTCGAGATCTGGCACGGCCGGCCGTGGGCCCACGGCTCGTACCGCCTGAACCCGTGGCGGTACATCGACAACGGCCGCCTGCTTCCCGGGCGCTACGCCTGATCCCGGTCCGGGCGGCCCTGGGCCCGCCCGGATGACACGCCACGACGAGGAGCCCGCGACGGTGGTCGCGGGCTCCTCGGCTACACTCGGTCGATGCCCGCCGAACGGATTGCCGAGAACCTCGCGTTCATCAACTGGACGGTCCTGACCGGCCTGGCGATCGGCTCCTTCGTCGCCGTCGTGGTCGCCCGGTTCCGGACGGAAGCGACCCGCGGGTTCCTCGCCTTCACTGCCGCCTGCGCCGTCGTGCTCGGGATCCTCGCCTACCTGTCCGATCAGGCGCTGCCGATCCCGAGCCAGGGCTCGCCGATCCACATCGATCCGACGTTCGACACGCCACGACGGATCGCGCTCGCCGCCTTCTGCATCCTCGCCGCCATCTACGTCGTCGCCCTCACCCGACGCCGGCGCGCCACTCCGCTGGTCGTCGCCTGTCTCGTCGCGGCGGCAGCGGCCCTGGTGTTCGGGGCCCTGGCCTGGGGCGGCGGCACCCTGTTCGCCGTGCCGCTCCTGCTCCAGCTCGGCGTGCTGGCGATCGCGACCGGCGGTGTCTTCGCGGCGATGATCCTCGGCCACTGGTACCTCGTGACGCCGAAGCTTCCCGAGGCGCCGCTGATCCTGATCTCCCGCGGCCTCCTCGCGGTCGTCGCGCTCCAGGTCGTCCTGTTCGCGGTCTGGGTGTCGACCGGCGCCGGCCCCGGCGGCGGCGGGCCGTTCGCGGTCCTCGTCGGGCCGTGGGCGCTGTTCGTCTGGCTCCGCCTGATCGTGGGACTGATCTTCCCGCTCGTCGTGTCGTGGGCGGCCCTCCAGACCGCCCGGACCCGTTCGATGGAGTCGGCGACCGGGCTGCTCTACATCAACGTCGGGACGATCGCGGCCGGGACGATCCTTGCCGCGGGCCTGTACTTCGGGGCGGGGCTCCTGGTCTGAGGACGAGATGAAGAACGATCGAGGCTGGCTCCCCGGGGCGCGCGAGGTCGACTGGGTCGAGTCGCTGGCGCGGCCGCTGTCCACGGCCCTCGCCGCGATCGAGACCGCGGCCACGGAGGGCGACGAGCGGATCCCGATCGTCGACCGGGACTCGGGGCGGGTCCTGGCCGCCCTCGCCGCCGGCCGGCCGCGGATCGTCGAGGTCGGCACGGCCTTCGGCTACTCGACGCTGTGGCTGGCGCTCGGGCAGCCGGCGGACGGGCGGATCGTGACGATCGACCCGGACCGGTCCCGCACGGACCGCGCCCGCGGCTGGTGGCGCGCTGCCGGGATCGACGACGATCGGATCACGGTCGTGACCGCGAAGGCGCTCGACGCGTTCGCCGCCGACGAAGCCGCTCTCGCCGGCCCGTTCGACCTCGCGTTCATCGATGCGATCAAGCGGGAGTATCCGGCGTACCTGGATGCGCTCGTCCCGCGTCTCGCGCCTGGTGCGCTCGTTGTCGCCGACAACGTCCTGTGGAGTGGCCGCGTCGTCGAGCCGCCGCCGGGCGACGCCGACACCGCGGCGCTGGCCGCGTTCGACCGGGCCGTGCTCGCCGACCCGCGGTTCCAGGCGACGATCCTGCCGGTCGGCGACGGCCTGCTGGTCGCGGGGTTCCGTGGCTGAGGCGACGTCGCCCGAATCCCCGGCCCGGGCCCGCCCGACGATCCGCGTCCGGGTTCGGCTGTTCGCCATCCAGCGGGAGCTCGCCGGCACCCGCGAGGTGGCGCTCGACGTGCCCGCCGGTGCGACGATCGACGATGCCTGGGCGGCGGTCGCCGCGGCCCACCCGAGCCTCGCCCCCGGCCGGCCGTCCGTCCGGTTCGCCCGGAACGGCGACTACGCCGATGCCTCCACCGTGCTGGCCGACGGCGACGAGGTGGCGTTCATCCCGCCGGTGAGCGGCGGCGCGACGGAGACACGGATCCTCGAGATCGTCGAGGCCCCACTCGCCCGGACGATCCTCGCCGACCTCGAGGACCGCCTCGCGACGCCGGAGGACGGCGCGGTCGTCGGGTTCGTCGGCCGGACCCGGATCTCGCCGGGGACGCCGGCACCGGGCCAGGAGGCCGAGGCGGCCCGGCACACCGGCCGGTCCGTCGAGTCGCTCGGCTACGAGGCCCACGAGTCGATGGCGCTGCGCGTCCTCGCGACGATCGCCGACGAGATCGCCGACCGGTTCGACGTGACCCGGCTGGCGATCGTCCACCGGACCGGGGAGGTGGCCCTCGGCGAGGCGAGCATCGCGATCGTCGCCGTGGCGCCCCATCGGGACGCCGCGTTCCGCGCGGTTCGCTACGCGATCGACGAGACGAAGGCGCGCGCACCGATCTGGAAGGCCGAGCGGTTCGACGACGGTCATGTCTGGATCGGCGAGCCGGCGCGCGAACGGGCGACCGAACCGGTCGCCGACGGCGGCTGACGCCATCTCACCCGGAAACCGACGCGCAGCGGCGTCCCGGCTGAGGCATCCTTCGGCCATGGCCGCGGACCTCGGACCCCTCGACCGCCTGACGGAGCGCGCCGAGACGCTGGCCGGGGCGTGGGCGGGCCGGGCCCGTGGATCGACGACCGTCGGTCGCGAGCGGGCGATGCTCCGGATGTTCGGGATCAGCGGGCTCGACACTGCCGGCCGGCCGCTGGCGTGGGCGGTCGTCGATCGCTACCTCGACGGTGGCCGCGACCGGCTCGGCGGGGGGATCGTCCTGCCGTTCGCGATGGCCCTGGCGGAGTACGACGTCGACCCGCAGCGGCTGGCCCTCGACATCGCGTCCGGTGCCGTCGACCTCGGCATGGAGGCGGCCCTCCTGCGCGAGCCCGACCGACGGGCCATCGCCGAGGAGGAGGCCCGTCGACTGGTCGCCGCGGCGATCGAGCGGATCGACGCGAACCGGACGGCTCGCTCCGAGCTGATCGACGTCTTCGGGGAGCCGCGCCGGCCGTGGGTCGGGGCCGCGATCGGCGAGCCGGACCTGGCCGGTGCCCTCGACGAGGCGCGGGCCGCGGTCGACGCCGGCGCCGACCTGCTCGAGGTCGAGGTGCCCATCGGGCGCGAGCTGAGCGACCGCCTGAAGCGGGCCGGCATCGAAGCCCCCGTGTGGCAGCCGCGGGCGGGCTCGACGACCGGCGCGGACACCGTGGAGCAGGCCCCGTCCGGGAGCCAGCGTGCGCTGGGTGGGCTGCGTCGCGCGCTCGACGAGGCCGCCGCCCAGCGACGCGGCTACGTCCGCCTCGGGATGGTCACGGCCCCGCTCGGGGCGCCCGAGGGCGCGATCGTCGCGGGCTTCGAGCGGATCGACGTCGCCCGATCGGACCCACTCGGCGAGATCGTCGACGGCCATGTTGCGCCCGACCGTGCCCTCGCGGACCATGCGTTCGGCCAGGCCCTCCTCGCCCGGGGCGGCGTGGAGGTCGTCATCGGCGCCGGGCCGCTCGTCGTGGGACCGGACCTCGCACGCGGCGTTCCGTCCGAGCCCGCGGTGCGCGCCGGTCGCGCGTTGGCGCTCCAGCTCGTCGGGGTCGTGGTCGCCCGCGGAAACGGCCTGTCGAACGACCAGATCCTGATCGGTGGCCTGACCCCGTGGCTCGTCGAGGAGAGCGACCCGGTCACCCGCGCCGCCGGCGAGGTGAGCCTGCGCCGCGCCTTGCTGCCCGAGCACGAGCTCGTGTTCGACGAGCCGCGAGCGATCGACCCGGGAGCAGGGGAGCTGTGGCCCGCCCTCGTGTCGGCGATCCAGCCGGGCGGTCCCACCGCCGCGGTCGTCCGCCACCGGCCCGACCGCCGGACGATCCGCGCGGCGCGGGTCGCGGCGCTGGTCGCGGGCGAGCTCGGATCCGCCTTCGAGCCCGGCGTGCTGACCGGCGCGGCCCTCGCCCACGCCCGCGCCACCGCCGAGGCGGCACTCCGAACGCTGGAGCGGCTCGCGGACGAGGGCTGGCGCGTGGTCGTCGGCGACACGCCGTCGCACGGCGCGAACGCCCGGATCGGCGCGGACGCGGTCGCCGAGCGCTCGGACCCGTTCGACCCGCTGGCGCGGGAGCTCAGCCGGGCCGGCTGACGCCCGACACGTCGGGCGCGTCCGTCGCGCCGGTGGCCGTCAGCCGCCGGAGACAGCCGGGATCACGTGGATCGTCGCGTTCGGGGGGACGGCCGTGTCGAGCGCGGCCATCTCGCCGTCGACGAAGACGTTGATGTGCCGGCGGATCGTCGGCCCGCTGTCGACGAGGCGGTTGCGGAGACCCGGCGTCAGCTCGTCGAGCCGGTCGATCGCCTCGGCCACGTTCCGCGCCTCGATCTCCGTGGAGCGGCGGGTGCCCGGGATCAGCGAGACGAGCGAGCGCGGCAGGATCACGGTCACGGCCACGGCCCGCCCTCAGTCGACCTCGATCGCCTGGACGCCCCAGATCGCCGGCAGGTTGTCGGCGATCCGTCGCCACGAGCCACCCTCGTCGACCGAGGCGTAGAGCTGGCCGGTGCTCGTTCCGAAGTAGATCCCCGCGGGGTCGCCGCGGTCCACCGAGAGCGCCTCGCGCAGGACGGCGACGTAGGCGTTGTCCTGGGGCAGGCCGGCCGACTGGCGCTCCCAGCTGTCGCCGCGGTCCTGCGTCCGCCACACCGCGAGCGCACCGCCCGGCGCGAACCGACCCTCCTCCGGATGGCTCAGCGGGATCACCCAGGCGGTCGCGGCATCGCGCGGATGGGTGCCCATGACGAACCCGAACTCCGACGACAGTCCGCGGCTGATGTCCGTCCACGACCGCCCGGCGTCGCCCGACCGATAGACGCCGCAGTGGTTCTGCTGGTAGAGGCTGTCCGGCTCGCCGGACGCCATCACCAGCTTGTGGACGCACTGCCCGGTCTCCGGATGGGGGTCCGGCTGGAAGCACGCCACGACGCCGTGGTTGCGAGCCTCCCAGCTCGCCCCGCCGTCCTCGGTGGCGAACGTCCCGACGGCGCTGATCGCGATCCACATCCTCGCGGCGTCCGTCGGGTGCGGAACGATCGTGTGGCAGATCAGGCCACCCGCGCCGGGCGACCAGCCCGGCTTCTCGCGGCTCGGATGGTCGCGCAGGGCCGACACGTGCGACCAGGTCGCGCCGCCGTCATCGCTCCGGAACAGGCCCGCGGGCTCGACGCCCGCGAAGATCGAGCCGTGGGCAGGCGTGACGTTCCAGACCGTCGGGATGGACGGGCCGTCATCGCCGTACGTCATCCCCTCGGACGAATGGGTCCAGGTCGCCCCCAGGTCATCGGATCGGAAGACCGCGGGCCCATACCACTCGGAGCCGCCGCCGGCGTAGATCGAGCCGGTCGCGGGGTCCCACTGCAGGTCGTGGATCGGCCAGCCCTCGCACAGCGGCCCGGCGACGGACCAGCCGGCGCGGTCGCGCCCGCCGTCGAGGATGAAGGCGCCCTTGCGGGTGCCGACGAGGATCATCGTTCGGGTCATGAGTCCCTCCAGCGCTCCTGAAGTGTCCACCTTCCAGACGACGATCCGCAGGGTTTCTCATCGACAAGCTGGGGTCGAGGTCAGATTCCGCCCCGTCAGGTGCCCGTCAGTTGCCTGCCTTGAACGGGTAGACGACCCAGCGATCGGTCGTCACGACGTGGAAGTCCGGGGCGCCCGGGACCTGGGAGTGGGTCGGCTTGTAGTGGAGCACGGCCGTGGTCGGCAGGCCGCCGGCCTGACGCACCCGCTCGGTGACCGCATGGATCGTCGTCCCGCTGTCCCAGACCTCGTCGACGATCAGGACCCGCTGGCCGCGGAGGAGGGGATCGGCCGGGAACTGGAGGAACGTCGGCTTCGGGCCCGGGTGGCCCTCGTCGTCGTAGTACTCGACGGCGGCCACGAGGATGTTCCGGATCCCCAGCCGGTACGCGAGCATGCCGGCGGGGACGAGCCCGCCCCGGGTGATCGCGAGCATGACGTCGTAGTCCTTGGGGACGCGCGCCGCGAGGTCGGCGACCATGTCGGCGAGGGCGTCCCACGTGACGATGTCCTTGTCGATCGCAACGCTCATCGGTCGATCCGTCCTCCTCGCTCGTGCCCCGTCAGCCGCCGACGCCGATCGGGCCGGCCCGGCGGATCGCGTCGATCGTCGTCGGATCATCCAGCGCCGAGAGGTCGCCGGGATCCAGGCCGAGCCAGGCGGCCCGGACCACGCGTCGCATGATCTTGCCCGACCGCGTCTTCGGGAGCGCGGGCACCACGGCGACCGCCTCCGGCTTGAGCGTCTTGCCGAGGTCCTCGACGACCCGCCGGGCGATCGCCGCCCGGAGCTCGTCGTCGTCCGTCTCGCCGCGCCGGATCGTGCAGACGACGACGATCGTCTCGCCCTTGATCTTGTGCGGGACGCCGATCGCCGCGGCCTCGACGACCGCCGGGTGGGCCGTGGCCGCGGCCTCGACCTCCGCCGGCCCGACGCGCTTGCCCGCAACCTTCAGCGTGTCGTCTGACCGGCCCCGGATGTACCAGTAGCCATCGTCGTCGACGATCGCCCAGTCGCCGTGGACCCACGTGCCGGGGAACCGGCTCCAGTACGTCTCGACGTAGCGATCCGGGTCGCGCCAGAAGCCGCGAGTCATCCCCGGCTCCGGCGCCCGGATGACGAGCTCCCCGACAGCGCCGCGAAGGGATCGCCCGTCGGGGTCGACCACGTCGGCCGCGGTGCCCGGGCACGGTCCGTTGAACGAGGCCGGCTTGATCGGCGTCAGGAGGTTGCAGCCGACGATGCCCCCGGCGACCTCCGTCCCGCCGGAGTAGTTCACGACGGGGCAGCGCCCGCCACCGACCTCGCGGAAGTACCACCACCAGCTGTCCGGATCCCACGGCTCGCCGGTCGAACCGAGCACCCGGAGCCATCGCAGGTCGTGGGCGCGGACCGGCTCCACGCCGTGCGGGATCAACGCCCGGACGACCGTCGGGCTGAGACCGAGGTGGGTCACCCGGTGACGCGCCACGAGATCCCACAGCCGATCGGGCCCCGGATGGTCCGGCGCGCCCTCGTAGAGGACGAGACGGGCCCCGAGCAGGAGCGATCCGGAGATCGCCCAGGGCCCCATCATCCAGCCGAGATCCGTGAACCAGAACAGGGCGTCGCCGGCGCGCAGGTCGAACGTGTGGGCGAGGTCCTGGGCAGCTTTGATCGGGAATCCGCCGTGGACGTGGACGGCGCCCTTCGGCTTCCCGGTCGTGCCCGAGGTGTAGATCAGCATGTACGGCGTCTCGGGGTCCGCGACCGCGGCGATGTCCGGCTCGCCCTCCTCGCGCATGGCCGCGCGCGCCGCGTCCGCCGACTCGTCCCACCAGCGGTCGCGGCCGGGGTTCCACGGTGGCGCCGGTGCCCGGACCCCGAGCCGACGCACGACGATCACCCGGCCGACCGACGGCGCGAGAGCCACTGCCTCGTCGGCGACGGTCTTCATCGGCACGATCGCGCCGCGCCGGAAGAAGCCGTCCGCGGTCACGAGGACGGTCGCCTCGCAATCCCGCAGGCGGGCCGCGACGGCCGGGGCGCCGTAGCCGGAGAAGATCGGCGTGAAGATCGCGCCGATCCGGCCGAGGGCCAGCGTCGCGATGACCGTCTCGACGAGCATCGGCAGGAAGATCCCGACGCGATCCCCGGGACGGACGCCCGCCATCCGGAACATCCGCGCCGCAACCGTGACGTGGTCGAGCAGCGCCGCGTTCGTCAGCCGCCGGAACTCCCCATCCTCGCCCTCCCAGGCGACGGCCTCGCCGGACGGGTCGCGAGCGGCGCGTGGCGCGGTCGACGCCTCGGCGTGGTTGAACGCTCCGCCCCGCCACCAACGCGTCCACTCGGGTCCGCCGCCGCCGTCCATGACCTGCGCCGGGCGTCGCGCCCAGGCGACCCCCAGGTCGTCGGCCGCCGCGCCCCAGAACCAGCCTGGGTCGGCGACCGCGCGCGCCTGGAGCGCCTCGAGATCCGGCTCGCCGGTGGCCCGGAGGAACCCGGCCAGCCGCGAATCGCGGAGCAGCTCGGGCGTCGGGCGCCAGGCCGCATCGGGCACGTCGCGACCGAAGATCGGGTGGTAGAGGGACATCGGACAGAGCCTACGCCAACCCTCCGGCGTCGTACGCTTCGGCCGTGACCGCCGAGCCGTTCATCGACCTGCGCTCCGATACCGTCACCCGGCCCACGCCGGGGATGCGCGAGGCGATGGCCCGCGCCGAGGTCGGCGACGACCAGTTCGGCGAGGACCCGTCGATCAACCGGCTCCAGGAGCGGGTCGCGGCGATGCTCGGCCACGAGGCCGCGCTCTGGTTCCCGACCGGGACGATGGCCAACCAGGTCGCGATCCGCACGCTGACGCGGCCGGGCGACGAGGTCCTCGTGCCACGCGAGGCGCACGTCCTCTGGCACGAGACCGGCGGAGCGGCGGCGACGAGCGGCGTGCAGCTGACCGAGATCGGCGCCGGCCGCGGGCGCTTCACCGCGGACGACGTGCTCTCGGCGGGCAAGCCGCGCGGGCACATGCTCCAGCCGCCGACGACGGTCGTCGACGTCGAGAACACGCACAACCGGGCGGGTGGGGTGGTCTGGTCTGTCGCGGAGCAGTGGGCCGTCGTGGACGTGGCCCGGGCGCACGACATCGCCCTCTTCCTCGACGGAGCACGTCTCTGGAACGCCGCCGCCGCGCTGGGCGTGGACATCGCGGCGCTCGCCCGGCCGTTCGACATCGTCAGTGTGGCGTTCTCCAAGGGCCTCGGCGCGCCGGGCGGCTCGATGCTCGCCGGGTCGCGGACCGTGATCGACGCCACCGTCCGCTACCGCCGGATGGCGGGCGGGGCGATGCGCCAGGCGGGGATCTTCGCCGCCGCCGCCGACTACGCGCTGGACCACCATCTCGACCGGCTGGTCGAGGACCACGCGAACGCCCGGCTCCTCGCGGATCGCCTGGCGGCATCGCCCGGGATCGACCTCGACCCGGGTGCCGTCCAGTCGAACATCGTGCTCTTCCGGACGGCCGACGGCGCCCCTGACGCGCCGACGCTCGTCGCCCGGGCGCACGACGCCGGGGTCCTCGTCGTCGCCTTCACCGCGCGGACGATCCGCGCCGTCACCCATCTGGACGTGTCCCGCGACCAGGTCGCCGAAGCGGCAGAGCGGCTGGTCGCCGCAGCGGAGGACGCAGCATGACCTTCGAGCGCTCATCCGGCGGGCCCGCCGAGCCGGCGCCGCCGGCGTCGGCCCGGATCGACGTCGCGGGCGCCGACGGTCCGACACCGGTCCAGATCCGGCTGCAGATCCTCACCACCGAGCACTGGTCGCTGCTGGCCTCCCGGAGCCTGGCGTGGAACGAGAGCTTCACGCGCGCCGGCATGTACCTGACGACCCTGTCCGGAGCGTTGGTCGCCCTCGGGCTGATCGGCGGGATCGCCGGGTTCGGTGACGCGTTCTACGTCTTCGCCCTCGTGATCCTGCCGGCCGAGCTGTTCATCGGGTTCGCGACCTTCATCCGGATGGGCGCGACGAACTTCCACGACGCGATGACGATCTACGGGATGAACCGGATCCGCGGCGCGTACCTCGAGATCGCCCCGGACCTCGAGCCGTACTTCGTGATGGGCACCCACGACGATCCGGCCGGGATCAGCATCACGATGGCCGTCCCGCCGAACCTCCATCCGATCCTCCACCTGATCGCGGCGACCCCCGCGGTGATCGTGACCCTGAACGGGCTGGTCGCGGGCGCGATCGTCGCGCTGATCCTCGTCCGGTTCGTCGGGACCGGCGCGGTCGCGACGGTGCTGGTCGCGGTCCTCATCGCCATCCTGGCCGTCCTCGGCCAGCTCGCGATCGCGGGTCGGAGCATCCGTGCAGGGCAACGCCTGACGAAGCCGATGTTCCCGACGCCCGGGACCGAGGACCGGTGGGAGGTGTGACCGTCGAGCCGGTCAAGTCGGTCGAGCCCGTCGCGCACCGGCGGCGCGAGCGACGCGCGGGCGGCGGGATCCCGCAGCTGCCGTTCCGGACGCTGACGAACCCGTTCACGCCCCTCGAGGTGCTGTCGGCTGACCACGTGGAGGAGATCCACCGGGCGTCGCTGCGGATCCTGTCCGAGGTCGGCGTGGAGGTCCTCGGCGCTCGGGCGATCGACCGGCTGGCGGCGGCGGGCGCGGACATCGACCGGGATGCGCGGCGCGTCCGGCTGGACCCGGGCATGGTCGAGGAGACGATCGCGACCGCGCCTGCCGAGTTCACCCTCCATGCCCGCAACCCGGACCGCGACGTCGTGCTCGGCGGGCGGCACCTCGTGTTCTCGTCGGTCGGCGGGCCGGCGTTCGTGACGGACCTCGACCGCGGCCGACGGCCCGGCAACTGGGCAGATTTCCAGGACTACGTGGCCCTGATCTCTGCCTTGAACGTCATCCACCAGGAGGCGGGCGGCCCGCTGGAGCCGACGGACCTGCCGGTCGAGACGCGCCACCTCGACATGTACGCCTGCCTTGCCACGACGCTCGACAAGACGTGGCACTGCCTCGGGTTCGGGTCGACCGTCGTGGAGGACGCGCTGGAGATCGCGGGTGTTGCCCGCGGCGTCTCGCCGGAGGCACTCGTCCGCGAGCCGTCCCTGATCACGATCATCAACACGAACTCGCCGTTGCGGCTCGACGGCCCCATGAGCGACGGCCTGATCGCGATGGCCGAGGCGGGTCAGGCCGTCGTCGCGACACCGTTCACCCTCGCCGGGGCGATGACGCCCGTCACGCTTGCAGCGGCGATCGCCCAGCAGAACGCGGAGGCGCTCTTCTGCGTCGCCCTCACCCAGCTCATCCGGCCCGGCGCGCCGGTCGTCTACGGCGCGTTCACCTCGAACGTCGACATGCGGACCGGGTCGCCGGCGTTCGGGACGCCCGAGTACGTCAAGGGCGCGATCGCGTCGGGCCAGATGGCCCGGCGGTATCGGCTGCCGTGGCGGTCGTCGAACGCGACCGCCTCGGTCGTCGTCGACGCCCAGGCGGCGTACGAGTCCGAGATGGCCGTCTGGGGCGCGGTGATGGGCGGCGTCAACCTGCTCTACCAGGGCGCAGGCTGGCTCGAGGGCGGGTTGACGGCGTCGTACGAGAAGCTGATCGTCGACGTGGAGATCCTCCAGATGCTGTCCGAGGTGCTCCAGCCGGTCGTCGTCGACGACGCGTCGCTCGGTCTCGATGCGATCGCCGAGGTCGGGCCGGGCGGCCACTTCTTCGGGTCGGCGCACACGCTCGAGCGGTTCGAGACCGCGTTCTATCGGCCGATCCTGTCGGACTGGCGGAACTACGAGACGTGGGCCGAGGACGGCCGCCGGACGGCGACCGACCGGGCCAACGGGATCTGGAAGCAGCTGCTGGCGGAGTTCGAGCCGCCGCCGATGGAGCCCGGCCGGGCCGAGGCCATCGCGGACTTCGTGGCCCGCCGGAAGCGCGAGATCGGGAGCGCCTGAGGAGGGCAGCGCATGACGACACCCTCGAACGAGGAGATCCTCCGCCGGTATCTCGACGCCCACCGGCGCACGACTACGACACCGTCGGAACCCTTCGACACGCCGACTGGATCGAGGACTGGCCGCAGTCCGGCGAGCGGGTCCGGGGCCATGCGAACGATGGAGCGATCATGGACAGCTGGCCCGGGGGATTGCCCGAGGCCGGGGACATTCGACTCGTCGGCAGTGAGGATCGTTACGTCATGACGCCGTCGTTCACGATCGAGCGGATCGTCGGGAGCGGCGACACGTGGTGGGCGGACGGGACGGCGACCTACCCGGATGGCTCCGCGTGGTTCGCGGTCGCCCTCATCGGGCTCCGCGACGGCAGGATCCATCGCGAGACGTGGTACTTCGCCCCACCGCTCGAGGCGCCCGCGTGGCGGAGCGCCTGGGTCGAGCGCGTCTGATGTCCGTCGCGATCCTGGACGGTCCCGTCCGCAACCTGTTCGAGCGGATCGCCGCGCCGGCGCGGTCCGCCACCCCGGATCTCGAGGCGATCGGGGTCGCGCTCGGCGCCTTCGCGGCCGACACCGACTACCTGTCGTCGTGGGTCGAGCGGCTCGGCGACACGGCCGGGGCCCTGCCGATCCACGCCCCGGAGCGCGGCCCGCGGCTGATGATCGTCCACCGGCGGGAGGGCCAGATGAGCGCGGTCCACGATCACGGGACGTGGGTCGCGGTCAGCCCGATCGTCGGCCTCGAGACGCATCGCCGCTGGCGGGTCGTTCGCGAAGACGGATCGGCGCCCCGCGTCGAGCTCGCCGAGGATCGGGCCCTCGCGGGCGCCGAGATCGCGACGATGCTTCCGCCGGACGACGTCCACGACCACGGCCATCTCGTCGGACGTGGGACGCCCGCCCACGTCCTGAT
The DNA here is from genome assembly GCA_963746845.1 of uncultured Chloroflexia bacterium. Classification (GTDB taxonomy): domain Bacteria; phylum Chloroflexota; class Limnocylindria; order Limnocylindrales; family CSP1-4; genus CF-46. The sequence continues at coordinate 168,660 of CAVVCZ010000005.1, read as the reverse complement.
CCTCCTGGGTGACGACCAGACCCGGTTCACGAGGAACGAATGGGACCTCGCCACCGGCCGCCACCGGGTTCTCGTCCCCGGCGACGGCGGGCGGTGGCTCGCGAGCGAGCCGTTCCCGGCCTAGCCGGATCCGCCTCCGAAGTCGGTCGCCTTCACGACGGACCCGGTTCGGTCGTACGTCTTCCACACGCCTACCTGTCGCCCGCGATCGAACGAGCCTGATCGCATCAGCGAGCCGTCCCGTCGGAAGAACTCCCAGTCGCCGTGCATCTCGCCGTCCAGGTGCGAGCCGCGGAGCTTGATGGTGCCGTTGTCGTACAGCTCGGCGTGGGGAACCGGATCAGCGGTCGGGGACATGTGCTCAGTATCGCGCGCGGATTCGCGGCCGGCGCTGAAACTCGCCATTGACAGACCCGCCCCCGATGCCGAGCATCCCGCGCATGTCGACGAACGTGGTTGATGCCCTTGCCCAGGTCCCCATGCTCGCGAGCCTCGATCGGAAGCACCTCGAGAAGCTCGCCAAGGACTTCTCCGAACGGACCTTCCCCGCCGGCGCCGTGGTCGTCCGCCAGGGCGACGATCGCGGGATCGGGTTCTTCGTCATCGCGGACGGCACCGCGTCCGTCTCGGTCGACGGCGCGGAGGTGGCCAAGCTCGGTCCCGGCAGCCATTTCGGTGCCGTCGCCCTGATCGCCGACCGCGTCCGCACCGCGACGGTGACCGCGGAGACCGACCTGACGACCTACGTCATGACCCTGTGGGACTTCCGCGCCTTCGTGCAGGGCGATGCCGAGGTCGCCTGGAGCCTCCTCGAGCAGCTCGCCCAGATGGTCCAGCGGTCCTCGAGCCAGCACCACTGACGCGAGCGATCCGGGTGGGTCGCTCGCCGCTCAGGTGATCCGCGCGCCGAGCGAATAGAGGATCAGCGCGAGGCCCAGGAACCCGATCACGATCGTGGCCGACCAGGCCAGGGCCTCCGTGAGCGTCAGCCCGAGGAACTTCCGGTTCCGGGAGATTCGCGTCGCCACGAGCCAGATCCCCCCGATCAGGGCGATCGCGAACGGCTGCGGCATGATCAGGAACGAGACGATCATCGCCCCGACCGCGACGAACGGGAGGAACCGGTCGAACAGCTCGGCCGGGGTCGGCTGGGGTGGGCGGGTGGCGTTCGGCTCGGTCACAGGCGACTCCGGATCTCCCACAGGTCGGGGAAGACGGGTTGGAAGAGTGTCGTTCGAAGGTACTCGACGCCGGCGGAACCGCCGGTCCCGCGTTTCATCCCGATCGTCCGCTCGACCATCTTCACGTGGCGGTAGCGCCACTCCTGGAAGCCCTCGTCGAGGTCGACGAGCCGCTCGGCGACGAGCGCCGCGTCCGCGTCACTGCGGTAGACGGCGACGAGGACGTCCTGGACGGCGGCATCGGGCTCCGGCGGCAATGCCACGTCGCGCGCGAGGGCGCTCTCCGCCAGAGCGTGGCCGCGCGCGGCGAGATACTGGAGGAACGAGCCCCACACGGATCGCCGGGCCTGTGCCGCGGTGATCCGGGCGCGGCCGTCCGACCCCGCGGGGTGCGCCGCGGGCGCCGAGGCGTCGCGCCGGCCCAGGACCGCCTCGATCTCGCGGAACTGCGCCGACTGGAACCCGGACGCGGAGTCGAGCCGGTCGCGGAAGGACGTGAACTGGAGCGGGGTCATCGTCTCGAGCACGTCGATCTGGGCGACAAGCGTCTTGAGGATCTTCAGGACGCGGTTCAGCAGGTGGAGGGTCCGGTCCGTGTCGCCCGCCTCGAGCGTCCGCTGGACCTCGGCGAGCTCGTGGAGGAGCTGCTTGAACCAGAGCTCGTAGACCTGGTGGATGACGATGAACAGGAGCTCGTCGTGCTCGGGCCGGCCGTCATCCGCGACCGACAGCGGACGCTGCGCGGACAGCAGCTGCTCCAGACCGAGGTAAGAGCCGTAGGTGACGGCGCGCTTCGTCACGCGGCGGGGGTCATGCGCTCTGCCGGTCGTCGCGCTCGGCGGACGCCGGTGCGTGGAGGGCCGCGAGGACCTGATCTCGGGGCGCCTCCATGTTGTGGATCCGGCGACCGTGGTCGATCGTCGCGTCGACGACCTCGTCCTCGCTCCCGGTCACCGTCCAGCCGCAGGCGCAGGCGTTCGTGTACTGGGGTTCGTCGGCCATCGTGTGTGCTCCTCAGCCCAGATTGCGGAACGGCTCGGGGACGTAGGCCGCGAGCAGGGGATGCCACGGCGCGGGCAGCTCCGCGGCGACGACGGGGTCGTCCTGGACGAGCCACGCCAGGTGGCGGAGCCCGTGCTCGACGACCGCGCTCGTCGCGATGTCCGCCGGCGCGGCGGTCGCGGTCGATCGCGCCAGCTCGGCTCGCTCGATCTCGATGCTCGTCATCCCGTCGACCAGCTCCCGTCCGATCACCACCACGAAGCTCAGGATGACGGCATCGCGGTCGTCCCACGACGTCGCCTCCGCCGCCACGACGTGGAGTGGACGAGGATCGGCGGCCCGACGACGTCGCGGACGATGCGGTCGACGACCTCGACCGGGTGCTCCGTCGGGCCGAGCTGGAGGATCCACGGTTGCGGTCCGTCCGGCCCGGTGAGCAGGATCCGGCCGTCGTCGAGCCAGACGACGAAGACCTCGGCCTGGACCGGGCTGTCGACATCCCAACCGGCGGGCGCGCGACTCACGACGTCATCGTATGCATGTCAGGACCGGACCGGTTCGTTCCATAGACTCCGGGGGTGACGAACCGCGCGATCGCCCACGCCCGGCTCCGGAACAGCCGGTTGACCGGGCCGGGGTTCACGAGCGCGCAGGACGTCGTCCGCTGGTCCGGGGCGGTCCAGGCCCAGGACGTGCCGGGCGCCCTCTGGGCGGTGGCCCGAAGGATGGCCCGGGAAACCACGATCGCCGACGTCGCGGCCGCCCTCGACGACGGGCGGATCGTCCGGACGCACGGTCCCCGCCCAACGTGGCACTTCCTCGCACCCGACGAGCTCCGCTGGATCGAGGCGCTCGTCGGGCCGCGCGTGCGGCGGGCCAACGATCTCGTGGGCCAGCGTCGTCTCGGGCTCGATCGCGCGGGCTTCGAGCGAACGATCGGCGTCATCGAGGACGCGCTCGCGGACGGTCACGCGCGGACGCGCGACGAGCTCCGCGCGGCCCTCGTCGCCGCGGACGTCCCGTTCGTGGACCCGAACACCCTCGGCCACGTGCTGATGAACGCGGAGCTCGACGCACTGATCTGCAGCGGGCCACGCCGGGGGAAGCAGTTCACCTACCAGCTCGTCCGGGACCGGATTCCCCCGGCGGTGCCCCGGACGCCCGAGGATTCGCTCCGCGAGCTGACCATCCGCTACTTCACGAGCCACGGCCCGGCGCTCGCCCACGACATGGCGTGGTGGTCGGGGCTGACCGTGACCGACGTCCGGCGCGGGATCGAGCTCGCGGGCGGCGCGCTCGAAGGCCGCACCGTGGACGGGAAGGCGTACTGGGCGGCGGCCGGGGCGTTTGATCCCCCGCCGATCCCGGAGCCGTTCGTGCGGCTCCTCTCGAACTACGACGAGTACCTCGGCTCCTACGCCGACTACGCCCCGATCTTCGATCCGGCCCTTCCGAAGGCCCGGAACGTCGCCGACGTGCTCGGGGTGCACATCGTCGTCCGAGATGGATTCGTCGTCGGCGGCTGGCGCCGGGCCTTCGGGCCGAAGGGTGTCGGCGTCACGGTGATGCTGCTGATCCCCTTGAACCTGGACGAGACGACCGCGCTCGAGGCGGAGGCCGCGGCGTTCGGGCGGTTCCACGGCCTGCCGGTGGAGCTGACGGTGAAGATGGCCTGAACCCTTCAAGCGCCTCGTAATCCAAGAAGGCGTATTCGACCGCGGTGGAGGACGGGATCCCTCGGGATTCGTGTTGATCGGGCCGGATTCGGCGGCCCGGTCGCGCCGATGATCAGCTGAAGGCGTGGATCGTGGACATCCTGCGCAGAGTCCGGTCTGATACGCCTACTCGGAATATCCGAACGCGCCGGCGAGGACGGCGGGGCCGGCGAGGGCGGCGGAGCCGGCGCGGGCTGGCTCCATGCCGTGAGCTGCGCTCAGCCCGGGCCGCGCCGCCGGTTCACCCGTCGCCGGGGGGTTGCATCGTCCTCCGACGCGACCGGCTCCGGAGCCGGCTCGACGCGGGGCAGCTCCGTCTGGTCCACCAGCCCTGAGCGGAGGATCCGCTGCAGCTCGGCGTCGATCGCCGGGTCCGTCTCGAGCTGGCGATACGAACCCAGCCGCCGCTCGACCTCGTCGCGGGCCCGCTCGTCGATCTCCTTCGCCCCGGCCCGTGTCCAGGCCTCGCGGTTGTCGCGGTCGATCAGCGTCGAGGGCAGGAACAGCTCCTTCGGCCAATGCTCCGTCGTGTGCGGCGCCATGATCAGATGCTGGTCGGCCATGAGCTGGTCGATCAGCTCGTTGACGGGAAGATCGCCCAGCTCGCGGACCTCCCGGACGAAATGCAGGACCTGCCCGCACATCGCGTCGTCGTAGACGAGCTTGGGGAGCGAGAAGACGAGCAGGAAGTCGAGCATCCCGGGCCCGGACACGGAGTTCACGCCGGCGAGAGCGGCGAGGAGCGCCGAACCGAACGTCTCCGCGCCGGCCTGCGCATCGAGCGTCTTCGCGTCCGACAGCGCCATATACGACTGGGTCGGCAGCCCGAGCGCCTTCGCGACCTCGACATAGGCGACGTCCAGCTGGAGTGCCTCGATCGCCGCCATCGGCGACGACGCGATCTTCATGTGGAACGTCGCCGGCGCGCCGCCGAACAGGACCGGCGCGCCCGGCTGGATCACCTGGGCCATCGTGATCCCGGCGAGGACGTCGATCGTGTGGAAGACGGTAGCGCCGACCAGCGTCACCGGGGCGATCAGCCCCATGAGCGTGACCGGCACGATCTCGACCGGGATGCCCGCTTCGACGCAGTCGATCAGGTTCTGGCACGAGTCCTCGCTGTACCGGAAGTTTCCGGTCGCGGTGATTGTGAAGATCGACATCGGGCGGGCCCGGAGGTCGTCGGCGCCGTCGCGGAACAGCGCCATCATCTCGGCCATGCGCGTCACGCCGTGCTCCGTGAACGCGCCCGACACGACCGGCTTCGTCGAGTTCGTCAGGCACAGGTAGAGCCGCCAGGCGTCGGACACCTGGGGCTCGATGTCGGACGTCGAGAACGCCGTCGCGAGGTACGGGATGTACGCCAGCCCATCGCCCAGGCGGATGTACTCGGCGAAGTCCCGGCTCATCGCGAGACGCGCCTCGCCGGTCCGATGGTCGAGGACCTTGAGCCCGGACGAGCCCGGGATGAAGTGGACCCGGTCGTCGCCAAGGTCGGCGCGCTCGTCGCCGCCGCGCCCGTAGAGCTTGAACGAGCCCGGCGCAACCCGGATCGCCTCCTCGACGACGTCACGCGGGAAGAGGACGCGTCCGTCCGGCCGCTGGGGCAGACCCGCCGCCACGAGCCGCTCACGGAGCGTCGCGCCGCGGATCTCCATCCCGTGGGTGGACAGCACACGCTTCGCCTCGTCGACGATCCGGTCGATGAGGGCAGGCTCGAGGACGCTCAGGCTGGGTCGCATCGTCGGTGCATCATGCCGGACCGATCCGGGCGCTCGGAGGCTGCGCCCGTATCCTGAGCCGATGGCAGCGGAGCGCGTCGTCCTGATCGCCGGCGCGGCGGGCGCCGTCGGCCGCGTCGCCGCCCGGGCGTTCGCCGCCGATGGTGCCCGCCTCGGGCTCGTCGGCCGGGATGCCACCCGTCTCGCGGCGGTCGCCGTCGAAGCCGGGATCGAGGACGACCGATGGGTCGGCGTGAAGGCGGATCTGCGGATCGCGGACGAGGCCGCCGCGGCGGTCGCCGTCGTCACCGAGCGGTTCGGCCGGGTCGACGTCGTCCTCCATCTCGTCGGCGGGTTCGTGCCCGGAGCGCCGATCACGGAGCTGTCGCCGGACGATCTCCGGTTCATGCTCGACCAGCATGTCTGGACGACCCTGAACGTCGCCCGCGCCGTGGTCCCGGGCATGGTCGAGCGGGGCTGGGGCCGGATGATCGCCATCACGTCGTTCACGACGGCCACAGCACCGGCTCGGGCCGGGACATACGCCACCTCGAAGGCCGCCCAGGAGACGCTCCTGCGCGTCCTCGCCAGGGAGGTGGCGGCGGCCGGTGTGACGGTCAACGTCGTCGCGATCCGGGCGATCGACACCGAGCACGCGCGAGAGCGCGAGCCGAGCCCGAAGAACGCCAACTGGACGACCCCCGAGGAGATCGTCGCGACGCTGCGCTACCTCTGCTCGGACGAGGCCGCCGCGATCAACGGCGCCCGGATCCCGCTGGACGGCCGGGCGTGAGCGTGGACGCCCGGTCCGGTCCGCACTGCCGCGGAGGCGCGAGCCGTCCAGGACGACCTGCTCACCCGGCTGATCCGGGTCTGGCTCGCGAACCGCGGCGTGTGGGAGGCGATCGTCGGGGCGGGCCCGGTGTGCTCCGTTCCGACGACCGACGAGGACGTCGACGCCTACCTCGACGGCTGGTCGTCACTCCTCGGCGAGCTGACCCGCTGACGGTCGAGCCCCGGCCGTGTCCGGGATCAGCCCGGGGATCTCGACCGGCCCGAGGCCGTCGTCGCCGGGCTCGGCGGTGTCGAGGTCCAGGCGCCGGAGTGACGGGACGAGCATCGCCGTCGCGCTGACGACGACCAGCGTGAGGATCCCTCCGCCGACGACGCTCGGGACGGTCCCGAACAGCCGCGCCGCGAACCCGCTCTCGAACGCCCCGAGCTCGTTCGACGCGCCGATGAAGACCCAGTTCACGGACGCGACGCGGCCGCGGATCCGCTCCGGCGACAGGACCCGCAGGATCGTGTTCCGGATGATCATGCTCACGCCGTCGGTGACGCCGGAGAAGAAGAGCGCGATCAGCGACACCGCGAAGACCGTCGACGCCCCGAAGATGATCATGCTGACCCCGAACCCGGCGACAGACAGGAGCAGCGTCCGGCCGGCGTGCCGGCTCGGCGGCCGGTGGGTGGCCACGAGCATGACGAGCAGCGCGCCGACGGACGGCGCGGTCCGCAGCACGCCCAACCCGACCGCCCCGACGTGGAGGATGTCGGTCGCGTAGATCGGCAGCAGCGCGATGGCCCCGCCGAAGAACACCGCGAACAGGTCCAGCGCCATCGACCCGAGGAGCGCGGGCGTGCGGCGGACGTAGCGGATCCCTCCGAGCAGGCTCTGGACGAACGGCTCGCCGGCGACCGGGGCGGGGATCGGCTTGCGCCCGATCGTCATCAGGCAGGCCGTCGAGATCGCGAGCAGCACCGTGATCACGGAGTACGTCGCGGGGATTCCGATCAGGGCGATCGCGATCCCGCCCGCCGCCGGCCCGAGGATCGCGCCGCCCTGGCTCACGCTGCTCAGGACGGACACGCCCCGCGCGGCGTCCTCGCGCGGGACGACCTGGGCCTCGAGGGCGGTGAGGGCCGGGCGCTCGAAGCCGCTCGCGATGCCGGTCGCGAAGATCACCGCGAGGATGCCGACCAGGGTGGCGCCCATTGCGGCGAGGCCGGCGAGCGCGAGGGCGCACAGCGTGATCAGCGCGCTCGTGACGACGACGATCGTCCGTCGCTCGCGCCGGTCCGCGACGTGGCCGCCGAACAGGACGAGCGACAGGGCGGGGATGGCTTCGACCAGCCCGAGCCAGCCGAGCGCGAGCGGGTCGTGGGTCAGGACGTACGTCTGGAACGCGACGACCGTCGCGAGCGCGCTGACCGCGAGGGCATTCGTGGCGCGGGCCCCGACGAGCGCCTTGAACTCGCGCAGCGCGAAGAGGGAGTGTGCGGCCGTCGGCGGCATCGACCGATCGTACGGGAACCGCCGAATCCGGGTGTCACGTCGGGCGGCGGGCGCTCGTGGGCGGCCCTGACACCGCTCGCCTGACGACCCCGGTGCGCCGCCGCACCGCCGTCACACGAGTTCTCCGGGTGTTGATGCGGCGTTGATTCGCGGATCGCGCGACCGGCGTATCGTCGGGCCATCCACTCAAGTGCCCGGAGGAGGAATCCCGTGTTGCACGTGAGCCGACGGCTGCGCGCCGTCCTTGCCGCTTCGGCCCTGTTGTGCGTGACGCTGACCGCGGCCGGCCCCGCGATCGCCAAGCACGACGACGGGCCGCTCGACCGGTTCAAGCACATCGTGGTCATCTACGAGGAGAACCACAGCTTCGACAACCTGTACGGGCTGTGGGGCGACGTCAACGGTCAGCATCTCGTCGGGCTCGCGGACGCCGACCCGGCCCACACCACCCAGGTCGCCCAGAACGGTGCGGCCTACACGTGCCTCAAGCAGCTCGACGTCAACCTCGACACCGACGCCGCCGGCAACACGCTCTCGAAGGTCTGCAACCCCGAGACCGTGACGTTCCCGGACAGCAGCACCACCACCTACACGAGCCACTTCCCGAACGCGCCGTTCAACATCGACGCCTACATCCCGGCGGACGCGACGACCTGTCCGCGCCCGAACCAGGAGTTCAGCTTCCCGAACGGGATCATGAACGGCGCGCTCCAGGCGGACGGCGTGACCCCTGTCGGGCTGCCCGGCGGCTGCACCCGCGACCTCGTCCACAAGTTCTACCAGGAGCAGGTCCAGCTCGATCAGGGCAGGCAGGACCGCTACGTCACCGGCAGCGACTCTGTCGGCATGTCGATGGGCTACTACGACACGACCCAGCTGCCGATCTACGAGTACCTCCATGCCAAGGGCGCCCCGAAGTACGTCATCGCCGACCACTTCTTCCAGGGCGCCTTCGGTGGCTCGTACCTGAACCACCAGTACCTGATCGCGGCGCAGCCGCTCGAATGGCCGAACCCGCCGGCGGGCCAGATCGCGGTCCTCGACCCGTCCGGGATCCCGCACGCCTACCCGCTGCTCAAGCCGTCCGGCACGATCGTCGACGGAGCCGTGACCCAGGCGTGCGGCCAGCCGACGACCCGGGCCGGACTGGCCTGCGGGGACTGGGCGGTCAACACCCTCCAGCCGACGTGGGAGCCGCAGGGCAGCTTCGGGGCCGCCCAGCCGCCGACCGACGACCGCACGATCGACCTGAACATCGGCGACCGGATGAGTGACGCCGGCGTCAGCTGGGCGTGGTACGCCGGTGGCTGGGACAACGCGGCCGGCAACATCGGCAGCCCCGGCTGGACCAACGGCTACGGCCCGACCTGCACGGACCCGAACGTGTCGACGGCGGACGGCAAGGTCTGGCCGTTCTGCCCCGACTCGTCCTTCCAGTTCCACCACCAGCCGTTCAACTACTTCCTGCGCTACGCGCCGGGCACGGTCGACCGGGCCGTCCACCTGAAGGACGAGGTCGCGTTCCTCGACGCGGCCAGGCATGGCCACCTGCCCCAGGTCAGCTTCGTCAAGCCGCTCGGCAACGAGAACGAGCATCCGGGCTACTCGAGCGAGCCGAACGGCAGCGACCACCTCGTGGACCTGATCCAGGCCATCGAGACCGGGCCGGACGCCAGCAGCACCCTGATCGTGGTGACCTACGACGAGTTCGGCGGCCAGTGGGATCACGTCCCGCCGCCCGGCCTCGGAACCGCAGGCGCCCACGACCTGTTCGGACCCGGCACCCGGGTTCCGGCCCTGTTCATCTCGAAGGGCTTCTCGTCGTCGGGCGTCGACCACACGGTCTACGACACGACCTCGATCATGGCCACGATCGAGCACCAGTTCCATCTGAAGCCCGTCGCCGCCCGCGGCGACGTGGTGCCCCGCGACCGATTCGTCACCGACCTCGGCAATGTCGTGGACGTCGGGAGGAAGGGCCACTGACGGCCCGATCCCGACCTCGCGCCTCGACGGCGCGGCCCGACTCGTGTCGGGCCGCGCCGTGTCGTGCCCCGGCGGGAGAACCCGGGGGATGGTCGGATCGGCGCGACGGCGACGATCCCGTGACGGCGCTCACCTAGGCTCACGGCCCGATCCGCAGGAGACATCGCCGTGGCCAGCGTCCGCGTCCCGAACTTCGACCCGAAGGTCAATGGGTTCCCGTACCCCAACGCCTGGCCGTCCAACCCGATCGAGCAGTTCAAGCTGGGCAACGTCGCGACCCTGAACATCGGCGACGCCGCCAACGGGCTGTGCGGCGGCATGTCGTTCACGACCGCGGATCTGCATGCGGCCGGGCTCACCCCCGGCGATGCAGCGCAGCCGCTCGCCGGGGAGGCCCGCTATCGCTACATCGTCAACCGCCAGATCACGAGCTTCGACGACGGCCGGCTCCCGTGGCGGTTCTACCAGCTGATGAGCCCGACCCGGTCGAGCAAGGAGTCGGCGCTCGCCGCGGCACTCGGGCGGTTCGGGATCGATCGCCACAGCCGGACGTACGTCATGGTCCACGAGGAGTGGCCGGCCATCCAGCGGTCCATCGACGCCGGCAAGCTCGCGATGATCGGCCTCGTCCGGATCGTCAGCGCCGATCCGCAGGCCCTCTCGAACAACCACCAGGTGCTGGCCTACGGCTACGACACGAACGGCTCGACGGTCGTCCTCCGGATCTGCGACCCGAACTGGCCGCGGGCCGACGACGTGACGATCACCTTCGACACGGCTGACCCGATGGGCGTGATGACCCCGACGTGGTCGAAGCACGAGAACCACGATCTCCAGTGCTTCTTCACGTACGCATACCAGTCGATCGATCCGGCCCCGTTCCGCGGCTGATCCCGCCCGGGACCGACGGCGCGCTCTCGCTCGCCGTACGATCGTCGGGATGGTGCTCTTCATCTCGTCGACGATCGACGACCCGGACAACCAGGCCCGCGAGTGGCTGGACTGAGCGGCCCGTCCGGGGGCGCTCCCGTCGCGCCGACCTCACGACGCAGTGGCGTGAAGGACCGCCTCGAGGATCGGGACGACTTCGGGGTGGTCCTGCTCCTCATCCTCGCGACGATCGTCACGATCTCGCTGGGCATCGGCCCGCTCGGCCAGTTCCTGGCCGTGTGTCTGAGCGGGTTCACCCTCCTCTTCGTCCTCCACACGTCGGGCGCCCGACGGCGGACCTTCCGCACCGCCCTGGCCATCGTCGTGCTTGCGGTCGTCGGCGCGGCCAGCGGCCTGTTCATCGGCGAGAAGGTGAACACCATCGCCACCGGCCTGATCGGGCTGCTGCTGGCATTCGCGGCGCCCGTCATCATCCTCCGCCGGATCCTGGCATCCCCGACGATCACGGTCCGGCTCGTGCTGGGTGCGCTGGCGATCTACCTCCTGGTCGGGCTCACCTACGCGTACCTGTATCCGTTGATCGGAGCCGTCACCGGCCAGCCGTTCTTCGTCCAGACCTCGACGCCGGCGGCCATCGACTTCATCTACTTCAGCTACGTCACCCTGACGACGGTCGGCTACGGCGACTTCACGGCGTTCACGAGCGCCGGCCGGATGATCGCGGTGTCCGAGGCGCTGGCCGGCCAGCTGTACCTGGTCTCCGCCGTGGCCCTGCTCGTCGGCAACATCGGCCGGTCGATCGTCCGCGGGCCGACGACGGCGGGCCTCGAGATCGAGCCCGGACCGCCCGAGGCGAGCGCCGGACCGGCGACGGTCGACGCATCCGGACCCGGCGAGGTCTAGCCGAGGACCATCCCCTCCGCCGCACCGGACGGCTTGGGCTCGGGGATCCGCACCATGCGGAACGAGTTCGCGATTCCGAGGAGACCGGCCAGGATCGGGATCAGGAGGGCGACCTGGAGCGCGATGTGCCGGGCCTCCTCGTTGATCCGCAGGATCTCGGCCTGGGTCGCGGGCGGTTGATCCACGAGGAGCGCGGCGAGCTGGGTGTTGCTCATGATCTGGGCGTCGTCCTCGAGCACCGTCGCGACCTGCTGCTGCTGCTCGGCTGACAGCACCACGCTGGCGTCGGAGAACCGGACGAAGGCGACCGACAGGGTCGCCAGCATCACCGCGCCCGCGACCGCCAGGCCGAACGACAGACCGAACGATCCCGCGGCGGAGTTGACGCCCGCGGCCTCGCTGACCCGCTCCTCGGAGATCGGCGCCAGGGTGTAGTTGTTGAGCTGCGAGACGAGCAGGCCGAGCCCGGAACCCGAGATGAGCAGCGGGATCAGGAGGTAGACCCCGGAGTCGGCGCGGGGCACGATCGGGACGAGGAGGATGAGCCCGATCGTGAGCAGAACGAACCCCGCCCGGATGATCGTGCTGGGCCGGCGCTCGCCGGCGCGTTTCCCGGCGAGCAGCGCCACGGCGAACATGCTGAGCGACAGGGGCGCGATCGAGAGGCCCGCCTGGAGGGCCGTGTACTCGAACACCATCTGCAGGTAGATCGGCAGGACGATCATCGTCCCGCCGAGCGCGACCTGCTGCAACAGCTGACCCGAGATCCCGAAGCGGAACACCTTCGAGATGAACAGGTCCGGATCGATGAGCGCCGCCTTGCCCTGGCGCTTGCGCCGGACGAGCCACCAGGCGAAGGCCGCCAGGGCGATCGCTCCGATCACGATGAGCTCGACGACCCGTTCGCCGCCTTCCTGCCACGCGAGGATCCCGAGGACGATGCCGCCCATGCCGACGATCGACAGGACGCCGCCGATCGCGTCGACGGCCCGGGACCCGGTATAGGGAACCTCCTTGACCAAGCCGATGCCCGACAACACGACGCCGATGACGACCGCCTCGAGGGCGAACGCGAGGCGCCACGACAGGAACGTCGTGATGAAGCCGCCGAGGAGCGGCCCGATCGCGGCGGCGATCGCGGCGGCGGCACCCACGAGGGCATACACCTTGCGCTGGTAGGCGCCCACGAAGTTGCCGTGGATCAGGGACTGCATCGAGGGCAGCAGGAGCGAGGCACCCAGGCCACCGATGATCGCCCAGAAGATGATGATCGGGACCAGGCTCTGGGTCAGCGTCATGGCGATCGCGCCGATGGCATACCCGAGCAGGCCCAGCACGTAGGCCTTCTTCCGTCCGATCAGGTCGCCGATCTTGCTGCCGATCAGGATGAACGCGGCCGAGACGAGGGCTTCGAGGGCGATGGCCGACTGGACGCCGCTCACGGTGGTGTTGAGGTCGTGGACGACGGCCGAGATCGAGACATTCATGATCGACGTGTCAACGACGAGCACGAACATCGCCATGGCCAGCAGGATCGCGAGGCGCGGATTGCCCTCGGCCCCCTCGACCGGCGCCTCTGCCGTCGGCTCGGCCACGTCGGCCTGGACCGCCTCGGTCATTCGATATCTCCTCCAGCCATCGCCGGGTCGTCGGTTGCGCTCGACGGCACTGTAGTCGAAGCCTCGACGGTCAAGAGTAGGGTCGGCCCCCGGATCTCACGCGCGGTGTGCGCCGTCCGTGTCCTGCCGCTGCGCACACAACTGAAGAACCGTCCTGATCCAGACCGGCGGAGGGACCGGCCGTTGAAGAGCCCCGCTCAGCCGGGCCGCTCGGCGGCAAACACGAGCGTCGGCCCCATGACGCCCTTGAGCTCGACGGGGCCGACCTCGCGGAACGCGACCGCCGTCCCGGCGGCGGCATCGACCACGGCCTGGCTCACGAAGACCTCGCCGGCCTGCGCGTAGTCGGCGATCCGGGAGGCCAGGTTGACGGTCTGGCCGTAGTAGTCGCCCTCCTGGAAGATCACCGGCCCGGCATGCAGGCCGACGTGGGCGGGCGGAAGTCCGGCTGCCTCGATGCCGTCGATCATGTCGAGGGCCGCAAGCACCCCGTGTCCCGGGATCGGGAAGTGGAGCATCACGCCGTCGCCGAGCCACTTCACGGCCCGGCCGCCCTGGGCCACCGAGGTCCGGTTGACGACCCGGCCCAGCCGCTCGGCGAGGTCCGCCGCAGCGGCGTCGCCGCGCTCCTGGGTGAGGCGGGTGTAGCCGGTGATGTCGAGGAAGCACATCGCCGGCGGATGCTCCAGGCGACTGTGCAGACCGGCGGCGGCCAGCTGGAACTCGAGGCCTTCGATGATGTTCGTCGTCCACGCGTGCGTCTGCTGGAGGTGATACATCGCGATCACCGATCGCTCGGTCAACGCGCTCATCCGATCGCCGAGGTCGCCGCCGAGGATCTCGTCGGGACGCACCCCGCGCTGCATGGCCGGCCCGATCACCTCGGCCTGCCACATCGCCGACTCGGTTTCCGCGACGCGCCGGAGGCTGTCGCCCTGGGTGCGGATCATCTGCTGGATGGCCGCCGGGCGGATCACTCCACGAGCTGCGGTTTCGATCAGGTCGACCATCGGCATCTCCTCCTCGCGGATTCGATCGTCAGGCCCCGGGATCGCACCGCCGGCGGCCTCGCGGATGAACATGAGGAGGTCCACCGGCATATTCGTCCGCCGGGCGGCCTCGGCGAAGGTCTCCCCGCTGAAGGTCGAGAACCGGTCGAACGCCGACGCGTCGAGGAAGTCCAGGGAGACATGGCCGCTCCGGATGGCCGCGCCGAGACCCTCGAGCGGGATGCCGGCGGCGGTGAGGCTCTGGACGATGTCCGCGCGACGGACCTGGCCGGGGGTGAACGCTCCATCCGGGTCCGGCGTGAGGATCCCCAGCTCGACCAGCCCGGACAGCTCGTCGACGGTGCTCCCGCTCCGCTCGGCGGCTTCGGCCAGGTCGTACGTCTCCACGGTCGTACTGTAGACGGGCGTCTCGATGGGCTTCAGGCGCGCTGGCGCACAGCCTTCCTCCCTCAGCGAATGCCCAAGACGCTGGTCACCTCGACGCGCGAATCGGCAGACCGATCGACGGGCGTCCGAGGGGATGCTGGCTCGATCGATCGTCCACCGACGCCACTCGGCGCGTCGATCAGGCAGCACAGGCACTCTACTGCGAATCCGTCCGGAGGCTGCAAACGCGCGAATCGGCGGCCCGCAGGCACGGTTCGGAGCTCAGGGGCCGATCAGGAGAGGGAAGTGGAGCGGGAGACGGGGTTCGAACCCGCGACATTCAGCTTGGGAAGCTGACACTCTGCCAACTGAGTTACTCCCGCTCGGGAGGCCCCGAGTCTAGCGCCGGATGCGGCGGGACGGCAACGACCGCCCCCCGCTCATGTCGTCGGCGTGAACGTCGACGACCCGGTCATCAGCGAGACGATCGCGCCGTTCTCCTCGTAGACGGGGTCGCCGGCCGTGCCGACGGTCTGGAGGACCACCGTCCCTGCCGCACCCACGTTGACGAGGCACGAGAAGGCCGACGAGCCAACCGGCACGCCGGCCGTGGCGACCTTTGCCGTCGCGTCGACGCAGGTGAACGGCGTTCCGCTCACGATCGATGACCCCTGTCGCGCCACCGTCCAGTTGGTCGGGTTCGTCGCGGCCGCCACGGCGTCCGCATAGGGAGTTGCCAGGACGTTCGCCATGACGGCCGTCTTGAGGGTTGTCGGGTCGCTGGGGACGGTGATCGGCTCTGGATCGAAGTAGCGGCAGACGAGGTTCGCCGGCGTCGTCACGGTGTTCCAGGTGCCGGGGTACAAGAGCTTCGCAACGGCGGGACCACCGGCAGCCGGCATCAGTTCACACGTCGCCGTGGGTGGCAGCGGTGGGATCGAGGGGAGCGGAGGCGGCGCGCTGGCTGCCGGCGTCTTCGTCGGAGCCGGCGTCGGCGAGGGCGTGGGCGACGGTGTCGGGGTCGGGCTCGCGCTCGGCTTCGGCGACGCGGAAGGCTTCGGTGTGGCCGATGCGACCGGGACGCTGCTCGCGGACGGGCTGGGCGATGCCTCCGCTTCCGCCACTGGCCGTGTCAGGCCGACGACCAGCGAGCCGTTTCGATCGGTCAGGAGGACCGTGCTGCCGCGGTAGTCGATGAAGGACACGCCCTGGAGGGCCGTCAGGAATGCGGTCTCCTGGTCCATGACCGCCTGGTCGCAGGCGAGCCGGGTGGTCGCGAGCGGGCTGATCCGGACGGCGTTGCCGTTCGTGCCATAGGTCCCGGTGAACGTGTTGCAGCCGGACGAACCGCCGATGCTCGCGATCCCGAAGACCACGTCGAGCTGCGTCCCCGCGAGCGGCGCGGTGACCGTCGACGGCGGGACGAGGTACGAGTCCACGTCCCAGCGACCGAGGAGCGGGTTGCGCGGGGCGGCGTCGTAGACGAGAGCCGGCGAGCCGAGGCTGTCATACACCGTCAGCGTCTCGTTGCGGGCGGTGTAGAAGCGGCTCGACTGCAGGAGGGCGAGATACGTCTGCGCGAAGTCCATCGTCGGCTGGTCGCAGGCCATGAGGGTCGTCGCGGGCTGGGAGATCAGCAGGGTCCGGGAGCCGGACTGGTACAGCGCCCGGAACGTGTTGCAGCCGGCCCGGCCGCCGACGATGTTGCTCTCGAACGTGGCGTCCGCAAAGATCGTCTCCGGGACGATCGTCAGCGTCCCGCCCTGCGCATACGAGTGGAGGACCCACTGGATGCCCTCGAGCTGGCCGCCCGAGCCGGCGACATTGGCGCACGAGGCGACGAATACGCTGAGCAGGATCGCCGTGACGGCGCGCCGGAAGGACATGCGGATGGCCCCGATCGGACTACTGGGTCTTGCTGGCGACGTACAGCG
Organism: uncultured Chloroflexia bacterium; assembly: GCA_963746845.1. Classification (GTDB taxonomy): domain Bacteria; phylum Chloroflexota; class Limnocylindria; order Limnocylindrales; family CSP1-4; genus CF-46. Next base: position 152,036 of record CAVVCZ010000005.1, on the reverse strand, counting down.
CGAACAGCCGCAGCGCGTAGCCGAAGCCGGCCACGATGAGGGCGAGGAAGATCGGTGTGCCGATCGCGGCAGCCGAGATCGCGAATGCCTCGAGGAAGTTGAATGCGGGACCGGTTGCGAGCTGCCACCACCAGATCGCTCCCGCGACCAGGGCGTAGATGACGGCAACCCAGCCGAGCAGGATGAAGACCGAGGCGATCGACGCGAGCCGTCGAGCGTCGCTCATGGGATCCAAGGCACACCTCCGGAGAGACCGCCGACCGTCGACGGCTGCCCAGAGGGTACGCGACGGACCTGTCATCGTGCTCCGATGCCCGCGGTGCGACACGATCCCGAGATCACGAATCGGGGTCACAAGCGGCCCGCTGACCGGGGGCAACAGGCGGCGCCATGCCGAACGGCCCGCGTCGAGACGACGAACGGCCGTGGGCGTCGCCGACGGTGGGGCTCAGGCTGAGCGTCCAGGCTCCAGACGGGAGCCACGGAGGACCATCCATGAAGATCCTGATCCCGATCGCCCTGTCCATCGGCATGACCTTCATCGCCGTCATCGCGAGCCGCCTGTTCGTGCGGATGTCGCACCGCGCCGAGACGCCGAGCTGACCAACGCCGGTCGCAGCGCGACCGGCGCTCCCGCCAACCGCGACCGAGACCACCGCCCGGCGGATACTTCCGTCGGGCGCGCCGGATTCCCGGAGCCGCCGATCCAGCCGGAGGGGACCGTCGATGAGCGAGCGAACGATGACGATGGCGCCGGCGGAGTTCGCACTGCTCGACGCCTGGTGGCGGGCGGCCAACTACCTGTCGGTCGGCCAGATCTACCTGCTCGCGAACCCGCTCCTGAAGGAGCCGCTCGCCGCGGAGCACGTCAAGCCGCGCCTTCTCGGCCACTGGGGGACGACCCCGGGGCTGAACCTCGTCTATGCCCACGCGAGCCGGGTCATCAAGGCCCGCGACCTCGACGCGATCTGGATCGTCGGACCGGGCCACGGCGGGCCCGCGGCCGTCGCCAACGCGTATCTCGAGGGAACGGCCGCGGAGGTCGACTCGTCGCTCACCTTCGACGAGGCCGGCCTCCGCCATCTGTTCCGGCGGTTCTCGTTCCCGGGCGGGATCGGCAGCCACGTCACGCCGGAAACGCCCGGGTCGATCCACGAGGGCGGCGAGCTTGGCTACGCGCTCGTCCACGCATTCGGCGCGGCCTTCGACAACCCCGACCTCGTCGTCTTCTGCGTCGTCGGCGACGGCGAGGCCGAGACCGGGCCCCTGGCCGCGAGCTGGCACTCGAACAAGTTCCTGAATCCGGCGGTCGACGGCACGGTCGTCCCGATCCTCGCCCTGAACGGCTACAAGATCGCCAACCCGACGATCCTCGACCGGATCGGCGACGACGAGCTGATCCGCCTGCTCGAGGGCTACGGGTACGCCCCGCGGATCGTGGCCGGCGACGATCCCATGACGGTCCACGCGGTCATGGCCGCGACGATGGATGCCGTCATGGACGACGTCGCGGCGATCAAGGCCGCGGCCCGAGACGGCAGCACCGAGCGTCCGACCTGGCCGATGATCGTCCTGCGGACGCCCAAGGGCTGGACCGGACCGAAGGTCGTCGATGGCCTGCCGACCGAGGGGACGTGGCGCTCCCACCAGGTGCCGCTCGCGGCGGTCCGGACGAACCCGGAGCATCTCGCCCAGCTCGAGACCTGGCTGCGCTCCTACCGGCCCGACGAGCTCTTCGACGACGCGGGCCGGCCACGGGACGAGATCCTGGAGCTGGCTCCCACCGGGCCGCGACGGATGAGCGCGAACCCGCATGCGAATGGCGGACTCCTGCTGCGCGAGCTGCGGTTGCCCGACTTCCGACGGTACGGCGTGGATGTTCCATCGCCCGGGGCCGGTACGACCGAGGCGACCAGGGTGCTCGGCTCATGGCTGCGCGACGTGATCCGCCAGAACCCGACGACCTTCCGGATCTTCGGTCCGGACGAGACGGCGTCGAACCGGCTGGACGCGGTGTTCGAGGCGACGGATCGCGCCTGGATGGGGGAGCTCCGGCCCACGGACGAACACCTCGCTCCGTCGGGCCGGGTGCTCGAGGTCCTGTCCGAGCACCTGTGTCAGGGCTGGCTCGAGGGCTATCTGCTCACCGGCCGCCACGGCCTGTTCGACTGCTACGAGGCCTTCATCCACGTCATCGACTCGATGTTCAACCAGCACGCGAAGTGGCTGAAGATGACGCGCGAGATCCCGTGGCGACGCGAGATCGCGTCGCTGAACTACCTGCTCACGAGCCACGTCTGGCGCCAGGACCACAACGGGTTCAGCCACCAGGATCCCGGCTTCATCGACCACGTCGTCAACAAGAAGGCCGAGGTCATCCGGGTCTACCTCCCGCCCGACGCGAACTGCCTCCTGTCGGTCGCCGACCACTGCCTGCGCAGCCGCAACTACGTCAATGTCATCGTCGCCGGAAAGCAGCCCGCGCTCGACTACCTGACGATGGACGAGGCGGTCCTCCACTGCACGCGGGGCATCGGAATCTGGGACTGGGCGAGCAACGACGACGGCTCGCCGGACGTCGTGCTCGCGTGCTGCGGCGACGTGCCCACGCTCGAGACGCTCGCGGCCGTGGCGATCCTGCGCCGGAACCTGCCCGACCTCCGGGTGCGCGTCGTGAACGTCGTCGACCTCATGCGCCTCATGGACGAGGGCGAGCATCCGCATGGCCTGCCCGGGCAGGAGTTCGACGCCCTGTTCACGACCGATCGACCGGTGATCTTCGCGTACCACGGCTACCCGTGGCTCATCCATCGCCTGACCTACCGGCGCACGAACCACGCGAACCTGCACGTCCGCGGGTACAAGGAGGAGGGAACGGTCACGACTCCGTTCGACATGGTGATGCGGAACGACCTCGATCGCTTCCATCTCGCGCTCGACGTGATCGACCGCGTGCCGGGCCTCGGGTCCCACGCGGCATCGCTCCGCCAGCATCTCGAGGACGAACGCCTGCGCGCGCGGGCCTACGCACGCGAGTTCGGGGAGGATCCGCCCGACATCCGCGACTGGCAGTGGCCCGGCTGACGCTCGTCGGAGGCTCCCGATGCGCATCCTCGTCCTGAACGCCGGCTCGTCGAACCTGAAGGCGAGCGTGATCGAGCCGCCCGACCGGCCGCGTTCGTTCGATCGGACGGTCGACTGGGTCGCGTCGGACGCGACCGACGCGACGGACGCTTCGGGCGCTGCGGACACGGCGGACCGGGTGTCGGCGACGGTCCGCACGGTCGTGGAGGCTGCGGGCGGGCCGATCGACGGGGTCGGCCACCGGGTCGTCCATGGTGGAAGCCGGTTCACCGGTCCCGTCGGGCTGGACGACGAGGTGATCGCGGCGATCGAGTCGCTTGATGACCTGGCGCCCCTGCACAACCCCCTCGCCGTCGCGACGATGCGGGCCTCGCGTCGACTGCTGCCGGACGTCCCCCAGATCGCCGGCTTCGACACCGCCTTCCACGCGACCCTGCCCGAGGCCGCCCGTCGCTACCCCGTGCCGGACGCGTGGGATCGGGCCGGGATCCGGCGGTACGGGTTCCACGGCCTGTCGGTCGCGTGGTCGACACGGCGGGCGGCGGAGCTGCTCGGCCGCCCGGTCGAGGACCTGTGCCTCGTCGTCGCCCACCTCGGCGGCGGCTGCTCGGTCACGGCGGTCGAGGGCGGCCGGTCGGTCGACACCTCGATGGGGATGACGCCGCTCGAGGGGCTGATGATGGGCACCCGCGCCGGGTCGATCGATCCGGGGATCATCTTCCGGCTCCTGCGGGACGGGCATCCGGCGGCCGACATCGAAGCGGATCTCGATCACCGCTCCGGGCTCGTCGCGATCGGTGGCACCGCCGACATGGCGCGCCTCCTGGAGCTGGAGGCCGCCGGCGAGCCGGGTGCCACGCTCGCCTTGGAGATGTTCGTGCGTCGCGCGGCGGCAGGAATCGCCGCGAGCACGACCAGCCTGCCCCGGCTCGACGCGATCGTGTTCACCGGCGGGATCGGCGAGCACGCGCCGACCATTCGCACCCGGATCGGCGAGCGCCTCCGGATCGGCAACCCGGCCGGCCCGGAGCGCGTCAGCGCCGGCGACGGGGTCCAGGGAACCACCTCGGGGCCGGCCATCGTGCGGATCACGGCCCGGGAAGACGTCGTGATCGCGGATCAGGTCGTCGCGAGGGTCACCGATGCGCCGAGCCCGACCACACCCCCCGCATCAGGAGCCGCCGCGGCGCATTCGGGCGCAGTTCTTCCGCGCGCGGGCCGCCGGCGGACATCCGGCCTGCCGCTTCGTCGAGCCGATCGGGCGGAATGGCCTTGACCGGAACGGTTCACTGAGCCCTTCCGTCCACGTCGTCGCCGGCAGACGATCAGGGCGAAAGGAGGACCTTGATGGAGTTCAGCATCGCGCTCGGACTGGCAGGTTGGTTTGTCCTTGTCGTCGGTGCACTGGTCTTCGGCGTGTTGGTGCAGCTCGTTGGACGCGCGCAGAGCGCATACGAGTGGCTCGTCGACGCGATCGCCGCCGGCATCGGGGCGCTCGTGGCGAGTGAGTTCATCGTCGCCTGGCAGGCCACCGGACCCGTCTTCGACGGCCTGGCGCTGGTGCCGGCCCTCGTCGGCGGACTCGTCGTCGGTCTCGTCGTGGCGGTCGCCACGAGGTACCTGACCGGCAGCCGAACCACGCACGGGACGATGTCCGCCTGAACCATCCCCATGCGGGGGAAGCGAGGCGGACCCAGGGCCCGCCGACCAGCGTGGGTCGGCGGGCCCCGATTCAGGTGCCGAATGGCCCTCGGGATCCCTGCCCGCAGGCACTGTCGGCGATCGTCGCGGCTGAGGATGCTCGGGGCGAACGAGGTGGTGCGGTGGTCGACTCTCTCAACCTGGTGCTCTTCTCCGGCACCGACGACAAGCTCCAGGCCGCGGCCGTCCTGACGGCCGGCGCCGCAGCGGTCGGGCGCCCGGTCCACCTGTTCCTCCAGTACTGGGCGGTCGACGCCTTCCGCGCCGACCGGATCGACGCCGATCACGGGCTCGCGCCCGAGGCTGGGGCGGACGGCCGGGCGGCCGTCCGCCGGCTCGCGGCCGCCGGCCAGGCGCCGTGGCGCGAGACGCTCGGGCTCGCCAAGGACATCGGCGACGTCGACATCCAGGCCTGCTCGCTGTCGATGGACCTGTTCGACATCGACCAGTCCGACCTGGATCCGCTCGTCGATGGCGTCGAAGGCGTGACCGCGTTCCTCGATGCCGCCGGCACCGGCCAGATCGTGTTCATCTGAAGGGAGGGCCTCATGCCGGTCTACGCAATCGCGATGCTCATCGATGCGCGCGGACTGACCTGCCCGATGCCGATCGTCAAGACGGCACAGGGGATGCGGTCCGTCCAGCCGGGCGACGTCGTCGAGGTCCTCGCGACCGACGCCGGCGCTGTCCGCGACTTCGATGCCTGGTCGAGGACGACCGGGCATCAGCTGCTCGAGTCCACGTCCGACGGGGCGACCTATCGCTTCGTCATCCGCCACAAGTGAGGGCGCCATGACCACCGCCACCGTCGATCGCACACGCGCGGTCAAGCCGCCGGTCGCCCCACCGGTCACCGAGGTCGCGCCGCAGGCCGCGGACGACACCGCGGTCGCCACGAAGGAGCTGGTGATCGTCAGCTGGTCGGGCGAGCTCGACCGGGTCTGGCCGATGCTGATCCTGTCATCGACCGCCGCCGCCTCGGGCGTGCGCGCGCGGGTGTTCGTCACGTTCTGGGGCCTGCTGCCCTTCGTCCGCGACGGCGTCCGCATCACCGGCGAGAACTGGATGCAGCGGATGCTCGCCGCGATGCAGCGTCCGGGGATCGATCACCTGCACCTGACGAAGATGAACTTCCTCGGCATGGGCCCGTGGATGATGCGCAGACTGTCCCGCCAGTACGGCGTGGCCAGCCCGCGCGAGCTCCTCGAGGCGGCCCAGGCCCTCGGCGTCGAGTTCGTGCCGTGCCAGATGACGATGGACCTCCTGGGGATCACGCGCGAGGACCTCATCCCCGGGATGGGCGAGCCCGCCGGAGCCGCGACGGCCATCGCGATCATGACCGAGGCCGACGCCTCCCTCTTCATCTAGGAGGCCGTCGATGGCCGCAACCCAGCCGTTCACGATCAGCCGCCTCGTCGACGCCCGCGGCAGCTACTGCCCGGGCCCCCTGATGGAGCTGATCCGGGCGATCCGCGAGAGTCGAGGTCGGCGACATCATCGCCGTCCGCTCCTCGGATCGCGGATCCCGGACGGACATCCCGAAGTGGGTCGACAAGGCAGGCCACCGGCTGATCAGCGTCATCGAGTTCGACGGCTACGACGAGATCGTCGTCCAGAAGGCACGGTAGGAGCGCGCCATGCCCCGCATCCTGATCCTGGGCGGAGGCGTCGGCGGGACGATCGTCGCGAACCTGCTGGCTCGTCGCCTGCACGGCCGCCCGGACACGGAGCTGACCGTCGTCGACGAGACCGGGCAGCACGTCTACCAGCCCGGCTTCATGTACATCGCGCTCGGCAACGAGCACGCGGAGCACCTCCAGCGCCCGGAGCGATCCCTCCTGGACAAGCGGGTGACCCTCGTGATCGGTGAGGTGATCCGGGTCGCCGCCGACCCGCAGGTCGTCCTCCTCGCGGATGGTCGCGCGCTGCCGTACGACTACCTCGTCCTCGCCACGGGCTCCCGGATCGCGCCCGAGGAGATCGATCACTTCGATGAGGAGGCCCACCACTTCTACAGCGCCGAGGCGGCCGGGCGGTTGCGTCACGCGCTCGACGCGTTCGACGGTGGTCGGATCGTCATCGGCATCGCGGGCATGCCCTACAAGTGCCCGCCCGCCCCCCTCGAGGTGGCGTTCCTGATCGAGTCCGAGCTCCGCGATCGCCATCTCCGCGACCGGACCGAGATCCACTTCTGCTCCCCGATCGGCCGGGCGTTCACGATCGAGAGCGTCTCGGACATGGCGACGCCGGTCCTGGCCGACCGGGGCATCGAGCTCCACACGTTCTTCAACGTCGAGGCAATCGACCCGGCCCGGAAGGTCGTGCAGAGCCTCGAGGGCGAGGAGCTCCCGTACGACCTGTTGATCCTCGTGCCGCCGCATCACGGAGCCCGGTACCTGATCGACTCGAAGCTCGCTCCGGCGCCGGGCGGCTGGCTGCCGACCGACCGCACGACCCTCGAGGTCGGTGGCCGGCCCAACGTGTTCGCCCTCGGCGACGCGACGGACCTGCCGCTCTCGAAGGCCGGGTCCACCGCCCACTTCGAGGCACCGGTCGTCGTCGAGCGGATCCTGGCCGGGATCGAGGGCCGACCCGTCCAGCACGCGCGCGGCGACTACCTCGGCCGGGTGATGTGCTTCTTCGAGATCGGCGACGGCAAGGGCACGCTGCTCCGCTTCGACTACGACCATCCGCCGGACCCGCCGAAGCCCAACCGGCTCTGGCATCTCGGCAAGATCGTGTTCAACAAGACGTACTGGCTGACCGTGCCCCGGGGTCGCGTCTAGGTCCCCGGGGCGGCTCGACGGTTGCCGAGGTGGCGCCGCCGGGTCCATGCTCGGGGCGTGTCCCGCTCGATCGTCCTGCTCGCGCTGCCCGTGATCGCCGTCCTCGCCGGCTGCGGGCCCGGGTCGGCGCCGGCGACGGGACCCGCCTCGACCGTCCCCGCGTCGAGCGCGAACCCGACGTCGCCGCTCTCGCCCGCGTCCGACGCCTCGGGCCCGTCTTCGACCGCCAGCGCGACCGCGACGGCCTCGACGGCCGCCGGCCGTTCCGAGTCGCCGCGGCCGACGCCCACGAAGCTGACCCTGACATCGAGCGCGTTCGCCGCCGGCAAGCCGATCCCGAGTGTGCACACCTGCCACGGGGCCGACCGGTCGCCGGCCCTCGTCTGGTCCGGCGTCCCACCGGATGCCCAGGCGCTGGTCCTGTTCGTCGACGACCCCGACGGCCACGACTGGGTCCACTGGTCGGTGCTCGATCTCGCCCCGACGACGACGGGCCTCCCGGGCGGCGTGTCGCCCTCCGCGACGGACCTCCAGCAGGGCACGAACGACTTCGGCAGCGTCGGCTATGGTGGCCCGTGCCCGCCGTCGGGGACCCACCACTACCGGTTCACCCTGTCGGCGCTGGCCGCCCCGCTCGGGCTCTCCGGCCATCCGGGCGGAGCCGCCGTCCGTTCGGCCCTCAGGAAGGCGCAGGTCATCGACCAGGTCACGCTCGTCGGCACGTTCGCCGCATGACGGCCCATCGGCGGCTCATCGCCATCGGCGCCGTCGCGGCCGTCGTCCTCGCCCTCGCCGGGTGCGACCTGATGGTCGCGACCGTCACTCCCCAACCGAGCCGGTTCAGCCGGACCCCGGAGCCGCTCCCGTCGGTCATCGACGAGCCCGACGAGGTGCCGACACCGCGGCCCGCGCCGTCGGGCAACGGTCCGGACTTCGTGGATGCCGCCAATGCCCTCGCCGATCTCGACTCCTACCGGGTGTCCGTCGTGAGCACCGGGCTCGTCCCGGCATCGAAGCCCGGCGGCACCGTCTCGATGACGTCGACGCTCGTCCAGGGCGACCGTCCGGCCGCCGAGTTCACGATGGTCGGCGTCGACGGCCTCGAGGGCGACCGGCTCGCCGCGATCGTCATCGGCGACGAGGCGTGGCTGAAGCCGGGGGGCGGCCGCTGGGCGAAGAGCCCCGGCGGCGCCGCGGACTTCGACGCGGCGTTCACGACGCTCTCGCCGATCGATCTCGCGAGCGGGTTCGAGAGCTTGACGACCGCGATCCAGCCGGTCGGGACCGGCAAGAGGAACGGCATCTCCGCGCGCCACTACCGGGCGGACTCCGCCGACGAGGCCGTCGCGGCGGCGGGCCTGACGACGGGCGCCGCGGACCTGTGGCTGGCGGCGAACGGGGGCTACCTGGTGGCGCTCGACGTCGCCGGGACGTGGGACGTCGACGGCACCCCGACGGACATCACCCTGAGGATCGACGTGTCCCGGGTGAACGACCGCGCGAACGTCATCCGCCCTCCGGCCTGACGCGGTTACCGGCCTGATACGAGACCGTTACGGACCCTGACCACCCCAGGGAGAGGGCCACGAACGGGCTGCCTGCTATCGTGCGGACGTGGTCTCCACGAGCGTTCCGATCGAGACGCCCGAGACCGGCCCGCTGGCGGCGACGTGGCTCGGCCGGGTGGCGTATCGGGCTGCCTGGGACCGGCAGAAGGCGCTCGCGGATGCCCGGTTCCGGGGCGAGATCGGCGACCAGCTCCTGCTCGTCGAGCACGAGCCGGTGTTGACGCTCGGTCGCGGCGCGGACCCATCGCACGTGCGCGCGACCGCCGCCGAGCTGGCCGCCCGGGGCATCGAGGTCATCCGTGTGGAGCGCGGCGGCGAGGTCACGTACCACGGTCCCGGTCAGCTGGTCGCCTACCCGATCCTCGCGCTGTCCCGGCGCGGCCTCATGGTCCGGCCCCTCGTCCGCGCGCTGGAGGCGGCGATGATCGAGACCTGCGCGGCGTTCGGCGTCGTGGCGGACCGCCGGGAGGGTCACCCGGGCTGCTGGGTCGATCCGGACGGGACGCGGCCAAGGAAGATCGGCGCCCTCGGCATCCGGATCGAGCGTGGCGTCAGCTACCACGGGATCGCGCTCAACGTCGACCCGGATCTGCGCGACTTCGAGCTGATCGACGCCTGCGGCATGCCCGGGGTGGTGTCGACCTCGATCGCGGTCGAGGCCGGCCGGCCGGACGACCCGCCGTCGACCGGGGCGGTCGCGAACGCGGCCTCGGTCTTCGCCCCGGCCTTCGCGGCGGGGATCGGCGTGGATCTCGACGGCTACGGGGCGCCGAGGCCGGCGCTGGCGGCGGTCGGCTGAGGTGGCGGCGGGACTCTTCGAGCTGCGCAAGGACGCGATCACCGGCTGGTGGGTCGCCACGGTCGTCGACCGTGCCTTCCATCGCGACCGGTTCGCCCGTGCCGCCGACCCGATCGACGACGGCGGCGACTGCCAGAACTGCCGGCTCCCGGCCGGGGACGGCGTCCGCGTCCGGACGCTGAAGGACTTCGCGTTCCACGTCATCGGGACCGGCGACCAGGCCCGCGAGCTCGAGGCGAACGTGGCCCAGGTCTCGCTCGGCGACGTCCGCGCCAGTGGCAGCTGGCGGACGATCGTCGCGCCACCCGGCGAGCACCGGCCGCTCCACGCGGTCGGCTCGGAGACGATCGTGGCGTTGCTGACCGAGGTCCGCGGCGCCCTCGCCGATGCCCGGCGAACGGCCCTGACGGACCATCTCCAGGTCGTCCAGAACTGGGGCGCGCAGGCCGGTGCCCGGACCAACCATCTCTGCCTCGACCTGTACGACCTCCCGCAGATCCCCCATCGGATCGCCGAGGAGCTGGGCGGCGCCGCGCGGTTCGTGATCCGCGAGGGCGAGTGCCCGTGGTGCCGGCTCGTCCGGACCGAGGCCATCCGCCCCGACCGGCTGATCTGGCAGGACACGGACTCCGTCGCGTTCGCCCCGTTCGCATCGCGCTCGCCGTTCGAGGTCTGGATCGTGCCTCGCCACCATGACGCCGACTTCGGGCGCGCCACCGACGGAGCCGTGACGGCTGCCGGCGAGGCGCTTCGCCAGGTGCTCGGCGCGCTGGCCGCCACGCTCGACGGCCCGCCATACAACCTCGTTCTTCACACGTCGCCGCTCCGCGAGCAGGTCGACGCCACCTACCACTGGCACTGGGAGATCCACCCGCGGCTCCGCGAGATCGCGGGCCTCGAGCTGGGGACCGGCCTCCCGGTGAACCCCGTCTCGCCGGAGGACGCGGTGGAGGAGCTGCTGACGCGGACACGCCGACCCCCGGTCGGCGCGGCGGAGGCCACCGGCTGATGGCCACCACGCCGAGGGAGGGACGGCGTCACACCGATCGGATGCCTCGCGTCTCAGGGCCCAGGAGCGCGCGCCCACACCTTTGCGCTCCGTCCACATCCCCGCGACAGCCGGAGGCTCCATGGTCGGCGCGCTCGACAACCGGATCGGCACGAGCCGGGGATTCGGTCGGGGCGCGGCCATGAGCGGCGCCTGGGAGCGGGACGCCGCAGCGGGTTTCGTCGAGGAGCTGTTCGCGGCCCATCACGGCGAGATCTACGCCTACCTGATCCGGATGCTCCGCGATCCCGAGCTGGCCGCGGACCTCACGCAGGACGCGTTCGTCAAGGCCTACCGGAACTACGACACCCTCGAGAAGCCGGAGAACGCCCGGGCCTGGCTGTACCAGATCGCCCACCGCGTCGCGCTCGACCACATCCGCCGCCAGAAGATCGTCCGCTTCCTGCCGTGGACCGGCGAGAGCCACGGCGCCGCGCCGTCCACGGAGCGTCTGGTCATGGACGCGCATCTGTCGTCGGACATGCAGCGGGCGCTCGAGCGGATCCCGGAGCGCCAGCGCGCCGCCCTCCTCCTCGCAGAGCTGCACGACCTCACAGGCCTCGAGCTCGCCGCGGCGCTCGGCGTCAGCCACGTGGCGGCCCGCGCGCTCCTGACCCGCGCTCGCGAGAGCCTCCGCCAGGCGCTTGCCGCCGAGCGCACCGCCGAGGCGGTCGCCGACGCACAGGCGGACGCGCGGAACGCGGCAAATCACCCGTCCCGCGGCGCCCGATGACGTTCCGCCGACGCTCCCGCCGGCCCGACGACTGGGCGACGGACCACGCCCGGGCGCAGGCCGCCCTGTCCGATCGGCTGGACGGGGAGCTGGAGCCGGAGGAGGCGGAGTGGCTGGACGGGCACCTCGCCGGTTGCGCGGACTGTCGCGCCGCGGCCGTCGCCTACGAGACCCAGCACAGCGAGCTGCGCGCGATGCGCGACCAGCAGCCGATCCCACCGCGCGACCTCTGGGCGCGGACCGCAGCGGCGATCGAGCACGAATCCCGGTTCCGTGATCAAGAGGCGGCGTCCGGCGGGCCTCGTCGTCGTCGCATCTTCATTCCTGTGTTTGCCGCGGCGCTCGTCGTGGCCGTCGTCGTCGGGACGCTGACCTCCTCCCGGCTTCTCGTCGACGGCGGCCCGACAGCGCTTCCCGACGCCGGAGCGTCTGCTGCCAGCGGGGGTCCCGCGTCGTCCGACGTGGCGTTCGCGACCCCGATCCCGGTCGGCCAGCACGTCCAGTGGATCAGCAGGGACGCGGACGGCAGCTATCACCGAAAGGAGGCAGACGTCCGGGCGGTCTGTCCAAACGAGAACGACCCGTGTGCGGCTGCGGCGCCGGTGCAGGACCAGCCCGTCGACTTCGCAATGGAGCCGCAGACGGTCTTCGGCTCCGCCAACGGTCAGCAGCTGATCGTCGTCAATCGCCCCGGCACGAGCGAGCAGGCGTCGATCGCGGTCGTCGACCTGGCCCCCGCGCCGTCGCCGACCCCATCCCCGAGCCACGATGCGTCGCCGACGCCATCGGCGACGCCGGACACGACGGCGAGCCCGACCGTCACGCCGACGCCTCCCGCGAGCGCCGATCCGTCGAAGACCCCGGCGACGAGCCCGAGCACCGCTCCGAGCGCGACCCCGACCCCCTCCGACAGCAACACGGAGACTCCGCCGCCGAGCGCCACCCCACCGATCAGCCCGACCCCGTCCGTCGAGGTGTCGCCGTCGACGTCGCCGGGCGGGACGGTCCAGATCGCGAAGGACGTCGTCATCGTCGGCCAGTCGGCCGCGTACTCGCCGAGCGGCGAGTGGTTCGCGTTCACGGCCCGCCCGGCCGATGGATCGGCCGGTCCGGACATCTACGTCTGGAAGGTCGGGGACAAGACGGCCCGGGCCATCACCACCGATCATCGGTCGGCGTTCGGGTCGTGGGCACTACACGACCGGGTCGTCGGCAGCTCGACGTCCGAGACCGGCGACGCCGCGACCGGCGATCGCAGTGGAGCGTCGTTCGTCATGGATCCGGGGACCGGCGAGACGGTCTCGCTGCCGCAGACCGGCAGCACCTGGCGCCCGTCGGTCGACCCGAACGAGCGGCGTGCGGTGTACTGGACGGGGTCGCTCCGGCGTGCCGACGGCAGCCCCGTCGACCTCCCTGCCGACGGGCGCCTGGTCATCGGCGACTGGACGGCCGCCGGCGTCACCGCGAGCGGGGCCCCGGACGCGACGCCCCTGACCGGCAACCAGGAGGAGATCCGCCACGAGACGACGATCGCGTCCGGCCCGATCACCGACTGGGACGCCCGTTGGGACACGACCGGGTCGAAGCTGGCCGTCTGGATCGCCGATCCGCACGACGCGAGCGTCGGCACGCTGAGCCTCTACGACGTCGACCCCTTCGACGGCCGTGTCGACCTGAAGAAGCCGCTCCTCGACGCCCAGCGCGCCACGGCCGGCTTTGCGATCTCGGACGGCAAGCTCGTCTGGGCCGAGCCGGCCGCCGACGGCACTGGCCGAGGCCGGATCCTCGTGCTGGCATGGACCGATCAGGGCGCCGGCACGATCGAGACCCTGCCCGACAACGTGTACGTCATCCGCTGATCCGGGCCCCCGGAAACGGGGACAAGCGGCGCACGCGTACGCTGTTTGCGGTATCGTGCGCCGATCGTGCGACCTTCCAGGATGGTCGTTGGTGCGGTGCTCACTGCCGCCCTCGCCCTGGGCGCGTTGCCGGGAATCGCCGGATCGGCTGGGCCAACGCCCGCTTCCGTGATCGGCCCGGCCGCGTTCCAATCGGTTCAGGTCCCGGCGTTCGCGGCGGAAGAGGATTCCGTCGGAACGTTCGATTCGACGTACGTGTCGGCCGGCCGGATCGACGAGTCGAGCGTGTTCACAGAGCCCGGCGGGGTCGCCGCGGCGCCGCGTGTCCGCCGTCCGCAGGTCACCCTGCCCGCGGCCCACGGTGGCTCCGCGCAGAAGCCGCCGCGGTACAAGATCAGCGGCTACGCGACGTTCTACGCAAACGGCACGACCGCGATGCGCCTGCCGCGCGGGACCACGATCATCGTGTGCGGCGCCGGTGGCTGCCTCGAGCGGACCGTGACCGACTATGGTCCGGTCGCCTCGACGAAGAACCGGGTGATCGACCTCTATACCCCGGACTTCTTCGACATCTGCGGCTGCCCGTCCTACTCGGGCACGACCTGGGTGACGGTCTCAGTCTACTGACCCGGGTCGGCCTACTGCGTTCGTCGCGGATGGGCGACGCTGGCAAGGCGGCGGCGAGGACCGAAAGCGAGCGCACCCGAGGGTGCGTGAGCGCGGACCGCAGCGGCCAACGCAGACCAGCGTCGTCCAGGCGCGACAGCCGTTGATATGCTTGAGCCCCAACCCTTCGGCCCCGTGAGGCCGTTCGAGGGCCCAGTGAGGCTCGGGAAGGAGCGATGAGCGGCCGGCAGATCATGACCGCGGACGAGATCCGTCGCGCGACGATCCGCATCTCCCACGAGATCGTCGAGAAGCAGGCGGGCACGGCCGGGCTGGCCCTCGTCGGGATCCAGCGCCGCGGCGTGCCGCTGGCGCGCCGGATCGCGGACGCGATCGCCGAGAACGAGTCCGTGTCGATCCCGGTCGGGGCGCTCGACATCACGTTCTATCGCGACGACCTGTCGCTGGTCGCCCAGCAGCCGGTCGTCAAGGGCACGGACCTTCCCTTCGACCTGAACGGCTCCACGGTCGTGCTCGTGGACGACGTGCTGTACACCGGGCGGACGATCCGTGCCGCGATGGATGCGCTGGTCGACTTCGGCCGGCCGCAGGCGATCCGCCTCGCCGTGCTCGTGGACCGCGGTCATCGCGAGCTGCCGATCCGGGCGGACCACGTCGGCAAGAACGTCCCGACCTCCCGCGAGGAGGTCGTCCGGGTCCAGCTCGAGGAGATCGACGGCGAGGACGCCGTGCTGATCGATCGGGCTGCCGAGCCCGTGGTGGCACCGGTCGGATGACCCTCGCGGATCGGGAGCGGGCCGAGGACGCCGCGCCGATCGCGGTCCCGATCGTCGATTCGCCGCCGGACGAGCAACCCGTCGCGTGGCGCCACCGCCACCTCCTGGATGTCGACGTCCTGTCGTGGGACGACATCGAGCTGGTGATGCGGACGACCGACGCGATGCGCGAGGTCCTCGCCCGGCCGATCGCCAAGGTCCCCGCGCTGCGCGGACGGAACGTGACGATCCTCTTCTACGAGGCGTCCACGCGGACGCGGGTCTCCTTCGAGGTCGCGGCCAAGAACCTCTCGGCCGACGTCGTCAACATCGCCGCGGCCACCTCGTCGGTCGCGAAGGGCGAGTCGCTCGTCGACACCGTGAAGACCGTGGAGGCGCTCGGGGCGCAGATGCTCGTCATGCGCCACTCGGTGTCCGGTGCGCCGTACCTCGCCGCGGAGACGTTCTCGGGCTCCGTCCTGAACGGCGGCGACGGCTGGCACGCCCACCCGACCCAGGCCCTGCTCGACCTGTACACCTTGCGAGCGGCGCTGCCGGTGGCGGAGGGAGAGGGCGCGCGATCCGCGGCAGCCGGCTCCGCCGCCTCGCTCGAGGGTCGCAAGATCGTGATCCTCGGCGACGTCCTCCACTCGCGCGTCGCCCGCTCGAACATCTGGACGCTGACGGCCGCCGGTGCCGACGTCTGGCTGTGCGGCCCGGCGACGCTGCTCCGCGGATTCGAGACATGGGCGCTGCGGGCGTCGACCTCCGGGCGGTCGATCCACGTGACGTCCTCGATCGACGAGGCGCTCCGGGACGCCGATGCCGTCATGGCCCTCCGGATCCAGAAGGAGCGGATGGCATCCGGGCTCCTCCCGTCCCTGCGCGAGTACGCGGCTCGTTACGGGCTCACGCGGGAGCGCCTGGCCCTGGCCCGGCCCGATGCGCTGGTCCTGCACCCGGGCCCGATGAACGAGGGCGTCGAGATCGCGCCGGACGTCGCAGCGGGGACGCAGTCGCTGATCGAGGAGCAGGTCCGGAACGGGGTCGCGGTGCGGATGGCCCTGCTGTACCTGCTCGCCGGGGTCCGTCCCGGGTGAGCGCCATCGCCCCGACGATCGGCGAGGTCGGGCGGGTCGTCGCGGACCTCGAGATCTCGCGGGCCTGGCTCGTGGACCCGGCATCCGGGCGCGAGGGACCGGGCGAGATCGTCGTCTCCGACGGCGTCCTCGAGGCCGTGACGTGGCTCGACGCCGGCGAGGCCGACGGGATCGACGACCGCGGGGTGATCGTCGCCCCGGGCTTCGTGGACCTCCACGTCCACCTCCGCGAGCCGGGCAACGAGGACGCGGAGACCTTGGCCAGCGGGCTCGCGGCCGCCGCCCACGGCGGGTTCACGACCGTCTGCGCGATGCCGAACACGACGCCGTCGCTCGACGACCCGGCGGTGCTGGCCCGGGTCACCGCGGCAGCCGCGGCCTCCGGATCGCCGGTCCGGGCGCTGGCCTGGGGCGCGATCTCCGCCGGACGCGCCGGCGAGACCCTTGCGGCGCTCGGTGAGCTGGCCGACGCCGGGGTCGTCGGGTTCAGCGACGATGGGGCGCCGGTCACCTCGCCGGCCCTGATGCGGAACGCGCTCGCGTACGCGGGCGCGCTCGGGCTGCCGATCGTCGACCACGCCGAGGATCGAGGATTGACCGCCGGCGCCGAGGCGAACGACGGCTATGTCGCGACCGTCCTCGGGCTCCGGGGCTGGCCGGCGGCGGCCGAGGAGACCGCCGTCGCCCGCGACCTGGCGCTGCTGGCGGACGTCGTCCGCGACGTGCCGGGCGCCCGGCTCCACCTGACCCACCTCTCGACCGCGGGGTCGATGGACCTGGTCCGCCGAGCGAAGGCGGCGGGGCTGCCGGTGACGTGCGACGTAACACCGCATCATCTCGCCCTCTCCGACGAGTGGCTGGCGGGCGCGCGACGCTGGTCCTGGGATGGGACCGGCGACCCGTGGGCGGATGGCCCGGGCGCGCTCGTCGCGGCGCCGTATGCATCATCGCTCCGGGTCAACCCGCCGCTCCGCTCGGTCGCCGACGCGGCCGCGTGCCGGGTGGCGCTGCTGGACGGGACCGCGGACGCGATCGCCACGGACCACGCGCCGCACACGAGCGTCGACAAGGACGTCGAGTTCGGGCTGGCGGCCAACGGGATCAGCGGGCTCGAGACGGCGTTGGGCGTCGTCCTCGCGATGGTCGACGCGGGCCTGGTCCCGCTTGCCCGCGCAGTCCAGGCGTTGACGGCCGGTCCGGCCCGCGTCCTGGGCTCGCGCTGGGGAGATCGCCCGGGCCCGGGTCTGGTGGAGGGTCAGCCCGGGGACCTGGTCATCTTCGACCGGTCGACGACCTGGCGGGTGGAGCCGGATGCCCTGGCGTCGCGCGGCAAGAACACGCCATTGCGCGGCCGCGACCTGGCGGGCCAGGTGCTGCTGACGGTCGCTGGTGGCCGCATGGCCTACGAAGCCTCGATCGACGACGACGCGGCCGGCTGAGCCCGCCGCCTGACGTGCCCACCTCCGGCCCGACGAGCGTGCTGAACCGCGACTACGAGCGGCGGCCGTACTGGCACACGACGATGCCCGCGCTTCCGTCGCGCCGCGACCGGCCCCTCCCGGATGTCACGGACGTCGTCGTCATCGGCGGCGGATACACCGGGATCAATGCGGCCCGTGCGCTGGCTCGCGGTGGGGCCGCCGTCACCCTGCTCGAGGCGGAGAGCCTCGGGTTCGGCGGGTCGACCCGCAACGGTGGGATCGTTCACCCCGGGTACAAGTGGGGCCCCGCCGAGCTGATCGACCGATACGGCGAGGAGACCGGCCGGGCGCTGTTCCGCGAGACGCTCGACGCCTACGACCTCGTCAAGCGGCTGATCGCCGAGGAGGCGATCGACTGCGAGTTCCGGGAGTGCGGCTACCTGGACCTCGCGTGGGGGCCGTCGCACGTCGACGAGCTCCGGGCGTCCGTGGACACGCTCCGCAGATTCGGGATCGAGGCGACGTTCGTCCCGAAGGACGAGCTCGCCACCGAGATCGGCTCGACGTTCTACCACGGCGGGCTGGTCTTCCCGCCGAGCGGGCTGCTCCACCCCGGCAAGTACTTCGCCGGACTGGTCGCGGCCGCCGATCGCGCCGGCGCGGACCTCCACGAGGGCGTCCGGGCGCGGACGGTCCGGCGCCAGGCGGACGGCCGGCTCGTCGTCGAGACGAGCCGCGGCGCGATCCTGACGAAGGAGGTCGTCGTCGGGACGAACGGCTACACCGACGGGGTCGTGCCGTCGCTCCGCCGGCGGATCATCCCGATCGGGAGCTACATCATCGCGACCGAGCCGCTCCCCGAGGAGCTGGCACGGACCCTCTCGCCGCGGGGCCGGGCCTTCTTCGACACGAAGAACTTCCTCTACTACTGGCACGTGTCCGAGGACCGCCGGATGATCTTCGGCGGCCGGGCGAGCTTCCTGCCGACGAACGTCGACCACACCGCGGCGATCCTCCACAAGGGGATGCTCGAGGTCCATCCGCAGCTCGCCGGCCTCCGCGTCGACTACGCCTGGGGCGGCAACGTCGGGTTCACGTTCGATCGGATGCCGCACGTCGGGCGCAAGGATGGCATCACCTACGCGATGGGCTGCTGCGGGACCGGTGTCGCGCTGATGACCGCGCTCGGGACGGCGATCGGGGAGTGGATCGGCGGGGGCTCGGCGCCGGCGCTCGCGAAGCTGTCCTTCCCGCTCGTGCCGGCGCCGTACGAGGGCCGGCCGTGGTTCCTGCCGTTCGCCGGCGAGTGGTTCCGGCTCCGGGATCGGTTGGCGCGTCGGGGGTCGTAGCGGGCCGCCTCTTCGGCGAACCCCTGGCCTCGCCCGCGTTTCCGATCTCGTCCGAGATCGAACGCCACAGGAACTCACCCTCGTTCCGCGGTCGCCGGTCCGATTCCGGATTCCGAAATCGGCGGAACGTGCGGCGGGATGGGAGTGACTCCCGGCGGCGTGCGAGATCGGACGATCCGATCGGGCGCGCCGGGGGTCGAACTGGGCGAGCTGAGCGGGACCGGGCGGAGGCCCGCCCGGTCCCATCCGGGCGCGAGGCGTGGTCAGGCTGCGATGCGCGTCTCCTCCACCGCGTCGTCAGCGGACGCCTCGCTCCGGCCGAGGTTGACGAGGAACCGGACGAACAGCGCCGCCCCGGTCAGGGCGAACAGGCCGATGCTGATCCACAGGATCGGCCGGGCGAGGGCGAGGTTCGTGGTGCTGACCAGCGTGCTCGGCAGGCTGCCGAGGTATTCCTGGTCGGCCGCTTCCATGCCGTAGACCTGCGGAACGATGTACAGGACCGAGGCGACCACCAGCAGGGCGCTGACGAGCCGGAAGGCGGCCGGGTCGTCGTCTGCGTCGCGGATCAGCTTGACGACGAGCGCCCAGAACAGGAGGACCGCCGCGAAGGGTGCGGTGATCGGGAGGCCGACCTTCAGGTAGAGGTTCGGCATCAGGAAGACCATGCTCAACCCGAGGGTGATGACCAGCAGCGCATCCCGGAACAGGACATAGGACAGCCACCAGACGTCGCCCCCGAAGCGGAGGGTCAGCAGCCGCAGGAACCGCAACACGTAGGGACGAGCGAAGTGCAGGACGAGCGCGAACGCCCACAGGATCGGGAGGACAGCCGCGATCGACAGCACCAGCCAGGCCGAGGCCCCGGTGGTCAGGGCGGTTGCGAGATCGTCGCCGCTCATCGGTTCGCTCCTTCCGGCGCCGACTCGATCGGCCGGCGACGATTCGTTCCGCGCAGGTTGTAGACGACCGCGATCACGCCGCAGATGCCCGCGAGGATCGCCGACAGGTAGCACAGCGGCAGCGCGAGGTCGGGGTTCTTCGAGCTGACGAGCAACGGCATGATCACGTCGACCCGTTGACCGGTCAGCTCCGTCATCTGGGTCCCGAGGAAGTACGGCGTGATGTACAGGGCCGCGCCGAGCCCGATGAGGATCACCTGCCAGCGATAGCCGTTGACGTCGGCATCGCCCTTCGTCATGAGCTTGATCAGGAGCGCCGCGAAGGCGCAGACGGCCGCAAGACCGCCGGTGATCGGCAGGTCCTGGCCCGTGACGACATCGGGGTAGAAGAAGATGAAGCTGCCGAGGAGGACCTGGACGAGGATCAGGTCGCGCAGGGCGACGTAGATGATCCACCACAGGTCCGCGCCCAGCCGGAGCGTGAACTTGCCGGTGTTCCGGACCATGTACGGTCGGCCGAGATGCATCGCCACCGCGAGCGTCCAGAGCACGACGAGGGCGGCCGCGATCGTCCCCTCGATGAAGCTCTCGCCGGCATCGAAGAAGCCCGAGACCTGTTCCGGGGTCATTGCACACCTCCTGGGACTGCGGGGCTCGCCGGAGCCGGGCCGGGAAACGTCGGCGCATGCGGGACGGCCGGCCGATCGTCGGGACCCCGGCCGCCGAGGACGTGGACGCTCGCGCATCGATCGACGGCGTCGCAGCGGAAGCAGCGCCCCGCCTCACCGACCGCGATCGCGGGCTCGTATCCGGCCTGTGTCGGCGCGAATGACGCGGGATCGACGACGTTGAGCGCGGGATGGGCCCGCGGCCGTGCGGTCAGGTCGACGGTCAGCGTCGCCTCGTGCAGGGTCGGGTAGCGGACGGTCCGCAGGATCTCCGCCTCGGGGTCGGCGACACCGGCCAGGTAGCCGTGGATCGAGCCGGCCGCCCGGCGACCCGCCGCGACCGCGTCGATGATCGTCTTCGGGCCCGAGACGACGTCGCCCCCCGCGAAGACCCCGACCTGGCCGGTCGAGAGGGTTCGGGCGTCGGCGACGACACCGGCCCAGCCGCTGATCTCGATCCCGGTCCCTTCGGGCAGGATCGACGGGTCCGGCTCCTCGCCGATCGCGACGAGGACCGTGCGGGCCGGCAGGTCGACGACCCGGGCCGCCGGCCCGCCCTCCGTGCAGCGGAGGGCGACCGCCGCCCCGTCACGGACCACGACCTCGTCGACGACCAGCTCTGTCCGGATCTCGATCCCCTCGCGCTCGGCGGCCTCGATCTCCTCGACCTGCGCGGGCATGTCCGTCCGTCGCCGGCGATAGGCCACGACGACCGAGCTCGCGCCGCTCCGGAGGGCCGACCGGGCGGCGTCCATCGCGGTGCTGCCGCCGCCGACGACGACCACCGGACCGCTGAGCCGCGGCGATTCGCCGAGATTCACCTGCTTCAGGAAGAGCGTGGCCGGGACCACACCGCCCGCCTCGTCGCCCGGTACGCCGAGGCGTCGGCTCTTCGACGCGCCCGTGGCGAGGAAGATCGCCGCGTACCCGTCGCTCTGGAGATCGCCGAGGGTGAAGTCGCGTCCCATGGCTGCGTTCAGGCGAAGGTCGACACCGAGCCCGACGATCCGTGCGATCTCGGCCTGCAGGACGTCGCGCGGCAGGCGATAGGCGGGGATCCCGATCGCCATCATCCCGCCCGGCACCGGCATCGCCTCGAACACCGTCACGGGATAGCCCAGGCGGGCCAGGTAGTAGGCGGCCGACATCCCGGCCGGTCCGCCGCCGACGATCGCCACGCGACCCGCGCGCTTGACCGTCGGGGCCGTGACGGGTGGCAGGGTCCCGTGCTCGGTCGCGAACCGCTTGATGGTCCGGATCGAGATCGGCTCGTCGAGGACGCCACGCCGGCAGGCCGCTTCGCACGGCGCCGTGCAGATCCAGCCGCAGACCGACGGGAACGGGTTGACCTCGGCCGCGACGGCATAGGCGTCGTCGAAGCGACCCTGGGCGACCAGCCCGACATACCGTCCGGCGTCGGTGCCGGCCGGGCAGGCCGTCTGGCAGGGCGCCTGCGGTGCCTGCCGGCCCTCGATCGGCGACACCCCGTCGGGACCGGCAGCCGACCGTTCGTTGGTCGCCCATTGGAACAGGTCGCCCCACGGCGACGGGTGTGACGGCTTGAGCGACTCGAGCGTGACCGACGACAGGGCCGACCAGCCGGCGTCGTTCGTCGGGGGTCGATGGACGGGTCCCTGTCGCGGAGCCAGCTCGGTCGAACCGGTTTGGCTGGCCAGACTCACCACCCCGACGGGGCATTCCCGGACACAGATCTGGCAGCCGATGCACTCACCCACCTGGACCGGATGCTCCATCGTCCACGGCATCGGCCGGGCCGGCCCCTGGCCGGTCTCGATCCCCGGCGCCAGCGGTCGGCTCATGTCGAGCGCCTCGACCGGGCACACGTCCATGCAGATCCCGCAGTTGATGCAGCCACCGTGATCGATGTCGATGCGATAGCCCATGACCCGCCTCCGTCGACCTGACTGTCGGCAGAGCATCGAAGGCGGACCGCCCCCGGCATAGGTTCGATCGGCCCGGGGGGCCCCATCCTTTCGACTAGGGCACGACGTCCAAACGGCACGTCGGCCCGCGGACGGCCGCGCTCAGTCGCCCCGGACGAGGCCCTCGCGCATCGCCCGCGTCGCGAGCTCCGTCCGGCTGACGGCATGGAGCTTCTCGAGGATGTTCCGGAGGTGGAACTTCACCGTGTTCTCGGTGATTCCCAGACGGGCGGCGATCTCCTTGTTCCGGAGCCCCGCGGTCACCAGCTCGAGGACGTCGCGCTCGCGCTGCGTCAGCCGGCGATCGCCTCCGGCGCTCAAGCTGGCGGCGGACCCGCTCCCGGCGGCGTTGGGTTCGGCGAAGAGCCGGATGATCCGGAATGCCGTCGAGGGCGCGATCGCCACTTCGCCGCGGGCGACGGCGTCGATCATCGAACGGAGCTGGGCCCCTTCGAGGCTCTTCAGCAGGTAGCCGCGTGCGCCGGCCCGGATCGCCTCGAACAGGTCGTCCTCCTGCTCCGACACGGTCAGCATGACGATCGCGACGTCCGGGTGCGTCGCGCCGATCCGACGTGTGGCCTCGAGACCCGTCATCTCCGGCATGCGCACGTCCATCAGCACCAGGTCCGGCAGGTGCGCGTCCACGAGGGCGACCGCTGCCCTGCCGTCCGCGGCCTGACCGACCACCGTGTGGCCCCAGGCGTCGAGCAGGGAGGCAACGCCGTCCCGGAAGAGCGCGTGATCATCGGCGATCAGGATGCGCATCAGGACGCGACCGCATCGGCGCCGGAGGCGACCGGCACGGCGAGCGTCACCATGCCACCGCCGTCGTCCCCGTTCGACCACTCGAGCCGCCCGCCGATCGCGGCCGCGCGCTCGCGCATTGCCGCCTGCCCGTACCGGGGCCAGTCGCCTTCGGTCGCCGCCGCAGCCGGGAACCCCCGGCCATCGTCGCTGATCTCGACCCGCAGGTCATCGCCGTCCCGGTCAAGACGGACGACCACCCGGGCCGCGTCGGCGTGCTTTCGGACGTTGGTGAGGCTCTCCTGGACGATCCGGAAGACGTTCGCCTCGACGCCCGGTCCGAGATGCGTCGCGCGTGCCGTCGGCGTCGCAACGACCTTGACCCCGATCTTCGCGGCGTCGGCGAACCGCTCGCCGTAGTCCTCGATCGCGCCGACGAGCCCGATGCCCGGGCTGATCGGGCTCCGCAACCCCAGGATCGCCTCGCGGACGTCGACATAGAGCGATCGGGCGGCCGCACCCAGCTCCGCCATCTGCGCACGAGCCGCGTCGATGCGACCGGCGGCCAGGAGCTGCTCGACCGCCTGCGACTTCGTGCTCACGTAGCCGAGGACCTGGGCCAGGCCGTCGTGCATCTCGCGGGCGATCCGCTCCCGCTCCGAGTCGACGGCCAGCTCGCGGAGACGATCCTGCAGCCGCGCGTGCTCAATGGCGATCGCGGCCTGGTCCGCGAGCGACGCGAGCGTCTCGACGTCGTCCACGTCGAACGCCCGCTCGGCCCGGGATCCGACGGCGAGCATTCCGATCGTCTCTCGTCCCCGCTGGAGCGGCGCCACCAGCCGGCTGACCCGCAGCTGGACCGGCAGACATCGACCGAGGTCGTCGTCGCCCGGCGCCGATAGCCGGCCCGCGCGGTCGATCGAGCCGCTCGGATCGCTCGATGCGGCGTGCTGGAGGCGACCCTCGCCGTCGGCGAGGAGCAGCACGGCCGCGTCGACGCCGATCAGCGTCCGGGCGTTCCCGACGATCGCATCGAGGATCTCGGGCAGGTCGACGAGTGCCGTGATCGCGACGCTGACCCGGCGCAGCGCCGACGCCGACGCGGCGCGTTCCTCGAGCTCGCGGTTGCGCACGGCCAGCGTTGCGCGCAGCGACTCGATCCGGCGGTAGGCGATGCCGGACAGGGCAGCGGCCAGAACGAGGACGACGAAGGTCATCAGGAGCGCGTCGCCCGGGAACGGGAGGACCGCATCGAGCAGGGTGTCGCTGACGACCTCGATCCCGCCCACGACGAGCGCCGGGATGGCGATGATCAACAGCCGCTGTCGTGACATGTGCACGTCCGCCTGCCCTGCGACGCGGTGACGGGGCGCCGATCGAGCCAGCTCAGGATAATCGCGGCCCGGACGACGCGCCGCGCTGACCGCGCCACCGCGCCACGGGGCCGCTGCCGGTACCATCGCCGCTCGTGATCAACCAGCCCCCGGTCCAGTACAAGGGCGACGATCTCGAGGCCGAACGCGGCCCCGGCCTCGGCTGCTTCCGGTTCCAGCTCGTCGTCCTCGTCGTCTTCATCGTCCTGACGCCGCTGACCGTGTTCTGGGGCTGGCAGCTCTGGATCAGCGCCGCCCTCCTCTTCGCGACGATCGCGCTGCTCCTCGTCGTGGGTCAGACGATCATCTTCCTGCTCCGCCTCGTGGCCGCCGATCGACGGGGCCGGCGCCGCCCGCTGGCGAGCACGTCGAAGACGGTCGGCGAGCTCGAGGATCAAGTCGCCGGCGACCCCGCCGACGGCGGCGCGGAGGGCGAGCCGGCCGGGGACGACGACACCGGCGGGCCACCTCCGTCCGACGAAGGCCCCGTGCGACAATAGGCCGCCGCGATCGGCGTTGATCGCGATCCGGCGTCCCGGATCGATGGACAGGAGGAGTGTCCCGTGCCCGTGCTCGCGACCTACTTCTCGGTCCGTCGCGGACGCGATCCGTTCTTCAAGTTCTACATGCGGACGATCTTCGCCCGCCAGCTCCGGCAGTACGAGCAGAAATACGGGATCCGGTTCCTCGGCTGGTACAACGTCGCCCACGGCTGGGACTTCGACAACGTGATCCTGCTCGATCTTCCGGACTACGCGACACTGGACAAGCTCGAGGCCGACGAGAGCATCCGCGAACTGGGGCATCGGGCGGGGGAGTGGATCTTCCAGCGCCACCACTCGATGTTCCTGCGCCAGCGGATGGGTCCCGACCTCGAATACCACGAGTAGACAGATGGGCTTCTACCGCGGTCGGTCGTCGGCCGACGATCAACCGCAAGGACAGGGGAAGGGAGGCGATGCGATGGACACGAGCCGCAACGACCTGCTCGGCGAGATCGCGGGCGACGCCGCCCTCGAACGGTCGGACTTCCTCGTCCAGTCGACCGAGCAGCTCCGCAGGTTCCTGGCGGCGAACCGCGAGCGGATCAGCGAGCTCGGCGGCCTGACCCTGATCGACGAGGATCCCGACTACCTCGCGATCGCGCCGGACCTGACCTTCCGGAGCCGGACCCGCTACCTCGACGACCTGACCGGCGAGTGGACCTCGGAGACCGAGGTCATCGAGACCGCGTCCGAGCTCGTCGAGCTGTACAACCCCGCCGACATCTATCAGGCGTTCGCCGACGCAGCCCGCGAGGGAGCCGGTCTCGCCGCCGAGCCGACCGCGGAGGGCGACGTGCTCGACGCGGCCGGGATCGGGGTCGAGGAGACGGTCACGATCGGGGGCGACCCGTACGCGGCCGCGGCCGATGACTGGGCGGCAGCGCAGCCGGAGCGCGTCGACGTCGACGACGACGAGCTCGCCGCGCAGCGGCTCTACGACCTTGCCCTGGAGTACCAGGAGCGCAGCCAGCGAAGCGAGGCCCGCCTGCTCGAGCAGTTCGAGGATGCGTCCGAGAACCTGGTCGCCAAGATCGGCGACCTCGTGATCAACGACGACGACGACGAGCGGCTCACGCTGACCGCGGCCGGCGAGTTCCGGGCCGAGGTCCTGACCGAAGAGGAGAACGAGTGGCGACCGCTCGCGTCGGCCGAGGAGCTTGTCGAGTACTACGACCCGACCGACGTCTTCGGGGACCTCGCCGATGCCCTCGCCGAGGCCTTCCCGGCGATCGCCCCGGAGCTCGCGGCATTCCAGGCCGAGGCGGCGGGCGGGAACGGGACGGCCGCGGTGGCCGAGGGTGACGTCGTGGCGGACGACGCCGACGCCGAAGCCGCGGACAACCACGATGACGATGACGACGAGAAGGTCGGGGAGGACGACGCCCACCGGTGACGATGCGGCTCGTCCGGACCGAGCTGGTCGACAGCCGGGAGATCCTCCCGGGTCAATGGCTCCAATCGTTCCACGCGCCTGAGCTCGCGACCGGAGCGCGGGCGGGGCAGTTCGTCCACGTCCGGACCGGCGACCTGTCCGGGCTCGTCCTCCGTCGTCCGTTCTCGATCAACACAGCCGACCCGGTCAGCGGCACGATCACGATCCACTTCCGGACGATCGGGCGCGGGACCGAGTGGTTCACCCACCTGCGGCCCGGCGACCCGGTCGACATGCTCGGGCCGCTCGGCCGGCCGTTCGAGGTCGACAGTCGGTCGCGCCACATGCTCCTCGTCGCGGGCGGGCTCGGGATGGCCGGTGTCCGGTTCCTCGCCGACGAGGCCCTCCGCGATGGCCGTCAGGTCGCGATGCTGTTCGGCGCCGCGTCGGCGCGGGACGTCTACCCGTCGTCGCTCCTGCCCGACGAGGTCGAGTACGTGATCGCGACCGACGACGGATCCGTCGGGCATCACGGGTTCGTGACCGAGCTCGTGCCCGACTACGAGGCCTGGGCGGACCAGGCGTTCGCCTGCGGCCCGGCGCCGATGCTCGCGGCGCTCGCCCGCCTGGCGGCCGGCCGACGGGAGCGGCTGGGCGTCGCGCGACTGGGCCGGAAGCGGGGCGGCGGCAAGGCCGATCCGCTCGGCTCGCCGGCCGCCCGTCGCAAGGCGTTCCTCCAGGTGTCGATGGAGCAGAACATGGGCTGCGCGGTCGGGGCGTGCCTGGGCTGCGTGATCATGGGCGTGAACGGCGCACCCCAGCGGGTCTGCCGCGAGGGCCCGGTGTTCGCCGCCGAGGAAGTCGCCTGGGAGTCCGGCTGGTGAAGGCGAAGCGCAAGGTCACGACTGCGAAGGACGTCCGGGTGGCCACGAAGCGCACGCCGACCGTCCGGAAGCTCAAGCCGATGATCGGGTCGGGGACTCCGTCGAGCGCGCCGAGACCCCGTTCCGGCCCGCCCACGAGATCATCGGCGGTCGACGACGGCCCGTTCCTCGGGGCGCCGGTCGACCTCGCCGTCGATCTCGGCCGCGGTCTCGTCCTGCCGAACCCGATCCTCGTCGCGTCGGGGACGTTCGGCTACGGGATCGAGTACGGCGACGTCGTCGAGGTCGACCGGCTCGGCGCCATCTGCTGCAAGGGCACGACGCTCAAGCCTCGCGTCGGCAACATCACGCCCCGGGTGACGGAGACGCCGGGCGGGATGCTGAACTCGATCGGCCTCCAGAACCCGGGCGTCGATGCGGTCATCGAGAAGTACGCGAAGACGTGGACCGGCTGGAAGACGCCGGTGATCGTCAACGTCGCGGGGGAGTCGGTCGCCGACTACGTCGAGGTCGTCCGGCGGCTCGACGGGGTGCCCGGGGTTGCCGGGATCGAGCTGAACATCAGCTGCCCGAACGTCGGCCGCGGCGGGCTGCAGTTCGCGATCGACGCCGGCGCCGCGGGCGAGGTCACGGCGGCCGTCCGACGGGCGACCGACCTGCCGCTGCTCGTGAAGCTGTCGCCGAACGTCGCCGACGTCCGACCGATCGCGCGGGCGATCGCCGATGCCGGCGCGGACGCGCTGACGGCGATCAACACGCTGTCGGGGATCGCGGTCGCTTCGTCGCGTTCGAAGCCGCTCCTCGGGAACATCTACGGCGGCCTGTCCGGGCCCGCGATCAAGCCCGTCGCCCTCCGGATCGTGTACGAGGTCAGCCAGATCGTCGACATCCCGGTCGTGGCGATCGGCGGCGTCACGGAGCTCGTCGATGTCCTCGACTTCCTGGCCGTCGGCGCGGTCGCGGTCCAGGTGGGCACGGCGATCTTCGCCGACCCGACGCTCCCGGTCCGGCTCGTCGACGAGCTCACCGGGGAGTGCCGCCGTCTCGGGCTCGGCTCGTATCGCGACCTGATCGGCACCGCCCTCCCGCGCAAGCCGGGCGCCCCGTCCTCGAAGGGCGTCGAGTACCGGCCCTGACGGGCGGTCGCGGCTAGACTTCCGCGGATGACGACGATCAAGCCGGCCCTCGAGATCGGCGCCCGGGCCGCCATCGCGCGCCGGACCGAGGAGCTGTTCCGAAGCTCCGGGGCGCTGCGCGAGGGGCACTTCCAGCTCAAGAGCGGCCGGCACGGCGACGCGTACGTCGAGAAGTTCGCCGTATTGAGCGATCCCGCCGCGACGAGTGAGCTGTGCGGCTTCTGGGCGGCGCCGTTCGCGGCGGATCACGCCGACGCGTCCGACCGCGTCGACCTCGTGGCGGGCCCGACGACCGGCGGTGTCATCCTCGCGTTCGAGACCGGCCGTCAGCTCGGCGTCCGGGCGATCTTCGCCGAGGAGGTCCGCGATGCGGATGGGACGACCCGTCGCGAGTTCCGGCGCGGCTTCCGGATCGAGCCGGGCGAGCGGGTCCTGCTGGTCGACGACATCCTGACGACCGGCGGCTCGCTCATCGCGATGCTCCCCGCGGTCGAGGCGATGGGCGGCGAGATCGTCGAATGCGCGGTCCTCGTCGACCGAAGCGGCCGCGATACCAACACGCTGACCTCGCCGACGACGGGCCGGACCTACCCGCTCCGGTCGCTCTGGCGGCTCGACCTGCCGACCTACGAGCCGGGCGCGGGCGGTTGCCCGCTCTGCGCGAACGGCACCCCGCTCCACACGCCCGGGAGCAGCGGGACCGGGGCTTGACCACCGAACCCTCGACGGCGCCCGCGACGGGGCCGGTCTCCGGCAACGGTCGCCGGCGGCTCATCCTCCTGCTCGCCGTCGCGGTGGCCGTCGTCCTGGCTGCGGTCGTTGGGACCATGGTCCTCGGTGGGCCGGGCCGGCAGGTGGAGACCGGGGTCGTGGTCGCCGTGGAGGCGACGAGCCTGAGCGACGTCCGGGGGTTCTCGATCCGGACGGCCGACGGCCGGACCGTCGACTTCCGGGTCGGCACGATCGAGAACGCGACGCAGTTCCCGCCCGGGCACCTGGCGGAGCACAAGGTGAGCCTCGTGCCCATCCGGGTCACGTTCGTCCAGGAGTCCGGTGGCCCGGTCGCGGTCCGGCTCGAGGACGCGCCCTAGCCGAGTCGGCCAGGTGGCCCCGGGCTAGCCGGCTTCGACCGCCTTCACCGCCGCGTCGAGCTCCTCGGGTGAGAAGACGAGCTCGAACGACGCCGAGACCTTCCCGGTCGAATCCACGACGAACACGTACGGCTCCGACTGGAGCTTGAACGCCGTCGTCGCCTCGACCGGGATCAGCTGGTTGTCCGTGGTCAGGACGGGCTGGAGCGAGCCGCTCGCGTCGGTCAGCTGGTACGGCTCGACGTTGATGAACGTCACGTCCGGATGGGCGGCCGCGATCGGCTTGACCTTGTCGAGTGTCGGGCCGCACGTGGCGGTCTGACAGAACTTCGGTGTGGCGAAGATCAGGACGAACGGCTTCTTCGCCGCGAGCGCGTCGGCTTCGGAGGTCTCGTAGAAGCGCTTCACCGGGTTCGTGTCGGTGGAGATCTTCGCGACGTCACCGCCGACGTCGGCCAGGGTCGGGGTCTTGACCGACGGCGCCGGATCGCCCGGGAAGACGACGGTCGTGTGCGGCTTGACGGTGAACGAGAAGGACACGGTGGCGGCGGGGGACCCGGGTGCCGCGCTGGTGAAGTCGGCGATCCACTGTCCGGCGCTGGCGAACGTCGCCTGGCCGATGTAGACGCCCTTGGTCCCCTCGACGGCCCAGACGAACATCGTCGGCGTCGACGGGATCGTCTCGCCGCTCGGGCCGTGGTAGCCGATCGCCAGGGTCCGATCCGGCGTCGCCGCCGACTTCGTCCCGGTCGTGTCCAGCAGACCGAACACCACCCGGTTCAGCCCGACCCCGAATTCCGACGACACCGGCACGGGCAGGAACGAGGCGGAGCCCGCCGGCTTCACGGCGGACGCCGTCGGCCCGGTCGCAGATGGCGCGCTCCCGGCGCCCCCGACCGCGCAGCCCGCGGCGACGATCAGGGCGCCGACGATCGCGGCGACGGCGCGGGTGGGAAGGTGCATGCCGACAGCCTACGGCCGACCGCTCACTCGCGCATTCCGGCACGAGGAACCGGGGTACGGCGCTAGAATGGCGCCCGTCCTGCTCGTCCCCCGTCCCTCCCCGCAGGAGACCCGTGACCCGCTTCCAGAAGCTCGCTGCGGCGACCGTCGTGACCGCGATCCTGCTGGTCACGATCGGGGTGATCGTGCGAGCCACGGGGTCCGGACTCGGCTGCCCGGACTGGCCGCTCTGCCACGGCCAGGTCATCCCGCCGTTCGACGACGCGAAGGCCTGGATCGAGTGGGCCCACCGGACGGTGGCCGTGATCATCGGCTTCGAGGTCATCGGGCTCGCGATCCTCGCGTTCGTCGACCTGCGTTCCCGCCGGACGCTCGTGATCGCGACCGTCGTCGCGGTCCTCCTCGTCGGGTTCCAGGCGTGGCTCGGACGCGAGACGGTCGCCCAGAAGAACACCGGCGAGTCCGTGACGGCGCATCTCGCCTCGGCGATGGCGCTGGTCGGGCTGCTCGTCTGGATCCTCGCCCGATCGCTGTACCCGGCCCGGTTGACCGGGCGCGGCAGCCAGCGGTTCACCCTCATCGCGGCGCTCGGTGCCGGGTCGGTCTACGCGCTCCTCCTGTTCGGCTCGCACGTGACCGCGACCTCCCAGTGGTACGTCTTCCCGGACTGGCCTCTGATGAACGGCTCGGTCTTCCCGACCCTCACGGATGCGAACTCCGCGAACGTCCTCCATCGCTGGGTCGCGGTCGTCGTCGGGCTCATCGTGGCCGCCGTCTTCGTCGCGGCGTGGCGGTACCGGCCGCGGACCCGTCCGATCGTCCGCCTGGCGGCGATCGCCGCGATCCTGTTCCCGATCCAGGCGATCGTCGGCGGGCTCCAGATCCTGACCGGTCTGTCGGGCTGGACGCAGACGCTCCACCTGGCCCTCGGGGCGATCATCTGGGCCCTGCTCGTCGCGCTCGTGTCGATCTCCTACCTGGAGGCGCGGACCGCGTCCGCCGACCTGGAGGCCCGCGACGGGGACCGGGCCGGCGACGACGTCGACCCGGCGACGACCGCCCGTCCGACGACGAAGGACACGGTTCGGGCGTACATCGCGCTGACGAAGCCGCGGATCATCGAGCTGCTGCTCGTCACGACGGTTCCGGCGATGGTCCTCGCGACCCGGTTCGTGCCCGGCGTCCAGCTCGGCCATTGGGCCTGGCTGACGGTCTGGACCCTGATCGGCGGGACGCTCGCCGCCGGGAGCGCCAACGCGATCAACTGCTACCTCGATCGCGACATCGACGAGCTGATGACGCGAACCCGACGCCGGCCCCTGCCGGCCCACCAGGTCGATCCGCAGCGGGCGGTCGTGTTCGGCATCGCGCTCGGGGCGATCTCGTTCGCGATCCTCGCGTTCTTCGTCAACCTCGTGGCCGCGTTCCTCGGGTTGCTCGCGATCGCCTTCTACGTCGTCGTCTACACGATCTTCCTCAAGCGCTCGACCCCGCAGAACATCGTGATCGGCGGGGCCGCCGGGGCGCTGCCGCCCGTCATCGGCTGGGCCGCGGTCACCGGCAACGTCGGCGTGCCGGCGCTCGTCCTGTTCGCCCTGGTCTTCTACTGGACCCCGCCCCACTTCTGGGCGCTGTCCCTCCGGATCCGCAAGGACTACGCGGCGGCCGGCGTCCCGATGCTCCCGGTCGTGCGGGGCATCCCCGAGACGACCCGCCAGATCGGCCTGTACACGATCCTCATGGTCGCGATCTCGCTGGTCCTGTTCGCGGTGGCGCGGATGGGCCCGATCTACCTCGTGGCCGCGGTCGTCCTCGGGGCGCTGTTCCTCCGCCAGGCGTATGGGCTGTGGCGCCGGGGCGACTCGGAGGAGGAGTCGACCGCGGGGGCGATCCGCCTCTACAAGTACTCGATCTCGTACCTGACGCTGCTGTTCGCCGCGATCGCCCTCGACGCGATCGTGATGACCGCGATCGGCTGAGGGCTCGTCCGGCCGGCCGCCGGATGCCCGGGTTGACGCAACTAGCGCGTCAAACGACCGGTGAAGCCCGTCCTTGCGCGACGAACGGACCGTTGGAGCGTCGATCGACGCGGCTGGTGCGTCGCCGGACGGTCAATCGACCAACCGAGCGTCGTTTGACGCATCCAGCGCGTCGCGGGTCCGGGGACCTGCGAGATGCCGAGTGGGCATGACTGGCACACTCCGCGCATGGACCTCCACTTCCTCGGCGGTGCCACGACCGTCACCGGTTCCCAGTACCTGCTCGACACCGGGCGGGCGCGCGTCCTCGTCGACTGCGGGATGTTCCAGGGCAGCCCGAACGAGGCGATGCGGAACCGGGTGCCGTTCGCCTACAACCCGGCCACGATCGACGTCCTGCTCCTGACGCACGCCCATCTCGATCATTGCGGGCTGATCCCGCATCTCGTCAATGCGGGCTATCGCAACCGGATCATCGCGACCCGCGGCACGTGCGAGCTGGCCGAGCTCGTCCTCCTCGACTCGGGCAAGCTCCAGCAGGAGTTCGCCAAGCGCGAGGCGCGCTGGGAGAAGCGCCACCCGGATCTCGTCGCCGCGGACGACGCGAAGGAGGCGGCCGCCTACCAGGAGGCCCTCGACGTCGCGGCCGGGAGGATCCCGGCGCCGCCACTCCACGAGCACGTCGACGACGCGCCGCCACCGCCGACGGCGGCCGGGCCGGGTCCGACGGCCCTGACCTCGCCACCCGCCCCACCCGCGCCCGTGACCCTCCCCGCGCATCGCGGCGGCGGCGACCCGGACATGGATGTCGAGGCCGACCTGCGCGCCCAGCCGCCCGATGTCCTTGTGGATCTCGACGCCCCGCTCTACACCGCCGACGACGCCGAACGCGCGGTCCAGCAGTTCGAGGCGATCGACTACGGCGAGGAGCGCGAGGTCGCGCCCGGCGTCCACGCGACCTTCCTCGACGCCGGCCACATCCTCGGCTCGGCGATGATCCGGGTCCGGGTCGACGCGGCCGGGCCGTCCGGCACGGGTCCCGCGCACGAGACCACGATCCTGTTCTCGGGCGATCTCGGCCGGCCGGACACGCCGATCATCCGCGACCCGACGATCCAGACGACGGCGGACTACCTGCTGATCGAGACGACCTACGGCGGCCGTGAGCACGAGCCGGAGGACGAGGCGATCCGGATCCTCGCCGAGACCGTCCGGATGGTCGACGAGGCGGGCGGCGTCCTCCTCGTGCCGTCGTTCGCGATCGGCCGGACGCAGGAGATCGTGTACCAGCTCGACCGGCTCCTCGAGCAGGGCAGGATCCCGCAGCTGCCGCTCTATCTCGATTCGCCGATGGCCTCGAAGGCGTCCGACATCTACCGCCGCCACGCCGACGATTTCGACGACGAGACACGCAAGCTGCTGAACAGCGGCGACACGCCGCTCGACTTTCCGGGGCAGACCGAGACGCGTGACGTCCACGACTCGGAGGCGATCGCCACGGCCCAGCGCCCGTACATGATCATCGCGTCGAACGGGATGCTGACGGGCGGCCGGGTCCTCGGCCATCTACGCAACCTGATCGACGATCCGGACGCGACGCTCCTGTTCGTCGGCTACCAGGGCGAGGGGACGCTCGGGTCGCATCTCCAGGCCGGCGCGACGACCGTGAAGCTCGACGGCGTCGTCCGCGACGTGAAGTGCCGGATCCGCTCGATCAGCGGCTTCAGCGCCCACGCGGACGAGAGCGAGCTCCTCGACTGGCTGCGCCACTTCACCGACGGCAAGGGACCCGGGTCGGCCGGCTTCCCGCGCACGGTGTTCCTCGTCCACGGCGACCCCGAGGCCCAGATCGTGATGGAGCCGAAGGTCCAGGCCCTCGGCTTCACGACGAAGATCCCGCACTGGCGCGAGATGGTCACGCTCCCGTGACCCGTCGCGGGACGCGGAACGGCGGGTCCGCCTGATGGAACCCCGAGAGCATTGGAAACGGACCGTGTGACGATCGGGCCATGCCGGACACGACGATCCTGACCGAAGCCGAGCTCGAATCCATCCGCCGCCCGTACCGTGGGGCGCGACTCCTGCCGCGCCGCGCCTACCACGATGCGGCGATCCTCGACTGGGAGCGCGACCACATCCTCCGCCGCGACTGGGTGATCGTCGGCCGCGAGGACGAGGCGCCCGAGCCGGGCACGTACTTCCAGACCGAGCTCGACGGGGAGCCACTCCTCGTCGTCCGTGGCAAGGACGGCCAGCTCCGTGCGTTCTACAACGTCTGCCGCCACCGCGGGACCGCGGTCGTCGAGGAGGAATGCGGAACGGCCGTCCGGTTCCAGTGCCCGTACCACGCCTGGATCTACGACCTCGAGGGCAAGCTCGTCCGGGCGAAGCACACCGACGACCTCGACGACTTCAGCTTCGAGACGTACGGGCTGATGCCGGTCGGCTGCGCGACGTGGCAGGGCTTCGTCTTCCTGAACCTCGACCCGGACGCGGCGTCACTCGCGGACCAGCTCGGCGACCTCGACGAGCATCTCGGGCGGTTCGAGTTCGCTGACCTCCGGCCGGCCCGGACGATGACCTACGACGTCGCCGCGAACTGGAAGTTCATCGCCGAGAACTACTCGGAGTGCTATCACTGCCCGCCGCTCCACCCGCAGCTCAACAAGCTGACGCCGTACGACGTCGGCGGCGACTACGACCCCGACGGCGCCTGGCAGGGTGGCTGGATGGAGCTGGTCGCGGGTGCCGAGACGATGGCGCTCGATGGCGGCCAGGGCTCGCGCCACGGGCGCCCCGCGATGTGCGGGATGACCAGCGACGACGAGCGGAAGATCTTCTACTACGTGGTCTGGCCACTTGCGTTCCTGTCGATCCACCCGGACTACCTGCTCGTCCACCGGCTCGTGCCGGTCGCCCCGGACCGGACGACGGTGATCTGCCAGCTCCTGTTCGAGCGCGAGACGATGGCCAGCCCGGACTTCGACCCGTCCGACGCGATCGCGTTCTGGGACCTGACGAACACCCAGGACTGGCACGTCTGCGAGATGCAGCAGCGTGGGACGCGCTCCCGCTCGTGGGTCAGCGGCCGCTACTCCAACCAGGAGGCGTCCGTTCACGCGTTCGACCGGATGGTCGCCGACCGCTACGCGGGCGAGCCGTTCACCCTCGCCCGGACCGTTCGCGAGCGCTACGACGTGCCGCCGCCGAAGGAGGAGCCGGGCCATCCGGTGACCGCCGCCGAGGCCGCGGAGGCCCATCCGGCCGGTGGTCGCGGCTCGTTCGAGCACGCCGAGGCGAGGACGACCGCCCGATCGAAGGCGACCGCGAAGAGCGGGGCCGCGGCGAAGCGCTGAGGCCTACGCCGCCGGCGCGTCCTCGGCCGCCATCGGCGGCGGATCCGAGCGGAATGCGCCGAGGCGCCAGGCGATGAACAGGGCGATCGACACGACCGCCACGATGATCGTGCTGATCGCGTTGATCTGCGGCGTGACCCCGAACTTGATCGAGCTGT
Source organism: uncultured Chloroflexia bacterium (assembly GCA_963746845.1). GTDB lineage: Bacteria > Chloroflexota > Limnocylindria > Limnocylindrales > CSP1-4 > CF-46. The sequence goes on along the minus strand of CAVVCZ010000005.1, from coordinate 116,092 downwards.
AGATGAAGATCGGCAGGGTCGTCGAGCCCACGCCGGCATTGAACGACGTGACCACGAGGTCGTCGAACGAGAGGGCGAACGAGATCATCGCCCCGGCGAGCACCGCGGGCAGGATCAGCGGCAGGGTCACGTAGCGGAACGCGCCCCAGCCCGAGGCGCCCAGGTCGCGCGCTGCCTCCTCGAGCCGCGGGTCCATCCCGATCGCGCGGGCCCGGACGACGACCGCGACGTACGAGATGCAGAACGTGATGTGGGCGACGGAGATCTGCTGGAGCGAGCCATTCGACGCGAACAGCTGGGAGAAGAAGATCAGCAGGCTGATGCCCATGATGATCTCGGGCGTGATCATCGGCAGCAGGAGGAGCGTCTCGGTGGCGCCCGATCCACGGAACTTCAGCCGGGCGAGGCCCAGCCCGAGGAGCGAGCCCAGGATCGTCGAGCCGATCACCGCGATCAGGGCGACCTGGAGCGTCACGCCGATCGAGTCGAGCAGGTCGCGGTTCGCGAAGAGCCGCGGGTACCAGTCGAGGGTGAAGCCCTGCCAGACGAAGTTCCGGCGCGACTGGTTGAAGCTGAAGATGATCAGGACGACGATCGGGGCGAACAGGATCGCGTAGACCAGCAGCGCGAACCCGGACAGCCAGCGGTTGTGCGGCTTCACCCGATCACCTCGCGCCGGAGCGTCCGCAGCGCGAGGAACGTCCCGCCCAGCGTCACGACCATCAGCAGGAACCCGAGCGCCGAGCCGTACGGCCAGTCCCGGCCGCTCGTGAACAGGACCTGGATGATCTTGGCGATCGTCGTCGTCTGCGCACCGCCGAGCAGGTCGGGCGTCACGTAGTCGCCCATCGCCGGGATGAACGTCAGGAGCGCGGCTGCCACGATCCCGGGCATCGTCATCGGCAGCGTCACGTGGCGGAACGCGCCGCGGCCGGACGCGAACAGGTCCCGGGCCGCCTCCACGAGGTGCGGGTCCAGCCGGTCGATGGAGACGTACAGCGGCAGGATCGCGAAGGGCAGGAACCCGTAGGTCATGCCGAGAATGACGGCGAAGTCCGAGTTCAGGATCGGGATCGGGTCGCTGATGACGCCCGTCGCCAGCAGGATCGAGTTCAGGACGCCGTTGTCCCGCAGGATGATCATCCACGCGTAGGTCCGGATGAGATAGCTCGTCCAGAACGGCAGCATCACGAGGATCAGCAGCAGGATCTTGCGCGAACCGCCGTAGCGCGAGATCCAGTAGGCGATCGGGTAGCCGATGACGATCGACAGGATCGTTGTGATCAGCGCGTACTTCAGCGAGTTGGCGAACGCCGGCAAGTACTCGGGGCGCGTGGCCTGGGCGTAGTTCTGGAGCCCCGGGTTGGCCAGCGTGATGTGACCGGCTGCGTCGCGCGTGCCGAGGCTGACCACGAGGATGATGACCAGCGGCAGGAGGAAGAACGCCGCCAGCCAGACCACGCCGGGCACGACGAAGACGAGTCCGGCGATTCGCTCGGCGAGCGGTCGCCGGGTCGCCGGGATCGAGGTCGCCGCGGGTGGAGCGACTGGTGGCGCGGCAGCGTCGACCGGTGCCGTCACGCGCGCAGGGCGTTCCAGCGCTGGGTGTACTTGTCGAGATCGGCCGGCGCCAGGAAGGCCAGCTCGACGAGCTTCGCGAGGACGTCGGCCGGCGGGTTGAGCCGCGGATCGCCCTTGATCGTGTCGTCGATGTACTGGTCGGCCGCGGCGTTCGGACCCATGTAGCCGATGTAGTTGGTGTTTCCGGCGCTGATCTGAGCGTCGAGGTTGAAGTCGATCCAGAGGTGGGCGGCGATCGGGTGCGGCGCGCCGGACGTGACCACCAACACGTCATTGCCGCGGATGCTGCCGTTGCCGGGGACGACGTAGTTGAGCTTCGGCTTGTCCGCGATCATCTGGAACCAGTCACCGGACCAGGCGTGACAGATCCACAGGTTGCCGCTCGTCATGTCGCCGATGTCATCGGACGTGTACTTGCGGAGCAACGGCTTCTGCTGCTCGAGGAGCGCGAGCATCTGGTCGAGCTGGGCCTCGTCGGTGGTGTTCGGGTCCAGGCCGAGCTTGAAGGCCGCGACCGCGAACGTCTCGCGCTGGTCGTCGAGCATGCCGATGTGGCCCGTCGACGCCGGATCGAACAGGGCGTCCCACGTCGTCTGGTCGCCGGGGACCTTGGCCGGGTCCCACACGTAGCCGGTCGTCCACCAGTAGTTCGGGACGGAGTACGTGTTGTTCGGGTCGTAGCCGGGGTTCTGCCACTCCGGGCGGAGGTTCGCGATGTTCGGGATCAGGCTCTTGTCGAGCTTGAGGAGCACACCCTCGGCAGCCAGCGGCCCGACGTCGGTCGACGTCGGGTAGCTGACGTCGTAGCCGCCGCCCTTGCCGTCGCTCCGGAGCTTGGTGAGCTGGGTGTCGGCGTCGGTCGAACTTGTCGTACTTGACCCGGATGCCGTACGTCTCCTCGAACTTCGGAACCGTGTCCTCGCCGATGTACGCGTCCCAGTTGTAGACGTAGAGCTCGGCTCTCCGGGCTAGGGACCGGGGTCGGCTCGACCGACGGGCTGGCGGCCTCGGCGTCCGAGGCGGGCGCCGACGACCACCGGCGACGCGGTGGCGGACGGCGGCCGCCGTCGACGGTGGCGGCGTCGGCCCGCCGCCGGCACGCCGCGACGACGGGCGCGAGGCCACGGCCGCGCCCACCCGCGGTCACGACCTCGAGGAGCTGGCGCCGGCTCATCCGGCGCTCGGTGAGATGCCCGAGGAATGCGAGCTCCAGATCGACGAGTCGCCCTGGGAAGGCTCGGCGGCGTCGCCGGGTGATCGCTGTCTCCTGCCTGGGTCTCCTCCTGCGACGGTCGCGTCGGCAGGACGAGCGCGTCCCCGGGCGCCCAGGTGAGTCGACGTCGCCGCCGATCGGGATCCGCTCCCGCGCTCTTCGGACCAGCACGGGATCCCGAGACCGCCGGCGGAGCGGACGAGGTACTGGACGGAGTCTCCCGAGATAGGCGACCTGGTCGACGGTCGCGGCGATCGAGCCGCGGGCGTCGCGGACCGCGCCGTTCGTCGCCTCGATCCCGACGGCCTCGGGCCGGACGGCTCAGCTCGACGGGCCTGGCCCATCGTCCGGTCCGGTCGCGCCGTCCGGCACCGTCGCCCGTGGTCAGTCGGACCAGGCCGCGTCGGCCTCGACCGCCTCGACGATGCCCGTCAACAGGTTCGAGGTCCCGATGAAGTCCGCGACGAACCGCGTCCGCGGCCGCTCGTAGAGCTCCTCGGGGGTGCCCAGCTGCTCGACCTTGCCGCCGTGCATCACGGCGATCCGGTCGCTCATCGTGAGCGCCTCCTCCTGGTCGTGGGTGACGTAGACGAAGGTGATCCCCACCTCCGACTGGACGCGCTTCAGCTCGATCTGGAGCGCCTTGCGGAGCTTCAGGTCGAGCGCCCCGAGCGGCTCGTCGAGGAGGAGCACGTCCGGCCGGTTCACGAGGGCCCGCGCGAGCGCGACCCGCTGCTGCTGGCCGCCGGACAGCTGGTTCGGCTTCCGCCTGTCGTAGCCGGCGAGATGGACCAGGTCGAGCGCCTCGGAGACCCGCCGCTTGATCTGGCCCTTGTCGACGTTCTTGCGCTGGAGCCCGAACGCGATGTTCCCCGCGACATCGAGGTGGGGGAACAGGGCGTAGTTCTGGAAGACCATGTTGACCGGCCGCTTGTCCGGCGGGGCCATCGTGACGTCCCGTCCGCGGAGCTCGATCCGGCCGGCCGTGGGGAGCTCGAACCCGCCGATCATCCGGAGCGTGGTCGTCTTGCCGCAGCCGCTCGGGCCGAGCATGGAGAAGAACTCACCCGTCCGGATGTCGAGCGACACGCGGTCCACCGCGCGGACGTCCCGGAAGTGCTTGCTCAGATCCGTCAGGCGGATCTCCGGCGTCCCTGCGGAAGGGTCGATCATCGCGGGCGAGCCTAGGCGAGCGTTCGGGAACGGAACGGGCGGCGTTTCGGACCGCGCAACCATTCCACGAGCCCGTTCGCCCGATTGTTGACCCCTTCCGACGCCATCGTCACGTACGATTTCGGCATGCCCACCTCGACCCGGAGCGTCGCCCCGGACTCCACGGACCACGATCCCGGCAGTGACGCGGCCTCCCGCCGCGTCGCCGAGCTGGAGACGGCCGCCTCGGAGCCGATCGAGACCGGCGGCGGCCGCGTCCTCGTCGGCACGGCGTCCTGGACGGACCCGACGATGACGGCGTCTGGCGTGTTCTACCCGATCGGCGCGGATCGTGCCGAGGAACGCCTCCAGTACTACGCCGCCACGTTCCCGGTCGTCGAGGTCGACGCGACCTACTACGCGCTCCCCGCGGAGCGGACCGCCCAGCTGTGGGCGGAGCGGACCCCGCCGGACTTCACGTTCGACATCAAGGCCCACGCGCTGATGACGGGGCAGGGGACCGAGACGAAGCGGCTGCCGAAGTCGATCCGCGAGGCGCTGCCCGACGAGCTCCAGGCGAAGAGCCGGATCTACCTCAAGGACTTCCCGGACGAGCTCAACGCGGAGGTCTGGCGGACGTTCCGATCTGCCCTGGCGCCGCTCGAGGAGCGCGGCCAGCTGGGCTCGATCCTGCTCCAGTACCCGAAGTGGGTGTTCCCATCGAACGAGAGCCGGGCGCTGATCGACGATGCGGTCGAACGGCTGGACGGCTGGAAGGTCGCGGTCGAGTTCCGCAACGGGTCGTGGCTGAACGAGAAGAACCGTGACCGGACGCTGGCGTTCCTCTCGGAGCGGTCGATCCCGTTCGTGATGGTCGACGAGCCGCAGGGCTTCAAGAGCAGCGTCCCGCCGGAGGTCGCGGTCACGTCACCGGACCTCGCGATCGTGCGGTTCCACGGGCGGAATGCCGCGACCTGGGAGGCGAAGGGGATCACGCCGGCCGAGCGGTTCCAGTACCTGTATTCGCGGGACGAGCTGGCCGAGTGGGTGCCGCGGATCCGCGAGGTCGCGTCCCAGACCAGGGAGACGCACGCGCTCTTCAACAACTGTTACGCGAACTACGGGACGACGAACGCCCGCGAGATCGCGGCCCTGCTGCTCGACCTGGAGGCCGGCGCGGCGTAGCGCGCGACCCGTCAGCGGTCGCGCAGCCGGGCGCTCGACCCGTCGAGGTCTGCCACGCGTGACACGCCGAGGAGCTGCATCGTCCGGACCGCCTCCTTGCGGAGAAGCTCCCCAGCTCGAGCGACCCCCCGCTCGCCGCCGGCCATGAGCCCGTACAGGTAGGCGCGGCCCACCAGCACCGCATCGGCGCCGAGCGCCACCGCCGCGATCATGTCCGATCCGGAGAGGACCCCGCCGTCGAGGTACACCTCCGCGCGTCGGCCGATGGCGGCACGAATGGGCGCGAGCTGCTCGAGGGGCGTCGACGCCCGGTCGAGCTGGCGGCCGCCGTGGTTCGAGATCACGATCCCGTCCGCGCCGGCATCGACGACCGCGCAGGCGTCCTCCGGGGTCTGGATCCCCTTGATCACGATCGGCCCGTCCCACGCCTCCCGCATCCAGGCGAGGTCGGCGATCGTGATCGTGGGGTCGAACACCCGGTTGATCAGGTCGGCGACGGTGCCGCCGGTCTCGGTGAACACGGCGAACCGGAGCGGCTCGGTGGTCAGCTTGTCGAACCACCAGCCCGGGTGCAGCCCGATGTCGATCAGCGTCCGAACCGAGAGCGTCGGTGGGATCGTGAACCCGTTGTGGACGTCCCGCAGGCGCGCGCCGGCGACCGGCGTGTCGACGGTCAGGACCAGCACCCGGAAGCCCGCCACCCGCGCCCGCCGCACGAGCTCGAGAACCGCGTCCCGGTCGTTCCAGATGTAGAGCTGGAACCACAGGTCGGCGCCGGGCAGGGCCGCGGACAGATCCTCGGGCGAGGTCGTCCCGAGCGTGGAGAGGGCGTACGGGACGCCCATCCGGGCGGCGACGCGCCCCACCGACGGCTCGCCCTCCGCGTGCATCAGCCGGGTGAACCCGGTGGGCGCGAAGACGAGCGGCATCGCCGACGGTCGCCCGAGGATGGTCGTCGAGAGGTCGATGCTGGACACGTCGCGGAGGACGCGGGGGACGAACTCGACACGCTTGAACGCGTCGCGGGACCGCTGCAGGCTCGTCTCGGTCTCGGCCGCGCCGTCGGTGTAGTCGAAGACGGCCCGAGGGACGTGCCTGCGGGCGACCGAGCGCAGGTCCCAGATGGTCGCCGCCGCGGCCAGCCGCCGTTCGATCGGCCACAGGCGGATCGGACCCGTCCGCAGGTATGGACGCAGCTCGGACGGGCGCGGGACGCGACGACGGGGCATGTCGCTAGCCTACCGGTGCGAAGGAGCGGCGCCGCGGCGCGAACTGGCGCAGCGGCTGGGTGGAGCGCACGACCGCCCGCAGGGCGGACAGGTCGCCCTCGATCAGGCCGTGGGCTCGGGCCTGGACGAGGAGGTTGCCGATCGACGTCGCCTCCACCGGCCCGGCGACGACCGGCAGCCCGGACGCGTCGGCGGTCAGCTGGCAGAGCAAGGCGTTCTGGCTCCCACCGCCGACGACGTGGACGACCCGGACGCGCCGGCCGGAAAGCCGTGAAGCTTCCGCCACGCTGTCGGCGAACGCGGCGGCCAGGCTGTCAAGGATGCACCGAACGAGCGCCGTGCGTCCAGCCGGCTCGCGTCCGTCCAGCCGGCTGGCCACTGCGCGCCGAAAAGTCCGCGAGACCCCGCGACGGGCTTCCACCAGCGGCTGGACGAGGTCTTCCACCTCGACTGATGCCCGGCGGGGCCAGGTCGCCTACGGCTTGAGCGTCGGGGCGCCGGCGGGGGGCTCGATCGTGATCGGGCCGCCGACCTTCGAATAGTGGATGTCGACGTTGCCGACGAGCTGGTTCGTCCCCTGGTTCGCGTCGAACGACGCCTTGGCGATGACCGGCACGCCCTCGGCCGTCACCCACACGTCGAAGGTGTGGTACGAGCCCTCGGCGTCGGCCGACCGATAGACGATCGACGTCGCCGCCGTCAGGTGGTGGAGGGCCTGGCCCTCGACGGTCTCGACGCCGAGATCGACGAGCTGGGTCGGATCGTCGATCAGGGCGATCGTCTTGAGCAGCCCGTCGATCGACGACGCAACCTCCGACCGGGGATGCACCGCCCACGCCGCCCCGGCGGGCCGGATCCATGCCGCGTCGCCGACGGCCACGACCTGCCGGTCGACGGCCGGCCCGTTGCCGGTCCCGGTCACATGCAGGTCGACATCGGGGCCGGACACGTCGCCCTCGGCGGTCGCGGTGAGGCGAAGCGTCGTGACGCCCGCGGATGGGCTCGCCGTCGTCGACCGGGCAACCGTCGACTCCTGGATGTGGCTCTGGAACGGGTCGTGATGGAGGATCGCAACCATCTTCTCGGCGATCGGGCCGCCCGGCGCGGTCGTCGGCGAGGCGTCGGGCGCAGAGGTGCCCGGGCTCGAGACGGGCGGGGACGGCGACGCGCCGGCGACCGGTCCCGGCGTGGCGCCGCTGCCCTGGGTCGACAGGAAGACTGCGGCGCCCGCGACCAGCAGGACGGCCAGTGCGACGCCGCCGATCGCGGCGGCGATGAGCGCCGTGCGGCTTCGGTTCGGCATCGCGGCGGGGGCCGGAGCGCCCGTTGCCGCTCTCGTGGTCGGCGCCGTCGCAGTCGACGCGGCCGGCTTCGGTCCGCGCCGCCTCGGGGTCTTCCTGCTCACGCTCGGGAGCGGCTCCACGCGCCGGCGCGACTCGTCGGGCGAGTGCGGCCGGTCATGCGGGCGCCTTGGCCTTGCGCGGGCGGGTCCGTGCGGCGATCCGGGCGAGCGCCCCGTCCCAGCCGGCATCGAACGCGAGACCGGTCTCGTCCAGGTCGACGACGACCGGGGCGTGGTCGGACGGGATCGGCGGCCCCTTCCGCGCCTCGCGGTCGATCTCGGCCCAGACGACCCGCTCGGCGACCGGCTTCGTCACGTACAGCAGGTCGATCCGCATGCCCTCGTTCCGGTGGAACATCCCGGCGCGGTAGTCCCACCACGAGAACCGGCCACCCACCTCGCCGGCCGCCGCGCGGTAGGCGTCGACCAGCCCCCACGCGCGGAGCGTCGCGAGGGCCTCCCGCTCGGGTGCCGAGACGTGTGTCCCGCCATGGGCCGCGACCGCGTCCCAGACGTCCTCGTCGGTCGGCGTGGCGTTCAGGTCGCCGCCGAGCAGGAGCGGCTCGTCGGGCGAGCACGATTCGTCGAGCCAGCGACGGAGCCGCTCGAACCAGCGGAGCTTGCCTTCGTAGAACGGGCTGCCGACGACCCGGCCGTTCGGGGCGTAGAGGCTGACGACGCGGATCCCGCCGCACACCGCCGAGACCATCCGCGCCTCGTCGAACGGGTCGAAGTCGTCCTCGCCGACCGCGACGTCGGCGCCCGACCGGCTGTCGCGCACCGGTCCGTCACCGAAGTTCGTGACGACGTCGGTCGCCCCGACCCGACTCGCGATCGCGACGCCGTTCCAGCGCCCTTCGCCGTGGTGGACCAGCTCGTAGCCGAGCATCCGGAACGGCAGCTCCGGGGCGTCCTCGTCCGCCAGCTTCGTCTCCTGCATCAGGAGGACGTCCGGCGACGCCCGGTCCAGCCAGCGCTCGACGGCGTCGGTCCGGGCCTTCAGCGAGTTGACGTTCCAGGTGGCGATCCGCACGGCCCAAGGGTAGGACCAAACGCCGTTCCGGGCGGGCCCAGCCACACCGCTCGCGTACGATGCCCGGCGTGACTGATGCGACAGCCTCGGACGCCCTGATCGAGCGGATTCGCGCGTCCGTCATCGGCGATGACGAAGCCGTGGCGGGGCCGTTCGGCATCCGACGGGTGACGTACGCCGATTACACGGCTTCTGGCCGCGCGCTCGACTTCATCGAGGACTACCTGCGCGACGCCGTCCTGCCGCTGTACGCGAACACCCACACCGAGTCGTCAGGAACGGGCCTTCAGACGACCCGGTTCCGAGAGGACGCTCGAGCCATCATCCGGGACGCGGTCGGCGGCTCGGCCGAGCGCCACGCGGTGATCTTCACGGGCGCCGGGATGACCGGCGCGATCAACCTTCTCGTCGGGATCCTGGAGCTCCGCATCCCGGCCGGCCTCGACGACCGGTACGGGTTCCGGGCGCAGATCCCGCCGGACGAGCGACCGGTCGTCTTCATCGGGCCGTACGAGCATCACTCGAACGAGCTGCCCTGGCGGGAGTCGATCGCCGACGTGGTCACGATCGGCGAGGACCAGGACGGGCGGATCGACCTGGCACAGCTTCGCGCGGCGCTGGAGCGCACGACGGGCCGGTCGCTGCGGATCGGGTCGTTTTCCGCCGCGTCGAACGTCACCGGCATCCTGTCGGACACGCGGGCGATCTCGATCCTCCTTCATGAGCATGGCGCGCTGTCGTTCTGGGACTTCGCGGCGGCCGGACCGTACGTCGAGATCGAGATGGATCCGCACCGCGTGGCACCGCGCACCTCGACCGTGCCCGACGGCGACGCGGCCCTCGACTACAAGGACGCGATCGTCGCCAGCCCGCACAAGTTCATCGGCGGGCCCGGCACACCGGGCGTCCTCGTCGCACGTCGCGAGCTATTCCGCAATCGCGTGCCGACGTCGCCGGGCGGCGGGACCGTCGCCTACGTCAACCCGCTCGAACACGTCTACCTCGACGACCCCGAGCATCGCGAGGAGGGCGGGACGCCGGCGATCGTCGAGTCGATCCGGGCCGGGCTCGTGTTCGCCCTGAAGGAGCAGGTCGGCGTCGAGGCGATCCGGGCGCGCGAGGAGGAGTTCATCGACCGGGCGATCGCCACCTGGTCATCGGCCGAGGGGATCCTCATCCTCGGCAACCCGACGCTGCCGCGGCTCTCCATCGTCTCGTTCACCGTCCGCCACGACGGGCGCTACCTGCATCACAACTTCGTCGTTGCCGTCCTCAACGACCTGCTCGGGATCCAGTCGCGCGGTGGCTGCTCGTGCGCCGGGCCATACGGCCACCGGCTGCTCGGGATCGACGTCGAGACCTCGCATGCGTTCGAGCGCGAGATCTCGCGTGGCTGCGAAGGCATCAAGCCTGGCTGGGTCCGAGTGAACTTCAACTACTTCATCAGCGAAAAGGTGTTCCGGTACATCGTCGACGCCGTCGCCCTCGTCGCGCGCGAGGGCTGGCGACTCCTGCCCTGGTATCGGTTCGAGCCGGCGACCGGGATGTGGCGCCATGTTGCCGGCTCACCCGAGCCGCCGCTCTCGCTGCACGATGTGTCCTTCGCGGGAAACGGGCTCTCGTACCCGGCCCATCGCCATCGCCTGGGGGAGGAGGCGCTCGCGGATCACCTCGCCGAGGCCAAGCGGATCCTGGGGGACCCCGTGGCGGCCCTCGGTGCACCGCCTGCGACGGACCGTGCCGTCCTCGGCGAGGATTTCGAGCAGCTCCGCTGGTTCTGGCTTCCGGACGAGGTGCGGGCGGCGGTCGCGGCTCGCTGACGTACCGGACCCCGCGACGCGCCGACCCGGGGGCGCTCAGATTCGGGACAGGACCAGCTTGGCCAGGGTCAGGTCGGCCGCGTCGACCTTCGCCGGGTCGAGGGTGAAGTCCACGATCCCGAGGTCGATCTCGTCCCCGCCCTGCTTGATCGCCAGGTCCCCCGCATGCGGGATCCCCTTGAACGCGGATTCGCCGATCCCGGACACCGGCACCGCGTCCTTCGCGCTGCCCAACGTCTTGTAGAGCGTGTCGTCGTACGTGGCCACGGAGAGGCTGACGCCGGCGCTGTCGTCCTGGCTGTCCCACTCGCACTGCGAGGCGGTATCCGTCTTGTTCGGGACGCCGTCCTTCACGGCCACCCCGATCGCCGACTGGATCTCGGCTGGCGTCAACAGGCTGCACGCATCGACCGCGGTGGCGTTGCCGGTCGTCGTCCCGCCCGAGGCGCCGCTGCCTGCGCCGCCCGTGCCGGTGTCGCCCAGGGCCGCGGTGCTCGGGGCCGGGGACACGGAGGCCGAGCAGCCTCCAAGAACGATTCCGAGGACGATCACCAGGGGGCACCAGAACGTTCCATGTAGCCCGCGCCGCATCGGTCGTGACCTCCAATCTCGAGCGAGACTTCGCACGGTACTCCGGGCGTCGCGAAGACGCTCTTCCGGTGCTTTCGGCCGGGCCGCGCATGCCCGTCCAGCGCGACTCGACGCGCCGTGGCCGCTCCATGCGGCATCCTCATCCCGTTGCGCAAGGAGCATCCGTCATGACCGACACCATCGAGCGAGCGGGGGCGCCGTCCCTCCGCACCCGGGCCTTCATCGGGGGCGACTACGTCGACGCTGCCAGCGGGCGCACGTACGAGGTCGAGAACCCGGCCACCGGCCAGACGATCGCCGAGGTCGCCGAGGGCGGCGTCGAGGACGTCGATCGGGCGGTCGCCGCGGCGCGTCGCGCGGCGCCGGGCTGGGCGGCCACGTCGCCGGCGGACCGCAAGACCATCCTGATCCGGTTCGCGGGCCTGATCGACGCGCATACCGAGGAGCTCGCCCGGATCGAGACGCTCGACGTCGGCAAGCCGATCAGCGACACGCGCTCGCTCGACATCCCGGACTCCGCCGCCACGATCCGCTGGCATGCGGAGGCGACGGACAAGCTGTACGACCAGGTCGCCCCGACCGGGCCCGGTGCCGTTGCGATGGTCGTGCGCGAGCCGCTCGGCGTCATCGGCGCGATCGTGCCCTGGAACTACCCGCTCCAGATGGCGGCGTGGAAGCTTGGCCCGATCCTCGCGACCGGCAACGCGGTCGTGATGAAGCCGGCGCAGGTCACGTCGCTCAGCCTGCTCCGCGTCGCCGAGCTTGCCGCAGAGGCCGGGGTCCCCGACGGCGTCCTGAACGTCGTGACCGGACCGGGCAGCGTCGTCGGGACGGCGATCGCCCGCCACCCGGACATCGACGGGGTCGCGTTCACCGGATCGACCGAGGTTGGTCGGACCGTGCTGTCCCACGCGGCCGAGACGAACCTCAAGCGGGTCGCCCTCGAGCTCGGCGGGAAGAGTCCGCAGATCGTCATGGCCGACGCGGCCAACCTCGACCGCGTCGCCGACCGCGTCGCCAACGCGATCTTCTGGAACATGGGCGAGAACTGCTCGGCCGGCAGCCGGCTGCTCGTCGACCGCCGAGTGAAGGCGGCACTGCTCGACCGCCTCGTCGCGCTCGTCGAGCGCGACTGGATCGTCGGCGACCCGATGGACACTTCGACCCGGGTCGGCCCGTTGATCACTCGGGCGCACATGGACAAGGTCCTCGGTTACATCGCGGCCGGCACGGCCGAGGGTGCGCGCGCGGTGGTCGGCGGCCGGCGCGTGCGCGAGGACAGCGGCGGGTACTTCGTCGCACCGACGATCTTCGACCACGCGACCAACGACATGCGGATCGCCCGGGAGGAGATCTTCGGCCCGGTCCTGTCCGTGATCGAGTTCGACGGGGAGGACGAGGCGATCCGGCTCGCGAATGACACGGACTACGGCCTCGCGGCCTCGATCTACACGGAGAACATCCGGACGGCCCATCGCATGGCGCGGGCGGTCAAGGCCGGCGTCGTCGGCGTCAATGCGTATTCCGAGGGCGACCTCACGACGCCGTTCGGCGGGTTCCGCCAGTCGGGCTTCGGTGGCCACGACAAGAGCGTCCACGCGCACGACCAGTACACGGAACTCAAAACCATCTGGATCGACATGGAGGAATAGAGCCAGGCTCGTTGGCTGTCGCACGCAGTCCCGGACCCAATCGAGACGCAACTCCACTCAGAAGCGGCGACCAGCGGCGGAACCTGTCGTGTCCTGACTCGCCGACGTGACACGATGCTGGCCCCGCTGCGAGGTGAACCATGAGCTCGATCGCTGCTCGCCGACGCGTTCGACCATCACGTCTGGGCGACGCTCAAGATCCTGGACGCCTGTGCGGCCCTGACCGACGAGCAGCTCGCGACGATCGTCCCCGGCACGTACGGCTCGATCCTCGACACGATCCGGCATCTCGTGGGCGCCGATCGCTGGTACCTCTTCACGTTGACGAGCGGCACGGTGACCGAGATCGACGAGCACGGGATGGACGTCGCGGCGCTCCGGGCCGCGATGGAGCCGGCTGACGTGGCCTGGGCGGGCCTGCTCGCAACCAATCCTGATCCGGACGAGATGTTCACCCTGCACCGGGACGACGGAACGAAGAGCCACGCGACGTGGGGCGTCCGGCTCGCCCAGGCGGTCCACCACGGGACGGATCATCGGAGCCAGGTCTGCACCGCGCTGACGACCCTCGGGATCGAGCCGCCGTCGATCGATCTCTGGGACTGGGCGTACCCCATCGGCAAGCACTGGGACGATTGATCGTCCGCCACGGACTGGCGGTCTGCCTCAGTAGCGACGGCCCTTCTGGCGCACCAGGTCGAAGGTGGCCGTATCGGCGATCGCCATGACCGCCATCGTGCCGGCCTGGACCGGATCCGAGACCACGAGATCCACGTGGTCCGTGATCGATCCGACCATGTTCAGGGCGATGATCGGCACGCCGACGGCCCGCAGCTCGTCGGCCGCGGTGCTGATGTCGCCGCCCATGATCGAGCCGGCCAGGACGAGGAGCCGGGCCCGCGGCAGGTCCGCGACGGCCCGGACCGCGGCCGCGATGTTCGCCTCGCCGACGAGCGGGATCGTGTCGACGCTGATCCGCTCGCCGCGCAGGTTGTGGCGATCCGCCTCGCTGACCGCGCCGAGCGCCACCTGGGCGACCTGCGCCCCGCCGCCCACGACGATCACGCGCTTGCCGAAGATCGAGCCGAGCGCCCGCGTCCGGCGGATCGCCCGGACGTCCGGCAGTCCTTCGAGGCCGTCGACCAGCTCGTCCTCGGTCAGGCCGTCGACCTCGATCTCGATCTCGGCCTGGGGCGGGTCGGTCTCGAGGGACCGGACGGTCGCGACCGTCCGGACCCGTCCGCCGAGCTCGGCCAGCCGTCCGACGATCGCGGCGACGGGCGCGCCGCCCTCGAGGACGTCCAGACGGACGGCGGCCGCGTTCGACGGGGCGGCAGGCGTGCGAGACATCGAGAGGGTCTGCGAGCCCTGCGGTCAGCGAGAGACGACGTCGGCGATCGACATCTTCCCCGGGTCGCCGTCGTCCGCCTCGTGGGCCTGGTAGCTGATCCCGGCCGCGTCGAAGGCCGCGCGCGTCGCGGCCGCGTCACTCGTCTCGAGCATCAGCTCGCCGTCGGTGTCCTCGGCGATGCCCACGATCCCGGCGATGTTCACGCCGCGTTCGGCGAGCGCCGTCGCCATCCGCGCGAGCGCACCCGGTCGATCGTCGAGCTTGACCGTGAACCAGACCGACACGCGGGCACCTCCTGTGATCGCGATGGTACCCGTCGGGCCCGGGCCGCCGCTACGATCCGAGCGTGCCCGATCCGAGCGTCCAGATCTTCGGCCACGACCGCGACGCGGGAACGCGGGCCGCGGTGCGCTTCTTCAAGGAGCGCCGGATCGCGATCCACCAGGTCGACCTGACCCGCAAGCCGATCGCCCGCGGCGAGCTGCGTCGGTTCATCGAGCGGCTCGGCGCGCGGGCGCTCCTCGACGAGACCTCGAAGGCCTACCGAGAGGCCGGCCTCGGCTACCTCCGGATGGACGAGGCCGAGATCGTCGAGCGAGCTGCTGGCCACGCCGGCGCTCCTGCGCCTGCCGCTCGTCCGGTTCGGCGCCGAGGTGGCCGCCGGTCGCGACGAAGCCGCCTGGAGGGCCTGGCTCAAGCGCGCCTGAGGCTCAGTTCGACGCCCGACGCGAGCGGATCTCGACGGCGCCGAGGGCGATGCCGACGACGACGCATGCGGCCCCGATCCACGCCCACAGCGGATCGCCGGTCATGAAGCCGCCGCCCTTGATGAACGCCGTTCCCTGGCCGATCCAGACGAGACCGATCGCGATGAGGATGAAGGCCACGATGGCCCGTGTTCGATGCATGTCGTCTCCGAAGGAAATGCGATGCTACTTCCATGAACGATCGAACGGGAGAGAGCGGTTCCGAGCGACGCTCCGGGCGGGTGGTCATGCGCCGCGATGCCGCGCGGCGGATCGGCAAGCCCGCGACGACCGAGGACGAGCAGCTCCTCGAGCGGCGGTCGCGCGAGGAGGGCCGGCCGGCCTTCGTCGACAGCGATCCGTGGCGGGCGCTCCGGATCCTGAGCGAGTTCGTCGAGGGATTCGATGCCCTCGCCGCCGTCGGGCCGGCCGTGACGGTGTTCGGCTCCGCGCGCGCGATGCCCGGAGCGGCCGAGTACGAGCTGGCGCGGGGGATCGCACGCCGGCTGGCCGAGCGCGGGTTCGCGATCATCACGGGCGGCGGCCCGGGGATCATGGAGGCCGCGAACCGCGGGTGTCGCGAGGGCGGCGGCCTGTCGATCGGCTGCAACATCGAGCTGCCGCACGAGCAGGGCCTCAACGCCTACGTCGATCTCGGGATCGAGTTCAAGTACTTCTTCGCCCGCAAGACGATGTTCGTGAAGTACGCCGACGCGTTCGTGATCATGCCGGGTGGGTTCGGTACGCTGGACGAGCTGTTCGAGAGCCTGACCCTCATCCAGACGGGCAAGATCCGCGACTTCCCGGTCGTCCTCGTCGGAACGGCCTACTGGCAGGGAATGCTGGACTGGATGCGGGCGACGCAGCTCACCGCCGGCGCGATCACCGAGGCCGATCTTGCGCTCCTGAAGCTCACCGACGACCCGGACGAGGTCGTCGGGATCATCCTCGCCGACGTCGCGAACGCGCATCCCGAGGACATCGACGAGACGGAGATCCGCTAGGGCTCCGTGCCCGCCGGCGGGACCGTGACCTCGATTCGGCCCCCATCGATCCGGAGCGGGTAGTACCGGAGCCGGCGCACCCGCGTGAGCCGGCGGGCCTCGGCCTTCTTGCCGGGCGGATCGACCTTCGGCTCCTTGCCGGCCGGCGACCAGGTCGGGTGGTAAGCCCCGTCGGGATCGAGCCCGCCGGTCGTCGGCATCCGGATGACGTCGCCCGAGCAGAGATCGAACCGCCCCTCGTGGAGCGGGCAGGCCACGATGCAGCCGTCCAGCTCGCCGATCGACAGCGGAGCCGACATGTGCGGGCAGCGATCGTCGACCGCCAGGAGCCCGGCCGGTGTGTGGGCGATGAGGATGTCGAGGTCGCCGTGCGTGACCCGCCGCATCGATCCCTCGGGCAGGTCCGCGAGCGTGCCGCCGTCCACGGCGACCGCATCGGCGGCAGCGGACCCGGGCGCGACGAGCTCGGCGGGATAGGCGGCCGGGATCGGCGGCGTCGGTCGGTCGGTGATCACCGGGCGATCCTAGCGCGGCGCCTCCTCGAGCGCGTACGGCGGCCCGCCCGCTGCGCGCCGTGGGCAGGGACCGACCCCGGCGGGCTGGCCCGCCGGGGTCGGTGTGGTTCGTCGCATGCGCCGCCGCCGGCGGCGGCGGCGGCGGGTTACTCGGTTGCCGGAGCCGCCGGTCGGGACTGCGCCTCGGCGGCAGCCTCGGCCCGTGCCGCAGCGGCCGCCTCGGCCGGGGTGTGCTGGGTGAGGGCAAGCTCCTTCATCCCGAGGGCCGCGATGACCGCGAGGACCGCGCCGGCCACGCCGATCCAGAACGTCTGGGAGACGGCCAGGCTGAACGCCACGTGGACGCCGGCGACGATGTCGTTGATGAACGGCTCGACGACGGGTCGGAAGGCCTCCGGCACGGACTGGAGGAGCGCCTTGCCGAGGTCGCCCGTCCCGGTCAGCTGGCCCGTGTCGAACCCGCCGCCACCGGACTGGAGGCCTTGCACCAGCTGCGGGGGAGCCCCGGCCGCGGTCAGCTTCGCCGTGATCGACGGAACCAGCTGCTGCTGGAACCCCGTCGCGAAGACGGTGCCGACGATCGCCAGGGCGACCGAGCCGCCGATCTGGCGGAAGAACGTCAGGTTGGAGGTCGCCACGCCGAGGAAGTGGAACGGCACCGCGTTCTGGACGACGAGGGTGAAGACCGCGAACGTCGGTCCGACGCCGAGGCCGGCGAGGAACATCCAGAGCCAGACGATCGCGACCGGCGTGTCCGCCTTGAGCTGGGTCATCAGCAGCATCGCGACACCCATCAGGGCGATTGCACCGACGAGGAGCCACTTGTAGCGGCCGGTCCGAGCCACGTACAGGCCCGACCCGATCGAGCTCCCGATCAGGCCGATGACGAGCGGCAGGGCCGCGAGGCCGGAGTTGGTCGGGCTGAAGTTCTGCACGATCTGGAACCAGCGCGGCAGGAAGACGATGGCCCCGAAGAAGGCGAACGCCGCGAAGAACGTGGCGATCATCGACGAGGCGTACGTCCGGTTCCGGAAGAGGTGGAGCGGGACGATCGGCTCCTTGGCCCGGGCCTCGGCCCAGATGAACAGCAGGTACCCGACGAGACCGACAAGGATCAACCCGCCGACCTGCCAGGTCGTCCACTCGTAGAGCGCCTTGGTCGTCGGATCGACGAGGCCCTTCTGGGTCAGGCCGATCAACAGCAACGTCGTGGCGATCGTGAAGATCACGCCGCCGAGGACGTCGAAGTTCCGCTCGGCCCGCGGGTTCTTGACCGTGGGCAGGAGTCGGGAGATGACGAAGAGGGCGACGATCCCGATCGGGATGTTGACATAGAAGATCCAGTGCCAGCCGGCGTTCTCCGTCAGCCAGCCGCCGATGAGCGGGCCCGCGACGAACGCGACGCCGAAGACGGCTCCGAACAGGCCCTGGTACTTGCCGCGCTCGGCCGGGCTGAACAGGTCGCCGATGATCGCGAGCGCGATCGGGAACAGCGCACCGGCACCGATGCCCTGGATGCCGCGGAACAGGATGAGCTGCTCCATGGTCTGCGACAGACCGGACAACGCGGAGCCGATCAGGAAGATGACGATGCCGATGATGAACATCGGCTTGCGGCCGTAGAGGTCGCTGAGCTTTCCCCAGAACGGGACGCTGATCGTGCTGGTGAGCAGATAGCTGGTGACGGCCCAGACGTAGAGATCGTTGCCGTTGAGCTGGGTCACGATCGTGGGCAGCGCCGGACCGACGATCGTCTGGTCGAGCGCGCCGAGGAACAGGCCGAGCATGACCGCGAAGAGGATCTCCATCTTCGCTCGGTGGCTCAGCCCGAGCGCGGGGTCCTCCTCGAGGGAGGGGGTCCAGTCGCTCTCTGTGGGGAACGATTCCATCGAGGCTCCTTCCTCCAATTGGTGGCGTGGTGGGCGCGGCGGGGCAGCCGCGAGGGTCCGGCGCCGTGGCCGGGATCAGTTGTGGTGGACGTGCTCCGCGAGGTGGTCGGTCCCGATCTCCGCGACGACGGCCGCCCGCAGGTCGGTGACGGCGCCGAGGATCCGCTCGAGCTTGGCCGGCTCGAGGCGGGCGAGGATCGACCGCATCCGGTCCAGCTTCAGGGCCTCGATCTCATCGCGGATCCGGACTCCGTCCGCCGACGCCCGTACGAGGACGATCCGGCGGTCGGTCGGGACGCGGACACGCTCGACGAGGCCCCGCTCCTCCATCCGATCGACCAGACCGGTGGCGTTGCTGAGCGAGACGTCGAGCAGGTCGGCGAGCCGGCTCATCGTCAGGTCACCGTGATGCTCGAGAACCCACAGAATGTGGAGGTGGGTCATGCTGATGCCGGCTTTCACCATCCGGCCGGTGCCGGCGCAGCGCAGGCTGCCGATGGTCCCTTGCAGGTCCACCACGATCGCATCGATCAGCGCGTTGGCGTGCGCCGCGGCTGTCGAGCTGGCCGGTGAGCGGCCGGGGGCAGTGATTGTTCGCATCGCATGAATAATCTAGCGACAGGCAATGATCGCGTCAAGCATGATCATTCGGTCGAACGCGAGGAACTGGTTCGGGGAGGGAACGGATGCGCTTCGCGCTGATGATCGAGCCGCAGCAGGGGCTCTCGTACGAGGAGCAGCTCGCCGTCGTCCGACGCGCCGAGGACGCCGGCTTCGAGTCGTTCTTCCGTTCGGATCACTACCAAAGCTTCCCAGGTCCCGCGGGGATGCCGACGACGGATGCCTGGGCGGTCCTCGCGGGGCTGGCTCGCGAGACGACCGGGATCGGGCTCGGGACGCTCGTCTCGCCGGTGACGTTCCGGACCATCGGGAGCCTCGCCAAGGTCGCCACCACGGTCGACGAGATGAGCGGCGGTCGGCTCGAGTTCGGGCTCGGGGCGGGCTGGAACGACGAGGAGCACCACCAGCTCGGCCTGCCGTTCCCCGAGATCGCCGAGCGCGCCGACATCATGGAGGAGCACTTCGCGGTGCTCCACGGGCTGTGGGGCGAGCCGGATGGCTGGTCGTTCGCAGGGACCCACGTGACGATCCAGGGCGCCAACTTCCATCCGAAGCCCGTGAGCCGGCCGGGTCGCCCGACCGGGCCGAACGGGGCCGCCCGCCCGCGCCTGCTCGCCGGCGGCGAGGGATCGCCCCGCTCGATGCGGATCGCCGCCCGCTACGCGGACGAGTTCAACCTGTCGTCGTCGTCCCCGTCGACCGCGCGCGAGAAGTTCGCCGCGCTCGATGCCGCCTGCGAGGCGATCGGACGCGACCCGTCGACGATGGCCCGCTCCGTGATGGCCGGGGTCCTGATCGGCCGTGACGACGACGAGCTGGACCGTCGCAAGGGCGACCTCCTGCGGGCGTTCGACAACGTCGAGGGCGGCGAGGCGTGGTTCCGGACGCGCGAGCGACGCTGGGTGATCGGGACGCGCGACGCGGCACGGGCGATGGTCGACGCGTTCGCCGACGCCGGGGCCGAGCGATTGATGCTCCAGGACTTCGTCCCGCGCGACCTTGCGATGATCGACCAGATGGCGGAGCTGCTCTTCTAGCCCGTCAGCCGGCCGCCGCGGCGGCGTCCCGGTAGAGCGGGTCGTCGCGACGGATCAGGTCGGGGTTCGTGCCGCGAGCCCGGGCGATCCGCTCCGTCACGAGTTGCAGCGGCGTCGTCGTCCCGATCAACGCGGCAACGGGCGCGGGCAGGCCTTTCGCCTCGTCGATCCGGATGCGGCCGGCCGGTGTCAGCTCCGCGTCGAGCTGGCCGTGGACGTCGCGGGCGATGATCGCCGCCGCGCGGATCCCGACGGCGCGCGCCGCCCCGAGGGCCTGTCTCGCTCGAGCGATACGGGCCGCCCGCCCGTCGCGGTCGGCGAGGATCAGCACGAGCCCGGTCGTCGAATCCATCGCGGGCAGGTGGCCGTGCAGGAACGTCTCGAGGTCGCGCATGGTCGTCGGGATCCAGGCGGCCTCCTCGATCTTCAGCGCGAGCTCGCGGGCGGCCGGTCGATCCGCCCCCGACGCGATCGTCACGATCGTCCGGCAGTCGGCCAGGATCGCGGCGATCGCCTCGGCGCCGGACGCATCGGCGGCGCCCGCTGCGAGGAGGTCGCGGATCGCCACCGGATCGATGGATCGATCGGCCAGCTCGCCGGCGATCGCGGCAGCCGCGACGATCGGCGACAGGTAGCCGACGGTGTGGCACCAGCCGTGATCCATCTCGACCGTCGCGACGACCATCTCGGCCGCGGCGGCGGCCGGCGACTCTGCGCTGCCGGTGATGACCGCGGTTCGCGCCCCGGCGGCGGCCGATGCCTCGAGCGCATGGATCGTGGCCGCCGTCCCGCCCTCGTGCGAGATACCGATGACGAGCCCACCGGTCGGCGGGTCCAGCGAGAGCTCGAACGCCTGGGCGGCGATGATCGTCGACGGCCCGCTCGGCAGCGCACCCGAGCGCAACCCCTCACGCAGGATCTCGACGGCGGCCATCGCGCCGTGCTCGCTCGTCCCGCAGCCGGTGACCACGATCGGCGCACCGCTGCTCGCCGCCTGGCCGATGGCCCCCGCGAGGCGGCCGGCGGGCCCCGCCGGATCGTCGAGCCGGTCGAGGATCCGCTCGGCGACGAACGGCTCGGCCGCGATCATGTCGGTCATGTGCCAGGGCGGTCCCGAGCGAACGGACGGCTGGGGCAGCTCGTCCCACGGATCGGGAGCGGGCACGAGCGGTTCGCGCGGGTCGAATGTCGTCATCGACCGAGGATAGGCGTCCGCGCCGGGTCCGCGGCAGCGTTCCGGGAAACCGGCGACGATGGCACGGAACGACGAGGGATCGCGAACCGGGCGGGAGGCCGAGGATGCAGGTCGGGCTGATGGCGCCCCAGGGCTGGAAGGGCGAGTACGACGGCTGGGATCCCGCCGCGGCATGGGGGCGGACGGTCGAGCTCGCCACCCAGGCGGAGGACCTCGGCTTCGAGTCGCTGTGGGTGTTCGATCACTTCCACACGGTGCCCGAGCCGACCGACGAGATCACGTTCGAGTCGTTCACCGTCCTCTCGGCGCTGGCCGTCGTCACCCGTCGGGTCCGGCTCGGTCACATGGTCGTCTGCACCGCGTTCCGCAACCCGGCCCACACGGCGAAGGTGTCGTCGACGCTCGACGTGATCAGCGGCGGCCGGTTCGAGCTCGGGATCGGTGCCGGCTGGAAGAAGGACGAGTGGGAGGCCTACGGCTACGGCTTCCCGCCGATCGGCGAACGGATGGACGCGTTCGGCGACGACCTCGAGGTCATCACCCGGATGTTCGCGCCGGGTCACGCGAGCTACGAAGGCGTCCACGCCCACGTCCGGAACGCGATCAACGTCCCGAAGGGCCTCCAGCAGCCGCGCATCCCGATCATCGTCGGCGGCAACGGCGAGCGACGGACGGCCGGCTACGCGATCAGGTTCGCCGATGAGCTGAACTACGTCTTCCTCGAGCCGGATGAGATCGCGTCACGGATGGTCGAGGTCCGTCGCCGCTGCGAGGACGAGGGCCGTGATCCGGCCACGCTGCGGTTCTCGCTCTACGTCCGCGACGAGGATGTCCGCGACGCCGGGCCATCGCGGGTCGACCTGATCGGCCGGCTGGCCGCGATCGGGCTGGACCGGCTCGTGGCCTTCCCCACGCGCTGGTCGCCGACCGAGGAGGCCCAGGCGGCGTTCGCCGAGGACTGCGTCGCTGCCGGGATCACCCTCGGCGAGCCGGCGGCCGCACCCGCCTGACGGCCTGGCCGGGACCGGCTCCAGGCGGCTCCTACAGGAACTCGACGCTCTTCGCGATCGTGTCGCACTCGTCGGCGATCTTGTCGATCCCGCCGGGTGCGGTGCACGTGAGGACCAGCTGCTTGTCCGGTGCCAGGACGAGGTGCTGGATCAGCGCGACCGTCTGGCCGTTCGTCGTGGTGGACGCGGGGATCGTGTAGGCGATCCGGATCGCGTCGCCGGCCGGCAGCTTCTCCCGCGTGTGCGCGATCGTGACGTCCTTGCCCACGATGCTCTGGAGCTGGCCGATGTTCAGGTTCTCGAGGGCGTCGATGTCCATGCCGCCCGACGGCAGGACGAGCACGTTGAGGTTCGTCCCGAGGCCGGCCTGCTCGTCGGCGAAGCGGTAGGCAAACAGCGAGATGCCCTGGGAGACGAGGGCGCTCAGCTGGTTGGCGAGCTGGTCGGTCATGCCCGGCCCGAAGCCGCCCTTGCCGGCCTTGACGAAGGCATCGATGTCGGCCTTCGTCAGGTCGATCCGGAACCAGTTGTCCGGGAGCGTGACCCCGTAGCCGTCGCTCGCGATGTCGATCCGGCCGTGACGGGGCAGGGCGGCCGCCTCGGACGGCGCGACGCTCGCGGCGACCGACGGGACGGGTCTCGCCGTCGGGGATGGCGCGGCGGTGACGGGCCGTGCGGTCGGCGCGACGCTCGACGCAGCGGTGCCGCCACACGCGGCGACGATCATCGCCGCGACGACGCTCGTCGCGAGCCCTGCGCCTCCGTGGAAGCGGCCGCGGGTGTGGCGAGGCATTGGGCGACCTCCCTGGAGCCCGTTCGGCTCCGACGCTACCGGCCGGACAGTCGACCCATCCGGCCGACCGGACCATAGCGGAACCAGGCGCGCCCCACGAGGCAGTCGATGGTCACGGGTCCGTACCGGCGCGAGTCGATCGGCGCGCCCGCGCCCTCGTCGAGGAGCGTCGCGAGCGGCGCGTCCGAGAGGAGCCACGCCTCGTCCGGGCCGAGGACGAGATGGCCGGCGTCGAGGCGGACGCGGTCGCCCGGACCCGCCGCGACGCGCTTGATCGCCAGGAGGTCGCCGTCGGGCTCGCGGAAGACGACGATCGAGCCGCGGCGCGGCCAACGGGCGACGGTCGGATCGACGAGCAGCCAGTCGCCGGGCTGGATCGCGGGCGCCATCGAGCGCTCCCGGACCGCGACCCGCCACGGGCCGCGGATCCGCTCGCCCAGCGTCGCCCGGCGCGGCGTGCCACGGACGGGACGAAGCCCCGCCTCGCGGCGGGGCTCCGGTTCGGTCACGAGGAGAGCGTCAGGAGGGCCGTCCGGCGACCCGGGTCTTCTCCTCGCCGCCGGTCGCCTTCCAGGCGGCGTCGATCTCGTCGATCATGTCGAGGAGCTTCTTCGCCTCGGCGAGGTCCAGACCTGCCTTCACCTTGCTGACCTGCTTGTTCGCCGTCCAGAACAGCTCGTGGAGGTTCGGGACCTTCTCGAGGTGCTCCGGCTTGAAGTAGTCGTGCCAGAGCACGTCGAGGTGCTGCTTGACGAGCTCCGCCTGCTTCTCCTTGATCGCGATCGCGCGCGTCGTGTACGTGGGGTCGCTCTGGGCGTTCGCCTTCTCGATGATCCGATAGACCGACTCGGCCTCGATCCGCGCCTGCTCCGGGTCGTAGACCCCGCACGGCAGGTCGCAATGGGCATGGACGGTCGTCTTCGGGGCGAGGATGCCGCTGAATCGGGTCATGGGTCTCCTTCGTGGGCACTGGAAGGTTCGCGGGATCGCGTCGATCATGCGGTCCGGTGCGGTGACTCGGAGTCTCGGAGCGCGCCGGTCGGCTGTCAAACGCGTGCCGGTTCGGGCGGCGCCGGCCCCCGGGTCGGGTGGTGTGGACCGCGTTGCCTCGATGCCCGGCCTCGTCTAGCATCGTGGCGCGGCCCTCGTCAGCGTCTGGCCGGCATCGCCGGCGGTTGTCCTGCACCGGTCGCATGTGGCTGAGCAGGTTCGAATCCTGCACCAACCCCGTCGCGCTCGGGTCTGGCCCTCGAGGCGACCGGAATGCCGGCCCTGCAGGCTTCGTGCCTCCGCTGTCGTTCCGGGATCCGGCGCGGCGGGTCAACCCTTCACGGGGCTGGCAGACGACGGGCACCGACCACCCGGACCGGGGTTGAAGCGGAGGATCGCTTGGAAGGGATCATCGTCCTGATCGTGCTCGTGGTGATCGCGGTCGTGCTCGTCCGGCTCTTCGTCACCGTCATCACGGTTCGCGACTATCAGCGCGGTCTCCACTACCGGCAGGGCAAGCTCGTCGGTCTCCTGTCGACCGGGACGCACGTCGTCATCAAGCCGATCACCGAGATCCAGCTGCTGGACGCCCGGCCCTCGCTGATCACGGTCCCGGGGCAGGAGATCCTGACCGCCGATGGCGTGGCCCTGAAGGTCAGCCTCACCGCGCGCTACGTCGTCGCCGACCCGATCGCCGCGATGACCAACGACCAGAGCTGGCTCGCGGCGCTGTACGCCGCCCTGCATACCGGTCTGCGCGATGCGATCGCCGGCCGGACGGCCGATGACGTCCTTGCCTCACGGGCCGCGATCGGCCCGGCGATCGCGACGGAGGTCGCCAGCGAGATCGCCCGGATCGGGGTCGAGCTGCTCGGCGTCGACGTCCGGGACGTCATGGTCCCCGGCGAGCTGAAGCGGGCGTACGCGGGGATCGTCGCGGCCCGCCGGGAGGGCGAGGCGGCGCTCGAGCGCGCGCGCGGCGAGGGGGCGGCCCTCCGATCGCTGGCGAATGCCGGCCGGCTGCTCGACGACAACCCCGGGCTCCTCCAGCTGCGCGTGATCCAGCAGCTCGGCGCCTCGAGCGGGAACACGATCATGCTCGGGATCGGCGGAGCGGACGGCCGTCCGCCGGCCCCGCCACCGGGTGGGCCGCAGCCGGTGCCTCGCCCCGCCGGCCGACCGGCCTCCGAGGGCTGACCGGGCCGGTATCATCGGGTGGTGACGGAACGCGGACTGCCCCTCGCGGACGGCGCCACGGCCTGTCCCTTCGTCGCCTTCGAGGACGATCGCGACGAGCGCGCGTCCGCTCCGGATCATCGCCATCGCTGCTACGCCGAGCAGTATCCGGCGCCGCGCGCCCTCGCCCACCAGGAGGCCTACTGCCTCTCGACCGCGTTCCCGGTGTGTCCGACCTTCCAGAGCTGGGCCCGGCGCGAGGCCGCCCGGGCGCGCGACCAGGCGGCCGCGGCCGCGGCGGCCGGCGGTGCGGACGCCCCGGCGCCGGCCGCGGCCGGCGCCGCGAGCGCGCCCACCGACGACGTCACCCCGCCACCTCCCGACGAGGCGGTTCGACCCGCTCCCGCGCCTGCATCGGCGGCCTCGGCGACGAGCCCGGTCCCGGGTGACGACGAGACCGGCGATGACGACCTGGCGTCGACGGCCGACCGGGGCGACGAGCCGGTCCAGCGGAACCCCCCGCGCGACTGGGCGGCGCCGCCCCCCTGGCTGGCCTCGAACGAAGCGCGCCGCCAGAGCGTCGACGCGGAGGCGCCGGCGTTCCTCGGCCGGCAGCCGGAGCCCGGGGCGGGGCTCGCGGGCAGCGCGGCCGATCAACTCGCCGGCGGTCCGCCACCGAGTCGGCGAACGGAGCAGGTGGAGGAGCTGTGGGGCGAGGCCGCAACCGGCGCGGCCGTCGGTGCTGCCGCCACCGGCTCGTCCCCGGCCTTCTCGTCCGGCTCGGGCTCCGCTCGGCCGGCGGTGCCGGACGAGTACGCGAGCGTCGAGGCGCCCCCCGGTCGCGTCCCGCGCCGGCCGCGCGCGTACGACCAGCATCTCGGTGGCCCGAACGGTCCGGACTGGGAGCAGCCGAAGCGCTACGAGGCCTACCCGACGATCAGGACCCGGATCGGGATGCCCGAGATCCCCCGGATCGTCTTCATGGCGGTTGCCGTGGGCCTGCTCGCGATCTTCCTGCTCTTCCTCCCGAGCCTGCTCAACTTCGGCGGGACCGGCTCGGCGCCCGGCGCCAGCCCTTCGCCGTCGGGGTCCGTGAAGCCGTCCTTCGAGCCGACCCCGCCCCCGGCCCCGACTCCCCTCGTCTACACGGTGAAGAAGGGCGACACGCTCACAAAGATCGCGAAGGCCCATGGCCTGACCCTCGACGAGCTGCTCGCCGCGAACCCGGCGATCAAGAACCCGAACAAGGTGACCGAGGGCCAGCAGATCGTGATCCCGCTCCCGAGCGAGTCGGCCGCGGCGCCGGCGCCATCGGCCGCTCGGTCCCCGGCTCGCTCCCCGGCCCCCTGACACCCGGGCAGCCGGCGGAGTCGTCGACGCCGAGCGCGCCTATCGCGGCGCGAGGTTGATCGAGGTGATCTTGCCGGCCTCCACGCGGAACGTCGCGTCGAGGTGGAGCGACGGCGCCCCCGGGCGCACGACGAGGACGTCCGCCTCATAGGTGTTGCCGGTGTCGCGGACCTCGCCCGGAATCATCCGGAGCCCGGCGTCGCCGCGGAGGAACCAGCCGCCGACGCGGTCGACGCCGCGCAGGGTCTGCGCGCTGTCGCCGACATGGATCCGCATCTCGGCGTTCTCCGCCATCAGCCCCACGGCTGCCTCGCGCTCGCCTGCGTTCAACAGCTCGAAGAAGCTCTCCATCGTGTCGACGGCACCCACGTCCCGAGTGTACCCGTCATGATCCGGCCATGCCGTCGGACCTGGCCCCCCTCTGGCCGCTGGACCCGTCGATCACGTTCCTGAATCACGGCTCGTTCGGGTCGTGCCCGCTGCCCGTCCTGGAGGCGCAGCGCGCGTGGCGGGATCGGCTCGAGGCGCGACCGGTCCAGTTCCTCGCGCGGGACCTGCCCGGCGAGCTGGCCCGGGCACGCGCCGCACTGGGCGCCTTCGTCGGCGCCGATCCGGACGATCTCGCGTTCGTCGCCAACGCGACGGGTGGCGTCAACGCGGTCGTGCGCTCGCTCCGGTTCGCGCCGGGCGACGAGCTGCTCACCGACGACCACGAGTACAACGCGATCATCAACATCCTCCGGCATGTCGCCGAGCGGGACGGCGCCCGGGTCGTCGTCGCCCGGATCCCGTTCCCGGTCGCGGGCGAGGACGACGTCGTCGAGGCGATCCTTGGCGCGGCCACGGACCGGACGCGGCTGGCCGTCTTCAGCCACGTCACGAGCCCGACCGCGCTCGTGTTCCCCGTGCGGCGGCTGGTGGCCGCTCTCGCCGCGCGCGGCATCGAGACCCTCGTCGACGGCGCACACGCGCCCGGGATGGTGCCGCTCGACCTCGAGGCGATCGGGGCGGCGTGGTACACCGGCAACCTCCACAAGTGGGTGTGCGCGCCGAAGGGCGCAGGCTTCCTCCACGCCCGGCGCGACCGCCAGCCAGGGCTCCGGCCCACGACGATCTCGCACGGCGCCAACGCGACCCTCGGCGAGCGTGGCGCGCCGACCCGGTACCGAGCCGAGTTCGACTGGCAGGGCACGCTGGACCCGACCCCATGGCTCGCGGTCCCCGATGCACTGACCTTCGTCGGCGGGTTGCTCGACGGCGGGTGGCCGGCCGTGATGGAGCGGAACCACCGTCTGTCCGAGACGGCCCGGGAGGTGATGGCCCGGGCGCTCAGACGCGCGCCGGCCGTTGCTGCGCCCGCGTCGATGTTCGGCTCGATGGTTGCGCTGCCGCTGCCCCGGGAAGGCCCGCTCGCGACCGCGGGTGGCGGCTCCTCGCCGCTCGACACCGACCCGTTGCAGCAGCGCCTGATCGACGACTACCGGATCGAGGTCCCGATCTATCCGTGGCCGGTGCCGGCTGCGGAATCGCGGGAACCGGCCCGCCGCCTGATCCGGATCTCGAGCGCGCTGCACAACGGGCCGGACGACGTGGAGCGTCTGGCTGCGGCGCTCGGCGAGATCGCCGTCGCGGCGTCCGAGACGCGGGTCTAGAACCCGCCGCCGGATCCGCCTCCGCCGCCGCCCGAACCGCCGCCACCGAACCCCCCGCCCCCGCCGCCACCCGACGACGACGGCGAGTTCCCGATCGTCCCTAGCGCCGCCATCATCCCGCCGATGTTCGGGATCGCCGAGCTGGAGAAGACCCCGCCGCTGCCCGCCCCGGACCCGGCGAAGTCCCCGGCGCTCTGGAACCCGGCGCCGCCCGCGTTCGTGCCGTACCACACCGGTAGCCACGTGGACCCGGCGGCGACGCGACCCTCGCGCTGGTCCTCGAGGCTTCGCTCGAGCACGTTCTCGATCTCGGCGTGCAGTCCGAGCGCGGTTCCCCACACGACCGCCTGATCCGGCGTCGTGAGCCACGGGAGCCCCGCTTCCGCGACGACCTGGTCCATCGAGCGGGCCGCGTCCATCGTCTTCTTCAACGTGCGCCGGTAGGCGGCGAGCATCGCCCGGATCATCGCGCCCGGCAGCGTGACCGATGGCATCTGTCGCCCGATGAGGAGAACGGCGATCCCGGCGACGACGAGGGCGATGCCGAGGACGAGCAGGCCGTTGAACGGGAGGCTGAACCCGATGAAGACGCCCACCCCGCCGAGGATCGCGAGGATCACGCCGCGGACCGACCAGCGGGCGATCACGCCGGACGGCTTCTCGCCATACCAGCCGCGCTTCACGACCTCCGCCTCGAGGGCGCGGTCGAAGGCCGCCACGGCCGATCCGAACTCGAGCAGGTCGTCCGGCTCGATGTAGCCCGTCACGTCGTGCTTGACCGCGCGAAGTCGTTGATCGGCGACGGCCTCGGCCGGGCCGAGCGGACGGATGTCGTTGAGCCGCTGACGGGCGAGCGTGTTCGCGTCGGGATCCGGCGGCCTGGTCTCGATCCCGACCTTCCGGCCGATCCCGAACAGCCCGTGCTCCTCGCGGAACGCGATCCGGCCGCGGCTCGCGAGGTCGAGCATCGCGCTCGTGAGGGCCCGCCGCGACGAATGCCCGTCCATGACGAAGACGCCGCTCGCCGGGGTCAGCGCCTCGGGCGGTCCGGCCATCAGGACCGACGGATCGTCGAGGTAGACGGGATCCTTGCCGTACCGTCGCCACGACCAGAGGGCCCGGCCGATGATCAGGAGGGCCAGGACCGGCGCGACGAGGAGCCCGAGGACGGCGTCGACCTGGCGCCCGCGTTCGAGCGTCGCCGCATGCTCCGGCGTCGCGGCCGCGTCGACCTTCGCGATCGCGGCGAGGAGCGCCCCGTCGAAGTCGCCGCCGCGCAGCTTCGGGAGCATGTCCTCGTCGAAGATCCGCTGCTTCTCGGCGTTGTCGAGGAAGGTCGCGCGGAAGCCCGGGCCGCCGTACAGGATCACCTGTCCGTGCTCGTTGCCCGGGTACATGTCGAACAGGATCACGAGCCCGTCGTCGAACCCCTTCCGCCCGACACCCCACTGGTCCATCAGGGCGCGGGCGTCCTGATCCGCCTCCTCGGTCGTGCGGCCGTCCTCGACGCCCTGGGTCATGACGACGACCTGGGCACCGGTTCGGTCCTCGATCCCGCGGATCGTCGCCTCGACCTTCGCGATCGTGTCGGGTCGGAAGATCCGCGCGCCGTCGTAGACGCGGACGGCGGGCGTCGGATCCGGGTAGGGCGGTCCCGCGGCCAGGACCGCAGGTGCGAGGAGCAGCGCGAGCGTCGCCACCGCCACCGCGATCACGGCGGATGCACGACGGTCGAGACGGCGACGTGACGGGTCCATCGCGCAGAGCCTAGCGTGCCCTACGCTTCGCTGGCCATGCGCCCGCTCGTCGCCCTCCGTCGCCGGATCGCGGAGCATCCGGTCGCATTCGATCGGCTCTTGATCTCTGCCGGCTTCGCGGCCGGGCTTGCCGCGTTCGCCAACGGTGCCCACGACGCCGTCCCGTTGGTCAACATCCTCGGCGCGCTCCTCGCCGGCGGGCTCTTCGCGGCCCTGATCGCCTGGTCGCGGCGACGCCAGCGCGGTCGCGAGGAGCAGGCTCGCCGCGTCGTGATCGACGAGCGCCTGCGGATCGCCCGGGAGCTCCACGATGTCGTCGCCCATCATGTCAGCGTGATGGGCGTCCAGGCGGCGGGAGCGCGGCGAATCCTCGACAAGCGACCCGACGAAGCCGCCGCCGCGCTCGAGGCGATCGAGGCCACGAGCCGGCAGGCTGTCGTCGAGCTCCAGCAGCTGCTCGGGGTGCTCCGCGCGACGGACGACACGACCACGACCGAGGGCCGTCCCGGCATCGGCCAGCTCCCGGCGCTGGCCTCGGCCAGCCGCGACGCCGGGCTGCCGGTCGAGCTCCTCGTCGAGGGCAAACCGCCGGACAGCCTCCCGGCGACGCTCGACCTGTCGATCTATCGCATCGTCCAGGAGGCGCTCACGAACGCTTTGAAGCACGGCGGCCCCGGGACGAACGCGGAGGTCCGCGTCCGCTTCGCCCAGCGGTCCGTCGAGCTGTTGATCAGCGACGACGGCGGGGGAGCGGGCGGCGGCAGCGGCAGCGACGGCGGTGGGCGCGGGATCGTGGGGATGCGCGAACGCGTCGCGCTGTTCGGCGGCGAGCTGACCGCGGGACCGCGACCCGAGGGCGGCTTCGTCGTCCGGGCCCTCCTGCCGATGACGGGCACCGCGTGATGCCGGGCGAGCGTCGGATCCGGGTGCTCCTCGTCGACGATCAGGCGATGGTCCGGGGCGGCTTTCGGATGATCCTTGGTGCGGAGGACGACATCGACGTCGTCGGCGAGGCGGCCGACGGCGCCGCCGCGATCGAGGCGGTCCACCTCCTGCGACCGGACGTCGTGCTGATGGACATCCAGATGGCGGGGACGGACGGCCTCGAGGCGACCCGCCGGATCGTGTCCGGGCCGGATGGGGCCACGACCCGGGTCGTGATCCTCACGACGTTCGAGGTCGACGCGTACGTCTTCGAGGCGATCCGGAGCGGCGCCAGCGGCTTCCTCCTGAAGAACGCCCCGCCCGACGACCTCGTCGCCGCCGTCCGGGCGGTCGCCGACGGCGGCGCGCTCCTCGGACCGACCGTGACCCGCCGCCTGATCGAAGCGTACGTCGCGGCCACCCCGGCGCCCGTCGCGGATCGCGGACCCCTCGCCCACCTCACGGACCGCGAGCGCGAGGTCCTCGTCCTCGTCGCGCGAGGTCTCACGAACGCAGAGATCGCCGAGCAGCTGGTCGTGGGCGAGGCGACCGTCAAGACCCACGTCTCGAGCATCCTCGCGAAGCTCGAGCTGCGGGACCGCGTCCAGGCGGTGGTCTTCGCCTACGAGTCGGGGCTCGTCACGGCGCAGGGCTGACCGGGGCGGCTCCGTCTCGAGGGGGAGTCGACGTCCCACGATCCGCCGCGCGGGGGAGGCCAGGTTCCGACCACGGCCCGATGGCGCGCGAGCGCGCGTGGACCACGATCCGGCCAGACCGGCGACTACCGCCGGCAGCGCACCCAGGAGCTCCGGATCCCATGCCTCTCCCGATCACCATCACGGACCGCCCGATGGTCCGCGCCGTCGGCCTCGGTCGCCGGTTCGGCGACCAGTGGGCGATCCGGGACCTCGACCTCGAGCTCGCACCGGGCGAGGTCTTCGCCCTGCTCGGACCCAACGGCGCCGGCAAGACCACGACCGTCCGGATGCTGACCGCCCTCATCGGCCCGTCGGCCGGCAACGCCTGGCTCGACGGGATCGACGTTGCCGCCGATCCCGGGGAGGTCCGGCGCCGGGTCGGCCTGCTGACCGAGACGCCGTCGCTCTACGAGCGGCTCAGCGCCGACGAGAACCTCGACTTCTTCGGCCGACTCCATGGCATCCCCGCCGCCGAGCGCGCCCGCCGGATCGGCGAGCTCCTCCACCTCTTCGGTCTCGACGACCGACGCCACGATCGCGTCGGCGCGTTCAGCAAGGGGATGAAGCAGAAGCTGGCGATCGCCCGCGCGCTGCTCCACGAGCCGAAGGTGCTGTTCCTCGACGAGCCGACCTCCGGTCTTGATCCCGAGGCGGCCCACATCGTCCGCGACGCGATGGCGACCCTCAAGCGCGAGGGCCGGACGATCATCCTCGCCAGCCACAACCTCGACGAGGTCCAGCGCCTCGCGGACCGTGTCGGGTTCATCCGCGGACGGCTGCTGCGCGTGGACAGCCCGGCCCGGCTGCAGGCCGCGGCCGCCGAGCCCGTCGTCGTGGCCGACCTCGCCTCGGCACCCGAGGCCGACCTCGTCGCCGCCGTCCGGGACCGGGCGTTCGTCCGCGACCTGGCGGTCGACGACCGCTCGTTGCGTGTCCGCGTCGCCGACCCGGACCACGCCACGCCGGAGCTCGCCCGCCTCCTCGTCGGGCGGGGCGCCGCGATCCTCGGCATCCGATCCGAGGCTCCCAGCCTCGAATCCGTCTACTTCGACGTCATGGGCATCGCGCCCGCCACCACCGGAGCCCCCTCGTGATCCGCCCCTCCATCGTCACGGCCGTCGTTCGCCGCGAGCTCCTCGAGATCGTCCGGAACCGGACGCTCCTCGCCGCGATCGTCGTTCCGCCCGTGCTGCTCGTGAGCCTGCCGATCCTCGTGACGTCGTTCGGCACGAAGACCGACCTGCCGCCGCAGGTCATCCAGAACGTCATCGCGAGCCGGCCCGAATGGGCCGCCTTCAACCCGAAGCAGATCGCCGACGCGTTCGGCCTGCAGCAGATGATGGTGTTCTTCCTGCTGATGCCGGCGACGATCCCGTTGGCGATCGCGTCCTACTCGATCGTCGGCGAGAAGCAGACCCGCAGCCTGGAGGCCGTGATCGCCGCCCCGATCTCGACCGAGGAGCTCCTGACGGGCAAGGCGATCGCCGCGATCGTCCCGGCGGTCGGCACGGTGTGGCTGGCCTACGGAGCGCTGATCCTGATCTCGGGGGTCGTGCTCGGGCCGGAGCTGGCGAGGATCGTCGTCGACCCGACCTGGCTCGTGACCGTGTTCGCGCTCGGGCCCGCGATCGGGCTCGTGTCCGTGGTGGCCGGGGTCGCGATCAGCTCGCGGGTCGGCGATCCGCGCTCGGCCCAGCAGATCGGGACCGTGATCGTGCTCCCGCTCGTCGGGTTCATGGTCATCCAGCTGTCGTCCGGCCAGCTGCTGGCCGCCCGCCAGTACCTCGCCGCGGCGGGCGTGGTCACGATCGTCGGGCTGGTCGGGCTGCGCGTCGCGGCCCGGCTGTTCGGCCGGGAGACGATCCTCACCCGCTGGAAGTAGCCTCAGCCGAGGCGCGCCGTCGACCCACGACGGCGCGCCAGGACCGGCCGGCCGTCCGTTGCCAGGATCACCTGCGGCGGTCGCGGCCGGCCGTTGTAGGTCGACGAAAGGCTCGCCGCGTACGCCCCCGCGTCCCGGATCACGACCAGATCGCCCCGTCGGAGCGGCGGCAACCGGTGATCGCCGAGCTCGTCGGTCGACTCGCAGATCGGGCCGTGGAGCACAGCTTCCTCGGCGGACGGCGACACCGCGGACGACGCCTGGGGCTCGACGGGCTCACCGAGGGATGTGAGGGCGACGATCGGGTGGCGGCCGCCGTACAGGGCGGGCCGGATGATCTCCGTCATTCCCGTGTCGAGCACGACCTGCGGCCCGCCCCGGTCGCGGACGTGGAGCACGCTCGCGACCAGCCAGCCCGCTCGGGCGACCAGGAACCGTCCGGGCTCGATCGCGAACCGGCCCGGCCGGCGGTCGGGCGGGATCGTCTCGAGGAGGGCGGGCAGCTCACGGCCGAACCGCTCCGGGGACGGTCCAGGCTCGTCGAACGGGGGGACCGCGAAGCCGCCGCCGACGTCGAGGGTGTCGAAGTCGGGCAGGGAGCCGCGGAGCAGACCCAGCACCGCCAGCCCGCGACGGACCGCGTCCCGCCACGCATCCACCGCCCCGAGCTGCGAGCCGACATGCAGGTGGATCCCCCGTGGGCGGAGGCCGGGCCCCGCTCCGGCGAGCCGCTCCACCGTCGCGCTCAGCTCGGTCTCGGTCATCCCGAATTTCGAGCCGCCGCTGCCGACCGCGAGGACGGCCTGCGTCTCGGGCGCGACGTCCGGGTTGAGCCGGAACAGGACGTCGAGCGCCGGGCGACCGCCGGCGCCGAGGCCGGCTCGGCGAGCCCGCTCGATCAGCGCCGCGGCCTCGTCGGCCGACTCGATCGCCAGCCACAGCGGGGGGTCGCCGTCGGCCGTCGCCCGGGTCGCCGCGGCCAGGTCCGAATCCGTCTTGCCGACGCCCTCGAACGTGATCCGCGCGTTCGGGACACCGGCCGCCCGGGCCACCGCCCATTCGCCACGCGACACGACGTTGGCGCCGATCGCGGCGCCGGGATCCCGGCCGGGCTCGCCGCCGGTGACGAGGGCGACGACCGCCGCGACGTCGTTCGCCTTGACGGAGTACTGGCGGATCCACGGATCGGGGAACGCCGTCGCGAGCTCTTCTGCCGCGGCGTCGATCGTCGCCGCGTCGGTGACGTAGAGCGGCGTCCCGTGCCGGCGGGCCGCCGACCGCAGCGCGTCCGCGATCCCCGCCAGACGGTCCACCGGATCAGTCGTGGACGAGGAGCCCGACGGCGGTGCTCGTGACGCTCAGGACGATCGACGCGACGACGGCCCAGACGACGGCGTCGATCGTGAAGTCCGGCGGGAACCCGGCGATCGCGAACTTGATCTCCAGCTTGCCGGCGATCCACGCGATGAAGAGCAGCAAGCCCGCGTTGATCACGAAGCCGATCAGGCCCAGGGTCATCATCCGGATCGGGAGCGCCAGCAGACGGACGATCGGCTTGATCAGGCCGTTCACCACGCCCGCGATGAGCGAGAGGGCGATCAGGGTCGTGACCTGGCCGTCGAACGTGATGTGAGGCACGAACTTGACCACGGCGGCGAACGCGATCGCCGTCACGATCGTCCCGATGACGAAACCCTTCATCCGGCGCCTCCACTCCGCGCTGTCGTCGTCGAACCCCGCGTCGATGATCGCAGATCGGCCCTCAGCGACGAAGCCGATCCTCGAGGTGAGCCCGGACCGCCGGCCAGTCGTCGTCGATCACGCTGTACCAGGCCGAGTGCCGGACGCCGTCGCCGGGCATGACCATGTGCTTGCGGAAGATCCCCTCGAACGTCGCCCCGATCCCGAGCAGCGCGGTCCGCGAGGGTTCGTTGTTCGAGTCGGTCTTGAACTCAACGCGTCGGCAGCCGAGGGCCTCGAACGCGTGGGTCAGCATCAGCAGCTTCGCCTCGCGGTTCGCGCCCGATCGCTGCCACGGCGGCGCGACCCACGTCCAGCCGATCTCCAGCCGGCGGTGCTCGAGGACGATGTTCATGTACCGACTGCTGCCGATCGGGCGGCCGGTCGACGCCTCGAGGGTCACGAACGGCAACTCCGTGCCGGCGTCGCGTGCCCGGAGCGCGGTCTCGGCCCACACGCGGAGATCCGCCTCGGTCGTCGGGCGGGCGATCGTCCAGCGCCAGATCGCCGGGTCGAGGGCGACCTCGGCGAGCTGCGGGATGTGCTCGAGCTCGAGCGGCTCGAGCCGGACGATCCGGCCCTGGAGCCTGACGGGCTCGACGCGATCCGGTGCGACGGTCATGCGCCCGATGGTAGCGGGTGCCGGCGGCCGCTAGACTCGGGCCACCCACAGCGGAGCCGGCCTTGAGCGAGTTCGCCGCGCGCGTCGACGCCTTCCTCGACGCGACGTTCGCCCTCGATCCCGTGTTCGCGACGGCGATGGGCAACCACGCCCACGACGGCGCCTGGCCGGACCTGTCGGAGGCCGGGCGCGCGGCCCGTCTCGCCTTCGTGGACGCGTGGACGTCCGCGTTCGGCGCCGTCGAGGACGCCGGGCTCACCGCCGACGAACGGATCGACCGCGACCTGCTCCTCGGCGAGCTGGCCGCTCAGCGCTTCGGCGACATGGTCCTCCGCGAGGAGGCGTGGAGCCCGATCTGGTGGGTCTACGTGATCGGGGAGGGCTTCTTCGGCCTCCTGGCACGCGAGTTCGCGCCATTGGCGGACCGGCTCGCGTCGATCGCGTCCCGGGCCGAGGGCCTGTCGTGGGTCGTGGACGCCGCCCGCGCGGCGCTGGTCGGTGTCGACGGCCGGCCGGTCGACCGGTTGCACACCGAGAAAGCGCTCGAGCAGTGGCCCGGCCTGATCTCGATCGTCGACGAAGCGATCGAGACCGGCGAGGCGGCCGTCGCGGCGGGCGACGCGGAGGTCGCCGCCGTCCTGCCTCGGCTGCGGGCTGCACGCGCGGACGCGACCGCGTCATTGGACGGGATGGAGCGCCACCTGCGCGACGTCGTCCTCCCGGCCTCGGCGGGCGAAGGGCGGCTCGGCCCGGAGCTGTTCGCGGCGAAGCTGGCCGTGACGATGCGCGACGAGTCCGTCACCACGGACCGGATCCGCGAGCGGGCCGAGCACGAGTTCGGTGCCGTTCGTGCCGAGATGGTCCGGATCGCTCGCGCGATTGCCCCGGCGTGGCTCGGCGACCGGCCGGTCCCGGACGACGACGTCGACGTGGTCCGGGCCGTCTGGGATGCGATCGCCATCCGGCATCCGGAGCGCGATGGGCTGCTCGACTTCTGCCGGGCGGAGGTCGGCCGGATCGAGGCGTTCTGCCGCGAGCGCGGGCTCATCGGGCTGGCCGACGAACCGCTCGAGATCCGCTGGACGCCCGTCTTCCTGCGGGCGTTCGGGGCGGCGATGCTCAGCGCACCGGGCCCGCTCGACGCGGGCCTCACCTCGATGTTCTTCATCACCCCGATCGACGAGCGCGCCACCCCCGACCAGGTCGAGTCCCGCCTGCGCGAGAACAACGACCGGATGCTCCAGGTGCTGACGATCCACGAGGCCGTGCCGGGGCACTACCTGCAGGGCGTCTACGCGAACCGGGGCGCATCGCCGACGAGGGCGATCTTCCGCAGCGGCGTCTACAACGAGGGCTGGGCCGTCTATGTGACCCAGGTGATGATGGACGCGGGCTACGCCGCGACCGACCCGGCCCTCCTGCTCTGCCATTGGAAGTACTACCTCCGGTGCGTCGTCAACGCGTTGATCGACGCCGGAATCCACACCGCGGGCATGACCGAGGACGAAGCGGTCGAGCTGATGGTCGCGGGCGGGTTCCAGGAGGAGGCCGAGGCCCGCGCGAAGTACGACCGGGCCCGGCTCACCTCCACCCAGCTCTCGACGTATTTCGTCGGCTCGATCGCGTTCTGGGACCTCGAGGACGAGGCGCGCCGACGCGCCGCGAGCGCGACGGGAGCGCGAGCGGACGCCGTGCCGAGACCGCGGGTCGTCGGCGACTACGGCAAGACGCCCGGCTTCGACTACCGACGGCACCTCGAGGCGTGCCTGTCCCACGGGGCGCCGCCGATGCCGCTCCTCCGGCGGCTGCTCCTCGACTGAGGCCGGCTCAGCGGCGACGCGCCGGCGCGGCCTTCGCCGGGACCGCCTTCGCCGGGACCGCGAGCGTCGCTCGGAGCCGGTCCACGTCGTAGCCGGCCGATGCCGCGGCGGACCGCAGGCGTCCGATCGCCGGGGCACGTCGCGTCGCGCCGCCGGCCCCGTCCAGCGCGGCGGCGAGATCGAGGAGCTCCTCCCAGCGCTCGCGGCTCAGGAACGTGTGCCCCTCCCAGCCGTGGACCTCGAGGAACGCCGCCACGTCGGGGTCGCCGAGCCAGGCTTCGGCCAGGGCGCCGGGCGGGCGAACGGTCGCCGGATGAGCGAGACCCACCGCCAGCCGGGTCCGGGCGATCGCGCCGGCGTCCAACCCGGCCCGGCCGAGCGGACCCGCCAGGCGGAGCTCGTCGAACCCGCGCCGGTCGAGGCCGTCGACCGCCTCGCCCAACCGGAGGGCGGCACCGGCCGGATCGACGAGGGCCGTGCCCCGCGATGCGAGCGCCGCGCTCACGCGGTCGTGGATCGGCCGGAGTCGGAGATCGGCGAGCGCCTCGTCGAGCGACGGGATCCAGGCATCGCCGAGCTCGGCGGCCAGGGCCGCCCACGGCTCGTCCGCCGTCGATGACACCTCGGCGAGCCGATCGATCACGACGCAGCCGTAGGCCTCGAGCCCGATGAACAGGCCGCGCGAGCGGATCTCGCCAACGGACCGGAGGGTCTCCCGGGCTGATCGTCGATCCCGGAGCCGCAGCCAGCCGTCGTCGGGGCCCGCCAGCCCGAGCGCCCCGGCCAGCGTGTCGCGTCGGAGCGTCTTCGACCCGTCGCCGTGCTTCTCGGCGAACGGGACCGAATCCCGGATCCAGCCACCCGCCGAGGCGAACCGGTTGTGATACGCGACGATCGAGCGATCCGGGCCACGTCCGTTCGAGTAGGCGAAGACGTCCTCGATCACGCCGCCGCCATCCGCCACGACGTCGTACAGCCGGAAGTCGGCCGAGCCCGCGTACCGCCGCCGCTCGCGGAGGATCGGCACGAGCTGGGCGTCGAAATGCCTCTGGAGCCCTTCGTTCGGCTGCTCGTCCAGCCGGGCGCGCTGGAACTCCATGCCGTACTTCTCGGTGAACCCTTCGAGCTGGCCGTGCCCGATCATCGGCAGACCGGGCAGCGTCGCGAGCAGCGTGGCAGCGCCGAAGTACTTGTCGCCCGTCCCGAACTGCTCGATCGCCGTCTCCTCGTCCGGGTTCGTGAGGAAGTTCACGTAGCGCCCGAGGATGGCCGGATCGAACTCGACCGTCTCGCGGATCACCTTGCGGTAGCCCGCGTTGTCCTCGTCCCGGATCATGTGCATGAACGCGCTGTTGTAGACGCGGTGCATCCCGAGCGTCCGGACGAAGTAGCCCTCGAGGAGCCAGAACGCTTCGGCGAGCAGGAGCGTGTCCGGTGCATCCGCGGCGACCCGGTCGACGACGTCGCGCCAGAACTCGGTCGGCATCAGGCGGTCGAAGACGGCCTTCGGGATCGCGTGCTCGGCGCGGGACGGGATTGCCCCGCCGTGACCGGGCTCGGGGTACCACAGCCGCTCGACGTGCTTCTTCGCGAGGACCATCGCGGCGTCGAACCGGATCACCGGGAACCGCCGGGCGACGTCGAGGATCGTCCGGATCACCGTCTCGCGGACGTCCGCCTGGAGGAAGTCGAGCTGGGCCGTGTCGTTCCACGGAAAGCTCGTCCCGTCATTGCCGTGATAGAGGTAGCCGCGCTCGCCGGTGACGGTGTCCCGGCGCTCGAAGACGACCGCGGCGTCGGTGTCGTCCCAGTAATGGTCCTCGAGCCGGATCTCGACCCGCGGGTCGTCCGCGAGGTTGGCGCCCTCGAACCGATAGGCCGGGAAGGGCGGCTCGCCGACCTGGATGAACCGCTCCGGGTGCTCGATCACCCAGTGCGAATCGATGCCCATGTGGTTCGGGACCATGTCGCTCGCGAGGCGGATCCCGTGCCGCCACGCCATCTCGCGCAGCCGGGCCAGGGCGTCCTCGCCGCCGATGTCATCGGCGATCCGGTAGTCGTCGAGCGAGTACGCCGAGGCGACCGCGTCCGCGTTGCCGCGCCAGCGCTTGATCCGCTCCGAGGCGCGCGACCGCTGCCAGAGGCCGATCAGCCACAGACCGGTGATCCCACGATCCGCGATGGCCGCCAGCTCCTCGTCCGGGATCGCGTCCAGGGTCCGGATCTCGCGACCGTGGCGGCGCGACAGCTGGTCGAGCCAGACGTACGTGCTCTTCGCGAGGAGGACCAGACGCGGCATCCAGTCGCGATCCTCGGAGAACCGCTCGATCTCGGCTTCGGCGCCGGTGAACGACGGCGCCTCGCCGACCCCCGCGCCACCCCCGCCACCGAACCGCAGGTGCAGGCCGTGGTGCTCCTCTGCGAGGATCCCGATCGCCGCCTCGAGCCGCCCGACGAGATCGTCCAGCGCCGACCCGAGCAGCCAGCCCCAGTGGTCGCGGACGTAGCGCAGCTGGCCACTCAGCGAGTCCGGGGACTGACGGGCCGGCTCGCGCAGCAGCTCGAGCAGGGGGACGCCGCCGCCCGGGGTGCCGTCGCCGATGACGAGCGTGGCCCCGTGCCGCTCCAGGGCGCGGATCGCCGCCGCCAGGCTCGTGGCGGGCAGCCCGCGGTCGTCGACGAGCTCGCGCAGCGGTGCCGCCGCGGGGTTGACGTTGGCCAGATGGACGAGGACGAGGTCCTCCAGACGCGCGGGCGGCGTCTGGTCGACGCCCGGGAACGCGCCGGCGAACGACTGGAGGAGCGCCGTCGTGGGCCGCGGACCGACCGCCTCGCGGACCGCCGGGAGCGCGGCCCCGATCGCGGCCTCGGGCTGGCGCCGGGCGGCGGCGAGGATCGCGAGGTGGGCCGCCTCGTGGAGGATGCTCAGCGCCAGCAGGTCACCCGGCAGCGGCTGGCGCGCCACCGACGGTCGCTCGGCGACGAGCGCGCCGACGATCCGCCGCGCGGCCGTGGGCTGGAGGGGGCCGTCGGTCGGGACGACGGTCTCCAGGTCGAGCCGGTCGAGCGTCGCGCCGAGGAAGGGCATCCGTTCCATCGTCGCGAGTGTGGCACGCGGGGTCCAGCGT
Organism: uncultured Chloroflexia bacterium; assembly: GCA_963746845.1. Classification (GTDB taxonomy): domain Bacteria; phylum Chloroflexota; class Limnocylindria; order Limnocylindrales; family CSP1-4; genus CF-46. The sequence continues at coordinate 75,394 of CAVVCZ010000005.1, read as the reverse complement.
CGAGGCCGCCCCGCGGGACCGCCCTTCAGCCCGCGGCGACCGCCTCCCGGCGCCGCGTCGCGGTGACGTGCTCGACGCCGCGGCGGAGCAGCTCGAGCCCCGCGGGATCGAACTCGTACGACCACTGGCGGAGACGCTCGGGCCGCTCGAACCGGGACTCGAGCCCGTTCGCGATCGACTCGCGCGAGAGGAGGATCACGTCGGCGGTCCGATCGATCAGGTCCAGGTCGCGATCGTTGTCCATCGTCGCCGAGATCAGCTCGATCCCGGTCGCGCCCGACAGCGCCAGCGTCTCGGACATGTTCTCGGTGCCGCGTGACGAGGCGCAGACGAGCCCCACCCGCGATCCCGAGGGCAGCGCGGCGATCTCGTGGACGAGCTCCAGGTAGCCCGGCCCGACGAGCATCGCGACGACCGGGACGCGGCCGTGGACGAGTGCCTGGGCCTCGTCCGCGTGGAACGTCGTCGTCGCGACGAGGTCGTAGTGGAACCGTTCGAGGCGATCCGGGAGGTCGTCGAGCAGGGCGCCCTCGACGTCGACCAGGTCGGGAAAGATGTCGGCCAGCCGCTGCGCGTCGTAGCCGGCATCCGCGTTCGTGCACTCGGCGAACAGCACCTGGACCTTCGGACCGGGGCGCTTCCGCTCGCTCGCGGCGGCGAACGCGGCCGAGGCCACCTCGTCGGCGTCGAAGCCCGCCTCGGCTGCGCGCCTGATCATCTCGGCGACGATCCCCGCAAGCGCCTCCGCACCGCGCCGTCCGGGCGGCCGCACGGCCACGTGCGTGCCGGCGCCGTGGCGACTGGTGACGTAACCGGCGTCGGCCAAACGACGATAGACCGCCCGGATCGTGTTGGGGTTCACTCGGAGCGCGGCACCCAGCTCGCGCACGGGCGCGAGACGGACACCGGGCAGCAGCCGGCCGGAGTCGATCTGGTAGGCGAGCTGCCAGTAGATCTGGGTGGAGATCGGGACATCCGAGTCCCGCTCGACGTCCAGGTCGCCGGCGGTCCCGGACGGACGGTCCTCGTCCGAACGGTCGTCGTCAGCACTGGACGTTTGTCCAATTGACATAGTCCGATAGTCCAAGTACTGTTTTGGCCTAGTCAACTGTACCAAATGGAACCCAAGGTGAACGCGATGGAATTCCTCCTTCTCGTCGCAGTCCTCGCGCTGATCGGCATCGCCGCCCAGGCGTGGGGCGCCGACTCCCGGACCACCAACCTCGATCCGAACGACCAGTCGAGCTTCGCGCTCGCCTGAACCGTCCTCCGACAATCTACCGCCGTCGCGCCTCCCCGCGACGGTGAACCAAACAGCCCGCGGCGCGCAGGCCGCGGGCTGTTGGATTCCTGGACCGAACCGCGGGCGATCCGGGCGATCACCCGTCGACGAGGCTAGAAGGAGCGGGTCTCCACGGCTCCGGCGCGCATGGCCCGGAGACGCGCGATCCGATCGGCGATCGGGGGATGGGTCGAGAAGAGGCTCCCGACGTCCCGGCCGGACAGCGGGTTGACGATGTAGAGGTGGGCGAACGCCGGGTTCGCGGCCAGGGCCGGCATCGGCTGCGGCTGGCCTCGTCCGATCGGGCGCCGGCCGAACCGGTCGAGGAGCCCTGGCCGGGCCCGGTTGGCCGTGTCGAGCTCCTGGAGCGCCGACGCGAGACCCTCCGGATCGCCCGTCAGCAGGGCCCCGGATCGATCCGCCCCGTACTCGCGGCCACGGGACACCGCGAGCTGGATGATCAGCGCCGCGATCGGGGCGAGGATGATCGCGATCAGGGCGCCGAAGCCGCCGCCGTTGCGATCGTCGCGGCCGCCGAACAGCATCTGGAACTGGGCCATCTGGGCGAGGAAGCTGATCGCGCCGCCGACCGTCGCGGCGATCGTGCCGATCAGCGTGTCGCGGTTCTTCACGTGCGAGAGCTCGTGGGCGAGGACGCCCCGGAGCTCGCGCTCGTCCATGAGCTCGAGGATGCCGGTCGTCACCGCGACGGCGGCATGGTCCGGGTTGCGCCCGGTCGCGAACGCGTTGGGCTCGGGCCGGTCGACGATATACAGGCGCGGCATCGGCAGGCCGGCGCGGTTCGCGAGGTCCGCGACGATCTGGCGGAGGCGGGGCTGCTCGTCCGGACGGAGCTCGCGGGCGCCGTTCGCCTTCAGGGCGAGCGCATCGCTCTTCCAGTAGACGAAGACGTTCATCGCGATGGCAAAGAACAGGGCGAGAACGAGGCCACCGCGGCCGCCGAGGAGGCCGCCGACGGCGATGAGGAGGCCGCCGAGAGCGGCGAGCAGGGTCCAGGTCTTGAGGCTGTTGCCGAGGTTCGAGATCACGAGGGTGTCATCACGGGCTGGCGCGCCATCGGCGCGACCGGATCGGGCGGTGCCGGCGGCCGGTGCGGCCGCGCGACAATCGTCGGGCGAGCGGGCCAGTCTCTCAACCAGATGGTCGTGGAGGAATCGTGTCGAATTCGCCACAGATTCGGGAGAGACGGCGGCCTTGCAGGACCGGCTTACCGTGGTGGAGGCATGCCCGATCCGTCGACGCCTCGCCGTGACGAGGCGTTCTGGTACGACTTCCTGACCCGCGGCGACAGCCGGGAGCACAAGGGCCGGATGCTCCTCAAGCGCATTCCGCACGGGCCGCGCTGCCGGCTCTGCGCCGCACCGTTCGCCGGTGCCGGCGGGCGGGTCATGCGGATGATCGGCAAGCGGCCATCCGAGATGAACCCGGCGATGTGTTCCAGCTGCTTCGACTTCATGACCGAGCATCACGGTGGGGCAGAGATTGACTGCACGATCCTGTTCGCTGATATCCGGGGCTCCACGTCGATGGCGGAAGGCATGTCGGCCGCCGCGTTCCGGAGTCGACTCGATCGCTTCTACACGACGGCTTCGGCCGTCGTCTTCGATCACGACGGGATGATCGACAAGTTCGTCGGGGACGAGGTGATGGCCCTCTTCTTTCCGCTCCTGAGCGGCGACCGCTACGCAGCCGAAGCGCTCGCGGCCGGCACAGGGATCCTCACGGCGACCGGCCACGCCGATCCCGGCGGGCCCTGGGTCCCGGTCGGAGCCGGCGTCCACACCGGCCGGGCCTGGGTCGGCGCCGTCGGCGACGAGGCCCACACGGAGCTGACCGCCGTCGGCGATATCGTCAACACCACGGCTCGACTCGCTGCCGTGGCGAGTGCGGGCGAGGTGCTCGTCACGATCGAGGCCGCGATCGCCGCGGGCCTGGACTCCGCGCTCTCCCGGCGGACGCTCGACCTGAAGGGCAAGGGAGCGCCGACCGAGGTGGTCAGCCTGACCGTCATGCCCGAGCCCGTGCCGGCGTCACGTTGAGGGTGGCGGCTGGTCGACGTCGGCGAGGGCCATCCGGTAGATCGCCGCGCCGTCGAGGCCGCGCGACGGGGACGTGAACGTCGCAAGGTCGTCGACCAGCCGGGCCTCGAGCCGCGTGCCGGCCAGCCCGTCCACGATCCGGACGGCCCGTGCCGCCGCCCGCAGGATCGAGCGGGTCTCGGGTCGGACGGGGTCGTCCCAGAACCAGCCGTCGCTGGCGAACATCGCGAGACGCCAGCGCTGCGCCTCGAGGAGGTCCAGGGCGCAGCGTCGCCCGTCGTCCGACGCCGCCGGCCAGCGATCCGCGGCGAAGTCGGCAGCCGGCAGGGCGCCGATCGCGACGTCGACGTAGGCGTCCCGCGCGGCATCCGGATCGACGGAGCCGGGGAGGCTGGCCAGCCGACCGGCGGTGACCGCATCGATCGCGCCCGCCAGACGCTCGAAGGCGGCGCGGAGCGGGCCCTTCCAGTGTCCGTCGGCGGCGTCCGGGCATTCGCCGCTCCAGCGCGCCACGCCATGATGGCAGCTCCACGACGTTCGCTCCGCGATCCGGACGGTGGGGCGGGGATGCCCGTCGTCGTCGGCGACGATCTGGTCGACCGTCACGATGTCGTACCCGCGATCCGCCCCGGGATCCGGAGCGACGAGCCGTTGCAGGAACAGGTCACGGAACTGCTGATGGTGGCCGTACAGCTCGCCGTCGGTCGCGATGACCGCGATCGGACGGTCGATGGCGTCCGGGCCGTCCAGCAGCCGGGGTGCGATCCGCTCACGCGCGAAGCGATCGGCGTCGGCCGACGCCTCGGGCTCGAAGGAGATCGACGCCGACAGCCCACCGTCGTAGAAGACGACGTCGATATGGCGATCGTCACCCAGGTCGATCCGGTAGGGGTAGCGCGTGTCGATGCCGCCACCGGTCGTCGTGTGGGCCTGCCACGGGGCGAGGATCGTGAACGCGATCCCCTGCGCCGCGGCTTCGCGGAGGGTCGGCAGGTCGACCGCGGCTTCCGGCAGCCAGATGCCGGCGGGCTTCCGTCCGAACCGCAGCTCGAAGTCGCGGATCCCCCAGGCGATCTCCGTCCGGCGATCCACCGCCGACGCGAGCGGCAGGATCGAATGGTGGAAGGGCTGGGCGCTGGCGGCCCGGCTGTCCGCGACGAACCGCCCGTACGTCGCCGGGTCGGCCTCGGCCAGCCAGTCCGCGAGCGTCGGTCCGAGGTTCCACGAGATCCGGGCGAGGTTGCCGCGCTCGGCATTCGGCCGGTAGCACTCGGCATCCACCCGCTGGTTCCAGTCGTGGAACGGGGCGGCCGACGGCTCGACCGGCACCCGACCCGTCCACGGGTCGAGGCGCGAGGGCTGATAGAAGTGGGCGTGGATCGCTAGCCGGCCGCGACTCACCCGGCGGCCACTCTGGCCTCGACGCCGCGATCGACCGCGATCGCGACACGCTGCACGACCGCGATCGTGGCGCGCTCGCCCGGTCCGAGCGACACACGCCGACCGGTCAGCGCGGCACTGCCCTGGTAGACGAGCTCGAAGCCGCCCTCGGAGTTCGAGACCGTCTCGATCGGTGCGATCCAGACGTCCTCGGCCGGCTGGAGCGCGGTGTCCACCCGGATCCCGAGGAAATCGTTGCCGGCGGCGATGTCGCCGGCCCCGTCCGCGTCGATCCGGGCATCGTGGGCGACGCGCCGGCCGGCGACCTCCTGCCACGCGGCCGGATTGCCCCCGCCGCCGAGGAGCATCGTCGACCACTCGACCGCCAGTCGCGCGTCGAGCGTCCCGTCGCCGGCGTTCGTAACCGACACCTCGACCACCAGCTCCGGATCCAGCCGGCCGCCGGCGACCCGGATCGTCTTCCGGGCGCGGACCGGATGGGCCGTCTCGTCGAGGCGGACGATCCCGTCCCGTTCGAGGACGACCCGGTCGGGGGTCAGCTCGACGACGGCCCAGGCGCCCGACGCGAAATCGCCCAGATCGTGGACCTCCGTCGCGGTATCGTCCGCCGTCGCGTCGAGCGCGAGGAAGCGCACGAGACCCGACCGCCGCTCGTCCGGGTCGTAGTGGAGGTGGTCGCTCAGGCCCGCCTGCTTGGCCATCACGATGTCGTGGATGGAGGCGATGTCGCCGTCGCTGCCGTCGCTGCCGTCGCGCTCGTCGCCGCCGGCAGACCGCGCATCGAGGGCCCGGACCCTGGCGTGGTACGCCTCGGGCCGTCGTCGGAGGACGGCCGTCAGCGCGAACCGCGCGGCGCGGAGGTCCCAGCGCCCGATCCCGCCGCCTTCGTCCGGCTTGATGGCGACGATCTCGCCGGCGTTGGCCAGGAGCACCTCGGGCCGCCCGTCGAGATCGAGGTCGATCTCGACGCCGCTGTCCGGTTCGCGGTCGCCGATGGCAAGGTCCTCGGCGGCGATCAGGTTGGCGTGGTTCGCGAGACGGAGGTCGGGCAGGTAGATCCCGCCGAACAGCCCGTGCCAGTACGGGTCGTTCGACTGACCTGCGAGGAGGTGATCCAGGGCGGCGTCCCGTGCCGCGCCGGGCGTCATCGCCGCAACCAGCCCGGAGGTCCGGAGCATCTGCTTGTGGAGGTCGTTGATCTCGCGATAGCGGACCTGGAAGTTCCGCCAGATCGCCCCGCGGAGCCAGCGGACATCGGGGCGCTTCGCCGCCTGGGCCTCGTGCAGCGCACGCGAGTACGCGAGCGCCTCGTCGGCCGGGAGCGCCCACTCGCCCATCTCGGCGTACGAACCGGTCGGCACGTACACGCGACCGATCGCCGGGTGCTCGGCGAGCCAGCGTGAGGGGGTCACGGTCCGGAGCCAGTCGGCGTTCGCCTCGAGGGCGGTGAAGAAGTCGTCGACCCAGTGGTTCGTCCAGCAGTGCTCGTAGGTCGTCGGCCACCCCCCGAACTTCTCGCCGTCGTCGCCCATCGTCCCGACCCGATCGCCGGCCTCGGTCGCGTGATCGCGAAGGTGGGCGATGACGGTCTCCACCGGGCTGAACGGGATGTGGTAGCGGAGACCCTGCTCGGTCCCGTAGACGTGGATGATCTTGCCCTGATCGTCCGTCGTGTAGGGACCCCACAACGCCTCCTCCGGAATGGCGGCGGCCCGAAAATGGGCGTCATCGAGGATGGTCCAGTCATAGCCGGCGTCGCGGAGCGCCGTCGGGAGGTCCGGCTCCCAGACTCGCTCCGCCAGCCACGCGCCGGTCGGCCGGCGGCCGAACTGCCGCTCCAGCTCGTCGGCCATCCGGCGGAGCTGGGCGATCCGGTCGCGCTCCGGGAGCGAGGCGAGGACCGGCTCGTACCAGCCGCCGCCGACGATCTCGACCTGGTTGCGGGCGACGAGGGTCCCGAGTCGATCGAGGAACTCGGGCCGCTCGGCACGGAGCCAGGCGATCAGGGGCCCGGTGTAGTGGAGCGCGAGATGCACACCCGGATGGCGCTCCAGCGCCTCGACCATCGGGAGATAGGCCCGCTCAAAGGTCTCGGCGATCACCCAGCCGAAGTTGCCCACGGGCTGGTGGTTGTGGAGTGTCAGGGCGAGCCCGATCCGACGCGTCACCGATCCTCCTGGAGACCGCCATGGTGCGACACGCCGGTGGGCGGCGCATCGCCGGTTTCGTGACCGCACCCGTTGACGTCGCGGCCCCGTCCTGTTAGGGTCCGTAAACCGGTTTGCTAAACCGGTTTTGCCGCCCCATGATACACGTCCGCGATCGACCGACGAGGTTCGGAGCCGCGGATCCGGGAGGGCGGCGGACGGGTTCCGGCCGAAGGAGGAGCGGCGTGCAGCAGGTCGCGCGACGGGTGACGATCGCCGACGTGGCCGAGCGGGCGGGCGTCTCGAAGACGGCCGTGTCGTTCGCCTTCAACAGCCCCGACCGGCTCAACGCGGCCACGGCCCACCGGATCCTCGGCATCGCCCAGGAGCTCGGCTACCGGCCGGACCCGGTCGCCCGGATGCTGACCCAGCGCCGGACGGGCGCGATCGGCATTCTGACCCCGCAGGACCTGTCGGTCATCTTCACCAACCCGTTCTTCGGCGCGTTCAGCGCGGGCATCGCCGGGGTCGCCGAGGAGCACGGGTTCGGCCTCCACTTCATCTCGCCCCTGCACGGCTCGCTGTCGCGGGCCATCAACCGGGCGATCGTGGACGGCGTCGTGGCGATCGGTCTCAACGACGACCACCCGGAGATCGACGAGGTGCGCCGGGCCGGGCTGCCCATGGTCCTCGTCGATTCGAACACGAACCACCATGTCGCATCCGTCGACGTTGATGACGAGGGTGGGGCGGAGCTCGCCGCCCGTCACCTGCTCGAGCACGGCCACCGCGACTTCGCGATCCTCGCGATCGACCGCCCTTCGGCGACGCCCGAGCCGGGCGACGGTGTCGTGGGCCGCCGCCTTCGCGGCTACCGGACGGCGCTGGCCGGCGCCGGAATCGACGTCCCGGACGACCTCGTCGCGTCCGGACCGGCGAGCATCGAGGGCGGCCGTGCCGCCCTTGGCGGCCTGTGGGACGCTGGCCGCCGCCCGACGGCGGTGCTGGCGATGAGCGACGGAATGGCGATCGGGGCGATCCAGGCGATTCACGAGCGGGGCGCACGGGTTCCGGGTGATGTCAGCGTCGTCGGCTTCGACGACGTCGACCTCGCCGCTTCGACCGACCCGGCCCTGACGACCGTCCACCAGCCCGTCCGCGGGAAGGGCGAAGAGGCGGTCCGGATGCTGCTGTCGATGATCGGGGGCCGCGAGCCGGCACCCGGCCATCGTCGGTTGGAGACCAGCCTGGTGGTCCGGTCGTCGACCGGGCCCCGGCCTGATCGAGGGGAGGTGCCGGCGGACAGACCGACGTCAGCCTGACGAGTCGCGGACCACGACCGTGGGTCGCCGACACGCGATCGAAACGGAGATGACCGCCGCTCGGAGGGCGGCATTCGGCCGGTCCGACCGGCCACGACACCAGCTTCAGAGGAGGAGTCAAGACCGACCATGAACACGAAGTTGCGGATGGCGAGCGCCCTGACCGGGTTCGCCATCGTCCTGAGCGCCTGCTCCGGCGGCGCGACGCCGACGCCCTCGGCGAGCAGCGCGCCGGCCCCGAGCGTGGCGGCGCCGAGCACGGCCGCCTCGGGCGGAACCGAGTCGGTCGCGCCGTCGACGGCCGCGGCCCTCACGGGCACCCTCAGCGTCTGGGAGGCGTACGGAGCGTCGGGCAGTGCCGAGAAGGACGCGTTCGACAAGATCGTCGGCAACATCAAGACCGCCAACCCCGGTCTGACCGTGAACGTGACCGACGTCCCATTCAACAACCTGTTCTCGAACTTCGAGACGCAGGCGGCCGCCGGCCAGGGGCCGGACATGTACATCGCCCCGAACGACAGCCTGCCGACCGAGGCCCGCAACGGCCTCCTCGTGGACGTCAGCGACCTGAGCGCGACGCTCAAGGCCGCCCCGTACAACTCGAGCGACGTCGCGATCAACGCGTCGACCGTCGACGGGAAGATGTACGAGATCCCGGAGTCGATGAAGGCCGTCGAGCTCTTCTATGACACGAGCAAGCTCACGACGGCGCCGGTGACCATCGATGATTGGAAGGCCAACGCCAGCAAGCTCGGCTGGGTCTACGGAGCCAACGGCGGCGGCGCCTACTACCTGTGGGGCCTGTTCTCGACGTTCGGCGGCAAGATCCTGAACGACGACGGAACCTGCGCGGCGACCGCCAACACGGGCGTGGCCGACGGCTTCAAGTGGCTGCAGGACATGAAGGCAGCCGGTATGCACTTCTACCAGAACGACAACGACGCCAAGGCCGACCTTCTCTCCGGGAAGATCGCCGGCTTCATCGACGGTCCGTGGCAGTCAGGCGACCTGAAGAAGGCGCTCGGCGACAAGCTCGCGGTCGTCGAGGGGCCGAAGGGGGTCGGCGCCTGGGCGCCGATGACGGCTCCTGACGGCTTCTACATCAACGCCTCGTCGCCGAATGGCGACCTGGCCAAGCAGTTCGCCCTGCAGTTCCTGCAGCCGACCAACGAGCAGATCTTCGCCGACGCGGGTCACCTCCCGGCGAACACGACGCTCCAGCCCGCCGATCCGATCGCCCAGGCGTTCGCGGCCCTGATGCCGAAGGGCTTCGCTCGCCCCACGGCAAAGGAGCTGAACAACTACTGGGGCAACTTCGGCAACGCGCTGGTCTCCGTGATCGACAAGGGGACCGACCCGACCAAGGCCACCGCCGACGCGTGCACGGCGATGGACAAGGCCAACGGGAAGTAGTGTCTTGGAGCGGACCCCCGTCGCGCGGTAGGGTTCGCTCCAGAGTCGTCGTGGACGTGGGGGCGTCGGTTCGCCGGCGCCCCCACCACGCCACCAGCCGGGCCGCAGGAGACGGCGTCGTGGAGATGGAGGAGAGGCGATGACGGCCGTTGCCACTGCCCAGGTCGCGCCGCGCCGCTCGTTCTGGAACCGTTCCCGCAACACGCGGATTGCCTACCTGTTCCTGCTGCCCGCCCTCCTGTTGATGGCGATCATCACCTTCTATCCGCTTGCCTTCCAGGTCTGGATGTCGTTCACCGACTTCCAGCTGAAGAATCTCCGCCCGAACTCGCCGGCGCCGCCGTTCGTCGGCCTGGACAACTTCACCCGGATCCTCGACAACAACATCGTCCTGCCGAACTTCGACTTCCTGCGGATCCTGGTCTTCAACCTGTTCTGGGCGTTGACGAACGTGGTCATCCACGTCGTCGTGGGGGTGACCATCGCCCTCGTGCTGAACATCCAGGGGCTGAAGTTCAAGCGGTTCTGGCGGGCGGTCTACATCCTGCCGGTGGCGATCCCGCCGATCATCGTCGCGACGGTCTGGCGGAACATGTTCGACGCTCAGTACGGGGCGATCAACCAGCTGATCAACGGCACGGTGGGTGTCCTGTTCAAGCTGCCGCCGTTCACGCTGGACTGGCTGAACACTCCGAACCCGCTCATCGCCGCCGGGCCGTTCGTCCTGCCGGTCGCCTACTTCGCCCTGCTGGCCGCCAATGTCTGGCTCGGCTGGCCGCTCAACGCCGTCGTCGCGACGGGTGCCCTGCAGTCCGTCCCCAAGGATCTGTACGAGGCTGCGGAGATGGACGGCGCGGGTTGGTGGGACCAGTTCAAGACGGTGACACTCCCGTACCTCCGGCCGGCGATGCTGCCGTTCGCGATCTACGGCTTCGTCATCACCTTCAATCTCTTCTACCTGTCGTACTTCATGTCCGGCGGTGGGCCGTTCGGCCAGACCGAGCTCCTCGTCACGACCGCCTTCCGGCTGGTCGCCGAACAACATCTCTTCGGCGTCGCCGCCGCGTTCGCGATCTTCCAGTTCCTGATCCTGCTCGTGATCACGCTGGTCACCAACAGGCTCGCCCACGCCACGGAATCCTTCGATGCGTGAGCCGACACGTCCTCGCAGCCATGCGTCCCACACGCGGAGGAGCCGGTCATGACCGCCCAGACCGCCGCCCAGGTCGAGTCGAAGGCCCGCGTCCGGACCAAGAGCCGCCCGCGCGGCCGGCTGACGCTCAGGCGTCAGATCATCCTGCAGCTCGTCTGTCTCGGGATCGCCCTGACCGTGCTGTTCCCGATCGTCTGGATCGTCGGGATGTCGCTCGACCCGCGGAACGTCGCGCGGCCCGACTCGATCATCCCGCCCGGGGCATCGCTCGACGCCTACGCGAAGGTCCTCTCGCGACCGACCCTCAACCCGGTCACATTCCTCCAGCTGGCCCTGAACAGCTTCTTCATCGCCGTCGTGATCGCCGGCCTGAGTGTCGGGCTCGGGATCCTCGCCGCCTACGCGTTCTCCCGCCTCCACTTCCGCGGCCGCGAGGTGATGATGATCGTCGTCCTGGCGGTCCTGATGCTGCCGGCCGTCGCCACGATCGGGCCGCTGTTCGTATCGATGAACCGGTTCCGGATCGGTGGCTTCAACCTCGGGACGTCGCTGTGGGGCGTCGCCCTGGCAGTGACCGCGACCACGCTTCCCTTTGCCATCTGGAACATGAAGGGCTACCTCGACACGATCCCGAAGGAGCTCGAGGAGGCAGCCACGGTCGACGGGGCCGGCCACTTCCGGATCTTCCGGAGCATCATCCTGCCGCTCGCGACGCCGGTCATCGCGGTGACGGCGTTCTTCGGGTTCGTGGCCGGCTGGACAGAGTTCCTGATGGCGTCGGTGTTCGTCGTCGGCGACCCGAACCAGTGGACGCTCGCGATCGCCCTCAATGCCCTCGTCGGCCAGTACGCCGGCAGCACGCCGTGGTCGGTGTTCGCGGCGTTCGCGGTCCTGTTCGCCCTGCCCGTGATGGTCGTCTACCTCTTCCTGCAGCGGTACATCGTCTCGGGGCTGACGATCGGCGGCGTCAAGGGTTGATCCCGGGGCGGGTGCGCTCGGCCGCACTGTCGGCCACGCTGCTCGCCGTCGCGGCTTGCGGATCGAGCGGATCGCCGTCGCCCGCGGGGACGAACGCCCCGCCCGGGTCGGCAGTCGTCGGGACCGCAGGATCGCCCGCGACCCCGTCGTCCGTCGCGAACGCGGCGCCCACCTGCCCGCCGCTCCCGCCCATCGCCCCGCCGCCGCAACTCGGGCAGCCCGGCTGGTGGCGTGACCGCGTCTTCTACGAGGTCTTCGTCAGGAGCTTTGCCGACAGCAACGGCGACGGGATCGGCGACCTGCGCGGCCTGACCGCGAAGCTCGACGCGCTCAACGACGGCGACCCCGCGACGACGACCGATCTCGGGATCACCGGGCTGTGGCTGATGCCCACGTTCCCATCGCCCTCGTACCACGGCTATGACGTCACGGACTACCGCACGGTGAACCCCGACTACGGCTCCCTCGGCGACCTCCGGACGCTCGTCGGCGAGGCCCATCGGCGGGGCATCGCGGTCCTCCTCGACCTGCCCCTCAACCACACCTCGATCGAGGATCCGTGGTTCGTCTCGTCGCGGACGGGCAAGGGGCCGAAGAGGGACTGGTACGTCTGGTCGAACCAGCCCGAGGGCAACGGCTGGCAGGCCGACGGCGACCGCTACTACTACGCCGCGTTCGGTGCCGACTTCCCGGACCTGAACCTGCGGAATCCGGACGTCACCGCGGAGGTGACCGCAGACGCCGAGTACTGGCTGACCGACGTCGGCGTCGACGGCTTCAGGCTCGATGCGGCGAAATACCTCGTCGAGGATGGCGCGGAGACCCAGAACACGCCCGAGACGCACGCGTGGTGGCAGACCTTCCGCTCGGCCGTCGACGAGAAGACGCCCGGCGCCCTGCTCCTCGGCGAGGTCTGGGACCTGCCCCAGGTCAGCGCGAGCTACGTCCCCGACGACCTGGACCTGACGTTCGACTTCGCCCTCGACACCGGCTACCTGACCGCGGCCCAGACCGGGGACGCGTCGGGACTCGGGCGGCTGCTGACGCGGCTGTCGTCGATCCGGGCTGCGGCCGGGTCGGACTTCGGGGCATTCCTGTCGAACCACGACATGGACCGGGTGGCGAGCCAGCTCCACGGCGACGCGGGCCAGATGCGCGTCGCCGCGGACCTGCTGCTGACGGGTCCGGGCGTGCCGTTCGTCTACTACGGCGAGGAGATCGGGATGAGCGGGGCCAAGCCGGATGAGCGCATTCGGACGCCGATGCGTTGGGACGCCTCGACGCCGGCCGCCGGGTTCAGCACGCACGCGCCGTGGGAGGCGCTCTCCGACGATCCGCCGGCCGTCAATGTCGCCGACGAATTGGAGGACCCGGGCTCCCTCTGGTCGCGCTACCGTGACCTCCTCCGGCTGCGCGAGACGCAGCCGGCCCTCGAGACGGGGTCGTCCCTCGCGGTCGACAGCGACGCGGCGGGGGTGCTCGCTCGGCTTCGCGTCGCCCCGAACGGGACGGCGCTCGTGCTCACGAACGTCTCCACCGCGCCCGCAAGTCCCACCCTGACCCTCGCCGCCGGGCCGCTCTGCGGCTCACCCGCGGCGACGGAGGTCTTCGGCGGGAGCAGCGCGGTCGTGGCGCCGAGCGTGACGTCGACCGGCGGCTTCGCCGCCTACCGGCCGGTGCCGACCATCGCCCCGCAGTCGACCATCGTGATCACCTTCCAGCCCTGAGCCGCTCGGCTCGACCCAAGGAGCCCCCCGAATGCCGATCGACGTTCCGTCCTGGGTGCCCGACACCGTCTTCTACCAGGTCTTCCCGGACCGGTTGGCGAGGAGCGGCCGGGTCCCGCCGCCGGGGCCTCTCGAAGCGTGGGACGTGTCGCCGACGCACTTCGGGTTCAAGGGCGGCGACCTGTACGGCGTCGCGGGTCGCCTGGACGATCTCGTCGACCTCGGGATCACCGGGATCTACCTGAACCCGATCTTCAGTGCCGCTTCGAACCACCGCTACAACGCCTACGACTACTTCTCGGTCGATCCGCTGCTCGGTGGGGACGCGGCGCTGCGCGAGCTCCTCGATGCCGCCCGTGGTCGTGGCATCCGCATCGTCCTGGATGGCGTCTTCAACCACGCGGGGCGGGGCTTCTGGCCGTTCCAGCACCTGCTCGAGAACGGCATCCAGTCGCCGTACCGCGATTGGTTCTACCTCGACCCGGAGGTCCTCGCCGGCCGCCGTGGCATCGACGCCTATCGGGAGGGTGGCCACGCCGGGATCGCCGCGGCGGGCTATGCCTCGTGGTGGAATGTGTCTTCGCTGCCGAAGATCCGCGTGGAGCATCAGGCCGCCCGCGCGTACCTCTTCGACGTGGCGGAGCACTGGCTCCGCGCCGGGATCGACGGCTGGCGTCTGGACGTCGCCGCCGAGATCGAGGACCCGACCTTCTGGCCGGAGTTCCGTCAGCGGGTTCGGGCCGTCAATCCGGAGGCCTACCTCGTCGGCGAGATCTGGACCGAGTCGCCGGAGTGGCTCCTCGGCGATCGATTCGACGCGTTGATGCACTATCCGCTCGGGATCGCGATCCTCGGCTTCGCCAGCGCCGGCGAGCTGGATCGCGCTGCCGTCGCGAGCCAGGCCGACTACGCGAGGTTCCTGCACCCGCTCGACGCGGTCGCCTTCGCGGGCCGCCTGCACGAGCTGCTGGATCTGCACGATCCGGCCGTCGTCGCGGCCCAGTTCAACCTCATCGGCAGCCACGACACGCCGCGGGCGCGAACGATCCTCGGCGGTGACACGGCAGCGCTCCGTCTCGCCACGCTGCTGCTGCTCACGCTGCCCGGTGCGCCCTCCCTCTATTACGGCGACGAGCTCGCGATGGAGGGTGGGGCCGATCCGGACTGCCGGCGGGCGTACCCGACGACACCCGACGAGGGGGCGATCGCCCACCGCGCATTCGTCCGCGCAGTCGTCCACGCGCGCCACGGCCATCGCGCGCTCCGCCGGGGATCGGCCCGGGTCGTGGCCGCGGCCGGGAGCGCCATCGTGATCGCCCGCGAATCCGACGGAGACCGGGCCATCGTCGCCATCAACGCAGCGCGCGAGCCGGCACGCCTGGACGTCGAGGCACGGGCGACGGTCGGCCTCGAGCCGCTGGCGCTCCCCGGGATGGCGGCGGGCACGCTGACCGGCACGACGATCGAGCTGCCGCCGCAATCGGCCCTCGTCCTCGTTTGACCGGTCGGATCAGCCCCGCTTCGTGGACGGAAGGACCGACGACGCGCCCGCGCCGTCCGGGACGACATCCTCCTGACCTGCCTCCGCGGCCGGGAGGTACATCTGCTCGACGTAGTCGTGGAGCATCCGCGTCGTCGAAAAGCGCCAGATCGTGGATGCCATCGAGCGCCGCATGAGGTCGACCCATGCCACGGGCAGCCCGTCCGCGTCGCGCTCGTAGTAGCGCGGGACGATCTCCTCCTCGAGCAGCCGGTACAGGTTCTGCACGTCCGACCAGTCCTGGGCGCCCTCGTCCGGGTTCGTCTCCCGGCCGCCGATCGCCCAGCCGTTGTCGCCGGTCCAGCCCTCGTCCCACCAGCCGTCGAGGACGCTGACGTTGACGACGCCGTTGACCCCGGCCTTCATCCCGCTCGTGCCGGATGCCTCGAGGGGCCGGCGCGGGTTGTTGAGCCAGACATCCACGCCCGCGACCAGGTAGCGGGCGATCCGCATGTCGTAGTCCTCGAGGATGAAGACCCGGCCGCGCAGCTTCTCCGAACGGGATCGCGTGAAGATCTCCTGGATCACCCCCTGGCCGGGCCGGTCCGCCGGGTGCGCCTTGCCGGCGTAGACGATCTGGACCGGTCGGTCCGCGTCCCACAGGATCCGGCTGAGCCGGTCGAGATCGGAGAAGAGCAGCCCGGCGCGCTTGTAGGTCGCGAACCGCCGGGCGAACCCGATCGTCAGCATGTCCGGGTCCAGGGCCGACTCGAGGTCATCGAGGACGCTCGGCGCCTCGCCGTGCCGGGCGAACTGGACCCGTAGCCGGCGGCGGGCGAAGATCGCCAGCTCGAGCTTCTCGCGCTGGTGCGTCTCCCACAGGTCCGCAGTCGAGACCTCCGAGAGCCGATCCCAGAACGCCCCGACCGCGCCCTCCTCGTCGAGGTCGTCGAGGTTCGCGTCGAGCTCACGGCCGAGCGTCTCGCCCACGGCGTTGCCGGTCCACGACGGGACGTGGATGCCGTTCGTGACACCCCGGATCCGATGCGGCGAGATGCCCGCCCACGTGGCGTCCGCGGTCGTCGCGTGGAGCTGGCTGACGGCGTTCGCGTCGTGCGTGAGCCGGAGCGAGAACCCGGTCATGTCGAAGACGGACCGGTCGCCCTCGGGGCCGATGCCGAGGTCCAGCACCGCGTCGATGGGGACGCCGCCCGTCTGGGCCCGGCCGTCGCCGTCGAGGAGCGGTCCCGCGATCCGTTTGACGAGGTCCGCGGCGAAGCGTTCGTTCCCCGCGGAGACCGGGGTGTGGATCGTGAAGACGCTGTCGCGGCGGACCTTGTCCCAGGCCGCGGCCAGCTCGTCGCCCGACGCAACGAACTCTCGCGCGCGCTCCGCGAGCAGGAACGCCGAGTGGCCCTCGTTCAGGTGCCAGACCGCCGGCTCGATGCCGAGGGCCCGGAGCACCCGGACGCCGCCGACGCCGAGGACGAGCTCCTGGTGGAGGCGCATCTCCCGGCCGCGGACGTACAGGATGTTCGAGATCGGCCGGTCGGCGTCGTCGTTCTCCGGGATGTCGGTGTCGAGGAGGAGGACCGGCGTCCGGCCCACCTGGACCGACCAGACGGCGACCTGCAGGTCGCGGCCCGGGAGCGCCACGGTGACCTTCAGCGGCTCGCCATCGCGACCCTGGACCCGTCCGATGGGCCAGGTGCGCATGTCGTAGTCCGGATACTGGTGCTCCTGGTGACCGTCGGCGTCGATCGTCTGGTGGAAGTACCCGTGGCGATACAGGAGCCCGACGCCGACGAACGGCAGCGCCATGTCCGACGTCGTCTTCATGTGGTCGCCGGCCAGGACCCCGAGACCGCCGGAGTAGATCCCGAGCGCCTCCGACAGCCCGTACTCGGCGCAGAAGTAGGCGATGGGCCCGGGCAGCGAGCCCGCATGGTGGCGCTCGAACCAGCGGTCCGCGCCGTTCGACATGTACCGCTCGAAGTCGCGGAGAACGGCCCGGACGTCGACCATGAAGCTCGTGTCGTCGAGGAGGCGGGTCCAGTCGACCGGCCCGCTGAGGACCGGGATCGGGTTGCGATGGCGGGTCCACGTCGCCCGGTCGACCCGGCTCCAGATCATCCGTGCGCGTGGGTGCCACGCCCAGTACAGGTTGTAGGCGAGCGGACGGAGCCCCTCGAGCTGCGGCGGGAGGCGGAACGACGCGCCCGGCAGCGTCGGGATGAGGATGCGCGACGGCATGGCCACGCATGATAGCCGCTGGTTTGGGCGGTGAACCGGTTCAAACGACGGGCGCAACGCGGGCCCGGGAGCCGTCTACGATGGCCCGATGCCGCTGCGCGTCGCGATGATCGCCGCCGAGTGCGAGCCGTGGGCCAAGACCGGCGGGCTGGGCGACGTCGTCGACGCGCTGTCGCGGAGCCTCGGCCGGCTCCCGGCGGCCATCGACGCGCCGGTCGATGTCTTCCTGCCCCGATACCGGAGCGTCGTCGTCCCCGACGGGACGGCCGGCGGCCGGACCGTGCGCGTGCCGGATGCGCTCGCCCCGGACGGCACGACCGAGCTCCGGATCGTCGACGTCGCCGCGAACGGCTACCGACTCCGACTCGTCGATCACCCGGCGGCCTTCGACCGGGACGGGATGTATGGGCCGCCGACCGGCGGCGACTTCGGCGACAACGCGTGGCGGTTCGGCCTGCTCTGCCGGGCGGCGCTCGAGACGCTCCGCACGGAGGGCGATCGACCGGTCGACGTCCTCCACATCCACGACTGGCACGGCGGACCGGCCGCGATCCAGCGCGACGCCTGGCTCGCCGACGATCCGGTCATCGGGCGAGCGGCGCTGGTGGTCACGCTCCACAACCTCGCATACCACGGCTGGACGGACCGGGCGCTCGTCCGCCAGCTCGGGCTCGTCCCGGGTGGCGGCGTGATCCCGGAGGACGCCCACGGGGTCGACCTCATCCGGGAGGCGATCGTCCGCTCCGAGGTCGCCAACACCGTCAGCCCCGGGTTCGCCCGCGAGTCGCTGACGCCGGAGCGCGGGTTCGGGCTCGACGATGCCCTCCGGGCGAAGGGCGACCGGTTCGTCGGGATCGTCAACGGGCTCGACACCGTCCTCTGGGACCCGGCGACCGACGCGGACCTCGCCGCGCCGTACTCCGTCGCGGACCGGAGCGGCCGGGCCGCCTGTCGGGCGGACCTCCTGACGCGGCTCGGGTTCGACCCCGCGGACGACGGCGCCGTCCTGGGGATGATCGGGCGGCTGGATCCGCAGAAGGGGTTCGACCTGCTCGCCGCTGCCGCGCCGCGGCTCGTGGGCGCGGGTGCCCGGATCGTCGTCCAGGGCTCCGGCGACCGATCGATCGCGGCGGCGCTCCGGGACCTCGCCGCGGCGCAACCGGATCGCGTGGCGCTCGTCGAGCGGTTCGACCGGGCGATGGCCCGCCGGATTTATGCCGGCGCCGACTTCTTCCTGATGCCGTCGCGGTTCGAGCCGTGCGGGACCGGCCAGATGATCTCGCTCCGGTACGGGACGCCGCCGGTCGTCCGCCGGACGGGTGGCCTGGCCGACACCGTCGTCGACCAGCGAACGCGGCCCGGGACGGGGACTGGCTTCGTCTTCGACGACGCGACACCGGACGCTCTGGCCGAGGCATGCGAGGCCGCGATCGCGTTGCGGGCGCGTGGCGGCCCCACGTGGGACGCGCTGATCGGCCGGGGGATGGCGGTCGACTTCGACTGGGACCGGGGCTCCGCACCCCGCTACGCGGAGCTGTACGAGCGCGCGGTCCGGATCCGCCGGGGCTGAGCCGGCGCCCGGGCAACGACTAAAATCCCCGGGCAACCAACGACCGTGCACGCGGCCCGTGCCCCGGAGGGTCCCCGATGGCCAACCAGTTCGTCGTCGAGCTGAAGAACGAACCCGGCGCCCTCGCCAACCTCGCCGAGATGCTGGCCGCGCGCGGGATCGACCTCCGCGCGATCGGGGGCGGCGGGATCGGCGGGTCCGGCCACATCATCATGACGACCGCCGACGACGACGCGGCCCGCGCCGTCCTCCAGGACGGCGGCTACACGTTCATCGAGGGCGAGTCGATCCTGACCGAGGTCGATGACCGGCCCGGCGGCATGGCGCGTCTGTCACGCGAGCTGGCCGACGCCGGCGTCAACATCTACGGCCACCTCTTCCTCGGCCGGTGGGGCGACCGGGCGATGTTCGCGTTCGTCGTCGACGACCCGGACAAGGCCCGCCCGATCCTGGAGCGCAAGGGCTGACGGCGTGACGTTGGACGACGACCAGCGCTACCTGTTCGACCTGCAGGGCTGGATCACGATCCCGGGCGCCCTCGACCCGGGCCGGGTCGCCGAGCTGAACGCCGAGTTCGACCGCCGCGTCGCGGCCGACGTCGCCCCGGACGCGAACAGCCACCGGTTCGGCGACATCCTCGAATGGGGACCGGCCTGGCTGAACCTGATCGACAACCCGAGGGTCACGGATGTCCTCGAGGCGATCCTCGGCGCCGGGTTCCGGCTGGACCACGACTACGCCGACCTGATCCGGCGGGGCAGGGGTCCGATCGGGACGAGGCTCCACGGCGGCGCCACCCCGTTCGATGCCGGCCAGTCCTACGCCGTCCATGACGGCGCGATCCGCTCGGGGCTCGTCGTCGTCGCCTACAACCTGCGCGACGTGAACCCGGGCGACGGTGGGTTCGCCGGCGTCGCCGGCAGCCACAAGGCGAACTTCGCGCTGCCGGAGGACTGGAAGGAGCTCGAGGTCGACCCGCCCCGCTCGTTCGTGACCCCCGTCACCGGCGCGGCCGGCACGGCGATCGTGTTCACCGAGGCGATGTCCCACGGCACCCTGCCGTGGCGCGGCACCGGCGAGCGGCGGACGGTGTTCATGAAGTACAACCCGCACCCGATCGCGTGGTCGGCGCGGTTCTACGACCGCGATCGGTACCCCGGCCTGACCGAGCGCCAGCGGGCGATCCTCGAGCCGCCGAACGCGCGGTACGGGGGCCGGCCGACCGCCTGACCGCGCGCCGTCGTCGCCGGCCCGGCCCTACGAGTTGAGCTCGAGCGTCGTCGCCATCGCCTCGAAGACCGCGTTGGCGTTGTCCTCGTTGCCGGGCACCGTGTTGAGCGTGACGAAGTAGCCGTTCCGCCCACTGACGGTCAGGCCGACGACGATGTAGCTGTCCGTGTTGATGAGCTTCGCGTGGTACGTCTCGTAGACACCCGGGAGCGAGCCCATCGGTCCGGTCGTCCGGAACTCGGGGCTGACCTTCTTGACCTGCTTCCAGCTGTCCTCGTAGGCCTTGACGTATGCGTCCAGCGTGACGCCCTTCGGCTGGGGCTCCCGGGCCATCGAGATGTAGTCCGTGGTCGACAGGCTGATCAGGACCGGGACCCCGGGGCGCTCGGGCAACGCCGTGAACGTCGCGGGATACGCGATCGACATGCCGTTGGCCTTCGAGACGAAGCGCTTCCACGGGAACTCGGGCTTCTCGATCGACGGGGCCCCCGACAGCACCTTGAATTGCATCGTCATGTCGACGTCGATCGAGGTCGTGCCGGACGGCTGCGCCCAGCTCGCCTGGACGTCGATGCCCCGGAGGTCCGCCTCGTCGTCGACGAGCAGGGTCAGGGTCCCGCGGAAGGCCGAGATGTCCGGCACGCTGATGTCGAGGTCCGCCTTCGTCAGGCTGCCGGCGGGCGTCCCGAACCGGTGGAGCACCCGGCCGTCGACCGTCGTCGTGCCCTCGTCCTCGAGCTTCGTGAGCGTCGACAGGGAGCTCGCGAGGCCTGTGTCGGCGGTCGTCGTGGCCGCTTCCTCGACCCATGGACCGTTCTCGAGGTTGCGCCGCCAGGTCGTCCCGCCGACGGTGACGGTCTCGTTGCGCTGGTCGCCGTTCGGCATCTTCGTGATGAGGAGGGTCGACGAGTCGTTGCCGGCGGATTCGAGGTGACCACTGATCGGGAACGACACCGCATTCGCCGCGATCGACCCGGTCAGGTCGGCCACGAGCGTGAAGTCCGGCCGTCCGAGCTTCGCGATGATCGCCGACGTCGTGACTGTGGTGGTCGCGGACGGCGTTGGAGCGAGCGACGCGGGAGCCGCCGCGGCGGACGGGGTCAGCCCGCTCGAGGCCGGCGGTGATGCCGCCGGAGCCGGCGATCCACCACACGCCGTGGCAAGGATGGCGATCGCCGCTGCGCTGGCGAGCAGGCGGCCGGACAAGGCGCGCATCGTCGACTCCCTCGTGACACGGTCTTCGCGGCCGTGTGGTCGGAAGACGCGCGTCGCGAGCGAATGTTGCGCGGGTTGGAGGCGAGTTCGGGTCGCCTCGCCTCAGGACGGCGTCGTCGGCCCCGTCCTCGGGCGCACCGCCGGGGTCGGCGCGGTCGACTGCCGGGCCCGCGTCGTTGTCGACCGCGTGGTCGTCGAACGGCTCGCGTCCCCCCGGCGCCGTCCGCGGGTCGGCGCCGCGGCCTTCCGGAGCTCCTTGACATAGAAATCGAGGGCCGCTCGCGTCTTCGTCTGCTGCTGCCCGCTGCCCACCTTGATGCCGCGACTGGCGAGGTAGGCACGGGCTTCGGCGGCGACCTGGAAGGCCTCGTTCGGGAGGCACTTGGTCGAGAGCTCGAGGATCCGCGAGCCGTCGGGATAGAGCCACATCTCCGCGACGATGCGCCGGCGGAGCTCGTCCGGAGTGAACGTGGTCTTGAGGATGAAGGTCGGCCCGAGGATCGACAGGGAGTCGAGGTCGATCCCGGCCGGGGCCCGCTCGGCGAAGAACGCCCGCTGCTCCTTCGAGAAGATCTTCCGCAACGGGATCTGCCCCGTGACGGCCGCGGCGATGTCCTCCCCGGTGGTCCGACCCTTGAAGGAGGCCGAGCAGACGAAGCCGCCGGGGACGACATCGACCTCGACCGTGAGCGCCCCGGACAGCCGGAGCTCCTTCGGCAGCTCTGCGGGCACGACCGGTCGCAGCTTGACGACGGTGTCCCCCCGACCGCCCTGCACCCGGCGTGCGCGGACGACGATCCCGGCCTTGTTCAGGGCGAGGTCCGGGGTATCGAAGAAGAACACCTGACGGGGCTGCGCCTCGACCGGGTCGATCGGCAGGCCCGTGATCGTCGAGCGTTGCGCCGGGCTCGGGACGGAGACCTTCAGCTCGGCGGTGTCGGCGCCCTTCAGCAGGCCGAAGACCTTCGCGAGGTCATCAGCGGTCAGCGCCGGCGGCGCGGCCGGCCTGCCGGCCCGGGTCGACCCGGTCGCCCGTCTCGCGCGTGGTGTCGCCTTCGGTGTCGTGGGGCCTGTCATTCGTCTGCCTCCAGTGCTCCGAATCGTTCCACCTGCAACCCGTGTCGGAGCCCACGGTCGCTGACGACGAGGCTGTCCTGGCCGAGCATCTCCATCACCGTGCGGACGATGCACGCCCCGGCCAGGATCACCTCGGCACGCTTCGGCTGGAGACCCGGGATCGATCGCCGCTCGTCGGCGTCGCGGGTCCGATAGAGCTCGATCTGACGGTCGATCTCCGCCCGATCCAGGATCGTCCCCTGGACGACATCCGGATCGTAGGTCGTGAGGCCGTGCTTCACCGCCGTGATGTTCGTGATCGCACCGCCCATCCCGATGAGAAGGCTCGGGCGTGGTCGGCCGTCGATGCGGTCCAGGGCGGCGGCGATCGCCGCCATCGCCTCGCCGACGGTCGCCTCGGAGACCTTGCGGTCGAGGCGGAACTGCTCGGTGAAGCGGGCCGCGCCGACGGGAACGCTGAAGCGCTCGTCCACACGGGCGCCTTCGCCGAAGGTGAACTGCGAGCTGCCGCCACCGGTGTCGAACACGACGAGCGGACCCTCGACCAGCCCGACGCCACCCTTGGCGGCGAGGTACGCGAGTCGGCCCTCCTCGTCACCCGCGATGACGCGGATCCGCAGGCCGGTCCGGGACTTGATGGCCGCCAGGACCTCGGCCTGGTTGCTCGCCTGGCGGAGGCCCTCGGTCCCGACGGCCGCGATCGCATGGACGTGAGCCCGCTTCGCCTCCTCGACCATGCCGGCGATCGCGTCGACGGTCCGCTCCAGCGCCTCGGGTCGGATCGCGCCGTCGGCGGCCATCCCCTCGCCGAGCCGGGTCACCTCGGCCCGGTCGACGACCGTCCGCGGGGTCCCGTCGGGCCCAAATGCGCCGATGTTGAACTTGACCGAGTTCGTGCCGACATCGATGACGGCGAACCGCGCGGGCACGTCGTCGATCAATGCAGCGATCCCGATCAGGTAGTTGACGTTGAGGAAATCCTCGAGCCCGAGGGTCTCGACGGCGGCCAGAACGGCGGCGCGATCGGTCGATTCGACGGCGATCGAGAGGGTGCTCCGTCCGTTCGCCGAGATCTCGTCGCGCTCCGCCATGCAGCCGCCGATCGTGTAGCGGACCCGCAGCTTGTGGACGTCGACCGGTCGGACGGACGGTTCCGCGGCGATGATCTCGCGGAATCGTTCCAGGGAGACGCCGTCGCCGTCCGCGACCGGCGCAGCCCCGAGGCTCGCGAGAACCGTCGCGAGATCCGCCGCCGACAGCGGGAACGCGGCCTTGAGGATCGGCTCCCAGCGCTCGAGCCCATCGCCGTCGGTCTCGCGCAGAACCTTGATGTCCATCAGCGCGTCGCGGAGCTTGACGTTCGCCCCGGTCGGCGACAGGAAGTAGGTCTCATCGCTGGTCGCGGTCGCGCTCGGCGTCTCGGCGTCGAACACGGGGTCCGCCATCGGGTAGCGGTGCCCGAAGGTCCGCCACTCCCAGCGGGGGATGATGGTCGTCATTGGTGACTCCGGTGACGGTCGACCCGCCTGCTCGGTCGTGTGGCGGATGGTCCAATGATCGACGATGGCAGGCGCCCCCTGCGTGTCAATCGTGTCGGCAGGGGTGGTCATGGGTCGTGCGGTCAGCCTGGACCGCGAGGCCTCGTCTCCTGCATGCGCAGGAGCACGACCACGCCGGACCCGGCCGTCACGGCCGCCACCGCGACGATGGCCGCCGGCATGCCGAACCCGTCGGCGATGACGCCCGTGAGGATCGCGCCGATCGCGAACCCGAGGTCGCGCCACAACCGGTAGACGCCGATGGCCGAGCCGCGCCAGGCTGGATCGGCGACATCCGCCACCGCGGCCAGCAGCGTGGGGTAGACCATGGCGGTTCCGAGCCCGAGCGCGGCTGCGGCGACCATCCAGACGGTGAAGGTCGACCCGACCGCGATCCCGGCGATCGCCCCGGCCTGCAGCAGCATCCCGCCGACGATCAGCGGCTTCCGACCCGTCTGATCGGAAAGGGCACCGGTTCCCACCTGCGCGATGGCCCAGACCGCCGGGTAGGTGGCCGCGAGGATCCCGATCTCGCCGATCGCCAGCCCTGCCGCTGCGTAGAACAGCGGGAGCAGCCCCCACGCCATCGCATCGTTGAGGTTGTTCACGAGACCGGCCTGGGACGCGGCGGAGAGGCTCGGATCGTGGAACGTGGTTCGCCAGAACACCTCGCGCCAGGCCGGGGCTGCGGGCCGGTCGAGCTGGCGCTGCTCGAGGTCGACGTGACCGCGCGTCTCGTGGACGAGCAGGACGGACGCACCCAGGCCGAGCACGGCATAGGCCATCCCGAGGAGGAACGGCTCCGGTCGCAGCCCGGACGCCGCGGCGATCCAGCCCGTCGCGAGCGCGGTCAGGGCGACCGCTCCGTAGCCGGCTGCCTCGTTGAGGCCAGTCGCCAGGCCTCGTCGCACGGGACCCACGAGGTCGATCTTCATGATCACCGTCGTGGACCAGGTCAGTCCCTGGTTCAGGCCGAGCAGGATGTTGGCGACGACGATCCACGACCAGTCCGGCGCCAGGATGATCAGGAGCGGGACGGGCAGCCCGACCAGCCAGCCGGCGACGAGGACGGGCTTCCGACCATACCGGTCCACGAGGGCGCCCGCTGCGAGGTTCGTGAACGCCTTCGTGAGCCCGAACGCGACCACGAAGGTCAACGCCGAGATGAACCCGGTCAGGCCGAACACGTCGGCGGCCAGAAGCGGCACGACGGTCCGTTCCTGCCCGATCATCCCGCCCACGAGGGCGTTCACGCCGACCAGCAGGGCGAACTGGCCCGCGTTGGCGCGAAGCCCGAGGACTGGGGTCATCGGGGCTGACCCACGAGTGGAGTAGGAACCACGACGGGCCGTCCTGCGGCAGGGAGGCGGAGGTCGGTCAGAGTCTGACCGGATCGGCGCGACGCGACCGGTCCATCGATCCGCGGAGGATCGCCAAGACCGCCCCGAGGACGACGAGGACGCCGACCCACTGCCTCGGGTCGAGCCGCTCGCCGAGCAACAACGCGCCAGCCGCCACGCCGACGATCGGAATGAGGTAGAAGGCCACGGCGGCGACCGACGCTTCGACATGTCGAAGCGCCCCGAGGTAGAACCAGTAGGCCCCCGCGTAGTACAGGGCGCCGGAACCGACCGCGCTGGCAAGCCCCAGCGGCGTGAGCGAAGTCGGTGCGATCGTGCCGCCGGCGATTCCGACGAGGACGAGCACCACGATGGCCAGGGCCAGAGCGTGCGCCTGTTGCGCGAGGACGACCTGGCTCGTTTCCCGCGCGCCGGGGAGCCATCGTCGCGTGATCACCGAATAGGCAGCGCAACACGCGACGCCCGCGACGGTGAGGGCGACGCCGACCACCTGGCCACCGGTGGACAAGGGATCGAACACGACGAGCCCCATCCCTGTGACGGCCACGACCGACAGCGCCACGAATGCCGGCGTGATCCGTTCGTGGAGGAACCAGCCTGCCAGGGCGATGATCATCAGCGGCTCGAAGGCCCACAGGAGCACCGACAGGCTGGCGGTGATCGTGACGAGACCCAACAGGCTGAGCGCGTAGGCGACGCCCGGGTTCAGGAGACCCAGGCGGCCGAGCAGCGGCGAGCCGCCACTCCGGAATGACACCCCTTCGATCCGCATGAGGATGCCGAGGATCGCCAGGCTGGAAGCGAGCTGAATGGGCAGCAGCGTCAGAGGCGGCATCTCGGCCAACGCGGCCTTGCTGACGACGGTCCCCAGACCCCAGCACGTGGCGGCGAGGAACAGCGCAGCGAGGTCACGTCGGGTGACGCTCGATTCCGATGTGAGGGACGCTCTGGACACGGCTCGGCATCCGCCGCGGGCTCGATCGCGCGGTTCGCCGACCAGCCGTCAGCAGCAGCCTTCGCCACCGCAGCAGCCGGCCTCGGCGAGCGGGAGCTCCCGCGGTGCCGCGAGGTCGATGAGCGGTCGGGCATCTGCGGGTTTCGAGGCCCGGATGATCGCGCTGATCATCCCGTCCGTGACGAGGTGCGACGGCGTGATCGAGATGTCGGTCATCCCGACCGCCTCGAGGCCGGTGCGGAACTCCGAGATCGACAGGGCGCCGGCGATGCAGCCGGCGTACGAGCCACGCTCGGCGCGTTGTGCCGCGTCCAGGCCGTCCTCGGCGACGATGTCGCTGATTCCGATACGACCGCCGGGTCGCAGGACGCGCGCGATCTCGGCGAACACGGCCGTCTTGTCGGCGGCGAGGTTCACGACGCAGTTGCTGATGACGACGTCGATCGACTCGGCGGGCAGCGGGATCGCCTCGATCTGGCCCTTCAGGAACTCGACGTTCGTCGCGCCCGCCTCGGCGGCATTGCGCTGGGCGAGGGCGAGCATTTCGTCGGTCATGTCGACCCCGAACACGCGGCCCGTCGGTCCGACCCGCTTCGCCGACAGCAGGACATCGATCCCGCCGCCGGAGCCCAGGTCGAGGACCCGCTCGCCCGGATGGAGGTCCGCGACAGCCGTCGGGTTGCCGCAGCCCAGCGATGCGAGGACGGCCGCGTCGGGCAGCTCGTCGCGCTCGAGCGCCGAGTAGAGGATTGCCCCGACCGTCTCGGGGTCGCTGCAACATGAATCCCCCTGCGAGGCCCGCACGGCGGCGGCGGCGTAATGCTCGCGAACGGTTTCGTGGATGGTCTCGGTCGTCATCGCCGGCGGCTCCTTGATCGTGCTCCTGTCGTCGTCGCTGTATTGATACTTGTCAAGATAGACATTTGTCAATACAGTGTCCCGATGAAGCGCCAGACCGACCCCGACGTCCTTCTGCTGCAGGCCGCTGCCGACCCGACGCGCCTGGCGATCCTCCGTCAACTGAGCGACGTCGCCGAGGTTTGCGCCTGCGACTTCACCGCCTGCTGCGACGTGAGCCAGCCCACCGTGTCGCATCACCTGAAGGTCCTGAGGGACGCCGGTTGGGTGGCCGCGGAACGCCGCGGGACCTGGGTCTGGTACTCGCTTCGCAGTGAGGCCGTCGCCCGCTTCCGTGAGCTCGCCGGTGGGTTCGGCCCCGTGATCGGACTCCCGTCTGTGGCCTCGCGTCGACTGCCGGTGCTCGAAGCCCGCACCTGACGCGGGAGCGCCCTCAACCGGCGATCGACGCCCGTGGCGCCCGGCCCACGGCACGGAGCGCCACCTCGATGAACGGGCGGATCCGCTGGTTGAGCTCGAGGTACGTGCGCTGGAAGGCGGCGAGCCGTTCGGCCTCAGAGCCCTCGACCTCGGCCGGGTCCTCGAGGCCCCAATGGAGCGTGTTGTGCTGGCCCGGGAAGACGGGACACGACTGGCGAGCCCGGTCGCAGACCGTGATGACGTAGTCGAACGGCTGACCAAGGAACTCGTCGACCGACTTGCTGCGCGCCCCCGACCAGTCGATGCCGGCGTCGCCGAGGACGCGGAGCGTGAACGGGTTGACGCCCTTTGGCTCCGTGCCGGCTGACATGACCTCGAAGTCGCGGCCACCCAGGCGATCGAGGACGGCCTCGGCGATCTGGCTCCGAGCGCTGTTGCCGGTACAGACGAAGAGCACCCGAATGGGCGAATCGGTCATGGCTCGGTCCTTCCTCCGGCCACGGGCGCGTCCCGCGGCGGCGATCGTGGATTCAAGGTCGATCAGCTCGCCGTCGAGGCGGTCGAGATCCTCGCGTTGCCTGGCGATGGCCGCGCGCTGCGCGGCGATGATCGGCACGAGATCACGGTCCACCTCGCCGCGCTCGAGGCACAGTCGCGCCATCCGCCCGGCGTCCTCGGGCCCGAGGCCGAGCCGTCGCAGGCTGACGACCAGCCGGAGCCGGGCGAGGTCCTCGTCCGCGTATTCGCGATACCCGTTGGGCTTCCTCGACGGCGCGGGCAGGATGCCCACGGACTCGTACCAACGAACGGCGGACGGCGCGATTCCGGCGCGTTCGGCGAGCTCCGACACCTTCACGCTCCGACCGTACACCTTCGAGTCACTTGAAGGTCAAGCAGCCGACCCGAGACGTCGCGGGAGTAGCTCAGTTGGCAGAGCGGCAGCCTTCCAAGCTCCATGCCAGGTCATGCCGGGTGCGGCAAGGGTAGTAGGCAAAGTAGTCGGTGGGTCGATGGGACTCCTACCGTCCCCCGGTCATCTCACTCGCCGCGTCGCTCGGTCGTCTCGTCGCGCGTGCGGAGATCGGTGAGAGGACGCGAGCCTGATCGCGCGCGCGATACCCTGACGCGTGGCTCGCATCCTCCCCGATTCGAAGTTCTACGTTCCGCGTCCGCGCGAGTCTTTGGTGCCCCGACCACGGCTCGTAGAGCGACTTCGTCGAGCGACGCGCGCCAAGGTGACGCTCATCTCCGCCCCGCCCGGCTTCGGCAAGACCACGCTGCTCGCCGACTGGCTCGCGGCCGCCGGCTCGGACGACCTGGTCCCCGTGTGGTTGTCCCTGGACCCGGCCGACAACGAGTCTGGCGCCTTCTGGTTCGGCGTCGCGACAGCCGTCCATCGGGCGGTGCCATCGGCACGGACCGCCGTTTCGATGATGGAAGCCCCGCAGCAAACGCCCATCGAAACGGTCGTGACGATCCTTGCCAACGAGCTTGGCTCGGTCGGAGCCGACATCGTGATGGTGCTTGATGACTTCCATCTCATCGAAGCGAGCGATGTCCAGGACCAGGTGTCGTTCCTCCTGGACCAGTTGTCGCCATCGGTGCACGTCGTCATCAACACGCGCGCCGATCCACCGTTCCCGTTGGCCCGTCTCAGGGCTCAAGGTCAACTCATCGAGATACGAGCTGCGGACCTGCGCTTCACGCGTGACGAGACGGCGGCCTACCTCAATGGGGTGGAGGGTCTGGATCTGGGCGCGAGCGAGGTCGCCGCGCTGGAAGAACGAACGGATGGGTGGATCGCTGCGCTCCAGCTCGCCGCTCTCTCCATGCAGGGCCGGGACGATGTTCCGGACTTCATCCGAGGCTTCACCGGCGACGATCGCTTCGTGGTCGACTACCTGGCCGAGGAGGTCCTGGAGCGCCAGACCGAGGATGTGCGCCGGTTCCTTCTGTGGACGTCCATCCTCGACCGGCTCAGCGGTGCCCTCTGCGATGCGGTCACGGGAGAAGAGGGCGGACAGGCCATGCTTGAGGTCCTCGATCGACGGAACCTCTTCGTCATCCCACTCGACGCGCGCCGCGAGTGGTACCGATACCACCACCTGTTCGCGGACGTCCTGCGGGCACGCTTGCAACGCGAGGAGCCGGATCGCGTCCATGACCTCCATCGACGCGCGAGCAGGTGGTACGAGCAGCGTGGTGAGCCCTCGGAGGCCATTCGCCATGCTCTCGCCGGGGAGGACTACGAGCGAGCCGCGGCGATGATCGAGCCGGCGATCCCGGGCCTCCGACAAACGCGCGAGGAAGCGACGATGCGGCGTTGGCTCGAGCTGCTGCCCGCCCAGCTGTTCCAGACTCGCCCCGTCTTGAGCGTGGGGTATGTCGGAGCCCTGATGTCCAACGGCGAGTTCGCGGACGTCGAGGTGCTGCTTCAAGGGGCCGAGCGATGGCTGGAACCGGTACTCGATGCCGATGGCGGGGATCCGGGCCCGCCCCCAGCGATGGTCGTCGTGGACGAAGGCGAGTTCCGAAGATTGCCGAGTGCGGTTGCCCTGTATCGGGCCGCCCAGGCACAGATCAACGGTGACCGCGAGCGCACGGAGGCATTCGCCCTGCGGGCGTTCGACCTCGCCGGCGAGGACGATCCACTCGGGCGCGGCGGGGCGGCGGGGTTCCTTGCCTTGGCGCACTGGGGAAGCGGCGATCTCGAGGCCGCCAACGGCTTCTGGGCGGAGGCCATGGCGTGCCTGCAGCAGGCGGGCCACGCCGTCGATGCAATCGGCTGCAACCGGCCGCTGGCGGAGATCCGAATCGCCCAGGGTCGTCTGCGCGAGGCGATGACGACCTACGAACGTGGCCTGCGAGCCGCGACCGGCGACGGGACGACCATCCTCCGCGGAGCGGCCGACCTGCACGTGGGGATGAGCGAGCTCTGTCTGGAGTGGAACGACCTCGATGCTGCCGCTGACCACTTACGGCAGAGCGATGATCTCGGGGACGAGGGCGGCTTGGCCCAGAACCCTTATCGATGGCGCGTCGCGATGGCGCAGCTCCGTCTGACGGACGGAGACGCTGATGGTGCCCTCGCCCTCCTGGAGGATGCCGAACGCGTCTTCGTGAGCGAGTACTACCCGGTGACCCGGCCCGTCCCGGCGCAAGCCGCGCGCATCCAGGCCGCCCGTGGCCGTCTGCGCGAATCCCGAGCATGGGCCGACGACTGCGGAGTATCGGTCGATGACGATCTCAGCTACGTGCGGGAGTACGAGCACATCACCCTTGCCCGTGTGCTCCTGGCCGATGGCGCCAGGGTCCATGACCCGAGTCCGATCCAGGAAGCGAGCACGTTCCTCGAGCGATTGTTGGTCGCCGCCGAATCGGGTGGGCGATGGCGAAGCGTCGTCGAGATCCTGGTCCTGCAGGCCCTCGCCCACCACGATCGCGGCCACGGCGTCGCAGGACTCGAGCCGCTGGGTCGCGCGCTGACCCTGGCGGAACCGGAGGGCTACGTCCAGACATTCGTGGCCGAGGGCGGCCCGATGGCCGACATGCTCGAACTGGCGGCCAGTCGCGGCATCGCCTCGGACTACGTTCGACATCTGCGGGGGGCGTTCGGGGTCCGCGAACGCCGTGCAACAGGTCAGCCGCGTCTGCCTGAGCCACTCAGCGATCGAGAGCTTGACGTTCTTCGGCTTCTCGCATCCGACCTCGATGGCCCCGGCATCGCGGACGAGATGGTCGTGGCGCTGAGCACCGTCCGAACGCACACGAAGAGCATCTACGCGAAGCTCGGTGTGAACAGCCGCCGAGCGGCGGTGCTGCGCGGCGAAGAAATCGGCCTCATTTCGCGAAGCGGCCGCCGCTGAGAATCCCCATCGCTCTCCCCACCGATGGGGAGGCGCCGTCCTCACCTTTCCGTCCACCTTGGTCTCCTCGGCCGCCGGAGATGCCGACATCGCCGAGTCGGAACCAAGGAAGGGGCCAGATGGACGAGCGCCGCGGATCGCGGAACGACCGCCATGAGGCGAAGCGTTACCAGATCCGCCTGAAGGGACGTCTGGACGACGGCTGGGCCGAATGGCTCGGCGGGATGTCCCTGACCCATGCGAGCGACGGAACGACCGTCCTCGTCGGACCAGTCGCTGACCAGGCGGCCCTCCATGGCCTGCTCCAGAAGCTGCGCGATCTCGGCATCACCCTGATCTCGGTCAACGAGAACGAGGCCGAGCCGCCGATCGCGGGCAGCGAGGCACCTCGAAGGAGATCGACGTGAACGACACCGCACGAATGATTGGAACCACTGGAGTCCGGACGGACGCGTGGAGGCAACTCGCGCTCGCCGGGGGCATCGCATACCTGATGACCTTCGTCTTCTCGATCCCGGCCGTCTTCCTGTACGGCCCGATCCTCAGCGATCCCGCGTACATCCTCAGTGCCGGCGCCGACAGCCAGGTGCTCCTGGGCGCGCTGTTCGACCTCATCACCGCCCTGGCCTGCATCGGAACGGCCGTCGCGCTGTACCCGGTGATCAAGCGCCAAAGCAGTGCCGCGTCGATCGGCTTCGTCGCCACGCGGATCTTCGAGGCGGCCGTCATCGTCATCGGCGTCGTCTGCCTCATGGCCGTGGTGAACTTGCGGCAGGCTGGCGCTGCGGCCGGGACCGATGCGTCCGCGTTGGTGGCCGTGGGCCAGGGACTCGTCGCGGTGCGCGACGTGACCTTCCTCGTCGGCCCCGGCGTCATGCCCGGCCTCAACGCGCTGCTTCTCGGATACGTGCTGTACCGGTCGCGACTCGTGCCACGTGGGATCCCGGCGTTGGGGCTCATCGGTGCCCCGCTATTCCTGGTGCTCGCAGCCGCATCCATCCTCGGCATGAACGAGCAGGCCTCCCTGGCGTCCGGCATCGCGGTCATCCCGATCTTCTTCTGGGAGCTGTCGCTCGGCCTCTGGCTCACCTTCAAGGGTTTCCGCCCCTCGGCCGTCACCGCGCTTGCCGCCGACAAGAGCAACACGAGTGCGTCAGTGGCGGCCACGTCGTCGGCGATCGCGACGACATCGACGGCGGGTGTGGCATGACCGCCGAGCGCGAGCGCACGGCAACGCTGCCTCCACGCCTGGTCATTCGGACGGCCTGGGTCCTGCATCGCGCCCTCTTCCGGTTCAGCGGGGGGCGGGTCGGCCTCCGGCCCCCCGAGGCCGGCACCAAGTTCGGGATGATGCGCCTCCGGACAGTCGGGCGACGATCTGGCGAGCTACGGGTCGCGATCGTCGGCTACCTCGAGGACGGGCCGGATCTGGTCACTCTGGCCATGAACGGCTGGGCTGAGGCGGAGCCCGCGTGGTGGCTGAACCTTCAGGCGCAGCCGGATACGACCGTCGAGCTGAAGGATGGTCTTCGCGCTGTCCGCGGTCGCGCCGCGGAAGGCGAGGAACGTGATCGACTCTGGAAGCGGTGGCGCGAACTCAGCGACGACTACGACGCATGGGCAGCCCGGCGCTCCGGACCGACCGCCGTCGTCGTGCTCGAACCACGCCCCCTGGATGGCGGTGGGTAGGGTCGTCGGCGAAGCCACCAGGCCCGAGAGCTCCATGAACCCGGCGCCGCTTGTGCTATTGCGTACATCTGGTGTCGTTCAGGTGCGTTGCCGCGTGACCCCCAACGTCCCGTCTGTGCACGCAGCCGGAAGCGGCCGGTAGCGCCACTGGCCTCACTCTTGGACCCGGTCCGTCGCCGTGGCGCGGGCCGGCTGATCGGGCCGATTGACCGCCTTGAACTGGTTCGAGGTGATGTGGCCAGCACCCACCAGCCACGACGCGAGGCACTTGATGCTGCGCAGGTAGGAATGGGCGGAGTGCTGGCTCATCAGCCCACCCCGGCGTCGCCGGTGCGACCCGCGCGGCTGTTGCGGCAGCGCCTCGAGATGCTGGCGGTAGGCGAACAGGGTCGACCGCTCGAGCGACGCCAGGGTCGGCGGCCGGCCGGCTTCGGCGAGCCACTTCTCGAACCGGACGATGTTGTAGCGGTAGCGGTGGATGGTCGAGGGCTTCCTGCCCTCCGTTGCCAGGTCGTCGAGGAACGACTGGTAGACTTCGCCGAACGGCGTGGCGGGGTCTGCGGGGTTGTCCATCCGAGGCTCCAGGTGTGCCTCGGCCGACCTGGTCTAGGTCCTCATTCGCCGTCGGCTGAGGGAACCTCGGCGGGGTCTCCTTTTCCGTCGATGGACGGATGGTCCCCAACTGCTCTGGTACCTTCACCGAT
Organism: uncultured Chloroflexia bacterium; assembly: GCA_963746845.1. Classification (GTDB taxonomy): domain Bacteria; phylum Chloroflexota; class Limnocylindria; order Limnocylindrales; family CSP1-4; genus CF-46. The sequence continues at coordinate 41,695 of CAVVCZ010000005.1, read as the reverse complement.
GCCTCCGGCGGGAGTAGCTCAGTTGGCAGAGCGGCAGCCTTCCAAGCTGCATGTCGCGGGTTCGAACCCCGTCTCCCGCTCCACACCTACCGAATCGTGCTCGAATCGACACGCAGCCTGAGCAGACCGCCCGACGTGCACTTCGAGAAGTCGATCGACATCAATGCTCCTCCGGGGCGCGTGTGGGACGTGCTCAGCGCCATCGAGGCCTGGCCGCAGCGCATCGAGACCGTCGACATGGTCGAGCTCCTGACGCTGGCGCCGATCACCCGTGGCAGCCGCGTGCGGCTCAAGCAGCCGAAGCTGCCCGAGGGCACCTGGGACATCACGGTCTGGGATGCGCCGTCCTACTTCGAGTGGACACAGCAGACGGGCGGCACCACCAGCGTCGCCGGCCACCGCGTCGAGGCGCTGGGAGAGGGGCGGGCACGTCTCACGCTGACACTCGACATGCGCGGGTTCCTCATCCCGATCATGGCCCTGTTCTACAAGAAGCTGACCAACCGCTACATGGACCTCGAAGCGGAGGGGATGAAGCGGGCGGCCGAATCCGCCTGAGCTCGGCGCGCCTCCAACGACGACGCCACGACCTGGCGACCCTGACCAGGCCGAGTGGGCGCTTCACGGCCGATCGGGCCGGTCGCCCGCCGTGGCGACCCAGGACTCCAGCACCAGGCGGTGCCGGTCCTCGAGCTTGACCAGCTCCCGCTTCGAGCGCAGCAGGTTCCGCACGGCGTCGAACGTCATCCCTCTCGTCTTCATGAGCCAGGCGGCGACCACCGTCGCGGAGCGACCTCTTCCTTTCGCGCAGTGGATGAGGACCGTCCGGCCGTCCGCGAGCTGGTCGTCGATCCAGGCCACCGCTTCGGTCAGGACGGCCTCGTCCGGCACCGTGACGTCCGGCACCGGGAACCGGCGGTGGGTGATGCCGTGTGCGTCGTAGAAGGCGCGATCGGACGTTCGCTCGGCGCGGGTGTCCAGCACCGCGCTGATCCCCAGCGCGAGGATCGTGTCGTAGTCCCGGCGGTAGGTGGGCGCCCCGCCGAGCCAGAGCCGTGGCTCGACCGGCGAGAACCATGCGTGCCCGAGGAGCCGCTCGTAGGTGAACCGGATCGCGGGGTACAGTCGATCGAAGGCTCGATGGAACGGCGACAGGCCCGGTCGTGGCTCAGGGGACGACAACGGCCAGGGCTCCGGGCATGACGTCGACCGTGATGGGCGTGCGCCCGACATACTCGCCGTCGGTCCACACGGGCTGGTCGGGCTGGGTCTCGATCCTGAGCGTCCTGCACTGCCGATGGAACTTCGTCAGGTTGGACATGGGAAGGTCCAGGAAGCGGACCGCTGCGGCGACCATGGTCGCGTAGTCGTGCTGGTCGATCCGGAAGCAGTCGAGCAGCCCGTCATCGACCGCGTACGAATGGGTGATCCGCAGCCCGGTCCCCATCATCCCGGAGTTGACGACGTAGACCTTCGTGGCGTCGAACTCGATCGACTCGCCGTCGAGCTCGGCGCGGTAGTGGACGGCCGCCGTGTCCTGCGTATGGCGTGTGGCGTTCACGAGGTACGCGAAGACCCCGTAGCGGTCCTTCTGATCCCGACTCGTCTGTTCCTCGGGCTCCACCCCCACGTACAGCCGCTGGACGAAATATCGGTCGGCGACCTCCGCCTGCCCGAGGTCGCGGAGCCGGCCGACGTCGACCGCACGGGTCCTTGGGCTCGCGCACAGGACCTCGGTAGCCTCCCGCAACGTTCCGGGCACGCCCATCTCCCGGGCAAACCCGTTGCCCGTTCCTCCGGGCAGGATGCCCATCGGCGTCCGTCGTCCCGTCTCGACGGCCGCGTCCACGAGGGCGTTGGCGATCTCGTGCTGGGTGCCGTCCCCGCCGTACCCGGCGACCAGGTCCACGCCGTCCTCGACCGCCTGCCGGGCCTGGACCGATGCGTCCCCGTACCGATGCGTCACGCTGATCGCCCAGTCCACCTCGTGCCGCCCGAAGACGTCATTGAGCACGTTGAGGATCGGCTCGTTCCGGCCGGATGCCGGGTTGATGATCACGTGAACGCGACGGTACGGCGGTTCAGGCACGGGTCTGCTCCAGGTGTGTCAACCCTTCACGGAGGATAGAGCCCGACGCGGTCCGTGCGTGGGTGTCCCGAACAAGTGTGGGCGCGAGGACAGGCGACCTAGCCGCCGGTGGGCTGGAGCACCCGGTAGTCGCCGTGGTACCGGACCCCGAGCAGGTTGTTGAACAGGTTGAGCATGTTGATGTAGCCGATCAGGAACGACAGCTCGACCAGCTCGGCATCGCTGAACAGCTCCTTGACCTGCGCCGCGACGTCGTCCGGGATCCGGTTCGAATCGACCATGCCGGCCTTCGTGAACTCGACCGCTGCGCGCTCCCGCGGCGCCAGCGCCGACGGGTCGGCGATCATCGCCAACGGCTCGGCGACGATGTCCCCGAGGTCGACGATATCGACGTGCGCGTTCGTGCAGAACTGACACTCGTTGGACTGCGACGCGGCGATGATCACGAGCTCCTTGATGCGTCGCTCGAGCAGCCCGCCCGGGTAGACGCTTCCGCCGAAGCCGGCGAATGCGGCCAGGATGTCGGGGCGGAGGCACATCGCCTGGAGCATCTCGACCGGGGGCCGGCCGCGTTCCCACAGGCCGCGGCTGTCGTCGAAGGAGGGGTCGTCCTTGACGGCCTCGAACGCGGTCCGGATCTGCTCGGGGGTGACGCTGACACGCATGCTCGATCTCCTGGGCCTCCTCGAACGGGCGTCCGCAGCGTACGGGATTCGCCTACGCTCGCGCGATCGTGGATCGTCCCGAACCCCCCGCCGTGCCAGACGACGGAACCGCCGAGCGGATCGCGGCGGCGAGCGCTCGGCTGCGGCTCGCTCTCGCGCGCGCGGTCCGGGTCACGCCGGCGGTGGCTGCTCGATCCGGCCGGCTGTCCACGGTCTATCGGTCTGATGGGAGCGCCGGGGATGGGCGCCTGGGCGATGACCGATCCGCGGCGGCCTATGGCGCGGCGCGGATGCCGGCGACGTTCGCCGCTGCCGCCCGGGCGATGGCGGCGGGGGCGGACCGGCTTCCGGGGTTCGCGCCTGCGAGCGTCCTCGATGTCGGCGCCGGCACCGGCGCCACGACGTGGGCCACGCGGGCGGTCTGGCCGAGCCTCGCGAGCGGGGCCCTCGTCGAACGCGAACGGGCGGCGATATCGCTCGGGCGAACGCTCATCGGCGACGAACGGTTCGCCTGGCAGGTCGGGGACGCCACGACCGCCGAGCTGCCGCCATCGGATCTCGTGACCGCCGGGTATCTGCTTGGCGAGCTCGCCGACGACGCGCGGGGACGGGTCGTGGACGGGCTCTGGGCGGCGACGCGCGGCGCGATCGTCCTCGTCGAGCCGGGCAGCCGCGCCGGGTTCGAACGGATCCTCGAGGCGCGCGACCGCCTGATCGCCGCGGACGCCCGGGTCGCCGCCCCGTGCCCGGGCGAGGCGGCCTGCCCCGTGGCCGCGCCGGCATGGTGCCATTTCCTCGCCCGCCTGGACCGGAGTCCCCAGCAGCGCCGCGCAAAGGGCGCCGTCCGGTCGTGGGAGGACGAACCGTTCGCGTATCTCGTCGCCGCGCGCTCGACGGTCGTCGTCGATCCGCGACCGCGCGTCGTCCTCGGCCGGCCGCGCCACCGGCCGGGCGTGGTCGAGCTGCGCATCTGCGCCGACGGCCGGATCGAGACGGTCGTCCGCAGCCGTCGCGATGGGGGCGCCTTTCGATCCGCCGCCGACATCGCCTGGGGCGATGCACTGACGGAGTGATCGCGATCAGGTCTTGCACGCCTTGTCAATCTGGCTAGAATAGCCAGATGCGATCCGCATCCATCAGTGAAGCCAAGAATCGTCTCAGCGCCCTTCTCGACCATGTCCGGGCCGGCGAGTCGGTGGTCATTCTCGATCGCGGGACGCCGGTTGCCCGCCTCGAGCCGATCGCACGTGGCGGCCGCTCGGACGGTCGGCTCCAGCGCCTGGAACGCGCCGGTGTCGTTCGCCCCGGCGTTTCCGCGCCGTCCGTCGAAGCGTTGCGCCGACCTCCGCCGCGTCTCGTCGGCGGTGCTGGCGCCGCCGACGTGCTCATCGAGGAACGGCGGACGGGTCGCTGAGATTCCGATGCGGTTCTGGGACAGCTCCGCAATCGCCCCGCTGCTCGTCGGCGAGCGCTCCAGCCCGGCGATCCGGCGGCTCTTCGAGGACGACCCGGAGATCATGGCCTGGTGGGCCACGGACATCGAGTGCGTGTCGGCGCTGTCCCGCCTGGAACGGGAGGGCCGGCTTTCCCCTGCTGGGCTGACGGTCGCGATCGGCCGGCTCGACGAGCTGGCGGCGGCGTGGCACGAGGTCCAACCGGTGCCGGCGGTGCGCCGGATCGCGGTTCGACTGCTCCGGTCGCACCCGCTCCGGGCAGCCGATTCGCTCCAGCTCGCCGCGGCCGTCGTCGCGAGCGAGCTTGATCCGTCGACGCTGGCGTTCGTGACCCTCGATCGTCGGCTGGCCGAGGTCGCCGAGCGCGAGGGGTTCAGCGTGACGGTGCCTCCGGAGGCTTCCTGATCCCGATCCTGGCCGACAAATCGTCGCGTTGCCGCAACGAGGGCGGCACTCCGCCCGATACCCTGTCCCGGTGAGCCTGATCGCGACGAATGCCCTGACGAAGCGATACGGCGGCGGTGTCACGGCGCTCGACGGCCTGACGCTCGAGCTCGAGCCCGGCATCATCGGCCTGGTCGGGTCGAACGGCGCGGGCAAGAGCACGCTGCTGAAGATCCTGCTCGGGCTGGTCGCGCCGACGAGCGGCTCGGCGCTCGTCTTCGATCTCGACATCGCGTCGAGCGGGATCGCGATCCGCGAGCTGGTCGGCTACATGCCCGAGCACGACTGCCTCCCGCCAGACATGTCAGCGACCGACGTCGTGTCCCATCTCGCCCAGGTCTCCGGGTTGCCCCGCACCGCCGCCCGCGAGCGAACCGCCGAGGTCCTGCGGCACGTCGGGCTGTACGAGGAGCGGTACCGGGCGATCGGCGGCTACAGCACCGGCATGCGCCAGCGGGTCAAGCTCGCCCAGGCGCTCGTCCACGACCCGCGGCTGCTGCTCCTCGACGAGCCCACGAACGGCCTCGACCCGGCCGGCCGCGACGAGATGCTCGAGCTGGTCCACCGGACCGGGACCGAGTTCGGGATCGCGGTGATCGTCGCGTCACACCTGCTCGGCGAGATCGAACGGGTCTGCGACCACCTCGTGGCGATCGAGGGCGGGAAGCTGCTCCGATCGGCCCCGCTCGGGTCGTTCATGGAGCGGACCGGGACCCTCGCGGTCGAGGTGGAGGAGGGGAGCGACATCCTGGCCGAGCGCCTCGCCGCCGCCGGGCTCCAGACGATCGTGGACGGCCAGGCGGTCCTGATCGACCTCGTCGACGAGCGGCCGTACGACCTCGTCCGGGACACGATCGCGGAGCTCGGCCTGCCACTCGTCCGGATCGAGCAGCGCCGCCACCGTCTCGAGGACCTGTTCCGCGACGCGCCCGGCGCGCCCGACGCCGGAGCCGGGCCGGCCGCCGCAACCGCCGCCATTGCCGTCCCGCCGACCGTGGACGACCGATGACCGAGACCACCACGCCGGTCGTCCGGGCCGGGAGCATCTACGACCTCGGCTACCGGCGCTACGAGGGACCCCGGCTCGGGCGAGCCCACGCGATCCGGTCGATGGTCATCGACAGCTTCCGGACGGCGTACGGGATCGGCCATGGGGGTCGCGCAAAGGTCGCGCCGGTCGTCCTCGGGGCGATGGCGATCCTGCCGGCGATCGTCGTGGTCGGGATCCTCACGCTGGCCGCCCGGCTCGGCGCCCGCGAGCAGTTCGAGTCGGCGTCGCCGATCGACTACGACACCTACTACGCCTCGATCGACGCGGTGATCGCGCTGTTCTGCGCGGCTCAGGCGCCGGAGCTGTTCTCGCGCGACCAGCGCCATGGCGTCCTCGCCCTGTACTTCGCCCGGGCGATGCGCCGCTCGGACTACGCCCTGGCACGGCTCGCCGGGTTCGGCCTCGCCCTCCTCCTGCTGCTTCTCCTGCCGATGACGATCCTCCTGATCGGTCGGGTCCTGCTCTCGACCGACATCGCCGCGGCCTTCGTGGACGACCTGCCGACGCTCCCCGCGGTCCTCGCCCAGGCCCTCGTGATCACCGGTCTCTTCGGCAGCCTGTCGATGGTCGTCTCGGCGTTTACGCCACGCCGGGCATACGCGACGGCCGGGATCATCGCCCTGTTCGTCCTGCCCGGGCTCGTCGCGGGCGCGGTCATCGCCCAGGGCTCCGGGCCGGCCGGCATCGTCCTCGTCCTGCTCAGCCCGGGCACGATCCTCGACGGCACGAGCGCCCTGTTCTTCGGCAACCGGCTGCCCGAGGAGCTGTTCTTCTTCAACCTGCCGACCTGGACCTTCCTCGCGAGCGCGATCGCGATCACCCTCGTGACGGTCGGGGTCATTGCGCGGCGCTTCGTCCGGATCGCGACATGACGGAAGCCGCGACGGCCGCCACGGTGGCGACATCGATCCCGCTGGACCAGCCGATCGTGGTCGACCGCGTGTCCCGCTGGTTCGGGAATGTCGTCGCGGTCAACGACATCAGCTTCGCGATCGGCTCCGGGATCACCGGGCTCCTGGGGCCGAACGGCGCGGGCAAGTCGACCCTGCTCCATCTGCTGTCCGGCCTGCTCCAGCCCTCGTCGGGTCGCGTCCTGATCGACGGGCGGCCGGCCTGGCACGACCCGTCGATCTATGCCCGGATCGGGCTCGTGCCGGAGCGTGAGGCAGTCCACTCGTTCCTCACGGGCCGCCAGTTCGTGGAGCTGGCCGCGCGCCTCCAGTCCCTGCCGGATCCGGCGGCCGCAACCGCGCGCGCGATCGAGACGGTCGATCTCGCGGCCGCCGCGGACCGTCCGGTCGGCACGTACTCGAAGGGGATGCGCCAGCGGGCGAAGATCGCCGCGGCGCTGGTCCACGAGCCGGCCATCCTGCTCCTCGACGAGCCGTTCAACGGGATGGACCCACGCCAGCGGCTGCACATGATGGACCTGCTCCGCGCGATGGCCGGCGACGGTCGGACGATCCTGTTCAGCTCGCACATCCTCGAGGAGGTCGAGCGGCTGGCCGACGGGATCCTCGTGATCTACGCCGGCCGGCTCGCCGCGTCCGGCGACTACCGCGAGATCCGGCGGCTGATGACGGACCGGCCCCACACGTTCCGCGTCCGCTCCTCCGACGATCGCCGGCTGGCGGCGGCCTTCCTGGCCGAGCCCGCCGTCTTCGGGGCGGAGCTGCGCGACGACCGCTTGACGGTCCGGGTGTCCGAGTTCTCCGGGTTCACGAGAAGCGTGGCCCGGGTCGCCCGAGACGCCGGGGTCCGCCTGCTCGAGGTCGCCCCGACGGACGATTCGCTCGAGAGCGTCTTCGAATACCTGGTGACCCGCCGATGAGAGCCGGCCGCCTGTCCGTGATGACCGCGATCGGGATCGTGACGGCGCGCGCCCTGCTCGGCCGGCGTCGGACGCTGCTGATGCTGCTCGTGGCCGGCGCCCCGGTCCTCCTCGGCATCTTCGTCCGGCTCGGCAACGGCGGGCCCCGGCCGAACCGGCTCGAGCCGTCCCTCGAGGGCCTCCTCGTCTCGAGCGTGCTCCCGATCGTGGCGCTCGTCTTCGGTACCGCGGCGCTCGGCTCCGAGCTGGATGACGGCACGGCGATCCACATCCTGACCAAGCCCATCCCGCGCTGGGCGATCATCGTCCCGAAGCTGGTCGTGGCGGGCACGCTGACCGCCGCGCTCATGTTCGCCTCGACCGTCATGTCCGGAGCCCTGATCGGCGGGCTCGGTTCGGGCGAGATGGCGGTCACGACCGCGTTCGCCGTGGCGGTGGTCGTCGGGTCGTTCGTGTACGTCTCCATCTTCATCGCCCTGAGCGCGGCGACGAGCCGGGGCCTGCTGATCGGGCTCGGATACGCCCTGATCTGGGAGGGGCTGCTGGCAGGTGCCCTGCCCGGGACGCAGCTGCTCAGCGTCCGCGAATACGTCCGCGGGATCGTCTATGCCCTCGCGCCGCCGGAGACGTTGACCTCGGTTGTCGGGAGCCAGGGATTCCTGTACGCCGCCATCGCGCTGGTCCTGATCGCGACGCTCGCGTCGCTCCGGCTCGGCGTCTACCAGGTGCGCTCGTCCGAATAGGGCGCCGGAGCGCTCGACGCCGACCGACCCGTTCGGGGTCCCCATCGGGCAGGACCAACGGGTCGTTGGCGCATTGATGGCGTCGGCGCACCATCCGGCACACGATGCCAGTCGAGCTCATCGTCTTCACGGCCGACCGCCGCATCAGCGGCGCGATCCCGCTCGCCGACGACCGGCTGAGCGACATGCTGAACTCCGTGCCGCGGATCGTCATGCGCGGCTCCGAGGTCCACGACCTGATGACCGGCATGCCGGCCCAGTACGTCGACGTGACCGTCGCCGTAGGCTCCATCGTGGCCGTGCTCGTGAGCGGTCGGCGAGGGGTCGAGACCCGCCGCCGGCGCACCGACGTCGAGCCAGTGAAGCTGGGCATCGTCCGCTACATCGTCTCGGGCTGGCTCCACGTCCCCCCGGGAAGTCCGGTCGACGTCGGATCGAACGACCCCGCCGTCGTCCTCGCCGGTCGCGACATCCTTGTGCCGCTGACCGAGGCGGCGATCTCGTACGACCGTGGCACCGAGCATGTCACCGAGTCGTTCGAGACGATCCTGATCAACCGCTCGCTGGCCACCTGGATCGAGGTCGGCGGGACGCCCGGCGGCGACGACCTGGTCGACGAGAAGCCGAAGGTCTACCACGCCGCCATGGCGAAGGACTTCACCGGCGCGACCTGACCCGGGTCAGACCTCCGTCGGCACGCCCAGCACGCTGAACCCGCCATCGACGTAGATCACCTCGCCGGTCACCGCCGACGACAGGTCCGACGCGAGGTAGACCGCCGTCCGGCCGACATCCTCGATCGTGATGTTCGAGCGGAGCGGCGTGATGTCGGCGAACTCGCCGTACATCTTCTTGAACCCGCCGATCCCCGCCGCCGCGAGCGTTCGAACCGGGCCGGCGCTGATCGCGTTGACCCGGATTCCGTCCGGCCCGAGGTCCGCTGCCAGGTATCGCACCGACGCCTCGAGCGCAGCCTTCGCGACACCCATGACGTTGTAGTTGGCGACGACCTTCTCCGCGCCGTAGTAGGTCAGCGTCAGGATCGACGAACCGCGATGGAGCTGGGGGAGGGCCGCCCGGGTCAGGCCGACGAGCGAGTACGCCGACACGTCGTGGGCGAGCGCGAAGCCGTCGCGCGACGTGTCGACGAACCGGCCGCTCAGGTCCTCGCGCTTCGCGAAGGCGAGGGCATGGACAAGGATGTCGAGGCCGTCGTGGGTCTCGCCCCAGCGCGCGAACACCCGCTCGATGTCCGCGTCCTGCTGGACATCGCACGGCTCGACGAACGTCGACCCGATCGAGGTCGCGAGGGGCCGGACCCGCTTCTCGATCAGTGACTCCACCGAGGAGAAGCCGACCTCTGCGCCCTCCGCGTGGAGCGCCTGGGCGATGCCCCACGCGATCGAGTGGTCGTTGGCGACCCCGAAGATCAGCGCCGTCCTGCCGTCCAGGAGTCCCATGCCCGCCCTCCGCTGGCCGCCGGTCCGCGGCATCTGCCGCGAGGATAGCCCGCGGGACGGGGGATGAAGGCCGCGCCGCGTCTACTGCGGCTGGGTCACCCGCACGTCGTCGAAGCCTGCCTCGACGATCCCGTTCGTCCCGACGTCCGACGCCGAGAACCGGACGCGGATCGTCTGGCCCGCCCACGCGGACAGGTCGATCGAGGCGGTTCGCCACCCGGCGTTCCGTTCGACCGGCGCGCCCACGGAGAGGAGGACCGTCGTGGCGACCCCGCCGCCGTCGAGCACCTCGACCCGGAACTCGTCGCCGGCGCCCGCGGTCCGGTCGTGCGCGAACGTCCACTTGAACTGGAGCTTCTGGTGCGCGGTCGCCGGCAGGTCGATCGCCGGCGACGTCACGGTCGTCCGGCCACCGTCGAGGTCGTTAGCGGCGGCGGATGATCCCGCGGCGGTGCCGGTGATGAACGCGAACCGGCCGGACGGAACGGCGTCGGCCTGCTTCCGACCGGCGGCTGTCGTCGTCGGCGACGGATTGCCGCGTTGCCACGTGCCGGCGGTCGCGGTGTCCGTGCCGTTCAGGTTGATCTTCCAGTAGCGGTTGATCTCGAGGTCGTCGTCGAACGCGCCGCAGCGGGCGATCCGGGTTGCCGTCCCGAGGACCGCGAGCGGGCATGCCGCCCGCTCCATCAGGTACAGCACGGCCTCCTTGTTGCGGCCGGTCTCCGACGCGATCAGCGAGTCGTCCGGGTAGTCCTTCACGGACATCTCGAACGTGTACGAGAAGATCCGGTACGTCCCGTACTCGTAGTCGCGCGTCGTGCCCGACGTGAGGTACAGGTCGCTCGCCTGCTCCGGCTTGTACTTGCTCGTCGACGCCATGTGCTTGCCGATGATCGCGAGCGCGTTGTGGTCGTCGACCGTCATGTCGCTCGGGATGTCCTTCAACGTGTAGCCGTACGGCCACATCACGAGCCGGCCTGACTCGTGGAACGTGATCGCGGTCCGGATCTGCTGCCGGCCGTTCACGACGCGGCTCGCGAGGAAGTCCCGGACGTTGCGGGCCTCCGGTGTCGAGAAGGCGCTCGGCCCCATGTAGGTGATCGCGGCGGGGTTCCTGCTGGTCCGCCCTTCGGCGATCCCCCAGTGATAGCCGAAGTTCCGGTTGATGTCGGTCCCGATGGCGGTCGTGCCCTTGTTCGGCTGGCGGTTCTTCCGCCAGAAGTGGAACTTGCCGCCGGCGATGTCGTACTCGGCGCCGTCGGGGTTGACCGCGAGGATGATCCAGATCTCGCGGCTGTTGACGATGTTCGTGACCCGGGTGTCCGTGCCGTAGCCGTCGACCAACCAGTGCATGATCCGGAGGGTCATCTCGAGGCCCATGTGCTCGTCCGAGTGGGTCAACCCGTCGAACAGCACCTCGGGCTCGTTCTCGTCCACCGCGACGTTGTCCGAGATCTTGACCGCCCAGATCGTCCGGCCCTGGTAGCTCTTGCCGATCGACAGGCGCTCGACGATCGACGGGTGCGCCGCGGCGACCGCCGCGACATCGGCGGACATCTCCGCGTACGTGTGGTAGCCCTCCCAGCCCTTCGGGAAGTCCGCGGCGGCGGCCGAGGCGGGCGCTGCCAGCGAGGCGAGGAGGACGACGAGGAGGCCGGCGAGGCCGGCCGCCCGGGGGGCGCGTCGCGTTCCGGTCATGTGCTCAGGATGACCGGTCGGGGCAACCCGGCCAAGCCCGACCAACGGCGCTGCCGGCACCCGGACCTTGCGGCACGGGGCTCGCCGGGCGTCGGCCGTCTACGCGACGACCTGCGCGGCGGCCGTGAGGAGGATCGTCAGCGCACCGACGCCCGTCGCGCCCTCGGCGCACAACGCCAGGCTCCGGATGGCCGCGTCGCGCGCGTCAGCCGTCGTCGCCTCGTCCGCCCGCCGAACGAAGTGGTCGACGGACACGCCCAGCGCGATGACGCCGACGACGAGCACGTGCTTGACGAGCATCAGCGTCGTCCAGGTCGAGGCGAAGAAGTTGCCGAGGCCCGCGTACTGTGGATCGGCGACCAGGAGATACACGCCCGTCCCGGTGAACAGCGCCATCGACAGGATGACGAGGGGGAGGGCCCGCCGCTCGATGGCCATCAACGCTGACGCCTGCGTCTGCCCGTCGAGGGATCGCTCCAACGCCGGCAGGACCACGCGGCCGAGGATCCCGTAGTAGCCGAGGACGATGACCAGGGCGAGGGTGTGGAGCCAGATCGCGAGGACATGCGGAACGTCCATGGGTGTGATTCGGTCCTCCAGGACCAGTCTGAGCAGCGGCCCGCCCGATCGCCAGTGCCATCTGTCGCGATCCTCGGTGGGTCATCGAGCCTCTCCGCGCGCCTCGCTGGCCGTCCGCCTCGGGCGCGCTCCGGAGCCGCGCTAGACTGGGCTCAACGTCCCGATGCCCAACCATCCCGAGGTTCCCGACCGATGACGACCGAGTCGCAACCGCGTCTCAAGATCACCTACGCGACGCTCCGTGCCGACAACGAGCAGCTCCACCGCGAGTACGAGGCGGGCCTCGTCGAGGCGAAGACCCTGCTCGACGGTCACCATCGGAACCTGGTCGACGGGCGCGAGCGCGACGGCGAGGGGGAGTTCACCGTCCACAGCCCGATCGATCGCGACATCGTGCTCGGCCACTTCGCGACCGGTACCCGCAAGGACGTGCAGGACGCGATCGCGGCCGCCCGCCGGGCCCAGCCGGCCTGGTTCGCGCTGGGCTGGGAGCGACGGCTCGAGATCCTCAAGCGGGCCGCCGAGCTGATCAGCGAGCGCCAGATGGTCTATGGCGGACTGATGGCGATCGAGGTCGGGAAGACCCGGATCGAGGCGCTCGGCGAGGTCGAGGAAGCGGCCGACCTGATCCGCTACTACGCGAAGACGGCCGAGGGCAACCAGTTCTACGAGCACCCGATGGACAGCCTCGGGGACTCGGCGGTCCACACGAAGTCGATCCTTCGGCCGCACGGCGTGTTCGCCGTGATCAGCCCGTTCAACTTCCCGATGGCCCTGTCGTGCGGGCCGTCGGCGGCGGCGATGCTGGCCGGCAACACGGTGGTCTTCAAGCCGTCGTCGGCCGCCCCGATCTCCGGGGTCAAGCTCATCGAGGCATACCGCGAAGCGGGCGTGCCGGACGGCGTGATCAACCTCGTGATGGGCCCGGGCGAGACCGTCGGGGCGGAGCTGCGCGAGAACCCCGACGTCGACGGCATCGTGTTCACCGGCTCGTACGCGGTCGGGATGGACCTGTACCGGACGTTCTCGCGCGACTACCCGAAGCCGACGATCGTCGAGATGGGCGGCAAGAACCCGGCCGTCGTCTCGCGCCATGCCGACCTCGACGAGGCGGCCGAGGGGATCATGCGATCAGCCTTTGGGTTCGGCGGCCAGAAGTGCTCGGCGAACAGCCGGGTCTATGTCGAGAAGCCGGTCCACGACGAGCTCGTGCGGCTGCTCGTCGAGAAGACCGAGGCGATCGCGATCGGCGACCCGCTGCTGCGCGAGAACTGGCTCGGCCCGGTGATCGACCAGCGCGCGGTCGACCGACACCAGGGTGCCGTGGCCGAGGCTCGCCGTGACGGGCGCGTGTTCGTCGGCGGGGAGCGGCTGGGCGACCGCGGGATGGACCGCGGCTTCTATGTCGAGCCGACGGTCGTCGGCGACCTGCCGGCCGGCCACCGCCTCTTCCGCGACGAGCTGTTCGCGCCGTTTACCGCGGTCCACGCGGTCGACTCGTTCGACGAGGCGCTCCGTCTCGCCAACGACTCGGTCTACGGCCTGACCGCCGGCGTGTACAGCGAGGACCAGGGCGAGGTCCGGCGCTTCCTCGACACGTGCGAGGCCGGCGTCCTCTACGTGAACCGGCGGGCCGGGGCGACGACGGGTGCGTGGCCGGGCGTCCAGGCGTTCGGCGGCTGGAAGGGCTCGGGATCGACCGGCAAGGCGGGCCTGTCGATGTACTACGTCGCCCAGTTCCTGCGCGAGCAGAGCCACACCGTCGTCGACTAGCGCCGAGCCGGCCCCGGTCGCCGTTCGTGCTGGTACCGGTGCCTGGTTTCGGCTTGGACTGACACCCGTCGACGGGTCGTCGCCCGTCGGGATGCCGCCGCCGCGCGGCGTGACGTCGGTGCCAGATCGTCACGGCAGGACGACTAGTGGCGCCATCCCCCGGAATCGGTGCCAGATCGTCACCGCGCGTCGATCAGGCATGTTGGACGGCCTTGTGGGGCGCCCCGCCGACGGGACTCGTGCGGGGATCGTGCCGATCAGCGGCGCAGTTGTGCCGACCGTCGTGCCTCATCGTCGCCCCACGACGATCTGGCGTCGATTTCGCCCCGTTTCGAAGGTAACCGACGCCCCACGACGATCTGGCGGAAACGGCGGACGAGGATCGCCGCGTCCGCTCCTCTGGGGTGGTCGCCCAGCCCACGGCGACGGCCCGCGGTCAGGCGATCCGGCGCCTGTCTACCGGCGGTCAGCCCGCGGCGGCGGGCCGACGACGTGGACCTCCACGTCGGGCAGCTGCTCGAGCAGCTCGTCGACGAGCGGTCGTTCGCGGAGGCGGCGCAGGCCGGTCAGCGACCGCTGGGGCAGCACGACGTGCGTCGCCCGCCGCGACCCGGCGACCGCCACGATCCCGGCGGCCGCGTCGGCCGCCTCGACCCGCACGACGTCGGCACCGAGGTCCACCGCGTCATCGATCGCCTCCTGGAGATCGCGAGTCCGGTCGAAGGACAGGCTCGCGGTCTCGGGGGTGTCGACGACGACCGCGACCAGCGCCGCGTGCAGGGCGCTCGCCTGTTTCGCCGCCCGACGGATCGCGCGGATCGAGGCCGGGCTGCCGTCGACGAGGACCAGCACACGATCCGTGACGAGCGGCAGCGACTGGCCCGCGAGCGTGCCCTCCAGCTGGCCCTCGACCCGCTGGGCGACGAGCCGGAGCGCCAACTCGCGGAGCGCCGTGAGGTTCGCCTCGGTGAAGAACCGGTCCAGCGCGACCTGGGTCCGCTCCGGGGGATAGACGTTGCCGTGCTTCATCCGCTGGCGGAGCGCGTGCGGGCTCATGTCGACGAGCTCGATCTCGTCGGCGCCGAGCAGGACGTCCTCGGGGAGCCGCTCGTTGACCGGGGCGCCGGTGATCGTCGCGACCGCGTCGGCCACGCTGTCGAGGTGCTGGACGTTGAGGGTCGTGACGACATGGATGCCGGCGTCCCGGATGACCTCCACATCCTCCCAGCGCTTGGCCCGGACGGAACCCGGAACGTTCGTGTGGGCGAGCTCGTCGATCAGGGCGACGGTCGGCCGGCGGGCGATGATCGCGTCCGGGTCCATCTCTTCGACGACGACGCCGCGGTACTCCGTCCGGAGACGCGGCACGACCTCGAGGCCGTCGAGCAGCTCGATGGTGCGCGGCCGCCCGTGAGCCTCGACGAAGCCGACCACGAGATCGGTCCCGCGGGCCATCCGCCGGTGGCCCTCCTCGAGCATGCGGAATGTCTTCCCGACGCCCGGCGCCATGCCCAGATAGATCCGAAGACGACCTCGGGCGCTCGACGTGTCGGACTCTGACCGCACGCGCGCGAGCATCTCCTCGCCGGTGGGGCGGAAGTCGAACGCGTCGCGCTCGAGGTCGGCGGTCACTTCAGGAGGCCGTCCAGGTCGAGGTTGAGGAGGAGGACGTTGACCCGCGGCTCGCCGAGGAAGCCGAGGAAGGGTTCCTGGGTGTGGCGCGCCACGGCTGCCCGGACATCCGCCTCGGACAGCTTGCGGGCGGCCGCCACGCGGGCGACCTGGTACTCGGCCGCGGCCGGGCTGATGTCCGGGTCGAGACCCGATGCCGACGTCGTGACCAGGTCGACGGGGATCGGCGCGTTGCCATTGGCGGCCTGGAACGACGCGACGCTGGCGTTGACCCGGTCGATCAGGTCCTGGTTGGTCGGGCCGAGGTTCGAGCCGGCGGAGCCGCTCGCGTCGTAGCCGTCCTTGCCGGCGGCCGAGAGCCGGCCCGAGAAGTACTGCGGCTGGTCGAAGGCCTGGCCGATCAACGACGACCCGATGGTGCGGCCGTCGGTCGTCACGATGAACGAGCCGTTCGCCTGGGACGGGAACGCGACCTGGGCCACGGCGGTCACGACGAGTGGATAGATCACGCCGGTGATGACCGTCAGGGCGATCAGGAGGGCGATGGCCGGCCAGAGCCGGCCGCGAAGGAAGGTGGTCATCGATCGATTCCTATGCGAGATGCAGGCCGGACACGACGAGATCGATCAGCTTGATCCCGATGAACGGGGCGATGATCCCGCCGAGGCCGTAGATGGACAGGTTGCGCCGGAGCAGGACGCTCGCCGGGGCGGCCCGGAAGCCCACGCCCCGGAGGGCCAGCGGGATCAGGGCGACGATGACCAGCGCGTTGAAGATCACCGCACTCAGGATCGCGCTCTGGGGCGTGGCCAGGCCCATGATGTTCAGGGCGTTGAGCTGCGGGTAGACGCTCACGAACATCGCCGGAAGGATCGCGAAGTACTTCGCGACGTCGTTCGCGATCGAGAACGTCGTGATCGAGCCGCGCGTGATCAGCAGCTGCTTGCCGATCGCGATCACCTCGAGGAGCTTCGTCGGGTCCGAGTCGAGGTCGACCATGTTGGCCGCCTCCTTGGCCGCCGACGTCCCGCTGTTCATCGCCATCCCGACGTCGGCCTGGGCGACGGCCGGGGCGTCGTTCGTCCCGTCGCCCGTCATCGCGACGAGGTGGCCGTCCGCCTGTTCCTTGCGGATGAAGGCGATCTTGTCTTCGGGTGTCGCCTGGGCGATGAAGTCGTCGACGCCCGCCTCGCGGGCGATCGTCGCCGCCGTCCGGGGGTTGTCGCCGGTGATCATCACCGTGCGGATGCCCATTCGGCGGAACTCGGCGAACCGCTCGGGCAGGCCCTCCTTGATGGTGTCCTTCAGCTCGATCAGGCCGAGGACGGCACCGCCCCGCTCGAGGACGAGCGGGGTCGCGCCGAGGTCGGCGATGCGGTCAGCCCCGGCGGTGACGTCAGCTGGCAGGACACCGACCCGTGTTTCGATCGCGTCGACGGCTCCCTTGAGCGTGGTCCCCGTCGCGGTCCGCACGCCGCTCGTCCGGGTCTCGGCGCGGAACGGGATCTGTTCCACGATCGACGAGTCGAGGGCGGCCAGACCGGCCGCGTCGTCCGTGCCTGCGGGCGCGCCGAGCTCGGCCAGACGCTTTCGGGCCAGGTCGACGATCGATCGGCCCTCCGGGGTCTCGTCGCGAAGCGACGCGAGGAGCGCGGCGGTCACCGCGTCGGCTTCCGCAATCCCCGGCGCGGCCGTGATCGTCGCGGCGAGCCGGTTGCCATACGTGATCGTCCCGGTCTTGTCGAGCAGGATCACGTCGACGTCGCCGGAGGCCTCGACCGCCCGGCCGCTCATCGCGAGGACGTTGAACCGCGCGACGCGGTCCATGCCCGCGATCCCGATCGCCGACAGGAGGCCGCCGATCGTCGTTGGGATCAGGCACACGAGGAGGGCGACCAGCGACACGGTCCCGACCACGGAGCCCGCATAGGACCCGAACGGCCGCAGGGTGACCGTGGCCATCAGGAAGATGAACGTCAGCCCGGCGAGCAGGATCGCGAGCGCGATCTCGTTGGGGGTCCGCTGGCGCTTGGCACCCTCGACGAGGGCGATCATCCGGTCGAGGAACGTCTCGCCCGGGTTGGTCGTGACCTCGATGACGAGCCGGTCGCTGGTCAGGGTCGTGCCACCGGTGACCGAGCTGCGGATGTCCGTCCCGGGCTCCTTGAGCACGGGCGCGGACTCGCCGGTGATGGCCGCCTCGTTGACGAAGCCGATCCCCTCGATGACGTCGCCGTCGCCGGCGATCGTCTCGCCCGCCTCGACGACGATGACGTCGCCCTTGCGGAGCTCGGACGACCCGACGCTCTCGAGGGTGCCGTCGGCCTGGCGACGGTGCGCGGTCGTCTCGGATCGGGTCTTCCGGAGGGTTGCCGCCTGGGCGCGTCCACGGGCCTCGGCGACCGCCTCGGCATAGGTCGCGAACAGGACCGTGAACCACAGCCACGCCGCGATCTGGATCTGGAAGCCGAGACCACCCGACTCGGTCGTCGGCTGGAGGCCGGTGGCGTTGCCGATCGCGACGATCGTCACGAGGACGGCCGTGATCTCGACGATGAACATGACGGGGTTCTTGATGAGCAGGCGCGGGTCCAGCTTCCGGAAGGCCTGGGGGACGGCGGCGCGGAGCTGCTCCGGGTCGAGGACACCACGCGGTCGGGGCGGCTCGGCTCCCGACGGCTTCTCGCCGCCGAGGACGACGAACCGCTGGAACCGGCGGGTACCGCGGCCGAGGTCGACCGACAGGAGGGAACGGTTGACAGTCATGGGGATCAGGCGGCCTTTCCGGCGTTCTGGATGAGCTGCTCGACGATCGGTCCCAGCGACAGGGCCGGGAAGAACGTCAGGGCTCCGACGATGATCACAACGCCGATGAGCAGGATTGTCCAGAGGACACCGGTCGTCGGGAATGTGCCGAGTGACGGCGCGACGCGGCGTTTGGCCGCCATCGAGCCCGCCAGGGCGAGGATGGGCACGATCATCCCGTACCGGCCGATGAACATCGCGAATGCGCCCGTGATGTTGTAGAAGGGCGTGTTCCCGGTCAGGCCCGCGAACGCCGACCCGTTGTTGCCGGTCTGGCTGGAGAAGGCGTACAGGATCTCGCTGAAGCCATGCGGCCCCTGGTTCAACGGTCCGGCCAGACCGGCCGGAAGGACGCTGGCGAGAGCCGTGAAGCCGAGGATGCTGGCGCCCAGGACGAGGGCGGTGATCATCGCCATCTTGATCTCGAAGGCCTCGACCTTCTTGCCGAGGTACTCCGGCGTCCGGCCGACCATCTGGCCGGCGATGAAGACCGCCAGGATCGCCCCGATGATCAGCATCCCGTACATCCCGGCGCCGATCCCGCCGGGGCTGATCTCCCCGAGCTCCATGTTGAAGAGCGGGACGAGGCCGGCCATCGGCTGTGCGCTGTCGTGCCAGGAGTTGATCGCACCGGTGCTGGTGCCGGTCGTGACGGACATGAACAGCCCGCCGACGGCCGCCCCGAAGCGGGTCTCCTTGCCCTCCATGTTGCCGAGCGCGCTCTGGTCGACCGCAGCCGGAAAGAGGGGGTTCCCGTTGAACTCCAGGTGCATCGCGAAGACCGCCCCGACGACCAGGATCAGGGCCATCGCGCCGAAGATCGTCCAGCCCTGGCGCTGGTTGCCGGCGTAGCGTCCGAACGTGTAGGTCAGCGAGAACGCGATCGCGAGGATCGCGAACATCTCGAGGAAGTTCGTCAGCGGCGTGGGGTTCTCGAACGGGTGGGCGGAGTTGGCGTTGAAGAACCCGCCGCCGTTGTTGCCCAGCTCCTTGATCCACTCCTGGGACGCGATCGGTCCGAGGGCGATGTTCTGGGTCGCCCCCTGGAGGGTCGTGACGGTGTGGGTCGGATCCCACGTCTGGGGCACGCCCTGCCACACGAGGACCAGCGCGCCGACGATCGAGATCGGCAGGAGGAGATACAGGATGCCGCGGGTCAGGTCGACCCAGTAGTTGCCGAGCGTCTTCGCGCTTCGGCGGGTCAGGCCGCGGATGAGCGCGATCGCGACCGCCAGCCCCGTCGCCGCCGAGGTGAAGTTCCGGACGGCGAGAACGGTTGCCTGGGTCAGGTAGGTCGCGCCGGTCTCGCCGGAGTAGTTCTGCCAGTTCGTGTTCGTCTCGAAGCTGACCGAGGTGTTGAACGCGAGGTCCGGCGTCATCGGCGGGATGCCGCCCTGGTTGAGCGGCAGGACATCCTGGAGCCGGAAGACGACGTAGCCGGCGACGATCGCGACCAGGGCCATGACGAGGACGCTGATCGCGTAGCCCTTCCACGTTTGCTCGGCTGTCTCGTCGATCCCGCAGACGCGGTAGACCGCGCGTTCGACCGGCCGCAGAACGGGGCTCAGGATGGTCCGCTCGCCCTCCATGACCCGATGGATGTACCGGCCGAGGAACGGCGTGACGATCAGGACGGCCAGGGCGAGCGCGACGAGGGTCAGGAAGTCACCGGTGGACATGATCAGAAGTCCTCGGGCCGGAGGAGGGCCCACGCGAGGTAGACGAAACCGAACAGTGCGGCCAGCCCGGCGAGGACGTCGACGACGTTCATCGGCGCACCCGGTCGCACAGCTCGAGGTAGCCCCACAGGACGGCAGCCACCGCGACGGTGATCAGCAGGATCTGGAGGTCAGTCATGGGCGGGCGAGGGCTCCTTCTGAGCGATGAGGCGGTCGATCGTCGCGATGAGCGTCTCGAGCGGGAACGGCTTGGGGAGGTAGCCGGCGACCTCGAACTCGGCGAGCCGCTTCGGGCTCACCGTCGTGGCGCTCGTGATCACGACCGGCGGCGATCCCGCGCCGGCCAGGGACGGGCCACGGAGGAAGTCCCAGCCGGTCTCCCCCGGGAGGTTCAGGTCGAGCAGGACGAGCCCGGGTCGCAGCCCGTCCTCGACGCGCTGGGCCGCCTCTTCGGCCGAGGCCGCCTCCACGACGCTGTAGCCGCGCGAGCGGAGGTGTCGGGCGACGATCCGCCGAAGGCTCTCGTCGTCCTCGACGAACAGCAGCGACGACTGGTCGGTCATCGGGCTTCGGCCGGTTCGACGGCGATGTCGACGCCGGTCTCGTCGGCGGACCAGTGCGGGACGATCCGGACGCCCGCCTCCCGGGCGAGCTCCCGGGCCGGCGCGAGCACGGCGTCGCCGAGCCGGAGCCCGGCGACTGTGACACGCGGCGACCGGCCACCGGCCACGAGGGCGATGGCGTCGGCGACGAGCTGGAGCTCCCGGTCGAGCTGCCGTTGGACGGCGCTCGCCGGGTCCGGGATTTCCATGCCTCGACGCTACGCGGGGCCGCCAAGAGGGAAGCGCGCCGTGCGGCCCGTCCGGGCCTGAAGTCCTCCTAAAGTCGCGGCGACTCGCGGTGCTCCCGGGCCTCCCGGACGCGATACCCGACGCCGGGCTCCGTGACGATCAGGTCGCGCAGCGTGCCATCCGGATCGGCGGCGGCGAGCTTCCGCCGGAGCTGGCTGACGTGGACGTAGACGTAGCTGTCCTCGCCCTGATAGGCCTCGCCCCAGACGGCTCGCAGGAGCCGGCCCTTCGTCACGAGCCGTCCGGCGTGGGTCAGGAGGACCCGCAGGATCTCGAACTGGCGCGGGGTCAGGTCGACCCGCTCACCGGCGACCGTCACCTCGTGGCGCCCGGGGTCCAGCCGCAGGGAGCCGTTGACGATCAGCCCGGCCTGATCCGCCGCCGGGCCGGCCGCGTGGCGAAGGGCGACCCGCAGGCGGGCGTTGAGCTCGTCGACGCCGAACGGCTTGGTCACGTAGTCGTCGGCGCCGCGCTCGAGGGCCTCGACCTTCTCCCGCTCCTCGTAGCGGCCGGACAGGATCACGATTGGGGTCGTCGCATCGTGGCGGATCCGCCGGACGAGCTGGAGGCCGTCGATGTCGGGGAGCCCGAGGTCGAGCAGGACGAGGTCCGGTCGACGATGCTCCCAGTGTTCGAGCGCCGTGGCGCCGTCGGACGCCTCCTCGGTCCGGTAGCCGCGGGCGGCGAGCTCACGGACGACGGCGTGTCGCGTTTCCTCGTCGTCCTCGACGACGAGGATGGTCACGGCGTCGGATCGGTCCGCCGGCCGGATCGTCACGCCTTCGCCCCATCGACGGGCGCAGCCGGCAGATCCAGGTCGATCGCCAGCCCGCCGAGATCGCTCTGCCGCGCGTCCGCTCGGCCGCCGGTCGCCTCGACGAGCCCGCGGACGACCGCGAGCCCGATCCCCGTCCCGGACCGGGATCCGCCGGGTCCGCTCGGCACCCGGTAGAACTTGTCGAACAGCAGCGGCAGCGCCGCGTCCGGGACGCCCGGGCCGGCGTCCTCGATCGTCAGACGCACGAACGCATCGTCGACCGGCGCGGCGGCGACGCGGATCGTCGTACCGGGCAGCGTGTACTTGATCGCGTTCTCGACGGCGTTCGTGACCGCCTCGTCGATGAACACCGGGTCGACGCGGACCGGCGGCGCGTCGAGGTCCACGTCCAGGGTCCGGCCGACGAGCCGGGGCCCGAGCCGCTCGAGCGTCCGACCGACGAGGTCGTCGAGCTCGAAGATGTCGCGCTCGGCGCGGAGCGCGCCGGCCTCGATCCGCGACAGGTCGAGCAGGTTCGTCACGAGGCGGTTCAGGTACTCGACCTCCCGGTCGATCGCGTCGGCGCTCTCGGCCTGGTCCGCCTCGCTCAGCCCGGTCCCCGGTCGGAGCGTTCCGGCCGCCGCCCGGATCGTGGCGAGCGGCGTCCGGAGGTCGTGCGACACGGACTGGAGCAACGCGGACTTCAGGGCGTCGGCCTGTCTCGCGACATCGGCGGCCTGGGCATCCGCCGCCAGACGATCCTGGCGGAGGGCCTGGCCGAGCTGGTCCGCCGCCCCGGCGAGCAGGCGGGTGGCGGTCCGATCTGGCTCGGGCCCCCCCTTCGACCGGACGGCCCAGATCGAGCCGTACGTCTCGTCGCCGGCGTCCATCCGGACGCGGTACACGTCGAGGCCGGTCGGTTGGCGCGACCCGGGCGGTGCGGGCTGGTGGACGCGATCCCATCGGGCCGGGATCTCACCCGGCATCCGCTGCAGGACGCGATGCATGCCGATCGCGGGTCTCGCGACGTCGCCGTCCGTGTCGGCCGCCACCCGGTCCGGCCCAAGGCCGGATCCGAGCGAGATCCAGGTCCGGGTCATCCCCGTGTGCTCGCGAAGGATCGTGGCGATCACCGGCAGGACGGACGGCGTCGAGGCCCGGGTCGCGAGCGCGCGGCTGACCTGGAACAAGGAGCGGGCTTCGCGCTCCCGGGCGATCGCCTCCTCGGCCCTGGCCCGCTGGAGCGCGACGAGCTGGCCGACGACGATGCCGACGAACAGGAGCAGGACCAGGTTCACGAGCTCGCCGGGCTGCGCGACGGTCAGGGTCAGCGTGGGCTCGACGAACAGGAAGTTGTAGAGGACGAAGGCGGCGAACGCCGAGATGACGGCCCCCCACGTCCCCGACACGATCGCGGTGGCGACCACCGCGACCAGGTACAGCGATGACGGGTTCGGGACGTCGAGGCCGTACTGGAAGATCGCGACCGCGACGGTCGCGACCGCCAGCGATCCGACCGCCACGGCCAGGAACCGACCCAGCTCGCCCCGATCGACGTTCCGCACACCCGGATCGTACGGCGCGAGGCTGGGAGCCGGTCCGGCCGGGCCGCTCTGGTATCCTCCGGCCGAATATCCACTCTGCATACTCCGTATGCGCCCACGCTCGCCGGCGTCAGCCAGAGGTGCCTCGAAGTGACCGCGTCCAACCGTCTCGCCGGGGATCGGCCCGTTCCCGATCTCGTCACGGAGCTCCCGGGCCCGAAGGCCCGCGCCCACGTGGCGTACGACGAGACCTGGACGTCGCCGAGCCTGCCGCGCGCCTACCCGATCGTGCCCGTCCGTGGCGACGGCCTGGCGATCGAGGACATCGACGGCAACCTCTTCCTCGACTTCGCCGCGGGCATCGCGGTCAACTCGACCGGCCATGCCCATCCGGCGGTCGTCGGGGCGATCAAGGAGCAGGCGGGCGACCTCCTCCACTTCTCGGCCAGCGACTTCTACCTCCCGATCTACGCCGAGACCTGCCAGCGGATCGCGGAGATCACGCCGATCGCCGGCGGCAAGGCCCGGACCTATCTCGGCAACTCCGGAACGGAGGTCGTCGAGACCGCGATCAAGCTGGCCCGGTTCGCGACGAAGCGGCCGTACGTCGTGGCGTTCCTCGGCGCGTTCCACGGTCGGAGCTACGGCTCGGTCAGCCTGACCGCCTCGAAGGCGAAGTACCACGCGGGCTTCGGGCCGCTGCTGCCCGGCGTGTACCACGCCCCGTTCGGCCATGTGGCCGACCTGAAGTATTTCGATGAGGTCCTCTTCGACAAGCTGGTCCCGGCCAACGAGGTCGCGGCGATCATCGTCGAGCCGATCCAGGGCGAGGGCGGCTACCTCGTGCCCGAGGACGGCTTCCTCCAGGGTCTCCGCGAGATCTGCGACCGGCACGGGATCCTGCTCGTCGCCGACGAGATCCAGTCGGGCGCCGGCCGGACCGGGACGATGTGGGCGATCGAGCAATGGGGCGTGAAGCCGGACATCCTGCTGTCGGCCAAGGGCATCGCCAGCGGCATGCCGCTCGGGGCGCTTGTCGCGCGGGCGGATCTGCTCGAGGCGTGGGGACCCGGCGCCCACGGTTCCACGTACGGCGGAAACCCCGTCGCCTGCGCCGCGGCGCTCGCGACGATCGACCTCCTCCAGGGCGGCCTCGTCGACAACGCGCGCATCCGCGGCGAACAGGCGCAGGCGGGGCTGGCCCCGCTCCGGACCCGCTACCCGAGCCTGGTCCGGGACGTCCGGGGTCGCGGCCTGATGCTCGGCGTCGAGTTCGACACCGGCGAGCACGCCGAGGAGGTCCAGTGGGCCGCCTTTCAGCGCGGGCTGCTCGTGCTCGAGTGCGGCAAGACGTCCGTCCGGATGTCACCGCCGCTCACCGTGACCGAGGCCGAGATGGCGACGGGGCTCCGGATCTTCGGCGAGGCGGTCGCGGAGATCGCGGGCGAAGGCGCGGACAAACCGGTCCTTCACGCGGCCGAGGCCGCTCACGCGATGACTGGGGTCGAGGCGGCAGGCTGAGGCCCGCTCCAGGTGTTCATTCCCAGTCGGGCGGGGCGGAGCTGGCCGCCTCCGACGAGTGAGTTGCCGATCGGCTAGATCGTCAGGACGACCTTGCCGTAGGGGCGATCCTCAATGAGGTGCCTGGTGGCTTCGCCGGCCTGCTCGAGCGGGTAGGTGCGGTCGATGGTTGGCTTCACGCGTCCCGACTCGAGCAGCGGCAGGACCGCAGCCCAGGCCGCGGCGTGCGCCTCGGGTGGCTGGAAGTAGATATTGAAGCCCTCGACGCTCGTCGAGCCGGTGCCGGCCGGCCCCCAGATCAGCGTCAGCGAGTTGACCGTGAGATCTGTCCCGGCCGGATAGCCCATGTTGATGAGCCGCCCGCCGGGCGCCAGTGCATTGAGGGCCTGCCCGGTCACCTCGCCGCCGATCGAGTCCAGCACGACGTCCACACCCTTGCCGTTGGTCAGGCGCATCACGCCCTCGCTGAGCGTCTCCTGCGACCGGTCGATGACCTCGTAGCCCTCCGCGCGTCCGCGCTCCGCCTTGTCAGTCCGGCTGGCGGACGTAATCACGCGGCCGTCGCCCCGGAGCGTGGCCAGCTGCACGGCCGCGTTTCCCACCGCTCCACCGACGCCCGGGATGAGCACCGACATTCCGGGTGCGAGCCGGACTCCATGGGTGAGTGCGAGCTGCGCCGCGACGTATGCGATCGGCGCGGCCGCCGCCTCGGAGTCCGACAGGTTGGCCGGGGTCGGTGTCGCTTCCTCGGGACTGACCGCGATGTACTCCTGCCAGGTACCGTCGCGCGCGAAGCCGAACGTGCCCATGAGCATCACGCGGGTGCCGGCCGGCAGACGGTCGTTTCCATCCACGACCACGCCGACACCCTCGTTGCCCTGGATCATCCCGGTGGGAACCTGGGCGACCCAGCCGCGCCGGCACGTGTTGTCGAACGGGTTCACCGCGGCTGCACGCATCTGGACCAGCACCTGGCCCGCCGCCGGCTGAGGTTGGGGAATGTCGACGAGCTTGAGGACGTCGTAGTCACCGTATTCGTCGAAGCGAATCGCTCGCATGACCTTCCTCCAGGCACGACCGGCCTGCGGCGACGGCCCGCGCCGTGTTCGCATGACGCCCGCGCGTTCGCTAGGTGAACGGCCGGAGTATAGACGCGAGGTTTCACCACGAAGTCGCCGCATCGACCCGGGCGTCAGGTGATCCGGAAGATCGCCTCGCCGAGCTGGCGCAGGTTCCGGACCTCGAAGACTTCGTCGAGCATCGGCCGATAGGCGGACACAATGGAGTCGGTCGTGTCCCACTCCGCCTCGGGCTCCGGGTTGAGCAGATAGACCCGCCGGGCTCGGGCTTGCAGCTCGCGGAGGGCCTCGACCTGCGGCTCCCGGTAGTTCGAGCGCGCGTCGCCCGTGATGATGATCGTGGAGCGCGAGTCGATCGCCGATCCGTGGCGATGGTTGAAGCGCTCGAAGACTGACCCGTAGTCCGAGTGGCCGTCGTCGCGGACCACGTTCGCCCGGTACAGGACGTGGCGGACCTCGAGGAAGGAGGCGACGTCCTTGAGGTGGTCGGTCACCTCGTCGATCCCGTCGACGAACGCGAACGAGCGCATCCGGCTGAACTCGCCCGTCATCGCCTGGAGCAGCGACAACGTGAACGAGGCGAACTCGGCGACGGAGCCCGAGACGTCGCACAGCAGATACAGATCGGGCCGCGCGACCTTCGGCCGGCGGAACGCCGGGTCGAGGAGGACGCCACCGGACGACAGGGACCGCCGGACCGTTCGTCGGACGTCGAGGCGGCCGCGATCCCGGCGACGACGACGGCGGGCCATCTTCGTCGCGAGCGCCCGGGCGAGCGGGCGGATCGCCTCGCGCATCGCGGCCAGCTGCCGGGGGAAGCGCCGAGGAAGTCGACCTCCTCTCTGCCGAGCAGCTCCATCGCCCGGGTCGTCTCGTCGGGCCCACGTGCCTCGGCGAGCTGGTTGCGGACCTCGGAGGCGATCAGCTTCTTGAACGCCTCGATCCGCTCCGCGAGCTCCGCCCGGACGACCGACTCCTCCCGCCCCGACTCCGCGACTTCCGTACGGAGCATGTCGCCCATCAGCCGCGACAGCTCGAGCGCGCGAAGGACCCGGTAGAGGAAGTAGCGCTCCGACGCGTCCCGCTGGCTGCCCATCCCGCCGTATCGTTCGACGGCCATCTCGGCGAGCGCCCGGAGTGCCTCGGGATCTCCGCGGCGGATCGCCTCCATGATCAGCTCGAGGAGTTCCGCCCCCCCGCCGCCGGGATCGTCGCCGTCGAGCGCTACCCGGTCGAGGCTCGTCGTGATCTGGCGGCGTTCCTCCCGGCTGACTGGGGCGTCGCCCGGGCGGGCGCCTCGTCTGACCGCGAACAGGAGTTCGAACATCACCTCGAAGGCGGCGCGGTCTTCGGCCCGCTTCACGAGCGTCGCCGCCATCGCCACCCGGACCTGCTCGCGATCGAGGACGTCGATCGCGTTGAGAGCGGAGGTCGCGTCGATCACCTCGGACGACGACACCGGCACGCCGGCCTCGCGCAGCTTCGTGACGAGCCGGAGGATCGGGTCGAGCAGCAGCGCGCCGCCGACGGGTGCGACTGATTGCGTGGTCATCGAT
The DNA here is from genome assembly GCA_963746845.1 of uncultured Chloroflexia bacterium. Classification (GTDB taxonomy): domain Bacteria; phylum Chloroflexota; class Limnocylindria; order Limnocylindrales; family CSP1-4; genus CF-46. The sequence goes on along the minus strand of CAVVCZ010000005.1, from coordinate 14,484 downwards.
CGGGAGAGTACGCTCCGGCACGCCCGGCCGCCCGGGCGGGTCCATCACCGTCTGACCGTCGATGCCGGAGCCGATGACGCCCTTCGACCCGACCCGAGCCCCAGCCGGACGTCTCGCGCGTCTCGGCGTCGTGGTCGACCCAGCCGATCCCGCTGCCGTCGCCGTTGCGCGGTTCGCGGACCTCGCCGGGATCGACGTCGTCTGGGCGATCCACCTCGGCGACGGGCCCGCGGTCGACGCAACCGCCCTCGCGGCCGGTCTGGCCCGATCGCGGCTCGGGGTGACGATCGGTGTCGAGGGGCGTCCGCCAGTGGTGGCGGACGAAGTGACCGTCGACGCGGGCACCGCGACGCTCGACACGGTCCGGCGGCTCCGCGCCGATCTGGAACCTGCCCCGACGCGCCCCCGGATCGCGGCCGTCGCCGATACGCCGGAGGCCGTCGCCCCGCTCCTCGGTGTCGTCGATGATCTCGTGCTGCCCGCCTGGCGGTTCCCCGATCTCGAGACCGCCGCCGATGAGGTCCGGGCACAGGCCCAGGAAGCGGCGCGCGACCCCGCGACGCTGGGTGTTGCGGCACTGCTCCCGGTGTCGATCGGCCGAACCAGCACCGAAGCCGAGGCCCGCGCCGACCGGGATCCGCGGTTCGCCATGCTCGGTCATCCGCGGGACGTCGGGCTCTTCGGGACGCTCGAGGAATGCCAGGACCGGGTCATCGCCCTCGCCCACGCCGGCATCAGCGACCTTCGCTGCATCCTGCCCGCTGCGCCGGACGTCCACGACGTCATCGCCCAGCTCACGGCCGTCACGATCGGGACGACCGACGTGCTGGTTCCGGGTTCGTTGCGTTCGCCGGCCCCGCCACCACCTGACGGATGGGGCGGCCGTCCCGATCAGCCGCCCCGCCAGGGGGTCAGCGCCGGCTCCCGGCGGCGCTGACCTCGATCGCGGCGGCGTTCAGGAGGCGACGGACGAAGGCTCCGGCGCTTCCTTCGGCTGGTAGAACAGGCCGAGGTTGATCCCGTACACGATGTGCCACAGGTAGACGGCGACCAGCCACTTCCAGCTGTCGGGTCCGAGGTTGGTCATGAAGATTCCGGCATTCACGCCGGGGCCGGCGAGGTTCGGGAACAGGTTGATCCACCAGACGGCGCTGAGCGTGGCGAGGATCAGCCCCCAGATGACGGCCTTGATCACGTTGCCGGCAACGGAGTTCCGGATCGGGATGAGGGGCGAGATCCCGAAGGCGAACAGGAGCGCGAACGCGACGCCCTGCGCGTAGTGGGCGGCGGCACCGAAGGTCGTCAGCGTCACCGGGTCGGACATCCCTTTCGGGTCCATCGCCGAGTTCCCGAAGACGAGGAACCCGTTGAGCAGGTTGAAGTTGAGATCCGGCAGCCCGATCCCGTGGTACCACATGCCGAAGTTCGTGGTCACGTGGGTGGCCACGAGCCCGGCGACGACGGCGACCACCAGTCGGTGCCTCGTCGTGTAGTCGCGCCAGTCGTCGATGAACGAATTGCCCACAGCGGCCTCCCTCTCCAGCCCGCACGTCACGGGATCGCCCCCCGCGTGTGACCCCTCGGCCGCCGTCCGATCACGATGTTCACATAGCGAACAAGTGCCCGCTATGCGTACGAGCCGGGGTGATCGTACGGCGCGCGTCAAGCGGCGGCGCGGTCGATGGAACCAAGGCCCGTCGAGGGGACCGGGCGGGGCGATGGCCAGGGGCCACGCCCGCGTGGGTCAGCGGCGGTTCCAGACCGCGCTGACGCGGCGGGCCGTCTCGAGGACGAGCGGCAGGAACTCCGTCCGCAGGGTGGTCGGGTCGACCCGGCCAGCGTGAGCGCAGACCGAGAGCGCCGCGCTGACCCGGCCGCTCGGCTCGAGGATTGGCGCGGCCACCGAGCACAGACCCTCCTCGAGCTGCTGGTCGACGATCGCCCAGCCCTCGGTCCGGATCTCGGCCAGGATCGCCCGGAGCTCGTCCCCGTTGACGACGGTCCGGTCCGTGTAACGCTCGATGGCCGAGCGGCGGAAGTAGGCCTCCAGCTCGGCCTCCGGCAGGAAGGCGAGCAGAACGCGGCCCTTCGACGTTGCGTGGGCCGGGAGCCGCGACCCCACCGTCACCGCGAGGGTCATCAGCCGCCGGGTCGGCGTCCGGGCGACGTAGAGGATGTCGGTCCCATCGAGGACGGCGATGGACGCCGACTCCTCCAGCCGGTCGGTCAGCGACTGAAGGTACGGCTTCGCGAATCCCCACGGATCGACGGGCCCGGCGAACGGCTTGGCCAGCTCCAGGACCGCCGGCGTGAGGCTGAACTCGCGCCGGTTCGACTCGACGTACCCGAGCTGCTCGAGGGTGAGGAGCAGTCGTCGAGCCGTCGCCCGCGAGAGGCCCGTCCGCTCGGCGACCCCGCTGATCGTCAGGGACGTGTCGCGTGCCGTGAAGGCGCTGAGGACCGCGAGGCCCCGCTCCAGCGACTGGACGTGCTCGACGCGGCCCGTCGACGCGCTGTCCGCGAGAGTGTTCGCCAACCGAATCTCATCTTCGGGTTGTTGTATTGACATGCGTTCCCTGCCGGTCGGATACTCGTTCGCAGAGCGTACACTCGTTCGCAGAGCGAACACAAGCCCGTCGGACGTGCTGGGCCGGATCCGGCGGGCAGCGATCCCGTCCCGCCGACCGACGGAGGAGGAGCCGCAGGCATGCCAGGACTGCCGACGTACACGACACGCTTCGGATCGCTCGCCGATTACCAGAAGGGCGAGATCGACCTCATCGACGACGACCCCAAGCGCTACGCATTCTCCAACATCTTCGAGGTTGCGGAGCATTCGAAACCGTACGAGAAGGTCGCGGTCGGAAAGAATCGGCAGTACGTGCTCGAGGCGATCCGCGCCGACGGGACGTCCGACTGGCGAACGGCCCCGCACGACGAGTTCGCCCTCGTCATGGACGGAGAAGTCGAGATCCGCCTTCGGAAGCTGGGCGACGGTGATGGTGGTCCGACCTTCGACCGCGGCTCGAGTCGCCTCGCCGGTGAGCCGAGCGGGCCTGTGATGGGCAAGGTCATCGGTCGACGCGGCCACATGACGCTCCTGCCGGTCGGGGCCGCATACCAGTTCCATGCCAAGCGACCGTCGGTGATCCTGCTGCAGACCCAGGACGGGCCGGATACGGAGTACCGCTGGGCCGACATCATCCAGACCGTTCCGTGACCCGCTGACCGACGACGAGGAGACTCCCCGATGACGATCGCCGAACAGTCCCAGATCCAGGCCAGCGACCAGAACATGTACGGCTACCGGAGCTACAAGCTCGGTGAGTTCGCGTTCAGCCGCGACGAGTACTTCGTCTACATCGAGTGGCCGACCGGGCGTCACGTGATGTCGGCGGATTCGTTCCTGCGCGCGCTCCAGCGCGACGTCGCCTGGCAGTTCTTCTACGGGATCGTGAACTTCGACGGCGTGATCGGGACCGTCAACCACTACGGCACGGTTGACCTGTTCGCGGGTCGCTACAACGACTCGTACCGCAAGGCGGAGCTCGACCATCTCGAGAACTTCGAGACGCCGTTGATCAAGGAGACCTTCGAGCAGATGCTCGACGACTGGACGAACGATGGCTTCGACCCGTTCGCCAGCCCGACCGAGACGGGCGCGGCGTTCGGCATCAAGAACGGCGAGAACCGGGCCGCGATCACCCGTCACCGGGTTACGGCGGCTCGCATGGTGAGCGTCCCCGGCGACGAGCCGCTCCGCAACGACGACAACGGCCACCCGGTCAACCGCCAGTTCCTCGACGTGCCGCAGGACGAGCCGGAGATCAGTGCCGAGCCCGGCTTCGAGGGCGAGGTGAACAGCTTCAACCTGTTTGCCTATCTGTCGCGCTCGCAGGTGACCTGGAACCCGTCGGTGGTCTCGGTCTGTGGTGACAGCCTGTACTGCCCAACGACCGAGGAGTACATCCTGCCGATCATCCACGGCAACGACCGCGTCGAGTGGTTCGTGCAGCTGTCGGACGAGATCTACTGGAACGTCGAGGACAGGGACACCGGTGCCGCCCGGGCGAAGGTGGTCATGCGGCCCGGGGACGTGGCAGCAATGCCGGCCGACATCCGACACCAGGGCTATGCTCCGAAGCGATCGATGCTGCTCGTCTGGGAGAACGCGGACCCGGAGCTCCCGGCCCTGATCTCGAGCGGCCAGCTGCCGTCGACCGCCGTCCAGATCTGACCCGACCGGGGCGGGACACGACCGTGGCGATCGCGGACCGCCGGAGCGGGTTGCGGCTCCAGGACCGCCTGTTCATCGGCGGCGACTTCGTGGACGCTGCCGACGGGGCGACGTTCGAGACGCTCAGTCCGCACGACGGCTCCGTGCTGGCGACCGTCGCGGCGGCCGGCGTCGAGGACGTCGATCGGGCAGTCGCCGCCGCGGCGACGGCCTTCCCGGGCTGGGCGGCGCTCCAGGCGTCCGCCCGTGGCCGGCTGCTGTTGAAGCTCGCCGACGCCATCGAAGCTGCCGGAGACGAGCTGGCACGGATCGAATCGCTCGACACCGGCCATCCGATCCGCGACAGCCGGCACCTCGACGTCATGCGCACGGCCGCGACGTTCCGCTACTTCGGCGGCATGGCCGACAAGATCCAGGGCGACGTCGTCCCGGTCGAACCGGGCTTCCTCAACTACGTGCTGCGCGAGCCGCTGGGGGTCGTCGGTCAGATCGTGCCCTGGAACTTTCCGCTGATGTTCTGCAGCTGGAAGATGGGCCCGGCGCTCGCCGCGGGCAACACGGTCGTCCTCAAGCCGGCCGCGCTCACGCCCCTCAGCTCGCTCCGGATCGGCGAGCTCATGGCGGAGGTGGGGTTCCCGCCGGGTGTCGTCAACATCGTGCCGGGCAGCGGCCGCGTCGCGGGCGAGCATCTCGCGGCGCATCCGGACGTTCGGAAGATCGCCTTCACCGGGTCGACGGCGACGGGGCGACGGATCGTCGAGCTGTCGAGCGGCAACGTGAAGCGGGTGCAGCTCGAGCTGGGCGGCAAGGGCGCGAACATCGTCTTCGCGGATGCGAACATCGAGGCTGCCGTCGGCGGATCGGCGTTCGCGGTCTTCCACAACCAGGGGCAGGCCTGCATCGCGGGCTCGCGGCTCATCCTGCACGAATCCATCGCGGACGATTTCGTGGAGCGGTTCGTCACCCTCGCCGAGTCGATCCGCATCGGCGACCCACTTGATCCGGCGACGGAGATGGGCCCGCTGACTTCGGCGGGTCATCGCGATCGTGTCCTCGGCTATGTCGATGTCGCACGGGCGGAAGGCGGCATCGTCCTCACCGGTGGCACGCCGCCCAGCGATCCGGAGCTTGAAGGCGGCTACTACCTTCGCCCGACAGTCGTCCGGGCCGACCCTTCGAGCCGGGTCTGCCGCGAGGAGGTCTTCGGACCGTTCGTGACCGTCACGACGTTCCACAGCGACGAGGAAGCGATCGCGATCGCGAACGACGTCGAATACGGGCTGGGCGGGGGACTCTGGACCCGGGACCTGTCGCGAGCCCACCTGCTCGCCCGGCAGATCCGGTCCGGGATGGTCTGGATCAACAGCTACAAGCGGGTCAACCCGGGATCACCCTTCGGCGGGACCGGGCTGTCGGGGTATGGCCGGGAGATGGGCTTCGAGGCGATCCGCGAGTACACCGAGCCCAAGTCGGTCTGGGTCAATGTCGATGCGGCGATCCCGCCGTTCTATCCGCGGCCCTGACCGGGTCGACCGTAGCGCACGGAGGTGCGAGATGGCCATTGCTCAGCCGATGACGGATGTCGAGCGCAAGGCGGTCGCCCTGCGCTACCTGAAGGCCTTCGACAACGCCGGCGTTACCGAGAACGGTCGCAGCATCCTCGAGCTCTTCGCCGAGGATGCCCGGGTCTACTTCCCGAAATGGGGCGTCGCCCAGGGGCGGGCGGAGATCGGCCGGATGTTCGGCGACGTCGGCGCGACCCTGAAGTCGATCCTCCATGACTACGACACGTTCAACTACGTGATGACTGGCACGGACACGTTCGCCGTGGAGGGCACCAGCATCGGAGAGCATCGGGACGGCTCGTGGAAGGCCGGTGAGCCGGAGCATGGAGCCGGGCGCTGGTGCGACGTGTTCGAGGTGCGCGACGGGCTGATCCAGCGGTGCTTCATCTACCTCGACCCCGACTACGCGGGCAAGGACACCGGCCGCTACCCGTGGCTGGCCGGCAACAGTTGATCCGGGCCACGACGGACTGACGGGACGCGACGGGACTGCCGATGCAGCCATTCGTCTACGAAGCCCTGCCCGGCCGCGTCGTGTTCGCCAACGGCGCGTTCGACCGCGTCCCGGACGAGCTCGAGCGGCTCGGCGTCTCGCGGAGCGTGCTGATCGCCGACCGCTCGGGGTCGACTTGGGCGGACCGTCTCGTCGCAGCCATCGGCAATCGCGTCGTGGCCCGGATCGACGACGTCGTCGCACACGTCCCGATCGAGCGGGCCCAGGACGCCCGTGCGCTTGCCCTCGCAAGCGACGCGGATTCGATCGTCACGATCGGCGGCGGGTCGGCGACCGGCCTCGGCAAGGCGGTGGCCCTCGAGGTGCCGCTCCCGATCCTGGCCGTCCCGACCACGTACGCCGGTTCGGAGATGACGCCGATCTGGGGGCTGACCGATGGGCCGCCGGACGGCCCCTCCCGGAAGACGACGGGCCGCGATCCACGGGTCCAGCCAAGGACCGTGGTCTACGACCCCGTCCTGACCCTGACGCTGCCGCCGGCCGTGGCTGGACCCTCCGGCATGAATGCCCTGGCGCACTGCGCCGAGGCGTTGTACGCGCCGGGCGCGAATCCGATCACGTCGTTGATGGCCGAACGGGGCATCTCGATCCTTGCGGCCGATCTGCCTCGCGTCGTCGCCGACCCCGACGATCTCGACGCGCGCGGCGACGTGCTCGTCGGAGCCTATCTGGCCGCGGCCGCCTTCGCGTCGGCCGGATCCGGCATCCATCACAAGATCTGTCACGTCCTGGGCGGTGCCTATGACCTTCCGCATGCCGAGATGCACACGGTCGTCCTGCCCCACGCCCTGGCCCTCGTCGCACCGTCCGAGCCCGACGCAATGGCGAGGATCGGGGCGGCCCTCGGCGACCCCGACGTTCCGGGAGCGATCTACGACCTCGCCGCCCGTCTCGGGGCGCCAACCGACCTCCGCACGATCGGTATGCCCCTCGGGCGCCTCGACGAGGCGGCCGACCTGATCGTGGAAGCCATTCCCGGCAACCCGAAGCCGGTCGATGTCCCGGCAATCCGCGCGCTGCTGGCCGACGCATTCGAGGGGCGCCGACCATCGCTCGACCGCGTCGTCGAGCGGACCACCCACGGATAGCCGGCCAGCGGCCGGCAGAGGTCCCGTCCACCTGGACGAGGCTCAGGAGGAGGAGAGCACCATGGCAGACGAGCGCTCCCGTCGCGTCGAGTCCATCCTGGGACGGCCGCTGACCCGCCGCGAGGTCCTGCTGCTCGCGGCGTACGGTGGGACGGCCGCGGCCGCTGCGGCGTTCATCGCAGCATGCTCGCCCGCAGCTTCGCCGTCGACGAGCGCCGCGGCGAGCACATCGGCCAGTGCGCCAGCGAGCGCCGCGGCGAGCGCATCCGCCGCAGCGAGCACCGCGGCCGGTCGGACGATCAAGATCGGCTACGTCACGCCGACGACCGGGCCGTTCTCGGCGTTCGCCGAGGCCGATGACTACATCATCAACGGCGTCAAGAAGGCAGTCGGAGCGGGTGTCGTCAACGGCACGACCACCTATCCGATCGACATCATGGTCAAGGACAGTCAAGGCGATCCCAACCGAGCCGCATCGGTCGCCGGATCACTGATCCTGGATGACAAGATCGACCTGATGCTGGTCGCGAACACGCCGGAGACGACCAACCCGGTTGCGGACCAGTGCGAGGCGAACGGAGTGCCCTGCATCTCCACGGTCACCCCGTGGCAGCCGTACTTCCTGGGTCGACAGCCGAACGTCGCGCCGCCCGATACGAAGCCGTTCCAGTGGACCTACCACTTCTTCTGGGGCCTCGAGGACATCATCGCCGTCTTCCAGGACATGTGGAGCAAGGTCCCGAACAACAAGGTCGTGGGCTTCCTCATGCCCAACGACGGTGATGGGCAGGCCTGGAGCTCCAAGGACGTCGGGTTTCCGGCAACGCTGACGCCGGCGGGCTACAAAATCGTCGATCCTGGTCGCTACGAGAACCTGAGCCAGGACTTCAGCAGCCAGATCGCCCAGTTCAAGAGCGCCGGCGTGGAGATCCTGACGGGAGTCCCACTGCCTCCGGACTTCACGACCTTCTGGACGCAGGCGGCCCAGCAAGGTTTCAAGCCCAAGGTCGCCTCGATCGGCAAGGCGCTCCTGTTCCCGGCGTCGGTCGATGCGCTCGGTCCGACCGCCGGCATCGGACTGTCGTCCGAGGTCTGGTGGAGCCCGAGCCACCCCTTCAAGTCCTCGCTGACCGGCGCGAGCGCGAAAGACCTGGCAGATGGATACACGACATCGACGACGAAGCAATGGACACAGCCGATCGGTTTCGTCCACGCCGTCTTCGAGGTCGGCCTCAACGTTCTGAGCCGCGCGTCGAGCATCGACGACAAGACCGCGGTTCGCGACGCCATCAAGAAGACGGCCCTCGACACGGTCGTCGGTCATGTCGAGTGGAATGGCGCCGGGCTGCCGCCGTTCGCGACCACCAACATCGCCAAGACGCCGTTGGTCGGGGGCCAATGGGTCAAGGGGACGGCGTTCCCCTACGATCTGGTCATCGTGAGCAACAAGGATCACCCCGAGATCCCCTCCGGCGGCACGATGCAGCCGCTCCCGGCCTGACGCTCGGGCGCGTGGCGCAGGAGCGACCGCCCGGGCCGCTCCTCGAGCTGGAGGAGATCCGGAAATCGTTCGGGCGAGTCGTCGTGGCCGACGGTCTGTCGGTCCGCGTCGCTGCCGGCGAGATGCTGGGGATCGTCGGGCCCAACGGCGCTGGGAAGACCAGCCTCCTCAACCTCATCACGGGCACGGTTGCAACCGACGCCGGGCGCGTCACCCTCGACGGGCGCGACATCACCCGTCTCCCGAGTCACGTTCGTGCGCGTCTCGGCATTGGGCGCACGTACCAGATCCCGCGACCGTTCAACGGCATGACGGTGTTCGAGAATGCGCTGCTCGGCGCGTCCTTCGCCGGCCGCGGGAGGCACCCAGATGGCCGGAGCTCGGCCGACGTCGCAATCGCGGCGCTCGAGGCGACGGGGCTGATCGACAGCGCCAACATCATGGCCGGTGCTCTGCCGCTCCTGGATCGCAAGCGACTCGAGCTGGCCCGGGCCCTGACGATCGACCCTCGTCTGCTCCTCCTCGACGAGATCGCCGGCGGCCTGACGGAACCCGAAGTGGAGCGTCTCATCGTGGCGATCCGTGACCTCAAGAGCCGCGGGATCACGATCGTGTGGATCGAGCACATCGTTGCCGCTCTGGTCTCGCTGGTCGACCGGATGATCGCGATGGACAACGGCCGAGTCCTGGCCGAGGGCGACCCACGTGCCGTGATCGCCGATCCGGCCGTTCACGCCGTCTATCTCGGTGCGGAGGCGGTGTCGTGAACCTGCTCGCCGTGGACGGCGTGGACTGCTTCTATGGTGACTTCCAGGCTCTCTTCGGCGTCTCGGTGGCGGTCGACGCGGGCGAGGCCGTCGCGATGATCGGTGCCAACGGGGCCGGCAAGACGACCCTGTTGAGACTGATTGCCGGACTCACACCCAACCGGGGCGGCGCAATCCGCTATGACGGTGACCGGATCGACAGGCTGTCTGCGCACGAGCGGGTCCGGGCCGGCATCTCGCTCGTCCCGGAGGGGCGTCGCGTCTTCCCGAGTCTTACGGTCGAGGAGAACCTCAGGATCGGCGCATACAGCAAACGCAAGGGGCTGTGGAGCATCGACGAGGTCTATCGACTCTTCCCGTTGCTGGCCGCAATCGGAGGCAGGCGTGCGGCCGTCCTGTCGGGCGGCGAACAGCAAGCGCTCGCGATCGGAAGGGCCCTGATGGCAAATCCGCGCCTGCTCCTGCTGGACGAGGTTTCACTCGGCCTTGCACCGATCGTCATCGGTCAGCTGTACGCCGCGCTCCCGTCGATCAGGGAACGCGGGACTTCCATCCTGCTCGTCGAACAGAACATCGACCAGGCACTTGCCGTTGCCGATCGCGCCTATTGCCTGCTGGAGGGCCGGGTCTCCCTCGCCGGCCGACCGGCCGAGATGCCGCGCGAGTCAGTGACTCGCGCGTACTTCGGGGTCTGACGATGGACTGGGTCAACGTCGCGGTCCAGGGTCTCCTGCTCGGTGGCTTGTACGCCATGCTGGCAACCGGGTTGTCCCTGGTCTTCGGTGTGATGCGACTGGTCAACCTGGCCCATGGCGATCTGGGGGTACTGGCGGCGTTCCTCGCATTCCTGGTCGCGAGTCGGACCGGAATCGGACCATTCGCCAGCCTGATCATCGTCGTCCCCGTCATGGCCATCCTTGGTTACGTCCTCCAGCGTGGGCTTCTCAATCGCACGTTGGAGAGCGGTGTTCTCGCCTCGGTTCTGGTGACCTTCGGGCTCGCCGTGATCATCCAGAACGGACTGCTCACCGTCTTCACCGCGGACTCTCGGGGTCTCGATGCGGGTGCATTGGAGACCGCAAGCGTCAGGATCACGGACAGCCTGTCTGTCGGCTGGCTGTCCCTCCTGACGCTCGTCATCGCCGTGCTGATGCTGACGCTGCTGCAACTCCTTCTCGATCACACGCAACTCGGGCGCGCCCTTCGCGCGGCGTCCGACGATCCGGAAGCAGCGCGGCTCGTCGGCATTGACAACCACCATCTGTTCGGGCTCGCCATGGCGCTGGCACTCGGGACGGTTGCGGTCGGCGGCGTCTTCCTCGGGATCCGGACCTCGTTCGCCCCAGCCGACGGCCCGGTGCTCCTGATCTTTGCCTACGAGGCCGTCATCATCGGCGGGCTCGGATCGCTATGGGGGACCCTGATCGGGGGGATCATCCTCGGCCTCGCTCAGGCGGTCGGCGGCCACGTCAGCCCGGCCTACCAGATCCTCGCCGGGCATGTCGTGTTCCTGGCCGTGCTCCTGGTCCGCCCTGAAGGGCTCTTCTCGCGCCCCGGAGTCCGCCAGGCATGACCTCGATCGGGAAGGTGGCGGTGCCCACCATGGGACGGTTCCGCGTCGACCAGGGCACGACGTCGACCAGGCTGACGGCCGTGGTGGGCTTGTTCCTGCTGGTTGGCTTCGCGACGTATCCGAGCTGGGGCTCGAGCGGGACGATGCGCCTGCTCGTCGAATTCATGACGATCCTCGCGATGGCTCAGATGTGGAACCTGCTCGCCGGGTATGCCGGGCTCGTGTCGATCGGCCAACAGGCATTCGTCGGGCTCGGCGCGTACGGCCTGTACGCGTTCATGGACCTGGCCGGGCTGCCACCAGTCCCCGCGATCGTCGCGACCGGAGTGGCCGCGGCCGTCGCCGCTCTTCTGACCTCTCTCTTTGCGTTCCGGCTCCGCGCCGGATACTTCGCGATCGGGACCTGGGTCATCGCCGAGGTCTTTCGCCTCATCGTCTCGCAGATCAGTCTGCTCGGGACCGGCACTGGAGTCACCATGAAGTCCGCGGTCGCCATGGCCCCGGCAGATCGTCTGGCCTTGACGTATTGGCTGGCCGTCGCAGTCGGCTTCGGGTCGATCGTCGTTGCCGCAATCGCGATCCGGTCACGGCTGGGACTGGCCCTACAAGCCGTGCGAGACAGCGAGGTCTCGGCCGCCGGCCTCGGGGTCGACGTCCTTGCCGCCAAGCGCTGGGTCTACGTCATCGCGTCTGTCGGCTGCGCGATCGCCGGCGCCGTCTACTACCTCCAGCTCCTGCGGATCCAGCCGACTGCCGCGTTCGGCGTGAACTGGACAGTGATCATGATCTTCGTCGTGGTCATCGGCGGGCTAGGGCGGATCGAGGGCCCGATCCTCGGAGCCATCGTGTACTTCGTCCTGCAAGAGACGCTCGCGGACTTTGGCAGCGTCTACCTCGTGACCCTCGGGATCGTCGCGATCGCGGTCGTGCTCTTTGCTCCCCACGGGCTGTGGGGACTGGTTGAATCACGTCGACCCGTCACGCTGTTTGCCGTCAAGCGGCGGCTCGTCAGGCTGCCGTCGCCGTCGAGCATCGACCGACCGGAGGAGCCAGAACCAACGTGAGCGGCACGACCAGCCACCCGTCGTCCGGCGATCCGGGCCGTTTCGCGTCGCCCGCCGACGTCGTCGACCGCCTGCGGGCCGCCGACTACCTCGCCGATCTCGCGATCGGCCTGACCGTGTTCATCGCGGATCGGCTCGAGAAGCCGGTCCTGCTGGAGGGTCCCGCTGGGGTTGGCAAGACCGAGCTCGCGCGGTCGGTCGCCGCCGTCACCGGCGCCCGGCTCATCCGCCTCCAGTGCTATGAGGGGCTCGACGAGTCCAAGGCCCTCTACGAATGGAACTACAAGAAGCAGCTGCTTCGAATCCAGGCGGACGAGCGGCGGGAGGCGTGGTCGGAGCTCGAGGAGGACATCTTCAGCGAGGCCTTCCTCCTCGCCCGGCCGCTCCTGGCCGCGATCCGGGCCGACGAACCGGTCGTCCTTCTGATCGATGAGATCGATCGGGTTGAGGTCGAGGCCGAGGCCCTGATGCTCGAGGTGCTGTCGGACTTCCAGGTCACGATCCCGGAGCTCGGGACGATGGTCGCGGGACAGCGCCCGATGGTCTTCCTGACGTCGAACGACACGCGCGACCTCTCCGAGGCATTGCGGCGCCGGGCACTCTACCTGCGGATCGAATACCCAACGATCGAACGCGAACGGGGCATCCTGCTTGCCCGTGTTCCCGGCCTGTCGGTGGAGCTCGCGGACCAGGCGGCGCGGATCGTCGCCTCGATCCGCCTGCTCGATCTCAAGAAGCCGCCATCGATCTCCGAGGCGATCGACTGGGCCCGGACGCTCGTGTTGCTCGGCGCTGGGTCGATCAGCCGGTCAGAGACGCCGGAGACGCTCCACGTCCTGCTGAAGTACGAGGCCGACATCGAGAAGGCCCGCGTGGAGCTCGCGGGCGGCCCGGCGCCGGCACCGGGGCCCCGCTTTGTCGACGACTTCCGTCGCCCGGAGGCGTCCGGCTGACAATCGCGGGCGCTCCGGGCTTACTCGTCCGCGGCTCGCAGGTCGGACGACATCGAGCGCTCCAGCGCGAGCGCCAGGCCGAGCAGCAGGGCCACGCCCATCAGCGGTGCCCCGAATCGCGGTGAGGTAGAGGCCGCGGACGGTCCGTGGCCAGTCGGGCGACATCGTGGGCAGTGACATCCGGACCTCCCTCCACGCGGACGCTCCGTCGTTCCGCGGGGCGCATCGTAGCGACTTCGCGGACCCGGTTGCCCGCCAATTCGTGCGCAGTCGCCGCGTCCCGTCCCCGATACTGGCTCCGTGACGACCTCGAAGGTGGCCTCGATGGCCAATGCGATCCGCGAGATCGTCCGGGACGGCGACACGGTCGCGATCGAGGGGTTCACCCACCTGATCTCGTTCGCCGCCGGTCACGAGATCATTCGCCAGCGCAAGCGCGACCTGACGCTTGCCCGGATGACGCCGGACGTGATCTACGACCAGATGATCGCGGCCGGGGTCGCGCGGAAGCTCGTCTTCTCGTGGCTCGGCAACCCGGGCGTCGGCGGGCTGAACGCGATCCGCCGGCGGGTGGAGGTCGATCCGCCCGAGCTCGAGCTGGAGGAGTACAGCCACTTCGGGATGGTCGCCCGGTACACGGCGGGCGCCGCCAACCTCCCGTTCTTCCCGCTCCGTTCGTATTTCGAGACGGACCTGCCGAAGGCGAACCCGCTGATCCGGCCGATCGAATCGCCGTACGGAGACGGGGTCGTCTATGCCGTGCCGCCCCTCCGTCCGGACGTCACGATCATCCACGCCCAGCGCGCCACCGCCGCCGGCGACACCCAGGTCTGGGGCCTGCTCGGCTGCCAGAAGGAGGCCGCGTTCGCCGCGGAGCGGGTGATCGTCGTGGTCGAGGAGGTCGTGCCCGACGAGGTCGTCCGGGCGGACCCGAACCGGACGATCATCCCGGGCCTGATCGTCGACGCGGTGGTCGTCGAGCCGTGGGGCGCCCATCCCTCGTACGTCCAGGGCGCCTACGACCGCGACAACCGGTTCTACCTCGACTGGGACCCGATCTCGCGCGACGAGGCGGCGACCCAGGCCTGGCTGGACGAGTGGGTCCACGGGCTGGCCGGCCGGGCTGAGTACGTCGAGAAGCTTGGGCTCGAGCGGATCGCGTCGCTTCGGCCGTCCGCGCCAGCGCCGTCAGGGTCCGTGGACTACGGGGAGTACCGGTGAG
>CAVVCZ010000004.1:0-1414406 GCA_963746845.1 uncultured Chloroflexia bacterium | reverse complement strand
CTGGTCGCGGTCGTCGTTGGCAGCAGAGGCTGCGGCTCGACGACCCACGCCCAGCTGATCCCACCCCTCCCTCCACCATGAACGGCCCGGGCCACGCCCGGGCCGTTTCCGCGTGCTTGACGGTGCGGCCCGCTCCGGCCAGACTGGGCTGCACATCTGTATCGTGCAGATGTGCAGCAGTCTCGGGAGCCTCGTGTCCGATCTCCAGCAGCTCATCCAGGCGAGCCGGCTCTACTACGAGCTCGGTGAGACCCAATCGCGCGTGGCCGAGATCCTCGGCGTCACCCGGCCGCAGGTCTCGCGACTGCTGAAGCGCGCTCGCGCCGAGGGGATCGTCGAGATCCGGATCGTCGACGGGGCGGCGGTCTCGTCGACCGCCGGCGAGACGCTCCGGGAGCGGTTCGAGCTCGGCGCGGTCCACCTGTCGCCGGCGCTCGTCGGGCCCGAAGAGGTCAGCCGGCGGATGATCGGCCGGGTGGCGGCCGAGGTGCTCCGGGGCGCGATCCGCGACGGTGCGGTGGTCGGGATCGGCGACGGCGCATCGATCTCCGCGGTCGCCGACGCGGTCGACGCCGACGAGCCGCTCCACGAGACCGGCGCGACGGTCGTCCCGCTGTGCGGCGGCTACTGGTTCAGCGGGCCGGCCCGCGAGCCGTTCCGTCGCGTGGCCGACGGGATCGGCGGACTGCCGATCGGTCTCCTCGCCCCGGGCCTCGTCGACGACCCCGCCACGAAGCGCTCGCTCGTCGCCCACGCCGGCGTCCGCCGGATCGCCGACCTCTGGGAGCGGCTGGAGGTCGCGGCGTTCGGGATCGGCGGCCCGATGTGGAGCGCCGCCGCGCTCGGCCCGGACATCGCCGCCGATCTCGAGCGCGACGGCGCCGTGGGCGAGGTGCTCGTCAGCCCGTACGACCTCGACGGCCGGTTCGTGTGCGACGCGCTCCGCGCCCGGACGATCGCGTTCGATGGCCGCGAGCTGGGCCGGATCCCCGTCCGGATCGGCGTCGCCGGTGGCGCGGCCAAGGTCCGGCCGATCCTCGGCGCCCTGCGCGGCCGGATGCTGACGACGCTCGTGACCGACCAGCCGACGGCCGAGGCGGTCCTGGCGCTCGACGACGCGGACCCACGCGACGCCGGAGCGCACGGATGAGCCGCGAGACCGCCGTTCTCGCGATCGATCTCGGGACGACCGAGGTGAAGGTCGGCCTCGTGGGCCTCGACGGACGTCTGCTGGGTCTGGCGCGTGCCGGTTACTCCACGGACGTCGACCCGTCGACCGGCCGCGCCGAGCAGGATCCGGAGGCCTGGTGGGGGGCGATCGGGCTCGCGGTGCGCGAGCTCGTCCGGCTCGATGTCGGGGAGGTCTGTGCGATCGGGATCGACGGCCACGGCCCGACGCTCGTGCCGGTGGATGGGGACGGGCGGGCCACCCACCCGGCGATCATCTGGCAGGACACGCGCTCGATCGCCGAGGGCGCCGAGCTGGCAGCGGCGACCGGGCTCCAGGGCTGGAGCCTCGCGGGCTTGCCGGCCGCGCTGTGGCTGGAGCGCCACGATCCGGCGGCGGCCGCGGCGACCCGCTGGTACCTCGCGACGTGGGACGTCGTCGCGATGCGGCTGACGGGCCGGGCGACGACGAGCCTCGTCGACGACCAGCCGTTCCCGGACGCCGCGACGCTCGCGGGCGTCGGGCTGGCCGTGGACCGGGTCGCTCCGACGGTCCGTGCCGGCTCGGTGGTCGGCGAGCTGCGAGCGGATGTCGCCACTGCGCTGGACCTGCGCCCGGGGATCCCGGTCGTTGCCGGGATCGTCGACGCATGGGCGAGCTTCCACGGCGCGGGGATGACCCAGGCCGGCGACGCGATGGACCCGGGTGGGTCGGCGGGCGGCTTCGGCGTGTACTGGGATCGGCCGCTCGTCGTCCCCGGCTCCTTCTCGACGATCGCGCCCCTGCGCGGGCTGTACTCGGTCGGGGGTGCGATGGCCGCGACCGGCCGCGCCCTCGACTGGTACCGGCTCGACGTCCTCGGCGGCGCGGCGACGACCGAACGGCTGATCGAGGAGGCGGGCACGATCGAGCCGGGCGCCGACGGCGTCGTCTTCCTCCCGTATCTCTCGGGCGAGCGCTCGCCGCTGTGGGATCCGAGCGCGCGCGGCGCGTTCGCGGGGCTCGGGCTCGGGCACGGGCGCGCACATCTGACCCGGGCGATCCTCGAGGCGTCGGCGTTCGCGATCCGCCACGTCGCGGAAGGCGTCCTCGAGGCCGGCGCCGAGGTCCGGACGATGCGCGTCTGCGGCGGTCCGGCCCGGAGCGAGACGTGGAACCAGATCAAGGCCGACGTGACCGGGTTCACGGTCGAGGTGCCGACCGTCCTCGAGACCGCCGTGGCCGGTGCGGCGATGGTCGGGGCGACGGCGGTCGGCGCGTGGCCCGATCTCCCGGCCGCGATCCGCGGGATGACGAGGATCTCGCGCCGGCTCGAGCCCCGGGCGGCATGGCGGGGGCGGTACGACGCGACCTACAGCGCGTACCGACGGCTCCACCCGGCGATCGCGCCGATCATCCGTGACCTGCAGGCCCCGTCGTGAGCGGTCCGTCGTCGCCCGGCCACCTCACCGCCGGCGATGTCCGGGTCACGTTCCCGGCCGCGGACCGCGGGACTCCGCCGACCGTCGCCCTCGACGGCTTCTCGCTCGGTGTCGGCGCCGGCGAGGTCGTCGCGCTCATCGGCCCGAACGGCTGCGGCAAGTCGACGTTCCTGCGGGTCGCGGCCGGGCTGCTCATTCCCGAGAACGGGTTCGTCGCCATCGACGGAGAGGCGTTCTCCGCCCCGGACCCGCGGATCGGGCTGGTCTTCCAGGAGCCGCGGCTGCTCCCGTGGCGGTCCGTCGCCGACAACGTCGCCTGGCCGCTGGAGCTCGCCGGCTGGCCGCGCGACCGGATCGCGGTCCGGGTCCGCGAGCTCGTCGAGATCGTCGGCCTCGAGGACGCCGCGGATCGCCGCCCGGTGCAGCTGTCCGGCGGGATGCGCCAGCGGGCGGCGATCGCGCGGTCTCTCGCGCTGGCCCCGGAGGTCCTCCTGCTCGACGAGCCGTTCAGTGCCCTGGATGCCCTGACCCGCGAGCGGTTCAACCTCGAGATGCTCAAGCTCCAGGCCCGGACGGCCACGACCGTCGTCATCGTCACGCACAGCATCCCCGAGGCGATCCTCGTCGCCGACCGCGTCGTCGTCATGACGCCCCGGCCGGGCCGCGTCGCCGCGGAGATCCGGATCGACGCAGCGCGGCCGCGCTCGCTCGCGACCCTCGACGGGGCCCTCGCCTCGGACGCCGCGGCCGAGATCCGCCGCCACCTCACCGATCCCGAGCGCGTGGAGCCGGCGGCGTGACGGTCGTGACCGCGCGTCCCGGACCCTCGGTCGGCCGGCCCGCCGCGACGGTCGCCGGTCTGTGGCCGGTCGTCGCCGCGTTCGTGGCCTTCCTCGTGATCTGGAAGCTCGTCGTCGTGGTCAGCGGGCTGCCCGTCTACATCCTGCCCGCGCCGGAGCAGGTCATCGCCCGGTTCGTCACCGCCTGGACGGACGGCACGATGGCGCCGCACGCCTGGACCACGATCGTGGAGGTCTTCCTCGGGTTCGTCGCCGGCGCCGGAGCCGGGGTGATCGCCGGCTACGCGCTCGCCCGCTGGCGATCCGTGGAGCGCGTGGCGTCGCCGTACCTCGTGGCCGCCCAGGCGGTGCCGATCCTCGCGCTCGCGCCGCTCCTCGCGCTGTGGTTCGGCCCGGGCCTCCTCGCGAAGGTCGTGATCTGCGGGCTGATCGTGTTCTTCCCCGTCGCGATCGCGACGATGGTCGGGATCCGCTCGGTCGATCGCGGCCTGCTCGAGCTCGCCCGGTCCCTCCGCGCCACTCCGCGCCGCGTCCTCGTCGACGTCGAGATCCCCGCCGCGCTGCCGTCGATCCTCGGCGGTCTGCGGGTCGGCGTGACGCTCGCCGTCGTCGGCGCGATCGTCGGCGAGTGGGCCGGGGCCGACAAGGGCCTCGGCGTCCTCGTCAACCTCGCCCGCGGGAGCCTGTTCGACATCCCGCTGCTGTTCGCCACGCTCGCGACGATCGCCCTCCTGGGGATCGTCTGCTACGGCCTCGTCGTCCTCGCCGAACGCCGCCTCGTCGGCCTTCGCTAGTCCACCGCCCAGCCCTGGAGGTTCCCGTGCCCCGTCGGTCGCTCTCGCTCACGGTCGTCGCCCTCACCGCCGTCCTCGCCGCCTGTTCCGCCGGCGTCACGCCGCCGCCGTCCGCGTACTCGTCGGCCGCGTCGTCGGTCGCGCCGGAGCCGGTGAGCCTGACCGTCGGTCTCGGCTACATCCCGAGCGTCCAGTTCGCGCCGTTCTATCGCGCCGACCAGGCGGGCTACTACGCCGCCGAGGGGCTGAAGATCACGTTCCAGAACGAGATCGACGCGAACCTCGTCCCGAAGGTGGGGCTGGGGCAGGTGGATCTCGGCCTCGCCGACGGGACGAGCGTGATCCCCGCGGTGAGCCAGGACATCCCGATCCGGTACACCGCGACGATCTACGGCCAGTTCCCGTCGATCGTGTTCGCCCAGGCGAAGAAGGGGATCACGAGCGCCGCCGACCTGAAGGGCAAGCGGATCGGGATCCCGGGCAAGTACGGATCGTCCTGGATCATGCTCCAGGCGCTGCTCGCGTCCGCGAAGCTGACCCCGGCCGACGTCACGATCATCGAGTACCCGGACTTCGGCCAGGGGGCGGCGGTGGCCGCCGGTGCGGTCGACGCGGCGACCGGGTTCGTGAACAACGAGCCGGTCCAGCTCGAGCTCGCCGGCACGAAGACGACCGTCCTCACGGTCGACGAGATCACGCCGCTGCCGGGCCCCGGGATCATCGCGTCGACCTCGACCATCTCGAGCAGGCGGGACGCCGTCGCGGGGTTCATCCGGGCGACGCTGAAGGCGATGAACGAGATCGCGGCCACGCCGTCGGTCGGCGTCGACGCGTCCATCAAGGCGGTGCCGGACCTGGCCAAGGACCGGGCCACCCAGGAGGCGATCCTCGCGGCCACGATCGAGGCCTGGCGGCCGGCCGGTGCCGCGGCGGGCGCGCCGTTGACGGGCGCGATCGACCCGGCCGACTGGGACGCCTCGGCGACCTACATCACCTCGCTCGGGCTGACGGCGAAGCCGGTCTCGTCGAGCTCCCTCGTCGACACGTCGTTCACGTCGGGGTCCTGAGCAGCGATGCCCGATCCGGAGGTGCCGGGCGCCCGTGCGCTTCGGCGCGACCGGATCGAGGCCGTCGAGACCGCCCCCGAGCTGGGCCGGGTCAGGGCGGACGTGAAGGGCCACATGCGAGACCTGTACCTGACCGCCCTGCTCGTCGCGGGCGATCGCCCGGTCGTCTCCCACGGGGACCTCAACGAGGCCGCGGGGCTGCTCGAGACGCATCACCCGGTCGTGGAGGCGATCGACGGGGACGACGACCGGTTCATGGTCCGCCTCGTGCCGGGTTCCCGCCCGTAGGGTTCGGCGGCCTGTCCGTGGCACCGGCTCGTCGTTCCCACCTGTTCGGCACCTATGATCGGGGCGATGACGCCACCATCGATGATGCCGGCCGCGCCGCCGTTCACGTTGCGGGCCCGGATCCTCACGCCACTCCCCGGGGGACAGACGCGCGACATCGCTGACGGGATGATCGAGGTCGACGCGGCGGGGCGGATCGCGTCGGTGGGGGACGTGACGGCAGCCGAGGCGGACCGTCTCGCGGTGGCCGTTGACCTTCGGCCCTGGGTGGTCCTGCCGGGACTCGTTGACCTCCACGCCCACCTGCCGCAGGTCCCGAATGTCGGCCTCGGATACGCGCTGCCGCTCCTCGACTGGCTCGACCGGCTGACCTTCCCGACCGAGCGCGCCTGGGCGGACTCGGGCCTCGCGGCGCGCCTCTCGCCCGCGATCTTCCGGGCCTTCGCGGCGGCCGGGACGACGACCCTGGTCGCGTACGGCGTCGTCTACGAGGCCGCGATGGAAGCGGCCTTCCGGGCGGCCGAGGCGCACGGGATCCGGGCGATCCTCGGCAAGGTGATGATGGATCGGCTCACCTACGACCCGACGATCGAGCCGTCGGCGATCCTCGAGCGATCCATGCGCGAGAGTCGCGCGCTCGCGGAGCGCTGGCACGGGGCCGCGGACGGCCGTCTCGGGTACGCGGTCACGCCGCGGTTCGCCGTCTCGTGTACTGCCGAGCTCCTCGCCGAGTCGGCGTCCCTGGCTCGGGAGCTCGGCTGCTGGTGGCAGACCCACGTGTCCGAGGACCCGGCGGAGATCGCCGAGGTCGGCCGGCTGTTCCCCGACGCCCGCGACTACGTCGACGTCTACGACCGCGCCGGCGGGCTCGGCGAGCGGACGATCCTCGCCCACGCGATCCACCTCTCCGCGCGCGAGGAGGCCCGGCTGGCCGAGACGGGCACGCGGATCGCCCACTGCCCGACCTCGAACCTGTTCATCGGGGCGGGGGTGATGCCGCTCGCCGAGCGGCTCGCCGCGGGCCTGACGGTCGGGCTCGGGTCCGACGTGTCGGGCGGCGCGGAGCTGTCCTTGTTCGGGGTCATGCGGACGGGGGCCTACGCGCAGCAGGCTCGGCGGGCCCTCGTCGGGGACGCCGGAGCGACGCCGCTCGGCCCGCTCGACTGGCTGCGGCTTGCGACCCTCGACGGCGCTCGTGCCCTCGGGCTGGAGGGCAGCATCGGATCGATCGAGCTCGGCAAGGAGGCGGACCTGATCGCCGTCGACCCGGCGCGGACCGCGCCGATCGGGGCGGCCCTCGACGACCCGGATCGGCTCGCCGACCCGGAGCTCCTCGTCGGCCGGTTGATCTTCCGGGCGGATCCGTCGATGGTCCGCGCGGCATGGGTTCGCGGCCGCCGCCTGGAGGGACCGGCATGATCGACGCGCGGTTCGGGCACGTCAATCTCATCGCCCGCGATTGGCGCGCGCTGGCGGACTTCTACATCCGGCTGTTCGGCTGCATCGAGGTGCCGCCGGAGCGCGACTACGACGGGCGCGGAGCTCGAGACCGCGACCGGGATCGCCGACGCCGCGCTGCGAGGCATCCACCTGCGGCTGCCCGGCCACGGACGAACGGGCCGACGCTCGAGATCTACCAGTTCGGCTCGATGCCCGACGGGCTTCCGCCGGCGATGAACCGACCCGGGTTCCAGCACATCGCCTTCGCCGTCCCCTCGGTGCCGGCCGCCCGCGACCGGTGCTCGCCGAGGGCGGTCGCGCGATCGGCGACATCGTCACGCTGGGCACGTCCGACGGCCGCTTCGTCACCTTCGTCTACGTGACGGACCCCGAGGGCAACGGCCTCGAGCTCCAGTCCTGGTCGGAGACCCGGCCGTGAATCAGAGGAAGATCGTGCCGCTCGGCGGCTTCGTCCCGCGTCGCAGCGCTTCGAGGATCGCCGCTGCGGCCGGAGGCACGGTGCTCAGCGAGGCCTGTCGCGCCGCAAAGCGGTTCCGGTTCCGTGGAGTGTCGGAGACGAGGAGGATGACGTGATCGACCTCCCCATCCCGACGCTTGAGCTCGAGTCGCCGCTCCAGTGCCTGAAGGTCGTCGAGGACGGTCTCGGCCTCCACGGCAACCCGCCAGCCGTCACCAATGAGCATCGCGTCCCACGCCCGCCGATCGCCGGGGATCGGCAACGGCACTTCGGTGACCCACCGGATCGTCGGGTGCCGCCGAACGCTCAATCGGTCGAGCAGGCGGAGCTGCCCGACGTCGCGGAGGGCATCCCCGCCTGGGTAGGCGCGGATCACGAGATCCAACCCGACAACAGCGCAGATTCCACCGATGACGTCGATCGTGAGCCCGTTCGCGTTCCGTTCGAAGCGACCGACGGTCATGTGGCTCACCCCGACGCTCGCTCCGACTGTGCGCTGGCTCAGCCCGGCGCCGACACGCGACCGGCGGACCTCGGTCGCCACGCGACGGATGTCCTCTCGAGCGCGTCGTCGCCCGCGATCAGCCGGCCGCTCACGCGTCGTCATGGGCGAAGTGTCACTGACGGCGCTCATCTCCCGATCACCGCCGAACGCGGAACCGACCATGTTCCAACGGTCGAACGGAGAAGGGCTGGTGGCTCCGCCAGGCACCATCGGTCGACACCCGGCACGCCGGGTGTTCCGAAGATCGCCCTCCGGATGGATCCCTCGCGCCACGCCCAGGCCTCGAGCGACGTTTGGCACACCCCGGGTTCCGCCGGGCCGCGAGGGGTCCCAGCATGACCGACAGCGTCGACATCCTGATCCGGGGCGGCACGATCGTCGACGGGACCGGGGCGCCGGGTCGGCCCGGCAGCGTGGCGGTCCAGGGCGACAGACTGCGGCTCCTCCCCGCGGACGACCCAACGCCGAACGCCGGCCGCACGATCGACGCCACCGGCAAGGTCGTCGCGCCCGGGTTCATCGACCTCCATTCGCACGGCGGCCTCGTGATCCTCGCCGATCCGCGCCACGAGCCCAAGGTCCGCCAGGGCATCACGACGGAGCTCGTCGGGGTGGACGGGCTGAGCTACGCGCCGTTCCTGGAGCCGGACGACCTCCGGCAGCTGCGCGAGATGAACGCCGGCCTGGACGGCGACCCCGAGGGGATCGGCTGGGACTGGACCGGCGTCGCGAGCTATCTCGATCGACTCGACGGCAAGGCCCTCAACGTCGCGACGCTCGTCGGCAACACGCCGGTCCGGATCGCCGCCCTCGGCTGGGACGACCGCCCGGCGGACGCGGCGGCGATCGCCCGGCAGCGGGCCGTCGTCCGCGAGGCCCTCCAGGACGGGGCATTCGGGCTGAGCAGCGGCCTCGACTACCCACCCGGTGCCTACGCGACGACCGACGAGCTGGCCGCGCTGGCCGAAGAGGCCGGCGCCTTCGGCGGCATGTACCACACCCATGTCCGGTACAGCCTCGGCGACCGCTTCCTGGACCCCTTCCGGGAGGCGATCGAGATCGGGCGGCGGAGCGGGGCACCGGCCCACATCACCCACTTCTACCACCGGCTCACGTTCCCGGGCAGCCCGGACCAGATGCTCGAGCTCGTCGACGACGCCCGCGCCACCGGCCAGGACGTGACGTTCGACGCCTACCCGTACGAGTGGGCGAGCACGCGGCTCCTGATCCTCATCCCGATCTGGGTCCAGGACGGCGGCCCGGCCCGGACGAAGGAGCGGCTCGCGGACCGGGCCGTCCGGACGCGGATCCGCGACGAGCTGACGAAGCGCGGCCAGCTGTATGCAGGCGCCGGCGGCCTTCGGGATGTCCGGCTCGGGCAGCTCGGCCGGCCGGAGAACCGGCGCTGGGAGGGTCGCCCGCTGGGCGAGCTGATCGACGACCGCGGCGATGACCCCGTCGACGTCCTGTGCGACCTTCTCCTCGAGGAGAACCTGCGCCCGAACGAGGTGACGCCGGGGCCGCACACGGACGGGATCCGGCGGTTCCTGCGTCACCCGATCGGGATGGTCGGCACGGACAGCACGTTCGTCGGCGACAAGCCGAGCCCGCGGACGTACGGCAGCTACCCGCGGATCCTCGGCCAGTTCGTCCGCGACGAGGGGATCCTCGGGCTCGAGGAGGCGGTCCGCCGGATGACGAGCGCCGCCGCAGCCCGCCTCGGCCTGCGCGATCGCGGCGTGATCCGCGACGGCGCCGCGGCGGACCTCGTCGTCTTCGACCCGGCCACGATCCGGAGCGACGCGACGGTCGACGACCCGCGACGCGACCCGGTCGGGGTGGAGGCGGTGATCGTCAACGGGACCGTCGTCGTCGACGGCAACCGGCACACGGGCCGGACGCCCGGCCGGGCCCTGCGTCGGGGGCGCGACTGAGACGGCGCCGAGCCGTCAGGCCGCGGGCTCGGCCTTGTCGCCGCTC
Organism: uncultured Chloroflexia bacterium; assembly: GCA_963746845.1. GTDB lineage: Bacteria > Chloroflexota > Limnocylindria > Limnocylindrales > CSP1-4 > CF-46. The sequence goes on along the minus strand of CAVVCZ010000004.1, from coordinate 1,404,465 downwards.
AGGTTCTCCCGCCCGATCACCGCGGACGGGCCGAGGATCCCGAGCCGCGCCTGGTTCGCCTCGCTGGCGTCCGCCAGCCCGGCCAGGTCGAGCACCTTCGGCTCCCGCGCCGGGGCCGGCCGCCCGAGCAGGTAGCCCTGCCCCGCGCCGATCCCGACCTCGCGGATCGTCGCCAGCTGCTCCGCGGTCTCGACCCCCTCGGCGACCACGGACGCCTTCCACTGCGTCGCGAGCTCCTGGAGGGCCCGCAGGACCGCATGCGACGGGTCGTGGAGCGCGCCGCCCTGGACGAGCGACAGGTCGATCTTCACGATCTCGAAGCTGATCTCGCTGAGCAGGCGCAGCCCGGCATTGCCGGCGCCGACGTCGTCCGCGGCGATCCGCATCCCGGCCCGCCGGCAGGCGCTGACGTTCTTCCGGAGCTGGTCGAGGTCCTCGACCCGCTCCCGCTCCGTCAGCTCGAGCACGACCTGGTGCAGGCGGATCCCGTTCCGATGGAAGATCGCCTTGAGCTCGCCCGCCCGGAACAGCGGGGACTCGAGGGTCCGCGGAGACAGGTTCACGCTGATGTAGATGCCCTCCTCGAGCTCGCCGACTCCCGCGGCGACGATCTCGAGACAGAGCAGGTCGAGCTCGACGGTACGCCCGGCGGCCTCGGCCGCCATGAACATCGAGCCCGCGTCGGTGAACGGCGCTTCCTCGGTCGGTCGGACGAGGCCCTCGTACCCGATCGGGCGGCCGGTCTCCATCGAGTAGATCGGCTGGTAGACGGGCGTGATCGCGCGGGACGTGATGACCGCCTCGATCCCGGCCGCCAGCTCCGCGACGGGCTTCGGACCGGACCCGTCGCCGTGGAGCCGTGAGTCGTACGCGACGACGGCCGTCCGGCCGTGACGCTTGCCCCAGTACAGAGCGGCGTCGGCGTTGCGGTAGAGGAGCCGGGCGTCGGTGGTCGGCTCCGGCACGGCCGACACGCCGATCGACAGCGAGAACGGATCGATCGGATCGCTCGGGTCGCCGCCCGCGAGGGCCGCGGCGAGGATCCGGCGGGCGACCGCGACCCCCATCTCGAGGTCGGCGTTCGGCAGCAGGATCGCGAACTCGTCACCGCCGACGCGGAAGGCGCGATCGGTCCGGCGCAGGTTCGTGGCCACGATCCAGCCCATCGCGACGAGGAGGTCGTCGCCCGCGACGTGGCCGCGGTTGTCGTTGACGGTCTTGAGGTCGTCGACGTCGACGAGGAGCAGGACGAGGTCCGGGTACTGGGTGCCGACCGCATCGAGCTGATGGGCGAGCTCGTCCTGGAACGCCCGGTGGTTGCCGAGCCCGGTGAGCCCGTCGATCAGGGCGTCGAGCCGCGCCCGGTCGTAGAGCTCGACGAGGAGCGAGCGCTCCGCGTCGATCGCGGAGGCCTGACGCAGGACGGACTTGGCGATGAGCGCCATCGCGATCGGCAGCGCGATCGCCGCGCCGAGCAGGACGAGGACGGCCATCAAGCGGTCGTCACGCGACCCGCCGGCGAACGCCTGGATCGTCGAGACGCCCATGAGCACGACGAACGGCAGCAGCAACCCGAGGATGAGCCGGGTTCGAATCGACTGGATACGGCCCCGGGTCCGCGCGACGGGTGCGGCAGGGCTCGGCGCAATCAACGGTTCGTGGTCCTCGTAGTGCTCCGGACCACACTTCTACGCGCTCAACGGGTCCCTGTGCTCCTGCCGAAAGTACCGGGTGTCTCTGCCGATGGCCCCAAAGACGCTCGGAAGCCCGCCATCTACCGTCGGATCGGAGTCTTCGGTGGGCTCGGGACATGATGCAGAAGCCACTGCGTGCGCGGTCCACGACTGCGCGTCTGATCGTGATCGCGACGATGCTCGTCGCCGCGAGCTGGGTCGGCGTGCCCGCGTGGCTGCCCGAGTCCAACGTCATCCAGTCGGTCAGCGCCGCGCCCTGCGGGGGCCCGGCCCCGGTCGCCACCCTGACCTCGCCGCAGGCCTCCCCGGCCTCGGGAACGACCGCGACGACGATCACGTTCTCGGTGATCTACACCGACCCCCAGAACCGCACGCCCACCAGCGTCCGGCTCCAGGTCCCGGGGGTCACGACCGGCAACGGACAGCTGATGAACCCGGTCGGCGGTGGCAGCAACACGACCGGTCAGAAGTACCAGGTCGCGCGCACGCTGCCCGTCGGAACGTGGACGTTCCGGTTCCGGGTGTCGTGGGGCGGCAACCCGCCGGCCTGCCTCTCGAATGACGGGACGATCGTGATCTCGACGGTCCCGACGCCCACCCCGGTCCCCACGCCGACGCCGACCCCGAAGCCGACTCCCAAGCCCACGCCCAAGCCGACTCCCAAGCCCACGCCGAAGCCCACGCCCCGGCCGACCCCCAGGCCCACGCCGAAGCCCACGCCCAAGCCGACCGCGAAGCCGGCCCAGGCCACGCCCAGGCCGACGCCGAGGCCGACGAGCGCCCCGTCGCCGTCGAAGTCGCCGGCGCCGAGCGCCTCGAACGTCGCGGTCGGTGGCGGCCCGATCACCCCGGTCGGGCCTCCCGGCCTGGGGCCATACGGGCCGGCCGATGGCGATCACGGGCCGCTCGGCGGGGGCGGCGGCGCGGGACCGGTCGACCCGGGCACGGTCGCCGGACCCGGCGGCGGTGGATCCGCGGCCGCCCTGACCTCGTCGCCGTTCGACCGTGAGGCGTTCCTGCCGATCCTGCTGTGGGCCCTGACCTCCGCGATCGGCGTGCTGGTGTTCGCCGCCGCCATGCGCCGGCCCGCGCTCGCCGAGGTCGTCGGGCCGCGGGCGATGCTCGCCGCCGGACGTCGCCGCAAGGACCGCGAGGAGGCCGAGGCCGGTGCCGCAGCCGCCGTCGCCGTGCTCGAGCCGGAGGCCGTCGGGGCGGCGGCTTCCGCGACCCCGCCCGTCGACGCTCCCGCTGAGGCGGCCGGCGAGCCGGACGGACCGCCCGATCCGGTCGCCGTCGCCGACGAGACGCCCGTCGAGGCCGCCGCGGCCGTCGCCGCGGCGGAGGCCATCCTCGCCGCCGAGCCCGAGATCACCCCGCCGGTCGAGCCGGCCGCCGAGGCCCCAGCGGAAGACGCCGGCGCCCCGGTCGACCCCGTGGCCTCCGTCGAGGCGCCGGCCGACACCGAAGCGGTCGTCGCCGCGGCGGTGGCCGCCGAGGCGGCGGTCGCCGAGCCCGAGATCGTCCCACCGGTCGAGCCAGAGGTCGCGCCCGCGCCGGAGCCCGTCGCCGCCGCGCCTGTGCCCGAGGCGGCGCCCGAGAGCGCCGATCCGGCGACGGTCGACGACGACCGGCCGCTGGCGGCCGCGGCCGCCGCACGGGCGGCCCTGGCCTACAGCAACAAGCGCCCGGCGATGAAGTTCACGAAGCGCGCGGCGAAGGGCGTCCAGCGCGGGACGATCGGGTACCGCCAGGTGCGCGTCTCGGCCGGCCCCGACGACGTGCGCACGGCCGAGCTCGGCCGGGTCGACCGCGGGGACGAGATCGAGGTCGTCGGCGAGGACGCGGCGTTCTTCCAGATCCGGACGCCCGAGGGCCTCGAGGGCTGGGTGCCCCGCTACGTGATCCGCGGCATCGGAGCCGCGAGCTCCTAGATCCCGGCCAACGGCAGCGGGACGGACCCGGAGCCGCGAGCTCCGCGGGTCCTAGAGGAGGTCGGCGGCGAGGCGGCGCTCGGCCACCTCGAGCGCGGCGTCGAGATCCCCGTCGGTCGGGCTGGCCCAGCCGATCCCGAGGTGGATCGAGCCGGCCATCTCGCCGAGGTTCTGCTCGATCGCCGTTCGCACCCGCTCGACGAAGTTGATCGCGTCGATCTCCGTCGTCTCCGGCAGGAACACCGCGAAGCGGGCGACGTCGATCCGTGCGGCGTGATCGCTGGAGCGGATCTCCTGCATCACGCATCGGCCGATCCGGACCACGGTCTGGGCCGCGACATCCTCGCCCCACTGGGCGTCGAGCTCGGCCAGGTCGGTGAGCTCGAGGAAGACGATCGTCGCCGGCCGGCCGTAGCGCCGGACACGGTCACGCTCGCTCGACAGGAGGCGGTCCCAGTAGTGCGGGCCATCGGCGCTCGTCGCCGCGTCGCTCCAGCCGCTCGGGGCGGTCGGGACCGCGGCCGACGTCGGATCGGGCTCGGGATCGAGGGGCATCGATGGGTCCACCGGCGTCGGATCCGCCGCCTCGGCGGCGTCGGTCGACGCGCCGTTCGTCCAGTCGTCCGCCGGGCCCGGCTCGGGTGTCCGGCCGAAATGCAGATTCACAGGTTCGCCTCTGAACGCGCGATGGCGGCGGCGCGATCGCCACAGTCCATCGACGGGCGTCAGCCGTCGGGCCGCGCGCGGCGATCCTCCGCCCGCGCGCGGCTTCGCGATGCGGGCCGTCCGTACCTTTCGGCGTCGCCGGTGGTCCCATCGGCGGCGGTTCCGGCGGCGCATGTGGGCGCCGATCAGGCCTGGGCGGAGCGAGCAGCGGGCGGCGAGCCCTGCAGGACGGGCATCTCGATCGGCGGGTCGTCGTCCTGCCGCGCGAGCTGGCGGCGGGCCTTCTCGCGCTCGGCGAACAGCCGGCGCTCGGCGTCGAGGACGGCGACCTCGGCGCCTCGATCCGGCCCCATCTCCGCCCAGCCGAGGGCGAGGCGCAGGGCGACCGCGCCCGATTCGAGCCAGAGATCGCAGGCGCCCCGGACCCGCTCGACATAGTTGATCGCCTGGACCTCGGTCGTCTCCGGGAGCAGGGCCGCGAACCGCGTCGCGCTGAGCCGCGCGAGATGATCCGTGGCACGGGCGTCCTTGCGCAGGGTCGTCGCGATCGGCGGGATCAGCCGGGCGGCCGCCTCGGGTCCGAGGCGATCGGCCAGCCGGTCGAGCCCCGACAGCTCCACGAGGACGACCGTCGCCGGGCGATGGAACCGCTGGATCCGGGCGTCCTCCTCGGTCAGCCAGCGCGTCCACGCGGCGCCGAGGTCGAGCCCCGTCGCCGGGTCCATCGTGAACTGTCCGGTGCCGTTCGACACCCCCGCTCCGCGCCCCGTGTCGCGCTCGGGAATCCACGGGGCGCCGACCTCGAGCGGGTCGTCGTCCGAGGAGACGGCGACGAGCCCGACGGGGGCGGGGGCGGCCGGACGGGACGCCGGCACGACGGCCGGCGCGACACGCGGTGCCGGTGCCGCGGCCGGGCCGTCGGTCGCCTCATCGATCGCGTCACGATCCTGTCGGTCCCGGAACCAGGGCACGACGATCGCCACGGCGACGATGGCGACGTTGATCGCCACCGCAATGATGACGAGCGTCTGGGTGTCCATCGATGAGGGCTCCCGAGAACTGGATGATCGCGAGGACCGAGTGATGAAGCGAGCGCCACGATAGAGGGCGCCCCACCCCCCTGACGATGGTCCTGGGCGTCCCCGGACCAGTTGCCGGTGCGATGCCGCAACGAGCGGGTCCGGTGCGAGGGGGCAGGATGGGGAGCGGGGTGGACACCGCGGCGCCGGGGCCGTCCAGTGGGCATCGGAGACGTCCGGTGACGTCCGGGGAGGTCCCCGGCCGGCCGTCGCCCGGTGGTACGCTCACCGAAAGGAGGGACCGCCGCGGCATGACGATCCGGACCCCGCCCGGCCGGACGATGACACCGGTCGCGCCGAGCCGGAGCGCGCCGGACCCGCTCGTCGTCCCGCCCGGAACGATCACGCCGGGTCGCGCCCGCGCCGACGCCCCGCTCCGCCGCGAGGGACCCGCGAAGCTGACCGGCGAGGCGAAGTACGCCGACGATCTCGTGTTCCCCGGGGCGTGGTACGGCGCGACGATCCGGTCCACCGACGCCCACGCCCGCTTCGACGGCGTCGACCTCGATCCCGCCCTCGACTGGTCGAAGATCGTGGTCGTGACCGCCGCCGACATCCCCGGCGACAACATCGTCAGCCTGATCAGCGACGACCAGCCGGTCCTCGTCCCGGTCGGTGGCGAGATCCAGCACCACGCCGAGCCGCTCGTCCTGCTGGCGGCGGCCGACCGCGAGACGCTCCGCCGCGCCCGGGGCGGCGTCGCGATCCGGGCCACGCCCCTCCCGCCCGTGTTCGACCCGCTCGAGAGCGACCACGTCTTCGCCCACTACGACATCGGGACGGGCGACCTCGCGGCGGGGTTCGCGGCCGCCGACCTCGTGATCGAGGGGACGTACCGTGTCGGCCACCAGGAACAGCTGTACATCGAGAACAACGGGATGATCGCGGTGCCCCGCGAGGACGGCGGCGTCGCGGTCCACGGCTCGCTCCAGTGCCCGTACTACATCCACAAGGCGATGAAGCGGGCCCTGCGCCTCGGGGATGACCAGGCCCGGGTCGTCCAGGCCGAGACGGGCGGCGGGTTCGGCGGCAAGGAGGAGTACCCCTCGATCGTCGCGCTCCACGCCGCCCTCCTCGCGCTGAAGGCGGGCAAGCCGGTCCGGATGATCTACGACCGTCACGAGGACCTGTCCGCGACGACGAAGCGGCACCCGGCGGTCGTCACCCACCGCACCGGCGTCAAGGCGGACGGCACGCTGGTGGCCCAGGAGATCGAGGTCGTGATGGATGGCGGCGCGTACTGCACGCTGACGCCGGTCGTCCTGTCGCGCGGCGCGATCCACGCCGGCGGCCCGTATCGCTGTCCGAACGTCCGGATCCGTGCCCGGGCGACGCGCACCAACACGCCGCCGAACGGCGCCTTCCGCGGGTTCGGGGCACCGCAGGTCGAGTTCGCCGCCGAGATCCAGCTCGGCCGAGTGGCCGAAGCCCTCGGGATCAGCCCGCTCGAGATCCGCCGCCGGAACCTGTACCGACTCGGCGACGAGACACCGACCGGCCAGGTCCTCCGGGAGAGCGTCGCCGCCGAGGAGGTCCTCGAGCGCGCCGCGGAGGCGGCCGAGTTCGAGGGCGTGCGCGCTCGGACCGAGCGCGCCCGGGCGCGGCGCGCCGGGAGCGGCAACGTGCCGCGGTCGCCGTTGCGGACGGGCCGCGATCGCGTGGCGTCGGGCGTCGGCGTCGCGCTCGCGTTCCACGGAGCCGGGTTCACCGGCTCGGGCGAGGTGAAGCTCGCCAGCGTGGCGTCGCTGGAGCTGTCGGGCGACGGCCGCGTCCGCGTCCTGACCGGGTCGACCGAGATGGGGCAGGGGACGAAGACGATCTTTCCGCAGCTGGTCGCCGCGGAGCTCGGGCTGGCGGTGGACGAGGTCGACATGGCCCCGCAGGACACCGCGCTCGTGCCGGATTCGGGCCCGACGGTCGCGAGCCGGACCGCGATGGTGGTCGGCGGGCTCCTCGTCACGGCCGCGCGCCGGCTGCGGGCGACGGTCGAGGACCGGAACGGCGGCCGGCCGTTCGCCGACGTCCGCGTCGCCGATGCCGCGGCGCACGGACCCACCCGGATCGACGAGCGGTTCGAGCCCTACCCGCACGTCCACTTCGACGACGAGACCTACCGCGGCGACGCCTACCCCGCGTTCGGCTGGGCAGCGTGCGTGGCGACGGTGGACGTCGATCTCGACAGCGGCGAGGTCACCGTCCGGGACGTCGTCGCGGCCGATGACATCGGCCGGGTCATCCACCCCGTGCTGGCCGAGGGCCAGGTCGAGGGCGGCACGCTCCAGGCGATCGGCTACGCGACGATCGAGGAGATCAAGCTGAGGGACGGCCGGTACCTGAACGATCGGCTCGCGACGTACATCATCCCGACCGCCCTCGATGCGCCGCGGATCACGACGATCCTCGTCGAGGCGCCGTTCAGCGGCGCTCCGCACGGCGCCAAGGGGGTCGGCGAGCTGCCGATGGACGTCGGGGCGCCGGCGGTCGTGGCCGCGATCCACGACGCGACCGGCGTCTGGGTCCATGAGCTGCCCGCGTCGCCGGAGCGGATCCTCGCCGCGATCGGGGTCACCGCCGCGTGATGACCTGGCGGTTCACGGTGAACACGGAGCCGATCGAGGTCGAGGCGCCCGGGATGCGGCGTCTCCTCGACGTCCTGCGCGAGGACCTGGGGCTGACGGGCACCAAGGAGGGCTGCGGCGAGGGCGAGTGCGGCGCGTGTACCGTCCTCCTCGACGGGGCCCCGGTCGACTCCTGCCTCGTCCCGGTCTGCCAGGTCGACGGCGCCGCGGTCGCGACCGTCGAGGGACTCGCCCAGCCGTCGCCGGAAGGCCCCGTCCTCGATCCGCTCCAGTCGGCCTTCCTCGAGGCGGGTGGCGCGCAGTGCGGGATCTGCACGCCGGGGATGCTGATGGCGGCGCGGGCGTACCTCAACGCGGGCGGCGGCACCGACGAGGGTGCGATCCGCGAGTCGATCGCGGGCAACCTCTGCCGGTGCACGGGCTACACGAAGATCGTCGAGGCGATCGCGATCGCGGCCGGCGGGCGCTGACCGGTGCCCGTCGAACCACCGATCGAGACGCCGGCGTCGCTCGTCGAGGCCTGGACGATCCTCGCCGGCGCGACCGCCGACGAGCCGATCACCCCGATCGCGGGCGGGACCGATGTGATGGTCCGGATCACGGGCGAGATCGGCGAGCCGCCGCGCCGGATGCTCGACCTGTCGCGTCTCGGAGAGCTGCGCGGGATCTCGGTGGACGGCGATGCGATGGTGCTGGGCGCCCGGACGACCTACACCGAGATCCGCCGATCCGGCGTCTGTCGCGAGCACCTGCCGGCGCTCGTCGAGGCTGCCGCGACGATCGGCGCGGCCCAGATCCAGAACCGCGGGACGCTCGGCGGGAACGCCGCCAACGCGTCGCCCGCTGGCGACACCCTGCCGGTGCTCCTCGCCATGGACGCCGCGTTCGTCGTCGGCGGACCGCGCGGGGAGCGGACGATCCCCGCCGGGGCGTTCTGGGTGGCCTACCGGCGGACCGCCCTCGCCCCGGACGAGCTGATCCTGCGGGTCCGGATCCCGCTGTCCGGCGGTCGCGAGACCCGGTTCCGCAAGATCGGGACGCGGCGGGCCCAGGCGATCAGCAAGGTCGTGCTCGCCCTGTCGTGGCGGGAGGACGCGTCCGCCGCCGGCGTCCCGGTCCGGAACGGTGCCTGGCACGACGTCCGGCTCGCCCTGGGTTCGGTGGCCGACCGTCCGATCCGGGCTCCGGCCACGGAGCGGGTCCTCGAAGGGGCCCCGCCCAGCCCCGAGACCGCCGACGCCGCCGCCGAGGCGCTGGCGGCCGAGATCCACCCGATCGACGACGTCCGTTCGACCGCCGACTATCGGCGCGTCGTCGCGGCCCGGTCACTCCATCGGATGATCCGGGAGGCGGGGGGCTGGTGAGCGCGACCCCGCGCGCATTCCCGCCGGAGCCGTTCCGGGGCGTCGGCGCGCGGGTCTTCCGCGATGCGGCCGCCCGCCGTGAGGCGGACGAGGAAGCGGATCGCCCGATCCCGCGCCTCGTGGCCGAGCTGTCCCGGGTCCCCCGCCGGCTCGGCTACCACATCGGCCCCGAATGACCGTGCCGCGGAGTCACCGCTCGTGATCGAGATCGCTGCCCCACGCCCCGCGGCGGGCACGGACGAGATCCTCACGCCCGCTGCGCTCGCCTTCCTCGCCGACCTCGAGACCCGGTTCGGGCCGCGCCGCGAGGCGCTCCTCGGGGCCCGTCGCGACCGTCAGGCCGCGATCGACGCCGGCGCGGACCTCGACGTCGATCCGGCGACCGCCGACATCCGGACCGGCGACTGGACCGTCCCGCCGGCCCCGCCCGCGCTCGCCGATCGACGGGTCGAGATCACCGGCCCGGCCGAGCCGAAGATGATGATCAACGCCCTCAACTCCGGCGCCCGCGTCTTCATGGCCGACCTCGAGGACTCGCTGAGCCCGGGCTGGGCGAACGTCGTCGGCGGCCAGATCGCGATCCGCTCGGCCGTCCGCCACGATCTCCGGTTCGACAGCCCGGAGGGCAAGCTGTACCGGTTGAACGACGAGATCGCGACCCTCGTCGTCCGGCCCCGCGGCTGGCATCTCGAGGAGCGCCACGTCCTCGTCGACGGCCGGCCGATGAGCGCGTCCCTGTTCGACGCGGGCCTCGACCTGTTCCACAACGGCGGCGAGCGGGTGCGGCGCGGCGTCGCGCCGTATTACTACCTGCCGAAGCTCCAGGCGGCGACCGAGGCCGCCCTGTGGTCCGACGTGTTCGACTGGTCGGAGGCGCGGCTCGGTCTGCCGGCCGGCGCGACGCGGGCGACGGTCCTGATCGAGACGATCCACGCGGCGTTCCAGATGGACGAGATCCTGCATGCCCTCGGCCCGCATGCGACCGGCCTGAACGCGGGGCGCTGGGACTACCTGTTCAGCTGCATCAAGACGTTCCGGACGCGCCCGGATCGCGTCCTGCCGGAACGCGCCCAGCTGACGATGACCACGCCCTTCATGCGCGCCTACACGGAGCTGCTCGTCCGGACATGCCACCGCCGGGGCGCACATGCGATCGGCGGGATGGCGGCGTTCATCCCGTCGCGTCGCGACGCGGAGGTCAACGCCACCGCGATGGCCCGTGTCCGCGATGACAAGGAGCGCGAGTCCGGCGACGGCTTCGACGGGACGTGGGTCGCCCACCCGGACCTCGTGCCGCTCGCGACGGAGATCTTCAACGAGGTTCTCGGCGACCGGCCGAACCAGCTGTCGCGTCGCCGTGGGGAGCCCGTCGCGGTCGCGCCCGCGGACCTGCTCGACTTCCGCGTGCCCGGCGGCCGCGTGACCGAGGCGGGGGTCCGCCTGAACGTGTCGGTCGCCCTGCAATACCTGGCGGCGTGGCTCGGGGGGAATGGTGCCGCGGCGATCAACAACCTGATGGAGGACGCCGCGACCGCGGAGATCAGCCGGTCGCAGCTCTGGCAGTGGCGGACCGCGGGCACACGTCTGGAGGACGGCCGGTCGCTGACGGGCGGTCTGTACACCACGTTCCGCGACGACGCGCTCGAGTCGCTCCAGGCCGGCGGCGGGGTCGAGGCCGATCGGCTCGCCGAGGCGGCCGAGATTCTCGACGACCTCGTGCTCGACGACGACTTCCGGGAGTTCCTGACGATCCGGGCGGGCGAGCTCCTGGACTGACGGTGGCTGGGGCGACCCCAGCCGTCCGCCTTGACGTGAACTCGCGGGACGCCTACAGTTAACCGATCGGTGAACTGTCGAGAGAGGTTCGAGGATGGCGGAGGCCCCGGACGACCTGGATCGCCCGCTCACGGCTCTCGCCAACCGTCATCGGCGCGAGATCGTTCGGATGATCGCCCTTCACCCCGACTCCATCAGCCGGCTCGCACAGCTACGCGGCCTCTCTCTACCCGCCATCAACAAGCACGTACGAGTGCTCAACGAAGCCGGTCTTGTCGAGCGCCGCAAGTTGGGTCGCACGACGTACCTGGTGCTCCGGCGGGCACCGATCGTGCGCCTGCAGGCGTGGCTCGGCGAGTTCCACGCCTACTGGGGAACGGACGAAGCGAGCCTCGAGAACTACGAGCAATACCTGGCCACCGATCCACGGCTTGAGAAGGAGACCCCATGAAGAAGTTCCTGATCCTCTTCCACGATCGCTGGGAGCCGAAGCCCGAGGTCATGGCAGCGTGGCAGACCTGGTTCGCCGCGGTCGGCGACCGGTTCGTCGACAGCGGCAATCCGTTCGGGGCAGGCTTCGAGGTGACGAGATCGGGCGCTCGGGAGCTCGAACTCGCCGACGGGGCCGCGACCGGCTACGCCATCGTCTCGGCGGAGAGCGTCCACGAGGCGACAGCCTTGCTCGAGGGTTGCCCGTATACCACGACCGTCCGGGTCTACGACGCGTCGCCGATGTAGGGCGAAGGCGTCTTCACGCTGCGGCGCTGACGTGATAAGGACGTCCCCGGCAGCGTGTCGCGGTACGAGTCCCGTCTCGCGCTCCCGTCCTTGACTCGAAATCTCATGCGGTCCTCGTCCGGCGCTCCACCGCTACAGTACGGCTCGTGGAGCGGTACGAGATCGGCGTGGCGGCCGAGCGGGCGGGCCTCAGCGTCGAGGACCTGCATCGACTCGTCGAGTTGGGCATCCTCGAGCCCGACGGCGAAGGGCGCTTCACACCCGGCGACGTGCGCCGTGCGGGGCTGGTCGGAAGCCTCCAGGCTGCCGGGATCTCGCCGGACGGCCTGGGGACGGCGATCCGCAGCGGACAGGTCTCGCTCGCTTTCCTCGACGCGCCGGCCTTCGAGCGGTTCTCGGCGCTCGGCGGGGTCACGTTCGCGCAGCTCGCCGAGCGGACCGGGGTGCCGATCGAGCTCCTGATGCTCATCCGCGAAGCCACCGGATCGAGCCTGGCGCTGCCCGAGGATCGCGTTCGCGAAGGCGAGATGCCCTATGCCGAGTTCATCGAGTTCCAGGTCGACGCCGGCTTCAGCCCGATCGCCATCCAGCGGCTGTTGCGAGCGACCGGCGACAGCCTGCGCCGGCTGGCCGAGTCGGAGTCCGCCTGGTGGAACTCCGAGGTGATGGCGCCTGCCACCACGGCGGGGGAGCGCCCGGATGCCGTCGCCGGGGCGGACTTCGTCACCCGAATGAACGACCTCTCGGAACGGGCCGTGATCGAGATGTACCGACTGCAGCAGACGAAGACGTGGACGTCCAACATCATCAACGGCCTCGAGACCACCCTCGTCGGGGCCGGCCTGCATAGCCGTCTCGATCACCCGCCGGCGATGTGCTTCCTCGATATCACCGGGTACACGCGGCTGACCCACGAGCACGGCGACGCCGCCGCGGCCCAGCTGGCCGACACGCTCGGTGGGCTGGTGCAGCGAACATCGATCAAGTACGGCGGCAGGGCCGTGAAGTGGCTGGGCGACGGAGTGATGTTCTACTTCCCGAACCCCGGGCCGGGAGTCGTCGCGGCCGTGGAGATGGTGGGGGGCGTGGCCGAGGCCGGGCTGCCGCCGGCACATGTCGGCCTCCACGCGGGTCCGCTGATCTTCCAGGAGGGCGACTACTACGGCCAGACGGTCAACCTCGCCGCCCGGATCGCCGAGTACGCCCGGCCCGGTGAGGTGCTCGTGAGCCAGGAAGTCGTCGACGCGGCCGGCGGGGTGGAGATCGCGTTCCGCGAGATCGGCCCGGTCGAGCTCAAGGGCGTGGGAGCCGCGGTTCGTCTTCACGCCGCATCGCGGCCCGCCTGAGGGGCACGCCGGCCGAACTTCGTCCACCGTCTTGACAAAGTCCGCGACCCACGTCTACTTTGTCCACCGACTGGACGAAGTCGGTCGCGGAGGAGCGGTCGCCGTCCGGTGTGCGAGGGCCCGGCGACCGCATGGCGCTTCCGACCAAGGCCACCCACCAGCAGACCCGCGACCACAACGAGCGACTCGTGGTCCGCACGGTCTACGACCTCGGGCCGATCAGCCGCGCCGACGTCGCCCGTCAGACCGGCCTGACCCGCACGACCGTCTCGGACGTCGTCACCGGCCTGATCGACGACGGCGTCGTCCGCGAGATCGGTCGCGGGCCGTCGAGCGGTGGCAAGGCCCCGATCCTCCTCGAGGTCGACCAGGACGCCCGCCTCGTCGTCGGGCTCGACCTGGGCGAGGAGCAGTTCGCCGGATCCCTCGTCAACCTCCGCGGCGAGATCCGCCGCACCGTGGAGCTGCCGGTCGCCGGCAGGGACGGCGATGACGCCGTGCAGCTGGTCTACGTCCTCCTCGACGAGCTGCTCGACGGCATTGCCGCCCCGCTCCTCGGGATCGGCATCGGGACGCCCGGTCTCGTCGACAGCCGGACCGGCACGATCCGGCGCGCGGTCAACCTCGACTGGCGCGACCTGCCGCTCGGGGCGATGGTCCGCGACCGCTACGACGTCCCGGTCAACGTCGCCAACGACTCGCAGGCAGCGGCCCTCGCCGAGTACACGTTCGCGGGTGGCGGGCGCGTCCCGAACCTGATCGCGATCCGCGTCGGGCGCGGCGTCGGGGCCGGGCTGATCCTCCGCGGAGCGCTCTTCCAGGGCGACGGCTCCGGTGCCGGCGAGATCGGCCACATCGTCGTCGACGACGATGGCGCGTTGTGCCGCTGCGGGCGGACGGGCTGCCTCGAGACGATCGCGGGCATGCGCGCCATCGAGGCCCGGGCGACGGCCGCGACGGGCGACCCGACCGACCTCGCTGCCGTCCGCGTCGCCGCGGACGCAGGCGAGGCCTGGGCGGTCGAGATCGTCGAGGACGCGGGCAAGGCCCTCGGCCGGTCGATCGCCGCCCTGACGGGCGCGCTGGACATCGAGCGGATCGTCCTCCTCGGCCCGGTCACGGAGCTCGGCGACCGTTGGCTGGCCGCCGTCCGCCGCCAGGCCGCCGGCGGCGCGCTCGCGCTCCTGGCCGACACGCTCGACATCCAGGTCGGGCGGCCGACGACCAACGTCGTCATCCGGGGCGCATCGTCGCTTCTCGTCGCCCGCGAGCTCGGGCTGAGCCTCGTCCGGTGACGACCCCGATCCGGCCGGCGGGATCGGCCGGCACCCTCCGCGTCGGCGTCGACATCGGCGGGAGCAAGGTCGCGGTCCTCGTCGTCGACGACACCGACGCGGTCCTCGCCCGCCGCTCCGTCGCGGCCGCGTCGTCCGAGCCGGAGGAGGCGATCGCCCAGATCACCAGCGTCATCCGCGATGCCGTCGCCGAGGCGGGCGCCACCATGGCCGACGTCGCCGCCGTCGGGCTCGGCGTGCCGGGCCGCGTCGACATCGCGACCGGCGACGTCACCTTCGCGGTCAACCTGGGCTGGCAGCACCTGCCGCTCGGCCGGCGCCTCGAGGCCGCGCTCGGCGTTCCGTGCGTCGTCGAGAACGACGTTCGCGCGGCCGCCGTCGGGCTCCATCGCGACGCCCGCTACAGCCGCGTCGACGACCTGATCTTCCTCGGGATCGGGACCGGGATCTCGGCCGGCGTCGTCCTCGACGGACGGCTCCATCGCGGGGTCCGCGGGATGGCCGGCGAGATCGGCCACGTCGTCCTCGACCCCGACGGCGCGGATTGCGCCTGCGGCCTGCGCGGGTGCTTCGAGACGATCGCGGGCGGGGCGGGGATCGCCCGCGCGGCGAGTGCCGCGATCGAGGCGGATGAACCCACCTCGCTCGGATCCCGTACCAACGGTTCGGAACCGACCGCCGCGGACGTCTTCGCGGCAGCCGAGACCGGCGACGGGCTGGCGGCCCGACTGGTCGACGCGGCTGCCGCGGCGATCGCCCGCATCGTCCACGAGCTCGTCCTCGCCTATGACGTCGAGCTCGTCGTGATCGGCGGGGGAATCAGCCGGGCGGGCGCACCGCTGCTCGAGCGTGTCCGGTCCGGGCTTGCCCGGATCGCCGCGCCGTCGGCGTTCGCCTCGGAGCTGCTCGCCGAGACGGAGGTCCGCCTTGCCGGACCTGACCACGACATCGGGACGCGGGGCGCGATCGCCCTGCTCGATCCGGTCGCGAAGGAGGTGGTCGCACGCGAAGCCGTGGGTTGAGGACCCGCGCGTGGTCGCGGGTCGAGGGCGTGGACCGCAGCTGCGGCCACTTGACACGTTGTGGAGTGAACCGAGGAGGAGATAACCGGTGCACCTGAAGCGAACTCTCACCATTGGCCTGTCGACAGCCTTGCTGGTCGTCGGATGCGGCTCGACGGCCACGCCGTCCCCCTCCAGCGCCAGTCCGACGACCGGCGCCGCGAGCCCGAGCGCAGCCGCGTCCGGGGGCGCGAGCTCGGCTCCCAGCGCGGCGGCATCCCCGTCGGAGGCGGCGCTCGCCGTCGATCCGGCCGAGGCCGTGATCAAGAACATCGAGCCCAACGCCACGATCGGCTTCTGGACCTACTACCTGTCGCCGACCTTCGACCAGTACATCAAGGACACGATCGACCGCTTCCAGAAGACGTACCCGGGCGTGACGGTCGACTGGCATGACCACCAGGGGACGTTCCAGCAGGACCTGAACAACGCGTTCAACGCCGGCAACGCCCCGGACGTCATCAACCTCTCGGTCGGTGAGGGCTGGGTCTCCGACTACGCGTCGAAGGGCCTGCTCCTGTCGCTGGACGACAAGGTTCCGGCTGAGGTCCAGAGCATCTACTTCCCGGGCCTCTGGAAGTCGCAGCTCGTCGATGGCAAGAACTTCCAGTTCCCGTGGTACCAGAGCATCGCCACGGAGCTGATCAACAAGGAGGTCTACGAGACGGAGGCGGGTTTGACCGCCACGGACTTCCCGAAGACGATCGACGGCCTTCCGGCCGTCTGCGACACGATCCTGGCCAAGGCCAAGACGGTCTGCACCATCCGCCTGTCGGTCAACGACCTCCTGGCGCAGATGGTCTACGAGGGCAACGTCAAGATCATCAGCGATGACGGCAAGACCTTCACCTTCAACACGCCCGACGCCGTCGCGTGGCTCCAGATGTACGTCGACATGTACAAGAAGGGCGTGCTCGACACGGACATCGTCACTGCCCCGATCGACCGGCTCGGCCTGGCGACCTTCTCCAGTGGGGCCTCGCCCTTCTGGCAGACGTCCCCGAACCTGATCCGCGTCGTGAAGTCCGACAACCCGACGCTCTACGGCAACCTGGCCGTCGTTCCGGCGCCGGTCGGGAAGTCAGGCGTGGTCGGCAAGGGCTCGATGGGGATCTCCGTCAAGGCCGACACCAAGTTCCCGAACGCGTCGATCGCCCTCGCCCAGTTCTTCACGAACCCGCGGAGCATGGTCGCGTTCGCGAAGATCGTGTCGATCTACCCGTCCTCCGCGGCGGCGTACGACGATCCGTTCTTCTCGGCAGCTCCGACCGCGATCGAGGATGCAGCCAAGCCGCTCGCCAAGGACATCGTGTCCAAGTACGCGGACATCGTCCCGACCGTCCCGCACAAGGCCGACGTCAACAACATCGTCCTGAGCGACATCGAGCAGGCCCTGGCCGGCAAGATGAGCGCCCAGGACGCATTGAACGACGCGGTCACCAAGTCGCAGGCGCTGATCAAGTAGCCGTAGCCCACTCCTGAAGCGGCCCGCTCGCTCCCCCACGAGCGGGCCGCCCACTTTCTGGTCAGGATCGACCGATGACCCGCCGATTCCGCGCGACGCCATACGTCTTCCTGCTGCCGGCACTGGCGCTGCTGGGCATCTTCGTGGTCTATCCGATCGTGGCGGTCATCTACTACAGCTTCACCGACTTCGACATCGTCCGGCCGCCCGTCCCCGTGGGGCTCGCCAACTACCAGCAGCTCATCGCCGACCCGACGTTCTGGCTGGCTCTGACGCACTCATTCGTCTACCTGATCGTCACCCCGATCATCATCGCGCTGTCGATCGTCCTGGCGATCGTCGTGAACCGCCGGCTGCGGGGGATTCACATCTACCGCGCGCTGTACTTCGTTCCCGCGGTCAGCGGGAGCATTGCCATCGGCCTCACCTGGCAATGGCTGTTCCAGCGGAACGGTTTGATCAACAGCATCCTGCTGACCACCGGGATCATCGACCGGCCGGTCCAATGGCTCACGACACCGGAGTTCGTGCTGCCGATCGCGATGCTGCTCACGATCTGGGCCGGCTTCGGCTACTACGCCGTCATCTTCCTGGCCGGGCTCCAGAACATCCCCGAGGAGCTGTACGACGCAGCCCGGATCGACGGCTGCAACGACTTCCAGAAGCACTGGCACATCAGCCTGCCCGGGCTCCGGCCGCAGATCGTGTTCGTGGCCGTGATCTCGAGCCTGGCGGCGCTGAAGGTCTTCGACGAGATCTACGTCCTGACGAACCAGACCGGCGGCTTCCTCGACAGCGGGGTCACCATGGTCTTCTACCTCTGGCGCCAGGCGTTCGTGCTCCAGCACGCGGGGTATGCGTCCGCGATCGCGATCTCGCTCCTGGTCATCACGCTGCTCTTCTCGATCGTCAACGTCCGGATCCTGGAGCGGGGCCAGAGCGACGCATGAGTCATGCCGAGATGGCCGATCTGGCCGAGCCGACGCTCGTGCTGCGACGTCGGAACCTCAGCCGCAAGCGCGGTCGTCAGATCGTCTCGAGCGGGCTGTGGTACATCGTCCTGACGGCGGTGGCGGTGATCACCGTGTTCCCGTTCGTCTGGATGCTGCTGACGTCGCTGAAGGGGCCGACCGATCCGATCACCTCGGTCCCGCCCCAGTTCCTGCCGGCCCACCCGACGCTCGCCAACTACGGGCACGTCCTCGACGCGCTGCCGATTCCGCGGTTCTTCCTCAACAGCGTCTTCGTGTCGGTCGCGACCGGCGCGCTGAACGTGCTCGTCGCGGCGATGGCCGCCTATCCGCTGGCGAAGATGCGCTTCCGGGGGCGTGACGCGATCTTCTACCTGCTCCTCGCGACGCTCATCGTGCCGGCGCAGCTCACCTACATCCCGAGCTTCGTCCTGGCGGTGAATGTCTTCCACTACTACGACACGCTGCCGGCTCTGATCTTCCCGAACATCGTCAGCGCGTTCAACATCTTCCTGCTCCGCCAGGCGTTCCGAGGCGTGCCCAACGACCTGATCGACGCCGCACGGGTCGACGGCGCGGGGGAGTGGCGGGTGTGGTGGCAGATCCTGCTGCCGATCGTCCGACCGTCGCTGGCGGCAGTTGCGATCTTCACGTTCGTGACGTCGTGGAACGACTTCCTGTGGCCGTCGCTGATGCTCCACACGGCGGACGGGCTGACGTTGCCGGTGGGCCTGGCGGCGCTCCAGAGCTTCTTCGCCTCCGACTCCCGTTCGATCGCTGCCGGCGTGACGATGACGGTGATCCCGATCCTGTTGTTCTTCGTCGTCGTCCAGCGCTACTTCGTTCGCGGGCTGTCCGGCGCGGTCAAGGGCTGAGGTGGCCGTCGGGGCGTTCGACCGGCGTGAGCGGCTGCTCCTGTCGTTCGACGGACACGCGATCGAGCCCGCCGCCGCCGAGGCGCTCGCGGCGCGCGCGGCCGGCGTCACCCTGTACCGGCACCTGAACATCGGGTCCCCGACGGAGGTCCGGGCCCTCACCGACGAGCTCCAGGCCGCGGCGGCGCGTCTCGGGCGGCCGGCGATGCTGGTCGCGGCCGACCACGAGACCGGCCAGCTCCACGCGATGGGCGACGGGGCGACGCCGTTCGCGGGCGCCATGGCGCTCGGGGCGGCCGGCGATCCGGACCTTGCGGAGCGGGTCGGGGCGGCGATCGGGGCGGAGCTCCGGGCGATGGGCGTCACGGTCGTCTACGCGCCCGACTGCGATCTCGCGACGAACCCGCGCAACCCGGTGGTCGGGATCCGCTCGTTCGGCGACGGGCCGGTGGCGGTTGGACGGCTGGCCGCGGCGATGGTCCGTGGGCTCCAGTCGGCCGGCGTCGCGGCCACGGTCAAGCACCTGCCCGGGCACGGCGACCCGGGCGGCGACACCCACCACGAGCTGCCCGTGATCGAACGGTCGCGGGCGGAGCTCCTCGAGCGCGAGCTCGTCCCGTTCCGGGCGGGGATCGAGGCCGGTGCGCTGCTCGCGATGGCCGGCCACCTGGCGGTCCCGTCGCTCACCGGCCGGCGGGACCTGCCGGCGACCCTGTCGGACGCCGTCCTGCGCGACGTGCTGCGTGGCGAGCTGGGGTTCGGCGGGGTCACCGTGAGCGATGCGCTCGACATGGGCGCGATCAGCGCCGGTGGGTCCGGCGTCGACGTGGCCGCGGCGCTCCGGGCCGGCACGGACCTGCTGCTGTGTGGGCCGGACCCGGCGGCGCAGGCGCGGGTGGAGGCGGGTCTCGCCGCCGCGGCCGCGAACGAGGCGCTCCGACCAGCCGAGGTCGCGGCGACGGCCGCCCGATTGGCGGGGCTGCGCCACTGGCTGGCCGGGCACCGCGCTCCTGCGGTCGACGTCGCCGGCTCGAAGCCGCATCGCGCCCTGGCCGACGAGCTCGCGCGACGGTCGATCACGCGGATCCGCGATCGCGACGGCCTGCTCCCGATCGTCCCGCACGCGGGCATGCGGGCGCTGGTCATCGAGCCCCGGCCGCGCGATCTCACCCCCGCGGACACGACGTCGTGGCTGCCGCCGGGCGGCCTCGCCGCGGCGCTCCGGGAACGTCTGCCGGGCGTCGAGGGCGTGGTCGTCGAGGCCGACCTCGCGTCCGCCGATGTCGACGCCCTCGTGGGCCGTGCCGCCGGCGTCGATGTCGTCGTGCTCGGGACGGTGGACGCGCTCGGTCAGGCCTCGGTCGGCGACCTGGCGCAGGCGCTCGTCGCGAGCGGCCGCCCGGTGATCGCCGTCGCCCTGCGCGGGCCGTGGGATGCGATCGCGTATCCGTCAGTGGGCACGGTCGTCGCGACCTACGGCATCCAGCCGCCGACGCTCCGGGCGCTGGCGGCGGCCCTCGTCGGAGCGGCCCCGATCACCGGTCGTCTGCCGGTTCGCCTCCCGGACTGATCGGCGACCGGCCGGCCGTTCCGGCCGGTGCCACGACCCCGCCAGGGCCACCGGGGCCGCCGGCGAAGGGTCCCAGCCCCGCGATCGAGCGGACGTCGTCCATGTCGAAGGCGAGGACGACGTGGCCGGGCTCGGCCTGGTCGGCGGCGACGGGCACGGCGTCCCCGGGTCGGAGGCGAGCCAGCTCCGCCGCGGTCACCCATGGCCGGATCTCGACCCGGAAGGTCCGCGATCGCCCGAGGAAGACGTCCAGCGTCAACGCGACCTCGCGCCGGTCGCCGCGGCTTCGACCCGTGGGCTCCACCGCGACGACCGTGCCGCGACCGGGGTGGCCCTCGGCGCGGATCCGGGTGTCGTCCTCGTCCGTCGGGCCCGGGCCCCGGGCCAGCAAGACGCGGATCCGGTCGATCACGTTGCGACCGCTCCCCGTTCGACGAACTGGCCCCATCCCCGGTCGCCGGTCGCGTGCCTGTCGCGGACGACGGCCCGTCCGCGGACCCACGTGGTCCGGACGGCGCCGGGCACCGTGAGGCCCTCGTACGGTGTGAAGTCGCTCGTGTGGTGCAAGTCGGCCTGGCGGATCGTCCGCGTGACGGTAGGGTCGAAGAGGACGAGGTCCGCGTCGCGCCCCGGCGCGATCGCCCCCTTCCGTTCCAGGCCGAACCGACGGGCCGGGGTCGTCGCCAGGAGGTCGACCATCCGCTCGACGGAGATCCTGCCGGTGGCGACGCCGAGGCCGTACACGACGGCGAGCATCGTCTCGATCCCCGGCGCGCCGTTGCTGATCTGGTCGAACGGCACGCCGCGGGCCGCTTCGCCCTTCTCGACGGCGACGCGATCTGGCACGTGGTCCGTGGCGACCAGCGAGAGCTCGTCGGTGGCCAGCCCGGACCACAGGGCGTCCCGGTCGCCGGCCGCGCGGAGGGGCGGTGAGATGACGCTCTTTGCGCACTCGACCGGATCGGTCTCGGCGTACCGCGAATTGGTCAGCGCGAGGTAGTGGGGGCACGTCTCCGCGGTCGCGCGGACGCCGCTCGCGCGTGCCTCCGCCACGTGCCGGAGTGCGTCCGCGCACGAGAGATGGACGACGTGGACCGGCGCATCGGCGGCCCGGGCGAATGCCATGGCGCGGTACGTGGCGACCGCCTCCGCCTCGGTCGATCGCGTGGCAGCATGGTGATGTGGTGCCGTATCACCATGCTGAAGCGCTGACGCGACGGCGGCATCGATCAGGACCGGGTCCTCGCAGTGAACCTCGAGCATCCCGCCGTGCTCGCCCAGGATCCGCATCGCCTCGAAGATCGAGCGGTCGGCCAGTCGGAAGTCGAAGACCATGAACGCCTTCGCGGTCGGGACGCCCGCGTCGACCATCGCCGGCAGCTCCGCCAGCGGGTCGTCCATCCCGCCGAGGATCGCCGGGCTCAGGGCGTAGTCGACCGCACTGTCATTGGCCGTGGCCAGTCGGAACTCGTCGATGCCACGTGCGATGGATCGGTGCGCGGCCGGCGAGGACCCGGTCCCGGGGTTGTTGAACGCGAGGAACGTGGTCGTCCCGCCGAAGGCGGCCGCGAGCGAGTCGCGGAAGAACCGATCCGGCTCCGCGTCCGACGCGACCCGCGTGTGCGTGTGGACGTCGACGCAGCCCGGCAGGACGAGCATCCCGCGGGCGTCGACGACCTCGCTCGCCGACACGACCAGCCCTGCGAGGTCTGGTTCGACGGCGACGATCGACCCACCCCGCACGGCGACGTCGGCCCGCCGCGAGCCGCCCGCCGTCACGACGGTCCCGCCGCGGACGAGCAGGTCCGGACCGACCGACTCGACGCTCGTCACCCCGCGAGGATAGCGGTGCGGCGCGCGTCAGCCCCGCGCCACCGGCGGGCTGCAGGATGGTTCGCTCGTCATGCGCCGGGCGCGTCAAACGGCGCCCGGCGGTCCGGTCCGTGCGTCGGATCGGGCGCCACGCGCTCGAAACCGCGGTTCGGCCGTCCGTTGATGCGCCGGATGCACGGTCTGGAGCCCGAGCCGGGGGCCGGCCGTCGGATCAGGCGTCTGGCGCCTGAGCAGCCGGAGGCTGCACGAGCGCGAGCGACGACCGGGCGAGGCCTCAGCCGACCTCGCGGATCGTGATCGCCTGGGCGCCGTCCCACAGGCAGCGCCGCCCGACCTCCCGCAGTCGGTCGGCCCAGCCGTCGTCCGGGACGATCGTCGCGAAGTGGTTCGCGGCGAGTTGGCCGACCTTCGACGACGTCGTGCACGCCCCGTACGGGAAGAAGATCTCGCACTCGCTGATGCCGCCCGGGTACATCGCGAGCATGCCCGGCGCGGGGTGCGAGGTGTGGTTCTCGTAGTCGATCCCCGGCCGGAAGTCGCCGTACGGGATCCACGTCGACTCGCCGCTCCAGCGGCAGTGGATCAGGTTCGACGTGATCGGCAGCATCCGCCGGATCGCCTCGATCGTCTGCGGCGCGGCCGGCTCCCAGCGGGCGCTAAAGTGGAGGTCGCCGACCTCGATCTCGAGCGTTGCCATGCAGGGAGGATAGCGGTGGCGGATGCCGCCCGGCCCACGATCTCGACCCACGTCCTCGACACCGAGCGCGGCACGCCGGCGACGGGCGTGCGCGTCACCCTGTCGCGGCTCGACGTCGCCGACGGGCCGATCCGGATGACCCAGGCCCTGACCGATGGCGATGGCCGGGTGCGCGATCTCCTCGAGCGGCCGCTCCTCGCGGGCGACTATCGCCTCGAGTTCGACGTGGCCCGCGAGGACGGCACGTTCTTCACGAAGGTGGCGGTCGACGTCCGGATCGCGGACACGAACCGGAGCTATCACGTGCCGCTGCTCCTCGCGCCCTACGCGATGACGACGTACCGCGGCAGCTGAGTGGACACGCCCGACGTGGCCATCCTCGACGCGCTCCCCGATGACGCGTTCGTCGCGGCCGCGGCGCCGTGGTTCGAGGGGGCGCCACGGTTCCTGGACCGGCTCGCCGCCGCGCGCCCGTTCCGCACCGAGTCCACGCTCTTTGCCCGCGCCGACGCGATCGCCGCGGCGATGCCGGAGCCCGAGCAGCTCGAGCTGATCGACGCCCATCCGCGTCTCGGCGCGCCGCCGGCGTCCGTCTCGTCCGCGAGCTACCGCGAGCAGGGCTACGACCGCGACACGCTCGAGGCGATCGCCGACCTCGAGCGGCTGAACGTCGCCTACGAGGCACGCTTCGGGTTCCGCTTCTGCGTGTTCGTCGACGCCCGGAGCCGGGCCGAGCTCGTGCCCGTCATCGAGCGGGCGCTCGACGCCGACCGCGACACCGAGATCCGACGCGCGCTGCACGACGTCGTCGCGATCGCGCGCGACCGGTTCCGGAAGGCGCCGTCCATGGCTGGGGTCGAGGCGTGATCGAGGTCGGCCCGAACTCGTACGGCAAGTCCGCGATCCGCCTCGTCAAGGTGGTCCGCGGCGAGACGCCCCACCGCGTCCGCGACCTGACGATCGCGATCGCGCTCGAGGGCGACTTCGCCGCGTCGTACGACCAGGGCGACAACTCGGCCGTGATCGCCACCGACACGATGAAGAACACGGCGTACGCGCTCGCGGGCGAGGGCCTGACGGGGTCGATCGAGGACTTCGGGCTCGTGCTCGGGCGGCACTTCCTGGACGCCGGCAGCGAGGTCCAGGTGGTTCGCGTCTCGATCCAGGAGCACGCGTGGCGTCCGATCGGGCCGGCCCCGGACGCGTTCACCCGGGACGGCTCCGAGACGCGGACGACCGTCGTGTCCGTGGGACGCCCGGGATTCGACGTGCGGGCGGGCATCGCGGACCTCATCGTGATGAAGACGACCCGATCGGCCTTCTCCGGCTTTCCGCGCGACCGGTTCACGACGCTCGCGGAGACCGAGGACCGGATCATGGCGACGACGGTGACCGCGACCTGGGCATACGAAGCGAGCGCGGTCGTCGACTACGACCGCTCGTACGACGCGATCCGGTCCACGTTCCTCGAGGTCTTCGCGGATCACCATTCCGTATCGGTCCAGGCGTCGATCTGGATCATCGGCAAGGCGATCCTCGAGCGACATCCCGAGGTGGCGGACGTCTCGATGTCGCTGCCGAACCTCCATCACTGGACCGTCGATCTGCGTCCGTTCGGGATCGCCAACGACCGCGAGGTCTATGTGTCGACCACCGAGCCGCACGGCCTGATCGAGGCGACGATCCGGCGGTCGGACGAGCCCGCTCGAGGGTCGTGACAGCCTAGGTGTCACGCGGGCGGTCGAGGATGTCGCCATGGAAGCCCGCATCCTCCCGCTCCCGACCACGGAGATTCGTGTCGATGGCGAACGGATCGTCATCGAGCGCCTCGTCATCCGCGACCCGGCACTTGCCGCCGTGCTCGCCGGGCGCGAGCCGGCGGATCGACCGGCCGTCGTCGAACGCGCCCTGAAGGTCGGCCTCCTGGCGATCCAGGACGTCGCCGTCTCCATGGACGTCGACATGGTCCGCGACGAGTTCGAGAAGCTGGTCCACGCCAACGAGCAGGCGAACGGGCGGGCGGTCGAGGCGCTCGAGGGGGTCCTCCGCATGAACTTCGCGGACGGCGACGGTCGTCTGCCGCGGACGCTCGAGAAGTTCCTCGGCGATCGCGGCCAGCTCCGCGGCTTCGTGGCGGATCTGTTCGATGAGACGAAGCGCGACAGCGCGATCGGCCGGATGCAGACGCTCCTCGGCACGTATTTCGACGGGGACGCCTCGAAGCTCGCTGTCCTCCTGGACCCGACCCGTCAGCACTCCCCGATGCACCAGTTCCGGTCCGAGGTGACGGCCGGGTTCGAGCGGCTCCATGAGCGTCTCACCGCGATCGAGGCGGCAGCCGCGGCGCGTGGCGTCGAGCGGGCCCGGTCCGCCGCGAAGGGTGCCGATTTCGAGGACACCCTCGAGGTCCTCCTGGCCGAGATCACCCGCGGCGGCGGCGACCTGGTCGACCGGACCGGTGGCGTGCCCGGCGAGGTGCTCCGATCGAAGAAGGGCGACTTCGTCGTCACGGTGAACCCGGAGCGGACCGGCGGTGCGGACGTGCGGGTCGTGATCGAGGCGAAGGACCGGGCGATGTCGGTCCGGTCGATCCGCGACGAGCTGCGCGAGGCGAAGGAGAACCGCGCCGCCGCCGTCGGTCTCGTCGTCTTCAGCCCGGCCCATGCCCCATCGGGTATCGCCCCGTTCGACGTGCGTGCCGGTGACGTGTACTGCGTCGTCGACCCGTCCGAGCCGGACGTCGCGGTCCTCGAGGCGGCCTTGCGGCTCGCGAAGCTGCTGGCGATCGCCGGCCTCCGCGAGATCGAGGCCGAGGTCGATGTCGAGGCCGTCCGGACCGTCCTGGTCGCGGTCCGCGCCGAGCTCGATGCGCTCAAGGGGATCAAGGCCACCCTGACCTCGATCGCGAACAGTGCGGCCGGCGTGCAGCAGGCCCTCGATCGGCTCCGCGAGGCGATCGTCTGCCGTGTGGCGGAGGCGGAGAACGAGATCCGGACGGCACGGGCGGGCACGCTCCACTGAGCGGCCGATCGGGTCGTGGTGGGTGCCGGAGGGTCCGGTGCGGTCAGGACTGGTGAGCCACCCCGACGTGGGACCACCTCGTCATTGCCCTTCGTCGTCCGGGGAGGCACGCTGGGGGTAGTGCGGGCACGCTCGCGACATGCGAGACAATACCCGTGCGACTTGCGGCATGCCGCCAGACGCCGGAGATCTCCCCCATGCGCCGAGCCCTCGCCTCGTTCGCCGCCCTCACCCTGCTCCTTTCGTCTGTCGGGGCGGCCCTTGCCGGCGAGCCGGTCGGATCCCCCGCACCGATCATCGAGCCCGAACCGTCGTCGGACCCCGGACCGAGCCAGCCCATCTCCTCCACGGATCCCGCTCCGACGCCAGAGCCGACCGACCCCGGCGCCGATCCCGCGCCCGCGGATCCGGCCGCACCGGCCCCCGCCGACCCGGCGCCGAGCGCCACGACGCCGGCGCTTGTCGTCCCCGCCCCGGCCGCGAAGGACCGTCCGGCCGGCCCGGCGGTCGACCTCGCCGCCGACCCGACGAACCGCTGGATCGTCGTCCTGAAGTCCGGCACCGATGCCGTCGCGACGGCGGATCGCCAGGGCCGGAGCCAGGGCTTCAAGTCGGACCGGACGTTCCGCAACACGCTCCGCGGCTACTCGGCGAAGCTGGACCGCGCCCAGCTGAAGGCGCTCAGCCGCGACCCGTCGGTCGCGATGATCGTCGCCGACGAGGCGATCCAGATGGAGGCACAGTCGATCCCGACGGGCATCGCCCGGATCAACGACAAGGTTTCGACCATTGCGAGCATCGACGGGCTGGACGATCGGGTTGACGCGGACGTCGCGGTCGTCGACACGGGGATCTCTCGCGTCGCCGACCTGAACGTCGCCGGCGGCTACAACTGCTCGACGAGCGACCGGACGGCGTGGCGCGATGTCGAGGGCCACGGGACGCACGTCGCCGGGACGATCGGCGCGCTGGACAACGGCTTCGGCGTCGTTGGGGTCGCGCCGGGGGTCCGCCTGTGGGCCGTGAAGATCCTCGACGACGGCGGGGCCGGTCTGCTCAGCTGGTACGTCTGCGGGCTCGACTGGATCGCCGCCCAGCACGACCCGAACGACTCGTCGCGGCCGCTGTTCGAGGCCGTGAACATGAGCGTCGCGAAGGCCGGCAGCGACGACGTTCACTGCGGGACCGTGAACAAGGACATCCTCCACCAGGCGATCTGCCGGATCGTCGGGAGCGGCGTCACGGTCGTCGCGGCGGCCGGCAACGACCACGCCAGCGCGTCGAACCGCGTTCCGGCCGCCTACAACGAGGTCATCACGGTCTCCGCGCTCGCCGACACGGACGGGCGGTCCGGCGGCAAGGGCGGCCACAAGTGCCTCTCGTGGGGGACCTACGACGTCGACGACACGTTCGCGGACTTCAGCAACTACGGCTCCGACGTCGACCTGATCGCGCCGGGCAAGTGCATCCTGTCGACCGTGCCGGGCGGGTACGGCTACAGCTCCGGCACGTCGATGGCGGCCCCACATGTGACCGGCGCCGTGGCCCTTCTGAAGGCGAGCCGGCCCGGTCTGACCCCCGCGGAGGTTCGCGAGGCGCTGATCTACTTCGGCACGACCAACTGGCGGACGTCGACCGATCCGGACAGCACGCACGAACGGCTGCTCGACGTCCACGGCATCGGGCCGCGCGGCGACTTCAGCCTAGCGGCGGGCCCGGCCCCGGTGGTCGGCGGCAACGGCGGGGTCGCCCGCTTCCCGATCACGATCGCGCGCAGCGCGACCTCGTTCGAGCGGATCGTCCTGTCCGTGTCCGGCTCGCCGTCCGGGTTCCGCTGGAGCTTCGACGTGACGGCCCCGTTCGGGACGGCGGGCGTCGCCTCCACCCTGGCGGTCACCGTCCCGGCCGGTCTGTCGGCCGGCACGTACGACGTCGAGGTGTCCGGCAACGAGCACGGCCGGGTCCACACGACGACGGCCCACGTCGTGATCGAGACCGACAGCCCCACCGCTCAGCCGCCCTCGACCGCGGCCAGGACGAACGCCGCGCTCGGGACCACGACCGTCCCGACCAGCATCGGCTGGGCGCCGGCCACGGATCCGACGAGCGCGATCGGCGGCTACGAGCTGCAGCGAAGCGTCGACGGTGGGGCGTGGACGACGGTCGGCTCCACGAGCGCGAGCGTTCGGGCGACCGCCGGATCGCAGACGCTCGGCCATGCCTATCGCTATCGCGTCCGTGCCCGGGATGTCGCCGGGAACTGGAGCGCGTGGGCGTCCGGGCTCAATGTCACGAGCGTCCTGATCCAGGATCGCGCCGCCGCCGTGAGCTACAGCGGGACCTGGCACAAGTCCACCTACTCGGGAGCGTCCGGTGGCACGACGACCTACGCGACGAGCTCGGCCGCCCGCGTCCGGACGACGTTCAGCGGCCGCGGGGTCGCGGTCGTCGCCCCGGTCGGGACAACCCGGGGGAGCGCCGCGGTCTACATCGACGGCGTCTGGCGCGCCACGGTCAGCTTCAAGGCGTCGTCGGGCAAGAGCCGGCTGATCAAGTTCGCAACGCTCTTCCCCACGCTCGGCACCCATACGATCGAGCTGCGCCTGACCGGCAACGGCCGAGTCGACGTCGACGGGTTCGTCATCCTCCGTTGATGCCGCGGCCCGTCCGTGTGAGGCGGTCGGGTTGCAGGGGCGCGATATCATGCGGAACCGGTCGTGCCCGCACGAGGGTCGATCCGGTTCGATGGACCGTACGAGGACCTGCCCGTGGCGCGCGCGATGTGGAAGGGGGCCATCCAGTTCGGGCTGGTGACCATTCCGGTCAAGCTCTACCTGGCGACCGAATCCGACTACACGATCCGCTTCAACATGCTCCATGAGAAGGACCTGTCGCGGATCCAGATGAAGACGTGGTGTCCGGTCGAGGACGAGCCGATCTCGCGTGCCGACACCGTCAAGGGCTACGAGTACTCGCCCGGTGAATACGTCGTCATCACGGACGAGGACCTCGAGAAGGTCCCGCTGAAGACGGTCCGATCGATCGAGATCGAGCAGTTCACGAAGGCCGACACGGACGACTCGAACACGCGCTTCGTCAAGCAGGCCTACTACATCGAGCCCGACAAGATCGGCCGGAAGCCGTTCTACCTCCTCCGCTCCGTCCTCCAGGAGGAAGGCCTGACCGCGATCTGCAAGGTCGTGATCAAGGACCGCGAGGCGCTCGCCTCGCTCGATCCGTTCGGCGACACGATGCTCCTCACGACGCTCCACTGGCCCGACGAGGTCCGCTCGACCAAGGAGCTCGACCTGCCCGACGAGGAGTACGAGTTCAAGCCCGCCGAGATCGCGATGGCGCGCCAGCTCGTGTCGGCGATGACCGGCGCGTTCGACCCCGCGGAGTACAAGGACGAGTACCGCGACGCGCTGATGCAGGTCATCGAGTCGAAGATCGAGGGCCACGAGGTCAAGGCGCCCGAGCCGGCCGAAGAGACCGGCAAGCTCGTCGACCTGATGGCCGCCCTCGAGGCGTCCGTGAACGCAGCCAAGGCCGCCCGCGCCGGCGAGAAGCCGGTCAGCGTCGCCGAGGCAAAGAAGGCCCGCGCGGACAAGGCCGAGCCGGCCACGCCCGCGAGCCGTGGCAAGCGCTCGACCGCGGACGACGAGGCCGACGCCGAGACCGCCGCCCCGGCGAAGCGGAAGCGCAAGACCGCCTGACGACCGCGACCGCGGGAGAGCGACCGGCGCGATGCCGCTCGAGCACTATCGCGCCAAGCGCGACTTCAACCAGACGCCCGAGCCCGCCGGGGCGACGGCGCCGCCCACCGGTACGGGCCGGTTCGTCATCCAGCGCCATCGCGCAACCCGGCTCCACTACGACTTCCGGCTCGAGATCGAGGGGGTCCTCGTCAGCTGGGCTGTGCCGAAGGGCCTGACCCTCGACTCGACGGTCCGCCGCATGGCCGTCCACGTCGAGGACCACCCGATCGAGTACTTCGATTTCGAGGGCGTGATCCCGCGGAAGCAGTACGGCGCCGGCGATGTGATCGTCTGGGACTGGGGGACCTGGGAGCCGGAGGCGGAGACCCCCGACCCGCGGGCCGCGGTCGAGAACGGCGAGCTGAAGTTCGTCCTCCACGGGACGAAGGTCCGCGGCCGGTTCACGATCGTCCGGACGAGCCGCCGACCGGGCAGCGCTCCCTCCACCGCCTTCGAGGATGACAGCGAGCAGTGGCTCCTGATCAAGAAGCGCGACGCCGACGCGGCGGCCGGCTGGGACGCCGAGGATCACCCGCAGAGCGTCAAGACCGGCCGCACGAACGACGAAGTCCAGGCGAACCGCGACGCACTGTGGGTGAGCGAGCAGCCCGCGGCCGTGGCCGGGATCGACCTGGCGGGGGCCCGCGAGACGTCGATGCCCGACCGGATCGAGCCGATGGCGGCGACGCTCGCCGGCAAGGCGTTCAGCGATCCCGACTGGCTGTACGAGATCAAGTGGGACGGGTACCGGGTCGAGGCGGTCGTCCGCGACGGCAAGGTCAAGCTCTGGACCCGGAACCTGAAGGACGCCGAGACGTACTTCCCGAAGCTCCTGACTCCGCCGACGTGGATCGACGCCAAGGAGGCGATCGTCGACGGCGAGGTCGTCGCCCTCGACGAGGAGGGCCGGCCGGACTTCTCCCTGCTCCAGGAGCGGATCAGCGAGCGCCGGGCCGGATCGGGGCGGGGCGATGGTGCCGGCCCGGCGGGCCAGGCGCCGGTCGGTCCGCTCGTCTACCAGGTGTTCGACCTCCTCCACCTCGACGGTCGCTCGCTGCTCAACGTCCCGCTCGAGGACCGCAAGCGGCTGCTCCGGTCGGTCCTCCGGGAGACGCCGCGGGTCCGGTTCGCGGCCCACGTCGTCGGCGAGGGTGAGGCGTTCATGGAGGCGGCCCGGCAGAACGGCCTCGAGGGGATCGTCGCGAAGCTCCGGCGATCCCGGTACGAGCCGGGCCGGCGGACGCCCGCCTGGCTGAAGCTGAAGATCCGGCCGGAGCAGGAGCTCGTCGTCGGCGGCTGGACGCCGGGCGAGGGCAACGCCCGGGACCTGGGCGCCGTGGCCGTCGGCGTGTATGAGGACGGGAAGCTGCGGTTCGCCGGCAAGGTCGGATCGGGGTTCACCGCGACGACCCGGAAGCGGCTGCTCGCCGCGATGGCGCCACTCGCCGCCGACGCGCCGCCGTTCGACCCGCCGCCGCCGCGCGACTACCGCGGACGCTGGGGCGGCGACCTCGGCGGCATCACCTGGATTCGGCCGGAGCTCGTGATCCGCGCCGAGCTCGGCGGCTGGACCCGGGATGGCCATGTCCGCCAGACCTCGTTCAAGGGGATCGAGGAGGGGCGGGACCCGCGGCTCGTCGTCCGGGAGGACGCCGTCTCGTCGGCGCGTGCGGTCGCGGAGGCCGCGGCGGAGGCGCCGCCGGCCGATCCGCGCGACGATGGCCCCATGCCGAAGACGCCCGCGAAGCGCCGCGCCGCCTCGTCGACGTCGAGCGCCGGGCCGGGCGGCCTCCCGTGGACCGCGACGCCCGACGAGCTGGAGCGGCTCGCCGCGATGCCCGGCGAGGGCACGTGGCATGTCGGCGGTGAGCGCGGCGAGGACCTGAAGCTCACGAACCTCGACAAGGTCCTGTTCGGGCCGGACCCGGCGGATCCCGTGGATGGCGCGGTCACGAAGCGCGACCTGATCCGGTACTTCGCCCGCATCGCCCCGACGATGCTCCCGCACCTCGCCGAGCGCCCGCTCAATCTCCAGCGCTTCCCGAACGGAGCCCACGGCCCCAGCTTCTGGCAGAAGGACATCCCGGCGTCGGCGCCCGGCTGGCTCCGCCGCTGGCGCGAGGTCGGCGTCGACGATCGTGAGGCGAACGAGCACCTCATCGCGGACCGCGTCGCGACGATGTGCTGGCTGGGCAACCAGGCCGCGTTCGAGGTCCACGCCTGGACCGCCCGCCTCGAGGAGCCGTTCCGGCCGACGTTCGCCCTGATCGACATCGACCCGGGGACGAAGACGACGCTCGAGGAGACCCTCGTCCTCGCGCGGCTGTACCGGACCGCGCTCGAGCATCTCGGCGTCCGGGGCTACCCGAAGACCACCGGCAAGCGCGGCATCCAGGTCTGGATCCCGATCGAGCCCAGGTACACGTTCGGCGACACCAGCGACTGGGTCGAGGGGCTGAGCCGGGCGATCGGCGCGACCGTCCCGGACCTCGTGTCGTGGGAGTGGGCCAAGGGCGCCCGGGGCGGCAAGGCGCGTCTCGACTACACCCAGAACCAGCCGATCAAGACGCTTGTCTCCCCGTACGCCGTCCGGCCCGCCGACGGGGCGCCGGTATCGGCGCCGATCGCGTGGGACGAGCTCGACGACCCGGAGTTGCGGCCCGATCGGTGGACGATCCGGACGATCGTCGAGCGGGTGGAGCGGGTCGGCGACCTGTTCGCCCCGGCCCAGACCGACGCCCAGGAGCTGCCGCCGCTGACATAAGGGTCGCTGCCGAGCGCGACGCGCGCCCCGGTCAGCGCCAGGCGCGGGGCTCGGCCGGCGAGTAGGGGAGGACGAACCAGCCGAGGAGCGGCTCGCCGGTCGACTGGCTCATCCCGGTCGGGCGGAACGCCGGGTCGAGGTGGATCGTGATCGTCACGTCGTCGCGGTCGGGCCAGTTCGGGTCGTACAGGTTCAGGGTCACCCCCCGCCCGTCCTCAGCGTAGCCAAAGGCCATCACCTGGTGGTTCAACGTCAATGCACGCGGATCCACCGACGACACCCGGATCAGCCCGATCAGGACCAGGTGCCCGGCATCCAGCTGGCGCTTCGCGATCGGCCATTCGTGATCGACCGTGGATCGCGCGCGATCGCCGCCGAACCGGCCACCGACGGCCGAGCGGAGCCAGTACCGGACGGGGACCGTGAGCCATGCCAGGGACTCGACCTGGCGCCGGACGATCGCCTTGAACCGGGGCGATCCGTTCGGGAACGGCTCCCGATCCGCCGGCACCGGCACCCCGGCGAGGAACAGGTCGGCGGTCGCGTAGACCATCCCGCCGCACAGGCCGTCCGCGGCATCGCCCACGCCCACGATCCGCGGGTCGAACGGCCCGAACCGGACCGTCGGGCCGTGCGGCCAGGCGTTCGCGAAGTGGAACCCGTGGACGCTTGGCAGGAACCCTTCGACGGTGCGGACCTCCATGCCACGGAGGGTACCGCGCAACCGCCGCGTGGGCGCGTCAGGTCCCGACGGTCACCCGGACGATGCCCGGCGGAACGCCGAGCGAGGCGAGCGACCCGGCGACCGGATCGACGACGTCGAGGACGACCAGGTAGTCGCCCGGCACCGCCGGCGCGGTGAGGTTGAACGCCGCGGTCGTCGTTGCGCCCGGGGCGAGACCCGCCGGCAGGATCGAGCTCGCCGTGGCGCCGGCCGGATCGCCACTCGACAGCGCCGTCGTCAGCGCGATCCAGCGGGCGACGAGCGTGGCCCGCGACGCGGGCACGAGCTCGGCCTCGCCGATCATCGGGACCGACGCGGGATGGCCCCACGCGCTGGTTCCGAGGTTCGTCACGTCCACCGACAGGGTGAACGGCTGCCCGGCCCGCGCGTTCGCGGTCGGCGGGACCCCATAGACCGCGGTGCTCGGACCGGTCACCCGGACGACGAGCGCCGGCAGGAGCGCCTGGGTCGCGGCGTCGAAGGCGAGACCGTCGGACTGGTGGAGCGTCGCGACGAGCCGGTACAGACCCGGCGTGGCCGGAACGCGGACGGGGACGCTGATGCCGCCGCCGGCGACGAGCTTGGCCCGGACCGGCGCGACCACCTCGCCCGGGACCTCCGGGGCGACGAGGTCCAGACCCTGGCCATCGGTCGTGGCCGTCGTGCCGGGGTCGTCGTTGGTCGTCCCGGCGGAGGTGCCGGCGGCCGGGGTCGGGGCCGGGGCCCCGGGGGCCACGACGGGATCGCCCGATGGCGCGTCGAGGCGGTCCCAGCGCGTCCCGATCATCAGCTTCGACGGGAGCAGCCCGACCGCGTCGCGGGCGATCGGGAGCACGAGGGTCGTTGCCGAGCCGGCGGTCGGCGGCGTGGTCAGGTCGGGCGCGCCGAACGTCACGCCGAGCCCGATCAGCGACGGCTCGACCTCCGGCTGGACGACGAGCTGGCGCGGGATCGCCCCGCCGAGGACGACGGCGCTCGCGAGTCCCGGCTTCGTGACGAGCGAGCGGTGGAACCCCGATGACACGCTGTCCGGGTCCATCTCCGCGATCGCGCCCTTCGTCCGGACGCTGTTGAAGGCCAGGAAGTGGTCGTTCTTGTTCGGTGCCCGACGCCAGATCGAGTCGACCGTCGAGCGGCCGCTGAGGACGGACGTCACGTAGTACGAGGGGGACAGGTACGCGTCGGCGATCACCGCCCCGGCGCCCGCCCGGAAGAAGCCCGCGGCGTAGTTGTCGACCCGCTGCTCGGCCTGGTCGAGCGTGCCCTCGGCGAGGCCCGGCTCCGTGTTCCCACTCGCATAGCAGAGGTGGCTGAACACGACGAGCGCATTCGGCGCGAGGTGGATCTCCGAGCCGATCCGGTCCTCCCCGAAGTACTGGTGGGAGTCCGCGGCGCCGGCGTGCGGGTTGAGCCCGAAGCCGTTCTGGGTCGGCGGATAGAGGGCCGAGCGGTAGATGCTCGGCCAGCCGTTGCCGTGACCGAGGTACACGACGACTGAGGCGCCCTCGAGCGCGGCCTGCACCCGTTCCCACGTCGCGTCGGGCGAGTAGACCTTGACGACGTTGGGAGTCAGCTTCGCCGCAGCGACCGCGGTCTCGTCGGCGAGACGCCGGTAGTAGGGGGTCGAGGCGCCCGCAGGGCCGACGATCAGGACGACCTTCGGGGCAGCGCGGGTCGCGTCGGTCCGCGCGGCGACCGGACCTGCCCCGACCAGGAGCAGAGCCACCGCGGCGACGAGCCCGATCCGCCCGATACGCCGAACCTTCATCACGCCGTCCATCGATGCCCTGAGCACTCGACGATAGACCCGTTGGCGGACCGCGACCATAGCAACAAGCTATTCATCCTGCGTTCGTCGGAGGTTCACTCCGCGTTCTCGGTGCCTTCCTGCACCAACCAGGACGTTCGCCGGGCCAGAACCGTTCAATCATCGTGTCGGCCTAACCTTTACGTAAACGGCAAGGTCGGGTATCCTGAGCGCCGTGAGCCACCTCGACGACCCGACAGCCGCATTGACGACCGAGAAGCTCCTCCGGATCCAGGAAGTTGCCGCGACCCTTGGTCTGACGGCCCGGACAATCCGCTATTACGAGGAGATCGGGCTGCTGACGCCGGCCGCGCGGAGCGACGGTGACTATCGGCTCTACGACGAGTACGACGTCGAGCGGCTGCGGTTCATCAAGGACCTCCGCGACGAAGCCGGCTTCAGCCTCGCCGAGATCAGCCGGATGCTCGAGGACGAGGCGGCGCGGACCCGCAACCGCGACCGCTTCCGGACCACGTCGGACCTCGCCGAGCGACGGGCGATCGTCGACGATGCGCTGGCCCGGGTCGATCGGCAGATCGAGTCGCTCCAGGCGAAGTCCGATCGACTCACCGCGATGATCACAGACGCCGAGCGGCGTCGCGCCCACCTGCTCGAGCACATCGACGAGCTCGTGACGGGCCGCGAGCCCGCCCACCACGTGCACGACGGCCCCGCGCGAGGGCGCGGATGAGGGAGTTCGAGGGCGCGCGGGCATTCCGGCACCGCAACTACCGGCTGTTCTTCGCCGGGCAGGCCATCTCCCTCGTCGGGACGTGGATGCAGCAGGTCGCCCAGGGCTGGCTCGTCCTGCAGCTGACCCACGATCCGCTCTGGCTCGGACTCGTGTCGGTCGCCCAGTTCGGACCCGTGATCATCTTCGGGCTGTTCGGTGGGGTGATCGCCGACCAGCTGCCGAAGCGAAAGACGCTGATCGTCACCCAAACCGTCGCGATGGTTCTTGCATTCGCCTTGTTCGCGCTGACCGCGACCGGGGTCGTCGAGGTCTGGATGGTGATGGTCCTCGGCGCATTGCTTGGCGTGTCGAACGCCGTCGACATGCCGACCCGCCAGTCGTTCGCCGTCGAGATGGTCGGTCGAGAAGACATGGCCAACGCCGTCGGGTTGAACTCCGCGCTGTTCAACGCCTCGCGGGTCCTCGGGCCGGCCGCCGCCGGTCTCCTGATCGGGGCGTTCGGCACCTCGATCGCCTTCCTGATCAACGGGATCAGCTTCATCGCGGTGATCGTCGCGTACGTCGCGATGCGCGACAGTGAGCTCCGACCCGCCCCGCCGATCGCTCGTCCGCGGTCGGCCAGCGCGGTGATCGAGAGCCTTCGCGAAGGCGCCCACTTCGTCCGGTCGACCCCGATCGTCCTTCTCTCCGTCACGATCGTCGGCCTGGTCGCAACGTTCGGCATGAACTTCCAGATCCTCGTGCCGCCGCTCGCCGACTCGGTGCTGAACGTCGGGGCGTCGGGCTACGGCTTCCTGATGGCCGCGTCCGGCCTCGGCTCGACGGTCGCCGCCCTGTGGGTTGCCTTCACCCGGCGCCCGAGTCCGACCGTGATCGCGACCGGGGCGATCGCCCTGGGCCTCGGATCGGTCATCCTCGCCGCCTCGACGTTCTTCCCGCTGTCGCTCCTCGCGATGGTCATCGCCGGCGCGGGCGGCATCGCGATGGCGGTGACGGCGAACACGACGATCCAGCTGAGCGTCCCCGACCAGCTGCGGGGCCGGGTGATGAGCGTCTACACGACGGTCTTCGCGGGCTCCGTGCCGGCCGGCGGGCTGCTGATGGGCGCGATCGCGTCCGCGTGGAGCGTCCAGCTGTCGCTGTTGATCGGCGCGTTGCTCAGCCTGGCCTGCGGGATCGGCGGCTGGGTCTGGCTGCGTCGGCTGCATCCGTCGCAGCGCCGGGTGCGCTCGGTGTCGCTGGCCGCGGCCGACATCGGCGCGATCGACCCGGAGGGCCGCTCGGCCGGCGCGATCACGACGAGCGCCCGGCCGAGGTAGTCGACCGAACGTCGGCTGGTTACGTTGATACCCTGGCGAGGTGTCGGGGGAACGACCCTACCCTGAGCGATCCGAGCACGCCGGCTGGTCGTCGACGTTGCGTCGGTTCCGCGAGGCGCCAGCCGAGGATGTGAGCGAAGCGCTGGTCGCGTTCATCCCGGACGCGAGCCCCCAGCAGGTCCGTGCCTGGGACGACTCAATCCCGCCGCTCCAACGAGAAGCCGCGGAGCTCGCCGCCCGCTTCGCAGTCGCCGACGAAGGCTATTCGGCGATCCTCGAATACCAACTGCCGATGGAGTCGCGGCGGCCCGACGTGCTGTTGCTCCTGGGTGGAGCAGTCCTGGTGCTTGAGCTCAAAGGCAAGGCTGTCGCCGAGCGCGTGGATATCGATCAGGCGGCTGCCTATGCGCGTGACCTTCGCGCATATCACAGCGAATGCGCGAAGCGCGAGGTCGCGTCAGGGCTCGTCCTCATGAGAGGCGCCGGGAGACAAGGGTCGGACGCAGGTGTTGATGTGATCGGACCAGATGCGCTTGACGGTCTTGCGTCCGAGCTTCAGCTGCGATTCCCGGGCTCGCCCGTTTCAGTCGATCGGTTCCTCGAT
This sequence comes from uncultured Chloroflexia bacterium, assembly GCA_963746845.1. GTDB lineage: Bacteria > Chloroflexota > Limnocylindria > Limnocylindrales > CSP1-4 > CF-46. The sequence continues at coordinate 1,366,834 of CAVVCZ010000004.1, read as the reverse complement.
CCGGCTGCGTATCGGCCACTCCCATCGCTCGTCGAAGCCGCTCGTGAGCTCCTTGAGGACGGGCAGATCCGACGGGTCACATATGCCGCAGAAACGACTCAACCGACGCTGGACTACATCGCGGCAGTTGTGCGAGAAGCGGCGGCGACGAGGACGCGACGCCTTGTTCTCCTCACGGGCTTGCCGGGCACCGGCAAGACGCTCGTGGGTCTGCAACTCGCCCACGCTCGCTTCCTTGATGACCTCGCCGTCGCGCGGTCCGAAGGCAAACCGTCCGCGCCGGCCGTGTACCTCTCCGGAAATGGCCCGCTGATCCAGGTCCTGCAATACGAGCTTCGCGGTGCCGGTGGGGGCGGCAAAGCGTTCGTCCGAGACGTCAAGGACTACGTTGCCCGGTATTCGGGCAAGCCTGACCTAGTCCCTCCGGAACACGTCCTCATCTTTGATGAGGCCCAGCGTGCTTTCGACGCGGCGCAGGTCGCCCGAAAGCATGGCGGCGCGGGTGAAGGTCGATCTGAGCCGGAAGCTTTCATCGCATTCGCGGACCGCATCCCGGAGTGGTGTGTCGTCGTGGGTCTCGTCGGTGCCGGGCAAGAATTCATGTTGGAGAGGAGGCCGGCATCGGCCAATGGCGGTCAGCGGTCCAGGGCTCGAGCCGCCGACAGGAGTGGTCCGTCCACGTTCCGCCAGACGTGGCGCCAGTCTTCGACGGGCTCGCTGGCGTCTCGATCGCGGAGCGGCTACACCTGACCGAGGAGTTGCGTTTCCACCTCGCGACGGAGGTCCATCGCTTCGTTCAGGCTCTGCTCGAGGAGCCCCATGACCAGGAGCCCGCGGCCGTGGCGCGGCGCCTGGATGCGGGCGGCTACCACCTCCGAATTACCCGCGATCTCGGCGAGGCGAAGGCATACCTCCGTGAGCGCTACGCCGGCGACCCGGAAGCTCGATTCGGGCTGATTGCGTCCTCGAAAGACTCCCTGCTGCCCAGGTTCGGCATTCCGAATGACTTCCAGTCAACCAAGCGCGTTCGGTACGGGCCCTGGTTCGCCGATGGGGAGGATAGCCCGTCCGCGCGCTCATGCCGCGAGCTGCGTGAGTGCGTGACGGAGTTTGGATGCCAGGGTTTGGAGCTCGACGCAGTCCTGCTCGCCTGGGGAAATGACCTGATCCGCAAGAACGGACGTTGGTCGAACGCCTTTGCGCGCGGCTATCAATCCGCGGCGAGGGTCCGGGATCCTTACCAGTTGCGACTGAACTCGTATCGAGTCTTGCTCACGAGAGGGCGAGATGCCACCGTCGTGTTCGTTCCACCGACGAAGGTCCTCGATGAGACGTTCGACTACCTCGTTCAGAACGGCTTTCGACGATTGGACGAGACTGACCTCAAGCGATAGAAGCGCGGTCGGCGAGATACAGCCCTGCCCATTCGACGATGCGTGGATCGGCGCCGGCCCGCGCCGCCGAGTCGACCTCGTGTTGGGTAGTCTCCCAGCAGATCAGCGGAAGACCGACGTACTCGCCGCCTGAGCAGCGGCGATATCCGATCTCGTCGTCCGGGCTGCACCGATGGCCTGCGGGCAGACGCCCTGACCGGGGTCGAGGAGCGAAAGTGTCGCCAGATCCGCCGGGCGTCATGACGCTACTCGGCGACGTCCTTCATGAACCGCTCGATCGCGGCGAGCTGGGCGTCGGGCGTTTCGGCGCTGAACCAGAGGGCGAGCAGCTCGACGTTCAGGTCGTCCCACTTCTGGATCTCGGCGCGCATCTCGTCGGGGTTGCCGCGGATCGAGTAGGGGCGAGCCTCCGCGGACTGCGCCGGCTCGTCGAAGGAGACGCGGACGCGGGCCGTCAGCTTCGGCATCGGGCGGCCGGCGGCGTGGGCCGCCTCGCGGATCGTCGGGATGCGCTTCGCGTAGGCCTCGGGTGACGTCGCGGACGAGTGGTAGCCGTCGCCAACGCGACCGACCCGGGCGAGGGCGGGCTCCGTCCGGGCGCCGATCCAGATCGGCAGGCTCGATCGCTGCGACGGGAGCGGGCCGAAGATGAAGTCGTCGAGGTGGAAGAACCGGCCCGCGAACGGCTCGCTGGAGCCGGACCAGAGGTGCCGCCAGAGGGCGATCGTCTCGTCCAGGTAGGCGCCCCGGACGTGGAACTGGTCGGCCACGCCGATGTTGCCGAACTCCTTCTCGTTCCAGCCGACGCCGACCCCGACGGTCAGCCGCCCGCTCGACAGCGCATCGAGCGTTGCCAGCTCCTTCGCGAGGACGACGGCGTTCCGCTGCGGCACGACCAGGACGCTCGTCCCGAGGCCCAGACCCGGGTGCTTCGCGCCGACCCAGGCCAGCGTCTCGATCGCGTCGAAGTTCGTCCGGTAGTCGGCGGAGTCGCCGCCGCGGTCGACGAGCACGTGGTCGGTGGTCCAGACGGACTCGAACCCGAGGCGGTCGGCGGCGTCGGCTGCCGCATCGATTGCCTCGGTCGAACCGAGGGTGGTGAAGTTGGGCAGGCAGAGTCCGTAACGCATGCGCCCATCGTAGTCACCGGCCGGCCTGTGATCTCTGTGAGGGATCGATTTCGTGCTGAAGGAGCGGCGAGTGCCGTCTACGGGGCGGCTTGGTCCTGACAGGGCATCACCTTGACGTGACCATGATGGCCACCATCATGGTCGACCATGAGAGTCGTGACGCCGACGGACATGCGCAAACGCCTCGGCGAGATCCTGGACGCGGCGTCGGCCGGCGAGCGGATCCTGATCGAGCGCGACCATCGACCGATCGCGTGGCTGGTGTCGCCCGAGGACGGACGCCGCTTCGACGAGGAGAAGGAGGCGCGGATCGCCCGGTCGCTCGCGGCGCTGGACCGCCTCGAGGCGTTGAGCGTGCGGCTCGCTGCCGAGTACCCGCCGCCGAACGATGGCCTGACGGAGGCCGAGTGGCTCCGGCAGGAACGCGAGCGGCGCGCGGATCAGATCGAGGAGGCGATTCGCTCGGCCCGGCCGGCGGTCGACGAATGAGCGAGCGGGTCGTCGTCGACGCATCGGTCCTTCTCTCGCTCGTCCTGAAGGAGCCGGCCGCGACCGACGTGATCAGTCATCTGCGAACGTGGCGCACCGCGCGCGTCGAGATTCTCGTGCCGTCGCCGTTCTGGCTCGAGGTCACCAACAGCCTGCTCCGTCGCCATCACCTCCCGTCGCGCGCGGTGATCGAAGCGATCCACGGGATCGATGAGCTCGGACTGACGACGGTGGAGGTGGACCGGGCATTGGTCCTCCTGGCGCTCGATCGGGCCGACCGTCTCGCACTGACCGCGTACGACGCGGTCTACCTGGCGCTGGCAGAGGTGATGGACGCGACGTTGTACACGGCGGACCGCGCTCTGTTGACGGCCGCAGGACCACGCGGTCTGGCGGTTGCCGGCCCCGGTGGTCACCTCCTGGCCGAGCGCCCGGCGCCGTATGGCTCGCCGCGCCGATCGACCTGGCCCGACTACGCAGGGGCGTCCGCCTACCTCGCGAAGCTGCGCGCGGAGGCACGGCCGCAGGCTTGAGCCACGTGGCGCCTACCATCAGCACATGCCCAACCGACTCGCCGGCGAGACGAGCCCGTACCTCCTCCAGCACGCGCACAACCCGGTCGACTGGTACCCGTGGGGACCGGAGGCGCTGGCGAAGGCGAAGGCGGAGGACAAGCCGATCTTCCTGTCGATCGGCTACGCGGCGTGCCACTGGTGCCACGTCATGGAGCGCGAGAGCTTCGAGGACGCGGACACGGCCGCCGACCTGAACCGGGACTTCGTCGCGATCAAGGTCGACCGCGAGGAGCGGCCCGACCTCGACCAGGTCTACATGGGCGCCGTCCAGGCGCTGACCGGTGGGGGCGGCTGGCCGATGAGCGTCTTCCTGACCCCGGACGGGCAGCCGTTCTACGGCGGGACGTACTTCCCGCCAGAGCCCCACCACGGGCTGCCCGCCTTCCGCCAGGTCCTCGCCGGCACGGCCCGGGCGTGGCGCGAGGACCGGCGGGCGGTCGTCGCGTCCGGGAAGAAGCTCGTCGAGGCGCTCGTCCGCCAGAACCAGCTCCCCGTCGGCGGTGCCGCGCCGACGGAGTCCCTCCTGGCCGAGGCCGAGGATGAGCTCCGCCGGCGGTTCGACAGCCTCAACGGGTCGTGGGGCGGCGCGCCGAAGTTCCCCCAGCCGATGACGCTCGACTTCCTCATGGGCCGGGTCGCGACCGGGCATCCGGCGTCGGCGGCGATGGTCCGCTATACGCTCGACCGGATGGCCGACGGCGGGATCCACGACCAGCTCGGCGGCGGCTTCCATCGCTACGCGACCGACCCGATCTGGCTCGTGCCGCACTTCGAGCAGATGCTCTACGACAACGCCCAGCTCGCGAGGACCTACCTGCGGGCCTGGGCGATCTTCGGGTTCGACCGGTACCGCGACGTCGCGATCGGCGTGCTCGAGTACCTGCTCCGCGAGCTGCGACGGGACGACGGGACCTTCGCCGCGAGCCAGGACGCGGACACGAACGGGGTCGAGGGGGCGACGTTCACCTGGACCGCGCGCGAGATCGCCGCCGCACTCGGTCCCGACGCCGGGGCGTTCGCGACGACGTACGGCGTTCGCGACGCCGGGAACTGGGAGGGCCGGACGATCCTGTCGCGGCTCCACCCCGCCGTCGGGGAGGACGGCTCGATCAACACGGCGCGGGAAGCGGACCTCGCGGATGCCCGGGCGCGTCTGCTCGCCATCCGGGCGGCGCGTCCCCAGCCCGCGCGCGACGACAAGGCGCTGGCCGCCTGGAACGGCCTCGCGATCGGGGCGTTCGCCGATGGTGCACGGCTCCTCGCGGACGCCGATCCCGACGCCGCGACGCGCTATCGCGACGCGGCGATCGCCGCCGCCGACGCGATCCTCGCCGGTCTCCGCCGGCCGGACGGCCGGCTCGGTCGCTCGTGGAAGGACGGCCGATCGAGCGGCGAGGGCGTCCTCGAAGACTACGCGGACGTTGCGGACGGGCTCCTCGCCCTGTACGACGCGACGTTCGACGAACGATGGTTCGTCGCCGCGCGTGAGCTCGCGGATGCGATCCTGGACCACTTCGTCGACCAGGCCGGCGGCTTCTTCGACACCGCCGACGACCACGAGACGCTCGTGACCCGGCCGAAGGACCCCCAGGACAACGCGACGCCGTCGGGCGGCTCGATGGCGACGCGTGTCCTCCTCCGGCTCGGCGCTCTGACCGGCGAGCCGCGGTACCGCGCCGCCGCGGAGCGCGCGCTCGCGAGCGTCACGGCGTACCTCGGCCGCTATCCGACCGGCTTCGCGAACTGGCTCTCGGGCGCGGCCCTCGAGACCGCCGGGATCATCGAGCTCGCGATCGTCGGCGACGTCGCCGACCCGGCCACGCGCGCGCTCCTGGCCACGGCGCGCGAAGGCGAGCCACCGAACCTCGCGGTCGCGATCAGCACCGATCCGGATCGCTCCGCGATCCCCTTGCTGGCGGATCGGACGATGATCGATGGGCGACCGACGGCGTATGTCTGCCGCGACTTCGCCTGCCGGCTGCCGGTCACCGAGCCGGTGGCCCTCGGCGCCGAGCTCCGGGCGGTTGGTTCCTGAGCACGCCGGCCGAACCGAGAGCCGCGGCGACCGTCGTCCTCGTCCGACCCGGTCCGGGTACCGAGCCCGAGGTCCTCCTGATCGAGCGCCCGGCGTCGATGGCGTTCGGGCCCGGCCTCCATGTCTTCCCCGGTGGGAAGGTCGATCCGGACGACGCGGTCGGGGAGCCGGGTTCCGACGACCTCGGCGGTAACGTCTCGGCCGTCGAGTCTGCCGCCCTCCGACGAGCCGCGATCCGGGAGGTCCAGGAGGAGATCGGCGTCCACCTCGGTGATGCCGCCGCCCTCGTTCCGATCGCGCACTTCACGACGCCGGTGTTCATGCCTCGCCGGTTCTCGACGTGGTTCTTCGTCGCGGATCTGCCCGATGGCGCCGAGACCGACTTCTCACCGGGAGAGGTCGCCGGGCACGCGTGGCTCACCCCGTCGGCCGCCTTCCGGCGACTGAGCGCGGGCGAGATCGAGATGTGGGTCCCGACGACCTCCGTCCTCCAGCGTCTGCTCGAGATCCGCGCACGATCTGCCGGCGACGTGGCCGAGCGGATCCGCTTCGAGCCTGTCGCCCCGCCGGTGGTCACCGCGGAGGAGGAGTGGATCGTCCGCCTCGCCTTCGGGGGCGCCGGTGGGCTGCCCGGTCGAGGATGCGAGACGACCGTGCTCGGCCGCCGGGAGGTCATCGTCGTCGACCCGGGCGACCCGTCAGAGGCGGCGATCCGCACGATCGAGGAGACGATCGATCGCCGCGGCGGCGTCCTTCGCGCGATCCTCCTCACCAGCCCCGATCCGGATCATGCCGCCGGCGCCGAGATGCTGGCGATCCCGTGCGAGGTCCCGATCCTCGCGGCACCCGGAGCCGGAGCGCACCTCCCGTACCAGACGGTCGAGCTCGTCGACGGCGACCGCCTCCCCGGGGACGCCGGCGCGACCGTGACGATCGATGCGCCCGGAACCGGCCGGCTCCGAATCAGCGGGGCAGGGACGCCCCGAGGTTCCGGATCAGGTTGAGCCCCGCATCGACCTGTTCGACCGGCGCGTAGGCGCCCGGCATCAGGAAGCACGGCCGGCCGGCGAGGGCGACGCCCTCGAGCTGGCCCCACGGCTCATCGAGCTTCCGGCCGGCCGCCGTCTCCGCGGCCCGCTTCCAGACGAACACGATCGCGGCCGGTCGCCAGAGCGCGACCTTCTGCCAGAGCGGGCCGACCCCCGCCCGCAGGAGCGCGTCGCTGGCCTCGTCGCGGGGACTCGGCAGCTTGTGGAGGTCCGTGATGCCGTGGCCGGCCGCGACGAGCGCGTCGTCGGCGGTGTCGATGTCGGTGTCGGGCGGCAGGATCTGCGCCCGGATCAGGCGGCCCCACAGGGCCCGGCCGAGCTTGCCCTGGAAGTAGTGGCCGGCCTCGACGCTGACCGGCGACGGGTTGAGCCCGACGAACAGCAGCCGATCGCGGAGCGGCGGGAGGTCCGCGAGGGTCTCGGTCGGGACGCCGTCGATGAGGATCGTCGTCCGGTGCGAGCCGGGCCCGGGCCGGGCGAGCAGCGCGGCGAGCTCGGCCTCTCTGTCGTCGGTCACGGCGACGAGTCTACGGGCCCCGTCAGTCGGTAGCCGAGCCCGTACTCCGTGGCGATGTACGAGCCGCCTGGCGCGATCGCATCGAGCTTCAGGCGGAGGTTCCGGATCGTCATCCGCAGGAGATGCACGTCGGCGCCGTACCCGGAGCCCCAGACGGCAGACAGGACCTGACGGTGGGTCACGAGCTGGCCCGCGTGCTCGACCAGATACGCCAGCAGCCGGAACTCGGTCGGCGTCAGACGCAGGTCCTCGCCGCTCAGCCGTGCCCGGTGCTCGTCGAGGTCGATGATCAGGTCGCGATGCTGGAGTCGTCGCGGCCGATCGGGCGTGGGCGTGGACGCGCGACGAAGGGCGGCCTCGACGCGAGCGACGAGCTCCGGCAGGCTGAGCGGTTTCGTGATGTAGTCGTCGGCGCCGAGCTTGAGGCCGCGGATCTTGTCGGCCTCCGAGCTTCGCGCGGTGACGAGGATGATCGGGACGCGGCTGAACTCGCGGATCCGCTCGATGACCTGCCAGCCATCGAGCCCGGGGAGCGCGACGTCGAGGATGACGAGCTCGGGATGGGACTCGTAGAAGCGGCGGAGGGCGTCATTACCGGTCGGCGCGACGAGCGGCTCGTAGCCGGCCCGGCCGATCCACAGCTCCAGGAGCGCGGCGAACTCCGGCTCGTCCTCGACGATCAGGATGCGCTCAGCCACCGACCCGTTCCGTGGCGCCCGGACGCTGGTCCGACGCCGTGCGAGCGCGCTGCCGGTCCCGCCCGTCGACCGCGAGGGGAACGGTGAACTGGACGCGCGTCCCCGACAGGCCGTCGGGCCGATCGCCGATCGTCAGCGTCCCCCCGTGCGCTTCGACGAGCCGACGGCAGATGTACAACCCCAGGCCCGTGCCCGGAATGCGGGACTCGCGCACGTTCCAGGCCCGATGGAAGGGCTCGGCGACGAGCGGCCGATCCGCCTCCGGGATGCCGATCCCCTCGTCGTCGATGTGGACCGCGAGCCAGCCGCCGTGGGTCTCCGCTCCGATGATGACGGGCGAGTCGGCCGGGGCGTACTTCAGCGCGTTTCCGACGAGATTCTCCAGGATCCGCCCGACGCGGCTCGGATCGACCTCGATCGGCGGGAGATCGGATGGCAGGTCCGTGACGAGCCGCCGATCGTCGCCGGTCAGCGCCAGGTCGCCACGAAGCCGGGCGACGAGCGCCGCGAGCGCCACCGGGGTCCGTTCGAGGATGAGCGGGTCCGCGTCGAGGTGGGTCGCGTCGAGGATCTGGCTGACCAGCTCTCCGAGGCGCGTCGTGAGGCCCTCGATCCGCTCGAGGTACTCCCGTTGCTGCTCCGGTTCGAGGTCGAACTGCAGAAGCGTTTCGGCGTAGCCCCGGATGAGCGCGATCGGTGTCCGGAGCTCGTGGCTGACCGTGGCCACGAAGCCCTCCCGGAGCTGCTCGAGCGCCTCCGCGGCGCTCAGGTCGCGGAGGATCGCCGTCGCACGGACGACGCCGCCCCGCGAGAGCGCGGGCGAGTAGCCCCCGCCGACCTTGATCGTCCCCTGCACGGCTCGCATCGCCGTCTCCCGATAGCCGATCGGGAGGCCGGTCCGGATCGTCTCCGCCAGCGGGCAGTCGACGGCTCGATGACCGCCCGCGGCCTCGCAACCCAGGGCGTCACCGCACCGTCGTCCCAGGGCCTGGTCGTTCGTCACCCCGAGGACTCGCTGACCGGCTGGGTTCAGGCGCGTGATCCGACAGTCCTCGTCGACCTGGACGATCACGTCGGTCGCCCCGTCGACGATCGCGGCGAGGTCGTGACCCTCGCGCTCGAGGGCCTCCCGCAGGCGGGCGCCGGCGAAGGCCACCGACAGCTCGTGCCGGGCAAGCCGTGCCACCCGAACCCCGTCCTCGTCGAGCGGTCGCCGATCCGACGCCCGGATCCCCACGATCATCGGAGACGGATCATCGGCGAGGACCACGAACGTGATGTCGGTGTGGCGAGCCGCCCAGCGCCGTGCCGCCGGGAGGTCGTCGAAGCGCTCCGGGAGGCGCTCGATCGAGCCGATCCGCGCCGTGATCTCGAGCGCCTGTCCGGGCCGGTCCCCGAGCCAGATCGCGCCCTCGTCGCCCGCTGCCAGCCGGGTCAGCTCGAGGAGGACCGCGCCTGCCAGGTCGACCGCGGATCCGCCCGAGGCAACGAGCTGACTGAGCTGGTACTGGGCGAAGAGCGTGTCCGCCTCGCGCTGGGCTTCGTCGAAGGCGGTCCTCGCCTCCTGCTCGAGCTCGGCGATCCGGGCCACGAGACGGGCGGGGTCGGTGGTCTGCGCGGGCGTGGCGCCGGCGTCAGTCACGGGCGGCGAGACCGCGCAGGATCAGGAAGCACGACACCGCCCCCGGATCGAGATGACCAATCGACCGATCGCCGAGTCGAAGCGCGATCCCGCGCCGAGCAACGAGCGGCCGGGTCGAGCGCATGCCCTCGCGTGCCGCAGCCAGCGTTGCGCGGGCAGCTCCCGCGGCGTCGCTGCCGGCCGAGACCGAGACGCCGAGCGCGGTCGCGGCCGGTCGGAGCGTGTCGAGGATCGTCTTGTCGCCGACCGCGCATCGGCCGCGTCGAGCGACGCCATCGGCGGCGGCACCGAGGATTGCCGCGGCGAGGGGACCATCGATCACCGTGACGTCCCCGGCGCGGAACCCCGCTTCGATGAACGCCGTGCCATAGAGCGGGCCGGAAGCGCCGCCGACGGCGGAGATCAGGCAATGGCCCACGGCCCGCAGCACGTCCCCTGGCCGTGCGTCGGGCGGCAGCCCGGCCAGGACCTCCTCCACCGCCCGGAACCCGATCGACAGGTTGTCGCCGTGGTCGCCGTCGCCGAGGACCGCGTCGAGCCGGGTCAGAGCCGCGGCATGCCGATCGATGGTCCGACGCACCCGAGTGAGGGCGGAGCGCAGCGCAACGGCGTCGAGCGCCATCGGCGCGACAGACGACTGCACTGGGGAGACGGGCACGACGATCCTCGATTCGGCGGCCGATGGCCGGTCGGCCGAGTGTAGGGATGGGTCCGCGAACCGGGCAACACCCGAGCGACCACGAAACGCACCTCGGACCGCATCCATCGCGGAACCAGACCGGTTCTTGCTTTCTTCTTGATGAGTCGGGGCAGACGATGCCGGCGACCACGAATCCCGGATCACGGAAGGAGGCGTTCTTGGTGGGACTGGTTCTCGTATCCCACAGCGAGCAGCTGGTCGAAGGGCTGCGGGCGATCGTCGCCCAGTTCGGCGGACCGGAGGTCCCGATCGCCCTGGCCGGCGGTACCGACGACGGCCGGATCGGAACCACGGCGCCGCGGATCGAAGCGGCGATCCGGTCCGTCCTGGCCGACGGCGCGGATGGGGCCCTCGTCCTGCTCGACTTCGGGAGCGCGCTCCTGAGCCTGGAGATCGCGCTCGAACTGCTCGAGCCCGAGGTCCGGTCCCGGGTCCGCGTCAGCGACGGTCCGCTCGTCGAGGGCGCCTTCCTCGCCGGCGTTCAGGCGAGCACCGGCGCGGACCTCGACGCGGTCGCCGAGGCGGCCCGCGAATGGCAGTCCCTGCCGAAGGCGCTGGAGGCCTGAGCGATGGTCGACCTGCGCCTGACCGTGATCGATCCCGCCGGGCTCCATGCGCGCCCGGCCGCCAAGGTTGTCAAGGTCGCCAGCCGGTTCCAGAGCCGGATCGTGCTCCGGAGCGGCGAGCGAACCGCCGACGTCAAGAGCTTGATTGCCCTCCTCGGCCTGACGATCCGTCCACAGACCGAGATCACCCTGACCGCCGATGGCTCCGACGCCGATGACGCCCTCGCGGCGTTGGTGGAGGAGCTCGGGCCGGCCGTGGCCCCGGCATCCGACGGTCCGACCGTCGCCCTGTCCCCGGACGGCGCAGCCGTCCACCCCTGACCCGAAGGAGGTCGATCGATGTCGTCGTCACCCACGCTGGCCCAGAAGCTGACCGCCGAGGCGATCGGCACCGCCATCCTCGTGTTCATCGGTGCGGGCTCGGTCCCGTTGACCGTGTTCCTGACCGGACAGAACCCGTTCGGCAGCGCCGAGCTCTCGACCATCTCGTTCGCGTTCGCGTTCGCGATCTTCGCCGCCGTCTACTCGGTCGGTCACATCAGCGGCGCACACATCAACCCGGCGGTCACGATCGCCCTGTGGGCGACCCGCAAGGTCGACAGCCAGACGGCCGTCAGCTACATCGCCGCCCAGCTGGTCGGCGCGTTCGTCGGCGCCGGCATGACGCTCGTGATCCTGACCGGCAACAACCCGCAGGCGCTCGGCCTGGGCGCCGTCGGCGTCAACGCGAACGCCGGCAACGTGGTCGGCCTCCTGGCCGAGGTCATCGGCACCGCGATCCTCGTCTTCACCGTGTTCGGAGCCGCGGTGGACGGTCGTGCCCCGGCCGGCTTCGCCGGCATCGTGATCGGCTTCATCGTGTACGGGATCATCATCCTGGTCGGCCCGATCACCGGTGCCGCCCTCAACCCGGCTCGCCAGATCGGCCCCGACGTGCTCGGGACCCTGATCGGTGCCAAGAGCCACCTCGACCAGCTCTGGGTCTACATCGCCGGCCCGATCGCCGGCGGCCTCATCGGGGCGTTCCTGTACGAGTTCGTCGGACACGTCAGAACGGTGACCGTGCCCGGCGGCGCGGTTCGCGAAACCGCCCAGGCCGACGCCTGAACCCCTCAGCATCCTCACGTTTCGAAGGAGCAGCACCATGGCGACCAGCGCTCCGACCCGGGTGAAGAAGCTCTTCAATCGGGTCGAGGACATCGTGCCGGAGAGCCTCGCCGGGCTCGCGGCCGCTCACCCCGACGTCGTGAAGGTCGACGCCGCGAACAACGTCGTCCTGCGGGCCGGCGGTCCGACGCCCGGCAAGGTCGGATTGATCTCCGGCGGCGGTTCCGGTCACGAGCCGCTCCACGGCGGGTTCGTCGGGTTCGGCATGCTCGATGCCGCCGCGGCCGGCAACATCTTCACCTCGCCCGTCCCCGACCAGATGGAGGCGGCCACCCGCGCCGTCGACGGAGGTGCCGGGGTCCTGCACATCGTCAAGAACTACACCGGCGACGTGCTCAACTTCCAGATGGCGGCGGAGCTCGTCGCGGGCGAGATCGAGGTGGCCTCGGTCGTGACCAATGACGACGTCGCGGTCCAGGACTCGCTCTACACGGCCGGCCGGCGGGGCGTCGGCGTGACCGTGCTCGTCGAGAAGATCGCCGGTGCCGCGGCGGAGTCCGGAGCGTCGCTCGCGGACGTCGCCGCAACCGCGATCAAGGTCAATGGCCAGGGCCGATCGATGGGGCTCGCGCTGTCGAGCTGCATCGTCCCCGCCGCCGGGACGCCGACCTTCGAGCTCGGACCCGACGAGGTCGAGGTCGGGATCGGCATCCATGGCGAGCCCGGACGGCGCCGCGAGAAGCTCGCGCCCGTCGACGACATGGCCGAGTGGCTCGTGTCGCCGATCGTCTCGGACCTCGGTCTGAGCCGAGGGGACTCGGTCCTCGCGTTCGTCAACGGCATGGGCGGCACGCCGCTCATCGAGCTGTACGTCGCGTTCGACAGCGTCAACCGGATCCTGGGTGGCCAGGGGATCTCGATCGGGCGGAGCCTGGTCGGGAACTACATCACGAGCCTGGAGATGGCCGGCTTCTCGGTCACGCTCCTGAAGCTCGATGACCAGCTCATCCGGCTGTGGGACGCTCCCGTCCACACCGCGGCGCTCCGCTGGGGCGCCTGACCACGCCGTTGCCTCTCAGGCCGGGCCCGTCGAACGGCGGGCCCGGCCCGGGGCTCGCTAGACTCCATCCGACTGTCCGTCGAGGGTTCCCCGATGCTGCACGCGCTCGAGGCCTGGCTCCGCGCCACGGCCGACCGAATCCATGAACAGGCACCGGCCCTCACCGCTCTCGATCAGGCGATCGGCGACGGCGACCACGGGATCAATCTCGACCGCGGCTTCAGCGCGATCGTGGCCGCGCTGGACGCCCGGCCCCCGGCCGAGCCGACCGTCCCGGACCTCACCGCGACGGTCGACCTGCTCCGGCTGTCCGGCCGCACCCTGATCAGCACCGTTGGTGGGGCGTCGGGTCCGCTCTACGGGACCGGCTTCCTCCGGGCATCGGCCGCGCTTGCCGCGTTGCCGGCCGATCCGCCGCCATCCGGCGGTCTCGCCGTCGTCACCGCCCTCGAGGCGGCCGCGACCGGGATCGGCGCCCTCGGCAAGTCGACGACGGGCGAGAAGACGATGCTCGATGCGCTCGTCCCGGCGGCCTCGGCCGCGCGCGCGGCATGGGATGGGAATGCCGACGCGGCGGCCGTCGTCGGTGCCGCCCGCGACGCCGCTGCCGCCGGTGCGGCGGCCACCATCCCGATGCTTGCGACGAAGGGCCGAGCCTCGTATCTCGGCGAGCGCAGCATCGGCCACCAGGATCCCGGGGCAACGTCCGCTGCGCTCCTGCTCGACGTCCTTGCCAGCGTCGTCGCCGACGTCGCGGTCTGACGGGGCGTCCGATGCCGCGCATCGTTCTCGACGGGCAGTCCGGATCGCCCGGAAGCGGCGCCGGTCGCCTGCTCTGGTTGGGCGGATCCTCCAACGGGGTCGGACACGCGAAGCCGCGACGACTGCGCCCGGGCGCCGGCGAGCGTCCCGGTCCGGACGACATCGCCGGCGAGGAGCGGCGGCTGCTCGACGCCCTGGCGGCCGCGGCGGCGGAGCTCGACACCCTGGCCCGGGAGACGACCGGTCGGGCCGGCGCGGACATCGGGGCGATCTTCGAGGCCCAGGCGATCTTCGCGCGCGATCCGGGGATCGTTGATCCGGCGATCGACGCGATCCGCAGCGGCGCATCCGCGGAGGAGGCGATCGACCGGGTCGCGGCGGAGCAGGCCGACACGCTGGCCGGCGTCGACGACGCGTACTTCCGCGAGCGGGCGGCCGACCTCCGCGACGTCGGCCGGCGGGTCCTCGACCGGCTGGCGGGGCGGACCCGGCCCGAACTTCACCATCGTGATGGCACCCGTGCGATCGTGGCGGCGGAGGACCTGGATCCCTCGGTGGTCGCGGGCATCCGGCCGGAGCTCGTTGCAGGCCTGGCCCTGGCGGCGGGCGCCCCGACCGGCCACGCGGCGATCGTGGCCCGAGCGCTCGGCGTCCCGCTCGTCCTCGGGCTCGGGCCCGGGCTTCACATCGGGCTCGATGGCCGGTCCGCGGTGATCGACGGGGGCGTCGGCCGGCTGATCGTCGACCCGGAGCCGGCCGACCTGCCGTCGCCGGCGCCGACCACGAAGGTTCAGGCGGGGATTGCCCCACCTGACGAGGACCAGGTCGCGGCCACCATCGCATTCCCGTCCCTCCCGCTCGGGATCCGGATCGAGGCAAACGTCGGGTCGGTCGCGGAGGCCGAACAGGCGGCGCGCGCCGGCGTCGACGGGATCGGCCTCGTCCGGACCGAGCTGATCTTCCTGGGCCGGACGATCGCGCCGGGTCTGAACGAACAGCGGGCGGTGTACCGCCGGATCCTCGACGCGATGGGGGGCAGGCCGGTGGTGTTCCGGACCCTCGACATCGGCGGCGACAAGCCCGCAGGGTTCGAGCCCGGTGAACGGGAGGCGAACCCGGCCCTCGGCGTCCGGGGAATCCGCCTCGGCCTCCGCCGACCGGACCTGCTCGAGACGCAGTTGCGGGCGCTGCTGGAGGCGGCAGCGGGCACCGAGTTGCACGTCCTGATCCCGATGGTGTCGACGCTCGACGAAGTCCGGGCGACCCGCGCCGCGCTCGGTCGTGCAGCCGAATTCGGCGCGACTGGCCGGGGCCGAGATCGCGCGCGACGTCCGCTTCGGCGTGATGATCGAGGTCCCGTCCGCCGCACTGGTCGCGGACATCCTCGCCGCGGAAGTCGACTTCTTCAGCATCGGGACCAATGACCTGGTCCAGTACACGATCGCGGCGGACCGGACGAACCCGGCGTTGGCCGATCTCGCGACCCCCGATCAGCCGGCCGTGTTGCGACTCATCGCCATGGTCTGCCGAGCCGCACGCGCCCACGGACGACCGGTCGCCGTCTGCGGTGAGGCCGCAGCCGACCCGTTGATCGCAAGCATCTTCGCCGGCCTCGGCGTCACCGAGTTGAGCGTCGCGCCTCGGGCGGTGGCCTCCATCCGGGCCGCGGTCGCAGGCTTCGATCCCGAGACGGTTCGAGCGATCGCGGACGAGGCGCTCGCGGCTCCGACGGCCGCTCGCGTCCGGGAGATCGCCGTGGCCGGCTACGCCCGCATGGTCCCTCTGGCTGCCGAAGGCTGATCGCCCGGCCGACGGGCCTCGTCAGGCCGCTGGGCCGTCCGATGGCGGCGTCTCGCCTTCGCCCAGCTTCGAGGCCTCGTCACGGGCGCCCTTGACGCCTCGACCGAGCGCCGCGCCGATGCCGGGGAGCGTCTTCGGGCCTCGCCACACGACCACGAGGATCAGCACGATGATGAGGACCACGAGGACATCGCCCATGCGCGGATGGTACGCGCCTCAGCGAGGCGGCCGAAGGGCGACGGGGATCACGAGGCGCTGCGCGGTTCGTTCGGCCGAGAACGCGACGACCTTGTTGTCGACGAGATCGTGGTCCCGGGCGGCGGCGATCACCTCGACATCGCGGAGCGTCGCGGCCTTGCCCTTCCGGGACACGACCCAGATGGCGCCGGCCGGCTTGATCCGGCGCCGGAGGTCCGTGAGGGCCTCGAGCTCACCCGTCGTGTCGGCCATCAACAGGACGACATCGGAGTCCGGTTTCGGAGCACCGGCGGTGACGTCGCTCGTCCGATCGGCCAGGCTCGACCGGAAGACCGGGGCCTCGGGGTCGGCGTCGAGGTCGCCGACGATCGCGACCCGCATGCCGGGCCGGATCCCGAGCTTGTCGAGGAGCGGCGTGGTGTAGACGCGTTCCATCGCCGGTATCGTGCCACTCGTGCCCGATCAGCCGCTCCTCGTGTTCGGACCTCGCTCGCTCGACTACGACTTCGGGCCCTCGCACCCGCTGACGCCGCGGCGGTTCGGGCCGGGGATCGAGCTGCTCCGGGAGATCGGGGCCGAACCCGGCCTGGCGCCGGAGCCCGCGCCGGACGAGGAGCTGCTCTGGGCGCACACGCGGTCCTACCTGGACGTGGTCCGGCACTTCTCGCTCGCCGCCGATCACGGCGGGTGGCTCGAGGCCGAGGCCGGGATCGGGTTCGGTGGCGACGACCCGCCGTTCGGGGGCATGCACGAGGCCGCCGCCGCGGTCGCCGGCGGCTCGATCCGGGCGATGGAGGCGATCCTCCGCGGCGACGTCGAGCACGCCTTCCACCCGGGCGGCGGCCTGCACCACGCGATGCCGTCGCGGGCGTCCGGCTTCTGCATCTACGACGACCCGGCGCTCGCGATCGCCCGGGCGCGTCGAGACGGACTCCGCGTCCTGTACGTCGACCTCGACGTCCATCACGGGGACGGCGTCGAGGCGATCCACGCCACGGATCCGGGTGTGCTCACGCTGTCGATCCACGAAAGCGGCCGGTACCTCTTCCCGGGGACCGGGTTCGCGAACGAGCTGGGGGAGGGGACCGCGGCCGGGACCGTCGTCAATGTGCCCCTCGAGCCGGAGACCGGGGAAGGCGCGTGGCTCCCCGCGGTTCGCTCGCTCCTGCCGGAGCTCGCCGCGTCGTTCGCGCCGGATCTCGTCGTGTCCCAGCACGGCGCCGACAGCCACGCCTGGGATCCGCTCGCCCATCTCCGCAACACGACGACTGCGATGGGCGACGCGGCCCGGCTGGTCGACGCCGTCGCCCACCGGTGGGCGGGTGGTCGGTGGCTGTCGACCGGTGGCGGTGGCTACGGCGTGTACGACGTCGTGCCCCGGTCGTGGTCGCTGGTGTGGCTGGCGGCCGCCCATCGCGAGGCGCCGGACCGGCTGCCGACCGCGTGGCGGGAGCGCTGGGCCGGGGAGGCCGCTCGATACGGGGTCGCGTCGCTCCCGGAGCGATTCCTCGACGAGCCCAACGCCGGCGACCCGATGTCGACATCGCAGGCAGCCTCCGAGCGAACGTCGACGGCCACAGCGGCCGCGGTCCGCGAGGTCGTCGTCCCTCGGCTCGTCCGCGAGGCGGTCGATCGCGGGTGGTGGGCGCCGCAGGGTTCGGTGGCCCGCCCCGTCGGCTCCGCGTCCGCGGACGCGCCCGCACCCTCGCCCTCGACCGCGACTCCCACGATCGTCGCGGTCGATCGGGCCGCGTGGGATCGGCTGTCGGTGGCCGAGCGCGTGGTCTCGGCCGTCGCCCCGTCGGACGTCCGGGCGATGATCGCTGCCGCTCTCGCGGATGGCGCGGCTGTGACAGCGGCGGTCGACGGCGCGGTCGTCGTCGCGCTGGCCGTGTCGTCCCGGGCGACGGCCACGGGGCCCGGCGGAGCTCGCTGGCGCTCGGCGTGGCGCCGGCGCAGCGGGGCCACGGTCTCGGGACGCGGCTGCTCGCATCGCATGTCGAGGCCGTGGGCGCCGGTGGACTGCGGGCCGTGGTCACGGTGGGCGAGCGGGACCCGGTCGAGCCGCTCGCCCACGGCACGCGGGTCGCGATCGCGCGACGGATGCTCGACCGGGCCGGGTTCAGGGTCGGGGAGGCCTCCGGCACGGCCGGCCGGCTCGACCCGATGGCTCTCGAGGCGCACCGCGACTGACCCGGACGCCGAACGACCCGGGGGGTGGGCCCGGGTCGTCCGAGGTCAGGGTCGTGCGATCGTCGCGTCTCAGGTCGCCGCGACGGGTGTGTCCGCCGAGCGTGGGGGCTGTTGCTTCACCTCGGCGCGCCAGGGAACGCCGACCAGCGGCAGCAGGTAGCGGTCGAGGCCGATGTAGCCGGCGACCTTCCAGCCGAGGATGAGCCCGATCGCCATCGTGAACAGCACCGGGTTGGTGGACGCCGAGCCCGCGAGCAGGAACGACATGTTCAGCATCGCCCCGAAGAAGGCTGCGACACCGACCAGGGCGCCGACCAGGAGCCCGATCCCGACCGCCAGCTCGCCGAAGACGATCAGGTAGGCGAACCAGCCTTCGGCGTGGTTGTTCAGCAGGACGTTGATGAAGTCGCGGTACCACTCGAACGAGATCGGCGGTCGGCCCTGATCCGGCAGCGCGACCGCCGCCGTCCAGAAGCCCTTGAGCGCCGATCCGCCGTCCAGCCAGCCGGTGCCGCTCGCCTTGTGCCAGCCCGCTTCGATCCACGAGAAGGCGAGGAACAGCCGGATCGGAAGCCAGAAGAAGCCGGCCTGCGTGTTCGAGAAGAGGAACCGGGCGAACGCCGGACCCTCGACCTGGACTTCCGTGGCGCCGGAGTTGTTCCGCTCCTGGAACATCAGCACGATCACCGCGAGGAACGCCACCCAGAACGCCACAGTGGCGATTGCCCGGAGGCCATCGTTGATGTCCTCGGGCCGGAACCAGGGGTTCTCGAGCCAGAACAGGATCAGGGCGGCGATGGCCCCGAGGGTGGCCACCAGTTGCCGGTTGCGAGTCATGTCCGTTGCCCTCCAGTGCGGATCGCTTCGATCCCTTCGGCACGAAGCCTGCCGGGCACGTGGTGGGCGAACACGGGTCCAATGGCCCATCCGTGCCGGGCCATCTCGCCCGACCTCGCGGGACCACTCCTGCCCGGATTGTGCGCCCCCTGTCCACCTGCCCCGCCAGGTCGAACCCGGCATATCGAACGGGTGGTCGAAATCGCGGCGGACATCTATACTCGCGAGTCCCGTGGCCACCGTGACGCTCCCGCCCGACGAGCCGTCAGCCGGCGACCCAGCGACCGACCCGCTGGCGCCGTTCTCGCCTGCGGTTCGGGCATGGTTCGAGAGCTCGTTCGCCGCACCCACGCAGGCCCAGGCCGAGGGCTGGGCCGCGATCTCGGGCGGTCACCACACGCTGATCCACGCCCCGACGGGCAGCGGCAAGACGCTCGCCGCGTTCCTGTGGACGCTGGACCGGCTCGCGGCGTCGCCACCGCGCCCGACGCCCACGAAAGCGCATCCCGGGACGGTCCGCGTCCTCTACGTGAGCCCCTTGAAGGCCCTGACCTACGACGTCGAGCGGAACCTCCGGGCGCCGCTCGCCGGGATCGCCCTCGCCGCGGCCCGGCTCGGCCTGCCGGCGCCGGACATCTCGGTCGCCAGCCGTACCGGCGACACGCCCGCCGAGGACCGCCGTAACCTGGCGCGTCGTCCGCCGGACATCCTGATCACGACCCCGGAATCCCTGTACCTGATGCTCACGAGCCAGGCGCGCGAGGTCCTCGCCGGCGTCGAGCACGTCATCATCGACGAGGTCCACGCGATCGCCGGGTCCAAGCGTGGCGCCCACCTCGCGCTGACGCTCGAGCGACTGGAGCACCTGATCGCCGGCCGCGAGGGCTCGTCGCCGCCGCAGCGGATCGGCCTCAGCGCCACCCAGCGCCCGCTCGACACGATCGCCCGGTTCCTCGGCGGCACGGGGCCGGGGCGGGACGTGACGATCGTGGATGCCGGCGCGCGCAAGCCGCTCGACCTCCAGGTCGTCGTCCCGATCGAGGACATGACGAAGCCGGGCGAGGTCCTCCCGCTCGACGAGCAGCCGGGTGGCCCGGCGACGAACCCCGAGGCCCGGGTCAGCATCTGGCCGGCGATCCACCCGCGGATCCTCGAGCTGATCCGCGAGCACCGCACGACGATCGTCTTCACGAACAGCCGCCGGCTGTCCGAGCGCCTCGCCCAGCGCCTGAACGAGCTGGCCGGCGAGGAGCTCGTGCGCGCTCACCACGGGTCGATCGCCCGGGAGCAGCGCGTCCGGATCGAGGAGGACCTGAAGGCGGGCCGGGTGCCCGCGATCGTTGCGACGTCGAGCCTGGAGCTCGGCATCGACATGGGCACCGTCGACCTCGTGATCCAGGTCGAGAGCCCGACCTCGGTCGCACGTGGGCTCCAGCGCGTCGGGCGAGCCGGCCACCAGGTCGGAGCACCGAGCAAGGGCGTGATCTTCCCGAAGTACCGCGGCGACCTGCTGGAGGCGGCCGTAGTCGCGCGGCGGATGCACGAGGGCGCCATCGAGACCACGACGATCCCCCGGAACCCGCTCGACGTCCTCGCCCAGCAGATCGTCGCGATGACGGTGATGGACGGCTGGACGGTCGACGACCTCCTGCGGACGATCAACCGGGCCACGCCGTACGAGACGCTGAGCCGCGAGGTCCTCGAGGGGGTCCTCGGGATGCTCGCGGGCGCGTATCCGTCGGACGAGTTCGCCGAGCTCAAGCCGCGGATCCTGTGGGACCGGACGACGGACCAGGTCGACCGGTCGGCGCGACGCGCGCGTCGTCGCGGTGACGAGCGGCGGGACGATCCCGGATCGCGGGCTGTTCGGGGTGTTCATGGTCGGCGAGGCCGGGACGCCCGGCCGGCGTGTCGGCGAGCTCGACGAGGAGATGGTCTACGAGAGCCGCGCCGGCGAGGTGATCACGCTCGGAGCGAGCAGCTGGCGGATCGAGGAGATCTCGCACGATCGCGTGACCGTGTCGCCGGCGCCCGGCGTCCCCGGCCGCCTGCCGTTCTGGAAGGGCGACGCGCTCGGCCGGCCGATCGAGCTCGGTCGGGCGCTCGGCGCCTTCATCCGCGAGGCGGACACCGACATCGCCCGTGGCGCGCGCGGCCGGGCGACCGTGATCGGCCGGCTGCGGGAGTTCCACGACCTCGACGAGCTGGCCGCCGAGAACCTCGTCGCCTACCTGGAGGACGAGCGCGAGGCCGGCGGCGCCCTGCCGACGGACCGGCGGATCGTCGTCCAGCGCTTCCGCGACGAGCTCGGCGACTGGCGGCTCGTCTTGTTGACCCCGTTCGGTGGCCGGGTCCACGCCCCGTGGTCGCTCGCGATCGAGGCGCGGCTCAACGAGCGGCTGGCCGGCGAGGTCCGGACGATCTGGTCGGACGACGGGATCGCGATCCGGCTGCCGGACGGCGACGACGTGGTCGAGCCCGCGACCCAGGCGCTCTTCCCGGACCCGGACGAGGTCGAGGACATCGTCGTCGGCCAGGTCGCGTCGTCGGCCTTGTTCGCGTCCCGGTTCCGCGAGAACGCGGCCCGGGCGCTGCTCCTCCCTCGACGACGGCCCGGCACCCGGACGCCGCTCTGGCAGCAGCGTCAGCGGGCGGCCGACCTGCTCGCCGTCGCCAGCCGCTACGGGAGCTTCCCGATCCTCGTCGAGACCTACCGCGAGGTCCTCTCGGACGTCTTCGACCTGCCGGCCCTCCGCGAGGTGCTTGGTGGTGTCGCGCGGCGCGAGATCGCGATCCACAGCGTCGAGACGCCCCGCGCAAGCCCGTTCGCGAGCTCGCTCCTCTTCGACTACGTCGCCGCCTACATGTACGACGGCGACGCACCGATGGCCGAGCGCCGCGCCGGTGCCCTGACCCTGGACCGCGACCTGCTCCGCGAGCTGCTCGGGCAGGAGGAGCTCCGGGAGCTCCTCGATCCGGACGCGCTCGCCGACCTGGAGCTCAGCCTCCAGGCCCTGACCGATGACCGGCTCGCGACGACCGTCGACCAGCTCCACGACCTGCTCCGACGGCTCGGCGACCTGTCTGCCGACGAGATCGCCGCGCGAACCGAGGGCGGCGCCGTGGCCGGCGACGCGTGGCTGACCGAGCTGATCGGGTCGCGCCGGGCCGTTGCGGCGCGGATCGCCGGCGAGGACCGCTGGATCGCGATCGAGGACGTCGCCCGCTACCGCGACGGCGTCGGCGTGTCGCCCCCGACCGGCGTTCCCGAGGCGTTCCTGGCCCCGGCTTCCGGCGCGCTCGATGGGTTGCTCGCGCGGTTCGCGCGGACCCACGGCCCGTTCGTCACGCCGGATCCGGCACGACGCTGGGGTCTGCCGATCGGCGTCGTCGAGGATGCGCTGGAGCGGCTCCTCGACGCCGGGACGATCCTCCGCGGGGAGTTCCGACCGGGCGGCGCCGAGCGCGAGTGGATCGACCCGGATGTGCTCCGCCTCCTCCGCCGCAGATCGCTGGCGCGGCTGCGCAAGGAGGTCGAGCCGGTCGATCCGGCGGCGTACGCCCGGTTCCTGCCCGCGTGGCACGGCGTGGCCGCCGTCGGTAGCGAGGCCGCCCCGCTCCGTCAGGGCGCGGCGCTCGAGCGGCTCGCCGAGGTCGTCGACCAGCTCGCGGGGGTCGCGCTGCCCGCGTCGGTGCTGGAGCGGGACATCCTGCCTGCGCGCATCTCCGGCTACCAGCCGCGGCTCCTCGACGAGCTCGGCGCGATGGGCGAGGTCGCGTGGGTGGGCCGGGGGAGCCTGGGTCGCGACGACGGACGGATCGTGCTCGTCCGGCCTGGCCGCGAGGCGCTCCGCCCGGGCAGTGTGCCCCTCGACGACCGGCCGGACGGGTGCGCGCCACGATCGGATCCGAGAGCACCTCGCCGCACGTGGCGCCTCGTTCTACCGTGAGCTGTTCGCGGCCGCCGGCGGCGGGTCGGACCGCGAGGTCCTCGACGCGCTGTGGGATCTCGTCTGGGCCGGCGAGGTCACGAACGACACGTTCGCGCCGCTCCGTGCCCTGCGCTGGAAGCGCTCCGCCCGCGACGTCCGCCGCCGGCCCGGTCGTCTGACCTCGCTCGGTCCGCCCGAGGCGGCCGGTCGCTGGTCCCTCCTGGAGCCCGCCGCCGGGACCCCGACCGAACGCGCCCACGCCGCCGCCCTGGCCCTGCTCGACCGCCAGGGGATCGTGACCCGTGACGGGGTCGCCGGGGAGTCGGTCGACGGCGGCTTCTCGGGTGTCTACCCGGTCCTCCGGGCCCTCGAGGAGGCCGGCCGGATCCGGCGGGGCTACTTCGTCGACGGGCTCGGCGCCGCCCAGTTCGCCCAGGCAGGGGCGATCGAACGGCTGCGATCCGTGCGCGATGCCGCCCGCGGACCGGACGAGGTCGCGGTCCATCTCCTCGCCGCCGCCGACCCCGCGAACCCGTACGGCGCCGCCATCCCGTGGCCGCGGCGCGGCGAGAACGATCGCCGACCACTCCAGCGCGCTGCGGGCGCCTACGTCGTCCTCGTCGATGGCGTCGCGGCGCTGTACCTGGAACGCGGCGGCGGGTCGCTCCAGGTCCTGCCGGCGGGCGACGACCCGGACGTCGCGGTGACGGCCGCGCGCGCCCTCGACGTTCTCGTCGCCGACGGGCGGATCCGGGAGCTCGTGATCACGAAGGTCGACGGGGAGCCGGTCGGGTCCGCGCCCGTCCGCGACCGGCTGATCGCGGCCGGGTTCGTGCCCGGCTACCGCGGGCTCGTCCTCCGACGCGCGCGTGCCTGAGGGCGACACCCTCCGACGGACCGCCGCCGGCCTTGCACCGTACCTCGTCGGGCGACCCGTCACGGCGGCGACCGCGCGACCGGGCGGGCCGCAGATCGAGCGGGTTGTCGGCGCGACGATCGTGTCGGTCGAGGCGGCGGGCAAGAACCTCCTGATCCGCTTCGACAACGGGCTGGAGCTCCGGTCGCACCTCCGGATGACGGGCTCGTGGCACCGCTACCGCCCGGGCGAGCGGTGGCGCAGGCCGCCGTCCCGCGCCCGGCTCGTCCTCGAGGTCCCGGGCGCGGTCGCGGTCTGTTTCGACGCCCCCGTGGTCGAGCTGTTCGAGACGCGCACAGAGGCGATCCATCCGACGCTGGCGCGGCTCGGTCCGGACCTGCTGGACGACGGATGGGGCCCCGACCACGGGGCCGAGGCCCTTCGCCGGCTGCGCGACCCGTCCCGTGCGAGCTGGACCATCTCCGAGGCGCTCCTCGACCAGCAGGCGCTCGCCGGGATCGGCAACATCTGGCGGAACGAGACGCTGTTCGCGGAGCGGGTCCATCCCTGGGCGCGCATCGCGGACGTGGACGACGCGACGCTGGCCCGACTGGTCGCGACAGCCCGGCTGAAGCTGCGCGCGAGCGTCGAGTCCCCCGCCGGGATCGGGCCGATGTCGGTCTATCGTCGATCCGGCCGGCCCTGCCGGCGCTGCGGCGCTCTCGTTCGGTCGGGACCACTGAAGTCGGAGCTCCCGCGGACGACATACTGGTGCCCGGTCTGCCAGGGAGAAGAGGATGGCCGCGATCGGCGTTCGTTGTGATGGAGGCCGCGAGCGCGGCTGGACCTGCACGGTGACCATTGACGACGAGGGCGGCGAGATCTCGACGCATCGTGTCGACGTCCGCTCGGCGGATCTCGACCGCCTCGATCCCGGCGCCGCGGACCCGGCCGGTCTCGTCCAGGCCTCGTTCGCGTTCCTCCTGGAGCGCGAGCCGCCCGAGTTGATCCTTCGGTCGTTCGATCTGACCGACATCGCGCGCTACTTCCCGGACTACGACGGGGCCATGCGGGCGCGACACGGCGGCTGAGCCGGGACCGCGCGTATCATCGCCGCCGTGTGTGAGCACTACGTCGCCCG
Source organism: uncultured Chloroflexia bacterium (assembly GCA_963746845.1). Lineage (GTDB taxonomy): Bacteria > Chloroflexota > Limnocylindria > Limnocylindrales > CSP1-4 > CF-46. The sequence goes on along the minus strand of CAVVCZ010000004.1, from coordinate 1,342,153 downwards.
GGCGGGCGAGCCGTTCCGGATCGACGAGCTGTGGGCGTTCACCCGGCGGCTCGAACACTTCGGGATGGCCGGGTTCGGGTGGGGAGCTGCCTGGCTGAGGGCCGACGGGACGATCGAGAGCCATCGCGATGTCCGGTCCTTCGCCGACGATCCGGGAGCGTCCGATGTCGGGGCGAACGAGACGACGAGCCTCCTGGTCCACCTGCGCCGACCCTCGAAGCTGTCGACCCTCCAGCTCGCCGACACGCAGCCGTTCGCGGATCCGGCCGGCCGGTTCGTCTTCAGCCACAACGGCGATCTCCAGGGGGTCGCCGAGACCCGCCGGCGCTACCAGGCCCTGGGCCGGATCTTCGGCCGGGCGGACACGGAGGTCGGTGCCCGCTGGCTCGAGGATGCGTGGGACGACTGCCCGACTGCGGCCGCTGCCCTCCGCCAGCTCCATCGGACGTTCCCGGGACAGGCGAATCTCGCGACGCTCGCCCGCGACGGCTCGGTCGTCCACTACGCGGGCAATGCCGAGAACCCGGTCTTCACGTTCCGCCTCGGGCGGATCGGGATCGCCTCGACCGCGCTCTACTCGATCGACCGCTCGCTGTTCCAGCTCGTCGCGCCCGATGCCTCCGACCGGCGCCTCGTGCGTCCGGGGATCGCGGTCGACCTCGCCCCGGACGGGACCGCCGCCGCCGCAGCCTGATTGCAACGTCCGGGCTCGACGGGCGTCGTAGGCTTGCGCGCAGACGCGCGTGGTTCGGGGAGCTGAGGGTAGGCACGTGACCGATCTCGCGTCCGGCGCCGTGGTGCTCGAGGGCGGCGGCGCCGGGTTTCGGCCGACCCTCCGGCTGCCGATGGGGCATCTCGCGCGGATCTCGCTCTACTGGCTCGGCCTGACCGCGATCGACGGCGCCGTCGGCCTGTTCATCCAGAACCGCCTGAACTTCGGCGGGTTCGCCACGGCACTCGACGTCGGGCGGATCTCGTTCCTGATCTCCATTCCGACCGCGATCATCGGGATCCTCGTCCAGCCGACGGTCGGCTACATCAGTGACTTCACCGTCAGCAAGTGGGGTCGGCGCAAGCCGTACATCGTCGTCGGGTCGTTGCTCGATCTGGTGTTCCTCGCCGGGATCGCGACCGCGAACGACGTCGTGATCCTCGCGACGTTCGTTGCCCTGCTGGCGTTCAGCACGAACATCGCCCGCGGCCCGTTCCAGGGCTACGTCCCGGACCTCGTGCCGGAGCCGCAGGTGGGCCTCGCGAGCTCGATGGTGGGGCTCATGCAGATCCTGGGCAACGTGACGGGCTTCCTCCTCGTCACCCTGGCCGTCGCGATCGGCCGGATCGAGCTCGCCATCGCGGCCGTCGCGATCGTCGAGCTGGTCACGATGCTCGCGGTCGTGCTCCGGGTCGGCCGCGGCCAACCCCCACGTGATCGCGAGGGCCGGTCGTGGGGGACGATCGCCCGCGAGACCTGGGGCACCGACATCCTGCGTGAGCGGTCGTACGTCTGGCTCGTCGCGTCGCGCCTGTTCTTCCTGATGGGCGGCTCCGTGCTCGTCAACTACATCATCACGTACCTCCATCAGTCGCACGGGATGACGCAGACGGAGGCGAACAACACGAACTTCGTCCTGCTGATCCTCGTCGTGCTCGGCAACCTCGTCGCGATCGTGCCAGCCGCCCGGGTGTCGGATCGGATCGGGCGCAAGCCCGTGATCTACGCGAGCTGCGTCATCGGCTTCGTCGGCGTCACGATCGCGGCCGTGGCTCCGAACGTGCCGCTTGCGCTGCTCGGCGGGCTCCTGTTCGGCGCATCGGCGGGCATGTTCCTCGCCGTCGACTGGGCGCTCATGACCGACATCATCCCGAAGGCGTCGTCCGGGCGGTATATGGGCCTCTCGAACGTCGCGACGGGATCCGCGTCCCTCCTGGCGGTCGCCTCCGGCGGACTGATCCTGGATTTCTTCAACAACGTGTACGGGGTCGGGACGGGACCGCGCGTCGCATACCTGCTCGGCGCCGCGTATTACATCGTCGCGATCGTCCTGCTGCGGCCGGTCCGCGAGCCGGTCCGATCGGGACGCGCCGAGCCGCCGAGCGCGGCGGCCGCCTGATCAGCCCGGGTCGCCGGCCTCGATGGCCGGCGGCTCGACGGCCTCGGTGCGCGCCGCCGCCGGCGGTGTCGTCGGGGTGGACGGCCGCCGGTCGCGTGGCGAGCCGTGGGGCACGCCGACCCAGCCGCGGACCCGGCGGGTCCACGACCGCCGCTCGTGCTGGAGCGCTTCCCATCGGCCGCGCCACCAGCTGAGGGTGAACCACTCCAGGGGGTGGGTCTTGCGCCACAGGACCGGCACGAGCGCCCACAGGAAGACAAGGTAGTCGAGGCGGATCGGCCGGCGCCCGAACCCGACCAGGGCCTCGAACTGGGCGATCGTCTCGGGCAATGTTGCGAGGCTGAGGACGACCGAGATCGCCAGGATCAGGAGTCCCCACAGCCGCGCGCGCGGGGCGAGGACGAGGATGAAGACGACGGGCACCCACTTCATCCATGTCGCCATCGCCCAGATCGCCCCGGCCAGCAGCGGACCGCTGAACTGGGCCCCGAACAGCAGGAGGGTCAGGGGCAGGTTGATGTTGCCGGTGTCGAGGTTCGCGCCGATCGGGAAGCCGAGGATCAGGATCAGTCACCGCCGTCATCAGCGGGCGGCGCGAGTACGCCCAGTGGATCGACCAGAGCAGGGCGAGGATCGTGCCCCCGCGCCACACGTACCAGGCGACGTCCCATGGCAGGAGCGCCCACGGCGCGAACGCCGGCAGCATCCACGGCGCGTAGACGTACGGGAGGAACGGGCCGGTCGGGCGGTACGGATCGCCGCCGCCGAGCCAGATCCGGACCGCCGCCCAGTACGCGCGGGCATCTGCGCCCGCCGGTTCGCCCCGGGCGACGATCCCGGCCGCCAACGACCCGAAGACGACGATCAGGATCGTCATCGCGAGGATCCGGCGCGGGTCGTGGAGGCGGTTGATCTCGTGGCGGATCGCACGCCGGAAGACCGCCCGGCGTCGCGTGCCGGGAGTCGATGGCGGGCCCGTCGAGTCCCCGGCCAGCCCGTCCGGATGTTCGGTCGTGCCAGCCGCGCCCGCGGTTGTCGCCGTCGTCCCCATGGCCCTGCATTCTGGCACGGCGCGTCGCACGAACCTGACCGGGCCCGCTCGCCCCGGCGGTTCGCAGGCGTCGCCGCGACTCAGAGATTGACCGGCCCCTCACCATCCCCTCGCGTGAGCTGGAACATGTCCAGCCCGGCGGCTCCCATCGCGGTCGCGAGCTGTGGCGACGGACCGAACAGGAAGTTCGACGGCCCGTCAAGGAAGCCGGTCGCACGCAGCGCCGCGCGGATTGGCCCGAAGGACTGGTTGGTGACAACGAGATCGACGTCCTCATCGCGCAACTGTCGAATCGCGGCCCCCAGAACGGCCGTCTCGAACCCGGCCACGACAACGCAGTCCACGATCGATCCGACCTTCAGGTTGCCGAAGTACCGATGGTCGCGGAACTGCCTCGACAGGCACACGACCCAGCCGACCGGCTTGCCGGCGGCTTCGAGCACCAGCCGCACGAACGGATCATCTGACGCGTCGTACATCTCCCGGATCGCCGCAGCGTCACGGACGGCGGCGAATGCGAACCGGCCGCGGCACTGCGTCCAGATCGCGTCCGCCCACGGCGCCAACTCCACGACGACGCGGCTGCGCACGGTCGTACGCACGAGCCGTTTGCGCCGATGCTGGAGGGCCTGAATCGCAATCCAGCCGGCCCCTGTCGTCGCACCTGCTCGCGCAGCGAGGCGCCGGGACCGACTGGTCCGGAGGACGGAGATCTCGCGGAGGAACGGTCGAACGTTCTCGACGCGGAAGGCGAACGGGACCTCCTGCAGCTCGAACCCCGCCCGCGACAGCAGACGCGCGATGGCCACGTCGCGTCCGCCGATCCCGAGGGCATAGAGCATCGGCTGCCGCGCCAGGGCGTCCCTCAGCAGCCGCGGCCCCACGAGGGCATAGCGACCATCGATCGTGCCCTCGGAGATTGGGTGCCCGAGGAACCCGATCGACACCTCCCGGCCGCCGATCAAGAACCGCTGGTGCTTGATGGAATATCCGCCGCGGACGGCCTCGCCCTCCAGCGCGACGAAGGCCTCGTAGTCGATCCCCGATCCCGCGACCCGCGAACGCGTCGGCTCCTCGGCAAGGAGGGTCGCGATGCCGAATCGTTCCTTGACCCCGCCTGCCTCGAGGCGGCCGTTGAACGCGCGGATCGCCTCGAGATGCTCGGGACCACGCCGAACGAACTCAATCCTCATGGCGATCCCCGTGGCGCTCGATCTCCCGGCGGACGGTCGCTGGGGTCGCTCGAAGACGAGCACCCAGCGGACGCCCACGAGGCGGCCCAGGCTGGCCTCGATCATCTCGGACAGGGAACGCGGCAAGTGGGCATACGCCCTGGACGGCAGGGCCTGGTTCCGGAAGCGCCGGACGAGACGCAGACCCTCGACCTCGGCCACCCTGATGTGCGTGCTCGCCGGGCTCCACGGGTTGTGAACGATGTGCGAGGGATGGATGAAGACGAACCGTCCGCCCGGCGCGAGGACCCGGGCGATCGAGCGGTAGGCTCGATGGATCGCTTCCTCGTCGTGGTGGATCAGCGGCGACAGCCCTGTCGTGACGACATTCATCGGCGGGACCGGCTGCGGGGGCAGGTCGAGGGCGTCGAGCACCCGGGCGTCAAGACCGCGCGACCGCATGTACTCGACGAAGAAGGGCTCGATGTCGGAGGCGACGACCGACCATCCACGCTCCGCGAGCATCTCGGCGATCTGTCCGCACCCCGCGCCGATCTCGAGGACGGGGCCCGGCCGCAGCTGCCGCGCAAGGAGGTCGACGAAGATCTCGTCCTTTGCTCGCTGCCGCGCTGCCAAGGCGATCATGTCCGGCAGGTGCTCGCGGTCGTAGCCGTAGTCTGCGTCGTTGGGTTGGGACGGTCCGCCGGACGTGCCGGACGTGCCGGAAGCACCGGGACGGGAGGCCAAATCGTTCTCCGTGGGAGCGGCGACCCGCTGTGCGAGACGCGCGGTGGGTCCCGCCCTCGGCGCAACGCTCGGCGGACGGGATCAGACGGGAGCGAACCGCACAGACGGAGGTGCGCGGACGCCGTTTCGGCGTTCCTCGGTGATGCCCCTCGGCCGATCGCTCGAGACGGACGGCCGCCGCGTCGTTGACGCGGTCCGCAGAGGCCGTTGTGCCGCCGCCAGGAGCCGGGCGAGGATGACCTCGCGCCGCCATCCGACCAGCGCGCCAACGGCTGCGACGAGGAAGCTGGCGGCAACCATGACCGGCAGCGCCAGGACGTGCTCGCCTCCGAGGACGCCGAGCCCCGGCAATGACGCTCCCGTGCGCGCGGTCTCGATGTTCTCCTGGAGGACGTAGACAACCACGACCGCGACGGCCAGCCGAAGCCAGAGCGGTCCAAGCAGGCCGAAGAACCGCGATGGGCCTACGTCACCGACACGGACGGACTTCGCGCGCATCGCGGCCGCCAGTCGCCGGAGCCGGCGGACCTGCCAGACGCCGACCACCGACAGCCCACTGGTGACGACGAGGGCGACGATCGGCAGGAAGCTGGTCCAGACGCTGTCGTGGCCGCCTTCCCGCATCGCAGCCTCGTAGCCCTCGCCGGCGCCGTGCGCGATGCGGTAGATCAGCTCGTGGCTCAGCGCCAGGGCGGCCAGCGAGAGCACGCCGGGGACCACGAGGGACGACAGCCGGGAACGGGGCATCGACGACACTCTAACCCGCGCTGGCCAAAGCCGCCGAGGATGACGGCGGGCCTCTTCATGTCCCGGACCCGCTATCCTCACCCGAGCCGCAGCGGTGCATTCATTCTGTGACCGACGGGACCGTCATCATCATCGGAGGGGCGGAGGACAAGGTCCGCGACCGGGTGATCCTGAACCGGTTCGTGACCCTGGCCGGTGGTCGCGACGCGACCATCGTCGTCATCTCGACCGCGTCCAGCCTCGGGACCGAGGCGGGCGAGCGCTACCGCCACATCTTCACGGACCTCGGCGTGACGACCGTCCGGACGCTCCACGCCGCGACGCGGCCCCAGGCGAACGACGAGTCCGTCGCGCTCGCGCTGCGGGACGCGACCGGGGTGTTCCTGACCGGCGGCAACCAGCTGAAGCTCGCGTCGCAGGTCGGCGGGACGCGGCTGGCCGACGCGATGCTCGACCGGTTCCGGCACGGCGCCGTGATGGCGGGGACGAGTGCCGGCGCGTCCGCGATGAGCAGCCACATGATCGCGTTCGGGGCGTCCGGCGCGACGCCGAAGCACCGGATGGCCCAGATCGCCGCGGGTCTCGGGATGCTCCCGGGCGTGATCGTCGACCAGCATTTCCAGCAGCGGAACCGACTCGGGCGGCTGCTCAGCCTCATCGCCCAGAACCCGTCGCTCCTCGGGCTGGGCGTCGACGAGGACACGGCCGGGGTCGTCGGCCCGGACGGCGTCATGGAGGTGATCGGGCGGGGAAGCATCACGGTCGTCGACGGGGCCGAGTCCGAGACCGACGCCTGGGAGGTCCGCGGCCACAAGCCGCTGATGATCAGCAACGTGGTCCTGCACTCGCTGCCGTCGGGCTACCGGTTCGACCTGCGCCACCGACGCCGCCTGGCGACCCCGACGCTCCACGCGATCTCCGGCGGCGAAGCCGCGTCCGAGTAGGTCATCCGCACGGCCGACGGGTACACTCGGGCGACGCCGATCGGACCGCTGGAGGGATCGTGGCCCGGACCGCTCCTCAGCCGCGCGAGAAGAAGACGGCAACCAGCGCAGCGGGCGCTTCGAAGACGAAGAGCCCGCCGACGCCGCGCCGCCGCGCGGCGGACGGTCAGCGCAACGGCAGCCGCCCGGAGCCGACCCTCCGGATCATCGAGACCCGGATCCTCCGCGGCCCGAACTATTGGGCCCGCGAGCCGGTCGTCCGGATGGTCGTCGACCTCGGGGTCCTCGAGGAGTTCCCGAGCAACAAGATCCCGGGTTTCACCGAGGCGCTCGTCAACCTCCTGCCGAGCCTCGAGGACCACGCCTGCAGCCTCGGCCGGCGGGGTGGGTTCATCACGCGACTCCGCGAGGGCACCTGGGCCGGCCACATCGCCGAGCACATCGCCCTCGAGCTGCAGAACCTCGCCGGCACGGACGTCCGCCACGGCAAGACGCGGACGACCGGCGAATACGGCCGGTACAACGTGATCTACGAGTTCCGCGAGGAGATGGTCGGGATCGAGGCCGGCAAGATCGCCGTGGCGCTCGTCAACCACCTCGTGGCGCCCGACGACGACCGCGTCGCGATCGACTTCATGGCGGAGCTCGAGCGGTTGATCCGTCTCGCGGAGCGGGCGGCCTTCGGACCGTCGACACAGGCGATCCTCGACGAGGCGGCGTCCCGCGACATCCCATGGATCCGCCTCGATCGCCATTCGCTGGTCCAGCTCGGCCAGGGCGTCCACCAGCAGCGGATCCGGGCGACGATGACCTCGATGACGTCGGGGATCGCCGTCGACATCGCGAGCGACAAGAGCCTGACGAACCGCCTGCTCGACTCGGCCGGGCTGCCCGTCCCGAAGAGCGCCGTCGTCGACACCGAGGAGGCGACCGTCGAGGCCGCGCTCCGGATCGGCTTCCCGTGCGTCGTCAAGCCGCTCGACGGCAACCATGGCCGCGGCGTGCATCTCGACCTTCGCTCCGAGGAGGCCGTCCGCGCCGCCTACCACGGGGCGTCGAGGGAGAGCCGCAGCGGCGACCTCGTCGTCGAGAGCTACGTCGCGGGCAACGACTATCGCTGCCTCGTGATCGGGGGCAAGGTCGCCGCCATCGCCGAGCGCGTCCCGGCGAGCGTCACCGGCGACGGCGAGCACACCGTTCGCCAGCTCGTCAACGTCGCGAACGCCGATCCGCGCCGCGGCATCGGCCACGAGAAGGTCCTGACCCGGATCAAGGTCGACGAGGCGGCCGAGGGGCTCGTCCGCGACCAGGGGTTCGGGCTGGACGACGTCCCGCCGGCGGGGGTATTCGTCAAGCTCGCGCTCACCGGCAACATGTCGACCGGCGGCACGTCCATCGACCGGACGATCGAGGCCCACCCCGACAACGTGGAGATCGCCGAGACCGCCGCCCAGATCGTCGGCCTGGACATTGCCGGGATCGACTTCATCTGCCCGGACATCGCGACGCCCGTCCGGGAGACCGGCGGCGCGATCGTCGAGGTCAACGCCGCGCCCGGGTTCCGGATGCACACCCACCCGACCGAGGGCGAGCCGCAGTACGTCGCCCGGCCGGTCATCGACGGCCTGTTCCCGCCCGGCAGCCCCGCCCGGATCCCGATCATCGCGGTCACCGGCACGAACGGGAAGACGACGACCGTCCGGATGATCGCCCACATCCTGAAGCTCAAGGGCAAGCGGGTCGGGATGACCTCGACCGACGGCATCGTCATCGACGGCCGGCTGATCAAGAAGGGCGACATGTCGGGCCCGAAGTCGGCCCAGATGGTCCTCCAGAACCCGACCGTCGACACGGCGGTGTTCGAGGTGGCCCGCGGCGGGATCCTGCGCGAGGGCCTCGGCTACGACCGGAACGACGTCGCGGTCGTCACGAACATCACCGGCGACCACCTCGGGCTCGGCGGGATCGACACGATCGGCCAGCTCGCGAACGTCAAGGGCGTGATCGTCGAGGCGGTGCCGCGGTCCGGCACGGCCGTGCTGAATGCCGACGACGGCCACGTCTACCGGATGGGCCGCCATTGCGCCGGCCGGGTCGTGCTGTTCAGCATGGCGACCGACAAGGGCGAGGACGGTTACGACCGGGTCGACGGCCACACGTCGCGGGGCAACGCCGCGTTCGTCCTCCAGCCAGGACCCGAGGGCGAGCTGATCGTCCTCCGCCACGGGCCGCGGACGATGCCGGTCCTGTACACCCACCTGATCCCGGCGACCTTCGGTGGACGGGCGCGGATGAACGTCGCGAACGCGCTCGCCGCCGCGGCGGCGGCGTGGGCGGCCGGCGCCCATCTCCACGACATCCGGCAGGGGCTGCGGACGTTCTCGACGTCGTTCTTCCAGGCGCCGGGCCGGCTGAACCTGCTCGACGTCGGCGGCATCCGGGTCGTCATCGACTACTGCCACAACGTCGACGGGATGCGCCAGCTCGCGGACTTCGTCGAGCGGATGATGACCGAGCCGCAGTCGAAGGCGGGCCGGATCGGGCCCCGTTCGAACGGCCATGCGCGCGGCGGCCGGGCGATCGGCGTGATCGGGATCCCGGGCGACCGGCGCGACGACGACCAGCGCGAATACGGGGCGATCGCCGCGAAGGCGTTCGACGAGATCATCGTCCGCGAGGACAAGAACCTCCGGGGGCGAGCGCCGGGCGAGTCCGCTGGCAACGTCGTCGACGGCGTGCGCAGCGCCCGGGCCGGTGGCGCGCGGGCGCTGAAGGCAGAGAAGATCCTCGAGGAGCTCGCCGCGGTTCGCACGGCCCTCCGGCGCGCGGCGCCCGGCGACCTGATCGTGTGCTGCGTCGACGACGCGGTCGCGGTCTACCGCGAGGCGATGGCCGCGTCCGGCTCGGCGCGGGGGACGACCGCCTTCGCCGATCCGGGCGAGCTCGAGGTCCCGGAGGGCTGAGCCGGTTGCCGGCGCTCGATCGGGGGGCGCTGAACGCGTCGCTCGACGAGCTCGACTTCGCGGGGGTCGTCCACCTCGTCGGAGACGATGGCGAACCGCCGCTGACGATCGAACGCGGACTGGCGGACCGTGCGAACGGGATCCCGAACGCGGTCTCGATGCGCTACGCGGTGGCCTCGATCAGCAAGCTCGTGACGGCTCTGACGGTCGCGAGGCTCGTGGATCGCGGCGTGTTTGCCTGGGACGCGCGCTACGCCGACCTCGTCGGGGCAGCGTACCGGCCACCGGCCTTCGATCCGGGGATCACGCTCCACCACCTGCTGACGCACACGTCCGGCATCGGCGACTACTTCGACGAGGAGGGCGACGAGCCGTTCGAGGCGATCTGGACCCGCACGCCGTCGACGGTCATCCGCGGGCCGCGGGACATGATGCCGCTGCTCGTGAACCTGCCGCAGGCGGCCGCGCCCGGGACCACCGCCGCGTACAACGACGGCGCGTTCGTGCTCCTCGGGATCGCCCTCGAGGAGGTCAGCGGTCTCGCCTTTCCGGAGCTGGTCCGCGGGGAGGTCTTCGTGCCGCTGGGGATGGCCCGAAGCGGGTTCTGGGCACTCGACGCGGTGGTCTCGGGCCTCGCGATCGGATACCTGCCGCCCGCCGAGGGTGCGGCGCCGGGCACGCCCGCGGCCGGTTGGCGAACGAACGTATACGCGGTGCCGGCGATGGGCGGACCGGACGGCGGCGTCCAGGTGACTGCGCCGGACCTCATCCGGCTCCTGGACGGGCTGTCCGGGCGAGGAGCAAAGGCGGACGCCTTCCTGTCCGCGCCGACACGGGCGCATGTCATCGGTCCCCACGTTGCGAGTGACAACGGCATCTTCCGCTTCGGTTGTGGCGTGCTCCACGTCGGCGACGGCCCGTCCGCCCGCTTCGGGCACACCGGCGAGGACGGGGGCGCCAGCGCCCGCGCCTGGACCTACCCGGGAACGGGCGAGCGGGTGGCCGTCGTCTCGAATGTCACGGAAGGCTCCGGCGCGGTGACCCACCGGATCGACGCGCTGCTCGCCGGGGTGTCGTAGGCCCGGGTCAACCCGCCGCTGCCCGCCGGGCGAGCACCCCGGGAGTCGATGGACCGATCAGGCGCGGCGCGGCCGCGTCTGGAGCCGCGGGACGAGGGTCGTCAGCTCGCTGCCGACGTCGACCGGGCGGGCGCCGAGCTCCGTCAGCAGCGCGAACACCTCTTCGCGCTCCTCGTGGCACATCAGGACGATCACGCGGGGCGCCTCGGGCTTGCTCGCTCCGTCGCTCCTTGCCAGCTCCCCGCGGAGTGCCGCGGTCTCCGACTCGTAGACCGTCACGTCGGCGGTCGACCGCTTCGCGGACGCGATCCCCGCCAGGATCTCGCCGACCACCGACTCGCGGCTCCGGCCGCGAAGGTACTTCAGGGTTTCCTTGATGGCGACCCGCTGGGCGCGTTGTCCGGCGATCCGCCCGATCCCCCGGAGCGTGTCGTCCGGGCGATCGCCGGCCGTGCCCACGATCGCCGTCACCGGCGCCGTCCGGCCGGCGGCCCCGCCGGCGATCCCCTCGGCCACGTCGAGGACCGCGTTGACCCCGGCCTCGTTGTGGGCGAAGTCGACGATCACGATCCGCGCGCCCAGCCGGAACAGGTTCAGGCGACCCGGCGAGCGCTCGGACGACGGCTGGAAGTCCGCGAGGCCGTCCCGGAGCTGGGCGAGCGTCACCCCGAGTCCGCGCGCGGCCCCGGCTGCGGCGAGGGCGTTCGCGACGTTGTGGCGGGCCAGCCCGCCGAGGGTGATCGGCACACGGTCGACCTCGATGATCCGGTGCTCGACCGGGTCGTCGTCGTGACCACCGTGGCTGCCATGGCCGTCGTGCGCACCGCCATGGCTCCCGTCGATCTCGACGAGCCAGCCGTCGCGGAGGACGTAGCCTCGGCCGCCGTTCGCGGCGGTCCGCCGGACGGTCGCGAGGCCCCGGCCCGAACCGAGCGAGAACATCGCGATGTGGGCCCGGACCCGCCGCGCGACCGCCGCGACGAGCGGGTCGTCGGCGTTCAGGACGACCCAGCCCTCGGGACGGGTCGCGCGGGCGACCGTGGATTTGACCTCGGCCAGCTCTGGCAGCGTGTGGATCCCCTGCAGGTCGAGATGGTCGGACGTGACGTTGGTGATCACGCTCGCGTCGTTCGATTCGTAGCCCATCCCGCGCAGGACCAGCCCACCCCGGGCGGTCTCCAGCACGCCGACGTCGACGTCGGATCGCTCGAGGATCTGCCACGCGCCGCCCGGCCCGGTCCAGTCGCCCGGCTCGACCAGCCGCTCGTCGACGAGCACCCCGTCCGACGTCGTCGTCCCGACCCGCCGTCCCGCGACCTTGAGGATGTGGGTGACGAGCCGGGTCACGGTGCTCTTGCCGTTCGTCCCGGTGATCGAGACGACCGGGATCCGCCGATCGGCGTCCCGGACCCATGCAGGCGGCGTGGCCCGCGACTCGGCGATCCGCTCGGACCAGCGGGCGACCTGGCGTTCCTGGGAGCCGGTCAGGTGTGCACGTCGGACGGGCGAGACGTCGCGCTCTGCCAGCCCGACGGCCGCGTCCGCGATCGTCTGGGCCCGCTCGGCGCCGGTCCAGGGGAACGTGACGATCCAGTGCCCGGGGTCCGATGAGCGGTGGACGGCCACTCCACCCCGGCCCTCGCCGTGGTCCACGCGGAGCCGCCGGATCCAGCCGACCAACCCGTCGACGGGAAGCGGCCAGTCGCGCGGCGCGACGTCCGCGCCGAGGTGGACGAGCGCGTGGCGGCCGGGGCTCCGCTGGCCGTACCACGTCCGACGGCGACCGACCGCAACCTCGATCTTCACCACCGGCTCGAGCCGGTAGACGTTCGGTCCCTCGAGCAGGCGAGTCTCGATCACGCGCACGGTCCGGGCAGCATAGTCCGGGCCTGTGGTGCCGGTGACGGCACGTGAGACACCGCGGCGCACCTAGACTTCGGCCCATGGACACCCTGACGACCCCGGGTGCGGGCGTCGCCGCCGACGAGCTGGCCGAGATCGAGGCGGCGGCCCGTGCCGGCGAGCCCGCGTACCTCGCCGATCTCGAGCGCCTGGTGAACACCGACTGTGGCTCGTACACGCCCGAGGGCGTGGACCGGATCGGCGCGTTCGTCGCCGACTTCCTCGCGGGGGTCGGCGCTCGCGTCGAACGGCGACCGGACCCGGCTGGCCGGTTCGCTGCCACGGTCATCGGAACGTGGGATGCCGAGACCGGGCACGGGGCGACGGGTGGTCCACGGCTCCTCCTCATCGGGCACATGGACACGGTGTTCGACCCGGGGACCGCCGCTGAGCGGCCGTTCTCGATCGACGCCGATGGCATCGCGCGCGGGCCCGGGGTCACGGACATGAAGTCCGGGTTGCTGGCCGGCCTCTATGCCCTGAAGACCCTCGTCGCGCGCGGTCCGCTGCCGTTCGAACGGGTGACGTTCGTCGCGAACCCGGACGAGGAGATCGGCTCGATCACCTCGACGCCCCACATCCGCGAGATCGCCGCGGAGAGCGACGCCTGTCTCGTCCTCGAGTGCGCCCGCGCGAACGGCGACATCGTCTCGTCGCGCAAGGGGATCGTCGACGCGCGGATCACCGTGTCTGGGCGGGCCGCGCATGCGGGCGTCGAGCCCGAGAAGGGCCGCTCCGCGGTGCTCGCCGCGGCCGACCTGGTGACCCGGCTGCACGCCCTCAACGGGCGCTGGGACGGGGTCACGGTCAATGTCGGGGTGATCCAGGGCGGGACCCGGCCGAACGTCGTCGCGGAGCGGTGCTCTCTGGAGGTCGACCTGCGGGCCGTCCGGCGAGCCGATCTCGAGACGGCCGAGGCCGAGATCCGGGCGATGCTCGCGACCCTCGCGGTGCCCGACACTCGCGCCGAGGTCACCGAGATGGCCCGCTGGTGGCCGATGGAGAAGCTCGATCGATCCGGCCGGCTCGTCGACCACGTGCAGGCCCTCGCCGAACGGCTCGGGTTCACGGTCGGGGCCGCGGCCACGGGCGGGGCGTCCGATGCGAACACGACGTCCGGGATGGGCGTCGCGACGCTGGACGGTCTGGGACCGATCGGCGGGATGGACCACTCGCCCGCGGAATACCTGGAGGTCGCCTCGATCGTGCCGCGGACCGCGCTCGTGGCCGCGCTGATCCTCGCGATCGGGCGCGATCCCGAGGCTGCGGCATGGCGGGACGCCGGCCCGGCGCCGGTGTCGTGACGGCGGCCGACCCCGCCGCGCGCCGACGGATCTCGTCCGGCGGCCCGTACGAGGAGCGGTTCGGCTACAGCCGGGCGATCGTCGAGGGCGATCGCTGCTGGGTCGCCGGCACCACCGACACCGGTGCCGACGGGACGTCCGCGCATCCCGGGGACGCGGCCGCCCAGGCCCGCGCCTCGTGGGCGATCGTGGCGCGCGCGCTGGAGGAGGCGGGCTTCGGCCTCGCGGACGTCGTGCGGACGCGGATGTACGTCGTCTCGATGACGGACGGTCTCGCGGTCGCCGCGGTCCACGGGGAGGTCTTCGGCGGCATCCGGCCGGCATCCACGCTCCTCGAGGTCGGCGCGCTGATCGACCCCTCGCTCCTCGTCGAGGTCGAGGCGGACGCCGTCCGTCGCAGCTGACCCGGGGCGTTGGACCCGTCAGGGCAGGCCGGCGGCCCTCCCGGCGATCGCGATCGCGACGGCCACGACCAGCCCGAGGAACAGGTTCCGCCGCCAGACGACGATCGCGATGCAGGCGGCGACCGAGACCCAGGCGACGCCGACCACGATCGACGACTCCTGGGAGTCGGGGAACAGCGTGTTGACGGCCGCGAGCGCGGCCAGAACGGCCGGGCCGACGAGCCGGAGGTAGTCGAGCACCGGTCGCGGCAGCCGATCCATCGACGGCGCGAGCAGCCCGACCGCCCGCGATGGATAGGTGACGGCCCACATCACGACCGCGAGCGGGACGAGGTCCGTGCTCAAATGTCGACACCGATCGCCGGGGGCTCGGTCGCCTCGGACGACGGGATGAGGAAGCCGACGAACGGCCCGATGACGCCGCCCGCGATGACCCCGGCGGTCGCGCTCACGGCCAGCGTCACGCCGACCCCGATCGCGGCGCCGGCCAGTGCCGCGGCGAGCTCGCGCCGGCCGGTGATCAGCCCGACGGCGAGGCCGGCCATCGCCGCCGGGAAGATGACGTCGATCCCGAGCGACGAGGGGTTCACGATCGAGGCGCCGATCGTCACGCCCGCGAGCGTGGCGATGTTCCAGGGGATCAGGGTCGTGACGATCGCGGCGAACCAGTAGCCGAATGGGTCGAACCGGCCGATCCGGCGGAAGTGGGTCGTCGAGAGGGCGAACGCCTCGTCGGTCAGGAGATGGGCGGCGACGGCGCGCTGCCCGAACGGAGTGCCCACGAACCATGGCGCGATGGCGGCCGAGTACAGGGCGTGACGCGCGTTCAGGAGGAACGTCAGGAGGGCGATCACGGGCCAGGAGATGCCCGCGACGACATAGCCGATCGTCGCGAACTGGGCGGCACCGGCGAACGCGATGAGGCTCATCGCCATCGCCTCGATCGGGGAGTAGTGGCCGACCGTCCGGGCCGTCAGGCCGAAGACGAAGCCGAAGCCGGCGGCGGAGACGAGGATGCCCATCCCGTCGAGGACGAGCCGGCGCCGCGCGACGCGGAGCTCGTCCGCGGGCAGGGGAGCGGTGCCGGGGGCGCGGGCCGTCAGCGGAGGAACGTCTTGCCGCAGGTCCCGTCGCAGACGACGAACAGGGCGTGCTTGTCCAGCGCGTAGCCCGCGACGTGGAGGAGGCCGGGGCAGCCCGCGGTCGGGCACTTCCAGACCCACCACTGCTCGTTGACGTCGACGGGCGTCGTCTCGGCCTCCAGGGTGTCGGACAGACCCTCGCGCCTGGCCGTGAGGCTCGCGATCGCGGCGGCGCGATCGGCCTCGGTCTCGCTCGTGTAGGGGTAGTTCTGCCCGACGTTCGAGGTCACGCGGCGGCTCCGTCAACCGATCGGTGGGTTCACCGGTGGCGGCGTCGTGTGAGCGCAGCCCGCCACCGGTGGGGCCGAGCATAACTCCAATGCTGTCGCACTGGAACGACGCTGGACTGCGTTGGCCACTCCGCTCCTCGCTCACGGGCGTTCGGGCCCGGCGCCGGCATTGCGCTGGGCGCGTCAAACGACGGCTGACGGCTCGCTCGAGCGCCGATTGACGCACTGGACGCACCATCCGACGTCAGAGTGGGCGGAATTGGCCGTTTCGGGCGACAGTCCGGCCGTTCGGGCGTCGTTTCGTGCGCTGGGCGCAACGCGCGCGGCGGGGGCCGGGGGCCGGGGGCCGCGGGCTGGGCGGGGGTGACGGGGCCGAACGGGGCAGGTCGGGCGTGGCTACCAGACCGCCGGCAGGCCCGCGCTCCGGGGATCCGTCGCGGCCGTCAGCGAGCCGTCCGCCTCCGCCGGCCCGCCATCGACCAGCTCGATCGCGTGGGCGTGGCCGAGCAGCCCGTTGAACGGGATCGTCCGCGTGAGTGGGTGGCCCAGGGCCTCCAGCTCGTCCAGGATCACCGCCGGGTAGCGTCGCTCGACCCGGACGTTGACCGGTGGCGCGAAGTGGGCCTCCCCGTCGACGAACCAGCGCGGCGCGCCCACCGCCGTCGCGACGTCCACGCCGCCGTCGACGAGCGCCGACACGACCTGGGCATGGATCTGCGGCTGGGCGTCACCGCCCATCGAGCCGGTCACGACCCACGGCCGCCGTTCGCCGTGCCGGAACAGCATCCCGGGGAGCAGCGTGTGGAGCGTCCGCTTGCCCGGCGCGAGCACGTTCGGGTGGTCCGGATCGAGGCTGAAGTACGACCCGCGGTTCTGGTAATGGATGCCGGTGCCGGGGTCCACCACGCCCGACCCGAACCCCATGTAGTTCGACTCGATCAGGCTCACCGCGTTCCCGTCGGCGTCGACGGTCGCGAGATAGATCGTCCCACCGCCGCGTGGGTTCGTCGCGGCGGGCGGCATCGCCGCGCGGTGCGGATCGATGAGGCGGGCCAGCTCGGCCGCATGCCCCTTGGACAGCAGCTGGTCGAGCGGGATGTCGACGAACTCCGGGTCCGACAGGTGGAAGTCGCGGTCGGCCATCGCGAGCTTCGCCGCCTCGATCCCGAGATGGACCCAGCGCGCGTCCTCGACTCCGACCGGCCCGAACGCACCGGCCGCCGGCGGCTCGAACGTCTCGAGGATGTTGAGGAGCTCGAGTGCGACCAGGCCGGAGCTGTTCGGCGGGTGCGTCGTGACCCGCGTGCCGCGGTAGGTGGTCGCGATCGGGTCCGTCCAGGTCGAGGTGTGCGTCGCCAGGTCGCCGGCCGTGATCCCGCACCCGACCGACGCGAGCCCGGCGGCCTGCCGCTCGGCGATCTCACCGTCGTAGAAGTCGTCGAAGCCGGCGTCGGCGAGGCGTTCGAGCGTCGTCGCCAGGGCCGGCAGGCGGACGCGCTCGCCGGGTCGCCAGGGCCTGCCGTTCGGCCGGTAGACGCGCTCGAACCCGGAGCCCGCGCCAAGCTCGTCGAGGATCGCCGGCAGCGTGCCCTCGACGGCCGAGATGAACCCGTCGTAGGCGGGGAAGCCGTCGCGCGCGAGCTGGATCGCCGGGGCGAGGACGTCCGCCCTCGACAGCCGGCCGTGTCGGGCATGCGCGTCGCCCCACGATCGAACGGCGCCGGGCACCGTGACCGCGAGCGGCCCCCGGTACGGGAGCACGGCCAGCCCGCCGGCCCGCAACGAGGCGGCATCGGCCGTCGCCGGCGCTCGTCCGGAGCCGTTCAGCGCGGTCTGGCGACCCGTCGCCTCGTCCCAGATCAGCCAGAACGCGTCGCCGCCGATCCCGCACGCGGACGGCAGGACGACCCCGAGGACCGCGTTCGTCGCGATGGCCGCGTCGACCGCGTGACCCCCGGCCCGGAGGATCGACAGCCCGGCGGCCGTGGCGAGGTGGTGGGGCGCGACGACCGCGCCGCGAGCGCCCCGAACCAGGGGCATCGGGACCAGCGGCCGGCCGCCGTCGCCGGGACGAGCCGCCGCACTCACGCTGTCGCCCTCATGCGGGTGCTGCGGGCGGCGCCTCGTGGGCGGCGGACGTGGGAGCGAGCTCCGGGTGCTCTTCCTCGAGCAGGTACTCCTGGCGGCGCAGCTGCGCGGTCGGGAGCAGCGCGATGATCAGCAGAACGATCGTGGCGGCGAGCAACCCATCGATCCCGTGCGACTCGGCCGCGTAGCCGCCGATCAGGCTGCCCACGATCTGGCCGATCGCGAGGAACACCGAGTAGAGGCCCATGATCGCTCCGCGGTCGGTCGGGAAGCGTTCCGACATGTCGGCGAGGAGACCGACCGCGGCCGGCGTCGCACCGGCGAGGACGAACAGGCCGGCCGCTGCGGCAACGCCTCCCGCGAGCGTCAGGACGAGCGGCAGCGCGTGGCCATGGTTCACGACGTAGACGCCGATCGCCATGACGATCCCGCCGGCGATCCCGCCCGCGATGATCGTCGTTCGGCGGAGGGTCTTGAAGCGGTTGCCCCAGTAGATCAGGCCGGCGAAGAACACGACGCCGATCGCGATCGCCGCCAGGGAGATCTGGAACGGCTGGAAGCCGCGCATCAGGAGCTGGTCCGGAAAGCGGGGATTGGCGCGGGAGAAGTTGAAGATGGCCTGGCTGAACCACACGCCGATCGCCGCGTTGACCGCGATCCAGGTCGGCGCCAGGAGCCAGACGTGGGACGTGCGGAGCAGCGCCGCGTATCGGCCGAGGTCCATGCGCGGACGGTCCGCCCGCGCGGCGCGCTCTGCGCGCTCGACGCCCTGGCGGTCCTCGACGCCGTATCGGTAGATCAGGTAGGAGACCCCGTAGACCAGCGCGTTCAGGAAGAACGCGGCGGGACCGAGCGCCGCGAACAGGAGCGGCGCGATGACCAGCCCGACGCCGAGTCCGGCGAGCGTCGCCCCCTCGAACCGCGCGGCGGCCTTGCCCCGGAGAACCTCGTTGCCGGCGGTCACGAGCGCGATGTAGCCGAGGATGGAGGGGACGCTCGCGGCGGTCGACGCGCCCTCCAGGATCCGGGTTCCGCCGAGCAGGAGCAGGTTCGTGGTGAGACCGGTCAGGATCACCGCGACCGCTCCGAACGCGGGGCCGATGAGCATCACCCGATGGTGGCCGATCCGGTCCGACAGGACGCCGAAGATCGGCGAGAGGCCGAGCTCGCTGAGATAGAACGTCGCGTGGAGGACGGCCAGCGTCGTCGCCGCGACCACGGGGCCGCCATGCTCGGGCAGCTTCGCGAGATAGACGGCCAGCATCGTGCCCGTGAGGCCCGTGCTGAAACGCAGCGTGAACGTGCCGACGAGCACGGCCCACAGAGAACGATCCATGTCCCGCCAGCGTAACCGCCTTGGACGTCGGCGGACCAGACGCGGGTCGCCGACCGGTCCGGAGCCCGGTTGTGGTCCCGTATCATCGTGGCGAGGGGAAGCTCAGAGGAGGGAGCCGTGGCCCGGATCGCGTTCGTCACCGATTCCGCGTCGGACCTCGACCCGGCGGTCGCCCAGGGGGCGGGCATTCGCGTCGTGCCGCTCGAGGTGACATTCGGCGCCGACAAGTACCGCGCCGGCGTCGATCTCTCGACCGCGGACTTCTGGACGCGGATGACGGCGCCCGACGCACCGTTCCCGAAGACCGCGGCGGCGAGCCCCGGGGAGGTCAAGGCGATCTACGAGGGCGCGTTCGCCGAAGGCGCCGACGCGATCATCTCGGTCCATGTCTCCGGATTGCTGTCCGGCTCGATCAAGGCCGCCGAGATCGCCCGGGGGATGCTGCCGGACCGGGAGATCCACATCGTCGACTCGCAGGGCGCATCGATGGCCGAGGGGATCCTGTGCTTCATGGGCCAGGACCTCGCCGCGGGCGGGATGCCGGCGGCCGAGATCGCCGACGTCCTCCGCGACCGGGCCGACGACCTTCGGATGTACGTCTCGCTCGAGACGCTCGAGTACCTGAAGAAGGGCGGGCGGATCAGCGGCGCCCAGGCCGCGATCGGGACGCTGCTCTCGGTCAAGCCGATCATCGCGGTCGAGCACGGCACGGTCGAGACGGCCGACAAGCCGCGAACCCGCTCGAAGTCGCGCGAGCGCTGCATCGAGCTGATCTGCGCCCGGCCGATCGAGCGCGTCTCGATCCTCCACACGATGGCCCCCGACGTCGCGGAGTTCAAGGCCGAGGTCGCCCGCCGCGGCAACCTCGACCCGGACGACGTCCTCGTCTCGATCGTCGGTCCGTCGGTCGGCCCGCACCTCGGCCCGGGCTGCGTCGGCGCGGCGGTGCTCTACCAGCGCTGACGCCTCGGCTCGTCGTCGCGCCGGCGACCACCCCGACCGCGGCCGGGACTCTTGTACCAGCGAAGGTTGCGGCCGGGTTTCGCTAACGTTGCGTCACGGTGGACGACGCACGACCTCCAGGGCCGCTCGCCGGTATACTCACCGCGGACTCATGACGCACCGATCGCCCTCCACGCGCACGGTGCCCCGTGGGGTCGTCCGGGAGACGACCCAGCTCTCGCCTCCGGTCGGCCACCAGGCCCCGGCGGCCACGGAGGATCACCTCACACCATGACGACCGAGCAAGTCGCCGCGTCGATCAACCCGTGGCAGGTCGCCCAGCAACAGTTCGACCTGGCCGCCGAGCGCCTCAACCTCGATCCCGGTCTGCGCCGCGTCCTGCGCGAGCCGCGCCGGGAGCTGACCGTCCACTTCCCGGTGAAGATGGACGACGGCTCGGTCCAGGTGTTCACCGGCTACCGCGTCCAGCACAACCTCGGCCGCGGGCCGGCGAAGGGCGGCATCCGGTACCACCAGGACGTCAGCCTCGACGAGGTCAAGGCCCTCGCGATGTGGATGACCTGGAAGTGCGCGGTCGTCGGCATCCCGTACGGCGGCGGCAAGGGCGGCGTGATCGTCGACCCGAAGAAGCTCAGCCAGAAGGAGCTCGAGGCGCTCAGCCGCCGCTTCTTCACCGAGATCGAGGTCCTCGTCGGCCCCGAGCGGGACATCCCCGCGCCGGACGTCAACACGAACGCCCAGGTCATGGCCTGGTTCATGGACACCTACTCGATGCACGCGGGCCATACGGTCCCGGGTGTCGTCACCGGCAAGCCGATCAGCCTCGGCGGTTCGGAGGGTCGCACCGAGGCGACCGCCCGCGGCACCGTGTTCTGCATCATCGAGGCGGCCCGCCATCTCGGGCTCGAGCTGTCGAAGTCCCGGGTCGCGATCGAGGGCTTCGGCAACGCCGGCTCGATTGCGGCGACCCTGATCTCGGACGAGGGCGCAACCGTCGTCGCCGTGTCCGACTCGACCGGCGGCATCCACAACCCGGGCGGGCTCGACATCAAGCGGGTCATCGCCTGGAAGAAGGAGCACGGCACCGTCCAGGGCTTCCCGGGCACGACCGACATCACGAACGCCGAGCTCCTGGAGGTCGACTGCGAGATCCTGATCCCGGCCGCGCTGGAGAACCAGATCACGAGCCGGAACGCGGGCAACATCAAGGCCCGCCTGATCGCCGAGGCCGCGAACGGCCCGACGACGCCGGACGCCGACCGGATCCTCTTCGCGAACAGCAAGTTCATGATCCCGGACATCCTGTGCAACGCCGGCGGCGTGACCGTCAGCTACTTCGAGTGGGTCCAGGACCTCAACCGCGACCACTGGAGCGAGCGCGTCGTCAACGACAAGCTGCGCGAGATCATGGTCAAGGCGTTCCAGGAGACCCTGGCCATCGCCCGGCGCGAGCAGGTCGACATGCGGACCGCCGCCTACCTGCTCGCCGTCCAGCGCGTCGCCGACGCGACTGCGATGCGCGGCCTGTACCCGTAAGACGCCTTTCCCGACGATGTCGCCGCGCTAGGGTCGCGGAGCGCCGCCCACCGTCCGCCACATCGTCGAGATCGGGGCTTCGTCCCGGACCGACGTGAACCCGCCGATCCGACGGAACCCGGCCCGCTCATATCGATGGTCGTTGGCAGGGTTCGTCGACTCGAGATAGCTCGGCAGGCCACGCTCGTCCCAGCGCCGGAGCGTCTCGGCGAGCAGCATCTGGCCGATCCCGCGGCCGCGATGGTCCGGGTGGGTCGCCAGCGGGCTCAAGTACATGAACGGCTCGCGCCCGGGGTGGTTCGCCTCGAACCGTTCGTACAGCTCGTGCATCTCCCGGGCACCGTCCGGCCCGAGCATCTCGAGGTTGTATCGCTCCAGGGCCTCGGTCGCCGGGTCCGAGAGCTCCTGCCCGTCCGGCGGGATCCAGACCGCCACGGCCGCGCCGTCGTCGAGGAGCCAGACCCCGTCCTGGTCGGAGGCCCCGTCGACGAACATCCGCCAGTACGCCGCCTGGTGCCCGGTCCGGCCGTCGACCGACGTCAGCGCGACCCGCCAGACCGGGTCGTCGATGAACGCCAGGGTGATCGTCTCGGTCGCCCGGTCGAGATCCGCCGCCCGCGCCTGCCGGACCTTCATCGCTGCCCTCCGGCGGCCATTGTGACGGGGGCGACGACGCTCGTCCGCCGATCCGCCGATCCGCCGCTGCTACCATCGGCGCCATGTACGACCACGAAGAGAAGTTCCTGTTCAAGGAGGAGGTCCTCCATCTCGCGAACGCGGTCGCCGAGCCCGGCACGCTCGACAACGTCGAGGACCTGCTGACCGACGTGATCACGAGCCCGCGCTTCGATTCGGAGGTCTTCACCCTCGAGCGCAGCCTCCAGGTCATGCTCGGGTCGCGCGCAGGGACGACGCTCGTGGGGTTGCTGACGGTCGCACCCGAGGTCTTCGAGGAGGTCGCGGAGGTCCGGATCCCGACGGAGGTCCACGAGCGGCTGGTCGCGTGGCGAGCGCGGTTCGGGCTCGCGATCGACAACGCCCTGAACTTCCTGAACAACCCCGACGGGATCCAGGGTCACAACTTCGCGACCCAGGTCGCCCACGTCGAGGAGCGGCGCGTCCTGCAGGGCCGCCTCACGCTCGTCCGGTACAACAACGAGCCCCAGTTCTTCGCCGCCGACGCGACCGTGTTCCTCGGGCTGGTCACCGACATCATGGAGCGGCTCGGGCCGTACCTCGAGCCGGACGCCGTCGATGCCGAGACCATGTCGCGGATCCGCGACGCGATCGCGCTGATCGAGCGCAAGACGGCCGCCCGCGGCTAGGGATCCCCGACGCAAGCCGACGACCTCGTCCGCGCGGCCCGCCTGCCGATCCGGCTGCTCGCGTACTCGATCGCCCTCGCCGTCTTCCTGCTGATCCCGCCGACGCTTCACGGAGATGTCGGGACGGCTCCCGGGTTCACCTGGCAGGAGGCGGCCGATCTCCTGACGCCCCTTGTCATCATCCCCCTCGCCTGGTGGGTCCTCGACGGGACGGGCCGGCTCAACGGCCTCGCGCTGGTCCTCTTCCTCGTGATCGCCGCCCTGTGGATCGAGGCGCAGGGCATGCACCTTGCGGCCAACGCCATCGGCGACACCTATCCCGCCGGACCGGAACGCGACGCCTTCTACCTGACGCCCGGCGGCGTCCTCGATCACTGGTTCGACGAGGTCCTGAGCCACTGGGCATGGCACGTCGCGTGGGTCGCGCTCACCGTTCTGATGCTCGCGCTCGCCGGCGGTGGACGCGCCGTCGGTTCGACGACCGGGACCGCGATCTCCACCCTGGCCGGCGCGATCCACGGCGCGGTCTTCTTCTTCGTGACGACCGAGGGGGCCACTGTTGCGCTCGGCATCCCCGCGTCGATCGTGCTCCTCGTCTGGGCCGGTCGCGACCGGCTCGGCGGGTCGCGCCATCCGATCGTCGTCTTCGTGTTCGCGTCCTCGCTGGTCACGCTCCTGGCGTACCTGATCTGGGCGATCCGGTTCGGATGGCCGCTCGTCGAGCCCTGCACCCTGCTTCACTGCTGACGTGCGACAGCTCTACCTCGCGGCCACGGGCCAGAACCGCGGCAAGACCACGGCCGCGCTCGGCCTGTTCGACGGGTTCCAGCAAGCGGGCCTCAGGACGGCGTTCATGAAGCCGGTCGGGCAGCGGACGGTGATCGACCACGGCCAGCCCGCCGACGAGGACGCGGTGCTCATGCACGAGACGTTCGATCTCGCGGCCGAGTACGGAGCGATGAGCCCGGTCCACATCCCGCGCGGATTCACGAAGAAGTACATCGCGGGCGACGTCGTCGAGGACCTCGGGGCGCGGATCGTCGCCGCCCGCGACACGTTCCGGGACCGGTTCGAGATGCTCCTGATCGAGGGGACCGGACACGCCGGGGTCGGGGCCGTCATCGGGCTGTCGAATGCGGTCGTCGCGTCGATGCTGGGGGCGCCGGCGATCATCGTCAGCGAGGGCGGCGTCGGCCGGCCGATCGACGAGATCGTCCTCAACGCGTCGCACTTCGCCGCGCACGGCGTGCCCGTCGCGGGCGCCATCGTCAACAAGGTCGACCTCGACGCGCAGCCGGGGATCGCCGACGTCCTCGAGCGCGGGCTCGCGCTCAACGGGATCCGCCTGCTCGGCGTCCTGCCGGTCCGGCCGATCCTGTCGAACCCGACCCTCGGCATGATCCTCGACGGCGTCGGCGGCGAGACGATCCACCCCGGCCCCGACCTCGATCGGGTGATCGACGGGGTCGCGATCGGGGCGATGGAGCCGCGCCACATGCTCGAGCGAGTCGGCCCGGGGACGCTGGTCATCGTCCCGGGTGACCGCGAGGACGTGATCCTGACCCTGACGACCGCCCACCTCGCCCGGCGGTTCCGGGTCGCTGGAGCCGCCGAGGCGGCGCGGATCGCCCAGATCGCGGCCGAGGCCACGAACGAGCGGACGGCCAACGTCGACGGTCACGAGGGGGCCGCGGTGGGGCTGGTCCTGACCGGTGGCTACCGCCCGCGCGACCCGGTCCTGGCGGCGATCCGCCAGGCCGACCTGTTCGCGACGATCGTCAAGGAGGACACCTACGCGGTCGCCTCGGAGGTCCACGACCTGCTCGTGAAGACCCACCCGGCGGACCGTGAGAAGATCGAGCTGATCAAGGGTCTCGTCGCGAAGCACCTCGACATCGAACGGATCCTGGCGGTCGCCCGGGAGGCCCCAACGGCCTGACGCGGCGGTTGACGCGCCCGGCGTGCGGATCAGGCCGCTGCCCGATCCTCGTCGCGCTCGCCATCGTCCTCGGGATCGGGTGGCTCGTGTATCTCGCGCTGGCTCTCCGTCACGGCCGGACCGCACCGGGGGTCGGCGACCACCCGCGAGCGATGAGAACCCTGAACGAGCGGATCGGGCGCTCCCGCGACGGAGCGCCCGATCCTGTGCGGGAGGGAGAGAGCTCAGACGGCGGACGTCTGCCCGTGGCGGCGATGGCGAAGGCCGAGGCCGGCCAGGATCGCGAGACCGGCGACGGCCAGCGCACCGACGCCGACGGCTCGCGGATCGACCGGGAACGGCGCGGAAGCCGCGGGAGCCGGTGTCGTGGTCGTTGGAGTGGTGGCCGTCGTCGAGGAGCCGTCCGTCGCGAGCGCCGGGCCGGAACCGGTCACCGGGGTCACCGGCTCGTAGCGCGGCTTCGGCAGCTGGAAGGCGTTCGGGTCGACCGCGGGCGGCGTCCTGGCCGAGACAAGCATCCCGTCGTAGGCCCAGACCATGTCGGACGGGCCGTTGGGGGACGTCCCATGGATCCCGAACTCCGCGCGGGCGGCGCCGCCGGACGGGATCTCGATCATGACCTTGAAGGTCCCGGGCGTCGACTGCTCGACCGCCGTCGCCTCCGTCATCGCACCGGTGGGACCGTACAGGCGGAAGAAGATGTTCGTCCCGTAGACCGGCGTCATTCCGGTCTCGCTGATCGCGCTCGCGGTGAAGTAGACGGGCACGATGTCGCCCGGTTGGGCGTCACCCGAGATCGGGGCGGCCAGGCGCGTCTCGATGCCCTCCTTGGCGAGGGCCGCCGGCGCGGCGATCAGCAGAGCGAGGAACGCGGCGGCGACGACGGCGATCGTCCGGCCCATGCGGCGTGTGGTCATCGGATCCTCCGGAGCTCGAGACGCGGCATCCGGCCGCGTGGTTCGGTGTGCCCGGGATACATCCGTCGCGCCGGATCGGTTCCCGTCATGGCAGGGGCTCGTTGTCGATCAGCCGAGTCGGGCCGAATCGGACGGCGAGGGACAGGAGGGCCGGGGCACCGTCGGGCACCCGGTCCAGCTCCGCCAGGGTCTGACCATCCGCGACGCTCACATAGGCCGGCGTCGCCAGGGGCTCGGCCGCGAGCGTGTCCGACATCGCGGCTCGCAAGGCGTCGCCGGATCGCTCGCCGGCCTCCCAGCGGTCGCGCGCCGCGAGCAACGCCCGCCGCAGGACCGGCGCCGCGGCGCGCTGGTCGGGCGAGAGGTGGACGTTCCGCGACGAGAGCGCCAGCCCGTCCGGCTCCCGGACGGTGGGGCAGGCGACCACCTTCGTCGGGATCGCCAGGTCGCGCGCCATCTGGCGGATGACCATGACCTGCTGGGCGTCCTTCTGGCCGAAGTACGCGCGATCCGCGCCGATCAGGTCGAACAGGATCGCGACGACGGTCGCGACCCCGTCAAAGTGCCCCGGCCTCGCCGCGCCCTCCAGGGGACGCGCCACCGCGCCGACCGCCACGGTCGTGTCGAACCCGGGCGGATAGACCTCCTCGACGTCCGGCGCGAAGACGACGTCGACGTCCTCCTCCTCGAAGATCGCGAGGTCGCGGGCCTCGTTGCGGGGGTAGCGCTGGTAGTCGGCCGCCTCGTTGAACTGGCGCGGGTTCACGAAGATCGTCGCGATCGTCGTCGCGTTGTCCGCTCGAGCGCGCTGCATGAGCGAGCGGTGGCCGGCGTGGAGCCAGCCCATCGTCGGGACGAGCCCGAAGGGCCTCGGCGGATCGGCGAGCGCCGCTCGCAGCTCCTCGCGCGTGCGAACGACCAGGGTGGCCGGACGGGTCGCGGTCATGGGACGGAGGCTACGGCATCCGGGCACGGACATGCCGAACCCGAGGTCCGGATGGACCTCGGGGTTCGGTGGGGGGAGGGGGGCGGCAACCTCGGTCGAGAGTCGCCGCCCCCCTGATCCAGGACGACGATTCCCCCTCGCCCCGGATCGGTTACGTCGCGTCAGGCGGGGTTGACCGCGGGACGGAGGACCGGGACCTTGACCGACTCCGGGCGCGTTGCCCAGACGAGGCCAAGGCCGGCGACGATGAGGGTCACACCGAGAGCGGCGAACAGTGCCGCAAGCCCGAGGCCCATCTGAATGGTGGAAGCGGTAACGCTGCCGACGCCGAGCTCGGCGATCAGGGCGTGAGCCGTGCCGGTCCAGGCCTGTGCGCGGGCCGCAGCCTCGATCGGATTGGCGCGGTTGAACTGGGCCCAGTAGCGGCCGTCGACCGGGAACTCGTACGTGCCGGCCTTGAAGACCGTGCCGTCAGCAGCGGTGACGTCCTTGTCGAGGACGACCGTCTGGACGCTGTCGAGCGTGTGGTGGGCGATCGTGGCCATCTGGACCATGTATTCGCTGGCCGTGTTGACGAGCGGGTCATTGGGATTGAGCTCGCTCGCGTCGACCTTGTAGCCCCAGTCGTTCGCCAGGAGCGACAGGATCGCCTGGCCGCCTGCGACGTCGCCGCCGTCGGTCAGCTGACCCTGGTCGTTGTAGCTGAGGTTGACGCCCTGCACGGCGCTGAACGCCTGCAGGGACTTCGCTCCGTCCTGCGTCCGGACGAACGCATAGGCTCCGCCGGCGACGAACGCGAGGCCGAAGACCGCCAGGACGACTCCGAGGACCTTCAAACGACCGATCATGGTTGCATCCCTTTCCCGCTGGCCGGATCTCTGCCGGCCACGCTGTCATTGCTTGATGAGGGCAGCGTCGCCCGCGGAGGGGTTCGGGGCACAGGGGCGCGCGGCCCCTCCTGAGGGTCGCGTGGCAGGGGTCGAGAGGGCCGAACGGCCCGGGTGGGGCTGATCGAGAGGGCCGAACGGCCCGCGTCGGGCTAGAGGTCGCGATCGAGCGGGATTCCCTCGGCAGGGTTGTCTGCATCGCGGTCGATCGCGCCGCGACCGAGGACCTCGTCGAGGACATCCTCGGACATCCGCACGGTCTGCTCGGGGCCCGGGAACGTGCCGGCGGCGACGTCGTCGGCATACGCCTTCGCGGCGGCGAGGATCGTCCCGCGCAGGTCCGCGTACGGCTTCGCGTGCTTCGGGTGCCACGCATCCCAGCCGAGCAGGTCGGTGATGACCTGGACCTGGCCGCTGCAGCCCGCGCCCGCTCCGATCCCGATCGTCGGGATCCGGAGGCGATCCGTGATCGCCGCCGCGAGCTGCTCGGGGACGAGCTCGAGCACGATCGAGAAGGCGCCCGCCTCCTGGACGGCCAGCGCGTCGTGGAGGAGGGCCCGTGCCTGTTCCCGGCTCTTGCCGAGCACCCGCACCTTGCCCGCGGCGTTCGCGGCCTGTGGCGTCCAGCCGATGTGGCCCATCGTCGGGATGCCGGTCCTGACCAGCGCCTCGATCGTCCGCGCCGAGCGGACGCCGCCCTCGACCTTCACGGCCTGCGCCCCGGCCTCGGCCAGGAAGCGGCCCGCGTTCGTGACGGCCTGTTCGCGCGTCGAGTAGGTCAGGAACGGCATGTCGCCGACGACGAGGGCGTGCTTCGCGCCGCGGACGACGGCCGCGGTGTGGTGGAGCATGTCCGCCATCGAGACCGGGATCTCGCTCTCGTACCCGAGCATCGCCCGGCCCAGCGAGTCGCCGACGAGGATCAGGGGGATTCCGGCCTCGTCGAGGAGCTTCGCCGTCGGGTAGTCGTAGGCGGTCAACATCGCGATCCGCTGGCCGTCGGCGTGCAGCCGGGCGATGTCGCCGACGGTCAGCCGGCGGACGGTCTCGGGGGTGGGGTTGGCACTCACGCTGGGCTCTCCTGTGTCACGGGTCCAGTCTGCGCGGCGTCGCCGTGGGCGTCCAGCGTCCGGGCATCGAGCGCGACGGCGACGCGGTCGAGGATTCGGTCGGCGACCTCGCGCTTCGTGAGGAGGGGCAGGTCTTCGCGCGAGCCGTCGGCCGCGAGGATCGTGACCCGGTTCGTGTCGGTCCCGAAGCCGGATCCGGGCTCCGCGACGTCGTTCGCGACGAGGAGGTCGACGTGCTTGCGCCGGAGCTTGTCGGCCGCGCGATCCAGCGAGCCGGTCTCGGCGGCGAACCCGACGAGGACGGGGCGGGGCCGGCCGGACGGGGCCCCGGCGACGCTCGACCCGATGCCGGCGAGGATGTCCTCGGTCGGCTCGAGATCGAGCGTCAGGCCTTCGTCGCGGGTCAGCTTCGTCGTGGCCGACCTGCGAGGTCGGAAGTCGGCCACCGCGGCGGCCATGACCAGGGCATCCGCGCCCTCCATCGCCCGGCGAACCGCGTCGCCCATCGCGGCGGTCGTCTCCGCGCGGACGACCATGACCGCGTCGTCGCTCGGCAGCGCGACGCTCACGCTTCCGGCGACCAGGGTCACGTGCGCTCCGCGGGCGGCCGCCGCCTTGGCCAATGCGACGCCCATCTTCCCGCTCGAGTGGTTGCCGATGAACCGGACAGGGTCGATCGGCTCGGCGGTGCCGCCGGCGCTGACGACGATGTGGCGGCCCTCGAGGTCCGCCGTCCGTGCCGGATCGACGAGCGGTGGCCGCGTGCCGGCGTCCGGGCTCCGGATGGGTGCGCCGGCCAGCGCCGCGACGACCGCCTCGACGATGTCCGTGGTCTCCGCGAGCCTGCCCCGGCCCACCTGGCCCGACGCGAGCGGACCCGCCGCGGGCTCCACGATCCGGTAGCGGAAGTCGTCGCGGAGCCGGGCGACGTTCGCGCGCGTCGCGGGGTGGGCGTACATCTCGCCGTCCATCGCCGGAGCCACGACCACCGGTGCCGTCGTCGCGAGACAGACGGCCGTCACGGCGTCGCCCGCGAGACCCGTCGCCATCGCCGCCATCCAGTGGGCAGTGGCCGGGGCGACGACGACCACGTCCGCGCTGTCCGCGATCACGATGTGCCCGATCCGCTGATCCGGGAGCAGGCTGCCGATGTCCGTCTCGACCGGGTGGCGGGTCAGGGCCGCGAACGTCAGCGGCCCGACGAAGCGGGTCGCCGATGGGGTCATCAGGACGACCACGTCGGCTCCCTCGTCGGCCAGCCGCCGGACGAGGTCGGCGGCCTTGTAGGCGGCGATCGATCCGGTGACGCCGAGCGCGATCAGCCGGCCGGCGAGGCGGCCCGGGGCCGGCGCCGCGTCGTCCGCGGTCATCCCGGCAGCCCCAGCTCGAGCGGCTGGCCGCCGCCGACCTCCGCGTGGAGGATCGCGAGCCCCTTGAGGGTCAAGTCGGGATCGATCGCGTCGACGCCCTCGAGGCCGCGCGCCCAGGGCGCGGCGGAGAGGCCACCGGTCAGGATCACCCGGACGTCACGAGCCGCCGTGCCGGACGTCTCCGCGAGCTCGGCCCGCATCCGCGCGATCAGCCCGTTCGCCATGGCCTGGTGCCCGAGCACCGTCCCACTCTGGATCGCCCCGGCCGTGTCACGCCCGATCGCCCGGTCCGGCGCTCGCAGGTCGACCCGTGGCAGCTTCGCCGTCCGCGCCGCGAGCGCCTCGAGCCCCAGCTCCAGCCCCGGGGCGATCGCGCCGCCGACGAATGCCCCGTCCGCGGCCACGCAGTCGAACGTCGTCGCGGTTCCGAAGTCGGCGACGATCGCAGGGGTCCCGTGGAGCCGCGCCGCTGCCAGGGCGTTCACCAGCCGATCCGCACCGACCTCCGCCGGTCGATCCGTCCGGACGGCGATCGGGACGTTCCCGGACGACGCGACCAGGAGGGGCCGCTCGTGACGGGCCGCGATCGCCTCGAGGGCCGCGGTCAGGGCCGGCACGACGGAGCACGCGACGATCCCCGAGACGTCCGCGAACGACGCGTCGTCGAGACCGAGCAGGGCGTCGAGGAGATGCTCGGTCTCGTCGGTCGAGGCGCGGGGGTTCGTATCGGCGCGCCGCGTTGCGACGAGCGCGCCGTTCCGGAACAGCCCGGTCGTGACGTTCGTGTTCCCGATGTCGACCGCCAGGAGCATGGCCGGATCATAGAGTGCGCCACCGGGCGGTCGTCGTGGGGTGGGCGCCATTGAACCCGGGGACCGGCCGACCGACGCTGTCGCGGGGACGACCTGACCAGTCATGTCCCGCTCAGGAACCCACGTGAAGCCGGAGGCGATCGACCATGACCCACACCACCACGGACACGCCCGTCCTCGACCTGCTCGCGACGATGACCGAGGCGTCGATCCAGACCTCGCACCTCGAGGCGGATGAGCTGATGCTGGTCCGCCTCGCCGCACTCGTCGCGGTCGATGCCCCGCCGGCGTCGTATCTGCTCAACCTCGGTGTGGCGGCCGAGGCCGGCCTCACCGCCGACGACGCCCGCGACGTCCTCGCCGCGGTCGCCCCGATCGTCGGCACCGCCCGGATCGTGTCCGCCACGGGCAAGATCGCGAAAGCCCTCGGGTTTGCGGCGCTGGCCGCAGAAGCGGAGGCGGAGACGAACGGCGCCTCGTGAAGCCTCGGTGATGACGGCCGGGTCGGGGATCGTCCCGACCCGGCCGATCCTGTTCAAGTGGGTCCACGCCGAGCCGGGACGGCCCCGTCCGCCGACCCCGACTGCGCTACCATCGACCCGCCCACCGCCGTCCGTCTTCCCCAGGAGACCGCCGTGTCGAGCGCCCCGGCCGCGAAGTTCTTCGTCAACCAGGGCGTCGTCTCCAGCCGGACGGACATGCAGAACCTCCTCCGGCCCCTGCTGAAGCAGACCGTCTCCTACCGCTACCACCGGGGCCGCGATCTGATCGCGCACGGGACGGGCTGGGTTGAGCGGATCGTCGTCGACGACCCGGAGACCTCGACCTACTTCACGCCGATCTCGATCAGCCTGAACGTCGACTCGTTCGAGCACCTCGAGTTCGACACCCGGCCGGATCAGCTCCTCGTGTACTCCCTCGTCCAGGGCGATGAGCGGGTGGTCATCGAGTACGCGCCGCTGACGACGGGCGAGGACGGCGAGGTGCTCCGTGGCGCAGAGCAGCTCACGTTCGACACGAGCGGCTTCGTCCAGATGGAGCTGCAGGGCCTGGATGCGGATCGCCGTGGCGAGCCCGAGCCGGCGACCGGCCCCCCGCCCGAGGCCGACACCGAGGGCTGAGCCCAGTTCGGTTCCCGCGCCCCGGTTGTCTCAAACGACAGCCACGCTCACCTCATCCAGCCCGGTGGTCGGCGACGTCGGCCCGATTCGGCGCAATCGCCGTCACAGCTGTCATCTGATCCAGGAACCGGCCTCCCCCGCGCCCAAGGCCGTCGTGGCTGTCATCTGAGCGTTCCGGCTCAGTGCCCGCGCTCACCCCGGACGTACGGGATGCCGAGCGCGGCCGGCGCGCCGAGACGCCGCTTGGCCGCGCCGCGCGCGCCGAGGATCACGACCGCGATCACGAACAGGTACGGCAGCATCTCGAGGAAGAACGTCGCCGATCGGCCGGGCAGGAACGGGTTCTGGACGCCGAGGATCGTGTCGACGCCCTGGAGCCCGAGGATGAACGGGGTGATGGCGGCGAACAGGTAGCCGCCGAGGGCGGCCCGGATCGGGTTCCACTGGGCGAAGATCACGAGCCCGATCGCGATCCAGCCGCGGCCGTTGACGGTCTGGTCACCGAACCATCCAGGTGAGACCGCGAGGGTGATCGTCGCCCCGGCGAGACCCGCCAGCATGCCGCCGACCGCGACGTAGACGTAGCGCAGCCGGTACACGCCGATGCCCTGGGCGTCGGCCGCCGCCGGCGCCTCGCCGACCGCCCGGAGGTGCAGGCCGGGCCGGGTCTTCTCGATCCAGAACCAGGCGAGGGGGACGAACAAGAAGCCCACGTAGACCAGGACGCTCTGGTCGTGGAACAGGATCGGGCCGAGGATCGGGATGCTCGAGAGGACGGGGATCGAGAACGACGGCAGGCGCTCGACGTTCTGGTTCGTCAGCCCCTCGCCGAGGACTCGCGCGAGCCCGGTGCCCAGGAACGTGAGGGCGAGGCCCGACACGACCTGGTCGGCGCGGAGCGAGATCGTGACGATGGCGTGGAGCAGGCCGAGCAAGCCGCCGACGACCATCGCGACCACCACGCCGATCCACGGATTGCCGGTGCTCAGGGTCGTCGAGAAGCCCGCGACCGCGCCCATCAGCATCATCCCCTCAACGCCGAGGTTCAGGACGCCCGCCCGCTCCGCGAAGATCTCGCCGATCGCGGCGAAGAGGAGCACCGTGCCGGTGGCGACGCCCGCGGCCGCGATCAGCCCGAGGTCCATCAGACGCTCG
The DNA here is from genome assembly GCA_963746845.1 of uncultured Chloroflexia bacterium. Lineage (GTDB taxonomy): Bacteria > Chloroflexota > Limnocylindria > Limnocylindrales > CSP1-4 > CF-46. Next base: position 1,308,892 of record CAVVCZ010000004.1, on the reverse strand, counting down.
CCTCGGGGGCGGCCGGGCCGGGCGGGGCGGTCGCGACCGGCGGAAGGGGAGGGGCCGGCGCCGCTGAGGTCGGGACCCGACGTTCGATCCGGATGCGGTTGCGCACGAGGACGTCCGCGACGATCAGCGTGAACAGGATGATCCCCTGGATCATCGCCGGGACGCCGGACGGCTGGATCTCGCGGCCCGCCAGGATCAGGGCGCCGAACAGGATCGACGCGACGACCACCCGACCCGGCCGGAACTTCGCGAGGTACGCGACGATGATCGCGGTGAAGCCGTAGCCGGGCGAGATGTGGTCCTGCAACCGATGAACGGCGCCGTTGACCTCGCTCATCCCGGCCAGCCCGGCGAGCGCGCCCGAGATCGCGAAGACCACGATGATCCGCTTGCCGATGTTGATGCCGGCATATCGCGCGGCCCGCGGGCTGTCGCCGATCAGGCGGATCTCGTAGCCGTATCGGGAGCGCTCGAGGAAAAGCCACATGATCCCGGCCGCGACGAGCCCGAAGATGAACCCGAGGTGGACGGTCAGCCCGCCGAGGGCCGGGTTGAGGCTCGCGAGGTCCGTGAGGCGCGGCAGCCACGACTCCTTCGGGAACGGCTTCGTCTGCTGGAAGCCGGACTCGCTCCACGCCCCGAAGACCCAGAACTGGATCCAGAAGAGGGCGATGTAGTTGAGCATCAGCGTGACGATGATCTCGTTCACGCCGAGTGCCGCCTTGAGGATTCCCGGGATCAGGCCCCACAGCCCGCCGGCGATCATCCCGGCCAGCATCATCAGCGGGATCAGGACGATGCCCGGCGTCCCGGCCGGCACGAGCGGGAACAGCACGACCGCGCTCGCGCCCCACGCCCCGAGGAGGAACTGGCCCTCGGCGCCGATGTTCCAGAGCCGCATCCGGAACGCGAGCGCGCACGCGAGGCCGGTCAGGATCAGCGGCGTCGCCTTGACGAGCGTGTCGGACAGGACGCCGACGCTCCCGAACGACGCGTTGAGGATGTGAACGTACGAGGCGATCGGGTCGCCGCCGACGATCGCGATGATCGCGCCCGAGATCACGAGCGCGACCGCCACGGCCCCGACGGTCAGCGCGGGCGACAGCCAGCGCGAGACGGTCGTCCGGGGCTCGAGACGGATCGTCATGCGAGATCCATGGCGTCGCCCGCCGCTCCCTCGTGCAGCCCGCTTCCGCCCGCTCCGTCCTCGTCGTCGTCGTCGCCGCCCGTCATCAGCAGCCCGATCCGGCCGATCTCGGCCTCGTCGCTCGGGAACGAGCCGACGATGCGGCCCTCGTACATCACATCGACCCGGTCGGCGAGCGCGAGGATCTCGTCGAGCTCCTCGGAGATCAGGAGGATCGCCGCGCCCTTCGAGCGAAGGTCGAGCAACAGCCGGTGGACCGTCTCGATCGCGCCGACGTCGAGGCCGCGCGTCGGCTGGACCGCGACGAGCATCTCCGGCTTCGTCTCGATCTCGCGGGCGAGGATCGCCCGCTGGAGGTTCCCACCGGACAGGAGCCGGACCTGGGTGTCGATCGTGGGCGACGCGATCTTGTACGCGTCCCGGAGGTCGGTCGCGATCGAGCGGGCGGTGTCGTCATCGACGAGCAGACCCCGGGCCACCGGCGCGTCGCGGTAGCGCTTCATGATCAGGTTGTCGGTGAGCGACAGGTTCGGCGCGCTCCCGACCGACGCCCGGTCCTCCGGCACGTGCGCGACACCCCGTTTCATGGCCGTGCCGGCCGACTGGTTCGCCACGGACCGGCCGCCGACCAGGACCTCGCCCTGGCACGGACGCAGACCGGTCACGACCTCGGCGAGCTCGCTCTGGCCGTTGCCGGCGACCGCCGCGATGCCGACGATCTCGCCCGCCCGGACGTCGAGCGAGACGTCGCGCAGCGCCGGCAGGCCCCGGTCGTTCTCGGCCGACACACCCTGGACCGCGAGGACGACCGGCCCGGGCGCGAACGGCGTCCGATCGAGGGTCTCGAGGACGCTCCGGCCGACCATCAGACGGGCGAGGTCGGCCTTCGTCGCGCCGGCGGCCGGGACGCCCGCGGCCGTGACCTTGCCCCGACGCATGACCGTGATCCGGTCCGCGATCGAGACCACCTCGCCGAGCTTGTGGCTGATGAAGACCACGCTCCGGCCGTCGGCGGTCATCGATCGGAGCGTCGCGAACAGCTCGTCCGCCTCCTGCGGGGCAAGCACGGCCGTCGGCTCGTCCATGATCAGGATCCGGGCGCCGCGATAGAGCATCTTCAGGATCTCGACCCGCTGCTGCTCGCCGACCGAGAGCTGCCAGATCCGGGCGCCGGGATGGACGCGCATGCCGAACCGCTCGGCGAGCTGGCCGATCTCGGCCTCGGAGGTTCGCTCGTGGAGGAGGAAGCGCGGCCGGTCGAGCCCGAGCAGGATGTTCTCGGTGACCGTCTGCGACGGGACGAGCGTGAAGTGCTGGTGGACCATCCCGAGCCCGGCCGCGATCGCGTCTCGCGGTGACCCGAAGTCCACGGCCGCGCCCTCGACCCGGATCTCCCCGGAGTCCGGGCGGTAGAGGCCGGCGAGGATGTTCATCAGGGTGCTCTTGCCCGCGCCGTTCTCGCCGAGCAGGGCATGGACCTCGCCGCGGCGCAGATCGAAGTCGACCGCGTCGTTGGCGAGGACCCCGGGGAATCGCTTGACGATCCCGCGGGCCTCGATCGCGAGCGGCTCGGCGCCCGATGGGGCGGTGCCGGATGGGGTCATCGATCGCGTCTCGAAATGGCGCGGCCCGCGGGCGGGTGCCCGCGGGCCGTCGACCTGGTGCCTAGGACTTCGGCGGGAGCGGAGCGGTGATGTTCTCGTTCCACCAGTACATGCAGACCGAGCACTCCGACCCGGGCGCTCCGGGCGGGAACTGGTCGAGGTCCGGCTGCTTGAGCTTCTGCCCCGAGGGCAGGAGCTCCTTGCCGGTGTTGTCCTTGATCGGCCCGGCGAAGACGATGTCGAAGCGGCCGGTGCTGCTGCCGAGCATCGTGGCGAGGGTGGACTTGACCTTGTCGACGTCGGCCTGGGGGAGATCCGTGATGCCCTTCTGGGGCGTCTGCCCGTCCATGAAGCCGTACAGGCCCATCGCCTTGGAGTCGGCGTCGAAGTACTCGTAGCCGGCGGTGTACTTCTTGTCCTTCACCTGCTGGCCGATCCGGGTGTATTCGGGTCCCCAGATCCAGTACGGGGCGGTGAGGCAGGCGTCCTTGCCCGCGCACGACGACGGGTGGTCGTAGGTGACCGCCCACTTGCCCTTCTCCTTGGCCACGTCGGCGACGGCCGGCGTGTCCGCCCCCGTGAAGACGACGTCGGCGCCGGCGTCGAACAGCGACGCGGCCCCGTCACGCTCCTTCTGCGGATCGTGCCAGGTGTTGATGAAGCGGACGTCGATCTTGCATTCGGGACAGGTGACCGCCACGCCGCGGGCGATCGCGTTGCCCAGCCGGATCTCCTCGGGGATGGGGAACGTCGCCATGTACCCGACCTTCGGGACGCCGTCCTTCTTCGCCCGCGACCCGGCAAGCATCCCGGCGAGGTACTTGAAATCCTCGACCGCGCCGAAGAAGTTGCCGAAGTTCTTGCCGTTCGACTTGTAGCCCGTGAGGTGGAGGAACGTCGCGTCCGGGAACTCGGTCGCGACCGTGTTCATCGGGTCCATGTAGCCGAACGACGTCCCGATGATGAAGTTGAAGCCCTTCCGGGCGAGGCTGCGGAAGACCTGCTCGGAGTCCGCGCCCTCGGGCACGAGCTCGATGTACGCGACGTGCGAGCCGGCGAGGTTCTGGCAGAGGTACTGCAGACCCTCGTAGTGGGCCTGGCTCCAGCCGCCGTCGTCATGCGGTCCGATCAGGACCATCGCGACGTTGAACTTGCCCGCGACGACGTCGGGGATCTGGAGGTTCGCGCCACCCTGGGCGGAGCCCGCCGTACAGTCGTTGCCACCGCCGCCGGCGGCGGCGCTGCCGCTTGCAGCTGGCGTCGACGAGCCGCACGCGCCGACGGCGATCGCCGCCGCCGCGACCAGGCTCGCGAGCCGCAGCCGTGTGCTGACCATCAGGACCCTCCTCCTCACCGCATGGAATCGCGCTCGATCGGACCGCGCGGCCATGACGGGCACGCGCGTGCTCGGGGCGACCTGGCGGGTCCCGGTTCCGCTCGGTCAGGACGGAAGGATAGCCCCCGCACCGGCCGGCGGGTGACCGTTCCCGCTCGATTCGCGGTGGCGAATCGGTTGCGACGCCAAACCGTGAGCGGCCACCGTCTGGAGTCCGGGGGTCGTCCTGTACCATCGGCCGCGATGTTCGAACGAACCGCGCTGCCGAGCGGGCCGCGCGTGATCAGCGCCAGGCTCCCGGGCGCCCGTTCGGTCTCCATCGCGGCGTACGTCCTGGCGGGTTCGCGCCTCGAGACGCCCGAGGAGACCGGGGTCGCCCATTTCATGGAGCACATCACGTTCAAGGGGACCCAGCGGTTCCCCTCGACGCGCGCGATCTCCGAGGCGATCGAGGGCGTCGGCGGGTCGTTCAACGCGGCCACGGATCGGGAGTCCACGGTCTACTGGGTCCGCGTCCCGCGGCGCGAGGCGCGCCGGGCGATGGACGTCCTCGGCGAGCTGATCGTCCGGCCGAACCTCGACGAAGCCGAGATCGACGGCGAGCGGGCCGTCATCGTGGAGGAGATCCGCTCGTACCTGGACGACCCCGCCGAGCATGCCCAGATCCTGTTCCAGCAGGCGATGTTCGGGGATGGGGCGCTGGGTCGCGAGATCTGCGGCGACGAGGAGGGAATCCGGGCCCTCCCGGCCGCGACGATCCGTTCGTTCTGGCGGACGATGTACCGCCCGGCGAACACGGTCGTGGCGATCGCCGGCGACCTGCTCCACGACGAGGCGGTCGACCTGGCGGGCACCGCATTCGGGACCGGCAACGGCGTCGTGCCCGGTTTCGCACCTGCGCCGGCCCTGCCGGCCGGCGAGCGGGCGATCCTGCGCTCGCGACGGGACGCAAGCCAGGCCCAGCTGATCGTCGGCGTCCCGGCCCTCCGCCGCGACCACCCGGACGCGTGGATCCTCGCCGTCCTCAACGCCGTGCTCGGCGACGGGATGTCGAGCCGGCTGTTCCTGTCGGTCCGCGAGGCCCAGGGGCTCGCCTACGACGTGTCGTCCGGGCTCGTCGACTATGCAGATGCCGGCTCGCTCGAGATCTCGGCCGGCGTGGATCCCGAACGCCTGCCCGCCGCGCTGGCCGCGATGCTCGCCGAGCTGGCCCGTTTCCGCGACGAGCCGGTCCCGGACGAGGAGCTGGCCAAGACCAAGGCCTACCTGTCCGGCGGTCTCGAGCTGCGGATGGAGGAGACGCGCCATCTCGCGTCGTGGGTCGGCGGCCAGGAGGCCCTGCACGATCGGGTCCTGACACTCGACGAGGCGTTGGAGGCGGTGGCCGGTGTCCAGGCAGCGGACGTCCAGCGGCTGGCCGGCGAGCTGCTCGTCGACGAGGGGCTGCGGCTCGCGGTCGTCGCGCCGGCGCGTCACCTGCGCGGCCTCGAGCGGCGCCTGAGGCTGCCCGCGTGACACCGTCAGAGGAGCCGACCATGGCGCCGATCGCGGAAGCGCCCACGAACGGGTCGACCGAGGGCGGCGAGGCGCAGGCCGGCAACGACGCCGCTCGGGAAGCCACGGTCCACCACGGGATCAGCGCCCGCGACGCCAACCTGATCCTGGCCCGCGCGCACCTGCGTCTGGGGCTGCTCGGCCTCGCGCGCGCGGAGCTGGAGACGCTGGCCGGCCGCGACGAGCTCGACGACGACGGGATCCGCGATCTCGCGGAGGCCCGCTGGCGGACCGGCGATACGACCGGTGCCGGCGAGGCCGCCGCCGCGTTCCTCGAGGGCAACCCGGACGACGTCCTCGCCCTCGTCGTGGCGGCGGAGGCGCAGGCCGACCTCGGCCGGCCGGGCGAGGCCCGGCGGCTCGCCGGCCGGGCGATGGAGCGCGCCGACGGGTCCCTCGATCCGGTCTTCGCGGGGATGCGCCGGAGCTCGATCTGGCCGTCCGATCCGGGCACGACGGTCGGCCCGGTCGGTGTCCTGTTCGACCACCTCCACCCGAGCCCGATCACCCCGTCGCCCGACTTCGCACGCCGGACCTCGGACCAGGCGCTGGCGAACGGCAATGCCACGCCGTACGCGCCGATCGACCCCGCCCTGCCGGCGGCGTTCGAGGCGGGGCCCGGCCTGTGGGACCACGAGCCGGGTGCGGCACTGGCGGCCGACGCCGCCGAGGTCGAGCCGGTCGAGCTCTTCCATCGCGCCCGGGCGGCCCTCGACGATGGTCAGACCGCGGAGGCCGCGACCGGCCTGATCCTCGCCCTGCGCTCGGCGCCGGAGCTGGCGCCGGCCGTGCTCGACCTCCTGTCCGGGCGGAGCGAGCCGATCCTCCTCCTCGTCCGCGGCGACGCCGAGGAGATCGTCGGCCGGGACGTCGACGCGTTGCGCGACCGAACGGCCGCCGCGACCGGCGTGTCGGAGCGGCCCTCCAGCCCCACAACGGCCGTGGTCGAGCCCCATGACGACGCACCCGAGTCGAACGAGGGGGTGCTCGAGCTGGGCCCGCCAATGCACGATCCGGATGCGCCCCTGATCACCGAACCGCACGACGAGCCGCCGGGATCCGACTCTATCCCTTGACAATGCATCTGAAATAGATATAGTCGGGCCGTGACCACAACCCGCCAGCAGCCGTCGACCCCACCCCTCTCGCGTGTTGCCGTGTACGTCCTGCTGGCCATCGGGCCCGAGGAGCGCCACGGCTACGCGATCATGCACGAGGTCCGGCGGATCACCGGCGGCGCCGTGAAGCTCGGGCCGGGCGCGATCTACACGACGATCAAGCGCCTGCACGCGGACGGCCTGATCGAGGAGAGCGACGAGCGTCCCGACCCCGATCTCGACGACCAGCGTCGGCGCTACTACCGGCTCACCGCCCTGGGACGAACGGTCGCGGCGGCCGAGGTCCGCCGACTCGATGCACTGGTCTCGTCGACTCGCGGATGGGCGCTGGACCCCGACCGGTTCCATTCGCTCACTCGACCGGCGACGGCCTGACCGTGGGCGTCGCGCGTGCTCCCGGGCACATCGAAGCCGATGGCGGCCGCGCCCCCGAGGCCCGCGCCGGGCGGAGCGAGCGCGTCTTCGCCGGCCTGCTCCGTGCCTATCCCCGCCAGTTCCGGGCGCGCTACGCGGACGAGATGACCGTCCTGTTCGGCGACCAGCTGCGCGATGCGCGGGTGGCCAACGGGACGCCCGGGATCACCGTCCTCTGGATCCGGACCGTGCTCGATCTGGCGACCAACGCGCTCGGCGAGCACCTCAGCGAGGACGGAACCGTGGCCCAATCCCTGGCGACGTTCGAGCCGACACGGACGATGCGACTCCTCGGCCTGGCCGGCCTGGCCGGTGGGATCCTCCTGCTCTGGGCGTTCCTCTCGTTCAACCCGTTCGAGACGCAGGCCGCGAACATGATCCGGCTGATCACGTTCGCCCTCGGCGGCGCGGCTGTCGCGATCGCGTTTCACGGCCGGCAGGCGCGTGTCGCGCGGTCGCTCGCGCTCGTGACGACCGGAGCCGTGGTGTTCAGCGCGGTGGCATACGTCACCTGCCTCGTGCTCGCGCTGTGGGTCGAGAGTCCGTTCTCGGGGACGTTCGGGGCCATCAACTTCTGGTCGAATGGCGCGCTCTGGCTCTCGGCCGCCGTGTACGGCGCGGCGATGTTGAGGATCGGCGCGGCGTGGCAGGGGATGCCCCGCTGGCGGGGCGTCGCGACGCGACTGGGTGCGATCGCCCTGCTCGGGTCGAGCGTCGCCTGGACCGGCGACGACCGCCTCGGGCTGGTCGACTCCGAGCCATACGGCGAGGTCTGGTCGACGATCGCCCTGACCGGCGTCTTCCTCAACGGCCTCGGCTGGGTCCTCCTCGGCGGCGTGCTGGCCCTCGGGAATCGGAGCGCCCGCCGCTCGGCCTGACCGGAGCGCCCACCTTCGTCGATTCGGAGCCCGGGCCGGGCTCCGTGCGCCGGCCGATCCGCTGCTACCGTTCACGCGTCAATCCTCACCGCACACAGGTAGTCCTGCCCGTGAACGAACGCACACTCGTCCTGATCAAGCCCGACGGGGTCCAGCGCCTGCTCGCCGGCCGCATCCTGGCCCGCTACGAGGATCGCGGGCTGAAGCTCGTCGGTCTGAAGCTGATCCAGGTGTCGCGCGACCTGGCCGAGCGGCACTACGCGGTCCACCGCGAGAAGCCGTTCTTCCGCGGGCTCGTCGACTTCATCACGAGCGCGCCGCTCGTCGCGGCCGTCCTCGAGGGTCCGGACGCGATCGCAAGCGTCCGGGCGATGAACGGGGCGACCCGCCCGCACGAGGCGGCGCCCGGCTCGATCCGCGGCGACTTCGCGCTCGAGACCGCGCAGAACCTCGTCCACGCGTCGGACGGCGCCGCGACCGCGACTGCCGAGATCGCGCTGTGGTTCCGGCCGGACGAGCTGCTCGACTACGCCCGCGACGTGGATCGCTGGGTGCTCGCGCCGGAGGATTGACGGGCGCCGCGCCTGCCCGCCCGATCAGGGCGCGACGGAACCCGACGGCCCGCCGGGCTCCCCGGCGGCCGGCGCCGATGCCGTCGGTGCGGACGCTGCCGGCGCGGACGCGGTCGGCGGGGATGCGACCGGCGCCGACTCCGCGGGCTCGGACCCGACCGGCTCGAAGCTGACGGCGTCCGACGCTCCGGGCCCGGTGTCCCCGGATGCGCTCGGCTCGGTCCCGAGCGACGGCTGCGGCTCGGTTGGCTGACCCGGGCCGGGTTCGACGATCACCGGCACCGCGGCCGCGGCGGCCGGCACCCCCAGCCCGCCACCCGACACCGATAGCGAGAGCACCGCCAGGACGAACACGGCGACCGACGCCAGACCCATCCGGTTGCGGCGAGCCGCCGCGGGCAGAGTCCACAGCACGTCCAGCGCGCCGCTCAGCGCGTGGCCGGTCTTCTCGAACGCCCGCTCGAGCGTGCTCTGCCCGACCATCGGTCGATGCGGCCAGGGCGCCGGCCATGACGGGCGCTCGCCGCGGCCGGTCCGGACCGTGGTCCCTGCCGGCTGGAGCCCGACGGCGAGGATCCGTCCGTAGACCGCGAGACCGGCGACCGGGGCGATCGTCACGATGACCGCGAGGACATTCGGCAGTGACAGGTCGGCGATCGCGGCCCGCGCTTCCCAGGCGGACAGCCCCGGCCAGCCGATCGTCGCGACCGCGATCCCCACCAGGCCGACGACGAGGAGCGGGGTCCGCCGGGCCCAGCCGGCGAGCTCGGGCAGCCGGCGGGACGCGAACCCGCCCTGCAGCGCGACGACCCACGCGGCGAGGGCGCTCCGGGCGACGACGAAGATCAGGATCCAGGTCCGGACGGGCTCCCAGATCGCGGGGTCGAGGACGGCGAGGCCGAGGACGATGTAGCCCGCGTCGGCGACGATCGTGTAGCCGACGATGTGCTCGAGGTCGTCCTGGACCAGCGCGGCCACGAGTCCGAGCACGACGCTCGCGGCGCCGACGGCGGCGATCAGCGTCCGCTCGGTGCCGAACGGCAGGACGAGCGGTGCGACCGACTGGTCGATCCAGACGAGCGCAACCGCGGCGAAGGCGGCCGGCCCCCAGGCCATGAGGAGCGGCAGGGCGACCCCCGGCGCGGCGTCGGCGACGCGGGCTGCCCACAGATGGAACGGGATCGCGCCGAAGCGGATGGCGACGGCCGTCGCGAAGGCGAGGTACGCGGCGCCGAACACCGCCGGGACCGAGACGAGGTCGCCGAGCGGCCGTGCGAGCCACGCGGTCGCGAGGATCGCGAGGGTTCCGGCGACCGCCAGCGCCCGGAGCTCCCGGGTCCCGACGAAGGCCGCACGAGCCGCCGCGCCGACGGGGGCCGCGACCAGCACGCCGGCCAGCCCACCGGTCGTGGCCGCGAGCACGGCGATCCCGGGATCGGTCAACGCGAGGGCCAGGACGGCCGCTCCCAGCCCGAGGACGATCACCCCCGGCGCATCCGGCTCGTGGACCGCGGTGACGTCGACCAGCACGAGGAGCAGCCCGACGATGGAGCCGAGGATCGCATAGAGCCGAAGCCAGTCCGACGACGCCAGCCGCGACCCGCCGATCTCGATCGACGCGTTCGAGCCCATGGCCGTGGACGTGCCGATCATCACGAGCAGCCCGAAGACCGCGATCGCGGTCGACCAGCCACGGAGGTGACGGGCCAGGAGCGACGCGGTCCCCGCCGCCGCGGCCACGACGAGGAACGGGATGACGGTCACGACGAGGCCTCCGCGTCGTCGTGGTTGCGGCCACGGTCCCGGTCACGCGCCCGCTCGCGTTCTCGCTCCTGCTCCAGCTCGCGCTCCGTCCGTCGATGGGCGTCCGGTCGACGGACGCGCCGCGAGCCGTCGGGCCCCGTCTCGTCGACGACCGAGAGGCCGCCGGCCGCCCGCGCCGCCGCGGTGATGACCGCCACCGCCCCGCCGAGGGCGATCGTCAGCAGGGCCAGGACGAGCTGCTCTGCATCCGTCGCGGGTCCGTCGAGCGCCTGGCGGACGAGGATCGCAGCCTGGAGGAGGAGCACCGCCCCAACGCCGAGCCGGAGCGCATCGCGACCGACGAGGAGCGGCGCGGCCGCCAGCGCGCCGAGGGCGAACCCCGCCGCCTGGGCTTCGGCCGGGCCGAGACCGGGGGCGCCCAGCCCGTGGCTGCCGAACCCCGCGACGGCCGCCGCGGCCGCGACAAGCGCCTCGGCCGGCCAGCCGATCCGCGAGCCGCCGGCCTCGCCGGCCTCGCCACGCAGCCCGACGGTCAGGAGGCGTGCGGCGAGCAGGGCGGCCGCGGTCCGGGCGAGGATCGGCAGCGGTCCCGGCCACGGGTCCGCGATCAGCGGGGAAGCGAGGAGGACGATGAGGAGCCCGAGGACCGTGCCGCGCGGATCGCGCGCGGAGACCGCGAGGACGGCACCCGCGACGGCGACGGCGGCGATCCCCGCCAGGGCGAGGTTCACGACGCGCGCCGGCTCGGCCGCGCGTTCATGGGGCCGAGGTCGTGAGCTCCGGGTAGGTGGGCGTATGGAGGATCTGGAGCGTATCGATCGGCCAGTACCGGAGCCAGGCCCGTCCGATCACCGCGCCGACGTCGACCGGACCGAACTCGCGCGAGTCGGCCGAGTTCGCCCGGTGATCGCCCATCAGGAACAGCTGGCCCTGGGGGATCACCCACTTGCTCACGCCGATCAGGTCGTCGGTGGGCTGGGCCTTGCCGTCCTCGCCGTGATAGATGTACGGCTCGTTGATCTTCGTGCTGTTCACGTAGACGTCGCCGCCCTTCAGCTCGATCGTGTCGCCGCCGAGACCGATCACCCGCTTGATGTACGGCTGGCCCCCCTGCTGGACCCAGTTCTGGGGCGGGTTGAACACCACGATATCGCCCCGCTTGTACGGATCGAAGTGCGGGGTGAGCTTGTCGACGAGGACGTACTGGTCCGGCTCGAGCGTGTGCTCCATCGACTGCTGCTGGACGCGGTACGGCTGGGCGATGAAGGACTGGATGACCCAGAAGATGATCAGGGTCAGGACGAGGGTCTCGACGATCTCCAGAAGACAGCCGAGGGCAGGCCGTCGGGTCACGAGACGGGGGAGGTGCTGGTCACAAGTCCGGGAGTGTATACGGTGCGACGCGGCGACGGCCCGCGGGCCGGTCGGGAGGATCGGGCGGCCATCGCCACGCGCCGCCCGGCGTGGCGTGACCGCGGTGTTTGCTACACTCCCGGCGGCCCGCTCGCCGAACCCGCGTGTGAAGCCCCTGTGCCCCTGATCCCCGGAGCAATGTGCTGGATCCGCTGCGCGGTCCGCGGTCCGGGAACCAGCCAGAGTGGAGGAACTCGAGACCCTGATGACCGCTGCAACCCTCCAGCTGATCATCCTGCCGGCGGGCGTGATCGCGATCCTCTTCGCGGTCTACCTGGCCCGCGACGTCCTGAGCCGAGACACGGGCACGAAGGAGATGCAGGACGTCGCCGGGACGATCTACGAAGGCGCGGTCGCCTTCATCCGTCGCCAGTACACGACGATCTTCATCCTGGCGATCGTCGGGGTGTTCGTCATCGGCGCCGTCATCACCCTCGTCGAGACACCGGAGGTCGCCGACGTCCCGCAGCTGGCCGGATTGCCGATCGGGATCATGACCGGCGTCGCCTTCTTCGTCGGGGCCCTGTGCTCGATGGCGTCCGGGATCATCGGCATGTTCGTGGCTGTTCGCTCGAACGTCCGGACGGCATCCGCCGCCCGGCGCTCCCTCGTCGAGGCCGTCCAGGTCGCGATGCGCGGCGGGGCCGTCTCCGGCTTCCTCGTCGTCTCCCTGTCGTTGCTCGGCGTCTGGGGCATCTTCACCGCCTACGACACCTTCGTCGGCGACGTCACGCCCGCCCAGGCGCCGTTCCTCATCGTCGGGTTCGGCTTCGGGGCGTCGTTCGTGGCGCTGTTCGCCCAGCTCGGCGGCGGGATCTACACGAAGGCCGCCGACGTCGGGTCCGACCTCGTCGGGAAGGTCGAGAAGGGCATCCCCGAGGACGACCCGCGGAACGCGGGCGTCGTGGCCGACCTGGTCGGCGACAACGTCGGCGACTGCGCCGGCCGTGGTGCCGACCTGTTCGAGTCGACCGCTGCCGAGAACATCGGCGCGATGATCCTGGGCGTTGCGGTCTACGGGATCGCGGTCGCCGGCGGCTGGCCGGACCCCGAGGCCTGGATCTTCTTCCCCCTCGTCGTCCGCGCGTTCGGCCTGCTCGCGACCATCGTGGCGATCTTCTTCGTCCGCGGCCGCGAGGACGAGGACCCGATGAACATGCTCAACCGCGGCTACTGGGTCACGACCCTCCTGTCCGTGGTCGGCCTGGGCATCGTCACCTCCGTGATGATGAACACCAACGGCGGCACCGGCGTCGGCGGCCTCCCGACGTGGGTCTATTTCTTCGCCGCCGGGATCGTCGGCCTCGCCACGAGCGTCGCCTTCGTCTACATCACCCAGTTCTACACCGCCGGCTCGTATCGTCCGGTCCGCGAGATCGCCGAGGCGTCGAAGACGGGCCCGGCGACGAACATCATCAGCGGCACGGCCGTCGGCTTCGAGACGACCGCGGTGACCGCGATCACGATCAGCATCGCGCTCTTCGCCAGCCACTGGCTCGGCGAGCAGGCCAACCTGATCAACCCGCAAGGTGTCAACGTCGGCGGCATCTTCGGGACCGCGGTGGCGACGATGGGCATGCTCATGACGACGGCCTACATCCTCGCGATGGACACGTTCGGCCCGATCACGGACAACGCCGGTGGCATCGCCGAGTTCAGCCGCGCCGAGGCCGGCGCACGCGAGATCACGGACCGCCTCGATGCGGTCGGCAACACGACGAAGGCCCTCACGAAGGGCTACGCGATCGCCTCGGCATCGCTCGCGGCGTTCCTGCTGTTCAGCGCCTACATCGACAAGATCAACCTGATCCAGGGCCGCCGGATCGCCGCCGGGGTCGACGGCGCCCAGCTCCTGAACTCGGTCAACCTGGCCAACGTCAACGTCTTCATCGCCGCGCTCCTTGCGGCGATGCTCGTGTACTTCTTCAGCTCGCTCGCGATTCGCGCGGTCGGCACGACGGCCCAGTCGATCATCGTCGAGGTCCGCCGCCAGTTCCGGGAGATGCCCGGGATCATGGACTACACCCAGCGTCCGGACTACGCCCGCGTCGTCGACATCACGACCCGTGCCGCGCTGCGCCAGATGGTCGCCCCGGGCCTCGTGGCGGTCATCACCCCGATCGTGATCGGGATCGTGCTCGGGTTCGAGGCCGTCGCGGGCATGCTGATGGTCGGCACGATCTCCGGCGTCCTCCTTGCGACCGTGCTGAACAACGGTGGCGGCGCCTGGGACAACGCGAAGAAGTACATCGAGTCCGGCCACCTGAAGGACGACCAGGGCAATGTCCTTGGCAAGGGCTCCGATGCCCACGCGGCCGCGGTCGTCGGTGACACCGTCGGCGACCCGTTCAAGGACACGGCCGGCCCGTCGCTCCACGTCCTCGTGAAGCTGCTGGCCACGATCACGCTCGTCCTCGCCCCGCTGTTCATCCGGTAAGGGGCCCGGCAACGAGCTCCGGGTCGGCGATCTGATGGACCCGATCGTCGCTGCCCTGATCATGGGCACCGTGCAGGGGCTCACCGAGTTCCTGCCGGTGTCCTCGAGCGGGCACCTGATCATCGTCCCGTACCTGCTCGGGATCGACGATCCGTTCATCACCTCGCTCGAGTTCAGCGTCATCCTCCACATCGGAACGCTGCTCGCCCTGCTCCTCTACTTCTCGGCCGACTGGCTGCGCATCGTTCCGGCGTTCTTCGCGACGCTCCGCGACCGCTCGTTCGCGGGTGATCCGGACCGGAAGCTGGCCGTCCTCCTCGCGGTCGCGACCGTGCCGGCGCTCATCGCCGGCTTCCTGCTTCACGATCTCGAGGACGCCATCCGCGAGCAGGTCGGGCTCGTGGCGGTGATGCTCGTCGTCGGCGCGGCGATCCTGTGGGTCGCCGAGCGGAGCGGGGCGCGCTCGAAGACCGCCACGGATCTGGCGGTCCCGACCTCGTTCGTGATCGGGGCGGCCCAGGCGCTCGCGCTGATCCCGGGCATCAGCCGATCGGGGATCTCGATCTCCGCCGGGTTGTTCGCCGGCCTGAAGCGCGACGAGGCAGCTCGCTTCAGCTTCCTGATGGCGACGCCGATCACCGCGGCCGCGGCGGCGTACGAGGTGCTCCAGGTCGTGCGCGGCTCCGGGCCGCCGGTCGAGATCGCTCCCCTCGTCGTTGGTTTGATCGCCTCGTTCGGGTTCGGCGTGTTCGCGATCTCGTTCCTGCTGCGCTACCTCCGGACCCACTCGACCGACATCTTCGTCGCGTACCGGATCGTGCTGGCCGCGATCGTCCTCGTGGTCTGGCTCGGCTGAGCCGTTCGGCGCCCGGCGCCCCGCAACCCCGTCGCGCGCGCTACCCTCGGCCCCGATGGAGGTCATGAAGCAGCTCCGCCAGCGCGCGATCCGCGACGTCATCGTGGCGCGCCCGATCCGGACCCAGCAGGAGCTGGCCGCCGCCCTCCGCGACCGCGGCTTCCAGACCACCCAGGCGACGATGTCGCGCGACGTCGCCGAGCTCGGGCTCGTCAAGGCGCCCCGCAACGGGACCCAGGCCTACGCCCTCCCGACGCGCCTCGTCGAGGCCGAGACGTCCGGCGAGGACCGGCTCCGGGCGCTCCTCCGCCAGCTGCCGATCGAGGTGCGTGAGGCGGGCCTGCTCCTCGTCGTCAAGACCCTGCCGGGATCGGCCCACGCGATCGCGGCGGCCCTGGATCGTGCCCGCTGGTCCGAGGTCGCGGGCTCGATCGCCGGCGACGACACGGTCTTCGTGGCCTGCCCGGACAGGCCCGCCCTGAAGCGTGCGGCGGCGCGCCTGCGGGAGCTCACCGGCTAGTTGCATCAAACGGCCCTGCTCGCGCATCTGTAGGGCATGGAACACGTCTCTCCCCGGTCCGTCGGGCTCGTGGTCGGCTCCGCGCTGGTTGCCACTGCCCTCGTGGCGGCCGCCACCCTCGGCTCGACTTCGCCGCCGCCGATCCCTTCCGGGACGTCGCCCCTCGCCATCCTTCCGGAACAACCCACGCCGTCGCGGCCCGGCACGTCGCTCGAGCCCTCGATCGGTCCCGATCCGCATGCGTCGCCGGCAGCGTCGGCGATGGCGACGCCGTTGGCGACACCACGCGTCCAAACCGCCTCCGGTCCAGTTTCCCCTGGGTCCACGTACCAGACGAGGGGCTTCGGCATGCAATTTACCTACGTGCAGCCGAAGACGCGGGCGACGGCCGTGGCCCGGATCCGGGACTACAACCACATGACGATCGAGTGGGGGCGCTACGGGCCCTCGCTGAGGCAATCGACCGCCACGGGCAGGCTGACGCTTCTGGACCGCGTGGCGATGACGACCGATGCCTGCCAGACCGCCGACGTCGGCCACTTCATCTATCCCCTGACGCCGGACGCGGTCGTGGGCTGGATCACGAGCCTCCCGGGTCTCCACGTCGTGCGGCGCTCGTCGTTCCACGTCGACGGGCGCGCCGTCCGGGTGTTCGACGTGACGCTGCGGAACCGGGACTGCGATCCGTTCGCCGAGTTCGGGGCGAAGGACGACCCGAGGAGCAAGGCGCCGATCCATCGCCTGTACGTCATACCGAGCGATGCGGACACGATCGTCGCCGTCACCGGGATCTTCAACCGGTCCGGGATCGCGGCGGTCACGGATCGGCTCGTCTCGAGCATCCACTTCCTCGAGTAGCCGCTCGACCGTTCCCGCGATCGACATGCACCGCAGTGCTGGATCTTCGGGATCGGCGGCCGCAGGCAGCGACGCGGGCGCAATCGGTGCGGCAGATGACGCTCGGCCGTGCGCAGCTTCGCGGATCGGAGGCCCCTTCTGCCCCTCCAGACCCCGCAGACAACACCCCGGTGCATATCCGCCGGGTCAGGCAGCTGGGGAGGCTCGGCCGCACTCGCGGCGCTTTGACACCCCGGACCGCCCGCAGTACCCTTTCGGCCGGTCGAACTTCAGGCGCGCGGAACGGTGCGCAGCCTGGAGTTCTTTCCTTTATTCGAAGCCGCTGACGGCTGCGCGTCGCGCACCCCGTCACCCGCCGCAGAGGCGCCGATTCCGATGAATACCAAGCCCACGTATCTCTCGAAGGACGGCCTCGACAAGCTCCGCGCGGAGCTCGACGAGATGACGTCCGTGAAGCGACCCGAGGTCGCCCAGCGGATCCACGATGCCAAGGAGCACGGCGACCTCTCGGAGAATGCCGAGTACGAGGACGCCAAGAACGAGCAGGCGTTCGTCGAGGGCCGGATCCAGACTCTCCAGGCGCTGATCAAGAACGCGACGATCATCGACGAGAACCACTCGACCGAGCACGTCCAGATCGGCTCGACCGTCAAGGTCACGAGCGACGACGGCGAGGAGTCGTTCACGATCGTCGGCTCGACCGAGGCGAAGCCGAAGGAGGGTCGGATCAGCAACGAAAGCCCGGTCGGGCGCGCCCTCCTCGGCAAGAAGAAGGGCGAGAAGGTCGTCGTGAAGGTCCCCGCGGGCGACTTCACCTACAAGGTCGTGAGCATCTCCTAGCGCGGCGAGGCGCCGCGCCCAACCCGGAGGCCAACGCCGTGGACTGGGCGGACGAGCTCGCGGCCGGCGTCAGCGGACCGCAGGTCGTCAACGACAGCAAGACCCCGTCGGGGACGGTCCACGTCGGCAGCCTGCGCGGGCCCGTCATCCTCGACGTCATCACCCGCGCCCTCCGCCATGCCGGCCAGGAGACGACGCTCCTCTACGGCGTCGACGACCTCGACCCGATGGATGCCCAGGCGCTCCTGACGCCGGATGCCGTCGAGCGCGAGATGGGCCGTCCGCTCGCCCACGTGCCGGATCCCGTCAGCGACTGCCACTCGAGCTACGCCCGCCACTTCGCGGGGATCTTCATCGAGACGTTCCGCGGGCTCGGGATCGTCCCGGATCGCTACTACTGGATGAGCGACATCTACCCGACCGGCCAGATGGACGGCTTCATCCGGACCGCGCTGGACCGGGCCGCCACCGTCCGCGAGATCTACCGCCGGGTCGCGAACGTCCAGCACCCGGACTCCTGGCACCCGATCAACGTGATCTGCGAGAGCTGCGGCCGGATCGGGACGACGATCGTCACGAAGTGGGACGGCGAGCGGGTGTTCTACGAGTGCCGCGCGAACCTCGTCGACTGGGCGACGGGCTGCGGGCACAGCGGCTGGGTCGCACCGTTCGGCGGCCGCGCGAAGCTGCCGTGGAACCTCGAATGGGCGGCCCAGTGGTCGCTGTTCGGCGTGACGATCGAGCCGTGCGGCAAGGACCTCTCGACCGCGGGCGGCTCCCGGGATCGGAGCGACGCGATCGCGCGCGAGGTGTTCGAGCGCGAGCCGCCGATGAACGTGCCCTACGAGTTCATCAACATCGGCGGCAGGAAGATGTCGACCTCCAAGGGGCGTGGCGCCGCGGCCCACGAGATCGTCGAGGTCATCCCGCCCGAGCAGCTCCGCTTCTTCTTCCTCCGCCCGAAGCCGAACCACGCGGTCGACTTCGAGCCGAACGGGACGGACGCGGTCCCGCGCCTCTTCGACGAGTTCGACAAGTTCGCGGCCGCGACGGCCGGCCGGCCGGTCCGCGGCGAGCTGCCGCCGGGCTACGCCGCGACGTTCGCATACTCGCTCCTCGACCCGCACGCGCATGTCGCGACGGAGGCCGACGCGTTTCGGCCGGCCTTCGGCCATCTCGCGCTCCTGGCCCAGGTCCCGAACGTCGACATCCGGGCAAGGATCGACGCGGAGAAGGGGAGCGGCCTCACCCCGCACGAGGAGGCGATCCTCGACGAGCGCCTCCGGGCCGCCCGGGCATGGCTCGAGACATACGCCCCGGAGCGCGCGATCGTCGCCGTCCGGGACGACCCGCCGGTCGAGGCGCTCCTCGCCCTGCACGACGACCAGCGGCGGTATCTGGGGGCATTGGCCGACGCGGTCGCCGAGGGACCGCCCGCCTCCGGCGAGGGCTGGCAGGACCGGATCTTCACCGTCGCCACGGACCGCGGGCTGCCCCACGGTCAGGCGTTCGCGGCGCTCTACGCGGCGTTCCTCGGCCGGGCGAACGGGCCCCGGGCCGGCTGGCTGCTGGCGTCGCTGGACCCGGAGTTCGTTCTCGACCGTCTCCGCATCGCGTCCGGGCAGATCCCGGCATGAGCGTCGGCCTGCAGCGGCTCCGCGACGACGCGGACACCGTCCGGCGGGGCGCGATCGACAAGGGCGAGGACCCGGCGATCGTCGATCGCGTCCTCGAGCTGGACGCGCGCCGGCGGGCGCTGCTCGGCGAGGGCGACACGCTCAAGGCCGAGCGGAACATCGCCAGCAAGCGGATCGGCGAGACGATCAAGGGCGGCGCGAAGCCGGACGGCGCGGAGGTCGCCGAGCTCAAGGCGGCATCGGTCGCAGCCGGCGCGAAGATCGACGCGATCGACGCCGAGCTCGCGACGGTCGAGGCCGAGATCGAGACACAGCTGCTCCGGATTCCCAACCCGGCCGACCCTGACGTCCCCGTCGGCGGCGAGGACGCGATCGTCACGGTCCGCACGTGGGGAGAGCTGCTCCCCGTCGATCAGCCGGTCGATGGCGAGACCGGCGCCGATGCGCCGGCCGGCGGCGCCACCTGGCGACGTCGACCGCACTGGGACATCGCTGCGGACCTCGACATCATCGACCTCGCCCGCGGCGCGAAGGTCGCGGGATCGGGCTTTCCGGTCTACAAGGGCTCGGGGTCGCGGCTCGAGCGCGGCCTGATCCAGTTCTTCATGGACACGCTGACCGGCGAGTTCGGGTTCACCGAGGTCTGGCCGCCCGTCGTCGTCAACACGGCCTCGGCGACCGGCACCGGCCAGATTCCGGACAAGGAAGACCAGATGTACGTCGTCACCCGCGACGAGCTGTACCTGGTCCCGACCGCCGAGGTCCCGGTCACGAACCTCCACCGCGACGAGATCCTCGACGCGGACCAGCTCCCGATCCGCTACTGCGCCTACACGCCGTGCTTCCGGCGCGAGGCCGGCGCCGCCGGCAAGGACACCCGCGGCATCCTCCGGGTCCACCAGTTCGACAAGGTCGAGATGGTCCTGTTCGAGAAGCCGGACGCGTCCAACGACGCCCTCGAATGGATGACCGGCGTGGCCGAGGCGATCCTCCAGAAGCTCGGGCTCGCCTACCGCGTGATCCTCATGTCGACCGGCGAGATGGGCTTCGTCCAGGCAAAGAAGTACGACCTCGAGGTCTGGGCGCCGGGCGTCGAACGCTGGCTCGAGGTCAGCTCGTGCTCGAACTTCCGCGACTACCAGGCGCGCCGGATGGCGATCCGGCATCGACCGGAGCCGGGTGCCCGTCCCGAGCTCGTCCATACCCTCAACGGCTCCGCCCTCGGCATGGCCCGCACGTTCGCCGCCATCCTCGAGACGTACCAGCGACCGGACGGCTCGGTCGGCGTTCCCGAGGTGCTCCGCCCATACCTCGGGCGCGACACGCTCTAGGAGTCCGAGCCGTGGCCTCGACCCAGGAGCGGCTCGTCGCGCACGGCCTGGGGCTGCCCGAGGGGCTGTCGATCGCGACGTTCGCCGAGCGGCCCGATACGGAGCCGGCGATCGACGCCGCCATGGCCGCCGTCTGGCCGGACTTCATGCGCGCCCACGAGCCCGCCGCGGAGCTGTTCGGCCGTGCGGATCGCGATTGGCCCGACTTCCAGCTCGTCCTGACCGACGAGGCCGGCGGGTTCGCCGCGATCGCGAACTCGATGCCGTTGCGCTGGGACGGCACGGACGACGGGCTCCCGGCCGGCTGGGTCGAGCAGGGTCTGCGCGCGGTCGCCGATCACGACGCCGGGCGCCCCCCGGACACGCTCGGCGCGATGCAGATCGTCGTCCGGCCGGATCTCCACGGCGGTGGTCTGTCCGGGACCATGGTCGAGGCGATGAAGGCGGCCGCGCGATCGGCCGGGTTCCGGGCGGTCATCGCCTGCCTGCGCCCGACGTGGAAGGACCGCTATCCCCTGGCGCCGATGGAGCGGTATGCCACCTGGACGCGGGCCGACGGCCTGCCGTTCGACCCGTGGATCCGGCTCCACGTCCGGCTCGGCGCCCGGATCGTGCGTGCGTCGCCCGAGTCGATGACGATGCGTGGATCGGTCGCCGACTGGGAGTCGTGGAGCGGGATGTCCCTGCCCGAGTCAGGCGAGTACGTGATCCCGCGTGCCACCTCGACGCTCGCGATCGACCGCGAAGCGGACACCGGTGTGTCGCACGACGCCAACCTCTGGGTCGTCCACGACCTTCGGTGAGCGGCGCGGCGCCGGGACGCGCCGTAGGATGACGCGCGGAGAGGTGGCAGAGCGGCCGATTGCACCGGTCTTGAAAACCGGAGACCGAAAGGTTCGTGGGTTCGAATCCCACCCTCTCCGCCAGCATCGGGCGTGTCCGGACCGCCTGGATTCGTGGCGAATGGCCCTTGCCGGACGCCGCGAGCCGGTGCAGCGTCGTGGCGAAAGGGGAACGCCATGACGCTGATCCAGAAGGCCTTCGAGCCCTACGTCGACGACATCGTCGCGCGGGCGAAGCGCAACCGATTCTTCCGTGAGGTCGTCTCGACCGGGCCGCACGCCCAGGTCGTCGTGATGAGCATCCCGCCGGGCGGCGAGATCGGCGAGGAGGTCCACACCGACGTCG
Source organism: uncultured Chloroflexia bacterium (assembly GCA_963746845.1). GTDB lineage: Bacteria > Chloroflexota > Limnocylindria > Limnocylindrales > CSP1-4 > CF-46. Next base: position 1,287,425 of record CAVVCZ010000004.1, on the reverse strand, counting down.
ACCAGGTCCTCGTCTTCGTCGAAGGCGAAGGGATCGCCACGCTCGAGGGCGAGCATGGCCAGGTGTCCGCCGGCCGCCTCGTCCATGTGCCCGCCGGGACGCGCCACAATATCGTCAACGCCGGGACGGTCGATCTCAAGCTCTACACGGTGTACGCGCCGCCGCAGCACGCGCCCGGCACGATCCACCGCACGAAGGCCGAGGCCGACGCCGACGAGGAGCACGCCTGACGCGTCGTCGCCGCGCCGCCGCGTAGACTTCGGCGACGATGACGACCGAGCACGACCACGACCACGACCACGGCGACGAGCACGAGCACGAGCACCATCACCACGACGGGCCGCACGACTACGTCGGGGCGATCCAGGGCTACCGTGCGGAGAAGGACGCCTTCTTCAAGAGCGCCCCGGGCAGCCCGATCCCGTTCGAGGAGCGCGACGACTTCACCGGCCTGCCGTATTACCCGGTCAATGTCGAGCTCGTGTTCGAGGGCCTGAACCTGGCGCCGTATGCGGGCAACGAGCCGTCGACCTTCCAGATCCCGACATCGGACGGCAAGCTCCGGCCGGCGCGCCGGGCCGGGACGTTCACGTTCGAGCTCGACGACGAGCCGCGGCGACTGACCGCCTATGAGCTGGAGGGCGCCCACCAAGACGGCTCGCTCTTCCTGCCATTCCTCGACGCGACGAGCGGCAGCGAGACCTACGGCGCCGGGCGCTACCTCGACCTGGAGCCCGACGAGGACGGGACGTACGCGATCGACTTCAACCTCGCGTACCACCCGTCGTGCGTGTACGCGCCGCAGTACTCGTGCCCGCTGACCCCGGCCGAGAACCGGCTGTCCGTTCGCGTCGAGGCCGGGGAGCGGCTGGCCGAGGGCGCCGCGCACTGACCCGGCGCCGCAGCCGGGCCGCGGGCGAGACGGTCAGACGGTCTCGAGGACCCGGAGCGCCTCGGCCATCGCCGCGAGGTGCGCGGGCGTCGACCCGCAGCACGCCCCGATGATCCGGGCGCCGGCCCGGCGGAACCCGACCCCGGCGGCCGCCATCGTCTCCGGATCCGCCCGGTAGACCGCCCGGAGATCGATCAGCTCCGGCATCCCCGCGTTCGACTTCGCGACGAGGACGGCATCCGGCGCGACTGCATGCATCTTCTCGACGACCGGCTCGAGCTCGTCCGGACCGTTGCCGCAGTTCCCCCCGACGGCGTCGGCGCCGGCCTCGAGCAGCGCCCGGGCTGCCTGCTCCGGCGACACGCCCATCATCGTGAAGCCCCGGGTGTCGAACGTCATCGTCGCGACGATCGGGATCGTCGGGGAGGCGCGCCTGGCGCCGCGGATCGCGGCGCCGATCTCCGAGAGGTGGCTCATCGTCTCGATCCAGATCAGGTCCACCCCGCCCGCGACCAGGGCCGAAGCCTGCTCGGCGAACACGTCAACGGCCTCGTCCTCGTCGAGGGTTCCGAGCGGGGCCATGATCTCGCCGCTCGGTCCGATGTCGCCCGCCACGAGCGCCGTGCCGCCGGCGGCGTCCACCTCCGCTCGGAGCAGGATCGCCGCGGTCCGGTTCAGCTCCGCGACCCGCGGGTCCAGCCCGTGCAGGCGGAGACGCAGCCGGTTGCCACCGAACGTGTTCGTCATCACGATCCGCGAGCCCGCGTCCAGGTAGCCGCGATGGATCCGCCGGACGACCTCGGGATGGCTGACGTTCCAGGCCTCGGGTGGGTCGCCGAACTGCAGCCCGGACGCGAAGAGCATCGTGCCCATCGCCCCGTCCGCGAGGATCGGGCCGCCTTCGGCGAGCAGCGCCCGCCACTTCGCGTTGGCCGCGGTCGCCTCGATGGTCAGCGCGCTGATCGGGTCGGTCGACGACGACCCGTTCGCGCCGTCGGCGCTCGATGCTGGCTCGGGCCGTCGTCGATGGCGCGGCCCGCCGCCGTTCTCGTTCATGGGTCCAGTCTGCCGTGTGCGCCGCGTTCCGTCGAGCGGGAGCGGCACGGTCGGCCCGGCCCATCTTCGCCGCGGAATCCTGTACCGTCGGGCCGTGCAGGCCTGTCTCCATCTCGACCAGATCGACCCCCACCGCGGGGCGCCGCTGAAGGTCTGCGAGCCGTGCGTCGAGATCGGCAGTCGCTGGGTGCACCTCCGCCAGTGCCTCATCTGCGGCGGGACCAACTGCTGCGACTCCAGCCCGAACCGGCACGCGACGAAGCACTTCCACGCGTCGGGCCACCCGATCATGCGGAGCCTCGAGCCCGGTGAGGATTGGGCGTGGTGCTTCGTCGATCGGCTGACGCTCGGCCAGGACGACGACGGACAGTGGCGGACGGTGGACCCGTTCTTCGACAGCGGCCTTGCCTTCGCCCGCGCGGCGATCGACGCGGGTGCCGCGCTCCCGTTCCCGCCGGGTGCCGCGAGCACGGAGGGGTTCCCCCTCGGCGTGTGGGAGACGACGTACCGCGGCCGGCACCGGTCGGGGACCCTGGACCCGGATCAGGCGGCGGAGCTGGAGTCCCTGCCGGGCTGGCGCTGGTAGGAGTCGCGTCGCGCTGAGCGCCCCCGACGGCGCGGCTCGGGGTACGGTGCGCGCGTGCCATCGGACCGGACGCCGCCTGAGCTCTCACCGCCGAGCCGGGTCTCCGGCGGGCTGTGCGACACCTGCCGTCATGCCCGCGAGGTCGTGTCGGGTCGTGGGTCACGGTTCGTGCTGTGCGAGCGCTCGCGCGCCGACCCGGCCTATGCGCGCTATCCGCGCCTCCCGGTGCTGGCCTGCCCCGGCTTCGAGGTCCGGCCGCCGGGCTCCGATCCGCGGTCCTGACCCCGGCCTTGACGCTTCCGGCCGGACGCGCCTATCCTCCCGGCCACATCACGAAGAACGGGCTGTGAACGGGACGAGTACCCGTCGAGCGTCGGCAGAGAGATCCGGTGGCTGGTGGAAACCGGAGCGACGGCGACAGGGAATGGACCCGGGAGCCTCCGGACCGAACGGTGAGCACCTCGGACACGCGGCGCGACCCCAGTAGGCTTCGGCGCAGAGCGCCAGCGATACAGGGCAGCGCCGATCGGCGGCCGCGGGACCAGCCCACGACCACCCGTCGGTCATCGAGTGCGGCATCGCCGAATGAGGGTGGCACCGCGGAAGGCACGACCTTTCGTCCCGGGACGACTGGTCGTTTCTGATTCCCGGGCGAGCCCGGGTCGTAACCGGGGGCCGCAGGAGACCGCATCGATGGCCACAACGGATCCGCTCAGCCTGACCGAGGCGAAGCGACTCGCCGGCAACGCCGACACGCTGCTCCTGCGCGCCACCCGCCCTGCGGACCTCGAGACCCCGATCGGCGCGTTCCTCCGCCTGGACGACGCCGCGACGCCGGCCTATCTGCTCGAGTCGGTCGAGGGCGGCGAGCGGCTGGGGCGCTACTCGTTCCTGGGCGTCGGTCCGCGCCGCCTGCTGGAGGTCCGCGACGGGATCGCCCGGACGCAGACCCGCCCGGTGACCGTCGAGGCCTACAGCCCGGACCTCCCGATCGATGTCGCCGAGGCGCCCGACCCGCTCGACGCGATCCGGGCGTTCGTCCCGCGCCGCCGCGTCCAGCCGACCGAGGGCATGCCGCGGTTCACGGGCGGTGCGGTCGGCGCGCTGGCGTACGACGCGGTCAGCCTGTTCGAGCCGACGGTGCCGCTCCCGGACCGCGACCCAGTCGGCGCACCGACGGCGGCGTTCATCGAAACCGACCTCGTCGTCGTCTTCGACCACCTGACCCACACGCTGAGCGCGATCGCCTCGCTCCATACCGACGCGCCGGACCTCGAGGGCCGCTACCGGATCGCCGAAGAGGCGATCTTCGAGGCGCTGGAGCGGACCGCCCGTCCGAGCGCCGCGGAGCTGGCGGGCGGCGGCGGCGGCCGCCCGTTGCAGAGCGGCGGCGGCACGGGGGCGGTCGCGCTGGGCGAGGACCGGATCGACACGAGCCTCGGCCGGGAGGCCTACATCCACGCCGTCGAGGTCGCCAAGGACGCGATCGCCGCCGGGGAGGCGATCCAGGTCGTGCTCGCCCGCCGCCAGTCGTTCGACCTGCCGACGGACCCCGCGACCGGCGCCCCCCTCGACGGAATCTCGCTCTATCGCGCGCTCCGCCGGGTGAACCCGAGCCCGTACCTGTTCTTCGTCCGGACGCCCCAGTTCGAGGTGGTCGGCGCGAGCCCGGAGCTCCTCCTCCAGGTCGAGGGCGATCGCCTGACGACCCACCCGATCGCCGGCACACGGCCACGTGGCGCCGACGAGCGCGAGGATCAGCTCCTCGCGGAGCAGCTCCAGCGCGACCCGAAGGAGCGGGCGGAGCACATCATGCTCGTCGACCTCGGCCGGAACGACCTGGGCCGCGTCTCGCGACCCGGCACGGTCACGGTGAGCAAGTACCTGGAGGTCGAGCGGTACAGCCACGTCCTCCATCTCGTGTCGCACGTGGAGGGCCGTCTCCGGCCGGACCTCGACGCCCTCGATGCGCTTCGATCCGTGTTCCCCGCGGGCACGCTCTCGGGCGCACCGAAGGTCCGCGCGATGCAGCTGATCGCCGCCGCAGAGGGTGAGCGGCGCGGGCTGTACGGCGGCGCGGTTGGCTATCTCGGCTACGACGGCAACCTCGACACCGCGATCACGATCCGGAGCGCCGTCCTGCGCGAGGGCCAGGCCCACATCCACACGGGCGCCGGGATCGTCGCCGCGTCCGTGCCCGAGAAGGAGTTCGAGGAGACCGAGCACAAGGCGGCGGCCCTACGCCGGGCGATCGAGCTGGCGGCGGCCCCGGCCGACGCGCCGCGGCCCCGGTCGGACACGGGGGTCGGAGCATCGCGATGATCCTCGTCATCGACAACTACGACTCGTTCACGTTCAACCTCGTCCAGGCGCTCGAGGCAGCCGGGGCGGACGTGCGCGTCGTCCGCAACGACGCGATCACGCGGGACGGGATCGAGGCCCTCGCGGCCGATCCCGAGGCGGATCTGCGCGGGATCGTCGTCTCGCCCGGGCCGGGCGACCCGGCCTCCGCCGGCGTGTCCGTCGCCTCGATCGAAGTGGCCCGCGACCGCGAGATTCCGCTGCTCGGCGTGTGTCTCGGGATGCAGTCGATGGCCGCCGCGTTCGGCGCGTCGATCGTCCGCGCGCCGACGCTCGTCCATGGCGAGGCCTCGGAGGTGACCCACGACGGCGCCGGGCTGCTCGCCGGGATGCCGCCGTCGTTCATGGCGGCCCGCTACCACTCGCTGGCCGTGGATCCCGCGACGCTGCCCCCGGAGCTCCGGGTCACCGCGATGAGCGAGGTGGACCGGGTGGTCATGGGCATCCGCCACGTGACCCTGCCGCTGGAAGGCGTCCAGTTCCATCCGGAATTGGTCCTCACGCCCCAGGGCCCGCATCTGCTCGCGAACTTCCTGCGGCTCGCCGGGGAGGGCGAGGCGTCGCGCCTCGACGACGCGAGCGGGTCGTTCGCGACCGCGGGGCTGGCCGAGGCGGAGCCGGTCGCGGCCGAGGGCGTCCGATGAGCGACCGGGTCCGCTCCGCCCTGTCCGCCGTCGTCGACGGGCGGACGCTGACGCTCGACGAAGCCCGCGACGCCATGGGCAGCGTCATGGACGGCGAGGCGACACCCGCCCTGCTCGCGGCGTTGCTCGTCGCGCTCCGGATGCGGGGCGAGACGGTCGACGAGCTCGCCGGGTTCGCGACGGCGATGCGCGAGCGCGTCCTCCGCGTCGACGCGCCCGACGGAGCCATCGACACGTGCGGGACCGGGGGCGACGGCAGCGGGACGTTCAACATCTCGACGACCGCGGCGCTCGTGGTGGCCGCGGCCGGCGTCCCGGTCGCGAAGCACGGCAACCGGGCGATGACGTCACAGTCGGGGTCCGCCGACGTCCTCGACGCGCTCGGCGTCCGGATCGACCACGACGCGGTCTCGGCCGCCGTCGCGATGCGCGAGCTCGGGTTCGCGTTCCTGTTCGCCCCGGGCTTCCACCCGGCGATGAAGCACGCCGGGCCGACCCGTCGCGAGATCGGGGTCCGGACCGCCTTCAACCTGCTCGGCCCGTTGACGAACCCGGCAGGCGCCCGGCGCCAGGTCATCGGCGTCGCCGACCCGGTCGCGGCCCCACGCCTCGCCGCCGTCCTCCACCGTCTCGGTTCGGAGCGGGCGTTCGTCGTCGGCGGCGAGGGGATCGACGAGCTGCCGCTCGACGGGACCGGCACGATCCTCGACGTGACGCCGTCCGGCGTGACCGAGCGGCGGGTCGACGCGGCCGCCCTCGGGCTCACGAAGGCCGGGAACGCCAAGCTGAAGGGAGGCACGCCGGCGGACAACGCCCGGATCGTGGAATCCGTGCTCCACGGCGAGCCCGGCGCGCGCCGGGACGTCGTGCTCCTCAACGCCGGCGCGGCGTTCGTCGTGGCGGGCGTCGTCGACGAGCTGGCCGACGGGATCGATCGTGCGGCGCTGACCATCGACGCGGGCCTCGCGACCGAGCTCCTGGAACGGTTGCGCGCCGAGCGACGAGCGGCCGAGGCCGGGCGCCCGCCGGTCGCCGAGGGCGCGCCGGCATGACCCTCCTCGACCGGCCGGATCTCGAGCGGCTCCCGCCGTCCGACGACGACGCCGCGTCCGATCCCGACGGCTCCGGACCGGCGGGGCGGCGGTCCCGGAACGTCGTCGCGGAGATCGCCGACCGCCGACGCGCCGACATCCGCGCGGAGATGGCCCGGCTCAGCCTCGACGACCACCTCGCCGCCGCGGAGGCCACGCCGCTCCCGCGGGACATCCTCGGACGCCTGGCCGGCCCGGGCCTCCACCTGATCGCCGAGATCAAGCGCTCGTCGCCATCGGCCGGGGAGATCGCGGTCACCGACGACGACATCGTCGCCCGCGCACGCGCGTACGAGGCGGGAGGAGCGGCCGCGATCTCCGTCCTGTGCGAGCCGCACTGGTTCGGCGGATCCGTCGACGACCTCCGGGCCGTTCGCGCGGCGGTGAGCATCCCGGTGCTCGCGAAGGAGTTCGTCGTCGAGGAGATCCAGCTGCCCCATCTCCGCGCGGCCGGTGCCGACCTCGTCCTGCTCCTCGCGGTCCTCCACCCGGCGAAGCGACTCGCCGGGCTCGTCGAGCGCGCGCTGGAGATCGGGCTGGAGCCGCTCGTCGAGGCTCATGACGAGAAGGAGCTGGCGCGGGCGCTCGCGACCCGGGCCCGGCTGATCGGGATCAACAACCGGGACCTGCGGACCCTCGAGGTGGACACCGGGCGGGCGATCCGGCTGCGCGGGCTCGTCCCGGACGATCGGCTCGTCATCGCGGAGTCCGGTGTCCGGGACGCCTCGACGATCGCGGCGTGGCGCGCGACCGGCTTCGACGGCGCGCTCGTCGGGGAAGCGCTCGTGCGGTCCGAGGACCCGGCCGCCGCGGCCCGTGCCTTCGTCGCCGCCGGTCGTCCGCCGACCGATCCCGCGAACCGCGGCGCGGCCGCGCTCGTGAAGGTGTGCGGGATCACGGACGCCGAAGGGGTCCTGGCGGCCGTCCGGTCCGGTGCCGACGCGATCGGGCTCAACCTCGTTCCGGGCACGCCACGGGAGCTGACGCTGACCGAGGCCGTGGCCCTCGCCCGGATCGCGCGGTCGCTCGCGGCGACCCCGCCGCGGGTTGTGGCGATCACCGCCGACGCGGGCCCGGAGCGGATCGCCGAGATCGTCGCCGCCGTCGACCCCGACGCGGTCCAGCTCTCGGGCGACGAGACGACCGACGACGTTCGCGCCACGGGGCGTCCGGTCTGGAAGGCCCTCCGTGTCTCGGCGGATCGCGACACGCCCGCTGCGGTCGTGGATCGGGCGCGGGCCTTCCTCGCCGCCGGCGCCGAGCGGATCCTGCTCGACGCGGCGGGCGGACCACATCCGGGAGGAACCGGGACGCGGGTCGCGACGGAGCTTGCCGCTGCCGTGGCCCGTCAGGTCCCGGTGGTCCTCGCCGGCGGGCTGGATCCCGCCAACGTCGCGAGTGCCCTCCGCGAGATCCCGGCGACCGGCGTCGACAGTGCGTCGGGGACGGAGCGCCCGCGGATCGCCGGCGAGCGTCCGACGAAGGACCCGCTCCGGGTCGCGATCTTCGTGAAGCGCGCCCGCGGCGCCCGCCTGGACCGGCCACACGTGCCCGCCCGCCCGACCGACGCCCACCCGGGACTGCTGCTCGCCGACGAGCGTGGCCGCTGGGGGATCGACCGCCAGTTCGGGGGCCGCTACGTGCCGGAGACGCTGATGGCGGCGCTCGAGGGGCTCGAGACGGCCTACGGCCAGATCCGCCTGGACCCGGTGTTCTGGTCCGAGCTCCGCGAGCTCCTCGCCCACTACGCCGGCCGTCCCACTCCGCTCTACCGGGCCGATACGCTCGCCTACGAGTCGCTGGAGCGCGCGGTGGCCCTCGACGCGACCGCGCGGCTGCCCCGTCGCCTCCGCCTGCACCTGAAGCGCGAGGACCTGGCGCACACGGGCGCGCACAAGATCAACAACGCGCTCGGTCAGGCGCTGCTCACCCGACGACTGGGCAAGACCCGGGTGATCGCCGAGACCGGGGCCGGCCAGCACGGCGTCGCGACGGCAACCGCCTGCGCGCTCCTCGATCTGCCGTGCGTCGTGTTCATGGGCGCGGTCGACATCGAGCGCCAGCAGCCGAACGTCCTGCGGATGCAGGCGCTCGGGGCGGAGGTCCGGCCCGTGACCTCCGGCACGGCCACGCTCAAGGACGCCGTCAACGACGCGATGCGCGACTGGGTCACGAACGTCGAGACGACCCACTACGTGCTGGGGTCCGCGATGGGTCCGCACCCGTACCCCACGATCGTCCGCGATCTCCAGCGCCGGATCGGCGACGAGGCCGCCGTCCAGGTCGCCGAGGTGGAAGGCCGGCTGCCCGACCTCGTGCTGGCGTGCGTGGGGGGCGGGTCGAACGCGATCGGGCTGCTCGACCGGTTCATCGGCGAGCCGTCGGTCCGGCTCGCGGTCGCGGAGGCGGCGGGGGAGGGGATCGCGACCGGCCGGCATGCTGCAGCGCTCGCGGGCGGCACGCCCGGGATCCTGCACGGCAGTCGCTCGATGATGCTCCAGGATGCAGACGGGCAGGTCGTCGAGGCGCACTCGGCGTCGGCCGGTCTGGACTACCCGGGGGTCGGTCCGCAGATCGCGGCGCTGGCGTCGGCCGGCCGGCTGGAGGTCGGCGCGGCGACTGACGACGAGGCGTTCGAGGCGATGCGCTGGCTGTCGCGGACGGAGGGGATCCTGCCGGCGCTCGAGAGCGCCCATGCGCTCGCGGTCCTGCCCCGGCTCCTCGCACACGCCGCCGAGCGTGGCTGGCCGGAGGAGGCCGTGGTCCTCGTCGGGTTGTCCGGACGCGGCGACAAGGACCTCGCCTCGTTCGGGCGCTGGCTGGAGGGGGCCGGCTCGTGAGCGCGACCGCGACTCCGGACGCGCCCGGGGCCGCGTCAGGGACGAACGCGACCGCCGGGGCGCGGCGGATCCGGACCGCGTTCGATCGGGCGCACGGGGCGGGCCGGATCGCGCTGGTCCCATACGTCGTCGCGGGCTACCCGGATTCGGTGGTTGGCCTGCGGATCGCGCTCGCTGCGGTCGACTCCGGAGCCGACCTCCTCGAGGTCGGCCTGCCGTACAGCGATCCGCTCGCGGACGGCGCCACGCTCCAGCGCGCCTCCCAGGTCGCGCTCGCGGCCGGCGCGACCCTCGAGGGCAGCCTCCGGCTGATCGAGGAGATCGCCGCCGCCCGCCCATCGATCCCGATCGTCCCGATGGGTTACGCGAACCAGTTCCTCGGCGGAGGCGACGGGGCGCCGGCGGCTCGGCGGCTCGCGGCTGCCGGCGCCGCGGGGGTCATCGTGGCCGACCTGACGCCGGACGAAGGCGCTCCGTTCGAGGCCGTCGCGCGCGAGCACGACCTGGCGGTCGTCTATCTCGTCGCCCCGACGACGCCGCCCGCCCGCCGCGCCGCCGTTGCCGCCCGGAGCGGCGGCTTCCTGTACTGCGTGTCGCTCGTCGGCGTCACGGGGGCTCGCGCGTCCCTCCCGGCGTCGGTCGGGCGGCTGGTCCGCGATGTGACGGCCGTCTCACCCGTGCCGGTCGCCGTCGGGTTCGGCGTCAGCCGGCCGAGCCACGTCCGGGCGATCGCGAAGGCCGGGGCCGCCGGGGTCATCGTGGCGTCCGCCCTCGTCGATGCCCTGGGCCGCGACGGCACCGACGTCGAGGCGATGGCGCGGCTCGTCCGTGAGCTGGCCGCTTCGACGGGACGGCAGGGTACCTGACGGCATCCGACCGGATCGCGTGACACCCTGAGCCGATGACCGATCCGATCCTCGTCACGCTCGAGCAGACGCCGAAGAAGACGTTCGCCTCGGCGGCTGACTGGCCGGGCTGGAGCCGATCCGGCAAGACCGAGGACCTGGCGCTCGAGGCCCTCGCCGCGTACGCCACGCGCTACGCGCTGGTGGCCGAGCCCGTCGACGCGTCGTTCCCGGTGCGCGTCGCGGCCCGCGATCTCGAGATCGTCGAGCGCAACCCGGGCTCGGCCGGCACCGAGTACGGCGTGCCGAGCGGTCCGACGGAGCACGACGCCCGCCCCCTGGATGCCCTCGCCGCCGAGCGCCTTGCGGGCATCGTGGCCGCCGCCTGGACCGCATGTGATCGGATCGCCTCGTCCGCGCCGGAGGAGCTCCGCAAGGGTCCACGCGGAGGCGGCCGGAACACCTCGAAGGTCATCGCCCACGTGATGGACGCCGACCGCGCCTACGCGAACCAGATCGGCATCAAGGTCGCGATGTTCGCGCCGGACGACACAGCGGCAGCTCGATCGATGCGCGACCAGATGCTCGAGGTCCTTCGCGCCGCCCGGGACGGGTCGCCGCTGGCCGGCCGGCGCTGGCCCGCTCGCTACGCCGCCCACCGGATCGCCTGGCACGCGCTCGATCATGCCTGGGAGATCGAGGACCGAACCAAGCCCGCCGGCGATTGAACTGATCCGCCGGCCCGAGGCTCCGATCGGCTACCGCGCAGCGACGCGGATCTCGGCGGGAACCAGGCCGCGCCGAGCCGCCTCGTCCCGGACCTCGGCGGGGGACCGACCGGCGGCCCGAAGCTCGCGGACGCCGGTGTCGCCGTCGGACTTCGAGAGCTTCGCCCCCGACGGCTTCCGGATCAGCGGTTGGTGGAGGAATCGGGGTGGCTCATCGCGACCGAGGAGCCGGCCGAGCCGGATCTGGCGGGCGGTGTCGGGCAGGAGATCCTCGCCGCGGACGACGAGGTCGACGTCCTGGCGGAGATCGTCGACGACGACCGCGAACCCATACGTCCAGTTGCCGGACCGATCCCGCACGACGAGGTCGCCCATCGCCGAAGGATCGCCGACCTGCCGCCCGACGAGCAGGTCGTCGAAGGTCTCCGCGCCCTCGCCGAGGGCGACCCGCAAGCTCGTGGCCGCGTCACCGGGGAGTACCCGGGTCCGGCATGCCCCGGGACATCCGGCGCCCGACCACTCCCGGCCGTGCTCGCGCGCCCACGCGGCGAACGTCGAGCGGGAACAGCCACAGCGGTACACGAGTCCGGCACCGCTCAATCGCTCCAGCGCGGCCACCTCCGCAGCGCGCGCGTCGGGGTCGGTCTGCCGGACCGGGCCCTCGTCCGCCGCGAAGCCCAGCCACGCCAGGTCCTCGCGGAGCGCGGCATCGAACGTGACCCGCGACCGCTCCCGATCGTGGTCCTCGATCCGGAGCAGGACGGATGCCCCCGCCAGCCCGGCAGCGCCCCAGACCCACAACGCATTCGCCACGTGGCCGAGGTGCAGGAACCCCGTCGGTGCGGGCGCGAAGCGCGTCCGGACGCAGCGGGGGATCGCGATCTGCGTGGGCCCCGGGTCAGCGACCGTCGCCGGGCTCCACTGACACGCTGAGCCGGGCGGCCCGTGCCGCGCGGGTCCGATCGCGCCGCTCGAGCGTCCGCGCGACCACGAAGAGGCGCTTGTAGATCGCGAGCAGGTCGGCCTGGGGCGTCGGTCCGTCGTTGGCCATCGAGACGCGCAGCAGCACCTCGCGCTCCCGCTCCGGGTCGCGAACGGCGTGCCGCCCGGCAGACACCTTCTCGCGGCCGACCTCGCGGGCCAGCTCGGCCCGGTCGTTCAGGAGGCGGACGATCTTCCGGTCGAGCGCATCGATCCGGCGTCGCAGCCGGCGGAGCTCGGCGCTCTCGGGTTCCGACCCGCGCCCTCGGCGGCTCACCGGGCTCACCGGTCCGGCTCCGGACCCGCGGCGATCGCCTCGAGCGCGAGCAGATAGCCCCGCTTGCCCTGCCCGACGATCGATCCGGCCGCGATGTCGTGGAGGAAGTTGACGTGGCGGAACGGGTCGCGGGTCGACGGATCGGACAGGTGGACCTCCCAGAAGGGCCGCTCGACGCCGAGCAGCGCATCCCGGAGCGCAACCGACGTGTGGGTCAGCCCGCCCGCGTTGACGATCGCGACGTCGAAGTCCCGCTCGTGGAGCCGGTCGATCAGGGCACCTTCGTGGTTCGACTGGAAGAACCCGACCTCCAGACCCAGCTCCGAGGCCCGCACCGCGATCTCGCGATGGATGTCGTCGAGCGTGTCGGTCCCGTAGATCGCCGGCTCGCGCGACCCGAGCAGGTTGAGGTTCGGGCCCTGGAGGACGAGGACGCGGGTCACGCGGCCGCTCCCGCCGGGTCGAGCAGGGACGCCGCCGCGCGCTCGACGATCTCGGGCGGCACGTCCGACCGGACGACCGAGCCATCTGCCGTCGGCAGGACCCAGCGCAGCGCGCCGGCCGTGTGCTTCTTGTCCGCCGACAGATGCCCGAGGACGGCCGGCAGGGCGTAGGGGAGGGGCCGGGTCGCCAGCCCCAGCCGCGTCAGGAGGCCCTCGATCCGGTCCGCTCGGTCCGCCGGGGTGACGCCCAGCTCGCGACCGATCCGGACGGCGCCGCGGAGCCCGTGGGCGACCGCCTCACCGTGGAGCAGGTCGCGATATCCGCCGGCTGCCTCGACCGCGTGCCCGAGCGAGTGCCCGAGGTTCAGCGTGACCCGACCGTCCTCAGCGCCCCCCTCGCGCTCGTCGGAATCGGTCACCTGCACCTTTGCCCACCCGGCGCGCTCGACCAGCTCGGCGACCACCCCGCCCTCGAATGCCGCCTCATCGCCGCGGGCGATCGCCTCGCCGTCGCACTCGAGAAGCGAGAAGAGCCGCTCGTCGCCGAGCGCTGCCATCTTCACGGCCTCGCCCAGGGCGGCCCGCCGCTGCCGCTCCGGGAGCGTCCGGAGGAAGCCGATGTCGATCACGATCGCCGCCGGCGGGTGGAACGCCCCGACGAGGTTCTTGCCGGCCGGCAGGTCCACGCCCGTCTTCCCACCGATCGACGAATCGATCTGGGCGACGAGGGTCGTCGGCACCTGGACGAGTGGCACGCCACGCAGCCACGAGGCGGCCAGGAACCCGGCCGCGTCTCCGAGCGCCCCGCCCCCGATCGCGACGAGCGGCTCGCCGCGCTCCGCCCGCAACGCGGCAAGCTGGCCGGCCGCCTCCTCGATGACCGCGAGCGACTTCGCCGTCTCACCCTGCGGCAGCAGGACGCGCTCGACGGGCCAGCCGTCGTCCGTGAGGGCGGTCGCGATCGCCTCGCCGGCGACCGACCAGGCCGTCGGCTCGGAGACGAGGATCGCCCGGCGGGCGCGGAGCCCGCGCAACGCATCGCCGACCACGGTCGCGGCGATCCCCTCGCCGATCACGAGGTCGCCGTCGAGCGACCGTCCACGGAGCAGGACCGTTGGCTCCGGCGCATGAGCGACCCGGGCGACGAGCTCATCCGCCCGTTCCACGATCGATGCCAGCTCGGCGACGCCGTTCAGCCGGTGCGCCGCGGTGTAGAAGCGCTCCCGGTCGCGCCCGAGCTCGCGGATCGCGCCCATCGGATCGCGCCCGACGATCAGTGGCCGGACGTTCGGAGATCGGCGGAGTCGCTGGGCGAGGACCTCCGGTCGGACGTCGAGCCAGATCGGGACCCGGTGGCGGTACAGCGCCCACCGGTTCCGCGGCTCGACGACCGCGCCGCCACCCGTCGCGACCACGGTCCGGATCTCAGGGCCCGTGTCGGGCGGGCCCAGGTCTTCGACGGCCCGGCGCTCCAGGGCGCGGAACGCTGCCTCGCCCGCCTCGGCGAAGATCTCCGGGATCGGCCGCCCGGCCGCCTTCTCGATCGTCGCGTCGAGGTCGACGAACGTCGCGCCGTGGCGATGGGCCAGTCGCCGCCCGACGGCGCTCTTGCCGCTCCCTGGCAGCCCGACGAGGACGACGTCCATCGGTCGATCGATCGCCTAGTCGTCGCCGCCGGAGCCGGCCTCGTCGCCGGCCTCCGTCGCCACGGAACCGACCGCGTCGTCGTCGCCCCGCCGCCCGCCGGCGACCGGCGCCGGGACCGCCCCCGAGATCCGGTCCACGTACCGGTCGAGCGCGGCTCGCGTGTCGCCGATCGTGCTGCCGCCGAACGTGTCGAGCATCGCGTCGGCGAGGGTCAGCATGACCATCGCCTCGGCGACGACCCCGGCCGCCGGCACGACGCTGATGTCGGATCGCTCGTAGTGGGCCTTGTCGACCGCGTCGCCGGTCACGAGATCGGCCGACGGGAGCGGCCGCGCGAGGGTCGAGATCGGCTTGACCGCTCCCCGGACGACGAGCGGCTCGCCGTTCGTGACGCCGCCGGTCAGGCCGCCCGCGTTGTTCGAGCGATGGATCCACCGGCCGCCCTCGCCCCGACCCTCGATCACGTCGTGGACTGCCGAGCCGAACCGACGCGTCTGCTCGAACCCCAGCCCGAACTCGACACCCTTGACGATGTTGATGCTCATCACCGCGGCCGCGAGCGCGGCGTCGAGCCGCCGGTCCCAGTGGACATACGAGCCGATCCCGATCGGCAGCCCGTGGGCGACGACCTCGAACACGCCGCCGACGGTGTCGCCGCTGGATCGCGCCTCGTCGATCCGCGCGATCATCGCAACCTCGGCATCCGGGTCCGGGCAGCGCAGCGGGGACGCATCCGACTCCGCGCGCGAGCGTGTCGCCCGCTCCGGATCCACGGCGACGCCGCCCACCTCCGCCGTGAACGACCAGACGTCGACGCCGAGCTCGGCGAGGATCGCCCGCGCCACGCCGCCGGCGGCGACCCGTGCGGCGGTCTCGCGGGCGGACGCCCGTTCCAGCACGTTGCGGACGTCGTTGAAGCCGTACTTCAGCGCCCCCGCGAGGTCGGCATGGCCCGGGCGGACGCGGGTGACGGGGGTCGCCCGCTTGTTGCCGTCGGCCGCGGCGGCGGCAAGGGACGACGCATCCTCGTCCGACAGGTCCTCGACCTGCATGACGGCCGTCCAGTTCTCCCAGTCGCGATTGGCGACGAGCAGGAGGATCGGCGACCCAAGGGTCACCCCGTGGCGGACCCCCGAGACGATGTCGGCGGTGTCGTGCTCGATCGCCTGGCGCGCGCCCCGCCCGTAGCCGCGCTGACGCCGGGCGAGGTCGACCGACAGCGTCTCCGACGACAGGGCGAGGCCGGCCGGCACGCCCTCGACGGTGACCCCGAGGGAGCGGCCGTGCAATTCACCGGCCGTCAGCCAGCGGAGTCGACCCATGAGCGTCCTCGCGGCGGGGCCGCGTCAGTCGCCGCCCGTGCCGCCGGACGATGACCCGGCGCCGGCCGCGGTGGCCTCCGGCTCGCCGGTCGGCTCACCCTCGGCCGAGCGGACGCCGCCGGCCCGGGCCGCGGACAGCGCCTTCTGCATCACGTCGACCGGGGCCGGTCGGCCGGTCCAGAGCGTGAACGCGGCGGCGCCCTGGTGGAGGAGCATGAGCTCGCCGTCGGACACTGTCGCGCCCGCTGCCTCGGCGTCCTGGAGCAGGCGCGTGTGCTTGTAGATGAGGTCCAGGACGAGCAGCTCCGCCGGCAGGATCTCGGCCGGGATCGGCGAGACGTCGGTCGCCAGCCCGATCGAGGTGGCATTGACGAGCACCTTCGACTTGGCCAGCTCGGCCTCGATGATCGACTCGTGCCACGGCATCGCACGCAGCTCCATGTGCGACGCGCTCCGCCCGAAGTGCTTGACGAGACCCTCGGCCCGATGGAGGTGGCGGTTGAAGATGATGACCCGCTGGAAGCCCTCGCGGATCAACCCGTAGACGACGGCGCGGGCGCCGCCGCCGGCGCCCAGGACGATCGCGTAGCGCGGCATCTTCTGGCGGCCGACGAGCTTGTCGAGGGCGACCTTGAAGCCCGGCACGTCCGTGTTGTGGCCGACGAGCCGGTGGCCCTCGCGGGTGATCGTGTTGACCGCCCCGGTGACCTGCGCCTCCTCGGTCAGCTTGTCGACGAGCGGAACGACCCGCTCCTTGTGGGGGATCGTGACATTCGCGCCGAGGAAGTCGTCGCCGCGGATCTCGCCGATCGCATCGGGCAGGGCGATCGGCGCACGGTCCCACAGCTCGTAGGCCGCGTCGATCCCCTGATCGTCGAACGCCGCCTGGTGCATCGCGCCCGAGAGCGAGTGGGCGACGGGATGCCCGATGAGAACGACGCGCTTGGTCATGACGCCACCCTTCCGAGGTCGTCGAAGAAGCCGGGGTAGGAGATCGCGGCGCTGGCCGGACGGAGGACGGTCGTCCGGTCGGCGGCGACGAGGCCCGCGATCGCGAAGGTCATCGCAAGTCGATGGTCGTCGAGGCTGTCGACGACCGCACCGGCGAGGGAGCGGCCGCCGCGGATCCGGAGGTCGTCGCCGTCCACCTCGACGTCGGCGCCGAGCGCGCGCAGGCCGTCCGCCGTGCCCGCGATCCGGTCCGATTCCTTGTGGCGGAGCTCGCCGGCGCCGCGGATCGTGGTCGTGCCGGCCGCCCGCGCGGCCGCGAGGCACAGGACCGGGATCTCGTCGATCGCGGCCGCGACGTCGGACGGACCCAGGTCGATCCCGAGGAGTGAGGACGAGCGGACCCGGAGGTCCGCCAGCGGCTCGCCGACGCCGGCGTTCGCGTGGTCCCCGGCGGCGGACCCGTCCGCCGGGGTCTCGGTGATGTCGGCCCCCATCGAGCGGAGGATGTCGATCACGGCACGGCGCGTCGGGTTGATCCCGACGCCGCGCAGGGTCAGGTCCGCATCCGGGTGGATCGCGCCCGCGACGAGCCAGAAGGCGGCCGCCGACACGTCGCCCGGGACGCGCTCGTCGATCGCCGCCACTGCTCGCCCTCCCTCCACCGTGATCGCCATGGCCCCCTCGGCCCCGCCGGCCTCGTCCAGCGTCAGACGCTCCGTCCGGACCACGATCCCCCGCGCCCGCAGCATCCGCTCGGTGTGGTCGCGCGTGGCGACCGTCTCGCGGACGGTGGTCGTGCCCTCCGCCCGGAGCCCCGCCAGCACGATCGCCGACTTGACCTGGGCGCTCGGGACGGGGGTCCAGCGATCGACCGCGATGAGCGGATGACGACCGATGACGGTCAGTGGTGGGAGGGAGTCGTCGGCCCGGGCATGGACCGTTGCGCCCATCGCCCGAAGTGGCTCGATGATACGGGCGACCGGTCGACGCCGCAACGAATCGTCGCCGTCGAGGACGGTCCGGAACGGCAAGCCGGCGACGATCCCGGAGAACAGCCGGAGGCTCGTGCCGGAGTTGCCGCAGTCCAGGTCCACTGCCGGCTCGCGCAACCCGTCGACGCCCGGCGACACGACCCGGTAGTCGACCGTCGGACCCCCCGCCCGGTCGACGTCCTGCCGCTCGACGTTCGCGCCGAGGGCCCGGCAGATGGCGGCGGTCGAGCGGACGTCGGCGCCGTCCCCGGCGCCCCGGATCCGGCTCTCGCCCGCAGCCAGCGTCGCGAGCATCAACGCCCGGTGGCTGACCGACTTGTCACCGGGCAGCGCGAGCTCGCCTCGGAGGCGCGCGGCGCGCTCGACGACGGCGGCATCGACGGGGGTCATCGTGGTCATCAGTGCCGGCCGAGCCCGGCGCCGCCGCCGGCTCCCGCGCCTTCGGCGACGACGGGCGCCGACCGCAGCCCGCGGACCTGCTCGTGGACCGGGACCAACTGGGCCATCATCGCCCGGAACTGGTCGAAGGTGAGCTGCTGCTCGGCGTCGGACAGGGCCTCGTCGGGGTTCGGGTGGACCTCGACCATGACGCCGTCCGCCCCGACGGCGACGCCGCCGATCGCCAGTGACGGGACGAGCCAGCGCTTGCCGGTCGCGTGGCTCGGGTCGACGATCACCGGAAGGTGGGTCAGCTGCCGGAGGAGTGGCACGGCCGACAGGTCGAGCGTGTTGCGCGTGTAGGTCTCGAACGTCCGGATCCCGCGCTCGCACAGGATCACGTTCGGATTGCCGGAGCTGACGATGTACTCGGCCGCCATCAGCCACTCCTCGACCGTGGCGCTGAAGCCGCGTTTGAGCATGACCGGCCGCGCGACCCGGCCGACCGCCATGAGCAGGGAGAAGTTCTGCATGTTCCGGGTGCCGACCTGGAGGATGTCGGCGTACTCCGCGACGATGTCGACCTGGTTCGGCTCCATGACCTCGGTGATCACCGGCAGCCCGGTCCGCTCGCGCGCCTCCGCCAGGTCGCGGAGCGCCTCGACGCCCAGACCCTGGAAGCTGTACGGCGAGGTCCGGGGCTTGAAGGCGCCGCCGCGCAGGATCGTCGCACCGGCATCGGCCACGGCCGTCGCCGTCTCGAACAGCTGCGTCCGGCTCTCCACGGAGCACGGACCGGCCATCACGGTCAGCGATCCGTCGCCGATCACCGCGTCGAGGACGCGGATCACCGTGTCCTCGGGCTGGAACTCGCGCGAGGTCAGCTTGAACGGGCGGCTGATCGGGGTGACGGTCTCGACTCCGGGCAGACCACCGAGACGAGCGCTGAGATCGGCCTTGCGCGAGCCGATCTCGCCGATCACGGCGATGACCGTCCGTTCGACGCCGGCATGGTCGTACGGCGTAAGGCCCTCGCCGAGGATGGCGCTCTTCACGCCGAGGATCTCGGCCTCGCCCGCCGTTCGCGCCATCACCACGAACATCGCCGTTCGGTTCCTCCAGTGGTCAAACAAAAAAGCAGAGGTCGCGACCTCTGCTTCCACCCGGCACGACCCGCGATCCCGGGTCTAGGCTCCGGGGTCGGTCATGCCGGGTGTCGAAAGTAGAAGAGCGTGTTCATCTGCGTGTGGCGGACGGTACGGCGGGCGCGCACGCGTGTCAACGAGGGTGCCGCGACAGGGGTCACGGATGCGGCCCGGGGAGACCGGCCCGGGCCATGATCGCCTCGACGACGTCACCCTTGGCGTCCGCGTATTGCTGGACGTAGTCCCACTCGCTCGCGACCAGGTCGCGTTTCGTCCGCTCGTACAGCTCCCGCTCGTCGTCGTGGGTCCGGAGCCAGTCGCGGAACCCGACCATTCGCTCGAGCTCGACGCAGCCGGCCGAGAAGACGTGCAGGTTGATGTTCGTGTCGGGGCCCTTGAAGACGCGGTGGTCGTACCACTCGGGCTCCGCCTCGCGGATCCTCAGGAGGTAGCCGGCGGCCCCGAGGTCGGCCGCGTAGGCCGGCTCATCCAGGGCATCGGCCACGAGCATCGTGATGTCGACGATCGGCTTGGCCGAGAGCCCCGGCACGGACGTCGAGCCGGTGTGCTCGATCCGGAGGACGCGATCGCCGAGGATCGAGCGGATCCGCGCTTCCTCCCGTGCATACAGCGCGGGCCACGCCGGATCCGGGTCGGCGAGGACGATCGGCCCGGCGAGCGGCTGCAGCTCGCCGACCGTGAATGCCTCGATCGCCTCCTTCGTGCGCGGCGTTCGAGCGGTCCCGGGGTCGGTCACGTCGGCCTCCTCGGCGGTCGGAGAGCGGGCACGGTAGCAGATGCCGAACGGGCGGCGGGGCGGAACGTGCATGGTAGGATTCCGGCCGCCGCGCGACGGAGAGGTCGCATAGAGGCCTAGTGCGACGGTTTGCTAAACCGTTGAGTGGGGTAACCTGCTCCGAGGGTTCGAATCCCTCCCTCTCCGCCAATCCTCGGGCCAATGGCGTCGCGGAGCTTCGCCTTGGACCTCGGAGAGCGATCATCGGTTGACCGTTACCGGTCGCCGGTTTCCCGCTCCCCAGCACATGCGCCCGTAGCTCAGTGGATAGAGCGTCAGGTTGCGGACCTGAAGGTCGTGGGTTCGAGTCCCGCCGGGCGCGCCAGCACCGCCCGTTCACCCTGCCGATCTGCCGCGTCACCGCGCGCGAGACGAACGGACGACGACCCGGGTGTACGGTGGTGGCCACGGCTCGGCGCAGACGTCCGTTCCGGATGCCGCCCACGCCGTGGTCGGAAGGATCTGCGATGGACACCATCGTCAGCGAGCCCACCATCAGCCCCGTCGGCACGGGTGCCGCCACGTTCACGAAGTGGATGGTCGGCGAGGGTCCCGAGATGGCGGGCACCGTCGGCGGCGCCGTCGGCGAGGGAACCTACCGGGGCAAGGTCCTGGACATGAACCCGGGCCCCACGACGACCGTCGAGGCAATCTATGGCTTCCACGGCTCCCAGCGCGAGTTCACCGCGCTCGTCCATGTCGAGCAGACCGGTCTCAACGCGGTGATCAGCGGCGTCATCATCGACGGCTGGGGCAAGGGCCGGCCGGTCACCGGCAGCTACAGCGAGATCCAGTGCGCCCACGACGGCGTGACGACCGACTGCTGGCGGGGCCGGCTCGAGGTGGCAGGCGCCACCGACTGATCCCGGCGGTCGGCGCCGGACCGCGCCGACGGATCGCCGAATCACCCTCCGATCCGCGCCGCGCTATGGTGGCGCGGTGGATCGACGTGTCCGAGGGCTGACCGGGCGAGCGAGTCGTGAGGTGCCCGACCGATGCTGACGATGGCGGTGGGTCACAGCGACGACGTCGACGCCGCGGATGCGATCGCCCAGGTCATCGCGGAGTGCCGGGAGCGCCTCGGCGACGCCCGGCCCCAGGCCGGCCTACTCGTGGCGTCGTTCGAGAGCTTCGACCCCTCGATCCTCGCCACCGTCAAGGCCGCGTTCCCGACCGCGACGATCGCCGGTTCGACGTCGGCAGCCGAGGTCTCGAACGTCGTCGGATATCGCGAGGACTCGGTCACGCTCGCCTTGTTCGCCTCCGATGAGATCGACATCACCGCCGGCCTCGGCGCCGGTCTCGGGACCGACACGGACCGCGCCTGTCGCGATGCGCTGGACGCGGCGCTCGTGGGGGTGACCCGCGAGCCACGACTGTGCATCGTGCTGGCCAATGCCGCGTCGACCGACCCGGCGGCCATGATCC
This sequence comes from uncultured Chloroflexia bacterium, assembly GCA_963746845.1. Classification (GTDB taxonomy): domain Bacteria; phylum Chloroflexota; class Limnocylindria; order Limnocylindrales; family CSP1-4; genus CF-46. Next base: position 1,266,022 of record CAVVCZ010000004.1, on the reverse strand, counting down.
GAACGATCCGATCGATCCTCCCGGCCGGTGTCACGGTCATCGGCGGTGGGTCGGCGCGGAGCGAGCTCGGCCTGATCACCCCGACCTACCAGTTCGTCGGCGATGCCCTGACCGAGGACGGTATCGCCCTCGTCCTGTTCTCCGGGCCGCTGCGCCACTCCGTCGCGATCGGGACCGGTTGGGAGGCGATCGGGTCGCGCGGCGTCGTGACCGCATCCGAGCGCAATCTGATCTGCGAGATCGACGGCCGCCCGGCCCTGGAGTTCGTCAGTCGCTACCTCGATGCGATCGGACCGGCCTCGTTCGGGAACCCGATGGCGATCTACGAGCCGGGGAGCGACGAGCCCTACCTCCGCGTGGCCATCCGCTCGGACGAGGCGGCCGGGACGATCTCGATCATCGGCTCCGTGCCGGTGGGATCCGGCATCCAGCTGACCACCGCGAACACCGAGGCCCTTCTTCGCGGAACGGCCGGCGCGTTGGCGCGGGCCGCCGAGACCTTTCCGGGCGAGGGTCCGCCGGAGGCGGCGCTCGTGTTCTCGTGCATGGTCCGGAAATACCTGCTCGGCTCGCGGACCGGTCGCGAGACCGAGCTGACCCGGGCCGCGCTGCCGGATCTGCCCTTCGCCGGGATGTACTGCACCGGCGAGATCGGTCCGATCGGGCCGGATCGCGACCCGCGGTTCCTCAACGAGACCTTCGTCGCGCTGCTGCTCGGGACGTGACCGACGCCGACGCGGGCTCCGGTGCCGCATCCGAGGCGCCGCCGCCGTCGGCCGAGGAGCTGCGCAAGGAGGTCATCCGGCAAACGCGGCGGGCAGAACGACTCGAGCTGACGCTGCGCCAGCTCGAGGACATCCGCGACACGAACTCCCGCCTTCTCGATCGGCTCCGCGTGGAGCTCGCGAATGAGCAGGCCCGCTCGATCGAGCTCCTGCTCAACGTGCTGCCGCGGCGGATCGTGGATCGGCTGAATGCGGGCGAGCGCCAGATCGCCGACCGTCACGACCACGTCGCCGTCGTGTTCTGCGACATCGTCGGGTTCACCGCGATCGCGGGGCGGCTGCCGGTCGTCGAGCTTGTCGAGCGGCTGGGCTCCCTCTTCGCGTCGTTCGACGCGGCCGCCGAGCACCTCGGCGTCGAGACGATCAAGACCATCGGGGACGCCTATCTCGCGGTCGCCGGTCTGGCTCCGGTCGACGGGGAGGATCCGTCGGCCTCCGTCCGCGCGGCCGCCGACCTCGCGCTCGCGATGGCCGACGCCGTCGCCGCGTCCGCCTCGGACTGGCAGGTCCGGATCGGGGTGGCGGTCGGACCCGTCGTGTCCGGGGTGATCGGGTCTCGCCGTTTCGCCTTCGACGTCTGGGGCGACACGGTGAACGTCGCCAGCCGTCTCGAGTCGACCTCGCAGCCGGGCCGCATCCACGTCTCGGACGCCGTCGCCGAGATCCTCGGGGACGATTACATGCTCGAGACGCGCGGAACGATCGCCCTCAAGGGCAAGGGCGAGATCCGGACCTGGTTCCTCGCCGGTCGACGACGGCCGGTCGCGAGCGGCGCCGACGCCGCCGTCAGTGGATGAGGAACGTCGCGAGGATCGCGACCAGCGGCGGGAGCGCCTGGACGATCGACGCCTGGAGGAACCGCCGGCTCGTCGCGAACAGGACGATCCCCGCACCGACCATGCAGGCGCAGCAGAACAGGACGATCGCCCGACCGGCGACCTCCTCGCCCGCGGCGATCTGGGCGATGCCCGCCGCGATCCCGACCGCCAGGAACAGGTTGTAGAAGCCCTGGTTGAAGGCCATCGGCCGGACCACGGCGATCTGCTCGTCGGTCCGGAGCCCGAACCGCGCCGCCACGCCTGGTCGCCCGAAGAGGAGGCTCTCCAGGACGAAGAACCAGACGTGGATCGCCGCCCCGAGCAGCGCGGCGAGCTGGGCGATGAGCGGCATCGATCCGGAACCTCCGTGAGTCCGTCAGAATTGACGCGAGGGTAGCAGCGAGGAGCACATGGCTGACGACCGGATCGGGTTCCTGGGACTCGGGACGATGGGCGCGGCGATGGCCGCCAACCTGGCTGGCGCCGGGTTCGCGGTCACGGCCTGGAACCGGACACCCGGCCGGGCCGCGGAGCTCGAGGACCTCGGCGTCGCCCGCGCGGACAGCCCGGCGGATGTCGCGCGTGCCACGGATGCCATCGTCGTCTGCGTCTCGGACACGCCGGACGTCGAGTCCGTCCTGTTCGGCGCGGGCGGCCTCGCCGAGGGCGCCCGGGACGGCCAGCTCGTGATCGACTGCTCGACGATCTCGCCGTCGGCGACCCGCGACTTCGCGTCGCGTCTTGCTTCGCGTGGCGTCTCGCTCGTCGACGCCCCGGTGTCGGGCGGCAGCGAGGGCGCCCAGAAGGCGACCCTCACGATCTTCTGCGGCGGCGAGGCGGCGGACGTGGAGCGAGCCCGACCGATCCTCACCGCGATGGGCAAGACGATCACGCACGTCGGCCCGAGCGGCGCCGGCCAGGCCGTGAAGGCCGTCAACCAGGTCATCCTGGCCGGGACCTACCTCGGGGTGGCCGAGGGGATCGTCCTCGCGATCAAGGCCGGGTTGGACGTCGGCCAGGTCGTCGAGGCGCTCGGCGGCGGCGCGGCACAGAGCTGGGTGCTGGCCAACCGAAGCGAGCGGATGCGGGTCAACGACTACCCGCTCGGGTTCAAGGTCGCCCTGCACCGGAAGGACCTCGGCATCGCGCTCGACCTCGCCCACCAGATGGGCGCCGAGCTGCCCGTCGCCGAGCTGGCGGCGGACTTCGAGACCGATCTCGTCGCGAAGGGCCACGACGCCGATGACATGTCCGCGCTCGCGAGGGTCATCCGGGAGCGATCCGGGCTCCCGAGCTAGAGCCGTTCGCGCACTCGCCTAGCCGACGGCGACGCCGCCCCCGACCGAGACGAGGAGCATCGGGTCGCCGAGCCGGCCCTCGTAGCGGGGCCGGAAGCGCTCCTCGTTGTACATGTCCGCGATGTCGACGCGGCGGGCCGGCGTCCCCGGATGGGGCAGCTCGGTGTGGGCGTACTTGCCGTCCTGGATCGCCATCATCCGGCCGGTGATGCCGTCCCGGACGAGGTCCATCGCGACGTTGGCGAACGTCGTGGCGACCATCGCGTCGAGGGCGTCCGGCTCGCCGGATCGGAGGTCGTAGGTCAGCTCGGAGGCGACGGCCTCGATCCCGGTCCGTTGCTTGATCTCGACAGCGAGCGCCTCGCCGACGTTGGCCTTGTGGCGATGGCCGAACGCGTCGGCCTCGCCGACGTCGCGCATCTGGGCGCCCTTCCAGATCGCCCCCTCCGCGGTCACCACCACCGCGTACTTCGACGGGTTCGCGTCGCGGTCGGCGGTCAGGATCTCGGCGAGGCGGTCGAGGTCGTACGGCGCCTCCGGGATCACGCAGCGGGCGCTCGTCACGTACGCCGTGTAGAGCGCCGAGAACCCCGCATCGCGGCCGAAGATGCGGAACACGCCGATCCGCTCGTGACTGCCGAGCGTCGTTCGCTGGCGGTTGATCAGCTCCTTCGCCCGGGTGATCGCGGTCGAGAAGCCGATGCAGTACTCGGTGCCCGCGACGTCGTTGTCCATCGTCTTCGGGATCGCGACGAGCGGCACACCCTCGTCGAACAGGACCCTCGAGAAGCTGAGCGTGTCGTCGCCACCGATCGTGACGAGCACGTCGAGCCCGAGCCGCTCGATGTTCTCGAGGACGACGGGCGTCAGGTCGACGATCCCGTCGGACCCGGTCATCGCGGTCACGCGCGCGGGATCCATCCACGCCGGGAGGCTCGCCGGCGGCATCTTCTTCGGGTTCGTCCGGGACGTGTGGAGCCAGGTCCCGCCGGTCCGGTCGATCGTCCGCGTGTTGGCGCGGTCGAGACGGACGATGTAGTTCGGGTCGGGCGCGGGATCGAACCGGAGGTGGGTCAGGCCCTCCCAGCCGCGCCGGATGCCCACGACCTCGTCGCCGATCTCGGTCGCCCGATAGACGACCGACTTGATGACCGAGTTGAGGCCCGGCACGTCGCCGCCGCCGGTCAGGATGCCGATCCGTCGTGTTCCGCTCATGCGCGGGGCATCGTACCCCTCGTCCGGGTTCCCGGTCGGTTGCGGGATGGTGACGGTCGACGCGACGGGAGCACGAATCCGGGCCTGTATAGTCCGGCCATGAACTACGAGCTCTTCATGGGCGAGGCGCTTGCCGAGGCGCGCAACGCGATCGCCGCGGGGGAGCGCCCGAATGCGGCCGTGGCCGTCGTCGACGAGGCGATGGTCGCCCGCGCCCACGATCGCGTGATCGAGTCCAACGACCCGACCGCCCACGCGGTGATCGTCGCCCTCCGCGAGGCGGCCCGGAAGCTCGGCCTGGACCGACTGAGCGATGCGACGATCTTCACGACCGTCGAGCCGTGCGTGATGTGCGTCGGCGCGCTCCTCGAGAGCGACGTGGCGGCGCTCGTGTTCGCGCTCCCGCACGAGACCGAGGGGGCCGCCGGCTCCGTCATCCAGCTCGCCCAGCATCCGGATCTCCAACGCCGCATCCAGATCGTCAGCGGCATCCGTCGCGACGAGGCGATGGAGCTCCTCGCCGGCACGACCGCGATCGCCTGACCGCGGTCGCCTCTGCGGCGTCCTGCGCGGGCCACTCCACGGCCCAACGGACCGCTCGATCCCGCGGCGCGGCCGCGATCGGCTCGTCATCGGCCGCCACCCGGCCAGAATCGACCGATTCGGCACTGCTCGCGCCGCGCGCCGGCTTCCGCCGGTCCGTTGGGCCGCCGGGCGACCACGATGCGAACCCGCCCCACGGGACGATCGTCCGGTCGGCCGCGGCGAGGACCTTTGCTATCCTCTCCGGCGGAGAGGTGTCCGAGTGGTTGATGGTGCCGCTCTCGAAAAGCGGTGTGCGAAAGCACCGCGGGTTCGAATCCCGCCCTCTCCGCCAGGACTCAACCGCACGGCCGGCCGGCGACACGCCGGTCGGCTTCGTTCTCTCGGGGAGAGGTCGCCTAGTGGACTATGGCGCCGCACTGGAAATGCGGTTCGGGGCAACCCGTCGCGGGTTCGAATCCCGCCCTCTCCGCCACTCTCCGGTGAGCTGATCCGGACCCGCCGTGGCCCGCTCCGTTCCCGAGATCATCCCGCTCGATGTCGGGGAGTTCCGATTCGCCGTTGACGAGCCGTGGGCCGGCAAGGGCGGCGTCGTCGTCGCCTATGCGATCCGCCGCCGCGAGGGCGTGCTCCTGTTCGACACCGGCTTCGGCTTCGGCGACCCGGAGCTCGACGAGCGGTATCACCCGACCGGTCCACTGATGCGCGACGTCCTCGGCGAGGCCGGGGTGCGGGTCGGCCAGGTCGACCTGGTCGCGAACTGCCACCTCCATCCCGACCACGCCGGCCAGAACGCGTCGTTCCCGAACGTCCCGATCCATGTCCAGGCCGCCGAGCTCGCCACGGCTCGTGCGGGTGACTACACGATCCTCGACTGGATCGACGGACCGGGCGTCAGGTACATCGAGGCTCACGGGGACCACGAGCTCGTCCCGGGCATCCGGGTTCTGGCCACGCCGGGCCATTCGCCCGGTCACCAGTCGCTCATCGTCGACCAACGCGACGGGCCCGTCGTGCTGACCGGTCAGGCCGTCTACGGCCTCGACGAGTGGACCGGATCGACGGGCCGCGAGGGTCGAACGAGCGCCCGCGACCGGCCGGCCTACGACGCGTCCCTGCGTCGGCTGCGCGACGTGGATCCCGTCCGCGCCCTCTTCGCCCACGACCGGCGACCGTGGTCGGGCCACGGGTGACCGCCGCCGAAGACGCGCCTGCTAGACTCGGTTCGCCGTGCTAGGCGGGGAACTAGCGGTGCCCTGAACCTGCAATCCGCTCCAGCAGGGCTGAATTCCCACCCGAGGATTGCGTCCTCGAACTGCCGCCGCTTCGAGCGACGTTGAGGATCGGGTCCCGCGCAGCGACGAACCGCGAACCGTGTCAGGTCCGGAAGGAAGCAGCACTAAGCGATCATCGTCGGGTGCCGCGGAACGGCCTGGTCCGAGCCGCTCGTTGCGGGAGGCGCGAGGCACCACAAGACGACGGTGGGTGCACGGCAACTCATCTCCCCGGCGCCCCGCGCCGGGACTGCCGACGACCGCCGCGACAGGAGCGCCGTGAGTCCGACCGCTCCCGAGCCCTCGAACACCGAGATGCCGACCGCGCCCGCCATGGCGCCGATTCCGGCACCGCATCAGGCGCTCTACCGACGCTGGCGCGCCCAGACCTTTGCCGAGATCGTCGGCCAGACCGCGGTCGTGGAGACGCTCCGGAGCGCGGTCCGGACCGGTCGGGTGTCGCACGCGATCCTCTTCGTCGGCCCGCGCGGGACGGGCAAGACGTCCCTCGCTCGGATCCTCGCCAAGGCCCTGAACTGCACGAACCTGCAGGACGCCGACCCCTGCGACCGCTGCGAGGCGTGCGTCTCGATCCGCGAGGGGCGCGCGATCGACCTCATCGAGATCGACGCGGCGAGCAACCGCGGCATCGGCGACATCAAGGACCTGCGCGAGCGCATTCACTACGCCCCGACGGACCTCCGGCGCAAGGTCTACATCCTCGACGAGGCCCACCAGATCACGAAGGACGCCTGGAACGCGCTCCTGAAGTCGCTCGAGGAGCCGCCCGAGTTCGTGGTCTTCATCTTCGCCTCGACCCATCCCCAGGACTTCCCGCCGGCGATCCTGTCGCGCCTGCAGCGATTCGATGTCCGCCGCCTGTCGGTCGACGAGATCGAGGGCAAGCTCGGACGGATCCTCGACGCCGAGGGCGTCACCGCCGAGCCCGCGGCCGTCCACCTGATCGCGCGCCTCGCGGCGGGCGGGATGCGCGACGCGGAGTCGATGCTCGACCAGGTCCTCGCCGCGGCCGGGACGACGGTCGACGAGGGCGCGGTCCGCGAGCTCCTCGGGCTCGCCGACGCGGAGGCGGTGTCGGGACTCGTCGTCGCCCTCGTCGAGGGCCGGGCCGCGGCCGGGATCGCCATCCTCGATGCCATCGACGAGCGGGGTCGTGATGTGGCGGTCGTCCTCGACCAGGTCGTCGACGAGATTCGGTCCCAGCTGGCCGTCGCTTTGGACGTCGGCGACGGCCCCCGCGCGGCAGCGCTCGCCTCGGCCGCCCATCGCCTGGCCGCGATCGACCCCGAGCGGCGGGGCGTCGGCGGACTCCGCTTCCAGCTCGAGCTGGCCCTCCTCGACGCCGCGACGCGTCCCGCGACGGTCGGCGTGATGGCCATCCAGGCACCGGAGCGCGCCGAGGCCCCCAGGCGCGAACAGCCGGCCAGGGAGCGCACGTCGGAGGCTCCGGCCGCCCCGGCCAAGGCCCCGACGATCGAGCCCAAGGCAGAACCGCCGGCCGCGAAGGCTCCAGCCGAACCGACGACGGCGAAGGCCCAGACCCCGACACCGCAGACCCCGACACCGTCGACTGCGGAGCCGCCGACCGCGGAGCCCTCGGTCGCCGGCGGCGACGGCATCGACCGCCTTCGCGCCGTCTGGCCCGAGGTCGTCGCGGTCATCAGCAAGAGCCCCGCGGTCAAGCCGCTGATCCTCGAGTGCCGCCCGATCAGCGTCGACGGTAGCGTCGTGACGCTCGGCTTCCCGGAAGATCAGGCATTCCTCAAGGACGCCCTGGAGCGCCGACGGCCGATGCTCGAGGACGGGATCGGGCGAGTGCTGGGCCGGGCGGTCAGCGTCCGTTGCGTCGCGACGAACCTCGAGGATGTTCCGGTCGTGCCGCTCGGGGAGACGGCCGACCTGATCAGCGAGGCGCGCCGGATCTTCGCCGACGACCTCGTCGACGTCGGCGAGGTGTCCTGACCCGGCGTCCATGCAACCGGCGCCGGCTTCCGCCAGACTCACGGAGGCCGCGTCACCGACAGGAGGATCGAACATGGGGATGGGCAACCTGCAGCGGATGGCCCAGCAGATGCAGCAGGAGATGCAGCGCATCGAGGGCGAGCTGCGCGAGGCCCAGGTGGACGGATCGGCGGGCGGCGGCGTCGTCAAGGCGGTCGTCACCGGCAAGCAGGAGCTGGTCTCGGTCACGATCGACCCGTCCGCGGTCGACCCGTCGGACGTCGAGATGCTCCAGGACCTGATCGTCGCGGCGATCAACGACGCACTCGGTGCCTCGCGCCGCCTGGGCGAGGAGAAGATGTCCGCCGTGACCGGCGGACTGAAGATCCCCGGCTTCTAGGGTCACCCACGGCGTGACGTCGACACTGATCGAGCCGGTGGCCCGGCTGATCGAGGCCTTCGCCCGGTTACCCGGCATCGGCCCGAAGACCGCGCAGCGCCTGACCTACCACCTGCTCCGCGCACCGGATGCCGAGGCGCGAACGCTGGCGGCGGCGCTGGTCGCCGTCCGGGATCAGGTCGTGTTCTGCGAGCGCTGCTTCAACATCAGCGACCAGCCGCTCTGCCCGATCTGCCGGGACCCGGCGCGCGACGTCTCCCGCCTGTGCGTCGTCGAGGAGCCGCTGGACGTCCTCGCGCTCGAGCGGACGTCGGAGTTCAAGGGCCTCTACCACGTCCTCCATGGCGCGATCTCGCCGATCGACGGGATCGGGCCCGACCGGCTGAAGGTCCGCGAGCTGCTCGCCCGTGCGGACGACGCGAAGCGGGCGGGCGAGCCCCTCGCCGAGGTCATTTTGGCGACGAACCCCACCCTCGAGGGCGAGGCGACGGCGATGTACCTGGCGGAGCGTCTGGAGGACAGCGTCGGGGTCGTCAGCCGGATCGCCCGCGGACTCCCGGTCGGCGGCGACCTCGAATATGCCGACGAGGTGACCCTGATCCGGGCCCTCCAGGGCCGCCGCGCGGTCTGAGGTCCCGATGTCGAACCTGCTGTTCGAGGTGCTCCTCCGGCTCCTGAAGGCGGCCGCCGCGCTGTTCGTCGGGATCCTGTTCTGGTTCGTGTTCGTGCTCGGGTTCGGCGCCACGGCGAGCCCGGAGCTCGCCCTCCTGTGCTGGCTCAGCGGCGCCGCCTTCATCCTGCTCGTCGAGAGCAGCCCGATCTGACGTGCTCCGCGTCGGCTCGATCGTCATCCGCGTCGACGACCTCGAGCGCCAGGCCAGGTTCTGGGAGGCGGCCCTTGGCTATGTCCGCCGGGGCACGTGGGACGACGACACGTTCATCCTTCTCCGGCCGAAGGACGGCGTCGGCCCGAACATCTCCCTCGATCGGGTGCGCTCCACCTTCCAGGTCCCACCCCGGATCCACCTCGACCTCTACGCCGAGGACCAGGCCGCCGAGGTCGCTCGTCTGGTCGGCCTGGGCGCCACCGAGGTCCACTGGGACCGGCGGCCGCCCGACGCGGATTACGTGATCCTGGCCGACCCGGAAGGCAACCGGTTCTGCGTCATCGACCTGGCCCGCAAGGCGGGTGGCAGGGGGGACCTTCGAGGCGTTTGACACGCTCGCCGGCGCGACCCTACCATTCGCGACCGTGCCGCCCCGACCGGGTGCGGAACGCCGGGCCGACAGCCGGTTCCGGAGGGTCGCCGGGTTTGACACTGCGGCGGCGACGCCCCATCATTGTGGGTCTGCGCCGCGGCCTGTCATGCCCCGGACGCTGCACCTTGACAACTGAAGAGTGACAGGAAATCCGTGATGGATGTGCGAGTGGTCAGACCCTCGGATGAAGTCGCAGCGCAAGCTGCGCGTATCTTCGGAGAGTTTGATCCTGGCTCAGGATTAACGCTGGCGGCGTGCATGAGACATGCAAGTCGAACGGACGATCAGGGCTTGCTCTGATCGTTAGTGGCGGACGGCTGAGTAACGCGTAGGTGACCTGCCCCGAAGTGGGGGATAACTGCCCGAAAGGGTGGCTAATACCGCATGTGGTGGTTCGTTCAATCGAACCATCAAAGCAGTGATGCGCTTCGGGAGGGGCCTGCGTCCGATTAGCTCGTTGGTGGGGTAACGGCTCACCAAGGCGACGATCGGTAGGTGGTCTGAGAGGACGATCACCCAGACTGGGACTGAGACACGGCCCAGACTCCTACGGGAGGCAGCAGTCGGGAATTTTGCGCAATGGACGAAAGTCTGACGCAGCAACGCCGCGTGAGGGATGACGGCCTTCGGGTTGTAAACCTCTTTTGTCAGGGACGATGATGACGGTACCTGACGAATAAGCCACGGCTAACTACGTGCCAGCAGCCGCGGTAATACGTAGGTGGCAAGCGTTGTCCGGATTTACTGGGCGTAAAGAGCGCGCAGGCGGTCGTTCAAGTCGCGTGTGAAAGCCCCCGGCTCAACTGGGGAGGGTCACGCGATACTGATCGACTCGAAGGCAGGAGAGGGAAGTGGAATTCCCGGTGTAGTGGTGAAATGCGTAGATATCGGGAGGAACACCAGTGGCGAAGGCGACTTCCTGGCCTGTTCTTGACGCTGAGGCGCGAAAGCTAGGGGAGCAAACGGGATTAGATACCCCGGTAGTCCTAGCCGTAAACGATGGACACTAGGTGTTGGTGGTATCAACCCCGCCAGTGCCGAAGCTAACGCATTAAGTGTCCCGCCTGGGGAGTACGGCCGCAAGGCTAAAACTCAAAGGAATTGACGGGGGCCCGCACAAGCAGCGGAGCGTGGGGTTTAATTCGACGCAACGCGAAAAACCTTACCAAGGCTTGACATGACCAGGACAGCGGCGGAAACGTCGTCTTCCCGCAAGGGACCTGGCCACAGGTGTTGCATGGCTGTCGTCAGCTCGTGTCGTGAGATGTTGGGTTAAGTCCCGCAACGAGCGCAACCCCTACTGTGTGTTGTATCACTCACACGGGACTGCCGAGAGAAACTCGGAGGAAGGTGGGGATGACGTCAAGTCAGCATGGCCCTTACGTCTTGGGCTACACCCACGCTACAATGGCCGGTACAACGGGCTGCGAAACCGCGAGGTGGAGCTAATCCCTGAAAGCCGGTCTCAGTTCGGATTGTAGGCTGCAACTCGCCTACATGAAGCCGGAGTTGCTAGTAACCGCAGGTCAGCATTACTGCGGTGAATATGTTCCCGGGCCTTGTACACACCGCCCGTCACGTCATGAAAGCTGGCAACACCCGAAGCCGGTGGGCCAACCGCAAGGAGGCAGCCGTCGAAGGTGGGGTCGGTGATTGGGACGAAGTCGTAACAAGGTAGCCGTACCGGAAGGTGCGGCTGGATCACCTCCTTTCTAGGGAGATCCGAGTCCCGACTCTTCGGTGGGGTCGGGGCGTTGAAGGCTCCCAGGTTGATCGCACGGTCATCGGTCGCCCCGTCAGGTGGGCGACGCTCGAGCGTCCGCAAGGACCTCGGGGAGACCGATCGCGACCTGGCAACAACACCGAAACCCATTTGTTCATCCGGAACGGACGTTCCTGTCACTCTTCAACGGTCAAGGGTGCAGCCAGCCGGCGGCGATCGAAACGTCGACCGCTAACGGTCGGCACGGCCCCGGCGGGCGTTTAGCTCAGCTGGTTAGAGCACTGCCCTGATAAGGCAGAGGTCTCTGGTTCGAGTCCAGAAACGCCCACCACGCTTCCTTGAGTCCGAGGGGACGTAGCTCAGTTGGCAGAGCATCTCCTTTGCAAGGAGAGGGTCAGGAGTTCGAGTCTCCTCGTCTCCACCATCTGCAGTCCGTCGGGCACCACAGCGGAGGATCCGATCCTGCGCAAGGCCGCACCAATCCAATAACCAAAGACACCGGGTGGACCCCGGGACGACCGACACCCAAGGCGCTGTTCCAGGACGGCTCCGAGGCAGGTCCTCGAGCCGTCTTCGTGTGTCCACCACCATCGATCACCTGATCCGTGACCTCCGCGAGGAGCTCACCGACCAGCGGACCGCTGGACCACCGGGCCGGCAACGGACCGGGACGCCCGCCTCGGCGGGCAGCACCTTTACAACTGGAAGAGTTGTTCGGCAGTAAATCGATCTTCGATTTCGCCGAGTTAGTCAAGGATACGATCCCGATCGATCCCGCCCGCGACTGGCCGCCAGGTCAGATGCTGGGAGGGGTCAAGCTACAAAGGGCACGGGGTGGATGCCTTGGCGCCAAGAGCCGATGAAGGACGTGGCAGGCTGCGTAAAGCTTCGGGGAGTCGCGAGCAGACGTTGATCCGGAGATGTCCGAATGGGGAAACCCGGCTGGGGTAACGCCCAGTCACCCCTGGTTGAATCAAATAGGCCAGGTGGAGGTAAGCCAGCGAACTGAAACATCTCAGTAGCTGGAGGAAAAGAGATCATTCCCTGAGTAGTGGCGAGCGAAACGGGAACAGCCCAAACTCACCCAGCGTGATAGGTAGCAGCCGTTTCTGGGTGGGGGTTGAAGGAGCAGATCATCGGGTCCCTGCATGGACCCGGCGGAGTTACCAAGTCGATCGTTAGTCGAACCCGTCAGGAAGGTCGGGCCAGAGAGGGTGACAGCCCCGTAGACGAAAACGATCGATCTCCGTGATCAGCCACCTGAGTACCGCGTGGAAGGTCTCTCATGCGGGAAGCTGGGCGGACCACCGTCCAAGGCTAAATACTCTTGGCGACCGATAGCGAACAAGTACCGTGAGGGAAAGGTGAAAAGCACCCCGGAAGGGGAGTGAAATAGTACCTGAAACCTCGTGCCTACAAGCAGTCAGAGGGTGTTGCCGGCTTGCCGGTAGCCTGATGGCGTGCCTTTTGAAGAATGAGCCGACGAGTTACGTGCACGTGGCGAGGTTAAGTCCGCGAAGGACGGAGCCGGAGCGAAAGCGAGTCTGAACAGGGCGTTCAGTCGCGTGCAGTAGACCCGAAACCGAGTGACCTATCCATGGCCAGGTTGAAGCGGGAGTAATGTCCCGTGGAGGACCGAACTCACTAGCGTTGAAAAGCTAGGGGATGAGCTGTGGATAGCGGTGAAATGCCAATCGAACTCGGAGATAGCTGGTTCTCCCCGAAATAGCTTTAGGGCTAGCCTCGGGCGTTCAATCATGGGGGTAGAGCACTGGATGGGCTAGGGGGCTTCCCGCTTACCAACCCCAACCAAACTCCGAATCCCATGATTTCAGAGCCCGGGAGTCAGACTGCGAGGGCTAAGCTTCGTGGTCAAAAGGAAAACAGTCCGGACCGTCAGCTAAGGTCCCTAAATCCAGGCTAAGTGGTAAAGGATGTGGGTTCGCACAGACAACCAGGATGTTGGCTCAGAAGCAGCCACCATTGAAAGAGTGCGTAACAGCTCACTGGTCAAGTGGATCCGCGCCGAAAATTCAGCGGGGCTCAAGCCTGGTACCGAAGCTACGGATGTGTTCGCCGGTTCGCCGGCGGATGCGTGGTAGGGGAGCGTTCCGTTCGCCGTGAAGGTCGACCGTGAGGACGGCTGGAGCGGACGGAAGTGCGAATGTCGGCATGAGTAGCGAAATGTGAGTGAGAATCTCACACGCCGTATGCCTAAGGTTTCCTGAGGAAGGCTTGTCCGCTCAGGGTTAGTCGGGCCTAAGCCGAGGACGAACGTCGTAGGCGATGGACATCCGGTTGATATTCCGGAACCACCAGAGGTCGTTTGCACCGCAAGGTGTCGCCTGGGGGTAGGTGAACGGAGGTTGGCTGGCGCAAGCCAGTCGAGTCCGGGAGCTGATCCCAGGTGGGAGCAATGGCATGACACGGTGTGGTAGCTCGAGCGCGTTTTGGCTATACGCGTCCAAGCCGGTAGGGGGAGAGAACAGGCAAATCCGTTCTCTCATTCAACCCCGAGAAGCGAGTGTAAGGGGCTTCTGCCCCGTTTCGAGTGAGCCATGCTGGCAAGAAAAGTGTCTAGCGAGACCAACGGTGTCCGTACCGCAATCCGACACAGGTAGGCGGGTAGAGAATACCAAGGCGATCGGGAGAACCCTCGTTAAGGAACTCGGCAACATGGCCCCGTAACTTCGGGAGAAGGGGCGCTTCGCAACGGCTGACTTGTCAGTGGTTGATCGAAGCCGCAGTGAAAAGGCCCAGGCGACTGTTTAGCAAAAACACAGGTCTCTGCGAAAGCGAAAGCTGACGTATAGGGGCTGACGCCTGCCCAGTGCCGGAAGGTTAAGAGGAGAGGTGCAAGCTTTGAATCGAAGCCCCGGTAAACGGCGGCCGTAACTATAACGGTCCTAAGGTAGCGAAATTCCTTGTCGGGTAAGTTCCGACCCGCACGAATGGCGTAACGATCTGGGCGCTGTCTCAACGAGGGATCCGGCGAAATTGAAGTACCTGTGAAGATGCAGGTTACCCGCGGCAGGGCAAAAAGACCCCGTGGAGCTTTACTGCACCCTGATATTGGATTGGGATTCAGCTTGTGTAGGATAGGTGGGAGGCTGAGAAGCTGGGGCGCTAGCCTCGGTGGAGCCAACGTTGAAATACCACCCTTGTTGGATTTCGGTTCTAACCGCGGCCCGTGAATCCGGGCGCGGGACAGTGTCAGGCGGGCAGTTTGACTGGGGCGGTCGCCTCCTAAAGTGTAACGGAGGCGCCCAAAGGTTCCCTCAGGCTGAATGGAAACCAGCCGAAGAGTGCAAAGGCATAAGGGAGCTTGACTGCGAGACCCACAAGTCGAGCAGAGACGAAAGTCGGGCTTAGTGATCTGGTACCTCCGAGTGGAAGGGGTATCACTCAACGGATAAAAGCTACCCCGGGGATAACAGGCTGATGGTGCCCAAGAGTTCACATCGACGGCACCGTTTGGCACCTCGATGTCGGCTCGTCGCATCCTGGGGCGGAAGTACGTCCCAAGGGTTTGGCTGTTCGCCAATTAAAGCGGCACGCGAGCTGGGTTCAGAACGTCGTGAGACAGTTCGGTCTCTATCCGCCGTGGGCGTAGGGAACTTGAGAGGAGTTGCTCCTAGTACGAGAGGACCGGAGTGAACGAACCGCTGGTGTGCCAGTTGTCCCGCCAGGGGCACCGCTGGGTAGCTATGTTCGGTCGGGATAAGCGCTGAAAGCATCTAAGTGCGAAGCTCGCCTCGAGATGAGGTTCCCCACCGGGTCAACCGGGTAAGACCGCAGGGAGACCACCTGTTCGATAGGCCGCATGTGGAAGTTCGGTGACGGATGAAGCTGAGCGGTACTAACGGTCGAGGGCTTGACCTCTACAGCAACTGACCTGGGGTCAGTGGCTGGGAATCGTGATCGATCCATGACACGACTCCGAGATCGAAGATCGAACCAGACGGCGCCCGCGCCGGCCTCCATGGCCGCGCAGGACGCAGCCGAACAACCATCCAGACGCAATAAATCCTGGTGACACTGGCGGAGAGGCCATACCCGTTCCCATCCCGAACACGGAAGTCAAGCTCTCCAGCGCCGAAGATACTGAGAGGGCAGCCTTTCGGGAAAATAGGTCGTCGCCAGGATTTTTGCGTTCCCGGAGCGTTCGCACGAGCGCCGGGGACCCCTCGGGGCCGGTCCGCGACGACCGGTATCCTTGGCGGCGATGACCGCCCCCGTCGGAGCCCCCGATCCGACCGTCCCGGCCCCCGACGCGCTGCCTGTCGCTGGACCTTCGCCGACCGAACGCGTCCAACCGGCCACGGCCCGCGAGATCGCGACCGCGATCTGCCCGTACCTGTCGAGCTCGGCCGGCGCCTGGCGATCGGCGAGCCCGTCGCGCAATCACCGCTGCCTCGCGCTCACGCCGCCGACCGCGCAGACCACCGTCAAGCAGCGACAGCACTGCCTCGTCGCCGCGCACGTGGACTGCACGATCTTCGCCGCCGCGGGGGCCGCGCGGCAGACGGCCCTCGCCGCCGGCGCGGACCCGGCACGCGTTGCGGCCGCCGACGAGTCCCGTCGTCCGTTGCCGAGGACGACGCCCGTCCTCCTCGAGCCGCCACGCCTCATCGACCAGGCGGCACGGCTCCAGCTCGACCGCGCCCCGGGCCAGGTCGCGCTGGTGGCGCTGATGGTCGTCGCGTTCGCGATCGTGGCCCTGAGCCGGCTGTCCGGTGGCGGCGAGCCGGCGCCGTCCGCAAATCCGTCGTTCGTGGCCGCCGCGCCGTCCCTGCTCGCGCCCACGCCGTCGCCGACGTTGGTCGTCGAGCCGTCGGCGTCCGGGACGGGGTCGGCTGCGCCGTCCGGGGGCCCGTCGCCGTCGTTCCGGACGACCTACACCGTCAAGAAGGGCGACACGCTGATCGGCGTCGCGGCGAAGTTCAAGACGACCGCGTCGGCGATCCGGAAGCTCAACGGCCTGACGTCGTCGACGCTCCACACCGGCCAGGTCCTGAAGATCCCCTGATCGCTCAGCGCTGGCAGCCGCGACAGAAGGACGTCACGAAACCGCCGGGCTTGACCTCGCTGATCTTCGTCCCGCAACGCGGGCACGGCTGGCCGCCCTTGTCGTGGACGGCGAGCCAGTCGCGTGCCTGCTTCTCGAACGTCGGCGGGACGCGGGCTCGCAGCTCCTCGATCGCGGTCGAGAGCGTCGCGACCGTCGCCGCGTACAGGGCGTCGACCTCGTCGTTCCCGAGGCTTGAACGCTTCCGGAAGGGCAGAAGCCGGGCGGCATGCAGGATCTCGTCGCTGTAGGCATTGCCGATGCCCGCCACGAAGGCCTGGTTCTTCAGCAGGTTCTTCAGCTCGCCCGGGTGCCGCCGGATCCGCCCGCGCCAGACGTCGAGAGTCAGCGCGGGGTCATCGGCATCGGGCCCGAGATCGTCGTCGAACCCCGCCACGGGTCGGCTCACGCCTTCGGGCAGGACGTAGACCTTTCCCATCTGGGTCGGGTCGCGGTAGCGGATCTCCGTCGGTGCGTCGTCCGCGGGGAGCCACGCCGCCTTCCGCGTCCATCGCGCGGCGTCGCGCGGCCCGCGTGCGCGCGGACCGAATGCCAGGACCACCGCGGTCCTGGACGGCAACGGCGTGCCCGGAGGCGCGAGCTGGAAGCGACCGGTCAGCATCGGGCTGAACACGATCCGGTCCCGGTCCAGGCGCGCGATCAGGAATTTCCCGCGGCGCCTGAGCTCCACCATCTCCTGACCGACGAGCGCCCCCATCTCGGCGGGCGTGCCGCGGATCGCGAGCGGTCCCGGTGCCGTGACGGAGGTGATCCGGCGACCCGCGAGGGCGGCGTGGAAGGCGTCGGCGACGACCGCCAGGTCGGGCAATTCCGGCACGGTCGGCCGATTGTAGCGGTGGAAACCCCGTGCTAGACTCTCCCGGCCCTAGCGGGCGACAGCTGAAGACGACGTCCCAAGCCTGCTTCGCAACGAAGGGAGCGGACCGCGGCCCATCCTCCACGGACCACCTCTGATCGTCTCGGAACCGGCTCGGGCGTTGCCCGGGCCGTCGTCGTGTCCGGGGACTTCACCGACAGGAGCGTTCGAACCGTTGACCGATGAACTGAAGGACGGGGCCGTCCAGGCCGAGGCAAGCGCCGCGGGCGTGGACCAGAACCCCGACCGAGCCGCCGCCGCGACCGCCGTCGCCGATGAGCCCGTCGCCTCCGTGGCGACCGAGGACACCCCGGCCGTCGAGGTGGGGGCCGAGGCCGCCGCCGAGAGCGCCGAACCCGCCGCAGGCGAGGTCGAGGCTGCAGCGGTCACCGCCGACGAGGCCGCTCCCGTCGTCGCCGAGCCGGAGCCCGTGGCCGCCGCTGAGCCCGAGGCCGCGCCTGTCGCCGAGCCGGAGCCCGTGGCCGCCGCCGAGCCCGAGACCGCGCCTGTCTCGGAGCCGGACCCCGAGACCGCCCCTGTCGCCGAGCCGGAGCCGGAGACTGCGTCTGTCGCCGAGCCGGAGGCCGCTGCCGAGCCCGTCGCCGCCGACGCCGGGGCGGCCGCCCCGGCGGCAGCCGACGTCACGACGGACCCCGGCCTGAGCGCCGAGGACACCCTCGATGCGCCGTCCGCGGCCGACGAGGACGAGACCCCCGCCCCCGCGCCGCGCGACCTGGGGCCCGAGCCGACGACCATGGAGGAGCTCCTCGCCGAGCAGGACTCGGACATCAAGAGCTTCAAGCACGGCGACGTCGTCGAGGGCACCGTGGTCCGGATCGACAAGGACGAGATCCTCGTCGACATCGGCGCGAAGTCCGAGGGCGTCGTCAGCAATCGCGAGCTCTACGGACGCCATGCCGAGTCCCAGCCTCAGCTGGCGATCGGTGACACCGTCCTCGTCTATGTCCTCCAGCCGGAATCGCAGGAGGGCCACGCGGTCCTGTCGCTGCGCCGGGCGGGCCTCGAGCGCAAGTGGCGCGCGATGCAGGAGCAGTTCGAGGCGGGCGTGATCATCGAGGCGCCCGTCATCGACCACAACAAGGGCGGGCTCATCGTCGACTGCGGCATCCGTGGCTTCGTGCCGATCAGCCAGATCGTCGACTTCCCGCGCCGGCCGCAGAACGACCAGCCGCGCGACGCCGCCCAGGAGATCGCGGAGAAGCTGATGCCGTTCGTCGGCCGCAAGCTTCGCCTGAAGATCCTCGAGGTCAACCGCAAGGCGAACCGCCTGATCCTCTCGGAGAAGGTCGCCCTCTACGAGGAGCGGCGCGAGAAGCGGGACGAGCTGTTCAGCAGCCTGCAGGTCGGCCAGAAGGTCACCGGCACCGTCCGCTCGATCGCCCCGTTCGGCGTCTTCATCGACCTCGGCGGGATCGACGGCCTCGTCCACAAGAGCGAGCTGTCGTGGAACAAGGTCAACAACCCCGAGGCCGGCTACAAGGTCGGTGACGAGGTCGAGGCCGAGGTCATCGACATCAACCACGAGCGCGGACGGATCAGCCTGTCGATCCGTCGCCTGCAGCCGGACCCGTGGCACTCGACGGTGGCCGACTTCAAGGTCGGCGACATCATCGATGGCACCGTCACCAAGCTCGTCAACTTCGGCGCCTTCGTCCGCGTGCGCGACGGGCTCGAGGGCCTGATCCACATCAGCGAGCTGTCCCATCAGCGCGTCGCCCATCCGGGCGACGTCGTCCACGAGGGTCAGACGCTCAAGCTGAAGATCATCTCGCTCGACTCCGAGCGGCATCGCCTGGGCCTCAGCCTCAAGCAGGCGGAGGAGCCGCCGGCTCGACCGGCACCGGAGGCGGGGGCACCCGCGGCCGCCGCACCGCGCGGCGAGCGACGCCCACGTCCCGATCGGGGCTGGTCGGCGAGCGACGCCGTCCAGGAGCCCGAGGGCGGCATCGACAACACGCTCGCGGCGGCATTCGCCCAGGTTCGCGACCAGCTCGCCGCGTCGGAGGAGGCGCGCCTCTCGAGCGATGTCGACGAGGTCGTTGCGGCCGAGGGGGTCGAGGAGACCGCGGCAGCCGAGGCGATCGACGAGATCGTCGAGGCGGTGGCCGCCGACGAGACCGAGATGGAGGCCGAGGCCGCCGGGCAGATCGACCAGCTCGTCGACGCTGCAGCCGCCAACGACGACAACGCCCCGGCTGCCGAGGCCGAGGTCGTGGACATCGTGGAGGAAGTCGCCGCGGCCGAGGAGGCCGAGGAGGCCGTCGCGGCCGATGCGATCGCCGAGATCGTCGAAGACGTGGCCGAGGACGAGGCGACGCTCGAGACCGCCCTCTTCGAGGACGCAGGTGCCGTCGAGGCGGACGCGACCGAGGCCGACGCCACGGTCGAGGATGCCAAGGTCGAGGAGCCCGAGACGAAGAGCGCCAAGGCCCCGAAGGGCGGATCCGCCGACGAGGCCAGGGACGCCAAGACGGCCAGGGACGCGAAGGACGACGAGCCCGAAGGCTGACGACCCGTCGCGCACACGCGATCTCCCGACGACCCGCCGGATCCCGGCGGGTCGTTTCGATTCCTTCACGGATGTCGATGACCGGATCCCGACGCAAGCCTGCGGCGTCTCGTGGATGATCCGGCCACGGGATCGGGCGACCCGACCACACCGGACCACCCAGATGGGGTGGCTCCATCGGTTGGTTGTGGGGTCAGGGCTCCGTGCTAGCATGGCCAAAGGCGTCCGTTCGGACGCTCACAGGGAAACAGACGTTCGACTCGATGGACCGCTTCGACAAGTTCACGGATCGCGCGCGCAAGGTCCTGACCCTGGCGCAGGACGAGGCGCAGCGGTTCAACCACAACTACATCGGCACCGAGCACCTGCTGCTCGGCCTCGTCCGCGAGGGCGAGGGTGTCGCGGCGCGCGTCCTCGAGAACATGAACGTCGAGCTCGCCAAGGTCCGGACCGCGGTCGAGTTCATCATCGGGCGCGGCGACCGGCCGGTCGTCGGCGAGGTCGGCCTGACGCCGCGGGCCAAGCGGGTGATCGAGCTCGCGATCGACGAGGCCCGGCGGCTCGGCCACAACTACATCGGCACGGAGCACCTGCTGCTCGGCCTCGTCCGCGAAGGGGAGGGGATCGCCGCGGGCGTCCTCGAGTCCCTCGGCGTGAACCTGGACAAGGTCCGCCACGAGGTCATCCGGGTCCTGTCGCAGAGCTCGTCCGCCGGCCCGGCCCAGGAGACGAAGCGCGCCAGCAAGACCCCGACCGTCGACCAGCTCGGGATCAACCTCACGGAGCTCGCCCGGTCCGGAAAGCTCGATCCCGTCATCGGCCGGGACAAGGAGATCGAGCGGGTCATCCAGATCCTGTCGCGGCGCCAGAAGAACAATCCGGCGCTGATCGGCGAGCCCGGCGTCGGCAAGACCGCGATCGCCGAGGGCCTCGCCCATCGGATCGTCGCCGGCGACGTCCCCGAGACCCTGCTGAACAAGCGGGTCCTGACCCTGGACATCGGCTCGCTCGTCGCCGGCACGAAATACCGGGGCGAGTTCGAGGAGCGGCTCAAGAAGATCATCGAGGAGCTGCGCAACACGAACGACGCGGTCCTGTTCATCGACGAGCTCCACACGCTCGTCGGGGCCGGCGCCGCCGAGGGCGCGATCGACGCGGCCAACATCCTCAAGCCGCCGCTGTCGCGCGGCGAGCTCCAGTGCATCGGCGCCACGACGCTGGACGAGTACCGCAAGTACATCGAGCGGGACGCCGCCCTGGAGCGCCGCTTCCAGCCGGTGATGGTCGAGGAGCCGACGCTCGAACAGACCGTCGACATCCTCATGGGCATCCGTGAGCGCTACGAGCAGCACCACAAGGTCACGATCACGGACGACGCGGTGAAGGCCGCCGCCGACCTGTCGAGCCGGTACATCACGGACCGCCACCTGCCGGACAAGGCCATCGACCTGATCGACGAGGCCGCCTCACGCGTTCGCCTCCGCCACGCGTCCGCCCCGCCCGCGCTGCGCGAGGGGCAGAAGGAGCTGGATCGCGTCACGAAGGAGAAGGACGCGGCGATCAACAACCAGGAGTACGAAGAGGCGGCGCGCCTGCGCGAGGCGGAGGCGACCGCCCGCGAGACGGTCGACAAGCTCCGCGCCGAGTGGCAGTCCCAGGTCTCGAGCGACCAGCCGACGGTCGACGAGGAGGAGATCGCCCAGGTCGTCGCGATGTGGACCGGAATCCCGGTCACCCGGATCGCCGCCGAGGAGTCGGAGCGGCTGCTCCACATGGAGGAGGCCCTTCACAGCCGCGTCATCGGCCAGCAGGAGGCGATCGAGGTCATCTCGAAGGCCGTCCGCCGCGCCCGGGCCGGTCTGAAGGATCCCAAGCGCCCGATCGGCTCGTTCATCTTCCTCGGCCCCACCGGCGTCGGGAAGACCGAGCTCGCCAAGGCCCTCGCCGAGTTCATGTTCGGCAGCGAGGACGCGCTCATCAAGATCGACATGAGCGAGTTCATGGAGCGCCACAACGTGAGCCGGCTCGTCGGGGCCCCTCCGGGCTACGTCGGGTTCGACGAGGGCGGCCAGCTGACCGAGGCGGTCCGCCGGAAGAGCTACGCGGTCGTGCTCCTCGACGAGGTCGAGAAGGCCCATCCGGAAGTGTTCAACATCCTCCTCCAGATCCTCGAGGATGGGCATCTGTCCGACGCCAAGGGCCGTCGGGTCGACTTCCGGAACTGCATCATCATCATGACCTCGAACCTCGGGGCCAAGCAGCTCCAGACGAACTCGACGCTCGGATTCCGGAACCGTGGCGAGAGCGCGGAGACGCAGGCCGAGGCCTCCTACGAGGTGATGAAGGAGAAGGTCGCGGCCGAGCTGAAGAACAACTTCCGGCCGGAGTTCCTGAACCGGATCGATGCGACGGTGGTCTTCCGGTCGCTGACGGTCGAGGAGATCACCCAGATCGTCGATCTCATGCTCGCCCGGGTCCACGACCAGCTCCGTGCCCAGCAGATGAACCTCGAGATCACCCAGGCGGCGAAGGAGCACATCATCAAGCTCGGCTACGACGTCGCCTATGGCGCGCGGCCGCTCCGCCGGGTCATCCAGAACATGGTCGAGGACGTCCTCGCCGAGCACCTCCTGCTCGGCAAGTACGAGCCGGGCACGACGATCGTCGTCGACCGCGACCCGGAGGCCGGCCTCGAGATCCACGCCGCCGAGCCGCTGACGCCGGTCGAGGCCTGAGCGCCCGCCGGTCCAGTCGGCGACCGGGATGAGCAAGTCGGCCGGTCGCGCCCAGACGCGCTACGTCTGCCAGTCGTGCGGCGAGGCATTCCTTCGCTGGGAGGGCCAGTGCCGCGCCTGCCAGGCGTGGAACAGCCTCGTCGAGACCGCGGTTCGGACCGAGGCGCGGGCGACACGGGCCGCGACCGGTCCCGGGTTCGGCGGAGCGACGATCACGACGCGTCTCGCGGACATCGGCCCATCCGAGCACGCGCGGCTGGCGATCGGCATGCCGGAGCTCGATCGCGTCCTCGGCGGCGGGCTCGTCCCGGGCTCGGTCGTCCTCGTCGGCGGCGAGCCGGGGATCGGCAAGTCGACGCTCCTCCTCCAGGCCGCCGCCGGTGTCGCAGCAACGGTCGGTCCCGAGCGCGTCCTGTACGCGACCGGCGAGGAGTCGGCGGCCCAGATCCGCCTCCGCGCCGAGCGCCTCGGGCTGCTGGACGGTGCGGCCGCCGGAATCCGGATCGCCGCCGAATCGTCCATCGACCGGATCGCCGAGATTGCGCTCGAGTCGCCGGCGCCCGCGCTCCTCGTCGTCGACTCGGTCCAGACCGCGACCGTCGACGATCTGGACGGCGCCGCCGGCAGCGTCGGCCAGGTCCGGGCCGCGGCGCTCCGGCTGATGGAGGTCGCGAAGCCGAACGGGATCGCGGTCGTCCTCGTCGGCCACGTGACCAAGGACGGCTCGATCGCCGGCCCGAAGACCCTCGAGCACCTCGTCGATGCGGTCCTGACCCTCGACGGCGAGCGGTACGCCGCGGTGCGGCTGCTCCGCGCCTCGAAGAACCGGTTCGGGTCGACCGACGAGGTCGGCGTGTTCGAGATGGGCGATGGCGGCCTGCGCGAGGTCGCCGATCCGGCCCGGGCGTTCCTCGCCGAGCACGACGGGCCGGCGCCGGGCAGCGTCGTCGCACCGACCATGGAGGGGTCCCGGCCGCTCCTGGTCGAGGTCCAGGCGCTCGTCGCCGCCGGACCGGGCGGGACGCCGCGCCGGACGGCCAGCGGTGTCGACACCAACCGGGTCGCGCTGCTCGTCGCGGTCCTCGGCCGGCGCGCCGGGATCGGGCTCGCGACGCACGACGTCTACGTCAATCTCGCGGGCGGCCTCACCGTCGACGAGCCCGGGCTGGACCTGCCGCTCGCGCTGGCCCTCGCGTCGTCGCTCCGGGACCGGGCGGTCGCGGTCGGCACCGTCGCGATCGGCGAGGTCGGCCTGCTCGGCGAGCTCCGGGCGGTCGTCGGTCTGGAGCGCCGGCTGCGGGAGGCGGCCCGTCTCGGGTTCGGTCGGGCGATCGTGCCACGGCTCGCGCGCGGCACCGCCCCTCCGGACATCCCGGGTCTGGAAGTCATCGCCGTGACGAGCCCTCGCGACGCCATCGACGCGGCGCTCGTGGGTGGTCCGGAGCGGTCCGGACGCGTGGCGGTGGGGTCGGCCCGATGCTAAGGTACGGCCGCTGCGGCGTGAGCGAGGGCGACGGGCCTCGGCGCCTCGAGAGGGACGACGCGAGGACCACGTGATCCGCAACATCCGCCTCCTCGGTGCCGCCCTCGGCGGGCTCGTCGGGCTCGGCCTGGCAGCGTCGGCGCACCTGTTCGAACAGTCGGCGGACAGCGGCTGGCTGCTCTTCGCCTGGGTCGTCGCGTGGATCGTCGTCGGCTTCGCGATCCTCCCGTACCTGACCGTGGTGCCCGCCGTCTGGGTCCTCCGCCAGATCGAGCAGCTCTCGACCGCCGAGTTCGTGACCGCCGTCGCGGGCCTCCTGATCGGGCTCCTGATGGGGCTGCTGCTCGGGCTGCCGCTGTCCGCCTTCCCCGATCCGCTCGGGACGTGGCTGCCCCTCGGGGTGTCCCTGTTCCTGGGCCTCGGGATGCTCGGACTGACCGTCGCGAAACGGGAGGACCTGATCATCGCCGCCGAGGCCATCGGGCTGGTCCGCCGACCCGTGCCCGAGACGGGCCGCGGGTCCGCCTCCGGCGATCCCCACATCGTCGTCGACACGAGCGCGATCATCGACGGCCGGATCGCCGAGATCGTCGAGTCCGGCTTCATCTACGGCACGCTCGTCGTTCCGAAGTTCGTCCTCGACGAGCTCCAGCACATCGCCGACAGCTCGGACACGCTCCGGCGCAACCGCGGTCGTCGCGGTCTGGAGATCCTCGCGAAGATGCAGAAGGATTCGCCGACGCCGATCGAGATCGTCGACGAGCCACTGCCGGAGATCGCCGAGGTCGACGCGAAGCTGGTCGCCCTGGCCCGGGCGCGATCGAAGGCGATCCTGACCAACGACTACAACCTGAACCGGGTCGCCGAGCTGCAGGGCGTCCGCGTCCTGAACATCAACTCGCTCGCGAACGCCGTCAAGCCGGCCGTGCTCCCCGGCGAGGAGCTCCGGGTCCGGGTGATCCAGGAGGGCAAGGAGGCCGGCCAGGGCGTCGGGTTCCTGGACGACGGGACGATGATCGTCGTCGAGGGCGGCGTGCGCTACATCGACAAGGACCTCGACGTGTCCGTCACGCGCGTCCTCCAGACCGTGGCGGGCCGGATGATCTTCGCCCAGCCCCGGCTGGACTGACGTCCCCGGGCCGATGGCGGCGGCGACCTCCGAGACGCCCATCGCCGACGCGATCGTCGTCGCGGCCGGGTCCTCGCGACGGATGCACGGGATCGACAAGCTCGACCGCGTCGTCGCCGGCCGACCGCTGCTGGCGTACGCGCTCATCGCGATCGCGGCCAGCCCGGAGGTGGAGTCGATCGCGCTCGTGACCGCGCCCGAACGGATCGAGCGGATCGTGGCGTCCGACTGGCTGCCCGAGGCCGTCCGGGCGGTGGTCCCGGGTGGGTCCCGTCGTCACGAGTCGGTGGCGGCCGGTCTGGCGGCCCTCGACATCCTCGGCGGCACGGGCCCGGTCGACGAGCGGGTGGTGCTCGTCCACGACGGCGCCCGACCGCTGGTCGCGCCGGAGCTCGTCTCGCGGGTGGTGGCGGCGACGAGCGAGCACGGCGCCGCGATCCCGGTCGTCGCGGTCACGGAGACGCTGAAGCGCGTCGACGGCGGGCTGATCGGGGGCACCGTCGACCGCGAGGGCCTGGCCGCCGCCCAGACCCCGCAGGGCGTGCGGCGCGGGCTGCTCCGCTCGGCGTTCGAGCGCTTCCCGCCGGCCGGGCCCGAGGCCTGGACCGATGAGGCCGCCCTGCTGGAGGCCTGTACCATTCCCGTCCATGCGATCGCAGGCGACCCCGCCAACCTCAAGGTGACGGTGCCCGGCGACCTCGACCGCGTCGAGGCGGCCCTGCGGAGCGACGCCCGCATCCATCGTCCGCGTCGGGATCGGCCAGGACCTCCACCCGTTCGGGCCCGACGCTCCGCTCGTGCTCGGCGGGGTCACGATCCCGGGCGCTCCCCGGTTGTCCGGCCACTCGGACGGCGACGTCGTGCTCCACGCGGTCGCCGACGCGATCCTGGGCGCCGCAGGTCTCGGCGACCTCGGCCGGCTCTTCCCGGCCGGACCGGAGACGCCGCGGGGGGTCGCGAGCAGCGACCTCCTGGAGGAGATCGTCCGCCGGGTCGACGCGGCGGGCCTGCACGTGTCCGGCGTCGACGTGACGGTCGTGGCCGCGCGGCCGCGACTCGGCGACGCGCTGCCGGCGATGGCGGCCCGGATCGCCGAGCTCGTTGGGGCCGGCGCCGGCGCGGTCAACGTGAAAGCGTCCACGGGCAACCTGGCCGGGTTCGAAGGGGCCGGTCGCGGCTGCTCGGCGCTGGCGATCGTGACGCTGGCAGGCGGCCCGCGCGCGTCCGACCCGCGATGACGATCCGCCTCCAGGACACGCTGTCGGGCGAGACCCGGCCGCTCGATCCGCTCGAGCCCGGTCACGTCCGGATCTACAGCTGCGGTCCCACGGTCTATGGGCCGGCCCACATCGGCAACTTCCGGAGCTTCCTGTTCGCCGACCTGCTGGTCCGGCACCTCCGGCGCCGCGGCCTGCGCGTGACCTGGGTGATGAACATCACCGACATCGACGACAAGATCATCCGCGGCGCGGCCGAAGCCGGGACGACGATCGGCGAGCTGGCCGATCGCTGGCTGGCCGTCTTCCTCGACGACGCCGAGCGGCTGCGGATGACGCATCCCGACGTCCTGCCGAGGGCGACCGCCCACATCGACGTGATGGTGGCCCTGATCCGGACGCTGCTCGATCGCGGGCATGCCTACCGGACGGACGACGGATCGATCTTCTTCCGGATCGCGTCGTGGCCGGCGTACGGGCGGCTCGCGAGGCTCGATCCCGACCAGCTCCGGGTCGGCGAGCGGGTCGAGAGCGACGACTATGCGAAGGACGATGTCCGCGACTTCGCCCTGTGGAAGGGCCCGAAGCCCGGCGAGCCCACCTTCGACACCGCGATCGGTCCTGGCCGGCCCGGTTGGCACATCGAGTGCTCCGCGATGTCGATGAAGCATCTCGGGCCGTCGTTCGACATCCACACGGGCGGGGTCGACCTGATCTTTCCGCATCACGAGGACGAGATCGCCCAGAGCGAGGCCGCGACGGGCCAGCCGTTCGTCCGGACGTGGCTCCATTGCGCCCACCTCCAGTCGAGCGGGGCGAAGATGGCGAAGTCGACCGGAAACATCGCCCGCGTCGGCGACCTGCTGGACGCCGGCGTGGCACCACGGGCGCTCCGCTACGCGCTGATCTCGGTCCACTACCGCGCTGCCAACCAGTACAGCGACGAGGCGCTGGCCGCTGCCGGCGCGGCGCTCGACCGACTGGACGCCGCCGTCTCTGCCCTCGGGGCATATCGGAACGACGGGCCGGACGACGCGAGCCTGGCCGGTCTGCTCGACGACGCGGACGCCGGCTTCGGCGCGGCACTGGACGACGATCTCAACGTGTCCGTTGCACTCGCCGTCGTGTTCGACCTGGTCCGCGAGCTGAACCGCCGGATCGACGGCCGGGCGCTCTCGACGGCGGACGCCGAGCGGGCGCTCGAGGCGTTGCGCTCGTTCGACGAGGTGCTCGGCGTGCTGCCCGACCCGGCCGACGAGCTGGGCGACGACGTCCGACGGCTCCTCGACGAGCGCGCCGCCGCGCGGGCGAACCGTGACTGGGCGGCGTCCGACCGGCTGCGCGACGAGCTGGCGGCGATCGGGATCTCCGTGGAGGACACCCGCGACGGCCAGCGCTGGCGGCGGCTCCTGGAGCCGAGCCGTGGCTGACCGGCCGGAGGGAGACAGCGGCCGCAAGCCCGGCAAGTCCGGCAAGCCCGGCAAGTCCGGCAAGCCCGGCGGATCGCGCAAGCCAGTCGGATCCGGACGGCCTGGCGGCCAGCACGGCCACCGCGACGCAGCTCCTCGGTCGGGCGGCGCGTCCCATGCCGGGCCGCCGCGATCGTCCGGCGGTCCGCGACCGCATCCCTCGTCGGGGTTCGACGACCGAGGCCGGCGCGGGTTCGGTTTCAGCGCCGACGGTGATCCGCGTCCGCGATCGTCCGCCGATGATGCCCGACCGGACCACCGGCCCGGCGGCGGCCCGCCGAGAAGCGGCCCGCCGGCCCGCGACCATCGTGGCCATGCCGGGCCCGATCGCGGGTTCCGCCCCGACCGCGGCCGCCACGGCCCGCCGCCACATGGTCCCCGTCGGGACTTCGACCAGGCACCCCGTCAGGATCGACCGCCCGGAGTCCGCCCGGACCACCGATCCGGTCCGCGCGCCGATGGGCCGCCGCGTCCGAACCCCGACGCCGGGGACCGGTCGTGGCC
This sequence comes from uncultured Chloroflexia bacterium, assembly GCA_963746845.1. Classification (GTDB taxonomy): domain Bacteria; phylum Chloroflexota; class Limnocylindria; order Limnocylindrales; family CSP1-4; genus CF-46. Next base: position 1,237,732 of record CAVVCZ010000004.1, on the reverse strand, counting down.
ACGAACCGCGCGACCCGCGCCGGGTCGGCCGCGACCCGGTGGGCCCCCGCCGTTCGCCGGCGGCCGCCCGTCGCGTCCGTGGCAGGATCGACCGCCGCGACCGCCGGATGGCGGCCCGCCTCGACCTCCTCGACCGGCCCATGGCAGTCCCGATCGGCCGCCGCGGCCACCGTACGGCGCGCCCGTCCGGCCTCCGCTCGCCGAAGCCGGTCTCCTCGGTGCCGACGAGGAGCTGATTGCCGGTCGACGGCCCGTCGAGGAGGCGTTCGTCGCGAAGCGGCCCGCCCGTCGTCTGCTCGTCGTGCCGCAGCGCCGGCAGGCGCTCGAACGGCTCGTCCTCCACGCGACGAGCCTGCGGATCCCCGTCGTCGAGGTGGAGGGCGGCACGCTCACCTCGATTGCCGGCTTCGACGGCCACCAGGGCATCGCCCTCGTCGTCGAGCCCCGGACGTGGGCCGGCCTGGACGACATCCTCGCCCGGGCCGTCGAGCGGGGCGAGCCGCCGTTCGTCCTCGTCATGGATTCGCTGGAGGACCCCCAGAACGTCGGCACGCTCCTCCGGAGCGCCGAGGCGGCCGGCGTCCACGGCGTCGTCTTTCCCACTCATCATCAGGCGCCGCTCAGTCCGGCCGCCGTCAAGGCCTCGGCGGGCGCCGTCGAGCACCTCCTGCTCTGCCCGGTCGACGATCTGCCGGGGACGATGTCGGACCTGCGGATCCGCGGACTCCGGATCGCTGCGGCCGAGGCGGACGCACCCCTGACGGCCGCCGAGGCGGACCTCCGGGGCCCGTTGGCGATCGTCGTCGGCAGCGAGGGCCAGGGCCTGTCGCCGGCGATCCGACGGCGCGCCGATCTCGCGGTCCGGATCCCGATGCGTGGGGCGGTGCAGTCCCTGAACGCGGCCGTGGCCGGCTCGATCCTCCTCTTCGCCGCGGTCGCCCAGCGTCCGGCCGGCGCGGCGGCTCCGGTCGTGTCGGCGATCGAGGCAGTCGGGGACGACGCCGGGACGCCGCGGGCGGCCGAACCCGAGCCGGTGGCCGCGGCCGAGCCTGCACAGCCCGCCCGGAAGCCGCGAGCGAAGGCGACATCGACGAAGGCGTCCGCCACGGTCGCAGCACCCGCGTCGCCGCGGGCGGGCGCAACGGCGAAGTCGAAGCCGGCGAAGACGGCCGCGACAACGTCGAAGTCGACCACGAAGACCGCGACCAGGGCGAAGGCCGCGACCAAGCCGAAGCCGGCGACCAAGGCCAAGGCCGCGACCAAGGCGAAGGCCGCGACAACGCCGAGGCCGGCGACCAAGGCGAAGCCGGCGACGGGGACAAGGCGGAAGCCGGAGGCGGCGGCCGGCGGCGGATCGGACGACCTGCTGCCGGGCGGTCCCGGGGGCGGCTGACCTCGCTCCGGCGCGCTTGACCGGCCCGTTGGCCGGACCGTATCATTCCCCGGCGCCGAAGGGTCCTTCTGCGGTATGGCCCTGCGCCGCGCCGACGTAGCTCAATTGGTAGAGCAGCGGTTTTGTAAACCGCCGGTTCCGGGTTCGAGTCCCGTCGTCGGCTCCAAGTGCAGATGTCCGGGCGATGGGTTCACCACGGGGCCGCAGTCTCGACTCGTCGCTCATCCAGTGGGTAGGTTGAGCAGGTGGTGAGCTCCGCTGACTGTAGATCAGCCGTCTCTGACTGTGGGGGTTCGATTCCCTCCCTGCCCACCACTGATCCCGCGACTGGACTCGGGCCCACATAGCTCAGCTGGCAGAGCACTTCCTTGGTAAGGAAGAGGTCATCGGTTCAAGTCCGATTGTGGGCTCCACCCAAGCCCCAGGGGCACCCTTGCGGCGAAGCCGCGCCTGAAATGGAGTGAAACGGTCTCGTGGCCAAGAAGAAGTTCGAGCGCACCAAGCCGCACGTGAACATCGGCACGATCGGCCACATCGACCACGGCAAGACGAGCCTGACCGCGGCGATCACCAAGTACCTCGCCCTGAAGGGCGAGGCGGAGTACCGCGCGTTCGACACGATCGACAACGCCCCCGAGGAGCGGGAGCGCGGGATCACGATCGCGATCGCCCACGTCGAGTACGAGACCGACAAGCGCCACTACGCCCACGTCGACTGCCCGGGCCACGCCGACTACATCAAGAACATGATCACCGGTGCCGCCCAGATGGACGGCGCGATCCTCGTCGTCGCCGCGACCGACGGCCCGATGCCCCAGACCCGCGAGCACATCCTGCTCGCCCGCCAGGTCGAGGTCCCGTACATCGTCGTGTTCCTCAACAAGGTCGACATGGTCGACGACCCGGAGCTGCTCGACCTCGTCGAGCTCGAGGTCCGCGAGCTGCTGAGCAAGTACAACTTCCCGGGCGACGACCTGCCGGTCGTGCGCGGCAGCGCCCTCAAGGCGCTCGAGGCACCGGACGATCCGTCCAACCCGGCGTACGCCCCGATCCAGGAGCTGATGGACGCGGTCGACGCGTACATCCCGACCCCCGAGCGGGCGATCGACAAGCCGTTCCTCATGCCGGTCGAGGACGTGTTCGGGATCAAGGGCCGGGGGACGGTCGCCACCGGGCGGATCGAGCGCGGCATCGTCAAGGTCGGCGACGAGGTCGAGCTGGTCGGCGTGAAGGCCACCCGCAAGATCGTCGTGACCGGCGTCGAGATGTTCAAGAAGCTCCTCGACGAGGGCCGCGCCGGCGACAACGTCGGCTGCCTGATCCGGGGCATCGAGCGCGAGGAGATCGAGCGCGGCCAGGTCCTGGCCAAGACCGGCTCGGTCAAGCCCCACACGAAGTTCACGGCGCAGGTCTACGTCCTGACCAAGGAGGAGGGCGGCCGCCACACCCCCTTCTACAACGGCTACCGGCCGCAGTTCTACCTGCGCACGACCGACGTGACCGGTGCGATCGGGCTGCCCGACGGGGCCGAGATGATCATGCCCGGCGACAACGTCGAGATGAGCGTCGAGCTGATCACCCCGATCGCCCTCGAGGTCGGCCAGCGGTTCGCCATCCGCGAGGGTGGCCGGACCGTCGGCGCCGGCGCCATCGTCACGATCGTCGAGTAGGGACGACATGGCTCGAGTCGAAGCGCGTCCGACGATCCAGCTCGCCTGCACCGAGTGCAAGGAGCGGACGTACACGACGCGCAAGAACAAGAAGAACGATCCGAACCGGATCGAGCTGATGAAGTACTGTCCCCGGGACCGCCGGCACACGCTTCACCGCGAAGCGAAGTAGGGGCGGCCGATCGCAGGGGTGTAGCTCAATTGGCAGAGCACTGGTCTCCAAAACCAGCGGTTGTAGGTTCGAGTCCTATCGCCCCTGCCAATCCTCGGGCTGATGGCTCGCAGGAGCGTCGCCTCAGTCCTCGGAGAGGCCCACACAGTCAAGCTTCGTAGTTGAGAACCAAATCGACGTGAAACGCATCCGCCGCTTCGCCAACGAAGCGTGGTCCGAGCTGAAGAAGGTCTCCTGGCCGACACGCCAGCAGGTGCGCAACCTGACGGTGCTCGTCTTCGTGGTCAGCTTCGCCGTCGGCGTGTACATCACGCTGCTCGACTTCGTGTTCGCGCAGCTCGTCGGACGGCTGGTCGGGTGACGGACACGACGATGACCGAGACGACCACGACCGAGACCAGCAAGGCGCCCGAGAAGCGCTGGTACGTCATCCACACCTACTCGGGCTACGAGAACAAGGTCAAGGCGAACCTCGAGCACCGGATCGAGTCGATGGGCATGGAGGATCGGATCTTCCAGGTCCTCGTCCCGATGGAGGACGAGATCGAGATCCGCCAGGGCCAGCGGCACACGGTCCAGAAGAAGGTCTACCCCGGCTACGTCCTCGTGGAGATGATCCTCGACCCGGACAGCTGGTTCGTCGTCCGCAACACCCCGGGGGTGACGAGCTTCGTGGGCGGCGCCAACATCCCGGGCGTCCGCAGCGAGCCGATCCCGCTCGACGAGAACGAGGTCAAGCAGATCCTCCGGCACATGGGTGTCGAGACGCCCAAGTTCCGGGTCGCCTTCACGAAGGGCCAGAGCGTCCGCGTGACCGACGGGCCGTTCGCCGAGTTCATCGGCACGGTCGACGAGGTCAACCCCGAGCGGAACAAGGTCAAGGTCCTCGTGAGCATCTTCGGCCGCGAGACACCGGTCGAGCTCGACTTCCTGCAAGTCGAGAAGCTCTAGAAAGGAATTCCCCGTCCCGTGGCCAAGAAGATCCGAATCGTCCTGACCCTCCAGCTGCCAGCCGGCAAGGCGACGCCCGCCCCGCCGGTCGGCACGGCGCTGGGCCCGCACGGCATCAACATCGTCGAGTTCACCAAGGCCTACAACGAGAAGACCGCCGACAAGTCGGGCCAGATCATCCCGGCCCAGATCACGATCTTCGAGGATCGGTCGTTCTCGTTCATCCTGAAGACCCCGCCGGCCGCGGACCTCCTGCGCAAGGCCGCCGGGCTCGAGAAGGGGTCGGGGATGGCGCGCCGCGAGACCGTCGGCCGCGTGTCGCGCGACCAGGTCCGCCAGATCGCCGAGACGAAGATGACCGACCTGAACGCGAACGACATCGAGGCCGCGATGAAGCAGGTCGAGGGCACCGCCCGGTCGATGGGCATCGAGGTCGTCTAGCGCCTCTAGGGGATCCGCTCGCGGCAGCACCCCGGCCGCGGGACCAACGGACATGCAGGGGGAGACTGGACCGCCAGTCGACGAAAGGGACCGAACCGACATGGCACAGCATGGCAAGAAGTACCTCGAGGCGGCGAAGCTCGTCGACCGCGAGAAGGTCTACAGCCCGGATGAGGCGGCGGCGCTCGCCCGGGACACGGCGGTCGTCAACTTCGACTCGACCGTCGAGGCCCACCTCCGACTCGGGGTCGACCCCCGCCACGCCGACCAGATGGTCCGCGGCACGGTCGTCCTCCCGCACGGGACCGGCAAGGTCGTCCGGGTCGCGGTCTTCGCCCAGGGCGACAAGGCCCAGGAGGCGCTCCGCGCCGGTGCCGACGAGGTCGGCGGCGAGGACCTGGTCAAGAAGATCGAGGCCGGCTGGCTCGAGTTCGACGTCGCGCTCGCGACCCCCGACTCGATGGGCATGGTCGGCAAGCTCGGCAAGATCCTCGGCCGGCGTGGCCTGATGCCGAACCCGAAGGCCGGGACGATCACCTTCGACCTCGAGCGCGCGATCAAGGAGGTCAAGGGTGGCCGGGTCGAGTTCAAGGTCGACAAGGCCGGGATCGTCCACACCGCCTTCGGCCGGTCGAGCTTCGAGGCGGAGGCGCTCGTCGCGAACCTTGCCGCCCTCGTCGACGCGATCAACCGCGCCCGACCGGCAGGGGCGAAGGGCCAGTACCTCAAGACCCTCACGATCGCCACGACGATGGGCCCGGGCATCCGGGTCGACGTCCCGGCGGTCCTCGCCGCCGCCGGCGGCTAGACCGCGTAGGAGCTCCGGCCGCTCCAGCGGCCTGTGGCATACTTCGCAACCCTCCGAGGACCGAGCTCAGGCTCCGCCAGCGCTCGGTCCGAGGAACATCGACGGGACAGCCAGAGACAGCCTGCGCCCGCAGACCGCGACCCCGATCACGGGGTGACGGTCGGGGCTTGATCCGCCGGATCGGATCGGCGCGGTGGCAACCGCGCCGGGGACGACGGCGAGCACGCCGAGGCAGGACCAGTGCAACCACCGTTCGCGGTGGCAGCGCCCCTGCGTGTCAGGCCAGCCGAACAGGCGCCGTCGCAGGGGCGTCGTGGTCTCCGGACCGCGCCGCGCCACCGCCGCGCACCGGCCGTGCGCACGAACGAGGAGGGCAGCATGCCCACCGAGGCCAAGAAGGAGACCGTCGCCGAGCTCCAGGCAGCACTTGCCGGCAGCCGGACCCTGATCGTCTCCGAGTACCGCGGCCTCACCGTCAAGGAGATCGCGGAGATCCGTCGCGCCCTGCGCAAGCAGGACGTGAGCTACCGCGTCGTGAAGAACCGCCTCATGCGGATCGCCGCCCGGGACACGATCGGTGAGGCCCTCGGGCCGCTCCTGACCGGTCCCACGGCGATCGCGTTCGGCAACGACGAGTCGTCGACCGCGAAGGCGGTCATCGACGCGACCCGGCCGTTCAAGCTGGTGACGATCACCGGCGGTGTGCTCGGGGACCGGGCGATCGACGCCGACGGCGTCCGCAGCCTGGCCACCCTGCCGTCGCGCGACGTCCTCCTCGCCAAGCTGGCGGGCGGGATGCAGGCACCGGTCGCGACCCTGGCCGGCCTGCTCGGCGCCAACATCCGGAACCTCGGCTCCGGGCTGGCCCAGCTCCGCGACCAGAAGGCCGCGGCCGAGGGCGCCTGACCCGCGTCCATCCACGACGCATGAGCCAGACCATCCAGGCCGGTCCGCCGGCCCACCGACAAGGAGACATGCCATGGCAGTCCTGACCCAGGACGACCTGCTCGAGGCGATCGACAAGATGACCGTCCTCGAGCTGTCCGAGTTCATCAAGCGCTTCGAGGAGCGCTACGGCGTCACCGCCGCGGCCCCGGTCGCGGTTGCCGCGGCCCCGGCCGCCGGTGCCGCCGCCGGTGACGGCGCCGCTGCCGCGGCGCCCGAGGAGCAGACCGAGTTCTCCGCGGTCCTCACCGAGGTCGGCCCGAACAAGATCCCCGTGATCAAGGTCGTCCGCGAGCTGACGCAGCTCGGCCTCAAGGAGGCCAAGGACCTCGTCGACGCCGCGCCGAAGCCCGTCAAGGAAGGCGTCGCCCGCGACGAGGCGGAGAAGATCAAGACTGCCCTTGAAGAGCAAGGAGCAAAGGTCGAGATCCGGTAGGCATTCTCCGACGGCCGAGGTCAGGCTCCCGCCAGCCCTCGGCCGGAGGATGCAAAGGTCGAGATCCGCTAGCCCCGACGGGGCGTCTGCCATCGAATGGGCGCTGGCCGGGAGGCCGGCGCCCGTTTGACATTGGGCGGGAGCGCGGTATCCTATTCAATTCTGTGAGCGCGGCCCTCTCCCTCTCTCCCAACCTCCGTCAAGGAGTGGTGTTTCATGCTGTCTGCTGAGTCGTCGAACCGGACGGCCTCGGCGCTGGCGCGCACGCGCTATGCCCGGATCCCCGAAGTTCTCCCGATCCCGAACCTGATCGAGCTCCAGCTGGACTCGTTCGCCTGGTTCATCGACAAGGGGCTGCGAGAGCTCTTCGACGAGATCAGCCCGATCAAGGACTTCACCGGCAAGGTGATGGAGCTCCAGTTCCTGGACTACGAGTTCGGGGACCCGAAGTACTCCGAGGAGGAGTGCCGGACCAAGGACCTCACCTTCTCCCGGCCGCTCTACGTGAACGTCGAGCTCCTGATCAAGGAGACCGGCGAGATCCAGCGCCAGCGGGTCTACATGGGCGACTACCCGTGGATGACCGACCAGGGCACCTTCGTGATCAACGGCGCCGAGCGCGTCGTCGTCAGCCAGCTCGTCCGCTCGCCCGGCGTCTACTACAGCGAGCTCGAGGACCCGGCCTCCGGGCGGATGCTGTTCAGCGCGAAGGTCATCCCGAACCGCGGCGCCTGGCTCGAGTTCGAGACCAACAACAAGGACCAGCTCTGGGTCAAGGTCGACCGCAAGCGCAAGATCGCCGCGACGACCCTCCTCCGCGCCGTCGGCTACGAGGAGAACGACGCGATCGCCGCGCTCTTCTCGAGCGTCGACACGGATCCCGAGCATCCGTTCATCGCGAACACGCTCGACAAGGACCTCACGAAGACCCAGCAGGAAGCCCTGATCGAGGTCTACAAGAAGCTCCGCCCGGGCGATCCGCCGACCGGCGACAACGCCCGCCAGCTCGTCGAGAGCCTCTTCTTCAACTTCCGCCGGTACGACCTCGGTCGGGTCGGGCGATACAAGTTCAACAAGAAGCTGGACGGCGTCGCCGGCCGGATGGGCATCGAGCTCCAGCGCGAGCAGCGGACGATCACCCGCGAGGACATCGCCGCGATCGTCGGCAACCTGATCGAGTCGAACCGCGGCCTCCATGCCAAGGACGACATCGACCACCTCGGCAACCGCCGGATCCGGGCCAACGGCGAGCTGATCCAGAACGCGTTCCGGATCGGCCTCCTCCGGATGGAGCGCGTCGTCCGCGAGCGGATGACGATCCAGGAGATCGACAAGGCGACCCCGAACGCCCTCATCAACATCCGGCCCGTCGTGGCCGCGATGAAGGAGTTCTTCGGCGGCAGCCAGCTGAGCCAGTTCATGGACCAGACGAACCCGCTCGCCGAGCTGACGTCCAAGCGGCGCCTCAGCGCCCTCGGCCCGGGCGGCCTGTCCCGAGAACGGGCCGGGTTCGACGTCCGCGACGTCCATCACAGCCACTACGGCCGGATCTGCCCGATCGAGACCCCGGAGGGGCCGAACATCGGCCTGATCGGGTCCCTCGCGACCTATGGGCGGATCAATAGCTACGGCTTCATCGAGACGCCGTACCGACGCGTCAAGCGGACGGTGGCCTGGGACGACCCGAAGCTCGCCGAGTACGAGGCCGGTGGCGACCTCCTGTCGAAGGGTGGCGACACCGTCCTGAAGTCCGGTGCCGCGTTCACCCCGGCCGCGATCGCCGAGCTGAAGAAGCAGAAGGCCAATGCCTTCCCGATCCGGCCGATCGTGACCGCGGAGATCGAGTACCTCCCGGCCGACGAGGAGGAGGAGCACGTCGTCGCCCAGGCGAACGCGCCGCTCGACGAGGCCGGCCACTTCATCGCCGAGCGCGTCCCGTCGCGCTACCGCGACACGTTCCCGGAGGCGCGCCCGGGCCAGATCGAGTACATGGACGTGAGCCCGAAGCAGGTCGTCTCGGTCGCGACGGCGCTCATCCCGTTCCTCGAGCACGACGACGCGAACCGCGCCCTCATGGGCTCGAACATGCAGCGTCAGGCCGTGCCGCTCCTCGAGCCGGAGTCGCCGATCGTGGGCACGGGCATGGAGGAGCGCGCCGCGCGCGACTCCGGCCAGGTCCTCGTCGCCGGCCGCGCCGGCGTCGTCACCAGCGTGACCGCCGAACGGATCCGGATCGAGACCGACTCGGGCGAGCTCGACGAGTACAAGCTCCAGAAGTTCGTCCGCAGCAACCAGGGCACCTGCATCAACCAGCGCCCGATCGTCGACGTCGGCAATCGCGTCGGCGACGGCCAGCCGATCGCCGACAGCTCGTCGACCCAGGAGGGCGAGCTCGCCCTCGGCCGGAACGTGCTCGTCGCGTTCATGAGCTGGGAGGGCGGCAACTACGAGGACGCGATCGTCATCAGCGACCGCCTCGTCAAGGACGACCTCTTCACGAGCATCCACATCGAGAAGCACGAGATCGAGTCGCGCGACACGAAGCTCGGGCCCGAGGAGATCACCCGCGACATCCCGAACGTCGGCGAGGAGTCCCTCAAGGACCTCGACGAGGAGGGGATCGTCTACATCGGGGCGGAGGTCCGGCCCGGCGACATCCTCGTCGGCAAGATCACCCCGAAGGGCGAGACGGAGCTGACCGCGGAGGAGCGCCTCCTCCGGGCGATCTTCGGCGAGAAGGCCCGCGAGGTGAAGGACTCGAGCCTGCGCCTGCCCCACGGCGAGCGCGGCAAGGTCGTCGAGATCCGGGAGTTCCGGCGCGAGCTGAACGACGACCTCCAGCCGGGCGTCAACCGCCTGGTCCGGGTGTCGGTCGCCCAGAAGCGGAAGATCAGCGTCGGCGACAAGATGGCCGGCCGCCACGGCAACAAGGGCGTCATCGCCAAGATCCTGCCGGCGGAGGACATGCCGTTCCTGCCGGACGGGACGCCGGTCGACATCATCCTCAACCCGCTCGGCGTGCCGAGCCGGATGAACATCGGCCAGATCCTCGAGACGCACCTCGGCTGGGCGCTCCACGAGAAGGGCCAAAAGGCGGCGACCGCCGTCTTCGACGGCGCGACCGAGGAGCAGATCAAGGCCGAGCTCAAGGAGGCCGGCCTGCCCGAGGACGGCAAGATCGTCCTTCGCGACGGACGGACGGGCGAGAAGTTCGATCGTCCGATCACCGTCGGCTACATCTACATGCTCAAGCTCCACCACCTCGTCGAGGACAAGATCCACGCCCGGTCGACCGGCCCGTACAGCCTGATCACCCAGCAGCCGCTCGGTGGCAAGGCCCAGTTCGGCGGCCAGCGGTTCGGCGAGATGGAGGTCTGGGCGCTCGAGGCCTACGGGGCCGCGAACATCCTCCAGGAGCTGCTGACCGTGAAATCGGACGACGTCCTCGGGCGTGTCCAGACGTACGAAGCCATCGTGAAGGGGGAGGAGATCCAGCCGCCGCGCGTCCCCGAGTCCTTCAAGGTCCTGATCAAGGAGCTGCGCAGCCTCGGGCTGAACGCGGAGATCCTCGATCAGAACGACGAGGAGATCCAGCTCGCCGAAGACGACGTCTCCGGCTACATGCTCCCGGATCTCGGCGGGATCAACCTCGCCGGGTTCGAGGACTGACCGAACACTGCTTTCGCACCGGCCGGGTGGAGGCCCGGCCGGACCGGCCTCGCTCGTCCTGAGGCCGCATCGCGCCGCCGGGCCAGGCGGTGGCGCCGAGGAGAACCATGCTCGAGGTCAACAACTTCAACGCGATCCGCATCTCGCTCGCCAGCCCGGACCAGATCCGGGAGTGGTCGAAGGGCGAGGTGACGAAGCCCGAGACGATCAACTACCGGACCCTCAAGCCCGAGAAGGACGGTCTGTTCGACGAGCGCATCTTCGGTCCGACGAAGGACTGGGAGTGCTACTGCGGGAAGTACAAGCGGATCCGGTACAAGGGCATCATCTGCGACAAGTGCGGCGTCGAGGTGACCCGGAGCAAGGTCCGGCGTGAGCGGATGGGCCACATCCAGCTCGCGAGCCCGGTCAGCCACATCTGGTACTTCAAGGGCACGCCGAGCCGGCTGGGCATCCTCCTCGACATCAGCCCGCGGAACCTCGAGCGGATCCTGTACTTCGCCCTGTACATCGTCACCCACGTCGACGAGGAGGCGCGCAAGCGCGCCCTGCTCGCCCTCGAGGACGAGGCCGAGGGCCGTGGCGGCAAGGCCGGCGAGCAGCTCGCCGAGCTCGAGGACCAGCTCCGCGCCGACGTCAACCGGAAGAAGGACGAGCTGACCTCCGAGCTCGCCGCGACCAAGGCCGACCTCGAGCAGCAGCGGACCGTCCGGACCGAGGAGATCGTCACGGCGGCCCAGGCCGTCGAGGCCCAGCTCGCCGAGCTGAAGACCGGCGAGGCGGCCGACACGATCGTCTTCGCGCCGACCGGCGAGGTCGTCGTGGCGGCCGGCGCCAAGGGCGGCAAGGACGCGACCGCTGCGCTCCGCAAGATCGTCTCGGCCGAGACCGAGCGGGTCAACGCCGAGCTCCAGCAGCGCGAGAAGGATGAGGAGCGCGCGGTCGAGCAGAAGATCGCCGATCTCGCGGCGGGGGTGGACGAGACCCTCCAGGGCGAGCGCGACCAGCTGTCCGGCCAGGCGCAGGGCGCCAAGGACGAGCTGCGCAAGGTTCGCGAGGAGATCGAGTCGCTCAAGGCGATGCAGACCCTCGGCGAGCTCGAGCTGCGCGGCCTCGAGGAGCGCCACGGCACGGGCGCCCGTGGCGGGCGCCTGTTCAACGCCGGGATGGGCGCCGAGGCCGTCCGCGAGATCATCAGCCGGATGGACCTCGAGGAGCTCTCGCGGTCCCTCCACGTCGAGGTCCGGACGAGCTCCGGTCAGCGCCGCAAGAAGGCGATCAAGCGGCTCCGCCTGATCGAGGCGTTCCGCCGCTCCGGCACCCGCCCCGACTGGATGATCCTGTCGGTCCTCCCGGTCATCCCGCCGGACCTCCGGCCGATGGTCCAGCTCGACGGCGGCCGGTTCGCGACCTCCGACCTCAACGACCTGTACCGTCGCGTGATCAACCGGAACAACCGGCTCAAGCGGCTCCTCGAGCTCGGCGCGCCCGAGATCATCATCCGCAACGAGAAGCGGATGCTCCAGGAGGCGTGCGACGCCCTGATCGACAACGGCCGCCGCGGCCGGGCGATCGCGGGCACCGGCAACCACCGCCTGAAGAGCCTGTCCGACATGCTCAAGGGCAAGCAGGGCCGGTTCCGCCAGAACCTGCTCGGCAAGCGGGTCGACTACTCGGGCCGGTCGGTGATCGTCGTCGGGCCGGAGCTCAAGCTCCACCAGTGCGGCCTGCCGAAGAAGATGGCGCTCGAGCTGTTCAAGCCGTTCGTCATGCGCCAGCTCGTCGAGAAGGGCTTCGCTCACAACATCAAGAGCGCCAAGCGGATCGTCGAGCGCGTCCGACCGGAGGTCTGGGACGTGCTCGAAGAGGTCATCAAGGACCACCCGGTCCTGCTGAACCGCGCCCCGACCCTCCACCGGCTCGGGATCCAGGCGTTCATGCCGGTCCTCGTCGAAGGCTCGGCGATCCAGATCCACCCGCTCGTCTGCACCGCGTTCAACGCGGACTTCGACGGTGACCAGATGGCGGTCCACGTGCCGCTCTCGACGGCCGCCCAGGAAGAGGCGCGGACGATGATGCTGTCGACCGCGAACCTGCTGTCGCCGGCCGACGGCTCGCCGGTCGTGGCGCCGACCCAGGACATGGTCCTCGGCTGCTACTACCTGACGATGGACCCGATCGGCAAGACGCCGAAGAAGGTCCGGATCTTCGCCACGGAGGACGAGGCGATCCTGTCGTACCAGCTCAAGGAGAAGACGGGGGTCACCCTCCACGAGCCGGTCGAGGCCGAGGTCCTGGTGTGGGACCCGGAGAACGGCGGGCTGCGCGCGGAGCGCCGTCGAACGACGGTCGGCCGGATCATCTTCAACCAGATCCTGCCCGACCCGATGCGCTTCAAGGACGCCGTGATGAAGCGGTCCGACCTGAAGGACCTGGTCGACGAGTGCTACCGCCTCCTCGGAGCGGACGAGACGGCCCACCTGGTCGACGGCATCAAGAGCGTCGGGTTCGACTTCGCCACCCGCGGCGGGATGACGATCGGCCTGTTCGACATCGAGGTGCCGAAGGACAAGGCCGAGCGCCTGAAGGCTGCCGACGGCTCGGTCGCCGAGATCGACCGCCAGTTCCAGCGCGGCCTGATCACCGACGACGAGCGCTACGAGCAGGTCGTCGACGTCTGGCAGAAGACGACGACCGCGATGTCCGACGAGATGATGAAGGGCCTCAAGGCCGACGGCCCGGTCACGATGATGACCGCGTCCGGCGCCCGCGGAAACAAGGGCAACATCGGCCAGCTCGGCGCGATGCGCGGTCTGATGGCCGACCCGTCGGGCCGGATCATCGACGTCCCCGTCCGGAGCAACTTCCGGGAGGGGATGACGGTCCTCGAGTATTTCATCTCCACCCACGGTGCCCGCAAGGGCCTCGCCGACACCGCCCTCCGGACGGCCGACTCGGGCTACCTGACCCGGCGCCTCGTCGATGTCGCCCAGGACGTCATCACCCGTGACGACGACTGCGGCACGGAGGAGGGAAGCTGGATCACGCGGGAGGACTCGACCGACGAGAAGGAGTTCCGGCGCCGGCTCGTGGGCCGGCTCGCGGCCGCGCCGCTGCCCGACCCGACCGTCAAGGTCAAGAAGGGCGAGGATCAGCCGCTGATCATCGACCGGAACGCCGAGATCACCGAGGAGATCGCGGTCCGCATCGACGCGGCCGGGATCGCCGAGGTCCTGGTTCGGTCACCGCTCGCGTGCGAGGCCCGCTACGGCGTCTGCCGGTCGTGCTACGGCCGGAACCTCGCCACGGGCGAGATGGTCGCCGCCGGCGAGGCGGTCGGGATCATCGCCGCCCAGTCGATCGGCGAGCCGGGCACCCAGCTGACGATGCGGACGTTCCACACCGGCGGCGTCGCCGGCCTGGACATCACCGCCGGCCTGCCCCGCGTCGAAGAGCTGTTCGAGGCCCGGATCCCGAAGGGCAAGGCCGAGATCAGCCACATCGACGGGATCGTCGAGATCCTCCGGAGCGACACCGGGACGAAGGTCAAGGTGACGAGCACCGAGGCCTACGACACCGAGCTGAGCGTGCCCAAGGGGGCCGACCTGCTCGCCGCGGCCGGCGACTCGGTCGACCTCAACCAGGTCGTCGCGCGTGTGCCGGAGAAGAAGGACGTCCCCGCCTCGGACATCATCTCGCCGGTCAAGGGCATCCTCGTCAAGGGCACCGACGGTCTCGCCGTCCGTGCCGAGGACGTCGTCGAGCGCGAGTACACGATCCCGCACAACGCGAAGCTCCTCGTCGAGAACGGCACGGAGATCCGGGCGGGCGATCCGATCACGGACGGCCCGATCAACCCGCAGGAGTACCTCGACACCCGGGGCAAGGACGCCGTCCAGCGCTACCTGGTCAAGGAGGTCCAGAAGGTCTACCGGAGCCAGGGCGTCACGATCAACGACAAGCACATCGAGATCATCGTCCGGCAGATGCTCCGGAAGGTCCGGATCGACCAGCCGGGCGACGTCGACCTGCTCCCGACCGAGCTCATCGACCGCCTCGACTTCGAGGAGGAGAACAACAAGGTCCTGTCCGAGGGCGGCGAGCCGGCGACGGCCCAGACCGTGCTCCTCGGCGTGACCAAGGCGTCCCTCAACACCTCCTCGTTCCTCGCGGCCGCGTCCTTCCAGGAGACGACCCGGGTGCTCACCGAGGCCGCCATCAACGGAGCCAAGGATCACCTGATCGGGCTCAAGGAGAACGTGATCATCGGCAAGCTGATCCCCGCGGGGACCGGCGCGCCGGCAAACGTCGCGGCCCGCAAGGAGCGCGAGCGGCGGGCGGCCCTCGAGGCCCTCGCCGGCGAGGTCCTGGAGGACACCGGCTCGGAGTACAACCCGTTCCTCGAGGAGGGCGGCCGGCCGGCCGACGAGGCTGCCGGTCTCGCCCTCGCGGCGACGATCGCCGGAGCCACCGAGGACGGCGAGTTCAACCCGTTCCTGACCGACGACGAGTCGGGCGACGGCGACGGGCCGGAGGCGGATTCGAACCCCCTCCTGTCCGCGGTCGGCGCGTCCGATGAGGGCGGCGGCGAGGGCGGCGAGGAGTCGTCCGAGAGCTGATCCCGGGCACCCCCGGAGCGTCGTTCGGGTGGTGCGTTTTGAACGTGACGGCGGCCCGATTCTCGTTTGACACGGTTTTCGGGCCGCTGATACACTCCGCGTTCGTGGCCTCGGGAGGGGTCCGCGGTCGACTGCGCGTCGACCACCCGACGAGAACACCACCCCAGGAGGGTCCCGCGAGCCTGACCGCTCGCGCCGCCGGCGACACGCCGGCGACCCCCGCCCAGTGACACATCGGACCGAAAGGAGCAGCGTCTTCGTGCCGACGATCAGCCAGCTCGTGCGACACGGCCGCACCCGCAAGATCTCCAAGATCAAGGCGCCGGCCATGCGCAAGAGCTGGAACGGCCTGGACCGCAAGCAGGTGTCCATTCCGGGCGCCCCGCAGAAGCGCGGTGTCTGTCTCCAGGTCCGGACGATGACGCCCCGCAAGCCGAACTCGGCGCTGCGCAAGATCGCGCGCGTGCGGCTGTCGAACCAGATGGAAGTGACCGCCTACGTCCCCGGGATCGGCCACAACCTCCAGGAGCACTCGGTCGTGCTGGTCCGTGGGGGCCCCGTCCGGGACCTCCCGTCGGTCAAGTACCACATCATCCGGGGCACCCTCGACGCGGCCGGCGTGCGGGATCGCAAGCAGGGCCGCAGCAAGTACGGAGCGAAGGCGGCGACCGGGCCCGGAGGCAGGAAGTAATGCCCCGCCGTCAGTCGATCCCGCGCATGACCAAGTACCACACGGAGCCGGCGAACCGCACGACGGCGCGCTTCACCGCCAAGCTCATGGCGAACGGCAAGCGCAACCTGTCGGATCGGATCCTGCGCCAGGCCCTCGCGCGCGCCGAGGCCACCGCCCATCGGCCCGGCCTCGAGGTCCTCGAGGCGGCCCTCCGCAACGCCACCCCGATCATCGAGGTCAAGCCCCGCCGCGTCGGCGGCGCGACCTACCAGGTCCCGGTCGAGATCCGCGGCGATCGCCGCCTGTCGCTCGGCGTCCGCTGGCTCGTCCAGGCGGCCCGCAAGCGGAGCGGCAAGAGCATGAGCGACAAGCTCGCCCAGGAGCTGGTCGACGCGATGAACGGCCTCGGCGCCGCCGTGAAGCGCCGCGAAGACACGCACAAGATGGCGGAGGCGAACCGCGCCTTCAGCCATTTCAAGTGGTAGACCCAGGAGCCTAGAGAACACCGTGGCACGTCAGGTTCCGCTCGCACGCACGCGGAACATCGGAATCATTGCGCATATCGACGCCGGCAAGACGACCGTCACCGAGCGGATCCTCTTCTACACGAAGAAGATCTACAAGATCGGCGAGGTCCATGAGGGCGCTGCCACGATGGACTGGATGCCCCAGGAGCAGGAGCGGGGGATCACGATCACCGCTGCGGCGACGACGGCGTTCTGGGGCGATCATCGCATCAACATCATCGATACGCCCGGGCACGTGGACTTTACGGTCGAGGTCGAGCGGAGCCTCCGGGTCCTCGACGGCGCGGTCGTCGTGTTCGACGGCGTCGCCGGCGTCGAGCCCCAGTCCGAGACGGTCTGGCGCCAGGCCGACCGCTACGGCGTGCCGCGCTTCTGCTTCATCAACAAGCTCGACCGGACCGGCGCCGACTTCTGGCGCGGCGTCGACTCGATCCGCGACCGCCTGGGCGCGAACGCGGTGCCGATCCAGATCCCGATCGGCCGCGAGGACCAGTTCCAGGGCGTCATCGATCTCGTCGAGATGAAGGCGATCTACTACCGGGACGACCTCGGCAACAACATCGAGGTCGTCGACATCCCGGCCGAGCTGCGGGCCGAGGCGGACAAGCATCGCCACGTCATGATCGAGGCGGTCGCCGAGATGGACGACGACCTCACCCACAAGTACCTCGAGGGCGAGGAGCTGACGGTCGCCGAGATCAAGCGCGGCCTCCGTCTCGGGACCCTCACGACGAAGATCATCCCCGTCCTGACCGGCTCGGCGCTCCGCAACAAGGGCATCCAGAAGATGCTCGACGCGGTCGTCGACTACCTCCCGTCGCCGCTCGACGTGCCGCCGATGATCGGCATCGACGTCCGGACCGGCAACGAGGTGATCCGCACCCCGGACGACACGGAGCCGTTCAGCGCTCTCGCCTTCAAGATCGCCGCGGACCCGTTCGTCGGCAAGCTCGCCTTCTTCCGGGTGTACTCCGGCACGCTCAAGGCGGGCTCGTACGTCACGAACCCGACCAAGGGCAAGAAGGAGCGGATCGGGCGCATCCTCCAGATGCACGCGAACCATCGCGAGGAGATCGACGAGGTCTACGCGGGCGACATCGCCGCCGCCGTCGGGCTGAAGGACACCTTCACCGGCGACACGCTGACCGATCCGGATCACCAAATCATCCTCGAGTCGATGACCTTCCCGGAGCCGGTCATCGAAGTCAAGATCGAGCCGAAGACGAAGGCCGACCAGGACAAGCTCGCGGTCGCCCTCCAGCGGCTCGCCGAGGAGGATCCGACCTTCCGCGTCCACACCGACCCGGAGTCGTCCGAGACCCTGATCGCCGGGATGGGCGAGCTCCACCTCGACGTCCTCGTCGACCGGATGATCCGCGAGTTCAAGGTCGCCGCGAACATCGGCAAGCCGCAGGTCTCCTACCGCGAGACGATCCGGCGCGCCGCCGAGGGACGGGGCCGTCATGTCCGTCAGTCCGGCGGCAAGGGCCAGTACGGCGACGCGATCATCCGGATCGAGCCGACCGAGAAGGGCGCGGGCTACGAGTTCGTCGACAAGATCGTCGGCGGCGCGATCCCGCGCGAGTACATCAAGCCGATCGACCAGGGCATCCAGGAGGCGCTCCAGACCGGCATCTACGCCGGGTATCCGGTCGTCGACATCAAGGTCACCCTGTTCGACGGGTCGTTCCACGAGGTGGACTCGTCCGAGATGGCGTTCAAGATCGCGGGCTCGCTCGCGATCAAGGACGCGTTCGCGAAGGCCGATCCGGCGATCCTCGAGCCGATCATGCGGGTCGAGGTCACGATGCCCGAGGAGTTCATGGGCGACGTGATCGGCGACCTCAACAGCCGTCGCGGCCAGATCGAGGGCATGGAGTCGCGCGGATCGACCCAGGTCGTCCGGGCCTTCGTCCCGCTGGCCCAGATGTTCGGCTACGTCACGGACCTGCGGTCGATGACCCAGGGTCGCGCGACGTCGTCGATGGAGTTCAGTCACTACGCCGAGGTCCCGGCCAGCCTGGCCTCGGAGCTCGTCCAGAAGTCGAAGGTCTAGGCGCCCGGAGGGGCAGGAGCCAGGGAGCAGTCACGAGATGGCCAAGAAGAAGTTCGAGCGCACCAAGCCGCACGTGAACATCGGCACGATCGGCCACATCGACCACGGCAAGACGAGCCTGACCGCGGCGATCACCAAGTACCTCGCCCTGAAGGGCGAGGCGGAGTACCGCGCGTTCGACACGATCGACAACGCCCCCGAGGAGCGGGAGCGCGGGATCACGATCGCGATCGCCCACGTCGAGTACGAGACCGACAAGCGCCACTACGCCCACGTCGACTGCCCGGGCCACGCCGACTACATCAAGAACATGATCACCGGTGCCGCCCAGATGGACGGCGCGATCCTCGTCGTCGCCGCGACCGACGGCCCGATGCCCCAGACCCGCGAGCACATCCTGCTCGCCCGCCAGGTCGAGGTCCCGTACATCGTCGTGTTCCTCAACAAGGTCGACATGGTCGACGACCCGGAGCTGCTCGACCTCGTCGAGCTCGAGGTCCGCGAGCTGCTGAGCAAGTACAACTTCCCGGGCGACGACCTGCCGGTCGTGCGCGGCAGCGCCCTCAAGGCGCTCGAGGCACCGGACGATCCGTCCAACCCGGCGTACGCCCCGATCCAGGAGCTGATGGACGCGGTCGACGCGTACATCCCGACCCCCGAGCGGGCGATCGACAAGCCGTTCCTCATGCCGGTCGAGGACGTGTTCGGGATCAAGGGCCGGGGGACGGTCGCCACCGGGCGGATCGAGCGCGGCATCGTCAAGGTCGGCGACGAGGTCGAGCTGGTCGGCGTGAAGGCCACCCGCAAGATCGTCGTGACCGGCGTCGAGATGTTCAAGAAGCTCCTCGACGAGGGCCGCGCCGGCGACAACGTCGGCTGCCTGATCCGGGGCATCGAGCGCGAGGAGATCGAGCGCGGCCAGGTCCTGGCCAAGACCGGCTCGGTCAAGCCCCACACGAAGTTCACGGCGCAGGTCTACGTCCTGACCAAGGAGGAGGGCGGCCGCCACACCCCCTTCTACAACGGCTACCGGCCGCAGTTCTACCTGCGCACGACCGACGTGACCGGTGCGATCGGGCTGCCCGACGGGGCCGAGATGATCATGCCCGGCGACAACGTCGAGATGAGCGTCGAGCTGATCACCCCGATCGCCCTCGAGGTCGGCCAGCGGTTCGCCATCCGCGAGGGTGGCCGGACCGTCGGCGCCGGCGCCATCGTCACGATCGTCGAGTAGGGACGACATGGCAAAGCAGCGGATCAGGATCCGCCTCAAGGCCTACGACCACCGGCTGCTCGATCAGTCGGCGGCCCAGATCGTCGAGACGGCCCAGCGGACCGGCGCGGACGTCGTCGGTCCGGTGCCGCTGCCCACGCGCATCGAGAAGTTCACCGTCCTGCGGTCGCCCTTCATCGACAAGGACAGCCGGGAGCAGTTCGAGATCCGCACGCACAAGCGGCTCGTCGACATCCTGGACCCGAGCTCGAAGACGGTCGACGCCCTGATGCGACTCTCGCTGGCCGCGGGCGTCGACATCGAAATCAAGATGTGATCAGAGCGTCATGAGCATTGGATTGATCGGCCGCAAGGTCGGCGTGACCCAGGTGTTCCAGGCCGACGGCACGATGGTGGCCGTCAGCGTCCTGGCCATCGAACCGAATACCGTGACCCGCCTCCGGACCGAGGCGCGCGACGGCTACACGGCCGTCCAGCTCGGGACGCATCCGGCCAAGCGGCTCACGAAGCCCGAGGCGGGCCAGCTGAAGGACCTGCCGAAGGCCGGCCAGTCCCTCGCGACGATCCGCGAGTTCCGGCTCGACAGCGTCGACGGGTACGAGGTCGGCCAGACGATCGCGCTCGCCGACGTCTTCGCCGACGGCGACCTTGTCGACGTCACGGGCGTCTCGAAGGGCAAGGGCTTCGCCGGCCAGATCAAGCGCCACAACTTCAAGCGCGGTCCCAAGACCCACGGGTCGGACCATCACCGCGAGCCCGGCTCGATCGGCCCCGGCACGACCCCGGGCCGCGTCTACAAGGGTCTCCGGATGGCCGGCCACATGGGCGACCAGCGGGCGACGATCAAGAAGGTGCGGGTCGTCCGCGCCGACCCGGACAAGAACCTCCTCCTCGTGAAGGGGTCGCTGCCGGGCGCGCGTGGCTCGCTCATCCTCGTGAAGAAGGCCTGACGATGCCGCAGACCACCCTCTACGACCGGACCGGCAAGTCCGTCGGCAGCGTCGAGCTGGCCGACGCGCTGTTCGCCGCGCCCGTCAACGCCGCCGTCCTCCACCAGGTGGTGACGGCCCAGCTGGCCGGCCGCCGGATCGGCACGCACGACACGAAGACCCGCGGCGAGGTCCGCGGCGGCGGCAAGAAGCCGTACCGCCAGAAGGGCACCGGCCGCGCCCGCCAGGGCTCGCGCACCGCGCCGCACTATCGCGGCGGCGGGGCCGTCTTCGGCCCGCACCCGCGCAGCTACGAGCAGCGCCTGCCGCGGAAGATGAAGCGCCTCGCCCTGCGCGGCGCCCTGACCGCGAAGCTCGGGGACGAGGCGATCAAGGTGATCGACGCGTTCGGGCTCGAGGCGATCAAGACTCGCGACCTCGCCGGCGTCCTCGGGGCGCTCGAGGCCCACGGCCGGGTCCTCGTCGTCGCCCCGGGCCGCGACGACAAGCTCGAGCTGTCCGCGCGGAACCTGCCGACCGTCGAGGTGATCCTCGCCGACTCGCTCAACGTCGTCGACCTGCTGAAGGCCGACGTGGTCCTGATCGAGCAGCCCGCCCTCGCCCGGATGGAGGAGGTGTACGCGTGAGCGTCCTGACCGCCACCGACATCATCCTGCGCCCGGTGATCAGCGAGAAGTCGATCGACGTCTCGACCCTGACCGACCGGAACCCGCGCGTGGGCAACAAGTACACGTTCGCCGTCCACCACGACGCCAACAAGATCCAGATCAAGGAGGCGATCGAGGAGCTCTACGCCAAGGAGAAGGTCACCGTCGTCAGCGTCAACGTCCTGACGACGAAGGCCAAGGAGAAGCGCCGCGGCACCAAGCGCGGCCGGATTCTCGGCTTCACCACGCCGTGGCGCAAGGCGATCGTCACCCTGGCCCCCGGCCAGAAGATCGAGTTCTTCGAGGGGGTCTGACGATGCCGCTTCGTTCGTACAAGGCGACCTCTCCCGGTCGTCGGTTCATGACCCGCTCGACGTTCGAGGAGATCACGACCGACGAGCCGCACAAGCCGCTCCTCGAGCCACAGAAGCGCGGCTCCGGCCGGAACAACGCCGGACGGATGACGGTCCGCCACCGCGGTGGCGGTGAGAAGCAGCACTACCGCAGGATCGACTTCAAGCGCGACAAGCTCGGCGTGCCGGCGCGGCTCGCGACGATCGAGTACGACCCGAACCGGTCGGCCCGGATCGGCCTGCTCTTCTACCGCGACGGCGAGAAGCGCTACATGCTCCTGCCCCACGGGCTCAAGGTCGGCGACGTGATCGTGGCCGGGCCCGACGCCGAGGCACGCCTCGGCAATGCCCTGCCGCTCGCCAACATCCCGCTCGGCACGACGATCCACAACATCGAGCTCGTCCCGGGCAAGGGCGGCCAGGTCGTCCGGTCCGCCGGGACGGCGGCCCAGCTCCTCGCCAAGGAAGGCGACTCCGCGACGGTCCGGATGCCGTCGGGCGAGATGCGCCGCATCCCGCTTCGCTGCATGGCCACGATCGGCCAGGTCAGCAACCTCGACCACGAGAACCAGAATCTCGGCAAGGCCGGCCGCGCCCGTCACCTCGGGCAGCGACCGGAGGTCCGCGGCGTCGTCATGAACCCGCGCGACCATCCGCACGGCGGTGGGGAAGGCAAGTCCCCCACCGGCATGCCGCCGAAGACCCCGTGGGGCAAGCCTGCCATGGGCTACCGCACCCGCCGAGCCAAGACGACCGGTCGCGTGATCGTCCGTTCGCGCCACCGCAAGTAAGGAGGGAGGTCGGAGATGTCTCGTTCCATCAAGAAGGGCCCGTTCATCGAGCTCCGCCTCCAGGGGCGGGTCGAGGAGATGAACCGGCGCAACGAGAAGAAGGTCATCAAGACCTGGTCGCGTGCGTCGGTGATCTTCCCGTCGTTCATCGGGCACACGATCGCGGTCCACAACGGCAAGAAGCACGTCCCGGTCTACGTGACCGAGAACATGGTCGGCCATCGCCTCGGCGAGTTCGCCCACACCCGCAACTACCGCGGGCACGGCAAGCACACCGAGCGATCGACGGCGCTGAAGTAGGAGCCGACGATCGTGCGCGTGTCCGCCACCGCCAAGTATCTCCGCGGGTCGACCCGCAAGGCCAACCTCGTCGTCGCCGCGATCCGCGGCCGGCCGGTCGAGGAGGCCGCGGATCTGCTCCGGTTCATGCCGCAGCACGCCGCGGCCGACGTGCTGCGCGTGCTGAAGAGCGCGACCGCCAACGCGGAGAACAACCACAACCTGTCCGCCGAGGATCTGATCGTCGCCGACGCCATCGCCAACGAGGGCCCGACGATCAAGCGCTGGCGGCCGCGGGCCCAGGGCCGGGCGTTCCCGATCCACAAGCCCATGACTCACATCACGATCATCGTCGCGGACCGGGAGGCCTGAACATGGGCAGGAAAGTCCATCCGTACGGCTTCCGCCTGGGTGTCTCGCGCACCTGGACCGCGAAGTGGTACGCGGACAAGGAATACACGTCCCTCCTCAAGGAGGACATCACGATCCGCAAGCTCGTCGAGCGGCGGCTCGCCAACGCGAGCGTGTCGGGCGTCGAGATCGAGCGCGGCATCAACCACGTGACCGTCACGATCCACACGGCGAAGCCCGGGATCGTCATCGGCAAGGGCGGGGCCAACGTCGAGATCCTCCGCCAGCAGATCGGCGGGCTCACGAAGCGCCGGGTCAAGCTGGAGATCAAGGAGATCCGCCAGCCGGAGCTCGACGCCCACCTCGTCGCGATGAACATCGCCGGACAGCTCACCCGGCGGATCGCCTTCAAGAAGGCGATGAAGCAGTCGATCCAGCGGTCGATGAAGGCCGGCGCCAAGGGCGTCCGGATCGCCGTCTCCGGCCGCCTCGGCGGCTCCGAGATGGGTCGGCGCGAGTGGGACCGCGAGGGGCGCATCCCGCTCGGGACGCTCCGCGCCGACATCAGCTACGGCCAGATCCACGCCCACACGACCTACGGCCGCATCGGCGTCAAGGTCTGGATCTATCGCGGCGACTTCGCCCCCGAGCGGCAGCTGCCGCACGAGGCGACGAACCCGCCCGCGGTCGTCGGGCAGGGGAGCTGACCCATGCTGATGCCCCGACGCGTCAAGCACCGCAAGGTGATGCGCGGCCGGATGTCCGGGATGGCCAAGGGCGGCCACACCGTGGCATTCGGCGAGTACGGCCTGGCCACCCAGGAGCCGGCCTGGATCACGAGCCGCCAGATCGAGGCCGCCCGGCGGGCGATGACCCGATCCGTCAAGCGCGGCGGCAAGATCTGGATCCGGATCTTCCCGGACAAGCCGGCGACCAAGAAGCCCGCCGAGACCCGGATGGGCTCGGGCAAGGGCGCCCCGGATCACTGGGTCGCCGTCGTCCGCCCCGGCCGGATCCTGTTCGAGATGGCCGGTGTCGACCACGCGTCGGCGGTCGAGGCGATGCGCCTCGCCAGCCACAAGCTGCCGGTCGCCACCCGCGTCGTGATGCGTGACGGCGCCAAGGAGGCGAGCTGATGGACATCGTGAAGGTCCGCGAGCTCTCCGACACGGAGCTCGAGAACGCACTTCGCGAGGCGAAGCAGGACCTCTGGCAGGCCCGCTTCGCGCTGTCGACCCGCCAGTTGAAGGACTACAGCACGATCCCGCAGACGCGGCGAACGATCGCGCGGATCCTGACCGTCCAGCGGGAGCGCTCCGGCGCCCGCGCGAAGACGGCGTGAGGGAGATCACGCGATGACAGGAGCAACCACCCCGGTGCAGAACAAGCGGAAGACGAAGGTCGGCCGCGTCGTCAGCGACAAGATGGACAAGACGATCGTCGTGTCCGTCGAGCGCCTGACGCGCCACCCTCTCTACAAGCGCGTCATCCGGCTGACGACGAAGTTCAAGGCCCATGACGAGGAGAACGACGCCCACGTCGGCGACACCGTCATGATCGAGGAGTCGCGGCCGCTCTCGGCGACCAAGCGCTGGCGCCTGGTGAAGATCGTCCAGCGGGCCGGCGAGCACGGCAGCTCCGCGGACCTCGTGGCCGATGAGGCCGAGACGTCCGAGGCGATCCACGCGGCCGCCCACCCGGGCCGGACGCGCGAGGCGGCGGCCGAGGCTGACCCGGCCGCGGCCGAGGTGATCGCCGAGGCGGCGCCGATCGGCGAGGAGGCCGAGGCGTGATCCAGCCCCAGTCGCGTCTGCGCGTCGCCGACAACACGGGCGCCCGGTCGATCCAGTGCATCCGGGTCATGGGCCGCTCGCTGAAGACCTCTGCCGGCGTCGGCGACGTGATCATCGCCAGCGTCAAGCAGGCGATTCCGAACGCCGCCGTCAAGAAGGGCGACGTCGTCCGGGCCGTCGTCGTGCGGACCGCCAAGGAGTACGGCCGTCCCGACGGCAGCTACATCCGGTTCGACGAGAACGCCGCCGTCCTCATCAACAACCAGGGCAACCCGCGCGGGACCCGGATCTTCGGCCCGGTCGCGCGCGAGCTACGGGACCGGAACTACATGAAGATCGTGTCGCTCGCCCCGGAGGTGCTGTGATGGCCGCCGGGCGGACCCAGAAGCGGGTCACCAAGGTCCCCGAGATCCGTCGCGGCGACACGGTCGTCGTGCTGACCGGCAAGGACGCCGGCAAGCGCGGCACGGTCGATCACGTCGTGACCAACCGGCAGGGCCACAAGAAGTCGCAGTCGAAGTACGGCGCCGCGTGGAAGACGATGTCCCCGCTCGCGACGACCGCGGTCGTCGTCGACGGGATCAACATCGCGAAGCGCCACACGAAGCCGCGCCAGAGCTCGAACACGACCGACCGGACGCCGAAGATCACCCAGGGCGGCATCCTCGATCTCGCCCAGCCGATGGCGATGAGCAAGGTGATGCTCGTCTGCACCCACTGCGACAAGCCGACCCGGATCGCCCACAAGACGCTCGAGAACGGCCGGCGCGTGCGCGTCTGCCGCCACTGCGGCGAGCAGGTGGAGGTGCGTCTGTGAGCAGCCTGCTGCACGCGCGCTACACGACCGAGGTCGTGCCGGCCCTCCAGAAGCAGTTCGAGTACGGCAATCCGATGGAAGTGCCGCGGCTCGCGAAGATCGTCGTGAACATCGGCCTCGGCGAGGCGCTGACCAACGCCAAGGCGCTGGACGCGGCCGTCGGCGACCTGAGCATGATCACCGGCCAGAAGCCGATCGTGACGAAGGCCAAGCGCTCGATCGCCCAGTTCCGGCTCCGGACGGGCAACACGATCGGGGCCAAGGTGACCCTCCGCGGCGAGCGGATGTGGGACTTCCTCGAACGTCTCACGACCCTCGCCCTGCCCCGGATCCGCGACTTCCGCGGCGTCCCCGGCAAGTCGTTCGACGGGCGCGGCAACTTCAGCCTCGGGCTTCGCGAGCAGCTCGCGTTCCCCGAGATCGAATACGACAAGGTGGACCGTCTCCGCGGGCTGGAGATCAGCATCGTGACGACGGCGAAGACCGACGAGGAGAGCAAGCGTCTGCTCGAGCTCCTCGGCATGCCCTTCGCCTCGTAGGCGCGGGGGAGGACACGATGGCCAAGAAATCATTGATCGCCAAGCAGAAGCGCGAACCGAAGTTCAAGGTTCGCGGCTACAGCCGATGCTTCGTGTGCGGGCGCTCGCGCGCCTACATGCGGCGGTTCGCCCTGTGCCGGATCTGCTTCCGGGAGCGCGCCCTGCTGGGCGAGCTGCCGGGCGTCACGAAGTCGAGCTGGTAGAGAACGATGAACATCTCCGACCCGATCGCCGACATGCTGACTCGCGTGCGGAACGCCTCCCGGGCGCACCACACCGAGGTCGTCGTGCCGGCGTCGCGGACGAAGCGCGAGATCGCCCGGATCCTCAAGGACGAGGGCTTCATCGCCGACGTCCGCGAGGAGCAGGACGGCCCGACGCTCGTCCTGCGCCTGACCCTCAAGTACGTCGACGGCAAGGTGCCGGTCGTGTCCGGGCTGAAGCGGATCAGCAAGCCCGGGCTGCGGGTCTATGCCCGCAAGACCGACATCCCGCGCGTGCTCGGCGGTCTGGGCATCGTGATCGTCAGCACGAGCCAGGGGATCATGACCGGCGCGCAGGCCAAGAAGGCCGAGCTCGGCGGCGAAGTCCTCGCGTTCGTCTGGTAGGGGCGAAGACATGTCACGGATCGGCCGCCTGCCCATCACCGTTCCCTCGACCGTCGACGTGACGATCGAGGGCCGACGGCTCACGGTCACGGGCCCCAAGGGCACCCTGACCCGGGACCTCCACCCGGACATGACCGTCAGCCGCGAGGACGGCACGCTCGTCGTCACCCGGCCGACGGAACAGAAGACCCACAAGCAGCTCCACGGGCTCACCCGGACGTTGGTCAACAACATGGTCGTCGGGGTGACCGACGGGTACCGCAAGGGCCTCGAGATCACCGGCGTCGGCTATCGCGCAACGAAGGTCGGCGAGAAGCTCCAGCTCAACCTGGGCTACAGCCACCCGATCGAGATCGATCCGCCGACCGGCATCAGCTTCGAGGTCGAGAACCCGACCCGCCTGGCGGTCGTCGGGATCGACAAGGAGCTGGTCGGGCAGATCGCCGCCCGGGTCCGCGCGACGCGCAAGCCCGAGCCGTACAAGGGCAAGGGCGTCCGCTACGCCGGGGAGCAGATCCGCCGCAAGGCCGGCAAGGCCGGCAAGATCGGCGGAAAGAAGTAACCCAGTGAAGGAACGAACACGATGACGCAGGTTGCCAGCCGCGGCGCCGCACGACGCAAGCGCCACGACCGGATCCGCCTCCGCCTGGAGGGGACCGGGTCGCGGCCGCGTCTCGCAGTCTTCCGCAGCAACATCCACATCTACGCGCAGGTCATCGACGACGGGACGGGCAAGACCCTCGCCGCGGCGTCGACCGTCGAGAAGGAGCTTCGCGGCTCCAAGCAGACGAAGACCGAGGAGGCGGCCGTCGTCGGGCGCCTGATCGCCGAGCGGGCGAAGACCGCAGGCGTCGAGCGCGTCGTCTTCGATCGAGCCGGGTTCCGGTACCACGGGCGGATCAAGTCGCTCGCCGATGCCGCCCGCGAAGCCGGCCTCGACTTCTGATCGTGAGGAGCTGACGTGGCACGCATCGACCCCAACAAGCTCGCGCTCGAGGAGCGCGTCGTCCAGATCAACCGGGTGGCGAAGGTCGTCAAGGGAGGCCGTCGCTTCAGCTTCTCTGCGGTCGTCGTCGTCGGCGACGGCGCCGGCTATGTCGGCGCCGGGCTCGGCAAGGCCGGCGAGGTCCCCGAGGCGATCCGCAAGGGCGTCGAGGACGCGAAGAAGAACCTCATCCGGATTCCGATGGTCGGGACGACGATCCCCCACGAGGTCCGCCAGGTGTTCTCGGCGTCCCGCGTCATGCTGAAGCCGGCGTCGCAGGGAACCGGCGTGATCGCCGGTGGCGCCGTCCGCGCCGTCGTCGAGGCGGCCGGCATCCGCGACATCCTCGCCAAGACTCACGGCTCGACGAACCCGGTCAACGTGACCCGGGCGACGATCGAGGCGCTCCGCAGCCTGCACTCCGCCGAGGAGCTCAGCGCGCGGCGTGGCGTCAAGCTGACGATCCGGATCTCCGGGCAGCCGGCGCCGGTCGCGATGGAGGCCGCCGATGGTCGCTAAGCTCCGCGTGACCCAGACGAAGAGCACGATCAGCCACATCGCCCGCAACCGGGCGACGATCCGCGCCCTCGGGCTGAAGCGGATCGGGCACACGGTCGAGATCACCGACAACCCCGCGACCCGCGGCATGGTCCGCCAGGTCCGCTTCCTCGTCACGGTCGAGGAGATCGCCGGGCCGGATTCCCAGGAGAAGGCATGAAGCTCCACGACCTGCGCCCCGCCGACGGCGCCCGCGTCGCCCGGACCCGGGTCGGCCGCGGCATCGCCGCGGGCAAGGGCAAGACCGCCGGCCGGGGCACGAAGGGCCAGAAGGCCCGTGCCGGTGGCTCGATCCCGCCGTGGTTCGAGGGCGGCCAGACCCCGCTCCACATGCGGATTCCGAAGCTGCGCGGCTTCAAGAACCGGGCGAAGGTCGTCTACGAGATCGTCAACGTCGGCGACATCGCCGGGCGGGTCGAGGCCGGGGCGTTCGCCGCGGCCGGGACCGCGCCGAAGAAGGGCGAGCAGCTGACGATCAACGCCGACATCCTGCGGGCGGTCGGCCTCGTCCGTGACGTCCGGAAGCCCCTCAAGGTGCTCGGCGGCGGCGAGCTCTCGACGGCCCTGTTCGTCGTGGCCGACGCGTTCACCAGGTCGGCGACCGCGAAGATCGAGGCCGCCGGAGGCGCGGTGAGCATCCTCGAGGTCCCGGCCGAGAGCCTCCCCGCGCTCGGCGCGGACGGCGAGCCCATCGTCCGGACGCCCCGCGTGGCCCGGACCGCGGCCGGCCGCGACGCCGCCGACCGCAAGGTCGACGCGCGGGCACGCCGCGACGCCGACAAGGCAACCGCCACGGCGGAGGCCGCGGCGGTCGCGAAGGAGAAGGCGTCCAGGCCCGCGAAGGCCAAGGCGGCGGACGTCCCGGACGACGCGGACACGGCGTCCGCGGCCGAGGCAGCCGCGCCGGTCGACGACGAGGCCCCGAGCGGGTCCGGTGCCGAGACCGAAGCGCCGGTCGACGCCGCGGCCGTCATCGAGACGGCGGACGGGACGGCGGACGAGCCGTCCGCGACCGCGGACGACACGGAGACCGACAGCGCCGTCCCCGGCGACGACGCGTAGCGTTCCGTGTTCGACTCGCTCCTCAACGCGTTCCGCGCGCCCGACATCCGGCGGCGGCTGCTCTACGTCTTCGGGATCCTGATCGTCTTCCGGTTCCTGGCCCATGTCCCGGTCCCGGGCGTCGACCAGGCCCAGCTCGCCCAGTACCTCCAGAACAACGCCCTGTTCGGCGTCCTGGATCTGCTGTCCGGCGGCGGCCTGTCGAGCTTCTCGGTCGTGGCCCTGGGCGTGAACCCGTACATCAACGCCTCGATCATCATGCAGCTGATGACGGGCGTGATCCCGTCGCTGCAGGCGCTCCAGCGCGAGGGTGAGTACGGCCGGAACAAGATCAACCAGTACACCCGCTACCTGGCCGTGCCGATGGCCCTGCTCCAGTCGTACGGGTTCCTGGCGCTGCTGAACTCCCAGGGCGTGCTGTCGAGCGGGTTCGACCTGTCGAACTTCTACACGATCACCCAGATCATCACCCTGACCGCCGGGTCGATGACCCTGATGTGGCTGGGCGAGCTGATCACCGAGAAGGGGATCGGCAACGGCATCAGCTTCATCATCTTCGCGGGCATCGTCAGCCGCGCCCCGAACGCGATCGGCGGATTCCTGTCGACCCCGAA
Source organism: uncultured Chloroflexia bacterium (assembly GCA_963746845.1). Taxonomy (GTDB): domain Bacteria; phylum Chloroflexota; class Limnocylindria; order Limnocylindrales; family CSP1-4; genus CF-46. Next base: position 1,207,791 of record CAVVCZ010000004.1, on the reverse strand, counting down.
CGTCCCGCTCGTCATCGGCTTCATCCTCTTCGCGATCGGCGCAGTCGCCTCGATCATCTACATCCAGGAAGGGCAGCGCCGGATCCCGATCCAGTACGCGAGCCGGGTCCGCGGCCGGCGGATGTACCAGGGCGGCCAGACGTTCCTGCCGCTCCGCGTCAACCAGGCCGGCGTGATCCCGATCATCTTCGCGATCAGCATCCTGCTGTTCCCGCAGCAGATCGCCTCGTACTTCACGAACTCGGAGGTGACGTGGGTGGCGTCGATCGCCCAGGCGATCGTCAACTTCCTGAACCCCCACTCGTTGCCGTACGTCATCCTGTACTTCTCGCTGACCGTCGGCTTCACCTACTTCTACACGGCGTTCACATTCAAGCCGGATGACACCTCCGAGCAGCTGCGCAAGAACGGTGGGTACATCCCGGGCATCCGTCCGGGGCGCCCGACGGCCGACTACCTCGCCAAGGTCGTCAGCCGGATCACGATCGCCGGTGCGCTGTTCCTCGGCACCGTGGCGACCCTCCCGACCATCGTCGGCCTGATCGTCCCGACCCTGACCGGCATCGCCCTCGGCGGCACCGGTCTGCTGATCGTCGTCAGCGTCATCGTCGAGACGATGAAGCAGTTGGAGGCCCAGCTCCTGATGCGCAACTACGAAGGATTCATCCGCTAGGGCGGGGGTCCCGAGATGGCCGTCGTCGTCCTCCTCGGAGCACCGGGTGCGGGGAAAGGCACCCAGGCTCCGGTGCTTGCCCAGCACCTCGGCGTGCCGATCCTCGGATCCGGCGAGCTGCTCCGCGCTGCCGTCGCTGCCAACACGGCCCTCGGTCGCGAGGCGGATCGGTTCATGAGCCGGGGGCAGCTCGTTCCCGACGAGACCATCGTCCGGGTCTTCCTCGACCGACTTGACCAGGACGACTCACGGAAGGGTGCCATCCTCGACGGCTTTCCCCGGACGCGTGTCCAGGCGCAGGCGCTCGACACCGAGCTCGCGGACGCCGGCCGGCGGGTCGACTGGGCGATCCTCGTCGACGTGCCGACGGAGGACCTGATCCTCCGGATGGCGAGCCGTCGGATCTGCACCGCCAACGGCCACGTCTACAACCTCACCTCGAACCCGCCGGTGCGCAGCGGCGTCTGCGACATTGACGGGTCGCCGCTCGTCCACCGCGAGGACGATCGCGAGGAGACCGTCCGGGCGAGGATGCGCGAGCAGATCCCGCCCCTCCTCGACGTCGTCGACCATTACCGCCAGGGTGGCGTGCTCCGGACCGTGGACGGGCGGCTCCCGATCGAGGAGGTCAGCGCGGCCGTGGTGGCCGCGGTCGACGAGACCCCGTCGGGCGGACCCGCGGGTCAGGCGATGCCATGATGGCGATCCCCCGATGGTGACTCGCAAGTCGCGCCGCGAGATCGAGAAGATGCGCGTCGCCGGCCGGATCGTCGCCGAGGTCCTGGCGCTCGTCCAGACCGAGCTGCGACCGGGCGTGACCACCGGCCACCTCGACCGCCTCGCCGAGCACCACATCCGCTCGTCCGGCGCCGTGCCGTCGTTCAAGGGCTACGGCCATCGCAGCAACCCGTTCCCGGCCAGCCTGTGCATCTCGATCGACGACGAGGTCGTCCACGGGATCCCGGGCGATCGGGTGATCAAGGACGGCCAGATCGTGTCGATCGACGCGGGGGCGATCTACGACGGCTGGCACGGCGACGGCGCGCGGACCTTCTTCGTCGGCGATCCGTCCGCGACGGTCACGGACCTCGTCGACACGACCCGGCTGGCGATGATGGCGGGGATCGCGGCGGCCGTGCCGGGTGCCAACCTCGGCGACATCTCGGCCGCGATCGAGGACGTCGCCACGCCGGGCGGCTACGGGATCGTCCGCCAGTTCGTCGGCCATGGCATCGGGACCGAGATGCACCAGGAGCCGCAGGTCCCGAACTACCGGACCGGTGTCCGCGGCATGAAGCTGGCACCGGGGATCTGCCTGGCGATCGAGCCGATGCTGACCCTCGGGAACGGCGAGGTCGCCGTCCGGCCGGACGGCTGGACCGTCGCGACGGTCGACGGCTCCCTTGCCGCCCACTTCGAGCACACGATCGCAGTAACGGACAATGGACCAGAGATCCTGACAACGGTTTGATGACGATGACGCGCTGGCCAATTGGTCGAGGTTTTGATACGCTACTCATTCGTGTGTCGGTCCGCCCGGGCCGGCACTCATCGTGAGAAAGGGAAGCCTGGGCGCCTGTGGCCAAACGTGATGCGATCGAAGTGGAAGGCACGGTCATCGAGCCGCTGCCCAACACGATGTTCGCCGTCGAGTTGGAGAACGGTCACCGCGTCCTGGCCCACATCAGCGGCAAGCTCCGAATGAACTTCATCCGGATCCTGCCGGGAGACCGCGTCCGGGTGGAGCTGTCGCCCTACGACCTCACCCGCGGTCGGATCACCTACCGCCTGAAGTAACCCGACCGCCCAGCCGGTCGACACGAGCACGAGTCGAGGATCCGTTGAAAGTCAGAGCTTCCGTCAAGGCGCGCTGCGACAACTGCAAGGTCATCCGTCGCCACGGCACCGTGATGGTCATCTGCACCAACCCGAAGCACAAGCAGCGGCAGGGGTAATCGATGGCACGCATTGCCGGCGTCGACATCCCGCGCGAGAAGCGCGTCGAGGTCGCCCTCACGTACATCTTCGGGCTCGGCCTGCCCACGTCCCAGAAGATCCTCGCCCAGACGAACGTCAACCCGGACACCCGGGTCCGCGATCTCACCGAGGAGCAGGTCAACCGGCTCCGCGAGCTGATCGACCGCCGGTACAAGGTCGAAGGCGACCTGCGCCGCGAGGTCGCACTGAACATCAAGCGCCTGATCGAGATCGGCTCGTACCGCGGCATGCGCCACCGGCGCAACCTGCCGGTGCGCGGCCAGCGAACCAAGACGAACGCCCGTCAGCGGCGCGGACCGAAGAAGACGGTCGGCGTGCGGCGGAAGAAGTAGCCCGAGGGACCTGACAGCACATGGCTGAACGCAAGCGGGCGGTGAAGCAGCGCCGCCGCGAACGGAAGAACGTCCCGCAGGGGCACGTCCACATCCAGGCGACGTTCAACAACACGATCATCACGATCACCGACCTCGGTGGCGCCGTGGTCAGCTGGGGCTCTGCCGGCGTGGCCGGCTTCAAGGGCTCCCGCAAGAGCACGCCGTACGCCGCCGCCCTGTCCGCCGACGGCGCCGCACGCCGCGCGATGGAGCACGGGATGCGCCAGGTCGAGGTCTACGTCAAGGGACCGGGAGCCGGTCGCGAGCAGGCGATCCGATCTCTCCAGGCCGCCGGCCTCGAGGTGACCGCCATCACCGACGTCACGCCCATCCCCCACAACGGCTGCCGCGCCCCGAAGCGGCGCCGGGTCTGAGCGGGGAAGGAACGACATGGCCCGTTACACCGAAGCCGTCTGCCGCCTCTGCCGTCGGGAGGGCGCGAAGCTCTACCTGAAGGGCAGCCGCTGCTACACGAAGAAGTGCGCCTTCGAGCGCCGCCCGACCCCGCCCGGCCAGCACGGCGTCCGCCGTCGCAAGGTCGGCGACTACGGTCTCCAGCTGCGCGAGAAGCAGAAGGTCCGCCGCGTCTACGGCGTCCTCGAGCGCCAGTTCCGGAACTACTTCGACAGCGCCGAGAATCGCCCCGGCGTCACCGGCGAGAGCCTCCTCCGGACGCTCGAGCTGCGTCTCGACAACGTCGTCTACCGGATGGGCTTCGCCAGCTCGCGGGCCCAGGCCCGCCAGCTCGTCGGACACGGTCACTTCAATGTGAACGGCGTCCCGACCAACATCCCCTCCTTCCAGGTGAAGCCGGGCGACCGGATCGAGGTTCGCGAGAGCCGCCGCGCCCGCGAGCCCTTCAAGCTGGCCAAGGAGACCCTCCGCTCCCACCAGGCTCCGGAGTGGCTGTCCCTCGATGCCGCCAAGCTCGCCGGGACCGTTGCCGAGCTGCCCCGCCGCGACCAGATGCCGCTCGACCTGAACGAGCAGCTCGTGGTCGAGTACTACTCGAGGTAAGCCGCCCCCATGATCGAACTCGAGAATCCGCAGATCGAGCCCGTCGAGGAAGCCGGGACGTACGCCAAGTACGAGGCCGGCCCCCTCCAGGCCGGCTATGGCGTCACCCTCGGCAACGCCCTCCGCCGGGTCCTGCTGTCCTCGCTCGAAGGGGCGGCGGTCACGAGCATCCAGATCCGCGACGTCTACCAGGAGTTCTCGACGATCCCGGGCGTCAAGGAAGACGTCACCCAGATCGTCCTGAACGTCAAGAAGCTCCGCCTGAAGAGCTTCGCGACCCACCCGGTCCAGCTCCGCCTGATCAAGAGCGGCGCCGGCCAGGTCAGCGCGTCGGACATCGCCGAGTCCGCCGACGTCGAGATCATCAATCCGGACCTCGTCCTGATGACCCTCGACACGGACGACGTCACGATCGAGATGGACCTGACGGTCGAGCGCGGGGTCGGCTACCTCGGCGCGGAGCGGACCGAGCAGCTCCCGATCGGAGTCATCGCGATCGACGCGATCTTCACGCCGGTCCGCAAGGTCAACTACTGGGTCGAGAGCATGCGGGTCGGTCAGATGACCAACTACGACAAGCTCACGATCGAGATCGAGACCGACGGGACGATCACCCCCGAGGAGGCCCTGAGCCGCTCGGCGGAGATCCTCGTCAACCAGTTCCGACCGTTCGTGACGATCGGGATGGCGGCCGCGGTCGGCGAGCAGGCACCGGGCGGGCTGGCCCAGCTCCCCCCGAACATGCTCGACATGCCGATCGAGGAGCTCGACCTCCCGATGCGCGCCTACAACTCGCTCAAGCGCAACAACATCGTCAAGGTCGGCCAGCTCCTCCAGCTGAAGGACGACGACCTGCTCCGGATGCGCAACTTCGGCAAGAAGTCGCTCGACGAGATGAAGGAGCGCCTCCGGATGCGCGGCTTCATCGTTCCGGAGACCGAGGCCGACGGCCTGGACGACGGCGTGTACGAGGACGAGACCGACGACGAGGGCGAGGCCTGAGATGGCGCACCGCGTCGACGGCCGCAAGCTCAGCCGGAAGCGAGGGCCGCGTCTGGCCCTGTTCAAGAACCTGACCGTGTCCGTCCTGCGCTACGAGCGGGTCCAGACCACCGAGGCCAAGGCCAAGGAGATCCAGGGCCGCGTCGAGCGGATGATCACGCTTGCCAAGAAGGGTGACCTGACCGCCCGCCGGGCCGTCGTCGCCCAGTTCCCGAACGAGCCCCTCGTCGTCACGAAGCTGTTCGACGAGATCGCCCCCAAGTACGCCGATCGATCGTCCGGGTACACCCGGATCGTCAAGATCGGCCCTCGGCGCGGCGACGCGGCCCCGATCGTCCAGATCGAGCTGGTCTAGGGGGCCGAGACAACACGACCACCACACACGCTCGAGAGGGCGTGCCGCGGCGCTTTCGCGCCACGGTCGAATACGACGGGACCGACTTCGCCGGCTTCCAGGTCCAACGACCCGGAGTCCGGACGGTCCAGGGAGAGCTCGAAGCCGCGTTGGCCCGCCTCAGCGATGGGGAGCGCCGACCGGTCGACGGGGCCGGCCGCACGGACGCCGGCGTCCACGCCGCGGGGCAGGTGATCGGTTTCACCTACGCCGGCCGGCTGGACGCCACCGCGCTCGGGGCGGCGATCAACGGCCTGCTCCCGCCGGACATCGCGATCCGCGACGTCCGCCGGGCACCGTCGGGGTTCCACCCCCGTCATGCGGCGCGGTACCGGGAGTACCGCTACACCGTCTGGAACGGGCCGCGCAGCCCGCTTCGCGAGCGTCAGGCGCTCGGGGTGCGGGTCCCGCTCGACATCGCCGCGATGGAACGAGCCGGGCAGGCCTTCGTCGGCCGGCACGACTTCAGCGCCTTCGGGGTGGTGATCGAGGGTCGGACGCCGGTCCGGACCGTCCACGCGGTCCGGGTCCGGAGGCAGGGATCGCTCGTGACGATCGATGTCAGGGCGGATGCCTTCCTCCGGGGCATGGTCCGGCGGATCGTGGCCGTCCTCCTCGAGGTCGGGCACGGAACGATGACGGAAGCAGAGGTCCGGGAGGCGCTCGCCGCCCGGCAACCGGCCAGGAACGGCGTTGCGGCGCCGGCCAAGGGACTCTGCCTTCGCCGGGTCGTCCTCGGACGGCGGCGAGGGATGACCGAACAGACGGAGACGAACGAAGAACGATGAGCACGAAGACCTACACGGTCCGCGAGAGCGAGATCGAGCGGCGCTGGTACGTCGTCGACGCGGCGGACGAGACCCTCGGTCGCCTCGCCTCGCGCATCGCGCGCGTGCTCGAGGGCAAGCACAAGCCGACGTACACGCCGAACCTCGACTCAGGCGATCACGTCATCGTCCTGAACGCGTCTCGGATTGCGGTGACGAGCAACAAGAAGGAAACGAAGCTCTACATCCGCCACAGCGGCCACCCCCAGGGCTACAAGGAGGAGACCCTCGGTCATCTCCTGGAGCGCCGTCCCGAGGAGGTCATCCGGCGGGCCGTCAAGGGGATGCTGCCGCGCAATCGCCTGGGCGTGCAGCAGCTCCGCAAGCTGAAGGTCTACGCCGGCACCGACCACCCCCATCAGGCCCAGCGGCCTGAGCCGCTCGCCTGACGAGGAGTCATCGATGACCAGCCCTGCCTTCTTCTCCGGGACAGGCCGTCGCAAGACGGCGATCGCCCGTGTCCGCCTCCTGCCCGGTGAGGGCGAGATCGTCATCAACGGCCGGACGCTCGAGGAGCATTTTGGCAACGCGGTGAACGAGTCGGACGTCCGGATGCCCTTCCGCGTGACCGGCACCGAGGGCCACTTCAACGCGATGATCAAGGTTGAGGGCGGCGGGGTCACCGGCCAGGCCGGGGCGATCCGCCATGGCATCGCCCGGGCCCTGCTCGAGGTCGACGCCGACGCCAATCGGCTTCCCCTCCGCCAGGCCGGCCTCCTCACCCGCGACCCGCGGATGAAGGAGCGCAAGAAGTACGGCCTGAAGCGAGCCCGCAAGGCGCCGCAGTACACCAAGCGCTAGGTCCGCGGCTGGCGGCCTCGCGCCGCCTCGCGCCGCCTCGGGCGCGTCTCATGCGCCGGATGCGTCAGACGACGCCCGGCAGGACGCCCTCGGGGCTCACTCGGCCCATTCCCGGCCCTTCCGGCGTCGGACGCTGCGCTGGGCGCCTGAATCGACCGCCGGCACGGTCGTCAGGCGTCGTTTGACCCAGCGGGCGCATGACCGAGGGCTCAGGTGGGCGCCGAGCGCGCCCATGGCCGTCGCGGCCGGGGTCGACGGGACGATGGTCACGCAGTCTGCGGCGGACCTGACCGTTAGCATGGCGTGGTGAATGCCGTTGCCGGTTCCGGAGTGTCGCTGCGCGGACGGGACCTGCTGTCCGTGGCCGACCTGTCGACCGGCGAGGTCGAGCGGCTCTTCGAGCGCGCCGCCCGCCTGAAGGCCGAGGACCGGGCTCGGCGCGACCACGACGCCCCGGGCGCCACGCCGCTGGCGGGGCGGACCCTGGCGATGCTGTTCCAGAAGCCGAGCCTCCGGACCCGGGTCACGTTCGAGGCCGGGATGAACCAGCTCGGCGGGCAGGCGATCTACCTGACCGAGGACGTCGTGATGGGGGCCCGGGAGAGCGTCCGCGATGTCGCCCGGAACCTCGACCGGTTCGTCGACGCGATCGTCGCCCGCACGGGCCCGCACGAGGTCGTCGTCGAGCTCGCCGCGCAGGCCTCGATCCCCGTGATCAACGGCCTGACCCTGCGCGAGCACCCGTGCCAGGCCCTGGCCGACATCTTCACGCTCCGCGAGCGCTTCGGCGACCTGCGCGGCCGCGTCCTCGCGTTCGTCGGCGACGGCAACAACGTGTACCACTCGCTCGCGCTGCTCGGCGCCATGCTCGGGATGGAAGTCCGGCTCGCCCATCCGGCCGAGTACGGCCCGAACCCACGGATCGTCGAGCGGGCCGAGGCCCTGGCGGCCGCCACCGGCGGAATCCTCGTCTTCGGACGCAACCCGGCCCAGGTGGTCCGCGGCGCCGACGTCGTGTACACGGATGCCTGGACCTCGATGGGCCAGGAGGCCGAGACCGAGGCCCGACGCGACGCGTTCGCGGACTACCAGGTCGACGAAGCGCTGCTCGAGACCGCGGGGCCGAGCGCCGTCGCAATGCACTGCCTGCCGGCCCACCGCGGCGAGGAGATCACCTCTGCGGTGATGGACGGTCCGCGGAGCATCATCTGGGACCAGTCTGAGAACCGCCTCCACGTCCAGAAGGCCCTCCTCGTCGAGATCCTCGGCGGATGAGCCCGGCGAAGGATCCGGACCGGAAGTCCGCCTGGCCGACCGGCGCCGAGCAGGACGGGCTGGCGGGCAAGGGGGGGCCACGGGTGACGCCGCGGTCCGGGACGACGTCGCGGCCGAGCGCGACGGCCCGGGTCCCGTTGGGCTCCGCGGCGCTCTACGAGCGGTACAAGGACGCGCTCCGACGCGGTCACGTCGCGGCGCTCCGCGGTCGGAACGACGCGGCGATCGATGCCTACGGCGAGGCCGCATCGATCGCGCCGGACCGGGCGCTGCCGCACGCGAGCATGGGCGGGATCCTCGCGAAGATGAACCGGCCCGCCGACGCGGTGGCGGCCTACGAACGCGCCCTCGCCCTCGCACCGAAGGACGAAGTCGCCCTGCGCGGGATCGCCGAGACCCTGGCCCGCCTCGGGCGCCGGACCGCGGCGGCCGATGCGCTGGATCGCCTGGCTGACGCCCTGGACGATGCCGGCCGGCTGGCCGACGCGACCGACGCCGCCCGGCGGTCGCTCGAGCTGGCCGAATCGCGGGCCCGGCGGTCCCATGTCGAGGAGCTGACCGCCCGGCTGAGCGAAGCGTCGCCGGGCGACGAGGCGGCCCAGCGTGCGCTGTCCCAGGCGCTCCGGCTGTTGGAGCCGGCGGTGGCAGAGCCCGCCCCGGAGCCCGAGCCCGAGCCCGTCGAGGAAGCCAACGCCCCGGAGCCCGAGCCGGCCGAGCCCGAGCCCGAGCCCGCCCCGGAGCCCGAGGCGGTCACGGAGGCGCCTGCGTCCGATGCCGAACCGGCGCCGGTCGTCGCCGCAGCCGAGCCCGCCCCGGAGCCGCCTGATGCCGGAGCGGAGCCCGAACCCGAACCGGCTGCGGCCGCCGAGGCCGAGCCGGTCCCGGCCGAGCCCGCGACGGTCCCGGCCGAGCCCGCGACGGTCCCGGCCGAGCCCGAGCTCGAGGTCGTCGAGCCGATCGGTCTCGGCATCGCGCTCGGCGCGGCGGCCGAGGCCCATCTGTACGCCGGCGAGCTCGAGGAGGCCCATGCCGGTCTCCTCGCCGCGGCGCGAGCCCATCGCCGAGCCGGCCGGCTCGTGGCCGCGATCGACGCCTGCTACCTAGCGATCGGCCTCGCCCCGTCCGACCCCGATCTCCATCTGCTCCTGTCCGAGCTGTACCTCGACCGGGGCTGGCGCAGCCAGGCCGCCGACAAGCTCCTGCTCCTGGGCCGGATCGCCGAGCTCGACGCCGACGCCGACACCCGGCGGCGCCTGTGCGAGCTCGTCACAACGCGTCTGGCCGACGAGCCGCGCGTCGCGGAGCTGTGCGCCTGAGAACCACGTCGCCCACGCGGGCGGCGGACCGCCCGAGCGGCTGTCCGCCTGCCCCCGCGATGTAGACTGCACGAACGATGCCGGAGCTTCTCAGGTCCATCGTCGACCAGATCGACCTGACCGCGCTGATCGACATCGGGATCACGGCGCTGCTGATCTACTGGCTGTTCAGCCTGATCCGCGGGACCCGCGCCGTCAGCCTCGTCATCGGCGTCAGCGTCCTGTTCGCGGTGTACGCCGCTGCCCGGGCGTTCGACCTCCGGCTGCTCACCCAGATCCTCCAGACCCTGGCCGTCGTCGGGCTGTTCGCGCTCGTCGTGGTGTTCCAGCCGGAGCTGCGCCGGGCGCTGGAGCGGGTCGGACGCGTCGGGTCCTTCAACTGGCTCTTCTCGTCGACCGAGGCACGGACCGTGGTCCACGTCGCGGACGAGGTCGCACGGGCCGCGACGCTGCTGTCCAAGGACGGTCACGGCGCGCTGATCGTCCTCGAGCGGGAGACGGGCCTCGAGGAGGTCGCCGAGACCGGCGTGATGCTCCACGCCGACATCAGCTCGGATCTCCTCCGGACGCTGTTCGCCCCGCGCACGCCGCTCCATGACGGCGCGGTGATCATCCGCGACGACACGATCCTCGCGGCCGGGGCGCTCCTGCCGCTCGCCGAGATGACGGTCCACACGGAGCGGTTCGGGACCCGCCACCGGGCCGCGCTCGGGATCACCGAGCAGACCGACGCGGTCGTGATCGTCGTCTCCGAGGAGAACGGCCAGGTCAGCCTCGTCGAGCGGGCGCGGATCGTCCGCAACCTCGGCCAGCCGCAGCTCGTGAAGGCGATCCGGGCCCTCCTCGCGCCGGACCGCGCCCGCGGCCGGATCGGGCGCCGCCTCGGCTCGACCGGCGACTTCGGCGGCCGGGCCCCGCGGCTGAGCGATCTCGGTCACCTGGTCGGGCGGAGTCGCTCGAACGGGACGTCGGCCACGTCCTCGAACGGGACAGCCAAGGTCGTGGACGAAGACGCAGCAGCGGCGGCCCGAGCGCCCAGGTGAAGCGACTCGTCGGTCTCGTCGTCCACAACTGGCCGCTCAAGCTCCTGGCGATCGCCCTGGCATTCCTGCTGTATGCCGGCCTGGTCGTGTCGCAGAGCCAGTTCGAGTTCACGAGCCCCGTCCCGATCCGGATCCTCAACCAGCCCCAGGACGCCGTGGTCCTCGGCAACCTGCCACCGGTCACCCGGATCCGGTACATCGTCAACGGCGACGTCGGCTCGGGTCCGACGCCCGACACGTGGCTGGCCACGGTCGACCTCGCCGGCGTCGATCCGAACGCAGGTTCGTCGTACCAGACGGTCCATGTGACCTCGGTCGACCCCCGCTTCATCGTCATCGACTACGAGCCCCGGGCGGTCAACGTCCAGCTCGATCCGTACACGACATACACGGTGCCGATCACGGTCGACACGGGGACGACGCCGCCCGACCTCCAGGTCGGAACGCCGCAGCTGACCCAGGAGACCGCGAAGGTGTCGGGGCCCGACTCGGTCGTGAAGTACGTCGTCGCGGCCCAGGCCGACGTGGCCATCGACCCGCACGGGCTGTCCGTTGATCGCGATGTCCCGCTGATCCCGGTCGACAACCAGGGCAACGAGCTCCGACCGGTCAACGTCGACCCGAAGACGGTCCATGTGCGGATCGACGTCATCAGCAATGCGCAGTCGAAGACGATCCCGGTGCATCCCGCCGTCGTCGGCACGCCGCCGGCCGGCTACGAGGTCGGTCCGGTGACGGTCGAGCCGGTCAACGTGACCGTCCAGGGCGACGCGGCGGCGCTGTCCTCGCTCACGACCGCGGACACGGCCCCGATCCCGGTCAGCACGGCGACCGGCTCGATCGACACGCCGGTCGCGCTCGCGCTGCCGCCGGGCGTCATCGCCCTCAACGTGACCACGGTCCACGTCACGGTCGAGATCCTGCCGAAGCAGGGCACCCGCACGTTCGAGGCCGCGCTCGTGTTGTCCGGGCGGCAGCCCGGCTACGGCTACACGCTGTCGACCGGCAGCGTCCAGGTGACGCTCGGCGGCCCCGTGGCCGACCTCGACCGGATCGATCCGGCGGCCTTCACGATCACCGTCGATGTCGCGGGTCTCGGACCGGGAGTCCACGAGATCCAGCCGGTCCCCAACGTCCAGGCGGGTCTCCGCGTGCTCTCGGTGACGCCGACCACCGTCAGCGTGACGGTGACCGCGCCCGCCAGCCCGTCGCCGGCGGCTCCCTGACATGCCCCGCCTGTTCGGCACCGACGGGATCCGCGGTGTCGCGAACCTCGAGCTCAAGCCGACCCTCGCCTACGCGCTCGGGCGGGCGACGGCGCATCGCCTCGTCGGGAAGGGCGGGCAGCTCGTGGTCGGGCAGGACACCCGTCGCTCGGGCGACATGTTCGTGGCCGCGATCTCGGCCGGGGCGACCAGCCTTGGCACAGACGTCCGGATCGCGGGCTGCGTCCCGACGCCGGCGCTGGCGTTCCTGGCAGGGACCGACGACTTCGCTGCGGGCATCATGGTCTCGGCCTCGCACAATCCCGCCGACGACAACGGGTTGAAGGTCCTCGACGCGAACGGGCTCAAGCTCGACGACAGCGTCGAGGACGAGATCGAGGCGCTGATCTGGCGCACCGAGGAGCTCGGATCGGTCGGCAATGCCGAGATCGGACGATCGGTCGTGGATCCGTCCCTGCTCGACCGGTATCGCGGCCATCGGCTCGGGCTCGCCCGGTCCGTCCCGGCAGCCGGCCTGCGGATCGTGCTGGACTGCGCCAACGGCTCCGGTGGCGTCGTCGGGCCGGAGATCCTCGCGGCCACGGGGGCGACCGTCGAGGCGATCCACAACGACCCGGACGGGATCAACATCAACGTCGCCGCCGGGGCGACGGCGCCCGCGTCGCTTGCCCGGGCGGTCCGCGAGCGTGGCGCTGACATCGGGTTTGCCCTCGACGGCGACGCGGACCGGCTGATCGCGGTCGATGCCACCGGCGAGGTCGTCGACGGCGACCAGGTGCTTGGGGTGCTCGCCCTGGACCGACTCGAGCGCGGCGTGCTTCCGCACGGCGCCCTGGTCGTGTCGGTGCTGTCGAACGGCGGGCTCCAGTCCGCCGTTGAAGGCGCCGGTGGCCACGTCATCCGGACGCCGGTCGGCGACAAGTACATCCTCGAGGGGATGCAGGTGTCCGGGGCCGGCCTCGGCGGCGAGAAAAGCGGCCACGTCATCGTCCTCGAGCACACGACGTCCGGCGACGGGATCGTCACCGCGCTCGAGGTCCTCCGGGTGATGACGCGCACGGGCCGGCCGCTGGCCGAGCTCGCCTCACGGATCCCGCTCCTGCCGCAGCAGCAGCGAGCGGTCAAGGCCCGTCACAAGGACCAGTGGGAGGGGGATCCGGCGATCCAGCGGGCGATCGGCGACGCGCAGGAGCGGCTGGGCAGCGGTGGTCGTGTCCTCGTCCGGCCGTCCGGCACGGAGCCCGCCCTGCGGGTCATGGTCGAGGGCGAGGACGCAACACTTGTTTCCGAGCTGGCCGACGCGATCTCGATCCTCGCGGGTGAGCGACTAAACTGAGCCCTCGCGCCGCAAGGCGCACGACACGATCTGGCCCGGCGGTCGCTGCCGCGGGACGCGGAGGAGAACAGCGACATGTGCGGCATCGTCGGGTACACCGGCCCCCGGGAGGCGGGCCCGATCCTCATCGAAGGCCTCCAGCGGCTCGAGTACCGCGGCTACGACTCCGCGGGGATCGCCCTCGTCGACGAGGAGGGCGATCTCTTCATCGAGAAGAAGGCCGGCAAGCTCTCGAACCTCCAGACGGCGATCGCCGACCGGACACCGCACGCGGCGATCGGGCTCGCCCACACGCGCTGGGCGACCCACGGCCGGCCGAACGACCTCAACGCGCATCCCCACCAGGACTGCACCGGCAACGTCACGGTCATCCACAACGGGATCATCGAGAACTTCAGCGAGCTCCGCGACGGGCTCGAGGCGCGTGGCCACCACCTGACGTCCGAGACCGACACGGAGGCGATCGCCCACCTCATCGAGGAGGCCTATGCCGGCGACCTGGCCGATGCCGTCCGGGCCGCGCTCCGCCAGCTCGACGGGGCCTACGCGCTCGTCGTCATGCACAAGGCCGAGGTCAGCCGTCTCGTCGGCGCCCGCCAGAACGTGCCACTCGTGGTGGGGCTGCACGGCGAGGAGAGCTTCATCGCGAGCGACGTCGCCGCGATCCTCGCTCACACGAACCGGATCGTCTTCCTCGAGGAGGGTGACGTCGCCGACGTCCGGCCGACCGGCGTCGTGATCACCGACGTGGACGGCAACCCGCGCCATCGGTCGGAGACGATCGTCGACTGGACCCCCGAGGCCGCCGAGAAGGGCGGCTTCGACCACTTCATGGCCAAGGAGATCCACGAGCAGCCGGAGGCGCTCCGCCAGTGCATCGCCGGGCGGGTCACGCGGGACGGCACGATCCGGCTCGACGAGATCGCCGGGCTCGAGGCGCGGCTCCGTGCCGCGACGCGGATCGAGCTGGTGGCCTGCGGGTCGGCGTACTACGCAGCGCTGGTCGGCGCCGCCGCCCTCGAGGAGTGGACCGGTCTGCCGGCGCGGGCCACCGTCGGGTCGGAGTTCCGCTACAGCCCGCCGCCGCTCGACGGGAAGACGCTCGTCATCGCGGTGACCCAGTCGGGCGAGACGGCGGACACGATCGCCCCGACCCGCCATGCCCGGGAGCGCGGCTGCCCGATCGTCGCGGTGACGAACACGGTCGGGTCCGCGATCACCCGCGAAGCCGACGCGGTCGTGTTCCTCCAGGCCGGGCCGGAGATCGCGGTCGCCGCGTCGAAGACGTTCACGACCCAGGTCACGACGCTGGTGATCCTCGCCGCGGCGATCGCGAAGGCCCGCGGGTCGTTCAGCGAGGCCCTCGAGGCCGAGCTGGCGGCGGCGCTCCACGCGCTGCCCGACGCGGCGCAGCGGGCCCTGGACGCGTCGTCCGCGGCGGCGCCGGCCATCGCCCGCCGGTACGTGAACTCGCGCGGCTTCATGTTCGTCGGGCGTGGCTACGCGATGCCGACCGCGCTCGAGGGCGCGCTGAAGCTCAAGGAAGTCAGCTATGTCCATGCCGAGGGCTACGCGGCCGGCGAGCTGAAGCACGGACCGATCTCCCTGCTCGACGCGGAGTACCCACTTGTCGCCGTCGCGACCCGGTCACGGGTCTACGACAAGGTGATCAGCAACGTCATGGAGGGCCGGGCCCGCGATGCGCGGGTCATCGCGGTCGCGACCGAGGGCGACACGCAGATCGGCCGCTACGCCGACGACGTCTGGTACGTGCCCGACATCCACGAGGCGCTCAGCCCGGTGATCGGAATCATCCCGCTCCAGCTCTTCGCCTACTACGTGGCCCTCGCGCGCGGCACGGACGTCGACCAGCCGCGCAACCTCGCGAAGTCGGTCACGGTCGAGTAGGCGCGGGGCGTTGAGCCGGCAACCTCAGCGAGCGCCCGCCACGCTGCCCCCGGAGGTCGCAGGGGGAGCTCTGCGACCCCATGCGCCCGAGGGTACGACCGAGCTGGGGATCGACATCATCAGGGTCGATCGGATCCGCCGCTCCATCGAGAAGTTCGGCGATCGCTTCTCGAACCGCGTCCTGACCACCTCCGAACAGCGCTACGTCCGGCAGCGGCCGGAGACGTTCGCGGGCCGGTGGGCCGCGAAGGAGGCGGTGAGCAAGGTTCTCGGGCTCGGCGTCCGCGGGATCGGCTGGCGCGACATCGAGATCGAGCGGCTGCCGACCGGGCAGCCCGCGGTGCGGCTCCACGGGCGGGCCGCGGCCCGGGCGGATCAGCTGGGCATGGACCGGATCGCCGTGTCGATCAGCCACGAATTGGACTACGCGGTGGCGATCGCGTTCGGCGTGCGGTCGGCCGGCGGGAAGTACGTCTTCCCGCTCGACATCGAGGAGCGGCTCGACGACCGCGAGAAGCGCCTGCTGGCGCGGATGGAGCGGCTGCGCGTGCTGCACGAGGCGAACGCCCGTCGCGCGGCGCTCGACGGCGAGCCGGACGGCGACGGTGGCTGACCGCGGCCGGCTCGGGTTCGCCCCGGCCGAGGGCTCGGGGCCGGCGGCGGGCTCGGCGAAGGAGCCGCCGGTCGAGGGCGCCGAGCTCCTCGACGACCAGATCGCCGCCGGCCTCCTCCCGGCCCGCGACAAGCGGGGCCACAAGGGCTCATTCGGGAAGCTCCTCGTGCTCGCCGGCTCGCTCGACTATGCCGGCGCCGCGCTCCTCGTCTGTCGCGCGGCGGGGCGGGCGGGCGCCGGCCTGGTCACGCTCGCCGTCCCCGAGTCGCTCCAGCCACTGTTCGCGGCGAAGGTCGTCGAGGCGACGACGATGGCCCTCCCCGAGGACGACGTCGAGGAGATCGACCCGGAGCCCGCCCTGGCCCGGATCCTCGACCACGACCACGACGCGATCGTCATCGGGCCGGGGCTCCGGCCGGGTCTGGCCACGGCCGAGCTCGTTCGATTGATGCTCGCGGCGCGCGACGACGGCGCGGCGCCCGTCGTGCTCGACGCCGAGGCGCTCCGGTCCCTTGCCGCCGAGGAGCGGTGGTGGGAGGGCGATCGCCGGCCGTCGATCCTCACGCCGCACGCGGGCGAGTTCGCCCGTCTCCGGGCCGGCAGCGGCGTGGAGGCGGACGCCGACGGCGACCTCGGCGGCGACGACACTGCCCGGGCCGTCGCGGCCCGCGACGCCGCGACCGGCTGGGGCCAGGTCGTCGTCCTGAAGGGCGCGAAGACGGTGATCGCGGCACCGGACGGTCGCCTGGCGATCGCCCCGTTCGAGAACCCGGCGCTCGCAAGCGGGGGGACCGGCGACGTCCTGAGCGGGACGATCGGGTCGCTCCTCGCCCAGCATCTCGCGCCGTACGACGCGGCACGGCTCGGGGTGTACCTGCATGGTCTCGCCGGCGACGCGGTCCGGGAGCGGTTCGGCGACGCCGGCCTCCTCGCCTCCGACCTCCCCGAGCCGATCGCCATGGCCCGCAAGCGGCTCGCGGCCGTCGCCGAGCGACGCGCGTCGGCAGGCCGGCTCGGGTTCGGGATCCGCCTGCCGGGTGCCGCTCCGGGCGCGGACGAGACCGCGGCTGAGCCCGCCGCGGCGCCCGTCCCCGCGGCGCCCGCCGATCGATCGGGGACCGGCTCCTGACCGGCACCGGCGACCGCCCGTCGATCGAGACACGCCTCGCCGCGGCCGGTCTCCCGGCCCTTCGGCGCACGGCCTGGATCGAGGTCGACCTCGCCGCGATCGAGGGCAACCTCGGCGCGATCGGCACGATGACCGGCGGCCTGCCCACGATGCCCGTCGTGAAGGCCGATGCCTACGGCCACGGGATGGTCCCGATCGCCCGGGCCGTCGAGGCCGCCGGTGCCGCCGCGCTGTGCGTGGCGACGCTCGACGAGGCGGTTGCGCTGCGCGCGGCCGGGATCGTGGTGCAGATCCTCGTCCTCTACCCGATCCCACCGGCCGAGGTCGCGACCGCGGTCCGCGCGCGGGTGGCGGTGGCCGCCGGCAACGGGCCGGCGGTGGACGCGCTGCTCGCGGCGGCGGTGGACGCCGGCGTCGTCGGCGAGCTCGACATCGAGCTGGAGGTCGAGACCGGCCTGGGTCGCGGCGGCGCGGCCGTGGACGAGGTCGCGGACGTCGGTCACCGGATCCTCGCGGCCGGGGCCCGGCTGAGCGGCGTCTGGTCGCATCTCCAGGAGGCCGAGGTCGAATTGATCACGATCGAGCAGGTCCGACGCTATGACGCGGCGCTCGCGTCGCTGCAGGCGGCCGACATCCGGGTGCCCCGCCGTCACCTCGCCGCGAGCGCCGCGATCCTCCTCGGCACCGTCCCCCGGTACGACGCGGTCCGACCCGGCCTCATCACCTACGGCCTGATCCCCGACGAGCTGCCGGCCGCCGGGCTCGGAACCGGGGCATTCGTCCCGGGCGCCGAGGGCCTGCGACCCGCCCTGTCGCTCCGGGCGCGGCCGGTCCGGGTCGTCGAGCTGCCGGTGGGGCACGGCGTCTCGTACGGCCCGACCTGGCGGGCGTCGCGGCCGAGCCGGATCGCCACCCTGCCGATCGGCTACGGCGACGGCTGGCCGCGATCGCTGTCGAACCGGGCCGCGGCGCTCGTCCGCGGGAAGCGCGTGCCGGTCGTCGGCAACGTGGCGATGGACGCGACGATGATCGACGTGACCGACGTGCCGGGCGCGCCCGTGAACGTCGCCGACGAGGTCGTCCTGATCGGGACGCAGGCCGACGAGACGATCCCGGCCGGTGAGGTGGCGCGATGGCGCACCACGAACTCGTGGGAGGTCGTCACCGCCATGTCCGCTCGGCTGACCCGGGTGTACGATGCGCCGGCTGGAATCACGGGCACGCGTGCCCTTTCCGGGATGGAGGCCTCTTGGCTCGGATCGAGCTCTGGAATGGCGATATCTGCGACCTCGAGGTCGACGCCATCGTGAATGCCGCGAACCTGTCGCTGTGGATGTCGACGGGCGTGGGCGGCGAGATCAAGCGAGCCGGCGGAGACCAGATCGAGTTCGCCGCCGTGCGCCAGGCGCCCGTCCCGCTCGGCGAGGCGATCGTGACCCCGGCCGGATCGCTGGCCGCGCGTTTCGTGGTCCACGCCGTGTCGCTCGACCGCGACCGGCGGACGAGCGCGGACATCCTCGACCGGGCCATCCGGAGCGCGATGGCCCGGGCCCGCGAGCTGCGCGTCCGGAGCATCGCCTTCCCGGCGATGGGGACCGGCGTCGGCGGGTTCCCGCTCGACGAGGCGGCCCGCGTCACCGTCCACGCCGTGCGCTACGAGCTCGAGCGCTCGCCGACGATCGAGCATGTCATCTTCGCGATGCGCGGCGCCGCCGCCTATCACGCCCTCGAGGCCGCCCTGGCGACGCCCATCGGCGGTTCCGTCGGTCCGGCCACCTCGTCGATCGTGCCCAAGCCGATCCCGGCATGAGCTTCTCGTACGAGCGGACCGAGGAGCAGCGCGACGAGCTGGTCGAGCGGGTCGCTCGCGAGATCCAGCTGCGCGGGCTGACCGGCCCGGCCGTCCACTTCCTCGAGGCGAGCCGCCCGTACCGCCCCCTCGGGGCGAACGCGATGCTCTTCTTCGACCCGGTGCTCCGCGGCCTGTTCGGCGGGGACGACGCGTCGGCGTCGCTGATCCTTGCCGACGATGCCGGGATCGAGCTGCTGATCGCGCGGCTCGAGGAGATCGACGAAGAGGTCACCTGGGACGCATAGCGCGCCGGTAGGTCCGGCCATCCCGGCGGCGCCCGGGTAGCATGAACCGGTGACGGATCCCCGCGCGTTCCTTGCCGTCGACCTCGGTGCCGCGACGACCTCGACTGCCATGATCGGCCGATTGGCCCATCGCTGGCGCCTCGTGGGCTCGCTCCAGCTGCCCGCTCCGGGCGACGTCGACGCGATGGGCACCGAGCTCGTGCGCCGGGTCCACGCCGCCGATCCCCAGCTCTGGTCGGCGCTCGGCCTCGGGCCGCACGACGGCCTCGTCGAGCCCGCGACGATCGCCGCCGACCTCCCGCGGCTCGTGGCGCGCAGCGCACCCGCCCGGTCCCTACTGGCGGTCGCGGTCTCGGATCGCGCCCTGGGGCCCCTGGTGGCCGCGGCGCGCAAGACCGGCTGGCGTACCAGCGGCGTGACCCGCGATGGCGCGGATCCCCTTGTCCTCACCCGTGCGCTGCTCGATCCGGACGTGGACGTCATCCTCGTCGGGGCGGGCGACCCACCCGGTGCCGACGAGCGGCGCCAGCTCGACGAGCTCGCCGCGATCGTGGCCGGCGTCGTTGCCCGCCGCCCGGAGCTGACGGTGATCCTCGCCGGGGCGATGGCGGATCAACTCGGCCGGATCGAGTCGTCGTCCGGCGATCGCGGCGGCGAGATCCTGCTGGCCCCGGCCGCGATGACCGGCGACCCGCCCGGCGAGCCGCTGCGGCGCCTGCTCGACGATGCCCGCGGCGGACCCGACGACCCACGACGCGCCGCGGGACGGATGACCGCTGCGCTCGCAGACGTCCTCGACCGCCGGGTCGAGCTGATCGAGATCGGCTTCGATGGCGGTCTCCGTGCGACCGCCAGCCCGGGCGTCGGCGGCGCGGAGGCCACCGCCCAGGTCTCGATCATCGCCGATGCCTGCCTCGTCCCACCGGACCCCGGCGACGTCACGGTCGATCGCGTCCTCGCCTGGTCCACGATCTCCCTCGACCGTCATCGCCTGCGCGACCGGCTGCGCGAGCTGCGTCTGTGGCCGTGGTCGGCGATCGCCGGTGACGGGGCCCGTCTCCGGCTCGCGGCGGCGCGCGCCGCCCTGGGCGTCCTCGTCGAGGCGACGCCGGCCCAGTCGGCGCTGCCCGCCCCGGACCTCGTCATCGTCTCGGGTGGAGCCTTTGCCTGCGCCCCGGGCCCGGCCGTCGCCCTCGCTCTCGCGGATGTCGTGCGTCGCCCGGCCGCCATCGCGATCGCCCAGGACCACTCCCGCCTCCTCGGCTCGCTCGGCGTGATCCCGGACCCCGTCGAGCGCCGGCAGGCGCTGATCGACCTCGTGGACGACGTGCTGACGCCCCTCGGCAGCGTGGTGATCCCGGCCGGGATCCGCGCCGGCCAGAGCGCCGGCACGCTCCGGATCCACGGCGGCTCGGGGGTCTCGGACAGCGATCTGGTGCCCGGCGGCCTCGAGCTCGTCGACCTGCCGCCGGGCGAGGTGGCCACGGCCGAGCTGCACTTCCGCGATGCGGTCCGGCTCGGCGTGCGCGGCCGGCGGTTCGCGGTCGACGTCGGGGGCGGGCTGGGGGGCCTGCTCGTCGACCTTCGCGACGTGCCGCTCCGCTTGCCCGATCGACTCGAGCGCCGGCGAGAGCTGCTCGACGCGTGGCAGGAATCCCTGTGGCTGACCCGGGACCGATGACGACCGACGTCCGATCCGAGACCCCCGAGACGGTCGAGCCGCGCCCGCACGGCCGTGGGCTGGACCTCGTCACGGGCCGGACGCTGCTCCGCGACGCGATCGAGATCGCGTTCAGGCTCGGGCCCGGGGATCGGATCCTCGTCCGGACCGGGGACGCGATCGTCGCGGGCACGACGATCGCGGAGCGCCTCCGGGATCCGCGGCTGGCGGAGCTGCCGTCCGGTTCGACCGACGAGCTCGCGCGTCCCGGCTCGGCGTGGTCCGGGACCGGTCAGGCGGCCCGGGTCCGGCGGTCGGTCGGCGCGGACGCTGGCGAGCTGGTCTACGAGCACGGCGGGCACTGGGCGCTCGCGACCGGCGATCACGTCGAGGGCGTCGACTGCCCGACCGCCGGCGTGGTGCGAGAGATCCGGCCGGGGATCTCCGTCCGCGTCCAGGCCCAGGGCCGGGCGATGCCGGGCGTGGAGGCGCTCGGCGACCCGACGAGCGGGCGGCTGTCCCTTGGAACCGATCGCGGCGACGTCCGTCACGGCCGGCTGCGCTCGACCTCGCTCGACGTCGGGCTTGCTGGGACGATCCTCGTGATCGGCTCGCGGGTCGACGCGGAGGCGCTGACGCGGGCCCGGGCGATGGGCGTCCGGGGGGTCATCGTCAGCGGGCTGGCCGGCAAGGAGCGGCGCGACTTCCTGGCCTCGGAGGCTCGCCAGCGGGCCGCCCTCCATCGCCTGCCGCCGTTCGCCGTGCTGATCCTCGATGGAGTCATTCGCCGCCCGATCGCCGGACCCATCGCCGCGATCCTCGAGGCGCTCGCGGGCATGACGGTGGCGATCTCGGTCGACCCGCCGGCGCTCGTGTTCGATGCGCCGGGGATCGACGTGCGGATCCCGCCGCCGAGCCACGTCCGGGTTCGATCCGGCGAGCATGCGGGCGAAGAGGGCCGCTGGGCGGGGCTGGCCGGGATCCGCCGGTTCGCCGGTGGCACGTTCCTCGAGGCCGGCTGGGTGTCGTTCGGCGACGACACGCCGCGCCCGGTGCCGATCGCCGATCTCGAGCGGTTCGTCTGACGATGACCGGCCGTCAGGCCGGTGGAGCCGCGGCGGCCGGCGTCGCCCGTGGCGTCACCGGGAATCGGGCCCTCGTCGGATCGTCGTCGCCGGCCGACACGCTGGCGCTCGGCGAGCGTCTGGGTCGGCTGGGGAGGGCCGGCGACCTGCTCTGCCTGTGGGGCGAGCTCGGCGCCGGCAAGACGCAGCTGACCAAGGGGGTCGCCGTGGGCCTCGGCATCGAGGACACGGTCAACTCGCCGACCTTCGTCCTGATGTCGGAGTACCGCGGCCGCCTGCCCCTCTTCCACGTCGACCTGTACCGGCTCGCGGATGCCGCCGACGCGCTCGCCGGCGGCGTCGTCGACGAGCGCCAGGAGGACGGGCTGACCGTCGTCGAATGGCCGGATCGGATGGGTCCCGTCCTCCCGGCCGGGCGGCTGGACATCCGGATCGAGGGAAGCGGCGACGAGCCGCGCACGATCGAGCTCGTCGCGGGCGATGACCGGCACCGGCGGTATCTCGAGGCGGCTCGATGACCGGGAACGGCTCCGACGGGCGGCGTCCGTGGCTCCTCGCCATCGACACCGCGACGAGCCGGGTCGTCGTGGCGGCGGCGGACCCGGGTGGCGACCTGCTCGGCGTGACGACGTGGGAGGCCGGCCGCACGCACGGCGCAGGGCTGCTCCCGGCGATCGGGCGTCTCCACGGCGAGGCGAACCTGCGCCGATCGCGGATCCGCGCCGTGATCGTCGGGACGGGCCCGGGCGCGTTCACGGGGCTCCGGGTCGGCCTCGCGACCGCCAAGGCGCTGGCCCATGAGCTCGGCGTTCCGATTGCCGGTGTGTCGACCGGCGAGGCGCTCATCCGGGCCGCCGCCGCGGCCGAGGCCGTCGAGGCGGCCGCGGTCGGCGCGGCCGCGCCCGACATCGGCCGGATCGTCCTGCTGCTGCCGGCGGGGCCGAACGATCGCCACGTCGTCCGGGCGGGCGTTCCGCCCGAGCTGCTGCCGGGCGGCACCGAGCCGGACCTCCGTGCCGGCGACGTCATCATCGCGGTCGACCTCGACGCCCGGGCCCCGGCCGACGCGGTGGCCCGCGGCGAGGCGGCGCGTGCCGGGCTCGCGGGCACCCTCGCGGCGCTCGGTGCGGCCCGGCTCGCGGACGGCGGCGACGATCTCGCCCGGCTCGTCCCGGAGTACGTCAGCCTGCCGCGCGGCGTCCGCGCGGAGAGCGGGGAGGTCGCATGGTCGCGCGACCGCCGGTGAAGATCGTGATCGGGGCGATGCGTCTCGAGGACCTCGACGAGGTGCTCCGGATCGAGGAGGCCAGCTTCACGACGCCCTGGCCGCCGAACGCCTACCGGAGCGAGCTGATGACGAACCGGCTCGCGTCGTACCTCGTCGCCCGGGCGGGCGGACGGATCGTCGCCTACGGCGGGATGTGGCTGATGGTCGACGAGGCGCACATCACGACGTTCGCGGTCCATCCGGCCTGGCGACGCCAGCGGCTGGGCGAGCGCCTGCTGCTCGCCTTCCTCGACCTCGCCCGGGACCGGGGCGCGCGCGAGGCCACCCTGGAGGTCCGCCTCTCGAACGTGGCCGCGCGCCGGCTGTACGAGAAGTACGGCTTCCGCCCGGTGGGGCTCCGGCCGCGCTACTACAGCGACAACAACGAGGACGCGCTGATCATGACGACGGAGCCGCTCGACGACCCCGTGGTCCGGGCGCGGATCGAGCGTCTCCGGGTGGACCTCGACGACGGCCCGGCGCCGACCGGCCCGTTCGAGCCGGACGAGGACCTGGTCGTCGACGAAGGCACGGAGCCGCCCCCGAGGACCGACCCATGACGTCGGGCGGCGGTCGTCCGAGCCCGCCGCTGGAGGAGAGCGTCGTGCTCTCGGTCGAGTCGTCGTGCGACGAGACCGGGATCGCGGTGATCCAGGGCGGTCGGACGATCCTCTCGAACGTCGTCGCGAGCCAGACGGCGCTTCACGCGGCGGCGGGCGGGATCGTGCCGGAGGTCGCGGCGCGGGCGCACCTCCGCTGGATCGTGCCGGTGCTGGACCAGGCGCTCGAGGACGCGTCGGTCCGCGTCGAGGATGTCGATGCGGTCGCGGTCACGTACGGCCCGGGTCTGGCGGGCTCGTTGCTCGTCGGGCTGAACTTCGCGAAGACCCTCGCCTGGGTCCACGACAAGCCGCTCGTCGGGGTCAACCATCTCGAGGGCCACCTGTACGCGGCGTGGCTGCGGGACGCCGGCGGTGATGCCACGGCCGGGGCGGAGCCGGTCTTCCCGCTCGTCGCCCTGATCGTGTCGGGCGGCCACACGTTCCTCGTCGAGATGCGCGACCACCTGACGTACCGGCTGCTCGGCCAGACGGTCGACGACGCGGCCGGCGAGGCGTTCGACAAGGTGGGGCGGCTGCTCGGGCTGCCGTACCCGGGCGGCCCGGCCGTCTCGCGCGCGGCCGAGGCGGCGACGCGCCACGACGCGGCCTTCCCGCGTGCCTGGCTCGGCAACACGTTCGACTTCAGCTTCAGTGGGCTCAAGACCGCCGCCCGCCGGACGATCGACGAGGCGCGGGCGGACGAGGGCCTGCCGACCGGCCGGGACGCCGGCCTGCTGCCCGCCGCCCGGCTCTCGGACGCCTCCACCGCGGAGCTCGCGTGGGGGTTCCAGGACGCGGTCGTCGACGTCCTCGTCACGAAGACGATCCGGGCGGCCGAACGGACCGGCGCGCGCTCGATCGTGCTCGGCGGCGGCGTGGCGGCCAACAGCGCGCTGCGGTCGCGTCTACTGGGCGAGGCGGAAGCGCTCGGCCTGCCGTTGATCGTCCCGCGTCCGGCCCTGTGTACGGACAACGGGGCGATGATCGGCGCCGCCGGCGCCCGGCGCCATGCCGCGGGGGAGCGCGCCGACCTCTCCCTGGACGCGCGGCCCTCGCTGCCGCTCGCGCGTCGCTGAGCCGATCGTGGCCGCCGTCCCCGCCCACGTCGACCCCGCGGCGGTCCGCCGGACCCTGAAGGCGGCCGGGCTCCGGGCTCGCCACAGCCTGAGCCAGAACTTCCTCGCTGATCCGGACGTGCTCGACGCGATCCTCGCCGAGGCGTCGGCGGTTCCCGGGCGACGGGTGCTCGAGATCGGCCCCGGGCTCGGCCTGCTGACGAGCGGGCTGCTCGACGGCGGCGCGATCGTCACGGCGGTGGAGCTGGATCGTGGCCTGGCGTCCTTCCTCCGCGAGCGGTTCTCGCCGGAGATCGAGGCGGAGCGGCTGCGTCTCGTCGAGGGAGACGCGCTCGACCAGCACCTCGTCGGGCTGGTGGCGGCCCCATACGACGTCGTCGCCAACCTGCCGTACCACATCACGAGCCCGATCCTCCACCGGCTCCTCGGCGAGACACCGCGACCCGACCGGCTCGTCCTGATGGTCCAGCGCGAGGTCGCCGAGCGGATCGCCGCGCCGCCCGGGCAGATGAGCTACCTGAGCGTGTTCGTCCAGTACCACGCCCGCGTCCGGATCGCCGTCGATGTCCCGCCGGAGGCGTTCGAGCCGGAGCCGGCCGTCCGGTCCGCGGTGATCGTGGTCGAGCCCTTTCCGGGCGACGACCGGCTCGCCACGGCCGAGGACGAGGACGCGCTGTGGCGGCTCGTTCAGGCGGGGTTCCGGGAGCGCCGCAAGATGCTCCACAACGTGCTGTCGCGGCAGCTCCCCGTCGAGCCGGCACGGGTCACGGCCGCGCTCGAGACGGCCGGGATCGACCCGGCCCGGCGTCCGCAGACACTGGCGGTGGGCGAGTGGCTCGCGCTGCTGGAGGCCTTCGGCGAGATCGGGCATGACCTGCGCGGGCAGGGGGCGTGACGGTCCCCGTCGATCCGGCCCGGCTCGTGACGCCCGTCGTCCGGCTCGCGCCCGCCAAGCTGAACCTGACCCTGGCGATCGTCGGGCGCCGGCCGGACGGCTACCACGCCCTCCACTCGGTGATGGTGCCGCTCGACCTGGCCGATCGCGTCACGCTGGCCCCGGATCCGTCGCCCGGCGCGACCGACCGGCTCCACGTCGACGGGTTCGACGCCGGTCCGATCGCGGACAACCTCGTCCTCCGGGCGGTCGAGGCCACCCGGCGAGCCGTCCGCGGCCACCGGCCCGCCCCGCCGCCCGCCCTGGCGGTCCGGCTCGACAAGCGGATCCCGGTCGCAGCCGGCCTCGCCGGCGGCAGCAGCGACGCGGCCGCGGCGATCGACGGCGCCCTCGAGGCCTGGGGCCTCGCGGACGCGGTGACTGGCCCGGACCTGACCGACCTGGCGGCCTCGATCGGCAGCGACGTCCCGTTCTTCCTTGCCGGCGGGACGGCGCTCGTCGAGGGGCGCGGCGAGCGGGTGACGCCGCTCCACGGGCTCCGGATCGGCGCCGGCGAGCGGGGCCCGGGCGTCGTCGTGGTGACCCCGGCGATCGCGGCGCCCACGGCCGCTGTCTTCGCCGCGTGGGCGGGCGGCGCGATGGGCCAGCCGGGCGTCGCCCTCCGCAGCTCGGAGCACTTCGCGAGCGAGTTCGGGTCCGGCCTCACGGCGGCCCAGCTCCTCGAGCGGGCCGGCGTCCTGGCGGCGGCCAATGACCTCCTGCCGGCCGCGGCGTCGGTCGTCGAAGGGCTCGTGCCGTTCCGGCGGGCGCTGATGCGCCTGCTCAACCGCCCGATCGGGCTGTCCGGCTCCGGTCCGACCCTCTGGGCCCTCTATCCTTCCCTCGACGACGCGGAGCTCGCGGCGGCCTCGGTCCGGGCGGCCGTCGGCACGGGGTTCGTGGCGGCGCCGGGCGATGGACCACCGTTCGTCGCCGCGACGACCATCCTGGCGAACCCGTCGCCCGACGGCCCCGACGATCACGAGAGGAGCGATCCATGACCCGCCAGCCGATCCAGACGAGCAGCGCGCCGGCGCCGGTCGGGCCGTACAGCCAGGCGATCGTGACGGACGGCTGGGTCTTCTGCTCGGGTCAGGTCGGGCTCGAGCCGGCCACGGGCGAGCTCGTCGATGGGCTCGAGGCGCAGGCCGAGCGGGCGCTGCGCAACCTTGCGGCGGTGCTCGACGCCGCCGGTGTCGGGTTCGCGGACGTCGTGAAGACGACGATCTTCCTCGCGGACGTCGGCGACTTCGCGGCGGTCAACGCGATCTATGCCCGGTTCATGCCGGATCCGCCTCCCGCCCGCTCGACGGTCGGGGTCGGGGGCCTGCCCAAGGGCGCGCTCGTCGAGATCGAGATGACCGCCCACCGCCCGATCGCCGACGCGGTCTCCGGCCACCACGCCTGACTCGAAATCGAGCCTACTGCGTTCGTCGCGGCGTCCAGGCGCGACAGCCAACGAGTTTGACACTCTGTGAAACGCCAACCTACGATCCGCGCACCGCTGATGACAACCCACCGACACGCGCCGGGCCCTGACCGCGTCGGGATCGCGCCGCTTTCCCCGACTGCTGCCCGAACGCGTCGCCCCGCGTGAACCCCCCAAGTCCCGGCACCGCTCCGCGGGTCGTCGCGGTCGTCATGGCCGCCGGCCTCGGCACGCGGATGAAGTCGCGCACGCCGAAGCTCCTCCACCGGCTCGCCGGCCGGCCGATGGTCGCTTACGTCGTCGATGCGAGCCGCGAGGCGACCGGTCGGCGCCCGCTCGTCGTCACGAGCCCCGCGACCGCCGCCGTCCACGACGCCCTGGGCGACGACGTCGACTACGCCCTCCAGGCCGAGCCGCGTGGCACGGGCGATGCCGTCGCCGCCGCCGTGGCCGCGCTGCCGGACGACGCGGACGAGATCCTCGTCCTGACCGGCGACGCCCCGTTGCTCGAGGCATCGCTGCTCGCCGAGCTGCTCGAGGAGCGACGCCTCGACCAGGCCGCGATCGCGCTCGTCGCGGTCGATGCGATCGAGCCGGGCAACCTCGGCCGGGTGGTCCGCGACGAGGCCGGGACCGTGGAGCGGATCGTCGAGCGCAAGGACGCGACCGACGAGGAGATCGCGGTCAACGAGGTCAACTCCGGGCTGTACGCGTTCGATGCCGGCTGGCTTCGATCCCGGATCGGCTCCCTCAGCCCGTCCCCGAAGACCGGCGAGCTGTACCTGACCGAGCTCGTGGAGCTGGCCCGGGCGGACGGCCGCCTCGTCGTCGCGCTCACCGTCGAGGACGACGGCCGGCTGCTCGGGATCAACGACCGGGCCGAGCTCGCCCAGGCCGAATGGGACCTTCGGACGCGGATCAACGGCGAGCACATGCGAGCCGGCGTGACGATGCGCGACCCGTCGACCGCCTACATCGACGCCACGGTGATGATCGCCGAGGACGTGACCCTCGAGCCGAACGTCATCCTGCGCGGGACGACGACGATCGGGGAGGGCACGACGATCGGGGCCGGCTCGCAGGTCGTCGACAGCACGATCGGCGCCGGGTGTCTCGTATGGGCGTCCGTCGTCGAGTCGTCCGTCATCGAGGACGGCGCGAAGGTCGGCCCGTTCAGCCACCTCCGGCCGGGCTCACATGTCGGGCCGGACGCCGAGGTTGGCAACTTCGCCGAGCTGAAGAACACCCGGCTCGGGCGCGGCGTGAAGCAGCACCACATGAGCTACCTCGGCGACGCGGAGCTCGGAGCGGGCACGAATGTCGGCGCCGGCACCATCACGGCGAACTACGACGGCCGGAGGAAGCACCGGACGACGATCGGCGAGCGCGTCTTCCTCGGCGTCGACACGATGCTGCGCGCCCCGATCACGGTCGGCGACGACGCGAAGACCGGCGCCGGCGCCGTCGTCACCCGTGACGTGCCGCCGGGCAAGCTGGCGGTCGGGATGCCGGCGCGGATGCGGGACCCGAAGCCGGAGGAACCGGCGCCGGACGCGCCGCCCAACCAACCCCCGGACGAGGACGGCTAGTGCTCGATCTCCTGGTCATCGTCCTGCTGACGCTGCTCGAGGGGTTCTTCGTCGCCGCCGAGATCGCGCTCGTGTCGCTCCGGCGGAGCCGGGTCGACCAGCTGGCCGAGGAGGGTCGGGCCGGAGCCCGCCGCGTCCGGCGGCTCCAGGCGGACCCGGGCCGGTTCCTGGCGGTGTCCCAGCTCGGGCTCACGGTCATCGGCTTCTTCGCGTCGGCCTTCGCGGCCGTCAACCTCTCGACCCACCTCGCCGAGTTCCTGCGGGAGCTCGGCTTGGGCGGCGCCGCCGATGGGGTGGCCCTGATCATCGTGACGGTGACCCTGGCGCTCTTCACGATCATCTTCGCGGAGCTCGTGCCGAAGACGCTCGCCCTGTCGAACCCGGAGCGGTTCGCGCTGACCCTGTCGCTCCCGATCGACTTCCTCGCGCGGGCGCTCGGGCCGCTGATCGCGCTCCTGACGGGCGCCACGCGAGCGATCGCCGGGCTGTTCGGGGCAAACGTGACGAACGAGGCCCAGATCAGCGCGGAGGAGCTCCGGCTGATCGTCGAGCGGGGTGGCGAGCAGGGGATTCTCGAGGCGGAGGAGGAGCAGATGATCAACGCGGTCATCGAGCTCGGCGAGCGCCGCCTGCATGAGGTGATGATCCCGCGGATCGCGATCGTCGGGCTGCCGGCCTCGGCGACCCTCGAGGACGCGATCGACAAGGTCGTCGACGAGGGCCACAGCCGCGTGCCGGTGTACGAGGAGTCGATCGACGAGGTCGTCGGGATCCTCTACGCCAAGGACCTGCTGCCGTTCCTCAAGGCGGGCTCCGGGCCGCGCCCGACGATTCGCTCGCTGCTCCGGACGCCGGTCTTCGTGCCGGAGTCGATGACGATCGACGACCTGCTCCATGAGTTCCAGCGGCGCAAGGTCCACATCGCGATCGTGCTCGACGAGTACGGCGGGACCGCGGGCCTGGTCACGATCGAGGACCTGCTCGAGGAGATCGTCGGCGAGATCCAGGACGAGTACGACACCGAGGAGCCCATGGTCGTCCGCCTCTCCGACGACGAGGCACGGATCGACGGCCGGGCCGACATCGACGACCTCGCGGAGCTGTTCGACATCGACCTCGGCCTCGAGGACGAGGACGAGTACGACACGGTCGGCGGCCTGATCTACCACCGGATCGGCGGGATTCCGTCACCGGGCGACGAGGTCGACGTGGACGGGCTCCACCTGACGGTCGAGTCGACGGACGGCCGGCGCGTGTCGAAGGTGCTCGTCGTGCGCCGCCCGTCCGAGGACGACGACGAGCTGCGCCCCGACGAGGACGGCGACCGCTAGGTTCGAGGGCCGCGGCCGCGCGCGGGAGACGTCAGGCGGCGATCACCGACACGATGATCTCCTCGAGGCGGGCCCGTGCCTCCGCGTCCACGACGCCGGCGGCATCGAGCTCCGCGAGCGCCTCGTCCCGGTGGCGCCGGGCCTGATCCCGCGTGTACGTCCGGGCCCCGCTGCGCTCGAGGATGCCCACGATCTCGTCGACGTTGTCGGCCGTCGGTCCGCCGTTCCCGTACAGCCGCGCGAGCCTCTCCCGGTCCTCGGGACCCGCGTGCTCGAAGGCGTAGATGACCGGCAGGGTCTTCTTGCGCCGGGCGATGTCGGACGCCTTCTTGCCGGTCGCGTGCTCGGCGCCCCAGATCCCGAGCAGGTCGTCGTTCAGCTGGAACGCCAGCCCGAGCGCCCACCCGAACGCCCGGTAGCGCGCGATCACCTCGTCGTCGTCGGTCGCGAGCAGAGCACCCGCCTCGATCGACGCCGCGATCAGGGCCGCCGTCTTCCGGCCGATCATGTCGAAGTACAGGTCGACCGACATCACGTCGTCGGCCTCGCTCGTCGCGATGTCGATGTACTGGCCCTCGCACAGCGCGACGCAGGTCTGGTCGTACAGGCGCATCAGGCGGAGGACCTTCGCGTCGCTGAAGCCGAGGTCGGTCAGGCGATGGAGGGCCATCCGGCTGAGGCTGAACAGCATGTCGCCGGTGTTGATCGCCTGGGCCACGCCGTGGAGCGCCCAGACGGTCGGCCGGTGGCGACGCTCCCGGTCGCCGTCCTCGATGTCGTCGTGGACGAGGCTGAAGTTGTGGCCGAGCTCGACCGCGGCCGCGCCGGGCAGGGCCGGCCGGTAGTCGCCCGCGATCGAGGCGTAGGCGAGGAGGCCGAGCAGGGGCCGCATCCGCTTCCCGGTCGCGGCGCCGGAGCCGTCCAGCCCAAGGTGGTAGCGGATCATCTCGTACACGCCGGCCGTCGACGTGTCGTGATCGCCGACCAGCCGGAGGATCTCCTCCTCGGTGTCGGCGATCAGGGCGGCGGCCTCGAGGACCGGCTGGGCGGTGGTCATCGCGCGGCCATGGTAGCGGGATTCCGACAAACGTGCGAGCCAGAGGTAGCGGGTTGCGACCGGGCACGAAAAGACGCCGGTTCGGGGGACGCGACCGCACCGGCGTCTGACCGCTGGTACGTCGCTGCTCGGCGAACGGATCAGGTGGGGATCGAGGTGCGGGGCAGGCGACGCCGAACGGCGGCCATTGCAGGACCTGCACGCTGTGTCGGCTGGCGGCGGGGGAAGGGTCCGGAGCGTCGGCCAGGCCGCCGAGCATCGCGTGAGGCGCAACGAACGTCGTCAGCCGGGGTGGCCGGCGCCGTCGCGGGCTTTCCCCGGCGACGCAGCGTGCAGAACCTGAAACGGGGAAGTGGTGGGGACGGCGCGGACCGCCGCACGACCGCCCCGGGCGGAGGTGCTACGGTTCGATTCGTGCCGATCCCGCGCCGATATTCGACCGATGCGATCGTCCTCTCGCGGTTCGACTACGGCGAGGCGGACCGGATCCTGACGCTGATCACGCCCACCGGCGGCAAGCTGAAGGCGATCGCGAAGGGGATCCGCCGGCCGACCTCCCGGATCGGGGGCAGTCTCGAGCCGTTCGCCGAGCTGATCGTCCTCCTCGCCCGCGGCCGGACCTTCGATGTCGTGACCCAGGTCAGCGTCAGCCACGCCTGGCTGAACCTCCGCGACTCGCTGGAGAGCGCGGCCACGGCCTGGTATCTGGCGGAGCTCGCGGACCGCTCGCTCGAGGAGCGTCACGCGGCAGAGCCGGTCTACTCGCTCCTGAAGCGCGGCTACGAGCTGCTCGACGCGGGGATGGCCCCGAACCGCGTCGCCCGGTGGTACGAGATGCACCTCGCCGACGAGCTCGGCGTCCGCCCCGAGGTGGACCGCTGCGTCGAGTGCGACCGCGTCCTCGAGGTCGACGCCCGCTACCGCTGGGTCCCGCCGCTCGGCGGCGTCCTGTGCGACCGGTGCCCGGGCCCGCCGCACGATCGGACGGCGCTCAGCCTCGACGCGCTGAAGCTGCTGAAGGCGTACCAGCGCCAGGATGTGGAGGCCCTCGCCGGGCTCCGGCTCGGCATCGCCACGGAGCGCGAGGTCGAGTCCGCGATGCGCGAGTTCCTCCGCCACGTGCTGGAGCGGGACGCGCGATCCCTCGCCTTCCTCGACGAGGTCCGCCACGCGCCCGTCGAGCGGCTGGCCACGGCGCCGCTTCGCTGATGCCGGCCGTCCAGCTCCGCGACATCGTCACCGAGGACGACGTCGAGGCCGTCATGGGTCTCCGCCGCGGACCCGGCCAGGAGCGCTACCTCGGCTCGATGATCAGCCATTTCGAGGACGCGATCGCCGACGCGATCGCCTGCCCCCGGATGTGGTCCGTCCACGACGGCGACGGGCTCGTCGGGTTCGTGATGATCAGCGACAACATCCCACAGGAGTCTCTCGACGCGGACGACACGATCGTCGGGCCGTACTTCCTGTGGCGCCTGCTGGTCGACCACCGGTTCCAGGGTCGCGGCTACGGCGCCGCAACGATCGATGCGGTCGTGGACTACCTCCGGACGCGGCCGAACGCCGACGCCCTCCTCACGAGCTGCAAGGCGGGCGATGGCTCGCCGCAGCCGTTCTACCTTCGCTACGGCTTCGAGCACACCGGCAGGGTCATGTGGGGTGAGGACCTCCTCGCCCTCGACCTTCGGCGTGCGACCGACCCCGCCCGGGCCGTTCCGATCGGGGGCCACGGCTGAGCGGCCCGCCGGTCATCCCGCGCGGCGGCGCCATCCGCCGCAGCACGTGGCAGGGCTCCCAGGGCCGCGAGAGCGGACTGAGCGGGTCGCCGGACATCCCCGATCCGCCGAACGAGGGCCCGACCGACCTGCGAGGCCGGCTCGCGTCCGCCCGGAAGGCGATCCGGGCGACCGCGGGCGCCGTGCCTCGCGTCCTCGGGCTCGTCTGGGCGGCGAGCCGGATCCTGACGATCGGACTGGCCACGGCGACGATCCTCGCCGGCCTGATCCCCGCGGTCACCGCGGTCGTGTCCAAGCTCCTGATCGATGCCGTCGTCGGGGCGATCCAGGCCCAGGCGAACCCGTCGCTGCCGGGCACCGTCCAGATCGGGCCGTGGACGGTCGATGCCGTCGGGGCGGTCGTCCTGCTCGCGATCGTCCAGTTCCTCGTCTACGCGGCCTCGTCGTTCCTGAGCACGCTCCGGAACGTCTGCCAGCAGCTCCTCCAGGAGCGGGTGACGAACACGATCCAGCTCCAGATCATGGATCACGCCGCCCGTCTGGACCTCGCGTTCTTCGAGGACTCGACCTCCTACGACCTCCTCCGTCGCGCCCAGCAGGGCGCCTCGTCCCGGCCGCTGTTCATGGTCAGCGGCGTGTTCGGGCTGATCCAGACGATCATCGTGTTCGGGTCGATGATCTTCCTGCTGGTCCGGCTCAGCCCGATCCTCGCCCTCGTCGCCCTCCTCGCGCCGGTCCCCGCGTTCATCGCGGACACGCGCTACGGGTGGCGCGGCTACAGCTTCGCCCGCTGGGCGTCGCCGATCCGGCGCCGGATGGACTACCTGACGACGCTGGTCACGACGGACTCCTACGCGAAGGAGGTCAAGCTCTTCGGGCTCGGGCCGTACTTCATCGACCGCTTCCGCCAGCTCGCGACGATCTACCAGGATCGCCAGCGGCGGATCGTCGTCAGCCGCTACTTCGTCGGCTTCATCTGGAGCACGATCACGACCCTCGCCGGCTCGCTGACGTATCTCTATGTCGCCCTCCAGGCGATCGCCGGCAAGCTGACGCTGGGCGACCTGACGCTCTACACGCAGGCCGCGTCGTCTGTCCAGTCGTCCGTCCAGGGGATCCTGTCCGGGTTCGGCTCGATGTACGAGAACCAGCTCTACATGAACGACCTGTTCGACCTCCTGGCGACGCCGTACGGGATCGAGCGGAGCGGCGTGGCGGGCGCGGCGGCGGCGCCGGCATCGGCCGCCGCGACCGAGCGCGCGGCCGACCTCGAGGGTGCCGGCGAGGTCGTCTTCGAGGGCGTCTCGTTCGCCTACCCGGGCTCCGGGCGGGAGGCCCTCCACGACGTGAGCCTCCGGATCGCCCCGGGCGAGACGGTCGCGGTCGTCGGCCGGAACGGCGCCGGGAAGTCGACCCTGATCAAGCTCCTGTGCCGTCTGTACGACCCGACGGAGGGCCGGATCCTCCTCGACGGCACGAACCTGCGCGACCTGGACCCGGCCGCGGTCCGGCGGCTGATCGGCGGCATATTCCAGGACTACGTGACGTACCAGGCGACGGCGGCCGAGAACATCGGGCTCGGCGAGCTCGGCCGGATCGAGGATCGCGAGGCGGTCGAGGAGGCCGCCCGGAAGGGCGGCGCGGACAGCCTGCTCGGACGGCTGCCCGATGGCTGGGACACCCCGCTCGGGAAGTGGTTCGACGGCGGCGTGGAGCTGTCCGGCGGGGAATGGCAGAAGATCGCCCTGGGTCGCGCGTTCATGCGCGACGCCCGGATCCTCGTCCTCGACGAGCCGACGTCCGCGCTCGACGCCCAGGCCGAGTTCGAGCTGTTCGCCCGGCTGCGGCGCCTCGCCGCAGGCCGGACGGCGATCTACATCTCCCATCGCTTCTCGACCGTCCGCCAGGCGGACCGGATCCTGTTCCTCGAGCACGGTGCGCTCGTCGAGGAGGGCACCCACGACGAGCTGATGGCGCTCGGCGGGCGGTATGCCCGGTTGTTCACCCTCCAGGCGGCGGCCTACACCGGCGCATCGGTCGACGGTCTGACGGACCTGGGCGGGGTCGGCGGGCTCGACGACGTCGACGAGGGCGAGGACGACGGGTCTGACGGCGACGCGTCGCCGCGGGCGCCGCGTTCGGCGCGCCGGGAGTTCCAGGACCAGGTCTTCAGCACCCACGCCCCGACGGAATGAGGCCGCGGCGTCGATCCCTTGCCGTCGCGACGGTCGCGGGAGCGTCGCTTGCGGTCGGCGGGGCGATCGTCCGGCAATCCGTGGGCGAGCGCCTGTCCGCGCGGACCGAGCGCCGGCTGTGCGCGGTCGGCGACCCGGGTCCGTACGTGCTCACGCCTGCGGTCGCCGATCTCCACGAGCGGCTGACGATCGTCGACCTGCACGCAGATTCGCTGCTGTGGGGCCGTGACCTGCTCCGGCGCGCGGATCGCGGTCATGTCGACGTTCCCCGCCTGGTCGAGGGCAACGTCGCCCTTCAGGTGTTCGCGATGGCCACGAAGGTCCCGCGCCACCTGAACATCGAGGAGAACGACGACGCGTCGGACGATGTGACGCTCGTCGCGCTCGTCCAGGGCTGGCCCGTCGCCAGCTGGCGGAGCCTGCTCGCCCGGGCGGAGTTCCACGCGGCGCGGCTCCGGGCGATGGCGGCCGGCTCCGGCGGTCAGCTGACCCTCATCCGGACCGTGGCCGACCTCGACCGGTTCCTCCTCCGCCGCGCCGGCGACCCGACGCTCGTCGGCGGGCTGCTCGCGATCGAGGGCGCCCATGCGCTCGATCGCAACGTCGAGAACCTCGACCGGCTCGAGGCTGCCGGGTACCGGATGGTCGGCCTGGCCCACTTCTTCGACAACGGCTTCGCCGGCTCGGCGCACGGGGTCGCCAAGGGCGGCCTGACGCCGGCCGGCCGGGAGCTCATCGGCGAGCTGGAGCGCCGCCGGATGATCGTCGACCTCGCGCATGCCTCCGCGGCGACGATCGACGAGGTCCTGGCCCTGGCGACCCGTCCGGTCGTCGCCTCGCACACGGGGGTCCGCGCGATCTGCGACAACGCCCGCAACCTGTCCGACGACCAGCTCCGGCGGATCGCGGCGACCGGCGGCATGGTCGGGATCGGGTTCTGGCCGACCGCCTGTGGCGGCACGGACGTCGAGTCGATCGCCCGGTCGATCGCCCACGCGGTCGCGGTGATCGGCGCGGACCATGTCGGGCTCGGATCGGACTTCGACGGGGCGGTCCCGGTCCCGTTCGACGCCTCCGGGATGGGACTGCTGACCTCGGCGCTCATCGGACAGGGGCTGGACGAGACGCAGATCGCGGCGGTGATGGGCGGGTCGGCCATCCGACTGCTGCGCGACGCCCTGCCGCCGGGCCCCTGGACGAGCTTGACCCACGCCGGCACGGATGGGGCGAGGGTCAGCCCTCTGCGCGGCCGCGATGCGGGGCTCTGCTAGGATCGCCCTCCGATCGGCCCTTCGATCTCCTCCCGCGGCCGTCCGTTCCAGGCCGGCCGCCCACCGGAGTCCCCGTGACGACGCCATCCCCCGAATCGAACGACGACGTCGCGCCTGCCGTCGCCCACCTCGAGACCATCGTGTCCCTCTCGAAGCGCCGCGGCTTCGTCTTCCCATCGAGCGAGATCTACGGCGGGATCAACGCCGTCTGGGATTACGGGCCGCTCGGCGTGGAGCTCAAGAACAATGTCAAGCGCGCCTGGTGGCGGGCGATGGTCCAGGAGCGCGAGGACATCGTCGGCCTGGACGCCGGGATCCTCATGCACCCGCAGGTCTGGGTCACGTCCGGCCACGTCGGCAGCTTCAGCGACCCCCTCGTCGAGTGCGGGACATGCCGCCGCCGGTACCGTCTCGACGAGCTGCCCGGTGCCGAGAGCCTGACCGCGACCGACCTGACCGACCCGACCGTGATCGAGCGGTTCGGGCTCGTCTGCCCGAACGACGGCGGCCCGCTCTCGCCGCCCCGCCGCTTCAATCTGATGTTCCAGACGTACATGGGCCCGGTCCAGGACGAGTCGTCCGTCATCTACCTCCGACCCGAGACGGCCCAGGGCTCGTACGTGAACTTCAAGAACGTCCAGGGGAGCTCGCGCAAGAAGCTGCCGTTCGGGATCGCCCAGGTCGGGAAGTCGTTCCGGAACGAGATCAGCCCCGGCAACTTCGTGTTCCGGATGCGAGAGTTCGAGCAGATGGAGATGCAGTACTTCGTCCGGCCGGACGAGGCGGCCCGGATCTTCGAGGAGTGGCTGCCGCGCCGCTGGAGCTGGTACACCCGCTACGGCGTGACGGAAGCGCGGCTGCGCTTCCGCGAGCACGCGCCCGACGAGCTGGCCCACTACGCGAAGAAGGCCGTCGACGTCGAGTACCGCTTCCCGTTCGGCTGGAAGGAGCTCGAGGGGATCCACAACCGCGGTGACTTCGACCTGTCGCGCCACCAGGAGGCGTCGGGCGAGAGCCTCGAGTACTTCGATCCGGCGACCGAGGAGCACTTCATCCCGTTCATCGTCGAGACGGCCGGCGGGCCGGATCGCGCCGCGTTCACCTTCCTGATCGACAGCTACCGCGAGGAGGAGGTCCGGGGCGAGAAGCGGGTCGTCCTCGGGCTGCATCCGGAGCTGGCACCCTACAAGGTCGCCGTCCTGCCGCTCCTCAAGAAGCGGCCCGAGATCGTGGAGCTGTGCCACAAGCTGCGCGCGGACCTCGCGACGGACGTGCTCGCCGTCTACGACGACACGGCGGCCATCGGCAAGCTGTACCGGCGCCAGGACGAGATCGGCACGCCGTGGTGCGTGACCGTCGACGTCGACACGCTCGAGGACGGCGCGGTCACGATCCGCGACCGCGACACGATGGTCCAGGATCGCGTCCCGATCGAGGGCGTGAAGCGGTTGATCCTGGATCGGCTCTCCGCGGCCCGGGCAGGCGGGGCAGGCCAGGCCGGGTAGCTCGCGCCATGGACACGTTCGATGCCATCGTCGTCGGGCTGGGCGCTCACGGATCGGCGGCTGCGGCCGCGCTCGGGCGTCGGGGGTTGCGGGTCGTCGGGCTGGAGCGGTTCGGGCGCGGCGAGGCGTACGGGTCGTCCGGCGGCTGGTCCCGGATGATCCGGATCAGCCACTACGAGGATCCCGGGCTCGTCCCGCTCGCCGAGGCATCGTGGGATCGCTGGCTCGCCCTCGGGGACGAGGTCGGGACGACGCTGCTCCAGGAGACGGGCGGCCTGTACGGCGGCCCACCGGGCGACCCGGTCGTGGAAGGGTCGCGCGAGGGCGCGATCCGCCACGGGCTGGCGCACGAGGTGCTGGACGCGGCCGAGATCCACCGCCGATGGCCGATCTTCCGGCCCGCCGATGACACGCTCGCGATCCTCGAGGCGAAGGCGGGGATGCTCCATGCGGACCGCGCGAACGCCGCCCATCTGGAGGTGGCGGAACGGGTTGGCGCGGACCTGCGGTTCGGTCGCCGGGTCGTCGACTGGCGACGGGCGGCGGGTGGCGGGTTCGAGGTCGAGGACGCCGGCGGCTCGGTGGTCGGCGGGGAGCACCTGGTCCTCACGGCGGGTCCCTGGATCGGCGATCTCGTGCCCGATCTCCGGCTGCCGCTCCGGGTGGAGCGCGAATGCCCGTGCTGGTTCACGCCGACGGTCGACCCCCCGAGCGTCGCGGCGGACCGGCTGCCGATCTGGGTGCTGGTCGAGGACGGCACCGCGTACTACGGCATCCGGCACGACCCGGAGGTCGGGCTCAAGGTGTCGATCCACCACTGGGGGACGTTCGGCGACCCGGACGAGATCGACCGGACGGTCGGCGAGGCCGAGATCGAGCGGATCCGGGCGTGGACGCACGTCCGGATGCCCGAGGCGAACGGCCCGCTCGCGAACGCCCGCGTCTGCCTGTACACGAACACCCCCGACGAGCAGTTCGTCATCGACCGCCATCCCGCGGCGCCGGGCGTCGCCTTCGCGTCCGCCTGCTCCGGCCACGGCTTCAAGTTCGCGCCGGTCGTGGGCGAGATCCTCGCCGACCTCGTCCTGGATCGCGCCACGACCTGGCCGATCGACGCGTTCCGCGCCGACCGATTCGGCGCCGCCTGAGGCATCGCGGGAACCCTTTCCGGTCTGGACGCGACATACACTCCGAGCGCGACACTCGCCGCCTCGCTCGTCGCCGATCGAGAGCTCCTCGACGTCGCGCTTCAGCGCCTGGAGCCGTAGTGGCGTGCCGTCGTAGGCCATGGCGGTCTCTCCCGTCTCCGTTCCCGTCCGCCGCTGTCGGTCGGTCGATCGACCGATCTCGGTCGGATGACCGAAACGTCACGACGCCTGTCAAGCCCGTGCCGACTGCCCGTTCGAGTCGCGTCGCGACTCAGCCCGTTCGGATGCAACCTGTCACTCCCTGACAGGGTTCCGGATGACGATGGACGCGATGGAACCGGGGATCATTGCCTTCGACACGCCGCTCGGGACGTGCGCCGTGCGCTGGACGGGCCAGGGGATCGCGAGTGTCCGGCTGCCCGGCCCTCGGGTGTCGGAGCTGCCCCACGTCTGCGATCGACGCGGTTCGGTCCCGGCCGCCATCCGGATGGCGATCGACGGGATCGTCGGCGTGTTGGAAGGCCGTGCACCCGATGTCCGATCGATCGCGCTCGACGAGTCAGGGATCGACTCCTTTCGACGCCAGGTCTACGCAGCTACGCAGACGATTCGGCCCGGCACCACGGCCACGTACGGGGAGATCGCCCGCGCGATCGGCGCCCCCGCTCCGGACGGGGCCAGGGCCGTCGGGGCCGCGCTCGCGCGGAACCCGTTTCCGATCCTCGTGCCGTGCCATCGCGTCGTTGCCGCCAACGGTGCGTTGACCGGCTTCTCCGCCCCGGGTGGCATCGCGACCAAGCGGCGGATGCTGGAGCTCGAGGGAGCGCCGCGATTCACGCAGCTCGCCCTCTTCGGCTAAGCCCCCGCCCGGACCTCCGGTCATCCGATCAACCAAATGGGCTCTGTAACAAGGACGCGTCCCTCTGCGTTCCATCGACGTGACGAACCTGCAGAGTCGATGTCGCGGCAAGCGCTGATCGCGTGGTCGTCGCCGGTTGGGCGGAGGTCACGGGCAACGACACCTTCCGGAATTACAGCTTCTCGAGCTCGCCGGCCGCATCCGAGCCGCCTCCGGGTCCGTCGCCACGCCCCTAGGCTTTACGAGCTCCGCGATCATCGCCGCCACCAAGGTGGCTCCGGGACTCGACCGCGAGCGACGTCACCGACCGGTCTTCGCCGACCCAGCACGAGCACAGGACGTTGCAGGTGGAGACCTCGTCGAGAGAGCGCCCGGGTTCGGCCAGCTCGACCTGTTCGGCTGAAGCGCCGCCGTTCAGCCGGTGGCCGCAGAGACCTTCGGTGCGGCATTGGCCGTGTGTCCGGTCGGCGGCGGCTCCTCGACGACCGGCGGCCAGACGCCGCGCAGCCACGAATCGATTGACGCAGCCGCCCGCTTGCCGTCGCCCATCGCCAGGATGACGGTCGCGGCCCCTCGGACGATGTCGCCGCCGGCGAAGACGCCCGGCATGCTCGTCATCCCGTGCTCATCGGTGGTGATGTAGCCCCATTCGTTGATCGACAGCTCCGGCGTCGAGGCGGTCAGCAGCGGGTTCGATCGTGTGCCGATCGCGACCACGAGCACATCGCACGGGATCTCGAACTCCGAGCCGGGGACGGGCACCGGCCGGCGGCGGCCCGAGGCATCGGGCTCACCGAGCTCCATCCGCACGCAGCGGACGGCACGAACCCAACGGTCCTCCGACCCGAGGACTTCGACGGGCGCCGCCAGGAACTCGAACGCCACACCCTCGTCATGGGCGTGGTGGACCTCCTCGGCCCGGGCGGGCAGCTCCTCGGCGCCCCGCCGGTAGACGATCGTGGCCTCCGCGGCGCCCAGCCGTCGCGCCGTTCGGACACTGTCCATCGCGACGTTGCCGCCGCCCACGACCACGACGCGCTGCCCATGAAGGACCGGCGTGTCGGACTCGTGCCACGCGCCCATCAGGTTGACCCGGGTCAGGTACTCGTTCGCCGAGTAGACGCCCTTGAAGTTCTCGCCCGGGATGTCCATGAAGACCGGCAGGCCTGCCCCGACGGCGATGAACAGGGCGTCGAACCGTTCCCGCAGCTCGGCCATCGTGAACGTCCGGCCGATGATCGCGTTCGCCTCGATCGTGACTCCCTCGGCGACGAGCCGGTCGACCTCGGCCTGGACGATGTCCTTCGGCAGGCGGAACTCCGGGATCCCGTAGATCAGCACCCCGCCCGGGGCATGGAATGCCTCGAAGATCGTCACCTCGTAGCCGGCCTTGGCGAGCTCGCCGGCCGCCGTCAGGCCAGCCGGACCGGAGCCCACGATCCCGACGCTCCGCCCGTTCGTCGCCACCTGGTGGGCGGGCAGGTCTCCCGGATGGGCCTGGGCCCAGTCCGCGACGAATCGCTCGAGGCTGCCGATCGCGACCGACTTGCCCTTCTTCCCGCGGAGGCAGACGCCCTCGCACTGGCTCTCCTGCGGGCAGACCCGCCCGGTGACGCACGGGAGGGCGTTGTCGTCCAGAAGCGACTCGGCGGCGGCCGGGAGGTCACCCTCGCGAAGAAGCTTGATGAAGCGGGGGATGTTCACCCGGACCGGGCAGCCGTCGATGCAGTAGGGCTTCGGGCACTGAAGGCAGCGCTCCGCCTCGAGCATCGCGAGCTGATAGGTCAGCCCGAGGTTGACCTCGCGGAAGTTCGTCGCGCGGAGGCCGGCGTTCTGCTCGGGCATCGCCACCCGGTCGATCGCCATCCGCTCCTTCTGGGTGAGCGGCGGCCGCTCCGGCGCGGCCTCCTGCCCGGCCGGCGTGGTCATTGGCTCGCGCGGCTCGGTCATCGGCCGGCTCCCGAAGCGGCCGGTGCGATCGTCGCGGAGGGCTGCCGGAGCCCGACGTGGCATGGCTCGCGACGGGCCAGTGCATCTCGCTCGAAGTCGCGGTAGGTTGTCAGCCGGTCGGCGAGCTCCGCGAAGTCGACGAGGGCGGCGTCGAACTCA
Source organism: uncultured Chloroflexia bacterium (assembly GCA_963746845.1). GTDB lineage: Bacteria > Chloroflexota > Limnocylindria > Limnocylindrales > CSP1-4 > CF-46. The sequence continues at coordinate 1,165,909 of CAVVCZ010000004.1, read as the reverse complement.
GGCCCGTCGACGCACGCGTAGCGTGTCTGCCCGTCGACCGTGACCCGACAGCCGCCGCACATGCCGGTCCCATCGACCATGACCGGATTGAGCGAGACGACCGTGGGAACGCCCAGCGGCCCGGTGACGGCGGCGACGGCCCGCATCATCGGCACTGGTCCGACCGCGTAGACCGCCGTGACGCCGCCGCCGGCGAGCACGTCCGCGAGCGCCTCCGTGACGAATCCCGGCCGGCCGTAGCTGCCGTCGTCTGTGCAGGGGACGACAGCTCCGGCCGCCGCGAGCTCGGATTCGAGGATGACCCACTCACGCGATCGGCCGCCGACGATGCTCGTGACCGACACGCCCCGGCGATGCAGCTCCCGGGCGATCGGCAGGATCACCGCGGTGCCGACGCCGCCGCCCACGCAGACCGCGCGTCCGGTGTCGATCAGATCCGTGGGGCGACCGAGCGGGCCGGCCACGTCGGCGACGGCCTCGTCCGGCTCCAGCTCGACGAGGTCTGCGGTGCTCTTCCCGACCGACTGGATCACCAGGCTGATCGTGCCGGCTTCGGGATCCGAATCGGCGATCGTCAGCGGGATCCGTTCGGCTCCCGGACCGTGGTGGACGATGACGAATTGCCCCGGCCGGCGGATCGCGGCAATCCGCGGCGCATCGATCACGAGCCGGGTCACGTTCGGCGAGAGCTGGTCCTTCGAGACGATCCGGTGCACGGCACGACCTTCCGAGTCCGATGCTCGCGCATCGGGGCTCCTGCCTCATGGCCCGTCCCGCACGGAATTGGGGGGCCGAAGGTCACCATCCCCGGGGGCCGGTCCCCGGTCGCCACGGTGCCTGACGGAGCGCGGGGCCTGGGTGTCGGCGGCGCCGGAGCACGGCGCCGGTCAGTCCGCGGCCGGCAGCGTCGCGGTCTTGCCCTTCGGCCAGTAGAGCTCCTTGTGGACCTGGTCCTCGGGGTAGCCGCGGGCGAGCAGGGTCTCCTCGGCCGACACGATCATGTCCGGGTTGCCGCAGATGTAGGCGATCGAGTTCGCCGGCGACAGGCCGAGCTCCTCGAGGACCGGCGCAAGGATCGACTCCACGCGGCCGGTCCGTCCGGTCCAGCCCGCATTCGACGGATCGCTCGGCCGGGAGACGGTCGGGATGAACCGGACCGGGTACTCGCCGCTCCGCTCCCAGCCCTCGACCCGCTCGCGATAGCCCAGCTCGGAGGCGTACGAGACGCCGTTGAGGAACACCGCGGGCCGCGGCCGCCCGTCGAGCATGAGCTGCCGCATCATCGAGACGAACGGCGCGTTGCCGGTCCCGGACGAGATGAAGATGTGCGTCCGCTCGTCATTCGGGAGGAGCATGAACTTGCCCTTCGGGCCGATCATCCGCATCCGGTGGCCGACCGGCAGGTCGAACAGGATCGGGGTGAACAGGCCGCCCTGGACGCATCGCACGTAGAACTCGTAGCCCTCGGTCCCGGCGACGGCGGGCGGGGAGGCGACGGAATAGGGCCGCTGGATCATCCGCTCGCCGGCCATGACCCCGATCGTCATGTACTGGCCGGGCTCGAACGGCGTCGGGTCACCGTCGAAGCGGACCCAGAAGTAGGCCAGGGACTCCGTCTCGTCGACGCGCCGGATGAGGCTCGCGTTGTAGACCGGCGCCTCCGCGAGGATCGGTGCGGGCGCGGTCGTCGGTTTGGTCATCGCGGGGCGATGGTACCCCGCGCCCGAGGGCCCGCACGGCCCGCGCCCGCAGCCGGTGGCTCGCGACGCGTCGCGCGTGAGCGTCCGCCTTCGCCACCCGAAACCGTTCCGCAACCCGAGATCCGCGGGGGTCACGCGTACAATCGGCCCCTGCACTGAAGAGCGTTCCCGCGCCGCTCACGCGCGGCGCCCCGACCCCGAGGAGCCTGTCCTGATGGCCACGACCGCCGCGCCTTCGACCGACCGTCCGCATCGCGCCCGGAAGCGCTACATCTACGCCTGGGGCGAAGGGGCCGCCGAAGGCAACGGCGGGATGAAGGACCTGCTCGGCGGCAAGGGCGCCGGGCTTGCCGAGATGACGATCGCGGGCCTCCCGACGCCCCCGGGCTTCACGATCACGACGGAGGCCTGCAACGACTACTTCGACGCGGGCGAGCGCCTGCCGGACGGGCTCTGGGACGACGTCCAGGACGCGATGCGCGAGGTCGAGCGCCGGTCCGGCAAGGGGTTCGGCGACGTTGCCAATCCGTTGCTCGTCAGCGTCCGTTCCGGCGCGAAGTTCTCGATGCCGGGGATGATGGACACGGTCCTCAACCTGGGCCTCAACGACGAGACACTCCACGGCCTGATCGCGCTGACCGGCAACGAGCGGTTCGGCTGGGACGCGTACCGGCGGTTCATCCAGATGTTCGGCCGGATCGTCATGGACGTGAAGGCCGAGCGGTTCGACGCGCTCCTCGAGGAGCGCAAGGCCGCCCACGGCGTCGCCGCCCAGGACACCGATCTCGACGTCGCCGACCTCCGGGCCCTCGTCGACGCGTTCAAGGCCGTCGTCAAGCAGGACACCGGGCGCGACTTCCCGACGGACCCCAACGACCAGCTCGACCTCGCGATCAAGGCGGTCTTCGCGAGCTGGTTCGGCCAGCGCGCGCGGGACTACCGGAAGTTCAACAAGATCGCCGACGACCTCGGGACGGCGGTGAACGTCGTGACGATGGTCTTCGGCAACATGGGCGACGACTCCGGGACCGGCGTCGCGTTCACGCGTGACCCGAACACCGGCGAGAACGTCCTCTACGGCGAGTACCTGACGAACGCCCAGGGCGAGGACGTCGTCGCGGGGATCCGGACCGCCCCGAAGATCGCCCAGATGGCCCAGGACATGCCGGCCGTCTACGACGAGTTCCGCCGGATCGGCAAGCAGCTCGAGTCCCACTACCGCGACGTCCAGGACCTCGAGTTCACGATCGAGAAGGGCCGCCTGTACATGCTCCAGACGCGGTCGGCCAAGCGGACCGCCGCGGCTGCCGTGAGGATCGCAGTCGACATGGTCGCGGACGGAACGATCACGAAGGCCGAGGCCGTCGCCCGGATCGAGCCGGCGCACGTCGAGCAGCTGCTACGCGCGACCTTCGACCCGGAAGCGCTCAAGAACGCGGAGAAGATCGTCAACGGGCTGAATGCGTCGCCGGGCGCGGCCGTCGGCCGGGCCGTCTTCAGCGCCGACGAGGCCGTTGAGTGGGTGGAGCGTGGCGAGAAGGTGATCCTCGTCCGGATCGAGACCTCGCCGGACGACTTCCACGGCATGGCGGTGAGCCAGGGGATCATCACGGCCCGCGGCGGCGCGACGTCGCATGCCGCGGTCGTCGCGCGCCAGATCGGCAAGCCGTGCGTCGCCGGTTCCGCCGACCTGATGATCGACTATGCCGCGAAGGGCGCGACCTGCGCGGTCACGGGGACCTCGTTCCGGGAGGGCGACTGGGTCAGCCTCGACGGGACGACCGGCGCCCTGTATGTCGGTGCGCTGCCGACGGTCGAGGCGCGGTTCGAGGACCAGCCCGAGCTCCAGACGATCCTCGGCTGGGCGGACGGGATCCGCCGGATGGGCGTCTGGACGAACGCCGACAAGCCCGAGGAGGCGGCCCAGGCCCGGTCGTACGGCGCCCAGGGGATCGGCCTGTGCCGGACGGAGCACATGTTCCGCGAGGGCGATCGCCTCGAGATCGTCCGCGGCGCGATCCTCGTCGCGAACCGCGCGACGCGGGCGAAGGCGAAGGCCGCGTCCGGCGGCCTGGTGACGCCGGACGAGTCGGAGGACATCGCGACGTTCGACGCCGCGATGGCGAAGCTCGAGGTGCTCCAGCAGGGCGACTTCGAGGGGATCTTCCGCGCGATGGACGGCCTGCCGGTCGTCATCCGCCTGATCGATCCGCCGCTCCACGAGTTCCTCCCGAACCTCGAGGAGCAGCTCGTCAAGGTCACCCGGGCCGAGGAGCACGGGGGCGCCTCGGAGGAGGACAAGGAGCTCCTCGCAACGATCCGGAGCCTCCACGAGCAGAACCCGATGCTCGGCCTGCGCGGCTGCCGGCTCGGGCTGATGATCCCGGACTTCGTGAAGATCCAGACCCGGGCGATCCTCAACGCCGAGATCGCGGTGAAGGCGGCCGGGGTCAACCCGATCGCGAAGATCATGATTCCGCTTGTCGGGCACGTGAACGAGCTGGCGGCGACCCGCGCGCTCCTCGAGAAGGAGGCGACCGCGGTCCGCGAGGCCGCCGGTGGCGTCGAGGTCGACTACAAGTTCGGGACGATGATCGAGGTGCCGCGCGGCGCCCTGACCGCCGACGAGATCGCCCGCGAGGCCGATTTCTTCAGCTTCGGCACGAATGACCTCACGCAGATGACGTTCGGCTACAGCCGGGACGACGCCGAGGGCGGCTTCCTCCTGAAGTACGTCGAGGACAAGATCCTTCCGGTCAACCCGTTCCAGACGCTCGACGACGCGGTCGCGGGGCTGATGAAGATCGCCGTCGACAAGGGCCGCTCGACGAAGCCGGATCTCGAGCTCGGGATCTGCGGCGAGCATGGCGGCGACCCGGATTCGATCTTCAAGTGCGAGCGGATCGGCCTCGACTACGTGTCGTGCTCCCCGTTCCGCGTCCCGGTCGCGCGCCTCGCCGCCGCCCAGGCGGTCCTCGCCGGTGCGGAGGCTCGGGACAAGTAGTCGGAGGGCGAAAGTCGTGCCCGCGCACGTGCGTGCCGTCCCTCCGGCGTCGGGCGCGATGCCGTCGAGCAGCACGCGGCATCGCGTCCTGATCGTCGGCGGCGGGTTCGGCGGCCTCTATGCGGCACGCGAGCTCGGCAGGGACGATCGTGTCGCCGTGACGCTCGTCGACCGCCGGAACCATCACCTGTTCGCGCCGCTCCTCTACCAGGTCGCGACCGGGGCCCTCGGGCCCGGGGAGATCGCCCAGCCGCTCCGATCCATCCTCCGGAAGCACGCGAACACGACGGTCCTGCTCGGCGAAGCGAAGGGCCTGGATCCTATTCGGCGCGAGGTCCGGCTCGACGACGGTGGGACCCTCGGCTACGACAGCCTCATCGTGGCGACGGGTGCCCATCACACCTGGTTCGGCCACGACGACTGGGCGCGAGTCGCGCCCGGCTTGAAGTCGCTCGACGATGCGCTCGAGATGCGCCGACGGATCCTCATCGCCTTCGAGGCGGCCGAGCGCGAGCACGATCCGGATCGCCGCGCGGAGTGGCTGACGTTCGTCATCGTCGGCGGCGGACCGACCGGGGTCGAGCTGGCCGGGGCGCTCGGCGAGATCGCCTACGACACGCTCCACCGCGACTTCCGCTCGATCGACACGCGGCAGGCCCGAATCCTGCTGATGGAGGGCGAGCCTCGCGTCCTCGGCACGTACCCGCCGGACCGCTCGACAGCGGCGTGCCGCCAGCTCGAGCGGCTCGGCGTGACGATCCACACGGGGACGAGGGTGGTCGAGATCGGCGATCGCTTCGTCGTGACCGAGACCGCCGCCGGCGAACGGACACGGGTCGCGGCAGGGACGATCCTGTGGGCGGCCGGCGTGCTGGCCTCCTCGTTCTCGCGCGTCGTCGCCGATTCGACCGGCGCCCCGCGCGACCGGTCCGGCCGGATCGAGGTCGCGCGCGACCTGACCGTGCCCGGCCACCCGGAGATCTTCGTCGTCGGCGATGCGGCGCACCAGCCGTGGAAGAAGGACCGGCCCGTCCCCGGCGTCGCCCAGGGCGCGATCCAGGGCGGCGCCTACGCGGCGCGCACGATCCGCGCCCGTCTCGACGGCCGCGCCATGAAGCCGTTCCGGTACTTCAACCGCGGTGATGTCGCGGTGATCGGTCGCCTCGCCGGCGTGACCGACATCCCGTGGCTCGGGCCGTTCGGGCGGCAGTCCGGCTTCGCGGCCTGGTTCCTGTGGCTCGGGATCCACATCGTCTACCTGATCGGCTTCGCGAACCGGATCATCGTGGTCGTCCGCTGGGCGTGGAGCTTCCTGACCCACGGTCGCGGATCGCGGCTGATCACCGGTCAGCCCCTGGTCCCGGAGATCGAGGACCCGGGAGTCGCGGCCGCTCTCCCGTCGGCGATCCCGCTCGTCACGGCCCCGCCCGACGACCCCCCGGAGACCGGGCGGACGGGGGTCAGTCGAACCCGATGATGGACCGAACGCCCTCACCGCGGCGCATCGCCGCGAACGCGACCTCCACGTCATCAAGTCCGATCCGGGCGGTCACGAGCCGGTCGGCGGGCAGTCGTCCGGCCAGGTGCCACGCGGCGTAGCGGGGGAAGTCCGCGGCCGGGTCCGCGGAGCCGTAGTTCGAGCCGAGGATCCGGCGTCCGCCGTCGACGAACGGGAACGGCTCGAACGACGCCCGGACGCCGAACGGGGTCATCCCGACGAGACAGGCGGTCCCGCCCGTCGGCAGGCAGGCGATCGCGATCTCGATCGTCGTGGGCAGCCCGATCGCCTCGAAGCACGTGTCCGGACCGCCGTCGGTCAGCTCCCGGATGGCCTCGATCGTGCCCGCCCCATCGGTGCCGGCCAGGACGACGTCCGTCGCCCCCACGGTGCGGGCCAGGTCGAGCTTCGCCGCCACGCGGTCGACCGCGACGATCCGGCTCGCTCCGGCGAGCGCTGCGCCCATCACGCACGACAGCCCGACCCCGCCGAGCCCGATCACCCCGACGCTCGAGCCGGGCTGGACCTCGGCGGTCTTCACGGCCGCACCGACACCGGTCGTCACGCAGCACCCGATCAGCGCGGCCACGTCGGGCGGCACGCCGTCCGGCATCGGGATCGCGGCCGCCGCGGGCACGTTCTGGCGCTCGGCGAACGTGCCGATGGCGCAGTACGTGAGCACGTCGTGTCCGGCACCGTCGCGAAGGGCCGGTCTGCCGCTCGGCATCCGGTGGGTGTACGACGGGCTCTCCGAGCACGACCAGACCCGCCCGGCCCGGCACGAGCGGCAGCGGCCGCACGGGATCAGCCACGACAGCGCGACGAGGACGCCCGGACGGAGCCCGGGGAAGGCGTCCGCGACGCCGTCGCCGAGCGCCTCGACGATCGCCGCGCCCTCGTGGCCGATGACGATCGGGCCCTCGCGCTGCCACTCGCCGTCGCGGACGTGGAGGTCGGAGTGGCAGACGCCCGCCGCGGCCATCCGCACGCGGACCTCGCGGGGCCCGGGCGGAGCGAGGGTCAGCGTCTCGATCCGGGTGGGGACGCCCGGCCCGTCGAGGACGGCGGCGCGGATCGTGGTCTCGGCAGTCACCGGCGCAGGATCGCACGCCCCGAGGGGCCGGGTGTCCCCTCAGCCGCCGGGCGTGATCGTGACCGTCCCGACCATCCCGTACGCCTCGTGGCCCGGGAGGTGGCAGATGTACTGGAGCGCGCCCGGGCTCGCGAAGGTCACGGTCGTCCGGCGCTCCGACCGGGCCGGGATCGTGATCTCGGTCGGACGGGCGTTGTGGACGGGCTCCGTGCCCGTCCGATGCCGCTCGTGCAGGGCGGTGTCGCCGACGATCCACTCATGGTCGATCGGGTCGGTGTTGGTGATGACGAAGGTGACGGCGCGCCCGACCGGGACGGTCACCGCGGCGGGGTCGTAGTGCGAGAAGTGGATCGTGATCGGGATCACGAGGGGATCATCGGCGTGTGCCACCGCGTTCGCCCCGATCGCGGTCGCACCGGCGAGCAGAAGCCCGAACCCGAGCCCGAGGATCGCGCGTCGTGAGCCCATCATCCGTCTCCCGTTGGGGCGGCGGGTGGGCCGATGCGCCACCTGCCGCCGCCGCTTCACGAGCCGGCAGGACGCTGCCCGACCCGCGACGATCCGATAAACGCGACGCCGACCAGGCCCATCGCGACGAAGGCGAGGGCGAGGAGCAGCCGGCTCAGGTCGGTCGCCTGGGCCAGCGGCGCCGACGACGGCATCGCGAGCCCGGCGTCGACCGCCGACGGCCGGTTCCGCCCGGAGGCGTCGACGGCCAGGTCATAGCCGATCTGCCCGGCGGTCCCGTCGACCGCGACCTTCGTCAGCCAGCCCGAGGCCGGGACCCAGTCCATCCCGCGGTCGGACCGGAGGTCGGACAGGAGGCTGTCCGACGCCGTCTCGCTCGCATCCAGCCGGATGCCGTTCGAGCCGTTCGGCACGGGCAGGAGCGCCGGGGCGTGGTCGGTCAGGAGGTAGACGTCCGCCTGGACGGCCTCCTGGCCGGTCTTGCCGAGGGCGAGGATCCGGAGCGGGACCCAGGGGTTCTTCGTCGGGATCGTGATGTGGACGGGCGTCCCGTCGCCGACCTGCTGGCCGCGCGCCTGCGCCGCGTCCGCATCGAACGCCGCCGCGAGGAAGATCGGGCTGCGCTGGGCGTAGAAGTCGAGCACCTCGGGGGCGTCCGGCGGGAGCCGGAAGCCGTGGGCCGTCGCCCATTGGCCGATGTCCGCCGCGCCGCCCTTGAGGACGGTGATGTCGAGCGCGTCGATCTTCACCGTCATCAGCTCGACGGCGCCGCCGCTGGCCGCCGGAGCCGCGAGGCGGAGCGCATCCTCGGCGAGGATCGGGTTGGTCTCGCGGATGAGTCGCTGGAGGGTCCAGTCGCCGCCCTTCTCAACGCTCGTCGGGACCCCGGGGAGCGGCGTGATCGAGCCGAAGGCGCCGCCGCCGCCCGCGAACTGGAACGCGGTGACGTAGTGCTCGACGCCGTCGTGGTAGCCGGCGAAGGTCGTCGTCCGGAGCAGGTTGACCGCGCCGTTCGGCCCGATCAGCCCGCCGCAGGCGAGAGCCGGCGTCGCCGCCAGGAAGACCGCCAGCGCGGCGGTCGACACGCCGACGGCGACGCGTCCACCGCGTCCGGGCCGGCCATGACCAATTCGAAGGTTCCGCATCGCATCGCCCTCCGGGGCTGCCCGCCCATCCGGGCCGGCGTGGTTGCGGCCCTTGACGTCGGGTCATGCGATGCGGTTCCCCGGTCAGTACGGCCGCTCGAACCTCACGTCGTCGATGCCGACCTCGACGAGGCTGTCGTGACCGCCGTCCGTCGCCCGGAAGACGAGCCGGACCTTCTGGTCCGCCCACGGCGACAGCGAGAACGATGCGCGGGTCCAGGCCCCGCCCACCGTGCTCGAGGTCCCGAGCTTCGACCACACGAGCGTCCGGGCCCCGCTCTCGTCCTCGATGTACGCCTTCAGGGAGTCGGCCGAGCTGCTCGGACCGTGGGCGAAGACATAGCGGAACGAGGCGGGCCCGACGGTGGCCGGCAGCTGGATCTGGGGGCCGCGGATCGTCGAGGTGCCGTCCAGATCGTTGGTGTTCGCCGACGACCCGGCTGTCGTGCCGGTGATCATCGCGTAGCGGCCGGACGCGGTCCCGTCAAGCTGGATCTTCCGCGAGCCCGCGGCCGTCGGGGCGGGGTTGCCGCGGGCGAAGCGCGACGTGCTCCGGGCAGTGTCCGTGCCGTCCGGGTTGACGACCCAGCCCCGGCCGATCTCGAAGTCGTCGAAGAAGGACCCGCAGTCGGGCCGTGTCCGGCCGATGGCCGAGTACGGGCAGCCGGCCACGGTCAGGAAGTAGAGGAGCGCGGTCTTGTTGTGGGCGGTGGCGGTCGCGATCCGCTCGTCCGGCGGGTAGTGATCGCCCCACACCGTCGGGGTCTCGGGCGGATAGAGCTCGATCGTGTACGAGAAGATCCGCTGGCGGCCGTACATCCAGTCGATCTGGTCGCCATCGGTGATGTACAAGTCGCTCGACTGCTCGGCCTTGTAGCCGTTCCGGGCCGCCATCGCCTTGCCGATCGCCACGAACACCTGGTGGTCGAACAGGGTCATGTCGGACGGGACGTCGGTCTTCGTGTGGCCGTACGGCCACAGGATCAGCTGGCCGTTGGTGTGGAACGTGATGTGGGCCTTGATCTGCTGGATCCCGCCGATGACCCGGCTCCGGACGAAGGTGCTGAGGGCGCGCGTCTCCGGCGCGGAGAACGCCTTCGGGCCACGGTAGGTGATCGACGACTTCGTCCCGGAAGAGCCTCCGCAGCAGGCCCAGAGGTAGTCGTAGTTCCGGTTCAGGTCCGTCCCGATCGCGCTGGAGCCGGCGTTCGGCTGGCGGTTCTTGCGCCAGGCGCAGTACGGCGGGTGGCTGCTGCCGGTGCAGGTCAGGTCGTACTCGAACCCGTCCGGGTTGACGGCGAAGATGATCCAGATCTCCCGGCTGTTGACCAGGTTGGTGATCTGGGTGTCCGTGCCGTAGTTGTCGGCCAGGAGGTGGAACAGGTAGAGCGCCTGCTCGACGGTGAGGTGCTCGCGGGCATGGTGGAGGGCGTCGAACAGGACCTCCGGCTCCGCCTCGTCGTCGGCGACGTTGTCGCTGATCTTGGCCGCCCAGATGTCGCGGCCCTGGTAGCTCTTCCCGATGCTGAAGACGTGGACGATGTCGGGATGGGCCGTCTCCACGGCCTGGATGTCGGCCACCATCTCCGTGTAGGAGTGGTAGAGCGAGTCCTTGGCCGGGAAGTTGGCCGCCGCGGCCGGGAGCGCGGAGATGGCGATGAACGCGGCCGCGGCGAGCACGGCGAGCGGCATCGATCGACTGGGGGCGCGCAGTCGTCGGAACATCGGTCAAGGGTGACCGGGGGTGGTGCGATCGCGCAACCCTGCCGTCGGGTGCGATCGGGTCCAGTACGAACGGGCCAGCCGCCGCGGGCGGCCTCAGGGACGGTCGAGGGGGAGCGTGATCCGGATCTCGGTCCCCCCGCCGGGCGGTGAGGCGGCCGCGATCGTCCCCCCGTGCAGCTCCACGAGCCCGCGCGCGATCGAGAGCCCGAGACCGGTGCCCGTCGAGTCCGCACCGCGCGCGAAGCGCTCGAAGACGTGCGGCAGCAGCCCGGGGTCGATGCCGGGTCCGGTGTCGCGGACGACGATCTCGACGCCGGGCGGCAGGCCCGGCGCGGCCGCCGGTTCCCCGTTCGTGCGGCGCGCGGCGATCGTGATCCGTCCGCCGACCGGGGTATGTCGGAGCGCATTTCCGACGAGATTGGCGATGACCTCGCGGATCCGCACCGGATCCACGTCGACGAGCGGAACGTCGTCCCCGACCGAGGTCTCGATCGCGACCCCCGCGGTCTCGGCGGCGGCGGCGAACGAGGTCGCGACGTCGGCGCACAGGACGTCGAGATCCGTCGGCTCCCGGTGGAGCGACAGCGAGCCGGCCTCGCTCAGGGCGAGGGTCCGGAGGTCGTCGACGAGCCGCCCGAGGACGCGCGTCTCCTCGAGGATCGCCCCGAGATGGGCCTCGTCGGCGGGGTGGACCCCGTCGAGGATCGCCTCGACGTTGCCCTGGACGACCGCCAGCGGGGTCCGGAGCTCGTGGGTGACGTCGGCGAGCAGGCTTCGCCGCTGGGCCTCGTCCGCCTCGAGCCGCGCAGCCATCGTGTTGAAGCCGCGGGTCAGGTTCCGGACCGGGTCCGGCACCGGGCCGGCCGGCTCGACCCGGGCCGTGTAGTCACCGGCCTCGACCCGGGCGACCTGGGCGACGAGCTCGTCCAAGACGGAGCCGGTGCCCCGGATCGCCCGGCCGCCGCGGATGAGGCCGGCGACGATCGCGACGAGCATGAGGAGGGCCGCGAGACGGATGACGGTCCCCGGGACGCCGGGAGCGTCGAGGATGTCGCCGACGAACCGTGTCGCGAGCGCCAGGATGCCGAGGATGCCGACGACGAACAGGAGCCCGAAGAGGCAGCCGAACCCCCGCCACGGGCGGCCTTGCGAGACCGGCGGCCACGGCTCCTCGGCGGGCCACCACCCGGGCCGTGGCTCGTGCCAGCCGGGACCCCATGGCCCACGGCGGCGCATCTGGCGTCGATAGCGCTGGACCTCGCGGGCCTCCCACATCTGGCGCTGGCGTGCCGCGCGATCGTGGGGGTCCGGCGGGTGGGCGGGCTCTGGCGGCGGTGCGGTCACGTCCGCTCGTCCGCGAGCCGGTAACCGACGCCATAGACAGTCAGGATGTGGACCGGCCGGCGCGGATCCGGCTCGAGCTTCCGGCGGATGTTCTTGATGTGAGTGTCGATCGCCCGCTCGTACGATTCGAAGGCCACGCCGTGGACCGCGTCGAGGAGCTGCGAGCGGGTGAAGATCCGGCCCGGCTGACGGGCCAGTGCCGCGAGCAGCGTGAACTCGGTTGGCGTCAAGTCCACCGCCCGCCCGTCCACCTCGGTCCGCATTCGCGCGACGTCCAGGGTGACGTCGCCGGCGCGGATCACCTCGTCGGCCGACCGCTCGGCCGAGGCGTCGGTGCGGCGCAGGACGGCTCGGACCCGGGCCACCAGCTCACGCGGGCTGAACGGCTTCGTCAGGTAGTCGTCTGCGCCGAGCTCGAGGCCGAGCAGCTTGTCCAGCTCGTCGTCGCGAGCGGTCAGCATGATCACCGGCAGGCTCGAGTCCCGCCGGATCGAGCGGGTCACGTCCAGCCCGTCGATCCCGGGCAGGCCCAGATCGAGGACGACGAGGTCCGGCCGGTCGCGACGGACCGCCTGCAGCGCGGCCTCGCCGGTGGCCGCGATCCGGACGCCGAAGCCGGCGTGCTCGAGGTAGTCGCGGGCGAGCTCCGCGATCCGTGGCTCGTCGTCGACGACGAGGATCGTTTTCATGACGCCATCCTAGGGACGCGGAGGCGCCGGGTCCCGGCCGGGACCCGGCGCCGTGGGAGAGGGGAGGAGCCGATCTGCCGGGGTCAGCCGGCCGTCGGGCGGTCCGGTCCGGACGGTCCGGTGCCGGTGGGTGCGTCGGGATGGGCCCGGTGCCAGCCGTCGTGGACCTCGCGAGCGCGGTCCTCCCACGTCCGGCCCGTCTCATCGGTCCAGCCGCCGGAGTAGCCGCCGGGTCCCCAGCCGTGGCGATGGCCGCCCCAGCCCCTGCGCGGGCCGAACGCCGCCCGGATCAGTCCGAACAGCAGGAACAGGAACAGCAGACCGCCGAGGAAACCGAAGAAGCCGAAGCCGGGGCCGAACCCCCAGCCCCAGCCGGCGTACGGCGCGACGGCGACGGGTCCGATCGGCGCGACGGCCACCGTCCCGGTCTGGGCGAGACCCTGGGTGACGCCGGCGTTGTAGGCGGTGACGCCGAGTCCGATCGCCCCGAAGACGAGGAAGACGACGAGGAGGAACTGGGCGATGGTGCGACCGTTCATGGGCGGGCGAGCTCCGTGTGCGTGGTGCCTCCCGACCGCTCGGCCGGGCGCGTTTCGATGACCGGATCCTCGTCGGCGAGTGTGGAGCGGGTGTGAGCGCGGGGCGGAGACCTGGGGAAGGCGAGACCGACGCCGGCGGCCCGATTTGCGCCGGCAGGGCAGACTGGACCGGATGAGACGGAGCCGACGCGCGATGGCCGGCCCGACCCCACCCCGTTCGATCGGCGGCCCGACCGTCCGGCTGGCCGGGATCGCGGTGGCGATCGCCGGGGCCGGGATCCTCGCCCTCGCCGGGTCGTCGATGCTCCTCGGGACGGGCCCGGGGCCGTCGGCGAACCCGGACGGCTCGACGACCGCGGCGGAGTCGGCGAACCCGTCGGCCGTTCCCGTTCCGGGCCACGAGGTGTACGGCTTCATCCCGTACTGGGAGATGGACGGGACCATCGTCGCCCACCTCGCGACCATCGACGTCAGCACCGTCGCGCTGTTCTCGGTGACGCACTCCGGGAAGGGCACGATCGTCATGACCCAGAACGGCGCGAAGAAGATCACGGGTCCGATCGGGAAGGCGATCATCGCGGACGCCCACGAGCGACACCGCCGGGTGGATCTCGTCTACACCAGCTTCGGGACGACCAAGAACGCCAAGCTCTTCGGCTCGACCGACATCCAGGACCGGGTCATCGCCGGTCTCGTGACGCTCGCCGCGGACCTGAAGGTCGACGGCATCGCCGTCGACGTCGAACAGATCGACGACGAGGACATTCCGGCGTACGGCGCGTTCATCGGGCGGCTCCGGACGGCGCTCCGCGCGGATCACCCGGACGCGACGGTGACGGTCGCGACCGGGGCCGGCCGGCAGGGGTCGACGCTCGCGAAGGCGGCCAGCGACAACGGCGCGGACCGGGTGTTCCTGATGGGCTACGACTACCGGATCGGTGCCAGCCAGCCGGGAGCGACGGCCCCGATGGGGCGCCGCGACGGCGACGAGCGGACCCTGTCGTGGTCGCTGGACCTGTACCTCGGGGCCGGCGTCCCCCCCGAGAAGACCCTGCTCGGCCTTCCGCTGTACGGCGTCGCATGGCCCGCGGCCTCGGGCGACCTCGGGGCGCCGTCGACCGGCAAGGGCGTGGTCTGGGTCCCGCGCCAGCATCTCGACACGCTCCGGAACAAGGCGCTGGTGCCGGTGTATGACCAGCTCGAGTCGGTCGCGTTCCTGTCGGTGCCCGTCGGCGATGCCTGGACGGCAATCTACTTCGACACGCCCCAGAGCCTGACGCCGAAGCTGGCCCTCGCCGACCAGCGCGGTCTTGCGGGCGCCGGTCTGTGGGCCGTCGGCTACGAGCGCGGCCTCACGGGCTACGACGAGCTGTTCGGGGCCTTCCGGGCGGGGCGGCTGCCCGCCGTCGGTGCGTCGACCGCCCAGCCTTGAGCGTGGGGCGCCCGTCGCCGCGCGCGGGCCGGGGCACGGTCCGAGTGCGGTGCGCGATGTCGACCCATCAACCTGTTCCGCCGTGGATACTGCGCGTGTCAGCCTTTGCAGGGAGACTGAGATGCGGCGTCTTCTGAGCGCGCTCCTGGTGGTGACGGCGATGGTCGCCGGGTGTGGCGGCGGCGCCGACGCCGGCGGCGGCGGGGGAGGCGGGGGCGGCGGCGGTGGCGGCGGCGACCTGCCGGCCGGCAGCACCGTGATCTTCGGGACTGCCTACGACCCGGCCTCCCTGGGAGTGACCGGCACGTCGAAGACCCTGAAGACCGGGACGCCGATGGTCGCGGTGGGCCGGGCATTCACGCCGCGTCCCCCGGCCGAGGTGACGGTGTCGGTGAGTTCCGGTGCGACGACCTTCGGCCCGAGCCCGGTGACCGCGTCCACGCCACCAGACAACGCCGACCTGTTCGCCCTGGACCTGACGCCCTTGAAGCTGTCTCCGGGCACGTGGGTGATCGAGTTCAAGGGGGCGAGCGGCCGGCCGATCGCGTCGGGGTTCCTGACCGTCAGCCCGTGACCGTCACCCCCTGACCGAGCGCGCGTCGGCGCCCGGGATCCCGCGCGCCGCGAGTGCCCTCGCGAGCGCTTCGAGGTCGTCCGCCGAGACGTAGATCGCCGGCACCTTGAACAGCAACCACGGAACACGGGTCCGGAAGTCCATCCGGACCCCGCCGTGCGGGCTGCCGTCGAAGCTCACGTCGCGATGGCGGATGCTCATGCGAATGCCGATCGCGGTGATCCACGACCACGGCCCCTCGATCTGCCAGTGGACGATGTTCGCGAGGGGCGTTCGGAACGTCGACCGGCCGAACGCGACCGTGACCGCTCCGTCCGGCGCGTCGCCGACCTCGACCCAGGCGTTCTCGGGACGGACCCCGAACAGGACCCGGAGCAACCCGCGGGATCGTCGTCCGACCCGGATCGGGAAGCGCTCGACGGCCATGAGCGGAGGGTAGTCCAGGCGTCGCCGGGGCGCCCGGGTTCCGGGGCGCCGGGGCTCCGCGAGCGCTCCCTCAGCCGGCGAACGAGTGCGTCGTCCGGACGGATGCCGACCGCGGATCGAGGGCCATCGCGGCGAGCGTTGCCCCGACGAGGGTCATCAGGCCGAACAGGACGATCTGGACCGCGTCGAGCGCCTGGCCGTCGCCGCCCGCGACGAGGCTCATCACGAGGATGCCCGAGGCGAGGAGCGGGACGAACACGAGATACGGCACCGCGAGCCGGACGCCGCCGGGCCGTCCGGTGAGCAGCCGGCGGGCGGTGATGACCGCGAGCGGCAGCGCGAAGGCGAGGTCGAGGACGTAGATCGGGCTCGTCGGCCAGCCGGCGTCCACGAGGGCCTGGGGCGAGTGGCCGCTCATCGAGGCGGACGCGATCTGGCTCGTCCAGAGCAGCGCGAACAGCGCGGCGACGACGAGGAGGAACACGCCGGTGGCGCGGGCCCGGAGGTGGGACCCGACGGCGGCCTCGACTCGATCGTCGGGCACGTCCGGACCCGAGAACACGATCGCCCACGCGGCGAGCCCGACGACGGCGATGTCGAGCGCGGTGAGTGGCCCGAGGATCGACACGAACGCGTAGACCGCGTACGTGTACAGGAGATACCCGAGCGCGCCGATCATGACCAGCCGGCTCCGCACGGAGCCACGCACGGCGCCCCGCAGCGCGAGCGCGAGGACGGGCAGCGCGATCACGAGCGTCGCCAGGTCCTGGCCGTGCGACTGGACGACGAGCGGGTGGGAGTCGCGGTAGGCGCCCGGGAGGAAGCCCGCGAGCGCGGTGATGCCGGCCACGAGCCCGGCAAGCGCCGCGAGGCGCTGGGAGATCGTGGTCGAGCGGACGAGTTCCATCGTGGCATCCCTTCGCATCGGCACCTCGCAGGTCCTCGTCGGTGCCGCATCGACCGTACCGGTGTGCGCCGCAGGGCGGCAGGGCCGATCGGCCCGGATCGGACGGGCGCACCGGCCGGTTCTGCCCGGCATGGTCCGAGTGGTCCGGGCGAACGGGTCCAACGGCTCTCGCGTCGCCGGACCCCCCGGCCCGACCGTGGAGCCCGCAAGACACCCGATGCATGGAGGTCACGCGATGATCAAGGTCGTGATCGCCGTGGTCCTGCTGGCCCACGGAATTGGTCACATTCTCGGCATGCTCCAGGTCTTCAAGGTCGCGACGGTAAACCCGGAGTGGGGCGGCGAGTCGTGGCTGCTCTCCGGCCTCATGGGGATCGGTCCCAGCCAGGCCGTCGGCATCGCCCTCTGGTCGGCCTCGATCGTCGGCTTCGCGGCCCTCGCCGCGGTCACCGTCGGTTGGCTGCCGGCGGAGTGGTGGCCGCCGCTGGCGATCGGGGCGAGCCTCGCGTCGCTGGCCGGGCTGCTGCTCTTCCCGATGGCGTTCCCGACGACCAGCACGATCGCGGCTGCGATCGTGGATGTCGTCGTGCTCGTGGCCGGCCTTCGCTTCGCCCTCACGGACGCGACGATCTAGCCGGCCCGCGCCCGACCGTCGGACCGCCGGGCCACGATCCCACCGATCGTCGCCGCCGAGAGCTCCCGCAGGGTGTCCTCCTCGGCGGCGGCGAACACTGCGTGCACGTC
The DNA here is from genome assembly GCA_963746845.1 of uncultured Chloroflexia bacterium. Classification (GTDB taxonomy): domain Bacteria; phylum Chloroflexota; class Limnocylindria; order Limnocylindrales; family CSP1-4; genus CF-46. The sequence continues at coordinate 1,148,621 of CAVVCZ010000004.1, read as the reverse complement.
GCACACGCCGGCCAGCTGGCACGGGCCACCCCGCAGGATGCACACCCGGCGACGGCTGTCGCCCTCGACCGCCTCGATCACCTCGAGGAGCGAGATCGACGACGCCGGGCGAGCGAGTCGATAGCCGCCGCCTCGGCCCTCGGTCCCCTCGACGAGCCCGGCACCGACGAGGTCGGCCATCACCCGGGACAGAAACCGGACCGGGATCGCCCGGTCGGTCGCGATCCGGCGGACGCTCAGGCGTTCGTCCGGGCCGGCCCCGCCGAGGGCGACGACGGCCCGGATCGCGTAATCCGCCCGCTTGGTGAGCTCGAGCCGCATCGCTCAGTTCTTCGGGTCGCCGTCGCCGGCCATGAACAGGCCGACGGCGCCGCGCCCGACGAAGTTGAACGCGTGGGTGACGAAGGGGTACATCCCGTCCTCGCGTGGGCTGAACTCGATGATCGCACCCTGGGCCGGCGCCAGGTCGACCGCCTGGCTGCCCCAGCCTTCGGGGTTCCCCTTCGCGAGGACGATCCCCTCCTTGACGACCGTGTCGAAGATCGTGCCGACCACGTGGAACGAGCTGTCGATGTTCGGCCCGGCGTCGAGGACGAAGACCCGCACGCGTCCCTTCGTGGTGACCTGGACCGGGTGGTCCTTGTACTGGTTGGCGATGCCGTTGAACACCACGAAGTCGGGTGCCGGCGCGCCAACGCTGGCCTTGGCGTAGTCGACGGGCTGCCCCTGCGCGCCGAGGTACCACTCGCTCTGGACGAGCGCGACCTCCTGGTCCACCGGTGTGAACCCGCCCTTCGGCTCGACGATCACCATGCCGAACATCCCGTTCGCGATGTGATGCAGGGCGGGCGCCGTGCCGCAGTGATACATCCAGACGCCGGCGTAGTCCGCCTTGAACGTGTAGGTGAAGCTGTCGCCGGGCTTGATCTCGACCATCTGATCGTTCATCGCCGTCTGGCTCGCATGGAAGTCGATCGAGTGGCTCATGGTCCCCTCGTTCGTGAGGTGGACCCGCACGGTGTCCCCGAGGTGGACCCGGATGGTGGGTCCGGGGACGGTGCCGCCGAACGTCCAGGCGTGGACGACGAAGCCCTTCGCGACCGTCACGTCGCGCTCGACGATCGGCAGCGTGACGTCATGGGTGGTGCCCGACAGGACGGGCGGTGCGGCAGGGTCTCGGAGGATGGATGGCGGAGCACTCGGGTCCTCGACGGGCGCCGCGCCTGACGTCGCGGTCGATGGGGCGCCCGAGGCGGTCGCGGTTGCCGGGGCCGACCCCGACACGAGGACCGACCCGGTCATGCCGGCAGCCGCGTGACCGGGGATCGAGCACAGGAACGTGATCCCCTGGGCGGGCACCGCGACCGTTCCCGTGACGGTCGCGCCGGCCTCCGCCGTCAGCTTCGTCCCGTCGGCGAACGTCATGTCGTGGGTCGTCGATCCGGTGTTCTTGAACGTCACCGGATAGGTCCCGGGCTTCGCGACGTCGAGCTTCGCGGGCGTGAACCCGAGATCGAAGGCCTCGACCGCGATTGTCCCGCCTTCGGCCACCGCGGCAACAGCCCCCGCTCCGGACGACCCCGTCGTGCCGGTTCCCCCGCCCATGCCGGCCATGCCGGCCATGTCGCTGCCGGTCGGGGCTGCGGCGTCGACGGCTGCGCCCTGCGGCAAGGGTGTAGCGTTCGGGATCCCGTTCGGCGCCTGACGGGCCGGGGCGGCACAGCCGGCGAGCAGACCGAGGCCGAGGACGACGGAAAGGATTCGTTGGCGACTCATCGGAGCGCTCCTTGCTCCGGTCGGGCCGGAGCCACTGCAGGAACTCATATCAAGTTGATACGAGTTTCCGGTCGGACGGCTCGTTGCGCCACCTGCCGAATGGCCCGATTTGGGCAGGCCGTTGGCCGGCACGGGGACGCGCGACTGGCGCGGCGCGGTACGATCCGCTCGGCGCCCGCGCGGCGCGCTCGCAAAGGAGGGACGTGAGTGATGGCTCAGATGCCGAAGCGCCGGCCGGGCGCAGCGATGATCGTGGCCCTCGGCCTGATCGTCGCCATGCTCGTGATGGCGTGCGGCAGCTCGGCCACGCCCTCGCCGTCAGCCGGGGCGAGCGGCGGGTCCGCCCTCGACGGCCGGTGGATCCTCACGAGCTATACGGGGCCCGGTGGCGTGCAGCAGAACGTCCCGGCGGCCATCCTTCCGGACATCACGTTCGATGGGAACGCCGCACGCGGGAATGCCGGCTGCAACACGTTCACCGCCATCGCCGTCATCACCGACAAGACGATCCACTTCGACCAGGTCCAGTCGACGAAGGTCCAGTGCCCCGAGCCCGGCTCCACGATCGAGGCCGCATACCTCCAGGCGCTCGCCCTGGCGAGCCAGTACACCGTCACCGGCGACACCCTGGTCATGAATGCGCCCGGGACTCAGCCAACGTCGCTGACGTTCGTCCGCGCAACGTCGTAGCGCGGCCGTCCCCGACCGCGCAAGGTCAGTCGGAGGCGGCGGCGGCCGGGGCCGCCGGCGCGCCCTCCGGCCGCTCGTCGAGGTGGTCCCAGACGGTCGTCAGCGGGTCGCGCCGGCCGAGGGCGATCCACGCGATCGGGGCGGCGGCCAGCGCCAACAGGCCGGTGCCGAACAGGCTCTCCCGGTACGCCTCCACGATGGCGGCGATGTAGGACGCCACGTCCACCGGGCTCAGCGAGCTCGCGATCTGGTAGAAGCCCGGCATCCCGATCGCGACGAGGACGTCCCGGAAGGCTCCGATCGCGCTCTGCTGCTGGGCAGGATCGAGGCCTGTCAGGGTGCTCGCGTAGACGTCGAGGGCCCGCTGGGTGATCAGGGCGGTCAGCGCGGCGAGCCCGATCCGGCTGCCGACCAGCACGGATGCCTCATTCAGGGCCGCCGCGGTCGCCGGGAGGCCGCGTGACACGCTCGCGAAGATGATCGCCGTTCGGACCGTCGTCGCGATCACGAACCCCGCCCCGATCAGGACCAGCGGCACGATCATCGCCGCGTAGGCGACGTCCCGTCCAAGGACGGTTGCCGCGAAGACATTGCCGAGCCCGACCGCCGCGGCGCCGCCGGCGACAAGCGTGCGCGGCCCGAACCTCGTCAGCAGCACGCCCGCCACGGGGCCTGCGATCACGAGCGCGATGATGAATGGCGCCGTGGCGAGCGCGGCGAGGACGGACCCGTAGCGGAGCACGAGATAGAAGAAGATCGGCAGCTGGAAGAGCGGGGCCGCCTGGGCGAAGCTGACGACGACGCCGACCGCGATCGCGACGGCCACCGGGCGGCGGAGCACGCGATTGCCGGACGGTCCGACATGGTGCCGGCGCTCCCAGAGGATGACGGCAACGGCCAACGCCAGACCCATCGCGACGAGCCCGATCCGGACAGCGGCGCCGGCTCGGTTCCCGAGATCCACGAGGCCCGCGGTGACCATGACGATCGCGAAGGCCCAGATCGCCGTCGTGACCACGTACCGTCGATCGTCGTGGGCGATCGCGGCCAGGTTCCGGGCCCGCGGCCGCGCGAACCAGAACGCGAGGGCGGCCGCCGCTGCGCCGATGAGGAACGCGGGCCACATCGGGCCACCCGGTCCGAGGATCGTCACGAGGACCGGGGCAATGGCGGTCCCGCCGGCGTAGGCGGCGTAGGCCACCCCGATCGCCGTCGCCCGGAGCAGACCCTGATAGGTCGTCGCAACGAGGGCCAGCGCGAACGGCAGCGCGGTGTACGCCGCCGCGGCGCTCGCCAGGCGGTCGAGCATGAACGGCACGCCGTCCGGGACGATCGGGCCGACGGCGTTCGCGATCGCGAGTACACCGAGGGCGCCGAGCAGGATCCTGCGCCGCCCGTCGGTGTCGCCCAGGATGCCTCCGACGAAGAGCAGGCCCGCGGCGACGAGCGTCATCAGCAGGACGAGGGTGTTGACCTCGGGTTGGGCGCGGATCGTCGCCTGGATGTTCGGCAGCGCGGGCGACGTGACCGGAGGATTCAGGCCGACGGCGCCGAGTGATGCGGCGGCGACGAGCAGGGTCCGGAAGGCTTCCGGCTCGGCCCACAGGTCGCTCAGGAACGCGGGCATCCGCCGGGCGACTGTCTGGGTGCGCGTTCCTCCCATCGCGGCATTGTGCCGCCCCGCGGGGGGCCGGGGCGCGTCGTGGTCGGGTGCGCGCTGGATGTCAGCGGCGAGCCGTACGTTGATCTCGAGCGTGAAGCGGCAGCGATGCTCTCGAGGGAGTGCGCGGGCCGTTACGCCAGCGGTCCCATCGGCCGCTCGCCGGCCCACGGGACGCGCGCCGGTTTCGGTTCGATCGCGTCTTCGCGCTCGGGCGCGTCCGGCGGCAGCTCCGTCGCGCGCCGGCCGTACCGCTCGGCGAGCGGCCCCGCGCTGAGCCCGTGCGCGATGACCGACAGAAGCACGGTCCACGCCACCGCGGCACCGAATGGGCCGGGCTCGACGCCGGCCTCCTGCAGGCCTTCGAGGCCGACGATGAGGAACACGATCGAGGCCAGGCCGCGCGGGCCGAACCAACCGATGAACAGGACGGTCGATGGCCTGAAGCGCGTGCCCACGAGGGCGATCCCGACCGGCAGCAGGCGGATGACGGTGAGGCTGAGGACCGCATATGCGATCGCGGCCGGGTCCCACAGATCGGTCAGGAGCCTGCCGGCGAGGGTGAGGCCGAACGCGATCCACACGCCGATCGCGAGCAGCGATCCCTGCGTCTCGGTGAACTCCACAGCGCTCTCCTCGCGCCATAGGCTGCCTCCAGCGAAGGCCAGGCCGCCGACGAACGCGGCGATGAACCCGTTCCCGCCGACGCTGACGGCCACCAGGTAACACGCAACCGCCAAGGCAAGCACGAAGAGTTGACGCGAGACACCGGATGTCCATCGCAGCCGATCGGCGATGCGCAGCAGGGACCCACCGGCGAAACCGGCGGCGACGCCGATGACGATGCCGACCGTCGTCTCGGTCAGCGCCTCGACCAGCCAGCCAGAGCCACCTGTCCCTTCCGTGGTCGACAGGGCAAGCGCCAGGAACACGAACGGAGTCGCGATCCCGTCGTTGAGGCCACTCTCGACGTTCAACAGGCGTCGGATCCGCGCGGGCACGACCGGGTTCGTGACGACCGGTTGGCCGAGGGCCGCGTCGGTCGGCGCCAGGGCGGCGCCGATGAGCATGGCGATGCCCAATGGAGTGCCGGGAAACAACAGGAGCGCGGCAACGGTCCCGAGCGTGATCGTGAGCAACAACCCGATGATCAGCAGTCGCGCGACGGGGGCAGCATCATGACGCAAGGCCCGTGCCCGGATCGTGGAGGCGTCGGCGAACAAGATCAGCGTCAGTGTCGCCTCGGCGAGGACCCTGAGCGGTTCGGCCTGGGGCTCGAACGAGATCGGCCCAAGAACGTCATCGGCCAGAAGGATGCCGATGGCCATGAAGGCGAGCGCCGGCCCAACCGACAGTCGGTCGAGGCGGGCCGCGATGAGCGCATAGCCGGCGACCAGCAACGCGAGGAGCGCCAGTTCCGTCTCCATCGTCGCCTCAGTTGCCCGCGCCGCGATGAACCTGCCCGGTGAAGTCCGTGGTGCGCCGAGCTGGGCGTCAACGATACGTCCGCCACGGACCTCGAGACACGGCAGTGGTGTGTCTTCCGCCCCACGACGGCCTCGGCACTCGGACTGAACCTGTCAATACCCTCCACCAGTATTGACAACCGGGTGGTATGATCCGCTCGAGTGGCTTGTCAAGTCTTGACAAGCCCACAGTCATGTCCGGCGCCGGGCCGCGCTGCATGACGCGACGAGGTCCGGGGCGAGCCCGCGAGGGCAGGAGGACGGCTTGTCGGTCGGGGTCACCGCCGAGATCAAGAGCAAGCTGAGCGTCGTCGACGTTGTCGGCGAGACGGTCCAGCTGAAGAAGGCGGGCTCGACCTACAAGGGCCTCTGCCCGTTCCACGGCGAGAAGACCCCGTCGTTCACGGTGACCCCGGCCCGGGAGTCGTGGAAGTGCTTCGGCTGCGGCGAGGGCGGCGACGTCTTCAACTTCGTCATGAAGCGCGACTCGCTGACCTTCCCGGAGGCGCTCAAGGTCCTCGCCGCCAAGGCCGGCGTCGAGCTCGACGAGCGGACGACGCGCGAGGACGCCCGGCGGGCGCGGCTCCGCACGGTCATGGAGTCGGCGATCGCCTTCTATCACGCGGTCCTGACCGGCTCGAAGGCGGGTCAGGAGGCGCTCGACTATCTCCGTGGCCGCGGGTTCACGGACGACACGATCACGACCCATCAGCTCGGCTACGCGCCCGGCGGCTGGGACACTCTCGCGCGGACGCTCGCGACGAAGCGACAGATCGGCGCGGATGACCTGGTCGAGGCGGGTCTCGCCCAGCCGCGCCAGTCGGCGCGCGGCGGTGTCTACGACCGCTTCCGCGAGCGGGTGATCTTCCCGATCCGGGACATGAACGGCTCCGCCGTCGGGCTCGGTGGCCGGATCCTCGCGTCGGCCGACGACGGCCGCGATCATGGCCCGAAGTACCTGAACTCGCCCGCGACGCCGCTCTTCGACAAGAGCCGGACGCTATACCTGATCGACCGCGCGAAGGGACCGATGCGGAAGACCAACCAGGCGGTGATCGTCGAGGGCTACACGGACGCGCTGATGGCCCACCAGGTCGGCTTCGACAACGTCGTCGCGTCGCTCGGCACGGCGCTGACGCCCGGCCAGGTCGCCGTGATCACGCGGTACGCGAAGAAGATCGCGCTGGCGTACGACGTCGATGCCGCCGGCGAGAAGGCGGGCACCTTCGGGGTCAACGCCCTGGAGTCGATCATTCCGCAACTGGCCGCCGCCGACACGGGGGTCGAGCTCGACGAGGTCCGGGTGGTCCGGCTGCCGGACGGCAAGGACCCCGACGAGGTCCTGCGCGAGACACCCGACCGGTGGCGCGAGGAGGTCCGGACGGCCCAGCCGATCGTCGACTACCTGATCGACCAGCACGCCCGCGCCGTCGACCTGAAGACGCCCGGCGGCAAGGCCCGCTTCGTCGACGCGATCGTGCCGACGCTCCGGGCCATCCCGAACCCGGTGATGCGCGACGCGTACCTCCAGACGATCCACCGCGTGTCCGGGGTGGAGGAGCGGTCGGTGCTCGAGGTTCTGCACCGGAGCCCGCAGGCCGCCGCCGTCCAGGGCCGGATCACCGCCGACGCGGTCATCGGCGCTGCGGACGCGCTCCCGGTCGACCGGATCCTCGCGGCGATCACGCCCGTCGAGGAGGAGCTGCTCCGCCTGATCCTGCTCGTCCCGGACCAGCAGCTCCGCGTCGCCGACGAGCTCGGTCCCGACCAGCTGCCGTCGACCCCGGCCCGGGAGCTGTACCGGGCGATCGTCCTCCAGCGCGATTCGAACGACCAGGGCATCCATCCGCCGTTCTCGATGTCGGCATTGATGGCCGGCCTGGACGACGAGATCCGCGCCCTCGCCCAGGCGATCCTCGCCCGCCCGTCGCCGGACCTCGGCGTCATCGGGGCGGACCGGATCACCTATGCGGTCGACCGCTGCCTGATGCGCCTCGAGCGTCTCCGGCTCGACGAGCGGGCCGACTGGGTCGCCGCCGAGATCCTCTCGGCCGAGGGCCGTGGCGATCGCGAGAACGTGACCCGTCTGCTCGATCTCCAGCGTCAGACCAACGAATCACGACGGGCCGTCGATCGCCAGATCGAACAGGCAACCGTCCTCGTGCGTGCATGACATCCATGCGCGACGAACGCAGTGATCGTCTCTTCTCCACGACGTTCCTTCTCAACCTCGAACCTGGAGGGCACTGATGGCTGATCCGCTTGACAAGCAGCTCGTCGAAGCCGTTCTGACCCGGCCGCGTCGCGCGAAGGCCGATGTGGAGGAGGCGCGGCTGGCGACCCGCAACCTGCGGGCGGCGAAGGTCGTCCTGCCGGCGGTCGAGGACGACGAGGACGACGACGACGACCTCGACCTCGGTCCGGAGCCGGGCGGCGACGGCGCGTCCGACGGACTCGCCGGCGATGTCGGCGTCGAGGTGATCGGCGAGGACGGCGCCGCGGTCGACAACAAGCTGCCGGTCGACGCGCCGGCGAAGCTCGATGCGGCCGAGCTCGAGGAGCCCTCCGCGGAGGAGCTCGACGCGATCAGCGCCGACATGATCGGGATCGACGACCCGGTCCGGATGTACCTCAAGGAGATTGGCAAGGTCGCGCTGCTGACCGCCGAGGAGGAGGTCGTCCTCGCGAAGGCGATCGAGCTCGGGGAGCAGCTCGTCGAGGAGCCGTGGAAGGGGATCGTCTCGCTCCACGAGTGGACGCTCCACGACACCGAGCGCAAGACCCGGACCCAGAAGCCGCAGCACCGCCTGCCGCTCGGCGACGAGGCCCACGCGCTCGTCCGGTCCGCGATCAGCGCGAAGGGGGCGAAGGATCTCCTCGTCGCGTCGCCGGACTTCCATCTCGTCAAGGCCGGGCGGGACGCCCAATCGGACGGGACGAAGGATCTCCTCAGGGAAGCCAAGAAGCTCGTCGCGACGTACGGCGAGAAGCTCGACGCCGACTCGTTCATCACGCTCCTCGACTGGGCGTACTTCGCGGTCCACAACGGCGACCTCGACTCCCGCGACAACGTCGGGTTGCGGGCGATCTACGACTGGACCCGGGACGACGTGGCGTTCCCCGCGCTCGAGCGGTGGATCACGGCCGGCAACGATGCCGAGCTCCTCAAGCGGATGGGCTACGACCCCGAGGTGCCCCTGAACACGAAGCTCGCCCACCGCAAGGGGGAGCTCGTCCGGATCGGGCGAGACGCGCGCGAGCAGCTGACGTCGGCGAACCTCCGGCTCGTCGTGTCCATCGCGAAGAAGTACATCGGCCGCGGGATGTCGTTCCTGGACCTGATCCAGGAGGGGAACATCGGGCTGATCCGCGCGGTCGAGAAGTTCGACTTCGAGAAGGGCTTCAAGTTCTCGACGTACGCGACATGGTGGATCCGCCAGGCGATCACCCGTGCGATCGCCGACCAGGCCCGGACGATCCGGATCCCGGTCCACATGGTGGAGACGATCAACCGGCTGATCCGGGTCTCGCGCCAGCTCCTCCAGGAGCTGGGTCGTGAGCCGACGGTCGAGGAGATCGCCGAGGCGATGTCGAAGGGTCAGGAGGTCCAGGTCACGCCCGAGAAGGTCCGCGAGATCATCAAGGTCTCGCAGGAGCCGGTCTCGCTCGAGACCCCGATCGGCGAGGAGGAGGATTCCCACCTCGGCGACTTCATCGAGGACCGCGGGGCGCTCGCACCGGCCGAGGCGGCATCACACCAGCTCCTCAAGGAGCAGGTCGAGGCGGTGCTCGACTCGCTGACCGGCCGCGAGCGACGCGTGCTCCAGCTCCGGTTCGGGCTGGAGGACGGCCGGGCCCGGACCCTCGAGGAGGTCGGCCGCGAGTTCAACGTGACCCGCGAGCGCATCCGCCAGATCGAGGCGAAGGCCCTCCGCAAGCTCCGTCACCCGAGCCGGAGCCGCAAGCTGAAGGACTACCTGGAGTAAGGTCCCCGCCGCAGCCGCGGTAGTGCGGCGCCGGTGCCGGGCGTCGCCCCGCGGCGCGCCGCCGGTTACGCATGCACCAGGTGCAAACGTCGGGGGCCGGAGCCGCTAGCCCGCAACTGGACGTGCTACCGATGCACGATGCCGACGCGTGCCGTGGGTTCGCCGCGAATTCGGTCGGGTTCGTTCGCCCCACGCAACGATCGGGCCGGGCGATGAGGGCGCCGGGGAGTCCGGCCACCGACGTGTGCATGGGATGCAAACGCCGCGACCGTCCTCAGATCACGACGACCGCCCCGCCAGCAGGGTTCACCCCCGCCCGGAGCAGCTCGACAGCACGCCGTCCGGGCACCGGGAAGGCTGGCTCGAGGACGTCGCCGGCGGCCGCGAGGAAAGCGCGGACGTGGCGGGTCGGCGGGACCACGAGGAAGGCGCCGTCGATCCCGCTGTCGCGGACCTTGAGCTCGACCCTCCTCAGGAGGGCCTGCGCGTCGGTGGGGTGCGTCTCGGCCTCGATGCCGTACATCCAACCATCGCCGCGGATCAGCCCGTCCCAGGCCCGCTGGTCGCCGCGTCCCGGCAGCGGAACCTCCAGGCTCCATCGGATGCCCGGATGAAGGGACGCCCGGAATCGAGTCAACAACGACGCGTGGGCTGCGTCACGCATCGGTGAGCCGCCCGGAAACGCCCGTGCAGAGAGCTCCAGGCCGACGACGGCAAGCATGGCCGACAACCGGACGATCCCGACATCGGGAACACGACCGCGCTCGATCCGGCTGCCCATGGACGGAGACAGGCCAATCGCCCGAGTTACGTCGGCGATCGTGAGTCCGCGGTCGCGCCGGGCGAGGGTCTCCTCGCGGGTCAGACCGCCGAGGAGGAATCTGCCACGTTCGATCCCGATGTCCGCGGGTCTCCGTCTGGTCGCCATCGGTGCATGATCGGCGGGCCGACTTATCCGGCGGTTCGCGGGGGCTCACCGGGCTCCGGGCCCGTGGCGACCGGTTCGCCCGAGCGGGACCAGTCGCTGTAGGAGCCCACATACAGGATCGGGTCCGGCAGGCCCGCGAGCCGCATCGCGATCGCGTGGTGGAGCGCGGATGTCCCGCTTCCGCACGAGGTCACGACCTCGCCCTCCGACCCGTCGGCCCGGAGAGCGCGGAACCGCTCCGCGAGCTCCGCGGCCGGACGGAAGTGGCCGTCCACCAGGTTCCCGTCGACCGGGGCGTTCCGGGCGGTCGGGATGTGGCCCGCGACGGGGTCGATCGGCTCGGTCTCGCCGCGATACCGCGGGGCGGCGCGGGCGTCGAGCAGCACGACCGAGCCCAGCCGCGCCTTCAGCTCCTCGCGCGAGATCACGCCGGACCACGCGTCGGCGAGGTGGAGCGACGCCGCCGGCAGGACCGGATCGCGCGTCGTGAGCGCACCGCCCGCCGCCGTCCACGCCTCGATGCCGCCGTCGAGGACCGCGACCTCCCGGTGCCCCATGGTGTCGAGCATCCACCAGAGCCGCGCCGCGACCCAGCCGCCGACGTCGTCATACGCGACGACCAGGTGCTCGTCGCCGATGCCCGCCCGACCCAGCCGGGTCGCGAATGCCGAGGGCGAGGGGAGGGGATGCCGGCCCGGAGCCCCGAACCCCGCGAGGTCCGCGAGGTCGTCGTCGAGGTCGAGATGGATCGACCCGGGCAGATGTCCAGCCGCCCAGGCCGCCCGCCCGTCGCCCGGCCGACCGAGATACCAGCGGCAGTCGACGATCCGGACGTGATCGGGGTCCCCGGACAGCAGCCCGAGCAGCTCGTCGGCGGAGATCAACGGGCTCGGGCGCGCAGATGGACGGGCGGCGGAACCAGCGGCAGGCACGACCCGGAGGATACCGGTCAGAGATGCCGCACGAACGCGTCCGGGTCGTTCAGGAAGTCCCGGGTCAGCGTCACGTGCTCGAGGTCCTCGTACGCGACACGCCCGATCGGGGCGGTGTCGAACGACCAGATCGCCGCATCGGGACAGGCCAGCAGGATCGGCGAGTGGGTCGCCATGACGATCTGGCAGTCGGCGGCGACCGCCTCACGGACCAGGGCCAGGAACGCCAGCTGGCGGAACGGCGACAGGGGCGCCTCCGGCTCGTCGAGGAAGTAGATCCCGCCGGGGACGAACCGGTCGCGGAAGAAGGCGAGGAACGCCTCGCCGTGGGACTGCGTGTCGATCCCGTCACCGTATCGACGCCGAAGCTCGCCGAGCTCCTTGAGGTACGGCGACAGCGCGAGCCCGCGCGCGTAGGCGTCGCGGTCGGCGAACTCGGCCTCGACCGTCGCCACCCCGGCCTCGAGATCCGCGCGCATGGCCGCGATCCGACGGGCGAACCCGAAGAAATCCTCGGCGCGGAGGAAGAAGCCGCGATGGCGGCGCGTCGACCACGACAGGCGGAGGTCGTCCGCGAGCGCCCGGACGCCGGCCAGGGTCGTGTCGTCGGCGGCGTCGGTCGTCCCGGCCGTCGTCGCGCGGGCCGCGATGGCCAGCGCCTCGAGGAGCGTCGACTTCCCGGACCCGTTCTCCCCGACGAGGATCGTGACCGGCCGATCGAGGACGACGGTCGGCAGGGTCGCGATCGCCGGGACACCGAACGGGAAGGCGGCCGAGTCGGGGCTGCGCCCTCGGCGCGCGATCTGGGTCAACTGGATCACCGGACCATCGTCGCCGATCCGGAGGTCGAATCCCCGCCGGAACTGCCCGTCGAGCCGGGCGAAGGACGTCTGGTATCCTGTCGCCCGGTCCGCGCCCCGGTGCGGCCGCGCGCCGACCAACCGCCGAGATCGGTCGGCCCTCGCTCCGGCGTAGCTCAGTGGTAGAGCGGGCGGCTGTTAACCGCTTGGTCGTAGGTTCGAATCCTACCGCCGGAGCCAGTTTCCCTACGAATTCAACGCTGTCACGACGAGCGCCCCGACGCCGATCCCGAGCCCAATGTCGCCAAGCACGAACGACGCATGCGCCTGTCGCCGCGTCGGCTCGGCGGTCCAGCTCGCCCCGAGGATGTCGGGTGGCATGAACCAGGCGATGGCTGCCCTCGACGAGGTCGAGCGACCGTTGACCTAGCCTGAGCGGCCGCGTGGGAATCCCTTCTCGGACGCGCCGCGGTATCGCTCCTCCGCTTCTGCCTCTGCCGCTTCCGCGTCTTGCACATCTTCGCTGGCGCGAACCCGGTCGCCCTCGGCAATGGTGAGCGCGAGGTGGGCTGCCTCACCTGCCTGGAGAGCGGCAGATCGAGCCCGATTCGCGGCGATCTGTGCTCGATCGACCGCTTCCAACGCAGCGGCCGCGGCAATCGCGACCTCGTCGGCCGCTTCCTCCGCGTGGGCGGCCGCAACGAGCGCCATCTCGGCAACCCTATCTGCGGCATGAGCGGCAGCGGTGTCCCGCCCAGCAGACCGCCAGTCGGCGAGCAGGTCAGCCGCGCTCGTATGCCTCTTGGGTTCCGCCATGGCCCAAAGACTAACAACGAGGTCGGTCGTCGGCTGCCGACGCCCGTACGGGGCTCGTCGGTCGTGTGCAACGGCCCGAATGATGGTGACGAGTGGCAGTGACGACCGAATCCGCTCGGCTGCACCATCCACTAGGCGTGCCGTTCCGCGCCGGTCTTGTCCGACCGCTGAGATCGGTTCGGAGGGTGGGTCGGATGGACATGGCGGTCGCGATCGGGGCGTTCGCGATGTTCGGCACCCGGAACGTCGAGCCCGCATGACCTCAGTCGCCGGCGGGCTCGACCGGTTGGCGGAGCAGAGTCTTGAGCCGTTCCGGCTTCGCCCGGTTCGGATCGCTGATGTAGATCTCGTGGTGGCAGCCGCGCGGCCGCAGGCCCGCCGCGACGATCGCCGCGTGGAGTCGATCGAGCGTGGCCGGCTCGGTCGCGTACGGACCGACATGCATGACCTGCGCGACCTGGCCCTCCTCCCACCGCTCGACATGCAGCTGGCGGAGCAGGGCTGGCTCGCGCTTCGCCCGCACGTCTTCGATCGCGCTGGTGAGGTCCTCGCCTGTGGCGGCGTCAGGCACTGGCATGAGCAACCGCCAGCTCCATAGGACCCCAGCGCCGGGCTGCGCCCGGAACTGCTCCGGGGCGATCGGGCGCTCGTCATCGGTCCAGTACAGCCCCTCGAGCACCCCGACCGGCCCCTCGACGGCCGCGTCGCTTGAGTGCGAAGTGGAGGGTGTACGCGACGGGGAACAGCGTGCCGATCGCCGCGGCGAAGTCCGGGCTGCCGGGAAGCGCCTTCCCATCGATCATGAGGTAGCGCCGGTCCGGGATGACGAGCATCCGCACCCGGGCATCGCGTGCCGTGATCTCGTGGCGGTAGTCGGTCGGGCGTTCGAACTCGACTCGCGAAGGCGTGGCGATCGTCATGATCGACCTCCTGGTTGCCGCGATGCGACACCCGACGGACGAAGCGGCTTCGCGCGACGGGCGACCCGTCCGGCTAGCCCGCCGGCACGAGCTCTGCCACAAGGCCCGTGGCCCACACCCTGGCCCGGGCGAGCTCGCCGGTGACGAGATGGGTTTCCATGTCGACGAGGAAGCTCGCCGGCTCGGCGACGAGCCGGTAGCCGCGATTGCGGAGGCTCTTGGCAATCCCGCCGGAGGCTCGGCCGGTCAGCAGCGGCCGGGCCTGCACCCGTGTGTCGAATGCCGCAGCTGGCACGTCTTCTACGTGCGGCAGGGTCCCGAGCCACTCTCGGACGCCAGGTCCTGTCGCCGCCGGGTCGAGGGCGAGGTCGGTCTCGGTCGCCGCGATCCGCTTGCGGGCGTTCTCCCGCGACGACGCGCGGGTCATCCCGTGGATGTGGGTCGGGCCACCGACGACGAGGAGGTCTGCCCACTCGACGAGGTCGGGCAGCGCATCGCCGACCGGGACGACTCGGACCTCGCCGGCCGGTCGGAGGCCCTCGGCGATCGACTCGGCGATCGCGTGGGTGTTGCCGTACATCGATTCGTAGACGATCAGGACGTGCATCTGGGGGGCTCCTCTGCGTGGAGTCAGCGTGCCCACCGGCAGGCCTTGGGGCCAGAGCCGGAAGTCACGAGACCGGACCCCTCGCGGCCGTCGCGATGGCTCTGTGACTCCCGAGACGCGGGCATCCTCGCCCCGACCGTGCTCTCGATCTGATCGTCGTCAACGTGGGACGAGTCTGGAGCCGCGAACGGCCAGGTACCCGAGGGCGAGGAGAAGTGGGAGCTGGATGACGCGCAGGGTGATGCCCCACGTCTCGAACGGTGGCGTTCGGGTTTTCGAGACGTCCACATACGCCCAGTAGACGAACACCTGGAAGATCAGGCCCGCGACCCATACCCAGCGCCGGTCGACGGTCACGAGCAGCAGCGCGCCGAGCAAGAACGCCCCACCCGCCAGCGCCCCGAAGACCCACAGGAAAGCCCTGTCGCTGTCCGATCCGCCCACGTTCAACACGCCGAGGCCGATCAGGAAGTAGATGACGGCCATGATGGCTGCCACGGCAGCCGCACCGTATCGGATCATCCGGCGAGACATACCCAGGACGTCGGCCCTCCTTCCATTGGAGGTTGTCCCATGCCTCGGGTCGGGCACCAGTGCCGGACCTACCGTTCCGGCCGGTCCATGTCGCCCCCATCACGCGGACCGCCGGCGGTCGACGTCATGCCCCACGGATGCTCGGGCATGGGTCAAGTGATTCACGCGCAGCCGCGAAATCATGAAGGCGTTCGGCGGCGAAGTCCGTCGAACCGACCGGGTCGCCGGCGATCGCCGCCGTCGAGGTCACATGCCCGGACCGCACCCCGCCGTCCCGCGCCGGGCTTCTCCGCACTCCGATCGGGACTATTGGGCTATGCGCCCACGCACCAACGCAAGGAACACGGCAAAGTCCCGATCCGAAAGTCCGGGTCAGCTGGTGCGTGACGTCGACCTTGGCGCAGGCCCCAGCGGGTAACCGGGGGTGCTTCTCGGAATGCATCCGGAGCGCTTGACGAACCGTTCGGCCCGTGTCGATGAACGACGCACGGGGACTCGACGCCTCACGAACCGCAAGGCTCGTGGTCAGTCCCTCGTCGAGTTCGCCGTGGTCCTCCCGGTCTTCCTGCTGATCCTGGCCGGGATCCTCGACTTCGGCCTGGGTCTGTACTCCCAGATGACGATCATCAACGCCTCCCGCGAGGGGGCGCGTCTCGGCGTCGTCGAGCCCGGCAACGTGGCCGGCATCGATGCCCGGGTCAAGGCGATGTCCACCAGCCTCGACCTCTCGAAGCTGAACGTCGCGATCAGCTGCGAGCGGCCGTCGGGAACGTCCTTCGTCGCCTGCTCCAGCCCCTCATGGCAGGCCGGCGATGCGGTCGTGGTCAAGGTCGACTACGCCTACTCGATGATCTGGCCGCTCGCCATGGGAAACATCCTGAATCTCACGTCCACCGTCCAGATGCGGATCGAGTAGGGACGCGGAGATGAAGCCACTGCCCGCCTCCAGGAGCACCAGCATGTCGAAGTCGCGTCGCCGGCGAGAGGACGAGCGAGGACAGATCATCATCCTGTTCGTCCTTGCGCTCGTCGTGATCATGGGCTTCGCGTCGCTGGCCATCGACATCGGCGTCCTCCGCAACGCCAACCAGAATCTCTGGAACGCGCTCGACGCCGGCGCCCTCGCGGGAGCCTCGCAGCTTCCCGCCGACGGCACGAACGCCGACGCCATCGCGCGGCAGTACGCCGCCACGAACTATCCGGGCGGCCTGCCCGCCGGAACGACCGTCACCTTCCGGTGCGTCGTCGGAAGCCTCGGCAGCACCCCTCGTCTGTCCGACGTCCCGGCCGTCTGCGATCCGGGCGGTGGCGTGACGTGGACCTGCAACACGGCGATCTGCGTCGCCGTGTGCGAGCCCGCCAATGGCGACACCTGCAACACGATCGTTCTTCAGGCCGCCGCCACGGTCAAGTACAACTTCGGCGTCGCGGTCGGAGTCGACAGCGGCACGACCGGGGCCGTGACCTCCGCCGCGTGCAGGGGCCCGTGCGGCCAGGAGCCGATCACCCCGGTCGATCTCGAGGTCGTCGTCGACCGGACGTCGAGCATGAGCGGCGTTGACACCACGAACGCCCGCAACGCGGCGGACGCCGTCCGCAAGGCGTACGACCCGGTCCGGCAGTGGATGGCGTTCGGGATGCTCGGTCCGAGCACGAACGGCGGCGGGTGCGTCGTGACACCGGCCGGCTCGATCGGGTCGGCGAACATGCCCACCGATCTCCGACGCTGGGTGCCGGTCGGCCTGAGCGGGCTCGGCGCACCGGTCAACGAGGACTACACGCAATCCAGCAGCTCGTTCGCCAAGGCCGTCGCCTGCTACGTCAACTCGAGCACGGGGACCGACCTGAACGACCCGATCACCGCCGCGGCATACGACCTGCTCAACAACGGCCGGTCCGGCGTGATCAAGGGCATCATCCTGATGACCGACGGTCAGCCGAACGCGTCGACGAAGGCCGGGCCCAACTACTGTGCCCTGTCGAGCACGGCCGCCACCGCGGTCAAGAACAGCGGGATCGAGCTCTTCACGATCGGTTTCGGTCTCGACGGGACCAACGACATCGCCTGCCCCGACACGTCGGGCGCATGGAAGGGCAAGACGGCGCGGACGCTGCTCGCCTCGATGGCCACCAACTCCGTCGACGGCGGATGCCCCGGCACCTCGAACGACGACGGCGATCACTTCTTCTGCGTCCCGAAGTCGGCCGGCGCGAGCACCAACCTGGCCGCGCTCTTCAAGCAGGCCGCGAACCAGCTCGCCGCGGGGACGAAGCTGATCCAGCTGCCCTGACCCGACGCGGCGGCGCGAACCGCGCCACCGCACCCAGATCCGCACTCGTGCCAGCTGCAACGCGGCTGGCACGACGCATGTCCGGAGATCAGCTGCCGGCGGCCGCCGCGGAGCAGTCGTACAGCGTCGAGCTGACGTCGCTGACGACGGTGCAGGTCGACGTCACCCACGACGTCACCTCGCTCGAGCCGCCGTCCGGTCCCCCGCCTCCGCCGACGATCACGAACCGGAGCTGCCCGGACGCGAGGTACGCCTGGAGCTCCTGGAGGGTCGGCGTCGGGTCGCTGCCCGTGAAGCCGCCCATCGCCATGACCGGCTGGCCCGTCGCGAGCTCGATCGAGCCGGCCTGGTTGGCCGAGGACACGGCCACGATCCAGCGGGCGTCGCCGCGGTTCGCGACGAGGTAGTCGGCCAGCGACGAGCTGACCGCGTCGCCGCCCACGCCGCCCGGCCCACCGGCGGCCGACGTCGGCCCGTCCCCGCCCGTGCCGCCAGCGCCCTGGGTGCCGAACCGCCCCGGACCGCCGGCGAAGCCGCCACCGGGTCCGCCCGCGTTGGCGACCTGCGGCCCGGCCGAGGGGTCGCCGCCGCCGTACGAGGTCTGCATCGTCCGGATGGCGTAGGCGGTCGGTCCGGCCAGCAGGGTCGCCACGGCCAGCCCGATCGCCGCCAGCTGGATCCGCCGGTCGACGACGACCGTCGGCAGGGCGAGGAGCAGTGCGACGGCCGCCGTCAGCGCGGCCAGGCCGATCGCGAGTCCCGGCGCAAAGTCGGGTGTCCGGTCGAGCAGGACCCAGGCCATGGCCGCCGACGCGGTCAGGCCGCCCGCGAGGACGATCCCGGCGAACGGCCGGCGTGGGGCCGCAAGCCGCATCCGCCACAGCTCGGCCAGGCCGCCGCCGACGAGGGCGCCGATGGCCGGCGCCATCGCGACGACGTAGTAGGAGTGGATGATCCCGGACATGAAGCTGAAGACCACGGCATGGACGACGAGCCACAGGCCCCACATCAGGTAGGCAGCGCGGCGCAGGTCGGTCCGCGGCGCGGATCGGCGCGCCCACAGGCCGACGGCCAGGCCGAGGAACGCGAGGGGGAGCAGCCAGGCCACCTGGCCCCCCAGCAGCGAATTGAACAGTCGGAACAAGCCGGGCGTGCCGGAGAACCCGCCGCCGCCCGGTCCGCCGCCGCCCGGGCCGCCGCCCCCGCCGAAGATCCGGCCGAGTCCGTCATAGCCGAGCACGAGGTCGAGGGCGGTGCCGTTCGTGGATCCGCCGACGAACGGCCGGGCCGACGCCGGCAGGAGCTCCATCACGAGGATCCACCAGCCGCTTGCCAGCACGACCGTCGCGAACGCCACGAGGAGGCCGCGGACCCGATGGGCCCACGAGCCCGGCGCGGCGATCGTCCAGACCACCGCGAACGCGGGCAGGACGAGCCAGCCCTGGAGGTACTTCGTGTTGAACGCCAGCCCGACGAGGACGGCCGCCAGGGTGACCCAGCGGAGCCGGCCGTGCTCGAGCGATCGGATGAATGCGTACGCGGCGCCGGTCAGCAACAGGGTCAGCAGGGCATCGGGGTTGTTGAAGCGGAAGATCAGGACCGCCGCGGGTGTCAGCGCGGTCACGAGACCGGCGACCACGGCGGCCGGCGAGCCCATCGTCCGGCGCACGATCGCCATCACGAGGACGACGGTCGCAACACCCATCAGGGCCTCGGGAAGGAGCACGCTCCAGGAGTTGAGCCCGAACAGCCGGACCGACAGGCCCATCACCATCGTCGAAAGCGGTGGCTTGTCGACCGTGATGAAGTTGCTCGCGTCGATCGAGCCGAAGAACCACGCCGACCAGCTCCGGGACGCGGCGAGCGCGGCCGCGGAGTAGTAGGTGTTGGCGAAGCCGCTGACCGTCAGGTTGACGACGTACAGGATGACGGCGAGCCCCGCGACGCCGGCCTGCGCGACACCGGTCCACGACGCGGCGAAGGCGCGACTGCGCTCGACCGCGTGGGCGGCGGGGACGGCAGGTGTCTCGAGCAGGGTCGTCATCACAGGCCGTTCGGTGGGGGCCGGGACAGTGCGGTCAGGCGGGCTCGGATCCCCGGCGGCCGAGCCACGCGCGGAGGAGGGCGAACCGACCGGCCGTCGCCACCGCGCTGGCGCCGACGAGGATCGCCAGCTCGACGAGCCGGCCGGCATGGGGTGCGAACGCCGCGAGTCCGGCCGAGGCGATGGTCGTGAGCGCAAGCGCGAGGGCGAAGGCGAGGAGCCCGGCGCCGTGATCGCGGATCAGCCCGGCCCGACCCCGAACGCCGAAGGTCAGCCGCCGGTTGGCGGCCGTGTTGCCGACCGCCGATACGATCAGGGCGACCGCGTTGGCGCTCACGGGGCTCAGCCAGGTCCGCAGCAGCGTGTACAGCCCGGCCCAGACCAGGGTGCTCGCGATGCCGATCGCGACGAACGATCGGAGCTGGGTCCCCAGCGTGCGGCCCGCGAAGAGGCCGGCGGCGGGCCGGTCGAGGCTGGTCATGCGACGAAGGATGGCCGGGCGATCCTTCGCAACCCATGAGAACGGGCGGTCAGGCCACGGCGTCGACGCCCGCCGGAGCGGCACGCACCGGCCCCGATCGCGACCTATGCTCGGCGGGTGCCCGGATCCATCGCCGTCGTCGGCGTCCCCACCGCCCTCGGCGGCCAGCTGCCCGGTGGCCGCCACGTCGGCATGGCGGAGGCGCCACGGGACCTGCGACGGCTCGGTCTCCTGGACCGGCTGATGGCGTCGGGGCTCGAGCTCCGCGACGACGGCGACCTGGTGATCGACCCGGAGGTCCGGGACGATCCGGACCCGCGTGCGAAAAACCGAGCCGAGATCGCGGCCTTCCTGCCACGCGAGGCCGCGATGGTCGCGGGCGCCGTCGCCCGCGGAGAGCGGCTGCTCGTCCTCGGCGGCGACTGTTGCGCGCACGCGGGCGCGATGGCCGGTCTCCGCCGGGCGCGTCCGGACCGACGGCTCGCGATCGCCTGGTTCGATGCCCACGGCGACTCCAACACGCCGGACACCACGCCGTCCGGCCACGTCTGGGGGATGCCGTTCGCCATGCTCCTGGGCCGCGGCGCGGACGACCTCGTCCGGGCCGTCGATGGACCCACGGTCGAGCTCGCGCACGCCGCCCTGATCGGCGGCCAGGTCCTCGACGAGCCGGAGTCACGCTGGGTGTCGGCATCACCCCTGGCGCACTTCGGTGCGGGGATGCTCCGAAGGCCTGCGGGGATGGCCGCACTCGGGGCGTGGGTCGATCGGGTCGCCGGCGAGGTCGACGGGCTGTACATCGCGGTCGACCACGACGTCCTCGACGCGGACGAGGCGCGCTGGTCTGTCACCATGCCCGAGGCGGCCGGTGTGCCCGCCGCGGTCGCGATCGACGCCGTCGGGATCCTCGCGGCGGCGATGCCGGTCGTCGGCTATGGCGCGACGGCGATGAACTTCGCAACGGGCGGCGACGCGGAGCGGACCCTCGACGTCGCCGCGCGGTTGGCGGTCGCAGCCTTCAGCTGAGTGGTGGGAACGGAGGTCCAGATGGTTCGGACGACCGCGCAACGTCTTCATCCATGGCTCAGCGGGCTGTTCGCGCTCGGGGTGCTCGTCCAGGCGTTCCTCGCCGGTGCCGCCCTGCCGCAGCTCGGCGGCTCCGGTGACTTCGGGGCGCACCGCGACCTTGGCTATACGGGGCTCGGGCTGATCGCGCTGGCGGTGCTCATCGCCGCAGGTCTCGGACGGAGGGACCGCTCGCAGATCTGGGGCTCGCTCGCCCTGTTCGTGCTGTACATCGTCCAGACGCTGCTGCCGACCCTGGCCGGCTCGTCACCGATGCTGGCGGCGCTGCATCCGGCGAACGCAATCGTCATCTTCGCGCTGTCGGCCTGGATGTTCGCCCGCGGGATCCGGACATCGGCGACCGCCTGAGCGGCCGCGGGGGGTCAGCGGGGCTTCGTCCGGTTCGCGGCGAGGTGCGCAGTCCACTCCGAGGTGCGGCCGTCGGGCGACGAGCTCTTGCCGTGCCAGCCGCAGACGCAGGTGATCGTCTGGGCCTGGTGCTTGTACTCGGCGATCACGTGCTTCAGCGGCTCGGTCGTGGGCTGAGCCGACGGTCGGGAGGGGCGCATCGTTCCGCTGGCCATTGGGCGTGGTACTCCTCGAAGATCGATCGGCCGACGCAGGCCGGTCCGGGAGGGCCGACGACCTAGCGGGGACGGGTCGCGTGGGGGCGCGTACGCTCATTCTACCGCGAACGAGCCCACCCACGCCGAAACGGGCCGTTGCGCGCCTCGAGGGCGCGCTCAGCGGCTTCCGGCCGGCCCCGCGTTCCAGACCTCCACCACGCGTCGCTCCTGCTCCCAGCCGAGCTCGGACACGGTGGCGGTCCACAGCTCCAGCCGGCTCGCCGTCACGGGCGCGGCCTCGATCCAGCGGGCGGCGAGGACGCGAAGGATGTGGCCGTGGGAGAAGACGAGGACATCACCCCCGGTGGGCAGCAGCGAGCCGATCACCCGGTCCGCCCGGGCACCGAGCTCGTCAAGCGTCTCGCCGCCGACGATCGGCACGCTCCACACGGTCCAGCCAGGAATCTCCCGGGCGATCTCGGCTCGCGTCCGGCCCTCGAACACGCCGTAGTCCCACTCCCGCAGATCGTCGTCGAGCTCCACGCGATCGCCGAATCCAGCGAGGCGGGCCGTCTCGGCCGCTCGGGCGAGGGGGCTGGCGAGGACGCGCGTGAAGGCGCGGCCCGCGAGGACCCGGCCGAGGCCGCGGGCCTCGGCACGGCCGCGTGTGTTCAGCGGGATGTCCGTCCGGCCGGTGTGGCGACCGGCCTTCGACCAGTCGGTCTCGCCGTGGCGGACGAGGACGAGCCGGGTCGGGGTGGGCGGGGCTGCGGTCACGACGGCGGTGGGCCGCCCATGGCGTCGGTGAGGCTCGGCGGGGGTGCGTCGGCACCGGGCTCGGCGTCGAAGAACGGCCGCGCCCGCCAGCCGAAGAGGCCGGCGAGGATAACCGCAGGCACCTGCGCGATCCGGGCATTGAGCCGGTAGACCTGATCGTTGTACAGCTCGCGCCGGTCGGCGAGCATCCCCTCCAGCCGCTCGATCTCGCCCTGCAGCGACAGGACGTTCTCCCCCGAGCGGATCTGTGGGTATTGCTCCACGGTCGCGAACAGGGTCCGGATGGCGCGAGTGGTCTCGGCGGCGGTCGTCGCCTGGCGCGGGATCGGG
Organism: uncultured Chloroflexia bacterium; assembly: GCA_963746845.1. Classification (GTDB taxonomy): domain Bacteria; phylum Chloroflexota; class Limnocylindria; order Limnocylindrales; family CSP1-4; genus CF-46. The sequence continues at coordinate 1,125,952 of CAVVCZ010000004.1, read as the reverse complement.
GCGGTGGGGGAGAACGCGGCCCGGGCGGCCGTCACCGCGGTCAGCACGCCGCGCTCGTACTGCATCAGGCCTCGAACGGCATCGATGAGCGCCGGCAGCTGGTCGTGCCGCTGCTGGAGGACGACCTCGATGTTGGCCCACGCCTTGTCGATCCGCCGCTCCATCGCGATTACGTCGTTGTAGGTCACGACGACGAAGAAGAAGACGATCGCGACGAGGAGTCCGATCGCGAACGCCGCGGCGAGGGCCATCGGCATCAGGACGGGCCCGTGACCAGGATCGCCAGGGTCATCGCCGACAAGATCGCCACGACCCCGCCGAACAACCCGAGCACGATCCGGCCCTGGTGGCGCCCGGCGATCGCGACCGGCGCACCGAGGGACACGAGGAGCGAGGACTCCGACGAGCTCGCGAGGACGAGGGCCTCCGGCGGGATGTCGAACGCGTCGCTCGCGCGCTTCGCCAGCGCCGGGTCCGGCGGGGGCGGCGGCGTGGCATCCGGATCGAGCTCCGGTGCCCGGACGGGCTTCCCGATCCCGAAGCCCTCGATCGCGGCGTTGCCCCACGCCTCCTCAGGCGTCGCCGCGAGCTGTCCCGATGCCCGCGCGGCCGCGACGTCGGCTGCGACCTCGGGATCGCCGGCGGGGACCATCCCCTCCTCGAGGAGGTTCGCCGCGGTCGGGTCGGCGAGGTCGCCGAACGGCAGGACGCGCCCGACGACCGTGACGACGTCGCCCGGTTCGATCCGCGCCTCGGTGTAGTGGCGATGGCTCGATCCGGCGACGAGCCGCGACGAGCCGCCGAGGATCGTCGGTGACGGCAGCGGCCGGTTCCACGCGTCCCGCCCCGGGTCGCGCACGGTCAGCAGCGCCGCGATCTGGGCGTCGCGGTCCACACCCGGGCCGAACGCGGAGCCCGTCCGGGGCAGGAGGCCGGGCGGGTCGCCGTCCCAGCGGCCGCTCTGCTCGTCGAACCGATCCGGAACGTCGAACCGTGCGCCACGCGGAAAGACGCGGACCGCCCCACTGTCGTCGCGGACGCGGAACCCGACCGCACGCTCCTCCCGGAAAACCTCGCCCTCGTCGTCCCCGGTGTCGGTGACCCGGGAGCGGTAGTACAGGCAGGTGGCGCTCTGGAGCGGCGAGACGAGCGTCAGCTCGATCGGCTCGGCGGTCCCGCTCACCAGGACCTCGCCGACCGCGATCGACGCGATCCGGGAGGTCGAGATGCCGCTGATCTGGCCGCTCGCGCGGTAATCGGCCAGGCCGCGGACGAGCAGGAAGAGGCCGCCCCCGATCCCGCCCGCGAGGACGACCAGCACCCGGACGTCAGGCAGAACGGCGCCGGACGCGACGACGACCGCGGGCAGGCCCGCGGCCATCGCGATCATCCCGGCGATCGTGCTCACGAGATCGTCCCCGTCACAGTGCCCCCTGGTCGGCGTCCACCTCCGTCGACGCCTCGACGGAGGGGCGACGGGAACGGTACAGGACTGTGCTAGCCTCGGGCTGACCGGTCCACGACCGGGCTCGCGGCGGTCTGGGATCGGAGGGAACGATGCGACTCAGCGAGTGGCGCGCCCGTGCCCCCCACAAGAACGCGGAGTCGTCGCGGATCGCGGCCGTCGTCGATCCGGTGATGGTGGCGTTCGGGGCGGATCCGGATCCGCACTGCTGGGTTGCCTGGGGGGACGAGCCGACCGCCCGCTTCACGATCCTCGCTCCCACGGACCCCGGGTTGATCTCATGCTTCGTCCGGATCGTCCCCGGCGAGGGACCGCGGGCCACGACGAAGCTCGTCCGCTGGCAGCGCGTGGCGATCGGCGAGCTGGCGGTCGAGACGCAGGGTGGCCGCCGGCTCCTGAGCTTCCAGATCGAGGGCCAGATCCTGCGCGGCATCGACGACGAGGCCGACCGGGTGGCGGCGTTCGCCCTTCGGGTGATCGCCGCGATCGACGGCCGGCCCCTGCCGCCGGTCGAGGAGACGGCCCGCCGCCGCTCGCGCGCGGCAGGATCGAAGACCGGGACCGCGACGAAGCGGCCGGCGGCCGGGCGATCCACGGCGACCAGGGCGGCCCCGGGCTCCACGAGCTCGGCCGTCGTTCCCGTGAAGCCCGCGTCCACCCGCAAGGCGTCACGCTGAGCGCGCCTGCGCCAGCCGCGGACCCCCCGGAGCGGCACTCGATCGAGGCGGTGGTCTTCGATCTCGACGGCGTGATCGTCGACTCGGAGATCTGGTGGGACGAGGTCCGCCGGGCATTCGCCGCCGATCATGGACGGACGTGGACTGTCGACGACCGGCACGCCGTCATGGGCGCCAACTCTCGCCAGTGGTCCGAGACCATGCGCCGCCGCCTCGGCCTCGACCTGCCGGCGGGCGAGATCGAGCGGGCGATCGTGGACGGGATGATCGAGCGGTACGCGCACGAGGGGCCACCGGTCATCGACGGGGCTGTGCCCGCGGTCCGGCGCATCGCCGCGACGCTCCCGGTCGCGCTGGCGTCGTCGTCGCATCGGGCCGTGATCGACGCAGCCCTCGCCGCGACCGGGCTGACCGACACGTTCGGGGTGATCGTCTCGTCCGACGAGGTCGAGCACGGCAAGCCGGCGCCGGACGTGTTCCTGGAGGCCGCCCGTCGCCTGTCGGCCGATCCGGAGTGCACCCTGGTCGTCGAGGACTCGCTCAACGGCCTTCGGGCCGGCCAGGCGGCCGGGATGACGACCGTCCTCGTGCCGAACGACTCCGTGCCGCCGGCGCCCGGGGCGGCCGAGCATGCCGACCTCGTTCTCGATCGCCTGGCGGACCTCGATCCGGCGCAGGTCACCGCCGCCGGACGACCCCGTGTCCAGCCGTCACGCTCGTCGTCACGCTCGTCGCCACCCTCGTCCGCGGGCCGTGCCGCCGCGGCCCCCGCTCCCCCGGCCGACACCATCCACCCGTGGCGTCGCTGGATCCGCACGATGGTCAGCCGGGCCGGCGCCTGGGTGGTCTGTCGCGCGCTGTTCCGGCCACGGCTCGTCGGACGTGAGCGTCTGCCGGGCACGCCGGCCATCTACTGCTTCAACCACCTGAGCTGGATCGACCCGTTCGTCCTCATGGCGACGCTCCCGATCCGCCCCCGCCTGATGTTCTTCGGACCGCGCGAGGAGGACATGACGGTGGGTGGCCGGAACCGTCTGATGAACTGGACCGGCGCCACGATCCCGTATCGACCGGGCAAGGGCGACCTGCTCGAGGCCACCCGGCGCGTGCACTGGTCGATCGCTGCGGGGCGGGTGATCGCGATCGCGGGGGAGGGCAGGATCCAGCCGTTCGAGTCGCACCTGCGCCCGCTCGAGGATGGGCCGGCGTACTTCGCGCTTCGTGAGGGCGTGCCGCTCGTCCCGCTCGCGATCGCGGGGACGTCGTGGCTGGGGTTCGGCCGGCGGATCACGGTCCGGGTCGGCGACCCGATCCCCACGACCGGGCGGCCCAACCGGGACGGCATCCAGGCGCTGACCGCGACCTGCGAGGCCGCGCTCGGGGCGATGGTCGCGGAGCAGCCCGAGATCGGTCGGCCGGGGCCGTTGGGCCGGAGGTTGACGGACCTGTTCAACGAGTGGCCGGAGGGCAGCCGGGAAGCCGCCCAGACCGCCGAGCTGGCGCGCTGGGCCGCGCTTCCGGTGGCCCGCTCGGCACCCGGCCCGACCCCCTCCGACGGGGCCTGACGGCCTCGATCTCTGGCATACTGCCGGCGATCCGAACCCCAGGAGAGCCCGTGGCGACGTCCGGCCTGTCCGCCGATCCCAAGGAGTATCGAGCCCGTCTCGCTGAGCAGAGCGACGAGCAGATCGACGCCTGGGCCGCCGAGCTGATGCGCGACGTCGCGATCCGCCGTGGCGTCCGGCAGGTGGTCGGGGACTTCCGCCGAGCCGCCCGGTTGGACGAGGCAGGTTTCGAACGGGTGTTCGCTTCTGGTGGTGGCGCTCCGGCCGTGGTCGGGCGGGACCGGGACGGCAGCCTGATGGTCCCCGCGATCACCTTGTTCGTGCTCGTGCCGGGGATCCGCTCGCAGGTCAAGGATGGCCGCGATCGGCTCATCGAGTACCTCGTCGCGAACTTCAACGAGCTCGTCTACGTCTGACCCCGTGCCGGCCGACGGCCGGCCGGCCGGGACGCGTCTCCTGGGCTGGGTCCGGCTCAGCCACCCCTTCCCGTCCGTGCTCGACGGCGTCGTGTGTGCCGCCGTCGCGCTCGTGGCCGGGGCAGGGCCGGGGTTGGCGATCCGGCTGGGTCTGGCGATGACGCTGCTCCAGCTCGGGATCGGGGTCGTGAACGACATCGTCGACGCGCCGGCCGATGCCGGTCGCAAGGGGGGCAAGCCGATCCCGGACGGCCTCGTCGATCCCACCATGGCGCGGATCGTCGCCACCGTCCTGTTCGCCACGGGCGTCGTGCTCGGGGCGAGCGTCAGCCCGGCGATCGCCGCCCTCTCGATCGTCGTGATCGGGATCGGGCTGGCGTATGACCTGTGGCTGAAGGGAACGGCCTGGTCGTGGCTGCCGTTCGCGGTGGGGATCCCGATCCTCCCGGTCTACGGCTGGCTGGGAGCGACCGGCGGGCTCCCGGCGGCCTTCGCGGCCCTGGTTCCGGCGGCCGTCGCGGCGGGCGCGGCGCTCGCGATCGGCAACAGCCTCGTGGACGTCGAGCGCGATCGGGCAGCCGGCCGTACGTCCGTCGCTGCTGAGCTTGGGCCGGGGCGGGCGGCCCGGGTCATGGCCGTCCTCTACGGAGCGGTCGCGGTCATCGCGGGGGTGTCGGCCTCGATCGCCGGTGCCGGGTCGGCGGCGCTCGCGGCCATCGCCGTCGCGGGGATCATCCCCGTCGCCGCCGCCGTCTGGTCCGGAGGCCGCCGGTCCAGCCCGGCCCGCGAGCGAGCGTGGCAGGTCGAGGCCGTCGCGCTCGCGGTGCTCGGCGTCCTGTGGGTGGCCGTCGTCGTCTGATCCTCGGCCCCTCGACGACGAAGCCGGCGCCCGTGGCGCCGGCTTCTGGACCCCGGGTGGGGGATCGGCTACTCGGATGTCCCGGATCGGACGACCGCGATCGCGTTCTCGAGCTTGAGCTTGGCGATCGTCAGGTACTTCGCGAGGTTCGCCCGGTCGACCTCCGGGATCGACCGGACGACGTCCGGCGATCGAAGCACCGAGACGAGGTCTTCGACGGCGTCGTTCAACTGGTGCCGGGCCTGCTGGAGGGAGTCGTCGGAGAGGGGACCGCGCTGGCGCGTGGAGACCCAGTCGTCCGACTCGTCCGGCTCGGGCGCCGGCGTCGAACGCGGCGCCGGATCGTCGGTTTCGACGTCGGCGGCCACCGCCGCTCGAGGCCGCCGGCCCTCGATCCGCTCCCGGAGCTTGACGAGCGACAGCTCCCCGGCCGCGACCTGACTCGCGAGCTTCCGCCGCTTCTTCGGGTCCTGGACCTTCAGCAGCTCGTAGGCATGGGACAGGGTGTCTTTGCGCAAGGACACCAGCTCGCGGATCTCCTCGGGTGCGTCGGCGAGTCGCAGCCGGTTCTCGAGATAGCCCTTGTCCTTGCCGAGCTTGTCGGCGAGCTTCCGGATGGAGTAGCCGTGCTCGTGGATCATCCGGTCGTACATCGTCGCTTCTTCGAGCGGCGACAGGTCCTCCCGCTGGAGGTTCTCGATGATCGAGATCTCCAGGGCCGTGTCGTCGTCGATCTCCTCGACGAGGGCAGGGATCGTCGCGAGCCCCGCTTCCTTCGACGCGCGCCACCGACGCTCCCCGGCGATGAGCTGGAACCGGTTCTCACCGAGTGGCCGGACGAGGATCGGCTGGAGGACGCCATGTTCGCGGATCGACCCGGCGAGCTCGTGCATTGCCGTCTCGTCGAAGACCATCCGCGGCTGCTGGGGGTTGGATTCGATCCGGTCGACGGGGATGACCTTGACGCCGACGCTCCGGCCGACGTTGTCGGACGTCAGCAGGCTGATGATCGAGGGCGACAGCTCGCGATCTTCGGACAGGCGACGGGCGGCCGCTGCGCGGAAGTCAGGCCTGGCCAAGTTCGATCACCTCCCGGGCGAGCTCCCGATACGTCCGTGCCGCCTCCGACGAGCTTGCATAGGAGGTGATCGGCCGACCGGCCAGGGGCGCTTCGCCGAGCTTCACGGTGTTGCGAACGATGCTGCTGAAGACGTGATGATCTCCGACGACGCGCAGCTCGTCGAGCATGTCGCGCGCGAGATTCGTCCGGCTGTCGAAGAACGTCGGCAGCAGGCCGAGGATCCGGAGGTCGCGGTTCAGCTTCATCCGGATCATGTTGATGACCTTGACGAGATTGTTCAGCCCCTTCATCGCGTAGTACTGCGTCTGGACCGGGATGATCACGCTGTTGGCCGCGACGAGTCCGTTGACCGTCAGGAGGCCGAGGTTCGGCGGGCAGTCGATCAGGACGTAGTCGTAGGCATCGATCTGGCCTTCCAGCGCGTCGCGGAGCACCTGCTCGCGACCGAGCGCCGTGAACAGCTCGCCCTCGGTGCTCGCGAGATCGATGTTCGCCGGCGCGATGTCGATGCCGGCGCCGTCGGTCGGGCGGACGACGTCGGCGAGGGTCGCACGTCCATCGGCGAGGACGTCGGCCATCGAGCGATCGACCGTGTTGAGGTTGATCCCGAGTCCCGCGGTCAGATTCGCCTGCGGGTCCATGTCGATGCAGAGGACGCGAAAGCCCTGTTCCTCGAGCGCGCCGGCGAGGTTGATGGCCGTCGTCGTCTTCCCGACGCCCCCCTTCTGATTCGCGATCGCGATCACCTGGGTCACCGGGGCATCACCTCGAATCTGATTCCCTGCGGCGTCGGGACGGTCGACGTGGCGGGTGGGACCCTGTGATGCTACTCCAGCGGCCCAGTGGGCGAGTGCCGAGGTTATCCACAGATCAGGCGAGTTGTTCACCATTTTGTGGATATGTCGATCGCCGCCGTCCGGCGCCCGTATCATTGCGCGAGGTGCCCGCCGACCCAGCCCGACGGCCCTGTCCTTGCGCAAAGACGGCCGAGAGGGGAGCGAGCCCGTGTCGACGAACGACGAACGTATCACCCGGCTCGGTGCGATGCGCGAGCGCGCGATTCTCGGCGGCGGTCAGACGAGGATCGACCAGCAACACGCGCGGGGAAAGCTCACGGCCCGAGAGCGGATCGAGCTGCTGCTGGATTCGGGATCGTTCGTGGAGATCGACGCGTACGTGACGGCGCGCGGCGACGATCACGACCCGGACGCGATCCTCGGCGACGGTGTCGTAACGGGCCATGGCCAGATCGACGGTCGAGCTGTCTTCGTCTTCAGCCAGGACTTCACGGTCTTCGGCGGGTCACTGTCGGAGGCGTACGCGACCAAGGTCTGCAAGGTGATGGACCTCGCATTGAAGGTCGGCGCACCGATCATCGGTCTGAACGATTCCGGTGGCGCCCGCATCCAGGAAGGCGTCGTGTCGCTCGGTGGCTACGCCGACATCTTCCTCCGCAACACGCTCGCGTCCGGCGTCGTACCGCAGCTGTCGGTCGTGATGGGGCCGTGCGCCGGGGGAGCGGTCTACTCACCCGCGATCACGGACTTCACGGTGATGGTCGAGGGAACGAGCTACATGTTCGTCACCGGGCCAAACGTCGTCCGGGCGGTGACGCACGAGGACGTCGATGCCGAGCGCCTCGGCGGCGCGACGACCCACACGACGATCAGCGGGGTCGCCCACATCGCCGCACCGGACGAGGCGTCGGCGCTCGCGACGACCCGGCGGATCCTGACGTTCCTGCCGCAGAACAATCTCGACGATCCACCGCGGGTGGCCTCGACGGATCCCGTGGATCGCCGAGACGCCGAGCTGGACCGGATCATCCCGGACGATCCCGCCCAGCCATACGACATGCACGAGGTCATCGGGCACGTCGTCGATGACGGCGAGTTCCTCGAGATCCAGCCGGACTGGGCGCAGAACGTCATCGTCGGGTTCGCCCGCCTCGCGGGGCGCAGCGTCGGGATCGTCGCGCAGCAGCCGTCGGTCCTCGCGGGTGCGCTGGACATCGCCGCGTCGACCAAGGCCGCGCGGTTCGTCCGCACCTGTGACTGCTTCAACGTCCCGCTCGTCACGCTCGTGGATGTCCCGGGATTCCTGCCCGGCGTCGACCAGGAGCACGGGGGGATCATCCGCCACGGCGCGAAGCTGCTCTTCGCGTATTGCGAAGCGACCGTGCCGAAGCTCACGGTCATCACGCGCAAGGCGTACGGCGGCGCTTACGACGTCATGAGCAGCAAGCACATCCGCGGCGACCTGAACATCGCCTGGCCGACGGCGGAGATCGCCGTCATGGGTCCGGCGGGCGCGGTCAACGTCATCTACCGCGACCAGATCGACGGGGCCGACGACCCCGCCGCGGAACACGCCCGGCTCGTCGCCGACTACCAGGCGCGGTTCGCGAACCCGTACATCGCCGCGTCGCGCGGTTACATCGACGACGTCATCCTGCCGTCGGAGACGAGACCACGGCTGATCGCCGGCCTTGAGGTCTTCGCCGGCAAGCGGGATACCAATCCGCCGAAGAAGCACGGGAACATCCCGCTTTGACGGACGTCACGACGCGGCCGTCTTTACGCAAAGACAACGGCGGCGAGCGACCGTTCGACCGGCTGCTGATCGCCAACCGCGGGGAGATCGCGCTCCGGATCATCCGCGCGTGCCGCGAGCTCGGGATCGAGACCGTTGCCGTCTACAGCGACGCGGACGAGCGTGCCGCTCATGTCCGAGCCGCCGACGCGGCCGTCCGGATCGGCCCGGCTCCGGCGACCGAGAGCTACCTTCGCGGCGAGGCGATCGTGGAGGCGGCCCGGGCGGCCGGCGCCGGAGCCGTCCACCCGGGATACGGCTTCCTGGCCGAGCGGGCCTGGTTCGCCCGGGCCGTCGAGGACGCCGGTCTCGTCTTCGTCGGGCCGTCCAGCGCATCGATCGCGGCGCTCGGCGACAAGCTGGCGGCCCGTCGGTCGGCGTCGGCGGTGGGTGTCCCGGTCGTGCCCGGGACGCTCGAGCCCGCCCCGGTCGACCGCCCGGACGAGATTGACGCCGTGGTCGCCGATGCCGAGCGAACGGGCTATCCACTCCTCGTCAAGGCCGCGGCCGGAGGGGGAGGGCGGGGGATGCGCCGAGTGACGACCGTCGCCGAGCTGCCCGCGGCTCTCCTTGCGGCGGCCGCCGAGGCGCGGTCGGCCTTCGGCGACGGGACCGTCTACCTCGAGCGCGAGATCCGGCCGGCCCGCCACATCGAGGTCCAGCTGATCGGCGACCGGTACGGGACGATCGTGGCGCTCGGCGAACGCGACTGCACGCTCCAGCGACGACACCAGAAGCTCGTCGAGGAAGCGCCGGCGCCGGGGCTGTCGACGGACGAACGCCACGGGCTGCACGACCTGGCGATCCGGGCGGCACGGGCGGCCGGGCTGGAGAACGCCGCGACCGCCGAGTTCCTGTTCGACGAGGACCGCAGGTTCTGGTTCCTCGAGGTCAACACGCGTCTCCAGGTCGAGCACGGCGTGACCGAGCTCGTCGCGGACGTCGATATCGTCCGCGAGCAGCTCGGCGTCGCGGCGGGCCGGCCGCTGTCGGCCGGGATCCTCCGGGCCGCCGAGGAGGCTGCCACACCGGTCCGCCACGCGATCGAGGTCCGGCTGTCCGCGGAGGACCCCGGTCGGGACTTCACCCCGGCACCCGGGCGGATCACGCGCTGGGAGATGCCGGCCGGGCCGGGGATCCGGGTCGACGCAGGCGTCGAGGTGGGCGACCGAGTGCCGCCCGACTACGACCCGCTGGTCGCGAAGATCATGGTCGTGGACGCCGATCGAGATCGGGCGCTCGACCGCCTCGCCCGGGCGCTCGACGAGACGTCTGTCGGCGGGATCCAGACAACCCTGCCGTTCCACCGCTTCATCGCCCACGATGCCGCGTTCCGCGCGGGACCGCCGTCGACCGACTGGGTGGACGAGACGTGGTCGGCGGCCCTCGTCCCGGCCCGAGAGGCGGCGCTCGACGCGGCCCGGTGGATGGCCGCAGCGGCCGGCGGCGGGTTCGTCCCGACCCATGGCGCGGATGTCCCCGACGGCTCGGCCGGCGCCTCGCCCTCACGGCGCGTCGCCGCCCCCTCGTCATGGACCCGGGCCGGTCGGATCCGGGGCCTCGATCGGTGGCCCCGGTGAGCGACATCGTTCGCGTCGTCCCCCTGAACGTCACGGGTCACCCGGCGGAGGCCGAGGCCCGGGACCTCGATCCGCGAGGTGCGGACGCGCCGACGGTCACGGATCTCGGGCGCGGGCGTGTCCGGCTCGCCCGCGCGGCCGACGATGCCCGAGCGAACCACGATGGCACGGTGGCGTCCGCGCCGTCGTCCTCCGGCGCGCCGCGGCGGCTGGAGGTGGTCGTCGACGGCTGGCGCTTCGAGCTCGAGGTCGAGGATGCCCGGCGCGCGAGGATCCGCCGGTGGGCGACCCGGACGGCCGATGCGACGACGGCGAGCGGGCCCGCGGACATCCGCGCGATCATTCCCGGGCGGATCGCGGCCGTCCGGGTCACGGCCGGTGAGATCGTCCAGGCCGGAGAGACCCTCCTCGTCGTGGAGGCGATGAAGATGCAGAACGAGCTGCGCGCCCCGCGATCGGGCACGGTCGAGCGTGTCGCGGTCGGGGAGGGCCAGACGATCGAGCGCGGCGACCTGCTGGTCGTGCTGACATGAGGGCGGCCGCGTGACCGAGGAGCGGCCGGGCGACGCCCTCGAGCGCTGGCGCTCGACGGCCCGCGCGCGGGCGCTCAAGGCCGCCCCGGAGCGGCGCGACCGGTTCGCGACCAGCTCCGACCTGGAGATCGCCGACCTGTACACCGCGGCGGACCTCGAGGCGATCGAGTTCGACTCCGATCGCGACCTCGGCTTCCCCGGGGAGCCGCCGTTCACGCGCGGCGTCCAGCCGACGATGTACCGCAGCCGCCTCTGGACGATGCGCCAGTACGCGGGCTTCGCGACGGCCGAGGAGACGAACCAGCGCTTCCGATACCTCCTCGAGCAGGGCCAGACCGGGCTGTCGGTCGCGTTCGACCTCCCGACCCAGATGGGCTACGACTCGGACGCGCCCGAGGCGTCGGGCGAGGTCGGCCGGGTCGGGGTGCCGATCAGCAGCCTCGCGGACATGGAGATCCTCCTCGCGGGCCTGCCGCTCGACGAGGTCAGCACGTCGATGACGATCAACGCGACGGCGCCGATCCTCCTCGCCCTGTACGTCGCCGCGGCCGAGGGGCAGGGGGTCGCCCGTGACCGGATCGCGGGCACGACCCAGAACGACATCCTCAAGGAGTACATCGCCCGCGGGACGTGGATCTACCCGCCGGCGGCGTCGATGCGCCTCGTGACTGACATCTTCGAGTTCTGCTCGCGCGAGCTGCCCCGCTGGAACACGATCTCGATCTCGGGCTACCACATGCGGGAGGCGGGGGCGACCGCCGCGCAGGAGCTCGCGTTCACCCTCGCCGACGCGATCGCCTACTCCGAGGCCGCGGTGGCCCGGGGCCTGCACATCGACGAGTTCGCCCCCCGCCTGAGCTTCTTCTTCGCGGCCTGGTCGGAGCTGTTCGAGGAGGTCGCGAAGTTCCGGGCCGCCCGTCGGCTGTGGGCCCGGATCGTGCGGGATCGCTTCGGCAGTTCGAACGAACGTTCGATGGCGTGCCGGTTCCACGTCCAGACGGCCGGCTCCAGCCTCACGGCTCAGTCGATCGACAACAACGTCGTGCGGACGACCGTCCAGGCGCTCGCGGCCGTGCTCGGCGGCGCCCAGAGCCTCCACACGAACGCCCGCGACGAGGCCCTTGCCCTTCCGACGGAGGCCTCGGCCCGGCTGGCGCTCCGCACCCAGCAGATCCTCGCCCACGAGAGCGGCGTGACCGAGACGCCGGATCCGCTGGCCGGCTCGTACTTCGTCGAGACGCTGACGACGCAGCTCGAGCGCGCGGCCCTCGATTACCTGGAGGAGATCGACGCGATGGGCGGAACCCTCGCCGCGATCGAGGGCGGCTTCCAGCAGCGCCAGATCCAGGAGTCGGCCTACCGGGTCCAGCAGGCGATCGAGCGGGGCGATCTCGTCGTCGTCGGGGTCAACACGTTCCGCGACGACGGGGCCGGTGAGGCGAAGGCGCCGATCCAGCGGATCGATCCCGAAGGGGAGCGCCGCCAGGTCGAACGGGTCCGTCGTGTTCGCGCCGAGCGGGATGCGGCGGCCTGGGGGGCGTCGCTCGACCGTCTCGAGGCCGCCGCCCGGGGCACGGACAACCTGCTGCCGCCGATCATCGACGCCGTCAAGGCCCACGCCACCGTCGGCGAGATCAGCGATCGGCTCCGGAGCGCGTTCGGCGTCCATCGCGAGCTGATCACCGTGTGAAGGGGAACGCCATGCCGTCTCGCGTCGATCGGGTCCCGCCGCGGCTCCGCGGCCTCGGCAAGATCCATCACGTCGCGCTGATCGTCCGCTCGATGGAGGACGCCGGTCGGTTCTGGCACGACACGCTGGGCCTCCCGCTCGAGGAGGTCATGGACATCCCACAGGACCGGGTCCGGATCGCGTTCCTCCCGGTCGGCGAGTCGAAGGTGGAGCTGGTCGAGCCGACCGACGATACGACCGGCGTCGCCCGATTCCTCGAGACGAAGGGCGAGGGCTTCCACCACATCTGCTTCGAGGTCCCAAACCTCGCCGAGACCCTGCTCCACCTCGAGATCGACGGCCTCGAGCTGATCGACAGCGCCCCGCGACGCGGCGCCGAGGGACCCGTGGCGTTCATCCACCCGCGCTCGTGCCACGGCGTGCTCGTCGAGCTCATCGAGGCCCCCGGCGGCCCCTCCTGGAAGAGCCTCGGCTACTGACCCCCCGGAGCCCCCGTTCCGCCGCGGCCGGTCAGGAGGAACACGGGAAACCGGCCGCCTTCGTCGATCGTCATCGCCGTCCGGGTCGAGACGTCGACGAAGCCCGCGTCCCGGGCGAGGGCCTCGATCGCGGCGCGGTCGAAGCCGAGATGATGGATCCCCTCGGCTTCCGGGGTGTGGAAGGTGCCGTCTTCCGTGTCGAGGTCGGCGAGGCCGATCCAGCCGCCCGTCCGGACGAGCCGCCGGACCGCGGCGAGCGCGGCGGCCGTGTCCTCGATGTGGTGCAGCACGAGCGACGACACCGCGACGTCGAACGGCTCGGCCGGGGACGGATCGGCGACGAGGTCGAGCCGGACCGCGGTCGCCGTCGGGAAGGCGCCGTCGCGCAGCTTCTCGGTCGCGACCTCGATCATCCCGCTCGACGGATCGGCGAGGACGACCGAGCCGACGTCTTCCGCGAGCGCGAGTCCGAGCAGCCCGGTGCCCGCCCCGACGTCGATCAGGCGATCGCTCCGGGTGAGCGGGACGGCCGCGCGGATCGCCCCGGCGACCTCGACGGCCCGCGCGATCCGCTCCGGCGTGTCCCAATCCTTCGCGCGCTCGTCGAATGTGGCCATCAGACCTTCACAGCGACCAGGCGAACAGGACGTCCTGCGAGCGGTCCGCCGCCCGGCAGAACTCGACGATGTCGCCGGCGAGCTGGCGGATCCAGGGCTTCTCCTCGCGCGGCAGCATGCCCAGCTCCTCCTCGACGAGGTCGATCCAGCGACCCGCCACCGCGTCGACGTGCTGGTCGGCGAGCCGGGCGATCGCCCCCACCCATCCTGGATCGACCCGTTCGAGGACACGATCGCCGCCCTCGCTCGATCCGTCCAGCTCCCGCCGGGCGTCGAGGAAGTCGGCCGGCGCGTCGTCCCCGGTCGTGCTCCGGACCGCCTCCGAGAAGAGGTCGAGCCAGGTGGGATCGAGACCGCCTCCGAGCGACAGGTGGGCGTCGAACCGGGACGGGTCGTCGAAGCCCTCCCAGTCGTCGACGGAGATCGCGAGCAGGATCGATCGCTCGTCGCCCGCGATCAGGTCCATCAGGGCGCTCATCCGCCGCCCGCCGCCCCTCCGGCGCCCTGCTGCGAGGGCGGCACCCCGTCGACCCAGCCGGCTCGCTCCTCGAGCCAGACGATCATGTCCAGGTCGCCGGGGGAGCGCCCGGCCTGCGTGAGCAGCGCGGCCGCTTCCGAGCGGTGCTGCGTCCCGTGGTTCGCGACGTGCTGGAGCATCCGCGCGAACCCGACGCCCTCGTCGTCCCGTGCCAGCCAGGCGTCGTCGAGCGTCGCGAGCCAGGCGTCCATCGCCGGCCACTCTCGCTCCCAGCGGGCGGTCAGGTCCCCGGGTGTCGGGAGCGGCTCACGCTCGGGCCGCGGGGTCTCGCCGTCCTCGACGAGGCCGTGGCGCCAGCGCTGGTACGCCCCGAGCTGGTGGACGAGGATCCCGCCGAGGCCGCGCTCGTCGATGACGTTCGCGGCGGACCAGGTGGCCTCGTCGATCCCCGGCAGGACCGCGAGCAGCCGGCCGGTCGCCCAGCGGTCGTAGGCGAACAGATCGCGGATGTCGTCGATCGTCATGACGTCCCCGGCCGCCCTAGCCCTGGTACCCCGCGTCGCGCAGGAGCGCCGGCAGCTCGGTCGGCGAGCCGGCGACCCGGAACCCGGCCGCCTCCAGGGCCGCGACCTTTGACGCGGCCGTCCCCGCGCCGCCCGAGATGATCGCCCCGGCGTGGCCCATCCGCTTGCCCTCGGGTGCCGTTCGGCCCGCGATGAACGCCGCCTTCGGGACGTCCCGGAGGTGCTCCGCGGCCCACGCGGCGGCCGTCTCCTCGGCCGCCCCGCCGATCTCGCCGATCAGGACGATCGCCTCGGTCTCGGGGTCTGCGGCGAAGAGCTGGAGCACGTCGAGGAACGTCGTCCCGATGATCGGGTCCCCGCCGATCCCGACGCACGTCGACTGGCCGATCCCGGCGTCGGTCATGGCCTGGACCGCCTCGTACGTCAGCGTGCCGGATCGCGACACGACCCCGACCCGGCCCTCGCGGTGGATGGAGCCGGGGATGATCCCGACCTTCGCCCGCCCGGGCGACGTCGCGCCCGGGCAGTTCGGGCCGATCAGGCGCGCGCCGGCCGCCCGCACGCGCTCGACGGCCGGGATCATGTCGAGCGCCGGGATCCCCTCGGTGATGCAGAAGATGGTCCTGACCCCCGCGGCCGCCGCCTCCATCACCGCGTCCGGGGCGCCCGCCGCCGGGACGAAGATGCAGGACGTGTCGGCGCCCGTCTCGCGGACCGCGTCGGCGACCGTGTCGAAGACCGGGACCTTCCCGTCCAGCGCCGTCTGGCCGCCCTTGCCCGGCGTCATCCCCGCGACGACCTGGGTGCCGTACTCGAGCATCGCGGCGCCGTGGAACGAGCCCTCGCGGCCGGTGAGGCCGTGGACGACGACCCGGCTCGCCCGATCGATCAGGATGCTCACGCGGCCGCCCCCTTCGACGCGGCCACGGCCTGGGCGGCGGCGTCGTCGAGCGTGTCCGCCGTGTGGAACTCCGCGTCGCGGAGCAGGACCGCCGCCTCCACCGCGTTCGTCCCGACGATCCGGACAACCATCGGCACGTCCCGCTCCTGCTGGGCGCGGGCCTCGATCAGGCCCCGGGCCACCTCGTCGCCGCGGGTGATCCCGCCGAAGATGTTCACGAGGATCGCGTTGACCTTCGGGTCGGCCAGGATCAGCCGCATCGCCACGGCGACCTTGTCGGCCCGCGCGCCTCCCCCGATGTCGAGGAAGTTCGCGGGCTCGCCGCCGGCGCGCTTCACGAGGTCCATCGTCGTCATCGCCAGCCCCGCGCCGTTGACCATGCAGCCGATCGTCCCGTCGAGCTTGATGAACGTCAGGCCGGCCTCGCGCGCGGCCCGGTCGGTCGGGTCCTCGTCGTCGGGGTCGCGGAGGTCCTCGAGGCCGGGGTGTCGCTCCAGGGCGGAGTCGTCGAGCGTGATCTTCGCGTCGAGGCCCTGCAGCCGTTCGTTGACGAGCCCGTCGATGCCGGTCTCGCGGACGATCGCGAGGGGGTTGATCTCGACCAGGTCCGCGTCGTAGGCGCGCATCGTCCGGACCAGTCCTGTCGCGATCGCGACGGCGTCCTTCAGGTGCGCCCCGAGCCCCAGCCGGAAGGCCATCTCTCGCGCCTGGTACGGGAGCAGGCCCAGGAACGGGTCCGCCGGGATCGTGACGATCGCCTCTGGTCGTTCTGCGGCGACCGCCTCGATCTCCACGCCGCCCTCGGCCGAGCCCATCAGGAGAATCTGCCGCCCGGCCCGGTCGAGGACCGCGGACAGGTAGTACTCCTTCACGATGTCCGCCGCCGGCCCCACGAGGACCTTCCGGACGGGGATGCCCTTGATCTCGAGCGCAAGGATCGCCGCCGCGACGGCCTCGGCCTCGTCCGGCGAGCCGGCCAGCTTCACGCCCCCGGCCTTGCCTCGGCCGCCGACGAGCACCTGCGCCTTGATCACGACCGTTGCGCCCACGGCCCCGTCGGCGAGGAACCGCTCGGCGGCCGTGCGAGCCGCGGCGGCGGTCGTGGCGACCTCCCACGGAGGAACCGGCAGGCCCTGGGCGACGAGCAGCGACTTGGCGTCGGCTTCCTGGATCTTCACGCGCGGCAGACTCCGGATCGGGAGGGCAGTCGTCTGAGCGATCGGGACCCGGGCGGACAGGCGGGCTCCGGGGGACGCGATGGTACCGCGTCGCGGAGACGGCACGGTTGCCATCGCCCGCTCCGGCCCCAGTTGAAGCCGGCCGCGTCCGTCGGGCTGCCCGCCCCGTCGGTACAATCGGGGCCATGGCCCACCGTGTGACCCTGATCCCCGGCGACGGCATCGGACCGGAGCTGGCGGAGGCGACCCGTCGTGTGCTCGACGCCTCGGGCGTCGCGTTCGACTGGGAGGTCCAGGAGGCGGGCGAGGCCCAGCTCGCGACCCACGGCACGCCGCTTCCGGAACCCGTCCTCGAGTCGATCCGGCGCAACAAGGTGGCCCTCAAGGGCCCGATCACCACACCGGTCGGCGCAGGCTTCCGCAGCGTCAATGTCACGCTTCGCCAGACGCTCGGGCTCTACGCGAACCTCCGGCCTGCGCGCTCGATCGAGGGCCTGAAGACCCGCTACGACGACGTCGATCTCGTGATCGTCCGCGAGAACACCGAGGACCTGTACGCCGGGATCGAGCACATGGTCGGCCCGGACGCCGCCGAGAGCATCAAGATCATCACCCGCGCTGCCTCGGAGCGGATCGCACGGTTCGCGTTCGACTACGCGGTCGCGAACGGCCGGCACAAGGTCACGGCCGTCCACAAGGCGAACATCATGAAGCTCTCCGACGGGCTGTTCCTCGAGAGCTGTCGGACGATCGCGGAGCAGTACGCGGGCCGGATCGAGTTCGAGGACCGGATCGTCGACAACATGTGCATGCAGCTCGTCCAGAAGCCGGAGCTGTACGACGTCCTCGTCCTCCCGAACCTGTACGGCGACATCGTGAGCGATCTGTGCGCGGGCCTCGTCGGCGGGCTGGGCGTGGCGCCCGGCGCGAACATCGGCACCGAGGCGGCGGTCTTCGAGCCGGTCCACGGGTCCGCGCCGAAGTACGCGGGGCAGAACAAGGCGAACCCGACCGCGCTGATCCTGTCGGGGGTCCTCATGCTCCGTCACCTCGGCGAGCAGGACGCGGCCGAGCAGGTCGAAGGGGCGCTCCGGGCGGTCATCGCCGAGGGCCGCCGCACGACGTCCGACCTCGGCGGCGACGCCGGCACGAGCGAGTTCGCCGACGCGATCATCGACCGGCTGACCGCGGCGACCGCGACCGCCCGATGACCGCGGCGCCGGAGTCGATCCCGACCCCATCGACAGTCCTCAAGCCGGCCGGGACCGCGGCGCGCGGGCTCGGCCGCACCCTCCGCCGCGACCGCTGGTGGGTCGCCCCCGGCGTCCAGGGGATCGTCTTCACGATCTGCGCCACGTACCTCTTCTTCAGCGGTCTCATCTGGACGCCGCTGACCGGGCTCCCGTACGAGGTGGACGGGTACCTCTCGCCGCTCTACTCGCCGTTGATCATCATCAGCTGGCTGCCGTCGTGGTTCAGCCCTGCGATCCTGATCCTCTGGATCCCGCTCGGGTTCCGGGCGACCTGCTACTACTACCGGAAGGCCTACTACCGGTTCTACTTCGCCGATCCGCCGGGCTGCGCGGTCGGCGAGCCGACGATCCATCGCGGCTACCGGATGGAGACGGTCTTCCCGTTCATCCTCCAGAACATCCACCGCTACTTCCTGTACCTGGCGTTCGTCCCGCTGTTCTTCCTGTGGGTGGACGCGATCTCCTCGATCTTCAACAGCCCGCAAGGCGGGATCCGGATCGGGCTCGGGGTCGTGGTCTTCTTCGTGAATGTGACCCTCCTGACGGGGTACTCGCTGTCATGCCACTCGGCCCGCCACTTCGTCGGCGGGCGGATGGACTGCTTCTCGTGCACCCGTCGCCAGCGGGTCCGGTACGGGCTGTGGCAGCGGCTGACCGCGCTGAACCGTCACCACATGGCCTGGGCCTGGGCGAGCCTCCTGTCGGTGACCCTCGCGGACCTGTACGTCCGGCTTCTCGCCCTCGGGGTCATCACGGACCCGGCCATCCACCTGTGATCAGCCCCGCGGACCGCCACCAGCACGACGTCCTCGTGATCGGCGCCGGTGGGGCAGGGCTGCGGGCCGCGATCGAGGCCGCGGCGGCCGGCGTCTCGGTCGGGCTCGTCTGCAAGTCGCTCCTCGGCAAGGCCCACACCGTGATGGCAGAGGGCGGCGTCGCCGCGGCCCTCCGGCACGTCGACGATCGCGACTCGTGGCAGACCCACTTCCGGGACACGATGGTCGGCGGGAAGATGCTGAACAACGTCAGGATGGCCCAGCTCCACGCCCTCGAGGCGCCCGAGCGGGTGCGCGAGCTGGAGCAGTGGGGCGCCGTCTTCGATCGGACGCGCGACGGCCGGATCCTCCAGCGCCCGTTCGGCGGCCACTCGTACCCGCGGCTCGCCCATGTCGGCGACCGGACCGGCCTCGAGATGATCCGGACGCTCCAGGACCGGGTGGTGTCGATGGGCGTCGCGGTGTACATGGAACACACGATCACCCACCTCACGACGACCAGCGCGGGCGTCACCGGCGCGTTCGGATACCGCCGGATCGACGGCCGGCCGATCGTCTTCCCGGCGAAGGCGGTCATCCTCGCGACGGGCGGGATCGGCAAGGCGTACGAGATCACGTCGAATTCGTGGGAGTACTCGGGCGACGGCCAGGCGCTGGCGCTCCGTGCCGGCGCCGAGCTGATCGACATGGAGTTCGTCCAGTTCCACCCGACCGGGATGGTCTGGCCGCCCGGCGTCCGCGGGCTGCTCGTGACGGAGGCCGTCCGTGGCGAGGGCGGGATCCTCCGCAACAAGGACGGCACGCGGTTCATGTGGGAGTACCTCCCGGAGGACCGCCGACACGAGTACGCGGCGACCGACGAGGAGGCCCGGACCTGGGTCGAGGCGCTGTCGGAATCGCGCCAGACCGACGCACGGCGCCCACCGGAGCTGTCGACCCGCGACAACGTCGCCCGGGCGATCTACACCGAGGTCAAGGAGGGCCGGGGCTCGCCCCACGGCGGCGTGTTCCTCGATATCAGCTATCTGGCGGCCGAGCACGTCCGCCGCAAGCTCCCCTCGATGTACGAGCAGTTCAAGGAGCTCGCCGACGTCGACATCACGGCCGGCCCGATGGAGGTCGGCCCGACGACGCACTACGTGATGGGCGGCATCCGCGTCGACGCGGAGAACGGATCGACGACCGTGCCCGGGCTGTTCGCCGCGGGCGAGGTGGCGGGCGGGATGCACGGCGCGAACCGGCTGGGCGGCAACTCGCTGTCGGACCTGCTCGTGTTCGGGCAGCGGGCCGGCGCCGGCGCCACGGCCCATGCGGCGTCGATCGCCGACGATCCGTACGTGAACCCGGTCCAGCTTCGGTCTGCCGAGGACGAGCTGGACGGGCCCCTGTCCCGCCCCGAGGGGACCGACCCGTACCGGCTCCGCGAGGAGCTCCAGGCGGTGATGCAGTCGCTCGTCGGGATCTTCCGGACCAAGGCGGACCTCGAGACGGCGATCACCCGCCTCGCGGACATCCGCGAGCGGTCGAAGGACCTCCGGGCGACCGGCGGCCGGGCCTACAACCCCGGCTGGAACCTCGTCTTCGAGCTCCGCAACCTGATCGACATCTCGGAGGCGATCGCCCGGAGCGCACTGAAGCGGAAGGAGAGCCGTGGCGCCCACAGCCGCCTCGACCATCCGTCGACCGATACCAAATGGGGCAGGCTCAACGTCGTCGTCCGCCGGGAGGGCGACGCGATGACCGTGACGACGTCGCCGGTCCCGCCGATGTCCGACGAACTGCGGGTCCTGGCCGAGGCCGGAGGGGGAGCCTGATGCCGAACATCCTGATGCGGATCTTCCGCGGCTCGCCCAGGGAGCCCGGCACGTTCGCGGAGTTCGAGGTGCCGGTCGAGGAGGGGATGGTCGTCCTCGACGCCCTGCACTGGATCCAGGCCCACGCGGCCCCCGATCTCGCCGTCCGCTGGAACTGCAAGGCCGCCAAGTGCGGGTCGTGCAGCGCCGAGGTCAACGGCCGGCCCAGCCTCACGTGCAAGACGCGCCTGTCCGACTTCGACCCAGCCGAGCCGATCACCGTGGAGCCGATGCGGGCGTTCCCGCTGATCCGGGACCTCGTGACCGACGTGTCGTGGAACTACGAGATCAACAAGGCGATCCCGCCGTTCCAGCCGCCGACGGACATCCCGGTCGAGGATTGGCGCTGGCAGCAGCAGGACATCGAGCGGGTCCAGGAGTTCCGGAAGTGCATCGAGTGCTTCCTGTGCCAGGACGTCTGTCATGTCCTCCGCAACCACGAGATCGAGCGGCCGTTCCTCGGGCCGAGGTTCCTCGTCCGGTCTGCCGGCCTCGAGATGCACCCCGCCGACGGGGCCGATCGGACGACCTGGCTGAAGGACGAGGGCGGGATCGGGTACTGCAACATCACGAAGTGCTGCACCGAGGTCTGCCCGGAGCACATCAAGATCACGGACAACGCGATCATCCCGCTCAAGGAGCGGGTCGCGGACAAGCACTACGACCCGCTCCAGATGCTGTGGCGTCGGATCCGGGGTGGTGGCTCCGGGGCGGCCGGGACCCAGCTTCCGGTGGTGCCGTCCGGCACGCCCGGCGCGGCGCCGGCCGGCCCGGCATCGGCCACAGGCCCGGACGAGGGAGACCTCGCCTGAGCGGCTTCGTCATCCGGACCGACGGCGCGGCGCGGGGCAACCCCGGCCCGGCCTCCGCGGGAGCCGCCCTGATCGACCTCGCCCGACCCGACGCCCGCCATCCGCGGGCGGTGCCGGACGCGACGATCTCGGAGTTCCTCGGGGTCCAGACGAACAACGTCGCCGAGTACACCGCCGTGGTGCGCGCCCTGGCCCTGGCCGCCGACCTCGGTGCCCGCGAGGTCGTGATGCTCCTGGACTCCAAGCTGATCGTGGAGCAGCTGGCCGGCCGTTGGCGGGTCAAGGACGCCAAGCTGATCCCGCTCTGGGAGGCCGCCCGGCGGACCCTGCGCGGGTTCGATCGGTGGTCCGCGGACCACGTGCCGCGGGCCCAGAACACGCTCGCCGACGCGCTCTGCAACGAGGCGATCGACCGGGTCGCCGCCGGCGGACCGGCGGTCATCGTTCGGCGTCCGGACCGGGTCGCGGGAACCTGACGGCCCGCGTCGTCGTCGTGCGCCTGATGCGTCCATCCGTCCTCGACCTCCGCCTCGTCGCGATCGTCATGTCCCTGTTCGCCGTCCTCGGCGGCTGTGGGACCACGACGCCACCGGCGTCGTCCGGGGCGGGCGGGCCGTCGGCGTCGGCCTTCGTCGGCCCGAACTGGACGGCGATCACGATCCGTGGTCAGGCACCGGTCCCGGGGTCCGAGCCGACCATCCAGTTCGTCGGTGGGAACGTCAACGGCAGCGGGGGCTGCAACCACTTCAGCGGCGGCTTCCGCTACGACGAGGCGACCGGTGCGGTTGCCTTCGACCAGCTCGCGATGACCGCGATGGCCTGCGTCGACCAGCGGGTCGGCGCCGTCGAGACGGCCTTCTCGGGGGCCCTGGCCCAGGCCAACCAGCTCGCGCTCGACGGGGACGGCCGACTGCACCTCGCCGGGCCCGGTGGGGAGATCGTGCTGGCGAAGGCGGTCGCGCGCTGACCTTCGTCCGGGTGGGTGGATCTGGCCGACCGGGCTAGAATCAGCGAGTCAGCGAGGCCGTCGGATGGCCGCGCGCCACGTCGGGGGCAACCCCGTTGAACGGCGTGAGGAAAGTCCGAGCTCCGCAGCGCAGGGTGGCGGGTAACGCCCGTCCGTCGTGAGACGAGGACCAGTGCCACAGTGACGATGCCGTCGTCGGCGCAAGCCGGCGGCGGAGTGAAACGAGGCAAACTCCACCCGGAGCAAGGCCAAATAGGAGGGCGCAACCCGCGGGGCAACCCGTCGGGGGAGAGGTGCGCTGCCCAGCCCTCGGGTCGGCCGCATGAGCCGTCGGGCAACCGGCGGCCCCAGATGGATGGCCATCCGCGACGGCGCAAGCCGCCGCGACAGAACTCGGCTTACAGACGGCCTCGCTGACGCACCGACCGTGAGCCGGCACCCTCGGCGTCGAGCTGGCCCTCGCTCACCGAGGTCGGAGGGGGAGCTCCGCGACCCCATCCGCCTGAGGTTTCAGTCCTCGTCGGGGCGGAACGTGTGCGGCGCGGTGCAGGCGTTGCAGATCGGGGTGGCCGCATCGAGGTGGCCGAGGGGGATCGGCACGCGACGGTCCGGCAGCAGGCATTCCACGTCGTACAGCCGATCCGGGCCACTCTCGAGCTGGATCAGGCGACGGAAGGTGCAGCGCTTGATCCGCTGCGGCGCAAGCCGGTACGGATCGGTCTCCGGGGTCACGACCGGAAGGGGCAGAGCCATGGGGGGTGGCATGCCTCGCGCGGAACGATCGGTCCACGGCCGATCTGGCGGCGGACGATAGCACCGTCCCGCATCGAACGGCAACATCCCAAACGTACTAGACTCCGCGCCGTCCAAGGCGGGGGCGTTCACGGAGGGTGCGTGCTGGAGGGCGACGAGGCCGGGCCGGACCGCGACATCCCGCGGTCGACGACGCGCCAGACCCTGTTCCGTCCGGCCCCTCGCGCGGCTCCCGGCGACGCGATCCCCACCTGCCCATACCTCGAGCGCGAAGGTGCCGAAGGGGTCCTCGGACCGGCGATCCCCGCGGTCGATCCGGACCATCGCTGCGTCGCTCTCGGCAGCCCCGTCCCGCAGTCTCCGCGGCAGCAGGAGCTGGTCTGCCTGACGGCTGCGCACATCAACTGCCCGCGTTACCTCCACGGCGTCCAGCTGGCGGGCGCGACGCCCGCGACCCCGGTCCGTGAACCGGTCTCGACCGCGGTGATCGCGGCGGCGCTGATCTTCGTGGCCGCCCTCGCGGCTTCGTTCGGCTTCCTCGCGATCCGCGGCGGCTTCGCCCTGGGCGTTGCCTCGCCGGCCCCATCACAGGTCGCCGTGGCCAGCGCCCCGGCAACGACGACGCCGGGTGCGTCTCCGTCGGGATCGGCCGGTCCGACGGCGGACGCGTCCGCCGCGACATCGAGCGGGCCGTCGTCGACGCCGGAGCCATCGGCAGCGCCGACACCCAGCCTCACGCCGACATCGAGCCCGCCACCGAAGCCGACGCCGACCCCGCGACCGAGCAGCAACCGGTTCGTCCTCCTCACCCCGTGCCCCTCGACGAAGAACTGCTGGATCTACGTCATCCGGTCCGGCGACAACCTCGTCAGCATCGCGAACTACTTCGGGGTCGACTACGACCAGGTGCGGAAGATGAACCCGAGGCTCCGCGTCCCGATCCACGCCGGCGACGAGCTGAGGATCCCGACCCCCACTCGATAGGCGGTCCGGCCCGACCGTCTCCGGCGCCGCCTTGTGTCCTCCGCTTCGCTCCGGACGAGGGCGGGCCTCCGACCGCCGTGCCCGACCGAATCCCCGACTCGATAGGCGGTCCGGGCCGACCCGACTCCGGCGCCGGCGTGTGTCCTCCGCTCCGCTCCGGACGAGGGCGGACCTCGGACCGCCGTGCCGAACCGAAGCCGGCCCGTGGCCGAGATGTGCGGATTTCCCTGTTGACGGGGTGACTCGGAGCGCTATCATGCCCGGAAGTGGTGTGAAGTGGCCCAAAGTGGGGAACTCGACAGGAACCCTGGGCCCGGACCACGCAGGCCACGACCAGGCATTGCTCCCGAAGTGGGGAATCCCGTCAGGTGTTCACCGGCGAGTACCGGCACTCGGTGGACGACAAGGGGCGGCTCGCCGTCCCTTCGCGCTTCCGCGCCCAGTTGGACGCGGGGCTCGTCGTCTCACGCTGGCTCGACGCGTGCCTGGCGATCCACACCCGGACCGGCTGGGACGCCCTCGCGGAGAAGGTCGCGACCCTCCCGGTCACCGACGAGAACGCTCGCCGGTTCTCGCGCTTCATCTTCGCCGGCGCGGTCGAGACGACCCTCGACGGTCAGGGCCGCGTCCTGCTCCCGGGCTATCTCCGGGAGATGGCGGGCCTCGGCTCGGAAGCCGTGGTCGTCGGCACCCGCGACCACGCCGAGATCTGGGCTCCCGATCGATGGGAGCCGTATCGCCGGAGCCTCGAGGATCCGGCCGCCCTCGCCGAGGCCATCGGAGGCCTCGGGATCTGAGGGCAGCGTCCACCGGCAGCCTGCCGGCGGACGAACCACATGCGCTTCCAGGGTCCGCTCGGGATCCGATCGTCGAACGGTGGAGGAGAGATGCAGGAAGGGCACATGCCGGTGCTGGTGGAGGAGGTCTTGTCGATGCTCGCTCCAGCTCCCGGCAGCCTGCAGATCGACGCCACCCTCGGCGGCGGTGGGCACACCGAACGGATCCTGGAGGCGACCGAGCCTGATGGCCGCCTCCTCGGCCTCGACGCCGATGAGGCGGCCATCGCCAGAGTCGCCGGTCGCCTCCAACGTCGCTTCGGCGACCGCCTGGTCCTGCGCCAGGCGAACTTCCGCGAGCTGCGGACCGTGGCCCCGGATGCCGGGTTCGAAGCCGTCGACGGCCTCCTGTTCGACCTCGGGCTGTCGAGCTTCCAGCTCGCGGATCGCGAGCGCGGGTTCGGGTTCCGCACCGGCGGACCGCTGGACATGCGGTTCGACACGTCGCGCGGCGTCCCGGCCGCGGAGCTCCTCGCGACGCTCGACACCGCGGAGCTGACGGCGCTCTTCCGTCGCTACGGCGAGGAGCCGCAGGCGGCGCGGATCGCCCGGTCGATCGTCGCGGCGCGCGCGACGGCCCCGGTCGCGACGGCCGAGGAGCTCGCCGCCCTCGTCGAGCGGGTCGCGCCCGGCAATCCCCGCGTCCGTCGCCGGATCCATCCCGCGACCCGCGTCTTCCAGGCGCTCCGGATCGCCGTCAACGCGGAGCTGGACGCGCTCCAGGAGGGGCTGGCCGCCGCGGTCGACCTCCTGCGGCCGGGCGGCCGGCTCGTCGTCCTCAGCTACCACTCGCTCGAGGACCGAATCGTCAAGCGGTTCATCGCCGCCGAACGCCGGGGCTGCATCTGCCCGCCCGAGCTGCCGGTCTGCGTCTGCGGCCGGAACCCGCGGCTGCGGCTCGTCACCCGCCCATCCCTGACCCCGACGGCGACGGAGATCGCCGTCAACCCGCGTGCCCGGAGCGCCCGTCTGCGGGCCGCCGAGCGCCTGGCTGCCTGAACACGTCCATCCATCGAGCGGAGAGAGGAGGACTCATCGTGAGCAAGCGTCATCAGAACAGCCGACGGAGGTCGTACGGCCGGCGCCAGCACGAGATCCACGAGCGTCAGGCCGTCGCCCGCCACAACCCCGCCGCCGACGAGCCCGACGGCGACGGGTTCGGGATCGCCCAGCCAGTCGACCCGCTGTCGTTCCTCGATCCCCGGGCTCCGCGCCTTCGCTTCCTCCTGGGCGACTAGTGGCGGTCTACTCGGGGGCCCGCCCTCGCTCATCGTTCCTGCCCCGACGCTCCCGCGTCGCCGACGTCCCGACCCTGCCCCGGCGGCGGGTCCGTGGGGCGATCCGGGCGAAGCGCCGGGCGAACCAGTTCCCGGTCATCCTCGGCGCGATCGTCATCGCGTTCGTCCTCGCGTTCTTCTCGCTGGCGCAGACGATGCGGGTGTCGGCGACGGGCTACGACCTGGAGCGCCTGACCTCCGAGCGGGACGCGCTCCTCGTCCGCAAGTCCGAGCTGATGACCGACCTCAACCGGCTCAGCCAGGAGCCGGCGATCAAGAAGCTCGCGATCGACGCCGGCCTGACCCAGCTGTCGGCGCCGGTCGTCGTCGGCGGCAGTCACTAGGCCATCGACGGATCAGCCATGGGTCGCACCGATTCGCGCCGTCGCTCGCTGTTCCTCCTGATCGTCTTCGCAACGGTCGGATCGGCGCTGCTCGCCCGCCTCGCGTACTGGCAGGTGGGCCAGCGCGACCGCCTCGCCGACGAGGCCCTCCAGCAGACCACGATGCGCGAGCCGACACCGAGCCGGCGGGGCGACATCTACGATCGGACCGGGGTCGTCGTCCTCGCCACGACGATCGAGCGACAGCGCCTCGTCTCCACCCCGTCCGAGATCGACGCGGTCACCCGACGGGCCGTCGCCGCCGACCTCGTCTCGATCCTCGGCCTCACCGGCGAGGATGTCCAGACGCTGACCGATCGTGAGACCTCCGAGCGGAAGTACGTCATCCTCGCCCACGCGCTCGACACGACCGTGGCCGGCCAGATCCAGGCCGCGATCACGGGCGGCCGCCTGAAGGGCCTCAGCCTCGAGCCGGAGCCGGTCCGCGTCTATCCGCAGCCGGGCGGTGCGCCGAACACGACGCTCGCTGCGAAGCTCCTCGGCTTCGTCAACCGCGAGGGCGTCGGCCAGTACGGCGTCGAGCAGTACTACCAGGAGCAGCTCGCCGGGCGGCCGAGGGTCGTCCAGGCCCAGCGGGACATCGCCGCGCGCCAGATCCCCGACACGGCGGTGGTCGAGGATGCCGGTGCGCCGGGCGAGGACCTGCGTCTCACGATCGACGCCGGCCTCCAGCTGTCGGTGGAGCAGGAGATCCTCGCCGCGTGGGCCGCGGACCGGGCGAAGTCGGTCTCCGCCATCGTGATGAACCCGTACACCGGCGAGATCCTCGCCGAGGCGTCATATCCGTCCTACGACGGCAACGCCTACGCGGCGATCGCCGCGAGCAACCCGTCGCGGTTCATCGACCCGATCGTCAGCTCCGTCTACGAGCCGGGCTCCGTGTTCAAGATGCTCACCACCGTCGCCGCGCTCGAGAAGGGCGAGGTCACGACGATGACGAAGGTGAAGGACACGGGAATCCTGAGGCTGGACGGCGGCCAGACCCACGTCGACGATGCGGACCACAAGGCCATGGGCTGGCTCACGTTCCAGGACGCGATCGCCTACTCGCGCAACGTCGTCGCGGCGAAGGTCGCGATCGGGCTGGACAAGAGCACGAACGCCGCCTCGACCCTCCTCCACTCGACGTGGACGCGGTTCGGGTTCGGCAGTCCGACGGGCGTCGACCTCTCGGGTGAGGTCAACGGGATCGTTCGCGACCCCGCGACGCGGCCGTGGCGCCAGATCGACCTCGCGAACGGTTCGTTCGGGCAGGGCGTGGCCGTGACGCCGATGCAGCTCGCGACGGCCTACGCGGCGATGATGAACGGCGGCCAGCTGATCCAGCCGCACGTCGTCGCGTCGGTCGGGCTCAACGCGCGCGAGATCCCGCCGCGTGGCCAGGTGATCACGCCCGACCTGTCGAGAACGCTGGTCGGGATGATGAACCACGTGGTGACAACGGTCCCGTTCTACCGCGACCGCACCCTCATCCACGGCTATGACGTCGGCGGGAAGACCGGTACGGCCCAGATCTGGGATCCGAAGGCCAACAAGGGACGCGGCGCCTGGAAGCAAGACATCTTCAATTACTCGTTCGTCGGATACATCGCGCGCGAGACCGGCCACCCGGATCTGGTTGTCGCGATCCGGATCGAGGAGGGCACGCCCACGGTTGCCAAACAGGGCCGGCTCGAGATGCCCGTGATGTCGTTCGAGCTGTTCCGCCGGATCGCCCACGACGCCATCACCACGCCCGATCTCCTCCCGGACAGCACGGACGTCGCGCAGCCGACGGCCGCGAGCCGGTGAGCGGGGCCTGTGCGACCCTTCGCCGCGTGACCGATCGGCGTGATCCGTCACCGACAACCGACGGGCCCGATCGGGGGCTGACCGCCGACGAGCTCGCGGCCGCGACCGGCGGCATGCTCGTGGCCCGATCCGATCGACCGATCCGCGACGGCGCCGTCGACTCCCGCGCCGTCAAGCCGGGCAACCTGTTCGTGGCCCTGCCGGGCGAGCGGACCGACGGCCACCGGTTCATGGCCGGGGCCCTGGCCGCCGGCGCCGCGGGAGTCCTCGTCTCGCACGTGCCGGACGACATCGATCCGGCGACCGTCGACGCGACGATCGCCCTGGTCGACGATCCGCTGCGCGCGCTCCAGGCCGTGGCGACCGCGTGGCGCTCCAGGTTCGACCCGCTCGTGGTCGGCGTCACCGGGTCGATCGCGAAGACCTCGACGAAGGAGGCCATTGCCACGGTCCTCGGGGCCGCGCTGCCGACGCTCCGCAACGAGGGCAACCTGAACAACGAGATCGGGCTGCCGCTGACCGTCCTCCGGCTCCGCTCGGAGCACCGTGCCGCCGTGCTCGAGATGGGGATGTATGTCGGCGGCGAGATCGCGGACCTCGCCCGGATCGGGCGACCCGAGATCGGGGTCGTGACGGCCGTCCAGCCGGTCCACCTGTCGCGGATCGGGTCGATCGAGGCGGTCGAACAGGCGAAGGGCGAGCTCGTGGAGGCGCTCCCGTCGGACGGGGTCGCGATCCTCAACGCCGACGACGAGCGGGTCCGGCGGATGGCGGCGCGGACGCGCGCACGGGTGGTGACCTACGGGTTCGCGCCGGACGCCGACGTGCGCGCGGAGGCGGTCGCCTCCCGGGGCATCGACGGGATGACATTCGACGCCGTCACTGACGCGGGTCGACGACGGGTCGTCATCCCGACCCTCGGGCGGCTCGCGGTGCACAACGCGCTCGCGGCCGCTGCGACGGGCCTCGCGTTCGGTCTGGCGCTCGACGATGTCGTCGCCTCGCTGCGCGCCGGCTGGAGCGTGCCGCATCGCGCCCAGCTGATCCGGGCGGGCGACGTCGTGATTGTCGACGACAGCTACAACGCCTCTCCGGCGTCGGTCGAGGCGGGCCTGGAGCTGCTGTCCGGGCTGCCCGGCCGGCGGATCGCCGTCCTCGGCGAGATGCTCGAGCTCGGCGAGGGGAGCGACGCCGGCCACCGGCTCGTCGGCGCGGCCGCTGCGGCGATCGCCGATCGGCTCGTCGTCATCGGCGACGGAGCGGCCGGGATCGCGACCGGGGCGCTCGACGCCGGGATGGCCGCCACGGTGATCAGGCGGGTCCCGGACCGGGACGCCGCTCGCGCGCTCCTCCTCGACATCCTGGAGCCGGGCGACGTCGTCCTCGTCAAGGCATCGCGCGGGATCGCTCTCGACGTCCTCGTCGACGAGCTGGCTTCCGTCCTCGGCGCGGGCGACGCCGCGCGATGAGGGTCGAGCTGATCCAGGGCCTGCTGCTCGCGTTCGCGATCGTCGTGATCCTCATGCCGCCGTACATCCGGCTGCTCCGGGCCACCGGCTTCACGAAGCAGATCCGGATCGAGGGTCCGGACAGCCACCAGATCAAGCAAGGCACGCCGACGATGGGCGGGGCGCTCCTGATCGTCGTGATCCTCGCCCTGTACCTGCTGCTGCGGTTCCCGCCCGAGGGCGGCATCTTCGCCCCGCTGGCGGCGCTCGCCGGCGTCGGGGTCCTCGGCGCGTTCGACGACTACCTGAACGCGAAGACCGGCGAGGGCATCCGGGTGATGCAGAAGCTGCTCTGGCAGGTCGTCTTTGCCTTCGCGGCCGCGTTCCTGATCCAGCGGACCTACCAGATCGACCAGATCGCGGTCCCGTTCGTCGGCGCCGTCCACATCGACCCCGTCGTCTACGTCCTGTTCGCCGCGTTCGCGATCATCGCCGCCAGCAACGGCGTGAACATCACCGACGGCCTCGACGGGCTCGCGGGCGGGACCCTCGTCTTCGCCTTCGTGGCGTTCCTGCTCGTCGCGCTCCTGAACGTCCCGGCCCAGCCGAACCTTGCGTTCCTGTGCGCCCTGATCATCGGGGCGCTGCTCGGGTTCCTGTGGTTCAACGTCCACCCGGCCCAGATCTTCATGGGCGACTCGGGCTCGCTCGCCCTCGGGGCCACGCTGGCCGTCATCGCCCTGATCACCGGCCAGATCCTCGTCCTGCCCCTGATCGGGCTGATCTTCGTGATCGAGACGGCCTCCGACATCATCCAGATCGGCTACTTCAAGCTCAGCGGCGGCAAGCGGATCTTCCGGATGGCCCCGCTCCATCACCACTTCGAGCTGGCGGGCTGGGACGAGGAGAAGATCACGCTCCGGTTCTGGATCGTCGGGATCCTCGCCGGTCTCCTCGGCGTGACGTTGTTCCTCGCCTCGATCCAGAAGCTGGCGTGAGCACGACGATGGCGACCGAGCGCCCGATCGACCTCGATCGTCTGACGATGGACGACGTCCGCGACGGCGCGCTTCGCGGTCGATCCGTGACGGTCCTCGGGTTCGCCCGGAGCGGGATCGCCCTGGCCCGGTTCCTCGTCGACGCCGGCGCCTCGGTGACGGTCTACGACGGACGACCGGCAGATGCGCACACCGATGCGGTCGAGCGCCTCGAGGGCCGGACGATCCGCCTGGTCGCGGGTCCGGACGTCGATCCGGCGAGCGCCTGGGACGGCGCCGCGCTCGTCGCGACCTCGCCCTCGATCAACCCGGACTATCCGACGACGGAGCCCCGGCTCCGCGACGCACTCCGGGCGCTCGTCGCGGCCCGGGCCGCCGGCGATCCGCTCGCACCGTCCCTCGTCTCGGAGGCGGACCTGTTCCTGAGGCTGTGCCCGGCGCCGACGATCGGCGTCACCGGGACGAAGGGCAAGACGACGACGTCGTCGCTGATCGCGGCCCTCCTCGCCGAGGACCCGGGCCATCCCGCGGTACTCGGCGGGAACATCGGGGTCCCGCTCGTCGAGCGGCTGCCCGAGCTGACACCTGACCACCGGGTCGTGATCGAGCTGAGCGAGCTCCAGCTCCCGACACTCACCCGCGGCACGACGGTCGCGGTCTACACGAACGTGACGTCCGACCACCTGGACCGCCACGGCTCGCTCGACGGCTACCGGGCGGCGAAGCGCCGGCTCGCGGAGCTGGTGGACCCGAACGGCGCGCTCGTCCTCAACGCCGACGACCCGGTCGTTGCGGCGTACGCCGACGACGCCCGTGCGCAGGTGGTCTGGTACGGGCTCGCGGCGCCACGGTCCGGCGGTGTCGGCCTGGTCGACGGCCGGATCGTCGCGGATGGCGGCGAGGCCATCCTTCGGGCCGACGAGCTGGCGATCCCCGGCCGGCACAACATCGCGAACGCGCTGGCCGCCGTTGCGACCGCCCGCCGCTTCGGCATCCCGGCCGAATCGATCCGCCGGGCGGCCATGGCGTTCACCGGCGTCGAGCATCGTCTCGAGCCCGTGGCGATCGTCGACGGCGTCCGGTTCGTCAACGATTCGCAGGGCACCCAGCCCGATGCCGTGATCGCGGCGCTCCTGGCGTTCGATCCGCCGGTCGTCCTGATCGCCGGCGGCCGGGACAAGGGCGTCGACCTGTCGGCGCTCGGACCGGTGGTGGCCGAACGCGCGGTCGCCGCCGTGCTGATCGGCGAGAGCGGCCCCAACCTGGCGGTCCGGTTCCGCGCCGCCGGACTCGCCCGGACGGAGCGTGCCACCAGCCTCGACGAGGCCGTGCGGAAGGCCGACGCCGTCGCCCGCGAGCGGATCGCGGCGGGTGCGACACCGCCAGCGACCGTGCTCCTCAGCCCGGCGGCGGCCAGCTTCGACATGTTCGTGGACTACGCCGCCCGGGGACGGGCGTTCAAGGAGGCGGTCGCCGCGATCGCCGCGGAGCGAGAGCGAGGGAGGACCTCATGACCGACGCCCTTCGGCGGCACGTGCCTCTCGGCCTCGGCCGGCGGGGCGCCATCGACGGGGACGACCGGGTGGATCGGCCCGACGCCGGCGCCACCCCGCGGACGCCCGCCCGGCAGAAGGCCACGGCCCTCGTCCGCGAACGGCACCAGGCGGACTACGCGATCCTCGTGATCGTCGTCGCCCTGACCGCGATCGGCATCCTGATGGTCTACTCGAGCTCGGCGATGAAGGCGTACATCGCCACGGACGACACGCTTTCGATCGTCGGCCCCCAGATCGGCTGGGCTGCGCTCGGGATGGTCGCGATGGCCGGGATGATGCGGGTCGACTATCGCTATCTCCGGTTCGTCTCGGTCCCGCTCTACGTGATCGCCCTCGGTCTCCTCATCCTCGTCTTCGTCCCGAGCCTGAACATCGTGGTCGGCGGGTCCGCTCGCTGGCTGAAGCTCCCGGTCCTGCCCGCGCTCCACCCCGCGGAGTTCGCGAAGCTCGCCCTGATCGTCTATCTCGCCCACTGGTTCGCGAAGCGCGGCGGCCGGATCAAGGGCTTCTGGGCCGGCACGATCCCGTTCCTCATCATCCTCGCGCCGATCGTGGCGCTCGTCTTCAAGGAGCCGGACCTGGGCACGACGATGGTCATCGGCCTCACCGGGCTGACGATGTTCTTCGTCGCCGGCGGCAGCCTGATCCACCTCGCGATCATGGGCGTGGTCGCCCTCGGGGCGATGATCATGGTCGGCCTGCGCGCCTACCAGCTCGAGCGGATCCGGACGTGGCTCGACCCGTGGACCGACCCGCTCGGAACCGGCTTCCACACGATCCAGGGGCTCCTCGCCCTCGGACTGGGCGGGCTGCTCGGCGCGGGGCTGGGCGAGAGCCGCCTGGCCGGCGGGCTGTTCCTCCCGAACGCGAGCAACGACTACATCTTCGCGATCATCGGGGAGGAGTTCGGCCTCGTGGGGGCCGGGATCGTGATCCTCCTGTTCGTCGGTCTGGCCTACTCTGGCATCCGCGTCTCGCTGGCGGCTCCCGACACGTTCGGGGCGCTGCTCGCGGCGGGCATCACGGCCTGGCTGTGCATCCAGGCGTTCATCAACATCGGCGTCGTCGTCGCGCTCATCCCGGTGACCGGCATCACCCTGCCGTTCATCAGCGCCGGGGGCTCGTCGCTGACCATCAGCCTCGCCGCGGTCGGCATCCTGTTGTCGATCTCGCGCGAGACCGTCGTACGAGGGACGTGGAACGATGCGGCTGCTGATCGCGGGGGGCGGAACGGGCGGGCACATCTACCCGGCCCTCGCCGTGGCCCGCTCGCTCCGCGAACGGCCCGATCGTCCGAGCCCGATTGACCTCGTCTGGGTTGGCGGACATCGTGGCCTCGAGGCCGACCTCGTCCGCGACGCGGGCATCCGCGTCCGGCGGCTCGCCCTGCGCTCCCTCCGGACGGTCGACCTGTCGGTCAACACGGTCCTCGATCCGGTCCGGCTGGCCGTCTCGATCCCGCAGGCCGGAGCGATCCTCGCGGCCGAACGGCCCGCGGCCATCCTGACCACGGGCGGGTACGTGGCGATCCCGGTCCTCCTCGCCGCCGCCCCGCTCCGGATCCCGGTGGTCCTGTGGGAGGGCAATGCGATCCCGGGGCG
Organism: uncultured Chloroflexia bacterium; assembly: GCA_963746845.1. GTDB lineage: Bacteria > Chloroflexota > Limnocylindria > Limnocylindrales > CSP1-4 > CF-46. The sequence continues at coordinate 1,092,008 of CAVVCZ010000004.1, read as the reverse complement.
GGCGGTCCGGGCGACGGCCCGGCTGGCCGACGCGCTCGCGGTGACGTACGACGCTGCCGGACGAGCGCTCGCCTCCGCCGGCGTGCCGGTCTATCGAACCGGGACCCCGATCCGCGACGTGACGGCGATCACCCGGGAGGCGGCGCGTGCCCGGCTCGAGGTTCCGGCGGACCTTCCGGCGATCCTGATCTTCGGAGGCTCGCAGGCCGTGCGCCGGTTCAATGCGGCGGTCGCCGCGGCGCTGCCGCGGCTCGTCCAGCGGGTCGTTGTCCTCCACGTGAGCGGGGAGACCGGCTACGCGGCCGCACTCGCCGAGCGCGAGCATCTCCCGCCCGAGCTGCGCCCGCGCTATCGGCCCTACCCGTTCCTCCGCGAGGACATGCTGGCCGCGCTCGTCGCGACCGATCTCGTCGTGGGCCGGGCAGGCTCGTCCACCCTCGCGGAGGTCACCGCGCTCGGGGTCCCGTCGGTCATCGTCCCGTACCCGCACGCCGGCGCCCACCAGGGCGCCAACGCGCGGACGCTCGCCGAGGCGGGCGCCGCGCGGGTGATCCCGGACGAGCAGCTCGAAGCCGACGCGCTCGTCGCCGCCGCCGACATCCTGTTCGACGAGCCGGTCCGGGCGGCGATGGCCGCGGCCGCCCGCTCGCTGGGCCGGCCCGGTGCCGCCGACGCGGTCGCGACCCTGACCCTCGCCCTCGCCGATCGGCTGCCCCTGCCGCCGGTCGAGGCGATCGAGGCGATCGCGCGAGGCGACGCGTGACGGCGGCCGCCGCGGCAACGTTCGACGCGACGGCCGTCGGGACCGCGATCCAGCGACGGATCGGCGTCAAGACGTCCCGCGACGAGCCGCTCGCCCGGTTCACGACGATGCGGGTCGGGGGACCGGCCGACCTGTTCGCGACGGTCCACAACATCCACGAGCTGCGGGCCATCGTCCGGTATGCCCGCGCCCAGGGGATCGCCCTGACGCTCCTCGGCCGCGGGAGCGACGTCGTCATCGCCGACGCGGGCATCCGTGGGCTCGTCGTCCAGAACCGGGCGGAGGGCTCGCGGATCGAGGGCGAGCGCTATGTCGCGGAGTCCGGCGTCCCGATGGCGCGTGCCGCGACCGAGACCCAGAAGGCGGGTCTGACTGGCCTGGAGTTCGGGCTGGCGATCCCGGGCACGGTCGGCGGGGCGGTCTGGGCGAACGCCGGTGCGCACGACCACGACGTCGCGGCGGTCCTCGAGTCGGCGCAGGTGCTGCTCGCGGACGGGACCGAGGCCCGGGTGACCGCCGAGGAGCTCGACCTCCGCTACCGGGACAGCCGCCTGAAGCACGCCGACGAGGTCGTCCTGTCCGCGACGTTCGGGCTTGCGGCCGCTGACCCGGACGTGATCGCCGGTCGCCTCGACGAGATCCGCCGTTGGCGGCGCGAGCACCAGCCGCTCGGGATCCCGTCGGCCGGCTCGACCTTCCGCAACCCTTCGGGCGACTCGGCCGGGCGGCTGATCGATTCCATTGGATGGAAGGGCCGGACTCGGGGCGGGGCCACCGTCTCCGAGAAGCACGCGAACTTCATCGTCAACGACCGTCACGGCACGGCCGCCGACGTGCGTGGCCTCGCCGACGATGTCGCGGCCGCCGTCGAGGGCGCCACCGGTGTCCGGCTCGAGCCGGAGGTCGTCTTCCTCGGCGACTGGGGTCCGGAGGGCGGCGCGTGACGGACCGGCCGGCCCACCCGCCGATCGTCGCGCTGCTGGGTGGGCCGTCCGCCGAGCACGACGTGTCGGTCGTGTCGGGAACGGCGATCGCGGACGCATTGCGGGAGCGCGGCGACGACGTCCGCCAGATCCTGATCGACCTCAACGGCCGCTGGTGGTGGCTGCCCGCGGACCATCGACGGGGCGAGCGCCCGCCGGCCGCCTACGATGACCCGGTGGCCCTCGGTGCCACGGGTCCCGTGACGGCGGGCGCGGCTCTCGACCGGATGGCGGGGGAGGAGCCCCGGCCGCTCGTCTTCATCGCCCTGCACGGCCCGTTCGGCGAGGACGGCACGGTCCAGGCGCTCCTCGAGTCGGCCGACCTGGCGTACACCGGGTCCGGGGTCACGGCATCGGCGATCGGCATGGACAAGGCCGTGTTCAAGCGCCTGGTCCGCGGGATCGGGCTTCCGGTGGTCGACTGGCTTGAGGTCCGGGCGGACCGCTGGCGGGATGCGCCGGATACCGTCCTGGCCGAGCTCGAGGCATTCGGGCGGGGGACCGGGACCGGCCGGCTGATGGTCAAGCCAGCGGGTCTCGGGTCGTCGGTCGGGATCACCCTCGTCCACGAGCCATCCGAGATCCCGGCCGCCCTGGAGACGGCGTTCCGCCATGACCGGATCGCACTGGCCGAGGCGTACCTCGCGGGAGCCCGCGATCTCGAGGTCAGCGTGATCGGGAACGACCACGCCCGGCTCGAGCTGTACGGGCCGGGCGAGATCCTCGCCGGGCATGAGTTCTACGACTATGCCGCGAAATACACGCCGGGTCTGTCCGAGACGTCGATCCGCGCGGAGGTCCCGGCCCCGATGCGAGCGGCCATCCTGAAGATCGCCCGCGACACGTACCGGGCGATCGGCGCCGAGGGATTCGCCCGGATCGACTTCCTCGTGAGCGGCGACGACGTCTTCCTGTCGGAGATCAACACCATCCCGGGCTTCACCCCGATCAGCCTCTTCCCGACGATGCCCGCCGCCGGCGGCCACGACTTCGGCGACGTCTGCGCGCGGGTCGTCGATCTGGCGATCGAGCGACACGCGAACCGGACCGCGCGCCGGTTGCGCATCGCGGACCTGCCGCGATGACGGCGATGGCCGGCGCGGATCGCGCCCGATGACGTCGCCCGCGACCCGCCGCTACCGGGCCGCCGCCGGCACGCCGCGGCGACGACCGCGGGTCCGGCGCGCCTCGACCCGGCTCACACCGATCCGCGCCGGGGCGATCCTCGCGATGCTGGTCACGGCGGGCGCGACCTACGGGCTCGCGACCACGTCGGCGGTCGGCTTCGAGCGGCTCGAGATCAGCGGCAACGTCGTCACCCCGGACGACCGGATCCGCGAGCAGGTCGACGTCGACCCGGGGACGAACCTCGTGGCCCTCACGACCGGGCCGATCGTCGAGCGGCTGCTCGGGATCCCGTCGGTCGGCGATGCGTCGGTCGCGGTCGGGCTGCCGGACGTGCTCCGGGTCGCGGTCACGGAGCGCAAGCCGGTCGTCGTGTGGGCGGTCGGGGCGCACCGATTCGCCGTGGACGACGGTGGCTTCGTCTTCGCCGACCTGGCCCAGGAGGTCCCCGAGGGCGCCGTGTCACTGCCGGTCGTCAACGACGAGCGGACGAGCGCGGCCGCCCTCGGCATCCGGTCGGTCCTCGACCCGGTCGACCTCGACGCCGCCAAGCGTCTCGCGTCGCTCACGCCCGGGCAGATCGGCAGCCACGCCCCGGCGCTCCGGGTCGCGATCACCGACGAGCAGGGCTTCACCCTCGACACGGGCGCGAAGGGCTGGTCGGCGGTCTTCGGGTTCTACGGCCGGAGCACCCGGACGCCCGCGCTGATCCCGGGCCAGGTCCAGCTTCTGTCTGCCCTGCTGGCCGGACGCGAGGACACCGTCCAGAGCATGGTCCTCGGCGACGATCGCGACGGCACCTACATTCCCAAGGCCACCCCTCGTCCGTCCACGCCGCGCCCCTCCACGACACCCCGGCCTTGATTCCGGGACCGCGGCCGGCCGCAGGCTGCGCCAGAGGCGAGGCCTCGTCGGTCGCGCAGCGAGCGACACAAGCCTCGCCGGCGGCGACGGCCGGAGTGCCGGGCGCGAGACCGGCGACGTGGCAGCGGGGCCTCGGGTCGGGTAGCCTTGGCCAAACGCACGAAGAGGGCGGCGAGGCGTGTTCCTACCCCTGGCGGGTCTCCTGTTGGGTGTCGCCGCCGGGCTCATCCTCAACGTCAATGTCGGCTTCGAGTTCACCCGCTATGTGGCAGTGGCGATCCTCGCAGCGCTCGATTCGGTGCTCGGGGCCGTCCGAGCCGAGCTCGACGGCGTCTACGACAATCGGATCTTCATCAGCGGGTTCGTCACGAATGCGATCGTGGCGGTCATCCTCACCTTCATCGGCGACCGCCTCAGCATCGACCTCTACCTGGTGGCGCTGATCAACTTCGGGTTCCGGATCTTCAACAACGTGGCGCTGATCCGGCGTCACTTCGTCTAACCCAGGAGGCACGGACGACGAACGTGGAGAGAGAAGCGGTCCTCGTCGGGATCGACGTCGGCACGTCGAAGGTCTGCACGCTGATCGGCGAGGTCAGCCGCGACGGCCGGATGACGATCATGGGCCACGGGACCGTCGCCTCGTCCGGCTTGAAGAAGGGCGTCGTCGTCAACATCGACCAGACCGTGCGGTCCATCGCGGAGTCGGTCGAGCGTGCCGAGCGGCTGTCGGGCTGGAAGATCGATCGCGCGTTCGTGTCGGTCGGCGGCCAGCACGTCGAGAGCCTGAACTCGCCCGGCCAGGTCGCGGTCAGTGGCCAGCGCAAGGAAGTCAGCCGCGAGGACGTCAACCGCGCCGTCGAGGTCGCCCGGGCCGTCTCGATCCCGTCGAACCAGGTGGTGCTCCACGTCGAGCGCCGCGGGTTCAAGGTGGACGGCCAGGAGGGGGTCAAGGACCCGCTCGGGATGAGCGCCCTGCGGCTCGAGGTCGAGGTCCACATCGTCACGGGCGCGGCAACCGCGGTCCAGAACCTGTCGAAGTGCGTGAACGCGGCCGGCGTGAAGATCGACGAGCTCGTCGCGTCCGCCCTCGCCTCCGCGGACAGCGTCCTGTCCGAGACGGAGAAGGAGCTCGGCGTCGCGGTCGCGGACATCGGCGCCGGGACGATCGACCTGGCGATGTTCGCGGACGGCTCGCCGTTCCGGACGGCTGTCCTCCCGATCGGCGGCAACAACGTCACGAACGACGTCGCGCTCGGGCTGAAGACGAGCCTCCAGGTCGCCGAGGAGCTGAAGATCTCGCACGGGACGTGCAATCTCGAGGCGGTCGAGGACGACGAGGAGATCACGGTCACCGTCCTCGGCGAGGACGCGGGCCGGACGATCCGCCGGCTCGAGGTGTGCGAGATCATCGAGGCGCGGATGCGCGAGACGTTCGAGCTGATGCGGGCCGAGATGGCCCGCGGCGGCGCGGGGATGCTGCCCGCCGGGATCATCCTGACCGGCGGCGGCGCGCAGCTGGCGGGGACCGCGGAGCTCGGGCGCGAGGTGCTCGGCATCCCCGTCCGGATCGCCGCGCCGACCGGGATCGGCGGGCTCGTGGACACGATCCTGAACCCCGGCTACTCGACGGCGGTCGGGCTGCTGTTGTGGGGGGCGTCGGCGATCGACGCCGACGAGCCGATGCGCTACGAGTCCGCGCCGGCGTCGGGTGGGCTCGGCCGGCTCCGCGACGCGATCAGGAGCATCTTTCCCTAGGGACGGCACGCAGGTGGACGCGGAGGTTGCGAGCTGATGACCGTGGATCGGTTCCCGCTCGACCTGCTGCTCGAGCCGCCGCCTGACGTGCTGGCGCGACTGTTGACGGGTTGGCTCGGCCTGTCCCGGGACCCGCGCTCCGGACCGCCCTCGATCCGGCTGCCGGCGGCCCTCGCCTCGGGCCTGGGCATCCTGGCGGGCTGGCCCGGAACGTTCCGCCAGACCCGGCTCCGGTCGCCCGCCGAGGTCGAGGCCGTGGCGGGTCTCGGGCGGTTCCTCGAGGACCGGCAGGGCCGCGCGTCGTGGGGGTTCTCGCAGGCGGACACCGATCTGCCGGATCCGCGGGTGTGGGTCGAGAGCGACCTCGACGGGCGGCGCATCGCCGATCCGCGGATCTCGCGCTTCCTCCTGAAGATGACGCTCCTCGAGCTGGTCTTCCAGGGCTGTGACCGGCAGGCGGGTCCGGTCGAGCCCGGGCCGATCCTCCTGCCGTCCGACACGCCGCCCTCGCGGCCGCCGACGCCGGACGATCTCGTCGCCGACCTCACCCGGCTCGTCGCCCTGGGCCCGCTGACCTGGCCGACGACGTGCTGGTTCTACGTCGGGCCGGGCGAGCTCGCGATGAGCATGGACGGGATCTCCGGCACGCGGGATTGGGCGTGGCGGGCGGGCCGGCCGCGGGTCCCGTCACCCGCCGGATGACGCATGTCCGGCTGGCCGTCCGCACCGGCACCGAGCGCGGCTTCACAGACCTGACCGGCGCCTGCCGCCGGTTCGTCGCCGAAGCGTCAGACGGCCGCGACGGCCTCCTGTCCGTGTTCGTCCCGCACGCGACGGCCGGGGTCGTCATCCTCGAGCTCGGCGCCGGCTCCGACGATGACGCGCTCGAGGCGCTCGATCGGCTGCTTCCGCGCGACGACCGCTGGCGTCATCGCCACGGGTCCGCCGGTCATGGCGCCGACCACGTCCTGCCACTCCTGGCGGCCCCATCGATCACGGTTCCCGTGATCGCGGGCGAGCTGGGGCTCGGGACGTGGCAGTCGATCGCGCTCCTCGACCCGAACGCGGACAATGCGGACCGGACGGTGGTCCTGAGCTTCATCCCCGGCTGACGACCGGCGGGTAGCGCGCGCGAGACGGCCGTCAGTCGCGCCGTGCCCCCGGACGAGGGACGAGCAGGAGGAAGGCCGCCGCCAGGCCGACGACGAACCCCACGAGGAGCGCTGTGGCCAGGCGCTCCGACGGACCCCCAATGGCCGGTGGGTTCGTGTCGGTCGGCGGCGGTGTGACATGGGCGGCATGGTGGGTCGGCGCGTCGGCGGGCGGGGTCGCGGTCGTCCCGCAGATCTCGCCGATGAGCGTCGTCTCCGCGACCAGGTCGATCGGCGGCGGCGCCGTCGCGTTCGCCAGCGCAACATCACGCGTGTCGACGACCGTCACGTCGACGGTCCGATTGCAGCGCGCCCCGAGCACCTCGACGCGCGCCCCGGGCGCCGTCCGGATCGTCAGGACCGCCGGAGCGTCGGTCGTGCCCCACGCCGCGAGCTCCGCGACGAAGGTTCCGTCGCGTCCGGTCACCACCTCGGAACCCGCGAGACCGCCGTCCGGTGGCAGCTCCTGGGCGATCACGAGCCGGATCCCGCCAAGCGGCGCGCCGTGCGCGTCGTGGAGGCTCCCGCTCACCGCGAGGGCCGCCGGGGCGTCGGCCGCAAGGACGACGGACATGCCGGTCGTGCCCGCCGCCCCGATCGCCATCGCGATCAGGAGCGCCGAAGCAGCGGCCCGAGGTGCCCGTTGTCGATGTCCCACGCGCGCTCTCTCCACCCGAGGTCCCAGTGCCGGTACCGGGGCGGCAGGCTGGCAGCCGACGCGTCGCGCTGTCCATCGGGTGAATGCCGTATTGGGCGTCAGGGGCCGCCTGGGTCGGCACTCCCGATCCGCACAGGCCGGTGGTAGACTCCGGCAAATCCGACGGACCCTCGTGAGGCACGGCCCCCGGGCGAGGTTCGGCGGTCACCCGCGAGAGCACCCGACGGCCGTACGCAAGTCGCCCGACCGTCACAACCGAGCCACGACAAGCCCCGGAGGAAGGCGATGCCGCTGCGGTCCGATTCCGAGAACTTCGCGCTGATTCGCGTCATCGGCGTCGGTGGCGGAGGGAGCAACGCCGTCAACCGGATGATCCGGGCGGAGATGATGGGCGTCGAGTTCATCGCCTGCAACACGGACGCCCAGGCACTGCTCCAGTCGGACGCGCCGCACAAGATCCGGATCGGCGACAAGATCACCCGCGGCCTCGGGGCCGGCGGCGACAGCGCGATCGGTGCCCGGGCGGCGGAGGAGGACTCCGAGAAGATCGCCGAGGCCCTCACCGACTCGGACATGGTCTTCATCACCGCGGGGCTCGGCGGTGGGACGGGCTCCGGCGCCGCTCCGATCGTCGCGCAGATCGCGAAGGAGGCCGGGGCGCTGACGATCGGCGTCGTCACGAAGCCGTTCGCGTTCGAGGGGGCCAAGCGCAAGCTCGTCGCCGAGAAGGCGGCCGAGGAGCTCAAGGGCCAGGTCGACACGCTGATCACGATCCCGAACGACCGCCTGAAGGACGTCGTCCAGAAGAACACCTCGATCATCGATGCGTTCCGGGTCGTCGACGACGTCCTCCGCCAGGGCGTCCAGGGGATCAGCGACATCATCACCATGCCCGGGCTGATCAACCTCGACTTCGCCGACGTGCGGGCAATCATGAAGGACGCCGGGTCGGCATTGATGGGGATCGGCCGGGCGACCGGCGAGAACCGCGCCGTCGAGGCCGCCCGCCAGGCGATCGCGAGCCCGCTCCTCGAGGTCAACATCACCGGCGCCCAGGGGATCCTGTTCAACATCACCGGCTCGGCGAACCTCAGCCTGTTCGAGGTCACCGAGGCAGCCGAGGAGATCCGCGCGGCCGCGGACCCCGAGGCGAACATCATCTTCGGGACGAGCTTCAACGAGCGGCTCGGCGAAGAGGTGATGATCACCGTCATCGCCACCGGCTTCGACGGCAGCCGCAAGCGCGACTCCAGCCGCCATGCACAGTCGGCCCAGCCGGCCGGCGCCGACGCGTCGGTCCGGGCGCCGCGCGAGCGTGACTTCCTCGAGGAGCTCGAGCGCCAGCGCCAGGAGTCCGGCAACGGCACGAACGACCCCGGCCGAACGGACCAGGCCGCGGCGGCGGCGGCGGCGGTGATGGCGCCGTCCAGCGTCCAGCGGACCGTCGGCGACGTCCCGGCTCCGAAGCGGCCCACGACGTACGACGCGGACGATCTCGAGATCCCTTCGTTCCTCCGCCGGAAGTAGCGTCGCCCGGGGGATCGCCCCATCGACCCGGCTGATCGCGCCGCGATCGTCCACGCACGAGCGCACGTCCTCGAGCGGATCGAGCGTGCCTGCGCGCGCGCGCGGCGGGACCCCGCCGGCGTCACCCTCGTGGCGGTCACGAAGACCGTGCCGGTCGAGCGGATCCGTGCGGCCGTCGAGGCCGGCCTGACGGTCCTCGGCGAGAACCGGGTCCAGGAGGCCGAGACGAAGGCGCCCGAGATCGCCGGCGCCGTCTGGCACCTGGTCGGGCCGCTCCAGTCGAACAAGGCCCGCCGGGCGCTCGAGACCTTCGCGATGATCCAGACCGTGGATTCGATCGAGCTCGCAGAGCGCCTCGACCGTCTCGCGGGTGAGATCCGCCCGGACGTGCCGCTCCCCGTGCTCCTCCAGGTCAACGTCGATCGCGATCCCGCGAAGTCCGGGTTCGCGCCCGAGGCGCTCGACGCTGCGGGCGCCGCGCTTCGCGGCCTCGAGCACGTCGACGTGCGCGGCCTCATGACGGTCGGGCGGCTCGTCGACCACCCGGATGACGCCCGGCCGACGTTCGCCGGGCTGCGCGAGCTGTCCGTCCGCGTGAGGAGCGGGTGGCCCGGGCTCGGCCGGGAGCTCTCGATGGGGATGACCGACGACTTCGAGGTCGCGGTCGAGGAGGGCGCCACGATCGTCCGGGTGGGCCGGGCGCTGTTCGGAGATCGGCCGCACGTGCACGACCATCCGCACTGACGGGCCAGACGGGACGCGCACGGATCGCTGCTAGACTCGAATCATGGGTCTGTTCGTGGGCAACCTGATCCAGCTCGCGCTCCTCGCGTTCACGCTGTTGATCCTCGGGCGCGTTCTCCTGACGTGGGTCGACCCGGGCGGACGCTCCCAGCTCACGGCCTTCGTCTTCCAGACGACCGAGCCGATCCTCGCCCCGGTCCGCCGCGCCCTCCCCTCGACGGGCGCGATCGACCTGTCGCCGATGATCGTGCTCATCGTCCTGACCGTCCTGCTCCGGTTGATCTGAGTCCTGGCTGACACCGACGTCCGTTTCGCCGTCCGACTGACACCTCGATCCGGGTCGGACCACGTCGACGGCGTCGTCGACGGCGTCCTGCGCGCGCACGTCGCGGCACCGGCCGTCGCGGGCGCGGCGAACCAGTCGCTGCTCCGCCTCCTGGCCGACGAGCTGGCCGTCCCGCGCCGGTCCGTCCGCCTCGTCGCAGGGGCCACGGGCCGCCAGAAGCTGATCGTCGTGGACGGGCTGGACCCGGCCGCGGTCATTGCCCGCTGGCCGGGGCTGCGGGTATGATCGAGCGCGTCGGCGGACCCTGAGCGGCTCGTCGCCCCGGGCGATTGGCTCAGTGGTTAGAGCACGCGGTTCACATCCGCGGGGTCACTGGTTCGAATCCAGTATCGCCCACCATCCCTTCCCGTCCGTTCCGCGTCAGCCCGCGCGCACGCCCGTCCGGCTGCCCTCTGTCGGCTCGACCGCGCGCGGCACGACCGTGTCTGTCCCGATCGCGCCCGTGACCGCGGCGTGCTCGCGGGCCCAGCGCGGCAGGCTCCGCCGGAGCGACCGCCAGCGCTCGACCGCCCGTCGTTCCTCGCCGGCCGTCAGCCTGAGGCCGCCGTCCCGGACGAGGGCGTAGTCGGCGGCGAGCAGGTCGAGGGGCAGGGCCGCCGTGCCCGCCTCGCGCAGGCGGGCCGCGTGCTCGGCCGGGGTCTCGCCCGCTTCGCGCCGCAGGAACGGGTGCTTGTCGAGATCCGCGAGCAGCGTGACATACGCGGCGACCGCCCCCACGGGATCGGGCCGCCGCCCGAACCGCCGCCGGTGCCGGGGCTCCGAGCCGTCATCCGTCGTGCCGCGATCGACGACCCGCGTCTCCTCGAGGTCGTCGTCCTCGTCGACGTGCGTCCGGCGCATCCACAGCGCCACGAGGAGGAGGACGGCCGCGACGCCTGCGAGGATCAGGAGGCCGCCGACACCGATCGTCATCATCCGATCGGCGTCCGGGTTGGCCGCGTCGGCCACCCCCCCGGCCGGCGGTTGCCCCGGCAGCGGCACGCCAACCCCGCCGAGGAGCGACCGCACGTAGATGATCACGACGATGACGCCGAGGGCGATCAGGACCCGGCGTCCGGTCCGGTCCAGGCCGGCGGCGAGGCCCAGGATCATCAGGGGGCCGAACGCGAGACCGACGAGGATCGGGATCGCGGTGCCGGCAACCGCGGCCAGGGGGAGGGCCGCGGCGATCGCCGCGATCAGCAGGAGCAGGGTGAGCCCGAGCCACGCCGGGTTGCGGCGCCAGTCGATCCCGCGATCGTCCCCGATCGCCCCGAGCCGGGCGAACGCGAGCGCCAGGACCGTCGAGCCGACGAAGACGATCGACGCCACGAGGGTGTCGGCGAGGAACCACGATCGGTACGGCTCGGCGATCAGCCCGCCGAGGAGAGCGGCGAACGCGAGCCCGGGCGCCCCGAGCGCCAGCAGGCGGGTCAGCGTGCCCTCGGCGAGGGGCAGCCGGGCGTGGGCGAACCCGCGCAGGAGGGCGAGTCCCGCGAGGATGCCACCGGGATGGGCGGCGAGCGCCGGTCCGATCCCTGCGGACAGGCTGGCCCGCGACGCGCCGGACGCGAGCATCCCGAGGACGCCTGCGACGACGACGAGCACGAGGGCGACGGGGGGCCAGCGACGCCCGAGGCGGGGTCCGATCGTGTGAGCGACGACCGCCCCGCTCGCCACGACGAGCGCGAGCTGCGGGATCCCGAGCTGCGGGTCGTGCAGCGTGAACTCCTGGATCAGGCCCCCGAGGACGGAGATCCAGGCCGCCTCGGCGATGATCACGAGCCCGACCGGGACGAGCTCCACGATCCGGGTCAGCGCGCGTCGGGACCGGTCGTTCGCGGTCACCGGGCCGCCGCCATCGGCCTGGCGATCGAGAGCCGCTCCGCCGTCTGCCACGGCCCGTCAAGCCGGGCCACGCGCGCGGCGAGACCGGTCACCCGGGCGCGCGCGGCGTCGCCCTCGGCATCCGGGCCGCACGCGACGACGACCACGGGGCACCCGGCCCGCTCGAGCCGGCGCAGGTGCGACAGGTACGAGCCGGGATCGCGCGCCGTGATCACCACGACCGTCGTCCCGGGCCGGATCGTCCGGACGACCGCGGCGATCAGGCGGTCGAACTCGGCCGACGGGTGCGACGAGAGCCGCGCCAGGAGATCCAGGATCCGCTCGATCTGGCCGGGCGCCTCGGACGGGGCGACGATCGCGAACCGGCTCTCCGCCCCGTGGTATCCCGCGGCTGCGAGCCCGAACGCCGCTCGCTCACCGGCGAGCGACCGGGCGATCGACGCGGCGACGACGAACAGGGACTCGACCCGGTCCTCGTCGACGGTCGTGTCCCAGATCGGCCCGGTGTGCGTCTGGACGTCGAGCGCGATCAGGACCTCGCGGTCGCGCGACGGCTCGAAGATCTTGACGACCGGCCGGCCGAGCCGGGCGCTCGCCCGCGGATGGACCCGCCGGACCGGATCGCCGGGCGCGTACTCGCGCACGCCCGCGAAGCGCGACGGATCCTCGCTCAGCCCGGCGAGCGCCCGGTCGACCCCGCCCCAGCGATCGCGCCGCTGGAGGACGTCCGTGGCGACCGTCCGCGGCCGGACGAGGAACCGGTCGACGTCCGGGCGACGCTCCGCGGCCGCCTCTCGCGCGAACAGGTCGCCCACGACGAGATCGACCGGGCCGATCTCGTAGGAGCCGCGCCGGACCGCCCCGAGGTGGAAGTGGCGTGTCACGCGCTCGAACGGCGCGAGCGTCCAGGCGTTCCGGAGCACCCGGTTGCCCTCGTCGCCGATCACGAGCGGCCGCTCGCGGACGGTGACCCCCGGGCTCGCCGCGTCCGCCGCGGTCAGCCAGGCCAGCGGCAGGCCCTTCCGGTTCCAGACCTCGATCGTCGCCGGGATCTCCTCGCCCCACGTCATCCGATGGCGGGCGAGGGTCCGGGCGTAGCGCAGGCCCCGGAACCCGTTCGCCGCCCAGATCCCGCGGACGACCTCGAGGAGCAGGATCACGATCGCGAGGATCACGGCCACCGGGACGGCGGTCACGACTCCGGCCAGGAGGAGGAGGATCGCGAGGAAGGCCGTGCCGGTCATCGCGTTGGCTCGCGGATCAGCCGGCCGTCACCGGCGGCACGGGGACCTCGGCGAGGATCGCCGTCAGCGCGGCGTCGGCGGACGCGCCGCGGAGGCTCCGGTCGATGTCGACGACGAGCCGGTGGGCGAGTACGGGCCTGGCGATCGTCTTCACGTCGTCGGGCAGCACGAACGAACGTCCGGCGAGGAGTGCGGTGGCCTGGGCGGCGCGGTACAGCGCGACCGTCGACCGCGGGCTGGCCCCGAGCTGGAGGTCCGGGTGGGTCCGGGTCGCCCGGACGAGCGCGACCAGGTACGCCTCGACCTCCTCGGCGACACGGACGCCACGGACCTCGTCACGAAGGGCCAGGATCCGGGCCGCGTCCGCGACCGGCTTGATCGCGTCGAGCGGCTCGGCGGCCGCCTGGTGGCGCCGCGCGATCGACCGCTCTGCGCGCTCGTCGGGGTAGCCGAGCGTGATCCGGACGAGGAACCGGTCCAGCTGGGCCTGGGGCAGCGCGAACGTCCCCTCGAACTCGATCGGGTTCTGGGTCGCGAGGACGATGAACGGCTCGGGCAAGGGCCGGGTCGTGCCTTCGATCGAGACCTGCCGCTCCTGCATCGCCTCGAGGAGCGCCGCCTGCGTCCGCGGCGTGGCCCGGTTGATCTCGTCGACGAGCAGGACGTTCGTGAACACCGGGCCCGGCGCGAACCGGAGCGACCCGCCCTCGTACAGGCTGGAGCCGGTGATGTCGACCGGGAGCAGGTCGGGCGTGCCCTGGATCCGGTTCGTCCGAAGGTCCAGCGCCCGCGCCACGGCCCGGGCGAGGAGCGTCTTGCCCGTCCCGGGAACGTCCTCCACGAGAACGTGGCCGTCGGCGAGCAGGGCGGTCAGGACGAGGCGAACGGGGTCATCGGCGCCGACGACCGCGCGACCGACGGCCGCCAGCAGGTCGTCCCGGAGGCGGCGCGCGTCGCGGACGGCGGTCGGGGCCGAGGGTTCCTCGGCGGCGGCCTGCGCGCGGTCGGTGTCCGTCGTGGTGTCCGTGATGCGCTCCTCGGGCGGGGCAGGCTCGACAGGGATACACGACGGCGGCGTCCGTCGTTCAGAAGCCTACGCGCTCCCTCCGCTCGTCGCGATCCGGCGGAGGACCGCCGGCAGGATCCCGCCGTGCCGGTAGTAGCCGACGTCGATCGGTCCGTCGAGCCGGGCGATCGCCTCGAACCGCCGCTCGGTGCCACCGTCGGCCGCATCCGCCCGGGCGACGACCGTCAGCCGCTTCCGCGGGGAGAGTCCCTCGGCCAGCCCGTGGATCTCATACGTCTCGCGGCCCGTGAGCCCGAGTGACGAAGCGCTCTCGCCGGGCGAGAACTGGAGCGGCAGCACGCCCATCCCCACGAGGTTCGACCGGTGGATCCGTTCGAAGCTCTCGGCGATCACGGCCCGGACACCGAGCAGCATCGTCCCCTTCGCCGCCCAGTCCCGCGACGACCCGCTGCCGTACTCGCGGCCGGCGAGCACGACGAGCGGCGTGCCCTCGGCCCGGTAGCGCATCGCCGCGTCGTAGATGAACAGCTCCTCGCCCTCGGGGAGGTGGGCCGTGTACGGGCCCTCCTTGCCCGGCACCAGGGCGTTCCGGAGGCGGATGTTGGCGAAGGTGCCCCGCATCATCACCTCGTGGTGGCCGCGTCGGGCGCCGTACGAGTTGAACTCGACCGGGCTGACGTTCCGCTCCTGGAGCCACTCGCCCGCCGGGGACCACGGCGCGATCGAGCCGGCCGGCGAGATGTGGTCGGTCGTGATCGAATCGCCGAGGACGACGAGGGCCCGGGCGCCGTCGATGTCCATGACCGCTGCGGGCTCGGCCGCGAGGCCGTCGAAGAACGGCGGCTTGGCGATGTAGGTCGAGCGCGGGTTCCAGTCGTACCGGTCGCCCTCGGGGATCGGCAGGGCCCGCCATCGGTCGTCGCCGTCGAAGACGACCGCGTACGTGGCGCGGAACAGCTCGGGATCGATCGCGCTCCCGATCACGGAGCGGATCTCGACCGGCGACGGCCAGATGTCGGCGAGCATCACCGGCCGGCCGTCCGACCCGGTGCCGAGCGGCTCGGTCGTCAGGTCGATGTCGATCCGGCCGGCGAGGGCGAACGCCACGACGAGCGGCGGCGACGCGAGATAGCTCGCCCGCGCGAGCGGGTGGATCCGGCCCTCGAAGTTGCGGTTGCCGGACAGGACCGCGGCGACGACGAGGTCGTGCTCCTCGATCGCGTGCGCGATCGGCTCGTCGAGCGGGCCGGAGTTGCCGATACAGGTCGTGCAGCCGTAGCCCGCCAGGGCGAACCCGAGCCGCTCGAGCGGTGCCATCAGCCCCGCCGCGGCGAGGTAGCCGGTGACGACCTTCGAGCCCGGGGCAAGCGACGTCTTGACGGTCGGCGGGACGGTCAGCCCGCGCGCCACGGCATTCCGGGCGAGCAGCCCCGCGCCGACCATCACCGTCGGGTTCGACGTGTTCGTGCACGACGTGATCGCGGCGATCGCCACGGAGCCGGTCCGGATCGTCGCCCGCACGCCGCCGACCTCGACGACGACGCCGTGGTAGTACTGCTCGTCGCGCGCCCCTCCCGGTGCCGCCGGAGCCGCCCGGGGCGCCTCGTCCTGGGCATCGGCAGCCGCGAACGACGGCGGATCGCTGGCCGGGAACGATTCCGCGGACGACGCCTCGACCTGGCCGCCCTCGGGCGTGCGGGCCTCGACGCCGGCCTCGTCGAGGGCGACGAGCCCGTTCGGGAAGTTCGAACGGAAGTTGTCCCGGAGCGCCGTCAGCGGAACGCGGTCCTGGGGCCGTCGCGGCCCGGCGACCGACGGGTCCACGGTCGCGAGGTCCAGCTCGAGCGCCTCGTCGAAGTCCGGACCCCGGCCGGGCTCGCGCCACAGGCCCTGCTCCTTCGCATACCGCTCGACCAGGGCGACGCGATCGTCGGACCGGCCGGTCAGGCGCAGGTAGGCGAGCGTCTCGTCGTCGATCGGGAAGAGCGTCGACGTGGCCCCGAACTCGGGGCTCATGTTGCTGATGGTCGCCCGGTCGGCGAGCGCGAGCCCGGCAAGCCCGTCCCCGGCGAACTCGACGAACGCGCCGACGACGCCATGGGCCCGGAGCAGCTGGGTCACGACGAGCACGAGGTCCGTGGCCGTCGAGCCCTTGGGCAGCTCGCCGTGGAGCCGGACCCCGACGATCCGGGGCATCGGCTGGTAGAGCGGCTGTCCGAGGAGGACTGCCTCCGCCTCGATCCCGCCGACGCCGTAGCCGAGGACGCCGAGCCCGTTGACCATCGTGGTGTGCGAGTCCGTGCCGACGAGCGTGTCCGGGTAGGCGATCCGGCCGCCGGCGCCGTCGGGCGCGTCCGTCACCACCGTCGCGAGGAACTCCAGGTTGACCTGGTGGACGATCCCGGTTCCCGGCGGCACGACCCGCAGGTCCCGGAACGCCGTCTGCGCCCAGCGCAGGAGCTGGTAGCGCTCGCCGTTCCGCTCGTACTCGCGCTCGACGTTGAAGGCGAACGCAGCGGGCGTCCCGAACCGGTCCACCTGGACGGAGTGGTCGATGACGAGGTCGGCCGGGACGAGCGGGTTGACGAGGGCGGGATCCCCGCCCAGGTCCGCCATCGCGTCGCGCATCACCGCCAGGTCGACGATCGCCGGCACGCCCGTGAAGTCCTGGAGGATCACCCGGGCTGGCATGAACGGGACCTCGGCCTCCGCGGCGACGCCCGGCCGCCACGAGGCGAGCGTCTCGACATCCGACGGTTCGACGATCCCACGGCCGGCGTGGCGGAGGACGTTCTCGAGCAGGATCTTCAGCGTGACCGGCGCCCGGCCGAGGTCGATCCGGTCACCGATCGCGGTCAGACGGAAGGCGTCGGGAAGGCCGGCGCCGAGGCTTGCTCGGGCGCCGAACGGATCGGAACTCGGCACGGATCCTCCGTCGGTTCGGTCGGTACACTCGCTGCGTGGAAGAGTACCGCCGACCACCCGTCGGCCGCCGCGATCGCCCCGGATGAAGGCGTGGGGCGGCCGTGCCGCCGGACCGGACGGCGATCGCGACGAGACCCTCCGGGCGATCGAGGAGGCGGGCATCGACCTGGACCCGACCGGCACGAACGTCGACGATCCGGACCACGACGACACGACGCCCCATCGCCACCCGCATCAGCAGAGCTCGCCCGGCGAGCCGCCGGTCATCGGGATCGTCGGGGCGGGCGCGGTCGGGACCGCCCTGGGCGTGGCGCTGGACCGTGCCGGCTGGCCGATCCACGCCGTCGCAAGCCGCGATGCGGCACGCCGGGACCGCTTCCGGAGTCTCGTCCCGGGCGTCCGGGTCTTCGCCGATGCGACGCCGCTCGTCGAGGAGGTCGAGCTGATCATCCTGGCCGTTCCGGACGATGCGATCCGCGGGGTCGCCGGCGGCCTCCACATGTACGGCGGCCAGGCGATGATCCACACGAGCGGCCTGCTCGGAGCGGATGCCCTCGCGGCGGCCATGGCGGCCGGTACGCAGGTCGGCTCGTTCCATCCCCTCGTGGCGTTCGCCGACCTCGACCGGGCGGTGGCCGCGCTCCAGGGAGCCACGGTCGCGATCGAGGGCGACGACCAGCTCCTCGACCTGCTCGCCCGGATGGCCGAGGCGATCGGCGCGACACCGGTCCGGCTGGCGCCGGGATCGAAGCCGGCCTATCACGCGGCCGCCGTCCTCGCGGCCGGCGGGTTCGATGCCCTCCTGGACGCGATCGCGGAGCTCGGCCGGCTCGCCGGGCTGGACGAGGCCGGCAGCCTCGCGATCTACGGCCCCCTGATCGAGCAGACGCTGGCCAACGCGCGGGCCCTCGGGATCGACGCGGCCCTGACGGGCCCGGCCACCCGTGGCGACCGGGGCACGCTCGTCGCCCACCTTGCCGAGCTGGACGCCCGGGCGCCGGACGTCGCGGCGTTGTATGCGCGTCTCGCGGAGCGGGAGATCGCGATCGCGCAACGGCGGCGCACCCTGACACCGGAAGCCGCCGCGGGGCTCCTCGCGGTCACACATCCGGCGCTTGCAACGCCGGACTGACGCGCTACCATTGCCGCCCATGGAGCGAAGCATCGCCGCACGCTATGCGGCCCGCCCTGCCGCGCAGTTCGTCCGGCCATCGGCCGCCGCGCGTGAGCGCCGGCTGGGGCTTCACGGCGAGGGCTCGTTCCACGCCGCCTCCACCCGACTGACGATCCTCCGTCGCCCCGACGAGGGCCTGCTCGCCCAGCTCCGCGGCGAGGGACGGACCGCCACCACGGCCCGGCCGCGCCGCGTGCCGGACGGACGTCCGCGACCCGCGGTCGCCTACCGCTGGACGGGGTCCATCGCCTCGGGCTCGACGCGCCGTTCCAGCGCCGCCACGGCGCCGTGGCGCGGCTGAGGACCGGGACCGCCACTTCGGCCGGCGGCATCGTCGTCCGCTTCGACGACGGAATTCCCTCACTCGTCGTGGGCGGGCGCCGACGCGACCGCGACGTCCTGACCTGGACGCTCCCGAAGGGCACGCCGAACGAGGGCGAGACCCGCGAGCAGACGGCCCTGCGCGAGGTCGCCGAGGAGACGGGCCTGGAGGTCCGGATCACGGACGTCCTCGACTCGATCGATTACTGGTTTGTCCAGCGCGGGACCCGGATCCACAAGACCGTCCACTACTTCCTGATGGAGCCGACCGGCGGCGATCTCTCGGGGCACGACCACGAGTTCGACCTGGTCCGCTGGGTCCGGTTCGACCAGGCCCCGTCGCTCCTCACGTTCGAGACGGAGCGCGCCCTCGTCGCCAAGGCAGCGGAGGTCATCGATCCGGAGGCGCAGCGGCGCTCGTCGCCCGCCGTCCGGCCGACCGCAGAAGCGCCGTTCGGCGGCGTCTGAGCCGCCGGGACCATGGCGGACCCGCTCGCCGCGGCGCTCCACGAGACCCCCCTCCGCGCCCGGCACGTCGCCCTCGGCGCGCGCCTGATCGACTTCGCCGGCTGGGAGATGCCGGTCCAGTACCGCGGCATCCTGGAGGAGCATCGGGCCGTCCGCGAGCGCGCAGGCCTGTTCGACCTGTCGCACATGGGCGAGCTGTTCGTCGAGGGCGGTGAGGCGGGCGCAGCGCTGGCCCACGCCCTCGTGACGAACCCGCCGGGACTGGCCGACGGCCGCGCCCACTACTCGATGATCGTCGCCCCGGACGGCGGCATCCTCGACGACCTGATCGTCTACCGGCTCGCCGAGGATCGGTTTCTCGTCGTCGCCAACGCGGGCAACGCCCAGCTGGTCAGCGACCTCCTGGCCGAGCGGCTGGACGGGTTCAAGGCGGTCCTCGACGACCGGTCACTGGCGACCGCCCTCGTGGCGATCCAGGGTCCGCGGTCGGTCGCGATCCTCGAGCCGCTCACGGACGTCGACCTTGCCGCGCTCCGCTACTACGCGATCGCCGAGGGGACCGTCGCCGGGATCCCGGCCCTCGTCGCACGGACCGGGTACACCGGCGAGGACGGGTTCGAGGTCTTCGTGGACACCGCCCGGGCCGTCGAGCTCTGGGACGCGCTGATGACGGCCGGCGGTGCCGAGCTCCAGCCGATCGGGCTGGGTGCCCGAGACACGCTCCGGCTCGAGGCGGGGATGCCGCTCTACGGCAACGAGCTGGACGAGACGACGAACCCGTTCGAAGCCGGTCTCGGACGCGTCGTGAAGCTCGACAAGCCGGACGACTTCGTCGGACGGGCGGCCCTCGAGCGGGTGGCCCGCGACGGTGTCGACCGGTCGCTCGTCGGCCTGGTCCTGCGCGGTCGCGGGATCGCCCGCCACGGCTACCCGCTGCACGTGGGCGACCGCACGACCGGGGTGGTCACGAGCGGCACCCAGTCGCCGACCCTCGGCGAGCCGATCGCGATGGGCTATGTCGCCACGGCCGACTCGCAGCCGGGTACGATGATCGACGTCGAGATCCGCGACCAGCGGGTCCCCGCCGAGGTCGTCGCCCTGCCGTTCTATCGCCGGGCGGGCTGACGGGAGACCGAGCCGCCCGCGACCCCGAACCGCACGCCAGGGTGCGTTCGATCCCGCCCGCTCGAGGAGGAGAGAGCCCGGATGGTCCCCGCGGAGCTGCGCTACACGAAGGACCACGAGTGGGTCCGCATCGACGGTGACGAGGCGACGGTCGGGATCACGGCCTACGCGGCCGACCAGCTCGGCGACATCGTCTTCGTCGAGCTTCCGGACGCCGGCCGTGCCCTGACCCAGTTCGCCGCCTTCGGCGTCGTCGAGTCGGTCAAGGCCGTCAGCGACCTGTTCGCCCCGCTGACCGGCGACGTCACGACCGCGAACGGCGCCCTCGCCGGGTCGCCGGAGCTCGTGAACAGCGATCCGTACGGCGAGGGCTGGATGGTCCGGATCCGTCTCACGAACCCCGGTGAGGTGGACGATCTCCTCGACGCGCCGGCCTACGACGCGCTGATCGCCGCCGGCTGAGCCGATGCCCTACGGTCCCCACACCGCGGGCGACCGCGAGCGCATGCTCGCGGCGCTCGGCCTGACGAGCGTCGACGAGCTGTTCGCCGACATCCCGGAGCCGCTCCGGGCGAGCCGTCTGGACCTGCCGGAGCCCGAGCCCGAGCTCGAGCTCGCCGCTCGTCTCCAGGGCCTCGCGGGACGCAACCGGACGGACCTGGCGTCGTTCCTCGGGGCCGGCGTCTATCGGCACTGGTCGCCGCCGGCGGTCGACCAGATCCTGCTCCGCGGGGAGTGGTACACGGCCTACACGCCGTACCAGCCCGAGATCAGCCAGGGCACGCTCCAGAGCATCTACGAGTACGAGTCGCTGCTGGCCGAGCTCGTCGACCTCGACGTCGTCAGCGCGTCGCACTACGACGGAGCGGCCGCGACCGCCGAGGCTGCCCTGATGACCTGCCGGGCCACCCGCCGTGAACGGGTGCTCGTCAGCAGCGCCGTCCATCCCCACTACCGGCAGACCCTCGAGGCGTACTTCGGCGGCGGGCTGGAGCTCGAGACCGTGCCGCTGGTCGCCGACGGCCCGGGGGCGGGCACCACGGACCTCGCCGCCCTCGAGCGCCTCCTCGCCGACGGGAGCCCGGTCGCGGGCGTCGTCGCGGCCCAACCGAACTTCCTCGGGCTGCTGGAGCCGATGGCCGAGATCGGCCGGATCGCCCACGCGGCCGGCGCCCTGTTCGTGAGCGTGATCGAGCCCGTGTCGCTGGCGGTCCTGGCGCCGCCCGGCGCCTACGGGGCGGACATCGCCGCCGGCGAGGGCCAGCCGCTCGGGATCGCGCCGCAGTACGGCGGCCCGTACCTGGGCATCCTCGCCTCGACGGACGCCCTCGTCCGGCAGATCCCCGGCCGGCTCGTCGGGATGACGACCGACGTCCGTGGCCAGCGCGCCTACGTGATGACCCTTCGCGCGCGGGAGCAGGACATCCGGCGTGACAAGGCCGCCAGCAACATCTGCACGAACCAGGCGCTCCTCGCGCTCGCGGCCAGCGTCTACCTCGCGACGATCGGCCCGCACGGGCTTCGCGACGTTGCCGCCCAGGGGGCCGCACGCGCGGCCCGGCTGGAGGCGGCGCTCTCGGCCGCCGGCGCGGACCGCGTCCATCCGGGTCCGTACCTCAACGAGTTCGCGGTCCGCGTGCCGAACGCGGCCGCCGTCCACCGGCGGCTGATCGACCGGGGGATCCTCGCCGGGCTGGTCCTGGCCGACGTCATGGCGGACGAGCCATCCCTCGCCGACGCGCTGCTCGTGTGCGCGACCGAGGTCACGACCGACGACGAGATCGCGCGGTTCGCATCGGCCCTGTCGGCCGAGCTCGCCGGCGGGGTGTCGGTGGAGGCGGCCCGATGACGGTCGTCGGCGAGAAGCTCCAGCCGACGCTGTTCGAGCGGTCGCGCCCGGGGCGTGGCGAGGGCAAGATCCCGCACCCGCCGAAGGACGCGCTCGACCGGATCCCGGCGGCCGCCCGGCGAGTCACGCCGCCGGCGCTGCCCGAGTTGAACGAGCCGGAGGTCGTCCGGCACTACGTCAACCTGTCCCACCTGAACTACGCGATCGACACGGGCTTCTACCCGCTCGGGTCGTGCACGATGAAGTTCAACCCGAAGCTGAACGAGTGGGCCGCCCGACTGCCCGGCTTCGCGTCGCTCCACCCGCTCTCACCCAATTCGATCGCCCAGGGGACGCTCCAGCTGCTGTGGGAGCTGGAGGCCGCGCTGGCCGAGATCAGCGGGATGCGCGCGGTCACGCTGCAGCCGGCCGCAGGCGCCCAGGGCGAGCTGACGGGCATCCTGATGATCCGCGCGTACCACCGGAACCGCGGTGAGGCCGTCCGGGACGAGATCCTCGTCCCGGACAGCTCGCACGGCACGAACCCCGCGACGGCGTCGATGGCCGGCTTCCGGACGATCACGATCCCGTCGGCCGCCGACGGCGGCGTCGATCTCGACGCGTTCCGCGCCGCGCTCGGCCCGCGGACCGCCGCAGTGATGATCACGAACCCGTCGACCCTCGGCCTGTTCGAGAAGCGGATCGGTGAGCTCCTCGATCTCGTCCATCGCGCGGGCGCCCTGGCCTACATGGACGGCGCGAACCTGAACGCGATCCTCGGCCGGTTCAAGCCGGGCGAGGCCGGCTTCGACGTCATGCACTTCAACGTCCACAAGACGTTCTCGACGCCGCACGGCGGCGGCGGTCCGGGAGCCGGCCCGGTCGGGGTGGGGGAGACGCTCCTGCCGTTCCTGCCGTCACCGCGGGTCCTGCGCGAGGCGGACGGCACGTTCCGCCTCGAGCGGATCGACGAGCGCCCGACCTCGATCGGCCGGCTGCGCAGCTTCGTCGGCAACACCGGGGTCCTCGTGCGCGCGTACACATACATCTGCGCCCACGGCGGATCGGGTCTCCGCCAGGTGAGCGACGACGCGGTCCTCGCGGCGAACTACCTGCGCCGAAGGGTCGGCGAGGCCTACGACATCCCGTTCGACCGAGCGTGCAAGCACGAGTTCGTGGCCTCGGCCGCCGGCATCAAGAAGCGGACCGGCGTCCGGACGCTCGACATCGCGAAGCGGCTGATCGACAAGGGCTATCACCCGCCGACGATCTACTTCCCCCTCACGGTCGAGGAGGGGATGCTGATCGAGCCGACCGAGACCGAGTCGGTCGAGACCCTCGACGCGTTCGCGGACGCCCTGATCGAGATCGCGCACGAGGCGGAATCCGATCCGGACGTCGTGACGAGCGCCCCGCACACCGCCCCGGTCGGACGCCTCGACGAGGCGACCGCCGCACGCCAGCCGAACCTCCGCTGGCGCCCGATGGCCGGCGCGGAGATGCCCTGCCCGGACTGACCCGGGCGACCCCGCGGCACGGCGCGGTCCGAGGGATTGCGAATCCTCCATGAACCTTTGCCGTTCCGGGCAGGTATCTTGTGAGCAACAGATGGCCCATGGGCCACATCGCCTGCACGGAGTGCTGACGACGAACGACGCTGCGGGAGGCGCCACGTCGCGGACGACACAGGCCTTGGATGCGGAGCTGCTGCGCCGTGTCCAGGCCGATGACCTCGATGCCTTCGAGGAGTTCTTCGCGCGTTACCGCTCTCAGATCTATCGCACGGCGTACGGGCTGACGGGGGATCGCCAGGCCGCCGAGGAAATCCTCCAGGACACGTTTGCGCGGGCGTACCAGCGACGGCACACCCTGCACTCCGATGTCTCGCCGCTGCCGTGGCTCCATCGCGTGTCGCTCAACCTGTGCTATTCCCGGCTGTCGCGCCGCCGGCTCTCGACCGACCCCATCGACGAGGTCACCGAGTCGAGCCGCGCCGACGACGGGCCGCTGCCGTCCGACCACGCCGAGCAGGCGGAGCTCCGGGCGATCGTCCGCGACGGCATCGCGGCCCTCCCCGAGAAGCATCGGAGCGTCGTCGTCCTGTACTACCTCCAGCGGCTGTCCCTGCAGGAGACCGCCGAAGCCCTCGGGATCCAACTGGGCACGGTGAAGTCGCGGCTCCACTACGCGCTGCGCGGCCTGCGCGTCCACCTCGAGCGCGACCGACGGTTCGGTGGCGCCTATCTCGCACCGAGCGACGAGGTGGAGGCGAACGCCTCGTGATCGACCTCGGGCGCTCCTGCGCCCGCTTCCGCCCCGTCCTGGAGGACTTCGTCGATCGCGGCGAGGTCCGGTCCGAGACGGGCGCGGCGCTCGCCCATCTGGATGGCTGCGAGCGATGCACCGAGGCGATCGAGTCGACGATGCTGACGATCACGGCGCTCCGTCGTCTGGGCGACGAGGCGAGCACGGTCGAGCCTCCCTCCGATGCGTGGCCCCGCCTCCGTGTCCGGATCACGAGCTGGCGCCGACGGCCCAGGGTGATGTCGCCGATCGCCGGTGTCGGGATGAGCCTCGCGATCGTCGCGGTCCTCGTCCTGCCGTTCCGCCTCGGCGGGACGGGCTTCGTCGACCCGACGCTCCGGCCCTCGACCGCGGACCTCACGAGCGCGGAGCTCGCGACCAGCCCGTCCGAGCGTGCCGTAGAGACCGCGTTCCTGGCCCGGCAGCGATCGGCGGCAGGCATCTCCCAGGGCGACGAATCGAAGCCGGTACTGCTCGGCAACTACCGACGAACCTACCCCGACAACTACCACCCGGTGCGGAAGGAGGTGGACCCGCCGCAGGCTGGCGGACGGTCGCCACGAGCGATTTGACAGGGCATGGACCCGTGCCCAAGATACCGGCAGCGCAGGAGCCCCTCGCTGATCGTGTGCTCGCGCGTTTCCTGATTGATGACCGTGCCGGTGGGCTTGCCCGAGCCGGTTGGCGTCGAGGAGATGACGGCTCACGCACGAAGGCTGCCTGCGACCAGCAGTGTGGGGAGACACACGCAACGGAGGAGACTTGATGCGGAAACGTCTCGTTGGCCTGTTCGCGAGCACGATGGTCGTGTTCGCGGCGTGCCAAGGTGCGGCGACCCCCTCGCCGAGCAGTTCGACAGCGGCGTCACAGGCGCCCGCGGCCTCAACGCCGGCCGAGTCCGCCCCTGCGGCCTCGCCGTCGGCGGCCCCGGTCAGCCTGACGGACTCGGCCTACAAGCCCGAGGCCGGCACCGACGGCGGGTCGATCATCGTGGGCGACTGGCAGGAAGCCACCACGTTCCAGCCGTTCTACCTGAGCCAGCAGTCGGAGGCGAACGTCGCTTCGTCCGCGTGGGCGACGCTGGTCGTCTTCAGCAACGACTACAAGTACATCCCGGACCTCGCCAAGGACGTCCCGACGACCACCAACGGTGGCGTCAAGGCCCCAGGCGACAACGGCGACGCGATGACCGTGACCTGGACGCTTCGCGACGGTCTGAAGTGGTCGGACGGTCAGGCGCTGACCTGCGATGACTTCAAGTACGCGGCGGAGTGGGTCCTCGATCCGGGGAACGTCGGCATCATCACGGCCGGCTTCACGGATCTCAAGGACGGCGCGAAGGGCATCGAGTGCAAGTCGGACACCGAGATGGTGCTGCACTTCAAGAACATCTTCGAAGGCTACATCACGATGTTCAACGCACCGCTGCCTCGGCACTACCTGTCCAAGATTCCGATCAAGGATCAGACGGCCGGGGCGGGCTTCCGCGTCGCGGATCTCCCCAAGGTTCCGACGAGCGGCGCGTTCAAGTACGAGTCCGCCACCCCCGGGCAGCAGCTCCGGATGGCCAAGAACCCGAACTACACGAGCTTCTCGACCGGCAAGCCGGCCCATCTCGACAGCATCATCTTCAAATGGTATGGCGATG
This sequence comes from uncultured Chloroflexia bacterium, assembly GCA_963746845.1. GTDB lineage: Bacteria > Chloroflexota > Limnocylindria > Limnocylindrales > CSP1-4 > CF-46. The sequence continues at coordinate 1,066,198 of CAVVCZ010000004.1, read as the reverse complement.
CCGACGCGATGATCGCGGGCTACAAGGCTGGTGAGGTCGATCTCGCGACCGACCTCCAGGACTCGGACATCCCGAAGATCCAGGACCTCGGCGACCAGGTCTCGGCCGTCCCGGCCCTGACCTACGAGTTCCTCCGCCCGAACTGGGGCGCCACGGATTGCTCCACCAACCCCGCGGTCCAGGATCGCGGCAAGGGCTGCCCGATGGCGGACGCGGCGATGCGCGAGGCCGTCGCCTATGCGATCGACAAGAACGAGATCAACACCCGGCTCCTGGCGGGCACCGTCCAGGTCGCCAACACGAACATCTCCCCCGGCGCGTGGTTCTTCGCGGACCAGCCGCCGGCGACGTTCGATCCGGCGAAGGCCAAGTCGATCCTCGACGCGGCCGGCTGGGTTCCCGGCTCTGACGGGATCCGCGCCAAGGACGGCCTGAAGGCCAAGATCGAGCTCTGCACCACGACCCGCCAGGTCCGCCAGGACACGCTCGCGCTCATCGCGGGCTGGCTGAAGGACGTCGGGATCGAGGCAGTGCCGAACGCGGTCGACTCGGCCAGCATCTTCGCCGAGTACAACGAGGCGACCCGGGACACCCCGTGCGCCCTCTCGCGGTTCAACTTCGATATCGCGGAGCATGCCTTCACGAGCTCGATCGATCCGCTCGGCAACTACTTCAACTACCACAGCAGCCAGTTCCCGCCCAACGGGCAGAACGACGCGCAGATCAAGGACACCGACATCGACGCATCCCTGGACATCGTCCGCACCTCGGTTGACTTCAACGTCATCAAGGACGCGATGGCGACCTTCCAGAAGGTCTACGTCGAGAAGACCCTCGAGGTCCCGCTCTACTACCGGAAGAACGTCGACATCGTGACGCCGAAGGTCGGCAACTACGCGGCCCAGCCCACGCAGGCCGGTCCGACGTGGAACGCCGTCGACTGGTTCGTCAAGGCCTAGGCACCGGGCCGAACGGCGCCCTCCGGGCGTCGCATCCCAAAGGACCAGCTCCGCTCGGGGCGCCCGCAGCGCGGGCGCCCCGAGTGGCACCCAACCCATCAAACCGTGTACCGTGTCCGCACCGATGCGGCTCGGGACGCGGCCCTGGACCTGGCCAGGAATTCGCAGCCCCTTGTGAGACACCTCGCGTGGCACGACAGGTGGTGAGCCGATGACGAAATACGTGATCCGGCGCATTGCGCAGGCGATCCCCGTCCTCTTCGGCATCAGCATCGTCGTGTACGCGATTCTTCTCGTGGCGCCCGGTGGTCCGACCGCCAAGTTCGCACAGAACCCCCGGATGACCCAGGAGCAGAAGGACGCCTTCAAGCACGCCTGGGGCCTGGACCAGCCGATCCCCGTCCAGTACTGCCGCTGGCTCGGCGTGTGCAATCCCGACGCGGACGGCCTCGCCGTCTTCCTCGGGCCGAGCGGCTGGCCGAACTTCCTGCCGGAGGGGATCTCCGGCGCCTCGAACGGCGTGCTCCACGGCGACTTCGGCTACTCGATCGACTCGGGTGAGCCCGTCATGGACCGCATCGCCCGGGCGGCCCTGCCGACGTTCATCCTCGCCTCGGTCGCGATCGTCATCTGGCTCACGGTCGCCGTCGTGATCGGCGTCGTCGCTGCCGTCAGACGCTACTCGCTGTTCGACCAGGCGGCGACCGTGTTCGCCTATGTCGGCTTCGCGCTGCCCACGTTCTGGCTCGGGATCATGCTGATCTACATCTTCAGCGGTCCGGGGCTGAACATCCTGCCCGCGAGCGGGATGACCGACACACGAACGTCGCCGCCCTTCGGCAGCGACGCGTACTGGGTCTACTTCGGTCAGAACCCGTTGACCGCGATCGCCGACGTCGGCAGGCACCTGATCCTGCCCGTCCTCACCCTTGTCGCGGTCAGCATCGCCGGCGACTCCCGGTTCGTCCGGGCGAGCATGCTCGAGGCGTTGAGCCAGGACTACGTCCGGACGGCAAAGGCGAAAGGCCTGTCCGGCCGGGCGGTGACCTTCAAGCACGCCTTCCGGAACGCGATGCTGCCGTTCGTGACGAACGTCGCCCTCGAGCTGCCGTTCCTCTTCAGTGGCGCGCTCGTCACCGAGACGATCTTCTCGTGGCCCGGCATCGGCAAGCTGACCATCGACGCCACCAGGACCTTCGACTACCCGATCCTCATGGGCGTCCTGATGATCACCGCGGTGCTCGTGGTTCTCGCGAACCTCCTCGCGGACGTCGCGTACGCGGTCATCGATCCGCGGATCAAGTACTGACCGGCGAAGCGCGAGCATGGCCAACACCTTCGACCCGACGGCACCGGCGGTCGATCCCGCCCAGGCCCCGGCTCCGACCGGCTCCGACTACGAGGTCGGGCTCGAGTCCCTGAGCCAATGGCAGCTGGCCTGGCGGAAGTTCAAGAAGCACCGCCTTGCGCTGATCGGCTTGGGGATCCTGACGGCATTCACGATCATCGCGATCATCGGCCCGTTCCTGTTCCCGTACTCGTTCGACCAGACGGCGCGGCCCGACGTCATCGTGTACCGGGGTCGCCCACCGTCCCTTGCCCACCCGTTCGGCGAGACCGGCGGGCTCCAGCGCGACGTGCTGACCCTCGTGATCAACGGCGCGAAGTGGTCGCTGTTCATCGGCTTCTCGAGCATGCTCATCGCCGTGATTCTCGGGACGATCGTCGGGGCCATCGCCGGGTACCTGGGCGGCTTCGCCGACAACTTCCTGATGCGCGTCGTCGACGTGTTGCTCAGCCTGCCCCTCCTGTTCGTCATCCTGGTGGCGTCGCGGTTCTTCGCCGGTGCCCGGGATAACGTCTGGACGATCATCCTGATCTTCGGGCTGCTCGGCTGGATGGGCGTCGCCAGGCTGACCCGCAGCCTCTTCCTGTCCATTCGCGAACGTGAGTTCGTCGAGGCGGCCAAGGCCGTCGGGGTCAGGGATCGCCGGATCATCTTCCGGCACATCCTCCCGAACGCCATGTCGCCAATCGTCGTGGTGGCCTCGCTGATCGTCGCAGGCAACATCATCGCCGAGGCGTTCGTGAGCTTCCTGGGCTACGGCGTCAACCCGGTCAACCCGACGTGGGGCAATATCCTCTCGAGCTCGTTGACGTTCCTGCCCCTGGGCAACTGGTGGTGGCCGTTCTTCCCGGGGCTGGCCATCATCCTCACGGTCCTCGCGGTCAACTTCATCGGAGACGGCCTCCGCGACGCATTCGATCCCCGGTCCAAGGCATGACCGAGACGATCGACGCACCGACGCCACTCGGGGCGCCGCCACCCGCCGACGCCCTGCTCGACATCCGCGACCTGCGGACGTACTTCCACGTGCTCGACGGAACCGTCCCTGCGGTGGACGGGGTGTCCCTGAAGCTCGAGCGCGGCAAGTCGCTCGGGATCGTCGGCGAGTCCGGATCCGGCAAGAGCGTGACGGCGCTGACGATCATGCGGCTGCTCGACATCCCGCCCGCGGAGATCGCGTCGGGCGAGATCTGGTTCGACGGCCGCGAGATCCTGTCCATGCCGATGGACGAGATGCGGAAGATCCGCGGCAATGACATGGCGATGATCTTCCAGGAGCCGCTCACGAGCCTGAACCCCGTGTTCACGATCGGGGACCAGATCGCCGAGCAGGTCGAGCATCACAAGAAGGTCGGCCGCAAGGCCGCTATGGACCGGGCGATCGAGGCGCTCACGCTTGTCGGCATCCCGTCGCCCGAGCGACGGGTCAAGCAGTACCCGCACGAGATGTCGGGCGGCATGCGCCAGCGCGTGATGATCGCGATGGCCCTGTCGTGCGAGCCGAAGCTGCTGATCGCCGACGAGCCCACGACGGCGCTTGACGTGACGATCCAGGCCCAGATCCTCGAGCTTCTGAAGTCGATCCAGGAGCGGACGGATTCCGCGCTGCTCCTGATCACGCACGATCTAGGTGTCGTCGCCGAGATGGTCGACCAGGTCGTCGTCATGTACGCCGGTCAGGTCGTCGAGCAGGGGACGGTCGACGAGGTCCTGATCAACCCGCGAGCGCCGTACACGATGGGCCTGATCGAGTCGATCCCGACCGTCGAGAAGCGGGGCGGGCGCCTGTCGGCGATCCGCGGCACGGTCCCGAACCCGTTCAACATGCCCCCGGCCTGCCGGTTCGAGCCGCGTTGTCCGTACGCCTGGGAGCTCTGTCACGAGCAGGCGCCGGCGCTGATGTCGGCCGGGCGGGACCAGCTCGCTCGGTGCCATCTCCACACGCCCGCGGCTGCGTCCCGGCTCGCCGATGCCGTGGCCGATCACGACAAGAAGATCAACGTCGGTCGGGGGATCGTCTGACCGTGGCGGACGAGATCCGATCGGTGGACGCGGCCGGGGCGCCCCCGGGCCATGTCGACGCTCCACTCGACGAGCCCGCCCCGGTGGCGGTCGTCGCAGTCGGCGGCGACAGCCCCGCCGAGATGGACGTGGCCGAGCTGCCCGTCAGGCCGCCGGAGGGCGCCCCGCTGCTCCAGGTCCGCGGCCTGAAGAAGCACTTCCCGATCGTCGGCGGCCTGATGCGACGCCAGATCGGGACGGTCTATGCGGTCGACGGGGTCGACTTCGACGTCAAGGCCGGCGAGACATTCAGCGTCGTCGGGGAATCGGGCTGCGGCAAGACGACCCTCGGCCGGTCGATCCTCCGCCTGATCGAGCCGACGGCCGGGACGATCATCTTCGCGGGCCGGGACATCACCCACATCGGGGCGGACGAGCTGCGACCGCTGCGCCGGAAGATGCAGATCATCTTCCAGGATCCGTTCGGGTCGCTGAACCCGCGGATGCCGATCAGCGACATCATCGGCGAGGGCCTCCTCGCCCAGGGGATGAAGGACCGCAAGGCCCGCGACACGAAGGTCGAGGACTCGCTCGAGCTGGTCGGCCTCCGGCGCGAGTACACCCGCCGCTACCCGCACGAGTTCTCCGGCGGGCAGCGCCAGCGGATCGGGATCGCCCGGGCGCTCGCGCTCGGCCCGGACATCGTCGTCTGCGACGAGCCGGTGTCCGCGCTCGACGTCTCGATCCAGAGCCAGGTCCTCAACCTGTTGCTGGATCTTCGCCGGGATCTCAACCTGACCTACATCTTCATCAGTCATAACCTGTCCGTGATCCAGTACTTCAGCGACCGGGTCGCGGTGATGTACCTCGGCAAGGTCGTCGAGATCGGCGATGTCGCCAGCCTCTACCGTGACCCCCGTCACCCGTACACCGTCGCCCTCCTGTCGGCGATCCCCGACGCGGATCCGCGCCGCCGGAAGAAGCGCCTCGTCCTGAAGGGCGACGTGCCGTCCCCGGCAGCGCCGCCGTCCGGGTGCCGCTTCCACACGCGCTGCTGGCTCCGCGAGAAGCTCGGCAACCCCGAGCGCTGCTCGACCGAGGAGCCGCAGCTCCGCGACCTCGGCGGCGAACACCAGACGGCCTGCCACTACGCCGAGCAGATCAGCACCGAGACGGTCGCCGCCGCTGTCCAGACGCAGTCCGTGCTCGACACCGCGGTCGCCGATCCGGGATGATCCCCCACCGGGTGACGGGGCCGGGCCCACGGACCGTCGCTCTCCGATCCGCTGCGACGGGCATCCGCCGTCTCGTCCTGTCCGCCGCCGTCGGCGTGTTCGTCGTCGCGTGCGGCGCGACCGGTCCGGCCGGCTCGGCGAGCCCGACGCAGGCCACCGGCGCACCGGCACTCGTCGCCGCGGCGCCCAGCGTGGATGCCGGCCCCGCCGCGTCTGGTCCCGTGCCCGGGTCGTCGGTCGCGCCGGGATCCTCCGCCGCGCCGCTCCCGTCGGTCGATCCGAACGTCCAGCCCAAGTGGCCAGGTGCGACCGTCCTCGCCGTCGTCCACCTGGGCATCGCGGACACGCAGATCCAGAAGGCCGGCGAGGACCTCCAGACCGCGACGAACAACGAGGACCTGAAGGCCATGTGGGGCGCGGCCGACGGGCTCGCGAAGCTGATCGACGGGCTGATGCCCGAGGTGAGCCGCCTCGACCTGGCTCCCGACACGCAGCCGATCGGCAAGCTCTACCAGAAGGCGTTCCCGGAGCTCTCGGCCGGAGCGAAGCAGCTCCGCGACTCGATCACGAGCGGCGACGCCCAGGGCGTCGTTGCCGGGAGCCAGGCGATCGCCGCAGCCATCAACGACTACGCGCCGATCCGGAGCTCGATCGGCGACCTCTTCGAGGCCGCTCTCCTCCAGCAGCGCCTGATCAGCCGGTAGCCGTTCAGCCCGCGGGGCGTGCGCTCCCGGCCGCTCCCCGGAAGTGGCAGGCCACGAAGTGGTCGCCACCCGAATCCAGCAGCTCCGGCTCGTCGGTCGTGCAGATCACCGGGCCGCCGATCTCGGCGCGCAGCTGGCAGCGCGGATTGAAGTGGCAGCCTCGCGGCGGGTTGACCGGCGAGGGGACGTCGCCACGCAGGATGATCCGCTTCCGCCGGGCCTCCGGGTCCGGCACCGGGATCGCCGACATCAGCGCCTGTGTGTACGGATGCTCGGGGTTGCGGAACATCCCCTGGCGATCGCTGAGCTCGACCACCTTCCCGAGGTACATCACCGCCACCCGGTCGCTGATGTGCTCGACGACACCCATGTTGTGGGCGATGAACAGGTAGGTCAGCCCCAGCTCACGCTGGAGGCTCTTCAGCTCGTTGAGCACCTGGGCCTGGATCGAGACGTCGAGGGCCGAGACAGGCTCGTCGCACACCACGAGGTCCGGCTCGAGGACGAGGGCCCGGGCGATGCCGATCCGCTGGCGCTGGCCGCCGGAGAACTCGTGCGGGTAGCGTCGGGCGTGGTAGGGGGCCAGACCGACGAGGTCCATGATCCGCTGGACCTTCGCGCGCCGCTCCGCCGACGATCCGAGGTGATGGATCCGGAGCCCCTCGCCGATGCTGTCGCCGATCGGGGTGCGCGGATCGAGGGACGCGTACGGGTCCTGGAAGATGATCTGCATCCGCTTCCGGTAGGGCTTGAGAGCGGCGCCGCTCAGCTTCGCGATATCGACCCCGTCGAACATGATCGAGCCCGAGGTCGGGTCGATCAGCCGGAGCAGGAGCCGTCCGACCGTCGTCTTGCCGCAGCCGGACTCCCCGACGAGCCCGAGCGTCTCGCCGCGCCGGATCGTGAAGCTCACGCCGTCCACCGCCTGCACGTTGGCGATCGGCCGCTGGAGGATGCCGCCCCGGATCGGGAAGTGCTTCACGAGGTCCCGGACGTCCACGAGGGTGTCGCCGGCGCCGGGACGAGGCCGGGTCGGGGCGGCTCCGGCGGACGCGACGGCGCCGGTCACGGACGCCGCTCCGGCGGCTCCTGGGCCTCGAACGGCCGGTGGCCGCGGTCTTCCTCCGCTTCGCGGGCGGCGCCAAGCGGATCGAGTCCGACCGCAGTGCCCGCCGCCAGCCCGCCGTCCGCGACGGCACCCGTGGCGAGCACGACCTCCGCGTCGACGTCGGTCCGCGGCACCCAGCCGTCCGGCCGCGGGATCAGCCGACCGTCGACGTCGTGGTACAGCCAGCAGCGGACCTCGTGGGCCGGCACGATCGGCAGGAGGGCCGGGTGGGAGTCGAGCGACATCGTGTTGTCCTCGGCGACCCGTGAGGCGCAGCGCGGGGCGAACCGGCAACCCTTCGGCAGGTCGATCAGGTTCGGCACGTTGCCCGGGATGACGCTCAGCTCTTCGCGGACGTCGCCGACGAGCGGGATCGAGCCGATCAGCCCCCGCGTGTACGGATGGCTGGGATGCCGGAAGAGGGTCGTGACGTCTGCCTGCTCGACGATCTCTCCGGCGTACATCACCGCGACCCGGTCGGCCATCTCGGCGACGACCCCGAGATCGTGCGTGATCAGGATGATCGCCGTGCCGGTCTGCTCGCGGAGGTTGCGCATCAGGTCGAGGATCTGGGCCTGGATCGTGACGTCGAGGGCGGTCGTCGGCTCGTCGGCGATCAGGAGCTCGGGCTCGCAGGCCAGGGCCATCGCGATCATGACCCGCTGGGCCATGCCGCCGGACATCTCGTGCGGGAACGACTTGATCCGTCGCTCGGGGTCCGGGATGCCGACCATCTTCAGGAGCTCGAGCGCCCGCTCGCGGGCCGGTCCGCGCTTCATCCCGCGGTGGAGCTCGAGGACCTCGGCGATCTGCTTGCCGACGTCCTGGACCGGGTTGAGGGACGACTGCGGCTGCTGGAAGATCATGCTCAGCCGGTCGCCGCGGAGCCGGCGCATCTGGTCCGGGCTCAGCTTCAACAGGTCCCGCTCGTCGAAGATGATTTCACCGCCCTCGACCCGGCCCGGCCGGGACACCAGGCCCATGATCGAGAGCGACGTGACGCTCTTGCCGCAGCCCGACTCCCCGACGAGCCCCATGATCTCGCCGCGCCGGACCTGGAAGTCGATCCCGTCGACCGCACGGACGACCCCGTCACGCGTGTAGAACGAGGTCCGAAGACCCTTGACCTCGAGGATCGGCCGGCCGGATCCGTCGGAACGCGGCCGGCGTGCCGAGGCGGGAACGAGCTCCTCGACGACGGTCTGATCGAGGCTGGCGCCGAGCACGTTCGGCGCCGGCGCCGTCGTGGTGATCGTGTGGTCGTCACTCACCGGTTGAGCCGTGGATCGAGGGCGTCCCGGATCCCGTCGCCCAGCAGGTTGAACCCGAAGACGGTCAGGACGAGCGCCATGCCCGGGAAGAAGATCAGGTGCGGCGCCGTGAACAGGCGGCCGCTCTCGAGCGCGATCATCGAGCCCCATTCGGCGAGGGGCGGCTGGGCGCCGAGTCCGAGGAACGACAACGCCGCGACGTCGAGGACCGCGCCGGCGATCCCGAGGGTCCCGGCCACGATCAGCGGGGTCATCGCGTTCGGCAGGATCCGCCGGAACAGGAGACCCCGCGAGCTTTCGCCGAGGGCCCTCGACGCGGTCAGATAGTCGCTCTCGCGGACCGACAGGACCGACGCGCGCATCACCCGGGCGTAGATCGGGATCGCAACGATCGCGATCGCGAGCTGGGCGTTGACCAGGCTGGCGCCGAGGGCCGTGACGATCGCGATCGCCAGGAGCAGGGCGGGGAAGACCAGCAGGATGTCCATCAACCGCATGAGGACGTTGTCGGCCCACCCGCCGACGAACCCCGCGACGAGCCCGACGAGCGCCCCGATGATGATCGCGACCCCGACGGTGGCGAACCCGACGAAGAGGGACACCCGGGCGCCGAAGACCACCCGGCTGAACTCGTCGCGGACGTTGCTGTCCGTCCCCATGATGTGCTGGGGCTGGCTCTCGGGGCAGCCGAACAGGTGGATGCAGGGCGGGCTCGACTTCTTCACCCCCTGCTCGACGCCGATGAGGACCTGGTCCGGCGGGAACGGGGCGATCTGCTCCGCGAAGACCGCCGTGAACAGCAGCAGCCCGAGCAGGGACAGGCCGACGACCGCGTTCCGCTGGCGGAGGATGTTCCGGAACGTATCGCGCCAGATGCCGCTGGCCTTGCGGGTCGCGAGCGGATCCGCGATCGCCTCGGCTGCCCGGACCGTCTGGCTCGTCATGACAGCCGGACCCGCGGGTCGAGGAACGCATACGAGATGTCGACGATCAGGTTCAGGAACAGGTAGCCGATCGCGATGACGAGCACGAATCCCTGGACAACCGAGTAGTCACGGGCCGCGATCGCCTCGGACACCGCCCGTCCCACCCCGGCGAGGTTGAAGATCGTCTCGGTCAGGACCGCGCCGCCGAGCAGGCTGCCGAGCTGCAGCCCGATGATCGTCACGACCGGCAGGATCGCGTTCGGCAGGCCGTGGCGCCGGACGACGGAGCGGTCACCCAGGCCCTTGGCCCGGGCGGTCCGGATGTAGTCGAGCCCGAGGACGTCGAGGAGGCTCGAGCGGGTGATCCGGGTGATGATCGCGAGCGGGATCGTCCCGAGCGCGATCGCGGGCAGGATCATGTGCCGGAACGCGTCCCAGAAGATCGCCCACTGGAGCGTGAGCAGCGCGTTGACCGTGTAGATGTTCGAGACGAAGTCGAGGATCGCTCGTGGCGGCCCCTGCATGGCCTCCAGCCCCCAGCGGGTCGCCAGCGGGATCACGGTGACCCCGGGGGTGAGCCGGCCCGACGGCGGGAGCGCGAACGGCGTCCCCTTCAGCTGGACCGCGAAGACATAGGCCAGGAGCAGGCCCAGCACGAAGATCGGGATCGAGACCCCGACGTTGGCGCCCGCGACGGTGACCACGTCCACCGCCGAGTTCCGCCGATACGCGGAGATGATGCCGAGGATGACGCCGAAGATCGTCGCGAAGAAGAGCGCGTAGAACGTCAGCTCGATCGTCAGCGGGAGACGCTGGATCAGGAGCGTCGTGACCGGTGTCGAGTTCTTGATCGACGAGCCGAGGTCGCCCTGGGCGATCTTGCCGATGTAATCGGCGAACTGCACCGGGATCGGCCGGTCGAACCCCTGCGCGTGGTCGAAGGCGGCGCACTGGGCGGGTGTCGCCCGCTCACCGAGCAATGCGTAGCACTGGCTGCCGGGCAGCACGCGGTTCAGGAAGAACACGAGCACGAGGATCCCGAACAGGACCGGGATCGTCAGGATCACGCGCCGCAGGATGTAGGTCGCCACTCACACCGCCTGCAGAGGTGGGTGCGGACGGTCAATCGGCCGTCCCGACGAGGGAGGATGGCGAAGGGGCGTCGCAGTCTGCGACGCCCCTTCGGTTCGGTTCAGCTGCGCCGGATCAGGAGGCCGGCGGGTTGAGGTAGCCGCCCCAGAGGGCCGGGAAGTAGTCGAACGTGCCGGCGTTGCCGACGTGGTTCTTGTTCTTCGTGTCCCACTGGGCCGCGAAGGTCGCGATGACGTCGTTCGCGTCGAAGGCGGCGCCGTCCTGGAACTTCACGCCGTCGCGCAGCGTGCAGGTCCACTTCGTGCCGTCGCTGTTCGGCTCGCACTTGGTGGCGAGGGCCGGCACGGTGCCGGTTCCGCCGATCTCGTAGGCGTAGAGCGGCTCGTAGACCTGCTCGCAGTTGCGAAGCGAGTCGCCGTCGCTCTCGTCGCCGCAGTACAGCCCCGACGTCTCGGCGTTCTGCTGGAACACGATCTGGCCGCGACCGGCCGGATCCATCACCGAGAAGATGTCGACGCCGAGCGGTGACGCCTTGACGCCGGTGACGTCCGCCTTCCACGCCATCGCCGAAGCGGCGTGCGTGAGCGGGATCATCGGGACGTGCTGGCGGATCAGGTTGTTGGCGTCCTTGTACTCACCCAGGCGGGCGGTCGCGTCCGTCTCGGACGCAGCCTTGCTGAGGAGGGACGTGATGTCGTCGAACTTCTTGCCGAAGGCGCCGTTGGCGCCCTTGCCGAAGTGGTAGTCGACCCAGTCGGTCATGTCCGGATAGTCGCCGCCCCAGCCGAGCAGGAACATCGAGTACTGGCCCTTGCTCGAGTTCGGCAGGTAGGCCGCGTTGTCCTCCTGGTGGAGCTTGATGTTGATCCCCAGGTTCTTGAACTGGGCCTGGATGTCCTGGGCGACGCCGGGCGGGTTCGGCACGTATTGCCGGACCTTCGGGCGGAAGTAGAAGTCATAGGTCTTGCTGAAGTCGAAGTTCGCGTCCTTCAGCATCTGCTTGGCCGTCTCGACGTTCGTGTCGTACCACTTGTCGCCTTCGCATCCGCCGGGGACGCTGCACGGCGTGAAGTAGTCGGCAGCCTCCGAGCCGGGCGGGTCGAACGTGTCGTTGATCCGCTTCCGGTCGATGCCCATGGCGATCGCCTGGCGGACCTTCTCGTTGTCCCACGGCGGATCGTCCACGTTGAACCCGAGGTACAGGATGCTGAACGCGTCGCGGTTGACGAGCGCCAGGGTCGAGTCGCCCTGGACCGTGGCGTAGTCGTCCGTGCCGACGTTGTCGATCCCGTCTGCGGCACCCGACTGGAGCTCCTGGAGGCGCTGGGCCGCCGTGTCGCTCCACTTGAAGATCAGGGTGTTGGCGATGGCCTTGGTGCCCCAGTAGTCAGGATTGGCCTCGAGGGTGATGTGATCGCCCTGGACCCACTCCTTGAACTTGTACGGGCCGGTGCCATTCATCGTCTTGACGTACGACTTGTCCGGCGCGTGCTTGTCGAGCCAGTCCGAGTCCTGGATGCCGTTCGTCGCGAAGGCAAGCTTGGACAGGAACGAGACGTCCGGCGCGCACAGGTCGAACTCGACCGTGAGCCGATCGACCGCCTTGATCTGGCTGAACTCGCCGTTGTAGCCGGCGGGCCGGTTCGCGCAGTCGACCGCCGTGTCGGGGTAGCTGACGCCCGCGTATGCCGCCTCGCTGGGCGACGGGGCCGCCTGGCTCGCGGCCGTTGACGGGGCCGGCGCGGTCGAAGCGCTCGGCGATGGGGTCGCCGAGCCGCTACAGGCGGCGAAGAGGATCGCAACGACGCCCAACGGGGCGAGGCGCGACCATCGCGTGGATCGGGACATGCCCTGGCTCCTCCTCAAACGGCTCCGGTGGGATGCGTCGCATTCGATCCTCGGAGCGTCCGTTCCGCGCGCGATCGGCCCACAGGCCGCAGGTCGCGGGTGCCGCGCACGATAGCACGCGCGTATGGAGCGTCGCCATGGTCGGGACGCCCGGATGGAGGTACACGAAAGAGGCCTCGATCGTTCAAAGAATCTCGAGTCCCTGTCGCCGGCGGTCCCTCCCTCCGCCCGGCGCCCGCGCCGGGCGGCCCCGATCGCAGCGTTTATGCTCGGGCCGTGCAGACGCTGACTGTCGCCCTGGCCCAGATCGCGCCGCAGCTCGGGCTGTTCGACGCGAACCTCGAACGGCATCACGCGCTCATCGAGGAGGCGCGGGGCCACGGGGCCGGCCTCGTCGTCTTCCCGGAGCTCGGGCTGACCGGGTACCAGCTCCAGGACCTGGCCGCGGAGGTCGCGATCCGGCTCGACGACCCACGCCTGGCGGGGCTTGCGGCGGCGACCCGTGACCTGTCGGTCATCGTGTCGTTCGTCGAGGAATCCGCGGACCACCGGCTGTTCATCGCCGCGGCGCTCCTCGAGGACGGCCGGATCCGGCACGTCCACAGGAAGCTCTTCCTCCCCACGTACGGGCTGTTCGACGAGCGGCGGTTCTTCGCCGCGGGTGATCTCCTGCGGGCAACGCCGTCGCGGATCGGGGTCGGCCTCGGGCTGGCGGTCTGCGAGGACTTCTGGCATCTGACCGTCGCGCAGCTCCTCGCCCTCGACGGCGCCCAGATCCTCGTGAACGTCTCGTCCTCGCCCGGTCGCGACCTCGCGGCGACGAACGAGGTCGGGCTCGGGACGGCGACCTCGTGGCGGACGCTGATGCGGACCTACGCGCAGCTGACGACGTCGGTCGTGATCTTCTGCAACCGGGTCGGGGTCGACGAATCGATCTCGTTCTGGGGTGGGTCGGAGGTGATCGCCCCGAACGGCCAGGCGCTGTTCAGCGCCCCGTTCTTCGAGGAGGGGCTGTTCACCGTCGATGTCCCGCTCGCCGATCTCCGTCGTGAGCGGCTGTCCCTGCCGCTCCTGCGCGACGAGCGCCCGGAGCTCCAGGTCCGCGAGCTGACCCGGATCGTCGCCGAGCGGGCCGGGCTCGCCTCGGATTCGACCGCCGACGATCTCGCGGAGGCTGGTCTCGATGTCGCGCCGGGCGAGCCGATCCACGAGCCGATCGGGTTCCGTGAGGCGACCGAGGAGGTGCGCCCGTGACCGAGGCGACCGCCGCTCGGACGCCGGACCCGCTGTTCGAGCTGCCCGACGAACTGGCGATCGACACGGACATCGCCCGGCGGGTCATCGGCGAGTTCATCCGCGGGCAGCTTCGTCAGGCGGGGTTCGAGCGGGCGGTGCTCGGGCTGTCGGGCGGGATCGACTCGGCCCTGGTCGCGTACCTCGTCGCGGAGGCGATCGGCCCGGAGCGGCTGCTGTGCGTCCTGATGCCGTATCGGAGCTCTGCCGACGCATCGCGCGAGGACGCCGCAGAGGTCGTCCGGCGCCTCGGCACCGCGAGCGAGACGGTCGACATCAGCCCGATGGTCGATGCGTTCTTCGACCCGACGCCGGACGCATCGCCGATCCGGCGCGGCAACGTCATGGCCCGTCAGCGGATGATCGTCCTGTACGACCGCTCGGTCACGTGGGGCGGGCTCGTCGTCGGGACCGGCAACAAAACCGAGTCCCTGATCGGCTACACGACCCTCTTCGGTGACTCGGCATGCGCCTTCAACCCGATCGGCGACCTGTACAAGAGCCAGGTCCGCCAGGTGTCGGCGGCGATCGGCGTGCCGGAGGCGATCATCCGCAAGGCGCCGTCCGCCGACCTGTGGCCGGGCCAGACCGATGAGGCCGAGGCGGGCTTCTCGTACCCGGTCCTCGACCGGCTGCTGTACTGGCGGGTCGACCACCGCCGGTCCGACGACGAGATGGCGGCGCTCGGCTTCGATCTCGACCTCGTCGCGCGGGTCGACCGGATGATCGCGACGTCCGAGTTCAAGCGCCAGGTCCCGCCGATCGCAAAGCTCGGTCCGCGGACCGCCGGTGTCGACTACCTGTACCCGCGGCGGCGACCCGGCTCCGCGCGGCAGTGACCCGCGCACCCGGCGACGTCACCCCGGGCCGGCTGTTCGTCGTGGCGACGCCGATCGGGAACCTCGCCGACATGACCATCCGGGCCGTGGACGTGCTGCGGGCGGTGTCCGTGATCGCGGCCGAGGACACCCGGCTGACGCGGCGCCTGCTCGACCGCCACGGGATCTCGACGCGGACGATCAGCTATCACGTCCGGAGCGGGCCGCGCCGGACGGTGGAGCTGCTGGGCCGCCTCCGGGGCGGCGAGGACGTCGCGCTCGTGACGGACGCCGGGACGCCCGGCGTCAGCGATCCCGGCGACGACCTCGTCGCCGCATGGAGCGGCGAGGGCGGGACGGTGGTGCCGATCCCCGGGGCGTCCGCGGTGCTGGCGGCCGTGGCCGGCTCCGGGATCGCCGGTCCGCGCTGGTCGTTCGAGGGGTTCCTGCCACGCTCCGGGCGCGAGCGCCGGGAGCGGCTCGGCCGGATCGCCGCAGACCCGCGGGGCTCGGTGCTGTTCGAGGCGCCGAACCGGGTCGCCGCCACGCTGGTCGACCTGGCCGCAGTGTGCGGAGCAGACCGGCCGGCCGCGGCCTGTCGCGAGCTCACGAAGCTCCACGAGGAGATCGTCCGCGCGTCCCTCGGCACGCTGGCCGAGCGGGCACGGAGCGGCGAGCTGACGCTCCGAGGAGAGTTCGTCCTGGTCGTCGGGGCGATCCGCGATTCGGCCCTGCCCGTCGCCGCTCCCGGCGGCATGGCGGCCACGGACCCGCTCGTCGCCGCCCTCGCGGAGGTCGACCGACGGGCGGCGGCCGGGACGTCGCGCGGCGAGGCCGCCCGGCAGGTCGCCGCCGAGACCGGGCTGTCGCGCCGCCGCCTGTACCGGCCGCCCGATCGGGGTGCGACGGCCGATGACTGAGCCGACCGTGACCCCGCGTCGCCTCCCGATCATCGGGGCCATGTCGCGGCTGGCGCGCGGCACGATGCTCTTCGTCCTTGCCCTGGCGATCGTGACGATCGCCGGCCACACCCTGAACCCGGACCTCGAGCCGACGCTGGTCTTCGGGCTGTCGGCCCTGTCGATCCTCGGCCTGGCCTCGCTCATCGGCCAGGCGACCGAGCGGCTCGGGGAGATCACCGGCCCGCAGGTCGGGGGGATCCTCAACGCGACGTTCGGCAACATCGCCGAGCTGATCATCGCCTTCTTTGCGCTCCAGGAGGGCCTGATCGACGTCGTGAAGGCGAGCCTGACCGGTTCGATCATCGGCAACCTGCTGCTTGTCCTCGGGTTGAGCGTGCTCGTCGGCGGGATCAGGAACGGTCGCCAGACGTTCAGCCGCGAGGTCGCCGGATCGAACGCCGCGCTGCTCGTCCTGGCCGTGATCGGGCTGCTGATCCCGGCCGTGCTCGCGTTCAGCACGCCGACGAGCTCGGGAAGCGTCGTCGAGGACTCCGTGCTCGTCTCGATCTTCCTGATCGTCGGCTACGGACTGTCGCTCGTGTACCAGTTCACGAACCCGGCGACGACGCTCGGCGGCCACGAGGCGCGCGGGCCGGACACCCGCCGCGGCTGGACCGGCCGGGAGGCTACCGTCGTGCTCGTCGGCGCCGCCGTCCTGCTGGCCGTGCTCTCCGAGATCCTCGTCGGGGCGATCGAGCCGGTCGTGAACACGCTCGGCCTCACGACGTTCTTCGTCGGTGTGGTGATCCTGCCCGTGATCGGCAACCTCGCCGAGCAGCTCGTCGCCGTCCAGCTCGCGTTCAAGAACAAGATGGAGTTCTCGATGGCCGTGTCGTACGGCGCGAGCCTCCAGGTCGCCCTGTTCGTGGCGCCCGTGCTCGTGCTGATCGGCGTGCTGACCGGCCACGAGATGAACCTCGTGTTCCTGCCGCTCGAGGTCGCCGCCATCGCGGCGGCCGTCGGGATCAGCGCGCTGATCGCCCTCGACGGCGAGTCGAACTGGCTCGAGGGCGCGCTGCTCGTGATCGTCTACCTGATCCTCGCGGCCGCGTTCTACGAGCTCGCCTGACGGCCACGGGGTTCGCGGGGTCGCGGGTCGCCCCGCACGCCCGGCGTGAGGAGGGACCGGCGGCGGGAGGGGGGCCGCCGCCGGTCCGAGGGAACGATCGTGATCGGGGATCAGGCCGCGACGACGGCCTCGACCTCCTCGTCCTCGGGGATCGGTTCCGCAGCGGCCTCGATCGCCGCCGCCTCGCCGTCGTCCTCGGCCGCGTCGCCGTAGGCGGCCGCCTGGGCCGCGAGCCCGTTCGCCGCCGACTCCGCCGCGTAGTCCTTCTTGCGGCGGCCCGAGAGCATCTCGACGTGGCTCGCGACGATCTCCGTCTTCCAGTGCCGGACGCCGCGATCGTCGTCCCAGCTGCGGGTCTGGATCCGGCCCTCGACGGCAACCTGCTGGCCCTTGCCGAGGAACTCGCCGCACGTCTGGGCCAGCCGGTCCCACGTCACGATGTTGTGGTACTCGGCCTTCTCCTTGCCCTGGCCGATGTACTCGTTGGTGGCGATGCTGAACTGCGTCACGGCCTTGCCGCTCGACAGGCTGCGCATCTCCGGGTCGCGCGTCAGGCGACCGGTCAACAGGACCTTGTTCACGGTCCGCGTACTCCTTCTCGGTCGGCCCGACGATCGGTCGGGCGACCCTGCGTTCAACTTCGGCCGCTTCCGCGGCCGATCGGCGGCACGACACGGCGGGCAATCGGCGGGTCTGGCTCGGCGGAGGGAAGGCGCCGGCCCCGGCGGTCGGGCCATCCGGCGAGTCCTCGGACCATCGGGGGTCGGCGGACCGTGGACGGAACTCGCTCGGCGGAGCCGGCTGATGCCTGGCGGGCAAGTGGACCCTAGCAGGGGACCCTTTGCGCATGGTTATGGCCCGCTCACCTCCGGATCACCCGCGCGCGCGGGCGCCGACCGTGAGACGGCGCCGCGGGACCGTCAGCTGGCGGCGGACCCGGTTCCGCCCGCGGACGGGCGACGCCGGCGGCGGCGGTGGGCGACCTCGAACGCGGCCGGCGCCTCGGTGATCGCGAGGACGGTCGGGTCGGGCGACGGGGCCTGGTTCGCGAACAGGTCGCAGAACAGCGTGACGAGCTCCGGGTCGAACTGGGTGCCGGCGTGGCGGCGGAGCTCCTTGACGGCGTCGTCGTGGCCGATCGCCCGCTTGTACGGCCGGTCGTGGGTCATCGCGTCGTAGGCGTCGGCGATGGCCACGATCCGCGCGCCGAGCGGGATGTCGTTGCCACGGAGCCCGAATGGATAGCCGTGGCCGGAGTAGCGCTCGTGGTGGTGGAGGATGATCGGGACGGCCTCCTTGAGGGCGGCCGCCTGCTCGAGGATCACCTGGCCGATCCGGGGGTGCTGGACGACCGTCCGCCATTCGGTGCTCGTGAGCGCCGACGGCTTGTCGAGGATGTCCTGTGGCACCGCGACCTTGCCCACGTCGTGCAGGAGCGCGGCCACCCGGATCCGGTCGACCTCGCCCTCCGGCAGGTCGAGGCTGCCGGCCATGATCGTGACGATCGAGGCGATCAGGGGAGACGGCTGGCCGCGATAGTGGGGGAGCGGGGCGATCACCGACGTCAGGCTCGCGGTCGCGGCGTCGCGTGCGGCCCGGCCGACCTCGACCGCGAGCGCCCGGCCGGCCGGCGAGATCGGGGCCCGCGGGACGCGGGCGTCCTCGTCCGGCTCCGCGAACACGTACGTCTGGTTGCGCCCGAGCGACTTCGCCGAGTACATCGCCGCGTCCGCGTCCCGCACGAGCGTGTCCGTCCGGAGGAGACCGCCGCCGCCACCGGCGATCCCGATGGAGATCGTGACGCTGATCTCCTGGTCGGGGCCGATCGCGAAGCGCTGGCGGGCGACGAGGTTGCGGAGCTTCTCGGTGAGGACCGCCCCCTCCTCGATGTCGGTCTCGGTCAGGAGAAGCATGAACTCCTCGCCGCCGTACCGGCCGATCGAGTCCGAGGTCCGGAGGTTCGTCTTGATCGCCTGGGCCACGCCGCGCAGCACGACGTCGCCCGCGGCGTGCCCGTAGGAGTCGTTCACGGCCTTGAAGTGGTCGATGTCGACGAACGCGACCGACAGCGGCCGCTCGTAGCGGTTCGACCGCTCGACCTCCGCGAACAGCGCCGCGAGCAGCGTGGCGCGGTTGCTGACGCCCGTGAGCCGGTCCATCGTCGCGGCATCCGTCGTCTCGACGAGCGCGACCGACAGACGATCGAGGGCCCGCGCGAGCCGCCCCTCGAGCCCGCCGCCGCTCGGCTTCGAGCCCACGCTGACGCCGAGCTCACCGTCCGCCATCCGCTCGGCGGCCTTCACGAGACGGGGCAGACGGAAGCGCGCGTAGATGAAGACGAGGAGGGCCGTCATCATCACGCCGACCAGCCCCGCGATGACCGCGGCCATGATCGATCGGATCCCGCCATCGAACCACGAGTCGGTCGCCGTGGGCACGGCGACAAGGGCGGCGATCAGCCCGAACAAGGCAAGGAGAGCCAGGGCCCCCAGCAGGCGCGTCACGCCCCACAGGCTAAGGGTCGGGTCCTTCCGGACGGCCCCGCCGGAGGTACCCCGATCCGCGACCGAACGTCCCACCCGGCCCCGGCGGGGTCTCCGGTCGAACGGGTCCCGCTGCTATACTCGCCCCGTCCTCGAACGACCCGCGGGCCTCGCCCGCCAGAAGGAGAACGGCCGTTGCCCGAGGAAGGCGCGTGGCTCGTCCAGTGAGGCGACGACGGGTCTTCGAACCGCTCCGGCGTCGCATCGGCGACGCGCTGCGGGAGACGTCTATCCAGTCGGTCCCCGGCCCAACGGCCCGGGGCCTTTTTGTTGGCCGCGTTCCCGCCGTCCGCGATCGGGTGGGCGGGTAGTGCCGGCGACCGTGGTCGTCGGGCTCCAGTGGGGCGACGAGGGCAAGGGCAAGACGACCGACTTCCTCGCCGAACAGACGGCGCTCGTCGTCCGCTACCAGGGCGGCGACAACGCGGGCCACACGCTGATGCTCGGGGACGAGGTGTTCAAGCTCCACCTCGTGCCGTCGGGCATCCTCTACCCGCACATCGTGCCGGTCATCGGGCCCGGAGTCGTCGTCAACCCGGCCACGCTGATCGACGAGCTCGACACCCTGGCCTCGCGCGGGATCGACGTCTCGCGGCTCCGGGCGAGCTTCGCGGCACACGTGATCCTCCCGTACCACCGGGCGCTCGACGTCGCCCGCGAGACGCGGCTCGCGGGGGCGAAGGTCGGGACGACGGGCCGCGGGATCGGGCCTGCGTACGAGGACCGGGCGTCGCGCGCCGGCGTCCGGCTCGAGGACCTGCTGGACGAGGCGGCGCTCCGGACGAAGCTCGAGCGGACGGTTCCCGAGAAGAACGCGCTCCTCGCGGCGCTCGGCGCCGAGGCGCGGTTCGAGGTGGACGCGCTGGTCGAGGGGGCGCTGGGCTGGGGCCGCCGGCTCGAGCCGCACCTCGTCGACGCCACGTGGCTCGTCCAGGACGCCCTCGCGCGCGGGGACCACGTGCTGCTCGAGGGTGCCCAGGGCACGCTCCTCGACCTCGACCACGGCTCGTATCCGTACGTGACCTCGTCGTCGCCGGTCGCCGGCGGGGCGTGCACGGGTGGCGGGATCGGGCCGCGCCAGGTCGACGAGGTCTTCGGCGTGATGAAGGCCTATGCGACGCGGGTCGGGTCCGGCCCGTTCCCGACCGAGCTCCTGGACACGGTGGGCGCGGGGATCGCCGAGCGCGGTCACGAGGTCGGGACGACGACCGGCCGGCCCCGCCGGGTGGGCTGGTTCGACGCGGTGTCCGCCCGTTTCGCCGTCGCGATCAACAGCGTCAGCTCGATCATGCTGAACAAGCTCGACATCCTGTCCGGCGTCGACCCGATCCGCCTGTGCGTCGCGTACGAGCTCGACGGACGGCGGGTCGAGGCGTGGCCGTCGTCGGCGGACCTCCTCGCGCGCGCGACGCCGATCTACGAGGAGTTCCCCGGCTGGAGCGAGCCGATCCACGACGTCCGCTCGCTGTCCGGACTGCCGGACGCCGCCCGGCGCTACGTGACGGCGCTCGAGGACCACGCCGGGGCCCCGATCGTGCTGGTGTCGGTCGGCCCGGAGCGGACGCAGACGATCGAGCGGGCCTGGCGGCCGATCCGCCACCGGACGCCGGCGGTGGCCGGATGAGCCTGATCGGCGCTCGAACGCCGCGGTTCATGCGCCGGGCGCGTCAAACGACGGCCGGGCTTCACTTGACCCGTCCAGCGCCTGAATGGCAGCCGGCGCAGTGACCCGGGCCACGCAGCCGACCCGGATCCTCATCGTCGGAGGCGGCGGGCGCGAGCACGCGCTCGCCTGGAAGCTGGCCTCCGATCCGGGCGTCAACGAGGTGATCGTCGCCCCGGGCTCCGATGCGATCGGGCGCGAACCGAGGGTTCGCTGCATCTCCGTGGACCCGCTCGACCCGGCCGCGGTGGTCGCGATCGCACGATCGTGGTCGGTCGAGCTCGTCGTCGTCGGTCCGGAGGCCCCACTGGCGGCCGGCGTCGCGGACGCGCTCCTCGCCGTGGGCATCCCCGTCTTCGGACCGAGCGCCGCGGCGGCCCGGATCGAGTCCTCGAAGGGGTTCTGCCGGGAGATCGCGGAGGCCGCGGGCGTGCCGATGGCGCGGGGGCGGACGTTTGCGCAGACGGATCCCTCCGCCGCGCTGGCCTACGCCATGGGGCTCGCCCCGGACGGAGCGGTCGTCGTCAAGGCCGACGGGCTGGCGGCAGGCAAGGGCGTGACCGTCTGCGGGTCGCTCGACGAGACGGCCGAGGCCATCTCGGCCCAGCCGGACTCGATCGTCGTGGAAGAGCGACTGACGGGCCGCGAGGCGAGCGTGATCGCGCTCTGTGACGGGCGGGACGCGGTCGCCCTGCCGATCTCGCGGGACCACAAGCGGCTCGGCGACGACGACACGGGGCCGAACACCGGCGGCATGGGCGCCTATTCACCGCTCCCGGACCTGCCGGACGAGTTGGCCGAAGACCTGCTGGACCGATTCCATCGGCCGGTGCTGGACGAGCTGGCCCGACGCGGAACCCCATTCGTCGGGGCGATGTATGCCGGCCTGATGCTCACCGAGGACGGTCCACGCCTGCTGGAGTTCAATGCCCGCTTCGGCGACCCGGAGACGCAGGTGCTCCTGCCGCGGATCGCCGCGCCCCTGGGTCCGATCCTCGCGGCGGCGGCGCACGGCCGCCTCGGCGGCATCGCGAGAGGCCCGCTCCCGACGCTTCCCGGCGCGGCCGTCGGCATCGTGCTCGCGAATGCCGGCTATCCTGGCATGCCGGCCGGTCCCGAGGTCATCGACGGGCTCGACCGGGCCGAGGCTCGCGGTGCGACGGTCTTCCACGCGGCCACGAGTCGAACGGCCGCAGGCTGGGCGACGAACGGCGGGCGGGTGCTGACGGTCGTGGGCCGCGGGCCGGATCTCGAGGCCGCACGCGTCGCGGCCGAGGCGGCCGCGGACGAGATTCGCTGGCCGGGCCTCCAGCGGCGCCACGATATCGGCCGGACGAGTGCCGCCCTCGCGACGGGGGCGACGTCGTGATCCGGCGCTACACGCTCCCCGAGATGGGCGCGATCTGGACCGAGCGCGCCCGGTTCGAGGCGATGCTCCGGGTCGAGCTGGCGGTCAGCCGCGCCCAGGCGGCCCGCGGCGCCGTCCCGGCCGACGCCCTCGCGGCGCTCGAGGCGCGTGCGGCCGTGGACCCGGACCGGATCGCCGAGATCGAGAAGACGACCGATCACGACGTGATCGCGTTCGTCAGCCAGGTCGCCGAGACCGTCGGTCCCGAGGGCCGCTACCTCCACCTCGGGCTGACGAGCAGCGACGTCGTCGACACAGCGCTCGCGTTGCAGCTCCGGGACGCCGGAAACCTCCTCCTGCGCGACTGCGACCGGCTCCTGACTGCGCTCATCGTCCGGGCCCGGAGCGAGGCGGACACGCTGATGATGGGCCGGACCCACAGCGTCCACGCCGAGCCGATCACGTTCGGGCTGAAGCTCGCGGGCTGGGCGTTCGAGGTCGACCGCGGCCGGCGCCGGCTGGCCGACGCGGTGGACGAGATCGCGACCGGCAAGATCTCGGGGCCGGTCGGGTCGTACAGCCATCTCGGGCCGGACGTCGAGGCCGAGGTCCTGGCGGAGCTGGACCTGCACGCGGACCCGGTCAGCACCCAGATCGTGCAGCGCGACCGCCACGCGGCGCTCCTGACGGCGATCGCGATCGTCGGTGGGTCGCTCGAGCGCTTCGCGACCGAGATCCGGAACCTCCAGCACACCGAGATCGGCGAGCTGATGGAGCCGTTCAAGGCCGGCCAGAAAGGCTCAAGCGCGATGCCCCACAAGCGCAACCCGATCCTGTCGGAGCGGATCGCCGGCCTTGCCCGGCTGCTGCGCGGCTATGCCGGGACCGCCCTCGAGGATCAGCCGCTGTGGCACGAGCGCGACATCAGCCACAGCAGCGCCGAGCGGGTGATCCTGCCCGACGCAACGATCGTGCTCGACTACATGCTCGTCCGGATGGCCGGGCTGGTCGACGGGCTCGTCGTCCGGCGCGAGCGGATGCTCGAGAACATCGAGCGCGGGCTCGGCCTCCACGCGAGCAGCCGCGTCCTCGGGCTCCTCGTCGAGCGGGGCGGGATGAGCCGAGAGGCCGCCTACGCCGTCGTGCAGCGCGCCGCGCTCCGCGCCGCCGATGAGCGTGCGCCGCTCCGCGGCCTGCTCGCCGTCGATCCGGAGGTCGCCAGGCGGATCACGCTCGCCCAGCTCGATGCCTGCTTCGACGACACCGCGTTCCTCGGCCACGTCCCCGCCGTCATCGCCCGTCTCGACACCCTGGAGGCCCAGCTCGATGCCGCTCGCTGATACGTTCCTGCGTTCCGGCAAGGTCCGCGACCTGTACGCCGTCGCGGACGACCGCCTGCTCCTCGTCGCGTCCGATCGCCTGAGCGCGTTCGACGTCGTCCTGCCGACCGCGATCCCCGACAAGGGGCGCGTCCTGACCGGGCTGTCCCGGTTCTGGTTCTCGCGGACGGGCGATCTCGTCCCGAACCACCTCGTCGGGGTCGCACCCGAGGAGATCCCCGGTGGAGCGCCCGGCGACGCCGACGAGCTGCGCGGCCGGATGATGCTCTGCCGCCTGGTCCGGCCGCTGCCGATCGAGGTGATCGTCCGCGGCTATCTCGCCGGCTCCGGCTGGAAGGACTACGGCCGGACGGGCGCCGTGTGCGGGATCCCGCTGCCGGCCGGGCTCCGGGAGAGCGACCGGCTGCCGGAGCCGCTCTTCACGCCGTCGACGAAGGCCGAGCAGGGTCACGACGAGAACATCTCGATCGACCAGGCGGCGGAGCTCGTCGGGCGCGAGGTCGCGGACCGGGTCGCGGAGGTCGCGATCGCGCTGTATCGCCGCGGCGCCGAGATCGCGGAGCCGGCCGGGATCATCCTCGCAGACACGAAGTTCGAGTTCGGGACGGACCCGGCGACCGGCGAGCTGATCCTCATCGACGAGGTGCTCACGCCGGATTCGTCGAGGTTCTGGGACGCCGCCGACTACGAGCCGGGTCGTGCCCAGGCGAGCTACGACAAGCAGTACGTGCGCGACTGGCTCGAGACCCAGGACTGGGACAAGACCCCGCCTGGCCCCGAGCTGCCGGCGGAGGTCGTGGCCGGGACGCGCGCCCGCTACGTCGAGGCGTTCGAGCGGATCACCGGCGCGAGCTTCGCGCGCTACCTCGACGCCGACGTCGTCGGCGGGTGACGGTGGCGACGATGGACGTCCGGTACGCGGTGAACGTGCGGCCGAAGCCCGGGATCCTCGATCCACAGGGCCGGGCGGTCGAGGGCAGCCTCGCCCACCTCGGGATCGACGGGGTGAGCGCCGTCCGCGTCGGGCGGCGGGTCGAGCTGACCGTCACGGCCGGCTCCGAGACGGAGGCCCGGGCGATCGTCGATCGGCTGGCCTCGGAGCTGCTGTCGAACCCGCTGATCGAGTCGTACGACATCGAGGCCATCGAGGCCACGTCATCACTCGTCGGCACCGCGCGCGGAGCCGACGCGTGACGGTCCGGATCGGCGTCGTCCTCTTCCCGGGCTCGAACCGGGACATCGACGCGGTCAACGCCCTGCAGGTGGCGGGCGCGGAGCCCGTCGTCCTGTGGCACGAGGACGTGGCCCTCGACGGGGTGGCCGGCATCCTCGTCCCCGGCGGGTTCGCCTACGGCGACTACCTCCGGGCCGGGGTGATCGCCCGGTTCAGCCCGATCATGCGGGCGGTCGCGGGGTTCGCCGCCGACGGCGGGCCTGTCCTGGGGATCTGCAACGGCTTCCAGGTGCTGACCGAGGCCCACCTGCTGCCCGGCGCGCTGCTCCGCAACCGGGGCCTCCGGTTCGTCTCGCGCGAGATCGCGATCGCGCCCGATCGGCTCGACACGCCGTTCACCCACGCCCTCGCGGATCGTCGGCCGCTCCGGATGCCCGTCGCCCATGGCGAGGGGGCGTTCTACGCGGACGACGCGACGCTCGACGAGCTGGAGGCCAACGGCCAGGTCCTGTTCCGCTACGTCCACCCCGACGGGTCGGTCGCGGGCGGCGAGGACGACCGGGCCAACCCGAACGGATCCGTCCGGGCGATCGCCGGCGTCCTGAATGCCGCCGGGAACGTCGCGGGGCTGATGCCCCATCCCGAGACCGCGGTCGAGGCGGTCCTCGGCAGCGACGACGGGCTCGGGATCATCGCCTCGTTCGTGGCGTCCGCGGCCGAGCGCGAGCGGGCCGGCGGACCGGCGGTCGTGGGCGCGGTCCGGTGACCATCGCGGAGCCGCCCGTGGCCGGCGGGCAGCCGCTCCATCGACGGCTCGGCGTGACGGACGACGAGCTCGCGGCGATCCGCGACCGGCTGAGCGGCCGGGACCCGAACGACCTCGAGCTCGCGATGTTCAGCGTCATGTGGAGCGAGCACTGCTCGTACAAGAGCTCTCGTCCCCTCCTGCGGACGCTGCCCACCGGGACCACCGAGGACGGCGTCGTCGCGGGCCCGGGCGAGAATGCCGGGGTCATCTCGATCGGCGACGGGCTCGCCGTCGCGTTCAAGATCGAATCCCACAACCACCCGAGCGCGGTCGAGCCGACCCAGGGCGCGGCGACGGGCGTCGGCGGCATCCTCCGCGACATCTTCACGATGGGCGCGCGGCCGATCGCGGTGCTCGACGCCCTCCGGTTCGGCGATCCGGCGGACGCACGGACCCGCCACCTGGTCGACGGGGTCGTCAGGGGCGTCGGTGGCTACGGCAACTGCGTCGGCGTCCCGACGGTCGGCGGCGAGCTCGTCTTCGATCCGTCGTACGGGGGCAACCCCCTCGTCAACGTCATGGCGATCGGCCTGCTCGATGAGCGCGACCTGACCCGGGCGGCCGCACCGGGACCCGGCAACCTCGTCGTCCTGTTCGGCTCGACGACCGGCCGGGACGGCATCGGCGGCGCCAGCGTCCTGGCAAGCGCGACCTTCGCGGACGATGACCCATCGAAGCGCCCGTCGGTCCAGGTCGGCGATCCATTTGCCGAGAAGCTCCTGATCGAGGCATCCCTCGACCTGATCCGGGCCGGGCTCGTGGTCGGCCTCCAGGACCTCGGCGCCGGCGGCGTCACGTGCGCGACGTCCGAGACCGCCGATCGCTCGGGCACCGGCATGCGGATCGACCTGGCGGCGATCCCGCGCCGTGAGCCGGGGATGGACCCGTTCGAGGTGATGATCAGCGAGTCACAGGAGAGGATGCTCGCGATCGTCGAACCGGCGCGCTGGGACGACGTGCGATCCGTCTGTGAGCGGTGGGGTCTGCCCGTCGCGGTCATCGGCCGCGTCACGGACGACGCCGACATCGTGATCGTCGCCGAGGACGGCGCCGAGCTGGCGCGGATCCCGGCGTCGGCGCTGACGAGCGACGCGATCGTCCATCAGCGCGTCGCGGAGCCGCCTGTTCGGCGCCGCCTCGCGCCGGCGCCCGGGGTGCCGGCCGTCGCCTCGGACAAGCTCCCGGAGCGGGGGATGGACCCGGGTGCGGTCCTCGTCGCCCTCATCGGATCGGCCAACCTCGCCAGCCGCCGGGCCGTGTTCGAGCAGTACGACTCCACGGTCCAGGCGAACACGGTCGAGGGGCCGGGCCATGGCGCGGCGGTGATCCGGATCAAGGGCTCGACGAAGGCGCTCGTCGCGACGACCGACGCGGATCAGGCGATCGGCGTGCTGGACCCGTGGCTCGGGGCCGCGCTGAGCGTGGCCGAGGCCACCCGGAACGTCTCGATCACGGGCGCCCGCCCGCTCGGAGTGACGAACTGCCTGAACTACGGCGACCCACTTCGGCCGGAGGCGTTCTGGCAGCTGACGGAGGGTGTCCGCGGCCTCGCCGACGCCTGCCGGGCGCTCGGCCTGCCGGTCACGGGCGGCAACGTCTCGCTGTACAACGAGTCGCCGGCAGGCGCGATCGCGCCGACCCCGGAGATCGGGGTCGTCGGCCTGCTCGACGACGTGTCGACCCTCGTCCGTCCGGGCTGGCGCACGAGTGGCGATCGGATCCTCCTGGTCGGCGAGGCGACGCCGGGTCTCGCGGGGAGTGCCTACGCCGAGCTGGCCGGTCTCGCCGCGGAGGACGGCCCGCCCACCCTCGATCTGGAGCGTGAACGACGCATCCAGGCGTTCGTCCGCGACGCCGCCGGTCGCGGGCTCCTTGCCTCGGCCCAGGACGTCTCCGGCGGCGGTCTCGCGGTGGCGCTGGCGGAGTGCTGCCTGTGGGCGGACCGCGACCGTGGCCGCGGGGCGTTGGTCCGGTTGCCCGTGGCGAGCTCGCCGGCCGTGGACCTGTTCGGCGAGAGCCCGTCCCGGATCGTCGTGTCCGCGGCGCTTCGCCATGTGCCGGCGCTCGTCCTCCTCGCCCGCCAGCACGGTCTGCCGATCGTCGAGATCGGCGAGGTCGGCGGCGACGCGAGTGACGCCGCCGACGCGGCCGACGCCGCGCCGGCCCGCCTCGTGATCGAGCTTCACGGTTCCGGCGCGACCGGGGCCGCCGAGGATCGCGGGAGCCGGGTGGCCGACGCGCTGATCGTCGGCCTCGACGAGCTGCGCCACGCGTGGGAGGGCGGCCTGTCGCGCGCCCTCGGCTGGGAGACGCGCTGATGTGCGGCGTCTTCGGGGTCGTGATGCCGCCGGGCGGCGACCCGGGCGCGGCGGCGATGGCGTCGCTCGGCCTGTTCGCGCTCCAGCACCGGGGCCAGGAGTCCGCCGGCGTCGCGGTCAGCGACGGCGAGCAGCTGATGCTCTACAAGGACCTCGGGATGATCGCCTCGGTCCTGGACGAGCGGCGGCTGCCGTCGCTCAAGGGCGAGCTGGCCATCGCCCACTGCCGGTACTCGACCACCGGCTCCACGGTCTGGGAGAACGCCCAGCCGACGTTCCGCCTCGGGCCGCGCCGCGCGCTGGCGATCGGCCACAACGGCAACCTCGTCAACACGCGGGAGCTCCTCGGCCAGCTGCACGGCGGACGCGGCCGGCTCCCGGCGTCGACGGACACGGAGCTCCTCACGGCCCTGCTCGCCGACGAGCCCGCCGCCGACACCGTGGATGCGCTCGTCCGCGTCCTGCCCCGCGTCCGCGGCGCCTTCAGCCTCGTGATCCTCGACGAGCGGCGGGTCATCGGGGTGCGCGACGCCTTCGGGTTCCGTCCCCTCGTCCTCGGCCGGCTGCCCGGGCCGGACCGGGCCGTGCGCCCCGATGACACCGGCCACCCCGGGCTGTGGAGCGATCCCGCCGACGACAGCCGCTCGGGCTGGGTCCTCGCCAGCGAGACGACCGCCCTCGACATCGTCGGCGCCGACTACGTCCGGGACGTCGAACCGGGCGAGATCGTCGTGCTCGAGGCCGGACGCGCCCCGCGCTCCGTCCGATTCGCCCCGGTCGGCCCGCATGCGCTGTGCGTGTTCGAGCTGATCTACTTCGCCCGCCCCGACTCCTACATGGAGGGTCGGAACCTGTACGAGGCCCGCCGCCGGATGGGCGAGGAGCTCGCCGGTGAGCAGCCGGCCGACACGGACCTCGTGATGCCCGTCCCGGATACCGGCGCACCCGCCGCCGCCGGGTTCGCCGAGGTCTCGGGGATCCCGTATCGCGAAGGGCTGATCCGCAACCGCTACACGGGCCGGACGTTCATCCAGCCGAGCCAGACGATGCGCCACCGCGGCGTCACCCTGAAGCTGAACCCGCTCCGGGAGGTCGTCCGGGGCAAGCGCCTGACGGTCGTCGACGACTCGATCGTCCGCGGGACGACGACCAAGCAGATCGTCTCCCTGCTGCGTCGCGCCGGGGCCGAGGAGGTCCACGTCCGGATCAGCGCACCGCCGATCTACCACCCGTGCTTCTACGGCATCGACACGCAGGTCGAGACCGAGCTGATCGCCGCGACGAACACCGTCGACGAGATCCGCGACTTCATCGGCGCGGACTCGCTCGGGTACCTCTCGATCCGCGGCGTCCTCGCGGCGCTCGATCTGCCGTACGACCGGTTCTGCTTCGCCTGCTTCGACGGGGTCTATCCGGAGCCCGTCCCGTACGACACCTCGTCGCGGAAGTTCCTCCTCGAGGAGGAGGCTCTCGTGGCGGAAACCTCGGGCGGATGGCTTCGCGGAGCTCAGCCTCCGGCCTCGGTGAGCGGGTGACCGATCAGTCATCCCGGGTGCCGGTTCGCCGGGCCTACGCAGCCGCCGGCGTGGATGTCGCGGCCGGCGAACGGGCGGTCGACCTGATGCGGGCGGCGGTCGAGGCGACCCACCGGCCGGAGGTGCTCGGGGGGTTCGGCGGGTTCGGCTCCGCGGTGACGATCCCGCCCGGCTATCGATCGCCGGTCCTGATCTCCTCGACGGACGGGGTCGGGACGAAGACCGCGATCGCGAGCGCCGTCGGCCGGTTCGACACGATCGGACGGGACCTCGTCGCGATGTGCGCCGACGACGTCGCGTGCAGCGGCGCGGAGCCGCTGTTCTTCCTCGACTACGTCGCGGTCGGCGTGCTCGACCCGGAGCAGGTCGCGGAGCTCGTCGGCGGGATCGCCGACGGATGCCGCGAAGCCGGCTGCGCCCTCGTCGGCGGCGAGACGGCGGAGCACCCGGGGCTGATGCGGCCGGGCGAGTTCGATCTCGCCGGGTTCTGCGTCGGGGTCGTCGAGGCGGACGAGCGGATCGACGGCACCGCGATCCGGGCGGGCGACGCGATCCTCGGGCTGTCGTCGAGCGGGCTCCACAGCAACGGCTTCTCGCTCGTGCGCTCGCTCGTCGCGAGCTGGGATCTCGACCTCGCGCGGCCGTACCAGGAACAGCTCAGGCGGACCCTCGGCACCGAGGCGGCGATGGCGGCCCTCGGCGCGGAGCCCGGGCACGCGCTCGCCACGCTCGGCGAGGTCCTCCTGACGCCGACCACGATCTACGCCGGCGGCCTCGTCCGGGCCCGCCGCGCGCTGCGTGACACCGGCCACGACCTGCGCGGGCTTGCCCACATCACGGGGGGCGGGCTGCCCGGCAACGTCCCGCGGGCCCTGGCGCCGGATCTCGCCGCGCGGCTGGACCCGTCGGCGTGGCGCGTCCCGTCGATCGTGCGGTTGATGGAGGCGCTCGGCGGACTCGACGACGCCGAAGCGCGGGCGACGTTCAACGCGGGGATCGGGATGATCGCCGTCGTCGGGCCGGAGGCCATCGAATCGGCCGTCGCGGCGCTCCGGGCGAGCGGCTTCGAGGCGGCCGTCATCGGCGACGTGGTCCCGCGCGACGGCGAGGACGGGCCGCGCTACCTCGAGCAGGGGCGGGAGCCCGCGGCTTGAACGGACGGATCGCCGTCGCGGTCTCGGGCACCGGCTCGAACCTGCGGGCGCTGCACGCCGCCGCGGGACGTGGCGAGCTCGGGGGCGCGGTCGTCCTCGTCGTCGCGGACCGCGCGTGCCCCGCCCTCGAGTGGGCCGGGGAACAGGGGATCGACGTCGTACTCGTCCCGGGCGGCACGGACGACGCCCTGCTCGACGCCCTGATCGGGGCGAGCCCGGACGCCGTCGTCCTGGCCGGCTACCTGCGGATCGTGGGTCCCGCGGTCCTGGCGGCGTTCGACGGCCGGATCCTCAACACGCATCCGAGCCTGTTGCCGGCGTTCCCCGGCGCGCACGCGGTGCGGGACGCGCTCGCCCACGGCGTGAAGGTGACGGGCGCGACCGTCCATCTCGTCGATGCCACCCTCGACGGCGGCCCGATCGTCGCCCAGGAAGCCGTCCCGATCCTCGCGGGCGACGACGAGGCGGCACTCCACGAGCGGATCAAGACCGTGGAGCACCGGCTGCTCCCGCGCGCAGTGGCGCTGCTGCTGGCGGGAGCCCTCACCGCCCCGGGCGCGGGCGATCGGTCGGTCGTCGTGGACGTCTCGGTTGCCGAGGCGGGCCTGCCGGTCGCGCGTCGGGCCCTTCTGTCCGCGTCGGACAAGACCGGGCTCGCCGAGCTGGGCCGGGGCCTGGTCGCCGCCGGGTTCGAGCTCGTGTCCACCGGCGGCACCGCCCGGACGCTCCGCGACGCCGGCCTGCCGGTCACGGACGTCGCCGCCGTCACGGGCGCGCCGGAGATGCTCGACGGGCGGGTCAAGACGCTCCACCCGCGGGTCCACGCCGGCATCCTCGCCGATCGCCGGCTCGTCGATCATCGCCGCCAGCTCGTCGCCGCCGCGATCGCCCCGTTCGAGCTGGTCGTCGTGAACCTGTACCCGTTCGCGGCTGCCGCGGACCGTCCCGGGATCACGTTCGACGACCTCGTCGAGGAGATCGACATCGGCGGTCCGTCGATGGTCCGGGCCGCCGCAAAGAACCACGCGAGCGTCGCGATCGTGACGTCGCCGACGCGCTACCCGGCGATCCTCGACGCGGTCGCCGAGGGCGGCACGGTGCCGGCCGGCCTCCGGGCCGCGCTCGCCGTCGAGGCCTTCCGGCACACGGCCGCATACGACGCCCGGATCGCCGCGGAGCTGCCCGATCGGATGGCGGCGGCCGGCGTCGACCTGCCGGACGAGCCCGGGCTGCCCCGCGCGAGCGATCCGTTCCCGGATTCCCTGACGATCGGCCTCGAGAAGGTCGAGACCCTGCGCTACGGCGAGAACCCCCATCAGGCGGCCGCGCGCTACCGGCGCCCCGGCTCGGCCCCGGGCGACGGGCCGTTCGCGGCCGGCGACGCACCGCTCCAGGGCAAGGCGCTGAGCTTCAACAACGTGCTCGACGCCTCGGCGGCGGCGGCGATCGGTCGGTCGCTGCGCGGCCCGGGGTGCGTGATCGTCAAGCACACGAACCCGTGTGGGGCCGCGGAGCGCGGGACGCTGCGCGAGGCCTGGGACGCGGCACTCGCGGGCGACCCGGTCTCGGCCTTCGGCGGTGTCGTCGCGCTGACCCGCCCGGTGGACCGGTCCACCGCGGAGGGGCTCACGAGCCTGTTCCTCGAGGTGGTGGTGGCCCCGGCATACGACGCGGACGCCCTCGAGCTGCTGGCCGCGAAGCCCAGCCTCCGGCTGATCGTCGACCCACGGCTCGCCGACGATCCGGACGGGGCACACGCGACCCCGAACCCGCTCGGTGCGATCCGGACGGCCGGCGGCGCGGTCCTCGTCGGGGCGCCGGACACCGCGCCCGACCCGGCGGGGGATTGGCAGCCGGTCACCCGCCGGACCCCGACCGACGCGGAGCGACGCGATCTCGACCTCGCCTGGCGGCTCGTCCGCGGGGTGACGTCGAACGCGATCGTCCTCGTCCGGGACGGGCGGCTGATCGGCTTCGGGTCGGGCCAGACGTCGCGCGTGGATGCCGCCCGCCAGGCGGTCGACAAGGCCGTGGCGATCACCGGCGCCGACGTGCTGCAGGGCGCTGCGTGTGCATCGGACGCCTTCTACCCGTTCGCGGACGCCGTCGAGGTCTGCCTCGCCGCGGGCGTGACCGCGTTCGTCCAGCCGGGCGGCTCGAAGAACGACGCGGACGTCATCGCGGCGGCGGATGCGGCCGGTGCCACGATGCTCGTCACCGGGGTCCGCCACTTCCGCCACTGATCGCTCTTCCACCCGGTCGGGCAATGAACGTCTCGCGGTAGCGGGTTCCTCGCAGGCGCGTCGGGGGCGCGCACGGTGGTCGGCACGCCATCGTCGGCGCATCCTCGCTCCGGACGTCGACAGCACCGTTGTGGAGGACCCTCGTGTCGGACTTCGTCGCCATCACCTTCACCACCGAGGACGCGGCGACCGCGGCCCTCGCATCGATCCGATCGCTCGAGAAGGAGGGCCAGATCGGCCTCGAGGACACGGCCGTCGTGACCAAGGACGCCGACGGCAAGGTCCACGTCAAGAACGAGATGGCGAGCGGCACGGAGACGGGTGCCCTGGCGGGTGCCCTGATCGGCAGCCTCCTCTTCGTCGTGTTCCCGGTCGGTGCGATCGTCGGCGGGGCGGTGATCGGGGGCCTGATCGGCCGTGCCGCGAAGCCCGGCATCGACAATTCGTTCGTGAAGCAGGTCGAGGAAGGGCTCGCGCCGGGTGGCTCGGCGATCTTCCTCCTGACGAAGGGCGGCAGCCCCGGCCTCCTGATCGCCGCGATGCGTCCGCACCAGGGCACGGTCATCCAGACGACCCTCGACGAGGAGGAGGAGCAGAGCCTTCGCGACGCGCTGAAGTAGGTACAGCGCTTGACCCATCGTCCACGGCTCCGCCATGATCGGCCCGTGGACCGGCTCGGGAGCCTGATGGCGATGCCCCGGCGGCCCCGCTCGCGACAGGCCTGACCCAGCGCCTGTCGGCCGAGCGTCGGCCGCCGAACTTCGTGGCGCGCCCTGCATGCCGCCACCGTCCACAGACTGTCTGCTCCCGAGGAATCCCATGGCCGACGACCCACGCCCGCGCTTCTACCTGACGACCGCGATCGCCTACGCGAACAGTCAGCCGGGCGTCCATACCCTGTACGAGGTCATCGGTGCCGACGCGATCGCCCGCTGGCACCGGATGCTGGGCGACGACACCCGCTTCCTGACCGGGACCGACGAGCACTCCGTGAACATCGCGATGCGCGCCGCGGAGGAAGGCATCGACCCGCGGACGTTCGTCGACGACAAGGTCGCCCTGTTCAAGACGGCCGAGGACCTCCTCGGGATCGCCCCGGATCGGTTCATCCGCACGACCGACCCGGACCACGTCCGGACGGCCCAGGAGCTCGTGCGGCGGGCATACGCCAACGGTGACATCTATCTCGGGACGTACGAGGGCTGGTACTGCCCGAACGAGGGCTTCCGGAACGCGACCGACGTCGTGGAGACCGCGCGCGGCACGATCTGCCCGAACCACCCGGACGTTCCGCTCCAGTGGCTGAAGGAGCAGAACTGGTTCTTCCGACTGTCCGCGTACCAGGAGCGACTCGAGCGGCACTTCGTCGAGCACCCGGAGTTCGTCCAGCCGGACTACCGCCGGAACGAGATGCTCGGCTTCATCCGGCAGGGCCTCGAGGACTTCTCGATCAGCCGGGCCGGCGCGGGGTGGGGGATCCCGTTCCCGATCGCCGAGAACGGCGAGACCGCCCGGCGCGAGGACGGGTCGTGGGACCCTGAGGCAGGCACGATCTACGTCTGGTTCGATGCGCTGATCAACTACGTGACCGGCGCCGGCTTCGATGCGGATCCCGAGGCGTTCGCCCGGTACTGGCCGGCGGATCTCCACGTGATCGGCAAGGACATCCTCCGATTCCACACGATCTTCTGGCCGGCGATGCTCTGGAGCGCCGGGCTCGAGGCGCCGCGCAAGGTCTGGGCCCATGGCTGGCTGCTCGCGTCCGGTGGCGAGCGGATGAGCAAGAGCCGCGGCAACTTCCTCGACCCCGGGGACTTCGTGGCCGCGTTCGGCACCGATGGCGCGCGCTACGTCGCGCTCCGGGAGGTTCCATTCGACAAGGACGCCGAGGTGTCATGGGACGGCTTCGTCCGCCGCTACAACGCCGACCTCGCGAACGACTTCGGCAACCTCGTCAACCGGACGGTCTCGATGGCGAACCGCTACCTGGACGGCGAGCGGCCGGAACCGGGTCAGGGTGGCTCCCTGCTGGTCAGCACGGCGCACAACGTGCCGGCGGTGCGCGAAGCGATCGACGGGTGCCTGCTGCATGAGGCGCTGGCCGCGGTCTGGCGAATGGTCAGCGCCGCCAACCAGATGGTCGACCTGGAGAAGCCGTGGGAACTCGCGAAGGCTGCAACGGGCGGCGATCAGTCGGCCGAGGACAGGTTGAAGGTCGTTCTCGGTGAGCTGATCGAGATCTGCCGGATCATCGGTCTGGTCGTCGCCCCATTCCTGCCGACGACGAGCCCGCGCGTGCTCGCCCAGCTCGGGTATTCCTGGCCATACGGGCCGGACGGCAACGGCGGTCCGCCGCTCCTCGAAGAGCTGCACTGGGGCGCCCATGCCGGGGAGTCCGGAAGGCTCGGCGCGGCCGAACCGCTCTTCCCGCGCCTCGAAACGGAAGTCGCGCCAGACTGACGGGAACCACCCGCGAACGCTCTGGAGGAACGAGCCATGGCCCACGGCGAGATCAACCACATCGAATTCCCCGCAGACGACCCTGGGCGGGCGATGCGCTTCTACACGGCCGTCGCCGGCTGGGAGTTCTCGGCGATGGACGGCATGCCCGATTACTGGGTCTTCCGGACCGGCGAGGGCTACGGCGGCGGCATCGGCAAGCGCGGGGAGACGACGGGCCAGGTCGTCCGTGACTACATCACGGTCGACTCGATCGAGGATGCGTTGGCCGCCGCCGAGCGGACGGGCGGCACGATCAAGGAGCCGAAGTCGGAGATCCCCGGCATGGGCTGGTTCGCCGTCGTGATCGATCCGGAAGGCTCCGAGGTCGGGCTGTACCAGGGCGCCCCCGGCTGAACGCCTCGCCCGGCGCCGGCGCCTCGGCCGCGCGCAGCGCCACGCGCGCCATGCGCTACGCGCGTCAACCGACAGCCGGGGAAGCCCTCAGGCGACGGTCGACACGTCGGACGCACGAAACGGCGCCCGAACGGGCGCTCCCGCGTCCGCGCCGGGCGCTCAGCGGTCGTTTGACGCATCCGGCGCGTCAGTCTCCGCTAGCGGCCGGTTCGCGCCGTCCGATCGCCTGATCTGGGGCGACAATCGGCCGATGCGTCTGATCGACAGCCACTGCCATCTCCAGGCCGACCGCTTCGACGCCGACCTCGACGAGGTGATCGCCTCGGCGCGTGAGGCGGGTGTCGAGCGGATTCTCGTCCCGGGCTGGAACGCCTGGTCGTGCGAGGCCGCGCTTCGGCTCGCGGCCCGCGTGCCTTGGCTCGACGCGGCGGTCGGCGTCCATCCCCACGACGCGGCGAAGGTCACCGACGAGGAATGGAGCGTGATCGCGGCGTCAGCCCACGACCCGCGCGTGCTCGCGATCGGCGAGACCGGCCTCGACTACGACCGCGTGTTCTCGCCGGTCCTGGCCCAGCTCGCCAACCTGCGGCGGAACCTGGCCTTGGCGGGCGAGACCGGCAAGCCCGTGATCCTCCACTGCCGCTCGAGGGCAGGGGAGCGGGAGGCACAGGACGCCCTGCTCGCCGAGCTGCGCGCGTTCGGGGCGACGCCGCCACGCGCGGTCGTCCACTCGTTCAGCGGCCCGGTCGACTACGCGGAGGCGATGCTCGAGCTCGGCGCAGTGATCTCGATCTCCGGCCTGGCCTTCCGTCGCGGTGAGGAGACGACCGCTGACGTCGTGCGCATGGCGCCGGCCAGTCGGCTCCTGGTCGAGACGGACTCGCCGTTCCTCTCGCCGCCGGGCGGCCCGCGCGGCCGGAATGCCCCGGAGTGGGTGCGCGTGGCCGCAGCGTGGGTCGCGGAGCGCCGCGGCGACGACCCGGACACGTTCGGCGACACGCTGGTCGAGACGTACGACCGGACGTTCCCGCGTCCGGCGGACGGCTCCTGAGTCCAGCCGGTGACTCGGCGCCACGGGCCACGGGCACGGAACGGCCGGAAGACGCGCCGTCCGGGTTGACACGGGAGTCTCCCCGCGGCTACAGTGTTAGCACTCTCACATCGAGAGTGCTAAGCGCGGCCCGCCGAGACCAAGGAGGGGGCGCCCGTCCACCCGAGGCTGCGGCCCCGGGACCCACGAGACGGCCCGCCCGCGGCCCCGGTGCCTGGCCCTCCGCGGCACTCACCAGAACGTCCGGGGAACGGTCGGCACGCCCGACAAAGCCCCATCCACTCGAGCAGCGACGCCGGCGTCGTGTCGTCGTCCCAGGAGGAATGCACGTTGGCCACCGCCACCGCTACCACGACAAAGCTTCGCCCGCTGGGCGATCGGGTCGTGATCCAGCCCACCCCGCGCGAGGACATGACCAAGAGCGGCATCGTCCTGCCGGACACCGCCAAGGAGAAGCCCCAGGAGGGCAAGGTGATCGCCGCCGGCCCGGGTCGGATCCTCGACGACGGCAAGCGCGAGGCCATGGACATCAAGAAGGGCGACAAGGTCCTGTACGCGAAGTACGCCGGGACCGAGTTCAAGATCGACGGGGACGAGCTCCTCATCGTCAGTCAGAAGGACATTCTCGCGATCGTCGAGGACTAGATCCTCCCCGTTCACGACCCGACACCCACGAGTCTCCAGGAGGGACACCGATTTGGCTAAGCAGCTGATCTTTGACGAGACCGCTCGTCGAAGTCTCAAGAAGGGCATCGACAAGCTCGCCGATGCAGTCAAGGTCACCATCGGCCCGAAGGGCCGCAACGTCGTCCTCGACAAGAAGTTCGGCGCGCCGACGATCACCAATGACGGCGTCACGATCGCCCGCGACATCGAGCTCGACGACCCGTTCGAGAACATGGGCGCGCAGCTCCTGAAGGAAGTTGCGACGAAGACCGACGACGTCGCCGGCGACGGAACGACCACCGCGGTCGTCCTCGGCCAGGCACTCGTCTCGGAGGGCCTCCGCGTCGTCACCGCCGGCGCCAACCCGATGGTCGTCAAGCGCGGCATCGAGCAGGCGGTCGCGACCGTCGTGGCCGAGCTCGAGAAGCACAAGGTCGACGTCAGCAGCCGCGAGCAGATCGCAGCCGTTGCGGCGATCTCGGCCGCCGATCCGGAGGTCGGCGAGATCATCGCCGAGGTGATGGACAAGGTCGGCAAGGACGGCGTCATCACCGTCGAGGAGGGCCAGTCGCTCGGCCTCGAGAAGGAATACACCGAGGGCATGCAGTTCGACCGGGGCTACCTCTCGGCGTACTTCGTGACCAACCCCGATCGGATGGAGGCGGTTCTCGAGAACCCGCTCATCCTGATCACGGACAAGAAGATCTCCAGCGTCCAGGACATGCTCCCGGCGCTCGAGAAGGCCGTCCAGCAGGGCAAGCCCACGCTGATCATCGCCGAGGACGTCGACGGTGAGGCCCTAGCGACGCTCGTCGTGAACAAGCTCCGCGGCACCGTCTCGGTCCTGGCCGTCAAGGCCCCGGGCTTCGGCGATCGCCGCAAGGAGATGCTCCGCGACATCGCGACGCTGACCGGCGGCACCGTCATCAGCGAGGAGGTCGGGCGCAAGCTCGACTCCGTGACGTTCGAGGACTTCGGCTCGGCTCGCCGCGTCGTCGCCACGAAGGACGACACGACGATCGTCGACGGGGCCGGCTCGGCCGACCAGATCAAGGCCCGGATGAGCCAGATCAAGGCCCAGATCGAGGACACGACGTCCGACTACGACAAGGAGAAGCTCCAGGAGCGTCTCGCCAAGCTGTCGGGCGGCGTCGCGGTCATCAAGGTCGGCGCGGCCACCGAGGTCGAGCTGAAGGAGAAGAAGCACCGCATCGAGGATGCGCTCTCGACGACCCGTGCGGCCGTCGAGGAGGGCCTCGTCGCCGGCGGGGGCACCGCGCTCCTGCAGGCCATCCCGTCGCTCGACAAGCTCCACCTCGAGGGCGACGCCCAGGTCGGCGTCGACATCGTGCGCAAGGCACTCGAGGCGCCCGCCCGCCAGATCGCGGACAACGCCGGGCAGTCCGGCGAGGTCGTGATCAACGCGGTCCGGAACGCCAAGATCGGGCACGGCTACGATGCCCTGAAGGGCGAGTACGGGGACATGTTCAAGAAGGGGATCGTGGACGCCCGCAAGGTGACCCGGTCCGCCCTCCAGAACGCGGCCTCGATCGCGGCCATGGTCCTGACGACGGAGACGCTGATCACGGACCTTCCGGAGAAGCAGCCCGCGGCCGCCGGCGGTGGCCACGGCCACGGCGGCGGAGACATGGACTTCTAGGTCCGGTCATCCACACAAGCGCTCGAAGGCCCCTCCCGGCGACGGGAGGGGCCTTCGTCTGCCCGACGCGTTCCCGTCTGCGGGTTCCGGCCGCGGGCCCAGGCGCGCCGTGTCAGGATGGTCCGGGCTCGCGGGCATAACTCGGGAGCCGTCGGGAGGATGATCTTCATGCGACGCGTGATCCTGCTCATCGTGTCCACGTCGGCGATGCTGCTCGCGAGCCTCGGCGGCGCCGCCCCGGCACTCGCGGCGGTGTGCGACGGCTCGACCACGGCCCTCGGGAACGGCGGCTTCGAGTCGCCACCCGTCGCGGCGGACACCTTCACGCTGTTCCCCGTCGCCTCGGTGCCGCCCTGGCAGACGACCGACACGGCGATCGAGATCTGGGGAACCGGCTTCAACGGGGTCCCGGCGGGCCAGGGCAACGCGTTCGCCGAGATCAACGCGAACATCGCGGGCACGCTCTACCAGGATGTCGTCACGACGCCCGGAGCCACGATGAGCTGGACCCTCCTCCACCGGGCTCGCCAGGGCACCGACGTCATGCAGGTGTTGATCGGCGACGCCAACGCGGCGGACGTCACCGGAGCGACCGGCTGGGATTCCATCTCGCCGAACCTCTCGGACGACACGACCGCCTGGGGTTCCCACGGTGGGGACTATGTCGTCCCGGCCGGACAGACCTGCACCCGGTTCGCCTTCCGCGCCGTGAGCACGGGATCCGGCGACGACTCGGTCGGCAACTTCCTCGATGAGGTCGGCTTCACGGTCTCGATCCCGGCCGCGCCCACGCCGACCCCGACGCAGGCCCCGGCCGCGACGGTCACGGTGACGATCCCCCCGACCGATGCCGACGTCGTCCCGGATCGAGGAAGCGGGTCCGACGGACTGGCCGGCGGGGTGTTCCTGATTGCCTCGGCCGTGGCGGGCGCGGTCCTGGCCCTGGCCCGGACGCAGCGCGGGCGACGCCGCGCCTGAGGCGCCGACCCAGGCCCGATCCGCACCTCGACTGTGTCTCGCCTCCGTCGCTCTCGATCGGAAGCATCACCGCGGCCGATCACTCGCGGGTCGCGCGGGATCCATCCGCAACGCGGATCCCGGCCGAGCGAATTCGAATCAGATCGGCCGGCTCGCAAACGGGCTGTGTGGCAGGACCGGATGGGACATTCGGCCGTTTGACAGGGTGGCGGGCCCGAGGTGACGCTTGCCCGGTCAACCCACCCAGGAGGGTCTTCGTGTCCCGTCGTCCGGCTCTTGCCTCGCTCTTCGCGCTGATCGCGACCCTCGCGGTCGTCATGGCCGCGTGCTCCTCCACGCCCGCCGCCCCGGCCCTCACCGATCCCAAGGACATCCTCACGAAGTCCGTGACGTCGCTCAAGGACGTCAAGACGTTCGAGTTCACCGGCTCCTTCACGGGCTCCGTCAAGGCCGACCAGCTCGGCACGATCGACCTGTCCACGATGACGCTCAACGGCGCCATGGACATCCCGAACAAGAAGGCCAAGGTCAGCCTCGACGCGCCGAGCCTGATGGGCACGAAGATCGATGCCCTGCTCATCGACCAGACGGCCTACTACAAGATCGCGGGACCGCTCGCCATGGCGCTGAACGCGTCCGCGGACAAGTGGACCAAGGTCGAGGTGCCCGACGCGTCGACCAGCCCGGCCGGAGACGTCACGGACCCGCAGGCGGCCGCCAAGCAGATCCAGGACGCGCTCGACAAGCTGCCCTCGGCACCGGTCAAGCAGCCCGACGAGAAGTGCGGCGACCAGGACTGCTACCACGTGACGATCACCGTGACCGCCGCGGACATGAAGGCGCTCGATCCCACGAGCTCGGTCAACGGCGACATCAAGCTCGACGTCTGGAGCCGCAAGAGCGACTATCGCCCGGCGAAGATCGCCCTGAGCGTCGCGACGGTCGACATGGGCACGTTCGGAGCCACGATCGACATCAAGTACGACGTGGCGGTGTCCGTCGAGGCGCCACCCGCCGACCAGGTCGTGAGCCAGTAGCTCCGCGACTCGCCATCGAACCCGCGGGGCCCGGATCGACGATCCGGGCCTCTCGATTCCGCCGGCCGATGGGCCCCGGCGAAGGGCCCCGACCTACAATGGTCGGGTGAGCCCCACCACCCGACGCGCACCCGATGGCCCCGTGCCCGATGAGGTCGCGGAACCGGTCGGGACGAGCGTCGGCGAGGCCGACACGGATCCCCCGACCGCCCCCGCGGAGCCGGCCTGGCTCGTCGATGCACCCGGACCGATCGAGGCGCCGTGGGACCGTCTCACGCCCGAGGAGCGCGCGGCCCGTGACGCCGCCGCGACCCAGGCGAGCGCGGCCACGCGCCAGCGCCGGATCGAGGAGATCGTCCGCGCCCTGAACCCGGAGCAGGCCCGTGCCGTCACCACGACCGAGGGGCCATTGCTGATCCTCGCGGGGGCGGGGTCCGGCAAGACGCGCGTGCTCGCCCACCGTGTCGCCTACCTCGTCGGCGTGAAGGGCGTCCGGCCGTGGCAGATCCTCGCGGTGACGTTCACGAACCGGGCGGCCGGCGAGCTCCGGGAGCGGATCATCAGCCTCGTCGGCGAGCCGGGTCGCGACGTCCAGGCGGGGACCTTCCACTCGCTCTGCGCGCGCGTCCTCCGGCGCGACGGCGAGGCGATCGGGATCGACCGGCGGTTCGTGGTCTACGACACCGAGGACCAGGGGAGCCTGATGAAGCAGCTCCTCCGGGAGGAGGACCTGCCGCTGACCGGCGAGTTCCGGCCGAGCGCCGTCCTCGGTGCGATCAGCCGGGCGAAGAACGAGATGCTCGATGCCGCGTTCCTCCGGGACAACGCCGTCAACCATCGCGAGCGGACGATCGCGCGCCTCGCGGTCCGCTACGAGGAGCGGCTCCGGAAGGTCGGCGCGCTCGACTTCGACGACCTCCTGCTCGAGGCGGTCGAGCTGTTCGCGGCCGCACCCGCGGTCCTCGAGCGCTACCAGGATCGCTGGCGCTACCTCCATGTCGACGAGTACCAGGACACGAACCGCCCGCAGTACCTGTGGATCCGCGCCCTGGCGGCGAAGCACCGGAACCTCGCGGTCGTCGGTGACGACGACCAGTCGATCTACCGCTGGCGTGGCGCGGACATCCGGAACATCCTCGACTTCGAGCGCGACTACCCGGACGCGACGGTCGTCAAGCTGGAGCGGAACTACCGCTCGACCCAGCTGATCCTCGACGCCGCCCACGCCGTGGTCTCCCGCAACACGGAGCGGACCGACAAGAAGCTCTGGACCGACCGGACGGGCGGGGCGCAGATCCAGCGGTTCGAGGCGTACAACGAGGAAGAGGAGGCCGAGTGGATCGCCCGCCAGGTCGAGGGCCTGGTCGGCGGCCGCGGATCCGTCCTGACGCGCCGGGCGGACGACGAGGACGCGGGCACGCTCCGGGCCCGCGACATCGCGGTCATGTACCGGATGAACGCCCAGTCCCGCGCGATCGAGGAATTGTTCCTTCGCTACGGGATCCGCTACCAGCTCGTCGGCGGCACGCGGTTCTACAGCCGGCGCGAGGTCAAGGACGCGCTCGCCTACCTGCGGGTCCTGCGGAGTGACACGGACAGCGTCAGCTTCGAGCGGATCATCAACGTCCCGGCGCGGGCGATCGGGGACAAGACGATCGAGGTGATCCGGGGCGCGTCACTGCGCGACGGGATCACGACCTGGGAGGCGATCGAGGCTGCCGGTCGCGGCGACGTCGAGGGGCTCCAGCCCCGCGCCCGGACGAACCTCGCCGACTTCGCCGCCTTGATCCGCCGGCTCCGGTCGCGGGTCGGCGTCCTGAACCTGCCCGAGCTCCTCGACGAGACCCTCGAGGCGTCGGGCTACCGGGCGATGCTGGCCGACGGCTCGGAGGACGGCGAGGAGCGCTGGGCGAACCTCCTCGAGCTGCGCTCGGTCACGACCCGCTACGACGATCTCGAGCCGATCGACGCGCTCGACCGGCTGCTCGAGGAGACCGCCCTCGTCGCCGACCAGGACACCTACGAGGGCGACGCCGACGCGGTCACGCTGATCACCCTCCATGCCGCGAAGGGCCTGGAGTTCCCGGTTGTGTTCATCGCCGGGCTGGAGGAGGGCGTCTTCCCGCACAGCCGGGCGCTCGACGACGAGAAGGAGCTCGAGGAGGAGCGCCGGCTCGCCTACGTCGGGATGACCCGGGCGATGCGCCGGCTCTATCTGTCGCACGCCTGGCGACGCGCGACCTGGGGGATGGGCCAGGCGTCGATGCCGTCCCGGTTCCTGCTCGAGATCCCGGCCGAGCTGATGGTCGGGCCGGATCTCACGACCGGCGCGGCCGGGCTGGACGTCGACCTGGACCTGGCGTTCGGGGCGCGCGGCACGACGCGGTTCGGACGCCCGCTGGGTGGCGCGGGACGGCCGCCGTCCCAGCCGGCCTATCGCGAGCCGGTGGGGCGGCCGGGCGGGCCGGCGCCCGGCGAGACGTTCCGTCCGTCCCGCGACCTCGCCGCGAAGCGCGAGGCGTTCGAGGCCGGCGCGCCGTCTGGTTCGCTCGGCCGGCCCGGTCCCGCACCCACCGGCAGCCGGCCGCCGCGGCCGGTCATCCCGGGCGAGCGCCAGTACCGCGACGGCGATCGCGTGCGGCATGCGCGATGGGGCGACGGCATCGTCGTGACGAGCAAGCTGACCCGCAGCGACGAGGAGATCACGGTCGCGTTCAAGGATCCGGCGGTCGGCCGCAAGACGATGCTCGCGAGCCTCGCCAACCTCGACCTCGTCGGCTAGGCTCGGGCCCGATGACCGCCGTCCTCCCGCCGACCGCCCTCGCCTCGATCGTGCGGCTCGCCGACTTCGAGCCGCTCGCGCGGGCGGTCATGGACCCCGGTGCCTACGACTACGTCGCCGGCGGCGCCTGGGACGAGCTGTCGCTCGGCGAGGCCGAGGAGGCATGGCGCCGGCGCCGGCTCCGGCCACGGGTCCTCGTCGACGTCAACCGGGTGGATCCGGCGACGACCATGGCCGGAAGCGTCGTCCCGCTCCCGATCGGGATCGCCCCGATGGCCGCGCACGGGCTCGCCCATCCCGAGGGTGAGCTCGCGACCGCCCGGGCCGCCGCGTCGACTGGTGTGCCGTTCACGGTCTCGACGATGTCGACCGCGTCGATCGAGGAGGTCGCGGCCGCCGCGCCGGACGGGCCGCGCTGGTTCCAGCTCTACACCCAGGCCGACCAGGGCCGGACCCGGAGCCTCGTCGAGCGGGCCGAGGCCGCGGGCTACCGGGCGATCCTCGTGACCGTCGACCTGCCCGTGC
Organism: uncultured Chloroflexia bacterium; assembly: GCA_963746845.1. Classification (GTDB taxonomy): domain Bacteria; phylum Chloroflexota; class Limnocylindria; order Limnocylindrales; family CSP1-4; genus CF-46. Next base: position 1,021,883 of record CAVVCZ010000004.1, on the reverse strand, counting down.
TCGGCTACCGCGAGCGGGACCTCCGGAGCGGGTTCGACCTGTCGGTCCGCCACGGCAACTTCCCCGACGGCGGGCCGGACCATGCGAGCCACGACGGGTCGGCCGACGGCGGCTACGACATCATCGTCGACGCCTTCGACCAGGGTCTCCGCTGGTCCGATCTTGCGACGATCCGCGGCTGGACGGGTGTGCCCCTGTTCCTGAAGGGGATCCTGACGGCCGAGGACGCCCATCTCGCGGTCGAGCACGGGGTCGACGGGATCGTGGTGTCGAACCATGGGGCCCGCCAGCTGGACCGGACGGTGACGACGGCCGGCGCCCTCGAGGAGGTCGTCGCCGCGGTCGACCGACGGCTCGAGGTCTGGGTCGACGGCGGCATCCGCCGCGGCCTGGATGTCGTGACCGCGCTCGCCCTCGGTGCGCGCGGGGTGCTCGTCGGGCGGCCGATCGTTTGGGCGCTCGCGGCCTTCGGCGAAGCGGGCGTGGCTCGCGCGCTCGACATCCTGCGGACCGAGACGCTGCTCGCGATGACCCTGCTCGGGACGCCGACCGTCGCCGACATCACGAGGGCGCACGTCGCGGGCTGAGTGCCGTCGCCGCCCGCCCCACGGCCTACCTGGCGGGCCGGGTCAGCTGCTCGAGATGCTCGTCATAGTGCTCGTCGCCGTTCGCCCGGAACCACTCGGCAAACGGGTCGCCGTCGGTCCAGACGAAGTGCTTCGGGTCGAACAGCTCCTCATCGGACGCATCGTCTAGCGCGGCGAGCATCGCCTCGTAGGCCGCCCGCTCGCCGGACCGGACGTCCGCCAGCGACCGATCCCGGTCCTGCACGTACAGCCGCGCGTTCAGGCTGTCCGTTTCCTCGTCCCCGTCGATCGGGGCACCGGTCCGGAGGCCCGCGAAGAGTCGGACGACGCGACGCTCCCACGCCTCGACGTGGGCGACGACGTCCTTGCGCGTCCACTCCTCGTCGATCCGCTCGAGCATCGCGTCGTCGCCGAGGCCGGCAAGAGCCCCGTCGAAGCGGTCCCGGCCGGCCTCGATCTGTGCGCGCAGGGTCCGTCGATCCATGGCGGGATGATCGGGGCCGTCCCGGACAGGGTCTGTCAGGTTTGTGCGGACGCGTCTGCGCTGAACGCGATCCGGACGCTCAGCTCCAGCGTGTCACCTGCGCCGAGGAGGGCCAGGCCTCCGGGCTCCCCCTCGAGGAGGCGGCGGATCCCGCCCGGGGCGTGGGTCTGCGGCTCGACCGCGACCGCGTCGATGGCAGCCGGGCTCGCGGCGGTCACGAAGCGGGTCGGCGCGTCGAAGGTGACGACCGCGCCCAGTCCCACGGCCGGCCAGGCCAGCCGGATCGGCGGCTCGCCGATGTCGACCCACGTCGCGTCGAGATCCTCGGGCATCGGTTGCAGGCGGCGGAGGTCGAACGGGCCGGCGACCGGCACGGGCTCCGGATTCGTCGCGAGGTTGGAGCCGTGGACGGACGATGCGGCGAACGCGACGGACAGCGGCCGCACGAACCACGGGTGGAACCCGATCCCGGCGGGCATCGGGTCATCGGCGAGGTTGGTCAGGCGCAGATCGAGATCCAGGCCCGTGTCGCCGATCACGAAGGATTGCTCGACCTCGTACGGCCACGGCCAGCCGTCGCCGCCCGCCCGGATCCGGAAGGCCCCGTCGTCCACCCGGCGCCACCCGGCGCGTGCGACCTGGCCGTGGATCGCGGTCCCGTCGGGGAAGTTCGGGGCGAGGTCCAGCTCATGGCCCGCGACGAGGGTCCGGCCGGGGGCGATCCGGTTGCACCAGGGCGCCATCGGGTAGCTACCCCAGAACCACGGGTCATCGAGGTGGCGGGTCGGGTCGGCCGGCGTGCGGATGAGGTCGTGCCCGTCGACCGTCAGCCGGTGGATCCGCGCGCCCACCTCGGGCAGGACCTCCAGGGCGATCCGGTCGGTGCCGAGCCGGACGATCGGCCCGACGGCGCTCGCGGCGCTCATGCCGCCACCGTCATCGCGCGGTCCGGGGCGAGCAGGAACGGCGGCAGGTACGCCGGGAGGTTCGAGAACGGCAGCACGTCCGGGTGCAGGTCGAGCCCGAGGTGCTCGGCCATGAACGCGCGGCGCGCGACGATCCGGGCCCACGCCTCCGGGTAGCGGGCCGCGAACGCCTCGCGCAACGCGTCGTCCGCGAGCGCGATCCCATCCTCGATGTTCGTCGTGAAGTAGTCGGTGCCCGTCGCCGGGATGATGTCGACCTGGAACGCCATCCCGGATCGGAGAGGGATCGTCGAGTCTCGGAAGATCGGGGAGTTCACCCATTCGTCGAGGTGGATCTGATGGCCCGGGTTCAGGAAGATCCCGAAGAACGGGTCGCCGAGCCGCCGATCGATGACTGCCTGGAGCTCGCCGCCCGTGACCCCGATCCGGAGCGCGCCGTACCACTCGACGACGGCCGCGAAGTACGGGCCGACGAGCCGGTCGACGTAGTCGCGGATCCCCGCCGGCAGCTCGTCGGCGTCCTCGACGACGAACCCGGCCCGGCAGTTGAGCGCGCCCCAGATGCCGAAGGCGACCGTGAACCGGTCGCCGCGCTCGATCGGTCGGTCGCCCGGGCTCAGCAGGCCGAGCGTCGCGCGCGGCCCGGCGGTCAGCATCAGGTGGCAGGACAGCGGGGTGCCGTTCCAGTCGAGCAGCCGGACCGCCTCACGCTCGGTCAGCCCGGGCCGCAGGCCGCGGAGCAGGCGCCGGACGCCGCCGGAGGTCTGGGTGGCCGCCCACTCGAAGAACGCGAGCTGGTCGACGTCGTTGACGACCCGCAGCCCGTCCGCCGGGTCGATCAGCAGGTCGTTCGCGTTGTCGACGAGGCCGTCCGGTCCGACACGGCCGCGCAGCACGTCGACGAGGAACGCCGGGACCTCGATGACGGAACGGTCCGCGAACGTCTTCCAGCCCACGACGCCGACCCGGCGGCCGCGCGTGATGCCCTCGTCGCCGAGGATCTCCGCCAGCGGCCGGGAGCGATCGCGCGGCTGGCTCGGGAGGCTCAGGTCCTGGAGGAGGTGGCGGCGCATCAGGAGGGGCGCGGAGCCGGCCATGCCCCAGCACTCGTTGCCGACGAGGATCGCCGGGTCGCCGTCGGGCCCCACGACGAGGATCGCCTCCTCGAACCGCGGGTCGAACCCGGTGAGGAACGAGATCGAGGCGCTGTGCTCGCGGTCCGCGTAGACGACGAGGCGGTCGTAGCCACGCGCGTGCATCCGGGCCCGCAATGCCTCGATCCGCTGGGCGTGGCGACCCGCGGGCAGCTCCGGCCGGACGGACGGCTCGTCGAACGCGGGAACGCCGATGTCGGCGAGTCTGGGCGGGCTGGCCGTCATCGCGATGGGACCTCGTGCATCGGGCTGGGGCTCAGATCATGGCGCGGACGCCGACGCCGCGGGTGGCGTCCACGTCACCGGGGCGGCCGCGCCGCGCTCGAGGTCGAGGAACTGGTTCGCGGTCACGTGCTGCCACGGTCCCTCGGTCCCGTCCGGCCAGACGACGCGGACGTCGGCCGCGGACGCGCCGCCGAGGCCCAGGTGGGTCCAGCCGAGCTGGCCGCCGGCGTGGCCCCCGCCGACCGTCAGCTCACGGGTCAGGGTGAGATCGCCGGCCCGGACCTCGATCCGGGCGCCGATCGCGTCCGGGTTCGGCCCGGTCTGGTGCGGACGGACGGCGAGCCACGAGCCCATCGGCGCGGGCGCCGTCGCCGACCCGGCGCCGACGTTCCGCCACAGCTCGACCGGCTGGCCGTAGTTGACCTCGACGAGGTCGAGCAGGCCGTCGAGGTTGAGATCCACGAGGGCCGCCCCGCGTCCACGGTCGAACGACACGATGCCCGCGGCGTCCGCTCCCTCGGCGAACGTGCCGTCCGGCTGGCCCAGGAGGAGGTTGCTCGGGTCCTTCGCCGCATAGTCCGGGATGACGTTGACGTTGCCCTTCGAGACGAACAGGTCGATCCGGCCGTCGTTGTTCACATCCTGGAACTCCGGGTGCCAGGCGGTCGACGGCAGCGTGTCCCCGCCGGTGTACGGCTGCGAGGCCGTCACGCCCTTGGCCAGGGCGATGTCGTGGTAGGTCGGCTGGGTCGGACCCGCGGTCAGCGTCTGGAGCTTGTTGTCGCCCTGGCTCGTCAGGTAGACGTCAGGATGGCCGTCGCCGGTCACGTCGTAGCTGGCGATGCCCATGCCCCAGATCTTCACGGTCTGCCACCCGTCCGCGGCGGTGTAGAGGCGCGGCGTCTCACCCGGGGCGACCCGCCACAGCTGCTCCTGGCCGTCGATGTAGTACTGGCGGTCGTTGGACACGCGGAGGTCGCGCCGGCCGGACCCATCCCAGTCGCTGAACAGGATCGACAGGCTGCAGAATCCCGGACCGAGCGCGAGGGCCGGTCTGTAGGTCGTGGCGGTCGCGGCGGCGGGCCGGACGAGCGCGTTCTCGTCGCAGTCCTGGGACGCGGCGCCGTTCGCCTCGAGCTGCAGATACCGACCGAGGGCGAGGGTCGGCAGCGTCGCCGTGCCCTCCCAGGTCGCGCTGAACGCCGTCGTCCAGCGCCCGCCGCCGTCGAATCCGAGGGCGGCGGTCGCGTCGGTGAACGCGCACGAGCCCATGCCCCGCAGGAGCGACACGCCGTCGGCCCGAAGCACCGCGAGATCGGGGACCCCGTCGCCGTCGATGTCGAGCGGATAGGCGCCGATCACCCCGGTCCGATCGGTCAGTGGGTCCGAAAGGGCCGTGAACCGCAGGCTCCCGCCCGTCGCGCCCTCGTTCCGGTAGAGGGTCGCGGGGTTGCTCCCGCCGGCGATGTACAGATCCGGGCGCCGGTCGGCATTGCAGTCGAGGACCGCCACGCCGCCGCCGGTGCTGTAGATGGCGTCGCCGTCGTAGGTCATCCCGACGCCCGACGAACCGCTCTCGTCGACGAAGTGGGGGACGGCGCTCGCGCCACCAGGCATCCCGCGACCCAGCCCGAACCCGATCACGGTGAGGGCCACCGCGACCACGGCCACGACGGCGACGACGCCGGTGGCGGCGACCATGCGCCGCCGGCGGTTCAAGCCGGGACCAGCGGGGCCCTCGCGGCCCGATCCAGGGCGACGAGGGTCGCGATTGTGCCGCGGCTGAACGCGAGGTCGACGCGGGGCGATGTGCCGTCGAGGATCGCCGCCTGGAGATCGTCGACCTCACAGCGATAGTGGTCGACGGATGGGACGTCGATCACCTCGGTCGCCCCATCGCGGCGGATCGTCACGAGCGGCGGCGGTCCGTCGGGCTCCGGCAGGAACGGGTGCTCGAGGACGAGCACGGCATCGCTCCCGACGATCTCCAGGCGCTCGCGGTCGGCGGCGGCAAATCCGCTCTCGAAGTGCGCCAGCAGCCCGCTCGGGAAGCGCAGCTCCCCGACGAACGACCGATCCACCCCACGCTCGTCGAACCGGGCGAACCCCGCGATCCCGTCCGGCTCTTCGCCGGCGATCCGCCGCGTCATGCTCACGGGATAGCAGCCGACGTCCCACAGCGACCCGCCGCCCATGTCCGGCTCGAGCCGGGGATCGTTCGGGTAGGCGATCAGGAACGAGAACGCGCCGCTGACGACCTGGAGCGGGCCGAGCGTCCCCGAACGGGCGATCTCGAGTGCCTGCTGGGTCTGGGGGTGGTGGAGGAACATGAACGCCTCGACGGCGATCCGTCGGTTGCGCTCGGACGCGGCGATGATCCGGTCGACCTCCTCGATCGTCAGGGCGACCGGCTTCTCGCACAGCACGTGCTTGCCGGCGTCGAGGGCCCGGACCGTCCACGGGGCGTGGAGATGGTTCGGCAGCGCCACGTACACGACGTCGATGTCCGGGTCGGCCAGCAGCGCGTCGTACGCGTCATGGACCCGCGCGGCCCCGTGGCGATCCGCGAAAGCACGCGCGCGATCGGCGTCGCGGCTCGCGATCGCATGGAGCTCACCGCGCGGGTTGTCGGTCAGTGCCCGGGCGATCCGCGGGGCGATCCGCCCCGGTCCGAGGATGCCCCAGCGCAGTCGCCTCATCCGGGCCGTGCGCCTCCTCCGCCCACCTCGAGCGCAACCGTCCTGAACGGTGGGCGCCTTGACACTGCAACGGTCATGCCACACGCTAGCACAACCATTTGGACAAGAGGTTGACAAACTCGGTGACCGTTCCCGCCGACTCCGTCGGCCAGCGCAGCGAGACTGTTCGTCGTGCCAACCTGAGCGCCATCGTCCGCGAGTTGCACGTGCGCGGCTCGCTGTCGCGCTCGGAGCTCGTCGCCCGGACCGGTCTGACCCGCAGCGCGATCCGCGGTCTGATCGGCGAGTTCGCCACTGCTGGCCTCGTGACGGAGGAGCGCGCGGTGCCGCTCGGCCTGCCCGGCCGGCCGTCGCCGCTCGTCCGGCCCGAGGCGGGCCGGATCGTCGTCCTCGCCCTCGAGGTCGCGGTCGACACGCTCGCGGCGGCCGTGATCGGCCTCGGCGGCGTCATCCTCCGCGAGCACCGGATCGAGCGTCCGCGCGATCACCGCTCGGTCGAGGACATCTCCGCCGACCTGGCCGAGCTCGCCGACCGCGTCCTGGACGAGACCGGTGGTCGCGATGCCCTGATCGGGGTCGGTGTCGCCGTCGCCGGAGTCGTCCGACGATCGGACGGGTTCGTGTGGATGGCCCCGAACCTCGGCTGGACGGAGGTCGCGCTCGGTGACCGGCTGCGGGCGGCCCTCGACCTGAACGTGCCGATCCGGGTGGCGAACGAGGCCGATCTCGGTGCACTCGCCGAGGCCCGACGCGGTGCGGCGCGCGGCGCCGACCAGGTCCTGTACCTGACGGGTGAGGTCGGCGTCGGCGGCGGAATCCTCGTCGACGGCCAGCTGCTCACCGGTGTTGCCGGCTACGGCGGCGAGCTCGGGCACATGCCGGTGAACCCGGACGGCGTGGCGTGCGGCTGCGGCTCGACGGGCTGCTGGGAGACCGAGATCGGCGCCGCGGCCCTGCTGCGGCGGGCCGGCCGGCCGGCCGACGAGGGGACCGCGGGCGTCGATGCCGTTCTCCGGGATGCGGCCGCGGGCGATCCGATCGCGCTCGCCGCGCTCGACGAGGTCGGGCGCTGGACGGGCCGCGGGCTCGCGGGCCTCGTGAACGTCCTGAACCCGCGGCTCGTCGTGTTCGGCGGCCTGTTCGAGCGCCTCTATCCGTTCATCGAGGACGCAGTCGCCGCGGAGCTCCGCCGTCACGCCCTCCGCGCGTCGCGCGAGGTCCTCGCCCTCGCACCCGCGGCGCTCGGCGACGACGCACCGATCCTCGGCGCCGCCGAGATTGCCTTCGAACCATTCCTGTCCGACCCGGCCCGCTGGTTGCGGCCGCGGATCGGCCTGTTGGAGCGCGCAAGCGCATGACGTCGGGCACGACGCACAGGCGTCGTGAAGAGACTTGAGGAGGAGAGTAGCCTAGCGCGGGACTTCGACGTTCTTGCCGGGACCGGGTCTCTTGAGGAGGAAGAATTGGATGAACTTCAGTCGGAAGTTGGCGTCGGCGGTTGCCGTCGCCGGCCTCATCGTCAGCGCGTGCAACAGCTCCGCGACGCCCAGCCCCGCCGCGAGCGGCGGTGGAGGCAGCGGTGGCGGGTCGCCCGCCCCGAGCGTCGTCGCGGCCAACGGCTGCACCGTCGGCGTTTCGTGGAACAACTACCAGGAGGAGCGCTGGGCCAAGTGGGATGAGCCCGCGATCAAGAACGTCCTGACCGCCGCCGGGGCGAAGTACATCTCGAACGACGCCAAGTCGTCGGCCGAGACCCAGGCGACCAACGTGGACAACCTGATCTCGCAGGGCGCGAAGGTCCTGATCATCCTCGCCCAGGACGGCACGGCCATCAAGCCGTCCGTCGCGAAGGCGCTCCAGGCGGGGGTCCCGGTCATCGCGTATGACCGCCTGATCGAGGATCCGGCCGCGTTCTACATCACCTTCGACAACGTCCTCGTCGGCAAGATGCAGGCCGAGGCGCTCTTGAAGCTCAAGGACGCCGGCAACTACGTCGTCATCAAGGGCAACAAGGCCGACGCCAACGCCGACTTCCTGCGCCAGGGCATGGTTCAGGCGGGCCTCCCGGAGGCGGGTCAGTCGAACGACAAGTTGAAGAACGTCGGCGAGAGCTACACCGACAACTGGGATCCCAAGAACGCCCAGACGTCGATGGAGCAGTTCCTGACGGCCAACAGCAACAAGATCGACATCGCGTTCGTGGAGAACGACGGCATGGCCGGTGGCGCGATCGCCGCCCTCCAGGCCCAGGGTCTCGCGGGCAAGGTGCCGGTGTCCGGCCAGGACGGCGACAAGCCGGCCCTGAACCGGGTCGCGCTCGGGACCCAGACGGTCGACGTCTGGAAGGATGCCCGGATCCTCGGCACGACGGCCGCCCAGGTCGCCGCGCAGCTGTGCAACGGGACCAAGGTCGACGCCGTCGCCGGCGCCGCCAAGTTCCACACCCCGGGCGGGAACGACATCAACTCGATCCTGCTCACGCCGGCCCCGATCACGAAGGACAACCTGAACGTCGTTCTCGACGCCGGGTGGATCACGAAGGCCGATCTCTGCAAGGACGTGACCGCCGGCTCCGTCAAGGGCTGCTAGCGGACCCGTCCACGCTCAACCCCGACCGCTCTCGCCCTGCGCTCCGGCTCCGCCGGGCGCAGGGCGTTTCCGTATAGTGCGATTCGTCCAGGACCGAGCAGGCGAGGCTGCACGATGACTCAGGCTTCGGCCCCCCAGACCAGCGCCGCGCAATCCGCGCCGCGGTCGTTCCGAACACTGCTGGCCGCGACCGAGATCGACACCCGACTGTTCGGGTTGCTCGCCCTGCTCGCCGCGATCTGGATCGGGTTCAACCTCGCCTCGGGCGGGACGTACATCACGCCCCGCAACATCTGGAACCTCTCGGTCCAGAGCTCCTCGACCGCGATCATGGCGACGGGCATGGTCCTGATCATCGTGTCCCGGAACATCGACCTGTCGATCGGCTCGATGCTCGGGTTCGTCGGCTACACGATGGCGATGGCCCAGTCCGACTGGCTGCCGAACGGTCTTGGACTCGGCTACGACTGGCCGTTCATGTTCGTTGCGGCGCTGGCGATCGGGATCGCGCTCGGCGCGCTGCTCGGGTGCTTCACCGGCTTCATCGTCTCGTACGGCGGTGTTCCCGCGTTCATCGTGACGCTCGGCGGGTTCCTGGTCTGGCGCGGTTTGATCTTCCAGTACGCGAAGGGCCAGACCATCGCCCCGCTCGACGAGACCTTCCAGATGCTCGGCGCCGGGACGGTCACGGCGGGAGGCGTCCGCGTCGGCGCCCTCGGCGCGACCGCCAGCTGGGTTCTCGGGATCGTGATCTGTGCGGGCATCATCTACACGCTGTTGAGCGGCCGGCGTCGGCGCCGGAAATACGGCTTCCAGGTCCGGCCGATGTGGGCCGAGGTGCTCGTCGGGGTCGTCGGCTGCGGAGCGGTCCTCGGGGCGGTCTGGTTCCTGAACAGCTACCCGCTGCCGCCGCTCGTCGCGACCCAGTACGCCGCGGAGCACGGAATCACCGAGCCGCCGGGCGGCCTGATCGTGCCGGTCGGCGTGGCGTACCCGGTCCTGATCCTGATCGGCGTGGGTCTCGTGATGACGATCATCGCGACCCGCCGGCGGTTCGGCCGGTACGTCTACGCCCTCGGCGGGAACCCGGAGGCCGCCGAGCTGGGCGGCATCAACACGCGTCGGACCGTGATGTTCACCTTCGCGCTCATGGGGATCCTCGTTGCGATCAGCGCGGCGATCCAGACCGCGCGCCTGAACGGCGCGACGACGAACCTCGGCGTCCAGGCCGAGCTGGACGTGATCGCAGCCGCGGTCATCGGCGGCACGTCGTTCGCCGGTGGGATCGGGACGATCGCCGGGGCGATCCTCGGTGCGGTCGTCATGCAGTCGCTTCGCTCGGGGATGCTGCTGCTGAACGTCGACTCGCCGACACAGGACGTCGTCGTGGGCATCGTCCTCGTCGCGGTCGTCGGCCTCGATTCCTACCTGCGGCGGAGGTCGGCACGATGACCGAGACCAACGGCACCCCCCAGGTCCCGTCCGAGGCGCCGGCGGATCCGGCTCCGTCGCCCGCTCCGGCCGCGCCGGCGGCGGCGTCGGCGCCGATCGTCGAGATGCGCAACATCAAGATCGCCTTCGGCGGCGTCCACGCGGTGAACGACGTCACGATCGACCTCCACCCGGGCGAGGTCGTCGGCCTCGTCGGCGGCAACGGCGCCGGCAAGTCGACGCTCATGCGGGCCCTGTCCGGCGCCCGTCCGCCCGACTCCGGCGAGATCCTCATCGACGGCAAGACCGTCTCGATCTCCAACCCGCGCGACGCCAAGAACTACGGGATCGAGACGATCTACCAGACGCTGGCCCTGGCCGACAACATCGACGCCTCGGGCAATGTCTTCCTCGGCCGGGAGCTGCGGACTCGCTTCGGATCGCTCAATGACGCGGCTATGGAGTCCGCGACCCGGAAGGTGATCGGCCGTCTGAACCCCCGGTTCAAGAACTTCAAGGTGCCTGTGAAGTCCCTGTCCGGCGGCCAGCGCCAGTCGATCGCGATCGGGCGGGCCATCGAGTTCAACGCCCGGATCCTGATCATGGACGAGCCCACCGCGGCCCTCGGCCCGCAGGAGACTGCGCAGGTCCGCGACCTCGTCGCGCAGCTGAAGAACGAGGGGATCGCGATCTTCCTGATCAGTCACGACATCCACGACGTGTTCGACCTGTCGGACCGGATCGCGGTCATGCACCTCGGCCACCTCGTCGGCGTGGTCGAGAAGAACAAGGTGACCAAGGACGAGGTCCTGGCGATGATCATCATGGGCAAACGACCCGAGGAGGTCTCCGAGAAGGAGCTCGCGGAGCTCCGCTGAGGCGCCGCGTCCGGGCCGGCTGAGTCGCATCTCGACTCAGTCTGGCCTCCTGCACGCTCATCCAGGTTGCGATTCGGCACCTTGCCAAGCGTGTCGCCACCGGATCCGAGTCGAGTTGCGACTCGCGCCGCGTCGTCTCCCGGCTTCGGCTGCCGCCGATCTCTCGGGGAGATTGATTCCGGCCCTGACGCTCGCCCCGAACCCGCTCGGTCTCGATCCCTGGACGCTGTCCATCGGCGCCGCGTTCGCGGTCCGGAAGGACGGTCGCCGCCTCGTGGTCGACGGCGAGCAGTGGTTCTTCCGCATCGACGGCGACGGGTTCTACATGCGGACGCCCGATGGGCATCCGGTGGGGTACCGCTACCGGGTGGACCCACCGCCGCGTCGCGGGCGAGGCAACCCGCGTCCGGTCAACGGGTTCATCGAGGTCCTCCCGATGCCGCCCGACGACATCGCCGACTGGCCGGACCGTCGGTTCACCCGGGGGGCTTGATCGCGTCCCCGCGGTGGAACGTCGGCGCCAGGGCCGGGTAGAGCTCGCGGTAGGCCGCGTGGCGGTCCCGATAGACGGCGACATCCGGGCCCGGCGAGGCGGCCACGGTCGTCGCGACCCACGCGTCCGCGGCCGCCGACACGTCGGGGAACCACTCGGCGCCGCCCACGGCTGCCAGCACGGCCGCCCCGTACGCCGCGCCTTCGGTCGTCGCCACCGTCGCGATCTCGGCCTCGAGGACGTCGGCGAGGATCTGCCGCCAGACCGGGCTCGCCGTGCCGCCGCCGGACGCGCGGATCGTCGTCGGCGCCGGCATCCCGGCATCGATCATCAGGTCGAGCCCATCCCGCAGCCCGAACGCGACGCCCTCCATCACGGCCCGGGTGAGGTGGCGCCGCTCGTGGCCGACCGTCAGCCCGACGAACGCGCCGCGAGCCAGCGGATCCGGGTGTGGGCTGCGCTCCCCGGACAGGTAGGGCAGGAACAGGAGCCCGTCGCTCCCGGCCGGCGCGGAGCCCGCCTCGTCGGAGAGCGCTCCGTAGGCCGAGCCCGGCGCGATCGTGTCGCGGAACCAGCGCAGGCTGCCGGCGGCCGAGAGCATCACCGACATCAGGTGCCACCGGCCCGGGACCGCGTGGCAGAAGGCGTGGACGCGCCCACGCGGCTCGACGATCGGGCGGCTCGTCGGGGCGAACACGACGCCGGACGTCCCGAGCGACAGCACCGGCGTCCCCTCGTCGACCGCGCCGAGCCCGACCGCGTTCGCTGCCTGGTCGCCGCCGCCGGCGATGACCGGCGTCCCCGCCCGGAGCCCCGTCGCCTCCGCGGCGGCCGCGGTCACGACGCCCGTGATCGCCGGCCCCTCGAACACCTCCGGCAGCCAGGCCGGATCGATCCCGAGGGCGTCGACGACTTCGGCGGACCAGGAACGCGCCGCGAGATCGAACAGCAGCGTGCCCGCTCCGTCCGCGACGTCGACGGCATGGTCCCCGGTCAGGTGGAGCCTTACGAAGTCCTTCGGGAGCAGCACGTGGGCGATCCGTCGCCAGACGTCGGGCTCCTGGTCGTGGACCCAGACCAGCTTCGGGGCGGTGAAGCCGGTCAGGGCGTCGTTCCCGGTGATCGCGATCAGCCGCTCGGGCCCGATCGCTGCCCGGATCGCGTCGCACGCCGCGGCGGTGCGCTGGTCGTTCCAGAGGATCGACGGCCGCAGCACGCGGTCGGCCGCGTCCAGGACCACCAGGCCGTGCATCTGGCCGGTCAGCCCGATCGCGGCGATCTCCGTCGCGGGCACGGCCGTCGAGGCCAGCACGGACCGGATCGCGGCGATCGTCCCGTCCCACCACAGCGCCGGGTCCTGCTCGCTCCAGAGCGGGTGCGGGACCTCGAAGTCGTAGTCGGCGACGCCCGTCCCGCGGACGGCGCCGGCCTCGTCGATCAGGACGGCCTTGGTCGCGGTCGTCGAGACGTCGATGCCGAGGACGCACCCCATGGCTGGGCGGGCGGTGACGGTCGCCGGGGCGTCAGCGGCGCGCGCCGGCCCCCGTCGGTGTCCGTTCGGCGGTCGACCCGGCCGCCTCGGCCCGATCGACCGACCAGATCGCCGCGTTGACGATGTTCTCCAGCCGCTCCTGGTGCCCCGACACGGGCTTCGGGGCGATGTCACCGGTCAGGACCTTGCCGGCGATCTCCTCGAGAACGGCACTGCCCGAGAGGATCGACCGTCCGAACCCGGTGGTCCAGCCGGCGTACCGCTCCGTCCGGAGCCGCTCGATCGCCCCGTCCTCGATGAGGGCGGCCGCCACGAGGAGCGAGCGTGCCAGGGTGTCGATCCCGCCGATGTGGGCGTGGAACAGGTCGTCGTGGTCCATGCTCTGGCGGCGCAGCTTCGTGTCGAAGTTGAAGCCGCCGGTCGTGAACCCGCCGGACCGGATGATCTCGTACAGGGCCAGCGACAGCTCGTCGACCGAGTTGGGGAACTGGTCGGTGTCCCACCCGTTCTGGTAGTCGCCGCGGTTCGCATCGATACTGCCGAGGAGCCCGGCGGCGACCGCCGTCGCGACCTCGTGGTGGAAGCTGTGGCCGGCCAGCGTCGCGTGGTTGACCTCGAGGTTGAGCCGGTATTCCTTCTCGAGCCCGTGGCGCTCGAGGAATCCCCGGATCGTGGCGGTGTCGTAGTCGTACTGGTGCTTGGTCGGCTCCTGGGGCTTCGGCTCGATCAGGAGCGTGCCCTTGAACCCGATCCGGTGCTTGTGCTCCGCCACGATCGCCAGGAACCGGGCGAACTGGCTCTCCTCGCGGGCCAGGTCCGTGTTCAGCAGCGTCTCGTAACCTTCGCGACCACCCCACAGGACGTAGTTCGCGCCGCCGAGGCGATGTGTCGCCTCGAGCATGGACTTGACCTGGGCCGCGGCGACGGAGAAGACCTCGGGATCGGGGTTCGTGGCCGCGCCGGCCGCGTAGCGCGGGTGGCTGAACAGGTTCGCCGTGCCCCACAGCAGGCGGATCCCGGTCCGCTGCATGCGCCCCTCGATGTCGGCGATGACCGCATCGAGGATCGACTGGGTCTCGCGCCAGGTGGCGCCCTCGGGGGCGACGTCGCGATCGTGGAAGCAGAAGTACGGCACGCCGAGCTTGGTGACGAACTCGAACGCGGCGTCGAGCTTTGCACGCGCCGCGATCATCACGTCCAGCCGTGGGTCCAGCCACGGCCGGTCGAACGTGCCGACGCCGAAGACGTCGGAGCCCGGCCAGTTGAACGAGTGCCACAGGCAGACGGCGATCCGGAGGTGGTCCTCCATCCGCTTGCCGAGGACGAGCCGATCCGGCTGGTAGACCCTGTAGGCGAGGGGGTCGGTCGAGCCGAGGCCGCCGAAGGGCACCGGACCCGGCACCGTGGGGAAGAACTGGTCAGTCACCGTCCCAACCTCCGCTCGCCGGCGACGAGGCAGGCGCGCCGGCCCTCGTTCGATTTTGTAGGAGCCTATCACAAATGGTCGGCGCCACCCGACCGGGCGGACCCCGGACGTGAGCGACTTCGTATCCTGTCGAGCATGACCGATCTCGAGACGCCCGACCGGGAGATGACGGCACTCGCGCTCGACGGGCTGCCGGTCGATCCGGCCCTCATCGCCGAGGCGGCCGCGCTCGACGAGGAGGCCGCCTCGGCCCGCCACGCAGAACTCGCCGGGGAGATCGAGGACGCCAACCGGGCATACTACGAGGCCGACGCGCCGATCCTGACCGACGCCGAGTACGACCAGCGGTTCCGGCGGCTCGTCGCCCTGGAGGCCGCGTTCCCGGCGCTCGTGACGCCGTCCTCGCCGACCCAGCGCGTCGGCGCGCAGCTCGCGGGCACCTTCGACGAGGTCCGCCACCGGCGCCCGATGCTGTCCCTGTCGAATGCCTTCAGCCACGACGAGCTGCGGTCGTTCGACGCCCGCGTCCGCCGTGGGCTGGGCCTGCCTCCCGCGCCGGAGCCGGCCGAAGGCCTGGCCTACGGCGCCGAGCTGAAGATCGACGGCCTCGCGATCACCCTCCGGTACGAGCGGGGCCGGTTCGTCCAGGGCGCGACGCGCGGCGACGGGACGACGGGCGAGGACGTGACCGCGAACCTGCGGACGATCGCGACCGTGCCGGCCCGGCTCCACCAGCCCGTCTCGCTCGACGCGCGGGGCGAGGTCTACATGCCGAAGGCCGAGTTCGCGCGGATCAACGCCGAACGAGAGGAGCTGGGCCTGCCGCTCTATGCGAACCCACGCAACTCGGGCGCGGGCTCGCTCCGCCAGAAGGACCCGGCGGTGACCGCGAGCCGCCAGCTCCGGACGTGGTCGTACCAGCTCATCGAGGACGACGACGCGGCGACCGACGTTGACAGCCAGTCGGCCGCGCTGGACCGCCTCGCGTCGCTCGGGTTCGCGGTCAACCCGAACCGCGACGCCGGCCTCGACATCGAGGGTGTCATCGCGTTCACCGAGGCCTGGCGGGAGAAGCGCCACGACCTGCCCTACGAGACCGACGGCGTGGTCGTGAAGGTCGACCGGTTCGATCAGCAGGAACGGCTCGGGATGGTCAGCCGGGCGCCGCGCTGGGCGATCGCCTACAAGTTTCCGCCCGAACAGGTCGAGACGGTCGTCGAGGACATCGTGGCCTATGTCGGGCGGACCGGGACGCTCACCCCGGTCGCGCACCTCACACCGTCGAAGGTCGCCGGCTCGACCGTCGCCAGGGCGACGCTCCACAACCTCGACGAGGTCCGCCGCAAGGACATCCGGATCGGCGACCACGTCGTGCTCCAGAAGGCCGGCGACGTCATCCCGGAGGTCGTCCGTCCGATCGTCGAGCAGCGCACCGGCGCCGAACGCGAGTGGTCCATGCCCGAGCGCTGCCCCGTGTGCGACACCCCGATCGTCCAGGACGAGGGCGCCGTCCGTCATTACTGCCCGAACCCCGCCTGCCCGGCTCGCGTGTCGCAGGAGTTCGGACACTTCGTCGGGCGCGGCGGGATGGACATCGAAGGGGCCGGCTGGAAGGTCCTCGAGCAGCTCCTCCAGACCGGGCTGGTCAAGCGACGCGGCGACTTCTACCGACTGTCCGTGGAGGACCTGGAGGGCCTGGAGCGGTTCGGCCGGAAGAGCGCCGAGAACCTCCACGCGTCGATCCAGAAGTCGCGCCGCCGGCCGCTCGAGCGAATCATCGCCGGGCTCGGCATCCCGCAGGTCGGCTGGACGACGGCGATCGAGCTGGCCCGCTGGCTCGTCGCGGAGGTCCCGCCGGAACCAGGACACGACGGCGACGCCGCCTGGATCCGGCGGGCCGCCGCGCTCCTCCGTGAGATGTCGGCGGATGCTCCCGAGCGGTTCGCCGAGGTCGAGGGGATCGGGCCGACCGTCTCGGCCGCCCTGGCCGCCTGGTTCGGCCCGGACGGCCCGGGGCTCGAGGTCCTCGACGACCTCGCGGACGCGGGCGTCGAGGCCGAGCTGCCGGAGCCGCGGCCGGCCGGGGCCGGTGGCGCCGCGGCCGCGGACGGGCCGCTCGCCGGGAAGAGCGTCGTGGTCACCGGGACGATCGAAGGGTTCTCGCGAGAGGAGGCAGAACAGGCCGTCCGCGACGCCGGGGGAAAGGCGGTCGGGTCGGTGTCGAAGAAGACCGACTTCGTCGTGGCCGGCCCGGGCGCCGGCTCGAAGCTGGCGAAGGCCGAGGAGCTGGAGATCCCGATCCTCGACGCCGATGCGTTCCGACGGCTGCTCGCCGGGGAGGAGGCGTGAACGA
This sequence comes from uncultured Chloroflexia bacterium, assembly GCA_963746845.1. Lineage (GTDB taxonomy): Bacteria > Chloroflexota > Limnocylindria > Limnocylindrales > CSP1-4 > CF-46. Next base: position 1,005,146 of record CAVVCZ010000004.1, on the reverse strand, counting down.
GGCCGAGATACAGTTCGCGGAGCGGCTTTCGGAGGACCTCGAGCGGGTGCTCGGCGTCGGCATCGCCGTCGACGACATCGATCTCGAGGTCGCCGATGGCGGCGCGCGGGTCGTCGCGACGCTCCTCGTGGGTGAGCACGTCGCGACGATCCAGGCCGACGGGACCGACGTCCTCGCCCTGTACCGGCCGATCATCGAGCGCGCGGCCGAGCTCCGGTTGCGATCCGCGTTCTGGCGCCTCGTCGGGCCGGCCTGAAGGGAGCCCCGGATGCCGAAAGTCGAGACCAGCACCCCGCCGAACACGCCCACCCCGATCGGGCCATACCACCACATCGCGAAGGTCGGGTCGTCGATCACGATCGGCGCCAGCGCCGGCGTCGATCCCTCAACCGGCGCGCTCGCCGGCGAGGACGTCGGGAGCCAGACGCTCCAGATCATCGACAACGTCGGGGTGATGCTGGAATCCGTCGGATCGGATCTCGATCACGTCGTCCACGTCACGGTCTTCCTGCTGCACATGACCGATTTCGAGGCAATGAACGCGGCCTACACCGAGCGGATGGGCAGCCACCGCCCGGCCCGGACGGTGATCGGCGTCGCAGAGCTGCCGAAGCCGGGCATCCTCCTGACGGTCAACCTGACCGCCGTCACCCGCGACTGACGGGCCGAACACGGCTCAATCGACAGCCAGGACGCCCGGATGCATCTCCGGGCGGCCGAATCCGGGCGAATTCGGTCCGCTGGTGTTGTCGTGCGTGTGTCAGATCCACGCACGAACGATCGTGCGTCTCGTCTCGGGTGCCTCCGCCACGTGCGAGAACCTCGAACGGCCGGGCCACGCTCGCAGCCTTCGAAACCGTGGCCGGCCCGGGTCGTTGCGTGTGTCACGGCCACGTGGGAGACGAACCAGGGACCGGACAGCCCGGCGCCCGGCCTCCGGGCCGGTCTGAACGGAGCCCCGGACTACGAGTGACGCATTCGACAGCCACCACGACCATATCCATCACGGGTGGAGGAGTCCGGCCGGACTCTGGCCGGAATCTGGCCGGGGTCAGCCTCCGCCGGCTAACGAACCCGCGCTCGAGGAGCGACCGGAGTCGCTGAGGCGCAGGTGGCTGTCGTTTGAGCCTTTCCGCGCGGACGGCGCGCGCGGAAAACGCGCGGGTGGCCGGCGGCGCATCGAGCTAGCCCAGGGCCCCGTTGAACTGGCCCCAGATGCCGTTCGGCGTCCAGTCGAGCGCCTCGCCGCGGATCATCCGGACGCCGCCCAGCTCCTCCGTCCAGCCCGCCTCGCGCAGCCGCGCGCGGCCGACCGCGTTGCTCTCCAGGACGCCGGCGCCGGCCTTGCCGCTCAAACCCGTGGTGTGGCGCCGCCGCTCGAGCAGCCGGAGCGCGTCGTCCGGGTCGGGCGCGATCACCGCGCCGCCCCGCCACGGGGACCGGGTCGCATAGCCGCGGACCCGGCGATCCGAGCCGAGGGCGACCGTCGTCGTGGTCGTGTCGACGAGCGCCCGGAGGACGGTGCTGCGGTCCTCGCCGGTCACCGTTCGGTCCAGCGCGATCAGCGCGTCGAGATCGCTCGGGGCGAACGGGCGGAGCCGGGGGTCCGGCGGCGTCTCGGCGGGGGACAGCCCGTCGATCGTGAACCGGACCTGGCGCTCGAAGGCCCGGAACCCCTCGCGCTCGTAGATCGGACGGCCCATCGGCGACGCGATCAGGACCATCGAGCGGACACCGTGCGTCTCGAGGTGATCGACGACCGTCCGGGTGATCCGGCGCCCAAGCCCGCTGCCGCGGTACGCCGCGTCGACGAAGATCACCCCGACCCAGCCGGCGCCCCCGTGGACCGACGCGACCCCGGTCCCGATGATCCGGCCGTCGTCCTCGGCGACGAACGACGTGATCGTGGGCTGGGTGATCGCCCACTGGAAGAAGCCGAGGCGCTCGCCGAAGTCGCCGCGACGGAGCACGTCGGCGGCGGGCTCGGGGTCGGCTGCGGTCATCGGTCGGATCAGCTGGCTGGCGATCGTCATGGCCCCCTCGTCGTGCGGTCCACGACGACATCCGGCCGGACCGTCGACGATGTGATCGCCGTCAGGGCGGAACCTGACGGCATGAGGTCGTGGGACTCGGGAGTGGCCATCAGGACGGACCGGTCGGGCAGCAGCCTCCGACCGGTCTGCCTGGGAAACGTGGGCAAACCTCGGTCCGGTTTCCGGCGTGCCGCCCCGCGGAACACACGCAGGCTCACTCGTCGGTGGCGTAGTGCTCGGCGCCGGCCAGGTGGAGCGACACGTACGGTTCGTCGCCCACCACCCAGCTGTCGTGCGGAACGGGCGGGATGTGGAACATCTCGCCGGCGCGGAGCTCGACGACCCGGCCGTCCTCGAACGCGGCCGTCGCGGTGCCCGACAGAACGAGCCCGACGTGCTCGACCGGACAGCGCTCGAGCCCGAGGCCGGGCCCGACGTGCTCCGACCAGCGCCAGCCGGGCTGGTATGTCGCCCGGCCGATCGTCTGCCCGCCGACCGTGATCAGCTCGAACCGTCCGAACGGCATCTCGCGGACCTCGTCGGGCTCCTCGAACCGCTTGAGGATGACGTCGGCTGGATCGGACATCGGGTGGCTCCGGATCGGGCTGCGTACGCCTCGCGAGAGTACCAAGCACGCGCGACCGCGGCCGCGCGTGCGATCATCGGGCCCATGTCCGGCCTGTCCCGCAGCGACGTCGAGCACGTCGCCCACCTCGCCCGCCTCGGGCTGTCCGACGAGGAGCTGGCACGCCTCCAGGGCCAGCTCAACCACATCCTCGACCAGTACGCGAAGCTCGCCGAGATCGACACCGACGACATCCCGCCGACGGCACAGACGATCGAGCTCGAGAACATCCTCCGCGACGACGTGGTGACGCCGTCGCTGCCGGTCGAGGAGGTCCTCCGGAACGCCTCCGAGACCGACGGCGGCTACGTGGTCGTTCCCGCGATCCTCGCCGGCGAATGAGCGCCGACACGACCATGAGCGCCGACCCGACCCGGCTCACGGCCCGCGCCATGGCCGAGCGCCTGCGCGCCGGCGAGGTCACGTCCCGGGAGCTGACCGTCGCGCACCTCGATGCGGCGGAAGCCGGGAACCATGCGCTGAACGCGTGGCTGACGATCGACCGCGACGACGCCCTCCGCCAGGCGGACGCTGCCGACGCGCGTCTCCGGGCCGTCGAGCCGGACGCCCACCCCCTGCTCGGCATCCCGGTGGCGCTCAAGGACCTGATCTCCGTTCGCGGCGGGCAGTGCACGGCCGGCTCGCGGATCCTCGAGGGCTACATCGCACCGTACGACGCCCACATCACCGAGCGGCTCCGGGCCGTCGGGGCGGTGATGCTCGGCAAGACGAACATGGACGAGTTCGCGATGGGCTCGTCGAACGAGCACAGCGCCTACGGACCGGTCGCGAACCCGTGGGACCTCGAGACCGTGCCAGGGGGCTCGTCCGGCGGGTCCGCGGTCGCGGTCGCCGCGTACCACGCGCCGCTCTCGATCGGGACCGACACCGGCGGCTCGATCCGCCAGCCCGCTGCGCTGACCGGGATCGTCGGGCTCAAGCCGACCTACGGCCGCGTGTCGCGCTACGGGATCGTGGCGTTCGCGAGCAGCCTCGACCAGATCGGGCCGTTCGCACGCGACGTCCGCGACGCGGCCGCGCTCCTCCACGCGATCGCCGGCCGCGACGAGCGCGACTCCACGTCTGCGCCGGTCCCGGTCCCCGACGAGCTCCTCCATCTCCCGGACGGCGCCGACGAAGCCGCCGCCGGGCTGGCGGGAAAGCGGCTCGGCCTGCCGAAGGAGTACTTCGTCGACGGCATGGAGCCCGATTCGCGACGCCGGATCGAGGAGGCAGTCAGCGCACTGGAAGGCGCCGGCGCGACCGTCGAGGAGGTCAGCCTGCCCCACACGGACTACGGGCTGGCGACCTACTACATCGTCGCTCCCGCGGAGGCGTCGGCGAACCTCGCCCGGTACGACGGCGTGCGGTTCGGCCCGCGGCTCGGTGATCGCGACGTCCTCGCGAACTATCTCGCGACGCGCGGTCGCGGCTTCGGTCCGGAGGTGAAGCGCCGGATCATGCTCGGGACCTATGCCCTGAGCGCCGGCTACTACGACGCGTTCTACGTGAAGGCCCAGAAGGTCCGGACGCTGATCAAGCGGGACTTCGACACGCTGTTCGAGCAGGGCTTCGACGCGCTCGTCGCCCCGACCTCGCCGTCGGTCGCGTTCCGGTTCGGTGCGAAGCTGGCCGACCCGGTCGCGATGTACCTGTCGGACGCCTGCACGCTGCCCGTCAACATGGCCGGTCTACCCGCGATCTCGATCCCGTGCGGGCTGTCGGAGGGGATGCCGGTCGGGCTCCAGCTGATCGGCCCCGCGTGGTCCGAGGCGCGCCTGTTCGCGCTCGCGCGCGGCTACGAGGCACTCACGTCGGCCGCCCCATGGCGCGACCAGGAGCCCGCCCAGCTGGCGCTCACGACGGACCCCGACCAGCCGACGCCGGCCGAGCGGGCCGCGGCTCTGGCCCGCCGCTGACGTCAACGCCGCCGACCATGCACGGCCTCGAACCGGACGCGTGGCACGACTTCTTCGTCGCCGTCGCGGGGATCGGAGCGGCGCTCGGCGGCCTCGTGTTCGTGGCGTTCTCGACCAATTTGGCCGTCGTCGCCCGTGTGGCGCTGCTCGCGGCGGCGGTCGTCGGTGCTGCCCGGGTCGTGGCCGACGCCTCGGCGGTCATCGCGTCCGGTCCGGCCTGACCCGGCGGGAGCGATTCACCGCGAGCCCGCGAACGGCCGAGGGTCCCCCGATCGCGTAGTCTTCGCCTCGACATGTCGATCGAGCAGCCCGCCGTCGCCGCTCGTCTGCCGCTCGCCGAGCGCGCTCTCGCCGAGCGCGTCCGCGCCGTCCCGCCGTCGGGGATCCGGCGGTTCTTCGACATCGCCGCGACGATGGACGACGTGATCAGCCTCGGGGTGGGGGAGCCGGACTTCGACACCCCGGAGCGGATCGTCGCCGCCGGCGTCCGGTCGCTCCACAACGGCCGGACCCACTACACGAGCAACTACGGGACGATCGAGCTCCGGCGGGCCCTCGCCGCCCACCTCGAGAGGCGCTCCGGCGTCACGTACGACCCGGCGACCGAGCTCCTGATCACGGTCGGCGCGTCCGAGGCGGTCGACCTCGCCCTGCGAGCCACGATCGACCCCGGCGACGAGGTGATCCTGCACGAGCCCTCGTACGTCGCCTATGTGCCCGCGGTCGTGTTCGCCGGCGGGACCGTCCGGCTCGTCTCGACCACGATGGATCGCGAATTCGCTCTGGATCCCGCGGCGGTCGAGGCGGCGATCACGCCCCGGACGAAGGCCCTGTTCCTCGGCTACCCGTGCAACCCGACGGGCGCGGTCCTGCCGGACGCGGTCCAGGACGAGCTGGCGGCGATCGCCGACCGGCACGACCTGCTCGTCTACAGCGACGAGATCTACGACCGGCTCGTCTACGGCGATCACCGCCATCGGGCGTTCAGCGCCCTACCCGGGATGCGCGAGCGGACCGTCCTGATGGGCGGGTTCAGCAAGGCCTATGCGATGACCGGCTGGCGGGTCGGCTGGCTCGCCGCGCCCGCCGCGATCCTCGAGGGGATCGTGAAGATCCACCAGTACGGGATCATGTCCGCCCCGACGACGGCCCAGGACGCGGCGCTCGAGGCACTGACCGGCGGCGAGGCGGACGTCGAGCGGATGCGCGCCGAGTACGACCGCCGGCGCCGCCTGGTGGTCGACGGATTCAACGCGATGGGCCTCCGGACGTTCGAGCCACGGGGCGCGTTCTACGCCTTCCCGGCGGTGACGTCGGCGACGGGCCTCTCGTCGGAGGCGTTCGCCCAGGAGCTCATCCAGGAGGAGCGCGTCGCGGTCGTCCCGGGATCCGCGTTCGGGCCGTCGGGTGAGGGTCATGTCCGGGCCTGCTACGCGACGTCGTACGAGGGCCTCGAGGAGGCACTCCGCCGGATCGGCCGGTTCGTCGACCGTCGCAGACTCGGCGGACCGTGATCGCCGGATGATCGAGCCGTCCGCCGCGCGGTCCGTGGCCCCGTCGCCGGCTCGCCAGGGTGCCGGGTCGGTGCCGGCGTCGTCGGGCGCCCTCTCCACCTTCCTGATCACCGACATCGAGGGGAGCACGCGGCTCTGGGAGGAGCAGGCCCCGGCGATGGCCGGCGCTCTGGCCCTCCACGACGCGATCCTCCGCGCGGCGGTCGAGGGCAACGGCGGGTCCGTCATCAAGACGACCGGCGACGGCCTGCTGGCGGTGTTCGACGATCCGCCCGCCGCGCTCTCGGCGGCCCTCGACGGCCAGCGGGCGCTGCGCGACGCCGACTGGGGCGCGATCGGGGCGCTGCGGGTCCGGATGGCCATCCACGCCGGAACCGCCGAGGTCCGCGACGGTGACTACTTCGGACCTGCCCTGAACCGCTCGGCCCGGATCCTCGCGATCGGCCACGGCGGCCAGATCCTCGTGTCGGCGATGGCGGTCGTGCTCGCGGGAGACCGCCTCCCGGACGGCACCGAGCTGCGCGACCTCGGGTCGCACCGCCTGCGCGACCTCGACCGGCCCGAGCAGGTCTTCCAGGTGATCGCGGCGGACCTGCCCCGGGACTTTCCGGCCCTGCGCTCGCTGAGCACCCGCCGGACGAACCTGCCGGTCCAGCTGACGTCGTTCGTCGGGCGGGATCGGGAGCTCGCCGACGTCGAGGCCCTCGTCGCCCGGCACCGGCTCGTGACGCTCATCGGGACCGGCGGCACGGGCAAGACGCGGCTGATGCTCGAGGCGGCGGGCCGGCTCGCGGACGAGTTCCCCGACGGCACGTGGCTCGCCGAGCTGGCCCCGCTCGGCGACCCGGCGCAGGTCGCATCGGAGATCGCCCGGGCGCTCGGGGCGCCGGAGATCCCCGGTCAGCCGGCGCTCGCCACGGTCGGGGCGTTCCTCGCCGACAAGGAGCTCCTGCTCCTGCTCGACAATGCGGAGCATCTCGTCGATGCGGTCGCCGGGATCGCCGAGCGGCTCCTCGCCACGGCGCCCCGGCTCCGCATCCTGACCACGAGCCGGGAGGCCCTGGCGATCTCCGGCGAGGCCGTGGTCCACCTCCAGTCGCTGTCGTGCCCGGTGTCGACCCCGCGGCGTGCACCGGGCGGTGAGGACGAGGCGATCGACATCGATGCGGCGGCCGGGACCGAGGCGGTCCGTCTCTTCCTCGACCGTGCGACCTCCGTGGACCCCGGCTTCACGCTCGGTGCGGCGAACGTCGCATCGATCTCCGAGATCTGCCGGCGTCTCGACGGGATCCCGCTCGCGATCGAGCTCGCCGCGGCGCGGGTCTCGGTCATGTCGCCCGACGACATCGCGCGCCGTCTCGGCGATCGCTTCCGGCTGCTCGCCGGCGGTCGGCGGACCGCGGTGCCGCGCCAGCAGACCCTCCATGCGCTCATCGACTGGAGCTGGGACCTCCTGACCGATGCCGATCGCCGGCTGCTCCGGCGGCTGTCGATCTTCGCCGGTGGCTGGACGGTCGAGGCCGCCGCGCGGATCGTGGGCGACGGCGAGGGGGCCACCGACGAGGTCGAGCTGCTGGACGAGCTCACCCGTCTCGTCGACCGCAGCCTCGTGATCGTCGATCGCGGGCCGAGCACCCGGTTCCGGATGCTCGAGACGATCCGTCAGTACGCGCGCGAGAAGCTGATCGAGGCCGATGAGGTCGAGGCGCTCGCGGATCGCCATTTCGCCACGTTCGCCGAGGTGGCCGTGGCGGCGGAGCCCGAGCTGCGCGGGCCCGCCATGGTCGACTGGCTCGATCGGATGGACGCGGACGCGGAGAACTTCGGCGCGGCGCTCGAGTGGGGACTCGAGGCCCAGCCGTGGGCCGCGGTCCGGATGGCGACCGCGCTGCTCGCGTACTGGGCGGTCCGCGTGGCGTCGACCGACAACGAGGCCCGCGTCGTCGCCGCGATCGAGATCGCCCGTGCCCGGACGGTCGGGAACCCGGCGGCGGATCCGGCCGATCAGGCGCTCGCCGCCCGGCTGCTCGGCGAGGCGGCCCGGATCTGGGCGATGGGGGGTCAGGCCCGGCCCGCGCTCGAGTGGGGCCGCGACGCGCTCCCGCTGGCCGACGCGAGTGGCGACATCGAGGCCCGCCTCATCGCACGGAGCGGCCTCGGCGTGGCGATGGTGTTCACCGGCGGCGGCGAGACGGTCCGGCCGTTGTTCGAGGAGAGCGTGGCCCTCGCCGAACGGGCCGGCAACTGGTGGATGCTGGGCATGGCCGCCGGGTTCGCCGGCGCGGGCCTGGCCGCCGCCGATCCGTCGACCGCGGAGGCGCTCGTGCTCCGGGCGGACGAAGCGGCCCGACGGTCCGGCAGCCCGTATGCCATCGGCGCCGTGTCGATCGCCCATGGCCGGATGCTCGGCGCGACCGGTCAGACCGACGGGGCGGCCGCCCGGTTCGCGATCGCGATCGCCCGGTTCGCCGAGCTCGGCGACGTGCGGCTGGGTCTCGCGGCGAAGAGCGATCTGGCCCACGCCCTCCGGCGTGGGGGCCGGCTCGACGAGGCCGAGGCCGTCTACCGCGACACGATCGGCGGATGGGTCCACCTCGGCCACCGTGGCGCCGTCGCAAACCAGCTCGAGAACGTCGCGTACGTCGCGATCGACCAGGATCGGCCGGATCGGGCGGCCCGGCTCTTTGGTGCGGCCGAGGCGATCCGCGAGGCCGCGGCGGCCCCGATGGCGTTCGACGAGGAGCCGGAGATGGAACGGTTCGTCATGCGCCTGCGCACGATGCTCGCGGCCGACGCGGTCGAGACCGCGTGGAGCGCCGGGCGGGCGATGTCGATGTCGGAGGCGGTCGCTCTCGCCCGGAGCCCCTGAGGCGGCTCAGCGTCCTTCGTTGCGCCGGAGGGCTTCCTCGATGGCCCAGATCGCGAGCGGCCGGAGGTAGATCGAGGCCCGGAAGTTCCCGTCCCGGTCGTACGCCTCCGGGGTCCGGAACCAGAGGCCCCGCTCGTACGTGGTCGCGACGACGCCACGGGCCGTCTCCCAGCCCTCGTTCGCCAGCCCGCGGCCGATCATGAACGCGGCCAGGGCGTAGGTCGTCCCGACCCACACCTCCGCGGACTGCTCGCTGGAGGTGTCGACGGAGCCGTCCGGGCGCGTGCCGTTGACCGCGCCCATCCGCCCATCGGCGAACCCGCACACGTTCGTCCGGTGGATCGTCCGGAGGGCCGCGTCGACCCGCTCGCGCGGCACGATGTCGCCGAGACCGGTCGCGTCGGCGTACCACTGGCCCGCGAGCTGGTCGGCCATGATGCTCTCGGAGCTCGGTCCGTCGCCGCCGTCGTAGGCGTAATGGTCGCCGCGCCACAGGCGCCGGTCGAAGGCGACCTGGCCGCGCTCGAACCAGCCCTCCCAGCGGGCCGCCGCCTCGACGAGCCCCTGCCGGCGGGCCATCGCCTCGGCCGCGGCCACGGCCGCCAGCCAGAGCGAGCCCGCGTACGCCGATGGGCCGCGCATCGGCCACGTGTCGTAGGTCTGGTCGGGTCGCGCGTCGTGCTCGAGGAGGCCGTCGCCGTCGCGGTCGAAGCTCGTCAGCCGGGTCAGGACGCCGTCGACGGTCGGCCAGGCGTCCCGGATCAGGGCAGCGCCGGCCGGGCCGGCGGCCACCGCGTCGCGCCACGCCTGGAGGACGAACTTCGGGCCCAGGTCCTTCCAGTCGTTCACGTCCTGGAAGCGGTACCAGTTCGGGCGATGGAACGGGTCGTCCCCCGGGCCGCCGACGTCGTGCGGGACGGTCCCGCCGATCTTCCGCGGCGCGCGCGTCCCGGACGCCTCGATCGTGACGATCTCCGGATCGTCGACCGGGATCGCGTCGAGGAGGTCGCGGATCCCACGCTGCTCGAGCTCCGGGAAGACGTCGAGGAGGGCGAACGATGCGTAGAAGTCGACATCGACCGTGTCGTAGAACGGGTAGTCGACGCACTCGAGGAGCGCGAACCGGCCGACGTCGTCGGGTCCCGGATCCGGGCCGCCGACCTCGCCGTGCTCCCAGAACGACCCGCCGTCCACGAGGAAGTAGAGCTCGTTGAAGAGGGCCATGACGTACCAGTCGGGGCGGCCAGGATCGTCGAGATACGGGTCCTGCCACGCCTCGATCGCGCGACGCCAGGCCGGGGCCTCGGTCAGCGCATGCCGGGCGAGGTCGAGCGCGCGGGTTCCGGTCCGTCCCCAGGTCCGGGTGTAGCGCTTCCACCAGCGCCGGCCGGCGCCGAACTCGACGACCGGCAGGTCCCACGCGATCGCGAACCGGACGGAGCGGCGCTCGCCGGGGGCGAGGGCCAGCGTGGCCGCGAGCGCCGCGCCGCCGATGGAGGGTTCGGATGGGGCGGCCGCGTCGGCCGCGTCGGGGTCGAGCCGGCCGTCCGCGGCGAAGTCGGCCCACAGGTCGCGGTCCGCGACCGGGTCGAACCAGGGCCGCGCCGACAGCTCGACGCCGTCGTCGCCGAGGGCCGCGATCGCGAGCGAGCCGCGGAGGGCCGTCGGGCTGCCGTCGGCCGCATCGCCGAACGCGACCGCGACGACGCCGTCCTCGCGGACCACGGTGTGGGGCCGCGGGGCCGCGGGCCCGGCCGCCGCGAACGGATCGGCCCAGGTGAAGAGGAGCCCGACCGTCAGTGGGTCGGGCCCGGGGTTCTCCAGCCACCACTCGAACACCCCGACGGGCATCGCGCTCCGCTCGAGATCGCCGGCGATGACGGGGGACAGCTGCTCGCCGATCGCCCGGATGCCGAGTGCCTCCGGCTCGAACGTCTGCCACGCCCGCGGGAAGAGCGCGTGGTAGGTCCCGCCGCCGACCGGCAGCGTCCAGCCCCAGTCGGGCAGCTCGGCCGGGCGCAGCGCGGAGAGGACGGTTGCGCGGGCTCCGTCGGGGCCTGCGACGAACAGCGAGAAGCCGTCGGCGGCCACCGGCTCGTGGCGATGCTTGCCGACTTCGAGGTGCCAGCGGGCCACGTCGCCGCGGTAGGTTCGCCCGATGCTCCCCGTGCCGAGCCCGCCGATCGGGACGCCGGAGAACTCGCCGTCGTCGAGGATCGGCCCGTCGACCCGCGGATGGCCGACGTCGTCGCACGGCACCCCGATCCCGCGCTGCCACGCGGCGCGAGGGATCGTCGGCCAGGGCTCCGTCACTTGTCGACCCCGGTCACGACCACGCCCCGCATGAACGCCCGCTGGGCGAGGAAGAACACGACGATCGGGACGGCCATCGTCAGCAGCGCCGACGCCTGGATGAGCGTGGGCTGGCTCGCGTAGAGCGCGTTGTACTGCTGGATCGCGATCGACAGGGGCTGGAGCTCGGGCTTGCTCCCGAGGTACAGCAGCGGCATGAAGAAGTCGTTCCAGGCGAAGAAGAAGTGGAACAGGCTGACCGCGGTGATCGCGGGGATCGACTGCGGAATGATGATCGAGCGCAGGATCCGGAACGGGCCGGCGCCGTCGATCATCGCGGCCTCGTCGAGCTCGCGCGGGATCGACAGGAAGTACTGGCGCAGCAGGAACACGTTGTAGGCGTTGGCGAAGCAATGGGGGATGATCAATGGCAGCCACGTCCCGTTCCAGCCCAGCCACGTGAACAGCACGTATTGCGGCAGGAGCGTGACCTGGAATGGCAGGATGATCGTCGCGATCAGCACGACGAACAGCGCGTTCTTGCCGGGGAAGCGGAAGCGCGCGAACCCGTAGGCGACGAGGATCGACGACAGGACTGCGCCGATCGTGCTCAGCAGCGCGATCCCGACCGTGTTCCGCAGCAGCCGCGGGAAGTTCAGCTGATTCCAGGCGGTCGTGAAGTTGTCGATGAGCGGCGCGAAGGTCCACGCCTGCTCCAGTGTCCGCCAGCGACCCTGCCACTCGATCGGCGTCTGCGTCGCGTCGGTCGGATCGATGAACACGCTCGACTCACGGCCGGGCTCGATCAGGATCAGTCGGCGCGTCGTCCCGTCCGGGAACGGCACGGTGTACACGGGGTAGTCCTGCCCCTGGTACTGGGCCGTCTGCGGGGAGGCCGGCCAGACCGGTGCGCCGGGCGTGGTCGACTGCCCGGGCTGTTGGAACGCCGTGGTCACCATGTACAGCATCGGGAGCAGGAGGGTGCTGATGATCACCAGCGCGAACATGAACAGCATCGATCGCCCGAGGAACCGGCGATACGAGCGGGCGACGGGACCGCGTTCGCTGAAGGCCCGGCCCTGCGTCTTCTCGCGGGTCTCGTGTGTCTGCGCGCCGTGGTCATCGCTGCGACCGATCATCGCTCGCTGCCGGCGTAGTACACGCGTCGACGGGCGAAGCCGAACAGCGCGATGGTCAGCACGAGCACGATGACGAACAGCAGCCAGGCGATGGCCGCCGCGTAGCCCATGTGGTTGAACACGAACCCTTCGCGGAACAGCACGAGGTTGATGAACAGCGTCGCGTTGTTCGGATCGCCCCGGCCGTTGGTCATCACGTAGGCCTGGGTGAAGTACTGGAACGTGCCGATCAGGATGATCACCAGGTTGTAGAACAGCACCGGCGACATCAGCGGGATCGTGATCCGGCGGAAGGACTGCCAGATCCCCGCGCCGTCGATGCGCGCCGCCTCGTACAGCTCGGTCGGCACCGACTGGAGGCCGGCGATGTTGATGATCATGAAGTTGCCGATCGCCCACAGCCCGATGAGCGAGAGCGCCGGGTAGATCCACGTCTCGCTGTTGATCCAGTCGGGCTGCGGCAGCCCGAAGAAGCCGAGGATCTCGTTGAGCCATCCCGTCTCGGTGTTGAGGAACCCCATCCACACGAGCGTCGAGGCGACGAGCGGGATCATGATCGGCATGTAGACGAGCGTGCGCAGCGCGCCCTTGGCCGGCATCCTGGGGTGGTTCAGCAGCAGGGCGAAACCGAGGCTCGCACCCATCGTGATCGGGATGGCGAGCAACGCGAACTTGAGGGTCGCGATCAGCGACTGGCCGATCGTCGGATCGTTCGTCATCCGGACGTAGTTGTCGATGCCGATGAACTTGGTCGTCTCGGGATGGACGAGGTTGAAGTCGGTCAGCGACATCACGAGCGACGCGATCATGGGACCGGCGATGAACAGCACGAGGCCGATCAGCCACGGTCCGATGAACACGTAACCCCACAGCGCCTCGCGGACGGACGGACGGAGCACGAACGGGCGACCGGCGGGCGCGGGCCTCGTGGGCAGTTCCTCGATCGTCGCGCTCATCGGTGGGTTCGGGCTCCGTGGTCCGCGATTCGGATGGGCTGGGGGAGACGTCGCCCTCCCGGGTGGTTGGGGGTACCGACCCGGGAGGGCGCTGGAGGAGGAGGGTAACTAGGGGTTCTTGTCCGGGCGCAGCGTCGAAGATGCCCTGGAGCGTTGTCTTCAGCGTGTCGAGCTCGGCGTCGATATCCGACGCTCGGGTGGTCCGGTACTGATCCGAAGGCCTGCCATGCGGCCTTCGCTTGGCATAGTCCGGGACCCATGACTGGTGGTTGGGGATGTCGGGAAGTTCGCTAGCTCTGCCGTCGGCACGGACCAGTCGAGCTTCGCCGTCGGGTAGGCCGCGTTGGTCGCGTCCATGAACGGCTTGCTGCTGGGTCGGGTCGGCCGGCATCGCGCCGTAGATCGTCGCGAGATCGCCGGAGGCCGCGAGCGCGGACAGGACCGCTGAACGACTGGTCCGGGTGCTTGGTGGTCTTGAGCATGCTGAACGTGTCGGCGTGCAGCTTGGCCGTGGTGTTGCCGTTGAACGACGGGGCGACCGCCCAGCCGAAGTTGTCACCGACGATCGGCTTGGCCGGGGCCGCCGGGTTCACGCAGCACGCGAATACCACGTGTGGACCTCGTTCATCGCGAGGTTGCCCGACTGCGAACTCGTTGTCCTTCCCCAGCAGGTCGCTCTTGGATCGCGTTCTCGGTCGGGATGAAATGGTCCTTCCAGACGCCGTCGTTGAACCATTGATCGGCGGTGCGCATGGTGTCCGGGATCTGGGCCGTCTTGCCGTCGGTCGGCGAGGAACGAGCCGGCGCCGAAGAGCGTCTGCTCAGCCCGTCGGGCTCTTGTCGTTCCACTGGGAGTCGAAGCCCCACTGGACGACCTTCTGAGGGTCGAAGCCGGGGCTGGTTGCGTCGTTGCCGTTGCCTTGTCGACGGTGAGCTTCATGGCCAGGTCGCGAACCGTGTTCATGTCCCACGGCTTGCCCTGGTACAGGTCGCCGACCTTGGTCGGCGGGTACGGGAGCTTGGCCTCGTCGAACGCCTTCGTGTTGTACCAGAGGAACGACGGGTAGGTGCCGAACGGCACGCCGATCGTCGCACCGCCCTTGCCGATCTTGAAGAAGTCCTTCATCGCGGCCGGATACCTGCTCATGTCGTAGCTGGTCGAGTCGATGAGCGGCTGCAGGTCGGCCAGCTGGTCGATGAACAGGTTCAGCCCCTCGACGCCGACCGGGCCGATGATGTCCGGCGCGTTGCCGGCGGCGATCTGCGTCTTGAGGATGTTGGTCGCGACCTTGTTGTCGTAGATCTCGAGCGAGATGTACGCCTTGTCCTTGTTCGCCGGGATCGTCGTTGAACTTGGTGACGAAGTCGGTCTGCGCCGGATCTGCTGCGGCTTGACCACCCGCGCCCAGGCCGACGAACCAGCGGATGATCTGGCCGCCGTTGGGGCCGGGCACGCTCGCATCGATGGGAGCGGCCGTCAGGAGCGGGGTCGGGCTCGGGGTGACGACTGGCGCCGACGAGGGGCCGGCCGCGGCCTCAGAGGCGCTCGGGCTCGGCGTGGCGGCGCTGTTGCAGGCGGTCCCGAGGATGGCGACGAGCGCCAGGCCGGTGAGCAAGGTTCGGGGTCCGGATCGTGTTCCGTGCATCGCTCTGGTCTCCTCCTGTGGGGTGATGACGACCGATGTGCTGGGTGGACTCCTGTCTGTGGTTCTGCGTCAGCGTGTGCGGCGCCGCCTCCGGGCGACGACGCTGCCGGTCGCCGGCCGGCTCAGGGCACGCGCCTCCCGGCGCTCGAAGCGCGTCGAACGAGTTCCGTGGCGAGGATCACTCGCCGTTGGACGGGATCTGTGCCATCGACCGCGTCGACCAGGAGCCGGGCCATCTCGTGACCCATCTCCTCGATCGGCTGACGGACGCTGGTCAGGCGGGGACGGACGGAGGATGCGACGGGCGAGTCGTCGTAGCCGACGACCGCCACGTCCTGGGGGATCCGCCGGCCGGCGGACTCGAGGACGGCCATCGCCCCCGCTGCCATGAGGTCCGACGCGGCGAACACCGCGTCGATGTCGGGCCGGGCGGCGAGGAGGCGCTCCATCGCGGCGGCGCCGCCCTCCTGGGTGAAGTCGCCCGTGGCCTCGAGGCTCGGGTCGACGGTGATCCCGGCGTCGCCGAGGGCCTCGCGATAGCCGGCGAGGCGGTCGACGCCGGCGCCCATGTCGGTGGGCCCGGTGATCGTCGCGACGTTCCGACGTCCGCTGGTGAGGAGGTGCTCGACGGCGCTCCGGGCGCCGCCGCGGTTGTCGACGTCGACGAAGCTCGCCGCGGTCGTCCGGAGCGGACGTCCACCGACGACGAACGGGATGCCCGCGCGGGCCAGCCGGTCGGGGAGGGGGTCCTCGCCGTGGAGGCTGACGAGGAGCGTCCCGTCGACGTGGCCGGCGGCGATGTAGTCCGCGGTCCGGTCCGTGTCCGCCGGGTTCTCCGGCATGAGCAGGACGAGCTGGAGATCGCGGGCACTGAGGGCGGCGCTGATCCCCCGCAGGAGCCGCGGGAAGAACGGGTCGTTGAACAGCCGGTCCGGCGGCTCGGTGATCACGACGCCGATGGAGCCGTTCCGCCGGGTGACGAGGCTGCGTGCCGCGCGATTGGGGACGTAGCCGAGCTCGGTGACGGCCGCCTCGACCGCGCGGCGGACGTCGGGGCTGACCTTCGGGGAGCCGTTGACGACGCGAGAGACGGTTGCCCTCGAGACACCGGCGCGCGAGGCGACCTCTTCGAGTGTCGTCCCGTTGCGGCGGACCCGGGCGGCCAACGTCATGTCGATCGCGTCTCCTGTGAGAGCGCTCTCACGCTCAGAAGGCACCATAACAGGCGTTGTCAAGAGAGCGCTCTCACAATCGTTTCCCGGACCGCCGCAATGTCGCGTTCGCCGTTCGCAACCACCGCGGCAATCGTTCGCAACCGCGGGCCGCTCGTCATCCCCCAACTGGATGAGATCGGGGCGTCGACCGCCCCGTCCGTCATCCGAGTCTCACCCGGTCGTCAGCTTGCCGCCGCGAGGCCATCGCCAGGCCGTTGCCGCTGCCGCGGCACGCGACCCGTCCCGCCGAGGGCCTGTGCGAAACTTCGGCCATGGTCGATGCTGCCGAGCCCGCCGCCGCAACGGCTGCCCTCGATCGCTACGAGGCGGTCATCGGGATCGAGGTCCACTGTCAGCTCAAGACGGCCTCGAAGATGTTCTGCGGCTGCTCGAACGCCTACGCCGACGCGCCGCCGAACACGCACGTCTGCCCGGTCTGCCTCGGGCTGCCGGGGACGCTGCCGACGATCAACCGGCGCGCGGTCGAGCTGGTCCTGGCGACCGGCGTCGCGATCGCCGCGGAGACCCCCCCCGCGACCCGCTGGGACCGCAAGAACTACTTCTATCCGGACCTGCCGAAGGGCTACCAGATCAGCCAGTACGACCTGCCCCTCGCCTCGATGGGCCGGCTGACCTTCGACACGTCGGCCGGCGAGGTCACGATCCGCATCACCCGCGCCCATCTCGAGGAGGACACCGCCAAGCTCGTCCATGGGACGGACCCGGCAGGCCGGCGGATCAGCCTCGTCGACTTCAACCGGTCGGGCGCGCCGCTGATGGAGATCGTGACGGAGCCGGACGTCCGGACCGCCGAGCAGGCGCGCCGGTACGCCGAGGAGCTCCAGGCCCTGCTCCGGGCGATCGGGGCGAGCGACGCGGACATGGAGCGGGGCCAGATGCGGGTCGAGGCGAACGTGTCGCTGCGCGTGCGCGGGACGGAGCCGTTCGGGACGCGGGTCGAGGTCAAGAACATGAACTCGTTCCGCTCGGTCGAGCGGGCGATCGCGTACGAGATCGAACGCCAGGCGGCGGCCCTCGACGCCGGCGAGACGCTGACCCAGGACACGCGCGGCTGGAACGAGGATCGGGGCGAGACCTACGTCATGCGATCGAAGGAGGACAGCCACGACTACCGGTACTTCCCGGAGCCGGACCTGCCGCCGCTCCGGGTCGATGCGGCGTGGCTGGCGCAGATCCGCGACGCGCTCCCGGAGCTGCCCGCCGATCGTCGGGCGCGCTACGAGCGGGACCTCGGGCTGTCGGCCTATGACGCGGCCGTGATCGTGGCCGAGCCGCGGGCGAGCGAGCTGTTCGAGGCGGCCCGCGCCGCCGCGCCGTCGCTCGACCCGAAGGCGCTCGCGAACTGGGTGACCGGGTCGTTCCTCGGGCTTCTGCGGACGGATCCGATCTCGGCCGCCCGGGTCGACGCCGGGCAGCTGGCCGACCTCGTCGGCCGGGTCGCGGGTGGCGAGCTGTCCGGAACGAACGCGAAGGAGGTCTTCGCCGCGCATGCCGCCGACGGGGCGACGGTGGCGTCGATCGTCGAGGGCCGCGGCCTGCGCCAGATCTCGGACGCGTCGGCGCTCGGCCCGGTCGTGGACGACGTGATCGCGGCGAACCCGAAGGCCGTCGATGATTACCGGGCGGGCAAGCCGGTCCTCGGGTTCTTCGTCGGTCAGGTGATGAAGGCCACCCGGGGCCAGGCGAACGCGGCCGTCGTCCAGGAGGCGGTCCGCGCCCGCCTGGACGGCTGATGGGCGTCGTCAACATCGCTCTCTGGCTGATGGGCGGCGTCCTCGTGGCGGTCGGGTATTCCCGTGCGCGGCCGCCCTGGGCGCGCTACCAGGCGCTCAAGGAGGAGGGCGCCAACGCCGAGCGGTACAACGCCTGGCGCGGCGGCGTCCGCGACGACTCCGGGACGGCCGCGTCCGTGGAGATGTACCTGTATCGCCGCCGGGCCCGGCAGTGGGGTCTCGTGGCGATCGGCGGGTTCGTGCTGATCTTCCTGGGGTTCCTCGTCCGGTAGGGAGCGCCTGAAGGCGGGCTGGGCCGGGCTTGCCTTACCGGCCCCGGATCCGGCGGTGCTCGATCGCCGTGCACCGGTCCATCACGACCGCGAGCCCGCCGTCGTGGGCGATCCGCGCGGCGTCCCAGTTGACGACGCCGAGCTGGAGCCACAGGCAGCGCGCCCCGATCTCGACCGCCTCCTGTGCGTGCGGGACGCACAGCTCGGACCGTCGGAAGACATCGACGATGTCGAACGGGCCCGTCGCGTCGGCGGCCTCGCGCAGCGTGCGGAACGCCGGCACGCCGAGGATCGACCGGGCCGCCGGGTTGACCGGGACGCACTCGTACCCCTGGTGGAGCAGGTACCGGAAGACGCCGAACGACGGCCGCGACTCGTTCGACGACGCCCCGACGACCGCGATCCGGCGGGCGCTGCGCAACATCTCGCCGGCGGCCTCGCCGTCGAGCACCGGGACCGGGCCGCGACCTTCCTCGAGATCCAGATAGGCGATGGCCCGGATCCGCTCCGCCGCCCGCCGGGCCGCGTGGTCGGCCGACTCGTCCGTCACGCGCGAACCCGGATCGCCTCGAGCCCCGAAGCGGTCACGCGCTCACGCCGTGGCTTCGCGTTCGTACGGCTTGCCGTCCGCCGCCGGCGGCGTGCTCCGGCCGATCAGGCCGGCCAGGACGACGATCGTCACGATGTACGGCAGGGCGGTGAAGACCTGAGCGGGTAGGGCCTTGACGAGCGCGCCGAAGTCGCCGGTCGGCGGCAGGAAGGTGATCGTCTGGCCGAGCGTCAGGAAGAGCGAGAAGAGCAGCGCCGCCCCGAACGCCCCGATCGGCGTCCATCGCCCGACGATCATCGCCGCCAGGGCGATGAACCCGCGGCCGGCCGTGCCGCCGGCCTGGAACGAGTTCGACAGCTCCAGGGAGAGGAAGGCCCCGGCCATCCCGGCGAACGCCCCCCCGATCAGGACGTTCCGGTAACGCAGACGGATGACGTCGATGCCGACCGTCTCGGCGGCTTTCGGATGTTCGCCGACCGCCCGCGTCCGGAGGCCCCATCGCGAGCGGAACAGGTAGACCTGGAGGATGACGACGCAGAACAACAGGCTGATCGTGATCGGACCCTGGTTGAAGATCGTCGTGAAGATCCATCCGACGAACGGCAGGCTGGTGAGCTCCTTCGGCGGCACGATCTTCGCGAACTGGCCGGCACTGGTCGGGGACGCAGCGGCGATCACGTTGTTCAGGTAGCCGGTGATCCCGAACGCGGCGATGTTGATGATCGTGCCGCTGATGATCTGGTCGACCCGGAGGCTGATCGACATCCACGCGTGGAGGAGCGAGACCAGGACGGCCGAGAGCAGCGCCGCCACGAGGCCGATCAGCAGCGCCGGCGTGATCCCGAGCGGACCCGGCGCGAACGGCCCGAGCAGGTTGTTCGCGGCGATGGCGATGACCCAGCCGGTGAAGGCCGCCGTGAGCATCGTTCCCTCGATGCCGATGTTGACGACCCCGGACCGCTCGCAGACGACGCCGCACAGGGCACCGAACGCGATCGGCGTTGCCGCCCGCAGGATGATCGGCGCACTCGTCGGCAGGACGGCGATCAGGTAGCCGGCGACCTGGAACACGAACCCGATGACCGGGATCGAGTAGAGGAACTGGTCCATCAGGAGGTCACCGACTCGCTGCCGTACGAACGAGTGATCGTCGCTGCGTCGGCATCGAACGAGCGCGAGCCGCGGCTGTTGATCGCGCGGGCGAGGACCGGCAGGGTGACGAGCACGATCAGGATCACCGCCTGGAGGACGTCGACGAGCTCACGCGGGGTCCGCGCCTCGATCTGCATCTGGCCGGCGCCGGCGCGCATGGCCCCGAAAAGGATGGCCGCCGGGATCACGGCGATCGGGTTCGACCGTGCCAGCAGGGCGACGGCGATCGAGTCGAACCCGACGGACGAGGGAAAGCTCGACTGGGTCTGGTGGGTGACGCCGAGGAGCTCGTTCGCCCCCGACATCCCGGCCAGGCCGCCCGACATCGACATCGCCAGGATGATCAGCCGGCGCGGGCGCATCCCGGCGTAACGGGCGGCGTCCGGGTTGATCCCGGCCGTCCGGATCTCGAAGCCGAGGGTCGTCCGGTACAGCATCCACCAGACGACGACGACCATCACCAGGGCGATGAAGATCCCGATGTGGCCGGTCTCGCCGAGGACGATCGGCAACGCGGCATTCCCCACGTCGTACGTCACCGGCGCCTGGGCCTGGGGAACGCGGAGCGGGCCGGCGACCGCGGCCGCCAGGACGCTGTAGGCGATGTAGTTGAGCATGATCGTCGTCACGACCTCATGGGCGCCCGAGACGGCCTTCAGCCAGCCGGCGATGAAGCCCCACGAGGCGCCGGCCAGGGTGCCGGCGACGAATGCGAGCGGAGCCGCGATCCAGACCGGACGCTCGGCCAGGGCCACGCCGACGGCCACCGAGGCGAGGACGCCCATGGTGAGCTGGCCCTGCACGCCGATGTTGAACAGGCCGGCCTTGAAGCCAAGGGCAACGGCCAGGCCGCCGAAGATCAGCGGCGTCGCCGCGACGAGGGTGGCAACGATCGGGTCCCACCCGAAGAGGGAGCCGCCCAGGAGCGCCCGGTAGGCGATCAGCGGCTGGGCGAGGTCGATCTTCCCGTCCTTGATCCAGGCGGCCGCGTAGACGAACAACGAACCGATGACGACGGCCATCAGGAGGGCGACGATCGGCAACGCGATGGCCGTCCGGATCTGCTGCGCCCGACGCTTGCCCGGGCCTCGCGGGGCCGCTGTCTGCCGCGCCGGAGCCGCCGGCCGGGGCGCTCATCCGCCGGCACCGTCGGGGCTGCTCGTCATCGGGGGCGTGCCGGCGACGGCCGCCTCCTGGCGCGTGCCGGTGGCCATCAGCACCCCGACCTCGTTCCGATCCGCGGTCCGTCCGTCCACGACGGACACGATCTGCCCGCGGTACATCACCGCGACCCGGTCGCTCAGCTCGAGGACTTCGTCCAGCTCGGCGGAGACGAGGAGGACGGCCGTGCCGGCGTCCCGCTTCTTGATCGCCTGGCGGTGGATGAACTCGATGCTGCCCACGTCCAGGCCGCGGGTCGGCTGGTCGAGGACGAGCAGGCGGAGGTCGCCGTCCAGCTCCCGGGCGACGACCAGCTTCTGCTGGTTGCCACCGGACAGCGTTCCCGCTCCGACCTCTTCCGAGGGCGTCCGGATGTCGTACTCGACGATCGCCCGTTTCCCGCGCTCGGCGATCGCCTCGTCGTTGCGGATGATGCCCCGAGCGTACGGTGCGTGGTAGTAGTCGGTGAGCACGAGGTTGTCGGCGACCGAGAACCCGAGGACGAGGCCGAAGCGGTGGCGATCCGCCGGCACATAGCCCGTGCCGAGATTCGTCATCGCGCGCGTGCTCAGGTTCGTCACGTCGCGGTCGTCGAGGCGGACCGTGCCCTCGGACGGCTTGCGCAGCCCCACGATGGCCTCGACCAGCTCGTCCTGTCCGTTCCCGGCGACGCCGGCGATGCCGAAGATCTCGCCGGCGCGGATGTCGAAGTCCACGCCGCGCACGACCTCGCTGCCCCGATCGTCACGGACCCGGAGCCCCTGGACCGCGAGACGGACCGCGCCAGGATGCGATTCGCCACGGTCGACGACGAGCTGCACGTCGCGTCCGACCATCAGGGCCGCCAGATCGTCCTCGTCCGTCTCGGCGGGCAGCCGCTGGCCGACGACCTTGCCGCGCCGGATCACGGTGATCCGGTCGGCGATCGCGAGGACCTCGTACAGCTTGTGGCTGATGAAGACGATCGAGTGGCCCTGCTCGGCGAGGCGACGGAGGACCGCGAAGATCTCGTCCGTCTCCTGCGGGGTGAGCACGGCGGTCGGCTCGTCGAGGACGAGGACGCGGGCGTTCCGATAGAGGGCCTTGAGGATCTCGACCCGCTGCTGCCAGCCGACCGACAGCTCGCCGACCTTCACGTCGGGGTCGATGTCGAACCCGAACCGCTGGCCGAGGTCGATGATCCGCTTCCGGGCCTCCTTCCGGTCGAGGAAGATCGGGTTGGCCATCGTCTCCTCGCCGAGGAGGATGTTCTCGGCGACGGTCAGGACGGGGACCAGCATGAAGTGCTGATGGACCATGTTGATGCCACGGCTGATCGCGTCCGTCGGGCTCGCGATCCGGACGGCCGTCCCGTCGATCAGGATCTCGCCCTCGTCCGGCCGGGCCAGGCCGTAGAGGATGTTCATCAGCGTCGTCTTGCCGGCCCCGTTCTCGCCGAGCAGGGCGTGGATCTCGCCGGGGCGGACATCCAGGTCGATGTGATCGTTCGCCACGACCCCCGGATAGCGCTTCGTGATCCCGCGCATCTCGAGGGCCGGCGCGTGAACGGGTTGCTCGCGGACGGTCTCCTGGGTGCTCGTCACGGCGATCGCTGGTTCCTCAGCTGGCGGACGTGAACGCGGCTTGCCGGAGTGGTTCCGACAGGGTACAGAACGCGGGCCGGCCGAGTTGCCTCGGCCGGCCCGCGAACGGTCGCGATGGAGTGGGCGTGGTCAGCCCGCGATCACAGCGCCCCGCACTTGTCGGGGCAGGTCTTGAGCGTCCCGGCCTTCATCGCCGCGAGTGCGGCGTCGATCTTCGACTGCGTGTCGGCAGCCCAGGCGCTGGCGTTGTCGTGGCCCGGCGCGACGCCGATCCCGTCGTTCTTGGCGTCGTACAGCACCGTCCCCGGCTTGAGCGTCCCGGCGGCCTTGGCAGTCACGGCATCGGACACCGCGAGCTGGAGGTTCTTCGTCGCGCTCGTCAGGAGGCACGGACCGGCATTCGGGTACGACAGGAACTGATCGACGTCGACGCCGATGCCCTTGATGTTGGCGGCGCAGGCGGCGTCGAGGACGCCGTTGCCGGTCAGGCCCGCGACCTGGAACAGGATGTCCACGTCCTTGTTCTGGGCGAGGTAGTTCTCGGCGAACGTCTTGCCACCGGCCTGGTCCTGGAAGGCGGCGTTGCTGAAGTCGTTCGTGACGTAGGCGCTGACGACCTTGATGTTCGGGTTGACCGACTTGGCGCCGAGCTCGTAGCCCTGGATGTAGCGCACGCACGGGGCGCACACGCTCGTCCCGCCGATCGCGCCGATCGTGCCCGTCTTGCTGGCCCCGGCGGCCACGATGCCGGCGAGATAGCCGGCCTGGTCCTCCTGGAACGCGAGCGAGGTGTAGTTCGGAGCGAGCGTCGTGGAGTCGGTCGGGCAGGGGAACGTGAAGTCCTGCTTGCCGTCGGCCTTGATGCAGATCGGCGACTGGTCGACGCCGATGAAGGTCGTGGTCTTGTTCGCGACCGACGCCTCGCCCGTCGCCGCGGCGAGGTTGAAGCCGACGGTGACGATCACGTCGGTCTTCTGGTCGACGAAGGACTTGATCGACGGCGCGTAGTCCGCGGCCGCCGTCGGGACGATCGAGGAGGGAACAGCCGCGCCGATCGCGGCCGCACCCTGCGAGGCGCCCTTGAAGGAGTATTCATTGAAGTTCTTGTCGTTCAGCGTGCCGATGTCCGTGACGACGCCGATCTTCAGGTTCGGCGCCTGGACGAACGACGGAGCCGGCGCCGACGGCGACGCGGCGGT
Source organism: uncultured Chloroflexia bacterium (assembly GCA_963746845.1). Lineage (GTDB taxonomy): Bacteria > Chloroflexota > Limnocylindria > Limnocylindrales > CSP1-4 > CF-46. The sequence continues at coordinate 981,268 of CAVVCZ010000004.1, read as the reverse complement.
GGACGGCGCCGCGACGGACGGTGCCGCGACGGACGGCGCCGGGGCCTGTGAGGCCGACGGGGACGGCGTCGCGCCGCTCGAACACGCCGAGACCAGGATGGCCAGACCGCTGAACAGCGTCAGGCCAAAGGAGCGGGTGCGCATGTGTCCTCCTCGATCATCGAGCACGACCGGCCGATCGATCCCTGGCCCGGTCCGTCTCGAAGGAACGTTCGCCCCCCCGGGCGACCATCGGCGCATCGTACCGAGGTCGGGGTCGGCCGGGCAAGCGGCAATCTGCCGTCTGGAAGGTCCGTGGCCCTGTTCGCGGATCGGTGCGTCCGGCAAGGATAAGTTGCGGCCCGGCGACCTGCAGCGGGCGTCGCGATCGCGGAGACTGGCCGCATGACCGAGACGGACGGCCGGACGGCCGCCGGCGGGCGGACGGCGGGTGGCATCGCCTTCGACGACGAGGGATCCGGTGGGCCTGTCGTGCTCCTGCATGCGGGTGTCGCCGATCGACGGATGTGGGGGTCGCTCGTCGCGCCGCTGTCGGCAGGGCATCGGGTGATCCGCCCGGATTCGCGGGGCTTCGGCGAGACGCTGCCCCCGACGGGTCCGTGGTCGCATCACACGGATGTGCTCGCGCTCCTCGAGGGTCTGCTGGTCGACCGGGCGCACGTCGTCGGCGCGTCGATGGGCGCCGGCGTCGCCGTGGAGGTGGCCCTGGCCCGCCCCGACGCCGTCGCGTCGCTGATCCTCGCCGCGCCCGGCGGGGCTCTGTTCGGCGACGCACCGCCCGAGCTCCGCCCGATCTGGGCGGCCGAGGTCGACGCCCTCGATCGGGGCGATCTGGATGCGGCCGTCGAGGTGAATCTCCGCGCCTGGGTCGATGGGCCGCACCGGAGCGCCGACGCCGTCGACCCGGACGTGCGGGCGTTCGTCGGGCGGATGCAGCGGGAGGCGTTCGAGCTGCCCCAGTGGGACGACGAGGTGGCCCCGGAGCACGAGCTGACACCGTCCGCATCGGGTCGGTTCGCCGAGCTCCGCTGTCCGGTGCTCGTCCTGGTCGGCGATGGCGATCAGCCGTCCGTCATCGCGACCGCGGAGCGGCTGGCCGCGGAGGCGCCGAACGTCCGCCTCGTCGGATGGCCCGACGTCGCGCACATGCTCACGCTCGAGCGGCCCGACGAGTTCGCGGCCCTGGTCGACGGGTTCCTTCGCGAGGTGGGAGCCGACCGGCGGTGACCGATCCGGCGTCGGCGGCGCTGCGCTTCGTCGCCCTCGGCGACAGCTACACGATCGGGACCGCCACCCGGACGGCGGCGGAGCGCTGGCCGGACCAGCTGGTGGCCGCGCTCGGCCCCGAGCCGCCGAGCCTCAACCTGGTCGCGAACCTCGGCGTCAACGGGTTCACCTCCGCCGACGTGATCCGGGAGGAGCTGCCGGCGCTGGACGGGCTGCGGCCGGAGTTCGTCTCGCTCCTCGTCGGCGTCAACGACGTCGTCCAGGGCGTCCCGGCGGCGACCTATCGAGCGAACGCCAGCGCGATCCTCGACGCCCTCCTCGCCCGGCTGCCTGCCGGTCGGCTCGTGACGATTTCGACGCCGGACTACACGGTCACGCCGCAGGGTGCCGACTACGGCGACCCCGTGGCCCGGTCGGCCGGCATCCGCGGCACCAACGAGATCCTCCGCGAGCTGTCCGGTGAGCGTGGAATCGCGTGGGTCGACATCCACGATCTGTCGCTCCGTGCGGCGGCGGACCGGAGCCTGGTGGCGGACGACGGGCTTCATCCGTCGGGTGCCCAGTACACCCTCTGGGTGGACCGGATCGCGCCGGTCGTGGCGGGCCTGATCGGTCGATAGGTCGGTCAGCCGCCCGCGTGGATCTCGCGGAGGCGCTCGTCGTCGATCCCGAGGTGGTGGGCGATCTCGTGGAGCAGTGTCTCCTCGATAGCCTGCGTCAGGCGCTCGCGACCGGGGTTGAATCGGGTCAGCGGACCGCGGAACAGCGTGATCTTGCTCGGGATCGGCGCATTGTCCGCCCCGAACCGTGTCCGGGGGACGCCCTGGTACAGCCCGAACAGCCCGCCGGCGTGGACCGACGCCAGCTGGTCAGGGGTCGGCTCGTCCTCGACGACGATCGCGACGGAGCCCAGCTGCTCGAAGAAGGGCTCCGGGAGGCCGTCGAGCACGTCGTCGATGACGGCATCGAAGTCGACGGAATCCGGCGGTGCGGGCGGGATCACGGCGCCACGATACCCGGCGGCTCGATCGCCGACGCACGACACCGTGGACACATCGGGCGCGGGTGGACCAGACTGCCGCCGGAGACACCGTCAGGAGGGCGGCGGCGTGGCAAGAGGTCGGTTCGATGTGGCGGTCGTCGGCGGCGGTGCCGCCGGTTGCGTGGTCGCAGCGCGTCTGGCGGAGACCGGCCGATCCGTGGCCCTCATCGAGGCGGGCCCGCTGGTCCCCGATCCGGTCGCGAGCGACCTGCGCGACGGCTGGGGCATGACCGGCGAGCACGACTGGGGCTTCACGGCCGAGCCGAACGCTCGAGGCGAGACGAGGAAGGTGCGGCGCATCCGCCTGCTCGGTGGCACCTCGTGGTTGACCCGGTTCGCGTTGCGCGGCCAGCCCGGCGACTTCGACGAGTGGGCGGCGCTCGGCAACGACGGGTGGTCGTTCGACGCCGTCCTGCCGGTCCTCCGACGGCTCGAGCGGGACGTCGAATTCGGGGATCGACCGTGGCATGGCGACGACGGCCCGATCCCGGTCAACCGCTATCGCGACGTCGAGCCCACACCGGCCCTCACGGCCCTCGTCGATGCCGCCGTCGCCGCCGGCTTCGCCCGCGTCGACGACCACAACGAACCCGGCGCGGTGGGGGTCGGGCCGATGCCGATGAGCTCGATCGACGGGGCGCGGGTCACGACGTTCGACGCCTACCTGGGCCACGGCGACCGGTCCGGCCTCACGATCCTGCCGGACGCGCCCGTTGCGGAGCTCCGGTTCGCGGGAACCTCGGTGAGCGGCGTCCGCCTGGCGGACGGCGGATCGATCGACGCCGACCGGGTCGTGGTCTGTGCCGGCACGTACGGCAGCCCCGCGATCCTCCTTCGCTCGGGGATCGGCGCGGCCGATGACCTCCACGGCACTCGGGATCCGGGTCCGGGTCGATCTCCCCGGGGTCGGAGCCAACCTGTCCGATCACCCGACCGTCGACATCGACGCCGGTTACACGGGACCGGGCCGGACGGCGCCCTCGCTCCACGCGGTTGCGACGTTCCACAGCGCGTCGGCGGATCGCGGCAGGCCCCCGGACCTCCTGATCTGGCTCGGGGATCCCGACGCGCCGGACAGCCCGCCGCAGCTCGAGATCGCCGTCCTGTTACTCAAGCCCGAAGCCCGGGGGAGCGTGCGGCTCCGGTCCACGAACCCGCTCGATCCGCCGGTGATCCGGCTCCCGGTCGTCGATGGGGCGGGGGATCGGGAGCGACTCGCGGAGGGCTGCGAGCGGGCGTTCGCGATCGTGCATGACCCGGCGTTTCGGCGCCTCGGCGGCGTCAAGCTGGAGGACCCACCGGACGCCCCCGGACGGCTCGCCCTCGTGCGCGACACGGCTCGCTCGATCCCGCACGTGGTGGGGACGTGCGCGATGGGCGTCGCACCGGAGGCCGGGGCGGTGGTGACGGCGGGCGGGCGGGTCCACGGCACGGACGGTCTGTACGTCGCCGACGCGTCGATCATGCCGACGGTCCCGTCGGGCTTCAGCCATCTCCCGACGATCATGATCGCGGAGCGCATCGCGGGGTGGATCGCCGGCGGCTGACGACCGGCTCGCCGACTGGATCGTCGCCCGTCACCGACCGCCATCCGGCGAATCCAGCTGGCTTCTCGCCCGGCAGGCCGGCCGCGCGGCTACCATTGACCCCCCGTGACGACCCTCGCCCCGAACGACTTCACGCACCTCCACACCCACTCGGAGTTCAGCCTCCTCGACGGGCTCGGGCGGATCACGGACCTCGTCGATTCGGCGGCCGCCCAGGGCTTCGACAGCCTCGCGCTGACCGATCACGGCGCGCTCTACGGCGCGGTTGCCTTCTACCAGGCGGCGAAGACGAAGGGGATCAAGCCGATCATCGGCGTCGAGACCTATGTCGCCCGCCGGTCGATGACCGAGAAGGAGGGCAAGGCCGACGCCCAGCCCTTCCACCTGATCCTCCTCGCGAAGGACCTCGCCGGCTACCGGAACCTGTGCCGGCTCGTCACGGACGCCCACGTCGACGGCTACTACTACCGGCCCCGGATCGACCACGAGCACCTCGCCCGCTACGCGGAAGGGCTCGTCGGGCTGTCCGCGTGCCTCGGAGGCGAGATCCCGCGGGCCCTCGAGATCGAGGACTGGGACGGTGCCCGGCGGCTCGCCGGCGAGTACGGCGACATCCTCGGCACGGGCAACTTCTTCCTCGAGCTCCAGGACCACGGGCTGCCGGAGCAGCGCGTCCTGAACGAGAAGCTGCTCCGCCTCGCGCCCGAGACCGGCCTGCCCCTCGTCGTGACGAACGACCTCCACTACGTCCACCGGAGCCAGTCCGAGGCGCACGACGTCCTGCTGTGCGTCGGCACCGGCAACAATCTCGACACCGCCGGCCGGATGAAGTTCGAGACCGACCACTTCTGGCTGAAGTCGGCCGCCGAGATGGCGGCGTTGTTCCCCGACCAGCGCGAGGCGATCCTCAACACCCGGCTGATCTCGGAGATGACGGACCTCGAGCTGCCGCTCGGCCAGCTCCGGATCCCGCACTTCCCGGTGCCGGACGGCGAGACGGTCGAGACTTGGCTCCGGAAGGAGTGCCAGCGCGGTCTCGCCGAGCGCTACGCGGCGGTGACGCCGGAGCTCCAGGCGCGCCTCGACTACGAGCTCGGCGTGATCCTGACAATGGGCTACGCCGGCTACTTCCTGATCGTCGCCGACTTCGTCCGGTTCGCCCGCGAGCAGCGCATCCAGACGACCTGCCGGGGCAGCGCGCCGGGCAGCATCGTCACCTACACGCTGGGGATCACCCCGGTCGACCCGATCGCCTACGGCCTCCCGTTCGAGCGCTTCCTCAACCCGGACCGGGTGACGATGCCGGACATCGACGTCGACTTCGAGGACGAGCGCCGGGACGAGGTCATCTCGTACGTGTCGCGCAAGTACGGCTCGGACCACGTCGCCCAGATCATCACGTTCGGCACGATGCTCGCCCGGGCGGCGATCCGCGACGTCGGCCGGGTCCTCGGGTACAGCTACGGTGAGGTCGACCGGGTCGCCAAGGCGGTCCCGAACCAGCTCGGGATCAAGCTCGACGAGGCGCTCGAGATCTCGCCGGACCTGAAAGGTCAGGTGGACGCCGATCCCGGCGTGAAGCGGATGATCGACTTCGCCCGGCAGCTCGAGGGTGTCGCGCGCAACGCCTCGACCCACGCCGCGGGCGTCGTGATCAGCCGCGAGCCGCTGACGGAGCTGATGCCGCTCCAGAAGGCGACGAACTCCGACGCGCTGATGACCCAGTACGAGATGCACGGGATCGAGGCGCTCGGGCTGCTGAAGTTCGACTTCCTCGGCCTGTCGAACCTGACGATCCTCCGCCACGCGGTGGACCTGGTGCGCCAGGAGCGCGAGGTCGAGATCGACCTCGACCGGATCCCGCTGGACGACACGAAGACGTTCGACCTGCTGGCGTCCGGCGAGACGACCGGCATCTTCCAGCTGGAGTCGGCGGGGATGCGTCGCTACATTCGCGACCTGAAGCCGACCTCCGTCCTGGACCTCGCGGCGATGGTCGCCCTGTTCCGACCCGGGCCGATGGACAACATCCCGGCGTACATCCGGCGGAAGCACGGCCAGGAGCCGGTCACGTACCTGCATCCGCTGCTCGAGCCGTACCTGGAGAAGACCTACGGGATCTTCGTCTACCAGGAGGACATCATGTCCGCGGCCATCGCCCTCGGCGGCTTCACCGGGCCGGAGGCGGACACGCTCGGCTACGCGATCCGGAAGAAGAAGTCGTCGGTCCTGCGGGCGCAGCGGGAGAAGTTCGTCACCCAGGCGGCCGAGCGTGGGGTCGACGCCCGGGTCATCGACCAGGTCTTCGCGGCGTTCCAGCCGTTCGAGCGCTATGGCTTCAACAAGGCCCACGCGACCTGCTACGGGCTGATCGCCTACCAGACCGCCTACCTGAAGGCGAACTACACCGTTGAGTACATGACCGCGGTCCTCACGGCCTTCCGGTCGAACGAGGAGAAGGTCGCCGCTGCGGTGGCCGAGTGCCGCCGGATGGGGATCGAGGTCCTGCCGCCGGACGTCCATCGCTCGGATGTGGAGTTCACGGTGGAGGGGCCGTCGATCCGGTTCGGCCTCCTCGCCGTCAAGAACGTCGGCCAGAGCGCGATCGAATCGATCGTCGCGGCCCGCAAGGAGGGTGGCGAGTTCAAGTCGCTCCGGGACTTCTGCGAGCGGGTGGATCTGCGGCTCGTGAACTCCCGTGTGATCGAGGCGCTCGCCTGGGTCGGCGCGCTGTCGGCGTTCGGCCACCCGGTCCAGATCATCGACGCGCTGCCGACGATCCTGCCGTCCGCCCAGGCGGCCCAGCAACAGCAGGCGACGGGCCAGCTGTCTGCGTTCGACCTGATGTTCGCGGAGGCGCCGGTCGAGGCGCTCCCGCCGCGCACCGAGGCGCCCCGGCGCGAGCGGCTCCGGAAGGAGAAGGAGCTCCTCGGGCTGTACCTGTCCGAGCACCCGATGGGCGAGGTCGCCGAGCAGGTCGGGGCCTTCGTGACGGCGTACAGCGGCGATCTCAAGGACGAGTCGCTCGACGGGCAGCGGGTCGTGGTCGGCGGGATCGTGACCGGCTTCCGGACCGTGATCACGAAGACGAAGTCGACGATGGGCATCGCGACGCTCGAGGACCTCCAGGGCACGATCGAGGTCGTCGTGTTCCCGCGGATGTACGAGACGACGGCCGGGGTCTGGAGCGAAGGCTCGATCCTGCTCGTCGCCGGCCGGGTCGACCACCGCGGCGACGACGTGTCGCTGCTCGCGGATCTCGTGACCGACTGGGACGACGCGGTCCGGCGCGGGCCGGAGGCGTTCGCCCGGGAGGTGGCGGCAGGCGAGCGCGGGCGGCGTCCGCCCGCCGGCGGATCCGGCAACGGGAACGGCGGCGGCGGTCGATCGGCGACGAACGGCTGGGCGAAGTCCCCGACTGCGGCGGTCGAGGCGTCGCCCCGCGAGCCGGTCGCCGTGGGTCCCGGTCTCCCGACCGAGCGTCCACCCCGTCCGGACGAGGTCCGCCCAGGCGTCCCGCGTGTGTCGCCGCTTCGCGCGGACGCGCGCTCCGCGCCCGCGGGTCCCACCGCCTCGGCGGCTCCGGCGGCGGAGCTGCCGGCGATCACCCCGGGCGATCCGATCCCGACCTACGCCGAGCCGGAGAGCCTCTCGGCCGCGACCGGTTCCGACGAGATCGCCGACGAGCCGGCCCTCCCGGACGAGGCCCGGGACCGCGCCGCGCTCGCCTCGGCCGCGCCGACCTCCCAGCTCGAGAGCGGGCCCGACCAGATCCTCCACGTCCGGTTCGGCGGCGCGGCACCCGACCGGCTGATCCTCGCGATGGAGACCATCCGGACGCTCCTTCGTGAACGCCCGGGTGGGACACGGGTCGTCCTGCACGTGCCGGCCCCCAACGGATCGTCCACGCTCCCGATGGAGCTGAGCCGCCGGGTGGCGTACGACGCCGACCTGCTGTCCGAGGTGAACCGACGCCTCGGCGACGGCCTCGTGGACCTCCGTCTCACCTGACCAACGCGACGAGTTCGCTACCCTTGGCCGCGTGAGCGATCTCGTCGGCGCCGTCCTGACCCGCCCTTCCCTCGACACCGACCGGGCGGCGGCCGTTCTCTGGGCGGAGTGGGAGATCGACGGGACGCTGCGTCCGTTGCCGAGCGAGCGCGACCAGAACTGGGCGGTCGTCGTCGACGGCGTGGATCGGTGCGTCCTCAAGGTATCGAACGCCGCCGAGGACCCGTCGTTCCTCGAGCTCCAGCACGAGGCGATGCGACGGCTGGAGGCTGCGGGCGTGCCCTGCCAGCGCCCGGTCGCGACGCCGGACGGTCGCGAGCTGGTCGCCGTCGGGGCAGGTGACGGCGGGCCCGACCTGCTGGCGCGCCTCCTGACCTGGCTTCCCGGCGGGCCGCTGGCGATCATCCCTGCCGCCGTCCGGCCCACGGAGCTCCTCGTGGATCTCGGCCGGGTCATGGGTCGGACCGTCCTGGCCCTCGCCGGCTGGGACCACCCGGCGGCCCATCGCGCCTTCCAATGGGAGGCCGAGCGAGGACTCGGGGTGATCGCGGCGCACGCCGTCGCCGTGACGCAGCCCGACCGGGCAGCGCTCCTCGCTGCCTGGCAGGGGCGACTGTTGCCGCTCGGGGGCGTCCTGCCGCGGCTACGGCACGGGGTCATCCACAACGACGCGAACGACCACAACGTCCTCGTCGATGTGGAGGGGACGCGGATCACCGGCCTGCTCGATCTCGGGGACGCGGTGTGGTCGGTCGTCGTGAACGAGCTCGCCGTGGCCGCGGCCTATGCGGCGCTCGACGCGCCGGACCCGCTGGCGGTCGTCGCGTCGGTCCGCGAGGGGTTCGAGGAGACGCTGCCGCTCACGGACGACGAGCGCCCCGCGATCGTCGAGCTCGTGGCGCTGCGCCTGGCGACGAGCGTCGCGTTGAGCGCGCACCAGTCGCGGCTCGATCCGGGCGATCCGTACCTGACGATCTCGGAGGGGCCGGCGTGGGCGCTCCTCGAACGGCTGGCCGCGATCGACCCGGCCGAGGCGGCCGCGCGCGTGGCGGCGCGCCCGTGACGACCTCCGCCGATCTCCTCGCAGAGCGGCGGCGGCTCCTCGGGCCGTCGCTGTCGGTCAGCTACCGGACACCGCTCCACATCGTCCGCGGCGAGGGCGCCTACCTGTACGACGCCGACGGCCGCGTGTACCTCGACTGCGTGAACAACGTCGCCCACGTGGGTCACGCCCACCCGCGGGTCGTCGAGGCGGGCGTCGCCCAGATGCGCGTCCTGAACACGAACACCCGATACCTGCACGAGCTGGTCCTGCGCTACGCGGAGCGGTTGACGGCGATGCTCCCCGGCCACCTCGAGGTCGCGTACTTCGTCAACTCCGGGAGCGAGGCGAACGAGCTCGCGTTGCGGCTGGCCCGGGCCGCCACCGGCAGGCCGGACGTCGCGACCGTCGACGTGGCCTATCACGGGAACACCCAGCGACTGATCGAGATCAGCCCGTACAAGTTCGCGGGACCCGGCGGGGCGGGGAAGCGGGACGACGTCCAGGTCGTGCCGCTGCCGGACCCGTATCGCGGTCCGCATCGCGGCACCGGACCGGAGGTGGCGTCCGCGTACCTCGAGGAGGCGCGCGCCGTCCTCGACGCGACGGCGCGTGCCGGCCGGCCCGCCGGAGCCGTGATCGCGGAGGCGATCCCATCGGTCGCCGGCCAGGTCGTGCCGCCGCCGCGCTGGCTCGCCGGGCTGTTCGACGCCGCTCGCGCAGTCGGCGCCGTGCCGATCGCCGACGAGGTCCAGGTCGGGTTCGGGCGCGTCGGCGTGGACACCTGGGCGTTCGCGGCCCAGGGTGCGCTGCCGGACATCGTCACGATGGGCAAGCCGATCGGCAACGGGCACCCCATCGGCGCCGTCGTCACGACCCGCGCGATCGCGGACGCGTTCGCGAACGGGATGGAGTACTTCAACACGTTCGGCGGCAACCCGGTGTCCGCGGCCATCGGGCTGGCCGTGCTCGACGTCATCGAGGAGGAGCGGCTCCAGGAGCACGCCCGGGTCACCGGGGAGCGGCTGATCCGCGGCCTCCGCGAGCTCGCCGATCGTCATGACGCGATCGGCGACGTCCGCGGGATGGGCCTGTTCGTCGGGGTGGACCTGGTCCGGGATCGCGCGACCCGCGAGCCGGACCCGGACCTCGCCCGCGAGCTCGCGAACACGGCCGCCGAGCGCGGCGTGCTGCTGAGCACCGACGGGCCGTTCCACAACGTGATGAAGATCAAGCCGCCGCTCGCCTTCTCGGACGCCGACGCGGACCGGCTCGTGGAGACGATCGACAGCGTCCTCGCGGAGGCCGCGCCGGGCTGATCGCCGCCGTCCGTCGGTGCCCGCCGGCGCCACGAAATCCGTGCCGGCGGCGCGGATTCGCTTGCCTGCTGTATCGTCCCGCCTGCGCGGCGAGGGGCTTCGGCGCGTGATCCCCAGCCTTCATCGAACCGAGAGTTTCATCCCTTCATGGCGACCCATCGTGGCCGCGCCCGCGGGCTTTCCGTGCTCGCGGCCGCAGCGTTCCTGGCTCAGAGTCTCGTCGTCGCGGCGCCTGTGGCGCTGCCGGGGACCGCGTCGACCGCCGCCGCCGCGTCCCTGCCGTCCGGCTTCGTCGACGAGACGCTCGTCACCGGGCTGAGCAACCCCACGGTGATCGCCTACGCCCCGGATGGCCGCGTCTTCGTGGCCGAGAAGCGCGGGATCGTCAAGTCGTGGGCGACCGTCGCCGACTTCAACTCGGACGGCCCGCGGGTGCAGACGCTCGACATCCGGACAGATGTCATGAACTACTGGGATCGCGGCCTTCTGGGCCTCGCGGTCGACCCGAACTGGCCGTCAAGCCCCTACATCTACCTGATGTACGCCTACGACGCGATCCCCGGCGGATCGGCCCCGCGCTGGGGCGTCGCGGGCGCCGATGGTGACGCCTGCCCGACCCCGCCGGGTGGCACGAGCGACGGCTGCGTCTCCCAGAGCCGCCTCGAGCGGGACACCGTGAACCCGGCGACGGGCGTGGTCACGAGTCGCCAGACCCTCCTCACCGGCTGGTGCCAGCAGTTCCCGAGCCACTCGGCCGGGACGGTCGCGTTCGGCCCTGACGGGATGCTGTATGTCAGCGGTGGCGATGGCGCGAGCTTCAACGGCGGCGCCCAGGACTACGGGCAGAAGGGCGGCAACCTGCCGAACACGTCGAGCCCGATCACGCCGAAGAACCCGTGCGGCGACCCGCCGGGCGGGCTCGGCGGGTCGATGAGCGCCCCCACGGCCGAAGGCGGCGCCCTCCGATCGCAGAGCTTCCGTCGCCCGGCCGGTGAGGCCGCCGTCCTGAATGGCACCGTGCTCAGGCTGAATCCGGCAACCGGCGGAGCGGCGTCCGGGAACCCTGCGATCGGCAACAGCGACCCGATCCGCCAGCGGATGGTCGCGTACGGCCTCCGGAACCCGTTCCGGATGACGTTCCGGCCCGGGACGACCGACCTGTACGTGGGCGACGTCGGGTATTCCACCTGGGAAGAGGTCAACCGGCTCGCCAACCCGATCGGCGCAGGCGGCCCGGTCAACTTCGGCTGGCCGTGCCACGAGGGCCCGGAGACCGGCACGTACTACACGACGACCACCCTCAACCTGTGTGCGACCCTCGACGATCCGTCGGTGACCGCTCCGCTCTACGACTACGCCCAGTCCGGTCACATGGCGAGCGGTGACGGCTGCCCGCCGGTCCCGCCGGCCACGAGCGCGGGCGCATCGGTCAGCGGGCTCGCGTTCGCCGAGACCAACTCGTATCCCGACCCGTACAAGAACGCCCTGTTCGCGGCCGACTACTCGCGGAACTGCATCGTCGTCCTGCCGGTCGATGGCAGCGGCGTGCCGACGGGCACGGCGATCCCGTTCGAATCCAACGCGGCAACACCCGTGGACCTGACCACGGACCCGAACGGGAACATCGTCTACGGCGACTTCGGCGGCGGGAACATCCACCGGATCCGCTACTCGGCACCGATCGCGTCGTTCACCGTCACGCCGTCATCGGGCATGGCGCCGCTGTCGGTCTCCTTCGACGGCTCCGGGTCGAGCGCGCCCGCGTCGATCACCGCGTACGACTGGGACTTCGGTGACGGCTCGACCGACAGTGGGCAGACGACGAGCCACACCTACGCGGCGGGGACATGGACGGCCCGCCTGACGGTCACGGACTCGAACGGGATGACAGCGACGACGTCGAGGAGCATCGCCGCCGGGAACCAGCCGCCGGTCGCGACGATCGACTCGCCGACGTGTACCACGAACTGCTGGGCGGTCGGGGATCCGATCACCCTCACGGCTCACGCCACGGACCCCAACGACGGCACGCTGCCTGCGTCGGCGTTCTCGTGGCACGTCGGGCTCCAGCACTGCCACACCCCGTCGGACTGCCACGAGCACGACCTGCTCGATGCGACCGGCGTCAAGTCGACGAGCATCGTCGCGCCAGATCACGAGGCCGGCTCGTACCTCCGGATCAGCGTCACGGTGAAGGATTCCGGGGGACTCACCGACACCGAGACGATCGATGTCCACCCGAGGCAGTCCACGATGACCGTGGTGTCGAGCCCGGCCGGGCTCCCCGTCGCCCTCGACGGCGTCGCCGGCACCGGAAGCGTCGGCCCGACCGCGGTGATCGTCGGCCATGCGGCGACGGTCGAAGCCCAGGCGACCGCCGCGATCGGCGAGACGATGTACGCCTTCTCGTCCTGGTCCGACGGCAAGGCGCTCATCCATACGGCGACGGCGCCGGCCTCGCCCCAGACCCTGACCGCGACGTACCACGTGACGGGTGGCGATGCGCCCGCGACGTGCGCTGCCGCCCCGGTCCAGGCCGCGACCGGCAACCCGATGGCGGGCAAGTTCGGCTCGACGGATGACGTCGACTGGATCCGGTTCAACGTCGCGGCCAAGGGCTGGTACCGGATCGTCCTCGGCGACCTGCCCGTCGACGGCATCCTCGAGCTGTTCTCGGGTTGCTCCGGGCTCATCACCACGATCGACCAGCCCGGCCTCCACTGGGAGGAGATCCTCGCGAACCTCACGCCCGGGACATACGCGATCCGGATGGCCTCGACCACCGGGGCGTCCAGCGACACGAGCTACCACTGGTCCGTGAAGGCACTCACCGGGACGACTCCGCTCCTCATGGTCGCAAGCGCCCCGTCGGCCGGGCTGCGCTACGTCGGTGACGTCTTCAACACCGCGACGACTCCACGGTCGGTGACGATCACCGCGAAGCTCTACTCGTCGAGCGGCAAGCTTCTCGGCTCGACATCCGTGCACCCGCTCGTGACGGTCATGGCCGGGCGGTCACGCTCACCGTTCGTGATCAACGCGGCCCGACCGGCCGGCTTCGCCTACGTGAAGTTCACGATCACGAGCACGCCGGCCTCGACGTCGACCCGTCTTCTGACGGTCAGCGGAACGGCGTCCGGGCCGACGCCCTCGACCTGGAAGGTCGACGGCACGATCAAGAACACGTCGTCGACGACGGCATCGAACGTGACGTACCTCCTGGAGATCTACAACGCGTTCGGCACGGTGATCAACGCGACAACGGGCCATCCGCTGGCGACGACGCTCGCCAAGGGCGCGTCGACGACGTTCAGCGTGACGTTCTCGGGCCTCAACGGCGCACCCATGGGCACAACCGCGCGGGCTCGCGCCACCTGACCTTCGCGCGACCCCGCTCCGGCGCTCAGTCGCCGGTGACCGCTCCGGCGCGACGCAGCTCCTGGACCGCCGACAGCTGCTCGTGGAACTCGTCGCGGATCGCGTTGACCTCGTCGCGCTCGAGATCGAGCTCGCGGGCGATCTCGTTGACGATCGAGGCCTCCGCGGCGTTGATCGTGCCGTCCGCCGCCTCGATCGCGAAGCAGCAATGGACGAGCGCGCGGCGCTGTTCGGGCGTGGAGATCGAGCGGAACTCGCGCGTGACGACGAAGTCCTCCGTGTCGCCCACGGTCCGGGCCTGGATCTTCGCCATCTGGACCACGAGGACGGCCTCGGCCTCGTCGAGCTTGCCCTGCTCGACGACGAGGCGCTCCATCACGGCGGTCTCCTCGTCGGAGATGTCGAGATCGGCATTCGCCGCGCGGCTCATCACGTAGGCGAAGCTCGCGAGGTAGCGGGCCTGGTCCGGCGGCATCGCGTCGAGCCGGGCGACGATCGCCCGCACGGTCGCGGTCTCCGCCGCCGAGCCCGGAGGCGGAGCGGCGGCAGCCCCGGCGGCCGCCGTCGCGGGTGCGGTCGTTGCGCCCGGCTTGTCGAGACCCAGGAACCGACGGAACATGACGCCTCCTACCAGCGATCGTAGGCCGGGTGACCCGGCCCGACGGCCACGAACGTTCCCCGACCGCTGGCCGTGACCACGCCGCCGGATGAGATCTGCGTTTCGACCGTTGCCCGGTCGGAGGCATTCTCGACGACCCACGCCCGGAGCGCCAGCGACGCATCCGACGGGGTCGGCCGCCGCATCCGGATGGCGTACTCGAGCGTGACCGTCGTGGGCGGCCGGTCGAGGCCGCGCTCGCGCATCAGGTGCCAGGCCGCGGTCCAGTTCGCGTGGCAGTCGAGCAGGGTTCCGAGGATCCCGCCGTTCACGACGCCGGCGAATGCCTCGTGCTCGGGTCGCGGCGTGAACACGGCGACGAGGACCGCCGGATCGGCGGGATCCGGGCGGCTGCCGATGTGCAGGCCCGCCGGGTTGGCCGGGCCGCACCCGAAGCACCGGCCGTCGGGCGCGTAACGCTCCTGGAGGCTCGGTCCGGCCGGCACGGTCACGGCGGCGTTTCAGGATCGCTCGCGGACGAGGGTCAGCCCGACCACACGCGAGATGACGAACGCGACGTACATGACGCCCGCGAGCTGCTCGAGCATCACGAACGACCGAGCGTAGGACAGCGTCGGCACGATGTCCGACAGCCCGACGCTCGTCAGGTTGGTGAAGGACAGGAACAGGAGGCCGAACCAGGTCTGGGGCTCGCCGCCGGCACCCGGGGTGAACGCGCCCGGCCACAGGATCTGGACTGCCGCGTAGACGTACGCGAACGCCCACGCGACCACGGTGAACGTCGCACCGGCGGTCAGCAGCGTGTCCGCCGTGACGGTCCGCTCCAGCAGGAGATACCGGATCAGGGCATAGCTGGTGTACGCATAGAACGCCGCGAGCAGCACCGACGCGCAGAACTCGTAGGTCGTGTTCGTCGGGTCGAGCACCTCGAGCACGACCAGGGCGATGATCGGCGCGCCGAGCCCGATCGAGATCTCGGTGATCGCCGGGGACGCCTGGACGGCCCGGACCGCGATCGCCAGGATCACCAGCCCGAACAGCTGCAGCGCCGACTGACCCGCCGACTGCTCGAGGAAGGGGAAGACGACGACGCCGACGAGCTGGACGCCCAGGAGGACGGCGGCCGGATGCCAGGAGGGCGCGATCACGCGGCGCATCGGCCCAGTGTAGGGAGGTGCCCAGGCAGCTTTCGGCGTCGATGCCTGCGTCGAAGCGGACATCCGGGGCATCCCGTCCCGACCGCGGAGGTCAGGGGGTCGCGCTCACCCGGTCGCGGTCCTCGTGGACGTAGTCGATCTCCAGGTCGACCGGCGCGCCGAACGTCGCCGCCAGCCTGGCCGCGAGGGGCGCTGCGGCGGCGGGTGAGTCCGACCCGGTCAGCTTGATCAGCACGTGGTTGCCGTCGATGGACCACGACGTCACCTGGAGATCGCGCTGGCCCAGCCAGTCGCGGACGATCGGCGCGCCCGCGACGCTCCGGACCGTCACCTCGTACTGCTGGACCCCGCGCCACGCCAGCGGGATGACGATGACGACCAGGGCGCCGAGCGCCACGACGAACCCGGTGCGCAGCCGATGTCGCTGCTGGAGCATGTCGCGGCTGGGTCCGGCACCGCACAGGACGAACACGACGCAGGCGACGACGACGATCGCGGAGAAGTTCGTCAGGAACAGGAGGAGCGCACCCGCCGCATCGTCGAGTCGGCGCATCTCCAGGCAGATGCCGACCGTTGCGAGGGGCGGGACCAGGGAGACGGCGATCGCGACGCCGGGCAGGGCGTCCGCCCCGGTCCGACGTACGGCGACGTAGGCACCCGCGGCCCCGGCCGTCAGTGCGACGCCGAGGTCCAGCACTCCCGGTGCGGTCCGGGCATCGAGCGACGGCGTGAGCGTCAGCGGGTCCGGGAGGACCCACGCGACGAGGTACCCGATCCCGACGACCATCAGACCGCCCAGCAGCACCTCCACGAACGTGATGAGCTGGTACCGCGTGCGACCCGTCACGAGGGCGCCGGCGAGGGCCATGATCGCGCCGCCCAGGGGCGCGACGACCATGGCCCCGATGATCGCCGCGACCGAGTCCTGGAGCAGCCCGAACGACGCGATGAACGCAGCGAGGGCGAGGAGCACGACGAAGGTCCGGAGCGAGTGCCGCAGCGCGGCGTCGTCCGGGAACAGGGCGTCGAGCTGGGCGGGCCCCGACACCTCCACTGGCGCCGGGAGGTCGGCCGGGAAATCCGCTCCGGCCGGATCCGGGTTCGCGGTCATCGCCGACCCTCCACATCGATGACTGGTGCCGGAGGTGGGATTCGAACCCACACGAGGTTGCCCTCAGCGGTGTTTGAGACCGCAGCGTCTGCCATTCCGCCACTCCGGCGCGGTGCGCAATCCTAGCGTCACGATCGGCGGGAACTCAGCCGTCCGGTGAGGCGTCTCGCGCGGGAGCCGATGCTAGACTCGCCGCGCCTCACCATCGCCGTCCGGAGGGACCCCCTGGCCGTGGAGGACCTTCGCTCGACCACGGTCGCCGACGACCCCGTCCAGCGCCGCGACCTCATCCTGCTCGAGCGGGCGCGGGGCGGCGACCTCGACGCGTTCAACGACCTCGTCGTCTGCTACCAGGACCAGCTGTTCGCCCTGATCGTCCGGATGGTCCCGGATCGCGACCAGGCGTCGGACTGCGTCCAGGAGGCGTTCTTCTCGGCCTACCGGAACCTGTCCGGGTTCCGGGGCGGGAGCGTGAAGTCCTGGCTGAACCGGATCGCGGTCAATGCCGCCATGGACATCCAGCGCGCCCGCAAGCGACGACCCTCGCAGCCGTATCCGGAGCTCGAGGACGAGAGCTGGCAGCCGCCGGCGGGTGAGGAGGCGGATCCGGTGACGACGGCGCTGACGAATGAACGCCACCGGGCGCTGAACGCCGCGCTCTCGACGATCACCGACGACCAGCGGGCTGCGATCGTCCTGTTCGACATCGAGGGCTACGACTACGCCGAGATCGCCTTGATGACGGGCGTCTCCCTCGGGACCGTGAAGTCCCGGATCCATCGGGGCCGCCTGGCACTGCGCGACCGGCTCGTCGAGCGGATGGACCTCTTCCGTGGCTGACCGTTCCCAGCGCGAGGACCGCCCCGGGCGGTCCGCGCGGAACCGCACCGGCACGGAGGTCGTCTGACGCCCATGCCCCACGTTCGCGACGTCGCCCCGACGTCCCACGACCGCCACGATCCGATGCTCGTGGCCGCGCTCGCCGCCGGCGATCTCGCCGGCACCGAACGCGACCAGGCCATCGCCCTGACCGGCTCCTGCGCCGAGTGCGCGACTCTCCACGCCGATCTCGTCGCGATCGCCCATGCAACGGCGTCGGTCCCGCCCCCGATCTCCGCCCCGAGCCGCGACTACCGGCTCACCGCCGATCGGGCCGCTAGCCTGCGACGGACGGGCTGGCGACGCCTCGTGCCGGCGGGTCTCGAACGCTCGTCGCTGACGCGGCCCGTCGGGGTCGCGCTCGCGACCTTCGGGCTCGTCGGGCTGCTGGTGGGCACGATCCCGTTGAACTTCGGCGCGCTCGGCTCGGCGGCGTCCGCGCCCGCCGCCGCGCCGTCGCGCGATCTCCAGGAGCTCAACGGCGTCAACGATCACACCGGCACGGGCGGGGCTGCGGGCGCCGGTGCTGCAGCGGCGGGGGGACCCGTGGCCTCGGCCGCGGCCGCCACGGAGGCACCAAGGGCAGCCGCGTCGGCCGCGCCGGCGGCCTCGATCGCCGACGCCGGGGTGCCGCCGAGCTCGCAGGCCGTCGCCCTCAACCCGGTTCCGGCCGCATCGGTCCCGGGCACGGTCGGCGTGGCGACCGTCCCGAGTGCCGACGTCAACACGGGCGCGGGCAAGACCACGGATCGAGGCACGCCGTCGACGGTCGAACCGCCGGCCGGCACGTCCGGGCCGTCTCAGCTCGTCCTCGTCTCGATCGTCGCGATCGCCCTCGGGGCGGCGCTGTTCGTCATCGGTCGACGGCGGGAGCACGGCTCCGCCTGACCCCGCACCGGGCCACCCCCGGATGACCCGCGGGTACACTCCGTCCGTGCCCACCGAACGCCTGATGCTGCTCGACGGCTACGGGCTGGTCTACCGCGGATACTTCGCCCTTCCGCCGCTCACGACGTCCCGCGGTGACCTCGTCAACGGGGCCTTCGGCTTCGCGAGCATCGTCCTCCGCGGGCTCCAGGACCTCCAGCCGGACTACCTCGCCGTCTCGTTCGACCTGCCCGGCCCGACGTTCCGCCACGAGCAGTACGCCGACTACAAGGCGACTCGCCAGCGGATGCCGGACGACCTGCGCGACCAGTTCCCGAAGGTCCGCGAGATCGTCAAGGCGCTCCGGATCCCGGTCTACGAGATGCAGGGCTATGAAGCGGACGACGTCATCGGGACGATCACGCAGCAGCTCGATCCGCGCGACGACCTCGAGACGACGATCGTCACGGTGGACCTCGACATGCTCCAGCTCGTGACGCCACGGGTCCGGCTGATGACGACGCGGTCCGGCGTCGAGAACACCGTGATGTACGACGTCGCGAAGATCGACGAGCGGTTCGGGCTGCGACCCGACCAGATGGTCGACTACAAGGCCCTGAAGGGCGACCCGACCGACAACATCCCGGGCGTCCCGGGCGTCGGCGAGAAGACCGCGGCGAAGTTGATCCGGGACTTCGAGACGCTGGATTCGCTGCTCGCGCGGCTGGACCAGGTCACCCCGCCGAAGCTCGGCGACAAGCTCCGCGAGCACGTCGACCAGATCCTCATGGGCCGCGAGCTGTCGCGGATCGTGCGCGACCTGCCGATCCAGATCGACCTGGAGGCGGCGCGGCTCGGCGACTACGACCGTGACACGGTTGTGCGGCTGTTCCGCGAGTACGAGTTCCGCACGCTGATCGAGCGGCTGCCGCCGATGGCCGGCGAGTCAGCGGAGCAGCGCTCGGAGGCGCTCCGGACCGTTGCGGAGAGTGGCTACGTGCCGGCGGCCCGCGTGGCCGGGCGGCCGGACGGCTGGGCCGCCTCCCGCGGGCCGGCGCGCGAGAGCGGCGAACTGCAGCTGCGCCTGGACTTCGACACGGTCGCCCGATCCGCGCCCGCGGACGGCACGGCCGCGGTGGCCGCGGCGGCGGACGGCCGGAACGGCAACGCGGCGACGACACCGGAACCCGACGGCGATCTCCCGACGGCCCTCGCCGCCGCGATCGTGGATCCCGGCCGCATCGAGGTCCGCGGGCCCGACCGGATCCCGGAGCTCGCCGACTGGATCGCCGCGCAACCCGTCCTCGGCGCGTCGCTGGTCGCCGACGATCCGCGACCCCGTCGTGGCACGCCGCTCGCGCTGGCGGTGGTCGGCACGGACGGTCGCGTCGTCGCGGCGGAGGGTGCGGAGGCGTCGGACGCCCTTCGCCACCTGGTCGAGGGGTCCGGCATCCCGCTCGTCGGCCACGAGGTGAAGCCGCTCCTCGTCGCGCGGTTCGCCGACGACCTCGGCGGGCCCGGCGACGCCGATCGCCTTCGACACCCAGGTCGCCGCCTACATCCTCAATGCCGCGCTGCGCAGCCAGACGATCGCGGACGTCGTCGCCGAGACCCTCGACCAGATCCTTCCGCCCGCGACCGAGCTGCCGGCAACGGCCCGCGCCGGGATCGAGGCCCTGTCCGCGATGGCCGTCCGGGAGCCGCTCGAGCGCCGCCTCGGCGAGGTCGGTCTCGACCGACTCTTCCGCGACATCGAGCTGCCGCTGATCCCGGTCCTCGCCCGGATGGAGGCGGTCGGCGTGGCCCTCGACCGGGAGGCGCTGTCCGTGCTCGATCGCGAGTTCGGCGCCGAGATCGACCGCCTCGAGCGCGAGATCTACGTCGACGTCGGGCACGAGTTCAACCTCGGCAGCCCGAAGCAGCTCGAGCAGGTGCTGTTCTTCGAGCTGAACCTGCCGAAGGGCAAGCGGACGAAGACCGGCTACTCGACCGATGCGTCGGTGCTCGAGGACCTCCGGCCCGCCCATCCGATGGTCGACAAGCTCCTCGAGTGGCGGGTCTACACGAAGCTCCGCTCGACCTACGTCGAGGCGCTGCCGAGCCTGATCGCCGAGGCCGACGGCCGCCTCCACACGACGTTCCACCAGGCCGTCGCGGCGACGGGCCGGCTGTCGTCGTCGGACCCGAACCTCCAGAACATCCCGATCCGGACCGCGCTCGGGCGGCGGATCCGGCGGGCGTTCGTGGCCGGCGCCCCGGACCTGACGCTGCTCGCCGCCGACTACTCGCAGATCGAGCTCCGGATCCTCGCCCACGTGTCGGGCGACGAGCACCTGAAGGACGCGTTCGCGCGGAACGCGGACATCCATCGCGAGACCGCCGCGCGGGTCCTCCACAAGGCGCCCGAGGACATCACCCACGGCGAGCGGTCGATGGCGAAGATGGTCAACTTCGGGCTGGCCTACGGGATGAGCGACTTCGGCCTGGCGTCACGGGCGAACATCCCGCGCAAGGAGGCCCAGGAGTTCATCAACTCCTACTTCGCGGCCTACTCCGGGATCAGCTACTACATGATGGAGATCAAGGAGCAGGCGAAGCGCCAGGGGTACGTCGAGACGCTCCTCGGCCGGAAGCGTCAGATCCCGGAGCTGCGGGCCTCGAACCCGGCACTGCGCGGGGCGGGCGAGCGCATGGCGATCAACATGCCGATCCAGGGAACCGCGGCGGACATCCAGAAGATCGCGATGATCCGCTCGACCGAGCGGGTCGCCGCCGAGGGGCTGCGGGCGCGGCTTCTCCTGAGCGTCCACGACGAGCTGCTCTTCGAGGTGCCACGAGACGAGGTCGACCGTCTGGCGGCCGTCGTCCGCGAGACGATGGAGGGCGCGCTGCCCCTGGACGTGCCGCTCACCGTGGACATCAAGGTCGGCGACGACTGGGAGGGGATGACCCCGCTCACCCGCGAGGACGCCATCGCCGCCGAGGCCGGCGAGCTGCCGCTGGAGGCGCCGCTCGCCCCGATCGCCGGGTAGGCTTCCGCCGATGCCCGAGCTTCCCGAGGTCGAGACGGTCGCCCGCGACCTCCGCCCGCTGATCACCGGTGCCACGATCGTCGACGCCGCGACACGCTGGCCGCGGACCCTGCGCGCCATGTCGCCCGAGGCGTTCGCCGACGGGATCGCCGGCCGGCGGATCGAGACGGTCGGGCGGCGCGGGAAGCAGCTCGCGATCGCGCTGAGCGGCGAGGCGCTCCTGACGATCCACCTGAAGATGACCGGACAGCTGTTCGTCGTGCCGCAGGGCGGCCCCGAGGACCCGTACGTCCGGCTCGTGCTGGCGCTCGACGACGGTCGCGAGATCCGCTTCCGCGACATCCGGAAGTTCGGCAAGGTCGGGCTGTATCTCGGTGCGGAGGACCCGTTCGCGACGATCGGCCCGGAGCCGCTCTCGGATGCGTTCACCGTCCGCGCCTTCCGGACGCGACTCCGCGCGCGGAAGGGCCGGTTGAAGCCGCTCCTCCTCGACCAGACGTTCGTCGCGGGCGTCGGCAACATCTACGCGGACGAGGCGCTGTGGGCGGCCCGGCTGCACCCGCTCCGGACGGCACGCACGCTTCGTCCCCCGGACGAGCGCCGGCTGTGGCAGGAGCTGCGGCGGATCCTCGCGGAGGCGGTGATCCGGCGCGGCTCGTCGATCGACGACTACACCGCGCCCGACGGCGACGGCGAGATGCAGGACCACCTCGCCGTCTACCAGCGGACCGGCGAGCCGTGCCTCCGCTGCGGTCGGCCGATCCGGCGGATCGTCGTCGGTGGTCGCGCGACGCACTTCTGCTCGTGGGACCAGCGGCTGCCCGCGTCGGATCGGGCGGGAGCCCGGGCGATCCTGCGGACGATGCGCCGTGCCGGATCGGCCGGGGCGGCGCTGGTCCGAGCTGCCGGGCGGGGAGGGGAGCGTCGGGCCGGCGCGCGACGGTGGCTCGCGCGGACGCGCCGGGGCATCGGCATCGCGGGCGGAGCGCACGCGTCGAGCCGCCGCGACGCGACGGGCGGCCGCCCGCGCCTCGGTCGGGGGCTGAGCCGTGTCGATCCTCCGGCTCGAGCGGCGTCCGGCGCGAGGTCGGGACGTTCGTGATCCTCGACGACATCACGGCCGCGGTCGCGGTCGACGACCGGATCGGGCTCGTCGGGCCGAACGGCGCGGGCAAGACGACGATGCTCCGGATCGCCGCCGGCCGGGACGAGCCCGACGGCGGCGCCGTCCATCGCAAGCGCGGGCTGTCGATCGGGCTGCTCGCCCAGGAGTCGCACTTCGACGCCGCGTTCATGGCGGCGCCGGACCTCCGGGCGGCCGTCCGCCACGGGGCGGCGCACCTCGAGGAGATGGCGGCGCAACTCGCGGAGCTCGAGGCCGCCGGCCGGGTCGAGGATCCCGTCTACGCCGACCTCCAGCACCAGTTCGACATCCTCGGCGGCTACACCCTGGACCAGCGGGTCGACGAGGCCCTGTCCGGGCTCGGCTTCACCCGCGACGAGTGGGCGCGGCCGCCGACGGCGCTGTCCGGCGGCGAGCAGACCCGCGCGACGCTCGCCCGGCTCGTGATCGCCCAGCCGGACCTGCTCCTCCTCGACGAGCCGACGAACCATCTCGACATCAGCGCGATCGAGTGGCTGGAGGAGCACCTCCGGCGCCGCCACGGCGCGCTCCTCGTCGCCTCGCATGACCGGGCGTTCCTCGATGCGACCGTCACGCGGGTCTGGGAGCTGCGCGACCGGCGGCTGACCGCCTTCCGCGGCGACTACAGCGCGTACCACCGTCAGCGGGTCGAGCGGGACGTCCGGGCCGCGAAGGACGCCGACACCCAGGCGGAGTCGATCGAGCGCGAGAAGGAGCTCGTCCAGCGCTACCGGTCGCACCGGAAGTTCAGCAAGATGCACGAGCACGAGGCCCGGCTCGAGCGGCTCCAGGCGGAGCGGGTCGAGGCGCCGAAGACGAGCCGGAAGCTGCGGCTGCCGGCGGGGGCGCTGGCGGGCGGCGGCGCCACGCGATCCGGCGAGATCGTCGTCCGGGCGGAGGGGCTCGTCGTCGGCTACCTGCCGGGGCGCGGCGCGCTCGACGCGGACGGCCGGCCCGCGTCCGAACCGAAGCGCGTCGCCACGCGCGCCGTTCCTCGCCGCCCAGCGCGGCGACCGGATCGGCATCGTCGGGCCGAACGGGGCGGGCAAGACGACGCTCCTCCGGACGATCGCGGGCGACCTGCCGCCGCTCGACGGAGCCCTCTCGTTCGGCCACGCCGTCCAGCCCGGCTACCTCGCCCAGCTCCGCGGCGCCGCGATCCCGGGCACGACCGTGCTCGACGCGCTCCTCGAGGCGATCCCGGTCACGCCCGGGGAGGCGCGCTCGTTCCTCGCCCGCTTCCTGTTCCGCGGCGACGACGTCTTCAAGGAGGTCCGCTCGCTGTCCGGCGGCGAGCGGTCCCGGCTGGAGCTGGCGCTGCTCGGCATCATGCCGTCGAACCTGCTGCTCCTGGACGAGCCCACGAACCACCTCGACATCCCGGCGCGCGAGGCGATCGAGACGTTCATGGTCGAATCGCCCGCCACGCTGCTCGTCGTGTCCCACGACCGGCGTCTGCTCGAGACCGTCTGCTCGACGCTGTGGGTCGTCGACGATGGGCTGGCGGTCCCGTTCGCGGGCGGATGGAAGGAGTGGCGCGCCGCCGTGGCCGACGGCTGGAACGTCGGCGACGCCGCCGAGCGGGAGGCGCGACGGCGGCAGGCGCCCGCATCGCGACCGGCACCGCGGAGCGCGAGGCGCGCGGCGACACCGGTCGCGGCCTCGACCAACGGTGCCGTCGCACGGCCGGCGGCCCGCGGCGGCAGGACGCGCGAGAAGCTGTCGAAGGACGCCTACCGCCGCCAGCGGGCCGCGGTCGATGCCGAGCTGACCCGGCTCGGCCTGCGGAAGACGCAGCTGGAGCTGTCGATGGGCTCGCCGGCGATCGCGACGAACTTCGTCGAGATGCGACGCGTCGCGAGCGAGCTCGCCGACGTCGAGGGGGCGCTCGCGGCGGCCGAGGACGCGTGGCTGGAGCTCGAGGAGCGGGCCCCATGACGGACCCCGAGACGGGCGAGGCCCCGGGCCACGGACCTGCCCCGGACCGTCCGGATCGGCCTGACCGGGCCGATCGGCTGCGGCAAGACGACGGTCGCCGGCTGGCTCGCCGAGCGGGGCGCCGTCGTGATCGACGCCGACGTCGTGGCGCGGGAGCTGACCGCGCCGGGCCAGCCGGCCCACGACGCGATCCTGAGCCTGTTCGGCGACGGGGTCCGGGCGACGGACGCGACGCTGGATCGGGCGGCCCTGGCCCGCGTCGTCTTCCGCGATCCGGTCTATCTCGCCCAGCTCGAGGCGATCGTCCATCCGATCGTCCGCCCGCGGATCCTCGAGCTGATCGCCGAGTCCGAGGCGGCGGGCGCCCCGGCCGTCGTCATCGAGGCGATCAAGCTCGTCGAGGGCGGGCTCGCCCGGATCTGCGACGAGGTCTGGCTCGTGACGTGCGCCGGCACGGTCCAGCGCGAGCGGGTGATCGACCGCGGGCTCGCGCCCGACGACGCGGACCAGCGGATCGCCGGTCAGGCCGGGATGGTCGAGCGGCTCCGGCCGGTGGCCACGCGCGTCATCGACACGTCCGGCCCGCCGGCCGATGCCCGCGCGCGGGTCGCCGCGGCCTGGGACCGGGCGCTGACCCGCGACTGAGCGGCTCGCCGCCGCCCGGGACTACGGAGCGGCCGAGGGTCCGGGCTCGATCACCGGCGTCGGCGACGGCGTGGCCGTCACGGTGACCGGTCCGCTCCCCGGGTAGACCTCGGGGATCGGCAGCCCGTAGCGCTTGATCAGGACGTTGGTCGTCTCACCGAGCTTCGTTGCGTCGGCGAAGCGGGTGTCCTCGTTGGGGCGCAGGGCGAAGCTGAACGAGCCCGAGCCTGCGGCCTGGAAGTGGCTGATCTCCTCGGCCACCTGGAGCGACACGCGCACGACGTAGTAGTTGGTCGAGCGCTCGAGGATCTTCACGTTCTGGTACGTGACCTTGGTCGACTTGTCGGACATGTACTTGCCGGCCGCGGTCATGTCGACCGGGACCGTGACGGGCGTCGTGACGAACACGTCGACGATGTCGCCGGCCTGGATCATCCCGCCGACCGCCCGATCGTCGGGCACGGTCAGCGACACGGCGCGCCAGGCCTCGGAATCCGGTCCGACCGTCTCGCCGGGGTCGAGGATCGCCAGACCCTCGCCGGTCTCGGCGCTCACGAGCATGTTCGCGTACACGGGCTGGCCGACGAGGATCGGCACGGTCGCCATCAGCCCGACGACCTTGGCCGGGTCCGTGAACACGCCCTGGTCGTTGGTCGGGTCCGCGGGGACCTCACGGAGCGCGACGTCGCCCGCCTCGATCGCCTTGCGGGCGCCGATCGGCTGCGCGGCGACGACGACCGGGACCAACGCGGTCCCCGCGACCTGGGCGTCCTGCCGGGCCTGGTAGACGGCGTAGAACGCCAGTCCACCCGCTGCGAGAGCGGCGACGAGGCCGATGGCGATGATCGCCTTTCCGCGGAAGCGCGAGGGATCCCGGTACTCGAATTCCATGGGTTGGACCTTCCAGGTGGGGGGCCGCCGAGCGGCAGAACGGGGACGAATGGGGCGTTGGCGGACGGGGATTCCGGTCGGATTCGATCGAGGAGATTGTCAGGACGCACCACCCGCGTCACCAATCGGTCGAAAGTACCAACGGCGGCGCGACGCTCGGGTGCGCCCGGTCAGGTCTGGACGAGGTGGACGGGGTTGCCGCGGATCGAGACCTGCCAGGTGGTCGAGTCGGTCGCGACGCTGTCGTAGGTGTAGGCGATCTTCCACCAGCCGCCGAGCGTGCCGGCGGGCTCGCCCGGGGGCAGGGGCGCGGTGTACGTCTTCGGCAGGGGGATCGTCAGCGTCACCCACGAGTTGTTGTACCGGCTGGTGCCGCTCTGGACGGTCGTCAGGCTCGTGACGTTCGTGCCGCTCCGACAGCACGACGACGCGTTGCTGTCCGCCGTGTAGCTGAACGTCGCGGCCGTGTACCCCGTCGTCGTGGGCTTCATCACCTGGATCGAGGCCGTGCCGCTGGCGTCGCCCGGGTCGAACAGCGAGACGACCATCGTCTTGCCGGCGTGGACCGCGTCGATCCGTGCGAGATAGAAGTTCGTCGTGCCGTTCGAGATGTTGGCGTAGATCGCCATCCGGCCGAGGCCGTAGACGCTCGCCCGGTGGGTCGGGTCGGTCGAGATCGCCCGGACGCCGAACTTGTTCGAGGCGCTCGTCCCCTTCTGGTCGTTCGGGTTGGAGGCCATCGTCGTCGTGACCTGCAGCCGGTACGTCCCGGGCGAGGTCAGCGTTCGCGAGAGTCCACCAGGCGTTGTGGTAGATGCTCGAGGTGCAGTCGGTCAGCGAGAAGAACGCGCTGCTGGGATAGCTCGCCGACGTCTCGCGATAGGCGGCGCTCCGATCCGATTGCCGCTCGTGCTCGAACCGCGTGCCCGTGGCCGCGACGACCACGTCGTCGCTGTAGTCGAGCGGGGTCGCGGCGGGATCCGACCAGAGCGTGAAGTACGTCGACACGGACGGCCACCCCGATTGGTTGTACGGGAGCCATCGGTCGCCGGTGCCCTTCGTCGGGTCGACGGCACAGAACGTCGCGTCGTAGAGGTCGACGCTCGTCGACCCTGCCCCTGCCGGCACGTCGATCGCGTAGTTGTAGCCGTTGGCGTCGTACTGGGTGTTCAGGGTCGGGTTCGGGTTGTAGTACGACGCGTAGGCGTCGCCGTTGCCGCGATCGGAGCCCTGCGCCGCGATGACCGTCCAGAACTTGCCCGAGTTGTCGCCGAAGTTGCTGAGCGGGCTGCCCATCGGCACCGGCAGCGTGTACTCGGCGGTCGCCGTCCGCGTGATCCGGACGGTGCGCACCCCGAGGATGCCGAGGAAGTAGGTGTTCACGTTCGAGGAGATCGTCACGTCGATCCGCCGGTCGGACTCGGCGTTGATCGCGGGCGTGACCGTGGCACCGGTCGTCGTCGAGTAGCCGTTCTTCGAGGCTTCGGCGGTCGCCATCGACGAGGCCGTTGCGTAATCGCCCGGCATGTACGGCACACCCGCCAGGGCCGCGGCCTCGGCGGCGAGCTGGGTGTGAATGGAGGCGTTCCAGAAGTTGCCGACGTCGATGACGAGCGCCAGCACGGCGAAGAGCAGGACGAGCGCTCCGCACGAACATGACGATGACCTGGCCGCGGGCGCGCCGACTGCGGCCACGGAGCCTCTCGAGCACGCCGGTCATGGCGTCGGTTCGAGGCGCATGACCGAGGTGTCGGTCATCGGCAGGGTCGTGTACGGGGCGGGGCCGCCGCCGAACAGGCCGATCAACGTGGCCAGTGGGGTGTTCGGATGGAAGTCGTAGCGGACCCGGACGCCGATCGAGTCGGCACTGACACCCGAGATGCGGGTCGACGCCGGCCAGCCGGCCGTCCCCTGGAGGACGCCGTTCCGGTCGTAGGTGTTCACGTAGGTCGAGGTCGGCTGGCCGCTCGAGTTGGCCTTGAAGATCTGGATCGAGGTGATGTTCTCCATGAGGATCGGGTCGGTCAGTCCGCGCTGAACGGCCGCGACGATCGCCGGATCGACCGCCGACGGGGTGGTGCCCCCGCTGCCGAGCGATGCCCCGACCCGTGCGCCCTCGCGCACCGCATAGGCCATCGCCGTGCGGTGGTCGATGGCCGAGCCGAACTCGATGGCGCCCATGAGAACGAGGAGGAACACGGGGAGGAGGAGCGCGAACTCGACGAGCGCCTGGGCGCCCTGTCGGTCCCGGCGCGACGATGGGTGGTGGATCGGCCGGCGTCGGCTCATTGCTTCGGCTCCATGCGCAGCGTCGCGCCGTCGCTCACGGCCCAGGACCGGCCCGCCGCGAACGGCGTGATCCCGTAGTACGTGTAGTCGATGTGGACGCCCACCATGTCGAGGTCGGTGAGCACGTCGCCACGATCCACCTCCGGATAGCCCTCGGATCCGACGAGCGTGTACGGCTCGGTCGCGGTGCCGGGGCAATCGAGCGTTCCGGTCCGGGTGTACCGATTGACCTTGCCGGCGATCTTGTCGCCGTTCGCGTCGGACTGGTAGATCTCGACGGCCGAGATGGCGCTGTGGTTCACCGGCGTCTGGAGGGCGTCCTCGACCGCCTTGAGGATCGCGCAGTCGGCGCCGTCCTCACCACCCATCTCCGCGGCGACGCTCACCCCCTGGCGTGACGCGAACTGGACGGTGAGGATGTTGTTGTAGAGCACGCCGAACTCGATGACGGCCATCATCAGCGTGATGAACAAGGTGAAGACGAGCGAGAACTCGACCAGCGTCTGACCGGCCTCTCCGTCCCTCGCGACCTGCCGGTTGCGCTGCAATCTCGCCTCGCCGAAACCGCGGAACGCCAGGACATGGGGGCGCCGCTCGCCGGAGCATCGCATCGCTTCGTGGTGCCACCAGCCCCACGTTAGTCATGCCGTTCGCGTGCGTTCGTACCAACGGTGGTGCCCGCTCGCCGGCACCCGTACCGAACGCATGTTCGCGTCATTCCGCCGGCCGGTGTATCGTGGGTTCGTGCCCGATTTCCGCCTCGTCGCCCCGTTCGAACCGACCGGCGATCAGCCGCAGGCGATCGATCGCCTCGTGGACGGGCTCGCGAAGGGCCTGAAGCACCAGACGCTGCTCGGTGCGACCGGCACCGGCAAGACGTTCACGATCGCCCGGACGATCGAGGCCCACGGCAAGCCGACGCTGGTGCTCGCGCACAACAAGACGCTGGCGGCCCAGCTCTACTCGGAGTTCCGCGAGTTCTTCCCGGACAACGCGGTCGAGTACTTCGTGAGCTACTTCGACTACTACCAGCCGGAGGCATACCTGCCGCGGAGCGACACGTACATCGAGAAGGACTCGTCCCGCAACGACGAGATCGATCGGCTCCGTCACGCGGCGACCCATGCCCTGTTCGAGCGGCGCGACGTGATCATCGTCGCCTCGGTCTCGTGCATCTACGGCCTCGGGGCACCCGTCGACTACGGGGCAACGGTCCTGCGCCTCCGCCAGGGCGGCTCCTACCGGCGGGACACGGTCCTCCGGCAGCTGGTCGACCTCCAGTACCAGCGCAACGACCAGGCGCTCCAGCGGGCCCGCTTCCGCGTCCGCGGCGACACCCTCGAGTTCCAGCCGGCGTCGGAGGAGACCCTCGTCCGGGTCGAGTTCTTCGGCGACGAGGTGGAGCGGATCACCGAGGTCGACCCGCTGACCGGCGAGCTCCTGGCCGAGCGGCGAGAGGTCAACGTCTACCCCGCCAGCCACTACGTGACGCCCGCCGAGAAGATGAAGGAGGCGATCGTCGACATCGACGCGGAGATGGAGGAGCGGGTCGGCCAGCTGGAGGCCGAGGGCCGCGTCCTCGAGGGCGCCCGGCTCCGCCAGCGGACGACGTTCGACCTCGAGATGATGCGCGAGCTCGGCTTCTGCACCGGCATCGAGAACTACTCGCGCCATCTGTCGCGGCGGGAGGCGGGGTCCCGGCCGTGGACCCTCCTGGACTACTTCCCGCCGGACTGGCTGCTCGTCGTCGACGAATCGCACATGACGATCCCCCAGGTCGTCGGCATGTACAAGAACGACCGGACGCGCAAGGAGATCCTCGTCGACTTCGGGTTCCGGCTGCCGTCGGCGCTCGACAACCGGCCGCTGACCTTCGACGAGTTCGAGGGCCACCTGAACCAGGTCGTCCACATGTCCGCGACGCCCGGTCCGTACGAGCACGAGCGGAGCCAGCAGGTCGTCGAGCAGCTGATCCGGCCGACCGGCGTCGTCGACCCGTCGATCGAGGTTCGCCCGACGGACGGCCAGATCGACGACCTCATGGAGGAGATCCGCCAGCTGACGGAGCGCGGCGAGCGTGCCCTCGTGACGACGCTGACGAAGAAGATGGCCGAGGACCTCGCCGACTACCTCAAGGAGCTCGGGGTCAAGGTCCAGTACCTCCACAGCGAGGTCGACACGCTCGAGCGGGTCGCGATCCTGCGCGACCTCCGGCTCGGCGTCTTCGATGTCCTCGTCGGGATCAACCTCCTGCGCGAGGGGATCGACCTGCCGGAGGTGACGCTCGTCGCGATCCTCGACGCGGACAAGGAAGGCTTCCTCCGCAGCTCGTGGTCGCTCATCCAGATGATCGGCCGGGCGGCCCGGAACATCGGCGGCAAGGTCGTGATGTACGCCGACACGACGACGGAGTCGATGGCGGCGGCGATCGACGAGACAAACCGGCGACGCGGGATCCAGGAGGCCTACAACCAGAAGAACGGGATCGAGCCGACGACGATCGTCAAGGAGATCCACGACCTCAACGAGCGACTGCGGTACGTCGCCCAGTCCACGGTCGTCTACACCTCCGAGCGCCAGGAGCTCGCCGGCCGGGCCCTGACCCTCGAGAACACCGCGGCGATCGAGAAGCTCGTGGCGCGGATGGAGACCGAGATGCGCTCGGCGGCCCGCGAGCTGGACTTCGAGCGGGCGGCGGCGCTCCGCGACGAAGTCCAGGCGATCCGCCTGCGGGTCCTCGAGCAGGACGAGTCGCTCGTCGTGGGCCGGGCCGCCGAGCGGGCGGCGTCGGGCCGGGGCACGGGTCTGGTGGGGGCGGCGGATCGCAAGCGGACCGCGCGTGCGGGTGAGGCACGGGCGGAGCTGCCGGCGTTCGAGGTCACGAGCGTGACCGTCCTGCCGGCGGAGGAGGAGCCGTCGGACACGCTGGACGCCGACCCGCACGGCGACGAGGACGGATCCACGGACCTGAACACCGCGAGCGACTGGCTGCCGGGGATCCGCGACGAGCACGAGGACGAGGGCCGCGGCGCGGCATGGCGCGACCGCCCGACCTGGGATCGGTCGGTGACCCCGAACGTCCGCCGGCGCACCGGATCCCGACCCGCCCGCCGGCGCTGAGCCCGGCCGGCCGGACGGTCCGGTTTCGGCCCCCCCACCGGTCTAGACTGGGCGACAGCCCAAGCGTTCGGAGAGGAAGGGGAGGTCCACACCGATGTCCGCAGCCCGCGTGCGTCTCGCGCTCCTGGCCGTCATCGTCATGGTGTTCGCCGCGTGCGGCGGCGCCGGCGGCCCGTCATCCGATCCCGCCGCCTCGGTCAAGGCCGCCTTCGATGCGGCCGCATCGGGCGGGCTGACGAAGCTCGACGACTTCGCGTGCGCGGCGCAGAAGGGCAAGATCGCGGAGGCCTTCGGCGGTGCCGATGGCGTCGACGCGCTCACCCAGGCCGGCGTGAAGCTGGACGACGTCATGAGCGCGATGAGCGTGAAGTTCGACAACGTGACGACGAAGGAGACGAGCCGCGCCGACACGAAGGCGACGGTCCATGTCACCGGGAACATGACGGTCACCGTCGACCCGGCGAAGTTCAAGCCGATCCTCAAGGCAGATGATGGCCGCCAACGGCGCGCCCGTCGACGACGCGACCCTCGATTCCGCCATGAACATGATGGCCAGCTCGATGTCCAAGAGCACGCCGCTCGATCAGGACGTCCAGGTCGTCAACGAGGGCGGGAAGTGGCTCATCTGCTCGTGAGGACGCGACGCTGATCCCTGCGGCGCGCCGACGCGCGCCGCAGTTCGTGGTGCCGACCCGCACCGAATGGGGGCGCACCGTATTGCCCCATTCCTCTCCGGACCGATACTGACCCCACAGGGCGCGCCGTCTCGGTAGGCGCGGGCAGGGGCCCGTCGACCGCCGCTCGTGCAGGTCAGAGGGTCCGATGGCATCGTCGATCCGGTACGTCGCACGCGAGTCCGACGAAGATGTCTCCACGACGATCCGCGCCCGAACACCGCGATGGTGCTCGCCGTCGTGACCGCCACGGCCGCCCAGATGCTGGACCTCGGGACGTTCGTCCGGATGGTCGCGATGCACGGGCCCGTCGCCGAGGCCAACCCGCTCGTTGCCCAGATCCTGACCCAGCTCGGCGTCCCGTTCGTGGCCGTCATGAAGCTGGCGGGCCTCAGCCTCGTCGTGGCGGTCATCGCCGTCCTCGCCAGGTCGGATCGTCCGTCGTCCCACACGCGCCTCGCGGGCGTCGTGGCGGCGTTCGCGATCGTCGCCGGCCTGTTCGGCGCCTGGACGAACGCGACCGTCCTGCTCTGACCGCCGGCGGCCCGGGGCCGCGTCAGGCCGCGTCGAAGGAGACGAGGCGCTCCCGGAGACGTCCACGGGCCCGACACAGGAGGGCGCGCGTCGCCAGCTCCGTCCGCCCGAGCCGATCCCCGATCTCGCGCGCCCGGTAGCCCTGGGCCGCGAGCAGCATCGCGGTCCGGTCGTCGTTCGATGCGCCCGCGAGCGCGTCGACGACCTGCCGATCCCGCTCCCGGCGCAGGATCGCGTCCTCGGTCGCCGGGATGATGTCGCGGTCGGCGAGGCGCTCGAGGGCCCGCTCGCTCACGGTCCGTCGGCGCGCGGCGCTGACGACGAGGTTGTGGGCGACGCGCCGCATCCACGCTCCCGGTGCGTCCGGCATCTGACCGGCCCGCGCGGCGACGATCAGCCGGACGAACGCCTCCTGGCAGATGTCCGCGGCCTCGTCCGGGTCGCGGACGAGCGACTGGACGTAGCGCTGGACGGCGGCCGCCTCGGTGGCGTACCACTCGGCCACCAGCTGATCGGCGGTCTCGTGACGGGTCCCGGTGTCCTGCGTCTGCATCGAACGTGCCCCTCGAGTGGCCGCTCGACGGCGACCTGGGGCAGGTATCGGTCGCCCGTTGTCCCGGGCACATCGGGCTCGTGTCCCGGATGACCGGGCAACGGATCGGGCGGCGGAGCGGCAGCCGATCCGGCGAACCGGGGCGGCGGCCTCAGTCGGCGTCGGTCTCCCGGCCGAGCCCGGCCTCGCGGGCACGGACGATCGCCCCCGCCCGATCGGCGACGCGGAGCTTGTTGAAGACGCTGGCCACGTGGTTGCGGACCGTCTTGTCGCTGATCCCGAGCCGGGCGCCGATCTCGGCGTTCGACCGGCCCTGCGCGATCAGCTCCAGCACCTCGTCCTCGCGGGCGGTCAGCTCCGGGAACGGCTCGGTCGCCCGGTTCCGCGGCGCCGCGAAGAACGCCTGGAGCCGCGTCGCGATCGATTCTCCGAAGATCACCTCGCCGACCGCCGCCGCCTCGATCGCCCGCAGGAGATCGTCGCTGTCGGCGTCCTTCGGGAGGTAGCCCCGGGCCCCGGCCCGCATCGCCCCGAAGAGCGACTCGTCGTCCTCGGACATCGTGAGGATCAGGATCCGCGTCTCCGGCAGGTGCTTCAGGATCTCGCGGGTCGCCTCGATCCCGCTGATCCCCGGCATCCGCAGGTCCATGAGGACGACCTGGGGCGCCGTCGCGCGGACGACCTCCACCGCCGCCAGCCCGTCCGCCGCCTCGCCGACGAGCTCGAGGCCCGGCGAACGGGCGGCGAGCGCGCGCAGGCCGTCGCGGTAGACCGGGTGGTCGTCGGCGACGACGATCCGGATCGGACGGCCGATCGGCTGCGTCGGGTCCGGGCCCGGGTCGTCGTCGTCATTCGAGCGGCCTCCCGGTGAGCCCGGGCCGGATGGCCGCCGGGGCCGCGGCGGGCTCGGCGACGGCGACCGCCCGCCGAGGACGGGCTCCCGATCGGCAGGGTCGCCGACAGGTGGGTGCCGCCGTCGGCGCCCGGCTCGATCGTCAGCTCTCCGCCGACCTCCGCCGCCCGCTCGTACATCGCCCGCGTGCCGACCCCGATGGCGATATCGTCGACGCCGATCCCGTCGTCGTCGACCGCGATCCGCAGCTGGTCGTGGTCGACCGTCATCCGCACCGTCGCCGTCCGGGCGCCGGCGTGGCGCAGGACGTTCGTGACGGCCTCGACGACGATCCGGTAGGCCGCGACCTCGATCCCCGCGGGGAGCTCGGGGAGGGGATCGGCGACGACCTCGACCCGCGTGGGACCGCCGATCGTCATCGCCTCGACCTGCTGACGCAGCCCGCCGACCAGCCCCAGGGTGTCGAGCGTGGGCGGCCGGAGGTCCCGGGCCAGCCCACGGACCTGGCCGAGGACCGCCCGGACGTCGCTCCGCATCTCGTCGAGGATCGGGCCGGCGGACGGCGGGTCGTCACCGGTCGCGGCGGCCCGCGCGGCGTCGATCTTCAACCCGAGCGCCGCGAGCGTCGGTCCGACCCCGTCGTGCAGCTCCCGCCGCAGCCGCAGCCGCTCCTCCTCCCGGGCCGCCACGATCCGGGCCCGGCTCGTGACGAGCAGGTCGACCTGGAACAGGCGATCCCGGAGGACCGCGAGCGCGAGCGCCGCGATCACGGGGAGGGCGAGCAGGGCGACGGCACCGCGCGATGCCAGCGGGGGCCGGCCGAGCGCGATCGGCAGGCTCGTGAGCACGAGGATCGCGCCCGGCGGCCACGAACATCGTCACGGCCAGCAGCCGGACCTGGGAGCGTCGCGGGGCGGGAGTCCGTCGGTAGTCCGCGACGATCGCGACGAGGACGGCCACGATCATCGCCGACACGAGCGCGCCGGTCAGTGGGCCCAGACGCGCCAGCCAGCTCAGCGTGTTGCCGCCGGCCAGCCCGGCCGCGATGGCGCCGACCGCCAGGGCCCCGAGCGGCAGGCCGTAGACGAGCCCGATCGACCGCGGCCGCCGGACGAGCCAGCGGGCCCGGACCGGATAGATCAGCAGCAGGTGCAGCAGCGCGGCCCAGAAGATCAGGCTGAACACGGCCCCGAACCCGAACGCGTACAGGAACGGGCTGCGGGCGACCAGGTCCGTCGGCTGCAGGCCGACCTCCCACGCGACGATGTCCGCGATGTCGCAGGCCACCGCGACCGCGATCAGGCGCAGCGCCATCGAGCGCGGCCGCCGGGCGATCATCGTCAGCGCCAGGAGGATCGCCCCGAGTCGCGAACGCGACGAGCGCCAGGGGTGCGCCGCCGAACCGGGAGACGGGCAGGGGCTGGAGGGACGCCGTGACCGTCACCGGCCGGCCGTCGCGGATCACCTCGATGTCGGCGGTCGAGCCGAGCGACCGGGGCGCGAGGGCCCACGGCGGTTCGAGCGCCTCGCCCGCCCAGACCGGCCAGCGGCCGGCCGTCGATCGCGACGACCACGTCGCCCAGCACGGAACGGAGATGCGCCATCGAACGGCTCGACGGCGACCCCGTCGGCCGTCCACGGCCAGGCCTCGCTCGAGATCCCGGCGTCCTCGGCGGGATCAGGAACCGGCTCAGGGCCATCGTCGCGATCGACAGGATGGCCGCCGCGCACACGAGGACGACCGCCACCAGGGCCGGATCGCGAACCGAACCGCCGAGCCTCATCGTGCCGAGCGTGGCCCTCGTGTGACAGACCGCGGCCAGCATACGTGCCCGCCGCGCGGAATCCGTCGCGAACGTGTTAGAACGTCTGTGCGATATGTCCCGGATCGCGTAGACTTGGCTCGAGATGCCCCAGGATCAGCTCGTCGTCCGCGGTGCCCGCGAACACAACCTGAAGGACGTCACCGTCGCGTTCCCGCGCGACCGGCTGGTCGTCATCACCGGCCTGTCCGGGAGCGGCAAGAGCAGCCTCGCCTTCGACACGATCTACGCCGAGGGCCAGCGCCGCTACGTCGAGAGCCTGAGCGCCTACGCCCGGCAGTTCCTCGGCCAGATGGAGAAGCCGGACGTCGACCAGATCGACGGGCTGTCGCCGGCGATCTCGATCGACCAGAAGGGCGCGTCGCGCAACCCGCGGTCGACCGTCGGGACGGTCACCGAGATCTACGACTACCTCCGGCTGCTCTTCGCGCGCGCGGGCCACCCGCACTGCCCGAACGGCCACCCGATCGAGCGGCAGAGCGTCCAGCAGATCGTCGACCAGGTCCTCGCCCTGCCCGAGGGGACCCGGCTGCTCGTCCTCGGCCCGCTGATCAAGGACCGCAAGACCGAGGGCGACCGCGTCTTCGACGGCGCCCGGCGGCAGGGCTTCGTCCGCGTCCGGGTCGACGGGGAGATGTACGAGCTGTCGGAGGCGCCGACCCTCGACAAGTACAAGCGCCACAGCATCGAGGTCGTCGTCGACCGCTACATCGTCCGCCACGCCGACGCCCCGGAGGGCGCGAAGCGAGCGCCGGACGGCCGCCCGATCGATCCCGAGACGGGGGTCGTGATCCCGGACCCGGACGCATCGCGTCTCGCGGACTCGATCGAGACGGCGCTCCGGCTCGGCGAGGGCGTCGTCCTGATCGCGCCGGCGCCGCGCGACGACGACGGCCCGTCGTTCGACGAGCGCCGCTACAGCGAGCGGTTCACCTGCCCGTACGACGGGTTCACGATGGACGAGCTGGAGCCGCGCAACTTCTCGTTCAACTCGCCCCACGGCGCCTGCCCGGCCTGCACCGGCCTCGGGACGCGGCTGGAGATCGACCCGGACCTCGTGATCCCGGACCGGACGAAGAGCCTCGCGCAGGGCGCGCTCGTGCCGTGGGCGAAGATGCCGAACGACGCGTCCTGGCGGCTGAAGATCCTCGAGGCGATCTGCGACGCCCACGGCTGGAGCTTCAAGAAGCCGGTCAAGGACCTGCCGGCGGAGGCGATCGAGTACCTCCTCCGCGCGGAGAAGGACGAGAAGGTCCTCGTCCGCTACCGCCACGAGCGCGGCGAGAACACCTACAAGGCGACGTTCGAGGGGATCGTCACGAACCTCGAGCGGCGCTACCGCGAGACGGACTCGGAGTACATCAAGACCGAGCTCGAGAAGTACATGGTCACGCGGCCGTGCCCCACCTGCGGCGGCAAGCGGCTGAAGCCGGAGGTCCTCGCGGTCACGGTCGACGGGCAGAGCATCTCGGACGTCGCGACCCTGTCGATCACGGACGCGATGAGCTGGGTCGCCCGGCTGCCGAAGATCCTGACCGAGCGCGAGCGGACGATCGCGTACCAGATCCTCAAGGAGATCACGCGCGCGGCTCGGGTTCCTCGTCGACGTCGGGCTGGACTACCTGACCCTGGACCGCGCGTCGATCACGCTGTCGGGCGGCGAGGCGCAGCGCATCCGGCTGGCGACCCAGATCGGCACGACCCTGATGGGCGTCCTGTACATCCTCGACGAGCCGTCGATCGGGCTCCACCAGCGCGACAACGCGAAGCTGATCGCGACGCTGACCCGGCTGCGCGACCTGGGCAACACGGTCCTCGTGGTCGAGCACGACGAGGAGACGATCCGGACGGCCGACTGGGTGGTCGACATCGGGCCCGGCGCGGGTGAGCACGGCGGCGAGATCATCGCGAACGGCCCGCTCGAGACGGTCCTGGCCGAGCCACGCTCGATCACGGGCGCCTACCTCCGGGGCGAGCGGGTCGTGCCGATCCCGGCGAAGCGCCGCAAGGGCAACCTGAAGAAGCTCGTCGTGAAGGGCGCCCGCGAGCACAACCTCCGCGGGATCGACTTCACGGTGCCGCTCGGGACGTTCACGGCGATCACCGGCGTGTCCGGGAGCGGCAAGTCGACGCTCGTGACGGACGTGCTCTATCGGGCCCTCGCGCGCGAGCTCAACGGGTCGCGCGAGCCGGTCGGTGCCCACACGTCGCTGAAGGGCGTCGAGCACATCGACAAGATCATCGAGATCGACCAGAGCCCGATCGGGCGGACGCCGCGCTCGAACCCGGCGACGTACACCGGCCTGTTCGGCCCGATCCGCGAGCTCTTCGCCGGCGTCCCCGAGGCGCGCGTCCGCGGCTACCAGCCCGGGCGCTTCAGCTTCAACGTCAAGGGCGGACGCTGCGAGAACTGCAAGGGCGACGGGATCCTGAAGATCGAGATGCAGTTCCTCCCGGACGTGTACGTCACGTGCGAGGTCTGCAAGGGCAAGCGCTACAACCGCGAGGCGCTCGAGATCCACTACAAGGGTCGGTCGATCGCGGACGTGCTCGAGATGACGATCGCCGAGGCGAACGACTTCTTCTCGGCGGTGCCGAACGTGAAGGTGAAGCTCCAGACGCTGAACGACGTGGGGCTGGGCTACGTCCACCTCGGCCAGCCCGCGACGACGCTGTCCGGCGGCGAGGCGCAGCGGGTCAAGCTGGCGACCGAGCTGTCGCGGCGGGCGACCGGCCGGACGCTGTACGTCCTGGACGAGCCGACGACCGGGCTCCACTTCGCGGACGTGGAGAAGCTGCTCGAGGTGCTCCATCGGCTCGTCGACGGGGGCAACACGGTCCTCGTCATCGAGCACAACCTCGACGTGATCAAGACGGCCGACTGGATCGTCGATCTCGGCCCGGACGGCGGCGCCCGGGGCGGCCGGATCATCGCCGAGGGCACGCCGGAGACCGTCGCCGCCACCGGCGGCTCCGCGACGGGGGAGTACCTCGCGCGGGTGCTCCGCGGCGAGCCGCTCGTGCCGCTGTCGCACGTGACCTTCGCCGAGGAGGCCGGCCGGGGCAACGGCACGAACGGCCACGGCCCCAGGGTCCGGATCGCCCCGAGCCGGAAGCGCGCCGCCGCGGCATCCGGCCGATAGGCGCACGCTACCTCGTCCCTCCCGGGCCGGCATCACTCCCGGTGCTGAGCCCGGCGGTACGATGCCCGCCATGCCGGACATCGAGTTCGCGTTCCTGGCCGACGCCGCCGAGACCCAGCCCGGGCAGAAGTTCCACGTGCTCGGCGGCGGCGTGTCGCGGATCGGCGGCCGGACGTTCCCGCTGCGGCACGCGCACCTCGCCCTCGTCCTGGGCCTGATGGTCACCGCGCCGGAGGTCGACCGCGAGCACGAGATCCGGTTCGTCCTCCTCGACCCGGACGGCGGCGAGGTCGCCGGCGGCACGGGCAACCTCGTGGCACGCGGCCACGGTGACGGGCGCGACGCCGTCCTGACGTTCTCGATCGACCTGTGGAACCTGACCTTCAACGACGCCCGGCGACTACTCGTTCCGGATCCTCGTCAACGGCTCCGAGCGGAAGCGCCTGCCGCTCCTGATCACGGCGCCGGATGCCTGACGACCGCCCCATCACCATCGCCCGGCACACGGGCAACCGCGGGCCGCTCCGCCACGAGATGCCGGCGGTCGACGAGGCGGCGCTGACGGCGGCCCGCGACGTGGATCGGGTGATCGCCGCCGCGCGCGAGCTCGGCCAGGATCGGTGGCTCGCCTACTTCGAGCCGATGGCGGACCGGCTCCGCGACGACGAGCCGCGCGGGCTCCGCCAGGTCGCGATGCGGGCGCGGGCGGCGTTCGGGCCGAAGGACTCCGTGCGCGACGCGCTGCCGGAGTCCGTGACGGAGCCGTTCCTCGATTCGATCGATCGCCTGCTCAAGCAGCTGAACCGGCGGGAGATCGGCTAGGCGCCCGGCTCCTCCGCCGGCTGCAGCGCAGTCCACTCCTCGCGCAGGATCGCCATCCGGTGGACATCGCGGTAGCGGCCCTCCCGGAAGATCGCGTGCCGGGACACGCCCTCGTCGACGAACCCGACCCGCTGGTAGACGCGCCGGGCGCCCGGGTTGAAGTCGAACACGTCGAGCCAGATCCGCTCCAGCCGGAGGCTGCCGAAGCCGAACGCGACCAGCGCCCGGATCATGTCCGACCCGAGCCCCCGTCCCCGGTCCGACGCGGCGCCGATCGAGATCCCGAGCCCGGCGCTGCCGTTGTGCAGGTCGAGGTCGAACAGCCCGATCGTGCCGATCGGCCGGTCGTCCTCCAGCAGGCAGGCCACGAAGTGGTAGCCGGTCTTGCCCTGGTCGGCGACGGAGCGCTCGTACCACTGCTCCTCCATCGCGACCGACATCGGGGCGCGGATGCCGAGCGTCCGCGACATCGCGTAGTCGTTGAACCACGTCACGAACAGCGGGATGTCGTCCTTCTCGGGTGGTCGGAGATAGACAGAGCCGTGGGCGACCATCGGCTCGGTCCCGTCACGTCGGGTGGGCATGGCGCAGTCTAGGCATGCCGTTCGGCGGCCCGAAGGCCGAGCTCGTCCGGGTCGAACGCCTCCAGCAGGAACCGCGACGGCGTCGCCGGGTCGTAGACGAGGGTGAGCGACCGACGGGCACGCGTCCACGCGACGTAGGCGAGCCTCCGCTCCTCCTCGAGCGCCCGCATCCGGGTCGGGCGCGTCCGCGAGCGAGCGGGCGCTCGGGAACCGCCCGGCGTCGAGCCCGATCACGGCCACGTGGTCGAACTCGAGACCCTTCGTCGCGTGCGCCGTGGCAAAGGTGAGCGGCGCGTCGTCGGCACACAGCCGGGCGAGATCCGCACGGCGCGCCTCGACGGCACCCCGCAGCGCGTCCAGGGTCGCGAATGGCGCTGCCCAGGCAAGGACCGCCGCGGCGACGTCGGCCGGGGCGGTGACATCCGGGTCCGCGGCCCGGTCGGGCGGCGCGGCCGCCCAGCGAGCGCGGACCGCCTCGATCCGGGCGAGGAGTGGGGCCGAGGTCCTGGCGTCATCGGTCCCGACCGCCGCCAGGCACGCGTCGACAGACGGCGACGTGATCAGCAGCTCGATCGGCGGCGGGCGGAACGGCACGCCCGCCTCCAGCGCCGTCGCGATCGCCGGCAGCAGCTCGCGGTTCGTCCGCGCGAGGATCGCCCGCGTGCCGTCGTCGTCCGGCCACCGCTCGAGGATGCGCGCCATCCGGACCGGCTCGTCTGATGCGTCGCCGGCCAGGACGATCGAGCCGCGCGCGTCCGGCCGCGCCCGGATCGACTTCGCAAACCGCGCGGCATTGTGCTCGATCAGCCGGACGGATCGCTCGATGACCGTCGACGGGCAGCGGTAGTTGACGACGAGGTCGACCCGCCGGAGCCCCGGCAGGGCGTCGGCGAGCCCGAGGACCCGGCGGACGTCCGCGAGGCGCCAGCCATAGATCGACTGGTCGTCGTCGCCGACGAGGAAGATCCGGTTGGCCGGCGCGGCCAGGAGCAGCGCGAGCCGGAGCTGTGCCCGGTCGAGGTCCTGTGCCTCGTCGACGACGAGGTCCGCCGCCCGGGCGCGCCATCGCTCGAGCACCCCGGCGTCGGTTTCCAGCCGTCGGAGCGAGCGCGCGACGAGGTCGTCGAAGTCGAGGCCGCCTTCGGATGTGATCTCGGCTTCGTAGGCGACGAACGCTCGGGCGACCGGACCCGGCTCGGGGTCCGTCGCGACCTCCGCCGCGGTCACGCCGACGTCGAGCTTCAGCCGGGAGAACGCGGTGTCGAGACGGCGCCAGCCGGCCGGTCCGAGATCGGGCGCGATCCGGCGCAGGACCTCGAGCCGGTCGACGAGGGGGTCGACGCGCTCGCCGGCGTCCCGGAGGATCTCCAGCCCGAGGGCGTGGAACGTCCGGACCCGGACCGCTTCGGCGGGCAGGTCGAGCGGCGCGAGCGCGCCGGCGAGCCGCTCGCCCAGCTCGACCGCGGCGCGCCGGTTGAAGGTGATGGCGACGATCGCCTCGGGGGCGGCTGCGCCCGAGGCGATCAGCCAGGCGACCCGGGCGACGAGGGTCGTCGTCTTGCCGGAGCCGGCGGGGGCGACGCACAGGATCGGTCCCGGCGGCGCCGTCGCGGCCGCCCGCTGGTCCGGTGCGAGCCGGTCGAGCCGGTCGGCCACCGAGGGATGGAGCGTCATCGACCCCACGATGCGGATGACGGTGCACCACGGCTCACCCAGCGCTCACCCGCCGCTCACGCGGCGATCACCGGACCCTTCCGCGGCCCTTCACGGCCTGTTGACGGGACGTCAACCGACCGGCAACGACCCGCGGCCACTGCCGGAGCACACTGGCCGTGCCGTCAGCGCGGATCGCCTCGAGGTCCTGCCCTCCGGGTGACCCGCAGACGCACAAGAGGGGGATGCGGAAGTCCCGTCCACGTGACGGGACTTCTGCTTGTCCGAGCCGGCCGAATCCCGGGCCCGGCGGGGCCCCGTGA
This sequence comes from uncultured Chloroflexia bacterium, assembly GCA_963746845.1. Lineage (GTDB taxonomy): Bacteria > Chloroflexota > Limnocylindria > Limnocylindrales > CSP1-4 > CF-46. The sequence continues at coordinate 939,048 of CAVVCZ010000004.1, read as the reverse complement.
GGGCGCGCACGCACCAGCGGGCGGTACTCCTGGGCGGCGCACCTCGTCACCGAACCCCCCGAATTGGCCATCGACGGTCGGGACCCGGCACCGGACGATCCGGCTCCGGCCGCCTTGCTGCCGCCTCCGACTGCTCAGGAGTCGACCTCGATGCGCTTCACCATCGCCAGACGGGCCCTCGTGGCCGCAGCGGCGATCACGCTCCTCACCGTCCCGTCGGTCGCCGCCGAGAGCGTCGACGCCGACGGCGACGCGGTGACCGTTGGATTCCAGAGCTCGATCGATCTCGGCACGGTCGCTCCGGGCGAGGACGTCCCCTACTACGTCTACTTCGTGGTGACGTGCTCCGGGACAAACCACGTGGACGCGACCCAGTCGATCCGGTTGTCGCCCGGCACCCGGTCAGTCCCGTCCGGCGGCGGGTTCAGCGTCGGAACGCTGACGTTCGGGATGCCGAGTGGATGGCCCGCCGACGGTGCCACGTGTCCCACTGACCTGGACCCCTACGTCGCCGGCCCGCTCTACGTCATCGTCACGGCGCCGATGACCGAGGGCCTCGACTATCACTACCGGTTCTCGTGGAACCGGGCCGTGACCCCGGCGAGTGCCAATGACTCCGGCGTCTTCTCCGGCACGAACCCGACGATCGACTTCGTCCTCGACGTCGCGACCCCGCCACCGGCAGAACCTGCCGCCGTCGCTTCAACTGCCGGCCGACTCGACGGTCGAAGGCAACACGACCGGTGGCGCGACCGCGGCCTACACGGTCGCCGCCACCGACCCCGACGACGCCGTGGATCCGACGTCGACGTGCAGCCCGGCTGTTGGGGCGCTCCTGCCGCTCGGAACGACAACCGTCGACTGCACCGCGACCGATAGCGGCTCGCTCAGCGCCAACGGCTCCTTCACGATCACGGTCGTCGACACGACGGCCCCGCTCCTTTCGGGGATGCCGGCTGACGTCAACCTGACGACGTCGGGCACGTCAGCGACGCTGACGTATGTCTCGCCGACGGCAACGGACGTCGTCGACGCATCGCCATCGGTGGCCTGCCTGCCGGCGTCCGGGTCCGCGCTGCCCGTCGGGGACACGACGGTCACCTGTACGGCCCGGGACGCAAGTGGCAACAGCGCGTCGGCGTCGTTCACGGCCCACGTCGCGTTCGTGCCGCCGCCGCCCCCGGTGATCGACCCGCCGCCGACCCCGCCCGTCACTGATCCGCCTCCGGTCGGCGCACCGCCGCCGCCCGTGGTCCCGCCCGTCGTCCCACCGGCCAACCCACCTGCGCCCGGCGCCCACGCCTGGTGGCTGCAGCCGATCCACGCCCCGGGGACCGTCGTCGTCCGCGGCGCCCGCGAGCTCCCGGTCAAGGTCCGGCTCACGCTCGACGGCAAGGCCGTCAAGAGCGGCCGCGTCGTCCTGACCGTCGCGTCCTGCGCCGGGGGAGGGTCCACGCGGACCCTGACTCTGCACCGGCACGACGGGCGGTGGGCCGGACACCTCTGGCTCGGCGGTCTCCGACCCGGCTGCTACCAGGCCGTCGTCAGCGTCAACGGGAAGGCCTTCGGGAGCTTCACGCTGGACGTCCGGGCCCACGGTGGCTCGTGCCGGTCCGGGAAGGGCTCGCCGAGGCACTGACGCATGCACCTGCGGCGGCCCGACGACGGGGACACGTCCGGCCGCCGCACTTCATCGTTCCCCGCGTCCTGGCGCCGCGTGCCCTAGCATCGGTGGGTGACCCCCGAGCTCCAGGCGACCCTCCGCAAGCTCCCTGACCGGCCCGGCGTCTACCTGATGCGCGACGCGCGCGGCGACGTCGTGTACGTCGGCAAGGCGCAGAGCCTGAAGAGCCGCGTCCGGAGCTACTGGCAGAAGCAGACCGGTCAGGGCCCGCTCGAGGGCCACCGGATCCGGTCGGTCATCGATCGGGTCGTCGACGTCGAGTACACGATCACCGACTCGGTCAGCGAGGCGCTCCTCCTCGAGGCCAACCTGATCAAGCGGTTCCGGCCGCGGTTCAACGTCCGGCTCAAGGACGACAAGAGCTACCCGTACATCAAGATCACGATGGCCGACGACTTCCCGCGGGTCGAGCGGACACGGAAGCTCGTCCAGGACGGCAGCCGCTACTTCGGGCCGTATGCGTCGGCGAGCTCGGTCGACGAGTCGATGAACCTCGTCCGCCGGCTGTTCCCGTTCCGGACGTGCACGATCGACATCCACGACGGTGAGCGTGCGCTCGCCCGGCCGTGCCTGCTGTACCACATCAAGCGCTGCCAGGGCCCCTGCATCGAGGCCGTCTCGAAGGCCGACTACGGCGCCCAGATCGAGCAGATCCAGCTGTTCCTCGAGGGCCGCCAGGAGTCGGTCGTGAAGGCGCTGGGGCGCGACATGCAGGCGGCGTCCGAACGGACGGACTACGAGGGGGCGGCCGCGATCCGCGACAAGATCCGGGCGATCGAGCGGACGATGGAGAGCCAGAAGATGGCCGCGTTCAAGCGGACCGAGCTGGATCTCGTCGGGCTGGCGCGGCAGGACAACCAGGCGGCGATCCAGCTGTTCGCGATCCGCGGCGGGAAGATGATCGGGCGCGACGTGTTCCTGCTCGACGCCGTCCGCGAGGCCTCCGACGAGGAGGTCCTGTCCAGCTTCCTCGAGCAGTTCTACGCGCGCGCGACGTCCGTGCCGCCCGCGCTGTTCGTGCCGCTCGCCCTGCCCGACACGGCCGACCTCGAAGCGTTCCTCGCCCTGCGTCGCGGGGGACCGGTCCATCTGTCCGTTCCGCAGCGCGGCGAGAAGCGCGAGCTGATGGCGCTGGCGACCCAGAACGCGACCGAGACGCTGGCCCGCGAGCACGCGCGCTGGCTCGCCGACGAGGGCAAGACCCTGGCGGCCCTGGAGGAGCTGGCCGAGGCGCTCGCGCTGGCCGGGCCGCCGCTCCGGATCGAGTGCTACGACATCTCGAACGTCCAGGGGTCGGACTCGGTCGGATCGATGGTCGTGTTCGAGGAGGGCCGGCCGCGTCCGGGCGAGTACCGGCGGTTCAAGATCCGGACCGTCATCGGGGCGAACGACTTCGCGTCGCACCAGGAGGTGCTCCGGCGGCGGTTCCGCCGGGCGAAGGCCGGGGACGAGGGCGCCGAGGAGGCGCTTCGCTGGGCGATGCCGGACCTCGTGATCATCGACGGGGGGAAGGGCCAGGTCAGCGCCGCGAAGGAGGTCCTCGACGAGCTGGGGCTCCACGACCTGCCGATGGCCGGCCTGGCCAAGGAGCGCGAGGAGCTGTTCCTGCCCGGATCGTCGGTGCCGGTCGTCCTGCCGCCGACCTCGGCGGCGCTGTACCTCGTCCAGCGGCTGCGCGACGAGGCGCATCGGTTCGCGATCACGTACCACCGGGACCTGCGCTCGAAGCGCCAGACCCACTCGGCGTTCGACGACCTTCCGGGCGTCGGCCCGAAGCGCCGGCGCGCGCTGCTGCGTGTCTTCGGCTCGGCCAAGCGGGTCCGGGACGCGCCGGTCGAGCAGATCGCGGCGGTGCCCGGGATCGGGCCGGCCCTCGCCGAGCGGATCAAGGCGACGCTCGAGGGGTAGCCGGGGATCGCGAGGGTCGGCGGGGCCGGCGATGGTGGTGAACTCGCGAAGGAAAGTTCATCTCGGGTTCGCGGACCCGTCCTGTATCATCCGCCGCTGATGCGCAAAGCCGGCCCGATTCTCATCCTCGTCATCGGCGTCCTCGCCCTCATCGTGAACTTCGTCCCGGGACTGACGCTCCCCAATTCGAGCAATTCCGGGAACCGTCCGATCGAGACGAAGCTCGGTCTCGACCTGCAGGGCGGACTCCGCGTCGAGTACCAGGCGCAGCAGGTCGGCGACAAGATCCCGCGGCCGGAGGACCTCGAGGTCATCCGCCAGATCATCGAGAACCGGGTCAACGCGACGGGCGTCTCGGAGCCGCTCGTGACGACCCAGGGCAGCGACCGGATCGTGATCGAGCTGCCCGGAGTCTCGGACCCGGAGGCCATCCGCCGCCTGGTCGGCCAGACCGGCCGACTCGACTTCGTGCCGCTCGGCCAGACGCCCAAGCAGAAGGGCGACACCGTCGACGAGACCCAGTTCCCGCCGCTGTTCTCCGGGGAACAGCTCGCGAGCGCGGCCATCGGCACGGACCAGCTCGGCAAGCGTGTCGTCACGTTCAACCTGAAGGACGAGGGCGCCAAGCTCTTCGGGGACTACACGGCCGCGCACATCGGCGACTACTTCGCGATCGTGCTCGACGGCAAGGTCATCTCGGCGCCCGTGATCAACAGCGCGATCCCCGGCGGCAACGTCCAGATCAGCCAGGACAACAGCATCGGCGGCTATCCGCTCGCCGAGGCCACGGAGCTCGTCACCGTCCTCCAGTTCGGCTCGCTGCCGTTCCCGGTCGTCGAGCTGTCGGCCCAGACGATCAGCGCGACGCTCGGCGAGCAGTTCTTCAGCCAGAGCCTGCTGGCCGGCGCGGTGGGCATCGCGCTCGTGATCATGTTCATGCTGATCTACTACCGGCTCCTCGGCGTCGTCGCGAGCTTCGCCCTGATCTACTACACGCTCGTCGTCCTGGCGATCTTCCGGCTGATCCCCGTCACACTGACCCTCGCCGGGATCGCCGGGTTCGTCCTCTCGATCGGCATGGCGGTCGACGCCAACATCCTGATCTTCGAGCGGATGAAGGAGGAGCTGCGCGTCGGCAAGTCGCTGCCGGCCGCGGTCGAGGCCGGCTTCGGGCGGGCGTGGAACTCGATCCTCGACTCGAACGTGTCGAGCCTGATCACCGCCACGATCCTGTACCTCTTCGGCTCGTCGACGATCCGCGGGTTCGCCCTCGTCCTGATCATCGGCGTGCTCGTGTCGATGTTCAGCGCCATCGTCGTCTCGAGGACGATCCTCCGCTGGATCGTCGCCCAGAGCTGGTCGCGCAAGGCCAGCCTGTACGGCGTCAGCGAAGAGGAGTTCGTCGCCGCCGGTCTCCCGCCGGGTCGCGCTCGCCTCAGAGGAGAGGCCCGCTCGCGTGTATGACATCATCGGGAAGCGGCGGTGGTTCTTCCTCTTCTCCGCGATCATCACGATCCCGGGCCTGTTCTTCATCCTCCTGACGTTCTTCTCGAACGGCCAGGCCGGCCTGCAGTTCACGATCGACTACACCGGCGGCACGACCTGGCAGATCCGGTTCGCGGATCCGAACGTCACCGCCGACCAGGTGGCCGCGGTCTTCAAGGAGAACGATCTCCAGGCGATCGTCGTCAAGCAGGGCGACGGGTTCATGGACATCAAGACCGACCCCATCGGCCTCCGTCCGCCCGCTCCGTCGCCGACGCCCGTCCCGACGCTCGCCCCGACACCGAGTGCCTCGGGCCCGCCGTCCGGCTCGCCCTCGGCGGCGACGTCCGGCTCGCCCTCGGCGGCGCCGTCCGTGTCTGCCTCGGCGCCGGCCGCCTCGGGCTCCGGAGCCCCGGCCGCGTCCGGGTCGCCGGTCCCGTCCGCCTCGCCGGCACCGAGCACCAGCCCGACCCCCAGTCCCTCGGCGAGCCCGAGCGGCTCCCCGGCGCCGAGCGGGTCTCCGGGCGCGTCGGCCTCCCCGTCGGCGTCACCGTCGACCGGCACCGGCAACACGGAGCTCCCGACCGACGGCAAGGGCGGCGAGATGGTCAAGGCCCTCGAGGCCGCCCTCGGCCCGATCGCGGAGCAGGCCTCCTTGACGACGATCGGCCCGGTGGTCTCGTCGGACCTGATCCGTCAGGCACTGATCCTGATCATGGTCGGCTCGCTCGGGATCCTGCTCTGGATCACCTACCGGTTCCAGGACGTGAAGTTCGGCGTGACCGCGCTGGTCGCCCTCGTCCACGACGTGATCGTCGTCGTCGGGACGTTCGCGATCCTCGGGACGTTCTTCCGCGTCGAGATCGACGCCCTGTTCGTGACGGCGATGCTGACCGTCATCGGCTTCAGCGTCCATGACACGATCGTCGTCTTCGACCGGATCCGCGAGAACCGCGCCCGCCATGCCGGCGAGCCGTTCGAGGAGATCGTCAACCACTCGATCCTGCAGACGTTCGCCCGCTCGATCATGACGAGCTTCACGGTCGTCCTGACCCTGCTGGCCCTGTACCTGTTCGGCGGCAGCGCGATCCGGAACTTCGTCCTCGCCCTGCTGATCGGGATCATCTCGGGGACGTACTCGTCGATCTTCAACGCCGCGCCCCTCCTGGTCGTCTGGCACAACTGGGAGGCGAAGCGCCTTGGCCGGACCGGCTCGTCGCGCGCTCCGCGAACCCGCCGCGCGGCGTCCTGACCCATCGTGCCGGCCGGGACCGTCCGGAGCACCCGCGGTGGAGCGCGCGTGCATCCGGAGAGAACCCGGCGGTGAGCGTCGCGTGGCATCCTGACGGCGTGATCGAACCCCGCTTCGCCTGGCGGCTGGCCGAACGCGTCCAGCCGACCGAGGCGCTGCTGGCGGCAGGTTCGCGGCACGGTCTCGGCGCACGGACGACCGGGCTGCTGGCGAGCCGCGGCATCGCGACCACGGCGGAGCTCGACGCCTTCTTCGCCGACCCGCTGGACGGGCTCCACGACCCGAGCCTCCTGCCCGACGCGACCGTCTTCCGCGACCGGATCATGCGTGCCCGGAGCGCGAGCGAGCGCGTCATGGTGTTCGGCGACTTCGATGCCGACGGGCTGACCGGCCTCGCGATCCTCGTCCGGGCGCTCCGGCTCCTCGGCATCGACGCGATCCCGTACGTCCCGAGCCGTCTCGACGAGGGTCACGGCCTGTCGCGCAAGGCGGTCGCGGCCGCGGTCGAGGGCGGGGTGGGCGTGATCGTCACCGTCGACTGCGGATCCACCAGCCTCCCGGAGATCGCCGAGGCGGCCGCTTCGGGGATCGACGTCCTCGTCACGGATCACCATCGCGTCCCGCCCCAGCCCCCGCCGGCCCTCGCGCTCGTCAACCCCCAGCGGTCCGACAGCGGATACCCCGAACGGCGGCTGGCCGGCAGCGGGGTGGCGTTCAAGCTGGCCCAGCTGCTGCTCGCCGGCGAGCCGGGTGGACCGGAGGCGGCGCTGGAGCTGGCGGACCTGGCGACGATCGGCTCCATCGCGGACCTCGTGCCGATCCTCGGCGAGACCCGCGCGATCGTCCGGCTCGGGCTGGCGGCGATCGCGCGCCGTCCTCGGCCCGGGATCGCGGCCCTGCTGGCCGCCGCCTCGATGACGCCGGCGACGGTCGACGTCGAGGACCTCTCGTTCGGGGTCGCGCCACGGATCAACGCCGCGGGCCGGATCGGCGAGACCGAGTCCGCCGCGGCGCTCCTGCTGACCGACGACCGCGCCGAAGCCGATCGGCTCGCGGCAGAGCTCGAGGCCGCCAACAAGACCCGGCGCGACCTCACGAGCCAGGCGATGACGGAGGCCCGGGCCTCGATCGCGTCGATGATCGCCGAGGGGCTCACCGGCACGACCGCGGGCGTGGGCGCGGCGGCCACGATCGTCCATGGGCCGTGGCCGGTCGGGATCGTCGGGCTCGTCGCCTCGAAGCTCGTCGAGGATCACGGTCGTCCCGCGGTTGTCGGCGCGGACCTCGGTGATGTCGTCCGCGCCTCGTGCCGGAGCGACGGCCGGCTCGACCTCGGGGCGACCCTCGAGGCCTGCTCGGGCCTGTTCCTCCGGCACGGCGGCCACGCCGGCGCCGCCGGCTTCGAGATCGCCGCGGATCGCTGGCCGGAGTTCGTGACGACGTTCGGCGCCCTCGCCGCCGAAGCCGCCCCACCCGATCCGCGTCGTCCGCTCCAGGTGGACCTCGTCCTCGGCGCGCTCGACGTCGACTACGCCCTCCAGCGCGACCTCGCCCGGCTGGCGCCGTGCGGCGTCGGCAACACCGAGCCGCTCCTGCTCGTCGAAAGCCTGACCGTGACGCGCGTCCGGGCCGCCACCGGCGGCCACAGCCAGCTCACCCTTCGCCGCCGCCTCGACGTCCTGGACGGGATCGCGTTCGGGCGCTCGGACCTGGCCGACACCGTCCACGAAGGCGATGTCGTGGACGTCGCCGCCCGTCTCGTGACCCGGACGTTCGGAGGCTACGAGTCGCTCCAGCTCGAGATCCGCGACGTCGCCTCGGCCGGCCTGCAACGACCCGGATCGACGACGGACGCCGGGTTGCCGGAGCCGGTTCCGGTGACGCCCCCGGCAGGGGTGTCCCCATGAGCGGCGGACCGAAGCGATCGACCCGCGACCCGTACGGGATCGGACCGGTCACGAGCTATATCGGTCCGGCGATCGCGGTGGTCGGCCTCGTGCTGATCACGGTCTTCACGGTCGGGCTGTTGAACGGCGACCTCCCGTTCGTGAAGGCGACGACGGACAACGGCAACGACCAGGGCAACGGCCCCGTGATCACTCCGGCGCCGTCGAACGTCGTGATCATCGAGCCGGACGTCGCCTTCCACGGCCAGATCGTGTACGCCAAGGCGGGCAACATCTGGATCCAGACCGCGACGGACGTCCACCAGCTGACGAACGGCGGCACGGATTCGATGCCGGCGTTCTCGGACGACGGCCAGTGGGTCTACTTCATCCGCATCGACGAGGGTCGCGGCAGGTTCCCGGCGAATGGCGGCGGCCAGCGCACGTGGTACGACCTGGAGACGCCGGTGCTGATGCGCGTCAAGCCGGACGGCTCGGGCGCCCAGCGGCTCCTGACCGGTCGCTATCAGAGCGGCAGCTCGACCTGGTTCTACTGGATGCGCGAGCCGACGCCCACGCCGGACGGCAAGGGCGTGATGGTGGTCTCCGACGGCCCGAACCCGCTCCAGAGCGACGTCGTGCTCAAACGGTTCGACCTCACGACGCGGAAGCTGACCTCGCTGAACCTGCCCGAGTCGGGCCAGCTCGGGCACCAGGACCCGGCCTGGCGCCCTGACGGCAAGGTCATGCTCTACGTCCGGAACGGCCGGGATGGCCCGCGCGGTGCCCCCCAGCTGTACAAGTACGACCCGGCCACGAAGAAGACGTCGCCGTTCACCGGCGCCGGCTACCTCGCGCCCGCGTTCTCGCCGGACGGCCGGTACGTGGCCGCGACGAAGACCGACTCGTTCGGGACCGACGTCGTGATCCTCGACGGCTCCGGCAAGGAGGTCCTGAAGGTCACGAACGACCACCACTCCTTCTCGCCGGTCTGGTCGCCCAGCGGCGACGGCGTCGCGTTCCTGCACCTCGCCGGCACGATCGTCGACCTGAAGCTCGCGAACCTCGACCAGTCCGACGGGAGCTGGTCCATCAGCAAGACGCTCGACCTGACGAAGGTCTCCGGGCTCGACGGCGCATCCCGGCCGAGCTGGTTCACGCCCGCGGCGGACCTGCCGGCGCCCTCGGGCGGCCCCGATTCGACGGGCAGTGCCGCGCCGGCGAGCGGCGCCCCGTCCGGCGACGCCTCGACTCCCGCCTCGTCCGCTCCGTGACGTTCCTCGAGCGACTCGCGGCCCGGTCGGCAGCGACCGGGACCGTGCTGTGCGTCGGGCTGGACCCGGATCCCGCGGCGCTCCCGGAAGGGTTCCCGCCGGACCTCGGCGGCGTCACCGCGTTCGCGGAGCTGCTCCTGGACGCCGCCGTCCCGGTCGCCGCGGCCGTCAAGCCGAACGTCGCGTTCTTCGAGGCCTTCGGCGGGCCCGGTCTGGCCGCCCTGGAGCGTCTGAGAGCGCGTCTCCCGTCCGACCTGCCGGTCGTGATGGACGCGAAGCGCGGCGACATCGGCAGCACCGCAGCACGCCAGGCCGTCGCCCTGTTCGATGTCCTCGGCGCGGACGCGGTCACCGTCAACCCGTACCTCGGGGAGGAGGCGATCGCACCGCTCCTCGCCCGCACGGATCGCTTCGCCTACGTCCTGTGCCGGACGTCCAACCCGGGTGCCGCGGAGGTGCAGGGACTGGTCGTCGAAGCGGACCCGGCCACGGGCCACCCACGGGAGCCGCTCCATGCCCGCGTCGCGCGGCGCGTCACGGGGTGGGGGCCGGGCGGCACGGTCGGTCTGGTGGTCGGCGCGACGGCGCCGCGCGAGCTCGCCGAGATCCGCGCCATCGCCCCCGGGCTCGGGTTCCTCGTCCCCGGCGTCGGGGCCCAGGGCGGCGACGAGGACGCGGTCCTGCGCGACGGCCCGGCTACAACGGCGCCGGCCGGTGGGCGACCCGGCGGCGGGCTGCTCGTCAACGTGTCCCGCGGGATCGCAGGAGTGGGTACGAGCGTGGGGAGCGGTGCCCCGACGGACCTTGGCGCAGCCCTCGCAGCGGCCGCCCGCGAGTGGGCCGCGCGACTGCCCGTGCTACCCTAGCCAGCGCGTCAGCCGGCCCGGCGTCGTCTGGACGCCACCCACGAGGTCGAACCCAGATCCCATGCCGAACATCGGGCCCGTCGAGCTCATCATCATCCTCGTGATCGCCCTCATCGTGATCGGCCCCGGACGCCTGCCCGACGTCGGCGCCGCCCTCGGCAAGAGCATTCGCGAGTTCCGCAAGGCCTCCCAGGACATCACGGACGCGGCGCGCGTCGACGCCGGTCCGCAGACCGCTCCGGCCGCACCCGTCCCCGGCGCGGGGGCTCCTGACGCCCCGGTGGCCCCGAACACCCTGGCGGAGGCGACCACTCCGAACACGCTGGCCGCCCCGCCGGCCCCGGCACCGGTCGCCGTCCCGCCGACGAGCGGCGACGACGCGGCCGCCCCGCCCGCCTGACTTCGCGCCCGGCTGACCGCTGATGGCCGACGCCGACGCCGTCCGCGGGGCCGGGGTCCCGGCGAGCCCGAGCGCCGCTCCGTCCGAGGCCGGCGGCGTGATGACGCTCGTCGATCACCTCAGCGAGCTCCGGACCCGCCTGATCCGCTGTGTGCTGGCGATCGTCGCCGGATCGGCGATCGGGTTCGCCCTCGCCCCGACGATCCGGCATTGGCTCGTCCAGCCGCTCCCGGAAGGCAAGCAGACCCTCATCGTGCTCGGACCGGGCGACGCGTTCGCGATCACGCTCCGGATCGCGATCGCGACCGGAATCATCCTCGCGATGCCGGTGCTGCTCTACCAGCTCTGGGCGTTCGTCGCGCCCGGTCTCACACCCTCCGAGAAGCGGACCCTCCGGCCGTGGATCCCGCTCGCCCTGTTCTTCTTCGCGCTCGGTGTCGGGGTCGCGTGGGTCATCCTGCCGTTCGCCATCCAGTTCCTGCTGGCGTTCACGGACGAGACCCTCGTGGCGACGCTTGCGGCGCCGCCCTACTTCGACTTCGTCACGACGATGTTCCTCGTCTTCGGGCTGCTGATGGAGTTCCCGATCGTCCTGTACGCCCTGTCGCGGGTGGGGATCGTGACGTCGGCCCGGCTCCAGGCCTCGCGCCGGATGATCATCCTCGGGATCGCGATCTTCGCCGCGGTGGCGACGCCGGGCGGCGACCTCGTCAGCCCGACGGTCCTCGGCATCACGATGTACATCCTGTTCGAGCTGACGGTCGTGGCGATCCGGCGCAGCGGCCGATGACCGACGTCGACGCCGACCATGAGACCCCGAGGGTGACGGGCGGCCAGCACGTCGTGATCCTCAGCGGGCTGTCCGGTGGCGGCAAGACGGCCGCGGCGAAGCTGTTCGAGGACCTCGGCTACACCGTCGTCGACAACCTGCCCGGCGAGCTGCTCATCGAGCTGGCCGAGCTCGTGTCCGACGAGCCGGACCGGTTCGACAAGGTCGCGATCGTCCTCGACGTGCGCTCGGGCGACGCGCCGATGGCGTTCGGGGCGATGCGGGGCGCCCTCGAGGGGCGGAGCATCCGGCCACAGGTGTTCTTCCTCGAGGCGCGTGACGAGGTCCTGATCCGCCGCTTCTCCGAGACCCGTCACCGCCACCCGCTGTCCGACCAGCGGGGCATCGCCAGCTCGATCGCCGCGGAGCGCCGCCTCCTCGATCCCGTCCGAAGCGAGGCGGACGTCGTCATCGACACGAGCGACCTGTCGCTGCGCGAGCTCCGGGAGCGGATCTTCAACCGGCTCGGCGAGACCGCGGACCCGGACCGCCTCGCGATCCAGCTGATCAGCTTCGGGTTCAAGTACGGCGTCCCGCTCGAGGCCGACCTGGTGTTCGACGTGCGCTTCATGCAGAACCCGTACTACATCCCGGAGCTCCGCCAGCTGTCCGGCCTGACGGATGCGGTCCGCTCGTTCGTCCTCGCGCAGCCGGTCGCCCGGGAGTTCCTGCGCTACCTCCACGACTTCCTCGGCTTCGCCCTGCCCGCGTACGTCGGTGAGGGCAAGACCCGCCTGACGATCGCCCTCGGCTGCACGGGCGGCTACCACCGCTCCATCGCCCTCGCCGAGGAGCTGGCGGACTGGCTCCGCGAGCAGGACTTCGGACCGGTCTCCGTGTTCCATCGCGAGCTGGATCGCGCATGAACCTGCGCCGCTGGCTGACCCCCGGCATCGGCGTCAAGCGCTGGCTGCTCCTGACGTTCGTCGGGTGCTTCGTGCTGGCGCTCGGTGTTGCCCACGTCATCCGCCAGGTCACGCAGGACCTCGAGCCCGGGGGCATCGCGGGGACGATCCTCGATGTCGCCACCCTCCAGTTCCTGCCGTACCCGCTGCGTGGTCTCGTCGTGCTGCTCGTCGGGGTCGCGCTCATCGGCTACGGCGCCTACCGCACGCTCCGGGCGTTGACCGACCCGTTCAGGCCGTCCGAGAGCGGCCGGCTCGTCGAGCTGATCTACCAGAAGAGGTCGCTCGCCCGCGGGCCGCGGATCGTGGTGCTGGGCGGCGGGACGGGCCAGTCGACCCTCCTGCGCGGTCTGAAGGAGCACACGAGCAACCTGACCGCGATCGTGGCGGTGGCCGACGACGGTGGATCGTCCGGGGTGCTGCGCGAGGAGCTGTCGATCCCGCCCGTCGGCGACATTCGCCGATGCCTCGCGGCCCTGGCCGACGACGAGACGCTCGTCGGCGAGGTGCTCGAGCATCGGTTCACCGGTTCCCCGACCGACGAAGGCCCCGAGGCCGGCGGCCCGCTGGGCGGCCACCCGCTCGGCAACATCCTCCTCGCCGCGATGACCCAGGTCCAGGACGGCGACTTCGAGGAGGCCGTCCGTCTCGCCAACCGGGTCCTGGCGATCCGCGGCCAGGTGCTGCCGGCGGCGGCGGTCCCGTTGACGATGCACGCCCGGCTCCACGATGGGACCGTCCGCGACGGCCAGTCCGTCGTGACGAAGTCCGTCGGGATCGACCAGGCGTGGATCACCCCGGATGACATCCCGGCAAGTGAGGACGCCCTGGCCGCGATCGCCGACGCGGAGCTGATCGTCATCGGGCCGGGCAGCCTCTACACGAGCCTCCTGCCGAGCCTTCTCCTGCCCCAGATCCAGGACGCGATCGTCACAACCTCCGCGCTCCGCGTGTTCGTCTGCAACGTCGCGACACAGGTCGGCGAGACGACCGGCATGGACCTCGCCGACCACGTGAGCGCCCTGTACGCGCACACCGGGCCCGAGATCGTCGACGTCGTGCTCGCGAACAACCGGCTCCTGCCGGCCGGTCTCCGGCCGCCGTCCGAGCCGGTCGGGCTGCGCTGGCCGCCCGACGTCGTGACGCCGCCGACGCTGGTGCTCGACGACGTCGTGGACACGACGGCCGCTCAGCGGCACGACTCCCGGAAGGTCGCGGCAGCCGTGATCCGGATCCTCGAGCGCGAGGGGAGCGCCCGACGCCGCGCCACGGTGGCCCGGACCGCTTGACCGGCCTCGCCGCCCGTCGTCGATGAGCGGATCCGACCGCGATCTCGTCCTCGCGCTGCGCGCCGAGCTCGCCGCCATCGATCCGGCACGGCCGTGCGACCGGCGCGCGGAGGCGCTGGGGCTGGCCGCCACGGCCGACCCGGGCTCTCGGGGCCGAGGGGGCGCCCGCGACGCGCCGGTCGCGCGGCTGCTCGTCCGGCTGGCGCGCGACGTGTCGTCCTCGGTCGCGCCGGACCTGGCGGCCGGCGGCGCCGTCTTCGACTGGGATGCCTCGCCCGAGCACTGCCGGCTCGCCTGGCTTCGGGGGCTGTTCCTCGCCCGGGGGTCGCTTAGCCTGTCTGGCGGCCGGACCCACCTGGAGTTCGTCGTCGACGCCGGCGACGCCCCGATCCTCGCACAGCGCCTGTCCGGTATCGAGCTGCCGGCGTCGTGGCGGATCCGCCGTGGGCGCGGCGTCGTGACCTGGAAGAGCGGCGACACGGTCGGGCTGTTCCTGCGCCGGATCGGCGCGACGGCGGCCCTCCTCGAGCTCGAGGCACGGCAGGTGTCGCGGGCACTCCGTGGCGACCTGAACCGGGTCCTGAACGCGGAGTCGGCCAACCTCCAGCGGGCCGTCGGGGCCGCCGGCCGCCAGGTCGCGGCGATCGAGGAGCTGACCGCGAGCGGCGAGCTGTCCGAGCAGCCGTACGTCGTCCGGAGCGTGGCCGAGGCGCGGCGCGAGACCCCAGAGGCGACGCTCGGCGAGCTGGCGGAGCGGCTCCAGATCCATCGGTCCGCGGTGCAGCGGGCGCTGGAGCGAATCGAGCGGCTGGCCGCGTCGCCGCCGGAGGGGCCCTCGCCTCTGGCATGATCCGGGCCATGCGTCCCGTCGTCATCGCCGCCAACTGGAAGATGAACACCACGCCGGCCGACGCCGGCGAGCTCGCCCGCGAGATCGCGCGCCGGACGCGGGTCGACGGGGTGATGCGGGTCATCTGTCCGCCGTTCGTCTGCCTGGCCGCGGTGCGCGACGCGCTGGCGGATGAGGACGTCGCGATCGGGGCGCAGAACGTCCACCACGAGCTGGCCGGAGCCTATACGGGCGAGATCAGCGCGGCGATGCTGGCCGGCCTCGCGACGTGGGTGATCCTCGGCCACAGCGAGCGCCGCCGCGACGCCGGTGAGACCGACGCCCTGATCGCGGCCAAGCTCGGACGGGCGCTGTTGTCGGGCCTCCGGCCGATCCTGTGCGTCGGCGAGACGCTCGCGATCCGAGAGGCCGGCGCGGATGCCGCCGCGGCGGTCGTCGCCGAGCAGCTCCGCGGGGCCCTGCTCCCGAACGCCGGCGACGCGCTGTCCGATGGCGGGCTCGTGATCGCGTACGAGCCGGTCTGGGCGATCGGGACCGGGCGCAACGCGAGCGGGCGCGACGCCGCGGCGATGAACGACGCGATCCGCCGGGTGCTGTCCGAGGTGCCGGGGCTCGGGACCGGCGGAGACGTGCCGGTCCTGTACGGCGGCAGCGTGACCGCCGCGAACATCGGCGAGTTCCTCGCCGAGCCGTCGATCGACGGGGCCCTCGTCGGCGGGGCGTCCCTGAAGCCCGACGAGATGGCGGGGATCGTCGGCCGCGCCGGCGTCACCGCGGCCGCCCGCCTGGCCGCGACGGCGTGAGTCGCCCTCGACCGATCGTCCTCGTCGTCATCGACGGATTCGGGATCGGTCCGAACCCCGCCGACGACGCGATCGCTGCCGCCTCGATGCCGGTCTGGCGCGGGCTTCTCGCGCGCTGGCCGCACAGCGTGCTTCGTGCATCGGAGGACGCCGTCGGGTTGCCGGCCGGCCAGATGGGCAACTCCGAGGTCGGCCACCTGAACCTCGGTGCCGGCCGACCCGTGCTCCAGGACCTGCCGCGGATCGACGCTGCCATCGCCGACGGGTCGTTCTTCACCCGGCCGGCCCTGCTCGGCGCGTGCGACCGCGCGGCGCACGACGGCGGGCGGCTCCACGTCGTCAGCCTCATCGGACCGGGTGGGGTCCACGCGAACGACCGCCATCTCGTCGCCCTGGCCGAGCTCGCCGCGCGGCGCGGCGCCCCCCACGTCCGTGTCCATGCGCTGCTCGATGGCCGGGACACGCCACCGCGGTCCGCGCTCGGGTTCATGGCGGACCTGGAGGTGCGGCTGGCCGAGGCGCATCCGGACGCGCGGATCGCGACCGTCGGCGGACGCTACTTCGCGATGGACCGCGATCAGCGCTGGGAACGGATCGCGCGCGGCTACGACGCGATCGCTCACGGGGTGGGGGAGCGGGCGTCATCCGCGACCGCGGCCATCGAGGCCGCCTACGCCCGCGGCGAGAACGACGAGTTCGTCGCGCCGACCGTGATCGACGGCGTCGACGGCCGCCTTCGTGACCGCGACCCGGTCGTGCATGCCAACTTCCGGGCCGATCGCGCCCGCCAGCTGACCCACGCCCTCGCGGACGGCGACGCGTTCGCCGGATTCGACCGGTCCTCGGCCGGACCGCGGCCGCACGACCTCCTGGTCGTGACGATGACCGAGTACGAGGCCGGCCTGCCGGTCGAGGTCGCCTTCCCGCCCGAGGAGTCGTGGTCGCTCGCCCACGCGGCCGCGGAGGCCGGCTGGCGCCAGTTCCACGTCGCCGAGACGGAGAAGTACGCCCACGTCACGTACTTCTTCAACGGCGGTCGGGAGGCGCCTTTTCCCGGCGAGGACCGTCGCCTCGTGCCGAGCCCGAAGGTCGCGACCTACGACCTCCAGCCGGAGATGAGCGCAGCGGGCGTCGCGGACGCCCTGATCGCGGCGGTCGAGGGCGACGCCTACGACCTGATCGTCGCGAACTTCGCGAACCCCGACATGGTCGGCCACACGGGCGTCTGGCCGGCCGCCGTCGCCGCGGCGGAAACCGTCGACCGGTGCCTGGGCCGGATCGTCGAGGCGCTCGCGGCCCACGACGCGGCGCGGCCCGGCTCCCCCGGCTCCCCCGGCTCGCTCCTCGCGATCACCGCCGACCATGGCAACGCGGACCAGATGCGGGACGCCGACGGGAATCCCGTGACGGCCCACTCGCTCAACGTCGTTCCGCTCCTGCTGGCGGGCCGGTCGGTGGACGGACGGACCCTGCGCGACGGGGTCCTGGCCGACGTCGCGCCGACGCTCTGCGAGCTCTCGGGCCTGCCGCGCTGGGACGGGATGACCGGACGGTCGCTCCTCGGGCCCGGACGCGCGCCGTGAGCGGGCGGTCCCAGGCCGGGCGCTCGACGAGTCGGCGGGACGAGCCGTGCTATCATCCCGCACCGTTCCCAGACGGAGGTCGTCCCGAGTGAACCCGTTCCTGGCCGTGGGCCAGATCATCGTCAGCATCGCGCTGGTCGTCGCGATCCTGCTCCAGGCGCGCGGCACGGGCCTGTCCGGAACGTTCGGCGGCGACTCCGCGGTCTATCGCAGCCGCCGCGGCATCGAGCGCAGGCTGTGGCAGTTCACGATCGTGCTGCTCGTGCTGTTCGTCTGCTTCTCGCTGGCGTCGTTCATGTTCGCCCCCACGGCCGTCTGAGCGAACGCTCGCCCGCGGGGGCCCGACGCCGCAGGCGCCCCGTCACTCTCCCATGAACCGTCTCGACCGACTCATCATCGCGGGCCTCGTCCTCGCGGTCGCCGTGGCGGCGATCGCGATCGGCGGCCCGGCGATCGCCCCGAAGCCGACCGGCTCCGCCGTCCCATCGTCGGCGGCCACCTTCGCCGTCTACCGCGAGGGGATCCTCGGCCGGCCGACGTCGGTCAATCCGCTCGCGGCGCGGACACAGGCGGACCGCGACCTCGTCGCCCTCGTGTTCGAGGGCCTCGTGACGATGGATCCGGACGGCGCTCCGCGGCCCGCCCTCGCCCAGTCGTGGGACACCACCGCCGACGGCACCTCGTGGACGTTCCACCTCCGCCCCGACGCCCGCTGGCACGACGGTGAGGCGGTCACTGCCGACGACGTCGTCTTCACCGTGAACATGCTGAAGGACCCCGACTATCACGGACCCGGCGCGGGTTCCTGGACGGGCGTCACCGCGACGAGCCTGGACGCGATGACCGTGCGGTTCGACCTGGACCCACCGATCGCCGGGTTCCCGGCGCTCGCCTCCCAGGCCATCGCGCCGAACCACCTCCTCGGCGACACGCCGGCGGCCGGCATGGCCGACGACCCGTTCGGCGCCCAGCCCGTCGGTTCCGGCGCCTACGCGATCGTCGAGCTCGACCGCGACCACGCCGTTCTCGAGCCCGCGAGCACCGTGGCCGCGCCGGCGGCCGGACCGATCGCCTCGCGCGCCCCATCGATCGACCCGCTCGCGACGGCACGGCCGACCGCCCACGGCGGCGCGGCGCAGCCAGGGATCGACCGGATCGAGCTCCGCTTCTTCGACGACGGCGGGGCTCTCGCCGACGCCTTCCGCTCCGGGCAGCTCGATGCGGCGTCCGGCCTCGATCCGGCGGCCGCCTCGGCGCTCAGCGACAGCCCCGGTGCGCGGCTGCTCCGGGAGCCGACGACCACCCTCACCGCCGTCGCGTTGAACCTCCGTCCGACCCATCCCGAGCTGAGCGACTCCCGGACCCGCACGGCCCTCCTCGAGGCCATCGATCGCTCGCGGGTGCTCACGGTCGCCTACGGCGGGATCGCCAGCAACGCGACCGGGCTGGTGCCACCGACCTCGTGGGCGTTCGACGGGACCGCCAGCCCACCGATCCCGCACGACCTGAAGGCGGCCGCGAAGAACCTGACCGATGCCGGCTGGACAAAGGCGAAGGACGGCTGGCATGCGGGGAAGGCCAAGGACCCACAGCGCCTCGAGCTGATCCTGCCGGACCATGCGAAGAGCCCGGTCCTCGCGGCGGTCGGGGCGCAGGTCGCGGCCGACTGGACGGCCCTCGGCTTCACGGTGACCGTGGTCGAGGTCGATCCGGCGGTCATTGCCGCGGACCGCCTCCGGACGGGCGACTTCACCGCCGCGATCGTGTCGGTCGCGATCGGCCACGACCCGGATCTCTACCCGTTGCTGGCCTCATCGCAGACGAGGACCGGCGGTGCGAACATCTTCGGCTTGCAGGATCCCAAGCTCGACGACCTCCTCGAGGCCGCCCGGAAGCCGGGCCCGCTGGACGTCCGGATGACCGCCTTCAGCGCGATCCAGAAACAGCTCGCGGGCCAGGCGTATGTGCTGCCGATCGCCTGGCCGGACACGGCCGTCGTGCTCGGTCCGCGGGTCCAGGGACCCGTGAATCGCCAGGTCGCCGACGGGTCGGAGCGATTCTGGGATGTGCTAACATGGCGCCTCGCTGACGACCGGTAGGCCTCTTGGCGACCCGGTCGACGGGTCGACGCCGAGGTGGCGAAATTGGCAGACGCGCTAGCTTCAGGAGCTAGTGCCCGCAAGGGCGTATGGGTTCAAGTCCCTTCCTCGGTACCACCTCAACCCTCCCGACCTGTCACGAGCGACGGCACACCTGCCCAGGTGGCGGAATTGGTATACGCGTACGTTTGAGGGGCGTATGAGGCAACTCATCCGGGTTCAAGTCCCGGCCTGGGCACCACCCTCCATCGACTGACCGACCGCCGGACCACCGGCGGTCGTCGTGTGTCCGGAGCGGTGCAGGAGTGTCGCGAACCGCGATCGGCCGGCCATCACCCGATTGACGCAAACGACAGCCACGAACGTCGGATCGATCGGCGACGGCGGCGATCGCCCAGACACCGGTTCATTCGCGTTCCCACGACGGCAGATGAACGCTGCCTGGGCGAGGTCGTTGCGTAGTGCTGTCCTGGCTGGCACATGAGCGGAACTGGCGCCGACCCCGCGCCGGCAGGCGCCGGGACCCGTGCCGCCGCCATGGCGTACGCTCAGCGAGGGCGGTTAGCTCAGTTGGTCAGAGCACCTCGTTTACACCGAGGAAGTCACTGGTTCGAGTCCAGTACCGCCCACCATGTTTCACGCACCGACTGACCCCTCCGAGACGACCCGGAGGGGTCATCACGGCGTCAGATCGGGTCGGGTGCCGGATCGACCGGGCGGTCGCACGAGGCCTGCCGCCATGCCGAGCCCGTACGAAACATGGAGCGTCGGGTAGACGAGCAGCAGGAGCAGCAGGCTGTCGGGCTGCTCGGGATCCCGGTAGAGGACGGCGGCCGCGACGGTGGCGGCGCCGTAGACGAGCACCTCCAGTGCGGCGAGGAGACGGGCGGCGGGCCAACCGAGGCCGAGCGTCCCCGTCGCGGCCACCGTCGCCACGAGGCCGAGCGGGGCGAGGTGGCGGAGGCGGACCTGACGTGGATGGGCGCGCAGGACGGGGACCTTCCACTTCCCGTAGTCGAAGTACTGGTGCCACAGCGATCGCACGGTCGGTCGGCTCCGGTAGCGGCTCTCGATCGCCGGATCACAGACGATCACGCCGCCCGCGTCGAGGAGCCGGTAGCTCATCTCGTCTTCCTGGTTGCGGACCAGGGACTCGTCGAACGGGAAGCGGAGCCAGGTCGACCGTCGGCAGATCCTCATGAAGACCGTGTCGACGACGGCGCGCTCGGTCAGCTCGTAGCGGTGGCGCGCTCCGCCGGCCCCGAACGGGGTGCTCACCGCGATCGCCACCGCCCGGCCGACCGGCGTCTCGCCGATCGCCCGCACGGGTCCGCCGACCATGTCCGCGCCCGTCTCACGCAGGGCGCGGACCGCGCTCGCGACGTAGCCCGAGCCGAGCTCGGCGTGTCCGCTGACGATCCCGACGACGTCGCCCGTGGCGGCCTGGATCCCGGCGTTCCACGCGGCCCCCGGGATCCTCCGCGGGTTCGGCCGGACGGCCCAGCCCGGGTGCTCCGCAGCGATCCGCCCGGCGATCTCGACCGAACCGTCCGTCGAACCGCCGTCGTAGACGAGGACCTCGAGCAACTCCGGCGGATAGTCCTGGGCGGCGATCGAGGCGAGGCACGGCCCGATGGCGGCGGCCTCGTTGAGCATCGCGATCACGAGCGTCACGCGCGGCGACGCGGGCAGGTCGATCATCGACGCATGGTACGGCCTCAACAACGGCGCGGAGCCCGTCTTTCGAGGGGTCGGGACCGCTTGTAGAAGTCGCCCACCACCGAGGGGCGATCGATCTCGCGGGATCGGCTGCTAGACTGATCGGTGGGGAACACCACCGTCCTACTCCTGTCCGGAGGGCTTGCATGAACTGGCCCCTGATCATCCTGATCGCGATCGTCGTGATCCTGGTGATCTTCGTGATCAGCCTGTACAACGGGCTCGTCCAGAAGCGTCTGCGGGTCGATGAAGCCTTCGCCCAGATCGACGTCCAGCTCAAGCGGCGCCATGACCTGATCCCGAACCTCGTCGAGGCCGTCAAGGGCTACATGGGGTTCGAGCAGAAGGTCCTGACCGACGTCACGAACGCCCGAGCGGCCGCGGTCGCGGCCGGTGCCCAGGGCCCCGCCGCCCAGGCCCAGGCCGAGAACGCGCTGACCGGGACCCTGCGCTCGCTGTTCGCTGTCGTCGAGAACTACCCCGAGCTGAAGGCGAACGAGAACGTCCTCGCGCTCCAGGAGCAGCTGACGACAACCGAGAACCAGATCGCGTTCAGCCGCCAGCACTACAACGCGAGCGTGCTCGACTACAACACCGGCATCCAGACGTTCCCGTCGGTGCTGATCGCCGGCCTCTTCGGCTTCGTGAAGCGCGAGTTCTTCGAGGCGGAGCCCGAGGCCGCGGCGGTCCCGACCGTCAACCTGAACCTGTCCTAGGCGCGACGCGCCGAGCGCGGGCCGCCGCGGTCCCGGCGCGGCAGGCGTCGGCGCCGGTTCGAGGCGCAGGATCCGCATGGCCGAGACCTTCTACTCACAGATCGGGGCGAACCGCCGCAACTCCGTGCTGCTGGTGCTGGTCGTCCTTGCGCTGTTCGCCGCGCTCGGGTTCTCGATCGGCTACGCGATCGGCGGGAGTGCGACCTCCGGCCTCTTCGCGATGGCCCTCGCGGTGTTCTTCGGCGGGCTGATCTCGGCGGGCTCGTACTTCGGGGGCGACTCGCTCGTGCTGGCGGCATCCGGGGCGAAGGAGGTCGACGAGACGTCGGCGCCCCAGCTCCTCAACGTCATCCGGGAGCTGACGGTCGCCGCGAACATCCCGATGCCGAAGGTGTACATCGTCGATGACACCGCACCGAACGCCTTCGCGACCGGTCGGGACCCGAAGCACGCCTCGGTCGCGATCACGAGCGGGCTGCTGGAGAAGCTCGACCGCGAGGAGCTCCAGGGCGTGATGGGCCACGAGCTCTCCCACGTCCGGAACTACGACATCCGGTTCGCGCTGCTCGTCGGGGTCCTGGTCGGATCGATCGCACTCCTGGCCGACTTCTTCGTCCGCTTCAGCTTCTGGAGCGGGGTCGGCGGGAGCCGTCGACGGAGCAACGACAGCGGGGGAGGCGGGGGCCTCCAGGCGGTCATGTTCGTCGTCGCCCTGATCCTGTCGATCCTTGCGCCGTTCATCGCCCGGCTCGTCCAGCTCGCGGTCAACCGCCAGCGCGAGTACCTCGCCGACGCCTCGTCCGTCCAGCTGACGCGCAACCCGTACGGGATCGAGCGGGCGCTGGCCAAGATCTCGACCGACCAGGAGGTCCTCGAGGTCGCCAACCGCGCGACGCAGCACATGTATTTCACGAACCCGATCAAGAAGTTCGAGGAGCGATCCAGCGGCCTGTTCTCGACCCACCCCCCGACGCTCGACCGGATCAACCGGCTCCGGCAGCTGACGGGCGACGCGCCGCTCGGTGGGCCGGAGGCAGCCCAGCTGTCCGGTCTCGATTGATCGTGGGCGCCGACCCGCCCGAGCCGATCTACTTCGAGAGCGCGGACGAGCTCCGCGACTGGTTCGACGCCAACCACGAGACGGCACCCGAGCTCTGGCTCGGCTACCACAGGAAGTCGTCGGGCCGGTCGACGGTGAGCTGGTCCGACTCGGTCGACGAGGCGCTGTGCGTCGGCTGGATCGACAGCGTCCGCTACGCGGTGGACGCGGAGCGGTCCCGCCAGCGGTTCACGCCGCGGCGCAAGGGCAGCAACTGGAGCGCGATCAACATCGACAAGGTCGCCCGACTCACGGCCGAGGGGCGGATGCGGCCGGCCGGGCTGGCCGCGTTCGCGGAGCGACGGCCCGACCGCTCCGGGGTCTACTCATACGAGCGACGGCACGAGGCGGCGCTCGACCCCGCCGAGCAAGCCCGGTTCCGCGCGAACGCCGTGGCGTGGGCGTGGTTCGAGGCCCGGCCGGCGTCGTGGCGGACCGGCGCGACCTGGTGGATCGTGAGTGCGAAGCGTCCCGAGACGCGCGAACGCCGTCTGGCCACCCTGATCGACGCTGCCGCGGACGGGTTGATGCCGAAGGCGCTGACCCCGCCCGGCCGCAACCCCGATGGGACGCCTGCCCATCGTTGAAGGGCCGTCGGACCTCGTGCTATCCTCGGCCCCGCCGACGGGCGACCGAGCCTGGTTGGCCATCGGGCCGAGATAGCTCAGTTGGTAGAGCACGCGACTGAAAATCGCGGTGTCGCCAGTTCGATCCTGGCTCTCGGCACCATCGCCCAGGCGGTGGTCGCGTCATCGAGCGGAAGTGGCTCAGTTGGTAGAGCATCACCTTGCCAAGGTGAGGGTCGCGGGTTCGAGTCCCGTCTTCCGCTCCATTTTCCTGCCCGGGATGCGCCGGGAGCCGCTCGAGGACACCGCCCGCTGCCCCTTCGTCTAGTGGTAGGACAGCGGACTTTGGATCCGTGAACCGAGGTTCGAATCCTCGAGGGGCAGCCAGATTGATCCAGCCCATGGCCGTCCATCGGCCGCCCAGGGGCGACGTGGTGAAGTGGTTCAACACGGGGGTCTGCAAAACCCCTACTCACCGGTTCGAATCCGGTCGTCGCCTCCATCCGCTCCCTGGACACGACCGTGCCGGCGTCGGCTGAGCGCGACGCCGCGTCCGCGTCGTCGATCGAGCGGGTCGTCTTCTTCTCGGACGCGGTCTTCGCGATCTCGATCACGCTGCTGGCACTGGACCTGCGGATCCCGGAGACGCTGGCCGTGGCCGGCGATCGCGGGTTGGTCGACGCCCTCCTCGACCTTGCCCCGGCACTCGCGGCGTTCGTCCTGAGCTTCACGGTCATCGCGGCGTTCTGGATCGGTCACTTCCGCACGTTCCGGGTGATCGTCCGGATCGACACGCGCCTGCTCGTCGTGAACCTGACGTTCCTCGCGGCCGTGGCGTTGATCCCCTTCCCGACGTCGGTCGTGGCCCAGCACGGCGAGCTGGCGTCCGCGGCGATCTTCTACGCCGTCTTCCAGATCGTCGCGTCGCTGCTGTCGACGCTGACCTGGGTCTATCCCGCGCAGATCGGCCACCTCGTGTCGGACACCGTCACCCCGAGGCTCGCCCGGGCGATCACCGAGCGGGCGCTCGTCGTCCCGCTGATCTTCGCGGTGTCGATCCCGGTCGTCTTCGTGTCGCCGATCGCGGCCGAGCTGCTGTGGTTCACGGCGTTCCCGGCGCAGGCCCTGATCGCGCGGCGGCTCGGGATCCAGGGGCTCCTCGCGATGCCGACGGCCGTGCCACCGACCGCGCCGGAGTGAGGCCGCGCGTCCGGGCCTCGCCGCGGGCCGGCATGGGCGCGCTCCCGCACGACGGCGGGACGACCTTCCGGGTGTGGGCGCCGCACGCGACGGCGGTCGCCGTCGTGGGCACGTTCAACGACTGGGATGCCGCTCGGAATCCGCTCACGCGCGACGCCGACGGGACCGCCGAGACCTGGTCGACCGAGGTGGCCGACGCCCGGGCCGGCGACGAGTACCGGTTCGTCCTCCAGACCCCGGCCGGCGAGCGCAACCGGATCGATCCGCGAGCCCGGCGGCTCACGAACTCCGTCGGCAACGCGATCGTCTACGACCCGGCCGCATTCGACTGGGGCGACGCCGAGTTCCACCAGCCGCCCTGGAACGACCTGGTCATCTACGAGCTTCACGTCGGGACGTTCAGCGAGGGCGTGCACGGACGCCCGGGCACGCTCGACGGCGTCCGGCGCCGGCTGCCGTACCTGCGCGAGCTCGGGGTCGGGGCGATCCAGCTGATGCCGCCGTTCGAGTTCGCCGGCGACCGCTCGTGGGGCTACAACACCGCTTACCCGTTCGCGGTCGAGAGCACGTATGGCGCTCCTGACGATCTCAAGGCCCTCGTTCGCGACGCACACGCCGCCGGGATCGCGGTGATCCTCGACGTCGTCTACAACCACCTCGGTCCATCGGACCTGGACATCTGGCAGTTCGACGGCTGGTCGGAGGCCGGGAAGGGCGGGATCTACTTCTACGAGGACGGCCGATCGACCACGCCGTGGGGCGACACGCGGCCCGACTACGGCCGGGCCGAGGTCCGGGCCTTCCTCCGGGACAGCGCGATCCAATGGCTCGAGGAGTTCCGGATCGACGGGCTGCGCTGGGACGCGACGGCCTGGATCTCCAGCATCACCGGCTCCGGCAACCGCGGTTCCGACCGGATCGCGGACGGCTGGCGGTTCATGGCGGACGTCAACGCGGAGATCGCTCAGCGGTTCCCGGGCCGGCTGACCATCGCCGAGGATCTCCGCGAGGACCTCGCGATCGTGACCTCGTCCAAGGAGGGAGGCGCGGGGTTCGGGTCGCAGTGGGACGGTGCCTTCGTCCACTACATCCGGACGGCCCTGATCGCCTCCGATGACGCCCACCGCGACATCGCGTCCGTTGCCACCGTGATCTCCGACGGGGCGGGGGAGGGGTTCCGGCGGCTGATCTACACGGAGTCGCACGACGAGGATGCGAACGGCCAGGCTCGCGTGCCCGAGGAGATCTGGCCCGGCTACGCCGACTCCTGGGCATCGAAGAAGCGGTCGACCCTCGGCGGCGCGATCGTCCTGACGAGCCCCGGGATCCCGATGCTCTTCCAGGGCCAGGAGGTCGTCGAGGGCTCGTGGTTCAACGACGAGGACGGGCTCGACTGGTCGCTCCGCCATCGCCATGCGGGCCTGCTCCGTCTCCACCGGGACCTGATCGCATTGCGCCGCAACACCGCGGACGTGTCGCGGGGCCTGCGCGGGGAGCACGTCCAGGTCCATCACGTGAACGAGGACGCGAAGGTCCTCGGCTGGCACCGCTGGCTGGACGGCGGGCCGCGCGACGACGTGATCGTCCTGGCGAGCTTCTCCGCGAACGCCTACCCGGCCTACCACGTCGGGGTGCCGCGGGCCGGCCGCTGGCGAGTCCGGTTCAACAGCGATTGGGACGGCTACGACCCGGACTTCGAGACGATCGACTCGCTCGATGCCGACAGCGAGCCGGTCGAGCACGACGGCATGGCGCAGCGGATCGCCGTGGGCCTCGGGCCGTATTCGGTGGTGATCCTCAGCCAGGACCGGTGAGCAGCCCGGCGCCGGCTCGGCACGGATCGTTGCTCGGGCAACGGACACTGGTAGCATCACGGGATGCCGATCCCCGCGTCCGAAGTCGACTGGAACGAGACCCACCTGGCGGACTTCCGGGCTCATGACGGAGAGATCACCCAGGGACCGCTCAAGGGTGCGAACGTGCTGCTTCTCACCACGACCGGGGCCCGGTCCGGTGAGCCACGCGTGACGCCGCTCGGCTACACCAGCGATGCCGACCGCTGGGTCGTCGTCGGATCCAACAGCGGCCACGCCCACGATCCGGCCTGGGTGGCCAACATCCGCGCTGATCCCCATGTCGTCGTCGAGGTCGGGACCGAGACGTTCCCGGCGCTCGCCCGGATCACGTCCGGCGCGGAGCGAGAGCGGCTCTGGGCGGCGCACAAGGCCGCCCTGCCCGTCTTCGCACGATACGAGACGATGACCCACCGGGAGCTCCCCGTGATCGCGCTCGAACGGTCCTAGCGGCCCCGGACGTCCTCCGTCGCGCGCATCGCGGCCGCCGTCGCCAGGGAGCGTGCGTCACCGACCCCCTCGAGCCCGTCGATCGCGCCCTCGACGTCGGCATTCGATCGGTTCTGGCTCAGCTTCACCTTCGCCTCGATCCGGCTGATCACGACCTCGACGCCGACGATCGCCCGGAGCTGGCCCTCGATGTACTCGACCGGCGCGTCGTCGACCGACCACGGCTCGGGCCGGGTGCCCTCGTGCCGGTCGACCAGGGCCCGGACGTTCCGCTCGATCCAGTCGCGGTCGTCGTGGACGACGAGCCGTCCATGGACATGGGCCGTGATGTAGTTCCAGGTCGGGACGACGCGGCCGTGCTCCCGCTTGGTGGCGTACCAGGCCGGCGAGATGTACGCCTCCGGGCCGCGGACGATGACGAGCGCCTCGCCGGTCGCGGGCGTCTTCCACTGTCGGTTGTTCCGCGCCACATGGCCCATCAGGCGACCGTGCTCGCCGGCCTCGGGCGAGGCGCCGGGAGCCTCGAAGATCAGCGGCAGGAACGTCGCGAGCAGGCCGTCCGCGGTCGGCGCGATCAGGTCCGCCGCGTCGAGGTTGGCGAGCAGCCGCCGGACGTCGTCGTCGGTCGGGCGGAAGTGATCGGGGACGTACACGGCGTCAGGATGCCATGCGCCGCCGTCGCCGACCGCCGCCGGCCGGCGTCTACGATGATCGCCGGGCCGGAGTGGCGGAACAGGCAGACGCGGCGGTCTTAAACACCGCTGGTGGTGACACCTTGCGAGTTCGAATCTCGCCTCCGGCACCAACATTGGCAGCATCGCGGCATCATCAGGCGAACACTGGCGGACATCACGTGGCTGTATCGGACCTTTAGCAGTTCGTGACCGAGCCGCTGTTGATCAAGAACGAGCCCTTCCCGACGCTCAGGGCCATGCGTCCGGTGATCGTCTTGCCGGGCTCGACCGTCTCCCCGACGAGCGAGTCGAATCCGAAGTCGCCGAAGTCGTCACGGACCTGGACCGTGCATTCAGCTGTGGCGGCAGCCGAACCGTTGTTCGTGACCGCGAAGTACGCGTGGCCGTGACCGTCATCGACCGGTTCCCAGTGGTCGAACGTACCGGTCAGGTTCTTGGCGGCCGCCGGTTGGAGGTCGGCAACACCCGCGCGGCCTGTCAGGCCGGCACGGCCATCGGCAGTGGCATCGCGTTCACGATGATCTTTCTGTGGTTCGTCGGGTTCATCGTCCTGTCGATACCGTCCGTCCCGCTCGAGGCCGTCCCGAGCCGTCTCCGCCTCCAACAGCGCGACCAGACGCTCGGCGCGGTCCGGCAGTTCACCCTCGCCGATCAGGCGCTGGAGTGTCCCGGCGCGACGCGCCTGGTAGATGGGTTCGGGCGTCGATGGGCGAGACACGTGGCGACCTCCTGACGACGGGGTCGCGCGCCGGTACTCGGCGACCGAGAACTCAGGCCCGCGGCGCGAAGATGGGGGGAAATCTTCGCTCCGGGGCTGCCGAGAACGTTACGCCTCCGTATCTACCCCGAATAGCGGAGGGTGATCGACGCGCGAACGACTCGGTCCACCCGCCGTGCTACGTCCTCCGACCGGACACTAGCCGGCCGTGTCCCGGCGGCGGTATTCCTCCAGCGCGAACTGGTAGGCGAGATGCCAGAAGTCCGGAGCCGCCCGGAAGTCCACCAGCATGTCGGTGCTCCGAAGCCACTCGTCCACCAGCGGCTCCGCGGTCCGTGACGGCATGCCGTCGCGAACGAGCCGCTCGACCACGCGCGCCCGAGCGGTGGCGATCGCCCGTCGGGCACGATCGCGAGCAACCGCGGGATGCACGCCTGACTGGTACATGGCCCACAGATGTTGCCGCGACGACCTTGCGCTCGACCTTACAACGACGCTACGTCGGCGTGACGTTCCGCGCGTTGGGCGTGCATCCACGCCCAGCCCGCCTCCCACCACCGCCCGTTCGCGCTCGAGACCGTCGGCGGCTGCGTACGTCTCCCAGCAAGCCACCAGCGCCTCCGCGCGCTCCGGGAGCTCGCCCTCGCCGATGAGGCGCTGCACCGTGCCGGCGCGATGTGCCTGGTGGATCCGTTCCGGGCGGATCGTCGAGACATCGGGCGACCTCCTCCGATGGGGTCGCGCGCCGGTACTCGGCGACCAGCCCAGACGCTACACGACGCGACCGCGTCCGCAACCGCACCGTGGCGGGCCGAGACGATCCTCAGACGTGAAGGTGCAACGATGGGGCGGTTCTCGCGTCTCATTCGGGCCCGAAGACGGAGGTCGTTCGGGTGGGCGAGGCCTGTACCGCCTCGCCGGAAGGCGATGGAGGCAGGAGATGACATCCCGTCCACGCGCCGTGCGCGTGAGTCTGGCGTTGGCCGGCGCGCTGGCGTTCGCCATGGTGCCTGCGGCAGTGTCCGTGGCGTCAGCCAGCACGCCGAAGTGTCGGGTGGTGGACGTCCGCAGCGCGGCGCGGCACTCCCGCCTCCAGTGGGCCGTCAATCGCGCCCGGGCGGGCGACACGCTCCTCGTCTATGGCACCTGCCAGGGGACGACGACCATCCCGAAGAACCTCACGATCGTCGGCATGCGCAGTACCCACTTCGGTCGGCCGATCCTCGACGGCCAACGGGCCGGCTCGGTCGTGACCGTTGCGGGGGGCGTGACCGTCACGATCCGGAGCCTGACCATCGCGAACGGGCTGGGGACACCCGGTGGCGGGATCACCAACCACGGCTCCCTGACCCTCGTCCGCGATGTCATCCGAAACAACGGTGGCGGCGGGGTCTCGGACGGACAGGCCCACCAGCGAGGACCCTCTGGCCATGCTGACGATCCTCGATTCCACGATAAGCCACAACACTGGCGTCGGCGTCGGGGTCGGGTTCCAGGGCAAGCTGATGCTGATCCGATCGACGATCATCGGAAACACTGGCGGCGGCATCAGCGTCTTTGACGGCGGCGTGACCCTCCGGGACAGCATCGTGACGGCCAACACGACGACCGGCGACGGCGGCGGCATCTTCGCTACCCATGCCGAGCCGATCGAGC
The DNA here is from genome assembly GCA_963746845.1 of uncultured Chloroflexia bacterium. GTDB lineage: Bacteria > Chloroflexota > Limnocylindria > Limnocylindrales > CSP1-4 > CF-46. The sequence goes on along the minus strand of CAVVCZ010000004.1, from coordinate 909,263 downwards.
TCGATGGCGCGAGCTCCGTCGATCACAACAGCGCAACCTCCGGCGGCGGCATCGAGGTCAGCGAGTCCGGGCCCCTGATCCTCAACGGCACGAGCTCGGTCCACGACAACACCGCGACCGGAGACAGCGACGTCGCCGAGGGCGGCGGCGGCATCTGGCTCGCCATGGCCGACGCCGTGCTCAACGATTTCGGCCTCGGTCCATCACAACCGGGCTGCCCAGGGGGGCGGTGTCTTCCTCTGGATCGGTGGCCATCTCACGCTGAACGGCGCGGCCTCGGTGCTCGACAACGTCCCCGACGACATCGTCCGGAAGCCCTGAAGTCGAGCCGGGCCGCCCGGTGACGGCCTCGCCGCCTGGCTGATCACGTGGGCGACGATCCCCGGCGCCGAGGTCGGGCGTAACCGCCAGGTGATCGCGAGCGTCTGGGCTGCCGAGTGACCCGCCGCTCCGCGCGTCGGCTACGTGTGACAGCTAGACCGTCGCTCGGGCCGAGCTGAAACAACCCGCTCTTAAACACCGCTGGTGGAGACACCTTGCGAGTTCGAATCTCGCCTCCGGCACCAAACGTTGGTAGATCGAGAAGTCGTGGCCCCGGAGCCACCGGCGGACCGCTGAGGTCTTCGGGATCAGCGACCTGAATGTCGCAACGCGCGTGCGCCGGATTGGGCCCGCGGCCGGAGCGGAACGTCGGGACCGACGGGCTTCGGCGATTGGGCCGAACGGACCTTGTCCGGACCGGTGGCGCCCTCGGACACTGGACTCGTGCTCAAGATCGACGGCTTGCGCAAGCGGTTCGGCGAGGTCCAGGCGCTCGACGGCGTGACCTTCGAAGTCCGTCAAGGCGAGGTCTTCGGATTCCTCGGTGCCAACGGCGCCGGCAAGACGACCACGATGCGGATCGCGCTGGGGTTTCTTCACGCGGACGAGGGCACGGTCACCTGGAACGATCGGGAAGCGAAGAGCTGGCCGCGCCGCACGTGGGGCTACATGCCGGAAGAACGCGGTCTCTACCTCCGCATGCCCGTCCTCGATCAGCTGGTCTATTACGCCTCGCTGTACGGAGTGTCCCGGTCGAAGGCCCGCTCGGACGCGCTCGACTGGCTCGCTCGGTTCCGGATCGCCGATGCCGCCGAGCGCCGGGCCGAGAGCCTGTCGAAGGGCAATCAGCAGAAGGTCCAGTTCATCGCGACCGTGCTCCACGACCCTGATGTGATCCTGATGGACGAGCCGTTCGTCGGTCTCGATCCAGTCAACGTCCTGCTCCTCAAGGCCGCGCTCCTCGAGATGCGCGACCGCGGCAAGACGCTCGTCTTCAGCACCCATCAGCTCGACATGGCGGAGGAGCTGTGCGAATCCGTGGCGATCATCGACCACGGGACGATCGTCACGGCGGGGCCGACCCGAGAGGTGAAGCGGTCGACGGGGCGGCAGACGGTCCGGCTGGCCACGAGTCGTGACGGAGACCTCACCTGGCTGCGATCGCTCCCGCACGTCGTCGTGACCCGCCAGGGCGAGGACTACACCGAGGTCAACGTCGACTCAGGCGGCGATCCCCAGGAGCTCCTGCACGCCGCGATCGATCACGGGGGCGATGTGCTGCGGTTCGAAGTCGCCGATCCGTCGCTCGAGGAGGTCTTCGTGGAACGGGTCGGGGCCCTCGAGCGGGAAGCGACGACCCTGGCGAGGCCCGAGGTTCCGTCATGACCAACCTGTCGACCATCGCCACCATCGCCCGACGTGAGTATGTCGTCCGGGTCCGGACCAGGAGCTTCGTCCTGGGCACGGTCATCCTCGCCTTGGCGATTGTTGCCGTGGCGCTGCTGCCGGTCATCACTCGCTACATCGACCGGACCGAGACCCAGGAGATCGGGGTCTTCGTCGCGGCGAGCGACATGGCCGCGGATCCCGTCGCATCGCTCACGGCCATCCTGAACGCACCGACGGGGCAGGCATCCGCCGATTCCGCTGCCGGCACCGACTTCACCGTGACCCGCGTAGCGGACCTGGCCCGCGCCCGGCAGGACGTCGTCGACGGCCGCCTTGCCGCGGTCCTGGCGATCGACCGCGCGACCGACGGTGAGCTACGGTTCACGCTGTACAGCGACGACCCCGGGGCCAACCGGACGGCGCTCCTGGCGACCACGACGATCGCCATCGCCGATCGGCTGGACCGACTCGGCGTCGACCCGGGCCAGGCGGCGTCCCTGTTCCGGCCTGCGCAGCTGACCGTGAGCTGGCCTGACCCCGCGCGGACGGGCCCCGGCCCCGACGCCGCCCAGACCGGTGCCGACTGGCTGCTCGGGATCGGCCTCACGATCCTCATCTTCATGCTCATCATCCTGTACGGGAACTGGATTGCGATGAGCGTGGTCGAGGAGAAATCCTCGCGGGTCATGGAGGTCGTCCTCAACGCCACCACGCCGTTCCAGCTGCTGAGCGGCAAGGTTCTCGGCGTCGGTGCCGTGGCCCTGACTCAATACGCGGCCATCCTCGGAGCGGGCGCCATCGCGCTCCTTGTCGAGGGCCCGGTCGCGAGTGCCGTCCTGGGCGAGACGGGCACCGGCACCGCGCTGCCGGCGGGGCTCACCCTCGGCTTGCTGCTCCTGCTCGGCGTGTTCGGGGTCCTGGGCTTCCTGCTGTATGGCGTGCTGTACGCGGCCGCGGGTTCGTTGGTCAGCCGCCAGGAGGACGTCCAGGCGGCCGTCATGCCGCTTGCGATCATCTCGACCGGGGCGTATCTCGTCGCCGTCTATGCTTCGACGGGTCTCCTGAACATGCGCGACGGCTGGATCGCCTTCCTCGCCTTCGTCCCGTTCGTCAGTCCATTCATGGTCCTGGGCCGCGTGTCGGCGGGTGCGGCGTCGGTGCCCGAGGTCATGCTGGCGATCGTGCTCCTGGCGGTCGCGATCGCGACCGCACTGTGGATCGCGGCCCGGATCTACGCGGCCGGCGTGCTCCTGTACGGCCAGCGGCCGACGGTCCGGGCCATCTGGCGGATGGCCCGGACGGGGATGTAGGAGAGAGACAAGGCGACCCGGGGCGTCTTGATGACCTTCTGCGCTCGATGCCGGCCCGGTCCCGCGGCGCAGGGACGGACTGGTCCCGACGAATTGGTCCAACCGGCAGGGTGCACGGCCGTGGATCGTCGATAGCATCGGCATATGGCCCGAATCCTGACGACCCTCCGCAGGCTCGCGGAGCGCACGATGCTCCCCCTCACGGCCGGCGGGCTGGTGCTCGGCATCGTGGCGACGGTCGCCGGCAACGACTCCCTCGCTTGGTGGGCCTGGACCGTCCCGGCCCTGCTCGTCGGCATCTGGCTGGTCGCGTCGATCATCGCCGACCTGATCAGGCATGAGGCCGGCGTCGACATCATCGCCGTCCTGGCGATCGGCGGAGCCCTCGTGCTCGATGAGTCGCTCGCCGCCGCAGTGATCGCGGTCATGCTCGCGACCGGACAGTGGCTCGAGCGCTACGCGGCCGGCCGGGCCCATCGTGAGCTGTCGGCGCTGATCTCACGCGCCCCGCAGGCGGTCCACCGCCACGAGAACGGCGGGATCGTCGATCACCCGATCGCGGTCGTTGAAGTCGGCGACCGGATCCTCGTGAAGCCGGGCGAGGTCGTGCCGGTGGACGGCACCGTCACGGGCGTGCCGGCGGTCATCGATGAGTCGGCGCTGACCGGCGAATCGCGGCTCGCCACGCGCGAGGCAGGCGATCCCGTCAGCTCCGGGACGGTCAACGCGGGCGCCCCGTTCGACCTGTTGGCCACAGCGACCGCGGAGCGCAGCACCTACGCGGGCATCGTGCGTCTGGTCGAGCAGGCGCAATCGTCCAAGGCGCCGTTCGTCCGTCTGGCCGACCGCTTTGCCCTGTTGTTCGTCCCCCTGGCGCTCGGTCTGGCGGCGCTGGCCTGGATCCTCTCCGGGGACCCCGTGCGGGCGGTGGCGGTCCTCGTCGTCGCGACCCCGTGCCCGCTGCTCCTCGCGGTGCCGATCGCGATCGTGGCCGGGATCAGCCGGGCGGCCCGCCGGGGGATCATCGTGAAGGGCGGCGGCGCGCTGGAGTCCATCTCCAGGGCCCGCGTTCTGCTGTTCGACAAGACCGGCACCCTGACCGTCGGGCGCCCCCAGCTGACCGACGTCGTCACCGCCCCCGGCGCGGCCGCGGACGATGTGCTGATCGTCGCCGCCTCGCTCGAGCAGGTGTCGCCACACGTCCTCGCAGCCTCGATCGTCAGCGGTGCCCGCGAGCGCGGCGTGGCGCTCGTCCTTCCAGACAACGTCGTCGAGGTCCCAGGCTCCGGCGTTTCGGGCCGCGTCGGTGGCCGCGCGGTGGTGGCCGGCACTCCCGACTTCGCCAGTGGAGGGAGTGGCCTGCCCAGCTGGGCGCGGGACGTCCGACGCCGCGTGAGCCTCGAGGGTGCCACCAGCGTGTTCGTGGCCGTCGACGGGGTGATGGTCGGGGCACTGGTGCTCGAGGATCCGATTCGCCCCGAGACGGCGAGGGTCATCCGCTCGCTCCGCCGCGCGGGCGTGCGCCGGACGGTCATGGTGACCGGGGACCATTACGGGGTGGCGGACATGGTGGCCGCTGCGATCGGCGTGGATGCGGTCCTGGCGGAACGCACGCCGGCCGACAAGGTGGACGCAGTCAAGGACGAGCGAGCGGAGGCGGACGGCATCCTCGTCATGGTGGGCGACGGGATCAACGACGCGCCGGCGTTGGCGGCGGCAGATGTCGGCGTCGCCATGGGTGCCCGGGGCGCCACAGCCAGCTCCGAGGCGGCGGACATCGTCATCACCGTCGATCGGCTGGACCGCTTGCCGGAGGCGATCCGGATCGCCAGCCGGTCGCGGACGATCGCCCTCCAGAGCGTGGCTGTCGGGATGGGCCTGTCGATCGCCGCAATGCTCGTCGCGATGACGGGTGTCCTGCCGCCCGTCGCCGGCGCGCTCCTCCAGGAGGTCATCGACGTGATCGTGATCATCAACGCCCTGCGGGCGCTGGGAGGTGGCCTGGAGAAGACGCCGAAGATTCCGGGCTGGACCGAGATCGGCGTTCGCCTTCGCGCCGAGCACCGTGAGCTCGCGCGGCCCATGGCGGGCATCCGCGTGCTTGCCGACGGGCTCGGCTCAGTGCCGCCGGGTGTGGCCCGCGACGAGATGCAGCGGATTCGCTCGTTCCTCCTGACGACGCTCATCCGGCACGAGGAGGCCGAAGACCGGGAGGTCTTCCCACTCCTGGCGAGCGCCATCGGCAACGACGACGTGACCGCCGCCCTCCATCGCACCCACACCGAGATCTTCCACCTGATCCGGCTGGTGGACCGCCTCGTGGCGGAGGTGCCCGAGGAAGGCCCGGGGCCCCAGGACCTCACGGACCTGCGCCGCGTGCTCTACGGCCTCGACGCGATCCTGCGTCTCCACATGGCCCAGGAGGAAGAGCTCTATCTGGCGCTCGGTGACGAGCACCCGGAGGCGACTCCCGCCGCCGCTCGGGCCGCCTGAGGGGCAGCCGCGACCAGACCGGGACGCGGCCGGCGCGGGCCACCCCACATCCAGGAGGCTTGTAGCGCGTCGAAGGCGGGCCGGGTCAGTGACGGCGGAACGCGAAGCGGCCCGTCTTCTTCTCGAGCTGGGGCGCGGCCATCGAGATGCTCTCTCCGCCGAACGCCACGACGGACAGGGCGACGAGGGCCTCGGCGGGCAGCGAGCGCGGCGCGCCGAGGACGATGGGGATCCCGGCGTTGACCGCCTTGAGATAGAGGAACGGGTCGTACGGCAGCTCGGCCTCGATCCGGCTGCCGAGGGCCTGCTCCACGTCGCGATGCCGAACGATCTCGCGGCCGAAGATGTTGTTCAGGACGAACATCGACTTCGCCGCGACCGTGCCGGCCTCGTTGAGGTACTCGATCAGCGCGTTGACCGCCTTGAGGCCCGAGATCTCCGGGTTTACGACGAAGATCACGTTCTCGGCGTGCTCGAACGCGACGAGCGTCCGCTCATCCAGCCACGACCCGGTGTCGATGACGACCTGGTCGTACGAGTCGAGCAGGGTCGACAGGATCCGGTCGACGTGCTCGGGCTGGACGAGATCGGCGAGCTCCGGACCGGTCGGCGCCGCGAGGACGTGCAGCCCGCTGTCGTGGCGGGTCGCATAGGTCCGGAGCAGCTCCGGCTCACGCGTCGCCGCGTCCTCGCGTACGACGTCCGCCAGGGTCTGGCGCGGCTCGACGTTCAGGTACGTCGCGACCTGCCCGAACTGGAGGTCCAGGTCGACGATCACGACGCGATCCGGCTTCCGCTGCGCCGCGGCCAACGCGATGTTCGTCGCCACCGTCGACGTCCCGGCCCCGCCCTTCGGGCTGTGGACGGCCACGGTGCGACGGGTCCTGAGGACAGTGAGGCCGTCGGTGGAGACGGCGACACCGAGGTCCTTCGACCGCTGGAAGCGGAGGAGGAGGGCCTCCACGCGCGCCTCGAGCTCGCGGGCGTCGAAGGGCCGGGCCATGACGTCGTCCGCGCCGGCCTCGAGGAACCGGATCCGCTCCTCGACATCGTCGCTCTGGCCCACGCACAGGATCGGGATCGTCGCCATCCCGGGCGTGGCCCGGATCTCGCGGCAGACGTCCACGGCCGATCGCTCGCCGGCGATGACGTCGACGATCACGAGCTGGTGCTCGGAGATCTTCGGGAACGCGTCGGTCGGATCCGGCGACAGCGTGACGGTGTAGCCGACGCCCGACAGGGCTGTCGCGATCAGCTGGGCGGACGCCGCATCGGCGTCGATGACGAGGATGGTGCTGGCGGGCACGGCGCCTCCGCGCGGTCAGGTTTGAGACGTGTGGTCCGGATGACGGGTCGGCGACCGATCGCCGTGAGGATACAACGGCGTTCGGGGCGGACGGGGTCGGGGTCCGGGCCCGGTCGCCGGATCGTGGCGGGGGTTGGCGGAGGCCGCCGTGCTACACTCGGACCCTGTTTCCTTTCGGTTCCGCGCCGGCTTGCCGCCGTCAGCGGGACGTTTCCCATTGGAAGGAGTGTCCTGGCGCATGCGCCGATATGAACTCATGCTGGTCTTGCGTCCCGACGTCGCGGACGACAAGGCCCAGGCGGTCATCGACCGCACCACGCGCGGCATCGTGGCCTCGGGCGGCCAGATCGTGAAGGTGGCCCCGTGGGGTCGCCGCCGGCTCGCCTATCAGATCGACCGGTACCGCGAGGGCTCGTACCACATCGTCCTGTTCGAGGCACCGGCGGACGCGATCGCCGAGATGGAGCGCACGCTCCTGATCACCGAGGAAGTCCTCCGCCATCTCGTGACCCGTGACGAGCGACCGGCACGTCCGGCCCGTCATGACGGCTCCGAGGAGGGCGGCGAGGACATCGACGACGTCGACCTGCCGTCCGCGTCCGACGAGGACGAGGACCTGGACGACGTCACCGAGCGGATCGACGAATCCGAGACCGAAGCGGCACCGGCCGCGATCGACTGAGGAGCGCGACGATGGCCTTCAGCAAGGTGATGATCATCGGGAACCTGGGACGGGATCCCGAGATGCGCTACACCCCGAACGGCCGCCAGGTGACGGAGTTCAGCGTGGCCGTCACGCATCGCGGCCGCGATCCGCAGAGCGGCGAGTGGGCGGACCAGGGCACCGACTGGTTCCGCGTCACCATCTGGGGCGACCGCGCCGAGCGCGCCGCAGAGGAGTTCCGGAAGGGCAACCGCGTGTTCGTCGAGGGTCGCTTCCGGACCCGTGAGTACGACGCGAAGGACGGCACCCACCGGACGTCGCTCGAGATCACCGCCGACAACGTGATCGCCCTCGAGCGCAAGGGCCGCGAGGATGGCGACGGCGAGTTCGCCGCCGCAACCCCGGCCCGGACCGCGGCCGGTGCCCCGGCCGGCGCCGGCGGCGGTGGCGGCGCCGGCGGTGACGCCCCGCGCGGTGGCTTCGACGACACCGAGCTGGACGACCTGCCGTTCTGACGTCCTGCCGCCGCGAACCCTGACCGAACGACCGTGCGCGGCCTGACCGCCGCGCCTCCAGGAGAACCCGAATGCCGCCCACCCGCTCGAAGAAGCGCGACGATTACTACCGCGACCGGCGCCGCCGGAAGGTCTGTGCGTTCTGCGCCGACAAGACCGTCTCGATCGACTACAAGGAGGTCAACCGCCTCCGCCGCTACCTCTCGGAGCGGGCGAAGATCGAGCCACGCCGCAAGACCGGCACCTGCGCGGCGCACCAGCGCGAGCTGGCCGTGGCCCTCAAGCGGGCCCGGATCGTCGCGCTCCTGCCGTACGCGCCACAGCACCTCCGCCCCTAGGCGCGGTCGGTCGGCCGGACCCGCGCTGACCGCGACCATGCCGGTCACGGCCGGGCCGGGCTGACGTGGCCGTCGGGCTGCTCCTGCTCGCGGGTGGCGCCGCCGCGGGCCTGTTCGGATCGCTGCTCGGGCTGGGCGGCGGGATCCTGATCGTCCCGCTCCTGACGCTCGCCTTCGGCCTGCCGCTGATCACCGCGGTCGGGGTCAGCCTCGTCTGCGTGATCATGACCAGCGGGGCCGCCGCCGGCGTGTATCTCGAGCGACGCGTCGCGAACCTCCGGCTCGGGATGACGCTGGAGCTGTTCACGGCGATCGGGGCGCTCGTCGGGGGACTCGTCGCGTTCCTCCTGCCCGAGCGCACCCTCGAGCTGCTCTTCGCGGTGCTCCTCGTCTATGTCGCGATCTCGATGCTTCGTCGCCGGGAGCCGGCGACATCCGTCGAACCCGACCCCGACCCCGAACCCGACGGCGAGCCGACGGAGGAGCCGGTCCCCGAGCCCCAGCTCGCGGCGGCCTCGCCGGTCCCGTTCATCGAGACACTCTCGGGGCCCGGCTACCGGGTCCACCGGATGGGCCCCGGGATCCTCGGCAGCCTCGGCGCCGGCGTGGCATCCGCGCTCCTCGGAATCGGTGGCGGGCTGATCAAGGTCCCGGTCATGCACGTCGTGATGGGCGTGCCGCTTCGCGTCGCGACGGCGACGAGCAACCTGATGATCGGGATCACCGCATCGGCCAGCGCGATCATCTACCTGATCCGCGGCGGCCTCGACGCGTACGCCGCCGCCCCGACTGCGATCGGCGTGTTCATCGGCGCGAGCGTCGGGTCGCGGGTGGCCCATCGGATCGACCTGCGGGTCCTTCGCGGGCTCTTCGTCGTGATCCTGCTCTACACTGCCTGGCAGATGCTGCAGAGAGCGATCGCGTGACGCGGGCGGGCGTCGGCGACCCGGGTGACCCGTCGGGCGCGGGTCTCGAGCGCACGATCGCGCGGCTCCTCACGGTCGGGACGTACACCTCGATCGTCCTCCTCGGGATCGGGTTCGCCCTGATGCTCGCGAACGGAATCGGGCCGCTGGACGGGGCGCCGCCGTTCGACCCCCGGGCGATCCCGGCCGACATCGTCGCTCTCCAGCCGACCGGCTTCCTCTGGCTCGGCCTGATCGTCGTCGTCGCGACGCCGGCGGCCCGCGTGGCGGCGTCGCTCGTCGGTTATCTCCGGTCCGGCGAGCGCCGGATGGCCGTGGTCGCCGCGGCGATCCTCGTCGTGATCACGTTGAGCGTCGTGCTGGCGTCGGGCCTCGAGGGCTGACGTGGACCTCCTCGTCCTGGTGATCGCCTTCTTCATCATCCTGCTCGGCGCCGAGCTGTTCACGAACGGCATCGAGTGGTTCGGGCGCAAGCTCGAGCTGGCCGAGGGAGCGGTCGGCTCGGTCCTCGCCGCGGTCGGGACCGCGCTCCCCGAGACGATGATCCCGATCATCGCGATCCTCACCGGCGGTGGCTCCGACGCATCGCACGGGATCGGCGTCGGGGCGATCCTCGGCGCGCCGTTCATGCTCTCGACCCTCGCGATGTTCGTGACCGGTGTCGCGGTGCTGATGGTCGCCCGGAGCCGCCCGCGCGGCGACGACATGCCGGTCGACACGAAGGTCCTCGCTCACGACACCCGGTACTTCGCGATCGCCTACGCGATCGCGATCGCGGCCGCCCTCCTGCCGCTCGAGCCGGCCTGGCCGAAGTGGGTCGTCGCGGCCGGCCTGATCGGCATCTACGGGTGGTACGTCAAGGGCCACTTCGAGGACGATCCGGACGTCGACGCGGAGGACCTGGCACCGCTCCGGTTCCACCGCCTCGACCGGCCGGGACGCGCCGTGGATCCTGCGGTGCCGCGGCTGCGCGTCGTGAACCTGCAGGTCCTCGTCGCCCTCGGCCTGATCGTCGCCGGCGCGTTCTTCTTCGTCGACGCGGTCGGCCACCTCGCCACGACGCTCGGGGTCGATCCCGTGATCCTCGCGCTCGTCATCGCGCCGATCGCCACCGAGCTGCCGGAGAAGTTCAACTCGGTGATCTGGGTGCGCCTGAACAAGGACACGCTCGCGATGGGCAACATCACCGGGGCGATGGTCTTCCAGTCGACGATCCCGACGGTCGTCGCGCTGCTGTTCGCGGCCGACCATTGGCACATCAGCGACGACAGCCGGATCGCGTTCCTGTCGGCCGGGATCGCGTTCCTGTCGACGGCCGTGATCTTCGTCCCGATGGCGCGCTCCGGTCACCTGTTCGGCCGGCGGCTCCTCCTCGGCGGGGCGTTCTACCTGGTCTATCTCGGGATCGTTGCGGCGTCGCTGATCGGCTGGATCTAGGGACCGCGGAGGCCGTCCGGGCTGCGTCGCGGGATGCCTCGAGGGCCCGTGTTATCCTCGGGCGACCGTCCCGGAACCACGACCGGCAGGCCGCGACGCGACCCGTCGCCGCATGCCGCAGATCCGCCCAGGAGCGTCCGCATGCTGACCCACAAGTCGAGCCCGGCCCGAGGCGCAGCGACCGCGTCGGCGCCCGCCTCGGACCCCCACACCGCGGCGCCCGCGCCACGCGACCTCGGCAGCGTCATCTGCTACTTCGAGGGCGAGTTCGTCCCGATGCGCGACGCGAAGGTCAGCATCATGACCCACGCGTTCATGTACGGGACGGCCACCTTCGAGGGCATCCGGGGCTACTGGAACGCGGAGCACGGCAAGCTCTACGGGCTGAAGATCCGGGAGCACGTCGAGCGGATCCGCCAGTCGTGCCGGATCCTCCTGATGGAGAACGTGCCGTCGGTCGACGAGCTGACCCGGCTGATCGTCGAGACGGTCGCCCGGAACGGCTTCCACGAGGACGTCTACATCCGCCCGTCGTTCTACAAGTCGACGAAGGCGATCGGCGTCCGGCTCCACCATCTGGACAACGAGCTCTACATCATCGCGATCCCGTTCGGGAACTACATCGACACCGATTCGGGCGTCCGGGTCATGACCTCGACCTGGCGGCGGAACGCGGACGAGGCACTCCCCGCGCGGGGCAAGATCGTCGGCGGTTACGTGAACATGGCCTTCCAGAAGTCCGAGGCCGAGATGAACGGCTACGACGAGGCGGTCGTCCTCACGGCCGACGGGCACGTCAACGAGGCCTCGGCGGCCAACCTGTTCATCGTCCGCGACGGCGTGGCGCTGACCCCGCCGGTCAACGACGACCTGCTCGAGGGCGTGACCCGCAAGGCGATGCTCGAGCTGCTCGCGAACGAGAAGATTCCGGTCGAGATCCGCTCGATCGACCGTTCCGAGCTGTACGTCGCCGACGAGATGTTCCTGTGCGGGACGGGCGTCCAGATCTCCCCGGTCATCGAGATCGACCACCGCCCGATCGGGTCGGGCGAGGTCGGCCCGATCGCGAAGCTGATGCGCGACCGGTACTTCGACGCGGTGCGCGGCCGGCTGCCCGAGTATCGGCACTGGCTCACGGAGATCCCGTCCGCCTGACGGGTCCGCCGCGCGGGTGATCTCTGACGGAGATCGATCCCACGAGTCGCAGGTTCATCGATCGCCGTACGCGCACCATCGATCTCCACGGGAGATCGATTCGGCGGCCTCCAGCGCGATTTCCCGGCTTCCGGCCGGAATCGATCCCTGTGAGAGATCGCACCAGGCGAGAAATGGGCAACCTTTCAGGGAGGCACAGCGTCAGCGCTCCACGAGGAGGTCCGAGTGCGAGGGTCTGACCGATGAAAGCATAGCGAAGCGTCACCGAAGGTCGTCGCACATCCGTCCCGACGGCGCGGCTCGCCTACAAATGGCATATTTTTATAAATATTATATAAAAATTTTTAGTCGATCGACCGGATATGCGATCGACCTGCGCAGAGTCGGACATCCTCGACTTCTCGACTTCTCGAGCTCGGATTGAATCGCTGCATTCTTCTCACCGAAACATCCTCTTCGGCTGCCATCAGTTCGGTATCGGTCTCGGGCGGCCCCACGGCGGCGGTCGCGCTCCCTGTCTTTGCGGAGCCGAGAACGGACGCATGCATCGCCGCGTTGCTGTGCACGCTGAGCGATTGCCGATGCGATGCCCGGAGCCTCCCATGGAACCGGACGGACCATCTGCGTGTGCCGACCGCTTCGCCGCTCCGTCGTGCGCTACGACCGATCTTCGACCACCCGATCCATTGCCGCCTCATCCCCATGCCCGTCGCTCTTGTTGGTTGCGTGTCCGCTGGGACGGTTGTCACCGAGCCGCCGCACTCGACGACCTCGCCGACGAATCGGCCCGTTGCATCGCTGGCGCTGGTCGCAACGCCCGAAAGCGGCGCTCCCGCCCTTGCAGCTGTATCCGCCTCACATCCCGACGCCGAAGCTGCTGCCGTCTTCGCGACATGCCGCATCGGCGAGTTCATCCCGTTCAACGAGGTCGCCGGCATGGCAAAGCTGACGGCCGCAAGCGACTTGCCGCATTACGTTGCGTTGACCGGGCGTGAGCCGCTCCCAGTGGAGCCTGGGCCCGTTTGGGTGATCCAGATCAAGGGCGACGTGCCGCAACAAGGCGGTGGTTCGCCGGCTCCGGGCGGTGAGATCTGGACGAACCCGATCTGCTTCGTGACCAACTCCGATTTCGGCTATTTGGGCACCGGACCGATCACCAACACGACCACCGGAAAGAAGACTCAACCGGAGGCGCCGGCCGTCGCTCCGGATCGAACGCTTCCGCCCCTCTTCAGACCCGCAGCGGCCGAGTGAGCGGCGACGTCGCGACACCGCCGAGCGTCGAATAGATCGGTTCAGCACTTCCACTTATCTCGATCCCCTTGGCGCCGTAACTCGTCTGGGTAGACGACGTGTGCCCTCGCCGTGGTAGCGGCGCCTGGCCGGGAGTACGACGACGACGTTCCCCTCTGATCGTCGCGAGTCGACACAACGCCCGCAAAGGCCATGTGACATTCGCGTACGCATTGCGACGTTGCCGTCTACTGCTTCACTGAGGGCGGCAGAATGCCCGGCATGGATGAGCTGACTCGACGAACGGCCCACCTTGGTGCACGACCCGGCCGGCTGGGCTGCAGTCCGAGTTGCGCGTGACGAACTCGGCCCCACACGGCCCGCTTCTCTTCCTTCGGTCGATCGGCCCCGGGACATCGATCCTTTCGGAACCGAGGAGGTCATCCGGCGGTTTCCCGCCGGCGCGAGGCTCGACTCGCAACGCCGGCGCATCGCCTTCCGCCGTCGACGCTTCTCCGAGCCGTCGCCTACGAGGCCGCCTTCAGCGCGGTCGATTGCTACGCATCGATGAGCGGTCACGACCCAGACGCGCGACGCCGGACCTGCCGGGCTGGGTCCTGATGGAACACCGCTCGAGCTCGGTCACCGGACGCGACCTTGGCGGCCTGCCCGCGGAGGCTGATCTCGCCCATGCTGCGACCCGAGCTTGGTCCCGTGAAGGCGCGGACCTGTGGAGTAGGTCTCCCCGCCTGACCATGTGACATTGCCGGACGCTTTGCGAGGCCGACAGCACCTCGTGTGACCCAACACGAGGCCCGACCGCGCGGGCCGGTCCATCATGGGTGCGACTCGACGCACCCGAGGGAGAGAACGTGGCGAACCCGTCAAACGAGGAGATCGTCCGTCGCTACGTCGAAGCGCAGGCCGCGCATGATTACGATTCGGCCGGCGCCTTGCGTGACGAGGACTGGTTGGTTGAGTGGCCCCAGTCGGGCGAGCGGATCCGAGGCAGCGCGAACGACCGGGCGATCATGGAGAACTGGCCGGATGGGCGCCCGAGCGGCTTGTCGGTCCGCGTCGTCGGAAGCAAGGACGAGTGGGTCCTGACTCCTGCGAACACGATCCACCGTGTCGTCGGTAGCGGTGACTTCTGGTTCGCCGATGGGACGAGCGTCTACCCCGATGGTTCCACCTGGTTCCTCTCGGTTCTGATCCAGCTCCGAGACGGCAAGGTGTATCGCGAGACGTGGTACTTCGCCCCGCCGTTCGAAGCCCCAGCGTGGCGCGCGGCGTGGGTCGAGCGGATGGCGTGATCCACGGGTCGTCGCCGCATTGCGACTGACCAACCGGGAGGCCGTCGAGTGATACTCGCGAACGCTGGGTGTCAGGGACGCGATGTGGCCCGAGGACCTTCCAGGCGGTGACGTTGACATACGATGCTGACATGGGCCATCAGGAGGGCGACACTGCGCCCGCAGCGGCTCGGCTCTCGTGGCAGCGCTGGCTTGTTGGGACGTTCGCTGGGACAGTCGCATATCTCCTGACGCACCGCGCGATTGAGGCGGTCCTCGGTCCAGCAGGACGCATCGGGAACACCGGCCTTTACGCCGCGATTGCAATCGGGCTGGCCGCCGGCACAGTCGTCGCCGGCCTCACCGTGAAGGCTCGCACCGCGAGGAGATGGATCGCCGCGTTACTTCTCACCTTGCTTGCGGTCGCCGCGATCGGAATCATCGCGATCAGCCCTTGGATTCTCCGGCCGCCGGAATGAACCCACAGCTGGTGGGCGGCGCGACATCCCTGGTCGGGCGCCATTTCACCCGGTGACATTGCCGGACACATTGCGAACATGGCGCTGAGTCGCTCGATGGCGCCGGTCGCGACACGCGCCGTGGCTACGAGCCCGACGCTGACGGCTCCAAACTGATCAGATCTGCACCAGGGGACCGCTGGAGCACTCAGCGAGCCCCTCGATGCCGCAGCTAGACCCTGAGTCAGCCGTCCGTGACTGACGCCGGCCGATCGAGGAGCCGCTGACCCGTCGCCAGCTCGCCTAACGGGCCTTGGGTGCACGAATGGCCAGGTAGGGGCGAGGTCGGGTCACGCTGCCCGGCCGGCAGAGAGCGCCGTCCGGCGCGGGCGAGCCGCGCGCGAAGGGGCGCCCTAGCTGGTCGGCGGCGGCGTCAGGGTCTTGGTGCTGCTCGTCGTCGTGATGACGATGTCCACGGGCACCGTCGGATCGTCCTTCAGGACGACCTTCGTCTTGAACGTGTCCTCGAGGAACGCGATCGTGTCGGTCAGGTCGGTCTCGGCGCCGTTGTACACGACGATCTGGGTCCCGCTGAGGCCGGTCGTCTTCGGCTTGGTGGTCGGCGCGGATGCGCTCAGCCCGTAGTAGGCGAGATACCCCACCATGCTCGCGCCCTGGCCCCGGCCGCTGCCGTCGAGGATCCAGATCGACGCGTTCTCGTCGGCCATCGCCGACCGCGTGTCCTCGAGCTGCGGGTCGACCTTGAACGCGTTGGCGACCGCGCTCCGGATCTTCGTGACGTCGGGCAGGTACTTGTAGATCGGGGCGAGGACCTGCGAGCCGAAGCGCGGATACGAGAACACGTACGACCGGATGTTCTTCGTGTCCACGGTGCTCGCGAGCCCGGCGAGCTTGGCCAGCTGGTCCTGCGGGATGTCCGTCTTGACGGTCGACTTCAGGGCGGTGAGCAGGTCCGGGATGCGCGGGATCAGCTGGCCCACGTTCGCCTGCTCCCGGAGCGAGGTCAGAACGCGCTGCTGTCGAGCCCCGCGGTCGAAATCGTCCGAGCCGTGCCGCGACCGGGCGTACACCAGCGCCTCGGCGCCGGTCATGTGCTGGATCCCGGCGGGGATGTAGACCCGCGCCGACCGCCCCGTGTCGCTCGGGTAGTTGTCGTCGAGGACCGGGACCTGGACGTTGATCGTCACGCCGCCCATGGCGTCGACGACCCGCTTGAACCCCGTGAAGTTCACCTCGACGAAGTACTTGATGTCGAGGTGGTAGAGGTTGCCGAGGACCATCTTCAGGGCGTTGTAGCCGCGCGTCCGGCTCGTGCCCGGAACGAGGTCGGCGCGGTTGCGGGTCGCGGTGAAGAGCGAGTTGATCTTCCGGTCGTAGACGCCGCCATACGCGTTCGACAACGGTCCGGGCGGCAGCGGGATGTTCGTCGAGTCGCGCGGGAGGCTGAACATCGCGACCTGCTTGGTCGTCGGGTCGATCGAGACGACGATCAGCGTGTCCGTGTTGTAGGTCCCGTCGCCGGGCCGCTGATCCGAGCCGATGAGCAGGATGTTCAGGCGGTCGGTCCCGTCCCACGGCGGGATCGTCGCGTCCGGCAGGTCCGAGCCCTGGATCGGTGGGGGCGTGTCCGTCGGCGTCGGCGAGTCGGCCGGTTCATCGGTCGGCCCCGCCGAGCTCGAGCCCGCGCCCGAGCCGGACGGCGACGACGAATCGGCCGAGCAGGTGTCCGGCGTCTGGTCGCTGACGAAGATGCACGGATCGTTGAGCGCGCCGAGCGCGAGCAGGTCGTACCGGGCGACGACGACGTGGGCGCCGGACATCACGAGCAGGACGGCGAACAGGCCCGCGAGCGACAACGGGTGGAACACGAGCCGCGGTTTGCCCAGGCGTCCGCCGGCGTTGGCGGCCAGGGCGTTGAGCCAGATCGTCACGCGGTAGGCATCGACGATCGCGACGAGCCGGTAGATCAGCAGGACGAGGTTGACCACGAAGACCCCCGGCAGGACCCACGGGGTCAGGACGAACGCAATCAGCTGCGGCGCGTCCATCCGGAGCAGGAGGCCGGCCACGAGGGCCATGACGAGGACCAGCGGCGCCGCGAAGCCGAGGGCGCGCTGATACGCGCCGGCATAGGCATGTCCGAGACCCGGGAAGAGGAGCGAGAGGAACGCGGCGACGAAGGGAGACTTCGCCCGCGGCCGCGACTCCTGCGAGCGCTGCATCGCGGGTAGGATACCCGGACACCCCGCAACCGGCGCCGGAACCCGCCGGGCGCCGTCCGGACCCCTGGGGCGTGGCCGGCCGGCTCCCGTCGACCGATCGGCCGCTCACCGTCCCGACCCCTGGTTCCGCCCCAGTCCGAGGCCCGATGTTCCGACCTGTCAACGCGAAGCCCGACCTCGTCGCCCAGGAGCACGAGATCCTTGCCGAGTGGCGCGACCGCCGGACGTTCGCCCGGCTCCGCGCGCAGAACGCCGGCGGCCCGCGCTGGAGCTTCCTCGACGGGCCGATCACCGCCAACAACCCGATGGGCGTCCATCACGCCTGGGGTCGCACGTACAAGGATCTCTACCAGCGCTTCCACGCGATGCTCGGCGAGGACCAGCGCTACCAGAACGGCTTCGACTGCCAGGGCCTGTGGGTCGAGGTCAACGTCGAGCGCGACCTCGGGTTCACCAGCAAGCGCGACATCGAGGCCTACGGGATCGCCGAGTTCGTGAGCCTGTGCAAGCAGCGTGTGCTCACGTTCGCCGCCCGCCAGACCGAGCAGAGCATCCGGCTCGGCTACTGGATGGACTGGAACGACCCGGTGGAGCTCCTCCGCCTGCGCGACGCGCTCGCGGCCGACCCGGCCCGCGAGGTGACGATCGAGGGCCCCGAAGGAACCCTGACCGACACCGCCGAGATGGTGGTGGGGCGGCTCGGGATGCCGGACGTCGGGGGCAGCTACTTCACGTTCAGCAACGAGAACAACGACCTCATCTGGGGCTTCCTCGCCGAGTGCCACCGGCGTGGCTGGATCTACCGCGGGCACGACACGATGCCGTGGTGCCCGCGCTGCGGCACCGGCCTGTCGCAGATGGAGATGAACGAGGGCTATCAGGACCGCGAGGACCCCGGGCTCACCGTGCGGCTCCCGCTCCTGGACCGTCCGGGCGAGTCGCTGCTCGTCTGGACGACGACCCCGTGGACGCTGGCGGCCAACGTCGCCGCCGCGGTCGGGCCCGACCTCCGCTACGTCAAGGTCCAGCAGGGCGACGAGGCGTTCTGGCTCAGCCGGGGAACGCTCAAGCAGGTGCTCCAGGGCGACTTCCGGGTCGTCGAGGAGCGCGCGGGCTCCGAGCTCGTCGGCTGGCGCTACGCGGGTCCGTTCGATGACCTGCCGGCGGTGCGCGACGCGTTCGCCGAGACCGGCTACGAGCACCGCGTCGTGGCGTGGTCCGAGGTCGGAGAGGAGGAGGGGACCGGCATCGTCCACATCGCCCCCGGCTGCGGCGCCGAGGACTTCGCGCTCGGCCTGTCGCTGTCGCTCCCGGTCATCGGGCCGATCGACGAGGACGGGCGCTACTACCCGACGTTTGGCTGGCTGGCGGGGCGCGAGGCGCCCGCGATCACCGAGGCGATCATCGACGACCTCGAGCGGCGGCGGTTCTTCTACCACCTCGAGGCGTACAGCCATCGCTACCCGCATTGTTGGCGGTGTGACACGCCGCTGTTGTTCCGCCTGGTCGACGAGTGGTACATCAGCATGGGCGCGGTCTACGACCAGCCGCGGGAGACGCTGACGAAGGCCCAGGTCGATGCCAGCCTTCGCTACCAGATCATGGAGGTCGTCGACGGGATCCGGTGGATCCCGTCATTCGGCTACGAGCGCGAGCTCGACTGGCTGCTGAACATGCGCGACTGGATGATCTCCAAGAAGCGCTACTACGGCCTGGCCCTGCCGATCTACGACTGCCGCGCCTGCGGGACGTTCGACGTCATCGGCGGACGTGAGGAGCTTCGGGAACGGGCGATCGAGGGATGGGACGAGTTCGAAGGGCACACGCCGCATCGTCCGTTCGTGGACGCGGTGAAGGTCGCCTGCCCGTCGTGCGGCGAGCCGGTCGCGCGCATCCCCGACGTCGGCAACCCGTGGCTGGACGCGGGGATCGTCCCGTTCTCGACGATCCACTTCCGGGAGGATCCCGAGTACTGGGCGAAGTGGTTCCCCGTCGACTTCGTCACCGAGAGCTTCCCGGGCCAGTTCCGGAACTGGTTCTACGCGATGCTCGCGATGTCGACGGTGCTCCGCCGCGAGGCGCCGTTCAGGACGCTGTTCGGGTACGCGACGCTGTTCGGCGAGGACGGCCGCCCGATGCACAAGAGCTGGGGCAACGCCATCGAGTTCGACGAAGCCGCCGAGCGGATGGGCGTCGACGTCATGCGCTGGATGTACGCGCGGCACAAGCCCGAGGAGAACATCCTCTTCGGGTGGCATGCGGCCGACGAGGCCCGGCGCGGCCTCCTCGTGCTGTGGAACGTCTACGCGTTCTTCGCGACCTACGCCCGGCTCGCGGGCTGGACGCCGGCCGCCGGCGCCCCACCGGTCGCCGAGCGCCCGGCGCTGGACCGCTGGATCCTGTCGCGGACGGCGGCGGTCGCGGCCGAGGTCGAGGTTCGCCTCCGCGACTTCGATGCCGAGGCCGCGACCCGGGTCGTCGACACGTACATCGACGACCTGTCCACGTGGTACCTGCGCCTGTCGCGGCGGCGGATGTCGCGGGCCACGGGAGCGGACCGCGATGCGGCGTTCGCGACCCTCCACGCCGCGCTCGTGGCGATCGCCCGGACGGTGGCCCCGATCCTGCCGTTCCTCGCGGATGCGATCCACGCGAACCTCGTCACCGCCGTGGATGACGCGGCGCCCGACAGCGTCCACCTGACCGCGTGGCCGGCCGCGGAGATCGCCCCGCTGCGCGATCCGCGGCTCGAGGCGGCCGTGTCGGTGGCGCGTCGAGCCGTCGACCTGTCGCGGACGCTCCGCGGGCAGGCGGGGCTGAAGGTCCGCCAGCCGCTGGCGCGGCTGTGGCTCGCGCTCCCCGGCGGCACGCTCGCCGAGCGCGACGCCCTGCTGGTGCTGATCCGGGACGAGGCGAACGTGAAGGCGGTCGAGCTGATCGGCGACGAGTCCGAGCTCGTGGACCGCGGCGTGAAGGTCCTGCTGCCCCGGGTCGGCAAGCGGCTCGGGTCGATGATCCCGGCCGTGATGACGGCAGCCCGCGAGGGCCGGTTCGAGATCCACCCGGACGGCTCGGTGACGATCGAGGGCGAGACCCTGGGGCCCGACGAGGTCGAGATCCAGGCGACGCCACGGCCCGGGACGGCGGTTGCCCACGACGACGGGCTGGTCGCGATCATCGACACGACGTTGACTCCCGAGCTCGTCGCCGAGGGCGACGCGCGGGAGCTCCAGCGGGCGATCCAGGACCTGCGGAAGGATGCGGGGCTGGCCCTCGACGACCGGATCGAGCTGTGGGTCGACGGGCTCGGCGAGGACGTCGCGGCGCACCTCGCGTCCGTCGCCGACGAGACCCTGGCCGACGTCGCGCATCGGTCGTCGCCGCCCGACGGGGCGGCCGAGGCGACCGCGACCGTGGACCTGACGGCGGGGTCGGCGACGATCGCGCTTCGCCGGGTGTCTGGAGCTGCCTCGTGACCGAGTCGACGAGCACCCCGACGACCCAGCCGGTCGCGACCCCGGCCGCCCGCGGCTGGTTCGGGCCGAGGACGCGCTGGATCGTCTTCTTCGGGCTCGCGGCGGCCGTCGTGATCCTCGACCAGCTGGCCAAGGCGGCCGTCACCTCGAACCTCGACCCGGGCCAGATCATCCAGGTGATCGGGGACTACGTCCGGATCGTGTTCGGCCAGAACAGCGGCGCCCTGTTCGGCCTGTTCAAGGACAACGCCCTGATGTTCGGGATCGTGTCCCTCGCCGTCATCGCCCTGATCGTCTTCTATCACGCGAGGGCCGGCGTCAGCCCGTACCTGACCGTGACGCTCGGGCTGCTCCTCGGTGGAGCGGTCGGGAACATGCTCGACCGGCTGCGCCTCGGCTACGTCGTGGACTTCGTCGACGTCGGCATCGGCTCGCTGCGGTTCTACACGTTCAATATCGCCGACTCCGCGATCAGCCTGTCGATCCTCCTGCTGCTGATCGCCGCGCTCCGGCCTTCGCTCGTCGAAGGCCCAGCGGGACCCGCCGCCCCCGCGTCGGCGACGGCCGGCCGCCCGAAGCCGCGCCCGACGACGCCGCTCGCCGAGGGCGAGGAGGATCCCTGGGACGAGGACGTGCCCGTCGGGCCGCAGGGCGGACCCGAGGCCACGGCATGACCGGACCCGGCACCCACACGCTCGAGGTGCCGGCCGGCGCCGCGCTCCAGCGCGTCGATCGGTACGTCGCGGACGTCACCGGCCTGTCCCGGAGTCACGTGCAGAAGCTGATCTCGGCCGGCAACCTCACCGCCGACGGACTGCCGCTGAAGGCGAATGCGGTCATCGGCCCCGGCGCGGAGCTGCGGCTCGTCGTCCCGGAGCCGGAGCCGCTCGACCTCACCCCTGCGCCGGACATCCCGGTCCGCGTCGTCCACGAGGACGCCGACCTGCTGATCGTCGACAAGCCGGCCGGGCTCGTCGTCCATCCGTCCGCGGGTCACGCCGGCGACACGCTCGTCAATGCGCTCCTCGCCCATGCCGGCCCCGGCGGGTTCGGGGGCATCGCCGGCGTCCAGCGGCCCGGCATCGTCCATCGTCTCGACCGCGACACGAGCGGACTGCTGATGGTCGCCCGGACCGACGCCGCGCAGCACTCGCTGATGGCCCAGCTCAAGGCGCGCCGGATCAAGAAGACGTACCTCGCGCTCGTCCTCGGCGAGGTGTCCGCCGAGGTCGGCCGGATCGAAGCGCCGATCGGGCGCGACCCGAAGCATCGGACCCGCATGGCGATCGTCCCGGACGGCCGCGCCTCGACGACCGGCTACCGGGTCCGCGAGCGATACGCGGGCTGGACGCTCCTCGAGCTGGACCTCGTGACCGGACGGACGCACCAGATCCGGGTCCACCTCGACGCGATCGGGCATCCCGTGGCAGGCGACCCGGTCTACGGGACCGGGACGTCGCGCAAGGGCCCGCGACCCGGACCCGGCGGAGCGCCACTCGAGCGCCTGTTCCTCCACGCGTGGCGTCTCCAGCTGACCTCGCCGAGCGACGGGAGCCTGATCCGCGCGGAGGCGCCGCTCCCCGACGAGCTGGAACGCGTCCTCGTCGGGCTCCGCGCCGGCCCGAACGACCTCGCCGGACCGGACGGCCGTCGATGAGCGGGGAGCTGCCCATGGACGACCCGCGCCGCGCCGCGACGCCCGAGCTGACGCTGCCGGCCGACGCGATCGACGGCGACGGCCACGTCTCCGACGATCCGGGCCGGCCGGACTACACGATCGACGGTGCGCCCGGGGCGATGCTGATCATCATCTCGGGGCCGTCCGGGGTCGGCAAGGACACGATCATCGAAGCCATGCGCCGCAACGAGCAGGCGACCGGCCGTGCGGACCGGCGTCATTACGTGGTGACCATCACGACCCGGGCGCCGCGATCGGGCGAGGTCGACGGCGAGGACTACCACTTCGTCAGCCGCGACGAGTTCCTCCGGATCCGCGAGGCGCGCGGCTTCCTCGAGGCGAACGAGGTCCACGGCAACTGGTACGGCTCGCCGCGCGACCAGGTCCGGGCGGCCCTCGCCACCGGCAAGGACGTGATCCTGAAGATCGACGTCCAGGGCGCCCAGGTCGTCAAGGAGCAGGTGACGCAGGCGCTCCTGATCTTCGTGATCCCGCCGTCGATGACCGAGCTCTTCGAGCGGCTCCGGGCGCGGGCGACCGAGACCGCCGACGAGCTCGAGCTGCGTCAGCGGAACGCGGCCCTCGAGCTGGCGCGGCAGGGCGACTACGACGAGGTCGTGACCAACGAGACCGACCAGGTCGAGCAGACCGCCGCCAAGATCGAGGCGATCATCGCCGAGCAGCATCGGATCCACGCGGACCGCCGCGTCCGCGTCTGAGGCGAGCCGTGGACGCGTTGCTCGACGTCCCGACGTCGGCCGCGCGCCATGTCGCGGTCGCGATCGACGCCGCCGGAGGGGCGGGCGTCCGTCGCTACACGTACGTCGTCCCGCCCGAGCTCGCCGATCTCGCGGCCGGCGAGGCCGTGCTGGTCGAGTTCGGCCGGCGACAGGCGGTCGCCGTCGTCCTCGGCGATGCGCCGCCGCCCGAGGGGATCGTCGCCAAGCCGATCGCCTCGCGTGTCCGAGCCGACGGACCGCTCCTCCCGCCCCTGTCCCTGCGCCTCGCGGAGTGGATCGCCGACCACTATCTCGCGCCGCCCGCGATCGTCATCCGGGCGATGCTGCCGCCCGGGCTGCTCGAGCGGCTGGAGCTGCTCGCCGAGCGGACGGCCGTCGCGGCGTCGGCGGACCTCGCGGCCGGCGACCGCGACCTCCTGGACCAGCTGGCGCGCGGCCAGCGGCCGGTCCGCGACCTTGTCTCCGCGGAGGGCCGGGCCGGGTTGATCCGCCGCCTGCGCACCCTCGCCGATCGGGACCTCGTGACGCTCGACTGGACGCTGCTCGCCGTCGGTGCGGGTCCGCGCTACGAACGCTGGGTCCGCCTGACGCCGGCGGGCGTCGCGGCGGCCGAGGCGGCGGAGGCGGGCAGAGCCGTCGACGGCCGACCCCTCGGCCCGCGTCAGCTCGCCGTCCTCGCCGAGCTCCGCGGGGACGCGCCGGATCCGGCGGGTCCCGGGCTGGCGGGCGCGCCGCTGGGCGATCGTCACGGAACGGGTGCGCTGGCGTCCCTCGCGCGACGCGGGCTGATCGACATCGACATCCGGGAGCGTCCGCGCCGGCCCCTCGCGACGCGCCCGGTCGGGCTGCGCGGCGGTCGACCGCCGGACAGCGTGCTGACCGACGCGCAGGCGGAGGCCGTCACGGTCGTGCGGGACGCGGTCGTCGCGGGCGACTCACGGCCCGTCCTCCTCGACGGTGTCACCGGCGGCGGGAAGACCGCGATCTACGTCGAGGCAATCGTCGCGTCGCTCGAGCGGGGCCGGCCCGCCCTGGTCCTCGTCCCGGAGATCGCCCTGGCCCTGCCCCTGGTCGACCGGTTGCGTGCGGACCTCGACGTCCGCGTCGCCCTGCTCCACTCGGGGCTCGGGGAGGGCGAGCGCGCGGATGAGTGGCGGCGCATCCGGAATGGCGACGTCGACGTGGTCGTCGGGACACGGCTGGCGGTCGTCGCGCCGCTGGCGGATGTGGGGCTGATCGTGGTCGACGAGGAGCACGACGCGGCCTACAAGAGCGATCGCACGCCACGGCTCCAGGCACGCGACACGGCAGTCCGGCTCGCGGAGCTGGCCGGCGCGGCGATCGTCCTCGGGAGCGCGACCCCGGCGATCGAGTCCATCGGCCGGGCGAGGGATGGCCGCTACCGGCGGGTGGTCCTGCCGTCGCGCCCGACCGGCGCCCGGCCCCGGGTCGA
The DNA here is from genome assembly GCA_963746845.1 of uncultured Chloroflexia bacterium. Lineage (GTDB taxonomy): Bacteria > Chloroflexota > Limnocylindria > Limnocylindrales > CSP1-4 > CF-46. The sequence goes on along the minus strand of CAVVCZ010000004.1, from coordinate 884,836 downwards.
GGTCGTCGACCTCCGGGAGGAGCTGAAGGCCGGCAACCGCGGCCTCCTGTCCGGCCGCCTCGTCGAGGCGATCCGGGGCCTGGACCTCGCCGGGGGCGACCAGGCGATCCTCACGATCAACCGCCGCGGGACCGCGTCGGTGGTCCTGTGCCGGGACTGCGGTCACGTCCAGACCTGCCCGGAGTGCGAGCGGCCGCTCGTCTATCACCAGGCCGGCACGACCCTCCGCTGCCATCACTGTGGCCGCGCCACGCCCATCGCGACGCGCTGCCCGAATTGCTCGTCGCCGCGGATCCGCTACCTCGGCGGCGGCACGCAACGCGTCGAGGAGGAGGTCCGACGGCGGTTCCCGGCGCTGCGGGTCGGGCGCCTGGATCGCGATGTGGTGGAGCGCCGTGGCGCCGCGGAACGGGTCATCGACGCGTTCTCCGGCGGGGCGCTGGACATCCTCGTCGGGACGAGCCTCGTGACGAAGGGGCTGGACATCCCGGCGGTGACGCTCGTCGGCGTGGTGTCCGCGGACGTGGCCCTCAACCTGCCCGACGAGCGGGCGGCGGAGCGGACCTACCAGCTCCTCGCCCAGGCGGCGGGCCGGGCCGGTCGCGGCGACCGGCCCGGTCTCGCGATCATCCAGTCGTACCAGCCGGACCACCCGGCGATCCAGGCGGTCGCGACCGACGACGCCGCGGCCTTCCACGACAGCGAGCTCGATCTCCGCCGCCGGTTCGGGTCACCGCCGTTCGGGGCCCTCGTGAAGCTGACAGTCGGCCTCGTGGACCGCGACGCGGCCGAGCGCGAGGCCGGCGAGATGGCGGTGCGCCTCCGCGACCGGGCGACCGAGCGCCGGAGCGACGTCGTGGTCCTCGGGCCCGCGCCGGCCTACATCGCCCGCCGCGCCGACCGCTGGCGCTGGAACCTGGTGCTGCGCGGCACGGACCCGCGGACCCTCCTCGACGGCGGCCTGGAGCCGCCGTGGTCGGTCGACGTGGACCCGGACAGCCTGCTCTGAGGGGCCGCCCTACTCGAGCGTCAGCGTGCCCGTCATCGTGTTCGGATGGATCGTGCAGATGAAGAAGTAGGAGCCGGGGGGCAACGCCGGAACCGTGATGGTGGCGATGGACCCGCCCGGGATCTGGTCGGCGGTGAAGATCCGGTCCTCGAAGTCCGGACCATCCGCGACGACGAAGTTGTGAGCGATCTTCGAGAGGCCCGACAGGTTCTGGTTGGTGATCGTGACTCGCCACGTCTCGCCGGCCGGCGCCACGATCGCGTCGGTGGACCAGCGGTTCTGGTTGATCCGGAGCTGGATGTCCACCTTGCTCGCAGGGGCGCCAACGATGGCCGCCGGCAACGGCCGGGTGCGGACACCGGTCGTGCTCGACGCGGGGGTGCTCGATGCGGTCGCGGCCTCCGCGCTCGGTACCACGAGGCGTGTCGGCGACGCCGTCGGGGCCTCGCCGGCCGGCGCGCACCCGGAGAGGCCCAGCGCGGCGACGAGTCCGATCGTGGCGAGTCGAGCTCCGGCTCGACGGCGTTCCATGCTGCTGCCTCCGTGACCGGTAGGCGCGGCGACCCGGCCATGGGCCGCCGCGCGGGGAGATGGCGGGTCTAGATGTCGCAGTTCGGAGGCTCGGGCTCGTCGATCCGCGGGTTGGCGCCCTCGGGCAGGATCCGGGTCACGATGACGATCGCCGTCTCGGTGCCCTTGTTGATCCCGACGTGGGTGTCCTGGCCCGAGTCGATGAACGCATCGCCGGCCGTGCGGACGACGGGGCCGCACTGCGGATCGTCGGAGTCGTAGAAGGTCAGCGTGCCGGCCTTCACGACGATGATGCTCGGGCCCGGGTGGCTGTGCCAGCCGAAGGATCCGCCCGGAGCCACGTCGTTCTCGACCACCGTGACGGTCGAGGTCTTGCGGGTCCGGAGATTGATCGCCCACCGGCCGTTCCGGACGTGGACGTGGACCGGATCCAGGGTTCCGGTCGCGAGGGTCGTGGTCGTGACGCCGGATGCCGGCGTCGCGGATACCTGGGAGACCGCCACGACCGAGGCGATCAGACCCACGGCCAGGGCGAGGGCGAAGAGTCGTCGCATCGCATGGACCTCCTGTCGAAACGGATGGCGGACGCCACCGGGTCCGAGCCAATCAGACCCCGCTGAAGAACCGCTCGAATCGCACTGAAATCGCCATCGCGCCGGGGCCGGATTCGGCGAACGACGAAACCGCGGCGCCGGGCTATCGTGTTGGCGTGGAGATCGGCGTCCTCGGACCTGTGCTCGTCACGATCGGGGGCCGCGCCATCCGGCTGCCGGCGAAGCAGCAGACGCTCCTCGCCATGCTGGCGCTCGAGCCCAACGCCCCGGTCTCCGCCGACCGGCTGATGAGCGCCCTGTGGGGCGAGGATGTCCCGCCGACCGCCCTCCCGACGCTCCAATCGCATGTGTTCCAGCTCCGCCGGCTCCTCGCGACGGAGCAGTCGCGGCCGGGGACCGGGGCCGACGCCGGCGGAGCGGCCGCCGTCGAGACCGAGGGACGCGCGTATCGGCTGCGTATCGCGCCGGCCGCGATCGACGCCCGGCGGTTCGAGGCGCTCCTCGCCGCGGGGCGCACGGTCCTGGCCGACGATCCGCGAGCGGCGGCCGACCACCTCGCGCGTGCGCTCGCGCTCTGGCGGCGGCCCGGAGCGCCGGATGTCGGGGACGAACCGGCGGCGATCGCGGAGCTGGAGCGGCTCGCCGAGCTTCGCAACGGCGCCGTCGATGAGCTGATCGCGCTCCGCCTGCGCCTCGGCGAGGCAGCCTCCGTGATCCCCGACCTGCGGCGCGAGCTGGGCGACGCGCCCTATCGCGAGCCGCTGTGGGCCGCCCTGATGATCGCCCTCGCGGCCACCGGCCGGAAGTCCGAGGCCCTCATCGCCTATCGCGACGCCACCGCCGCACTCCGTGAGGAGCTCGACGTCGATCCGAGCGACGAGCTCCAGGCGCTTGCCGCCGGGATCCGCAACGGTGGAGGCGACGGACGATTCCGTGGCTTCGACCCGTCGCCTGCCGTCCGCCCGAAGCCATCAGGCCCGCTCGAGCTTCCGCGGGCTGACCGTTCACGACGGGTGATCCGGCGTCCTGCGCTCGGCGTTGCCGCCCTCGGGGTGGCCGTCGTCGTCATTGCGTCCGGCAGCCGGCTGATCCCGGCACCACCGAGCCAGGCGCCGGCGGCGCCGTCCGCGGGCGCCGCCACGCCTCCACCGATCACCCTGGCCGCCGACGGGATCGGCCAGATCGACGCCGACGGCCGGCTCGTCGCCGGCACGGCGCTCGACGCGCGGCCGGACAACGTCACGCTCGGTGCCGGATCGCTGTGGATCACGAGCCCCGCCGACGGCACGGTGCTCCGCGTGGACGAGGACACCGGCGCGGTGATCCAGCGGATCCGGGTCGGTCATGCGCCGGATGGCATCGCGTTCGGGTTCGGGGCGGTCTGGGTCGCGAACAGCGACGACCGGACCGTCGACCGGATCGATCCGGCCACCAGCGAGGTCGTCGCCTCCGTCGAGGTGGGAACTGCCCCGTCCGGGATCGCGATCGACGACCGGTGGGTGTGGGTCGCGAACCGCCTCGACCATTCGGTGACCCGGATCGACCCGTCCACGGGCCAGCACCCGGGCGTTCGCCGTGGGTGGAACGCCGATCGGCATCACCACGGCCGACGGTTCGGTCTGGATCGTCGACACGAGCGAGAGTGTCGTCGACCGGATGGATCCGACGACCGGTCAGGTCACCCGGACCGTGGCCGCCGGCAGCGCCCCGACGGCGATCGCCTCCTCGCCGACCGGCGATGCGATCTGGGTCGTCAACTCGGGGAGCGGCACGGTCTTCCGGATCGGGACGGCGACCGCGACCGTCACGGCGGCCCAGACGGTTGGCAACCGGCCGACCGGGATCGTCGTCGACAGCGACGGTGCCTGGGTGGCGGTGTCGTCACCCGATCAGATCGTCCGGCTGGACCTCGACACCGCCCAGATCACCGGGCGGACGCCGCTTGCGGCGACCCCGCACGGCCTGGCCGATGACAACGGCCGGATCGCCTTCACGGCGAACGAACCGACGGGCAGTCACCGCGGCGGCACGCTGCGGGTCATCGCCGCCCCCGGGGACCTGGCCGCAACCCCCGATCCGACCTACGCCCAGTGGGGGATCGGCGGCCTCTCGCTGATCACGAACGATGCGCTCGTGACCTACAAGCGGGTGGGTGGACCGGACGGTCTGACGATCGTCCCGGATCTCGCAGACGAGATCCCGTCATCGCCCGATGGCGGACGGACGTGGACCTTCCATCTCCGGGCGGGTCTCGTCTACTCGGACCGTCGTCCGGTCCGGGCGGGCGATGCCCTCCGGTCGTTCGAGCGCGCGGTCCTCGCCGGCAACGTGCCGGCGGGCGCCGCGGGCATGTTCGGCGACACCGAGATCGAGGGATCGGCAGCCTGCGGGGTCGCTCCTCCGTGCGACCTCACACGGGGGATCACGACGGACGACAGCGCCCGGACCATCACCTTCCATCTCACCGCCGCCGACGCAGGCTTCCCGGACCGGATCTTCGACGTGCCGATCCTTCCGCCCGACACACCGCTGACCGAGGTGTCCGTCCCGATGGTGGCAACGGGGCCGTACCAGGTCTCATCGTTCCGCCCCGGTGCGTCCGAGGAGCTGGTCCGGAACCCTCATTTCCAGGTCTGGTCGGCGGACGCCCAGCCCGACGGCAACCCGGACGAGATCGACGTCCGGCAGACGACGGCGCCCGATCCGGCGGTCGAGGTGACCAGCGGCAGCGCCGATGTGCTCCACGTCGAGACGGAGCCGGCGTCGCGGATGGACCAGCTCCGGACCCAGGTGCCCGGCCTGGTCCACGTCGCACCGTCGGTCGCGACCTGGTTCGAGATGATGAACACCCGCCTGCCGCCGTTCGACGATGTCCGCGTTCGCGAGGCCGTGAACCTGGCAACGGATCGGGCAGCGCTCGTGGGGGCGTGGGGTGGACCCTTGACCGCGACGGTGACCTGCCAGATCGTTCCGCCCGGCTTCAGCGGCTATCAGCGGTACTGCCCGTGGACGGTCGACCCCGGCGCGAACGGCAACTGGCTCGGGCCGGACCTGACGCGCGCCAGGCAGCTCATCGACCAGGCCGGCGTCGCCGGCGAGCGCGTGACGGTCTGGGGCGCGGACGATTCGGGCCAGCATGCCGCGGTCGCGCGGTCCTTCACCCGGTTGCTGGACGACCTCGGGTTCCGGGCGACCACTCGGTTGCTCTCGTTCGACGACTTCTTCAGCCTCGTGTTCGAGCATCCGGAGCGGATCCAGATGGCCGGTTACTGGATCCGCGAGGACGACCGGTCCGGCGCATCGCTGATCCGCGACGGGTTCGGCTGCCCCGCCGCCGGCCAGGGCTTCGGCGATGCCCCATCCGAGTGGTGCGATCGGTCCGTGGACGACCGAATGCAGGCCGCGCGGACGCTGGCCGCGACCGATCCGGTCGGCGCCGACGAGCGATGGGCGGGGATCGACCACGCGATCGTCGACGCAGCCCCGGCTGTCATGGCCTTCAACACGACCGACGTGACGCTGCTGTCGTCGCGGGTCGGAGGGTTCGAGGACAACCCGGTGATCCTGCTCTACGACCAGCTCTGGGTGCAGTGACGCTGATGACGCCGGCTCGCAGGCCGGGGCGGGGTCGGCGGGGCCGGCCGACATGATCGGGCGATCCGATGGACAATGAGCGAGACCAGCAGGAGGGCGCCATGGACGACATGCAGGACGCGAAGGACGCGGTCAACGGTCACGCCGCAGACATCAAGGACAAGGTCGAGTCGACGGCCGGCGACGCCGAGGCCGCGGTGGCGGACGCCGTCGCCTCCGGCGCGGAGACGATCGGCAGCGCATCGGACGAGACGTTCGGTTGGACCAGCGACGACGGGTCCGGTGGAGCCGACGCGAAGGCGACCGGCGAGAAGATGATCAGCCAGCTCCAGTCGATGATCGACTCGGTCGCCACCCAGGCGGCGCCGGTCGCTCGGCAGATCGGGGCCAAGGCGGCGGAGCTCGCCGCGGCGGCGGCGGATCGGGCGGGACCGTTCGCGGTCCGAGCGGCCGACGCGACCGCCGACGCGAGCGAGAAGCTCGCCGCGAAGTCGCGCCACTGGGCGGCCGAGCTGCGCGCGAAGTCCGCCGAGGAAGGCGTCGAGGCGAACGGGCACGGGGGTGTCGCGGTGGCCGAGGCCGAGGACGCGATCGATCACGTGGTCGACGAGGTCAAGGACGCGACCTCGAGCAACTGATCGACAACCGACCGGGCGGCCGGTCGGGCTGAACGGACCCAGCGGGCGGACGGACCACGCGAGCCGGTCGTCGGGTCACGTCGTCCGACGGGGACCCCCGGATATACTCTCCCGCCATGAGCGTCCGCCCGATCGTCCTCCTCGGTGACCCGCGCCTCCGTCTGAAGGGGCAGCCCGTCGAGGGCTTCGGCCGGTTCCTGCACGGCCTGCTCGACGACATGACCGAGACGATGCGCAACGCACCCGGCGTGGGGCTGGCCGCGCCGCAGGTCGGCGAGGCGCTCCAGGCCTGCGTGATCGAGGTCGGCGATCAGCTGTACGAGCTGATCAACCCGCGCATCGTCCGCTCCGCCGGCGACGACCGCGACCTCGAGGGCTGTCTCTCGCTGCCGGGCTACTACGCATACGTGACGCGTCGGGAGAAGGTCTGGGTCGTGGCGCAGAACCGGCACGGCAAGAAGATCAAGGTCGCCGGTTCGGGACTGCTCGGTCGTGCGCTGCAGCACGAGCTGGATCACCTCGACGGCAAGCTCTTCATCGACTACCTCGGGTCGATGGACGAGCTGATCCCGATCGGCGCCGACGAGGACGACGAGGCCGGCGGCTGGCAGCACGCCGACACCGACAAGGCGGCGCGGGCCCTCGCGTGACCTGGCCGCCGGCCGGGCCCCGCGGGGAGACACCCGAGCGCGACGGCATCCGTCCCGTCCGGACGATCTTCCTCGGCAGCGGTCGCTTCGCCCAGCCGACCCTCGGGCGTCTCGCCGCCCATGTGTCGGTCGACCTCGTCTCGGTCGTGACGGCGCCGGCCCGGCCGATCGGGCGGCGCCGCGTCCTCATGGCGACCGTGGTCGAGACCCAGGCGCGCGAGCTCGGGCTCTCCGTCGCCAGCCCGGAACGTCTCCGGGACCCTGCCTCCCTGGCCGACCTGCTCGCGCTCGACCCGGATCTCGTCGTCCTCGCCGACTACGGTCAGATCGTGCCGCGGGAGCTCCTCGAGACGCGGTTCGGGGCGCTGAACCTCCATCCGTCGCTGCTGCCCCGGCATCGTGGCGCGACGCCGATCCCCGGCGCGATCCTCGCGGGCGACGACGAGACCGGGGTCACGCTGATCCGGATGGACGAGGGGATCGACACGGGCCCGATCATCGCGAGCGAGCGGTCGACGCTCGCCGGCGACGAGACGGCGCCGGCCATCGAGGCGCGCCTCGCGATCGCCGCGTCCGGCATGCTCGCCCGGGCGCTCGACCCATGGCTCGACGGCAAGCTCCGCGCCCGACCACAGCCGACCGAAGGCGCGACGATGACCCGTCCCCTGCGTCGCGCCGACGGCCGAATCGATCCGCACCAGCCCGCGTGGCTGCTGGAGCGTCAGGTCCGGGCGTATCTCCCGTGGCCCGGGTCGTTCCTCGAGGCCGACGGTCAGCGGCTCGTCGTGCTGTCCGGTCGCGTCGTCCCGTCGGACGCCGACGACGAGCCCGGCCGGCTCGTGCCGGACCCCGACGGGCTGGCGCTCGCGACCGCCGACGGCCGGCTCGTCCTCCTCGAGGTCCAGCCGGCCGGGGGGCGGCCGATGTCCGGCGAGGCGTACCTCCGCGGGCGCCCGTCGATGCTCGGCCGGTCGATCGAGACCGCCGGTCCCGCCGTCGGGTCCGCGTAGACTCCGCTCGTGGGCACCACTCCCGCCGGCACCGCCCTGCCGGTCGTGGTCCGCGACCCGCGACCGGGCCTGTCCGGCCTCCTGCCGGACGAGCTGCAGACGTGGCTGGCCGATCGTGGCCACCCGGCCTACCGCGGACGCCAGGTCGCCGACGCCGTGTGGCGCGGCCCCGCTGCGACCGTGGACGAGATCCTCACCCTGCCGGCACCGCTCCGCGGGGATCTCGAGGCGGCGTTCCGATTCGATACGGTCGACGATACGGAGCTCCGGATCTCCGACGGAGGGCTGACCGAGAAGGGTCTCCATCGCCTGTCGGACGGCGCGCTCGTCGAGTCGGTCCTCATGCACTACCCCGCGCGAGGGAGGCAGCGCGAACGGCACACCCTGTGCATCTCGAGCCAGGCGGGGTGCGCCGTCGGCTGCCCGTTCTGTGCGACGGGCGAGCTCGGATTCACCCGGGATCTGGAGACCGCCGAGATCGTCGACCAGGTCCGGCACGCGGCCCGGCGGCTCGCGGCCGACGGCCGGCGGATCACGAACGTCGTGTTCATGGGGATGGGCGAGCCGCTCCTGAACCTGGATCGCGTCCTTGCCGCGGTGGACGCGCTGAACGATCGCGGCCGGTTCGGGCTCGGGGCGCGGCACATCACGGTGTCCACCTCGGGCGTCGTGCCCGGCATCCGCCGGCTGACCGCCCTCGGCCCGCAGTTCACCCTCGCGGTCTCGCTCCACGCGGCGCGCGACGCGCTCCGTGACGTCCTCGTGCCGCTCAACCGCCGCTGGCCGATCGCCGAGGTCGTCGCCGCCGCCCGCGACCACGCCGCGGCGACGGGCCGGCGCGTCACCTACGAGGCAACGATGATTAGTGGGATCAACGACACCGACGAGGACGCCCGGGCGATGGCCGAGCTGCTCCGCGGTGACCACGCGCATGTCAACCTGATCCCGATGAACCCGGTCGCCCACACCCCGTGGTCCGCGTCACCGGACGCGGTGATCGAGGCCTTCGCCGCGACGCTGGCCGCGGCCGGTGTCACGGCGACGATCCGTCGGAACCGCGGCCAGGAGATCGGGGCCGCCTGTGGCCAGCTGGCCGCCGAGCGGGCGGGCGAGCCGGCGCCCGCCGCGGTCGCCCGCCGCCGCGCCCGGCTGGTCGACGAGAGCGCGCACGCGCTCCGCGGCGAGCGCAGCCACGAGCCGGTTCCGGCAGGGGTGGGGGAGTAGCGGTGGCCGGCGGTCGTGCCCGCGTCGCGGTGAGCATCCTCGACGCGGACCACTCGAACATGGCCCACGCGATCCGGCGGGCCGAGCGCGAGGGGGCGGACCGCTTCCACATCGACATCATGGACGGCCACTTCGTCCCGAACCTCACGTTCGGGCCGAGGATGATCGCCGGGATCCGGCCGCGGACCGAGCTGCCGCTCGATGCGCACCTGATGATCAGCGACCCGCTCCGGTTCGTGGACGAGTTCCTCGAGGCCGGCTGCGACTCGATCACGTTCCACGTCGAGGTGGACCCGGCGCTGATCGAGCCGGCGCTCGTCGCGATCCGCAAGGCGGGTCGGGCCGCCGGGCTCGCGGTGAAGCCGAACACGCCGCTCTCGGCGCTCGAGCCGTACCGGCACCTGCTCGACATCATCCTGGTCATGACGGTCGAGCCGGGCTTCGGAGGCCAGTCGTTCATGAAGGACGTGGCCGCGGAGAAGATCCTGGCCGCCCGCGAGTACCTGTCGCACAAGCCCGTCGGCGCCGAGGTCCACGTCGACGGCGGCGTGAACCGCGAGTCCGCGGAGTTCGTCGGTGGGCTCGGTGTCGACATCCTCGTCGTCGGCTCGGTCCTCTGGATCAAGGGCCGGAACATGGGCCGCGAGATCCGGCTCGTCCGGGCCCTCGCCGACGAGGGCTACCAGTACCGGCTGAACCACGGCAAGCCGCCGATCCCGCGCGACGCGATGGTGACGTTCGCCCAGCTCCCGAAGCACCTCGCGTGGCGGTTCATGGCCGACATCGAGGCCGGCGGGATCCCGGTCATCCCGCTGCGCGGCACGGGCCGGTTCAATCCCGACGGGGTCCGCGACTACGACCTGCTGGTCCCCGCGTCGGCGGAGGCGTTGACCGAGGAGCGGCACGCCGCCGATCGGGAGCGGTACCTGGAGGAAGCCGAGCGCTGGCGGGCGGCGTACATCGCCGAGCATGGGGTCCGTCCTCCGTCACCCCAGCGACCGGGCGTCGACGGTGCGGGGCCGGCCCCGACATCCGCGTCCCGTCCCGCCGGCGGCTGAGGCGTGCGGGCGCTGCTCCAGCGGACGTCGGGCGCGCGCGTCCGGGTCGAGGACGAGGTCGTCGGGGAGATCGGCCCGGGCCTGCTGATCCTGCTCGGGGTCGGCCCGGACGACGACGAGGCGATCGCCGACGCCCTCGCGCGGCGGGTGACCGAGCTGCGGATCTTCGATGACGAGGCCGGCAAGACGAACCTGTCCCTGAGCGACGTCCACGGTGGAGTGCTGGTCGTGAGCCAGTTCACGCTCTACGCCGACACGCGACGCGGACGCCGGCCCGGGTTCACCGGTGCGGCACCGCCCGAGCAGGCGGAGCGGCTGTACGAGCGGTTCGCGGCGGCGCTGCGCGACCTGGGAACCACCGTCGCGACCGGCCGGTTCGGCGCCGTCATGGCGGTGGAGCTGGTGAACGACGGCCCGTTCACGATCTGGCTGGACACGGCGGAGCGCTGAGGAGCCGGACACGGAAACGCCCGGCGTCGGCCGGGCGTCGGATCGTGAACGTGCCGCTCGCGGCGGCCGAGACGCTACTTGGCGGACTTCAGCGCGGTCCGGCGGCAGCGGGTGCAGACGAGCGCCTTCTTCTCCGAGCCGTTCTCGCGGATCGTGTACGGCTGGAGGTTCGGCTGGTAACGGCGGTGGGCGCGGACGCGGTTCATCCCCGACGACTGCGGGTTGAAGCCGCCCATCGACACCTTGCCGCAGATCGCACAGGAGCGGGCCATCATGGTCCTCGAACGACGTGGAAGCGGGTTGATCAGCTGGAGTCCGGACGCGGACGCACGGACGGGCCCGGCCGGAAGGCGCGAGCGGGGCGGTATGATAGCACCCGCTTCGCGCTCGAGGCCAGCGCGCGTCCACGACCCAGCCTGAGGGAGGATGCCCGCGGCGTGCCGACCGACCCGCTCACCCCACTCCCCGGCCGTTCGCTCGTGAGCCGTCGTGCGCTGACCGATCTCGTCCGCGCCGCGACGCTCGGCTCCTACGGGGTCACGGGGTTCGCCGGCGCCCGGTGGTCGGACCGCGTCGGCGAGTGGCTCGGGATCCCGCCCCGCGGGATCCGGATCGGCCTGGCCCCGGAGCTCACGGTCGATCTCGACCTGACGATCGCCCACGGGCTCCCGGTCGCCGAGGTCGCCCGCCAGGTCGACTCCGCGGTCCGTTACACGATCCGGCGCGCGCTCGGGCGCGAGGTCGCCAGGCTCACGATCCACGTCGACGGCCTGCGGACCTCGCCGCTGGAGGCGCTGCCCGGCGGTCCCGTCGATGGACGTCCGGGCCTTGCCGACGGCATCGCCCCGGACGACCTCGCCGCGAGCGGGACCGACGTCGCCTGATGGCGCGGAGCCACTGCACCGGGGCGGGTCTGCTCGAGGCGATCCGCAGCGCGGTCGCCAATCTCGAGGCGAGCGTCGACGAGATCAACGCGCTGAACGTGTTCCCGGTCCCGGACGGCGACACCGGCACGAACATGGTCGCGACCGTGCGCGCGGCGCTCGAGGAGGCCGAGGCGGCCGGCCGCGACGCTTCCGCCGAGCGGATCGCGGCGGCCGTGAGCCACGGGGCGCTGATGGGCGCCCGCGGCAACTCCGGCGTGATCACGAGCCAGATCCTGCGTGGCGTCGCGGAGGGGCTCGCGGGCAAGAAGCGGTTCAACGGCCTCGACCTCGCGAACGCGCTGGCGATCGGGACCCAGACGGCATACGGCGCGGTCGGCAAGCCCGTCGAGGGCACGATCCTCACGGTGATCCGCGAGTCGTCGGCCGCGGCGGTCGAGGCGGCCGAGCGCGACGACCGGATGGAAACCGTCCTCGCGGCCACCGTCGAGGGCGCACGCCGCTCCGTGGCGAAGACGCCGTCCCTGCTCCCGATCCTGCGCGAGGCCGGCGTCGTCGACTCCGGCGGGCAGGGCCTGTTCCGGCTGTTCGAAGGCGCGCTGCTCAGCGTCCAGGGCAAGCCGGTCCACGGATCGGCCGGACTCGCCGCCGCGGCTGCCGCCCACGCCGAGGACCGGCACGCGGTCGCGCCCGCCTTCCGATCGGGCATCGCGGCCCTCGAGGAGGACGCGTTCGGCTACGAGACGGTCTTCATCCTCACGGCCACGCCGGACACGACCCTGGACGTTCCGGCGATCCAGGCCCGTCTCGAGGCGATCGGCAACTCCGTCCTCGTCGGCGGGGACGGCGCGATGGTCAAGGTCCACGTCCACAACGAGCGACCCGACGAGGTGATCGCCTTCGGCCTGTCGCTCGGTACGCTGACGCGGATCACGGTCGAGAACCTCGACACGATGGCCGACGACGTCCGCGAAGCACGGGCATCGGAGTTCGTCGGGGCCCACGGTGCGGGAGGGGCTTCGGCGACGCCGGCCGGCGTGTCGGTCGCCGTGGCCGAGGGACCGAAGCGCACGCGGAGGTCGACGACGCCGACGGTGGACGTCCCGACGAAGCCGGTCGTGGGCGACGACCTGACCGAGCCCTCCGGCAACGGTGCCCACGGCCCGGCACCCGTCGAGATCGACCCCGCGCTCGGCCCCGCGATCGTCGCGGTCGTCGCGGGCGACGGCCTCGAGAAGCTGTTCCGCGACTTCGGCGTCTCGCACATCGTCCGCGGCGGCCAGACGGCCAATCCCAGCACGGGCGAGCTGCTGAAGATCGCGCGCCTGGCGAAGTCTCGCGAGGTGATCCTGCTCCCGAACAACCCGAACGTCCGACTCGCCGCCGAGCAGGCCGCGCGGATCTGCGACGACCGACGCCTCGTCGTCGTCCCGACGCGGAACGCGGCCGAGGGGGTCGCGGCGCTCCTCGCGTTCGATCCGGACGGCGACGCGGCCGCGAACGTCGAGCCGATGACGGCCGCCGGCCGCGGCCTCGCGACGGTCCAGGTGACCGAGGCCGTGCGCGACGCGAAGATCGGCGGGATGAAGGTCCGGAAGGGCCAGACGATCGCGCTCGATCCGGATGACGGGCTCGTCGCCGCCGACAAGGACCGGGACCGAGCCGTCCTCAAGGCCGTCGAGACGTTCCCCGCCGGGACCGAGCTGGTCACGCTCTACTACGGCGAGGACGCGACGCTCCTGGAGGCCGAGGCGATCGCGCGACGGATCGGCGAGCAGCTCGGTGCCGAGTTCGAGGTCGTCCACGGGGGCCAGCCGCACTACCGCTACCTGATCGCGGCCGAGTAGGGGAGTGACCGGCCCCGGCACGAGACGACCCACGCGGCCGGCGCCGGCGGGCGCCCCCCGCAAGCCCGCCGCCCCGCCGCCGCCGACCGATCCGGCGGAGCTCCTCGACACGATGCTCAAGGACTCCGGGCTCGGCGCGGCGAGCCTCCTCCAGCGGGCCGGCCGTCGGATCGGGTTCCTGACCGTTCGCGAGCTCCTGTTCCACCTGCCCCGTCGGTACGACGACCTGCGCGAGATGAAGCAGCTGGGCGAGCTCGCCTGGGTCGAGGAGGGGACGGTCGTCAGCGCGCGCGTCCACGTCGCGGACGTCCGGGTCGAGCCCTCGTTCCGCCGTCGGATCCAGCGGACGATCGCGGTCCTCGAGGACCCGACCGGAACGGTCGAGGCGACGTGGTTCGGCCGCCGCTACATCGAGCGACGTCTGTTCCCCGGCGCCGAGATCATCGTCTCGGGGAAGCTCAAGCGGTTCGGCCGGAAGCTGACGATCGACAACCCCGACTTCCAGCCGGTCGGGCGCGACGACGAGATGCTCCACGTCGGGCGGATCGTGCCGGTGTACCGGCTCACGGCCGGGCTCACCGCCGCCCGGCTGCGGATCGCGATGCGCGAGGCGCTCGACCGGGCCGGCTCCGGCTACGAGGAGTACCTGCCCGCCCGGATCCGCGAGGCCGAGGAGCTGACCGGGATCGTCGGCGCGCTCGAGGAGGCCCACTACCCGGCCTCGTTCGAGGGCCGCGACGCCGCCCTCCGCCGCCTCGCCTTCGACGAGCTGCTCGCGCTCCAGCTCGGGATGGTCGGCCGGCGCCGCCAGCGCGGCCGGGACGCCGCCGAGCCGATCGAGGCCGACGACGCGACGGACGCGGCACTCCGGGCGTCGATCCTCGGCTCGATCCGGCGCAAGCTCGGCGAGGACGTCGACCTGACGACGGACCAGGACGTGGCGATCGAGGCGATCCGGACGGACCTCGCTCGGCCGACGCCGATGCTCCGCCTGCTCCAGGGCGATGTCGGGAGCGGCAAGACTGCGGTCGCGGCGTGGGCGCTCGGCGCTGCCGCGCTCGCCGGTGGCCAGGGCGCGCTCCTCGCGCCGACCGACCTGCTCGCCCGGCAGCACCACGCGACGCTGGCGAGCCTGCTCGAGGACGCCGGCATCGCGGTCGAGCTGCTGACGGGATCGCAGACCGCGGCCGCCGCGAGCCGGGTCCGCGAGCTCGTCAGGTCCGGCCAGGCGCCGGTCGTCGTCGGGACGCACGCGCTCATCCAGGAGAAGGTCGAGTTCGCCCGGCTCGGCGTCGTCGTCATCGACGAGCAGCACCGGTTCGGCGTCGAGCAGCGCGGCCAGCTCGAGGCGAAGGCCGGCGGCCATGCGCCGCACGTCCTGCTGATGACCGCCACCCCGATCCCGCGGACCCTCGGCCAGGTCCTGTACGCGGACCTCGACGTCGCGGACCTCCGCACGCCGCCCGCGGGCCGGATCCCGATCCGGACCGGCATCCGGCATCCGGACCAGCTTGCCTCGACGTGGGAGCGCGTTCGCGCGGAGGCGGCGGCCGGTGGCCGGACGTTCGTCGTCGTCCCGCTGATCGACGAGGCGGAGCCGGGCGACGACGCCGAGCCCACCGTCTTCGACACGTCGGCACCCGCCGCCGAGGCCGAGTCGGTGCGGCTGCGCGAGCTCCTCGCCCCGCTCCGCGTCGGGATGGTCCACGGCCGGATGAAGGCCGCCGACCGCGATGCGGAGATGGCCCGGTTCCGCGACGGCGAGCTCGACGTGATCGTCGGGACCACCGTGGTGGAGGTCGGGGTCGACGTCCCGGAGGCGACGATGATGATCGTCGAGGGCGCCGACCGGTTCGGTCTCGCCCAGCTCCACCAGCTCCGCGGCCGCGTCGGACGCGGGACGGTCGAGAGCTTCTGCGTCCTGGTGTCGGACACGACCGACGAGACGGCGCAGGCGCGGTTGAAGGCCGTCACCGAGATCCGCGACGGGTTCGAGCTCGCCGAGAAGGACTTCGAGCTCCGCCGGGAGGGCGACGTCCTGGGCCTGGCGCAGTCCGGTCTGCCCCGGCTGCGGGTCGCGTCGCTCCAGAACCGCGAGCACGTGGCGCTCGCGAAGCGCGCCCGCGACCAGGCCGAGGCGCTCCTGGATGCCGCGGGGCGCCTCTCCCCGGAGGCGGCGCCGCTCCGCCGCGAGCTGGAGCGGGGCTGGCTGGAGCGCGTCTGGGCCGGCGATCCAGCGAGCGGCGCATGACGAACCGGCATGGCTGACGCCGGGCGGGTCATCGCCGGCTCGGCGAAGGGGATCCGGCTCCGGGCGCCCGGACCCGGCACGCGGCCGTTCGCGGATCGCGTGAAGCAGACGTTGTTCGCGATCCTGGAGCCGGACATCGACGGCGCGCGGGTCCTCGATCTGTTCGCGGGCAGCGGCGCCGCCGGGATCGAGGGTCTGTCGCGAGGCGCGGCCGCGGCGACGTTCGTGGAGAAGGACGGTGGTGCGGCCGCGGTCATCGAGGCGAACCTGCGGGCCACCCATCTCGACGGCGACCGCGCGGTGGTCGTCCGCTCGGACGCCCTGCGCTGGCTCGACGGCGGCCCGTTCGCTGCCCCGTTCGACATCGTCGTCGTCGATCCGCCGTACGCGGACACCGACGTCCTCCGGCGGGTCCTCGCGATCCTCGGCTCCCCGGATGCACCGCTGGCGGACGACGCCCGCGTCGTCGCCAAGCACTTCTGGCGCGACCGCCCCCCCGAGCGGCTGGGTATGCTGGCGGTCGAACGCGATCGCCGCTTCGGCGAGACGGCGCTCACCTTCTACCGGCGCACGGAGGGCGGCGAGCCACGATGACGATCGCGGTGTATCCCGGCTCGTTCGATCCGATCACGAACGGCCACCTGGACGTCATCGGCCGGGCGGCCGGTGTCTTCGACCGGGTGATCGTCGGCGTCCTCGCCAACCCCCGGAAGCAGCCCCTCCTGTCCACGGACGAACGGGTCGCGATCATCCGCGCGTCGCTCGCCGAGGAGGCCGGGCTCGAC
This sequence comes from uncultured Chloroflexia bacterium, assembly GCA_963746845.1. Lineage (GTDB taxonomy): Bacteria > Chloroflexota > Limnocylindria > Limnocylindrales > CSP1-4 > CF-46. The sequence continues at coordinate 868,351 of CAVVCZ010000004.1, read as the reverse complement.
CGGGCGAAGGTGACGGTCGACACGTTCGACGGCCTGACCGTCGACTTCTGCCGCCGGACGGGGGCCGGGTTCATCGTCCGCGGCCTGCGCGCGATCAGCGACTTCGAGACCGAGATGCAGCTTGCCCACAACAACCGCCGCCTCGCCCCGGCCGTCGACACCGTCTTCTTCATGACCGCTGTCGAGCACGGCTACGTGTCGTCGTCCCTCGTCAAGGAGATCGCATCGTTCGGTGGCGACGTGAGCGGGATGATCCCGTCGGCGGCCGGTGCGGCGCTGCGCCGGACACTCGGCCTCGACTGACCTCCACGCCGCCGCGAGAGGGCGCCGGAGCGTTTCGGCCGTGCGATAATCCCCGCGACGTCCTGGCGCGCGGGCGTGGCCCGTCGCCGGCGATCGATCGACGCCACGGAGGGCCCTCCGATCGACATCATCTTCCTCGTCGAGCGCCTCGAGTCGATCATCGCGAACGGCAAGAAGCTGCCCCTGACGAACAACGTCGTGGTGGACCAGGCGGCCGCGCTCGGCCTGATCGACGAGCTCCGGGTCGCCGTGCCCGAGGAGGTCCGCGCCGCGAAGCGGATCAACTCCGAGGGCGAACGGATCATCGAGAAGGCCCAGGAGGAGGCCGAGCGGATCGTCGCTCGGGCCCAGGAGCAGGCCGCCTTCCTCATCGACGAGCGCGGCCTGACCCAGCAGGCCGAGGCCGACAGCCGGCGGATCCTGGGCGAGGCGGAGGCCGACGCCGAGGACATCCGACGCGGCGCCGATGAGTACGCCGTCAACGTCCTCGTGGGGCTGGAGGGCGACGTCGTCAAGACCCTCCAGAGCATCAAGAAGGGCATCGACCTCCTGGACACGCGGCGGGCGGATCTCCGCGCCGACGAGCTGAACGGCGTCGGGCCGGACGACGGCTACGACGACGGGATCCCGATCGACGTCCCGGACGACGAGGGCGCGGCCGCGACTGCCCGGCGATGACCGACCGGGATCGCCCGGGCACCGCCCGGGCGACCGATGACCAGCCGCTCGTCTGGAACGTCGCGGGCCTCCTCGGGGAGGGCCCCGGGGCCGCCCGCGACTACGTCTTCGAGGGCGTCACGGTCGATCTCGGCGAGGACCTGCAGCTCGCGTCGCCGATCGAGGGCCGGCTTCATCTCTCCCGCACGAACCGTGGGCTGCTGGTCGACGCCGACATCACGACATCGCTGGCCGAGGTGTGCGCGCGCTGCCTCCGCGAGATCAACGTCCCGATCGCCGTCGAGATCCGGGCCGAGGCGCTGCCCTCGATCGACATTCACAGCGGCGCCGTGATCGTGCCGACCCAGGAGGAGCTCGACGAGGACGTGATCCGGCTGTCCGATCATCACGAGCTGGACCTCGAGCGGTCGGTCCGCGAGGCGATCCTGCTGGCGGAGCCGATCGCGCCGCTCTGCCGCGACGACTGCCCGGGTCTCTGTCTCGTCTGCGGCGAGCGGCTCGATGACGGGGCCCACGATCACCCGGACGAGGACATCGATCCGCGGCTCGAAGCGCTGAAGGCGTTCCAGCCCGCGTCCGACGACTGAACCGGCCCGGGACTGGCGGCCCGTACGGTCGCGGTTGGGCCAGCCATCGGGTACACTCCGCGCTCGACCCCGCCGACCGGCGGGCCTCTCGGCGCGTCCCGGACCCTCGGCCGCCGATCAGGCGACTCCGACCATTGACATCGAAGGAGACCACGGACCGTGGGTGTTCCGAAGCGTCGCGTCTCGCACGCCCGGCAGGGCGAGCGCCGCGCGCACCTGGCGCTGAGCGTGCCGCAGCTCGTGGAATGCGATCACTGCCACGAGCCGAAGCTGCCGCATCACGTCTGCCCGAACTGCGGCTGGTATCAGGGCCGCCAGGCGATCGAGCTCAAGCAGACCGCGACCGACACCGCCTCCTGAGGTGGTCGCCGCGCTCGATCGGCCGAACCCGTCGCCCGCCGGAGCACCCTCCGGTGATGCGCGCGGCGTCACGATCGCGGTGGACGCGATGGGCGGGGACCACGGCCCGACGGAGGTCGTCCCCGGCGCCATCGACCACGCCCGGGCCAGCCCCCGCGATCGGGTGATCCTCGTCGGCGACACGTCGACCATCCGCGGCATCGCCGGCGAGCTGCCGCCGAACGTGTCGATCGTCCATGCATCCGAGGTCATCGGCATGGACGAGCACCCCGCGATGGCGCTCCGCGAGAAGAAGGACTCGACGATCCTCGTCGCGATGGACCTCGTCAAGCGCGGTGAGGCCGATGCGCTGGTCACGGCGGGTCACACCGGTGCCGGGATGGCCGCCGCGGTCCTCCGACTCGGCCGATTGCCGGGTGTCGACCGCCCCGCCCTCGCGGTCCAGCTGATCACCGACGGTGGCACGCTGGTCCTCCTCGACATCGGCGCGAACCCCGACTCGACTGCCGAGAACCTCGCCCAGTACGCGCGCATGGGCTCGATCTTCAGCGAGCGGGTCCTGGGCGTCCCGAAGCCGCGCGTCGCCCTCCTCTCGATCGGGGAGGAGAAGGGCAAGGGCGACCTCCGGATCCAGCAGGCGACCGAACTCCTCGACCAGACCGACCTGAACTTCGTCGGCAACGTCGAGGGCAAGGACCTCACCCGTCATCAGGCGGACGTCGTCGTCTGCGACGCGGTCGTCGGCAACGTCGTCATCAAGTTCTTCGAGGGCCTGTCCGGCTACATCTTCGACCTGTTCCGGCGCGAGTTCCGCGGGTCGCTCCGGGGCAAGGTCGCCGGGCTGCTGATGCGCCCGAGCATCGACCGGATCCGCGGCGTCTTCGACTACGAGCGGGTCGGCGGATCGCCGCTCCTCGGCGTCCGGGGCACCGTGATCATCACCCACGGCCGGGCCCGCCGGCGGATGGTCGGCTTCGGCGTGGACGTGGCCGCGACGATGGCCCGGACGCGGGTGCCCGAGATGATCGGCGAGGCCCTCCGCCCGACGGCCCCGGGAGGCGCTGGCGGGGTCGCCGCTCCCGGCGAGGCCCTGGAGCCCGCGACGTGAGCGGCCCCGAGCTGTCGGTCAACCGCGGCGTCGTCGACGAGATCGTGCGCCTCGCCGCCCTCGAGATCCCGGGCGTCGCCCGCGTGTCCCGGGGCGGCCCGCCGTGGCGGACGCTCCTGGCCGGTCCGGCCGTCGTCACCCATTGCTCGGACCACGGGGTCCGGATCCGCGTCTGGATCGTCGCCCGTCCGGGCCAGGCGCTCACGGAGCTCGTCGAGGAGGTCCGCGGCGCCGTGGGCGCCGCCGTCGAGCGGCTCCTGGGCCTGCGCCTCGAGTCGGTCACGGTGACGGTCGATGGCGTCGGAGCCTAGCGCCGGCCCGGATCGCGTCCGCGCGCTCCGGACCGGTCGTCGCCTTGCGCTCGCGGCCGTCTTCGAAGCCGACTTCGGTCAGCGGACCGCGACCGCGATCCTCGAGCGTCACCTTGCCGAGACGGAGGGCGATGCGCGGGCCGCCGACCTCGCCCGCCTCCTCGTCGCCGCCGTCGTCGAGCACCGCGACACGATCGACGCCGAGATCGCCCGGACGGCCCCCCAGTACCCGGTCGGCGGGCTCGCGCCGATGGACCGTTCCCTCCTCCGTAGCGCCATTGGTGAGGTGCTACACTCGCCGACGCCGGCCCGGGTGGCCATCGCCGAATGGGTCGAGCTCGCCCGCACCTACAGTGGAGACCCGATGCGGCGCCTCATGAACGGCGTTCTCGGGCGGATCGCCAGCACGGTCGGCCGGTAGCCGGCTCCAGCTCCGAGGAGGGAGTCTCAGTGTCCACCACGTACGAGCGGCTGAAGAAGCTCGTGGTCGAGCAGCTTGGCGTCGAGGAGGACGAGGTCAAGCCGGAAGCATCGTTCGTCGACGACCTGAATGCCGACTCGCTGGACCTCGTCGAGCTGATCATGAGCCTCGAAGAGGAGTTCGGGACCGAGATCTCGGACGAGGACGCGGAGAAGATCCGGACCGTCCAGGACGCGGTCGACTACATCGACGAGCGGTCGTCCTAGGCCCGCCCCCGGGAGCCGTGCGACCCGCCGCCGCCCTCGCGGAACGGCTGGGTCTCCCCGTCGGCGATTCGGACCTCATCACCCAGGCGCTCGTCCACACGAGCTGGCTGCACGAACACCCGGACGACGCAGTCGGCCACAACGAACGGCTCGAGTTCCTCGGCGATGCGGTCGTCAACCTGGCGATCTCGGACGGCCTGTTCGCCGCCCATCCCGCCGACGACGAGGGGATCCTCAGCGCCCGTCGCGCATCGATCGTGTCGACGGTCGGTCTGGCGCGTCTCGCGCACCGGATCGACCTCGGCTCGATGCTCTTCCTCGGCGAGGGTGAGGCGACCCGCGGCGGCCGTCGCCGGCCGTCGATCCTCGCCTCGGCCTTCGAGGCCCTCGCCGGTGCGCTCTACCTGGAGATCGGGTTCGACGAGACCCGTACCTGGCTGACGACGCTGGCCGCGCCGGAGATCGCGATGGACGCCCCGGTCTCGACCCTGAAGAGCCCGAAGAGCCGGCTCCAGGAGTACACCCAGCGCCAGACGGGATCGCGGCCCGAGTACCACGTCGTCGACGCGACCGGACCCGATCACGAGAAGCAGTTCCAGGTCGAGGTGCTGGTCGAGGGACGCGCGCTCGGCGTGGGCAGCGGACCGTCCCGCCGTGTCGCCGAGACCGCCGCCGCCCAGCGCGCGATGGAGGTCCTCCGACGGGAGGCGGTCGCCCGGACGAGCGGCGGCGCCGCCCGTGACGACGTCGCCGAGCCGGCCGGTTCGGTCGCCGCGGATGACGAGCCGCCGTCGCGAGGAACCCGATGACCGCCCCCGCGCGGCTCCTCGCGCTCCGCCTCCAGGGCTTCAAGTCCTTCGCGGAGCGCACGGTCGTCGAGTTCGGCCCGGGGATCAGCGCCGTCGTCGGTCCCAACGGATCCGGGAAGAGCAACCTCGCCGACGCACTCCGCTGGTCCCTCGGCGAGCAGGGCCGGGCCCTTCGGAGCCGGAAGTCCGAGGACGTGATCTTCGCGGGCTCCGAGAAGCGCTCCGCCCTCGGCATGGCCGACGTCACCCTCGTCCTCGACAACGCGGACGGTCTGCTGCCGGTGGACTTCGGCGTGCTGGAGCTCGGGCGCAGGCTGTATCGCAGCGGCGAGAACGACTACCTCCTGAACAAGCAGCGGATCCGTCTCCGCGATCTCGTCGATCTCCTCGACGGCGCCCATCTCGCGGACAACGCGTTCCTGTTCATCGGCCAGGGGATGGTCGACCAGGCCCTCGCCCTCCGGCCGGAGGAGCGGCGCCCGCTGTTCGAGGAGGTCGCCGGGGTTCGTCGCCACGAGCGCCGCCGGCGCAAGGCCGAGGAGCAGCTGACCGAGTCCGAGGCAAACCTCGCCCGGGTCGAGGACATCCTCGCCGAGCTCCGCCCGCAGGCTCGCAGGCTCGCCGCCCAGGCCGAGCAGCAGACGACCCGGCTGACCGCCGGCGACGAGCTCGCGACGGCGCTGCTCGTCGTCGCCCACAATCGCTGGCACGAGGCGGCCGCCGGGGCGGCCGTCGCGGCCGCTCGCGTGGATCGGGAGCGGGTCGACGCCGATCGGGCGATGGCCGAGCTCCAGGCCGCCGAAGAGGCCGCAGGGGCGATCGCCGCCGAGCTCGGCGAGCGCGCGGCCACACAGCAGGAGCGCCTGGCCGTCCACGAGGCCGCGCGATCGGCCGTGACCGAGCTCCGGCTGCGCGAGAGCCGGCTTGCCGGGGACCTCGAGGCGATCGAGCGCGACCGTCGCCGGCTGGTCGAGGAACGGGAGACGGCGGAGGCGTCGCTGGCCGTGCAACGCCGTGGGCTGGCCGTGCCGATGCCGCCGCGGGATCTGGACCTCGACGCCGCCGTCGCGGAGGCCGACCGGCTGCTGGCCGAGGCCAACGGGGAGCTGGCGTCGCTCCGGGCGGCGAGTCGGGCCCGGGGCGAGGAGGCCGCCGCGATCCGCCGCGCCGAGACAGCCCGCCAGGCGGAGGCCGAGACCGCTCGTCGGCGTCTGGCCGAGGCGGTCCGCCGCCTCGACGCGGAGCGGGCCGCGGCCGCGGCCGTCGATGCCCGGCGCGGGGAGCTCGATGGGCGTGTTGCCAAGGCGCGCGCCGCCCGGGAGGCCGCGGATGCCGCCGCCGGAGCCGCCGCCCGGGATCTGGAGGCGACGCGCGCCGCGGCCGATGAAGCGGACGCGCGACGACGATCGGCCGAGGAGCGGGAGGCAGGTCTGGCTGCCGCCCTCGCGGCGCAGCGGGCGCGCCTCGAGGCGCTCGACGCGCGGCTGCGCGAAGACGAGGAGCGCGGGATCGCGCGCGCCGCGCGGCGTCGAGGCGGACGGCGTCTCGACGACGAGCTGCAGGTCGAGCCGCGTCTCCGGGCCGCGGTCGAGTCGACCCTCGACGAGCTTGCCCGGGCGTACGTCGTTGACGCGGCCACGACGGTCGCCCTCGCGGGCGAGCGCGGCGTGCTCGTCGTGCGTGAGCGGGCGACGACGGACGACTGGCCTGCCTCGCAGACCGCGGCCGAGCGTCGGTTCATCGACCGCCTCACCGCGGCCGGCGGCTCGCACCTCGCCGATGCGATCCGGCGGGACCCGAGTCATTCGGTTGCACGGGTCCTCGCCCGGTCGGCGGTCGTCGACGATCTCCCGACGGCGCTCGGTCTGCAGCCCGATCTGCCCGCCGGCTGGACGATCGCGAGCCGCGACGGGTCCGCGATCGTGACCGAGCTCGCGGTGCGTCTGGGCCGAGGCGATGCGCCGCTCGAGCGTCGCGCGGATGCCGACCGGCTGCGGGCGGATGTCGGACGGCTCGCGTCCGAGGCGTCCGCGGCCACGGACGAGGCGGCCGCGGCACGGGCCCAGGTCGCGACGGCTCGAGCGGCCGCCGAGGCGGCCGCGGCCGGCGAATCGCGGACCGCGGCGGACCGACGGCGGATCGAGGAGATCGAGCGGACGGCGGCGCGCGAGCTGGAGGCCGTCGCGCGCGAGGCCGGCTGGCATGCGGCGCAGATCACCCGGCTCGAGACCGATGTGGACCGGGCGCGCGAGGCGTCGACGGCCCTCGAGGGCGAGGGTCTGTGGTCGGCCGAGCCGGACGCCGGCGGCGACCCCGGCGCGGCCCGGCCGGTCATGGACGAGGCCGCCGCGATCGCAACCTGGGAGGCCCGCGCCGCGGACCTGCGCGCGCGACGGGATCGCCTGGCCGCGGACCAGGCGGCCGTGGATGCGACGCGGCGCGAGGCCGAGGCGCGTCGGGCGCGGGCCGAGGCGACCGTCTCGATGGACGAGGAGCGGATCGTCCGCGCGGAGCGCGATGGGTCGCGCCTCGCCGAGCGCGGGGAGGAGATTGCGGCGCTGCGATCGGCGCTTGCGACGGAGCTGACCACGCTGACCGAGCGCGAGGAACGCGCCGCGGCCGCGCTCGCGGAGACGCGCGCCGCGGACGCGGCCGATCGTGATCGCCTCGGCCGGGCCGAGCGTGAGGCGGCGGCGGCCCGGGATCGGCTGCGAGCCGCGGACGAGCGACTGCGGGCCGCCGACCGATCGGACCTCGAGGCCCGGTTGGGCCGCGACGCGCTCCGCGAGCAGCTGCTGGTCGAGCTCGCGGGTCTCGGCGAGCTGGGCCGGCGCCGGCTCGAGGAGGAAGCCGGGGTCGTGCCGATCGCGGTCGGGCCCGGGCTCGTCGCACCCGAGTCGCCGACCGACGAATCGGCCGACTCGGGTCCGGCCACCGAGCCGGACGGGACCGTCGAGCCGGACGAGGCCGCTGCCCTCGAAGCCGCGCTGGACGCGGTCGCCGGCCGCTGGGCCGCCGACGTCCCGCCCGCCGACGTGCCGGGTCCGGGACGCCTGGCCACCCTTCGCCGCCGCTACCACGAGCTCGGTGCCGCGAACCCGTTCGCGGTGGACGAGTACCGCGAGCTCAAGGAGCGGCTCGAGACCCTCGAGACGCAAGGGGTCGACCTGCGCTCCGCGATCGACAAGACCCGCGGGCTGATCGCCGAGCTGAACACGATGATCGCGGACCAGTTCCGGACGACCTTCGCCGCGCTCGAGACCGCGTTCGACGCCCGGTTCCAGCAGCTGTTCGGCGGCGGCTTCGCCCGGCTGTCGCTGACCGATCCGGACGACCTGTCGGCGACGGGCGTCGAGATCGTCGCCCGCCCGCCCGGCAAGAAGGCGCAGGCGCTGGCGATGCTCTCCGGCGGGGAGCGCGCCCTGACGGCGGTCGCGCTGCTGTTCGCGATGCTCGAGGTCCGGCCGGTCCCGTTCTGCGTCCTCGACGAGGTCGACGCGGCGCTCGACGAGGCGAACGTCGGCCGGTTCTCGGAGGCGCTGCGCGGGCTCGCCGATCGGACGCAGTTCGTCGTGATCACCCACAACCGAGGCACAATCGAGGCCGCCGACGCGCTCTACGGGGTGACGGTCGGCGACGACTCCGTCAGCCGGGTGATCAGCCTGCGCCTGGACGAGGCCCGCGCGATCGCCGATCGACAGGGCGCCGAGACGGTCGAGGAGCCCGCGGCCGCCGACGAGCTCGCCGGGGTCGGCTGATGTTCTGGCGCCGCAAGCGCGACGAGCCGGAAACCGAACCGGACGCCTCGCCCGAGATCGACCTCGACGCCCCCGAGCCCGACCCGGCGGCCTTCGGTCCCGACGCGGAGGCGGGTGGATCCGCGCCACCGGATGCCGTCGTCGCATCCGCGGCGACCGCCGAATCCGCCCCGCCGTCGGAGACCCCGAGCCCACTCGCCCGGGCGGCCGCCTTCAAGCCGCTCTTCGCCGATACGGACGACGAGATCGAGGAGGCCCTCGAGCAGGGGCTCGAGCGGACGCGCGGTGGGTTCATGACCCTTCTCCGCGGCGCGCTCTCCGGTGGGCCCGACGGTCCGTCGTGGGATGACGTCGAGGAGACCCTGATCGCGGGCGACGTCGGCGCCGCGCTCGCGATGGACGTCGTCGAGCGTGCCAGGCGACGGCGCGATCCCGCCGGGGCGGAGGCGGCGATCCGGGCGGAGCTGGCGGGCATGCTCGTGCCCCGCGACGGGCTCCACTGGGCGCCGCGATCGGCCGGGGCGGGCCAGCCGGCCGTCGTCCTGGTCGTCGGCGTCAATGGCACCGGCAAGACCACGACGATCGGCAAGCTGGCCACGCGCTATGCCCATGAAGGACGAACCGTGCTGTTGGCGGCCGCCGACACCTTCCGTGCGGCCGCGATCGACCAGCTCCTGATCTGGGCCGATCGCGCCGGCGTGCCCGTCGTGTCACACGCCCCCGGCGCGGACCCGGGCGCCGTCGTCTATGACGCCCTGGACGCGGCTGTCGCCCGAGGCGTCGACATCGTCATCGCCGACACGGCCGGCCGCCTCCACACGAAGTCCAACCTGATGGACGAGCTGACGAAGATCCGGCGCGTCGTCGACAAGCGCCTGCCGGGCGCCGAGCCGGAGACCCTGTTCGTCCTCGACGCGACGACCGGCCAGAACGGGCTCCAGCAGGCGAAGGCCTTCCACGAGGCGGTCGGCCTGACGGGGATCGTCCTCACGAAGCTCGATTCGACCGCCAAGGGCGGGATCGTCTTCGCGATCGAGCACGACCTCGGCGTGCCGGTCCGGTTCGTCGGGGTGGGGGAGCAGGCCGGCGACCTCCTGCCGTTCGACCCGGACGCGTTCGTGGCGGCACTCTTCGCCTGACCCCGGGGGTCCGAACGTACCGGTGGCCCCGAACGAGGCTTGCGCTACACTTCGGCCGCCTCGGTGCGTCAGAACCCGCGCACCACCCGGACGTCGTGGCCTCCGCGCCTCGACATCCGGTCCTCCACCTCGACGGAGCCCGAGCCGAACCGTGTTCGACAGCCTGAGTGAGCGCCTGCGCAAGACCCTCGCCGACCTGACCGGCCGCGGCCGCGTCAGCGAGGCGGATGTCGACGCGGCGATGCGCGAGATCCGGCTGTCGCTGCTCGAGGCGGACGTCAACTTCAAGGTCGTCAAGGACTTCGTCGCCCGCGTCCGGGAGCAGGCCGTCGGGGCCGACATCCTGGCGAGCCTGACCGCCGGCCAGCAGATCGTGAAGATCGTCCACGACGAGCTGGTCGCGCTGCTCGGCGCCGGGGACCGGACGTTCCATCTGAGCGGCAACCCGGCGGTCGTCGCGATGGTCGGCCTCCAGGGCTCCGGCAAGACGACGTCGTCCGCCAAGCTCGCCCGCCACCTCGTCCGGCAGGGCCGCCGCCCGCTCCTCGTCGCCGCGGATCCGTACCGTCCCGCCGCCGCGGACCAGCTCGAGACGCTCGGCAAGGCCCTCGACATCCCCGTCCATCGCGCGCCCGTCGGGACGCCGGTCGTCGACATCGCCCGGGGCGGCGTGGACGCCGCGCGCCGGCTCACCCGGGACGTCGTCATCCTCGACACGGCCGGGCGGCTGACCGTCGACCAGGCGCTGATGGACGAGATCGCCGCCGTCGATGCGGCCGTCCACCCGGTCGAGACGCTCCTCGTCGTCGACGCGATGACCGGCCAGGAGGCCGTGACCGTCGCCCAGGCCTTCCGCGACGCGGTGCCGGTCACCGGGCTCGTCCTCACGAAGATCGACGGCGACGCCCGTGGCGGTGCCGCGCTGTCGATCGGCGCGGTGACCGGGCTCGCGGTGAAGTTCATGGGCACCGGCGAGAAGACCGACGCCCTCGAGGTCTTCCATCCGGACCGGCTCGCCGGCCGGATCCTCGGGATGGGCGATGTGATGACGCTCGTCGAGCGGGCCCAGGAGCACGTCGACGCGGACCAGGCCGCGAAGATGGAGGAGAAGCTCCGGAAGTCCCAGTTCACGCTGGAGGACTTCCTCGAGCAGATCCAGCAGGTCCAGAAGATGGGCCCGATGGGCCAGCTGATGGGCATGATCCCGGGCATGGGCGGGATGGCGAAGCAGGCCCAGGAAGCCGTCGACCGCGGGGACCTGCGTCGCGTCGAGGCGATCATCCAGTCCATGACGCCGCGTGAGCGGCGCGATCCCGCGGTCCTCAACGGCTCACGGCGACGACGGGTCGCCGCCGGCGCCGGCACGGACCTCACCGAGGTCAATCGACTGATCAAGCAGCACGCTGAGCTCTCGAAGCTCATGAAGCAGTTCAGTGGCGCAGGCGGCAAGCGAGCCGCGATGTCCGGCCTGATGGGCCGGCGCTAGAGGGAAGGAACGTCATCCGATGACCGAGCCCGTCAGGCCGGACGCCGGGACCACGATCGAGGACATCCCGCCCTCGGCCTGGGACCAGACCGCACCGGTTCCGAATCAGCTCTCGACGCCGGCGCCCGAGGCGCCCGCCACCGCCGCACCGGGACGGCGCGGCCGGAACAGCCTCCGCTGGCTGGTCGCCCTCGTCGGTGTCGTCGTCGTGGTCGGTGCGAGCGCCGTCGTCGTGTCGCTGGCGGCCGGTCGTCCGACCCCGTCGATCGCGATGGGCTACATGCCCGCCTCCACCCTCGTCTATGCCGAGGCGCGTCTCGACCTGCCCGGCGACCAGCGCCAGAAGCTCGGCGAGTTCCTGAAGAACGCGCTGCCCGGCTTCGACGACCAGGCCCAGCTCGATGCCAAGCTCGACGACGTCTTCGACCGGCTCGTGAAGTCCGCGTCGAAGGACAAGCAGACGTGGACGACGGACATCAAGCCGTGGTTCGGTGGCCAGATCGCGCTCGGGGTCGGGCTCCCCGACGTGAAGGCGCTCGGTGCCTCGACGAGCGCGCAGAGCACCGTCGGCGGGGGCGGCACCGGCAACGCCGTGAGCGCGCCGGCGATGGCCGGGATGGACAATGTGCTGTTCGCCGTGTCGATCAAGGACCGCGCGAAGGCCGGCGCCTGGCTGACCTCCGTCGTGGACGCCGCCTCGACGAACCACTCCACCTACAACGGCGCGGACCTCTACGTGAACGCGGACGCGCCGGGCGGGGGCATCGCGGTCGCGATCACCGACAAGGTGATGCTCGGCGGCACGCAGGCCGCCGTGAAGGCGGCCGTGGACACGAACGGGAATAGCTCGTTCGGGGCGAACGATGACGTCAAGGCGGCGCTGGCCTCGATCGATCAGGACAACGTCGGCTTCAGCCTCGTCCGGACGAAGGCCGCCATCGACGGGGTCATCGCGATGGTCGGATCGGCCGCCGCCGGCGCGCTCGACAAGACCCAGATCGACGAGACCCTGCTGTCGATGATCCCGGCCTGGCAGTCCTCGACGATCCGCTTCGAGAACGACGCCCTGGCCTTCTCGCACACGAGCCCGCCGTGGTCGATCGGCTATGACGCGACCAACCACAAGAGCGGGGTCCTCGGCCACCTCCCGGCGAAGACCGTGGCCTACGCAGAGGTCCATGACGTGGGTCCGGCACTGTCCGCCCTGCTCGGCAAGTTCCGGGCCCTGCCGGAGGCGAAGGGGGCATTCGACTCCATCGACCAGGCGATGGCGCTTCTCGGCGGCTTCGACGGCGTCTTCGGCTGGTGGGGCGACGCCGCGCTGGCGGTCTCCCCGGGCGCCGACGGCACGATCGGCGCCGGCCTCGTCGTCCAGGCCAACGACCCGGCCGCGGCCAAGCGGCTGCTCGGCGTCCTGACCGCGGACCTCCAGCTGGCCGGCGGATCCACGGGCCTCGCCGTCCGGACGGAGGACCACAACGGCACCACCATCACGATCGCGGACTTCAGCGGGGTGTCCGGCGTCGACCTCAAGGGGTTGCCCGCCGGCTACAAGCCGGAGATCGCCTGGGCCGCCAATGACAGCGTCGCGGTCGTCGGTTACGGCCGTGACTTCGTGGCGGCGGTCCTCGACGCCGGTCCCGGCAACTCGCTCGCCGACGACGCGCGGTTCAAGAGCCTGCTCGGTCGCGTCGGCACCGACAACATCTCCTCGTCGTTCGTCGACATCTCCGGGATCCGCGCGCTCGTCGAGCCGCTGATCCAGAAGAGCGTCACGGCCGACAAGTGGGCGAACTACCAGGAGTACAAGCCCTACTTCGAGCACTTCGACGCGCTGATCAACGCGGTCCGCAAGGACGGCGGGATCGATCGCGGGTCGGGCCAGCTGACGGTGCACTAGGCCCCGTCGCCCCATCATGCCCAACCGGCCGGCGCCCCAGACGCCGGCGGTGACCAGGAGGAACGAATCGCACATGGCAGTCCGAATCCGGCTGACGCGCGTGGGCGCGACCAAGCAGCCGACCTATCGCGTCGTCGTCGCCGACGCCCGATCCGCCCGGGACAGCCGAGCGATCGAGACGATCGGCCATTACAACCCCCGGACGGAGCCCATCGAGCTGAAGATCGACGCCGAGAAGGCGACGGCCTGGCTCGCGAAGGGCGCCCAGCCGTCCGACACGGTCGCCCGTCTGTTCCGGTCCACCGGCATCCTGCCGGCCGAGAAGAAGTAGGGATCCGATGGCTGCAGCCGATCTCGTCGAATACGTCGCCAAGTCCCTCGTCGACGACCCCGAGGCCGTGAAGGTCGAGGTCGTCCAGGACCAGGGCGGGACCGTCATCGAGCTCCATGTCGCGGAGGACGACATGGGCAAGGTCATCGGGCGGAACGGCAGCGTCGCGAAGGCGCTCCGGACCCTGCTCAAGGTGACCGCGGCTCGCGATGGCGAGCCCGTCTCGCTCGAGATCCTCTAGGGCACGCCCTCCGTGGCCGAACCGGCCGACACCGCAGATCGGCGTCTGGTCGTCGCTCTCGTCCGCGGCGCGCACGGGCTTCGCGGTGTCGTCCGGGTCGAGATCCTGACCGACCGGCCGGAGCAGCGTTACGCCCCGGGCGCCCTGCTGCATCGGGAGGGCGCCGACGACCGATTGACCGTGACCTGGTCGTCGGCGGTCGCCGACGGACCGGGCTGGCGCCTGCAGTTCGCGGAGGTCACCGACCGCGAGGCGGCCGAGGCCCTTGTCGGCGCGTACCTCGAGATCGACGCGGGTCCGGACGCCGCCCTCCCACGCGGCTCGTACTTCTGGCACGAGGTCGTCGGCACGACGGTCATGTCGACGACCGGCGAGGTGCTCGGGACCGTCCGGGACGTGTATCGCTCCGGCGGTGCCGAAGTGTACCTCGTCGACGGCGGCCCCTACGGCGAGTTCGACGTCCCCGGCGTCCGCGACTTCGTCCGGATCTTCGCCCCGCGCCGCGGCGAGATCGTCGTGGACACCGACGCCCTCGACCTCGCGCCGCCATCCGGATCGCGGCCGAACGGGCCGGACCGTCCACGCGCGCCCCGGCGTCGGCCGGGCTCGCGTCGCCGAGCGGCGGGTTCGGTCGATCCGCCCGCGTCGCCCGCGGACGCCGGCCGGACGGCTCGGAGGCCCCGTGACGCTCGAGATCGATGTCCTGACCCTGTTTCCCGCGATGATCGACGGGCCGCTCGCCGAGAGCATCCCGGGCCGGATCCAGGATCGCGGGATCGCGACGGTCCGGACGCACGACCTCCGGGAGTGGGGCCTCGGGCGGCACCGGAGCGTGGACGACGCGCCGTACGGCGGTGGCGCCGGGATGGTGATGCGGCCCGAGCCGATCGCCGAGGGGATCGACGCCCTCCGCCGTGACGACTCGCTCGTGATCCTGCTGGATCCCGCCGGCGAGGTCTTCGGCCAGCCCCGCGCCCACGACCTTGCCGCCCGAACGCACCTCGTCCTCGTCTGCGGGCGCTACGAGGGGGTCGACGATCGGGTTCGTTCCCTCGTGGACCTCGAGCTCTCGATCGGCGACTACGTCCTGACGGGCGGGGAGCTGCCCGCGCTCGTGGTCATCGACGCCGTGATCCGGCTCCTGCCCGGCGCGATCGACGACGCCTCGACGACCGAGGAATCGTTCGCCGACGGGCTCCTCGAGTACCCGCAGTACACGCGCCCGCCGACGTTCCGTGGCCTGGACGTCCCGGCGATCCTGACCTCCGGAGACCACGGCGCCGTCGCGCGCTGGCGCGCGGAGCAGGCCCGCATCCGGACCCGCGAGCGACGACCGGACCTGCTCCCGGACTGACCCGGGCGGAGCGACCGCGGCGCCTCGATCCCGCTCCCCAAGCCACCGGGATGGCTCCTCCTCCAGCGAGCGGGCGCACGCGGTCGTCATGCTATACTCCGCCGCCGGTCGATCGGTTCGGCCTGACTCCCGACTCCGCTTGCAGCTTCGGGCTGCCGACGACGCACAAGGAACGCCCAGTGAACGTCCTCGACGAGATCGTCTCCGACCAGCTCCGCACGGACCTCCCCGAGATCGCCTCGGGTGACACGGTCAAGGTGTCGGCGAAGGTCATCGAGGGCAACCGCGAGCGGATCCAGGTGTTCGAGGGCATCGTGATGCGCCTCCGCGGCGGCGGGATCACCCGCTCGATCACGGTCCGTCGGATCGCCAGCGGCGTCGGCGTCGAGCGGACGTTCAAGATCCACAGCCCCCGGATCGACAAGATCGAGGTCGTCCGCCACGGCCAGGTCCGCCGGGCCCAGCTGTATTTCCTCCGCGACCGCGTCGGCAAGGCCGCGACGCTCCGGGAGCGCCGGACCGCTCGCTGAGCCTCCCGCCACAGCCCGTCGACCCCGGCCCGCCCGGGGTCGTTCGATTCCCGGCCGGCCGCCGCGTTTGCCTGCCGTCTCGTCGTCGGGTGTCGGCAGACGCGCCGCCCGCCGCGATCCGGTGACAGATCGTCACCGGGTGTCGACGAGGCACCGTCGGCACGGGTGTTAGAGATCTTCAGGCACGGTCCCACGCTCGAGCGGGCCGACGCCGGGCCGGATTCGGGCGGTCGATCGTGCCTGGTCGTCACCCCGCGACGATCTGTCACTCATTCGGCCCGATCCGGCACGTAGTCGACAAGGCGCGTCGATCTGGCAGGCTCGTCCGAGCGGGATGGGCGGCCGTCGTCCCGACCGGCTACCCTGACGGTCGATGGCCGTGATCGTCCCGACCCTGCGTCACGAACGGAAGCTCTGGAACGACGGCCACACCCGCGTCGCGGGCGTCGACGAGGTCGGCGTGGCGCCGACGTGCGGAGCGGTCGTGGCGGCGGCCGTGATCATGAAGCCCGGCTGCCACCGGATCCCGGGTGTCCGCGACTCGAAGACCCTCTCGATGGCCCAGCGCGAGAAGCTCGCTCCCCTGATCCGGGCGCGGGCGGTGGCGGTCGGCGTCGGTGCCGCGTCGGTCCGGGAGATCGACCAGCTGAACATCTATCACGCCACGCATCTCGCGATGCGCCGGGCGATCGCCCGGCTCGGCGGTCACGACCACGTCCTCGTCGACGGGAACCGGATCGTCGGGTTCGAGGCCAGGGTCGGGCCGTACACCAACATCGTCGACGGCGACGCGAAGGTCTACTCGATCGCCTGCGCCAGCGTCGTCGCCAAGGTCGTCCGGGATCGGATGATGGCGAAGCTCGCCGTCCGGTACCCGGGCTACGGCTGGGAGCACAACCAGGGCTACGCGACCCGTGACCACCGCGACGCCATCCGCCAGATGGGCCTGACCCCCTTCCATCGTCGATCGTTCCTCGCCCTGCAGCGGACCCTGGCCGGCGATCAGCTCGCGTTCGACCTGCTCGCCGACCCGAACGCCTCGGAGACCACGGTCGGGATCCTCGAGCGGGAGGCGATCCCGGTCATGGCCGACGACGCGATGCTCGATGCCGACGATCTCGTCCTGCTGGAGGTCGGCGCCGCCGGTTGACACGGGCTGGCGCCCTCGACGGATGGCGTCGAGCGCGGCCCAATGGATCCTCCAGCGGCATCTGCCGCCCGCCGTCAAGAGGTGTTCACGATGGGCGACCCGAAGCCCACTCGACTGTTCCTCATGGGATTCACCGACGCCGGGATCCCTCCCTACGTCCTCGAGCTGATCAAGGAGGGCGTCAAGGACAAGAAGATCACGATCACCGACTGGGCGATGATCCGGCGGGAACCCGGCAAGGAGGCCGAGATCACGGTCGACGAAGGGGTCGATCCCGGCGCGGGCAAGGGCGCCGCGACCGGTGGGATCGCGGGCGTGGTGCTCGCCGGGGTCCTGGGACCGATCGGCGTCGGGGCGATCGTGGCGGGCGCGGCGATCGGCGCGGTGACGGCGAAGCTGCGGGACGCTGGCATGAAGGACGGGGACCTGCAGGGCATCTCCGGCCTGATGGCCGAAGGCCGGAGCGGGCTCATCGTCGCGGTCCCACTCGACGACGCCGATCGGTTCGCGGCGTTCATGGCGGGCAATGTCGAGTTCGAGTCGGTCATCCGACGCGTCCAGGTCGATGTCGTGCCCGGGCACTCGCTAGCGGACGCGATCGGGGAGTACCAGGAGGCGCAGGCACAGGCGGCCGCGACGCCCGCGACCCCGGGGTGAGGCGGTCCGCCCGCGGACCGACGGGTCAGCGGGTGGTGAGCCGCTGGTGAACCGGAGGCAATCCGCGGCGAAGTGTGGGATGACCGGCGCATACGAGGCCCGGCCCATCCTGCGGGGATGGTCGAGCCCACGCGAACGCCGGCCCAACGGCTCGGGGACGCCGCCGAGACCATCGTGGCGGGCCACCTGGTCGCGGCCGGCTGGACGATCCTTGCCCGGAACGTCCACGCGGGGCGCGCCGAGCTGGACGTGATCGCGACGGACCCGGGCCCGCCGCCGGCGCTCGTCTTCATCGAGGTCCGCTGGCGAGCCGGCAGGTCGTTCGGGCTGGCCGAGGAGACGGTCGACCGCCGGAAGCGCGCCCGGCTCCACGCGGGCGCCTGGCGCTGGCTCGACGGGGCGCCGACCGTGCCACGACTGCCGATCCGGTTCGACCTGGTGGTGGTCGAGCCGGGCTCGGACGACGCGACACCGCGGCTCCGCCACCATCGCGCGGCGTTCTGACGCGGACCGGCACACGGGGGCCACAGCGGGACCCCGTGCTACACTCCGGCGCGCCGCGGGCCCGCTCGTGGCACCACCCGTCGCCCTGTGGCGCCGGAGATCACACGCGGACCGTTCCGACCGGGACGGTGCCGGCCCACCACCCGCGGCGACGCGAGCGTGGTGGACCGGAAACCCGGCGACGAGGTCCGCGGAGGAACGAAACCGAACAGGAGGTCTCGCCCCGTGCCGTCCGTCTCGATGCGGCAGCTGCTCGAAGCCGGTGTCCACTTCGGCCACCAGACGCGCCGCTGGAATCCCAAGATGCGCCCGTTCATCTTCGCCGAGCGCAACGGGATCCACATCATCGACCTCGCCCAGACCGTCAAGCACCTCGACTCGTCCCTCGAGTTCGTGCGTGACACGGTCGCTCGTGGCGAGTACGTGCTGTTCGTCGGCACGAAGAAGCAGGCCCAGGAGCCGATCGCCCAGGAGGCGACCCGGGCCGGCCAGCCGTACGTGAACAAGCGCTGGCTCGGCGGCATGCTCACGAACTTCTCGACGATCAAGAAGCGGATCGCCCTCCTCGAGCAGCTCGAGGCACGCCAGCAGGCCGGCGACTTCGAGCGGATGACGAAGAAGGAAGCCGCGAAGCTCACCGACGAGATGACGAAGCTCACCCTGACCGTCGGCGGCATGCGCAAGATGAAGCGGACGCCCGGCGCGGTCTTCATCATCGACCCGCATCGCGAGCGGATCGCCGTGACCGAGGCGAACAAGCTCGAGGTCCCGGTGGTCGCCACCGGCGACACGAACGTCGACCCGGACGAGATCGACCACATCATCCCGGCCAACGACGACGCGATCCGGTCGATCCGGCTGCTCTGCCAGCTGGTCGCCGACGCGTGCCTCGAGGGCCAGCAGGAGCGCGCCGCCCGGGCGATCGAGCCCGAGCCCGAGATCGCGATCACCGCCGAGCCCGAGTACGACGAGTCCGCCTCGGACGAGCTCGTCGCCGCCCTCGCCGGCGGTGCCGCCCTGACGTTCGAGCCCGACGCCGAGGACGAGGACGACCTCCTGCCGGGCGTCCGCCCGGCGGCGGCCGGCGCGGATCTCGGACCGATCCCGGCCGAGGCGTCGCCCGAGGAGATCGCCGCCGAGCTCGCCCGCGAGGCGGCCGAGAAGGAGGAGCCGGCGACCGCCGGCTGATCCCGGGCGAGCACGCCCGACCACATTGCCCACTGCCGCGGCCCCGAACGCGGGTCGCGGACCGACACAGGAGAACCCGAACGACATGGCGGACATCTCTGCCGCGAAGGTCAAGGAGCTGCGCGAGCGGACCGGCGCCGGCTTCATGGACTGCAAGAACGCGCTCGTCGAGGCCGACGGCGATCTCGAAGGGGCGATCGCGATCCTGCGCGAGCGTGGGCTCGCGGCCGCCGCGAAGAAGGCGAGCCGCGACGCCCATGACGGCCTCGTCGCGAGCTACATCCACACCGGTGGCCGGGTCGGCGTCCTGATCGAGGTCAACTGCGAGACGGACTTCGTCGCCCGGACGGACGAGTTCCAGCGACTGGTCCGCGACCTGGCCGTCCAGGTCGCCGGCCTGAACCCGCTCTACGTCGACGCCGACGCCATCCCGGCGGCGGACCTCGAGGCCAGAAAGGCCGAGCTCCTCCGCGACGAGGCCACCCAGAAGAAGCCCGAGAACATCCGCCCGCAGATCGTCGAGGGCCAGCTGAAGAAGTGGTACTCGCAGGTCTGTCTGCTCGACCAGCCGTTCCGCGACGAGGAGCGGTCCGTGCGCGACCTGATCACGGAGAAGATCTCCACGATCGGCGAGAACATCCGCGTCCGACGGTTCACCCGCTACGCCCTCGGGGAGGAGCTGTGAGCGAGGCACTCCGCTACAAGCGGATCCTCCTGAAGCTGTCCGGCGAAGCGCTTCTGGGCGACCGCCAGTACGGCGTCGACCCGTCGTTCTGCGCGTTCATCGCGCGGCAGGTCGCTGAGGTCCACCGTCTCGGCGTCCAGGTCGGGATCGTCGTGGGCGGCGGGAACATCTTCCGTGGCCTGGCGGCGGCCGCGAGCGGCATGGATCGCGCGACCGGCGACTACATCGGGATGCTGGCGACCGTCATGAACGGGCTGGCGCTCCAGGACGCGCTGGAGCGCGCGGGCGTCCAGACCCGCGTGATGAGCGCGATCGCGATGAACGAGGTCGCCGAGCCGTACATCCGGCGTCGTGCGGTGCGTCACCTCGAGAAGGGCCGGGTCGCGATCTTCGTGGCCGGGACCGGCAACCCGTACTTCACGACCGACACCGCGGCCGCGCTCCGCGCCGTGGAGATCGGCGCCGAGGTGCTCCTCAAGGCCACCAAGGTGGATGGGGTCTACGACGCCGATCCCGTGACCAACCCGGGAGCCCGGCGCTACGCTGAGCTGGAGTACGCCGACCTCCTCCGCGACCAGCTCAAGGTCCTCGACGCCGCGGCGGTGTCGCTCTGCATGGAGAACGATCTCCCGATCGTCGTCTTCGACCTCAACCAGCCCGACAACATCACGCGGGTCGCCGCCGGCCAGCCCGTCGGCACGCGGATCTCCGGCGCCGCGAGCGCCATCGGAGGCAGCCGATGAGCAGCGAGACGATCTCGTCCGCCGACCACAAGATGGGTCGTGCCGTCGAGGCGATGGAGCGCGACTTCCAGGCGTTCCGGACGGGCCGGGCATCCACCGCGCTCGTCGAGCGGCTCACGGTCGACTACTACGGGACCCAGACGCCGCTCAACCAGCTCGCGGGCATCAGCGTCCCGGAGTCGCACCAGATCGTCATCCAGCCGTGGGATCGCGCCGTCCTCGGGGCGATCGAGAAGGCGATCCAGAAGAGCGAGCTCGGGCTCGTCCCGAACGTTGACGGGACCGTCGTCCGCCTGAACATCCCGCCGCTCACCGAGGAGCGTCGCAGGGACCTCGTGAAGAGCGTCCACAAGCGGATGGAGGATGCACGCGTCGAGATCCGCAACCTGCGCCGCGAGGCCGCCGACGACCTGAAGAAGGAAGAGCGGGACGGCTCTGTCGGGTCGGACGAGTCGCACCGGCAGCTCGACCAGCTCCAGCGCACGACGGATCGATGGATCGGCGAGGTCGACCGTCTCGGCGCCGTCAAGGAACAGGAGGTCATGGAGGTCTAGTGGCCGGTCCGCCGCTCGCCCGCCCGACCGACGCGCCGCCGACGGCGCACCGACCGAGCCCGGACGACGTCAGCGCGCCCGCACCGACCCCCGAGCCGGCTCCGGAGCGCCTCCTGGCGGAGGCCGACCTCCCGCGGCACGTCGCGATCATCATGGATGGCAACCGGCGCTGGGCCCGCCAGCGCGGCCTGCCCGAGGTCGAGGGCCATGCCGCCGGCGTCGAGGCGATCCGGACCCTCCTCCGGCACGCGGTCCGGCGCGGCGTTCCCGTCGTGACCGTCTACGCGTTCAGCCGCGAGAACTGGGCCCGCTCGGACGACGAGGTCCGTGCGCTGTTCGCCCTGCTCGAGGGCGCGATCCGGAGCGAGACGGCCGAGCTGAAGTCGCAGGGCGTCCGGATCCGGCTCCTGGGGCGGGCGGATGAGCTGCCCGAGGACACCCGGCGATCGATCGGCGAGGCGCTCGCCGAGACCGCGGACGGCACGAAGCTCCTCCTCAATGTCGCGTTCAACTACGCCGGCCGGACGGAGATCGTCGACGCCTTCCGGCGGATCGCCGCCAGCGGGGTGGACCCCGCCGCGATCGACGAGACGACGATCGCCGACGCGCTCTACACCGCCGGGCTGCCGGACCCGGACCTGGTGATCCGGACCGGCGGCGAGCAGCGTCTCTCGAACTTCCTGATCTGGCAGGCCGCCTACGCCGAGCTCTACACGACCGAGGTCCTGTGGCCGGACTTCGGCGCCGACGCCTTCGACGCCGCGCTCCTCGAGTTCGCCAGCCGGACACGACGGTTCGGGCGCTGAGCGCCGGCTGATCGGGCAGAACGGGATGCTTCGTCAGCGCGCGATCGGCGCCGCCGTCCTCGTCCCGCCCCTGCTCGTCGCGCTGCTCCTCGGCGGGCCGTGGATCGTCCTCCTCATCACCGTGGCCGCGGGCCTCGCGGCCCGAGAGGTCTTCGCGTTGCTGACCGGAGCGGGCTATCCGAGCCTTGCCTGGTTCGGGATCGCGCTCACCGTCGCGCTCGTCCTCGATGCGGCGGCGGCCCCGGCCATCGACCCGAACGGCACCCTCCTGCTGGCGATCGGCACGATCCTCGCGGCGGCCGGCGCCCTCACCCGTCTCGATCCGCGTGAGGGCCTGCCGACGTGGTTCGCCACCGTGTTCGGGGCGATGTACGCCTCGCTGCTCGCGTTCGTCCTCCGGCTCGGCCAGCGCGCCCCGGAGACGCCGAGCGGGTCGCCGCTCTCCTGGTTCAGCGCGGAGCAGGGCTGGATCCTCCTCCTGATCCTGTCGGTCTGGGCGTACGACACGGGCGCATATTTCATCGGCAGCCGGTTCGGGCGCCGGAAGTTCCTCACCCACATCTCGCCCTCGAAGTCGTACGCCGGGTTGATCGGCGGGATCATCGCCTCGACGATCGTCGTCGGGCTGATGCTCGCGGGGCTCGGCCGATCACCCGTCGGGGCGCTCCTCCTCGGTCCGCTCCTCGCGCTCGCCGCGCAGGCGGGTGACCTCGCGGAATCCATGCTCAAGCGGGCCGCCGGAGCCAAGGACTCCAGCCACCTGATCCCGGGCCACGGCGGGATCCTCGACCGCGTCGACTCGTTCCTGTTCGCGGCGCCCGTCGTCCTCCTGTATGTCCTCGCCGCGTACCGCTGAGCCCGGACGGCGTCGCCGCGTCGCCGTCCTCGGTTCGACCGGCTCGATCGGCACGCAGGCGCTCGACGTCCTCGGGCGCCACCCGGACGCGTTCGAGGTCGTGGCCCTGGCGGCCGGTGGTCGGGCGCGCGACCTCGCGGACCAGGCCGCACGGTTCCGGCCGGCGGCGATCGTCCTCGCGAGCGACGAACCGATCGATCTGCCGGCCGGCACAGAGCGGATCTCGGGGGAGGGGACGGACCGGCTCGTCGCACTCGCGATGCGCGACGACGTCGACCTCGTCGTCGTCGCCACCGGTGGCATCGTCAGCCTCCGTCCGGTCCTCGCGGCCCTCGGGGCCGGCAAGGTCGTCGCCACCGCGAACAAGGAGACGCTCGTCGCCGGCGGGCACCTCGTCATGCCGCTCGCGCGCGCTCGCGCGTCGGCCGTCGCGGCCACGACGCCCGGCGACCCGTTCGCCAGCCCGCTCGCCTGGCTCCGCCCGATCGACAGCGAGCACTCCGCGATCTGGCAGTGCCTCGTCGGGGAGTCGCTGAGCCGGGTCGCGTCGCTGGTGCTCACGGCGTCGGGCGGGCCCTTCCTCGACGGACCCGCGGACCTCTCGACGGTGACCCCGGAGCAGGCGCTCCGCCATCCCACGTGGTCGATGGGCGCGAAGATCACCATCGACTCGGCCACGCTCGCGAACAAGGGCCTGGAGGTCGTCGAAGCACGCTGGCTGTACGATGTCGACGACGCCGCGATCGACGTGGTCGTCCATCCGCAGAGCGTCGTCCACTCAGCGGTCCAGTTCGTGGACGGCTCGCTGAAGGCCCAGTTGGGCACCCCGGACATGCGCACCCCGATCCAGTACGCCCTGACCTACCCTGATCGCCGCCCGTCGCCGTCGGCCGCCGTCGACCTCGTCGCAGCCGGCCGGCTCGACTTCCGCGCCCCGGACCTCGCCCGGTTCCCGGCACTCGGCGTCGCTCGTGAGGCCGGCCGGATCGGCCAGCGTGCGACGACGGCGCTGATCGCGGCGGACGACGTGGCCGTCGACCGTTTCCTGGCGGGCACCCTCCGGTTCGACGAGATCCCCGTGCTGCTGGCAGCGGCCGTCGCCCGGTTCGGTGAGGGCGCCGACCAGGCGCCGGACGTCGAGACGCTCGTGGCCCTCGACGCCGAGGTCCGGGGGGCGTTCGCCCACGGCCCGATCGGGGCGATCGCGTGAGCGGCCCGCTCGGCGTCCTGATCACCGTCGCGCTCTTCATCATCATCCTCGGCGGTCTGGTCATCGTCCACGAGCTCGGCCACTTCATCACCGCCCGGCTGGCGGGTGTCCGGGTCCTCGAGTTCGGGATCGGCTTCCCGCCGCGAGCGAAGGTCCTCCGCTCGCGCGGCGAGACCCTCTACACGCTGAACTGGCTGCCGATCGGCGGCTTCGTCAAGCTCGAGGGCGAGGACGGCGACGACACCGACGATCCGCGCTCGTTCGTCCGGGCCAGCTTCCCGAAGAAGATGATCATCCTCGCGGCCGGCGTGCTGATGAACCTGCTGGTCGCCTTCCTGATCTTCACCCTCATCGCCTGGCTGGCGACGCCGTTCGTCGGCCTGCGCTTCTTCGACGTCCAGGCCGGGTCCCCGGCCGCGGCCGCCGGCCTCCAGCCCGGCGACGCGATCCTCGCGATCGATGGCCAGAAGAGCGAGTTCTTCGGCGACACGAGCGTCCTCACCACGCTCCGCGAGAAGCTCGGCCAGGCGGTCACCCTCACGATCGAGCGTGCGGACGGCACCCAGGAGGCGGTCACCGTCACGCTCCGCTCGGCCGACCAGATCGACGCCGAGCACGGGCCGCTGGGCATCAGCGGTAACGAGACCCCGTTCCAGGCGCGCTTCTTCGGCACGTACCAGCGCGACCTGCCCAGCGCGATCCGGGTCGGGGCGGCCGAGACCGTCCACTGGTTCGGGGTGATCCTCGGCGGGCTGGGCGATCTTGTCCGCCAGGTCGCCGCGAACCCGACAGCGCCGCCGCCGGTTGCCGGACCGGTCGGAATCGCGACCCAGATCGGCGACGTGTTCTTCGGGGCGGGCCCGGTGATGACGCTGTACGTCGCGGGGATCCTCTCGGCGAACCTCGCCCTCGTGAACAGCCTGCCGTTCCCCCCGCTCGATGGCGGACGGATGCTGATGATCGCGTTGAAGGCGATCTTCGGGACTCGGATCAGCGTCCGGGCGGAGCGCCTGACGTACCTCGTCGGGTTCGTGTTCCTGTTCGGGTTCCTGATCTGGGTGAGCGGCTTCGACATCGTCCGGATCCTGTCCGGCGGGTCGTAGGCGGCCGCCGCCGCTCGCCCGGCCCCATCCGATGACCAGCCGCGACTCCCTCCGGCCGCGTCGACGCTCGACCGTGAGTGTCGACGTCGGCGGCGTCCTCGTCGGCAGTGCCCATCCGATCGTCGTCCAGTCGATGACCAACACCGACACCGCGGATCCGGACGCGACCGCGATCCAGGTCGCACGCCTGGCACACGCCGGGTCGCAGCTCGTCCGGGTCACCGTGAACACGGAGCAGGCCGCGGCGGCCGTCCCCGCGATGATGGACAAGCTCCGGGACAACCTGGGCGTGGACGTGCCGGTGATCGGCGACTTCCACTACAACGGCCACAAGCTCCTGGTCGAGTACCCGGCGATGGCGAAGGCGCTCGCGAAGTACCGGATCAACCCGGGCAACGTCGGAGCGAAGCGTCACGACGAGCATTTCGCGACGATCGTCCGGGTGGCGATCGAGAACGACAAGCCGGTTCGGATCGGCGTGAACTGGGGCTCGCTCGATCAGCAACTCCTGACCGAGCTCATGAACGCGAACGCCGCCGCCGCGCAGGCGCGGGACGCCCGCGACGTGATGATCGAGGCGATGATCGAATCGGCGATGCGCTCGGCCGAGCTCGCCGAAGAGACCGGGCTCGGGCACGACCGGATCATCATCAGCGCGAAGGTCTCGCAGGTCCGCGACCTGATCGACGTCTACCGCTCCCTCGCCACCCGGAGCGACTACCCGCTCCACCTCGGGCTGACCGAGGCGGGGATGGGTGACAAGGGGATCGTCGCCTCGACGGCGGGGCTGGCGATCCTGCTCAACGAGGGGATCGGCGACACGATCCGCGTCTCGCTGACCCCGGAGCCCGGGGCCGGACGCGAGCGCGAGGTCGAGATCGCCCAGCAGGTCCTCCAGTCGATGGGGCTGCGCTCGTTCCTGCCCCAGGTCAGCGCGTGCCCGGGCTGCGGCCGGACGACCTCGACGTTCTTCCAGGAGATGGCCCAGCAGATCCAGGGCCACCTGAAGGAGCGGATGCCGGCCTGGGCGGAGACGCACCCGGGGGTCGAGGAGATGCGGGTCGCGGTCATGGGCTGCGTGGTGAACGGCCCCGGGGAGAGCAAGCACGCCGATATCGGGATCTCGCTCCCGGGCACCTTCGAGGATCCGGTCGCGCCGGTGTTCATCGACGGCAGACTCGATCGGACGCTCCGCGGCGACGGGCTGGTCGCCGAGTTCATCGACATCCTCGAGGCGTACGTCGACCGGCGCTATCCGGGCACGGCGAACGGCTCGGATTCCGGGCCGATCGCGGAAACCGCTCAAACGCCAGCCACGACGGGGTAAGGCAACCCACGGACCGTCGGGGGCCCGAATTCGGCTCGGACGCGTGGTCGGGACGGCCGTTGGACCACTCGCGGGCGCCGACCCGGCCGAAGGCTCGCTTGGCTGTCATTTGAGCCGTTCCGGGCACGGGGCCGGACCCTGCGCGTCGAGGACGATCCACGCTCCCGGGTGTATACTTCGGCCCGAACTGAACGGCCGCTCCGTGACGTGGGTGACCCCCACGTTTCTTTTTGTCGGCCCACCGGGAACTTGGCAGCAGCGAGGAGGCGCCGTGAGTCGCGATTTCGTCGGTGCCCTCCTCCAGCTCAACGCCGAGAAGCAGGTCTCCCGCGAGCAGCTGATCGCCGCGGTGGAGGACGGCATCCAGTCCGCCTATCGCCGCGTCGCCGGTGACGAGGACATCCACGTCCGGATCGATGCCGACACGGGCAAGATCCGGGTTTTCCGCGCTCGCGTGGCCGTCGAGGAGGTCGAGGACCCGCTCGTCGAGTTCACGCTCGACGAGGCGAAGGCGCTCAAGCCGGACGCGAAGGCGGGCGACCTCGTCGAGACCGAGGAGCTCCCGGACGACGTGTTCGGCCGGATCGGCGCCCAGACGGCGAAGCAGATCGTCCTCCAGCGCATCCGCGAGGTCGAGCGCGACCAGGTCTTCGACAAGTTCGCGAACCGCGAAGGGGAGATGATCACCGGGACGGTCAACCGGGTGGAGCCGCGGGCGATCATCCTCGACGTCGGCAACAACGTCGAGGCGGTCCTCGCGACATCCGAGCAGTCCCAGGTCGAGCACTACCGGATCGGCCAGAACGTCAAGGCCTACGTCCTCGAGGTCCGTCGGTCGAGCCGTGGCCCGCAGATCCTCGTGAGCCGGACCCACAAGGGCTTCCTGAAGCGGCTGTTCGAGCTCGAGGTTCCCGAGGTCCACAGCGGGACGGTCGAGATCAAGGCGATCGCGCGTGAGCCCGGCTCGCGCTCGAAGGTCGCCGTCGCCTCGCGCCAGGAAGGGCTCGATCCGGTCGGCGCGACCGTCGGCCAGCGCGGAGCCCGGGTGCAGGCCGTCGTCGCGGAGCTCGGTGGCGAGAAGATCGACATCATCCCGTGGAACGACGACGCGAGCATCTTCGTCGCGAATGCGCTGTCCCCGGCCCAGGTGATCGGCGTCGACATCGACGAGGAGAAGCGGATCGCGAACGTCACGGTCCCCGAGCGGATGCTCTCGCTCGCGATCGGCCGCGAGGGCCAGAACGCCCGGCTCGCCGCGCGTCTCACGGGCTGGCGGATCGACATCCGGAGCGACGTCTCCGTCGCCGCCAAGGCGGCCGAGGACGAGACGAACGGCACCGAGGGCGGCACGCGTGTCGCCGCGGCCCCGGAAGCGGAGAGCGAGGCGCGGCCCGTGCCGGTCGCCGTCGCCGTCGCCGTCGCGCCGGAGGCGCCAGCCGCGGACGCCGCGGAGACCGCGGAGCCGGCGGTCAAGGCCACCAAGCCGCGCAAGGCGGCGACGAAGACCGCGACGAAGACCGCCACGAAGAGCGCGACGACAACGACGGCGACGAAGGCCGCCCCGGCGGTCAAGGCATCCACGAACGGCACCGGGGCGGCCGACGCCGCATCGGCAGGGCCGTCGGCGGCGGCCGAGCCGGCTACGGACGATGCCGCCCCCGCGAAGAAGCCCCGAGCCAGGAAGACGCCCGCCAAGGAGGTGGCGTCGTAAACCTCGGGCGGATGGCGTCGCGGAGCTCCGCCGCCGACCTCGGAGAGCAGGTGACTGCTCCCGGGCCGGGGGTGCCGGCTCGACGTCGCGTTCCGACCCGGTCGTGCGTCGCGTGTCGCACGGCGCGACCCAAGCGTGAGCTCGTCCGGATCGTGCGAACACCGGACGGTGACATGAGAATCGATACCACCGGCCGGCTGGCCGGCAGGGGAGCCTACCTCTGCCGGGACGCCGTCTGCTGGACCCGCGCCGTCGAGCGGGGCGCCCTCGGGCGCGCGCTCGCGGCACCGGTCCCGTCCGACCTGCGCGAGACGCTTGCGGCAGGGCCGTCGACACTGAACATCGAAGGAGGAGCCCATGGCCAGGAGTAGGAGCGGCACCCGCGGCCGACGCGGACCGCGCAAGCCGCCGCGCCGGGAAGGCGGCGCCCAGTCGCAGGTCCAGGTCCTGGACCCGCGCGAGCGCGGCGCGATCGAGCTGCCGGCGACGATCACCGTCAAGGAGCTTGCCGAGCTCCTCGCGGTCAATCCCGCGGACGTGATCCGCGAGCTGATCAAGAGCGGCATCTTCGCGACCATCAACCAGCTGATCGACCGCGACACGGCGTCACTCGTCGCCGGCGAGCTGGGCTACGAGGTGGCGGAGACGATCGCCCCCGCAGCCGGCGTCGCCGTCGAGGGCGAGGAGACGCAGTCCCCGGCTCCCGCGGCCAAGGAGGTCCTGTTCGACGCGGACGACGAGGCGGACCTCGTGCCGCGCGCCCCGATCGTGACCGTCATGGGCCATGTCGACCACGGCAAGACGAGCCTGCTCGACGCGATCCGCACAACCGAGGTCGCGGCGGGCGAGCGCGGCGGCATCACCCAGCACATCGGCGCGAGCGAGGTCGACCACGACGGCAAGCGCGTCGTGTTCCTCGACACGCCGGGCCACGAGGCGTTCACCGCGATGCGCGCCCGCGGGGCGAAGGTCACGGACATCGCCGTGGTCGTCGTCGCCGCGGATGACGGCGTGATGCCCCAGACGCTCGAGGCGATCAGCCACGCCAAGGCGGCGAAGGTGCCGATCATCATCGCCCTCAACAAGATCGACAAGGCGGACGCCAACCAGGATCGGGTGAAGACCGAGCTGTCCGAGGCCGGCGTGATCGTCGAGGACTACGGCGGCGACACGCCGCTCGTGCCCGTCTCGGCCCGGACGCGGGTCGGGCTCGACGAGCTGATCGAGATGATCCTGCTCGTCGCCGACCTCCAGGAGCTGAAGGCCAACCCCAAGCGGGCCGCCGTCGGCACGATCGTCGAGGCCCAGCTCGACAAGAACCGCGGCGCGGTCGCGACCGCGATCGTCCAGACCGGCACCCTCCGCGTCGGCGACGTCATCGTGGTCGGCGAGACGTTCGGCAAGGTCCGAGCGCTCGAGAACGAGGAGGGCAAGCGCCTCCAGGAGGCCGGACCGTCGTCCGCCGTCGTCGTGCTCGGCCTGTCGGCCGTCCCCGAGGCCGGTGACATCCTCCGTGTCGTCGCCGACGAGAAGGCGGCCCGGGCGGTGGTCGAGACGCGTCAGGCCGAAGCCGCCGCGAAGAGCGGCGAGGGCAGCGGCCGCGCGACGCTCGAGGACCTCTACCGGCAGATCCAGGCCGGCCAGGCCAAGGAGCTCCGGATCATCCTCAAGGCGGACGTGTCCGGCTCGCTCGGAGCGATCACCCACGCCCTCGATCAGCTGAACCAGGACGAGATCCGGATCAACGTCCTCCACGAGGGTGCCGGCGACATCACGGACAACGACATCATGCTGGCGTCGGCGTCGGACGCGATCATCGTGGGCTTCAACACGAAGATCACCGAGACCGCCCGCCGCGCCGCCGAGGCCGAGGGTGTCGACGTCCGCCTCTACGACATCATCTACAAGCTGACCGATGACATCTCGGCCGCCCTCCAGGGGCTTCTCGAGCCGGAGATCATCGAGGTCGTCGAGGGTCGTGCGGAGGTTCGCCAGATCTTCCGGGTCGGCAAGAGCACGGTCATCGCCGGCTGCTTCGTCACCGATGGCCGGATCGTCCGGGGCGGCGCGCGCGTCTGGCGCGCCGGCAAGGTCGTGGCGACCGACCGGATCGAGTCGCTGCGGCGCTTCCGGGACGACGTTCGCGAGGTCGCGACGAACTACGAGTGTGGCATCGGCCTCGCGAACTTCAACGATCTGGAGGAAGGAGACATCATCGAATGCTTCGTCTCCCAGACCGTGTCGCGGGTGCTCGCTTCCTGAGGCGGTGCACGCGTCGTACGGAGACCCCGTGACCCAGCGGACGGACCGGATCGACGAGCTGTTCCGACAGGAGATCGGCGAGATCCTGGCTCGTGAGGTCGACGACCCCCAGATCGGGTTCGCCACGATCACCGACGTCGAGACGACGCCGGACCTGCGCCACGCGAAGGTGCTGGTCAGCGTGATCGGCCCGTCCGCCGATCGGCACGCGACGATCGTGGCCATGGGCCGGAAGATGCCCTTCGTTCGGCACGAGCTGGGCAAGCGGCTGCGGTTGAAGCGGATTCCCCAGTTCCATCTCGAGCTCGACGAGTCCGTCGAGCGCGGAACCCGGATCCTGCATCTGCTCGACGAGCTCGAGGCCGGCCATGCGCCCGACGGCGACGTGCCCGACGGCGAGACCTTGCCGACCCCGCGGGCGCTCACGGCCGACGAGCTTGCACGGGCCGCGGGCTACGGCGGCGCGGCCGCGGACGAAGCGGCTCGCCAGGCGCGGGTCGAACAGGCCCGTCGCGCGGCGCCCCGGAAGGCGCGCGGCGCCGACACGACCCGCCGACGCCGTTGATCGACCTCTCGCCCTGGCTCGGGACGGTCCCGGCCGTCGTCGTCGAGCGGCTGACGGCCGCCCGACGGGTGCTCGCCGTGGGCCACGAGAACCCGGACGCGGACACGCTCGGCGCGACGCTCGCGATCTGCCGGCTGGTCGAGCGCGGCGGCGGCATGGCGACGGCCGTGTTCGCGGATCCGGTGCCGCCGCTGTATGACTTCCTGCCGGGTGCGAGCCGTGCCCGGACGGACCCGGAACCGTCGATCGACTACGACCTGCTCGTCGTCAGCGACTGCGGGTCGCTCGACCGTGTCGGGTCGGTGGCGACGCGTCACCCGGAGCTGTTCGCCCGGCTCCCGCGGGTCGTCATCGACCACCACGCCTCGAACGGCTCGACCGGCGACGCCGACTGGATCGAGCCCGGAAGCGCCGCGACGTGCGAGATGGTCACGCTCCTCGCCGCCCGGCTCGACACGCCGCTCGACCTGGACGGCGGTGCCCTGGCAGAGGAGCTGATGGCCGGCATCGTCATGGACACCGCGACCTTCGCCCACCCGAACGCGACGCCACGGACGCTCGCCGTGTCCGCGGCGCTCGTCGAGGCAGGCGCGCCGCTGGCGGAGATCTCGCGCCTGCTCTACCGGTCCAAGCCGGACGCGCAGCTCCGGCTGTTCGGGCGGGTCCTGGACCGCCTCGAGACGGCGGCCGGCGGGCGGATCATCCACTCGACCCTGCTCGACGCCGACCTCGCCGCGACCGGGGCGATCGCGCCCCACTCGGAGGGGATCATCGACCTCCTCGCCCAGTCTGACGACGCCGAGGTCGCGATCCTGTTCAAGGAGGCGGGTGACGGGACCCGGCTGAGCGTGAGGACGAAGCCGGGTGGGGTGGACGCCACCGTCCTGACCGGGCTGTTCGGCGGCGGCGGCCACGCCCGCGCCTCGGGTGCGACGCTCGTGCTCCCGATCGAGGAGGCCCGCCGCGTCGTGCTCGCAGAGGCGGAGCGGCTCGTCGCCGCGGTCCGCCGCTGAGCGTCCGCCCCGCGTCCATGGACGGCATCCTCGTCGTCGCCAAGCCCGTCGGCCCGACGTCCCACGACGTCGTCGGGCCTCGTCCGGCGCCTGAGCGCGACGAAGCGGGTCGGTCATGGCGGAACGCTGGATCCGTTCGCGAGCGGAGTCCTACCGGTGTTCCTCGGCAAGGCGACCCGCCTCGTCGAGTACCACCTCGGCGACCGCAAGCGCTACCGCGCGACGGTCTGCTTCGGGGCCTCGTCGACCACCGACGATCTCGAGGGGGCGCTGACGCCCGTCACCGGCCCGTCGCCCGCGCGCGAGACCGTCGAGACGGCGTTCGCGCGGTTCCGCGGGCCGATCGAGCAGCGTCCGCCGGCGTACAGCGCGATCAAGGTGGCCGGTCGGCGCGCGTACGCGCTGGCCCGGGCCGGTCAGGCGGTCGAGCTGGCTCCACGCGCGGTGACGATCGACGCCCTGGACCTCGTGAGCTGGGACGAGACGACGCCCGGCGAGCCGGTCGCGATCGTCGACGTCACGTGCTCCGCCGGCACGTATGTCCGCTCGCTCGCACGCGATCTCGGGGAGGCGGTCGGCAGCGCCGCGTACCTCGGGGCGCTCGTGCGAACGGCGAGCGGGCCGTTCGAGCTCGCCGAGGCGACGGATCTCGACGCCGTACGCGTGGCGGCAGCCGATGGCCCGGAGGCGGTCGAGGCCCTGCTTCGGCCGATCGATGCCGGACTGGACCTTCCCACCGTCACGGTCCCGGACGCGGCGGTGGTGGCGATCGGGCGCGGCCAGCCGATCGGGGTCCCGGCGGGCGTGGGGACCCTGGCGCCGGACGACCCGATCCGTCTCGTTGACGGGTCCGGCCGGCTGCTCGCGATCGCGCGGCTGGACGGGACGAAGCTGGCCCCCGACAAGGTGCTGATCGACGCCGGCGAGGCGTCCTGACGTGACCGTCCGCACGGTCCACGGCCGGCGCGAGCTCTCGGCGGACGACGGCTCGCTCCTTGTCGCGGTCGGCGTCTTCGACGGGCTCCATCGGGGCCACGCCTGGCTCGTCGACCACCTGGTCCGGGAGGCCCGAGGGCGCGGCGCCCGTCCCGCGGTGATCACCTTCGATGCCCACCCGGACGCGGTGCTGCTCGGCCATGCGCCGCCGCTCCTGATGGATCCGACCGAGCGGCTCGAGCGGCTGGCCGCGCTCGGCGTGGAGGTCGTCGTGATCGAGCACTTCGACGAGGACCTCAGGCTCACGCCGTATGACGCGTTCGTGCGCGGGATCGAGGATCGCTGCCGGCTCGCGGGCTTCGTGATGACGCCGGACGCGGCGTTCGGACATGACCGCGGCGGCACGCCGGAGACGCTCGCCTCGCTCGGCCGGACCGACGGGTTCGAGGTCGTCGTGGTGCCGCCGTTCTCGCTCGACGGGCGCGAGGTCCGCTCGTCCGACATCCGCGCCGCGATCGCAGCCGGGGACATGGCGGCCGCAGAGCGCCTGCTCGGCCGGCCGTATGCCGTCACGGGCGTCGTCGACGGAGGCGGCCGCCTGTCCTTCCCGATGCCGGTCGCGCTCCCGCCCGCCGGCTCGTATGAGACGTCCCCGTCTCGTCTCGAGGTCGGCGCGGACGGCGTCCGGCTGCCGGCGGGATCGACCGAGGGCCCGGTCCGCCTCACATTCGGTGGCGCGCCGGAGTAGTCCACGCCGCCCAGGACGGCACGCGCCCATTTGCCGGTCACCGGACCGTGCTGCTACCATCCGCCGGTCATAGAAGGACAGATCAGTCAAACAGTCGTGTTCGGAGGACCGAGTGCCGCTCGCGCGGGAAGCAAAGCAGGAGATCATCACCGGGTACGCCACCAAGGACGGTGACACCGGTTCGCCGGAGGTCCAGATCGCGCTCCTGACGGAGCGGATCAAGGGGCTGACCGAGCATCTCCGGAGCTTTCCCAAGGACAACCATTCGCGACGCGGCCTCCTCAAGCTCGTCGGCCAGCGCCGTCGTCTTCTTGCGTATCTGATCAAGAAGGACAACACGCGCTACCGCGCCGTCATCGGACGGCTCGGACTCCGCCGCTAGGTTCCGCCGCCGTGGGCCCCGGTCATTCCGGGGCCCCGTCGCGTCAGACGCCGAATTGGTCGCGCTAGCCGGCGCGCCACAGGTCCTCCTTCGACGACCGAAGGAGGAACATTCCCTTGTCTCAGACATTCGAGACACAGATCGGTGGTCGCACCCTGACCATCGAGACGGGCAAGCTCGCCCGACTCGCCGGCGGCGCGGTCACCGTCCGCTACGGCGACACCCTGGTCCTCGGGACGGCCAACCGGTCCGACCCGCGCCCGGGCCTCGACTTCTTCCCGCTCACGGTCGAGTTCGAGGAGCGGATGTACGCCGCGGGCAAGATCCCGGGCGGCTTCATCAAGCGCGAGGCGCGCGCCTCCGAGGCCGCGACGCTCGCCGCCCGGCTGACCGACCGCCCGATCCGGCCGCTGTTCCCCGAGGGGTACAAGGACGACATCCAGCTGGTCATCACGGTCCTCTCGACCGACCAGGAGAACGAGCCCGACGTGATCGGGACCGTCGCCGCGTCGGCCGCGCTGTCGATCAGCGAGATCCCCTTCGCCGGGCCCGTGGGCGCCGTGCGGATCGGCCGGATCAACGGCGAGTTCGTCGTCAACCCGACCTACAGCGAGGTCGAGGAGTCCGAGCTCGACCTGATCGTCTCCGGCACGCGCGACGCGATCATGATGGTCGAGGCGGGCGCCAAGCTCCTGCCCGAGGACGTCATGGCCGAGGCGATCCTGTTCGGCCACCGCGCGCTCCAGCCGCTCATCGACATCCAGGAGCAGCTCCGCGAGGCCGTCGGCAAGCCCAAGCTCACGCCGTCGCTCGAGCCGGGCACGGGCTCGGTCCTCGACTTCGTCGCCGCCGTCGACGCCAAGCGCGAGTTCGCGATCGTCGACGTCGAGACGACCGGCACGGACCCGAAGATGTCGGATCTCCTCGAGATCGGCGTCGTCAAGGTCAAGGGCGGCAAGATCACCGACCGCTGGTCGACGTTCGTCAAGCCGTCGCAGCCGATCCTCGGCAACCAGATGCACGGCATCACCGACAAGGACGTCGCGAAGGCGCCGTCGCCGGCGGAGGCGGCCAGGCAGGCCGTCGACTTCATCGGTGACGCGCTCGTCGTCGGCCACAGCGTCACGTTCGACCTCGGCTTCCTCGAGGAGGCGGGCGGGAGCGCCGCGCACTACGATGCGGGCCGGTTCCTGGACACGCTGACGATCGCCCGCGAGGGCTATCCGGACCTCCAGAACTACAAGCTCGACACGCTCGCGGCGTTCTTCGGGGTCGACCTGACCCAGAACCACCGCGCGCTGCCGGACGCCGAGGCGACCGCCAACCTGCTGATCTGGTTCGCGAACGACCTGCCGGGCCGGATCGCGACGCTGAAGAACGACATCGCCGACTCCGTCCGGGCCAACCGGACCTCCAAGGACGAGGCGAAGACGAAGCTCGATGCCGCGCGCCGCAAGGCCCGCGTCAGCAAGAGCCTCTACAACCTCGTCTTCAAGAAGACGTGTCGCGCCCTGGCCCTCGACGAGGGGATCCGGATGGACGGACGCGGGACGACGGAGCTCCGCCCGATCTCGGTCGAGGTCGGCCTGCTGCCGCGCGCCCACGGCTCCGGCCTCTTCACCCGCGGCGAGACGCAGGTCATGACGATCGCGACGCTGGGCTCGTCCTCGGACGTCCAGCGGATCGACACGATCAGCCCGAAGACCGAGAAGCAGTACATCCACCACTACAACTTCCCGCCCTATTCCACGGGCGAGAACAAGCCCATGCGCGGCCCGAGCCGCCGGGACATCGGCCACGGCAACCTCGCCGAGCGGGCGCTGATTCCGGTGCTCCCGCCCCATGACGAGTTCCCGTACGTCATCCGGCTCGTGTCGGAGTGCATGTCCTCGAACGGCTCGACCTCGATGGCCTCGACGTGCGGCTCGACGCTCGCCCTCATGGACGCGGGCGTCCCGATCACGGCTCCGGTCGCCGGCGCGGCAATGGGCCTGATCAGCGAGCCCGACGGCCGGTTCGTCGTCCTGACCGACATCCTCGGCAAGGAGGACTCGGTCGGTGACATGGACTTCAAGGTCACCGGGACCCGCGACGGGATCACCGCCCTCCAGATGGACATCAAGGTCCAGGGCATCAACGAGGCGATCATCCGCGACGGCCTGAAGCAGGCCCTCGACGCACGCCTCCAGATCCTCGACAAGATGGTCGAGGTCATGCCCGAGTCCCGTGGCCAGATGAGCGACTTCGCGCCGCGCATCACCACGATCAAGATCAACCCCGAGAAGATCCGCGAGATCATCGGCAAGGGTGGTTCGATGATCCGCAAGATCCAGGAGGAGACCCAGACCGAGATCAACGTCGAGGACGACGGCTCCGTGGAGATCGCGGCCGTGTCCGGCGAGAACGCTCGGAAGGCGATCCAGTGGATCGAGAGCCTGACCCGCGAGGTCGAGGTCGGGGCGCTCTACCTGGGCAAGGTCACCCGGATCATGGGCTTCGGCGCCTTCGTCGAGATCCTGCCGGGCAAGGAAGGCCTCGTCCGGATCGGCGAGCTGGCCGACTACCACGTGCCGACCGTCGAGGACGTCGTGTCCGTCGGCGACGAGGTGATGGTCGTCGTCATGGAGATCGACCGCCAGGGCCGGGTCAACCTGTCCCGCAAGGCGGCGATGCAGCGGCACCTGGCGAAGGAGCCGGTCGGCAGCTGATCCCCGTTCGTTTCCCGCACCCGAGCCGCCGGCACCGCCGGCGGCTCTTCGATTCCGGGCGCTCGCCCATCCGGACTCCTCGCCAAACGACGGCCACGCGAGCCTGATCCAGGTGAGCGACTCGCCGGACGCCCAGGTCGGGCGAATCCGTGTCCACCTGCCGCGTGACGAGTCACGGGGCCACGGATCGGACCGGACATGGGTCGAGTGCATTGGATAAGGTCGTCTGCGCTGTCAATTGATCGAAATCGGAGGCGCACGCGATGACGGGCGACGTCCGGATCGGCACGGACCCGGCCGACCTCGACATGGACTGGCTCCACGCGGCCCTGTCCGAGCGCGCCTACTGGGCCGTCGGTCGCTCGCCGGACCTCATCGACCGCTCGATCGAGAACTCGCTCGGCTTCGGGGCCTATCGCGGCGATCGTCAGGTCGGGTTCGCCCGGGTGGTGACCGACCAGGCGACGTTCGCCTGGATCTGCGACGTGTTCGTCGACGAGGCTGAACGGGGCCAGGGCATCGGCGACGCCCTGATGGCGGCGATCGTGGCGGACCCGCGTCTGCACGGCCTCAAGCGGATGATCCTGTCGACCCGTGACGCCCACGGGCTGTACGAGCGCCACGGGTTCCGGTCTCTGGCCGCTCCGGACCGTTGGATGGAGCGATCGACCTGAGGGTCAGGGTCGGGCGATCGGCGAGAACGACACGGTGACGACGTTGTCACCCGGCTGCGGCACCTCGTACAACCCGGTTGGGGATGTCCGGACCGAGAGGCAGGCCGGGAAGTCCACCCCGATGAGCCAGATCTCGTGCTGGGTCGGGGTCCCCACGACCTGCTTCGGCTTGTAGAGCCGGCGCACCTCGGCGATCGGGTGCCCGACGATGGTGGAACCCGGGCCGTTCAGCACGTCGTTCGGCTTCATGTCGTCCCTCGTGATCTCGGTCGCCCGCGTGAGTCCATCGATCACCAGCTTGAAGAACGCAGTGCCGTCGGCGTGGACCGCCCGTCCAGCACTGTCCCGGAGCGGCGGGTCCACGGGGACGATGCTGATCTCCTTCACCGTGTCGATCGAGTTCAGGAACTCCATGTGCAGCTGGCCCCCATCCCCCTCGAGGCGCCACAGGAAGCTGCCGTCCTGGAGTCCGCCTGCCGGGTAGGTCCCGTGATGCGTCCAGGTGGTGAGGCACGGCTCCTCGGATGCAGGGCGTGCCGAGGGCGTCGATGGTTCCGCGACCGCGACCTCCGCCGACGGGGACGCCGAGGGTGACGCAACGGACGCGACGACCGCCGGCATGACGCTCGGGGGCGGCGTGGCGCTCAGGGGGCGGAGAGATCCCCCCACCACCAGCACGCCCGTGAGCGCGACCGCGGTCACGGCCGCGGCGATCAGGAGGGTCGAGCGCGGCAGGCGTCGCGCGGCCGCGGCGGCACCCGCGTCGCCCTCGTCGCGGATCCGCCACGCGGCCGGCGAATCGGTCCACCAGGGGTGCGGGCCGACCGCGGAGTCCAGGGAGGCGTGGAGCTCGCGACGGAGGCGCCCCTCGAAGCCGTGATCAACGGCCATGGCCGGCCTCCTCGGTCGACGCCGCGACCAGTGCGGGCGGTGGCAGCTCGACCGACAGCTCCTGGCGGAGCTTGTCCAGGGATCGACTCAGGAGCGACCCGACCGTGCCGGTCGTCGTGCCGAGGACCGCCGCGATCGCCGCGTAGTCGAGGTCGACGTAGTAGCGCAGGACGACTGCCGCCCGTGCCTGCGGCCCGAGCCGCAGCAGCGCCCGCTGGAGGTCGCCATCGGGGCCCTCGTCGAGCGGCGCCGTCGCGCGATCGTGGACCTCGACATCGAGCGGCTCGGCCCAGCGGACCTTGCGCCGGCGGAGACCGGCGAGCGCGGCGTTGACCGCGATCCGGTGCAGCCACGCCTCGACCGGGACATCGCCGCGGAACGTGGCACGGTTCCGATAGGCCGACAGGTAGGCGTCCTGGGTGGCGTCGGCGGCCAGCGCCGCGTCGCCGCAGATCCCGAGCACCACGCGATAGACGGACTGGTAGGTCCGCTCGTACAGCCCGGCGAAGTCCTCGATCTGGACCCGGAACGCCACCGTCGCTCCTTTCGAACGCCGTCCACGTGGACGCTTCGTTGATCAGGACGCGGACGACGCCTGGATTCTTGCAGGCCGGGCATCTGCGTGTGGCCGGGAGCGACGGACCCCGCTGCTATACTCCGGCCCGTGCCCTGCCAGCGACCGTGACAGCGGAGCCATGCACGACATGACACGCCAGAGCCTCACCGTCGCGGTCGTCGGCGCCACCGGCGTCGTCGGGCGGACGATGATCCAGGTCCTCCTCGAACGGGAGTTTCCCGTCGGCGAGCTGCGCCTGCTCGCCTCGGAGCGATCCGCCGGCCGAACCGTCTCGATCGAGGGCGCGACGCACGAGGTCCAGCTCGCCAGCGACGAGGCGTTCGAAGGCGTGGACATCGCGCTCTTCTCGGCGGGTGCCGACGCGTCGCGGGTGCTCGCCCCGCTGGCCGCCGCGCGCGGAGCGACCGTCATCGACAACAGCTCCGCGTGGCGGATGGACCCCTCGATCCCGCTCGTCGTCAGCCAGGTCAACCCCGACGACCTCGAGGGTCATCCCGGCATCATCGCGAACCCGAATTGCTCCACGATGCAGCTCGTCCCGGTCCTGATGGCGCTGCGCGACGCGGCCGGGCTGGAGCGAGTGATCGTCGACACCTACCAGGCGGTCTCGGGCACGGGCGGCGGCGCGATCCGGGAGCTCGAGGGCCAGGTCCGGGCGCACGTCGCGGGAGAGCCAAAGGACGTCTCGGTCTATCCGCACCAGATCGCGTTCAACGCGCTGCCGCAGATCGACGTCTTCCTGCCGAATGGCTACACGAAGGAGGAGTGGAAGGTCGTCACCGAGAGCCGGAAGATCCTCCACCTGCCGGACCTCCGCGTGTCGTGCACGGCCGTCCGCATCCCGGTCTTCGTCGCCCACTCCGAGGCGGTCCACGTCGAGACCCGCCGGCCGATCACCCCCGATCGCGCCCGGAACCTGTTCGGGGCGGTTCCGGGGGTCATCGTCCAGGACGATCCGTCCACCTCGACCTACCCGCTGGCCACGACGGCCGCGGGGACGGACGAGATCTACGTCGGGCGCGTCCGCCAGGATCCCTCGATCCCCGACGATCGCGGCCTGGCCTTCTGGGTCGTGTCCGACAACCTCCGCAAGGGCGCCGCGACCAACGCCGTCCAGATCGCCGAGGCGCTCGTCGCGCGGGGATGGGTTCGACCGGCCGCATCGCGCGGCGCCGCCCCCTACGCGGCGGAAGGAGCGGCAATCGGGGCCGGAGCGTGACCTCGGAGGACCGCCAGACGGCCCTCGACGCGATCGCCGCCGAGGTGCGCGCCTGCACGAGCTGCCGCCTGGCGGCGACGCGGACGCTCGCGGTGCCGGGGGAGGGGAGCGCCGACACGGAGGTCGTGTTCGTCGGGGAGGGCCCCGGCTACAACGAGGACCGCCAGGGCCGCCCGTTCGTCGGGCGCGCGGGCGACCTGCTCGTCAAGCTGCTCGGCTCGATCGAGTGGCGGCGCGGGGACGTCTTCATCACCAACGTCGTGAAGTGCCGGCCCCCGGACAACCGCGATCCGGAGCCGGACGAGATCGCGGCCTGCGCCGGGTATCTCCAGCGTCAGCTCGAGGTCCTGGACCCGGCGCTGGTCGTGACCCTCGGTCGCCACTCGATGGGCCGGTTCCTGCCGGGCGCCCGGATCTCGGGGGTCCACGGGACCACCGCGCCCGTGGATCCGGCGACCGGCGCCCGCGACGCCACGGTCCTCGCGATGTACCACCCGGCCGCGGCCCTCCGGACCCCGGCGATCGAGCGCGAGAGCTACGCGGACATCGGCGGCGCGCCGCGTGCCCTCCTTGATGCCCGGGCTCGCCGCGCGACCGGCTCGACGACGGCGGGGGCCTCCGCGCCACCGGACGACGAGGCACCGGCGCTCGTCGCGGCGATGGCCGATGGCACGACCGACACGTCGGCCCCGGCCGCGGACCTGACGATCTTCTGACCCACCTGCAGCGAGACGACCAGCCCTGATGCCCACACCCAACCCGATCCTCCGGATCATCCCGCTCGGCGGCGTCGGTGAGATCGGCAAGAACATGTACGTGTTCGAGTACGGCGACGACATCGTCGTGATCGACTGCGGGCTGATGTTCCCCGACGAGGAGATGTTCGGGATCGACCTCGTCGTGCCCGATATCACCTACCTGAAGGAACGGAAGGCGAACGTCCGGGCGTTCCTCATCACCCACGCCCACGAGGACCATGTCGGCGGGTTGCCGTACGTGCTCCCGGAGTTCCCGGGCGTCCCGATCTACGCCTCGACCCTCGCCCGCGGCCTGCTCGGCAACAAGATCAAGGAGCACAAGCTCCACAACAACCCGCTCCTGGCGCTCGAGCCCGGCGACGAGATCCAGATCGGGCCGTTCGGGGTCGTGGCCTTCCGGATCGGCCACTCGATCCCGGACGCGATGGGGATCGCCCTCCGGACACCGGTCGGCGTCGTCGTCCACACGGGCGACTTCAAGTTCGATCACACCCCGGTCGACGGCAAGCTGTCCGACTTCGCGATCCTCGCGAAGATGGGCGCGGAGGGCGTCATCTGCCTGCTGTCCGACTCGACCCGTGCGGAGAACCCGGGCTACACCCCGTCGGAGCGGACCGTCGGCGAGGCCTTCCGCGAGATCATGGAGCCGCTCGACGGCCGGGTGATCGTCGCGACCTTCGCGAGCAACATCGCCCGGATCCAGCAGGTGATCGACGCGGCGGCCCAGTTCGACCGCAAGGTCGCGGTCATCGGCCGATCGATGGAGCAGAACACCCGCATCGCCACGGACCTCGGCTACCTGACCTACGAGCCGTCCCGGATGGTCGCCAAGGACAAGATCAACGAGGTTCCGGACGACAAGCTCGTCATCGCGACGACCGGCGCCCAGGGCGAGCCGATGTCCGGTCTGGCCCGGATGGCCAACCGCGACCATCGGTTCGTCGAGATCCAGCCGGGCGACACGGTGATCGTCAGCGCGAGCCCGATCCCGGGCAACGAGGAGTACGTCGCGCGGACGATCGACAACCTGTTCAAGGCCGGCGCCAATGTCTACTACCACACGATCAAGCGGGCCCACGTCTCGGGCCACGCGAGCCAGGAAGAGCTGAAGCTGATGCTCGGCCTGACGAAGCCCCGCTACTTCATCCCGATCCATGGCGAGTTCCGGATGCAGGTCCAGCACGGCCGCCTCGCGATCGAGACGGGGGTCGCACCCGAGAACGTCTTCATCATCGAGAACGGCCAGCCGATCGAGATCGATCAGGACGGCGTGGCCCGTCGCGGCCAGCCGGTCCCGGCGGGCTACGTGTTCGTCGACGGGCTGTCGGTCGGCGAGGTCGGCGAGATCGTCCTGCGCGACCGCCGGGCGCTCGCCAACGACGGGATGTTCATGGTCGTCGTCACGGTCGACAAGCAGACCGGGAACGTGGTCGGCCGGCCCGAGATCATCACACGCGGCTTCGTCCATCAGAACGAGCAGGACCCGATGATGGGCGAGGCGATCGAGCGGATCCTGACCTCGATCCAGAACCCGGGCGACCACATCAGCGAGATCGCGCTGCTGAAGAGCCAGATCAAGGACGGCGTGTCGCGCTACCTGTACGAGCAGACGAAGCGGCGACCGATGGTCTTCCCGGTCGTGGTCGAGGTCTGAGCGGTGGCGACGAAGCGGCGCACGACCCGGCGCCCGGCCACCCGCCGGCGCGCGTCGAGCGGCAGCACGCCGCTGCCCGCGATCCCGTTCCCGTCCGTCGCGCCGGACGTGGCCCGCTCGATCGTCGGGATCTGCCTGCTGGTCCTCGGCGCGGTGACCTTGATCGCCCTGGCGCTGCCCGGACAGGGCGCCCTCACGGACTGGTGGCGCGACTCGATCGCGCCGTGGTTCGAGACCGGACGGTGGCTCCTGCCGTTCCTCCTGCTCGGCGCGGGCTGGTACCTCGAATGGGGCCCGGGCACGAAGCCGGGATCCGGCTGGGGTGCCACGCTCGCCGGGATCGCGCTCGCCTTCGTCGGGTTCCTCGGCGCGTTCGAGATCCTCGACCTGACCCTGTTCGGGGCCGAGCGTGGCGGTGGGCGGATCGGGCGATTCCTCGCGACGACGCTGGA
Source organism: uncultured Chloroflexia bacterium (assembly GCA_963746845.1). Taxonomy (GTDB): domain Bacteria; phylum Chloroflexota; class Limnocylindria; order Limnocylindrales; family CSP1-4; genus CF-46. Next base: position 825,436 of record CAVVCZ010000004.1, on the reverse strand, counting down.
GCCGCTGCTCACGGGGCCCGGCGCCTTCATCGTCTGCGTCGCGATCTTCGCCGTCGGGCTGATGCTCGCCTTCAACCTCCAGCTCCGCGAGCTGCTCCACCCCGTCACCGGAACGGCCCGCTGGTTCGGAGCGACGGCCGCCGCCTCGCTTCGGCGCGAGCCGGGCGACGTGACACCCGCGAAGGCGGCGGGCGGCCGGGGTGCGGCCAGGCCGGACGCGGGCGTGCCCGTGATGGACCCGGCGAACGTGATCGCCCCGTCCGGTCTCGTGTCGGGCGCGGCCGCGACGGCGACGGCCGCGAGCATCCTCGATGAGCACAAGACGCCGTCGCCCCAGCCGATCAGCCAGACCGTCGTGTTCGGCGATGGCGATGGAACCGGCGTTCGACCCGTTCGCACGGTCGGCGCGGTGGCGCTGGCGAGCCGGCCGTCCACGGAGGTGGACGAGCCGCCGACCGCTCTCGAGTCGCTCCAGGCGATCGACTGGATCCTGCCGTCCGTCGAGCTCCTGGAGCCCCGACCGGTCGGTCGGGTCGAGGCGGTCATCGACCACGAATCGAACAAGCGCCGGATCGAGGAGAAGCTGCTGAGCTTCGCGATCCCGGCCAAGGTCGTGAAGGTCAACTCCGGCCCGGTCGTCACCCAGTACGAGGTGAAGCCCGAGCATCACGTCAAGGTCAGCCGAATCGAGGCCCTCGCCGACGACCTGGCGATGGCCCTCTCGGCCCGCTCGATCCGGATCGAGGCGCCGATCCCGGGCAAGGACGTCGTCGGGATCGAGATTCCCAACAGCGTGAGCGAGGTCGTCGGCTTCCGGCCGCTGGTCGAGGAGACGAAGATGCTCGGCGCGGCGAGCCCGCTGACCTTCGCCCTCGGCCGCGACGTCTCGGGCAGCTCGATCGCGGTCGACCTCGCGAAGATGCCCCATCTCCTGGTCGCCGGCGCGACCGGCTCGGGCAAGAGCGTCTGCGTCAACGCCCTGATCACCTCGATCCTGATGCATGCTCGGCCCGACGACGTCCGGATGGTCCTCGTGGATCTCAAGCGGGTCGAGCTCGCGCCGTACAACGGTCTGCCCCACCTGCTCCAGCACGTCGTCGTCGAGCCGAACGAGGCGAAGGCGGTCCTCAACTGGGCGGTCCGCGAGATGGAGGAGCGCTACAAGCTCCTCGCCGGCCAGAGCGTCCGGAACATCGCGGCCTACAACAGCCGGCCGGAGATCGCCGGGGACGAGACCGCCGCCGACCGGATGCCGTACATCGTCCTGATCATCGACGAGCTGGCCGACCTGATCATGCGCGAGGGCCGGAAGGTCGAGGACCCGATCGTGAAGATCGCCCAGAAGGCGCGTGCCGTCGGGATTCATCTCGTCCTCGCGACGCAGCGCCCGTCGGTCAACGTGGTGACCGGCCTGATCAAGGCCAACGTCCCGTCGCGGATCGCGTTCGCGATGGCCTCCATGGTCGACTCGCGGACGGTCCTCGACGCGCCCGGCGCCGAGGACCTGATCGGGCGCGGCGACATGCTCTACCAGCCGGTCGACCTGCCCCGCCCGGTCCGGATGCAGGGCGTCTTCGTCAGCGACCGCGAGGTGAGCGAGGTCACGAAGCACTGGCTCGACCAGACGGGCGGCCGGACCTTCTACGACGAGGACATCCTCGCGTTCGGCGATCCGGAGGACGGCGGCGCCGCCGACGGTGGCCAGTTCGGCTGGCTCCGCAAGTACGGCGTCGACGAGATGACGATCCCGGCCGCAGAGCTCGTGATGGCCTCGCAGCGGGCGAGCACGTCGATGCTCCAGACGAAGCTGAAGCTCGGCTTCGCCCGGGCGAGCCGGGTGATCGACGAGCTCGAGCGGTACGGGATCGTCGGCCCCCAGGACCCGCGCAACCCGGCCACGCCGCGCCAGATCTATGGCCCGGACAACTGGCTTCGCTCGGTCGACGACGGGGACGACGCGGACGACTGAACCGGGGGAGGACGATCGGCCCATCCCCGTCCTGTCGATATCCGGCGAGGTCGGGGTATCCTTCCCCGGTAGGTCAGCCGCCGGCGCGCGAGCGGGTTCGGCCGCCGAGGACGGGATTCAATGACGACACGCGACGACGTGCGACGGGGGGCGGCCACGACCCGTCCGGACGGGCTTCGGCTCGGATCCGGACGGGATGACGCCGATCGCCGCGACGCCGAGCGATCCGCCGCCGGCTCCGCCGCCCTCAGCCTTCCCGAACGCCTGTATGCCGCGCGCGAGCGGAAGGGCGTCGATCTCTACCGCGCCGAGCGCGACACGAAGATCCGGGCGCGCTACCTCGCGGCCCTCGAGCAGGGCGAGTACGGCGAGCTCCAGGGCGACGTCTACACGAAGGGCTTCCTGCGCAACTACGCGGTCTATCTCGGGCTCGACCCCGAGGAGGTCATCGCCCAGTGGCGCCGCGAGCGCGGGGCCGCTCCGGCCCCGAAGAACGTCCTCGCCGTCCCCAAGCCGATCGCCCAGCCACGGCCCGGTCTCCAGTTCTCGCCGGGCGTCGTCGTCGCGGCGCTCCTGACGATCCTGATCGTCGCGATCGGCGTCTGGCTCGGGGTCCAGGTGATGCGGTTCGCGAAGCCGCCGACCCTCGACGTCACGAGCCCGCGCGAGGCCACGGTCGTGCTGACCCAGGACGCGACGACGTTCACGCTCGAGGGCACGTCGATCCCCGGCGCCACGGTCAGCGTCGAGCTCGCGGGCGGAACCCGACAGACGTCCGCCGATTCGACCGGAGCGTGGACGATGCCCGTGGACGTCCGGCGCGGGAAGAACGAGTTCAAGATCGATGCGATCGACCCGGACACGGGCAAGCATGCGGAATCGCCGGTCCAGATCGTCATCACGGTCCCGTTCCAGGAGATCCAGGCCCCGTCGCTGACCGTCGACCAGCCCGCCGAGGGCACGACGTTCGAGAACGGCGCGATCCCGGTCCAGGGAACCGCCCAGAACGCGAACCAGGTCACGATCACCGCCGCGTACGACGGTCCGGTCGCCGGCGCGCCGGCGGCCGGCACGAAGTCGAGCGCCCCGCCCGCCGGCCCACCCGCCCCGGCCCCGATCACGATCAAGGTTGCCGACGACGGCACCTGGGACACCGCCGACAGCCCGCTCCAGCTCACGACGGGCCGCTGGTCGATCACCGTCACGGCGTCGAACGAGGCCGGCAAATCCGCGTCGCAGACGCGCCACGTCCAGGTCGCGTACAAGGGCGTGAACCTCGTCGTCGCGATCAAGGGCGGCCCGGCCTGGATCAAGGTCTGGGTCGACGGGCAGCTCGACCCGACGGTCGGTCGGGCCGGCCGGACCTACGCGGCCGGCACCGTCCTGACGTTCAGCGGCAAGGACTCCGTCGAGGTCCGGACGGGGTCGTCCGGCGCGACGCAGTTCACGCTGAACGGGCAGTCACTCGGCGCCCTCGGCAAGCGCGGGATCCCCGAGACGTGGCTGTTCAAGCCGCCCGCCGCGCCCGTGCTCACGCAGCACCAGTAGGGTGACGGACGACCCGCTCGTCCAGCTGGCCGAGCGGCTGCAGGCCGCCTGCCTCCGGTCCGGCGCCACCGTCGCGCTGGCGGAGTCGTGCACGGGAGGGATGGTGGCTGCGGCGCTGACCGCCGTCCCGGGCTCGAGCGGGTACTTCCTCGGCGGAGTGGTGTCGTACGCCGACGAGGCAAAGCGCGACCTCCTCGGTGTCGATGCCGCCGTCCTGGTGGCACACGGCGCCGTGAGCGCGCAGGTCGCGCGGGCGATGGCCGATGGCGCGCGAGCGCGGTTCGGGGCTTCCGTCGCGGCGTCCGTGACCGGGATCGCCGGTCCGGACGGCGGCTCGGCGGAGAAGCCCGTGGGGCTGACCTACATCGGCGTCGCCGACGACCGGGGCGTGGACGTCCGGCGGGTCGTCTGGCCAGGCGATCGGGCCGCCAACCGCCGGGACAGCGCCATCGCGGTCCTCGAGGCGATCCTCGCGCGATTGCCGGACGCGTGACGGCGTCGCCGCGCGGCCGGGCTCCCCGGTCGGCGATCATCCGGTCGTGACGACGACCGCGCATCCCGAGGCCGGTCTGGACCCCGTTCGCGAGCCGCGCCGCATCGCCCACGGGGAGCGGATCCACGTGGTCGGAGCGGCGGGAGCCGGGGCGAGCGCGGCGGTCCTCCACGCGGCGTGGGCCGGCGCGGCGGTCGACGGCTGCGACCCGGGCGGCCCCTCGCCGTACACGACCGCGATCACGGACCTCGGGATCCCCCTTGCCTGGGAGCACGATCCCGCTCACGTCACGCGGACGCCACAACCGAACCGGCTCGCGGTGACGAAGGCGCTCACGGCCGTCGCACCGGACCACCCGGAGCTGCTCGCGGCACGCGCCGCCGGCATCCCGATCGAGCCGTGGCAGCAGGTGATCGCGGATTCGGCCGTCGACCGGACCCTGATCGGCGTCGCGGGCACGCACGGGAAGAGCACGTGCGCCGGCTGGCTCACGCATGTGCTCGTCGAGGCCGGGGCCGATCCATCGGCGTTCGTCGGGGCCCTGCTTCCTTCCTCGCTCACCGGTGGCCTCCCGGCCACGGCGCGGCGCGGCTCCGGGGCGGCGTTCGTCGTCGAGGCCGACGAGTACGCCGGCAACTTCGACGCGTATCGCCCGGCGATCGCGATCGTGACCTCGGCCGACTGGGATCACCCCGACGTGTTCGCCGATCGCGAGGCGGTCGTCGCGGCGCTCGATCGCTGGCTCCGAGCAGCCGCCCGGTCCGGTGAGCCGCCGATCGCCGTGATCAACGTCGCGGATCCGGGCGCTGCAGCCCTGGCCGGAGGCCTGCGCGACTGGGGCGGTCTCATCCGGGCGACCTCGCTCGTCGACGACGCGGCGTCCTGGGAGCGGGCCTTGACGACGATCTCGGAGGAGTTCGCGACAGCTGCCGGGTCCGCGGGGACGACGGTCGGCAGAATCGTGGCAGAGGACCCCGCCGGGACCACGATCCTCGTGTCGGGGATGGGCGGCGTCGGCGAGCCCGGGGAGGTCCGGCTCCCCACGGCCGGCCGTCACAACGCCGCGAACGCACTCGGCGTTATCGCCGCGGCGAGTGCGGCCGGCGTGCGGCACGACACGATCGGCAAGGCCCTGTCGACGTTCCCCGGCATCGGGCGGCGCCTCGAACGGCTCGGCGAGGCCGCGGGGGTCGTCGTCTTCGACGACTACGGTCATCACCCGACCGCGATCCGCGAGACGCTCGCCGCGGTCCGCCAGCGGGCCCCGGGCCGCCGCCTGTGGGCGGTCTACGAGCCGCTGACGTACCACCGGACGGCCGCGATGCTCGACGCCTTCGCGGACGTCCTGGCAACCGCGGACGCGGTCGCGATCGCCGACATCTGGTTCGGACGCGACACGGACACCACCGTGGTGTCGGCAGCGTCGCTTGCGGAAGCGGTCGGGCACCGCAATGCGTCGATCCCGCTCGGCGCGCCGGGATCCGTGGAGGACACGGCGCGCTGGCTCGCGGGTGAGGTCCGGACCGGCGACGCCGTGCTGGTCCTGGGCGGCGGCCGGAGCTACCGGATCGGCGAGCTCCTGCTGGAGGCGCTCGCGAACCGCTGACCGCGTTCCAAGGCATACTGGAGGCCACCCCGCGGACGCGCCGTCCGCATCACGGCGCCGTCGTCCCAGCACTCGACAGGGAGGCCCATGGCCGGAGACGTTTCCTTCGACGTCGTCAGCGACTTCGACGAGCAGGAGCTGCGCAACGCCCTCGACCAGGTCCGGCGCGAGGCCGGCCAGCGCTACGACTTCAAGGGCGTGACGGTCGACCTGACCCAGGGCAAGGACGAGCTCGTCCTCGTGACCGACGACGAGCACCGCGCCGCGGCGATCAAGGACCTGATCGAGTCGAAGGCCGTTCGCCGCAACCTGTCGCTGAAGATCTTCGACTGGGGCAAGGTCGAGCCGGCCGGCGGCAACAAGGTCCGCCAGGTGATCACGCTCCGGCGCGGCCTGAACGACGAGCTGGCGAAGAAGATCACCAAGCTGATCCGGGACGAGTTCCCGAAGGTGAAGTCGCAGATCCAGGGCGATGCGGTGCGCGTGTCCGGGAAGAGCAAGGACGAGCTCCAGAAGGTGATCGTCCGGCTGCGCGGCCTCGAGGACGTCCCCGTCCCGCTCCAGTTCGAGAACTACCGGTAGCCGCGTCGATGATGCCCGGAGCGCGCTATGCGCGGGTCGTGATGATCGCCGTCACGGTGGTGATCGTCCTCGGCCTGGTGGCCTCGATGGTCGCCGCGCCGGTCCTGCACTGATGGTCGACGAGCGGACGATCGGGGGCGCGACGGACGAGGCGGACGGCCTGGGTGGCGAGGAGCCGGTGCTGTCGAGCGAACCGGAGACGTCGGTCGAACCGGAGGCACCGGCCGAGCCGGAGGCGCCAGCCGAGCCGGCGGCGCCGGCCGAGCCCGAGGCATCGGCCGAGACCGACATGCCCGTCGAGCCGGACACGCCGCCCGAGTCCGAGGCCCCGCGCACGGTCGGCCGGTTCATCGCGGATGCCCTGCGGGCCGCCGGCGTGCGCTATGCCTTCACGGTCCCCGGCGAGAGCTTCCTCGGCCTCCTCGAGGGTCTGCAGGCGGCCGGGATCCGGGTCGTCGCGACCCGCCACGAAGGCGCGGCCGCGTTCATGGCCGAGGCCCACGGCCAGCTGACCGGGCGCCCGGCCGCTGCCCTCGGGACCCGCGCGGTCGGCGCCGCGAACCTCGCGATCGGGATCCACACGGCCCGCCAGGATTCGTCGCCGATGTTCGTGCTCGTCGGGCAGGTCGACCGAAAATTCCTGGGGCGCGAGGCCTTCCAGGAGATCGACCAGACCGCGACGATCGGCGGCCTCGCCGCCCACGCGGTCGAGCTGACGACGATCGACGACGTTCCGGCAGCCGTCGGCGACGCGGTTCGGGCAGCGCTCGCGGCCCGGCCCGGCCCCGCCTATCTCTCGGTGCCCGAGGACCTGATCGACGAGCTCCTGCCGGTCGGGACGACGCTCGACGCGTCGCGACCGGCCCCGGCGCGTCCCGAGCCGGACGAGGTCCGGGCCGCGATCCAGTTCCTGGCCACGGCCAGGCGGCCCGTGATCCTCGCCGGTGGCGGCGTCCTTCGTGCCCGGACCTCGTCGGAGCTCCTTCGCCTTGCCGAGCTGCTCCGCGTGCCGGTGATCGCCGGCTGGCGTCGCGGCGACGTCATCTCGAACGACCACCCGCTCTACCTCGGGATGGCCGGCTACGGGAGCCCATCCGTCGTGCGGGACCGCCTCGCCGGGGCGGACGCGCTCCTCGTCCTCGGCTGCCGCCTGTCGGAGGTCACGTCGTTCGGCTACACGATCCCGGCCGATGGACAGGCGTGGATGCACGTCGACGTCGAGCCGCTCGACGGCCGGGCCGGCCTGCCGGCACCCAGGCAGTCCATCCGGGCCGACGCCCGTGCGTTCCTGCGGGCCGCGGTGGTGCGTCTCCAGCAGGGCGTGCTGGATGCCGCGTCCGCTGACGAGCGACAGGCCGGCAATGACGCGGATCGGACGGCCTGGGAGGCGGCCACGGAGGTCGACGAGAGTCCGTGGACCGGCCCCGGCGTGCATCCGGCCCACGCGATCGCGACGGCGAGGCGCGTCCTGCCCGACGACACGATCGTCACGACGGACGCCGGGAACTTCGGGCTCTGGGTGGCGCGCCACTTCCGGTTCCGGCGGCCGGGGACGTTCCTGGGGCCGACGTCGGGAGCGATGGGCTACGCCCTGCCGGCGGCGATCGCCGCGGCGCTGGTCCACCGCGACCGCACGGTCGTCGCATTCGCCGGCGACGGAGGCTTCGCGATGACGATGGCGGAGCTCGAGACGGCGGTCCGCGAGAAGGCCAGGGTGATCGCGGTCGTCTTCGACAACGAGCGCTACGGCACGATCCGGATGCACCAGGACCGCCGGGGCGGGGGACCGGACGGGGCGATCGCGACCGATCTCGGGTCGATCGATTTCACGGCTGTGGCGCGGGCCTGTGGCGCCCGCGGCATCCGGGTCGAGACCGACGCGGCACTCGAGGTGGCGCTCCGCCAGGCGATGGCGAACGACCGGCCGACGGTCATCCAGGTGGTCCTGGACCGTGGCTGGATCCACCCCGACGAGCCGTTTGCCGGAGCCGGCGACAGCGCCGGCTGACGAGGCCTCGCGAACGTGAACCGGACGTACCACCTCACGCCGGTCGAGTGGTGGTCATCCGCAGATCCCGACGGCGCGCTCGGCGCCCCGTCGCTCGACGACGAGGGCTTCATCCACTGCACGACGGGGGCGACCGAGATGGTCGCGACGGCGAACCGGCACTACCGCGACGATCCGCGGGCGTTCGTCATCCTCACGATCGACCTGGACCGGGTGACGAGCCCGTGGCGGGTCGAGGACCCGGGCGGGATCTATCCGCACGTCTTCGGGCCGATCGATCGAACGGCGATCCTCGACGCCCGGCCGATGCCCCGGGATGCGGACGGTGAGTACCTCCCCTTCGAGGCCAGCGGGTGAGTCCGGCAAAAAGCGACCCGCCGGACGCGGACGAGTCCCTCAGGCGGCTCGGGGGCGGGCGGTGGCAGACGCGTGACGAGCGGTTCACGATCGAGCCCCAGTCCGGGACGTGGGCCGTCGTCGACGCCGAGGCGACCGATGAGCTCGGGCTGCCGCTCGTGCGCGGCCCGTTCCGGAGCCTGACCGACGCGAAGGCCGCGATCGCCGCGGCACGGACAAGTGAGCCGGCGTCCTCTCCGCTGGCCGCCCGGCTGGAGCGACAACGCGAGGCGCCGCCGACCCCGACGCCGACGCGGTCGACGAAGCGAGCGGAATCGCCGCCCGCCGCCCGCCCGTCACGCCCCGCGCCGTCGAAGCCCGTCAAGCCGCCGAACGGCGACGAGGAGCCCGCCGAGCCGACCTGGATGCGCGATCTCGACGGAGCCGACCGCGGCCGTGCCCGGCGACTGATCGAGCGGCTCGAGGCGGACGGTGTGGAGGACGCGGAGTCGATCGTCCGACGCGACCTGGCGGGCGGCGTCCCGGCGCTCGCGGCACACGCGATCGCCGGGCGTCTCGGGGTGCTGCCCGCGGACGCGTCAGCCGCGGAGGTCGTCGCCCTGCTCGCGGACGGCCGTGACGAGGCGCTCGGGGTGCGCTGGCGGATCGTCGACGGCGACGGCCGGCCCATCCTCATCGAGGTTCCGAAGCCGGGTCGCGGCCGGGCCTGAGATCAGCCGGGCGGCAGGATCGGCAGGTCGTCCCGCTCGCGGAGATGGAACGCGAGGCCGAAGACCTCGTCGGTGTCGAGCTCGCGGCGCGGTACGGCGGTCAGCCGCCAGTCGCGACCGTCGCGCCGGATCCAGCGGGCCAGCGGGCGACCTTCCCGGAGCACGGCGTCGAACAGCGCGAACGCCTCGGGCGGCAGGTCGACCATGGTCTCGCGGGCCGGCAGTCCGATCGAGCGGGCACCGAACATGGCCTCGAAGGCCGGATTGCCGTAGACGACGACGTGGCCGAGGCCGTGGGCGATGCCGGCCGGGCGCGTCTCGGGGCCGGTCCAGCGCTCGATCGGTTGCGTCGTCGCCACGTGTCCATCGTCGCGACGACGTCAAGAGCTAGACTCCGCCGATGCAGATCGGGCTGATGCTGCCGCAGGCGGCCGAGGACGGCGCGGGCGGCACCTGGACGGACATCCTCGGCCTCGCCCGGCAGGCCGAGGACGGCGGGGCCGACAGCCTCTGGCTGAGCGACCACTTCTTCTACCGCGAAGCGGACGCGCCGATCGGCTCCGAGACGGGCTACCACGAGGCGTGGACCCTGCTGAGCGCGCTCGCGGCCACGACCCGCCGGGTCGAGCTCGGGACGCTCGTGCTCGCGACGTCGTTCCGGCCGGCCGGGCTCCTCGCGAAGATGGCGGCCACGGTCGATGACGTGTCCGGCGGACGGGTGATCCTCGGTCTCGGGTGTGGCTGGCACGAGCCGGAGTACGAGGCGTTCGGCTACCCGTTCGACCATCGCGTCGGGCGGTTCGAGGAGGCGCTCCGGATCATCGTCCCGCTCGTCCATGGCGAGCGCGTCACGCTCGACGGCCGGTACAGCCAGGTGCAGGACGCGGAGATCCGCCCCACGCCCATCCGGCCGGACCTCCCCATCCTCGTCGCGGCCAAGGGCGAGCGGATGCTGCGCCTCACGGCTCGTCACGCGGACCTGTGGCAGACCGCATGGTTCGGGCGGCCGGACGATCGCTACCGGGGGCGCCACGCAGACCTGCTCGCGGCCTGCGCGGCCGAGGGACGCGACCCGTCAACCCTCCGGGTGACCGTCGGGGTCGAGGTCGACGAACGTGGCGGCGGACCGAGCGCCCTGCCGCTCGACGTCGGTGCGATCGCCGCCGCCCTGGAGGAGTGGCGCGCCGTCGGGGCCGACCACCTGCAGGTCGCGGTCCAGCCGTCGACACCGGCCTCGTTCGCGGTCGTACTGGACGGGATCCGGGCCGCCCGGGCCTGAGCGGGGCCTCAACCGGCCTCGACGGACCTCAGCGCTTCGGCGTCGCCTTCCTGGTGCCGGGCGGGCGCTCACCCGGCGGGCCGATGTCGTCTGCCGCCCGGCGCTGGGCATCCTGGATCTGCTTGAAGACCTTGCCCATCCCGGGACGCATCAGGTCGCGGCCCTTCGCCTCGGCATCGTGGTCACGACGCCGGTTCCGGGCGGCCTCCGCGGAATCGAGATCCGGCTCGTCGCTCACGGCGGGATCGTGGGATGCGGCACGATGGGCGTCAACCCGCCCGATTGTTGACGGCCTCTCGACGCATCGGGCGTTCGTTCCGGGCGGCTAGACTCGCGACGCGATCCGCCGTCCGACAGGTTCCCGGGCGGAGATCTCGCCGGAGCCGGAGGCGCGGATGATCGACGGTCAACGTCCGATCGCCAAGCGCCCGGCCGCCGCGCCAGCCCCGGCCGTCGTCCGGCTTCGACCGGTCGAGGACGCGGATCTGGACGTCCTCTTCCGTGCCCAGCAGGATCCGGTCGCCCGCTGGATGGTCGCGTTCACGAGCCCGGACGGGGACGATCGAGTGGCGTTCGACGCCCACTGGGCGCGGATCCGGGCGGATCCGACGGTCGTCGCCCGGGCGATCCTCGCCGACGACCGGGTGACCGGGAGCATCGTCCGGTTCGAGCAGGACGGGCACGTCGAGGTGGGGTACTGGCTCGATCGCTCGGCGTGGGGGCGGGGCATCGGCCGGCGGGCGCTCGCCCTGTTCGTGGCGGAGATCCACGATCGCCCGCTTCTCGCGTGGGTCGCCGCCGACAACGTCGCCTCCCTCATGGTCCTCGAGCACGCCGGGTTCCGGGTGATCGGGACGGACGAGGAGCTTTCGGCTGCGCGTGGCACGTCCGTCAACCAGCTCGTCCTGAGCCTCGACGACCCACCCCCGGCGCCCGGCGCCGGGGTCCCGCCGACGGTCACCGGCCACGGCTCGCCGGTCGACGCCGCCCTGGCGTTCGCGGCCGCCCACGGCCTCGAGACCGCCGCGCCACGGGTTCTGAAGGACGGCAGCAACGTCGTCGTCCATCTCGCGCCGTCGCCGGTCGTCGTCCGGGTGGCGACGTTCACGGCCCGGATCCGGCACGATCCGCGGCCCTGGCTCGAGCGCGAGGTCGCGCTCGTGACCGCGCTCGCCGACGCGGGTGGGCCGGTCATGGCACCCAGCCCGCTGGTGCCGCCCGGGCCGCACGCCGTCGACGGCTGGTGGCTGACGGCCTGGGCGTTCGTGGATCACGATCCCGCGGACGCGCCGGACCCCGTGACGGCGCTCGCGACCCTCGACCGTCTCCACGCGGCGATCGCCGCGCTCCCGTCGCCGCCGGCACTGCCACTGCTCGTTCCCGCGGTCGACGACCTGGACCTGGCCCTCGCGTTCGCGCAGGACACCGGCCTGCTGTCGACCGCACGCGCCGGCCGCCTGGCAGCGGCGCGCGACATCGCCCTGACGGACCTGCTCGCCGAGACCTCGGATCGCGGACTGCTCCACGGCGACGCCTTCCCACGCAACTCGCTGATCGGCCCGGCCGGGATCGTCTGGATCGATCTCGAGGATTGCTGCTCCGGCCCGCGCGTCTGGGACGACGCCACCCTTCTGCGACGGACGCGCGATCCCGACGTGGAGCGCGTCGTCGTCGACCGCCACGGCCGGGCGGCCGTCGATGCGGCGTTCCGTCTCCGGGGCGTCCAGGAGGAGGTCTGGACGATCCTCCACGACGCGCGGCGCGACGGCCGGTTGCCGCCGACGACGTGATCCGGCGACGGCGACCTGCCGCCGGACCTCAGACGTTGCTGCCGGTGATGATCACGACGGCCGGCCCGTCCGGCCGTGGGCCGGCGATCAGCGCGGCCCATGAGGCCGCCGCGGCCCCTTCGACGGTGACCCCGAGCTCGGTGGTGAGCTCCGCCTGGGCCGCGCGCATGGCGTCGTCGTCCACGAGCCGCATCTCGTCGACGCGACCGGCCATCGCCTCGACGGCGGCGGGGATCGAGACGCGCGCGGCGATGCCGTCTGCGTACGTCGTGACGGTGTCGGTGTCGATCGGGCGGCCCGCTCGCCACGACAGCGTCATGGCGGCGGCACCCGTCGCCTGGACGCCGACAACGCGGCAGTCGGGAGCGGCGCTGCGCAGCCACGAGCCGACGCCGTTGATCAGGGCGCCGTTCCCGACGGGGACGGACACGACCGCGAGCGCGGGCAGTCGGCCCTCCGCGACGGCCTCGGTGAGCTCCACCGCGAGCGTCGCGGCGCCCGCGGCGATGCGCGGGTCCTCGCCGTCGATCAGGAGCCGGGCACCGGTCTCCCTGGCGAACGCATCGGCACCAGCCCGTGCCTCGTCGAAGTCCTCGCCGATGAGGTGAACGACCGCGCCGAGCGCGCGCATCCGCGCGACCTTCCCGGTGTTCGCATGCGTGGACGCGAAGACGACCGACGGGATCCCCAGGTCGCGCGCCGCATAGGCGATGCCCTGGCCGAAGTTGCCGGCCGAGGCGCACACGACCGGCCGCTCCGGTCCGAGCTCGCCCTCGGCCGCGAGGGATCGGACGACGAACGAGGTCCCGCGGCCCTTGAACGCCCGGATCGGGTTGAGCGTCTCGAGCTTCACGATCACCGGCACGCCGAGACGCGCCGAGAGCCCATCGTGGACGTACTGCGGCGCGTGCAGGAAAACCGGATCAATCGACGAGCGCGCGACGAGGATCGCGGATGGCTCGAGCTCCGGAATCGTGATCATCCAGCCCTCCCGACCTCGCACCAGGCCCCGGTCTGCCATGAGGCGGCGATCGCGAGCTGGACCCGGGCGACCGCCGCCGCGTCCTCGAAGCTCGGTGCGGCCGGCACCCCTTCGACGATCGCCCGGAGGAACTCCGCCACCTCGATGACCGCGAGGTCGTCGTAGCCGAGGCCCGTGCCCCAGCCCGGGTTGAACGCCTGGTGGAACGGATGGGCCGGGCCGGTGAGCTCCGTGGTCCAGCCCTCGTCCGCCGGCGCGCCGTCGACGCGCCGGTAGCGGCGGAGCTCGTTCATCCGCTCGAACGTCCAGGCCAGCGCCCCGTGCGTGCCATGGGCCTCGAACCCGAGATCGCAGGCGGACCCGGTGATCACGCGACACGCCTCGAGCGTGCCCTGGGCGCCGTTGGCGAACCGGACCAGCGCCCCGACGTAGTCCTCGTTCGTGACGGCACCGCGCGGATCGTCGGCGGAGGCCGTGTCGTAGTGGGTGCCGCCCGCGTGTGGCAGCGGCCGCTCCGCGATGAACGTCGCCCGGTTGCCGACGACCTCGGCGATCGAGCCGCTCAGGAAGAGCGCCATGTCGATCGCGTGCGAGAGGAGGTCCGACAGCGTCCCGTAGCCCTGCTCGGCGAGGAACCGCCATGACAGGACGCCGTTGGGATCCTTGGCGTAGCCGTTCAGGAAGCGACCGCGATAGTGGGTCAGCTCACCGATCGCGCCCGCGCCGATCAGGGCGTGTGCCCGCTGCACGAGCGGCGCCCAGCGGTAGTTGTAGCCGGCGAGCGTGACCAGCCCCGTGCCGCGCGCCGCGTCCGCCGCTTCGATCGTCTCGCTCGGCGTCCGTCCGACCGGCTTCTCGCACAGGACATGCTTGCCCGCGTCGAGCGCAGCACGGATGACTGCGAGGTGGGTGTCGTTCGGGGCCGTGACGCTCACGGCGTCCACCGCGGGGTCGTCGATGACGGACCGCCAGTCGGTCGTCGACCGCTCGAACCCGAAGCGGTCACGCGCGGCGTCGGAGCGGGCGGGGTCCACGTCGGCGCAGGCGACGAGCCGAGCGTCGATCCCGCGATCGTGGAACCGGTCGCGGACGAGGCGGTAGGACCGGCTGTGGACCTCGCCCATCCAGCCCATGCCGATGACGCCGATGCCCACAGTACGCGCCATGGCGACAGCGTACCGATCAGCGTTTGCCGACGTGGGTCATCCGGGACGCCCGTCGATCGCCTGTGTGAGCGACGACGCGTCTCAGCGGAGGATCTCGACGACGTCGCCGTCGGCCACTTCGTGGTCACGGCCGACCCGCTGGCCGTCGAACCTCGCCGACGATCCCCAGACCCGCGCCCCGGTGAACGACGCCGCGAGGTCGTGGTGGATCGTATCGGCCACGTCCGCGACCGTCGCCGGCGGATGGAGCGCCAGCGGCTCCCCCTCGACGATGCCGTTCGCGCGGAGGCGGATCGCGATCAGCCCGGTCAGGCGCCAGACGGTCGTCCGCACGGCATCCAGCGACGCCTCGTCGAGGACGGACACGGCGAGCACCGGAAGGTCCGGGATGGCGGCCGCGAGTCGATCCCGCGCCGCATCGTCCGCCTCGTCGGCGCGGGTCATCGCGACCGCCGCGGGCACGTCGATCCCGGCGGCCGTCACCTCGTCGCGGACGACCCGGAGCTCCCCGGGATCCGCACCGGCGCGGGCGCAGTACAGGATCGCGTCGGCCGCACGAAGCACGCCGAGCAGCGCCCGGCCGCCACCGCGGTCTTCGCTCGCTCCCTCGATCAACCCGGGGATCTCGACCAGCTGGACGAGGACGCCGCGGATCCGGGTGAGGGCCGGCACCGGCCGGAGCGTCGTGAACGCGTAGTCGCCGGTCTTGATCTGGATCTCGGACAGTGCCTGGAGGAGCGACGACTTGCCGACGTTCGGCGGGCCGACAAGGGCGATCTGGGCGGCGCCCTCGCGTCGGACCGCGATGGAATCGCGATGGACGGCGCTCGAGCGGACTCGGGTGTCCTCGATCTCGGCGAGAAGGGATTTGCGGAGGTCCGCGTAGGGACCGTTCCGATAGTCGGGCAGCTCCGCCAGGAGCGCGCGGACCTCGCGGATCCGTTCGCGGCCTTCCTTCCCGACGAGGCGGCGCTTCGCCACGGCGGCGAAGGTTCGATGCGGCATGGGCATGGGTCTGGCTCCGTGACTCGACGGGCGAGCGACGACGCGAGGCGCGCAGCCGATTCGGCTGCGACGAGCGGCACGCGTCCGATCCTCGCCCCTTCCACCGACGCTGGTGCTGGAAGGGGCGGCTCAGCCGTTCTGGTTCGAGATCAGGGAGCGCCAGGCGTCCTCGGGACGTCGGGCGAGCAATCCGCGCATCAGGCCGCTCAGGGTACCGCGTCTCCGCGGACCGCTGCGCGCTGCGCCGAGCCGATCACGAACACGTCGACGGTCGCCTCCCGACCGCGGACCTCGACAGAACGAGGGTTCAGACCTGTCGCGTCGAGACCCGCACGTTCCGCGGCCTCGACGGAGACGTACAGCTCGCCGGCCGCGGCGATTGAGGCCAGACGGGCCGTCGTGTTGACCGGATCCCCGAGCGCCGTGAAGTCGCCGATCTCGCCCGCCGGCCCGACCGTGCCGACGAACGCCACGCCGGAGTGGACCGCGGCACCGACGGGGATCGGGCCTCCCGGGCTGGCGTCGGTGGCGCCGACCGCGTCGATCAGCGAGCGACCGGCCTCGACGGCACGCGCGACGAAGTCGTCGCCGGTGAGCCCGGGGATGAACAGGCCGATCGCCTCGTCGCCGACGAACTTGTCCACGATCCCGTTCGACCGCTCGATGGCATCGACGGCATGGCCGTAGAACGCCTGGAGGACGGCCGAGAAGGCGGCGGGCCCGACGCGCTCGGCGAGACCGGTCGAGCCGCGGATGTCGGCGAACAGGAGCCCGACGTGGACCTCGGCGCCGCCCGGGCCGGCCTTGGTCAGGGTCCGGAAGCACGTCTTGCAGAGCTGCGGGTTGGCCTCCCACGGGCCGAACCACGGCCGCAGGATGACGCCGCCGATTCCCGCGAACGGGGCGTAGCACATCTTGCAGCGCGGCGGGCTCGGCACGTGGCGGAACCGGCTGCGGGTCCGATTCATCGCCTCCGGGTTGCCGCGAAGGAGCGCCTGCCAGCCCGGGCTGTCGGCCATGTCCGCAGTCTAGGTGCGGCGCTCGTCGCCGGGCGGACGGGGCGGACGAGGAACGCACGGCGTTCATGCTCCGGCACGACACCTTCTGGCGCTGACGGCGGACCCTACGCGGTCTGCACCGGGACCGGAAGCTCGACCGTGAGGCCGTCCGCGATCGTGCCGGACATCGCGCCGATCTGGTGGATCCCGCCGTCGTTGCCGAACACCATGTCGCTCGCGAGGGAGACTCCGGCGAAGGTCGAGAGGCTGCTGCCGTATCCGTCGGTCGCGTAGACCCCCTTGCAGATGTCGGCCGGAAGCGCGATCTGCGAGGTCGCGATCCGGTTCGCTGGATCGGTGGCCTTGTCGAGGGCCGGATAGACCTCGAAGTGGACGTGCGGCCATCGTCCCTGGTAGCAGGCCGGGAAGATGCTCGTGAACGTGGCGACGCCGTCCGCCCCGGTCGCCTGGACCCCGCGCAGGTAGTTCTCGTTCGTGACGCCCTGCGAGTACATCGAGTAGTTGCCGTCGCGGTCGCAGTGCCAGGCGTAGACGGCGGCGTTCGCGAGCGGCGCACAGCCCTTCGCGGCGTCGAGGAGGGCGAAGCGGATCGTGAGGGGCACGCCCTGCGCCGTCGTGGTCGACGTCCCGAAGCTCGATCGGATGTCCGTCCGGACCACGCCGCTCTGGGTCAGCACGTCCGGCCCGTTCGATCCGTCGCCCGGGAAGGGGCCGGCGGTCTCTTCCGGGATGATCGTGGCGCAGTCCGCCGCGGCCGCCGCGGAGCTGCCGGCGCTCGCGCTCGCGCCCGCGCCGGAGCCAGCCGTCGACGACGTCGATGGTGACCCGCTCGCCGTCGGGCTGCACGCGGCCAGGGTGACGAGACCCGCGCTGACGCCGCCCAGCCCGATCGCCTTGAGCATGGAGCGGCGGGTCAGGAGCGTCTCGAGGTCGAAGGCGAGGCCCTGATCGACGACGGGCTCGGTCGGGTCGTGGAGCGGGCGGCCCTCATAGGTCGGCGTCGGGGCGGCGCGTCGGTCCGGTCGTTGGGCGATCATCGCGGGTCTCCGTCGGGCGGGTTCGGTTGCGGACCGACCCTATCGCGCGAGCCGTGAGCGGTTCATGAGAGGTCCCGCTCGAGGCCCGTCAGGACCCAGGCATCGACTGGGAGGCGCTTGCCCTTGACCTCCGCCGGCCCGAGAGCGAGGCCTGACCGATCGTCTCCCAGGGCCGACCACGTCGGCGCGGACACCACGACCTGCCCGGGCTTGCCGAGCGCCATCAGCCGCGAGGCCGTGTTGACCGTGTCGCCGATCACCGCGAAGCTCCGCCGCCCTTCGGCGCCGACGTTGCCGACGACCGCCGGCCCGGTGTTGATGCCGATCCGGAAGATCGGCCAGCCGGCGTGGGTGGCCGCGAGTGGTCGTCCGGCGGCGACGATCGCCAGGCCCGTCCGAGCGGCCCGGAGCGCGTGGTCCGGCTGATCGGTCGCCGTGTTGTAGCTGGCCATGACCCCGTCACCCGCGAACTGCTCGACGACGCCGCCGTTCGCGTCGATGACCGGGACGACGACCGCCCAGTAGCTGTTCAGCATCGCGATCACCTCGGACGGCGAGCGGGTCTCGCTGAAGGAGGTGAACCCGGCCAGGTCGGCGAACAGGACGCTGACTCGTCGCTCGACCCCGCCCAGGTCGCCGGTGCCGGGCTCCGCGACGAGCCGATCGGCGACCTGCGACGGCAGGAACGGCCGGAACAGGCGGTCGAGCCGGCGAACCTCGCCGGCCGCCTGCTCGACGAGCGCGACCTCGTCACCGCTTGCGCCGTCGCGTCGGAGCTCCTCGAGGATCGGCGCCGTGGACTCGCCTCGTTCGTCCGCCGCCGCCACGGCGGCGATCGCCCGCGCGTGCCACTGGTCGAGCCGGGCCAGGGTGGCATCGAGGTACAGGCCGCCGAACGCCGCGGTCAGCGATCCGCTGCGGCGGTACTCGCTCCGGGCACCGGCGGCGATCGCGAGGAAGGCGAGGAGCATCAGGATGTGCCACTCCCACCAGCTCAGCCGCCAGTTCCGGCTCAGGACGACCGCGATCATCGACTCGCCGAGGAGGACCAGTGCCACGGTGATGGCGAGGATCATCGTCCCGCGGCGTCGTCGATAGAAGTCGAACGACCGCCACGCCGCGAACGCGTACAGGACCACGCTGACGACCGCGAGGACCGTGAGCGGGCCGGCGGCCTCGCCCGGCGGCAGCGCTCCGTCCAGGGGCGGGATCCCGGCGATCGAGAAGACCGCCCAGACGATCATCAGGAGGCTCAGCCCGACGAGCATCGTCGTCCGTCGGCGGAGCACGACCTGCGCCCGTGGGCCGCCGAGGCCCGTCACCGAGCAGGCCGAGAAGACCGCCGCGATGAACAGCCCGACCGGGGTCGCGATCACGAAGCCCTTGTTCGAGCCGGCCAGCAGGACTCCGGGCGTCGCGAGCGCGTGGAGCCCGAGGAACCCCGCGGCCGCGAAGAACGCAAGCGAGATCAGGACGAGGCGGGCGTCCCGCTGGCGGCCGGCCACGGCGCTCGTGACGTACGCCAGCGCGACGCTGACGGCGGCCGTCGCGAGGACGAGCCAGAAGTGGCTCGGATGGTGCTCCCACTGGAGATCCAGGCCGGGCTCGGCGAGCAGCAGCACGAGCCCGAGGATCGGCAGGATGAGGAGGAGGAACCAGATCCGCGGCACGGGCTCGGCGGCCAGGGGGCGCCCGCCGGAGCTCATGACCGCCGCATCGCGCTACAACCCGAACAGGGCGACCGCGTTGGCGCCACGGATCGCGTCCCGCTGGTCCGCCGGCAGCGCCGCGGTGTTCGCGAGCGAGCCCACGACGTCGTGGACCTGGTGCGGCCAGTCGGTCCCGAACAGGACGCGCTCGGGCCCGACCACGGAGATCAGGTAGCGCAGGGCTCCCGGGTCGTAGGTGATGCAGTCGTACCAGATCCGACGGAGGTAGTCCGTCGGATGGGCGGTCATCCGGCGGCGCTCGGCCAGCTCGACCGCGTCGCCCTTCTCGAACCGCCCCACGAGGTAGGGGAGGGTCCCGCCGCCGTGCGCGGCGATCAGCTTGAGGTTCGGGTGCCGGTCGAGGAAGCCGTCGAAGATCAGCCGGGTGAGCGCCAGGGTGGTGTCGAACATGAAGCCGACCGACCAGCTGAGGTCGTAGCGGCCCATGTCCATCAGATCGGCCCCGGGCGGCTCGCCAGGGTGGACGAGGACCGGCAGCGCGCGGCGATCGATCTCGGCCCAGATCGGCGCGAACGCTTCTTCCGTGAGGCTGCGTCCGGCCACGTTCGCGAGGACCATCACGCCGCTCGCCCCGTCGTCGCAGCTGCGCGCCAGCTCCTCGATCGCCCGCTCAGGGTATTCCCAGGGCAACGAGGCGAACCAGCGAATCCGATCCGGGTACGCGCGCCAGGAGTCGGCCATCGAGGCGTTCGAGTCGCGGGCGGCGGCCGTGCTGACGTCCTCGCCGCCCCAGTAGACGTTCGGGCAGGTCAACGAGACGATGGAGACGTCGATCCCGGCGCCGTCCATCGCGGCGAGCCGGAGGTCGTAGTCGAAGTGACCGGGCTGCGGGAACACGACCGGTGTGGGGCCCCGGAAGACCTCTTCGCGCCCATCGGGCCGCACCTGGATGCCGTACGGCGTGCCACGGGTCCGCACGAGCTCCAGCCAGTGGCGGGTGAACATGTGGGTGTGCACGTCGACGATGGGCATCTGCGCCCAACGATACCAACCGGTTTCCGCACGACATCCACCCGGCCGGGCACAATGGGTCGATGACCGAACTCGCGACCGCGCCCGCCATCGATCTCGAGCGTCACCGGGTCGAGCTGACCGGCTACTGCTACCGGATGCTCGGCGCCGCCTTCGAGGCGGAGGACGCCGTCCAGGAGACGTTCATCCGCGCGTGGCGCGGGCTGTCCACCTTCGAAGGACGATCCAGCCTGCGCTCATGGCTGTACCGGATTGCAACGAACGTGTGTCTCGACATGCTCGGCGCGAGCCAGCGCCGCGCCCGTCCGGTGGACATGCGCCCCGCCCGAGGCGCCGACACGCCGCTGCCCGACGCGCTCCCCGAGGACCGGTTCATCGAGCCCGTCCCGGACGGCCGGGTGCTGCCGACCGCCGGCGATCCGGCGGATGTCGCAATCGCGCGAGAGAGCGTCAAGCTGGCGTTCGTCGCGGCGCTCCAGCATCTGCCGCCGCGCCAGCGGGCCGTCCTGATCCTGCGCGAGGTGCTCCACTGGCACGCAGATGAGGTCGCGGAGCTGCTCGATACGACCGTTGCCTCGGTGAACAGCGCGCTCCAGCGGGCGCGAGCGACCCTCGGCAGCCGGAACCTCGATGCGGGCGCTCCGGCGCCACCCCTCGATGGGGAGCAGCAGGCGCTGCTGGACCGCTACGTGGCCGCGTTCGAGCGGTACGACATGACGGCACTCACGTCGCTCCTGCGCGAGGACGCGCAGTGGTCGATGCCGCCCTACGACCTCTGGCTCCAGACCCACGACGACATCGTCAAGTGGTGCGTCGGCCCGGGTTACGCGTGCGAGGGTTCGCGGCTGATCCCGACGGAGGCGAACGGGATGCCGGCCTACGGCCAGTACAAGCCGGACCCCGCCGGCGGGCATGCGCCGTGGTCGCTCCAGGTCCTCGAGCTCGACGGCGATCGCATCCGGGCGGTCACCTTCTTCCTCGATACCCAGCGGTTCTTCCCGCTGTTCGGGCTGCCGGCGCACCTCGACTGACCTCCGACCGCCGCGCCGATGAGTTTCGGGCGAACCACCGGTCGGTATCGTGACCAGCCCACCACACCCTGCCCAGCGTGGAGAACATCGTGACCCTCGAGACCCCACTCGTCGACGCCGTCGACGCGCTCCGCACCCGAGCCCGGGGCCGGGTGATCACCCCGGCCGACACCGACTACGACACCGCTCGCACCGTGATGTATGGCGGCTTCGACCTGCGCCCCGCCGCGATCGTCCGTGTCGCCGACGCCGCCGACATCGCGACCGTCCTCGAGGTGGCCCGCGAGCATGACGCGGAGATTGCCGTCCGGAGCGGCGGCCACAGCGGCGCTGCTCACGGATCGACCGACGGGGGGATCGTCATCCACCTCGGCGAGCTGCGCGAGCTGGACGTCGACGCGGCGGATCGCTCTGCCTGGGCAGGTGCGGGCCTCACGGCGATGGAGGTGACCACGGCTCTTGCCGAGGACGGTCTCGCCATCGGGTTCGGCGACACGGGCTCCGTCGGGATCGGTGGGATCACGACCGGTGGCGGCATCGGCTATCTCGTCCGAAAGCACGGCCTGACGATCGACAGCCTGCTCGCCGCCGAGATCGTGACCGCCGACGGCACGATCCACCGGGTGGACGCCGATCACGAGCCGGACCTGTTCTGGGCCATCCGCGGCGGCGGCGGGAACGTCGGGATCGCCACGCGGTTCCGATACCGGCTCCACGAGCTGCCCGGGATCGTGGGTGGGATGCTGATCCTGCCGGCGACCGCGGACACGGTGGCGGGGTTCATCGCGGCCGCCGACGCGGCCCCGGACGAGCTGTCGACGATCGCGAACGTGATGCCGTGCCCGCCGATGCCGTTCGTCGCCGAGGAGCATCACGGAGAGCTCGTGATCTTCGCCCTGATCGTCTGGTCCGGCGATGTGCCCGACGGCGATGCCGCGATCGCCCCGCTCCGGGCCCTCGCGACGCCCCTGGCGGACCTCGTCCATCCGAGCGGGTACCCGGAGATGTTCCCGCCCGAGGACGCGGACTACCACCCGACCGCCGTGGCCCGGAACCTGTTCATGGACCGGTTCGGCCACGACGACGCCACGCTCGTCGTCGAGCGGCTTCGCGAATCGGATGCCGCGATGCGGGTGGCCCAGATCCGGGTGCTCGGCGGGGCCGCGGCCCGGGTCGGGCCGGATGCGACCGCATACGCCCACCGGGGGCGGCGGATCATGGTCAATGTCGCCGCGTTCTACGAGGGTGAATCGGACCGGCTCAACCGCACCGAGTGGGTGGAGCAGCTGACCGACGACCTGCGCGGGGATGACCACGCCGCCTACGTGAACTTCCTGATGGACGAAGGCCCGGCGCGGGTCCGGGACGCCTACCCGGGCGCGACGTGGGACCGCCTGGCGGCGATCAAGCGCCGGTACGACCCGGACAACGTATTCCACCGCAACCAGAACGTGGCGCCGGCGGCCCGCTGATCGGCATCGCCGAACCTCGAGGGGATCAGATCAGGCGGCGGATCAGGAACAGGCCCGCGATGATCGCGACGACCACGATCGCCAGCTCCCAGGCGGGCATCGTGGCGAGCGTGTGCCCCGCCTGGCTGAACCAGTTCCCGACGGCCGCCCCGAGATCAACGTTGCCGCCGCCACCGCCGCCGTGGCCACCGGCGACCTGACCCGCGCCCTGGCTGACCCCGTTGCCGTACTCGACCATGCGCGGATCATCGCACGGCACGCAAGCGGTTCCACTGGCTAGGCTGGCCCGTGCATGGACACCACCGGACAGCGTCTTCGACGCCTGCAGACGAGCGAGCTCACCGCGCGCGAGCGGACGGCCCTCCGGGCCCTCCTGGACGACGCCTTCCATGACGACGACCCCGAGGAGCGGTTCGATGACGACGACTGGGAGCACGCCCTCGGCGGAACCCACGTCATCGTCGATCAGGACGGCGCGATCGTCGCCCACGCCAGCGTGGTCGAACGCGTGGTGCGTGTCGGCGACCGGGCATTGCACACCGGGTACGTCGAGGCGGTCGCGGTCGAGCCGGGCCGGCAGGGTGACGGTCTCGGCACGGTCGTCATGGAGGCGATCGACGAGTTGATCCGCGCCGGCTTCGAGCTCGGAGCGCTCGGGACCGGGGCGAGCCACTTCTACGAGCGGCTCGGCTGGCGCACGTGGGCCGGCCCGACGGCCGTGCGGGCGCCGGACGGGGATCGGCGGACGCCGGACGACGACGGGTTCGTGATGGTCCTGCGGACGCCGACCACACCGCCGTTCGAGGAGACCGGCCCGATCGTCTGCGACTGGCGCCCCGGCGACGTCTGGTAGCGCTACGCTGCGAACGCGGTCCCCTCTGACTCGGGACGCGCGGGCGGACGGAGGCGGAATGCGGGTCTACATCAGCGTCGACATGGAAGGGATCGCGGGCGTCAGCCATCCGAAGCCCACGAGCCGCGCCGACAGCGAGTACCCGGCAGCGGTCGAGCTGATGGTCGGCGAGACGAACGCCGCGATCGCCGGTGCCCTCTCGGCAGGCGCGACGGACATCCTCGTCAACGACAGCCACGGTGGGATGTACAACCTCCGCCCGATCGACCTGGATCCCGCCGCGCGTCTTCTGCAGGGACAGAAGCCCTGGTCGATGGTGGCCGGCGCCGCCCCGCGCGACGGCCGTCCGGCATTCGATGTCGCGCTGTTCGTCGGCTACCACGCGCGCGCCGGGCACCCGACCGGCACGATCGCCCACACCTACACCGGCGGACCCGTCGAAACCCGTCTCGACGGCCGTCCGACGGGCGAGTACGGCTTCAACGCCCTGGCCCTCGGCGCATGGGGCATCCCCGTCGGGCTCGTGGCCGGGGACGACGCGCTCGCGGTCGAGGTGGCGGGCTGGCTGCCGTGGGCGGAGCGGGTCGTGGTCAAGGAGGGCTTCGGAACGAACGCGGCGGCCTCGCTCCACCCCGAACGCGCCCGGGCGGCGATCCGCGACGGGGCCGCCCGGGCGGTCACGCGCGCGGCCGCCGGCGAGCTCCGCCTCCTCGAGGTCGGGCCGCCGGTCGTGATCGAGGTCGACTATCGCCGCGGGCTGGAAGCGGACTATGCCGCGATCGTCCCGAACGCCGAGCGGGTCGGCGACCGAACGGTCCGGCACCCGGGTCCGGACCCGATCACGGCCTACCGCGGCTTCCTCGCCGGCGTCCGGCTCGCAGCGACGGTCGAGTAGCCGGCATGACCGAGGAGGTCCCGAGCGCCGCGTTGTCAGCGTCCTCCCAGGACGTGTCAGGGACCGCGGCCGTCGGGACCGACACGCGCAGCCGCGCGCCGTTCCTCTGGCTCATCGTCGGTGTCGGGATTGTCCTCTGGCTCGCCCGCGAGGTCCTGGCCCCGTTCATCCTGGCCGCCGTCCTCGCCTACGCCTTCTCGCCTCTCGTCGGGCGAGCCGTCCGGAGGACCGGCTGGCCGAGGATCGTGGTCGTCGGGATCGCGTACGTCTTCGTCGTGGCCTTGCTGATCGTCGCGGGGGTCCTGCTCGTCGGCCGGATCGCGAACGAGGTCTCGCTCCTGGCGGCATCCGGCCCGGACTCGCTCAGCAAGCTCCTCCGCGAGCTGATCGGGAAGGACACCATCGACATCGGCGGCCAGCAGATCACGGTCGCCGACATCGCGCGCGAGATCCAGACGAGGGCCGGCGGGCTCCTCGCATCACCCGGCGACGCCGCCCACATCGCGGGCCAGATCGGCTCCGTGCTGCTCGAGACGATCCTGGCGCTGATCGTCACGTTCTACTTCCTCGTCGACGGACCGATGCTCTGGCAGCGGACGATCTCGACGCTGCCGTTCCGGCATCGCGAGCACACCTTCGAGCTGCTCGGCCGGATCCACGAGGTCCTGGGCAAGTGGCTGCGCGGCCAGCTCGTCCTGATCGCCTTCGTCGCGTTCGTGATCTACATCGCGCTCGGCCCGATCCTCCACCTGCCGTACGCCCTGGGGATCGCGATCCTGACCGGGTTCCTCGAGATCATCCCGTTGATCGGCCCATTGATCGCGACGGCCATCGCCGGGATCGATGCCTTCGCACATGGCGGCGCGCAGCTCGCGATCGTCGTCATCGTCATCTACTTCGTCGTCCGCCAGGTCGAGGACCAGGTGGTCATGCCACAGGTCATCGGCCGGGCGGTCCACCTCCACCCGGTGATCACGATCTTCGCCGTGCTCGTCGGGCTGAACGTGTACGGGATCCTCGGCGGGCTCCTCGGCGTGCCGATCGCGGCGGCGGTCAACGTGGTCTACCGCGAGTTCTACGGGACGCCCGAACCGGCACAGGCCGTCCTTCCGGACACGCCGGAACCGTCGCCGGGCTAGCCGCGATGTTCGAGTCGCTCGACTATGTCTATGTCCCGAGCCGCGATGTCGCAGCGGACGTCGCCGCCTTCACGGACGCCCTCGGCGCCAGGCTCGTCTTCGCGATCGACGCGATGGGCACCCGGGTCGCGATGGTCGAGTTGACCGACGCGCCGCCGCGGATCGTCCTCGCGGGCCATCTCGAGGGCGACCGCCCGATCCTGGTGTACCGCGTCCCGGACCTGGCCGCCGCCGAGCACGAGCTGGACGCCCGCGGCTGGCCGCGCGGCCACGACCTGGAGATCCCGCAGGGACCGGTCCGCTCGTTCGAGGCGCCGGGCGGCCAGCGGCTCGCGATCTACGAGCTGACCCGGCCGGGTGTCATCGAGAGCTTCGCGGGCCGTCGCGACTTCTGACGGAGGCCGCAGGACCATCACCGTTCGTTGGTCGACCGGCAGACGCCCCATGGCGCGACCGATCGCGTCGTGCTCGACCACGGACAGGGAGAAGTCCTTGTTCGACGTCGGCTCCAGGTCGGGCATCACGTGCAGCTCGACCACGTTCCGGCGACGGACCGTCCGTGCCGACCGGTAGCAGGCACGAACGGTGAGCCGGTACAGCCAGGCGTCCCAGGCCCCGGGGTCACGGAGGGCGCCGATGTGCCGCCAGGCCAGCACGAGCGCCTCCTGGACCGCGTCCTGGGCGCGATCCGGATCCCGGAGGATGAGGCGGGCGGCGCCGTGCAGGCGGGGAACCGACGTCTTCACCAACACGGAGAAGGCGTCGCGGTCGCCGGCGATGGCTCGTTCGACGAGCTCGATCTGCATGTCGCCACCGATGCGACACGGCTCATGTGGCCGCGTTCACACAATACGAGCCACGCGATCGCGATCGGGTTCCATCCGTTTTGCGCGAGAATCCGCCGGTGCATGAACCTGGTGGTCCCACCCGCGAGCAGGTGCCGGTCGCGCTCCGCCCGTGGGCCGAGGGCGACCTCGACCTGATGCGGGCGATCGTCGGCGACCCGGCGATGACGGTCTACCTGGGCGGCCCCGAGAGCGATGCGCGGATCCGCTCGCGGCATCAGGGCCTGCTGGCCGACACGGCACCGGGTGGGCTCTTCGCGATCACCGTCGACGACGATCCGGCTGCGGCAGATGGCGTCGGGTGGGCCGGCTTCTGGGAGCTGGAGCACCACGACCGGGTCGTGTGGGAGGCCGGCCTCAGCGTCCTTCCGCCGTGGCAGGGCCGCGGGATCGGCTCGGTCGCGTTCCGGCAGCTCCTGGCGCTCGCCGCGGGCGACGGCCGGCACCGGTTCGTCCACGCCTTCCCGCACGTCGACAACCTCGCGTCGAACCGGATGTGCGCGGGTGTGGGGTTCGAGCTGGTCGAGGAGACGGAGATCGAGTACCCGAAGGGGCACTGGAGCCGGTGCAACGACTGGCGCTACGCCCTCTGGGCGGACGGCTGATCGCCAACCCGCGAGTGGCTCGTCAGCCGACGGGCGGCTTCGACCCCATCAGCTGCTCGAACGGGACAGGATCCGCGAACGGATCGACGGCGTTGGTGCGCAACCGGACGGCCATCGCCGACGCGAGCTCGGCCGCCGCACGATCGATCCGCTCGACCAGCCCGCTGTCCTGGGCGAGCCCACTCCTGCCCCAGTCCTCGGCCGCCGCGTAGACGCCGGTCGCGACCACGGACGCATTCAGGTAGGCGAACAGCGGACGCATCGCGTGGTCGATCGCCAGCGAGTGCCGCGTCGTGCCGCCGGTCGCGCCGAGGAGCGTCGGCATCCCCGAGAGCCCGTCCCTGTCGACGACGTCGAAGAACAGCTTGAACAGGCCGCTATAGGAGGCGTTGAACACCGGGCTGACCGCGATCAGCCCGTCCGCGCCGACGACCGCATCGATGACCTCCTGGAGACCCGGTGCGGGAAAGCCCGTCAGCAGGTGGTTGATCAGGTCCTGGGCGTGGTCGCGCAGCTCGACGACCCGGATCGTGGGCGCGATCCCGGCGTCCCCGAGATGGCGCTCGGTCGCCGCCGCCAGGCGATCGGCCAGCAGCCGGGTCGACGAGGGGACGCCGAGCCCCGCGCTGACGACTACGAGCGACCGAGCGGTGGAAGGGAGATCGCCCGGGATCGACGCACTCATGCGGGCACCGCCTCGGGGCTCGCGGCCACGGGGTTCGCCACGCCACGTGCCGCCGCGACGCGAGGGTGCACGGGAGCCTCGGGCACATGGGCCGGCTTGAGGGCCGCGAACTCCCGGCGGAGCACCGGCACGACCTCCGCTCCGAGGATGTCCATCTGCTCGAGGACGGTCTTGAGCGGGAGCCCGGCATGGTCGGCGATGAACAACTGGCGCTGGTAGTCGCCGACGAACTCGCGGAAGCCGAGCGTTCGATCGATGACCTGCTGCGGGCTGCCGATCGTCATCGGCGTCTGGGCCATGTAGTCCTCGAGTGACGGGCCGCCGCCGTAGACGGGCGCATGGTCGAAGTACGGCCGGAACTCGCGGATCGCGTCCTGCGAGTTCTTGCGCATGAAGACGTGGCCGCCAAGCCCGACGATCGCAGTATCGGACGGGCCGTGGCCGTAGTGCTCCCAGCGGCGCCGGTAGAGCTCGACCATCCGCTTCACGTGGTCCGCCGGCCAGAAGATGTTGTTGTGGAAGAAGCCATCGCCATAGTAGGCGGCCTGCTCGGGGATCTCGGGGCTGCGGATCGAGCCGTGCCATACGAACGGCGGGACACCGTCGAGCGGTCGCGGCGTCGACGTGAACCCGGTCAGCGGCGTCCGGAGCTTGCCTTCCCAGTCGACGACGTCCTCGCGCCACAGGCGGTGGAGCAGCCCGTAGTGCTCGTAGGCGAGGGCGATCCCGTTGCGGATGTCCTGGCCGAACCACGGGTACACAGGCCCCGTGTTGCCGCGACCCATCATCAGGTCGACGCGGCCGTCGGCCAGGTGCTGGAGCATCGCGTAGTCCTCGGCGATCTTGACCGGATCGTTCGTCGTGATCAGGGTCGTCGCCGTCGAGAGCAGCAGGCGGTCGGTCTTCGCCGCGATGTACCCCAGCAGCGTGGTGGGGGAGGAGGGGACGAACGGCGGGTTGTGGTGCTCGCCCGTGGCGAAGACGTCGAGACCGACCTCCTCCGCCTTCAGGGCGACCTTGACCATGATCTGGATCCGCTGTTCCTCGCTCACGGCGTGGCCCGTCGTGGGGTCCGGCGTCACGTCGCCGACGGTGAAGACTCCGAGTTGCATGGTCGCACCGTACCACATGGATCGTTGCGTATGCAACTACTTACGGGCGGATCCCGAGCCCACCTGACGGATGGCATGGCGACGACGACATTGCGACCAGTGGCGGGCCTCGAACGGGCCGAACGGCACCTGTCGTCGGCGATCGCGCCCGGCGATCGTGGAGGGAGCATCCACGTTCCGGGGAGAGCCATGACCACATCCACCTCGCGCGCCCGGCGCCGCGAACGCCGAGCAACCCAGCTGGCCGCCCGGCGGGCGGCATCCCGCGTCCCGGTCCGTCGGCGATCGCGGATTGGCATCGTCCAGATGTCGGCTGTCGCGGTCCTTGCCGGTCTCGGGCTGATCGCGGCGATGATCATCCTCGGCGGGCGCCCGCAGGCCACCCCGGCGTCGGAGCTCGTCCGCGCGACGGCGCCGGCCGGCATCGCGGCGAACGGGCTCGTCCTCGGGCGGACGGACGCGCCGGCGACGATCGACATCTACGAGGACTTCCAGTGCCCGGGCTGCTTCCGGTGGGGGAGGGACGTGTTCCCGAGCCTGGTCCGGAATGAGCTCGCCGACGGGACTGCGAAGCTGGTCTTCCACCCGTATGCCTTCCTCGGAGCCGAATCCGTGCTGGCCGCGAAGGCGGCCTGGGCGGCGGATCGTCAGGGCCGGTTCTGGGACATGTGGGCGACGCTGTACGCGAATCAGGGCCTCCAGGAGAACAGCGGAGCCTTCACCCCCGATCGCCTCGTGGCCATGGCCGACCTCATCGACCTTGACCGCGCCGCGTTCCTCGCCGACATCGACTCCCCGGCGGCAGCGAAGGCGGTGACCGACGCCCGGGCCGCGGCGGCTGCGGCCGGGATCGACTCGACGCCGATGGTCGTGATCGACGGGCGGCTGCTCCCCGGCGCGGGATACGCCGAGCTCTCGGCCGCGCTCGAGGCGGCGGCCAGGTGACGTCCGTCGCCGGCGGCTGGCGACGGATGCGCCGGCTCCACCCGGCCGCCGTTCTGGCGGCGCTCGACCTCGTGGGGCTCGCGATCGCCGGGTATCTCGCCTCAGTGGAGCTTCGGGGCGAGCTGCCGGTCTGCGGCCCCCTCCACGGCTGCGAGGAGGTCGCCCGGTCGACGTACAGCCGGATCGGTGGCGTCCCGGTCGCGGTCTTCGGCGTGGCGCTGTCGCTCGTCCTGTTCAGCCTCGCCATCGCCTGGTGGCGAACGGGTGACGGCCGGCTCCTCGCGCTGCACTACGGCCTGTCGTTGGGCGGGGTGATCTTCGAGCTGTACTTCACCTACCTCGAGCTGTTCGTGATCGGAGCCGTCTGCGTCTGGTGTGCGAGCTACGGCCTGAGCCTGCTCGCACGATTCCTCGTGGCCCTGTGGGTGTGGGTCCATCGAGACCGGTACGACGAACCGGAGCCCGAGCCGCTGGGCGGCCTCCCGACCGGGAGGTCGGCCGACGGGGGTTGACAACCACGCTGCCTACCGCTTTAATCACCACATTGTTCTATAACGTAGTAGTTATGGAGTGGTGGTGGAGCAGCTGGATGCGGTGTTCGGGGCGCTGGCCGACCCGACGCGACGGGCGATCCTCGCCCGATTGACCGACGGTGACGCGAGTGTCGCCGAGCTGGCGGCACCCTTCCGCGTCTCTCAGCCGGCGATCTCGCGACACCTGAAGGTCCTCGAACGGGCCGGGCTGATCTCGCGCAAGCGCCGCCAGACCGCCCGCCTGAGCCATCTCGAAGGGGAGGCTCTGCGCGACGCCTCGGCGTGGCTGGCCCGCTACCAGCAGTACTGGGAGGAGAGCCACGGCCGTCTCGACGCGCTGCTGGCCCGTCTCCAGGCAGACCCGACCCCGACCTCGGCGCCCGCCGAGCCGACGGAGTGACCGATCGATCCGGGAAGCACTTGGAGGAACCAGCGATGTCCGAGACGAAGATCAGCGCACCGGCCGGCGTACCGTTCATCGACGTCAGCCGCGAGTTCGATGCCCCGCGCGAGCTCGTGTTCCGGGCCTGGACGGACCCGGACCTGATCGTCCAGTGGCTCGGGCCACGCAAGTACGAGATGGTCATCGACACGTGGGAGCCGCGGGCGGGCGGCAGCTATCGCTACGTCCACACGGACGGCACCAACGCCTATGGCTTCCACGGCGTCTTCCACGGCGACCTGAGCCCCGACGGCATGGTCCAGACCTTCGAGTTCGAGGGAGCCCCCGGGCACGTCTCGCTCGACAAGCTGGTGCTCGAGGAGCGCGACGGCCGGACGATCGCCCGGACCCACTCCGTGTACCAGACGGTCGAGGCGCGTGACGCGATGATCGAGAACGGGATGGCGGACGGCATGAACGACGGGTTCGACCGCCTCGACGACCTGCTCGCCCGTCTCGCCACGCCGGTCTGATCGACGGTCACGCGAAGGAGCCCGCCATGGACTTCACCCTCGAGCTCGTCGTCGTCCCCGTGTCGGACGTCGATCGGGCGAAGGCCTTCTACAGCGAGCGTTGCGGCTTCAACGTCGATGTCGACCACGCCGTCGGCGACGAGTTCCGCGTCGTCCAGCTGACCCCGCCCGGATCGGCCTGCTCGATCTCGATCGGCAAGGGCCTGGCGAAGATGGAGCCCGGCACGCTCCAGGGCCTCCAGCTGTGCGTGACCGACATCGACGCGGCTCGTCAGCAGCTCGCCGATGCCGGCGTCGACATCACGCCGGTCCGCTCGTTCGAGGGCGGTGAGTGGAAGGACGGCCACGGCGGGCCGTGGAACTCGTTCGCCTTCTTCAGCGATCCGGACGGCAACGGCTGGGCGGTCCAGGAGAAGCCTGCGCCGTCGTGACGGCACGATCGATCCCTATCGATCCGCATCCATCGGCGGAGGGAGCCGCAAGCCGGCGCCCTCCGCCTCCGTGCGTCCCCCCGGTCGCACGGGTGGGCCTCCCCTTGACGAGCGAGGAGGCGGCCGCGACGCTGCTGGCCGATCCCCGACACCGTCGTCGGCGACCGCACCGAGGTGGGACCCCATGAGCAACATCGAGGAAGAGCTCATCGCCGGCGAGTCGATCGTCACCCGGACGACGAAGCACTGGATCTCGCCGCTCGCCGATTCGAAATGGGCGATCCTCCTGCTGATCCTGGGGGTCGTCCTCGCGTGGCTGCAGGGCGATCAGACGAACGGGGTCATGGGCTTCTTCAACCGCCTCCTGGGGCTGGGTCAGCTCGTCCTGGTCCTCGGTGCGCTCGGCTCGATCGCCTACAACATCGTGGCCTGGCGCACGGCGGACTTTGCCGTGACCACGCAGCGGGTCGTGGGTCACGAGGGTCTCCTCCGGCAGCGAAACTACGACACGCTCCTCACCTCGATCGCGGACGTCCGCAGCACGGTCCCCGCTGTCGGGCGGGCGCTCGGGTACGGCAACCTCCGGATCATCTCGGCGTCGGGCGACGCCGGCGCCTACACGCTGACGTCGATTCGCGGCGTCGATGCGTTCAAGAAGTCGATCGTCGAGCAGAAGACAGGCTCGGCCGCCGCCACGGACCGCCAGGCGGCCATGCAGGCCGTCGCGTCGGCCCAGGCGAGCCAGCCGGCGGCCGCGCCCGTTGCCGCCGCTCCGTCGACCGCCGAGCTGACCGCGACGCTGGCCGATTTGGCGAAGCTCCGCGACTCCGGCGCGATCACGACCGAGGAGTTCGAGGCGAAGAAGGCGGACCTGCTAGGCCGGATCTGACGGCCGGGGATCGCGGACGATGCGACCCAGCCCGCGGCTCCCGACGGCCATCGGCGGGCTCGCGGTGCCCCAGGACGACGTGTCCGCGGCGACCTGGTCGTGGGCGCACCGATCGCTGCCTGACTACCTCCTGGCCCACTCGGTCCGGGCGTACTGCTGGGGGGCGGCGATCGCGGAGCGCGAGGGCTGGTCGGTCGACCCGCAGATCCTGTGGACGGCTTCGCTCATGCACGACGGTGGGCTGACGAGCATCCCGCGCAACACGATGTGCTTCGAGGTCGAAGGAGCGGAGTTCGCGCGGCGCTTCCTCGAGCGGCGCGGCTTGCCCGCGGACGCCGCCGACCGGGTGGCGGTCGCGATCATCCTCCACATGCAGCCGGGCGTGACCCTCGCGGACGGCGTCGAGGCTGTCCTGCTCGATCGAGCCACCGGGCTCGACGTCCGTGGCGACGGCTACGAGCTCGTCGATCAGGTTCGACCGGGCGTCGTGCGTGCGTTCCCGCGCGGCCCGTTCGACCGCCACTTCGGCGACGCGATCCGCCGCGAGGCGAACCGCCGGCCGACCTGCCAGAGCGCGAGGCTCCTCAACCAGACCGACCTCGTCGGCTGGATGGCCCGATCGCCGTGGGCCACGAGCGACGGAGTTGGTGGATAAGCCGCTTGCGGGGAGTGGGCCACGGGTCCACGCTAGCCGTCCACACCATCAAGGAGGGCGTTCCGATGGGGGACACGAGAGAGCTCGCGGCGGCCATGGAGGCCGTGCTCAAGACGGGCGACTTCGGGAAGCTGACCCAGTTCATCGGGGCCTATGGGACCGACGACTTCGTGGAGGAGTGGCCGCAGTCCGGAGAGCGCCTGTCGAAGGCCTCGTCGGCGCGGCTGGCCGAGCACTACCCGGAGATGTCCGGTACCTCGCCGACGTTCAAGTACAAGCGGATGCTCGGGGGCGGGGACGTGTTCGTCGTCGAGGGCACGATCGACTACGGGGACGGCGTGCCCGTCAGCTGGGTCGGGATCGGTGAGCTGCGCGACGGCAAGATCGCGAAGATGACCGAATACTTCGCGAACCCGTTCGAGGCTCCGGCGTGGCGCGCCGAATTCGTCGAGAAGATGGAGCCCGTCACCGCCTGAGGCCGGTTCGCCTCAGCCCGGCGACGCGGAGGGTTCGAGCGGCTCCAGGACGAAGACGGGGATCTCGCGGTCCGTCTTCTCCTGGTATCGCGCGTAGTCCGGCCACGTCTCGACGGCGCGCGCCCACCACACCGCCTTCTCGTCGCCCCCGACCTCGCGCGCGAGGAAGTCGCGCCGGTTCGGGCCGTCCTGCAGCTCGACCTGCGGGTTGGCGACGAGGTTGTGGTACCAGACCGGGTGGTGCGGAGCGCCCCCGAGGGACGCCACCACCGCGTAGACGCCGTCGCGCTCGACGCGCATCAGCGCGGTCTTGCGGAGCTTGCCGGTCCGGGCGCCGACGGATGTCAGGACGATCACCGGGCGGCCGCGCAGCGTCGCCGCCTCGCGACCATCGGACGCCTCGTAGGCCTCGGCCTGCTTGCGTGCCCAGCCGGCCGTGCTCGGCTCGTACTCCCCGGTCAACGGCATGACCGCATCGTAGCCGGCCCGGCGTGTCGGTCACCCGAAGGCGGGCTGTCCACTGCGCGGGCACAGGCGCGCAGACGCGCGCTGGCACCGATCGACGCGGGAGAACTGTCGATCGGTGCCGGCGCCGGGAAGGAGCGGGCGGCGTCTCGTCGGGGCGGCCATGCCGCGACGGGGCCGCCGCTGGGTCACGCCCTGGTGATCACCGCCTCGAGGTACTCGGTCGGGACGACCATCGTGCCGTCATCGGCGCGGTTGAACCGCCCGATCAGCTCGAGCAGGTCGTGTTCGAGGGCCACCCGTCCGGCGACCCCGCTCACGGCCTCGAAGGCCTTCTTCGTCGGCCCGTAGTAGCGCTTCCAGTACTCGACCCAGGCCTCGGGCGAGCGCTCCCGGAACACGTACTCGCGCTTCGTCGCCTGGAGGGACGACATCTCGTCCCCGAACAGCTCGTGCAGCCGGATCTCGGTGCCCCACTGGATGGGCGATCGGAGTCCGGCCGGCGGCGGGACGTGCTTCGCGATCGTCCGGAACAGCTGGCCGATGAAGCCGTCGGGGGTGTGCGCGACCAGGCCGATCCGGCCGCCGGGCCGGGTGACGCGAACCAGCTCCGCCGCGGTCTGCTCCTGGTTCGGGGCGAACATCGCGCCGAAGACCGAGACGACGACGTCGAAGCTGCCGTCGAGGAAGGACAGCGCCTCCGCATCCCCCTGGACGTAGTCGACGGCAAGACCCTCGGCCTTCGTGCGCTGGCGCGCCCGCTCGAGCAGTGCCGGGACGTAGTCGACGCCGACGACCTGGCAACCGCGTCGTGCCGCGGCGATGGCCGCATTGCCACTGCCGGTCGCGACGTCGAGGACGCGTTCGGTGGAGCGCAGGTCGAGCGCCTCGATCATCAGCTCCGACACGATCTGGATCTGGGTCGCGATCATGTGGTAGTCGCCGCTGGCCCAGGTCGCCTGCTGGCGGACCTTGATCGCCTCGAAGTCGGGCGCCGGGAGCGCCGTGGTCATCGTGGCCGCCGGGTTCGGCGTGGCTGTCACGTGCGCGATCGTCATGGAGTCCCCCTTCCGGGTTCTGTCGCTGGTGGGTGGTGGTTCGAGAGCTCGTGGTCCCGTGGCGTCTTCCAGACTCGGGCTAAAGGCGCCGCCGGACATCGGGAGAACGGGCTACCCGGGCGGCGCGGGACCCGTTATTTCGCCGCGTCGCTGGCTAGACTGCGAGCCCATGGTCAAGGTCCTTCTGGTCGATCCGGCCCTCGCCGACCTCGCCGGACGCTTCGCGGAGCGCCTCCCGCCCGGTGTCGAGGTCGCCGCGGTCACCTCGTTCGACGTCGAGGAGTTCGCTCGGGTGGCCGCCGACGCCGTCGTCCTCGTGAACGCCCGCCGTCCGATCGACGCCGCGACGCTGGCGTCGGCGCCGAATGCGCGGTTCCTCCAGGCGATCGGGGTCGGGATCGACACGATCGACCAGGCCGCGGCCTCGGCTGCGGGCGTGCGGGTGGCCTACAACCCCGGGGTCAACCGCACGGGTGCAGCCGAGCACGCCGTCATGCTGATGCTCGCCCTGGTGAAGCGGCTGCCCTTGACGGAACCCGCCACGCGGGCCGGCTGGTTCGCCCCGGCCGAGATCATCCGGCGCGGGATCGACGACCTGGCCGACGCGACGGTCGGGATCGTCGGCATGGGCCAGATCGGCCAGAGCGTCGCGGAGCGACTCGTGCCGTTCGGATCGCGCCTCCTTTTCCAGTCGCGCCGACCGATGCCGGAGATCGAGGCGAGGTTCGGCGCGGAGCGGCTCCCACTGGACGAGCTGCTCGCGGTGTCCACGATCGTGACGCTGCACGTCCCGCTGACGCCCGAGACCCACCACCTGATCGGACGGGCCGAGCTGGCGCGGATGCCGATCGGCGCGTACCTCGTGAACTGCGGGCGCGGCGGCCTCGTCGACGAGGTCGCGCTTCGGGACGCGATCCGGACCGGCCACCTGGCCGGGGCCGGCCTCGATGTTCTGGAACGCGAGACGGACGGGACGAACCCGTTCGCCGACGTGCCCGAGGTGATCGTCACGCCGCATCTCGGCGGCGGCAGCCGGAACAGCATGGCCGGCGTCGTCGAGCGCTGCACCGCGAACATCACCCGGTTCCTCGCCGGCGAGCCCCTCCGGGATGAGGTCCGACTCGCGACCGGGCCGGGGCCCGCCGCGGGCGAGGCCCCCGAGGTCGCGGGCTAGGCTTCGGCCGCGATGGCCCGGGGCTGCGGCGCGGCCGTCGGCCGACGTGTCGCGAGGACCGAGCCGACGATCACGAGGACGAACCCGGCGAGCATGACCGGGGTCAGGGTCTCGTTGAGCACGAGCACGCCGAGGATCGCCGCCACGGCGGGGTTGATGTAGGTGATCACGGTCGCCCGGACCGGGCCGATCTCACCGATCAGCGCTGCGAAGACGAGGAACGCGGCCGCGGTGCAGACCACGGCGAGCACGAGGATCGAGACGACGACGTTCGTCGATGGCGTCGTCGCCGGCCACTGGGCCAGCCCGATCGGCAGGTAGAGGAGCGCACAGCCCAACAGGGACAGGGCCATCACGCCGAGCGACGGCAGCCCGCCGAGCCGTCGGGCGAGGATGGCCGGCCCCACCGCGTAGCAGACGACGACGACCCCGACCTGGAGGAACGCCAGCGCGTCGCTCGTGCCGAGGTCGGCGCCGACGATCGCGACGACGCCCGCCAGGCCGACGAACAGCCCGAGCCACGCCGTCCGGCCGAGCCGGTCCGATCCGCCTGTCAGCAGGGCGAACACCGTGCCGACGAGCGGCACGCCGGCGATGAGGATGCCGGTGAGCGAGCTCGTCAGGTGCTGCTCGGCCGAGCCAAGCATCAGCCACGGGAGGGCGATCTCGATCAGGGCGAACGCGACCAGCCAGCGCCATCGGCCCAGGATCGGCCGGAGGTCGACCTTGGCGAGGGCGATCGGCAGCAGGATCGCGGTGGCGAGGGACGTGCGGGCGAGGACGAGGAACGCGGGCGTGACCTCCGCGACCGCGACCCGGATGAACAGGTAGGGGATGCCCCAGATGACCGACATCAGGGCGAAGAGGACGAGGCCGCGCTGGGTCATCGTCCGATCTTCTCAGAGATCGGCGCGGGCTACCGCTCGGGGTACCGGATCGGGACGACGGCGACGCCGACGAGTCGGTCCGCCCGTCCGAACAGGCGAGCGGCGAGCGCCGGGATCCACCAGCGCAGGAAGTAGAGCCGGCAGCCGATGCAGATCCCGGTCACGGCCAGGACGGTCTGCAGTGCCGCGACCAGGCCGACGAGGATCCAACCGAGGGTCGTCGCGCCGACCAGGAACGACACGGCGGCCAGGGTGAGCGCGGTCGCGCCCAGTGCCTGGGCGAACCGGGGCGGGTATTCATGCTCCAGCTCGGCCGGTGGCCCGAGCCGGAGCGACGAGCGGACGGTGGGCCACAGGCGCCCCGGCAGGAACAGCCGCGTGCCGAACGCGGCCGAGACCGCGAGGTTGAGCCCGACGAGCAGGGCCAGCCAGGGCTCGCCGAGGATCAGCGAGACGATGAGGACGACGGCCGAGACGCCGGCGCCGAAGCGCTGACCGCGTGGATCGATGCGGCGCGCAGGGGGCGTGAGCAGGGACACGTGGGGACCTCCGGAAGGCGGGCAACGCGCGTGGGAGCGGCGTCAGATGCGCCTGCTCACCACGGAAAGGGGTGGTGCGAGGACCCGCTCGGGTGCTGCCGGAGGTCAGATGACCGGGCGCGCCACTGTCCGAGCCGGCACTCGCCGGGGACAGGAGCAACAGCGTCCGATCTGGAGCAGGGGGTCAGCGATCATCGAGCGCCGATCATAGCCCGGCGCTCGATGAGGCGGAAGGTGACGTCTCGGTTGCCGGTGGGTTGCGATCAGACGGCGACCAGCTCCCGCTCGGGCAGCGCGAGGCCGGCGTCGATCCGCCAGGCGCCGCTGGCGGCGTATTCGCGGACATCGCGGATCGCGGAGCGCTGGGCCGACTTCCGGATGTCCTGCCCCATGTCCATCGGCTGGACGTTGAAGAACGTCACGTCCGTGATCCCGACGAACCCGAAGATCGTCCGCAGGTAGCCCTCGACGAAGTCGAACGCCTTCATCGGCTGGCTCGAGTAGTCGCTGCCGCGCGACGTGACGCAGATCATCTTCTTGTCCTTCGCCAGGCCCTCGACCGTCCCCTGCTCGGTGTACCGGAAGAGGTAGCCAGGCTGGACGATGGCGTCGATGTAGTACTTCAACACGTACGGGACGCCGAGGTTCCACATCGGGACCGTCAGCACGTAGACGTCGGCCGCGAGGAACTGCTCGATCGTCGCCTCGATCTCGTGCCACGAATCGCGCGACGCCTCGTCGAGCGTCTGCCCGGTCATCAGCTTGTACTTGGACTCGATGTTCCGGCCGGCGACCGACGGCAGGTCGGTCTTGAACAGGTCGAGCGTCCGGACGTCGACATCCTCGTCCTGCTCGAGGATCGCCTCCAGCAGCGCGCTCGACACCCGGCCCGTGTTCGACGCCAGCCCGCGCGGGGTACTGATCACGTGCAGCAGTTGCGTGCTCATCGTCGTCGTCCCTTCCCGCATCGGGATCGCCTGGGCGCGATCCCCGAGGGGACACTGGTCCCGGGCGACGTCCGGGTCATCGGGCGAACGACGCATCGAGCGAGAGGGAGTGTCGGCCGGCGGCCCGTCCACCGTCGGTCGTTTGACGGATGGACGCCGGATCGCGAACGGCCTACCGGCTCCGCGCCGCCACCGCGGCCGCCAGGACGAACGCGGCGAAGAGCCGCTCGAATGCAGCGGGCGTCGACTCGGTCCGCTCCGGATGACACTGGACTCCGACCACGAACCGCCCGTCGACCGCCTCCAGCCCCTCGACGAGCGGTCCGGCTGGGCTGTCGGCCCAGGCGGCCGGGCGCAGCCCCGGGGCGAGGTCCTGCTCGCGGACGCCCTGGTGGTGGTAGGCGTTGACCTCGAGCATCTCGGCAGGGCCCAGGAGTGTCGCGAGCCGGGTCCCGGGCACGACCCGAAGCGGATGGGTGGCCGGCGTCCCGCTGCCCCAGGCCGCACCGGCGTGGCCCTCGACGTGCTGGACGAGGGACCCACCCGCAAAGACGTTGATCGCCTGCAGGCCACGACAGATCCCGAGAACCGGGACGCGCCGCTCGTTCGCGGTCTCCCAGGCCGCCGCCTCGAGGTCATCGCGGGCGCGGTCGACATGCTCGGCCCCGTCGATCGACTGCCCGTACCGTCGCGGATCGAGGTCGGCGCCGCCGGTCAGGAGCAAGCCGTCCATCACCCGGAACGCGTCGTCGCGCGCCGATGCGGTCGCGCGGACGTCGAGGCGGATCGTCTCGGCCCCGTGCCGGGCCACCGCGGCGACGTACCGGTCGTTGCGGCGGGTCGCGAGGTCGGGATCCGGCGCATCGGCGGGGGCCGCGACGGTGACGACGATCAGCGGAGCCGGCTCGGCCGCATCGGATGCGAAAGAGGAATCCCGTCTGGTGGTCGTGTAAGGCTCCCCGATACAGGCCTTGTCATCCGAAAGTCGGTGGGGGATAGTTGCCCCACCTCCGGCGCCTCAGCGCGGTCGATCGTCTTACGCTTGCAGCAGCGCGGTCAAGGTCCCGCATCCCAGGGCGTCGGTGGATTCGAGGAGGAGACATGGCCCGCAACGTCTTCGCGCTGGCAAGCGCGATCGTTCTGGTCGCCGCCTGCACCACGAGCACCCCGAGCGCATCGGGCGGTGGTGGCGCGTCCGCGCCGGCATCGGTCGCGCCCGCCGGCAGCCCGGCGGCCGGTGGCAGCCCCGTGGCCGCCGGCCCGATCAAGATCGGTGGCGGCTTCGCGCTCACCGGCGACGAGTCCGCGCTCGACCTGCCTGCGGCCAACGGGGCGAAGCTCGCGGTCAAGCAGATCAACGCGGCCGGCGGCGTCAACGGCTCGCAGATCGACTTCATCGTCCACGACAGCCAGTACAAGATGGACGTCACGGCCCAGACGGCGAAGCAGTTCGTCGAGCAGGACAAGGTCCCGCTGATGATCGGCTACACGGACACCGACTCGGTCCTCGCCTCGGGTCCGACGTTCCAGAGCGCCAAGATCCCGTTCATCACGGTCGGCGCGACGTCCCCGAAGATCCCGACCCAGGTCGGCGACATGATGTTCCTCGCCTGCTTCGGCGACAACGTCCAGGCGGCGGTCGGGGCCGAGTACTCGTTCAAGACGTTCGGCAAGAACGCGTACTTCCTGTGGGACAAGGGCGTCGAGTACACGACGCTCCTCGGGCAGTACTTCAAGAGCCGGTTCACCGAGCTCGGCGGGACGATCGCCCTCGAGGACTCGTACGACGACAAGGCGACCGACTTCTCGGCCCAGATCACGAAGATCAAGGCCCTCAGCCCGCAGCCGGACTTCTACTACGTCGCGGCGATGCCGTACAACATCGGCCCACTCGTGAAGCAGTTCCGGGATGCCGGGATCACCGGTCCGATCGTCGGCGGTGACGGCTACGACACCCCGGACCTGATCAAGGTCGCCGGCGCGGCCGCCGACAACGTGTTCTTCACGACGCATGCCCTGATGGACGCGACCGGTGGCACCGACGGGATCAAGAAGTTCATGACCGACTACAAGGCCGAGTACGGCAACGACCCGGAGAACGCGTTCGCGGCCCTCGGCTACGACACCGTCTTCCTGATGGCCGACGCGATCAAGCGCGCGGGCAGCACGGACTCGGCCGCCGTCAAGGGGGCGATCGAGGCGACGAAGGACTTCCCCGGGATCACCGGCAAGATCACCTTCTCCGCAGACTCCCACGTCCCGCAGAAGGGCGTCACGGTCATCTCGGTCAAGGGCGGCAAGTTCACCCTGGGCGCCGAGGTGGTCCCGGAGAAGGTGCCCGCACCGTAGCGTCGTCGAGGCAGCCCATGACACCAGAGGAGATCGTCAGCGAGGCGAACGAGCGGGGTCTCCAGCTCGTTCGCTTCCTGTACTGCGACAACGGCGGCGTGATCCGTGGCAAGAGCACCCACGTCGGGCAGCTCGCGCGCCGGATGTCGAGCGGCATCGGGCTCGTGAAAGGCATGCAGTCGTTCACGAGCCTGGATTTCCTCGCCCCCGACGCGACCTATGGCCCGGTCGGGGAGATTCGGCTCGTGCCGGACCCGGACACGTTCGTGGTCCTCCCGTACGCGCCGCGCAGCGGCCAGATGATCGCGAACATGATCGAGCTCGACCATCAGCCGTGGGCCCTGGACCCACGGAGCTTCCTGCAACGCATGGTCGCGAGTGCGGCGGACCGGAGCCTCTCGTTCGATGCCGCCTTCGAGAACGAGTTCTATCTCGCCTACCGGCAGGACGATGGCTATGCCCCGGTCGATCGGAGCCTGTGCTTCAGCGCGATCGGGATGGAATCCACCGAGCCCGTCATCCAGGACATCATCGCCGCCCTCACGGCCCAGGGCCTGACGGTGGAGCTGTCGCACCCGGAGCTCGGCTGGGGCCAGCAGGAGCTGTCGATCCGGCACGCGCCGGCCGTGCGGGCCGCGGACAACCAGATCACCTATCGCCAGACGGTCCGCGCCGTCGCCGCCCAGCACGGCATGGTCGCCTCGCTCGCCCCGAAGCCGTGGGCGGATCAGGCGGGCAGCGGGGCCCATCTCCACTGGAGCATCTGGAACGCCGACCACAGCGTGAACCGGCTGGCGGAGGACGGCGGCCCGGCGGGCCTCAGCACCCTCGCCCGTCAGGCGATCGCCGGGGTCGTCGCCCACCTGCCGGGACTCCTGGCCCTCACGACCCCGAGCGTGAACTCGTTCCGCCGGCTCCAACCGCATTAC
Source organism: uncultured Chloroflexia bacterium (assembly GCA_963746845.1). Classification (GTDB taxonomy): domain Bacteria; phylum Chloroflexota; class Limnocylindria; order Limnocylindrales; family CSP1-4; genus CF-46. The sequence continues at coordinate 783,354 of CAVVCZ010000004.1, read as the reverse complement.
TGGAGCTCCGCCTACACGGCGTGGGGGATCGAGAACCGCGAGGCCGCCGTGCGCGTCCCGAGCCGCTACTGGGACGACGTGGCCGGCTCGACGAACCTGGAGCTGAAGGCCAGCGACGCGAGCGCCAACCCGTACATCTCCCTGGGCGGCGTCATGGCGGCGGCCCTCGACGGGATCGAGCGCGGCCTCGATCCGGGCGAACCGGTTGACCAGGACCCCGGCAACCTGACGGACGCCGAGCGGGACCGGCGCGGGATCCGCCGCTTCCCGCTGACCGCAAGCCAGGCGCTCGACGAGCTCGAGCGGGACGACGTGCTGATGGGCGCCATGGGTCCGGGGCTTGCCGCCGAGTACCTGAAGGTCCGACGCGCCGAGGCCGCGGCGTATGCCGAGAAGGACGAGGCGTTCGAGCTCGACCAGCACTTCTTCAAGTACTGAGGCGGCGGTCGACGTGGCCCTCGACCTGGGCGCGGTCCCGATCGTCGACAACCACTGCCACTCGCTGCTGCGTCACCAGCCGCCCGACGACGACGCGTTCCGGATCCACCTGACGGAGTCGACGTTCGAGGCGATCGCCCACGACCACGTTCCGACCTCGCTGCTCTATCAGTGGACCCTGCGCGAGCTCGCGGTCCTCCTTGACTGCGAGCCGACGCCCGAGGCGGTCCATGCCGCTCGGCGGGCCCGTGGCGTCGAATGGCTGACCCGCGAGATCGTCCGGCGCGGCGCCTTCAAGACGTGGCTCATCGACACGGGCTACGGCGGCGACACGACCTATTCGCTTGATGAGCTGCGGACGCTCGCGCCCTGCCGGATCGAGGAGATCCTGCGCCTCGAGCCGATGATCGAGCGGCTGATCCTCGAGTCCGATGGCTTCGACGGCTTCCTCGACGCCTACCGAGCGGAGATCGGCGACCTGCGGAGCCGCGGGATCGTCGGGATGAAGTCGGTGATTGCGTACCGGACGGGCCTCCACGTCCAGGACGTGGACCGCGACGATGCGGCGGCGGCGTTCACCGCCGTCCGAGAGATCGGCCGCCGGGCGGGCCGGCTGCGGATCGAGTCAAAGCCGTTGCTCGATCACCTGATCGTGATCGCGGTCGAGGAGGCGGCTCGGCAGGGCATCCCGATCCAGTTCCACACCGGACTCGGCGACCCGGATCTCGATCTCACGCTCGTCGATCCGGCGGCCCTGCGGATCCTGTTTGCCGAGCGCTTCCGGGCGGCGCCGATCGTGCTCCTCCACACGGGCTATCCGTACGTCCGCTCGCTTGCGTACCTGGCCGCGATGTTTCCCAACGTCTACGCGGACCTGGGCGAGGCGATCCTCTTCGCCGCGGGCGAGGGCACCGGGATCTATCGCGAGCTGCTCGGGCTCGCCCCGGCCAGCAAGCTCCTCTTCAGCACGGATGCATCCCTCGTCCCCGAGCTCTACTGGGTCGGCGCACGGCTGGGCCGGCGTGCGCTTGCGCGGGTGCTCGACGAGCACATCGCCGACGGCGCGATCGACGAGCGGGTCGCGCTCGACTGGGCCGAGTGCATCCTGTGGCGCAACTCGGAGGCCGTCTACGGGCTCTGACCCGACGAACGCTCCGGTACGGTCGGCGGTGGCTTCGGACGGCGGTCGAACAGCCGATCCAGCGGGACCTCGCGCTGGCCCAGGAGCCCCTCGCGCCGGACGGTGATCACCACGATGAAGATCACGGCGAGGATGATCTGGCTCAGCCCGTACAGGAGGGTCGCGTCCTCGACCCGGCGGAGCGCTTCGGTCAGCCCCACGATCGCGATCGCACCAAGGACGGATCCGCTGACCGAGCCCATCCCGCCGATGACGAGCATCGTGATCACCCGGAAGGTCAAGTCGAAGTAGAAGACGGTCGGCGAGAACGACGTGATGAAGTGGGCGTAAAGCGAGCCCGCCACCGCCGAGAAGAACGCGCCGATGACGAACGCCAGGAGTCGCGGCTCCATCACCCGGATGCCGACCGCCTGGGCTGCGACGCGATCGTCGCGCTGGACGAACATGTCGCGGCCATACGCGGAGCGCTTGATCCGCCAGACGGTGTAGACGACGAGGAGGACCCAGGCCCACGACCACCACAGGTTCGTGTACGGCGTCACGTTCGAGAAGGTCCGCGAGCCGCGCGTGAAGGAATCGGCGTTGAACAGGACGACCCGGACGATCACCAGGAAGCCGAGCGTCGCCACCGCCACGAAGTGCCCTGACAGCCGCATCAGGATCCGTCCGACGAGCCACGCGATGACGCTCACGACGACACCCGCGATCAGCGTCGCCGCGAGGAACCCGATCGGCACCGGGCCAATTCGCTGGTCGAGGTGGACGCCGGCCAGCCACGACGGCAGGTTCGGAAGGTACGAGGCCTTCTCCGGGAGGGGCAGGGTGAGGATCGCCGAGATGTACGCGCCGAGGGCCATGAACCCGATCTGGCCGAGCGAGAAGACGCCAGTGAAGCCGCTCGTCAGGTTCAGCGACACCGTGAGGATCGTGAAGATCGCGAGGTTGATCACGAGGCCCTGCCAGAACGACTGGCCGCTCGCCTCGAGCAGCGCCAGCGCCACCGACGCCAGGGCGACGACCAGCAGGGGTCCGGCGGCGCGGCGCGCGCTCACAGCTCGTCCTCCCGGACCCGGCGGCCGAGGATTCCCTGGGGCCGGACGAGGAGGACGAGGATCAGGACGACGAAGACGACGGCGTCGCGCCAGCTCGCGAGCCCGCTCGGCAGCCATTGCTGGAGGAACACTCTGATCTCCGGCGGGACCGAGCCCGCGGGCAGGAGGTCGCCGATCCCCGCGATCGACGTGACGAAGACCTCCAGGAAGCCGAGGACGTAACCGCCCAGCACGGCACCGCTGATGCTCCCGAAGCCGCCGATGACTGCGGCGATGAATGCCTTGAGGACCGGCGTGAAGCCCATATACGGGTTGATCTGGCCGGCCTGGACCGCATAGAGCAGCCCGGCGACGGCCGCGAGCGCCGCGCCGATCGCGAACGCCGTCGCGACGACGCGGTTGACGTTGATCCCCATCAACTGGGCTGCGGCCAGGTCCTCGGCGGCCGCCCGCATCGACAGCCCCAGGGTCGTCCGCGTCACGAACAGGCTGAGCAGCCCGAGCAGGACGATCCCGGACACGAAGCTTGCGAGGTTGACCTTCGGGATCGTGATCGCGCCGACCGTCACGACGCCGTTCAACAGGTCCGGGCTCGGGAACGCGATGAGCGTCGGCTGTCCGGCGAGACGGGTCGTGAGCAGCGTGCCGTTCTGGAGGATCTGCCCGACCGCGAACGATGTGAGCAGCATCGCCACATCCGGCGCGCCGCGGATCGGCCGGTAGGCGACCCGCTCCATCAGCAGGCCGACGCCGACCGTCCCGATGATCATCACCGGGATGGCCACCGCGAGCGAGAGACCCGCACCCAGGCAGAAGACCGCGACGTACGCCGCGATCATCATCAGGTCACCGTGGGCAAAGTTGATGAGCCGGAGGATGCCGAAGACCATGGCGAGCCCGACGGCCATCAGGGCGTACAGGCTGCCCGCGCTGAGTGCGTTGACGACCTGCTGGATCGCGTAGTCGATCACAGGGCGACGCTCCCCACGCCGAGGTACGACTGCTCGACCTTGGGGTCGTGGCGGAGGACTTCGGCCGGACCGTCGAGGGTGATCCGACCCGTCTCGACGACGTACGCCCGGTCGGCGACATCCAGCGCCTGGTGCACGTTCTGCTCGACCAGCAGGATCGTCCGCCCCTGGGCCTTGAGGGCGGCGATCGTCGCAAAGATCCGCTCGACCATGAGCGGGGCCAGCCCGAGCGACGGCTCGTCCAGCAGGAGCAGCCGCGGCCGGCTCATCAGCGCCCGCCCGATCGCCAGCATCTGCTGCTCGCCTCCCGACAGCGTTCCGCCGGCCTGACCGACGCGCTCGCGGAGCAGCGGAAAGAGCTCGAACACCATCTCCAGGTCGGCGGCGACCTCCGCCGCGTCCGATCTCGTGACCGCCCCGAGGCGGAGGTTGTCGGACACCGAGAGGCTCCCGAAGATCCGTCGTCCCTCGGGGCAATGGGAGATTCCCAGGCCGACGATCCGATCCGTCGACGCACTCGTGATGTCGGACCCCTCGAACGTGACGGTGCCCTGGGTCGGCCGAAGAAGTCCCGAGATCGTCCGGAGCGTGGTGGTCTTGCCTGCGCCGTTCGAGCCGATCAGGGCCACGAGCTCCCCGGTCTCGACGCGGAACGACACGCCCTGGAGGGCGCGGATGCTGCCGTACCGGACGTGGACGTCGGCCAGCTCAAGCACGACGAGCCTGGCCGAGATAGGCGGCGATCACGTCGGGATCGGACCGGACGGCGGCCGGATCGCCCTCGGCGATGATCCGACCGTAGTTGAGGACCTGGATCCGCTCGCACAGGTTCATCACGAGCGGGATGTCGTGCGCGACGAGGACGATCGTGATCGACCGTTCGTCGCGGATCCGACGGATCAGCGTGAGCAGCTCCTGGGTCTCGACCGGGTTCATCCCCGCATTCGGCTCGTCGAGCAGGAGGATCCGCGGTCCCGTGCCGACGGCCCGGGCGATCTCGAGCCGCCGCTGATCTCCGTACGGGAGATGCTTCGCCAGGCGATCCCGTCGCCCTTCGAGCCCGAACAGCCGAAGGAGCTCGAGTGCCCGGTCGGTCAGCTCGCGCTCCTGGCTCCGGAAGCCGCCGCTCGAGAGGAGCATCCCGACGAGGGACCGTCGGGCGTCGCCCTGGAGCCCGGCCTTGACGTTGTCGATCACCGGCAGGTCGCCGAACAGGCGGATGTTCTGGAAGGTCCGGGCGATCCCCAGCCGCGCGACCCGGTAGGCCGGCGATCCGGTGATGTCGCGACCTTCGAACCGGATCGATCCCACGGACGGCCGGAGGAACCCCGAGAGGACGTGGAACAAGGTCGTCTTGCCGGCTCCGTTCGGCCCGATCACCCCATGGATCGTGCCGGCCGGCAGGCTCAGGTCGTAGTCGCTGAGCGCCTGGAGTCCGCGGAACGACTTCGACAGCCCGCGGACCTCGAGCAGGGCGTCACCGACCGGTGCCGGCTCGACATCTGCTGGGTTCGCGATGGAAGGGGGCTGGTGTCCCGGGCTTGTCATCCGTCAGACAGCGACGGATCATTTCCGAGCACTGGCCCGCTCCTCACGCCGACAGTCTTGCGCTTGGGCCAATCGGGGTCAAGCCGCTCGCAACGGCCGTCGGCGGGTCGATCTGCCGGCCGGATCGGCCGGGATCGGGAGGAAGAGATGATCGATCTGTCGGGCCGCGTCGTCCTGATCACCGGAGCCGCCGGTGGGATCGGCTCGGCCACCGCCCGGACCCTGGCGGGTGCCGGCGCGACGGTCGTCATCCACGACGTGAACGCCGCGCCCCTGGCGGCGCTCGCCGCCGAGCTCGGGCCGGCGGCCCACCCGCTGCCAGTGGACCTTCGCGATCGAGCGGCGACGCAGGCGTTGTGGCGCGATGCCCTCGCGGTCACCGGCAGGATCGACGCCCTCGTCAACAACGCCGGGATCTACCCACCCGCGGAGCTGGACCGCTCGCTCGAGGACTGGACGGCAGTCTGGGACCTGTCGCTGGGGGTGAACCTGATCGCTCCAGCCATCCTGTGCCGCGAGGCGATCGCGACCTACGCGGTCCAGGAGGGTGGTGGGATCATCATCAACCTCGCGAGTCGGGCGGCGTTCCGGGGCGAGGACCCGGAGTTCTGGCACTATGCCGCGGCCAAGGCTGGTGTCGTCGCCATGACGCGGACGATCGCCCGCCAATACGGCCGCCAAGGTGTCACGGCGTTCGCCGTCGCCCCGGGCTACGTCGACACCGCGTTCAATCGGCCGTTCGCCGAGAAGTTCGGCGTTGCAGCGGCCGCGAGCGACACCGGTCTCGGCGAAGTCGCGCAGCCCCAGGACGTCGCGAACGTCATCGCCTTCCTCGCCTCCGGGCTCGCCCGTCACGCGACCGGTACGACGATCGATATCAACGGCGCGAGCTACGTGCGCTGACCCTCGCGTCCTCGCGGGACCGTCGTTACGGGCTCCAGAACCCGGCGATCCCGTCGAGGGTGCGGACCGGGCCGCCATCGGCCGGGATCGCGTACAGCTGCGTCAGACCGTCCGGCAGCATGATCGGCATCAACAGCGACGAGCCATCCGGGGCCCAGAGCCGGTGGCTCAGCGCGTACTGGTCGAAGAAGGGGAGCAGTTGTTCGATGAACAGTTGCCCGGGGCTCACCAGCGGTTGGGACCGGATCAGGCCGGAGGCGGTGTCGACGAAGACCAGCCTGACCTCGCTCTGCGGGGCCGTCGAAGCGTCGGGGCCTGCCGAGGCGACCTCGCTCGCCGCCGGAGAGGCGCCAGCTCCGGGGCTGGGGCCCCCGGACGGGGCCGGAACCGCCACCGGCTGGACGCGGAGCGCCGCGATCGTGCGGCCGTCCGGTGACCACCAGAAGGCGACCACCGATCCGTCCAGGATGGTGCGCGCCTTGCCGGACGCGGCGTCGATCAGCCGGACCGGCCCGACCGGGATCGCCAGGGGCGTGGCCGGCGCGGCGATCGCCCCGATGGTGGCGAGCGTGTCGCCCACCGGGTCGAACGTGACGGCCGCCGGCCCGAACACCGGGATCGTGCGCTCGTTCGACCCGTCCCGGCCGGATACGACGACGAAGGACCCGCCGGCCCCGGCCGTCCGGACGTAGCCGATGAACCGGCCGTCGCGGCTGGCGACCGGCGGCCGGAAGTCGCCGGGCGAGTCGAGCGCCGTCCGGGCCGATCCGTCGAGCCCGATCTCACCGAGGAACGCGCTCGTTCCATCGCCGATGTGGGCCAGGAGCCGGTCCGTGCCGATCCAGTCGAAGTAGAAGGGGAACCCGCTCCGGATCGTCGAGCCCGGCCCGGATCCGTCGACCGGGGCGCTGCCGTCGGCTGGTGCGCGGCGCAGGGACTGCCCGGTTCCCTCGTTCGCCAGGTACGACACCGTCTTGCCGTCCGGCGTCCAGGAGAGGTAGAACGCCCCGATCGTCGTGCTGTCGAGGATCACGACCGGCGCGGCCGAGCCGTTGCTCGTGGCGGCAGCGGCATCGAAGACGAGGATCTGGCTCGCGTTGGCCGTGTATCGGAGGACGGCGATCTTCGAGCCATCGGGCGACCAGGTCGGGAACCGGAACTGGGCATCCGATGATGGCTCCAGCACCGTGCGGCGACCGGAGGCCCCGACGATGGACAGGGCCTCGTCGGTCCCGATCACGACCATGGCCCCCCTCGAAGCGAACGGACCGCCGGGGAGCAGTGTCGGCGCGGGGCGAGTCGGGATGGGGGTGGGGGCGAGGCTCGGCTCGAGGCTCGCGATCGGGCTGACCGGTGACTGGGCGATGGCGGCGGCCGAGCCCGCCGGTTCGGCCGAGGATCCGGGCGCGGACGTCCTCGAGAGCCCCGGCACGACCCACAGGGCGCCCACCGCCACCACGACCGCGACGGCGGCGACCGCGAGCGCGGCGAGCACCCGCCTGCCCGAGCGGGCCGGCACGGGCGACGTCGGCACCGCCGAGTCGGGGACTGGTTCGAGGGACGGGCTCGGGCCTGGCTCCATCACGAGACGATACGCGACGGGGCGGTCTGCAGATCCCGGGCCGGTGGCCCGCACCATGTGCCGCCCGCCGGCTTCACGCGTCGCCTCGGGCGGGCGTACGCTTCTGAACCCAACCGGCGACGGAGGCGATCACGATGACGATGCGAGATTCCCTGGTCCAGGCGATGCACCTCCCCGCGGACAGCGACACCGCGCGTTACCTCAAGGACAGCGGGCTCGCGGTCGCGGACGAGGACACGATGAGCCGGGCGATCCACGACGTGTACTGCGGGATCGTCGCGGACCACGTCGAGCCGAACGAGAAGGACCATCAGCAGGCCCGCGACATGATCGCGGCCCTCCAGAAGCACGCCGTCGCGCAGTCTCCGGCCTGACCGCCGGCCGGACGGTGTCCATCGCGTCGTCCGATCCCCGCGCGACCAGCGGCACGGCCTGGCAGGCGCGCTTCCGGGCATCCGCGATCCTCGCCAGCCGGATCGCGTTCGACGATCCGACGACGGGGCTGGTCGCGACGAACGCGACCGGCCTCGCCCAGCTCCATCACTGGGACACGATCTCCGGTGGCCTGACCCAGCTGACCTTCGAGGCCGGAGGTCGGTTCGTCGGGGACCTGACACCGGACGGCCGCTGGGTCGTCTGGCTGCGCGACACGGCCGGCGACGAGATCGGCCACTGGGTCGCGCTGCCGTCGCGCGGCGGCGAGCCGGTCGACCTGACGCCGCACCTCGCGCCCTACGCCTCCGAGGACATCGCCTTCAGCCGGTTCGGCCGGCGGGTCGCGATCATCACGGCGTCGGATGACCGGTTCGCGGTGCGGTACGGGACGATGCACGAGGACGGCCCGGTCGAGAGCCTCCGCTCGATCCACCACTCCGAGGCGGCGCTCGGGACCCTCGCCCTGAGCTCCGACGGACGGGTCGCGGCGTTCTCCTCCGCCCACCGGTCCGCCGGCTTCGAGTTCAGCGTCCTGACCGTCGACACGGTCACTGACGAGCCAGGACCCGAGCTGTGGGACGGCCCCGACACGAGCATCGTCGCGCACGCCTTCGCGCACGGTCGCGACGACCACCGCTTGCTCGCGACCACGAACGCGTCGGGACGGGAGCGGGCGCTCGTCTGGGACGCCTCGACCGGCGCGCGGATCGATCTCCCGACCGACGCCCCCGCGGGCGACCTGATCGGGCTCGACTGGTCACCGGACGATCGCGAGATCCTGCTCTGCAACATCGACGGGGCGGAGCAGCGGCTCCTCGTCTGGAACCTCGAGGACGGCGCCGTCCGGATCCTCGACCACCCGGCGGGCGCCGTCCTGGGCTACGCCCGGTTCGGCGCGGCGTACTTCCGACCCGATGGGTCCGAGATCGTCTGCCGCTGGGAGGACTTCGCCTCGCCGCGCCGGCTCATCGGCCTCGATCCGGCGACCGGGCGCCAGACGCGCACGATCCTGGCCAGCGGCGATGTGCCGCGCGGTCGCGCCTTCCGGAGCATCACGTTCCCGTCGACAGACTGGACGCCGATCCAGGCCTGGCTCGGCGTCCCCGACGGCGAGCCACCGTATCCGCTGGTGCTCGAGACGCACGGTGGCCCCACGGCGGCGCAGTTCGCCAACTTCCACCCCGGAGCCCAGGCGTTCCTCGACCATGGGTTCGCGGTCTTGTCGGTGAACTACCGCGGATCCACGACGTTCGGGCGCGACTTCGAGCATGCGATCTGGGGGCGGCTCGGCGAGCTCGAGCTCGAGGACATGGCCGGCGCCCGGGCGTGGCTGATCGAGAACGGGATCGCGATCCCGGACCAGATCCTGCTCACCGGCTGGTCGTACGGGGGCTATCTCACGCTCCTCGGCCTCGGGCGCCAGCCCGACCTGTGGGCGGGCGGCATGGCCGGCATCGCGATCGCCGACTGGGTGATGAACTACGAGGACTCGACGGACCTGCTCCGCTCGTACCAGCGGATGCTGTTCGGTGGCGGTCCGGACCAGAAGGCCGACGCGATGCGCGCCGGTTCGCCGCTGACCTACGTCGACGACGTCCGGGCGCCGGTCCTGATCCTCCAGGGCCGCAACGACACCCGGACGCCGGCCCGACCGATCGAGCGCTACGTCGAGCGGCTCGAGGCCCGCGGCCACCCCGTCGAGATCGACTGGTTCGACGCCGGCCACACGGGCAGCGCGGCCAACGACGAGCTCGCGATCGCCCAGCACGCACGGATGCTCGCGTTCGCCGAAGGGATCACCTCCGGGCACTGACCGCGTTGCTATCCTCCGGCCGGTGCGTCTCCTGCCCACCCGGCTCGTCGACACCATTGCGCCGCCGCGTCTCGGCCGGAGCTTCCGCTGGCTGCTCTCGTCGACCCTCGTCAACAACGCCGGTGACGGGGTCGCCCTCGCGGCGGGCCCACTCCTCGTCGCCTCGCATACCCGCGACCCGTTCCTCGTCTCGCTGGCGCTCCTGAGCGAGTACCTGCCCGTGCTCCTGTTCGGCGTCCTGGGCGGCGCCATGGCCGATCGCTTCGACCGCAAGCGGATGGTCATCGTCGTCAACCTCGTCCGGTCGGCCGTCCTCGTCGGGCTGGTCCTCACCATCGTCAGCGGGACGGTGAGCATCGTCCTGGTCCTCGTCGCGCTGTTTGCGCTGGCGACCGCCGAGACGTTCGCCGACTCCGCCAGCAGCACGCTCGTCCCGGGTCTCGTCGGCCGCGAGGACCTCGGCATCGCCAACGCCCGGATGCAGGGCGCGTTCGTCCTGACGAACCAGCTGCTCCTGCCGCCGATCGGCGCCTTCCTGTTCGTGGTGGGGATGGCGATCCCGTTCGCCGTCAACGCCGCGGCGTTCGTGCTCGGCGCCGTCCTCATCTCCCGCGTGATCACGAGCCGCCCCGTGCGCACGGGGGAGGGCAGCGGTCTCCGGGCGGAGATGGTCGAGGGGATCCGATGGCTGACGACCAACCCGCCGATGCGAACCCTCGCGCTGACGATCTTCACGTTCAACGTGACCTACGGTGCCGCGTTCTCCGTGCTCGTCCTTTATGCCCAGGAGCGGCTCGGGATGAGCGCCGTCGGGTTCGGCCTCCTCACGACCGCGGTGGCGGTCGGTGGCTTGATCGGGACCGTCTCGTACGGCGCCCTCGAGCGGCGGTTCTCCCTCGCGGACATCATGCGGGTCGGGTTGTTGATCGAGACCGTGACCCACCTGTCGCTCGCCCTGACGACGTCGCCGGTCTGGGCGCTCGGGACGCTCGTGATCTTCGGGGCCCACGCCTTCGTGTGGGGCACGACCTCGACGGTCGTCCGCCAGAGGGCGGTGCCCGACGAGCTGCTGGGCCGGGTCGGCGGGGTCTACCGCGTGGCGATCATGGGCGGCCTCGTGATCGGCGTCCCGATCGGTGGCCTGCTCGCGCAGTTCTTCGGGATCACGGCGCCGTTCTGGTTCGCGTTCGTGGGCTCGGCGGTGCTCGTCGTGGCCCTCTGGCGCGAGCTCGACCACATCGTCCACGCGGGGGATACCCCGCCCGGATGAATTCCGGCTCGACCCTGCCAGATCGACATCCCCTGTCGATGACCACCGAAACCCCGCCGATTGGGTGCCAGATCGTCGCCCGGTGTCGACGAGGCCATCTCGGCCACGCGATCCGCACGGCCGAGCCGCCGATCCACGCGTGCTTGACTGGCGATGATGGCTTTGCAGCCCGCCGAGTCGACATCGCGTGTCGATCTGGCACCAATTTCAGGCGCTTTCGCCGCTACTCGACACCCCACGAGGATCTGTCGGCCGTACGCCGGTTCCGAGGCCTGGCTCAGGCGTGGATCGCGTCGAGGGTGATCCGCCGGGCATGGATCCGGCAGATCACCCGAGTCTCGTGGTCGCGCTGCTCGGCCGGGTAGATGCTGCCGTAGTACGACGGGTGGCGGGTGTACCGGCGGGTCAGCCGATCAAGGTGCGCGATGGCCCCCTCGAACACGAGCTCCACCTCGCCCCGGATCTGGATGAACCGGGCCGTGTTGTCCGGGTCCACGACCAGCAGGCTCGCCCGCGGGTCGCGCCGGATGTTGCGGCCCTTCTGGCGCTCCAGCGTCGTGTTCACCCGGACGCACCCGCCGTCGAAGTCGAGCCAGACGAGGCTCGACTGGGGCGAACCGTCGGGCTCCAGTGTCGTGAGGACGCCGCAGATCGGCCGCGTCAGCAGGTCGAGGTGGTCGATCGGGATCGGGATCGTGCCCGATCCCGCATTCGCGGTCACGGCGCGTCCTTCCCCGGCGTCGCGTCGACCGCCACGACGTGGCGCGGGCGGATCGTGCAGAGCACCGGGATCTCCGTCTCCGCGAACCGCACCGGGATCGCGTCGCCGAAGTACCGGATCGTCCGTCCCGCGTACTTCGACGCCAGGGCATCCAGGTGTCGCCCGGCCCCGTCCTCGGTCATCTCGATCACGGTGCCGCGGATCTCCAGGTACCGGAGCGGGTTGCGCGGGTCGTAGCAGAGCAGCGTCACTCGGGGGTCCCGCCGCATGTTCCGTTCCTTCTGGAACCCACGCATCGTGTTGACGCGGACGAGCTCGCCCTCCGAGTCGCACCAGACGACCGTCGTCTGGGGCGAACCGTCGGGCATGAGCGTCGTCAAGGCAGCTACCGGCGGGCATTCGATCAGGTCGCGATGAGAGGCCGGAATCTCATCGGCTTTCGGGCCGGTCACCAGGCCGATCGTTCGGATCGTTCGCGGCATCGGACACCTCGCCCCGTCAACGGGATCCGATGTCATTCGAGCAGCGATCGCCATGTCCCCGCCAGTGCCGGACCGCCCGTTCGCCGCTGGAGCGACGGGCCGTTGCGCCCGATCGGCCTGGCCTATGGTGGCTCGAGGAGGGGACGGTAGTGGGCACGGAACGTGCGTTGGCCGGCGACCCGCATCATCGCGATCCGGAAGGCGGGCGGCAGGTAGCGGATCCGATCGCGACGATGGGTCGTGTGCTGGACCCACTCGACCCGCTCCGAGCGCCGCGCCCGGAACGTCTCGAGGGCCGCTCCGACGTCGTCGCTCGACGCCAGCACCTCGGCGAGCACGAGCGCGTCCTCCATCGCGAGCGACGCGCCTTCCGCCATGTTCGGTGAGCTGGCATGGGCCGCATCGCCGACCAGCTGAACACGGCCCTGCGACCAGGTGGGCGGCACCTCCTCGACCGGCGAGAACCAGACGTCGGCCGCCGGAGGCGCCTGGGCGAACAGGCCTGGCACGGGCTCGGGAAACGCCGTGAACAACGCCGCCAGGCGCGTCATGTCGCCCGCGGTCGGGTCTGTCGCGGTGCCGGACCGGACATCGGCGTAGCAGTAGACGCGGCCGCGACCGATGGCCAGAGCGAGGAACCCACGATCCCGGCCCAGCCATCCGTTCCAGCCCGCGATGTCGGGGTGGCCGTCGACCACGAACCGCCAGCCGGCCTGGCCGACGAGCGACGGGCGTGGACCGCCGAACACCATCGCCCGGATCCCGGAATGGATCCCGTCCGCGCCGATCACGAGGTCGTAGACGGATGCCGCGCCGTCACTGAACGTGACGCCGATCGAGCCGGCACCATCGTCAACGAGCGACGTCACCGTGATCCCGAACCGGATCGGGATGTCCGACGCGCCGTGGGCGAGGATCTCGTGCAGGTCATGTCGATGCAGGGCCACGGACGGCGCCACGGATCGCCAGAACGTCGATTCGTCGAAGTCCAGCAGGTGACGGCCGCGATCATCGATCAATCGCCGCCGTTCGATGATCGCGCCGCGCGCGAGAACCGCGTCCTCGAGGCCGAGGCGCCGCATGGCGGCCATCCCATTGCCCGGGAGGAAGACGCCCGCGCCGGCGATCCGCGGTGCGGCGTCCCGCTCGACGATCTCGCTCTCGAGACCGCGCAGCCCCAGGGCGCGCGCCGTCGACAGGCCGGCGATCCCACCGCCCACGATGAGGATCCGCATCCGACGGCTGCCTTCTGCCGGCCGATCAGGCCTTGGGATGCGCGGTCAGGAAGTCGAGGGCGGCGTCCGGGAACGCGCCGGAGATGTTCGGAACGTGGCCTCCGCCGGGGATTGTCCAGAGCTCGACGGCGCCGCCGGGCCGGCAGCCGGACCAGCGGGTGACGGTCGATTCCTCCGGGGACGCCCGCGTTGGCGATCCCCGCGTCGACGTCGACGCGTTCCGCCGGCGTGTCCGGCGTCGTCGAACAGCCGTCGTACGTCGCCCACGCGTGGGCGCTGGCCTCGGCACCTGGGTAGGACGACATCGACGCGCCGCTCCCGATCCCCTCGAGCGTGCCGCCGTCGTAATGGACGACGTCGTCCGCGGTCCCCTGGATCTGGAGGACCGCGACTGGCGCGCCCGGCGCGCAGTCGGCAGGGTTCGCGAAGGACTCGCCGGCGAGACTGACAAGGGCGGCGATCCGATCCCCGTGGGCGCACCCCATCCGGTAGCTCATGAACCCGCCGTTCGAGTGGCCGACGAAGTCGACTCGCTTCGGATCGACGGCACGCTTTCCCTCGATCTCGGTAATCAGACCGTCGAGGTAGGCGACATCGTTGACGCCGGTCCGGTCGAAGTCGCAGCACGCGTCGGTTGCGCTCCAGAAGCTGTTGCCGAGCTTGTCCTTCGTGCCATCGGGAGCGGCGAAGAGGAAGCCTCGCTTGGCCGCCGCGTCGCCAAGATGGAGGTACGCGTCCTGCTCCGCGCCGGACGAGCCGTAGCCATGGAGCAGGATGATCAGTGGAGCCGGTCGGCTCGGGTCGTAGCCCGGCGGAACGTGGACCGTCACGGGCCGATCGCCACCGACGACGACGTCGGCGACGCGGGCGACCGACGCCGATGGGGCGGCCGATGGGGCGCTGGAGGATGAGGCCGGTGGCGCCGCCGACGGCGAACCGCCCGAGCACCCGACCACGAGGACCGCCGACACCGCCAGGATCGTTGGAAGTCTCACTCGGCCCGCATGATCGCAGCCGCCCGACGCGCCGACAACTCGGTAGGCTTGTCGCCATGCCCGCCGAGTTCATCTATGGCACCTACCGGCTCGCCCGGCACTACCCGCCGGATCGGACCGTCCTCGAGGACATCTCGATCTCGTTCTATCCGGGGGCGAAGATCGGGGTCATCGGCCCCAACGGAGCAGGGAAGTCGAGCCTCCTCCGGATCATGGCCGGTCTCGACGACGGCTTCAGCGGCGAGGCGCGGCTCACGCCGGGCTTCACCGTCGGTTACCTGAGCCAGGAGCCGCAGCTCGACCCGGCGAAGGACGTCAAGGGCAACGTCATGGACGGCGTGCACGAGGTCCAGACGCTGATCGACCAGTACAACGCCGTCATGGCGAAGTGGTCCGAGCCGGACATCGACTACGACGCGGTCGGGGCGGAGCAGTCGGTGCTCGAGGACCGGATCAACGCCGCGGACGCGTGGAACGTCGAGCGCAACGTCGAGATCGCGATGGAAGCGCTCCGCTGCCCGCCGGACGACGCGTCGGTCGCCACGCTCAGCGGTGGCGAGAAGCGGCGGGTCGCGCTGGCCCGGCTCCTGCTCCGGCACCCGGATCTGCTGCTCCTCGACGAGCCGACGAACCATCTCGACGCGGAGTCGGTCGAGTGGCTGGAACGCTTCCTGGACGAGTACGCGGGCACGGTCGTCGCCGTCACCCACGACCGGTATTTCCTCGACAACGTCGCGAAGTGGATCCTCGAGCTGGACCGGGGGAGGGGCGTCCCGTTCTCGGGCAACTACTCGAGCTGGCTGGAGCAGAAGCTCGAGCGGATGTCGCGCGAGCAGAAGGCGGGCGACGCGCGCCAGCGCACGCTCGCCCGCGAGCTCGAATGGGTCCGGATGGGCGCGAAGGCGCGGCAGGCCAAGGGCAAGGCTCGGCTGACGGCCTACGAGCGGCTGCTCGCCGAGGCGAACGACGCGAAGGAGACGGCTCGCGAGCTGGAGATCGCGATCCCGCCCGGGCCGCGGCTCGGCGACGCGGTCATCGAAGTGAAGGACCTCCGGAAGGGCTACGGCGACCGGCTGTTGATCGAGGATCTGACGTTCTCGCTGCCCCGCTCGGGCATCGTCGGGATCATCGGCCCGAATGGGGCCGGCAAGACGACCCTCTTCCGGATGCTCGTCGGCGAGGAGGCGCCGGACGCCGGCGCGATCGAGATCGGGGAAACCGTCCAGCTCAGCTACGTCGACCAGAGCCGCGACGCGCTGCGTGCCGAGAAGAGCGTCTTCCAGGAGATCACCGACGACGTCGAGGCGATCAAGGTCGGCAACCGCGAGATCCCGGCGCGCGCCTACGTCTCCTCGTTCAACTTCCGCGGCACCGACCAGCAGAAGCTCGTCGGGACGCTGTCCGGTGGTGAGCGCAACCGCGTCCACCTCGCGAAGCTGCTCCAGACGGGCGGCAACGTCCTGCTCCTTGACGAGCCCACGAACGACCTGGACGTCGACACGCTCCGGGCGCTCGAGGCGGGGCTCGAGTCCTTCCCGGGCTGCGTCGTCGTGATCAGCCACGACCGCTGGTTCCTCGACCGGATCGCGACCCATATCCTCGCGTTCGAGGGCGACAGCCAGGTCCGCTTCTTCGAGGGCAACGTCAGCGACTACGAGGCGTTCCGCCACAAGGAGCTCGGCACCGCGGCGGACCAGCCGCGCCGGATCCGGTACAAGCGCCTGGTGGCCTGACACCCGCCGCGCGCCATCGTCGGATGACGATGTCGGTCCGGGACCGATGTCCGTGGGTGTGACGGCGGCGAGGGTCGAGCATCTCCGGATGACCTCCCCGACACCGGCCTCCGGGCGCTCGCTCTCGTTCATCGACCTCGGCTCGCTCCTGTTCCTCGGTGCCGTGTGGGGTGCCGTGTTCCTGTTCATGCGGATCGCGGCCCCGGAGGTCGGACCGGTCTGGGCCGCGGAGATCCGGATCGCCATCGGCGCCGCCCTGCTCGTTCTCGTCGCGGGTCGGGCGACCCTGGCCGCGGCTCGCGGCCGCCTGGTCGGGTTCCTGATCACCGGGGCCCTGTTCTCGGCGGCGCCCTTCACGTTCATCGCGATCGCCACGCTGACGCTGCCTGCCGGGTTCGCGGCGCTCCTGAACGCCGCGACGCCCCTGTTCACCGCCGCGATCGGCGTTGCCTTCCTCGGCAATCGCCTGTCGTCGCGCGTCGTCGCAGGTCTGGTAGTCGGCGTGGTCGCGGTCGTCGTACTCGTCGGGTGGTCGCCGCTCGATCCGAACCTGACGACGCTGCTCGCGGTCGCGGCCGGGCTCGGCGCGCCGGCGAGCTACGCGATCGCGGGCAACTACGTCCGGGCCCGGATGAACGCGGTCCCGCCGCTGGAGCTGGCGACCGGGATGCTCGTCGCCGGCGCCCTGGTGGCCCTGCCGGTCGCGCTGATCAGTGGGCCGCCGCGGATGCCGGCGGTCGACGGCGTCATCTCGCTCGTCGCGGTCGGCACCCTGTCGACGGCGGTCGCCTGGCCGATCTTCTTCCGGGTCCTGCGCCGAACGACCCCGACGGCCGCGAGCACGGTGACGTTCATCGTCCCGGCGTTCGCCCTCGCATGGGCCGCCCTCGTGCTGGCCGAGCCGGTCGGGCTCGAGCTGATCGTCGGGTTCGGGCTGATCCTCGTCAGCCTCGTGCTGGTCCTCGGGATCGGCCCGACGGCCTCATGGTCCCTGCCGCGACGTGGGCCGCGACCGGTCGAGGGGCCCGCGGCGTCCTAGCGCGAGTGCCCATCGGTCAGATGACCGATGGGCCGCGATTCGTCCGACGTCGCCCCGTCATCAAACGGAGCGTAGACCGAGGTCGTCCTCCGGCGTCTGCCCGATGCGCGCCGCGATGCCGAGACCCAGTCTCGACATCGAATCCCCCCGATCGGGGGGCGACATCAAGGGGTCCGGAGATGAACCACTTCGCACTCGAGACCATTGCCCAGGATCGCCTCGCCGAGCTTCGGCAAGAGGCTCGCCGGCCGCCCTCCGAGGCGGCAGAGACCATCACGGACCAGGCACCGCGGCAAGCGGGCAGTCACGGCGGTCATCGCCGGCTCCGGCTCTTCGTCGCCGCGCTCTCGATCCTGCGTCACGGCTGAGCCGTCCGCCGGACGCAGGGCATTCATTGGTCACTCCGACCGATGCCGCGGCGCTTCAGGCGGGCACTGAAACGCGACGATTGTCGACGGGCTCGCGAACCTCCGCAGGCGACGGCCGTCGGACGTCGATCCTACCCAGCGAGCGATCGCGTCGGGCCCGCGGATGCGGCCGCCGTCGCGGCGTCGCCGATGATCGCGGCGAGCTCCGTCGGTCGGGACCACATCGGCCAGTGGCTCGTCGGCAGATCGATCCACGTGATGTCCCGCAGCTCGGGGATGCCTGCAAGGAATGCCGGCACGGGGTGCTCGGTCGCGTAGCGCTGGTACGCCTCCGCGGTGTAGGCGGTGGCGACGATCGTGCTGGGGATGTCGCGTCGAGCCTCGTTGGTGAGCTCGGCTCCCTCCCGGATCAGTCCGCCCGGCTCCGGGACGGATCGCCGCCGAAACGTCTCGAGCTGCTCCTCACTGAGTCCATCGAGGTTCTCGTCCGCTTTGATCTCCTCCCAGACCATCGGCTTCTCCGTGTCGGCGAAGTCCGGGTCGAGGGCACCCTTGCCCGGCGCGGTGTCGACGTAGACGATCGCAGCGATTCGCTCGGGGACCGCGTCGCTGGCGGCGTAGCCGGAGAACCCGGTCGCACTGTGCAGGGCGAGGACGACCGGTCCGTCGGCGGCTCGGATCGCGCTCACGATCGCGCCCACATGGTCCGACAGGGTGATCCCGGACCGGTCCGCGTCGACGGAGTCGAGCCCGGGCAGGGTCAGCGCCGTCACGTCGTGGCCGGCCGCACGGAGCGTCGCGGCGACCTCGTCCCAGGCCCACGCGCCGAGCCAGAAGCCGGGAACCAGGATGATCGGTGCGCTGGCCATCTCGCTCAGCCCTCCTGCTGGAAGTCGATCCGCATGACGACGCGACGGAGCGTGGGGTGGAAGACCTCCGCCAGTCCGGCGTCGGCGAAGACGCTCCGTGTGCCCACGTGGGTCTCTCCCCACGTGATCTCCTTGCCGGGCTCCGTGATCATCGGGTAGGCCTCGAGGGCCCGGGCGCCGCGCTGACGGGCGAAGCCGACGGCGGCGCGTGCCAGGGCGCGCGTGATGCCGCGCCGCCGGTAGCCCGCCCGTGTGACGAAGCAGGTGACGGCCCAGACGCTCCCGTCGTCCTTGTCCTCGCCACGCTCCTTCCAGGCGAGACGGGCGGGCAGGAGCCGCGGGTAGGCCGTCCGCGGCTCGACTGCGCACCAGCCCACGGGTGTTCCCTCGAGGTACGCGACGAGACCGCTCGTCGTCGGGGAGCCGGGATCGCCGCAGCGGGCCTCGTCGTGGAGGCGTTGCCGGCGTTCCGAGACGGGTGGTGCGGTCCACTCCTGCGGCCCGATCTTGAACCGCTGGCACTGGCACGGGGCGGGATAGCCACGCATCCCGAAGATCGCCTCCAGGTCCTCGCACGACGCCTCGTTCGCCGGGACGATCGTGACGGCGTCCGTGAGGATGGCCCAGGCCGGCGGTCTCGCCTCAGGCACGGGGTCCGGCCTCGGCCCAGCGCAGCACCCGCAACGCCCGAAGGGTGTTCCACCTGCTTGGCCGGCCCTCGCCGTCGTCCAACGGGAAGTGCAGCTCGCCCGGATGGGGGTTCTCGGCCGGCCATCGCCCTTCTGCGTCGCGCCGGGACCGGACGAGCCCGATCGCCTCGGCGGCCCGTTCGTCGAGGGTCACGCCGGCAACCCGCAGGTACTCGAGCCCGCGAAGGACGTCGTAGTAGTAGTCCGTCGGGAACGAGAAGCGGGTCCAGTCGACGTCGATGACCTCGCCGGTGGACAGACCACGGAGCAGGCGACGATCCAGGAGGTACGCCTCGCCGCGGCGACGCGCCTCGGTCACGGCCGGCGTTGCGCCCGTGGCTCGCTCGTGCTCGAGCAGGCCCTCGAGGACGTTGATCGTCGAGTGGAACGAGCCGCGTGTCGAGCCGATCTCCTGGTTGCAGTTCCACCCGCCGTCTGCCATCTGCTCGGTCACCAGGCGGTCGACGATGCCCCCGACGTCCTCCCCGAAGTACGCGCCGATCGTGACGGCCCGGCCGTTGATGCACGGCTCGACCTCGCCTTCGAAGAACGGCTGGCCCTCGTGATCCCAGCGGCTGTGCTCGCGAACGAGGGCGATGGCGCAACGGGCCTCGTCGCCGGCCGGATCCAACCCGAACGCGTACAGGAGCATCAGGCTCGAGGTCGTCGCCAGCTGCTTCGGGAACAGCGAGCCGCCGGCCCAGTCCCCGTCCGGTGCCTGGAGGGCGAGCAGCCGGGCGCCCCAGCCCTCGGTCGCGACCTTCGCCCGCTCGGCGGCCACGACGTCGGCCGGCTCGTCCATGAGATCCCGCATCACCTGCCAGCGGATCGCGGGGTCGGCGTCGAGCAGCCAGTCCACGACGGTCACGTCCGGTTCCTCGCGTTCGTGCGGCGGGATCGCCGTCGAGGACCAGTGTGGACGGCGTCGCTGACAGGTGTCGTCAGGAATGCCCAGACAATGACCTCTGGCCCTTGTCCGGTCGAGCGTTCGCGCGACACGCTGGATCCGGCAGGAGGCCAGACATGAAGATCCTCGTTGTGTACGCCAGCCGACATGGCGCCACCCGGGGGATCGCGGAGCACATCGCTGCGACCCTCGAGAGCGCCGGTCTCGACGTCGCCCTCCGCCCGGCCGATGGCGCCGGCTCGGTCGTGGCGTATGACGCGTTCGTCATCGGGAGCGCCGCGTACATGGGCAGCTGGCTGGGCGACGCGAGCGCGTTCGTCCGGCGATATCACGATGTCCTCGCGTCGCGTCCGGTCTGGCTGTTCAGCAGCGGCCCGACGGGCTCCGCCGCGGTCGACGCGAAGGGACGCGATCAGCTGATCGCGTCCGAGCCGAAGGAGTTCGCGGAGTTCGCCCGGACGATCCGACCACGCGGCGAGCGGGTGTTCTTCGGCGCCTACGATCCCGACGCGCCACCGGTTGGTCTGGCGGAGGGCCTCATGGCCAGGTTCATGCGCGCGTCGCCCGCGATCCGCGAGGCGGTTCCAGCCGGCGATTTCCGCGACTGGCAGGCGATCGAGGCCTGGGCGAACGAGATCGCCGCCGACCTGCTGCCCATCGGATCGCCCGCCTGAGGAACCCCTCCGACCGGGCGTCGGAGGGTCGGAACGGAGGATGTGATGACGAAGGTGCTCATCGTGTACGGCAGCCGGCACGGAGGGACGGCCGGCATCGCCGAGAGGATCGGCGAGGTGCTCCGGGCCGAGGGTCTCACTTCGGAGCTGGCGGCCGCGGACCGGGTCGGCGACGTCGGTGGCGCCGACGCGTTCGTGATCGGGAGCGGCGTCTACATGGGGAGCTGGCTCAAGGAGCCGCTCGCATTCATCGAGGAGCACACGGACGTCCTCGCTGCCCGTCCGGTGTGGCTGTTCAGCAGCGGACCGGTCCGGGACCCGGCGGCTCCGACGAGCGGACAGGACCTGCTCACCGACGCGCTCGGTCCCGAGAGCGGCCCGGGAAGCGGTGGCCGGAAGAAGATCGCCGAGCTCAGCGCGACGATCCATCCGCGCGACCACCGGGTCTTCCTCGGCGCGTTCGACCCGCAGGAGCCACCCCGGGCGATGTCCGAGCGGCTCGTCCGCATGATGCCGGCGGCGAAGCGCGTCCTCCCGGCGGGCGACTTCCGCCAGTGGGACGTCATCGAGGCCTGGGCTCGAGAGATCGCGGCGGCGCTGGAGCCGTCGACGGTGCCGGCCTGAGCGCGTAGACGTGAGAGCGATCAACGGCGCCTCGGCGATCCTGGTTCGTCGGCGCACTGCGGCTGCGGCGGTCGCCCTGTACGCCTCGTTCATGGCCCTCCATGTCCTGCTGGCATGGGACGGGGGACGAGTCATCACGTCCGCGTTCCCCGACCTCGGTCCATGGCTCGGCCCCGTGTGCTGGGCGATCTACGCCGCCTTCGCCGTCGCGGCTGCAGCGGTCGCGGGTGTCCGGACCGGCCTGGGCGATCGACCGACGTCAGGCTGGGCCTGGCTGGCCTGGCCGCTGGTCGCGGCCAGCCTGCCGTTCCTGCTGTTCGGCTACAACCTCGATGCAGCATCGGTCGTGCCCGTGCTGGTCGTCGGCCTGCCACTCATCGCCCTCAACGAGGAGCTCTTCTTCCGGGGCGTCCTCCTGGGCCTCCTCCAGCCGTCGGGGATGCGTTCGGCGGTCATCTGGTCATCGGCGGCGTTCGGAGCATCGCACCTCGCGAACCTCGTGGCGGGCGTCTATCCGCCGTTCGTGGCGATGCAGGTGGCGGCGACGACGGCGGGCGGCATCGCCCTGGCCGCGGTCCGGATTCGGACGGGCAGCCTGTGGCCGTGCCTGGTCGTTCATCTCCTGATCGACCTGATCGCCGTGAGCACGCTGACCGGTCCCGCCACCAGCAGCCCGCTCCTGATCCCGATCCTGTTCGGGTGGCTCGCGGCGAACCTGGCCCTCTGGCGCTACGGCTGGCATCTCCTCGCCGGCCAGGCTGGGGTTGAGCCGACGGGCAGCGTCTGATCCACTCCGAACGGGGCGGGTGCACAATGCCCGCGATGCCCGACACCGAACCCGTCACCGCTCCAGCGGCGGCAGATCCCCTGGAAGCCGCGCGTGCGGCGTTCGCCGCCCATGCGTGGCACGAGGCGCTCGACCGGTTCTCCGAGGCGGATCGCCCGGGCGCGCTCACGGGAGACGACCTCGAGGCCCTCGCCCTCGCGGCATTCTTCGTGGCCAGACCCGACGTCCAGGAGGACGCGAAGGAGCGTGCCTTCAAGCGTCACGAGGCGGACGGGAACGTCCTCCGTGCCGCGTACATTGCCGCGGATCTCGCGCGTCTGTACGGCTACGAGGGCAAGTACGCCATCGCGTCGGCCTGGGCGCGCCGTGCCGAGCGCCTGATCGGGCCCGAGGGCGAGACCTACGCACACGGCTACCTCGCGATGATCGGGAGCGAGGGCGCGGCGGCGGCCGGCGACTTCGACACCGCGTTGCGGCTGGCCGAGCGGGCGGTGTCCATCGGGATCAAGGCCGGCGACCGTGACCTGACCGCGTCGGCCCAGATGACCCTCGGCTCCCTGAAGATCGCGTCCGGCGCCACGACGGACGGACTCGCCATGATGGAGGAGGCGTCGATCGCGGCCGTCAACGGCGAGCTCTCACCGTTCGAGAGCGGACTCACGGCCTGCCGGATGATCGGCGCGTGTCGCGACCTCACCGACTACCGCCGGGCCAGCGAGTGGATCGAGGCGACGGAGAAGTACTGCGACCGCCAGTCGCTCGAGGGATTTCCCGGGATCTGTCGGATCCATCGGGCCGAGGTCGCTGCGGTTGGTGGCGCGTGGGAGCGGGCGGAGCACGAGCTCGAGCGGGCCACGACGGAGCTCGAGCCGTTCCGGGCGACGCCGCCGCAGGCCGACGGCTTCTACGCCATCGGTGACATCCGCCGGCTGCGCGGTGACCTCGTCGGTGCCGAGGCCGCGCTGCGCGAGGCCCATGCCCGCGGCCGGTCGCCCCAGCCGGCGCTCGCGCTCATCCGTCTCGCGCAGGGCAACGTCAAGGGCGCGGTGAAGGCCATCGACGCGGCCGTCGCCGAACAGACATGGGACAAGTGGGCCCGTGCCCGCCTCCTGCCGGCCCAGATCGAGATCAGCGTCGCCGCAGGCCGCATCGCACAGGCCCGGACGGCCGTCGACGAGCTCAAGTCGACGGTCACGGGCTACCCGTCGCCCGCGCTCGAGGCGGGCTGTCGGGTGGCCATGGGTCGGGTCCTCCTGGCCGAGGACGACCCAGAGACCGCCGCGCAGCAGCTCCGGATCGGGATCAAGGGCTGGCGCGAAGTCGGGGCGCCGTACGAGGTCGCGCGGGCGCAGACCGTGCTGTCGCGCGCGCTGCGAGCGACCGAGGACGATGACGACGCGGACCTGGAGCTGGAAACGGCGCTCGACGAGTTCCGGCGGCTCGGCGCGCAGGTCGACCTCGAAGCAGCCGAGCGCGAGCAGCGCGAGATTGCCGATCGGCGGTCCGGGCCGCAGACGGCGCGCCGGACGTTCATGTTCACCGACATCGTCGGGTCGACGGGCCTCGCCGAGGCGCTCGGCGACGCGGCGTGGGAGCAGCTCCTGCGCTGGCACGACGACACGCTCCGCGGCCTCGTCCAGCGGGGTGGGGGAGAGATCGTCAAGACGACCGGCGACGGGTTCTTCGCGGCCTTCGAGTCCGCCCGGCCGGCGGTCGACGCCGCGGTCGCCATCCAGCGGACGCTCCGCGACCACCGGGCACGGACCGGGTTCGCGATCGCGGTCCGGATCGGGATCCACACGGCCGAGGCGACCCGACGCGGCAGCGACTACAGCGGGTTCGGCGTGCATGTCGCCGCGCGGATCGGCGCCCTGGCCCAGGGTGGCGAGATCCTCGCGTCGTCCGACTCGCTGGCCGCCGCCGGCGATGTTCAGTCGGGCGAAGCCCGGGTCGCCGAGGTCCGCGGCGCAACGGCGCCCGTGGAGGTGGCGGCGATCACCTGGGCGTAGCCGACCGCCGACACGACACCGGCCGATCTGCGTACGGCCACCCGGCGGTCATGCCGGTCCGCCGGGTGGCGTCGACGTGACGCGCCGACGATCATCGGTCTCACCGCACTCGCAGTCGTCGCCCGTTGCCCGCGTCGATTGCGCGCCACAGGACTGGAAAGGTTGGGGACATGGCGCACGAATACAGCTTCCTCGTCATCAAGTACCCGAAGGCCGGCACCGCCGCGGAGGCGCTGACGGTCCTGAAGGAGATGGCAGACGACGACCTGGTCAAGCTCCGCGACGCCGTCGCGATCACCAAGACCGCGAACGGCAAGGTCAAGATCCACCAGACGAAGGACGACACCATCGGCAAGGGGTTCGTGAAGGGCGGCGTCATCGGCGCCCTGTTCGCCCTGCTCTTCGGACCCGTGGGCTGGATCGCCATGGGCGCGGCCGCCGGCGGTCTGTTCGCCTCGTTCGATCGGGGCATCAAGAACAAGCTGCTCAAGGAGCTGGGTCAGGACATGACCTCCTCCGAGTCGGCGGTCGCGATCCTGATCGAGCACGCGAACTGGTCGCTCGCGGTCGAGCGGATGCGGTCGTACGGCTTCGGCGGGACGGTCGTCGTCTCCGAGATCGTGGCCGAGGACACCGCCGAGGTCGAGCGGCTGCTCGCGGACCCGAAGACCGA
This sequence comes from uncultured Chloroflexia bacterium, assembly GCA_963746845.1. Lineage (GTDB taxonomy): Bacteria > Chloroflexota > Limnocylindria > Limnocylindrales > CSP1-4 > CF-46. Next base: position 758,396 of record CAVVCZ010000004.1, on the reverse strand, counting down.
GCCCGTTCCGGAGGAGATCGAGATCCCGGCTCCGGCCGTGGTCGCGGCTGGCGGCGGTGGTTGCCACCCCGGCGGCGGCCGAGCCGGACATCTACCGCGAGACCGCCCCGATGAGCATCGCCGAGATCGAGGGCATCGGTTCGGCCGAAGCGGGCAAGCTCGCGGCGGCCGGCATCACCACGACCGCGGACCTGCTGTCGACGCGGCGCCAAGCCGTCCGGTCGCGACCAGCTCGCGAAGACGACGGGAATCGGCACCAAGCAGATCCTCGAGTGGGTCAACCACGTCGACCTGATGCGGATCCCGGGTGTCGGACCCCAGTACAGCGACCTCCTCGAGGCCGCCGGGGTGGATTCGCCCGCCGAGCTGTCGCACCGGAACGCCAAGAACCTCGAGGACACGTTCCAGTCGGTCGTCGCGGCTCGCCCCGGGATCGTGAATCGCATTCCGGGCGAGGCGCAGATCACGGGCTGGATCGCCGACGCGAGCAAGCTGGAGGCCGTCGTCGAGCACTGACGGTCCCTCGTCAAGCGGCGAACACGGCACGCCCGTTCGGGTGTGCCGTGTTCCATGTTCCCCGCGGCGGCTACGTCGTGATCATCCCGGGCAGGAAGACGCTCGCCGCCGCCGCCAGGCCGAGGACCGCCGCGCCGACGACCGAGCCGGCGACGCCGAGCAGGACCCCGCGCCGGATCCCGGCAGTCGCGATCTCGATCGCGACGAACGTGCCGCCGGCGAGGATCGCGGGCGGAATCGCCGTGCTGGCGATCGTCGTCAGCGACACGGGGGTGCGTCCGGCTCCGTCGGTCGGCATCGCGTCCAGGAGCAGCCTGACCGCGTACAACGCGCCCGGCGCGAGGGCCGCGACGACGAGCACGGTCGTCGGCGCATAGGCACGGATGCGCGCCATCGAGGCGATGGCCGGGTACAGCGCACCGAGGGGCAGGAGGATCCACCACAGGATCTGGTCGGCCGTCAGCGGCCCAAGCCCGGCTTTGCCGTTCACTGCGATCGCGATCGTCAGACCGATCCCGAGCGGAATCAGGGCCACCAAGGTCGCGAGCCAGGTCGGCCAGCTGCCGCGCTCCTCGCCGGAGCCGACCGTCAGCGCCGAAGATCCGGTTTCCATCTTCCACCCTCCCGCGGCGGCGGGGACAACCCCGGCGCCGATCGAAGGATCGCACCGCGGGTCAAGTGATCTGATCCGCCCGCGACTGTTCCGATCCGCCCGCGATGCTCAGCCGGCGGCACCTCGGCCCGGCGCCACCGCGTGCGGATCTCAAGAAGGCGTATCGAATGGCATTCAGGCGGTCGGGCGCGCCGAAACGGCTGGATTCATGCGCCGGCCCGGGTCGGTCGCCTCGCTTGCGGTCGACGGCACGCCTCCTGGTGATGGGATGGCATCACCAGGCCGAGAGCGAGCCAGAAGACCGGTCAGATACGCGTTCTTGCAATGGGCCGAGGGACCGAGGGGCGGAGAGGGCCGGAGACGATCGCCCTCCTCAGCCGGCGGCGACCGGCGCGGCGCCCCCGACCAGCTGGAGCAGCTCGCCGATGACGGCGATCTGCTCGGGCGTTCGGTAGATCGAGTTGTTGAACGTGAAGCCCGTGAAGCCGGCGTCCAGGTATGGCCGAAGCCCGTCGGCGGCCTGCTCCGGCGTGCCCGCGAAGACGTACGGTCGGCGCTCGGGCGGCACGCCCGCCAGCAGTTCCTTCGCGTCGGCTTCGGTGGCGGCGACCGTGACCGGCGTCGCCATCGTCCGTTCGATCGTCGCCGGATCCCGCCCGATCGCCTCGCAGTGGCCCGCGAGGACCTCGGTCTTGTGGTGCAGGACGTCGAGCCCGAGCGGGAACCAGTGGGCCATGTCGGCGAACCGGGCTGCGATCTTCAGCGTCCGCTGCTCGCCGCCGCCGCCGACGAGGATCGGCGGGCCGCCGGGCTGGACCGGCCGTGGCACGTTGAACGCCTCGTCGATCCGGTAGTACGTGCCCGTGAACGACGGGCGATCCTCCGTGAACATCGCCTTCGCGATCGTGAGGGCCTCCTCGAGCCGGTCCATCCGCTCGCGGACCGGCGGGAAGTCGTAGCCGTAGCCCGCGTGCTCGACGTCGTTCCACGCCGCGCCGATCCCGAAGATCGCCCGGCCGCCCGAGATCGTGTCGAGGGTCGTCGCCTGCTTCGCGAGCAGGGCCGGGTTCCGGTAGGTCACGCCGGTGACGAGGGTCCCGAGCCGGACCCGGCTCGTCTCACGGGCGAGCGCGGCGAGCGTCGACCAGGCCTCGAGCATCGGCTCGTCGACCTGCCCGACGCCGCCGATCTGGTACAGGTGGTCCATGACGGTGACGAGCCGGAAGCCGGCCGCCTCGGCGGCCTTTGCCTGGGCCACGACCCGGTCGAAGAGCTCCGCGGGGGCGGCGTCGGGGTGGGTGTAGCTGGGGAGATGGAGGCCGAACCAGGGTGTCATGACGGGATCGTAGACCGGCGGCGGATCGGTCGCTCAGGCCCCGGGGTCCCGGTCCTCCATCTCCCACGCATGGTCCATCACGTGATGGGCGGTTCGGCGGACCAGGAACTGGATCGGCCAGGTCCGGGCGGGCTTGCCCTCCGTGTTGTAGGCACGGATCGCGGCGAGGTAGGCCGCGCGATGGTCGACGAGGCCGGCCGGCGTGAGCGCGACCTCGCGCGGCGTCCGCACCTCGACCTTGCGGGAGAACTGCTCCGGCTCGCTGGCGTACACGTGCCGAACGATCTGGTCGAGGGTGCGACCGGCGCTCCTCGAGCCGGGCCTCAGCTCCCCGGTGATGCGCACGGCGACGTCGTCGAACTCGGCCCAGCACGCCTCCAGGAGCACGAGCCGCCGATCCAGATCCGCCGGCGCGAGGACCTCCCGCTCGATCTCCGACGGCACGTGGGCGATGCCCCAGAAATCCGTCGAGCTCGATCCGGGCACCCGCTCGATGACGTCGACGTCACGTACTGCCGCGAATGCCGACGCCAGGCCTGCCCGATCGGCGACCGCCGCGTAGCGCGGGACGTAGGAGCGCAGCTTCTCGATCGCGTCGTCCTCCGACGTGCCCCAGCGATCGAGACCGGGCCAGTCCATGGCGCCGGCGACGACCCGGCGCTTCTTGCCGACCTCGAGGATCAGCCGGAGTGAGCTCATCATGCTCGGTAGCGTACGGATGTCGGCACACACAGGGTTGCCCAGAAGTTCAGTATTGACTTATATCACGTGGCGCTTATACGATGCGCCCGTGCACGCGTTCGATGTTCTCGGTGACCCGGTCCGACGCCGGATCCTGGAGCTGCTCTCTGAAGGCGAGCTCAGCTCCGGGTCGATCACCGACGTCGTTCAGGCCGAGTTCGGGATCACGCAGCCGGCCGTCTCGCAGCATCTCAAGGTCCTGCGGGAGAGCGGCTTCGCGACCGTCCGTCCCGACGGAGCCCGTCGGCTCTACGCCGTCGAGTCCGGGCCGCTCGAGGAGGTCGACATGTGGCTCGACCGATTCCGCCGCTTCTGGGAGCAGCGCCTCGACTCCCTCGCCACCGAGATCGCTCGTGGCAGACGGGGGCGACGCGTCGCCGCCACGGCCACCGACACCCGACAGGAGGACCCAGATCGATGATCGACATCATTCGCGAGATCGAGGCCGTTCGACGCGAGGTGGGCACCGCCCGAACATCGGCGGGCGAGGCGCGCGTGGTCCGCCTGGTCCGGACGTACGACGCGACGATCGAGGACGTCTGGGACGCGGTGACGAGCCCCGAGCGGATCAGCCGCTGGTTCCTCCCGATCAGCGGCGACCTGCACGTGGGCGGGCGGTATCAGCTGACGGGCAACGCCGGCGGTGAGGTCCTGAGCTGCGAGCCGCCGAATCGGTTCCGGGTGACCTGGGAATACGGCGAGGCCGCCGGCACCGCCGATGCCTCAGTGCTCGAGGTGCGGCTCACGGCGATGCCGGAGGGGACGACGACGCTCGAGCTCGAGCACACGGCGGTCGTGCCGGACGAGATGTGGGCGCAGTTCGGTCCGGGCGCGGTCGGCGTCGGCTGGGACGGCGGCCTCCTCGGGCTGTCGCTCCATCTGCGCGGCGGATCCGTCGGCGACCCGGTCGCCTGGCAGCTGTCCGAGGAGGGCCGCGAGTTCTCGACGCGGAGCAGCGTCGCGTGGGGAGCCGCGAACGAGGCTGCCGGTGCCGAGCCGGCCGCGGCCGCCGAGGCCGTCGCGAACACGACCGCCTTCTACACCGTGGTTCCGGACCCGCCGTCAACCGCGGACGAATGACGAACGTACCAGCCGATTCGGTCGTTGTCGCCACAGACGCGCGGCCCCGCGACGCCTACTCTCGGCTCATGCCTCGCGTCCCCTTCCTCTCGCGACGCCGCCCAGGAGCCGACCGGCCGCCGGTCAACGGCGGCGCGGTCGCGCTCGAGGATGCCATGTGGGAACCGCTGCCCGTGCTGTTGCCGGCCGCGATCTTCCGCCAGATCCTGTTCGATCCCGCCGAGTTCTCGCCCGAGTGGGCGAAGCCGCGTGCGAAACCCGCACCGGCAGCCGCGCCCGCGGCGTTATCCGCCCCGGTGGCCGACAAGCCCGCTGGTGCGAGCGCCGTGTCGACCGACGCACCGAAGCCGGCGAAGCGCCCGCGGACGCGCACCCCGAAGGCGACCGCGTCGCCGAGCGCGAGCCGACCGCGGTCGAAGCGGGCCGCGAAGCCGGATCGCGACCCCTCCGACAACTGACCCCCGGGTTCAGGCCCCGGCCAGGACCTCGCGCAGCTTCGTGGCGAAGCCGTCGGGATCTCCCGTCTGGCCGTACTCGCCGCCGAGGAAGCCACCGTGGTTGCTCGGGAAAGCGGCCACGGGCGTGCCGAGTCGCTCGGCGACGGCCTCCGCGCCGCGATGGGCCATCTCGCCCTCGGATTCGGCGCCGGCCGCGAGGACGATCCGGGTCGAGGCTGACCGCAGCGCGTCGAAGTCGGGCTCGTAGTGCGTGCAGGTCACGATGTTCTGGGCCAGCAGCGGATCAGTGCGGGTGCCGTCATCGCCGGCCGGTAGTCCGAACATCGCGGGGTCCGGAGCCGGCTGATGAGCGAACTCCAGCGTCATCGGACCCTTGTGGCTCACGGCGACGATGAACTGGGCCATGGCGGGACCGAACCCGCTGCGCTGGTACGTGTCGCGGATCGCCTCGGTGAGCGGCCATAGCGCCCTCGCGATCGGGCAGGATCGACGCGAGCGGCGGCTCGTGCGCGACGAGCGTCCGGACCTGCTTGGAGTGCTTCGCAACCAGGGCGAGCGCATTCACCGCGCCACCGCTGCTTGCGAAGAGGTCGACCTGGCCTGCGCCGAGCTCGTCGATGATCCGATGCAGGTCGTCGGCGTGCTCGTCGGGCGTCGACGGGCTGGCTGGATCGGCCTTCGTGCTTCGCTCGACGCCCCGCGGGTCGTAGGTCACCACGGTTCGATCCGTGAAGTGCCCGGCGAGCGTGCCGAACCCGCCGGCGCCCATCGGCGATCCGATCAGGAGGAGAACCGGGGCAGGGGAGGCGCCAGAGACGGCCGTTCGGACGTCGTACGTCAGGGTCGCGCCGGGTGCGTCCAGGGTGCGCGTCGTGGGCTCGGTCAGCGTGGTCATCGGGTCCCTCCTGTCGTCACGGCCCCTTCGGCGAGGATGGCGTCGATCTGGCCGACGGCCTGGGTGAGGCCCTCTTCCATGCCCATGGCGAGGACCTGCTCCATCGCCTCGATGCTCGGGAAGCGGCTCACGATCGACATGCGGGTCCGACCGGCGGCGATCGGCTCGATCGTCACGCGGCCCTCGTTGCGCGGAAAGGCGTCGTCAGGGGTGCCGTCTTGACCTGCGAACCCATCGACGAAGACGAGCCGGCGCGGCGGATCCGCCTCGACGACGTCCCAGTAGCCGTGCGGCTGGTCGCCGCTGGGGCCTGTCATGTAGTACTCGACGCGAGCGCCTGGCGCGAGATCATGGGCCGTGAAGGTGGCGGGGTAGGTCGGCGGACCCCACCAGCGCTCGAGCTGGCGCGGATCGGCCCACAGGTCCCAGACGCGCTCGGGTGACGCTTCGAACTCGGCGGTCAGGGTCATGGTCAGGGTCTCCGGATCCTTCCGGACAGCGGTGACAGTCATGCGATGGTCTCCTCCGTGCTGGTGATGAGCTCGGTCATGCGGTCGACGCGACCGCGCCACAGCGCCTCGTACTGATCGAGCAGGCCCCGCGCAAGACGGAGCGCCTCGATGTTCGTGCGCACCACCTTGCGGCGGCCGGTGCGCTCCTTGGTGATCAGGCCGGCCCGCTCCAGCACGGCGACGTGCTTCTGCACGGCCGCAAAGCTCATCGGGTAGTGGCCGGCCAGCTCGGCGACGCCTTCGTTGCCGTTCAATGCGCGCAGGACGATGTCCCGTCGGGTGGCATCGGCCAGGGCGGCAAAGAGGTGGTCGGCGTTGAAGGCGAGCTGCATTGATACAACCATACGGTTGTATCACGAGCCTGTCAAGAGGACGGCTCATCTCCGGGTCGTGGCCGGATCTCCACCCGCGGCATGATGTCGCGCCCGAACCGGACCTCTACGCTTCCCGGCGTGATGACACGATTCCGCGCGCGGCTGCCCGTGCTCCCGTGGCTCGTCGACGCGACGATCGCCCTGGGCCTGGCCGTGCTGTCGCTGTTTGCCGTGGCGAGCGGCTCGCCCGACGCGGGGCAGAGCGATCCCCTCAGCATCGCGCTCCTCCTGCTCGAGACGCTCCCGCTCCTCGTCCGCCGGCGCTGGCCGATCCCGGTCCTCGTCGTGACGCTGACCGCCACCGCCCTTCATGCCTCCCTGGTCCAGGGCCCGGTCGTCAACGAGAGCCTGGGGGCGCTCGTGGCCCTGTTCACCGTCGCGGAGCGGTACGAACGGCGCGTGGCGATCGTCGCGGCCCTCTGCGTCGCCGCCACCTTCCTCGGGGTCATCGTGGCCAAGGCCGGCACGCAGGTTGCCGTCGCCGGGACCATCCAGACGATGCTGTCGGTCGCCATCATCCTGGCACTCGGCGATTGGGCCCGGACGCGGACGAAGTACGCCGCCGCGATCGAGGAGAACGCCCGGCTCCAGGAGGCCGAACGCGAGGAGCGCTCGCGCCGCGCGGTCGACGCCGAGCGCGAGCGGATCGCCCGCGAGCTGCACGACATCGTCACGCATCATGTCAGCGTGATCGTGATCCAGGCGGGTGCCGGGTTGACCGCGCTCGCTCGACGACCGGAAGAGGCCCGAGCGGCGCTCGAGGCGATCGACCGGACGAGTCGCGAGGCGCTGATCGACATGCGGCGCATGCTCGGCATCCTCGGCGACGCGCCCGGCACGTCGGCGGCGGGCGACGAGGCGCGAGCCCCGATGCCGCGTCTCGAGCGCCTCGGTGAGCTCATCGAGGAGGTCCGGGCCGCCGGGCTCCCGGTGGAGCTGTCCCTGGACGGCGTCCGGCGTCCGCTCGACGCCGGCGTCGAGCTGTCCGCCTACCGGATCGTCCAGGAGGCGCTCACGAACGCACTGAAGCACGCTCGTGGCGCCCGTGCCCGCGTGCGTCTCGCCTACGAACCCAAGGCTCTGGAGATCGAGGTCACCGACCAGGGCGGGGCCGGCCGGCGTGACGTCGGCGAGACCGAGGGCGGCGGTCGTGGCCTGATCGGCATGCGGGAGCGGGTGGCGATCTTCGGGGGCGAGTTCGAAGCGGGTCCGACGCCGACCGGGTTCCGGGTCCGCGCCCGCCTGCCGATCGAACCAGAGCCGGTGGCCGCCGCATGAGCGACGCGATCCGGGTGATCCTGGTGGACGACCAGGCGCTCGTGCGGACCGGGTTCCGGATGATCCTCGAGGATGAGCCGGGCATCGAGGTGGTCGGCGAGGCGGCCGATGGCAGGGGAGGGGTCGAGGCCGCCGAGCGTCTCCACCCCGATGTCGTGGTGATGGACATCCGGATGCCGGTCCTGAATGGGATCGAGGCGACCCGGCGGATCGTTCGCGACGGTGCCGCACCGAACGCCCGGGTCCTCATCCTCACCACGTTCGATGCCGACGAGAACGTCGTCGAGGCCCTGCGGGCCGGGGCCAGCGGGTTCCTGCTCAAGGACGTGACCCCGGCCGACTTCGTCATCGCGATCAAGACCATCGCCGACGGCGATGCGCTCCTCGCCCCGGCGGTGACACGGCGTCTGCTCGACCGGTATGCGGACCGCCTGCCGCCCGTCAATGACGAGCGCAACGCGGCCCTCCGGGACCTGACCGAGCGCGAGATCGAGGTCCTGAAGCTCGTCGGTCGCGGTCTGTCGAACCGCGAGATCGCCGATCGGCTCGTCCTCGCTGAACCGACGGTGAAGACCCACGTCTCGCACGTGTTCGACAAGCTCGGGCTGCGCGACCGGGCCCAGGCGGTCGTGCTCGCCTACGAGGCCGGGCTCATCCGGCCCGGGTCGGTCGTAGACGCGGCCGATACCACGGGATGAGCTGACGCCCGGGAACCGAGCCACATCGGGTCCGGACTTCGAGACCCGGGACCGACGACGCCGGCGAGCGCGCGGGCGAACCTGATGTCACGGCGAACGGCCCAGTTCGCCTGACTCAGGAGATCTACCACGATGACCCTCGACTCGGCCATCTCGATGGCCGGACTCACCAAGCACTACCCGGGCGTGGCGGCCGTGACCGACCTCAGCCTGGAGGTGCCGGTGGGTTCGATCTATGGCTTCCTCGGCCCCAACGGCGCCGGCAAGTCGACCACGATCAAGATGCTGGCCGGGCTCACGAAGCCGACAGGCGGCAGCGCGTCGGTCGCCGGCATCCCCGTGACCGCGGGCCCCGGCTACCGGCGCGAGGTGGGCTATCTCGCCCAGGAGCCCACCTTCTACGACTGGATGACCGGTCGGGAGACCCTCAAGTTCGTCGCCTCGCTGTATCCGGCCACGGGTCGGGCGGATGCGGCGAAGGTCGCCGCCATTCTCGACCGGGTCGGCCTGGCCGACGCGGCCGACCGACGCACCTCGACTTACTCGGGCGGGATGCGGCAGCGGCTCGGCATCGCCCAGGCGCTCATCGGCTCGCCGGCGCTGCTGCTGCTCGATGAACCCGTCAGCGCCCTCGACCCCATCGGTCGCCATGAGGTCCTCGACCTGATGCGCGAGCTCCGGGGCGAGGTCACGGTCTTCTATTCGACCCACATCCTCGACGACGTCGAGCGCGTCAGCGATCACGTCGCGATCCTCGACGGCGGCCGGCTCGTCCGTTCCGCCCCCACCGCCGAGCTCCTCGCGAGCTTCGATCAGGACCAGCTCCGGGTCGTCATCGGCGGCGCCGACGATGCGACCGCCGTAGCGATCGCCTCGATCCCCGGTGTCGTGTCGGTCGAACCGGCCGGCCGCACCGGAGACCTTCGCAGCTACGTCGTCCGGATCGCGCCGGACGCCACGGCCGCCGTGCAGGCCGCGATCACCCGGTTCGCCGCCGACCACGGCCAGACCGTCACCGAGAACCACGTCGTCCGCCTCGGGCTGGAAGACGTCTTCCTTCGCCTCGTCGACACCAAGGAGCCTGCGGCATGACCGCCTCGATCTCGCTTCCCGTCCGGACCTCCGGGCGGACCTCCGCCGACCGCGTCGCGGGCTTCGGCCCGCTGTTCCGCAAGGAGCTCCACGAGTGGGCCCACGGCAAGCGCCTGTGGGTGATCCTCGGGGTCACGACGGCGTTCATGGTCCTGACCGCGGCCAACGCCGCGCTCAACACCTGGATCGTCGCGAACATCCCGGATGCGACCGTGCACGCCGGGCCGATCTCGCTCGATCCGACGACAAACTTCCTCGGGGCGATCGCGTCCCAGATCTTCGTGATCGTCGCGATCTTCGCGGCGATGAGCCTGCTCGTTGCCGAGCGCGAGCGCGGGACGCTCGCCTGGGTCGCGTCGAAGCCGGTCTCGCGCGGAGCGATCTGGCTGTCCAAGTGGACGGCCGCCGCGATCGTCGTGACGATCGTCGCGGGGCTCATCCCGATGGCGGCGACCTTCGGGGTCGTGGTCGTGCTCTACGGCTCGGCGGGCCTCGGGACGTTCGCGCTGGCGGCGCTCGGGGTCGCGGCCTCGATCGCGTTCATGGTCGCGGTCGTGCTCGCGGTCTCGACCGTCATCCCGAACCAGGCCGCCGTCGCGGCGATCGGGTTCGCGGTCTTCCTCCTGCCGCAGATCCTCGTGAGCCTGCTGCCGGTCGACATCTCGGCGTTCCTGCCGACGTCGATCATGAATTGGACCCTGGCGCTGATCGGCGGAGCGGACGCGGGGATCGTGACCCCGATCGTCTGGGCTGCCTCGGTCGTCGCGCTGGCGGGGTTCGCCTCGTGGCGGATGGAGCGCATCGAGTTCTAGCCGCGGGGCTCACAGCCCCTCGGATCAACGGCGCCCGGTCGACAGAGTCGGCCGGGCGCTTCGCGCACCCGCCGTTGGTCGGACGCTCAGGTCGCCGGTTGGATGTTCTGGTTGAAGCGGAACATGTTCGTCGGGTCGTACCGACGCTTGATCTCCGCCAGCCGTCCGTAGTTCGGTCCGAACGTCCGGCGAGTCAGCTCGTCGTTGTCCTCGCCGTGACCGGCGAAGTTCAGGTAGATCCGGCCGCGGTCCGCATGGGGCTCGAGGCGCTCCCAGAACGCACGGGTCCAGGCGATGTTGGCGTCGTCCTGGTCTGCGGTGTCCCAGATCGAGTCGATCGACACCATCCAGGGCATCGAGCGATCGCCGAACGCGGTGGCGTCGGCATCGACCGCGGCCGTGGCGCCGCCGAAGTTCCAGATCGACGACAGCGTGTTCGGCGATGGCGGCCGCTGGTTGCCGGCGACGATCAGGTCGATCGCCTCATCGTCGAGGCCGCGCAGGTAGCGGCTCTTCCAGTAGCAGCGGTGCTTGCCGAACGGGATCACCGCATCGAACAGCTGCTGGACATCGCGATACGCCATCTGCCCGGTGAAGTCGACGAGCGGCTCGCCAAGCTCGCGCAGCGGCTGAAGGATCGCCTCGCCTTCGTCGGGGTCGCCCGCATAGAGCGCCGCGACCGTGTAGACGCGCCGACCCCAGGCGGCCTCCGGGTAGTCGGGGACCGCAGGGATCGTCGAGAACTCGATCAGCGAGCCGACGTCCCCGTGCCTGTCGGCCAGGAAGTCGCGCCACGCCCGGATCGGGCCGGCGCCCGCCTCGATCGGGAGGATCGGCGCCGCGAACATCACCGTCGGACCGACCCGATGCAGGGCGAACTCGAAGGCGGTGACGACGCCGAAGTTGCCGCCGCCGCCGCGGAGCGCCCAGAACAGATCCTCGTTCTCGGTGGCACTTGCGCGCACGAGCCGGCCGTCGGCGATGACGACCTCCGCCGACACGAGATTGTCGATCGCCAGGCCGTATCGGCTGCGCAGCCAACCGATCCCTCCGCTGAGGGTCAGCCCGCCAACGCCGGTGTCCGAGATCAGGCCACCCGGCGTCGCGAGTCCGAACTCGTGCGTCGCGCGATCGACGGCTGCCCACGTTGCGCCACCCTCGACGAACGCACGAGCACGTTCCGGGTCGACGCGGACGCTGTTCATCGCCGAGAGATCGATCATCACGCCCCCGTCGGCGACCGCATGGCCGGCCACGTTGTGCCCGCCACCACGGATCGAGATCGGCTGACCGTGCTCGCGAGCGAACGTGACCGCGGCGATCACATCGGCCGTCGTTCGGCATCGGACGATGACGCCGGGACGGCGGTCGATCATCGCGTTCCAGACGGCTCGAGCCGCGTCGTACTCGGGATCGCCGGCCACGAGGACGTCGCCGCCCACGGTCCGTCGCAGGGCGCCGACGGCCTCATCACCCAGCTCCGTCCACGCGTCGAGATCCTGGCCAGCCACGAGGTTCATCATCCTCTCCCGCCGCGTCGCCGCCGCCGGCATTGATGCTCGGCCGCGGTCCGTGCATCGGATGGTCTGCGGGGCCGTAGGATGCAACCAGAGACAGATTGCATGAATCCGGGGCAAAAGTGACTCGCTCGACGACAGGAGGGATCCCGTGGACGGTCCGCACAAGCCCCGGGTCGCGCTCTTCGCCGCGCCGGAGTCGTCGCCTGCGATCTTGTTCGGGCTCTATGACGTCCTGAGCTCGGTCGGCGCGGTCTACCCGGACATGACGACAGGGCAGCCGGGAGATGCGCTCCTCGACGTCAGGATCGTTGCGGCGGGGGCGGAGCCATTCCGGTGCTTCGGGAATGTCCTCATCGAGCCGCACGCCGCCATCGACGTCGCCGACCGCTACGACGTCGTGATCGTGTGCGACCTCTACACGCCGATCACCACGGCACCCGGGGGCCGGTACGCGCGAGAAGCCGCCTGGATCCGCGAGATGCACGCGCGCGGATCGCTCGTTGCCTCTGTGTGCACCGGATCGCTGCTCGTCGCCGAAGCCGGCCTCCTCGAGGGCCGAGCCTGCGCCGGCCATTGGGCCTACGCCGACCTGTTCGGGTCCGAGTACCCGGGGGTCAAGTTCGACGTCGCCGCCACCCTCGTGCTCGGGACCGAGACCGACGGGGTCATCACGGCCGGCGGAGTGACGGCGTGGCAGGACCTGGCCCTGCATGTCATCGCCCGGCTGTGCGGGGCGGAGCACGCGGTCCGGACCGCCAAGGTCCACCTCCTGACCGGACACCAGGACGGCCAGCTCCCGTACGCCGCGATGGTCCGCCGGACCGACCCGGACGATGCGGCGGTCGTCCGCGCCCAGGCGTGGATCGCCGACAACTACGCGACCGACAACCCGGTTGCCGCGATGATCGACCGGTCGGCGCTGCTGCCGCGGACGTTCGGTCGTCGATTTCGCGTCGCGACCGGTAGACGGCCGATGGAATACGTGCACGACGTCCGGATCGACGAGGCTCGACGGATTCTCGAATCCAGCTCCATCGCCGTGGACGACGTCGGGTTCAGCGTCGGCTACGGGGACCCGACGTTCTTCCGACGCCTGTTCAAGCGCAAGACCGGGCTGACACCCGCCGCATATCGGCGCAAGTTCGCGACCATCGCGCCTCACGCCGATCGTCCACGGTCGGGTCTCGCCGCGAGCTGAGGCCCGCGCCCGGCTCGCCCAGGCGATGGCCGTTTTGCCCCGGTTCCATGCATTCCGTCTCTGGCGCCACGGCTTCGGGTGGCCGGACACTCGCCGCCATCCACGATGGATCGAGCGCAAAGGAGACGAGGGTGTCGAAACACGCATTCCGGCGATTCGGACTGACGATGAGCATCGCGACCATGCTCGTCGTCGCGCTGTCGGCCACACCGGTGGCGGCAAAGTCACAGACCCAGGTGGCAGGCCTGCTCACACCGGACACCGCGGGCGTCTGTGTCGAGGATGCCCAGTCCGTGGCGACCTACACGGTCACCGGAAATCTGATCGGTTGTTGGTACATCGACGAGTGGACGATCCGGAACGAGACCCCGTCCGGCGCGACGCAGGCGAGCGGCACCGAAGTGTTCTCCGGGTGCCTCAACGGGGACCGCTGCGGGCACTTCTGGACCACCTACACGTTCACCTACAAGGTCGTCGATGGGGTCGAGGTTCATGGGCGGTGCCATCACCCGATCGTTGGCGGCGACGGTGGCTTCGCCGGCGTGAGTGGCGTGCTCCAGATGCATGACCTGCCCAACGGCTGCGCCGTGTACAAGGGCCACCTGTCCTTCTAGCCCCCATCGGGCGACCAGCGCGCCTCGGCCAGCGCCACGGCTCGTGCCGGGCGCTGGCCACAACCCCACGACATGCATGTCCCAGTAGTCCCACTGCTTGACCGGGCGTGCGACCCTGTTCGGGCGCAGCCGCGCGACGACGCGAGACGGAAAGGAGCGAGATGGGAGCACCCATGTCCAGCCAGAAGGTCACCGCCTCCTTGCACGACATGAGGTCCCATGCGCACGCTCAATCTCGGCATCCTCGCCCACGTCGACGCCGGTAAGACCACCCTCACCGAGCGACTCCTCTTCACCGCCGGCGCCATCGACCACGTCGGCAGCGTCGACGCCGGCACCACCCAGACCGACTCGCTCGACCTCGAGCGCGAACGCGGCATCACGATCCGGTCCGCGGTCGCCTCGTTCCTCGTCGGCGACCTCGCGGTCAACCTCGTCGACACGCCCGGTCACCCCGACTTCATCGCGGAGGTCGAACGCGTCCTCGGCGTGCTCGACGGCGCGGTGCTCGTCGTGTCGGCGGTCGAGGGCGTCCAGCCGCAGACGCCGCTGCTCTTCCGCGCCCTGCGCCGGCTCCGCGTCCCGACGCTGATCTTCGTCAACAAGGTCGACCGGGCCGGTGCGGACCCGGAGCGGGTCCTCGAGGCGATGGCGCGACGGCTGTCGCCAGGCGTCGTGCCGATGGGCCCACCGTTGACCGCCTCCGACGATCAGCACCGGACGGTGCTCACGGAGATCCTCGCGGAGCACGACGAGGCCCTCCTCCAGGGGTTCGTCGGCGGTGAAGCCGCGCCCTCGACGGTCCGTCTGCACCGGGAGCTCGCCCGGCAGACCCGGGCGGGCTGGGTGCACCCGGTGTACTTCGGGTCGGCGGCGACCGGGGAGGGGATCGACCGGCTCCTCGCCGGCGTCGACGAGCTCCTCTCGGGCGCCTCCGGCGACCCGGATGCGGACGTCTCCGGCCGCGTCTTCAAGATCGAGCGCACGACGTCCGGCGAGCGCGTCGCCTACGTCCGCCTGTTCGACGGCACGCTCCGTCCGCGCCAGCGCGTGCGCGTCGGGGGAGGGGAGGAGGCCAAGCCGACATCGATCAGGGTGTTCGCGCCGGCCGGTGCGCATCGGCGCGAGGTGTTCGCCGCCGGGGAGATGGCCGCTGTCCGCGGCCTGGGGGCCGTGCGGGTCGGCGACGCCATCGGAGAGCCGCCGCCAGGCGAGACCGAAACAGCGCGCTTCCCGCGGCCGGCGCTCGAGGCCGTCGTGTTCCCGCTCCGGCCGGACGAGTCCGGCAGCCTGCGGGCTGCGCTTTCCCAGCTCGCGGAGCAGGATCCGCTCATCGACGTCCGCCAGGACGACCACCGACACGAGATCTCCGTGTCGCTGTACGGCGAGGTCCAGAAGGAGGTCATCCAGGCCACGCTCGAGCGCGACTACGGCATCGCGGCCGACTTCCGCGAGACGACGGTCGTGTGCATCGAGCGGCCCGCACGTGCGGGCGCGGCCGAGGAGGTCATCCGTGCGAAGGTCAAGACGAACATCACCGGGCGGAGCTCGCCGCTGAGCACCAACCCGTTCAAGGCGACGCTCGCCCTCCGGATCGAGCCGGCGCCGATCGGCTCGGGGATCGCGTTCCATGCCGACGTCGAGCCCCGCCTCGTCCCGCTGTACCTGTTCCACACGGGCGACACCTTCCTGAGCCAGATGGAGGCGTACGTCCGCGAGGCGCTCACCGAGGGCCTCGCCGGCTGGGGGGTGACGGACTGCCTCGTGACGATGACCGACTGCGGCTACGCCTCGCCGATCACCACGGCAGCGGACTTCCGGCGGCTGACCCAGCTCGTGCTGATGACCGCGCTCGACCGTGGTGGGACGTGGGTGTGCGAGCCGCTGGCGGACCTTGCGCTCGAGATGCCCTCGTCGACCGCGCCGGGCGTGCTCGCCGCGCTCGGCCGGCTCGGCGGCCGGGTGACCGGGCAGTTCTCAGCGAACGGCCTCACCCGCGCCTCGGCGGTGCTGCCGGTCGCCCGCGTGCGGTCGCTTCAGCACCAGCTGCCGGGCCTGTCCATGGGGGAGGGCGTCCTCGAGACCCGTCCCGGCGGCTACCAGCCGATCGGGGAGAACCCGCCGAAGCGGCGAACGCTCAGGCCCCGAGCCCGCTCGACCGTGACGCCTGGCTCGCGTTCGCTCGCGAGACGCGGGTAGGACCGGGCCGCCAGTCCGTCAGCTGGCGTGCAGGCCGGCCAACCGCGACGCGACGACGAGCGCTTCCACCACGTTCCCCTTCCGCTCGTGCATGTCGAGCGCACGTTGATAGTGCGCCTCGGCATCGTCCGCCCTGCCCGCAGCGCGGCGGACATCCCCCAGCACCATGCATGCATGCGCATGCATGGTCACGAGGTCCGTCGTCTCGAAGTAGAGGACAGCTCGACGCAGCTCTGCCTCGGCTGCCTCGACGTCCCCACGAAGCAGCTCGGCGTTGCCGATGGCGACCTCGAGCAGGGCCTTCGTCGCCTGCTGCGTTCGGGAGGCCATGGTCCTGAGGCGGTCCGTATCCGGCACGCGTCCCTGCGCCACCTGCGCCAGAGCCCGGAACGCCTCGAGCATCGCATGCGGCTTTCCGAGCGCCTCGAAGGCGGAACACCCTTCAGCGATGGCACGCTCCGCCGCTGCGTAGTCGCCCGCCAGGTATTCCACGTCCCAGGCGACCTCTGTGAGATGCGCCGCCTCGGCGCGCTGCCCGCTTTCGATCGCAATCTCCCGACATCTCGTGGCAAGCGGCCGGGCCGCGTCGAAATCGCCACGTCGAGCATGGAGATGCGCCAAGGCATGCGACATCGCCATCTCGATCCCTCGGTCGTCCGGAGCTTCTCCCTGCACGTCGAGGCAACGCCTGATGCCATCCTCGACCGATGTCGGCCCAAGCGCGAGGCTGGCACTCAAGCCATCCGCAATCAGCACCTCCTCGCGGTGGGCACCGGCTCGTCGCGCATGCGCCAGCGCCACCGCAAGGGCCGGCTCGTCGCCAACCCCTCGGCCTTCTCGCCACGACGCCTCGCCTCGCAGCCTCCAGCAGAGCGCCAGCCCGCGCTCGTCTCCATGCCGCTCGAACAGAGGCTGGCATTCGTCGGCAGCTCGGGCGCGCTCGTCGGCATCGACTTCCACACTCGAGGAGAGGCACCGCAGGACGCGGGCCGTTGCCCAGGCTCGCTCGTCACCGGCCGCCTCTGAACGTCGGATCGCCTCGTCGTAGCAGGCTCGCGCCTCGTCGAGACGTCCGTTCGAGTCGAGTGCGCGGGCGAGGTCGGGCAGCATGGCGAGCCGGGCTGGATCGTCCGCTTCGAGCAGCTGCGAAGCGCGGCCCAGCATCCCAACCGTCGCCGTGATGTCGGATCGCTCGTGGGCGCGCAGGCCGGCAGCTGTCAATCGGTCGGCGGCTCTGCGGGCGATCGAGCGGGCGTGGGCATCGTCTGGACCCAACTCCGCTCGGTATCGATACGCTCGCTCGAGGTGGTAGCCGAGGATCTCATCGAGCTCCCCCTGGCGATCGCCGGAGGTCTCGGCGAACCAGTCCGCGAGCCGTTCGTGGAGCTCGGCTCGCTCCGACTTCGGGATCCCCTCGTAGACGGCATCCCGGATGAGCAGATGCCGGAACCGAAAGGTCTGGCCTGGGCCATGCGCTGTGCGGTCGAAGCCGATGAGCTCGGTGCGCTCCAGTGCTCGGAGCGCGTCGGGCACAGCGGCTCGGTCCGGCTTGGGGAACATCGCCATCACCGCCGGTGCGTCGAAGGTTCGGCCAACGACGGCAGCGCGCTCGGCGACCGTCCGTTCAGGCTCGGCCAGCCGATCGAGGCGCGCCGACAGGAGCGCGTGAATGGTCGGGGGTACGGTGATCGCAGCCTCGTCCACCGCGGCAGTCCAGCCTCCCCGATCGACGGAGCCATCGTCGATCAGCATGCCGACGAACTCCTCGACATAGAGCGGATTGCCCTCCGCCGCTTCGGCGATCCTCGCCCGCACGGCGGCGGGAAGCGGGCGTCCCGACACAAGAGCATCGATCAGGGTGAGAGCAGACTCCTCGCCGAGGGGCTCGACCAGGATCGTCGTGGCGTTGAGCTTGCCGCGACCCCAGGTCGGGCGGCTCTCGAGGAAGTCCGGTCGGGCCTCGCACACGAAGAGGATCGGCGAGTGGCGCGCGAGGTCGGCCACGGACTCGATCAGGTCAATCAGGGCCGGCTCCGCCCAATGGATGTCATCAAGCACGACAACGAGCGCTCGTCCCGCCGAAAGGTGCTCGAGCACCCGGCGAAAGGCCCAGAGCAGCTCGTCGTGGGTCACCTGCGTGTCGAGACCGACGATCCCGGCCAGCCCTCGCGCGACCGCGGTCGCCTCCGACAGCCCGGATGAGAACGCGTCGACCTTGTCGCGAGCTTCGGCAGCCGTGTCCCCGTCCGCGATCCCCGTCGCGCTCCTCACAAGCTCCGCCACCGGCCAGTAGGTGATGCCCTCCCCATACGGAAGGCAGCGGCCGCGCAAGACCGTGGCGTCGTCGCGAGTGAGCGAGCCCAGGAACTCCTCGACGAGACGACTCTTGCCCGCTCCCGCCACTCCGACGACGGTGAACAACTGGCAGGCGCTGTCCCCCGAGGTCCTCTCGAAGCTGGTCCTCAACAGGGCCGCCTCCCGAGCTCGCCCGACCATCGGGGCCTCCAGGCGCCGCGTCCGCGTGAAGGTCCTCTGGGCCGCCTGGACGACCCGGTAGGCGGCGACGGGCTTCGCCTTGCCTTTGAGCGTGAGCGCCGAGAGGGACTCGACCACGACGGCGTCGCGCACGAGGCGGAATGTCGGCTCGCCGATGACGACGGTCCCGGGAGCCGCGCTCGACTGGAGGCGCGAGGCGGTGTTCATCACGTCGCCGATCGGCGGTGCCCCGATCCCGCGGAAGAGCACTTCGCCGGTCGTGATCCCGATGCGACCGGCCAGCGGGATCACGGAGCCCGCGTTGAGCTCGGCCAGGCGCTCCTGCATCTCCACCCCGGCTCGGACCGCCCGCAGGGCGTCGTCCTCGTGCGCGACCGGCAGCCCGAACACCGCGGCCACGGCATCGCCGATGAACTTCTCGACGCGTCCGCCATGACGATCCACCGCCTCTCGCATCGCGGCAAAGTAGCGGTCGAGCAGCGGGCGGAGCACCTCGGGGTCGTGCTGCTCGCCGAGCGCCGTGGACCCGACGAGATCGCAGAAGAGCGCAGTGATCGTCTTGCGAGTCTCATGCACGTTGGCGACGGCGCCGAGCGGAGTCGCGCAGCCCATGCAGAACGAAGCATCGACTGGGTTCGCTCGGCCGCAGGACGGGCAGCTCGTCATCCGGAGGGCCCCCTCCCCACCCCGTGGGGTCAAGGCCAGCAGCGTACCGGATTGGGCGCCCATACTCACCTCGTCGCAGGCTGCGCTGACCGGCCCGCCCGCATGAGGTGACCAGGCCATGTCCACGACGCGTTTCGAGTCGTCGGTTACCGCGGTGTCCTGGATTCCGTCGGAGGCGATCACGGGTCCCTCGAAGATCCCGTTCGAATTCGGCGTCACCCACTACGACCAGCCGCCACCGGACCACCTCGACGACCTCGAGGAGCTGCGCACGACCGATCGCTTCCGCGAGGCCAACGAGCTGCGGGCGTTCATCGAGGTCGAGGACGGACGGATCGTCCGTGCGGGCCACCTCGGG
This sequence comes from uncultured Chloroflexia bacterium, assembly GCA_963746845.1. Lineage (GTDB taxonomy): Bacteria > Chloroflexota > Limnocylindria > Limnocylindrales > CSP1-4 > CF-46. The sequence continues at coordinate 738,940 of CAVVCZ010000004.1, read as the reverse complement.
CAGGGCCACATCGGGGCCACGACGGTCCGCGTGGGACCGGCGGCCGTTCGGTTCCCGGCCGTCCAGCTGCCGGACATCCAGCACGAGCCGGAGATCGGTCCGGACTCCGTCAGGTTCGTCCAGACCGTCGGTGGCCGGATGGGCCTGCCGACGCCGCGACCCGTGCCGCACAAGCCGTTCGTCCAGTTCTGGCCGTCGATCGCGTGGACGACCCTCGCGCTGACGATCAACGCGGACGGAACGTCGAGTCACGAGCTGGTCGGCGCGAGCCCGTTTCCGCGCCACTGGATCTACGACGACGACGGGCGGCTCGTCGAGAAGTCCGGCGTCATCGACTTCGGCAAGTGGTTCAACCATGCGTTCGGCGACCGGACGCCGTGGGGCGAAGCGGATTCGCCGGCCGTCGTCGCCGAGGTCGAATCGGCCCTCGAACGATCGCTCTCGTCAGTGATCATGGCCCATGGGACGAAGCCGAAGATCCGCTCGGTGGCCGCCGGCGAGGAGCTGATTCGCCAGGGCGACGAGGGCACGGACGTCTTCCTGATCCTGGACGGCATGTTCGTCGTCGCGATCGACGACGAGCAGGTGGCCGAGGTCGGCCCGGGCGCCGTCGTGGGGGAGCGGGCGAGCCTCGACAACGGCACCCGGACCGCCACCCTGTGGGCGCGGACGCCCGGCCGCGTGGCCAGCGTGCCCGCGGACGCCCTCGAACCGGCTGCCCTCACCGAGCTCGCCGCAGCACACCACCGCGAGGAGTAGCCGGACCCCGACGCCGGCCGTTGGATCGGTTCGACCGGGTCGAGACGTTCAACGTGGGTGCAGCTCGAACACCACGCGGCCCTCGGCGGCCTTCTCCGGGTGATTGACGTCGACCCCGTCGAGCATCCGGACGAACCGGACGCCGAACGGGATGCTCCGCGCGACCGGACCCAGCGTGTCGCGGATGAACTCGAAGCGTTGCGTCGGGTCCAGCTCGGTCGCATCCACCTCCTCGTCCTTGCCGCGGACGGTGATCGTGGCGTGCCCAGCGGCGCGGAGGTTGCGGACCCAGTGCACGTCGCCCCAGGGGGACCAGATCCAGCGCCGGCCGGACAGCGCGATGATCGCGAGGGGCGTGGTGCGAGGCAGGCCACTCGTCCGGCCGCGGACGGTGATGAGCCCGTTGGGCCCCATCGGGAGGCCGGCGGCCAGCAGCGGCCTGGTGATCGGGCTGAACATCGTGACCCAGCGTGGGACGTTGACGGCGGCGGCGGTCGGTTCGGTCATGGCTGTGCTCCTTCGTGCGTGACATCGTTCGTGGTCTCGATGAGAGGACCCGCACGAAGGCGCGGACGTGACCGTTGCCTGGAACGACGCTCAGCGCGGCGACCTCGGTGAGGTCCAACCGGCCGAGCCGATCCGGGTCCGCGAGGATGTCGATCGCGACGATCCGCGTTCCCCGGACCGTCAGGGCGATGACCGCGAACGGGTTTCCGTCCGGCTTCCACGCGACGCCGCCGGGGGTCCCGTTGACGAGGACGCGCGACGCCGAGGCGGCGAACTGGCGGAAGGTCAGCGCCTGCCGCGCGACGGTCTCGGCGCCGTGGACCAGGGTCCGGAGGCCCGGACGCGCGTCGCCGCCGTCGGACCGCAGGACGACGTCTGGGTCGAGGACCGCGAGGAGGCGCTCGAAGTCGCCCTCACGCGCGGCAGCCAGGAACGCGTCCACGACGGCCCACTGGCCATCCAGGTCGACGTCCGGCACGGGCGCACCCTGGACGCGGCGACGGGCCCGGCTCGCGAGCTGCCTCGACGCCGTCGGTGTCCGACCGACGATCGGCCCGATCTCGTCGAACGGCACCGCGAACACGTCGTGCAGGACGAAGGCGACGCGTTCGGCCGGCGTCAGCGAGTCCAGGACGACGAGCAGGGCGAGCCCGATCGAGTCGCCCAGCAGCGCCTCCTGCTCGGGATCGAGGCCGGCCTCGGGGCTCACGATCGGGTCCGGGATGTGGGTCTCGAGGGACGACTCGCGGCGCGTCCGGCGCGATCGCAGCATGTTCAGGCAGACCCGTCCGACGACCGTCGTCAGCCACGCCCGCAGGTTGTCGACGTCGGTCGTGTCGGTGCGGCTCAGGCGGATCCAGGCTTCCTGGACGGCGTCGTCCGCCTCGGTCACGGAGCCGAGCATCCGGAAGGCGACGCCGCGCAGGTGCGAGCGGTTGTCCTCGAACCGTTCGGCGAGCCAATCCTGGTCGTGCATCGATCCCATTCGTGCGGTTGGTTCGGTAATGGCTTGACCCGTGAGCCGGCTTCGACGTGACCGATCTCGTCGATCGCCCGACGCATCGCGGGTCATGCGCCTCCTAGAGTGTCGCCGTGCTGATCATCCTGCCGCCGTCGGAAACGAAGCGGCCGCCGCCGGACCATGGCCGACCAGTCGACCTCGGGGAGCTGTCGTTTCCGACGCTGACACCCGTCCGGACGCGGATCCTCGACGCCCTGATCGAGACCAGTGCCGGCGCGGATGCCTTCGAGCGGCTGTTCGAGCGGCCGTCGATGGCCGGCCTGATCGCGCGCAACACGCGCCTCCTCGAGCTTCCAACGCGACGGGCGGGCGACGTCTATGCAGGTCCGTTGCATGGCGGCCTCGATCTCGCGTCCCTCACCGGGGCCGCCGTGGAGCGAGCCGAGCGCAGCGTCGTGATCACGTCCGCGCTGTGGGGCGCGCTCCGGCCGGGCGATCGGATCCCGGCCTACCGAATGCGTTCGTGGTCGAACCTCGTCGGCATCGGTCGTGTCGAGCCAACGTGGCGAACCGTGCTGCCGGGCCTGTTGGCCGAGCTCGCGGGACCCGCCGGGGTCATCTTTGACCTGCGACCGCCGAGCTTCCAGGCGCTCGGGATGCCGACGGACCTCGGCCATCGCACGGCGGCGGTCCGGGTCAACCAGACGGACCGCGGGGGAGTCCGCATCGGCGACGTCATCGCCAAGCGCATCCGTGGCGAGGCGGCGCATCGGCTGCTCGCCTCGGGGACGGATCCGGCCGACCCCGACGCCCTGGCTGACGTCATCGCGGAACGGTGGCCCGTGCGCCTCGCGGAGCCGGGACGCTCCGGTCATCCCTGGACGCTCACCATCACCGCGAACGACTGACGCGGAGCGAGCCGGGCGCGGGCCCCCGATGACGACAGGCGTGGGACCATCTCGTGCGGAGGCTCCATTGGCAGCGTCGAACCCGTTCCTTCCGCCCCGCTGGTTCATCCGAGCCGCCTGGGCCGCCCACCGCGGGATCTATCGGATGACCGGGGGTCGCCGCGGCCTTCGACCGCCGACGCCGAAGACGTACGGCCTGCTCCGGATCCACACGATCGGCCGCCACAGCGGCGAGGAACGGATCGCGATCCTCGGCTACGTCGAGGACGGGCCGAACCTGTTCACGCTCGCGATGAACGGCTGGGGGAAGCCCGAGCCCGCCTGGTGGCTGAACCTGCAGGCGCGCCCCACCGCGACGATCGACCTCCCGGACGGATCACGAGAGATCACGGCGCGCGCGGCGACGGGCGAGGAGCGGATCCGCCTGTGGTCGTCGATGCGGCAGATCGAGCCGAACCTCGACGCCTACGCCACGCGCCGCCCGACCGAAACCGCCGTGGTCGTATTCGAGCCTCGGGAAGCATGAAGGCGGCCGTTCTCGATCGCTACGGCGGACCCGAGGTCGTTCGGGTCGAAGAGGTCGATCCGCCGGTTCCGGCGAATGGAGAGATCCTGGTCCGGGTCCACGTCGCCTCCGTCAACCGGGCGGATCTCGACGGGATCGAGCCACGCCCGGCCTTCATCCGCCTGTTCATCGGGATCCGCGCGCCGCGGAATCATCGCGTCGGGATCGACGTCGCCGGCGTCGTCGAGGCCGTCGGCGAGGGCGTGACCCGCTTCCGTCCCGGCGATCGCGTCTTCGCGGACCTGTATCCGGCTGGCGGCGGGGCGTTCGCCGAGCTCGTCAGCGCGCCCGAGCGGAGGTTCATCGCGATCCCGGACGCGCTCTCGTTCGAGGAGGCCGCGACGCTCCCGCACTCGGCCGATCCTGGCCATCCAGGGGCTCCGGCAGCGTCGTGGCCGCGCGGTGAAGGCCGGCGACCGGGTGCTGATCGTCGGCGCGTCGGGCAATGTCGGGCCGTTCGCGGTCCAGATCGCGAAGGCTCGCGGCGCCGAGGTGACCGGCGTATGCCGGACCGAGAAGGTGGACTTCGTCCGATCGCTGGGCGCCGATCACGTGATCGACTACACGACGGTCGACATCACGAGGACCGGCGAGCGATACGACTGGATCCTGGACACGGACTCGCACCACTCGATCCTGGCGATGCGACGCTGCCTCCGTCCCGACGGCGTGTACGTCACGCTCGGCGGCACCACGTGGCCGATCCTCGGGGCGCTGGTGCTGGGGCCGCTGATCGGGCTGGCGAGTCGGCAGTCGATGGGCCTGATGCTGTGGTGGAAGCCGTTCGACCCGACCGACGTCGCAACGCTGACCGGGCTCGTCGTCGACGGCACGGTCCGGCCGGCGATCGATCGACGGTATCCGCTCGATCAGGTCGTCGACGCGCTCCGCTGGGTCCACGAGGGCCGTGCACAGGGCAAGGTCCTCGTGATGGTTCCCGCGCTCCGCCCGTGATCCTTCCCAAGGTCCGGGATCCTCGGTTCATCACCGAGCGTCGCGGCGGGACCCTCCAGGACGACGATCATCGGCTGCTCGCCATCTGGGCAGCCGACTGCGCGGAGCACGCGCTGCACCACTTCGAGCGGGTACGGCCGGACGACGAACGGCCCCGCCGGGCGATCGACCTGGGGCGCGCCTGGGCCCGGGGCGAGGTTCCATGGGCAGAGGCCCGGGCGGCAGGCGGCCATGCGAACGCGGCGGCGAGAGACATGACCGGGGCCGCCCGGCACGCCGCGTATGCCGCCGGCCAGGCCGCGGCGGTGGGCCATGTGGCGGCCCACGAGCTCGGTGCCGCGGCCTACGCGATCAAGGCGGTGTGGGCGGCGGCGGCCGAAGCCGAGCGCGCGGCTGCCGGCCGCCTGGAGTGCCAATGGCAGCGCGCCCAGCTCCCTCACGAGGTCCGGGAGCTCGTGCTCGACGACCAGCGGCTGCGCAACGCGTTGTGCTGGTTCGCGTTCGACGATGACCGACATGCCTGACGTCGCCCGCCCGGACACGGTCGTCGTGTGCCTGCCGGACATCCCCGAGCGGGTCCAGATGGGCGAGCTGCCGGCGAACGTGGACGCCCGGCTCGTACCGCCCGAGCCCGGGCCGGTTCCGGATCTCGCCGAGGTCGAGCTCATCGTGCCCGACGGACGGACCCGCGCCCCGCTGCTCGAGCTCCTAGCCGGGGGAGGGGGGCGGCTGCGGATCATCCAGACGACGAGCGCCGGCGTCGACTGGCTCATCGGACGGGTGCCCGAGCACGTCATGGTCTGCAACGCCCGGGGGGTCTACGACGCGCCGCTCGCGGAGTGGGTGGTGGGAGCGATCCTCGCCATGCAGCGAGGCCTCGTGGAATCGCGGGATGCGCAGCTGCGGCACGACTGGACGACCATCGAGCCGCCCGAGCTGCTCGGCCGGCGCGTCGTCATCCTCGGCCTCGGGTCGATCGGAACCGCCATCGCGGAGCGGCTGCGCCCGTTCGGCGTTGAGCTGATCGGCGTGGGCCGGACCGCGCGCGACGGCATGCGCGGCCTGGCCGACCTCGAGGCGCTCCTTCCCGGCGCCGACGTTCTCGTCGACATGCTCCCGCTGACCAGCGAGACGCGGGGCCTGCTGGACGCGCGACGGCTCGGGCTCCTTCCGGATGGCGCGCTCGTGGTGAACGCCGGGCGTGGGGCCACGATCGAAACCGGCGCGCTCGTGGAGGAGCTCCGGGCCGGTCGGATCCGGGCCGTCCTCGACGTCACCGATCCGGAGCCGCTCCCGCCGGATCATCCGCTGTGGGGACTGCCCAATGTGCTCATCACCCCGCACATGGCCGGCGACTCGCCGGCGAGCACGACCCGGGCGTTTGCGCTCGCCGGCGACCAGATCCGCCGGTTCGCCGCCGGTGAGCCACTGATCAATCAGGTCGGCCGATACCTGCTCGACTGACCGCGTACCCTTCGACCGTGGCTCACGTGATCGATTATGTCGAACTGGCTGTTGACGACCTCGAGCAGGCGAAGACGTTCTACGCCAAGGCACTCGGCTGGACGTTCAACGACTACGGCACGGACTACGCCGGGATCCAGGACCCGACGAGGCCCGGCCAGGAGTTCGGGGGGCTGAACCCGCACCCGGCGACGTCCCGCGGCGACGGCGTCCTGGCCCTCATCCGAACAGACGATGCGGACGCGGCGCTGGCGAGCGTGCTGGCTGCCGGAGCCCGGATCCACGTCGCGCTGCACGCGTATCCCGGTGGCCGGCGGTTCATGTTCGCCGACCCATTCGGGAACATCCTCGGGGTCTACCAGTCACTCGAATAGGCGGCGGGTCCGATCACCGCGCTAGGCGTTCGAGAAGTCGGCCGTCTTCGGGATTTGCGGAGGAGGCGTCCCGATCACGATCGCGATCTCCCGCTGGTTGATGAGCTCGATCGCACGAGGGTCTCCCGGGGTGGGCTCGCCATCAACGTAGATCGCGACGTTGGTCGTGGGGCGGCAGAACGTCGCCACACACGAGGCGTCGAGGGCCACGCCCCATTCGGTGAAGAACTCCCCGAGGGTGTTTGGTTCGGGGGTGGCCGACTCCGTGTGGAGGATGCCCGTGACGTCATGGGTGTGCAGCGGCGAGATGCACGGATCGTTGCACAAGTCGATGCCGCCATAGGCGACCGATCCGTCGGGCTCGTTGAACCGGCGCACAGCGGGGTCGTTGATCTGGATCCCGATTCCGGCCGGAACCGTGACGGGCTTGCCGTCGACGAAGACGTCCAGGTGAGCGTGAACGTGATTGGTCAGGAATTCCTTCGGCTGCGGCTTCAGGCCCGCTTGCACGGCCCGCTCCATGGGATCCGATGGGGCAGGCCACACGATGGAGGAGTCCCGGCCGGAGCTCGACTCGACGGCGCCGGTGCCTGGAAGAGCCGAGGTCGGGGGCTGGGATCGAGTCGGGGACGTGGCGGGTGCCGAGCCGCAGCCCGCGAGGACAAGGACCAGGTTGGCCCCAGCGAACGCCAGTCGCACGGACATTCGCGTTCCCATCACGACCCTTCCCATGTGACGATCCTCCTCAGCCGGCGGGCCCGAAGGTCACGCGGCCGTTCGGTCGATAGGTCTGGATCATCACGCCGGATGGCAGCGCCCGCGACTCGACCAGCTCCAGGTCGTGCGTCGGGCCGTGCTCGGGAAAGAGCCGAACGCCGTCGCCGACGACGACCGGGGAGATCCGCAGGTTCAGCTCGTCCACGAGGTCGCGCTCGAGCAGCCATCGGAGCAGGACGCCGCTGCCGTGGACCTGGAGCTCGCGCCCGGGCCCCGCCTTGAGATCCCGGATGGCGGCCTCGACGTCGCCGTCGAGGACGTGGGTGTTCTGCCATGTCGGGTCCTTGAGCGTGGTCGACGGCACGTACTTGGGCAGGACATTGATGCCGTGGGAGACCGCATCGCCGCCGTCGTGGAGCGGCCAGTACGTCTCCCAGATCTGCCAGGTCCTGCGGCCGAGGAGCAGCGCGTCCGCACGCCCGAACCACTCGAGCAGGAACGGCCACATCGCCGGGTCACCGTGCGAGGCTGTCCAGCCGCCGCGCTCGAACCCGCCGCGGCGGTCCTCGTCCGAGCCGCCGGGACCCTGGTACACGCCGTCCACGGTCAGCATCATCGTGGCGGTCAGCTTCATGTCGTCACTCCTTGCATGGCGACCATGGTCCCTCTTCTCACGCAGCCCCACCGCGCGCCGACGACCCGTGCGACCATTCGATGGATCGACCGGAGGGAACCAGGGAGGGACACGGATGGTCGAGGCAGCTGCCCGGATCGCGCCACACCACCTCGATCAGCTGCGGCGGTCGTGCGCGGAGGTCATCGCGCCGGACGACGCCGGCTACGACGACGCTCGCCGCTTGTGGAACGCCATCCACGATCGGCGGCCGGCGGTCATCGCCCGCCCGTCGAGCGCCGCGGAGGTCGCGACAGCGGTCCGCTTCGCCCGCGAGCACGACCTCGAGATCACCGTCCGGTCCGGCGGCCACAGCGCGTATGCGTTCGGTGGGGCGAACGGCGGGCTCCTGGTCGACATGTCCGGCATGCGCGGCGTCGAGGCGGACCCGCGGACCCGGACCGCCCGGGCGAACGGCGGCGCGCTCCTCGGCGAGCTGGACGTCGCCGCCCAGGCGCACGGCCTCGTCTGCCCGATCGGGGTCATTGGCCACACCGGCGTCGCCGGGCTGACGCTCGGTGGCGGGATCGGGCGGCTCCAGCGCCACTTCGGGCTCACGATCGACAACCTCGCTGCCGTCGAGCTCGTCACCGCCGACGGCCGGCTCGTCCGGGCGACCGAGACCGACGAGCCCGAGCTCTTCTGGGGCCTGCGTGGCGCCGGCTGGAATTTCGGGATCGCCACGGCGTTCGAGTTCCGGCTACAGCCGTTCGGCCCCGATCTCCATCGGGGCGTCCTGACCTTCCCGGCGAGCCAGGTGCATGAGGTCTGGGGCCGCTTCCGCGAGTACGCGCCGAGCGCGCCCGACGCGGTGGCAGCGATCTACGGGATCGCGCTGGCGGGGGAGGGGGAGGGCTACCCCGAGGACGCCGTCGGCAGGCCAATCGCCTACCTGGCCTGGAACCACAGCGGCTCCGCGGACGACGTCGAGCGCGACACCGCCGGCCTGCGCGCCGGGCCGACGCCACTCACCACGATGATCGGCAGCTCGCCGTACCTCGAGGTCCAGACCGCCCACGACCTTGCGTTCGCCTGGGGCAGCCGGTCGTTCATCAAGAGCCACAACGCGGACGGCGTCCGCCCGGAGGCGCTGGACGAGGTGGTCGAGCTCGTCGCGGTCGCGCCGGGCGACTCGAGCTTCTCGATCACGGCCCTCGGTGGTGCGATCGCCCGCGTCCCCGAGGACGCGACCGCCTATGCCGGCCGGGCGGCCGTCTTCGACCTGAGCGCCGACTCCGACTGGAGCGACGCGGCCGGCGACGAGGCGAACATGGACTGGTGCCGGCGAGTGATGGCGGTGGTCGAGCCGGACCGCACGCTCGGCGCCTACCCGAACGGGAACTCCGACGCCGGCCCCGACGAGACCCGTCGCCTGTACGGCGACGCCAAGGTGGCGCGCCTCGCCGCGCTCAAGCGCGAGTGGGACCCGGACAACGTGTTCCACGTGAACCCGAACGTGGCTCCCACGCCCGGCTGACCGCCGCCGCGCCGCGGGCCGCCGAAGGACGATACTGGGGATGACCCACGCATCCACGGAAGGGGGGAAACATGGCCAACCTGGTCGTCCATTTCGAGATCCACGCGACCGAGCCCGAGAAGCTCATCGAGTTCTACTCCAGGCTCCTCGGCTGGACCTTCCAGAGCTATGGCGGCGGCGACCAGGCGTACTGGGTCATCGACACCGGCGAGGGTGCGATCGGCAACGTCGCGGGGCGCCCCGGGCTGGGCATCAACGGCGGCCTGGTCCAGCGCCGGGGTCCGCGGCCCGAGCTGGGTGCACCGGTGGCCGGCTGCAACATCGTGGTCGGCGTCGACGACGTCGACGGGCTGATGCGGCTCGGCGTGGAGCTCGGTGCGACCGAGGCGCTCCCGGCGACCGACTGGCCGGGCATCGGCCGGGGCGGCTACCTGCTCGATCCCGACAACAACGTCTTCGGGCTCATCTCCCCGGTTCTCTCGGACGGGACGCAGGGGATGGCAGCCGCCGCCGGCGTCTAGGGCGACGGACGAGACGTCCTTGAGCAAACCCGCGCTGACGACCTAACGGGCGCTCCGGGCGGCCGCGGTCAGGCCATCGAGGATCGCGTCCACCCGGCCCGGATCCTGGACGAGGTCCAGCATCGCTCCCCACCAGGCCCGTTGCAGGGACGACGGCATCATGTCGCCGGCGCTGAACCGGACGACCGTTGCCTCGGTCAGCTCGTCGGCCACCCGTCGCGCCACCGGATCCGGGTAGGTGGCCGCCGACACGTTTCGATTCACGGAGGTGAAGCCGCCGAGCCGGATCCATGCCTCCTGTGCTCGGGCGCTCGCGAGGTACGACATGAACGAGCGAGCGGCGGGGGTGTCGCCGATCATCACCGGGATGTCGGCGCCGACCGTGACGGCTTCCCCGTACTCGGGATTGATCGTCGGGAACCCGAAGACGTCGTAGTCCGTGCCGGGCTCCAGGTCGGGGTGGCTCGAGGCGATGAATGCCTGGGCGAACGACGCGAGATAGCACAGCCAGGCGGTCGGCGGGTCCGTGTACAGCGGGTCTGCCGCGACGTCGTCACCGGTCGCGATGATGCGCTGGCTGCCTCCGAGGACGTATCCATTGGTCGCGACGATCTTCGCGAACCTGTCGAATGATCCCTTGATGCATGCGTGGTTCCAGGGAATGTCGCCGGCGATCCACTGGTCGTAGAGATCCGGGCCGCAGGCGTTGAGCACGATCTCCGAGATCCAGTCGGTGAGCGCCCAGCCGCTCGCCGGGCCCTTCGCGGCGACGACCGAGAAGGGTGTGCGGCCGTCGGCAACCATCCGGTCGGCCAGCGTGATCATCGCGTCCCAGGTCGCGGGAACGTCGTAGCCGGCAGCAACGAAGGCCTTCGGGCTGTACCAGACCGCCGCCTTGTTCGTGACCTTGTAGAAGATCCCGTACAGCTTCCCGGCGTGGCTGCCAAGGTCGATCCATGCCGGCGCGTAGTCCCTGGCGACGTTCGTCATGTCCAGGACCGAGTCGAGCGGGATCAGGGCCCCGTTTCTCGGCGAGCTGCTCCATCAGCGCCAGGTTCGGCAGGATCGCGATGTCCGGTGGATCTCCCGCCTGCTTGTGTTCGGCCAGGGCACCGGGCAGGTCGGTCGTGGCCTCCCAGTCGACGATCGCCCCGGTCTCGTCGCTCCCAGGCCGACTTGACGGCTTCGAAGCTCTCGAACTCGGGGCCGCTCCAGAGGCCGAGGACGTGGACGTGTGCGCCCCCGAGGTCCTCCGGTGCGGTGCTTGCGGCAGCCGCAGACGCCGACGTGGTCGCAGTGGCGGTCGCCGGGGGAGTGCCGGTTGAGCCCGAACAGCCGACGACGAAGGCGGCGACAAGCATCACGAGGCCGGCGATGCGCATCCGTTTCAGCGTATCGCCTGGACCAGCGTGCAAGACGGCGAACGCCCCGATGGCCGAGGGCCAGGGGGCGTTCGGAGCTGCGTTGGTGGACCGAAGTCCACCGGACTCAGATGGGACGAGCCGACGCGGACGCCGCAAGGGCGACCACAGCGACGACCAGGACGCGCAGGAGCGCGACCAGGCGCGGGCGGGCGGTGGACACACCGACCTCCTGACTTCGGCAACCCGGCTGACTCGACGCGCCGGTCCGGACCAACCGCGCGAGTCCCGTGGCTTTGCGTCCCCGGGTCACCCCGGGTTTGCCTTTGTCGGCCAGCCTCCAGGCTGGGACGGCGGATGCCGTCGTCATCGACTCTACGGCGGTCCGTTGCCCCTGTGCACCTTCCAACCCGTCCCATCCGAACCGCGTACGTTGGGCGCAGGACCCTGGGTCTACCGCGCCAGGTAGCGATCCCGGAGGGCCCGAACCGCGGGGGAGGGGAGCGCTCCGGTCCCGAGGACCTCCTCGAGCGTGGTCGACAAGAACGTCGTCGCGTCCGCGAGCAGCCCGGCGTAGCGCTCGGAGCGGTCGGCCATCTCGACGTTGTCGGCCGCATGAATGGTCAGGTACCTCCCCCATGTCCAGGCGCCGCCCGGGTGCTGGAGCATCGACAGCAGCAGGAGGTGCTCGAGCCACGGGGACCACAGGTCGCTGCGACCCTTCACCCGGTCGAACGCCTCGGGCCGGAACGCAGCCGATCGCTCGTGGACCTCGCGGTTGCGCCAGAGGTTCTCGGGCTTCGGCGTCTCCGCCTTCAGGCGCTCGTGGTAGGTCACGTCGACCGCCACGATGCCGTGCGATCCGTCCTCCCGCGAGAGGACAAAGGCCGCGTCGAATTGCCGCAGGCTGTTGAGCCACTGCGCCTCGAGGCGCCCGGGCGAGTGGAGAAACCGAACCTCCACGACGCGGCCGGGTGCATCGCCGAACCAGGCGTGGACGAGGCTGTCTGCCCGCGTGGGGTCGGCGGCGAGGTCACCGAACAGATTGAACGCGAGCGCCTCGGAGGAGAGCAGGTCCGCCCAGAGGCCCTGCTGATCGATGCTCTGCTCGCGCTCGATGATCGCCGTCCGGGCCTCGACCGCATCGAGTGCGGCCGTCGTCACGAAGTTCGCCCCGGTGTCGCGGCCGTATACGAGCGGGATCCGGCTCCCGACCGGCCTCGGATCGACGCCCGGACGCGGCGCGTACGGCTGGGACCCGATCGGGTGACCCTCGCGCTCGCGCCATCGCGCCTGGTGCAGCCGGGTCCGCTGCCGGAATGCCGTCATCGCCGGGCGCCGCGGAACGAGGTCACTGGCGTCCCAGCAGAGCGCGGCTTCAAGCTCTGTGCGGGTCGGCGGCTCGATCACGCGCGAACAATAGACGCGCCGTTCCAATTCCGTGGATGGCTTGACGGCGACCACCCGCTCGGCGTAATCGTGATTGCGGCGCTCATCGTTTCCCGAATCCGGGGATGGCCGTGGCCTGCTTCATCCATGACGCGACCTGCGGTTCGTCGAGGTCGTCCAGGGTCTCGAGGTCCACGCCGCGCGTCTCCTTGCCCATCCCGATCGGCGTGACCGGCGGCACGGGCGTGAGGGACGTGCCGCGCCCGAACGTGAGCTTGACGTGGCCGGCGAAGCCGCCACACGAGAAGCACCAGCCGTCCCCGACGCCATACCACGCCATGCCCCATTTCACGGAGCGCTGCAGGCCCGGCAGCGTCTCGGCCGCCAGGGCATCGACGCGTTCGGCGATGGACCGTTGGGGCTGCGGCAGGCTGCGGATGTAGGCGAAGACCGGCTTGTCGCCGACCGCGGCCTTCGCGGGGCTTGCCCTGCCGGTCATGGCGACCGGCAGTGTCGTGAGGACGTTGTCCTGCTTGTCGGCCGAAGTCATCGTCGATCCTCCACAAGATCCGCGCATCAGAGCTCTAACAGCCGCCAGTGGCCCTCGGAGATCACCTCGACGCCATCGTCGGTCACCTTGATCGCCGTCTCGTCGTCGATCGCGTACGCCGGCACCCTCATGCCCGCGGCCCAGCGCTCGGCGTTGGCAATCGTGTTGAGGGGAAGCCCCGGATTGTCGAGGTGCGGAAAGATCGCGAAGTCCACCAGGCCCAGGGTCGAATCGACCTCTCCGGTCGGCGGTCGCCACCCAACGAAGTCCTCGCCGATCCGCGGTGTCATGACCATGCTCCCGGCGCTGAACCCGACATACACCGTGTCCGGGAGAGACGGCAGGAGCGCCGCGAACCCGGACTCCACCATCCAGTGGTGCAGATACATCGGGTCGCCGCCGTTGACGAGCAGGACATCCGTCTCGCGAACGGCGGGCTCCCACCGATCACGATCCAGGCTGGGCAAGGCGGTGAGCTCCAGCACCCCGACCGACTTCCAGCCCAGCTCCGTCATCGGACACTCCGGCTCCCGGCCACTGATGAACCGCCAGGCATTCATGGCGCCGCCGCCGGCGAGGCCGTAGCTCGAGGTGGGAATGCACAAGGCACTCGCCTCGGCGATCGGCTTGCCGAGCAGGTCGAGCAGCGCAGCCTGGATGCTGGCGTTCCTGATGCCGGCCGATGTGAGCAGCAACTTCACGGGGTCGGTCCTCCGGGGCATGGTCTTCGAATCCTGAGACGGCCGATTCCGATCGAGAATCATCGGCCGCTGGCGCGGGGGAGGGGAGCGACCGCGGCGCGAGGCGGTCCCGACGATCAGGCCTCGGCCTCAGCCTCGGACGCCTCCATGCGCTCGAGCAGCGCCATGGTCGTCGCCCAGCCGCGGATCGTCATCGACTTGTACGCCGGCGTCCCGACGATCTTGCCCAGGCGGCTCTTCGTCCTCTCGGCGCTCAGCCGCTGCGAGTAGATCACGCCCTTGCCCGGCCACACCTCGTCGACGCCCGGCCGCGGGTCGAAGACCTTCATCGCCGTCGGCGTGTCGATCCCCATGAGGAAGACCGCGTCGCTGTGGTACGTGTCGGGCTTGTCGCCGAAGCCCTTCGGCCGATCCCGGACGACGGCCCGCAGCTGAGCGAGCGTCAGGACGAGGACCGCGATGAGCTCGCTGTCGAGCTTGAACGTCCGAGGGAGCGCGTCCTCGAGCTCACGCTTGATCGCGGTCGCCGTGCGGTCCGAGCTCAGGATCACGTTGCCGCTGGCAATGTACGTGGAGACCTTCGTGTGGCCGTGCGACTCGAGGAGCTCGCGCAGCGCCGCCATCGGCACCTTGTTCCGTCCGCCGACGTTGATGCCGCGCAGGAGGACGAGGTATCTGGTCATCACTCGCGGGAGGATGCCACGACGCTCGACCCGTGAGGGGCGCGGGGATCGCCGTCGATCGCCCGTAGATCGCGGGTTGCGAAGCGAGTTCCATGGGTACTCGCGAGAGGGAGAGCAGCCTTACGAATTGTCAACTTTAGTTCCGCAATGAACGGGTCCGACGCGGCATTCCACAAGGTCGAGATGACGACTTTGGCGCGGCTATAGTCAGTGGCGCATCGACCGGCGGGCGAAGAGAGGGAAGCGCTTGCACCTCTACCAGGGCACGAGCGAGCAGTTCATCGCAGACGCCGTGCAAGCGCGACTTGCGAATCAGCTCGCCGATCGATTCTTCCAGGAGTTCCGCTACAAGCCCTCGCCGTCCGAGGTCATGTCGTGGCGGAACTCGCTCGGCGCTATGGCCAACGTCATGCAGTTGGCCGATCTCCGCGACCAGGGCGTCCTCGTCGAGCTCAAGCTGCCGCTCTCTTCGAAACGCCTCGACGTCTTGATCACCGGATCCAACCCGACTACGAGGGACACGGCGGTCATCGTTGAGCTGAAGCAGTGGACCAGCGTCGGTCGGTCGAACATCACCGACTGCGTGACGGTCGACATGGGCGGGCGCGAGGTCGATCGCCTCCACCCGTCGCGGCAGGTCGCGCAGTACCAGCGATACCTGTTGGACACCCACCCGGCATTCACCGACGGCGGCATCTCGCTCGACGCGTGCGCCTATCTTCACTACGCGACCCACGACCCTGCCTCACCGCTTTACGGCAAGGATTTCGCGAGCCTCCTGGCAACGAACCCGAGCTTCTCAGGCGACGATACTGACGCCCTCGCCAATTACCTCGATGATCGTGTCGCTGGCCCCGACGAGGGCGGCTTGATCCTGGAGCGCGTCGCCAACTCGGCCTTCCGGCCGCATAAGCGCTTGCTCGACCACGTCGCCCGGGTCATCCGCAACGAACCCGTCTTCACGCTCCTGGACGAGCAGCAGGTCGCCTACAACGCGGTCATGGATTCGGTCCGATCGGCCGGTCAGAACCAGCACAAGGTTGCGTTCATCGTTGCCGGCGGGCCTGGGACCGGGAAGTCGGTCTTGGCGGTCAACCTCGTTGCCGAGCTGGCATCGCTCGGCCTCCGGACGATCCACGTCACCGGCTCGAAGGCGTTCACCGAGAATCTCCGCAAGATCGTCGGCGGCCGAGCAAGCGTGCTCTTCAAGTACTTCCGCGACACCGCAACCGTCGATGAGCCGCTCGACGTTGTCATCCTCGACGAAGCCCACCGGATCCGGTCGGTCAGCACGAGTCGCTTCACGCCGGCGTCGGCACGAACTGGCAAGACCCAGATGGAAGACATCCTCGATTCCACGCGAGTGTCGGTGTTCTTCATCGACGACCTTCAGGTTGTCCGACCCGGTGAGACGGGCAGCACCGACTCGATCCGGGAGGCGGCCGCCAAGCGCGGCCTCGAGGTCCGCGAGTTCGAGCTCGAGGCGCAGTTTCGTTCGAATGGCTCGGACTCGTTCATCCGCTGGATCGACAACACGCTCGAACTCGATCGGACACCGCAGGTCCTCTGGCCGATGGACGACGACTTCGACTTCCGGATCATCGGGACCGTCGGCGACCTCGACCAACTGATCCGGGGCCGCGCCGCCACGGGCTCGACGGCCCGGCTCGTCGCCGGCTTCTGCTGGCCCTGGTCCGATCCGGACGAGGCCGGCGAGCTCGTGCCGGACGTCAGGGTGGGGGAGTGGTCCATGCCCTGGAATGCCAAGTCCGACGCCCGGAAGCTCGGCCCCGGCATCCCGAAGTCGGATTTCTGGGCGAGCGCGAAGGAAGGCATCAACCAGGTCGGCTGCGTCTACACAGCGCAGGGCTTCGAGTTCGACTACGTCGGGGTGATCTTCGGCCCAGATCTGGTGTACCGGCCGATGGATGGGGGATGGGTCGGCCAGCGCGACCAGTCAAGCGACCGGGTCGTCCGCAGTGGCGTGACCGGGGTGGAGTTCACCGAGTTCGTGAAGAGCACCTACCGTGTGCTGCTGACGCGCGGCCTGCTCGGCTGCTACGTCTACTTCGTGGACGCCCCGACTCGCGACTTCTTCGTGTCCCGGTTGGATCGACCACAGGGATCACTCACGGCCGCCGCTGAGAGAGTCGCCGACTACGGCGCTGGTGATCAGGCCCGCCATAGCTGATGCCAGCCAAGCGAGTCAGACTTACCCTCGGGCGCGCTGCGCGGCGGATCCGCCAGGACGCCTGGGACGACTTGTGGCCCGATCCTTTGAGTCTGGCCATGGTGCCAAGGGAGCGGCCCGAATTCGTCGCCGCAAGAAGGCGGCTTGCCCCGTTTCGCGATGGCCGAATGCGTGCCCCGCGAGCCCGCGAGGCCTTGATCCCGAAGCCAAACGGCCTCATGCGTCCGGCACACCAAATGACCGTGGATAGTCGGCTGTACTACCAGGCTCTGGTCGACTCGTTCATGTACGACATCGATAGAGGTCTGGTTGGGAAGAACCACGTCTTCGGCTACAGACCTATGGCTCGGCGCTCCACCAAAGCCCCTTTCGGCTTCGGGCTTTCACAGTGGAAGCGCTTCCGGACGCAACTGCGTGCCGAAGTCAAGTCCGTCAAGTACGGAGCCATGGTTCGAACGGATCTGGCGGCCTTCTACGAGCGCATCCCACACGGTCAGCTTGAGGCACGCCTTACCTCTCTTGGCGTACGAGATGATGTGGCGCGCGAGCTGAGGACGTTCCTTAAGGATTCAATGGGTAGGGCCGTGGGACTTCCTCAAGGTCCGGATCCGTCCGGACTTCTAGCGAGTGTGTACCTCCATCCGCTCGATCAGGCGCTTATTGGGGCAGGTTACGGATACGTTAGGTACGTCGATGACATATACGTCCTGGCGAAGGACAGGACCGACGCGAAGAAGGCGCTAAGGCTTCTCGAGGCCGAGGCCAGACGCCTCGATCTACTCGTCCAGTCCGCAAAGACCGAACTCGTGGTAGGCAGGGCCGAAATGATTGCGGCCGTCAGTGACGAGGACGAGATTGCGGCGATCGACTACGTGGTCAGGCAGCGGGCCAAAATCGTTGCGGCTCCCCTGGTCAAGAAGGCATGGAAGGAGTTCTCCAGACGCAAGACACCGTTGCCGCGTCGTGAGCTCAAATATCTCCTGGGACGACTCACCGACAACAGGGACCCTGTTGCCATCAAGTGGTGCCTCGCTCGACTCGGGGAACTTGACTACCTGGCGTCTACCGTGGCCCGGTATCTGTCGCGCTTTGCAACGCGAGCGAGCGTTCAACGAGCGGTCGCTTCCCACCTCGTTTCTCCGGACAACATCTCCGAATGGGAGGAAATGAACCTCTTTCGTGCCATGTTGTCTGGCACGCGATGCGAGCGGATCCTCCTGGCGCGGGCGAGAGTCACCCTCGCGAACCGAAATGCCGGCATCGAAGTTCGACAGTTCGCAGCGCTCTTGCTCGGGAAGCTCGGCGATGGATCCGACCACGACTTCATCGCGCGCGAGTCGCTTGATGTCAAGGAGGTCGCCGAGGCCGCGCTGGTCGCGCTTCAATCTGCCAACGCCAACACGCGCGGGAGACACGTCGCTGATGTCATCAATCGCTACGCGGGTTCACGCTTGCTATCGGCAAAGATCAGGGGTCGAGCCTCGGCAGTCTGGCCCGAGTTCACATGACGGACATAACTTCTCTTATCGGAAGTTGCGCTGGGATCGCAGGCGAGAGCGACGCGCATCATCATGAGGCGATGAGCATCCGCCGCTACTACGACCGGTGGCCGCAATACCACCAGCGCATCATCGACGTCGTGTCCACGCTCACGGACGAGCAGCTGGCGTGGCGAGCGGCCGCGGATCAGTGGCCGATCTGGGCGATCCTGGCGCACATGGCCGGTTCGCGACTGTACTGGCTGGCCACCATCCTCGGCGAGCCCGGTGCCGAGCAGACGCCGTGGCCGGACCTGCCCGAGGACGGCTGGGAGGATGACCTCGACCACCCGCGCTCGGCGGCCGAGCTCGTGTTCGCCCTCGAGTCGACGTACGCGATCCTCGATCGCGTCCTGGACGCATGGACGCCGGACAGGCTCGACGAGCGGGTCGATCGCACCTTCCGCGACGTCGTCCAGCGCCACTCGCGCGCCTCGATCCTGCAGCGGCTCCTGACCCACGACGGCTACCACATCGGCGAGGTCTCGCAGCTGCTCGGTGCCCACGGCGTCGAGCCGATCTACATCTGGCGGGCCGACGATCCCATGCTCTCGTAGGACAGCCGCCTCAGGCCGTCAGCAGGGTTGATGCCGTACGCGTCGAGTGCGACGTCGCGCGAGACGATCGTGGCTCCCAGGGTTTCGGCCTGGGCGACCAGCATCCGGTCGAGTGGGTCCGCCCGGCCCTTCCAGCCCCCGGGCACGCGTGGCTCGCGCCTGCCCCGATACGGCACGAGTCGGGCCACCGGGCGTCCGGCCCGGGCCAGGACGATCTCCTCGCCGGCCTCCACGCGCTCGACAAGACGCGACAGGTGCATCTTCGAGTCGTGGATATTCACAGGCTCGGACATGACGGCAGGAGCCTGCGGGGTTAGTCCACCTTGGTCAAGTCGCGGTCTCGGCCAACCCCGACAGGCAGCGAGACGATAGGTTCAGGGCCGCGCGAACCCGGCGCCGGAGCGGACCTTTTGGGGGACCGTTGTCGGCCGGGCGATCGGGTCGGGCGCGCTCATCCGAGGCTTCATCAGGTCGAAGCGCCACGCCGTCGGCTCAGGCTCCCGGACGACCGGCCCGGGCTTTGGCGACAGACCCTTCACGAGCGGAGCGAACAGGATCGCGAACCCGCTGTCCTCGGAGGCGTCCGCCAGGACACGGATCGTGGCGGTGATGATGGTCGACACGATGACGAGTGCCGCGATGGCGGTCAGAACAGCCGTTGGGTCCATGGCCGACATGCTGCGGTCGTGCTCGGCCCATCACCACGGACGAACGCCCGCGCCCGGCATGGACGCGCGTCTAGCCCTCGGTCAGGCGCTGATCTCGGCACCCGCGAGCATCACGTCGAGGATCGGGCCGAGGAGCGCGACCTGCAGGGACAGGTGCCCATGGTCGGGTAGCAGGTGCGCTCGAGCGTGGCCGACGTTGGCCGCGAGCCAAACGCCATGGGCGAACGGGACCATCCGATCCTGCTCGCCCTGCCAGAGGTCGACCTGGCCCGTGATCCCGGCCGGGTCGAAGCCCCATGGCGCGGCGAACGCGAGGTCGTCGTCGTGCCAGCCCCAGATCCCGCTCGAGAGCGCGTTGCGGACGTCCGCCGCGACGGCGTCGGCGAAGTCGTCGGTGAGAGCGGCGTGGTCGACCGGGGACACGAGCCCGCCGAACGCGTCCGCGATCTCGGCTCCGGTCACATTGGCGAAGGCCTGCGCGGCACCGCTCAGGAACGCCACGAGCGCGTCCGACCCCTCGACCGCGGCGCCGAACTCCTCGACGTTCTCCGGCGCCATGCCCGCGAGGAAGTCGAGCCCCACCGCCCCGAACGGGGCGACACCCGCGATGACGGTCGTGGCCCGGACGCGTTCCGGGATCAGCGCGGCACACGCCAGCGCGTGCGGGCCGCCGCCCGAGGCGCCCATCGTGAAGCACCGATCGGCCCCGAAGTGGTCGAGGACCGCCACGGCGTCCTCGGCAACGTCCGCGACGCTCCGGCCCGGTCGTCGGGTCGATGTCGCGTAACCCGGCCGGGCGAAGGTGACGGACCGGAGGTTCCGGGCGGCTGCGGTCTCGACGAATGCGTCCGGTGGCAGCCCGCTGCCGGGCGTGCCGTCGTGGAACAGGAGCACGTCGCCGTCGGGCGGGCCGGCGACGTGACACTCCAGCGTCCGGCCGTCCGGGGTGCGAATCGCCAGCGTCTCCAGACCCGCCATGACGCCCTCCTCGAGGTGTGGACGATCCATGATGACGGTCCGGCGCGGGCGAGGGAAACCGTCGGGGATGCGGGCGCGTACGGGTCGTGTGGGACGCGCACCACTCCCTGGAGGACTGTCCGAGCCATGAACCGACATCGATTCTTCGGCCTCGCCGCTGCGATGCCCCTGATCCTCGTGCTCGCGGCATGCAGCAGCACCGGCGCGACCCCGTCGCCGTCGGCCGCGGCCAGCGTCGCGGCACCGAGCGCTGCAGCACCGAGCGAGGCCGCCGGAAGCCCGGCGAGCTCGGATTCGGGTGCGGCCGGGAGCTACCCGCTCAAGATCGGCAGCGGCACCGTCGGCGGGGCGACCGTCAGCTTCCTGACCGGCGCGGACGGCAAGACCCTGTACATCTTCAAGAAGGACACGGCCGACTCCGGCAAGAGCGTCTGCAACGGCAACTGCGCGGACAACTGGCCGCCCTACGCGGCCGATGACCTCACCGAGGTCAAGGCCGACAGCGCCGCCACCGGCAAGCTCACGATCGTGACCCGCGACGACGGATCGAAGCAGCTGGCATACAACGGGATGCCGCTGTACTACTTCGCCGCCGACAAGGCCGCCGGGGACACCAACGGCTCGGCCATCGCGAACTGGGCGGTCGCCAACCCGTAGTCCCCATGGGGGCGGGCGGACGCCCACCCCTCCCCTTCGCCACCCCTCCCCCGCCGGTCGCACGCCTCGATGCGTGCGGCCGGCGGGTCTCGTTGTGCGTCAGGCCGCCGGCCGACCCATCCCCTCCGGTCCCGCCGCCCGGATCCGGCGCACCGCCTCCGCCACACCGCCCGTCCACGGCTGGCCATGGCCCGGCAGCACCCACCCGGCCTCGATGCCGTCCAGGCGGTCGAGGGACGCGATCGCCTGCGCCGGCTCGGCCGTGTACGGCGCGATCATCGGGCCCGTCCTCCCGTTCACGGCCGAGACGGTCGCGAGCGCGTCGCCGATGAGGAGCGCGTCGCGTGACGCGACGTGGAGGGCCGCGCTCCCCGGCGTGTGACCCGGCAGGTGGATGACGGTCGGGGCGCCCGGGACGTCGAGGGTGACCCCGTCGCCGTATGTCGCGACCTCGCCGACGTGGACGGACTTGAGGCCGCCCCGCCGCAGGCCGAGCAGCATGAACTTCAGGAGCGGGATCAGGCTGACGGGACCGCCGTCCTTGCTCGAGCTGCTCACCTCGCCGCGAGCCAGCGCCGCGTCGAGCTCGTGGACCGACACCGGGAGGTGGCGCTCGGTCCGCGCGCGCTCGGCGAACCCGATGTGGTCCGAGTGCCCATGGGTCAGGACGACGGCGCGAACGTCATCGAGGGAGCGGCCCATCGCCGCCAGCTCGGCCAGCAGGTCCGACCAGTCACCGGGCATCCCCGCGTCGACGATCGTGATGCCGCCGGCCTCCTCGAGGAGGTACACGTTGACCAGGCCCGGGCCGAGTCGATGGATCCCGTCGGTGATCTTCATCGCCCGATTGTGCCAGCGGCGGTCCAGCCCCGACCGGCGAGCGGCGGACACGAAAACGCCCGAAGGAACCGTCGATCACTGGCTGTTCCGATCAATACAAGTACCAATCGGATCACTAGATGTTCGAGGCCCCTCCGGGCACGACGAACAGTACGTGAAACGAACCGCCCCGTCCAGCGTCTTTTCCACGAGCTCGGCGTCATCCGTGTCGCAACCGCGAGGGTTGTCCACGGCGTTCCCACATCCGGACGCGCGACCCGGGGTGCACACTCGAGCGGAAAGCAGGATCGACATGACCCAGCCCTCGACGCGAGCGATCGCGATCGCGATGGTCCTGGTCGCGGGTCTGTGCGTCGGCTGCCGCAGTGGGGAGCCGGGCGGCGCAAAGCCGTCCGACTCCAGCCCCGCTCGTGCCGCGACCTACGAGGAGTTCGGCTCGGCGTTCTGCAACGCGTTCGGGGCGTTGTTCACGGCCGTCGGCAACCCCGATACCGGGATCGGCTCCCAGCTCAGCCTGTCGTTCGAGGCGGCCGTGGCCGCGGGCCAGGCGACGAAGGCCGACCAGCTGGCGACGACGATCACCGCCCAGCTGGAGCAGGGACGAGGCCAGGCCGCGATCGCCGCAGGCTGGGCGCCGGGTGCTCCGTCGATGGCCCAGCTCGACCGCCTGTTCGTCGCCTACGAGGCGATGGTCGCCGCGCGGCGCACGTCGGTGGACCCGGCCGGCGGAGGGGTCAGCCCGCAGGCCGCGTTCGAGGGGGCGGGCGGCCCGGCGGCCTGGACCGGGATGTTCGAGGCCGCTCGGACGATGACCCGCCCGGCCGGCGCGGCCCCGGTCCGGTGCACGACCGTCCCGGTCGGCATCTGACGGGCACAACGAAACGCCCGAAGGAACCTCGCTCCCGCAGCCTCCGCCGCCGATGCAAGCACCTGCGTCGTCACTTTCGGTCTCGTGGCCCCTTCGGGCAAGACCTACTGTAGGTGGCGGCGGGAGTGCTGCCTAGCCCACTTGTCCACGACTTTCGCGGTTTCGGGGCCGAATCTGCGAGGGTTGTCCACGGTCCGTCCACGAAGTTGCCGGGATTCGCTGTGGATGACTCAGCCGCCACGCTCGAGCGGCCAGGTCGCGCCGGCCGCGAGGACCGGCAGGCCGTCGGCGTCGAGGGCGATCGCGTCGAGCGGGTCGGACGTCGGCCGGAGGCTCAGGTCCAACCCGATCCGGAGGGAACCGTGGCCAGCGTCGTGGGCCGCCGCGGCGCGGCAGACCGTCGAGCCGTCCAGGAGGACGCTTGTGTCCGCGTCCCACGGCAGGCCGACCACGTGCGCGACGCCATCGGCGGTCACGACGTTGCCGTGGAGCGTGCCGTCGCCCTCCGGATGGAGCGTCAGCAGGCCGGCGGCCGTCGACAGCTCGAGATGGCTGAACCGTCCCTCGGGATCGAGCTCGAGCAGGAGCGACGAGCGGATCCCCTCCCCCACGGCGATGACCTCGCGCCAGCGCCGGCCCCGGCGACCCTCGGCCACGGTCCACGTGACGATGGATCCATCGCTCGCCCGTCCATGACCGGCGCGCCGCACCTGGCTCACCTCAGGCGTGCTCGACCCCGGTGCCATTTCCCGTTCCGGTGAGCGTCTCCCGCCAGGAGCCGGACACCGCCGTCAGCTCGCCGGCCAGCGCCGGGGCCGCCCGGCCATGGACGCGGACGTCGCGCTCGCCGTAGTCGAGCTCGACCGTGCCGCGCTCGCGCACCCGGGCGAGCAGCTCGCCGGCCGTGTACGGGACGTGGACGTCGACGTCCACCCACATCGATGCGAGGAGCGCCGCGATCTCGGCCCGAAGCGTGTCGAGCCCGAAGCCGGTGAGCGCGGAGACGAGCACTGAACCAGCCAGGGCCGGCGCCGGCGCCTCGCCGTCGCGCGCCGCGGCCTCGACGAGATCGGCCTTGTTGAACGCGACGAGCCGCGGCTTGTCACCCGCCCCGAGCTCATCGAGGACCGTCTGGACGGTGGCTCGGTGCTCGCGGAGGTGCGGATCCGAGGCATCGACGACCTCCACGAGGACATCGGCCCGGTTGACCTCCTCGAGCGTCGCCCGGAAGGCGTCGACCAGCTGGTGCGGGAGCTTGTGGATGAACCCGACGGTGTCGGTGACGATCGCGGTCTGGCCGTCGCCGAGCTTGACCTGGCGCGAGGTCGGGTCGAGCGTCGCGAAGAGCTTGTCCTCGGCCCTGGCGACCTCGCTCCCGACCAGGCTGTTGAGGAGTGTGGACTTGCCGGCGTTCGTGTAGCCGACGATGCCGACCGTCGCCATCATCCGGCGGTCGCGCCCGCGGGCTGCGGTCTGGCGCTGCTGACGGACCTGCTCGACCCGCTCCTTCATCTTCGCGATCCGGGTCCGGATCAGCCGGCGGTCCGTCTCGAGCTGGCTCTCGCCGGGTCCCCGGGTGCCGATCCCGCCGCCGGTCCGCGAGAGGTGGGTCCACAGCCGGGTCAGCCGCGGCAGCTGGTACTCGAGCTGGGCCAGCTCGACCTGGAGACGGCCCTCGTGGGTCTGGGCGTGGAGGGCGAAGATGTCCAGGATCAGCCGGCTCCGGTCGATCACCTTGACGTTCAACAGGCTTTCGAGCGCCTTCTGCTGGCTCGGTGAGAGCTCGTCGTCGGCCACGAGGAGGTCGAAGCCGGTCTCGCTCCTCGCCTGCGCGAGCTCCTCGGCCTTGCCCTTGCCGACGTACCAGTTCGGGTCGACGTGGCGCCGGTTCTGCCACTCGGCGCCCACGACATCGGCGCCCGCGGTGGTCGCCAGGTTCGCGAGCTCCGTGAGCGATTCCTCGGCCGTCCAGCCGGCGTCGTCGCCCGTGTCGACGGCGACCAGAAACGCCTTCTCGACGGGCGGCGTGAGATCGATCGAGGTGGGTCGAGCCATCGGCGAAGGATAGCCGTCAGCGGTTCAGGAAGGACTCACGGGCGATGCGCAGGGCATCGTGGACCGGCGGACCGTCCGTCGCGTCGAGCCAGGCGATGTCGGGCTCAGCCCGGAACCACGTCCGCTGACGCTTCGCGAACGCCTGGTTCCGGCGGGAGTCCTCGGCCACTGCCGCCTTCGAGCGTCAGCTCACCGTCGATCACTCCCCAGGCCTCGCGGTAGCCGATCGCGGAGAAGGCGGGAAGGGCCGGGTCGAACCGCTCGCGGAGCGCGCGAGCCTCGTCGACGAGGCCGGCATCGAACTGGGCACGAGCACGTCGATCGATCCAGGTTCGATGGATGGCCGGATCCACGGTCAAGCCGATCCAGCCGACCGGCCCGGCGTAGCCTCGTGGCGGCGGCAGCGTCGGATCTCCGCCGCTGACTTCGACGATCTCGAGGGCCCGGACGACCCGGCGCGGGTTCGCGGTGTCGATGGCGGCCGCCCGGCCGGGGGCCACCGATCGCAACCGCTCGACGAGGGGCTCCAGCCCGACCGCCAGGAACTCCGCCTCCAGCCGGGCCCGAACGTCGGGGTCCGCCGGCAGGCTCTCGGTCGGGAGGCCGCGGGCGACGGCGCGCAGGTAGAGGCCCGTGCCCCCGGCGAGGATCGCGACGTCGCCACGCCGCGCGATGTCCGCCAGGATCTCGCGGGCGTGGGTCGCGAAGTCCGCGACGGTGAACGGCTGATCCGGGTCGACCAGGTCGAGGCCGTGGTGCGGGATCCCGCGCCGCTCCGCGGGCGTCGCCTTTGCCGTGCCGATGTCCAGCCCTCGATACACCTGGCGCGAGTCGGCCGAGATGATCTCGGCGCCGATCCCCTCCCCCGCCAGGCGCTCCGCGACCTCGATCGCCAGTCCGGTCTTGCCGGTCGCGGTGGCGCCGGCGATCACGAGGAGCGGCGGCGCGGCCGTCACGCGGAGACCAGGACGCCTCGGAGTGCGTACGGTCCGGCGTGCTCGATCCGGGCGGTGACGAGCTTGCCGACCAGCTCGGGCCCGCCCGCCAGGTGGACCAGCTTGTTCTGGCGGCTCCGCCCGGACACCCGCGGGCCTGTGGAGGCCGCCGCGGATCCGGCGTCGTGCCCGTCGTCGTGGTCGTGGCTTCGGGGCGGCGTCACCGCGTCGACGAGCACCTCGACCTCGCGTCCCACCCATGCCCGGTTCCGCTCGAGCCCGATCGCCTCCTGGACCGCGAGCAGCTCGTTCAGCCGCGCGCGCTTCACGTCGGGTGGGACATCGTCCGCGAGGTGGGTGGCGGGCGTTCCAGGCCGCTCGGAGTATGCCGCGGCGAACACCTGGTCGTACCGGACCGTCTCGAGGAGTCGCAGCGTGGAGCGGAACTGCGCGTCCGTCTCGCCGCAGAACCCGACGATCACGTCGGTCGAGATCGCGATCCCTGGGACCGCCGCGCGGATCCGCGCCAGCCGCTCGAGATAGTGCTCGGTCGTGTACTGCCGGCCCATCCGCCGGAGCACCGTGTCGTCACCGGACTGGACCGGGAGATGCAGGTGGGCGCAGATCGACGGGCAGTCGGCCATCGCGCCGATCAGCCGGTCCGAGAGGTCCCACGGATGGGACGTCACGAACCGCAGGCGTGGGATCGCCGGGACCCCGTCCGCCGTCCGGATCCCGTCGATCGCCCGGATCAGGGCCGCGAGATCCGGCCGTCCGTGGAGGTCCAGGCGGCGCCCTGCCCAGCGATCGGTGTCGACGTCGGCGAACCGCGGCTCGGCCGGCAGGTCGTGCCCGTACGAGTTGACGTTCTGGCCGAGGAGCGTGACCTCGCGGTAGCCGGCGGCGGCGAGCGATCGGGCCTCGTCGACGATGGCGTCGAACGAGCGGCTCCGCTCGGGGCCGCGGCTGAACGGCACGATGCAGTAGGTGCAGGTCTTGTCGCAGCCGTACACGATCGGCAGCCAGGCGCTGATCGCCGACTCGCGACGAACGGCGTCGGCCGCGATGGCACTCGCCCGCGTGCCCGGCAGGTGATCGGCCGCCCCGACCGTCACCCGGCCGACGACGGTCGTCGCGGCGCTCGCCAGCCCGATCGCGCCCTGCGCCGACGCCAGCCCGAGCCGGTCGACGAGCTCCGGCTCCTCGTCGGGTCGAAGGAACAGGTCCACCGCCGGGAACCGCCGCCGCAGTCCAGCGCGATCCGGCTCGCGGACTGCGCACCCCGTGAGCACGACCCGCATCCCCGGGTTCGCGGCCTTCAGACGCTGCAGATGACCCTGCCGGCCGATCACCTTCTGCTCGGCCGCCTCGCGGATCGCGCAGGTATTGATGACGACGAGGTCCGCCCTGTCCATGGACGACGCTTCCGCGCATCCCGCGGCGAGGAGGCGGCCGGCCATCTCCTCCGAGTCGCTCCGGTTCATCTGGCAGCCGAGCGTCCAGACGTGGAACGACGGGAGGGCCGGCGCCTCCGGCCGGTATTCGGCCAGGCGTGGGTCCGCGGCCTCGAGCGGCGCGGCCGGCGTCGCGGACGCACCGGGCGCGACGACGTCGAGCACGGGCAGCGCGCGACCGGACGGGCGGGTGAGCGTCATCGTCCGGGCATGGTACGCGAGGCTGCCGCCGCGATCGCCTCCCGGAGCTCGTCGGCGACCGCGTCCGGGATGTTCAGCGCGGCGTGGGTCTCGGCGTAGGTCGTCGTGTCGCCGTGATAGTCCGAGCCGCCGGTGGCGATCAACCCGATCTGCCGCGCGACCGAGCCCATGAGCTCCACAGTGTCGCGGTCGAACGAGATGTAGTACACCTCGAGCCCGGCCAACCCCATCTCGCGAAGCTCGCGAAGGAGCGGCATCTGCGAGGGCGCCTCGGAGAAGTGCGCGAGCGAGGGCACCCCGCCGGCCGCCCGGATCGCATCGATCGCCTCGCGCGGTCCCATCCCCTTGCGCGGCACGTACGCGGGACAGCCCCAGCCGATCAGCCGCCGGAATGCGTCCTCGACGCTCACGGCGTGACCGGCAGCGATCAGGGCCCGGCCGATCGTCGGCCGGCCGAGCGCGTCGTCACGGGTGAGATCCAGGTGCTCGAGCTGCGCATCCACGCCGAGCCCGAGCTCCCGGAGCCGGTCAACGGTCTTCTCGAACCGGACCCGGCGGGCTGCGCGCTGACCCGCGAGACCGGCCTCGAACGCCTCGTCGTCCGCGTCCATCCCGAAGCCGAGGATGTGGAGCTCGCCGTCCTGGAGCGGGATCCCGCGGGCGAGGGCGTTGATCTCGACCCCGGGGATGAGCTCCATCGCGGCCGGCAGCGCGCGTGCGAGGACGAGCTCGCGGTACGCGGCGAGGTTATCGTGGTCGGTGATCGCGAGGGTGCGGATCCCGGCGTCCGCAGCCGCGCGGACGAGCTCGACCGGCTGGAGGACGCCGTCCGAGCGGAGCGTATGGGTATGGAGGTCGACGGTCGACCCGCCGGGCTCCGTGGCCGTCGCGAGCGCCGTGGCGCGGGCGGCGTGGCGGCCTTGACGGGCCACGATCAGACCTCGATCAGCCGGGCGATCCGCTCGATGGCGAGCGCGCGGCCCGTCGCCGGGTCGATGTCGATCTGGGCCGCGTTGAAGATCACGGGCCCGTCCCCGACCTCGAACCGCGTCGGCAGGGCGTTGATGAACCGCGGCAGGACGGTCTTCGGGTCGAACCCGATGACGCTCCAGATCGGCCCGGTCATCCCGAGGTCCGTCTGGTACGCCGTGCCGCCGGGCAGGATCCGCTCGTCGCCGGTGACGACATGCGTGTGGGTCCCGACGACTGCGCTCACCCGGCCGTCGAGGTGCAGCCCGAGGGCGTTCTTCTCGGACGTCAGCTCGCAGTGGAAGTCGACGAGTCGCACGGGCGGCAGCGGCTCCGACGACTCGTCCAGCAGGGCGTCCGCGTCCGTGAACGGGTTCTCGATCTGCTGCATGTATGTCCGCCCCTGGAGGTTGATCACCGCGAGGTCCGTGCCGTCGAGGGCCTCGTACACGCCCCAGCCGCGCCCGGGGACCTCACGGGTGCCGTAGTTCAAGGGCCGCAGGACGCGGTCGCTCGCGTCGAGGAACGGGTAGATCTCGCGCTTGTCCCAGATGTGGTTGCCGGACGTGATCACGTCGACGCCGGCGCCGTACAGGGACTCGGCGGTGGACGGCGTCAGCCCCATCCCACCGGCGACGTTCTCGCCGTTCGCGGTCACGAAGTCGATCCCACGCTCCTCGCGGAGCGCCGGGAGCAGCTGCTCCACGGCGACCCGGCCGGGCTTGCCGATCAAGTCGCCGATCATCAGCACCCGGACGGCACCCGGCGGCCGCGGCGCGTCGCCGTTCGGAGGGTTGCCGGGCCGCGTCCGCCCGATGGCGCCGTTCGCGGGCTGCTCGTGGGTCACGGTCGGGACGATACCGGACGCAACCTGCCTTCGTGCCGAAGGCCGGCAGCGACACTCAGCCGAGGGGGACGCGCCAGAGCGTGTGGACGTCGTGGGCGCTGATCCAGACAGCCTTGTCATCGGCCGCGACGGAGCCGCTGCCCGCGGACTCGCCGAGCCTCCGAACGACGGTGTTCGTTGCCGGGTCGATCTGCGCGACGAGCGAGTCGCTCACCCGCGCCCAGGCGAAGCCCCCACCGAAGGCCATGTCGCCGCCCTCGACCGGGCGCGCCGAGACGGGGATGGTCGCCACCACCGTGTTCGTCCCGGGATCGATGCGCGAGACGGTGCCGTCGCTCTGGTTCAGAACCCAGACCGCGCCGCCCCCCACCGCCGTGAACCGCGACCCCCGCCCAACGGGGATCTCGGCGACGACCGACCCGCTCGTCGCGTCGAGCCGGACGACCTTGTTCGCGTCGGACACCAGCCAGAGCCCGCCAAGGCCGGCCCGAAGCGCCGCGGGCGAGGTCAGCGGCGTCACCGAGGCGACGATCTTGTTCGTCTTCGGATCGATCCGGAGGAGCGTCGGCGGGCCGTTGACCGTGATCCACACGGACCCTTCGCCGGCCGCGACGGAGGACTCCTCGTCCGGCGTGCCGGTGAGCTGGATCGTCGCGGCGACCTTTCCGGTCTTCGGGTTGATCCGGACGAGCGTTCGAGCGTCGCAATCGCCGACCCACAACGAGTCGAACCCGACGTCCATCGCGAGGCAGACCCCACCGAGCTTCGTTGTCCCCTTCTGCCGACCGGTCGCGAGGTCGAACCGGCCGATCCCGTCTCCGACGCCGGCCGCCCAGGCCGAGTCGCCCGCGATCGACACCCAGTCCGGCTGACCGATGCCGGTGATCGGGATCACCCCGGATATCGACTCGAGCGTCACGATGCCGGGAAGGCTCGGGGACGGCGACGCGGCGGCTGACGGAACGGGCGTCGCGGTCGGGGACGGCACCGTCGAGGCCACGGCCGACGGCGATGGCCCCTGAGACAGTGGGCCGGACGTGGCGGCAGGCCCGCTCGAGCAGCCACCCAGGAGCAGCAGGACGCCGAGCGAGGCGAGCGCCCTGCCTACTTGGCGTACTCCACGGCGCGGGTCTCGCGGATGACCGTGACCTTGATCTGGCCCGGGTAGGTCAGCTGCTCCTCGATCTTGCGGACGATGTCGCGCGCGAGACGCGTCGCCGTCAGGTCGTCGATCTCCTCCGGACGGACGAGGATCCGGACCTCGCGGCCGGCCTGGACCGCGAACGAGCGTTCGACCCCCTGGAAGCTGTCTGCGATCGCCTGGAGGTCCTCCAGCCGCTTGACGTACGCGTCCATCGTCTCGCCACGGGCACCCGGTCGCGAGGCGCTGATCGCATCGGCGATCTGGACGATCGGCGACTCGAGGCAGGTGTACTCGACCTCCTGGTGGTGGGCGGCGATCCCGTTCACGATCTTCGGCGAGAGGTTGTTCCGCTGGGCGATCTGCGCCCCGATCGCGGCATGCGGGCCCTCGACCTCGTGGTCGACCGCCTTGCCGATGTCGTGGAGCAGCCCGCCCGTCTTCGCGATCTGGACGTCGGCACCTACCTCGGCCGCGATGACGGCCGCGAGACGCGACGTCTCGACGACGTGGTTGAGGACGTTCTGGCCGTAGCTGGTGCGGTACTTCAGCCGGCCGAGGAGCTTGATCAGCTCGGGCGGCAGGCCGGGCACGCCGGCCTCGTACGCGGCGGTCTCGCCCGCCTGGCGGATGATCAGGTCGACCTCAGCCCGGGCCTTCGCGACGACCTCCTCGATCCGGCCCGGGTGGATGCGGCCGTCGCCGATCAGCTTCGTGAGGGCGAGGCGGGCGATCTCGCGACGGACGGGATCGAACCCCGACAGGACGACCGATTCCGGGGTGTCGTCGATGATCAGGTCGACACCGGTGGCCTGCTCCAGTGCGCGGATGTTGCGACCCTCGCGGCCGATGATCCGGCCCTTCATCTCGTCGTTCGGCAGGTGGACGACGGTGACCGTGTGCTCGGCGGTGTGGTCGGCGGCGACCCGCTGGATCGCCGTGACGACGATGTCGCGGGCCTTCTCCTCGGCCTCCTCGCGGGCCCGCCGATCGATCGACCGGGCGAGCTTCACCGCGTCGTGCTCGGCCTCCTCACGGACGGCCTCGAGCAGCAGGCTCTTGGCGTCCTCGGCGCTGACGCCGCTCACCCGCTCGAGTGCCTCGACCTGCTCCTGGTGGGCCTTCGCAAGATCCTCGCGGGTCTTGTCGAGATCGCGTTCGCGTTCGAGGAGCTTGCGGTCACGCTGCTCGAGCATGTCCGTCCGCTGGTCGAGCTGCTCGTCGCGGGCGAGCAGGCGACGCTCGAGCGTGCTCAGCTCGTTCCGCCGGGCACGGGCCTCGTCCTCGGCCTCGCGCCCGAGACGAAGCTTCTCGTCCTTCGCCTCGAGGATCAGCTCCTTCTGGCGGGCGCGCGCCTCGGCCTCGATCCGCCGTGCCTCGGACTGCGCCGTCTTCATCGCCTGGGACGCGAACATCCCGCGGATGATCATGCCGAGCACGACGCCGCCGATCGCTGCGGCAAGCGCCACGGCGATGACGACCGGTGTCTCCATCTGTACCTCCCGTCCGGCGCCGGAGGGCCGGAGGTTGACGTCGGTTGTGCGGCGTCGCTCGCGCCGGGAACGGCGACATCGACCGATGGGCCGGTCGTGGGCGGTGACGAACGCCGGGTTTCCTGGGCCCCGCGCCGCCTCGGAGCGACGCTGTTGAAATCTGGGACGTAGCCTACTACGGTGCGGCCGGTCGGGCCGAGGCGCCCCGACGGGGCGGTGACGCTCACGGGGGTGTCGATGGCAGAGCACACGGCCGGGGAGGCGCGATCGATCGACGTCGTCGTGGTCGGTGCGGGCCAGGCCGGACTGATCATGAGCCGGTTGCTGAGCGAGGCCGGCCGGGAGCACGTCGTCCTCGACCGGCGCACGAGCCTCGGCGGCGGCTGGCAGGACCGCTGGGACGCCTTCCGCCTCGTGTCGCCGAACTGGACGACCACCGTTCCCGGGCTTCTCGTACCGCGGCGACGATCCGGACGGGTTCATGCCGCGCGACGAGCTGATCGACCACTTCCGGGCCTACGCCGCCGCGATCGACGCGCCGGTCGAGCTCGAGACCGATGTGACGCGGCTCGTCGCGCGCGACGGTGGGCGAGGCTTCCGCCTGACCACCACCCGCGGGGATCTCGATGCCCGCGAGGTCATCGTCGCCGGCGGCCCGTTCCAGGTGCCGCACATCCCGGAGGCCGCGGCGGCCTTCGACCCGTCGGTCCTCCAGCTCCACTCCCACCACTACCGCAGCCCGGACGCGCTGCCGACGGGCGGGGTGCTGCTCATCGGGAGCGGCCAGACCGGCGTCCAGCTCGCGGAGGAGCTGATGGCGGCCGGACGGTCGGTCACGATTGCCGTCGGCCGGTGCGGTCGCGCGCCGCGCCGGTATCGCGGGCGCGATGTCTTCTGGTGGCTGCGCCAGCTCGCGACGCGCGGCGAGGCCGTGGGAACGCCGCTGCCGATCGCCGATCGGGCGATGAATCCGCGGGCGCCGTTCGTGTGCAACCCGCAGGTGTCGGGGCACGGCGGCGGCCACGACGTCGACCTGCGGAGGATGGCCGTCGACGGATTGCGGCTGGTCGGGCGGTTCGAGGCCGCCGACGGCACCCGGGTGCGGTTCGCCGAGGACCTGACGGCGAACCTCCAGTCCGCCGACACCTCGTTCAACGAACGCCTGAAGGTCCGCTTCGACACGTTCGCGGAGCGAGCCGGCGAGGACCTCCCGGAAGACGGGCTGGACCGCTTCCCGTTCGACCCGCCGGAGGTGCCGGAGCTCGACCTCGCCGCCGAGGGGATCTCGACGGTCCTCTGGACGAGCGGCTACCGACCGGCGTTCGACTGGATCGAGTTGCCGGTGATCGACGATCTCGGGCTGCCGAAGCAGGACGGTGGGATCACAGATGTGCCCGGGCTCGCCTTCATCGGCACGCCGTGGATGGTCGACATGGGGTCCGCGAACCTCGTCGGCCTCGTCCGCGACGCGGAGGCCATCGCCGCGCGCTGGCCGTCAGCCGGCTGACCCGTCGTCCTCCGCCGAAGCGTCTGCGGCCCGGATCAGCTCCGCGGACGCCTCGCGGCAGGTCTCGGGGTCGAACCCGTTGCGGGCAAGGAGCGCGTAGGCACGCTGGCGCCGTTGCCGCGGGTCGGCGATGCGCTCCAGCGCGCGGGCGTTCCGCGTGAGCAGCCTTCGGGCGGCGGCCGCGTCCGGGTGCGGATCCGGCTCCGGATCGTCGGGCGGCACACTGCCGTCCCATCGAACCGCCGCCTCCCGCCGGTCGCGGAGGGTCGCGGCAATCGTCGGCGCGTCGATGCCCTTCTGGCGGAGCTCGACGATCAGCGCGTGCTCGCCGCGGGGATGGGCACGATCGCGGGACTCCACCCACTGCGCGGCGAACGCCGAGTCGTCGAGCATCCCGAGCTCGGTCAGGCGGGCGATGGCGCCTTCGACCAGATCCGCGCGATACCCGGCCCGGGCGAGCCGGCGCCGGACCTCGGCGACGGATCGCGAGCGCGTCTCGAGGAACCGGAGCGCGGCGGCCAGCACGACCTCCGGGTCATCGACCTCGGCCTTGTCCGCGCGGCGTTCCGCCTCGGACTTCCGCGGTCGGGCGTCCGCCACGCCCTACTCCGCCTCTTCGATGCCCTCGACCGGCAGCTCGATCTCGTCCATCTTGCCGCGGATCCGGCTGTCGATCTCCGCCGCGACGTCCCGGTTGCTCTTCAGGAAGTCCTTCGACGCCTCCCGGCCCTGGCCGAGGCGGGTCTCGTCGAACGTGAACCAGGCGCCGGTCTTGCTGACGATGCTCATCGCGACGCCGACGTCCAGCAGGCCGCCCTCCTTGGACACGCCCTCGCCGTACATCACGTCGAACTCCGCGACGCGGAACGGCGGCGCGACCTTGTTCTTCACGACCTTGACCCGGACGCGGTTGCCGACGGACTCCGTGCCGGTCTTGATCGTCTCGATCCGCCGGATGTCCAGCCGGACGCTCGCGTAGAACTTGAGCGCGCGTCCACCCGGGGTCGTCTCCGGGTTCCCGAACATCACGCCGATCTTCTCGCGCAGCTGGTTCGTGAAGACGAGCGCGGTGTTGGACCGCGAGACGGCGCCGGTCAGCTTCCGGAGCGCCTGGCTCATCAGCCGGGCCTGGATGCCGACGAAGCTGTCGCCCATCTCGCCCTCGATCTCCGCGCGCGGCACGAGGGCGGCCACGGAGTCGACGACGACGCAATCCACGCCGCCCGAGCGGATCAGCGTCTCGGTGATCTCGAGGGCCTGCTCGCCGGTGTCCGGCTGGCTGACGAGGAGCTCGTCGACGTTGACGCCGCACGCCCGGGCATAGGCGGGATCCAGCGCATGCTCGACGTCGATGAAGGCCGCGACGCCGCCACGCGCCTGGGCCTCGGCGATGACGTGCTGGCAGATCGTCGTCTTGCCCGACGACTCCGGCCCGAAGATCTCCGTGATCCGGCCGCGCGGGATGCCGCCGACGCCGAGGGCCAGGTCGAGCGCGATCGAGCCGGTCGGGATCACGTCGATCGCCTGGATCGAGGCCGATCCGAGCTTCATGATCGAGCCGGTCCCGAACTGCTTCTCGATCGCCTGGATCGCGGCGGCGACGGCCTTGCCGCGCTCCGCCTGGGCCCGGTCCGCGGCGCGATCGCCGCCGTTCCGCTCGTCCGCCGTGCGCTCGCCCGTCAACGCCATGGATCCGTCACGCTCCTGTCGATCTGTGGCCGCACCGACAGGTCACGCTCCCGGGCGGGACCTCGGACGATCAGCCTTCGTCGGTCGTCTCTTCCTCGGTGACCCGTCGGGGCTTGCGTTCCTTCCGGATCAGCTCCGCCTGCATCGGCGGGGGCTCCGACAGGGACGACAGCTTGGGCTGGCCCGACTTGTCCTTCGGCTTCTTCTTCGCTTCGCGGTGGGGACGATCTCGCGAGCCCATCGTTGCTCCTCCGCGTTGGGACGCAGGCTACCGAACGGCCATTCACGCGGACTGCTCCGCGGCTTCACTGCGACTAGACCGGCCCGCGCGCAGGGCCAGATTCGGCAGCTCAGCGGGAAAGACTCCGGACCCCAGAGCGGCGCGGATCCTGGCCATGAAGTCTAGGGTGAAGGTCAGGTTGTGACAAGTCGCGAGACGGTACGCGAGGAGCTCGTTGGCCCGCAGCAGATGGGCCAGATAGGCCCGCGAGAACGACCGGCAGAGGAGGCACGGGCAGTCCGCCTGGACGGGCTCCGGATCGTCGAGGAAGCGGGCGTTCCGGAGGTTCAGCCGACCGCCCGGAACCCACAGCTGGCCGTTCCGGGCGACCCGGGCCGGGAGGACCGAATCGAAGAGGTCCACCCCGCGATGGACGGCCTCGAGCAGGTCCGCCGGTGAGCCCAGGCCCATGAGGTAGCGCGGCCGCGGGTCGTCGGCGAGCAGCGGGACGACGACATCCAGGGCCGCGCCGCGCTGGACCGCCGTCTCGTCGCCGGCGAGCCCGCCGATGCAGATCCCGTCGAACGGCAGCGAGGCGATGAATCGTGTGCTCTCGCCTCGCAGATCCGGCTCGAGGCCGCCCTGGACGATCCCGAACAGGGCCTGGTCGGTGCGGGTGTGTGCCGCGAGCGAGCGCTCCGCCCAGCGGTGGGTTCGATCGGTCGCATCGGCGACCACGTCGCGTGGGGAGCTCGGGAAGACGGGCTGGTCGAAGGCCACCGCGACGTCCGAGCCGAGCGCCTCCTGGACGCCGATCGCGACCTCCGGCGTGAACCGGTGGATCGAGCCGTCGAGATGGCTGCGGAACGTGACACCGTCATCGTCCACGACGCGGAGATCGCCGAGCGACACGACCTGGAAGCCGCCGGAGTCCGTGAGGATCGGACCGTCCCAGGCCATGAACCGGTGGAGCCCGCCGAGCCGCGCGATCCGTTCGTGACCGGGCCGGAGGTAGAGGTGGTACGTGTTGGCGAGGATGATCGACGCGCCGACCTCGCGGATGTCGTCGGGGTGGAGCGCCTTGACCGTCGCGTTCGTCCCGACCGGCATGAACTGGGGCGTCTCGACGACGCCGTGCGGCAGCGCGAGCCGGCCGAGCCGCGCCCGGGTCGCGCCGTCGGCGGGCGGCGGGGTCGTGACGGTGAATCGGGCGGCGCCGGTCACGATCCCCGGCGTCCGATGATCGCGATGACGATCGACACCACGACCGAGACGACGATCATCGTCCCGAGCGGGATGTAGATCGTCACGTTCTCGCGCTGGATGACGATGTCGCCGGGCAGGTGGCCGAGCCACGGGATCCGCGGGCCGAACACGATGACGAGCCCGGTCGCCAGGATCACCGCGCCGAGCACGACCAGGGCCCAGCCGAGGCCCTGCATGCCGCTGACATTCACTCGGCGGTCGGATCCTCGGGTCCGGGCTCGCCTGGCGCGTCCCACAGGCTCGGCATGTCGGCGTCGCCGCGACGCGGCGGCGGGATCTCGTAGCCGAGCCGGGCGAGGTGCGCCCGGGCGGCCTCGGTCGCGATCCGGCCCTGCGGCGTCCGATCCAGGAACCCGAGACGGAGCAGGAACGGCTCGTACACGTCCTCGATCGTCTCCACTTCCTCGGACAGGACCGCGGCCAGCGCCTGGACGCCGACGGGACCCGAGGCGAACTTCTGGATGATCGCGGCCAGGAGCTTGCGGTCCGTCGAGTCGAGACCCTCGTCGTCGATCTCCATCTGGCGCATCGCCGCGGTCGCGGTCGCCTCGTCGACCCGGCCGTCGCCGTGGACCTCGGCGTGGTCGCGGGTCCGCTTGAGCAGCCGGTTCACGATCCGCGGCGTGCCCCGGCCGCGGCGGGCGATCGCGCGCTCCGCACCGTCGTCGATCGGGACCTCGAGGATCCGCGCCGAGCGATCGACGATCGCCGCTAGGTCGTCCTCCTCGTAGAAGTCGAGGCGATAGGTCGCGCCGAAGCGATCGCGCAGCGGCGAGGAGATCCGGCCGGCGCGCGTCGTCGCGCCCACCACGGTGAACGGCTTCAGGCTGAGGCGAAGGCTCCGCGCGCTCGGGCCCTTCCCGATCATCACGTCCAGGGCGAAGTCCTCCATCGCCGGGTAGAGGATCTCCTCGACCGCGCGGTTCAGGCGGTGGATCTCGTCGATGAAGAGGACGTCGCGCTCGTCGAGCGCCGTGAGGATCGCCGCGAGGTCGCCGGCCCGCTCGACGGCAGGTCCGCTCGTGTACCGGACATTCACGCCGAGCTCGCGAGCGATGATCGTCGCGAGGGTCGTCTTGCCGAGGCCGGGCGGGCCGTACAGGAGGACGTGATCCGCGGCCTCTCCCCTGCCCTTCGCGGCCGAGAGGAGGACCGACAGGTTCGCCTTGACCTCGCGCTGGCCGATGTATTCGTCCAGCGTCCGCGGCCGGAGGGCACCTTCGACGACGCGATCCGTGTCGTCGACCAGGTCCGGGGCGAGGATCCGCGAGAGGTCGTCGTCCATCGTCCGGAGCGTACCACGCCACGGGCGTGTTTCGCACGGATGTTCGGTCTTGCGGCCCGCGCCGGACGATGGCACGCGGACCGTGCGGAATCCCCACTCGAACGGTAGGACTTCGGTCCAGAATGACCGTGATGCGCCTCTCGCGCCGCTCCGAGTACGGCATCCGTGCCCTCGTGGATCTCGTCCGCCACGATCGTTCGGAGCCCCTCGCGCTGGCGACCCTGGCGGGGCGGAACAACCTCCCGCCGAAGTTCCTCGAGCAGATCATGTCGACCCTCAAGCGGGGCGGCATTGTCCGGACGACCCTCGGGGCGCGCGGCGGCTACGAGCTCGCGATCGACCCGGCCACCGTGAGCGTCGGACGGGTCATCCGGATGCTCGACGGCGCGCTCGCCCCCCTGTCCTGCGTCAGCCTCCGGTTCTACGAACGCTGCTCGTGCCCGGACGAGGCCGCGTGCGCGCTCCGCGACGTGATGCTGGACGTCCGCGACGCGATGCTCGAGATCCTCGACCACGAGACGCTGGCCCAGCTGGCCGCCCGTCACGGTCGCGCGGAGATCGACCCACGGGGCGTCCACGCGGACGCGCTCGCGGGACTGCGCCCCTGAGAGGGCGCCCGCCGGCGCGCCGGCGACGGCGCAACGAGCGCGCGACGAACGCGTCCTACTGTCGACGCGGGCCTCGCCGAGGCCCGCGGTGGCGATCACGAGAGGGGCGAGCCAACCGATGAGCGCCGTTGCCCAGGCCGCCCGCGACGGGTTCGCGGCCTTCGTCGGGTTCGGGAGAGGCCTGTGGCTGTTCCCGCTCGACACGATGTTCCGGACCGTCGGCCTCCGCTATGGCTGGCTCAAGGCCCTGTTCGTTGCGACGCCGCCGCCGCTGATGCGGGCGATCGGCCAGCTGCGCGCTGAGCGGGCGGCCTGGCGAGCGAGTCGGCGCGTCCCCGCGTACGGCCGGTTCCTCGACGAAGCCGGAGTCGACGTCGCGTCGCTGTTCCCGCTCGGGATCCTTCGCCACCTGCCCGAGACCGACAAGGCGTCGTACGTCGACCGCTACGGCCTGCTCGAGAGGTGCGTCGGCGGCGCGGTCCCCTACCCCGGGACGACGATCGACGAGTCGAGCGGCTCGACGGGCACGCCCTACAACTGGATCCGAGGCCGGCGGGAGCGCGAGGTGGCCCATCGGAACATCGGGTTCTTCGCCCGGTACGCGTTCGGCACGACGCCGCTGGTCACGATCAACGCGTTCTCGATGGGCGCCTGGGCGGCGGGCATGAACATGAGCATGGGCATGATGCGGCACGGCATCGTCAAGTCCGTCGGCCCGGACCTCGACAAGATCCTCTCGACGCTGTCCTACCTCGGACCGACCTACCGCTTCCTGATCTCCGGTTACCCGCCGTTCCTGAAACATCTCATCGACGAGGGCGAGCGACGCGGCTTCCCGTGGGCGGACTACCGGATCCATGCCCTCGTCGGCGGGGAGGGCATGACCGAGGAGCTCCGTGACGTCCTGCTCGGCCGGTTCGAGTCGGTCTACTCGGGCTACGGGGCGACCGACATCGAGATCGGCATGGCGGGCGAGTCGCCGGTATCGATCGCCGTCCGGCGCCTGGCGCGGGCTCGGCCCGACATCGGACGGGCCCTCTTCGGGTCGGACTCGAGGCTGCCGATGGTCTTCCAGTACAACCCGCTGATTCATTTCCTCGAGGTCAATGACCTTGGCGAGGTGATCTGCACGGTCTCCCGTCTCGATCTGCTCGCGCCGCGCATCCGCTACAACGTCCACGACTCCGGCGGGATCGTCGACTTCGCGACCGTGGCGCGGGTCCTCCGATCGTTCGGGTTCGACATCGACACCCTGAACGCGGCGAAGGAGACCCATGGGCCGCGCGGACCGCTGCCCTGGGCCCGCCCGATCCCGCTGCCGTTCCTGTGGATCCACGGCCGGCGCGACGCGACGATCAGCGTCATGGGTTCGAACATCTACCCCGAGGACATCGAGTCGGTGATCTACCGTGACCCGCACATCGCGCCACGGCTCCACTCGTTCATGCTGTCGGTGGTCGATGACGATACCGGCACGCCGCGTCCGTCGGTGGCGGTCGAGCTCACGAACCTGGACGGCGTCGACGACGCGTGGCGTGTTGCGGCCGGTGAACGGCTTCGCGACGGGCTCCAGGCGCTGAACACCGACTACCGTTCCTCGGTGGGCGAGTTTCCCGGCGCAATGCTCCCGATCGTGTCGACCTACGCCGTCGGGGCCGGGCCGTTCGCGGGCGATGCGACCCGGATCAAGCAGCGACGGATCGGCGCGGCATCAGCTGGCTGAGGCTCGCGGCTCAGTCGCGGAGCAGGCTCCGGAGCGCCGCCTTGACGCGGTCCTCGAGCGTCCCGCCGATCGTCGGGTCGGCCAGCGCGATCCGCGACGCCTCGCGGGCCTCCGCCAACGAGTAGC
This sequence comes from uncultured Chloroflexia bacterium, assembly GCA_963746845.1. Lineage (GTDB taxonomy): Bacteria > Chloroflexota > Limnocylindria > Limnocylindrales > CSP1-4 > CF-46. The sequence goes on along the minus strand of CAVVCZ010000004.1, from coordinate 698,560 downwards.
CGAGCGCCTGCAGCGCCGCGACGACCTCGCTCTCCGCGGCCCCCACGCCCACCGCGCCCGGCACGGCCGCCGCGACGCCGGCCGCGGTGACCTTCTCCTTCAGCTCGAAGATGATCCGGTCGGCCAACTTCTTGCCGATCCCCGGGATCGACACGAGCACGGCCTGGTCCTGGGTCATGATCGCGAGCTGGAGGTCCGCGGTCGGGCGCGAGCCCACGATCGCCAGCGCGACCTTCGGACCGACGCCCGTGACCGTCAGCAGCTGGGTGAAGAACCCGAGGTCCTCCGGCGTCCGGAACCCGAACAGCGCCTGCTGGTCCTCCCGGACGAGGTGGTAGGTGTGGAGCTTGATCGTCGAGCCGGGCTGGGCGGTCGAGAGGATCGCCGGCGCGGCGAACACGCGATAGCCGATGCCGCCGACCTCGATCACGAGCGAGTCGAACGCGACCGCCCCGACGCGGCCCTCGACGGACGCGATCACCCGGTCGGGGCCTCGCGCGCGGCGCGCTTCTCGCGGGCGATGGCCTCGCGGACCGCCCGCTCGTACGGCGACGCCCCGCGATCGATGGCCGCCGCGGCCCCGCGATCCATGACCGCCGCCCCACCCGGACGCGACGACCGACCCACCTGGCCGACACCGTTCGCGATGCACACCGCGATCGCGAGCGCGTCGGCGGCGTCATCGGGCGTCGGCCGCGCCGACATGCCCAGGACCAGCTGGACCATCCGCGAGACCTGCTCCTTGTCCGCCGCCCCGTAGCCGGCAACCGCGCTCTTGACCTCGCTCGGGGTCGCCTCGCGGACGGGCCGTCCGGCCTCCGCGGCCGCGAGCAGCACGACGCCCCGGGCGTGGCCGACCGCCATCGCAGTCTGGGCGTTGCGCGAGAAGTACAGCCGCTCGACGGCGACGACCGCGGGCTCGTGCAGGTCGATCAGCTCGCGGAGGGCCTCGTGGATCGCGAGGAGCCGCTCGCCGAGCGGCACATCCGGCGTCGTGACGACGCAGCCGTGGTCGACCTCGCGGAGCCGGCCCGCGGTCATCTCGACGACCCCCCAACCGAGCGCGGCGGTCCCCGGATCGATGCCGAGGACGATCATCCGACAGTGGCCCCCCGCCCGGCGAACGGGGCGGCCGATCTCACCCGGCGACCTCGGCGAAGACATCCTCCGGGATGTCGAAGTTGGCGGTCACGCGCTGGACGTCCTCGAGGTCCTCGAGGAGCTCGACGAGGCGGAGCGCCTGGCGCGCCTTGGCGGAGTCCAGCTCGACGGTCTGTTTGGCGATCATCGCGCTCTCGGCGGACTCGACCGGGACGCCGGCCCCCTCCAGCGCCTTGCGGACGCTCTCGAGCGAGCCCGGCTCGGTGTAGATCTCGATCGCCTCGTCCGCGTCCGTGTCGACGTCCTCGGCGCCCGCGTCGATCGCGGTCAGTGCGACCTCGTCGGCGTCGACCGCGGCGTCCCGCTGGATCGTGATCAGGCCGCGCGGCTCGAACTGCCAGGCGACGGCGCCCGACCCCGCGAGCTGGCCGCCGGTCTTCGTGAAGATCGAGCGGACCTCGGCCGCCGTGCGGTTGCGGTTGTCCGTCGCCGCCTCGACGAGGACCGCCACCCCGCCCGGGCCGTAGCCCTCGTAGACGATCTCCTCGAACTGCTCCGCGTCCCCGCCGCCGGTCGCCTTCTCGATCGTCCGCTTGATGTTGTCGGCCGGCATGTTGACCGAGCGGGCCTTCTCGATGGCGAGGCGGAGCCGGTAGTTCGCGTCGGGGTCCCCTCCGCCCTGGCGGGCGGCGACGCTGATCTCGCGGGCGACCTTCGTGAAGAGCGCGCCCCGTTTGGCGTCGTTTGCGCCCTTCTGGCGCTTGATCGTGGACCACTTGGAATGACCGGACATCGCGGGCCGGAGTATAGCCGACGTATCATGGCCGGACCCTCGCTCGGAGGGGTCCGGAGGCCTGCGCCCAGCGGCCTCGACGGCCCCGGTCCGAGCCCACCGCCCCGTCGTTCACGAAGCCGTGAGGTCCACTCCGCCGATGACGATGAAGAGCGTCGACCCCGCCCACCTCCGGAGCGTCGTTCTGGCCGGTCACGCCGGCGGCGGCAAGACGACGCTCGCAGAGCAGCTCCTCTTTCGTGCCGGCGCCGTCCAGCGCCTCGGTCGTGTCGATGACGGCACGGCCCACCTCGACCATGAGCCCGAGGAGCAGAAGCGCAAGGAGTCGCTGAGCCTCGCGGTCGCGACCTTCGAGCACGAGGCGACCCGGATCACACTCATCGACACGCCCGGCTACCCGGACTTCGTGGCCGAGGTGATCTCCGGGTTCGCGGCATCGGATGGCGCGCTGTTCGTCATGGATGCCTCGGCCGGGGTCGAGGCCGGGCTGGAGAACGCCGTCGCGCTCGGCCGGTCCACCGGTCGTGCCGCGTGCTTCTTCCTGAACCGCTGCGACCGCGAGAACGCCGACCCGATCGCGGCGCTCGACGCGCTCCGGGCCCGGTTCGGGAACAAGATCGCGCCGCTCCATCTGGCCATCGGCAAGGGCGAGCACTTCAACGGCTACGTGGACCTCGTCCACCGCAAGGCGTACGCGCTGGAGGGCGGCAAGGAGGTCGAGGTCCCGGTCCCGGCCGACATGGCCGACGAGATCGCGACTCGCCGCGACCAGCTCCTCGAGGCGGCCGCCGAGGCCGACGACGATGTCATGGCCAAGTACCTCGACGGCGAGGAGATCAGCGACGCCGAGCTGGACACGTGTCTCCATCGGGGCGTCCGCGACTCGATCCTGGCGCCGGTCCTCGTCGGCAGCGCGACGAAGGGCATCGGGATGAACGCCCTGCTCGACGCGTTCATCCGCTACCTCCCGACCGCGGCCGAGGAGCCCGCCGTCGAGGCGAAGGACCCGAAGGGCAACCCGGTCACGATCACGCCGGACCCGAACGGCCCGCTCGTCGCGCGGGCCATCAAGACGGCCGCGGACCCGTTCGTCGGCCGGCTGACGTATCTCCGGATCCTCAGCGGCACGCTCCGCAGCCAGGGCCACGCCTGGAACGCCGGACGTGACGAGGACGAGCGGATCGGCCAGCTGCTGCTCCTGCACGGCAAGGACCAGGAGCCGATCGGCGAGCTCCAGGCCGGCGAGATCGGGGCGGTCGCCAAGCTCGCCGCCACCGAGACCGGCGACACGCTGTCCAGCCGCGAGAAGCCGGTGATCCTGCCCCCGATCGACTTCCCCGAGCCGTCGCTGTTCGTGGCGATCGAGCCCCAGACGAAGGCCGACCTCGACAAGATGGGCGCGGCCCTCCAGCGGATGCTCGAGGAGGAGCCGACGGCGCGCGTCGAACGGTCGACGACCGGCGAGCAGCTCCTCGTCGCGATGGGCGATGCCCACATCGCGGTCATCGGGGAGCGGCTGAAGCGCAAGTTCGGCGCCGCGATCCTCACGCGCCAGCCGAAGGTCCCCTATCGCGAGACGATCCGGGGCACGACCAAGGTCGAGGGCAAGTACAAGAAGCAGACCGGCGGACACGGGATGTTCGGTCACGTCTGGCTGGAGATCGAGCCCAACCCGGGCGGCGGCGTCGAGTTCGCCGAGAAGGTCGTCGGGGGGTCCGTCCCGAAGGGCTTCTTCCCGGGCATCGAGAAGGGCATCCGCGAGACCGCCGCGGAGGGCGTCATCGCCGGCTACCCGCTCTCGGACTTCCGGGCGACCCTGTACGACGGCTCGTTCCACACGGTCGACTCCAACGAGCTGTCGTTCAAGATCGCCGCGTCGATGGCCCTGAAGAAGGGCGTCCAGGACTGCAGGCCGGCGCTGCTCGAGCCGATCATGGCGATCGAGGTGCACGTCCCCGAGGAGTACATGGGCGACGTGAACCGCGACCTCAACACCCGTCGCGGGCGGGTGCTCGGGATGGACTCGTCGGACGGGATCCAGATCGTCCAGGCGCATGTTCCCCAGGCCGAGCTGTTCTCGTACGCGACCGAGCTCCGCTCGATGACCCGGGGCCGGGGGACCTTCACGGCGACCCTCGATCACTACGAGGAGGTGCCGCAGCACCTCGCCGAGAAGGTGATCGAGAGCCATCGGAAGGAAACCGAAGCGGCAGGCGCCCATCACTGACCCGACGGTCGCGCCCGCGGGGCGGGACGAACCCACCGAACCCACCGAACCGCTCGCCCCCGTCCAGCCGCCCGCCGGCGAGCCGTTCGTCGCCGTCGACCCCGAGCTGGAAACGCGGATCCGGCGCGACCTCGGCCGGGGCCGCGTCGTCGTGACCCTGACCTGGGCTGCCGCGTTCGCCAGCCTCGTGCTCGGGCTCGTCGCGATCCGTCAGTCCGTGCTGCTCGTCAGCATCGACCGCCGTCTCGTGACCACCGAGGAGGTCCAATCGACGGGCGGTGGCTTCGACGTCCTCCGTGTGGCGCTGATCCTCGTCGTGGCTGCCTGTGTCGTCCTCGGCGCCCGCTGGCTCCGCGGCACGATCCCGGTCGTCGGGGAGCTGCAACGGCGCGGCGTGGTCGACGGCCCTCCTGCGCGAAGCCTTCTCGCGCGACTCGCGCTGCCGTGGCATGCGGCCGGCGTCCCGGCCGAGCGCGTGGGCTGGGCGGACGTCCGGGTCGCCGACGGGCGCCGCGGCGCCCTCGCGACGCTGGTCGTCGTCGCGATCGCATCCCTCGTCGGGATCGCCGGCGCCGTCGGTCTCGCGGGGGCCACGGACGCCGGGGCGTCGCGCTGGTGGCGCCTCGTCCTCGGGATCGATGGCGGTCTGTGGCTCGTCGCGTTCATCCTGGTCGGCGCGACGATCGACGGCGCACGGTGGCGCCAGGCCGCGGCGGCGCGCGCGCTCGGGGTGTTCATCCCGCTGGTCGACGCCCCCGGCCGGACCGTCGTCCGGCTGCTGCCGCCCCTGCTGATGCTCGGGGCCGGGCTGTTCCTCGTGTCGGGCCGGCCGGACCCGTGGTTCGTCCCGTGCCCGGAGGCCACGCTTGCCTGCGACGGCCTCCTCGTCCCCGCGGATCACGATGGCAGCTCGACCGCGACGATCTGGGTGGTCTATGCCGTCCACCACGCCGTCGGGACGCCGAAGGGCACGCTCGCGGTTGCGGTGGGCGGGCCCGGCGGCAGCGGCGTGGGCGAGGCCCTGACCCGGCTGGACGAGTTCGACCCGAAGCTCGTCGCGGGCTACGACCTCCTGTTCTGGGATCAGCGTGGCGTCGGTGCGTCAGAGGGCAGGGACTGCCCGCGGGCCGGCTACGACTTCGCGACGCATCCGGATGCGGCCGCGGTCGCCGACGAGTTCGTCCGGGACTGTCTCGCGGAGGCCGGTGTCGCGACGGACCAGCTCGCCCGCTACTCGACCCGCCAGGCGGCCGAGGACCTCGAATCGATCCGGGACCACCTCGGGCTGGAGCGGTTCGCGCTGTACGGCGAGAGCTACGGGACGGAGCTCGCCCAGGAGTACGCCGCCCGTCATCCGGATCGGCTGTCCGCGCTGATCCTCGACGGGGCCGTCGACCGGACCCGTTCGGCGAACCGGTTCTGGGCGGATGCCGCCCGAGGGTTCGACCGGACGCTCGACGACACCTTCACCGCCTGCGGGCAGGAGCCGGCCTGCCGCGCGGACCTGCCGGACCCGGCCGAGGAGTACGACCGCGCGCTCGAGATCTTCCGATCGTCGAAGGAGGTCTCGTACGCGGATCCCGATGGGACTGTCCGGTCGCACGACGTCGACGCGGCAGCGATCGAGGCGGCCGTCGGCCAGCTGCTCTACGAGCCGGCCGGGCGTTCGCTGGTCCTGCGCGCCGTCGCGGCCGCAGAGCACGGGGACAACGTCCCGCTCGCCCGCCTCACGGCGATCCTCGGCTCGGGTGAGGGCCCGGGCGTCTCCGACTTCGCCTACTACGCGATCACCTGCGCGGACTACCGGATCTCGCCGACCGCCGACGCGCACGACCTGCAGGCGGTCGAGGAGTACGCCCAGCAGAACGGGGTGACGAGGCTGCGCAACGCCGAGGTGTACGAGAGCCAGTACCCGTGCCTGTCATGGCCGTACCAGCCGCCGACCGGCGACCGCCCCGCCCCGATCACGTCGACGCCCTACCCGGTCTTCGTCCTGGGCGCGACGGACGATCCGATCACGCCGATCGAGGGGGCTCGGGGGATCGCGGACCGCCTGACGGATGGCTACCTGATCACCTCGACCGGCGGGCCGCACGTGACCTTCGGTCGCGCGGACCCGTGCGTCGACGGACCGGTGCTCGGGTTCCTCCTCGAGGGTCGCCGCCCGGCGACGCGCACGATCTCGTGCGGCGGTGATGTGGTCGCCGGCTACCTGGAGCTCACACCGTCGACCCGTGCCGGGTATGCGTCCGCGCTCGAGGCGATGCGGGCCACCGAGACGGAGATCTTCGCGGACCCCGAGGTCACGCTGTGGAACGGCCAGGACGAGGTGCGGGTGGGCTGCCGGAACGGCGGCTGGTTCGCGCTGACCGACCTCGCGACGAAGGACAACCTGACGTTCAACGCGTGCCAGTTCGTGTCCGACCTGCCGCTGACGGGGCACGGGGTGTACGACCTGAAGACCGGCGGGGTCCACTGGTCGGTGACGTTCCCCGACGGCGAGCTGACCTACGACGCCGTCCGATCGTCGACGAGCGTCAGCGGGACCTGGAAGGGTCAGGCGGTCGAGCAGTCGGAGTAGCGGGGGTCGTCGCCGTCGTCGCCGCGAGGGCGTCGATCGCGGCCCCGAGATCCATCCGGCCGTCGTGGATCGCCCGCCCGACGATCGCGCCGCGGCAGCCGATGTCCCGCACGGCGACCAGATCGTCGATCGAGGCGATCCCTCCCGACGCGATGATCGCCGCCTCCGAGGCGTGGAGCACGTGGTCCATCAGGGCGAGATCCGGGCCGCCGAGCAGACCGTCCCGGGCGATCGCGGTGACGACGAAGGTGACGATCCCGGCCGCCATCAGGGCCTCGAGCGCCTCCAGGGCAGGGGTGCCGGGCGCGCCCGGCACCCAGCCATCGCCGACGGCCTGCCCGTCGCGGACGTCCAGGGCGACGGCGATCCGGTCGGGTCCGTGCTCCTCGACGAGGACGTGTGCCAGGCCGGGATCCTGGAGGATCGCCGTTCCGAGCACGACCCGTGAGGCTCCCGCGGCGAGCGCCGTGCGAACCGCGGCAGCGTCGCGGAGACCGCCGGCCACCTCGACGTTCGCCGCGGATCCCTCTCCCGCCGCCGTCGCGGCCTGGATGATCGCGACGACCTGCGCGGAGTTGGCGCGACGGCCCGTTCGCGCCCCGTCGAGATCGACGACGTGGATCCACGCCGCGCCGGCCCCTCGGAACGCCCGAGCGACCGCGGCCGGGTCGTCGCCGTAGACCCGCTCCCGATCGAAGGAGCCCTGCTGCAGACGGACGACCCGGCCTCCGCGCAGGTCGATCGCCGGGATCACGTCGAAGGTTGACCGTTGATGTGCTAGCACGCTAGCATGGTAGCACGCTAATACAAGAGCAGGCGGGGAGATCGAGCGGGACCATGGAAGACTGGCGCACACGGGATGTCGACGAGCTGATCGATGCGGTCCTCCGCCTCGACACGCCGGACGAGGCCGCCCGCTTCCTGCGCGACCTCTGCACGCTCGGCGAGCTGCGTGACCTGGCCCAGCGCTGGGCAGTCGTGCGCCGTCTGGACCAGGGCGAGCACTACGCGGCGATCTCGCGCGAGACGGGCGCCAGCACCGCGACGATCACCCGGATCGCGACGTGGCTGAATCACGGTGAGGGTGGCTACCGCGAGGCCCTCGCCCGGCTCGCCGCAGCGCGCGAGACCGGGATCCCCTACCCCGCCGGACCGGAGCGGTGACGGCGCTCGAAGGCCGCGAGCGTCTCCGGCTGGCGATCCCGAACAAGGGCCGGCTGGTCGAGCCGACGGTCGAGCTGCTCCGCGACGCGGGGCTCGTCTTCGAGGAGCACGAGCGCAGCCTCGTGGCCCGCGTCCGCAACTTCGACCTCGACATCCTGTTCGTCCGCACGAACGACGTGATCGAGTTCGTCGGGGACGGTGTCGCCGACCTCGGTGTCACCGGCGAGGATCTGCTGGCCGAGACCGGTGCGGAGCTGCCGCGTCTCCGATCGCTCGGCTACGGCCAGTGCCGGCTCGCGGCGGCGGTGCCGGCGGACAGCGCCTACCGCACGGTCGAGGACCTGGCGGGCCTTCGCGTCGCCACCGCCCACCCGAACACGACCCGTCGGTTCTTCGAGCGGGCCGGTCTCGACGTCGACGTCATCTCCATCTCGGGTGCCGTCGAGGTCGCCCCCCGCCTCGGCCTCGCGGAAGCGATCGTCGATCTCGTCTCGACCGGCTCGACGCTCGTGATGAACGGCCTCCGGCCAATCGCCGACGTGCTGGCCTCGGAGGCGATCCTCGTCGCCAACCCGACGGCCCAGGTCCAGCGGGCGAGCGAGCTGGCGGCGATCGACACGATGCTGAGCGCCGTCATCGCGGCGCGCGACCGGAAGTACCTGATGATGAACGCGCCGGCCGGCCATCTCCCCGAGCTCGAGGCGCTCCTCCCGGGCCTCGAGTCGCCGTCCGTGATCCCGCTGGCGCACGCCGGGATGATCGCGATCCACGCCGTGGTCGGCGCCGACGACGTCTGGGGCCTGTTGCCGCGCCTCAAGGCGGCCGGCGCGACCGGGATCCTCGTCCTGCCGATCGAGAAGATCGTCCCGTGACCGCCGAACCCGGGACTGCGGTGGCGGCAACGCCGGTGTTCCTCGCCCTTCGGCGCATGGACCTCGCCTCCACGGCCCCGGCCGACGTCGCCGAGCGGCGCGTGCTGTGCCGCCGCGGTGCCGTGCCCGATGAATCCGTGCGCGACGGCGCGCGCGCGATCGTCGACGACGTCCGGCGTCGCGGCGTCGGCGCCGTCCGCGGCGCCAATCGCCGGTTCGGTGGCGGTCTGGCCGACGACCGCCTCGTCATCGAGCCTGGCGAGCTGCGCGCCGCACGGGACCGGCTGGACCGCGCCGACCGCGCCGCGCTCGACCAGGCGATCGACCACGTCGCCCGCTTCGCGGCCAGCCAGCGGCCCGAGACGACCCGAACGACGGTCGTTCCGGGGATCGAGATCGAGCGTCGCTGGCTCCCGCTCGACCGGGTCGGCTGCTACGTCCCCGGCGGATCCGCGCCGTACCCCTCGACGCTGATCATGACCGTCGTGCCCGCCCGGACCGCCGGGGTGCGCGAGATCGTCGTCGCGACGCCGGCGGACGCGGACGGCGCGATCCATCCGGTGCTGCTGGGAGCCGCCGGCCTGCTGGAGGTGGACGCGATCCTCGCCGCCGGTGGTGCGCAGGCCATCGCGGCGCTCGCGCACGGCTGGGAGGAGGACCCGGCGACCGCCGACGAGGCGTTCGCTCCCGTGGATCGGATCGTCGGTCCGGGCAACCCGTGGGTGACGGCTGCCAAGCTCGAAGTGGCCGGCATCGTCGGGATCGACCTGCCGGCCGGCCCGTCCGAGGGGATGGTCCTGGCCGACGACTCCGCCGATCCGGCGATCGTCGCCGCGGATCTCGTCACCCAGGCCGAGCATGGCCCGGACTCGCCGGCGATCCTCGTGACGACGAGCCTGGCCCTCGCCGACGCGGTCGAGCGCGAGATCGCCGCCCTCCTGCCCCGGCTCGAGCGACGAGCGATCCTCGCCACGGCGCTCGCCGCGCACGGCCGGATCGCCATCGCGGCCGACCTGGACGCGGCGATCGCGTTCGTCGACGCCTATGCACCGGAGCACCTCTCGATCGACGTCCGCGACGCGGATGCGGCCGCCGGGCGGATCCGCCACGCCGGATCGATCTTCGTGGGTCCATGGGCGCCGGAGTCCGCCGGCGACTACGCCACCGGCGCGAACCACGTGCTTCCCACGGGCGGCCTCGCGCGCTCCTCCGACGCCCTCGCCGTCGAGGCGTTCGGGCGCTACACCCAGGTCCAGCGGATCGACGAGGCCGGCCTGGCCGCGATCCGCGAGACGGTCGGGCGGCTCGCGACGGTCGAAGGCCTGACCGCCCACCGGAACGCCGTGGAGACGCGGTTCGGCGCGGGCGTGGCGCGATGAGCCCGACGCCGGTGACCACGAACCTCCCGACCCAGCCCGCGACCTACACCTGGGAGGCGACCGACGAGGAGGTGGCCGCCCGGTTCGGGCTTCCGATCACCGAGATCCTCCGATTCGATCTGAACACCTCGCCGGCCCCGCCGGAGCTGGTGAGCGAGATCCTCGCGGCCGGGGCGTTCGAGGCGCCGCTGTCCGAATACCCGCCGTCCGACTACCGCCGCCTGATCGAGACCGCGGCCCGCGTCTACGGGGTCGGGACCGACGAGCTTCTCGTCGGCGCGGGCGCGGACGAGATCCTCGACCTGATCGGCAAGGCGTTCCTGCCGGCCGGCGGTCGTGCGGTCGTCCCCGCGCCGACCTATGCGATGTATCGGGTCATCACGGAGCAGCGCGGCGCCGCGGCCGTCCTCGTCCCCCGCCTGGGTCCGGCCGACGGCTATCGGATCGACATCCCCGGGACGCGCGCCGCGGCCGCCGTCGCCGACGTCGTCTGGCTGTGCAGCCCGAACAACCCCACGGCGCTGCCGGAGCCGGACGGCACGATCGCCGAGCTCCTCGGCGGCGTCGCCGCCGACGCCGCGTCCGCTGGCCGCACGCCGGCCGTCGTCGTCCTCGACGAGGCGTACGCGGAGTTCGTCGGCTCGACGCTTCTCGACCTGCGCCACGAGCACCCGAACCTCGTCGTCGTCCGAACCGCGAGCAAGGCCTACGCGCTGGCCGGTCTGCGCGTCGGGTTCGCGGTCGCGCGGCCCGAGACGATCGCCCGGATCGCCCCGTATCGGCCACCCGGCTCGATCTCGACCGTCAGCGTGTCCGTCGTCACCGCGGCGCTCGCCGATCCGCGCGGGATGGCGGCGAACGTCGCGCGGGTGGACGCGGAACGCGATCGCCTGGCGGGCGAGCTCCGCGATGCCGGCTGGAACGTCGGGCCGTCCGTGACCAACTTCCTGCTCGTCGACTTCGGAACGGCCGAACGCGCCGCCGCCGTGGCGACGGGGATGCTGCAGCGCGGCCTCGTCCCGCGGACGTTCGCGGCGGGTCATCCGCTCGCCCACTGCCTCCGCCTCACGATCCGTGATCGCGCGGGCAACGCGCGCCTGGCCGCGGCCGCCCGCGAGATCGAGGGAGCCGCCCGATGACGACCCCGCTCGGCACGATCTCGGTCAGCGCCCGCACCGACCGCCGGGTCACCGTCTCCCGGACCACCCGAGAGACAGACGTGACGGTCACGCTCGACCTCGACGGGTCCGGCGACGCCGACATCCGGACGGGGGTCGGCTTCTACGACCACCTGCTCGGCTCGTTCGCCCATCACGGGCTGTTCGACCTCACGATCCGGGCCCGCGGCGACCTCGAGATCGACGACCACCACACCGTCGAGGACGTCGCACTGGTCCTCGGGTCGGCGGTCGCCGATGCGCTCGGCGACCGATCGGGGATTCAGCGGTTCGGCGATGCCAGCGTGCCGATGGACGAGTCCATCGCGACGGCGGTCGTCGACGTCGGCGGCCGGCCGTACGCCGTGATCGACCTCCCGTTCCGCGGCGAGCGGGCCGGGGAGCTGTCGCTCCAGCTCGTCGAGCATGCTCTCGAGGCATTCGCCCGAACCGCGGGTGCCACGCTCCACGTGCGTGGAACCGGCAGGATCGACCACCACCTGGCCGAGGCCGCGTTCAAGGCCCTCGGCCGGGCGCTGCGCGCCGCCGTCGCCCCGGATCCGCGTCGCCGGGGAGTGGCCTCGACGAAGGGCTCGACGTGAGCAGCCCGCTCGTCGCGGTCGTCGACTACGGCGCCGGCAACCTCGTGAGCATCGACCAGGCGCTGATCACCGTCGGTGCCACGGTCGTCGTCGCGCGGGATCCGGAGGCGATCCGGGATGCCGACCTGCTCGTCGTCCCCGGCGTCGGTGCCGCGGCGCCGGCGATGGACCGTCTCGAGCGGCGCGGCCTCGCAACCGCGATCCGGTCCTGGATCGACGCCGGGCGGCCGTACCTCGGGATCTGCCTCGGGCTCCAGCTCCTGTTCGAGGGCAGTGACGAGGACGGCGCCGAGACGCTCGGTGTCCTCGCCGGGCGCACCTCGCTGATCCGCGCCGCGCCGACGCTCCCCCACATCGGCTGGAACCAGGTCGAGCGGACGCGCGACCACCCCGTGTTCGCGGGGATCCCGGACGGTGCGGACGCCTACTTCGTCCACTCGTACGCCGGTGTCCCGGCCGGACCCGACGCGGACGACATGACCCTCGCGCGGACGACGCACGGTGCCCCGTTCGTGAGCGCCGTGGCGCGCAACAACGTGCTCGGAGTCCAGTTCCACCCCGAGCGGAGCGGCGCGGACGGCCTGCGGCTGCTCGCGAACGCCGTCGGGCTGGTCCGGGACGGGAGCTGGGCGGGCCTGCCCCGCCCCGCCGCCGCCGCGAGCGCCTGATGCTCCGCCGCCGCGTCATCCCCTGCCTCGATGTCGCGAACGGCCGCGTCGTGAAGGGCACCCGCTTCGTCGACCTGGTCGACGAAGGCGACCCGCCGGAGCTCGCCGAGCGCTACGCGGCCGAGGGCGCCGACGAGCTCGTCTTCCTCGACATCACCGCGGCCCCCGAGGGCCGCGGAACGCTGCTCGACATCGTCGAGCGCACGGCGCGTCGCGCGTTCATCCCGCTCACGGTCGGCGGTGGTGTCCGGAGCGTCCGCGACATGCGTGACGTCCTCCGGGCCGGCGCCGACAAGGTCTCCTTGAACACGGCCGCGGTCGCCGATCCGACGCTCGTGTCGCGCTGCGCCGTCCGGTTCGGGCGCCAGGCGGTCGTCGTGGCGATCGACGCGCGCCGCCGCGCGGAGGGCGGAGGCGCGGACGGCGACGCCCTCGCGGTCTGGGAGGTCGTCGTCCAGGGCGGGCGGACGCCGACGGGCCTCGACGCGATCGCGTGGGCCGAGCGCGTCGTCGATCTCGGCGCGGGCGAGCTGCTCGTGACCTCGATCGACCGCGACGGCACCCGCTCCGGCTTCGACACGGACCTCCTGCGCGCGATCACGGATCGCGTGCACGTGCCGGTGATCGCCTCCGGTGGCGCCGCGGGCCCTGCCGACTTCGTCGCCGCGATCCGCGAGGGTGGTGTGGACGCCGTGCTCGCCGCCTCGATCTTCCACCGGCGGCTCCACTCGATCGCCGACGTCAAGCGGGCGATGGGCGCCGCCGGGATCCCGGTCCGGCTGGCGGCGGGTGCCGCGGCATGACCGGGGCGACGACCCACCGCACCACGCCGCTGTGGGGCCCGAACGGCCTCGCCCCGGCGATCGTCCAGGATGTCGCGGACGGGCGGGTGCTGATGCTCGGCTGGATGGACGAGGAGGCGTGGCGGGTCACCTGCGAGACCGGCCTCGTCCACTTCCATTCGCGCACGCGCGACCGGCTGTGGCGGAAGGGTGAGTCCTCGGGCCACGAGCTGGTGGTCCGCGACGTCGTCCTCGATTGCGATGCCGACGCGATCCTGCTCGCCGTCGAGCCGATCGGGCCGACGTGTCACCGCGACACGCGGAGCTGCTTCGACCCGGACGGCGCGCCGGCCGAGCCCACGACCCAGGGCTTCGGCTGGCTCGAGGGGCTATGGGACACGATCGCCTCGCGCGCGACCGACCGGCCCGAGGGCTCGTACACCACGAGCCTCCTCGACGGCGGCGTGGATGCCGCCGGGCGCAAGGTCACCGAGGAGGCCACCGAGGTCCTGATCGCGGCCAAGGACGACGCGGCGGCCGAACGCGTCGCCGACGACCGGACGGCCACGCGTGACGCGGTGGCCGGCGAGACGGCCGACCTCCTCTATCACGCCCTCGTCCTGCTCGCGGAACGGGGCCTCACCCCGTCGGCGGTGATCGACGTCCTGCGCGGGCGCCACACTGGCTGATCAGCGCCTCACGCGCGCGGACGCATCCGCAACTCGGATCGTCCTGGAGCCGTGCCTGCGTGAGTGCGAGCCGGAGCGCAGCCCACCGAGCGGGCCATCCTCGGATCCGATCCGCAACTCGGATGAGGCGCGATCAGGGCGACAAGCTCACGCCTTGATGCGACCGATCTTCTTCTTGCGCTTTCCCGTCCGGACAACGACGAACTCACCGGCGATGGGAGGCGGAACCGGGGCATCGAACGACGCGATCTGCTCACCGTTGATCCAGAGGCTGCCCTGCTGGATCGCGCGACGGGCTTCCGAGGTCGACGGGTAGATGGCCGTGCCTGCCGCAAACGCGGCCGAGCCGAGGCCAAGCTGGTCGCGGGTGAATTCGAAGGAATTGACGTTCCCGAACAGACGCGCGAGCTGCGCTGGATCGGCCGGGTCGGCTTCGGCGAAGATCGCCCCACTGTCAGCTGCGGCATGCTCCGCTGCCTCCGCTCCGTGGGTCCGTTCGGTGATGTCCCGCGCGAGCGCGCGCTGCGCCACTCGCGTTTCGGGGGCCGTGGCCATCTCCGCCTCGAGCGCCTCGATCTCCTCGCGTCCGAGCAGCGTGAACCAGCGCAGGTACGTGCCGGCGTCGCGGTCGTCCGTGTTCAGCCAGTACTGGTAGAACGCGTACGGCGAGGTCCGCTCGGCATCCAGCCAGACCGATGTCCCGCCCTCGGTCTTGCCGAACTTCGCGCCGGACGGCGACAGCAGAAGCCGGTACGCGAGCCCATGAGCCGGCTCGTCCGCCCCGCGGTCACCGTCCTCGTCGACCAGCCCCGCCCGGCGCCGGATCAGCTCGAGCCCCGCGGTGATGTTCCCCCACTGGTCGGCCCCGCCCATCTGGAGGTCGACGCCCATCGTCCGGTGGAGATGCTCGTAATCGGTCGCCTGGATCAGCATGTAGCTGAACTCGGTGAACGACAGGCCGCGATCCATCCGGGTCGTCACCGAGTCCTTGGCCAGCATGTACGGGATCGTGAAGTGCTTGCCGACATCCCGAAGCCAGTCGATCAGCCCGATCCCCGCGAGCCAGTCGAGGTTGTTCACGAGGATCGCGCCGCGGTCCCCGGCGGCCGGACTGAAGTCGAGGAACCGCTCCAGCTGCACGCTGATCGCCGCCACGTTCGCCGCGAGCGTCTCGCGGTCGAGCAGGTTGCGCTCGTCGGACCGGCCCGACGGGTCGCCGATCATCCCCGTCCCGCCGCCGAGCAGCGCCACCGGCCGCCCGCCGTGCCGCTGGAACTGGAGCAGCCCGAAGATCGGCACGAGATGGCCGACATGGAGCGACGGCCCCGACGGGTCGAACCCGTTGTAGCCGGCGATGGGCCGCCCGCTCGCGAGACGGGCCGGCAGCCCCGGCGTCGAGCCGTGGAGCATCCCGCGCCATTCGAGCTCGTCGAGGAGCGTCGCGAGCGTCGGAGGAGCCTCCGCCGCGCCGCCGGCGGGCGTCACAGGACCCGCGGCCGAGCCGTCTCGACCGTCTGGACAGGGGGGACCTCCACGACCCCTATGCTATCGTGCGGCCCGACATGCAGACCAGCCTCGCGCGGCGTCAGCGCCATCGGCGCGGCGTCGGACGCGGACGGCCTGGCGGCTCGTCGACCCTTCGTCGAGTCCTCATCGCCATCCCGATCCTGCTTCTGGCCGTCTTCCTCCTGATCGGCCTGGCGGGCCTCGTCGCGGTCGCGGCCGCCTACAACTACTACAGCCAGGGCCTGCCGGACCCAAAGCACACGTTGAGCGAGCTCAGCTTCGACCAGCAGACGACGATCACCGACCGGACCGGCAAGGCCGAGCTCGCCAAGCTCGGCGAGTTCAAGCGCGAGGTCGTGACCTACGACGAGCTGCCACCCGAGCTGCTCGACGCCACGACCGCGATCGAGGACAAGGACTTCTGGTCAAACCCCGGCTTCGACATCGCGGGCTTCGTCTCCGCCACCGTCGACACGCTGTCCGGCCATCCCCGCGGCGGATCGACCATCACCCAGCAGCTGGTCCGGGCGCGGCTTCTGCCCGCGGAGGCCTTCAACGGCTCCCGCGAGGAGCGGAAGATCCGCGAGATCATCCAGTCGCTCCGTCTCACCCAGGCCTATCCGGGTGAGGAGGGCAAGCAGGAGATCATCACCGCCTACCTCAACCAGAACTTCTACGGGAACCAGAGCTACGGGGTGAAGGCGGCCGCCCACACGTACTTCAACAAGAACCTCAAGGACCTGACGCTGGCCCAGATGGCCGTCCTCGCGGCGATCCCCCAGTCGCCGACCGCGTACGACCTCGTCCGGAACGCCCAGGAGGTCTGCGCGACGCCGAATGTCGACGCCGACAGCTGCGACGCGAAGAAGCTCAGTCTCGTCGTCGATCCGAACTCCGAGATCTACAAGCGCCGGAACTACGTCCTGGATCTGATGAAGAGCCGCAGCCCGCTGTCCGGATCACACCACACGACCGACGAGTACGAGCAGGCCAAGGACGAGCCGATCGTCCTCGCGCCGCAGCTCGGGAACCACTGGCGGGCCCCGCAGTTCGTCCTCCAGGTCCGCCAGGAGCTCGGCGGCATCCTCTGTCCCGACGTCGCGGTCGACCAGTGCGACAAGATCGACACGGGCGGCTACCGGGTCACGACGACGCTCGACACGAAGATGCAGTCGACGGTCGAGAAGTGGCTGTACGCCGCCGCCTGGGCCCCGAACCACACCGGCACCCGGACGACGCTGAAGAACCTGAAGATCCCGAGCAAGGACTGGAGCTGGATCCAGAACCTGAAGGGCAAGAACCTCCACAACGCCGCGTCGGCGGTCCTCGACTACCGGACGGGCCAGGTCCTCGCCTATGCCGGCTCGGCGAGCTTCAACGCTCGACCGACGAAGAAGTTCCAGCCCCAGTTCGACGTCCTCTCCGACGGCTGGCGCCAGCCCGGATCGTCGATCAAGCCGATCAACTATTCGATCGGGATCGAGGACGGGACGATGACGGCGGCAACGCTGTTCATGGACGTGACCACGAACTTCGGCGGCAACTTCATCCCGACCCAGGCCGACAAGCTGGAACGTGGCCCGGTCCGTCTCCGGGAGGCGCTCCAGTTCTCGCTGAACATCCCCTCGATCAAGGCCGGCCTGATGAACGGACTCAAGCACTTCTACGACCGCTCGAAGGACTTCGGCATCCACTATGTGCCGGGCTCCGTGCCGGTCACGTCGATGGCGATCGGCACCCTCGAGGTCCACCCGATCGACATGATCAGCGCGTACGGCGCGATCGCGGACGGCGGCAAGCTGATGGCGCGCACGACGATCCTGAAGGTCGTCGACGCCAACGGGAAGGTGATCTGGCCGGATCCGGCTGCCAAGCCGGCCAAGGGCAAGGCCGTGATCAGCCCGCAGACCGCCTACATCATGACGGACATCCTCGCGGGCAACACCGACCCGAAGACGAACCCGTTCTGGGGTGAGTGGTCGGTCACGGACGGCGGGTCGCGTCGCCCGGCCGCCTACAAGACGGGCACGACGAACGACAACCGCGACGTCCACGCCTACGGCTTCGTCGCGCCGCCGAAGGATCCGAAGGCGCCGGCGATCGTCGTGGGCGTCTGGATGGGCAACAGCGACAACTCGCCCGACACCGACACGCTGTCGCTCGGCTCGTCGGCGCCGCTCTGGTCGCGGATCATGACCGACGTCACGAAGGGCTCGCCGATCGCGACCTTCAAGCCGCCGAAGGGCCTGGTGACGGCGACCGTCGACGCGATTCACCGGCTACAAGCCCGGTCCGTTCACCGGGAAGACCATCAAGGAGCTCTTCGTCGCCGGGACGGAGCCGACCCAGACCGACGACTTCCACCGCTCCGTCGACATCGACGCGGCGAGCGGTCTGCTCTGGCAGGACGGGTGCGTCGGGCCGATGAAGACGGTCGGCGCGCTCGACTACAGCCAGGTCGACGCGGGCCACGCCAACTGGCAGCGGGCGGACAACAACTGGATGAAGCGGGCCGCCCGGGGCTCCGGACGCGGCGGCGGGCTCAAGAGCACGCGCACGTCGTACTTCTACGGCACGGGGTTCTTCCCGTTCGGGCGCACGTGGGGCGGAATCTTCGCCCCGACCCAGCTCTGCCCGCTCGCGCCACCACCGGTCGAGCCGCCGCCGTGCGACAACCCGTTCGGCCTGTTCTGTCCGCCACCCGGGAACCCGGGCGACCCGACGCCGCCAACACCAAACCCGGGCAACGGTCAGCCGCCGAGGACGCCGAAGCCCTGACGGGCGGCCGCGCGGCGGCGCGGTCGACGGGCGAGCCCGGCGCACGATCAGAGCTTGAGGATCGTCGCCCCGTCGCCGCCCTCACCCCGCTCGCCCGGGCGCGTGGAGCTCACCAGTGGATGCGCCGACGCCCGATCGCGCACGGCATCGCGGAGGGCGCCCGTGCCGAGCCCGTGGATCACGACAACCTGGTCGAGACCCGCGAGCGCCGCGTCGTCGAGGTAGCGGTCGAGCGCGTCGAGCGCCTCGTCCACCCGCGCACCGCGCAGGTCCAGCGACGACGCCACCGAGCGCGCCCGGTCCAGCTGGAGCGCCCCGATCCCGCTCGCGCCCCGGCTGCGGCCGCCTGACGAGGAGCGCGTGATCCGCGCATTGCGCCCGATCGTCGTGTCCTCGTCGATCGGTGGCGGCGGCGTCGCCACGGGATCCAGGTCGTCGGTCGCGACGCTGATCCGCATCCCGCCCGACTCGAGCGTCGCCCGCTTGCCGCCCTTCTCGAGGGCCGCGATCCGCCCTTCCCAGCCGCCGTTCCGGCTCCGAGCCCGTTCGCCGAGCTGCCAGACGCGCTCGACCGGCGGCGACGGGACCTCGACGGCGGCCCCGGCACCGTCGGGACCGCCCGGGAGACGCGCCAGCTGAGCCTCGGCCCGGGCCACGGCCGCGTCCAGCGAGGGCGCCGTCACGGTCTCGCGCTCGAGGGCCTGACGGGTCGCGCGGACCTCGTCGCGGATGGTGTCGACGAGCTGCTCGGCCTCGACCCGGGCCGCTCGCACCGCTTCGTCCCGCTCGCGACGCGCGCGGCGGCGTTCGTCGTCGGCCGTGCGCAGGGCGTCGGCCGCGCGCGCCTCGGCCGCCCGGGCCCGCTCGAGCGCCTCGCTCGTCTCGCCCTCCGTCTCCCGGATCCGCGCGAGCGTCTCCTCGAACGCGCGCTGGTTCTCCGACAGCCGCGACCGTGCGTCCGCGACGATGACCGGCGCGAGCCCGAGACGCTCGGCGATCGCGAAAGCCTGGCTGCCGCCGGGCAGCCCGATCGTCAGCCGGTACGTCGGCGACAGCGTCTCGAGGTCGAACTCGACGGACGCGTTCCGTGCGCCACCTGTCGTGTGCGCGTACGCCTTCAGCTCCGCGTAGTGGGTGGTCGCCGCGACGAGCGCGCCCGCCCGGATGAAGTGGTCGAGGAGCGCCTGCGCGAGCGCCGAGCCCTCCGTGGGGTCGGTCCCGGCGCCGAGCTCGTCGAGCAGCACCAGCGTGCCCGGTCCGGCGGCCTCCACGATCCGGGTGATCGAGCGGAGGTGGCCGGAGAAGGTCGAGAGGCTCTGCGCGATCGACTGCTCGTCCCCGATGTCGGCGAAGACGTCGTGGAAGACCGGCAGCCGCGAGCCGGCGTCGGCCGGGACGTGCAGCCCGGCCTGGTGCATCAGCGCGAGCAGCCCGAGCGTCCGCAGCGTCACCGTCTTGCCGCCGGTGTTCGGCCCGGTCACCACGAGCGCGGTGTAGCCGTCGCCGAGACGGATGTCGATCGGGATCACGCGCCCGCTCAGACCCGGATGGCGGGCGCCCAGGAGGATGACCTCGGGCCGGGTCGCGGTCTCCGCACGCGTCCCGTCGAGATCGGCGGCCAGACCCGCCTTCGCCGCCCAGAAGTCGAACCGGGCG
Organism: uncultured Chloroflexia bacterium; assembly: GCA_963746845.1. GTDB lineage: Bacteria > Chloroflexota > Limnocylindria > Limnocylindrales > CSP1-4 > CF-46. Next base: position 678,605 of record CAVVCZ010000004.1, on the reverse strand, counting down.
AGCGCATCGAGCGTCTCCCGCAACGGGCCCGCGTTCGCGGCGACGAGCGCCGACAGCTCGTCGAGGATCCGCTCGACCTCCGCCTGCTCGGCCACCTGCGCCTCGCGCCAGGCGTTGCCCAGCTCGACCGCGACGAGCGGCTCGACGAAGAGGGTCGCGCCGCTGCCCGAGGCGTCGTGCACGATCCCCTTGACCCTCGCCCGCGCCTCGGCCTTGACCGGCACGACGTAGCGGCCGTTGCGGAGGGTGATGATCGGGTCCTGGAGGGCACCGCCGAGCTCCGACCCGACGAGGGCGTCGAGGCGGCGACGAAGACGGTCATAGGCGACCCGGACGGCCGCCCGGAGCCCGCCCAGCCGCGGCGAGGCCGTGTCGAGGAGCTCGCCGACCGGGTCGAAGCTGCGGGCGAGCGTCGAGCGGATGGCGGGGAGCGCGTGGAGCTCGCGGGCCAGGGCGTGGAGCAGCGGTCGCCGGTCGTCCGCCAGCGCCGTCTGGAGCCGGGCCGTGGCATCGAGCGTGTCCGCGATCTCGAGGAACTGCCCCGGATCGAGCCGGCCGCCGCGCGCCGCGCGCTCGATCGCCGGGCCGATGTCGTGGGCGGCCCCGACCCCGACACCCGGGCGCTCGGACAGGAGCGAGCGGGCCTGGTCGGTCTCGTCGAGACCGCGCGCGACGAGGACGGCGTCGCTCTCCGGGAGGAGTGCATCGGCCAGCCGGCGCGACGGCGGGAACGACGTCTTGTCCGCGAGGCGCTCGCGGACGGCCGGGAACTCCAGGAGCGCGATCGACCGGGCGTCCACGGTCAGCCCGAGGACGGCTTGGGGTTCGAGACGGACGGGTGATCGGCGATCGACAGCCGCCATGGGACCGTCGTCCAGGGCTCGCCGGCGTAGCCGATCCCGACCCGCGGACCCGCGACGACACGCGACGCGGGCTCCTCGCGCGGCCGGTCCTCCAGGCGGATGGGCGCCCGCTCGTCGAGCAGGTCTGCACCGGTGAGCGACCGGTCGAGATCGAGGATCGCGCAGACGAGCCCGGGTCCGGAGCCGAGCCGGTGGGCGGGCACGACGGGGCTTGCCGTCTGGCTCGTGCGAGCCGGCGGCGCAACACGTCGTCGCTCGGCGGCGCGGCGGGCGCGGCTGGCCCGCATGAGCTCGATCCCGTCGATCGGCTCGACGGCACGGACGAGCAGCGCCGCCGGGCGGCCGGCGGGCTCCGTGATGATGTTGAGGCAGTCGTGCATCCCGTAGACAAGGTACACGTAGGCCATTCCCGGAGGCCCGTACATGACCGCGTTCCGGGCGGTCCGGCCGAAGCGGGCGTGCGAGGCGCGGTCGTCCTCGCCGACGTACGCCTCGACCTCCACGATCCGCACGACGCGCCGCCCGGTGTCGTCGTCCCGGACGATCCTCGCCCCGAGCAGTGCGTGCGCGGCTGCGAGCGTCGGGCCGGCGAGCACATCGCGCAGGTCAGGGCTCACGCGAGCCCGCCCGCGGTCAGCTGATGTAGATGTTCTGGATGTCCTGCGGGATCAGCAGCCCGAAGACGGTGATGAACGCCGGGATCAGCCGGGTCCGGAAGAGCTCTGCGGTCGTGGAGGTGTTGAGGACGTCCCAGAAGTTCCGGATGAACGGGATCTCCCCGTCGGACTGGACCATCGTCGGGATCTTGAAGAACGAGTCGAGGATCACGATCACGCACCCGACGAGGAGCAGCGCCTGGACGATCCCGAGCAGCCCCCCGATCAGCTCGTCGGCGAACGTCGCCTTCTTGAACAGGTCCTGCTTGTGATAGAAGGCCTGGATCACGATCGTGAACGCGATCGACGCGGCGACGAACACGATGCCGAACCCGAGCATCACGGCGTACTCGTCCGGGAACTGGTTCCAGTTGAGCGCGAGGTAGCTCCCGAGCGAGTCGCGCAGGTTCGCCGCGAACAGGAACGCGAACAGCATCGAGGCGAGCCCGAGCACGCGCCGGATCGTGCCCTGGACATAGCCCAGCACGAAGAACCCGAAGCACAGCAGCACGACCAGGATGTCGAACCGATTGATGGAGCCGATGTCCACGAACGCTCCTCAGCAGAGAACCCTGACCCCCGATTGGCGCGGGAGGGCCGGCACAGGGTAGCAGCGCCGAATTGGCGGAAACAACAGGACTCAGGTCCTGATCCGCCCACCAAGTGCCGCGAGGGCCTTCGTGATCGATTCGATCGCCCCGTCCACGTCCGCGTCGGTGAGCGTGCGGTCCGGGGCCTGGAACACGAGCCGCCAGGCGACGCTCTTCTCGTCACCCGCCAGCGGCGCGCCACGATAGACGTCGAACAGGCGCAGATCGACCAGATTCGCGCCCGCAGCCGAGCGGATGGCCCGCTCGACGCTCGCGGCGGGCACGTCCTCGTGGACGACGACGGCCAGGTCACGCTCCGCGGCCGGGTGACGCGACGGCGCACCGACCGCCCGATCCACGACCGAGCCGCCGGCGAGGCCACTCACGTCGATCTCCGCCACGATCAGGCTGGCGCCCCGGAGGTCGATCGCCGAGGCGACGGCCGGATGGAGCTCGCCGACGACGCCGGACAGGGCGATGTCCCCGGCGTCCGCTCCTGATGCGCGTGCGGCCGTGACGCTCGCCCCGCGCCCGGGATGGAGAAGCGGCTCGTCGACCAGCGGTGTGTACCCCGGCGACGTCAGCCCGAGCCGGCGACAGACGAGCTCGATCACCCCCTTGGCGTCGTCGAGATCGAACGACCGGGGCGGCCGGTTCCAGGACGGCTCCTCTGCCGCCCCGGTGAGCGCGAACCCGAGTCGCCACCATTCGCGGATCACGCCGGCGTCGTCGCCGTATCCCTTGCCGATCTCGAAGATCGCGACGTCGCCCCGGCCTCGGCGGAGGTTGGCCGAGGCGATCTCGACCAGGCTTCCGACCACGGACCGCCGGAGGACCGAGTGGTCGGCCGATAGCGGGTTCGTGACCCGGATCGGCCGACCGGCGGCCGGCGTCCCGCCCGTCACGGCGGCGGTCTCCGCGGACCACGCAAACCGCCCTGCTGCCCCGACCGAGACGAGGGCGTGGCTGACCGCCTCGGTCAGGCCCGCGCCGGCGAGCGTCTCGCGAACGCGGTCGCGGATGACGAGCGGCGAAGGCCGATAGGCGGGCATCGGGGTGTGCGGCAGGATCTCCGGGACCGTCTCGTAGCCCCGGACGCGGATCACCTCCTCGGTGATGTCCCCCTCGATCGCGATGTCGCGCCGCCACGTGGGGACGACCGCCACGAGCAGCCCGGCCGGATCGACCCCGTCCGTGGCAAGCGGTCGCGAGCCGGCGGCGATCCGGACGCGGAGATCGGCCGGGTCACTCGTCGCGGGCTCTGTCCGGACGCCCACCCGGTCGAGGAGCGCGCGCTGCTCGTCTTCGGTGATGGCGGTCCCGAGGAGCCGGTTCACGCGGGCCGGTCGGAACGGGACGCGGGTGGGTCCCGGCTCGGAGGGCGCGCTGTCGACGCGGCCGCGGGTCACGGAGCCGCCGGCCCACTCCGCCACCAGCCGCGCGGCGCGATCCGCCCCGATCCGGGCGAGTCGCGTCTCCTGGCCCTTCTCGAACCGCAGGCTTGCCTCGGAGCGGAGGGCGTAGCGCTGGCCGGTGCGCCGGATGAGGATCGGGTCGAAGACGGCGCTCTCGACGATCACCCTTGTCGTTGCCTCGGACACCTCGGAACTCGTGCCGCCCACGATCCCGGCGATCCCGAGCGGGCCCCGCGCGTCCGCGATCAGCAACGTCTCCGTGTCGAGATCCCGCGCGACGTGATCGATCGTCTCGAGCCGCTCCCCGGCGACGGCGCGCCGGACGACGAGCTCGCGTCTCCCCTGCGCGTCGGCCGCGACGCCATCCGCGTCGTACGTATGGATCGGCTTGCCGAGCTCGAGCATCACGTAGTTGCTGACGTCGACGACGTTGCTGATCGGCCGCTGGCCGGCGGCGCGCAGGCGCATCTGCACGCGATCCGGTGACGGACCGACGGTCACGCCGTCCACCCAGCGCCCGACGAACCGCGGGCACCAGGCCGTGTCACGGACGTCGACGACGAGGAGGCCGGCGACATCGCGGTCGTCCTCCACGGGATCGGTCTGGGGCCAGTGGAGCGGCGCGCCGGTGATCGCCCCGACTTCGCGGGCGAGCCCGATCAGCGACAGCGCGTCGCCGCGGTTCGGCTTCACGTCGATGTCGAGGACGACGTCGCCGTAGAGGTCCGCGAGGGGCATGCCGATCGGCGCGTCCGGCGGCAGGATCAGGATGCCGTCCGCGTCGCCGGTCAGGTTGAGCTCGTCGCCCGAGCAGAGCATCCCGTTGCTGACGACGCCCATCTTCTCGGTCCGCTCGATCCGGCGGTCGCCGGGCAGGATCGCACCGGGCAGGGCGACCGGGACGCGCTGCCCGGCGGCGATGTTGGTCGCCCCGCACACGATCGCGAGCGGCTCGGCGCCGTCCATGCCCACCCGCACGCTCGTGAGCGACAGCCGGTCGGCTCTCGGATGTTTCTCGACGCTCAGCAGCTCGCCGACGACGACGTTCCGCCAGTCGTCGCCCCACCGCTCGATGCCCTTGACCTCCATCCCGAGCAGGGTCAGCCGCTCGGCGAGGACCTCGGGCTCGAGATCGACGTCGACGTAGTCACGGAACCAGGACAGCGGGACGCGCACGGTCGCCTACCCGGCCGGCACGAACTGGTCGAGGAACCGGAGGTCGTTCTCCATGTACAGCCGGAGGTCGCCGACCGAATGGCGCAGGTTCGCGATCCGCTCGACCCCCATCCCGAACGCGAACCCCTGGTAGCGCTCTGGGTCGAGGCCGCCGTACTGGAGGACGACCGGGTGGACCATCCCGGCGCCGAGGATCGTCATCCAGCCCGTCCGCGAGCAGGCCGGGCAGCCCGAACCACCGCACACGAGGCACTCGACGTCGAACGCGACCGACGGCTCCGTGAACGGGTAATAGCCGGGCCGGAAGCGCGTCCGCTTGTCGGAGCCGTACATCGCCTTCGCGAACTGGTCGAGGAGGCCCTTCAGGTCGCCCATCGTCGTGCCTTCGTCGACCATCAGGCCCTCGACCTGGAAGAACTCCGACGCGTGGCTCGCGTCGACGGCCTCGTAGCGGTAGCAGCGGCCGGGCAGCAGGGCCCGGATCGGCGGCTTCGTGGAGGTCATCACCCGGATCTGGCCGGGCGAGGTGTGGGTCCGGAGCAGGTGGCCCTCGACGTCGACGTAGAGCGTGTCCCACAGATCCCGCGCGGGGTGGTCCGGCGGGATGTTCAGCATCTGGAAGTTCGTGACGTCGTCCTCGACCTCGGGGCCCTCGTAGGTCACGAACCCGAACTGGCCGAAGATGGCGGCGATCTCGTTGACGGTCTCGTGGATCGGGTGGAGGGCACCGCGCCGGATCGGCCGGCCCGGCGTCGTGACGTCGACCGCCTCGTCGCGCAGCCGGTCCTCGAGCGCGGCACCGCGCAGATTCCCGCCCCGATCCCCGAGCGCTGCCTCGATCGCCCCGCGGACCTCGTTCGCGATCGCCCCGACCCGGGGCCGGTCCTCCGGCGGCAGGCCGCCGATCCCCCGCAGGACGGCCGTGAGCCGGCCCTTCTTGCCGAGGACGTCCAGCTCGATCGCCTCGAGCGCGGGCACGTCCGGGGCGGCCGCGATCGCCGCCAGCGCCTCGTCGCGCAGGGCCTCGAGATCGCGGGTCAGTTCGGTCAGCTCCACGTCTTCCTCGATCGGAGAATCAAGAACCCTCGACCATTGTGTCGGTCGAGGGTTCGATCGGTTGCCCCTTCAGGCGCCCTTCACGGCCTCGACGATCCTCGTAAAGGTTCCGGCATCGCGAACCGCGACATCGGCGAGCGTCTTGCGATCGAGCTCGATCTCGGCCTTCTTCAGGCCGGCGACGAACGCCCCGTAGGTCATCCCGTTCTGACGCGCCGCGGCGTTGATCCGGACGATCCACAGCTCGCGCATCTGGCGCTTGCGCTGCTTGCGGTCGCGCGTCGCGTAGGCCATCGCGTGGAGGTTCGCCTCGCGCGCGACCTTGACCAGCCGCGACTTCGCGCCCTTGCGACCCTCGGCGGCGTTCAGCAGGCGCTTGTGGCGCCGGTGCGACGTGACGCCGCGCTTGACTCGTGCCATCGATCTGCTCCTACAGGTACGGCAGCAGGCGCCGGACCTGCTTGGCGTGGACGCCCGTCATCAGCGCCTTGCCGGCGTACCGCCGGGTCCGCCGCGACGACTTGATCTCGAGATGGTGGCCACGCCAGGCCTTGACGCGGATCACCTTCCCGCTGCCCGTCGCGCCGATCCGCTTCTGGGCGGCCTTGTGGCTCTTGATCTTCGGCACGTGGTCCTACTCTCCTGTGGCTGCCGGCGCCGCTGGCTCCGGCGTCTCGCTCGTTCTGGCGGCCGTGGGCGCGGCCCCGCTCGTTCCATTGCTGCGCGATGCGCCCCGGGCCGACGCCGGCACCTTCGCCGGCTCGGCCGGCGCCGGAGTCGTGGCTGCCGTTGCCGGCTCCTTTGCCGGTGCCGGCTCCTTCGCCGTGACCGGCTCCTTTGCCGGTGCCGGCTGCTTCGTCGGTGCGGCGGTCGGCTCGGCGGTCGACTCGGCGGACTTCGCCGCCACGGGTGCCTCTGCCGGGGCCTCGGTCTGCGCCTCGGCCGCCCCATCGGTCGGTCGTGGCTTCTGGCTGGCCTCGTGCTCCCTGGGCTTGTGGAGCGACGCGACCGTGAGGTGCATCGACTTCCCTTCGAGGAGCGGTGCCCGTTCCGCGACCCCGTGTTCCTTGATCCTGTCCGTGAACTTCATCAGCATGTTGCGACCGAGCTCCGGGTGGGTCAGCTCCCGACCCCGGAACCGCACGGTGACCTTGATCCGGTCCCCGTCCTCGAGGAACTCGATCGCCCGATGGACCTTCGTGTCGAAGTCGCCCTGGCCGATCTTCGGCGAGAGGCGGACCTCCTTGAACGTCACCGAGCGCTGCCGGCGCTTGTTCTCCTTCTCGCGCTTGGTCAGCTCGTACTTGTACTGACCGAAGTCGAGGAACTTGACGACCGGCGGTGAGGCCAGCGGGGCAACCTCGACGAGGTCGAGCCCCCGTTCCTGCGCCATGGCGAGGGCCTGGGGCGTGGGCATCACACCCAGCTGGGCTCCCTCTTCATCGACGACCCGGACCTGAGGGATCCTGATCATCTGGTTGACGCGCAGGTCTCGTGCTATGGCTGACCCCTTCGAGCGATTCCGATTGCTTCGACCGGCGCGCGGACACGCGGCGCCCGGGGCGCCAGTCGGACGGGAACGATAGCACAGCGTTTCCGACCCGGGCAATCGGCCGACGGGCGTCCGCTGGCGACTCCAGCGCGGCCGGTTCCGCTCAATTGACAGCCATGTTGACCGTATCCATCAAGGCGACGGGACGTGGCTTTCGATCCTTCTCATCCGCCGTCGTGGGTGGTCGGATGAGCCTCTCTCGGCCTCCTGACGCGCTGGTGTCCGGCCGTGCGCGTCCTTGCGCCCGCGTGATTGTCAATTGAGACGAACAGCAACCCACTGATCGATGCGGTCGGGCGCTTCAGGTAGGTGCGAGCCGTCGTCCCACGGACCGGAAACGCGACGCCGTAGGTCGCTCCGAGCTCCGCGATCCGACGCCGCGCCGTGGCCGCCGATGCGATGGCGAGGAGACGGCTCGTGTGCCGCAGGTGCCAGCCGCGCTTCTTCGCCAGATCGCCCGCCAGGCGGGTCTTGCGGTCCAGCGCATGGATCATCGCCTGCGAATCCGGGACGACCGACTTGCACTCGACGACCAGGAGCGCGCCGAACCCCGGATGGAACGCAAGGACGTCGATCGAACCGCGCTCACCCCAGATGTTGAACGATGCTTCGACCTCGATCGTCCAGCCGCTACCTCGCAGACGGCCCACGATCGCCTCGACGACGCGCGCGTGGTCTCTGTCGAGGAGCCGATCCAGCTGCTCGCCACGCCATCGGAGCCGGATGTCGACGTCCGCACCAAGCGTCTCGGCGGCGCGAGCCAACGATCCGACCGTCACGCCGGCGATCTGACCTCGATCGATGGCGGCGATCAACGACCGCGAGAGACCCGACTCGGCCGAGAGATCGATCTGGCGCTTGCGATGCCGGATCCGCAGCGCCCGGAACTGCCGACCGAACCGAAGCGCGTCCACCCGGACATCGTGATCGGGCGCGCTTCACGGGCCGTTATTCCACGCGTCGTTCCTGGACCTCCTCGGCGAGCCGGTCCGCGAGCTCGTCCCAGCCCTCAGCGGGCTGCTGCTCGCCGCTCCGCGTCCGTGGCGACGCCGTGCGCGCCTCGATCTCCCGGTCGCCCAGCACGACCATGTACGGGACCTTCTGCTCCTGGGCCGTCCGGATCTTGTACTGCATCCGGTTCGACGAGTCGTCGACCTCCACCCGGAGCCCGCGGGCGCCGAGGACCCCCGCAAGCTCGCGCGCCGCGTCGACATGGCGATCGGCGATCGGGATCACGACCGCCTGGACGGGTGCGACCCACAGCGGGAACGCCCCGCCGAAGTGCTCGACGAGGATCCCGATGAACCGCTCCAGCGAGCCGTAGATCGCACGATGGACGGCGATCGGGCGCTGGGGCTTGCCCTCCTCGTCGATGTAGGTCAGGTCGAACCGCTCGGGGAGCATCGTCAGGTCGGCCTGGATCGTCGCCATCTGCCACTCGCGACCCAGCGCGTCGTCGATGTAGATGTCGATCTTCGGAGCGTAGAACGTGCCGTCCTTCGGCTTGACCCGGTACGGCACGCCGGCGGCCTCGAGGGCCGCCTTGATGTAGCCCTCGGCGCGGTCCCACAGGGCCGGGTCGCCGATCGCCCCGTCGGGACGCGTCGCGAACGTGTAGCGGGGCTCGAGCCCGAACCAGCCGTACGCCTCGCGGATCATCGCGATCAGCATCGAGATCTCGGCCTGGAGCTGGTCCGGCCGGACGTAGACATGGCCGTCGTCCTGGATGAACTGGCGGACGCGCGTCAGCCCCGACAACGCACCGGACAGCTCGTTCCGATGGAGCCGCCCGTACTCCGCGTAGCGCAGCGGCAGGTCGCGATAGGACCGCAGCCGCGACCGGTAGATGAACGTGCTCTCCGGGCAGTTCATCGGCTTCAGCGAATACGGCTGACCCTCGATGTCGAGGATGAACATGTTGTCGCGGTAGTGGTCCCAGTGGCCGGACTGCTGCCAGACGCGATGCGACACGAGGATCGGCGTGCTCACCTCGTCGTAGCCGTACCTCGTCTGAAGCTCGCGCATGGCACCCTCGAGCGTGCGCCAGATCCGCTGGCCCTTCGGGTGCCAGAACGCCGAGCCGGGCGAGACGTCGTGGAAGCTGTACAGGTCCAGCTGGACGCCGAGCCGACGATGGTCGCGCTTCTTCGCCTCCTCGCGTCGCCAGAGGTAGGCATCGAGGTCGGCCTGGGTCTCCCAGACCGTGCCGTAGACCCGCTGGAGGGCCGGGCGCGTCTGGTCGCCCCGCCAGTAGGCGCCGGAGACGGCCAGGAGCTTGAACGGGCCGATCTTGCCCGTGCTCGCCACATGCGGGCCCTTGCACAGGTCCACGAACGAACCGTGCTCGTAGACGCTCGTCGGCGGCATCGGGCTGTCGGTCGCCTTCGCCTTCGCGGCAAGGTCGTCCAGGATCTCCACCTTGAACGGCTGGTCCCGCTCGACGAAGAAGGCCCTCCCCTCCTCCGGCGACAGGTCGCGGCGGACGAACGGCTGGTCGGCGGCCACCGACGCCGCCATCCGCTCCTCGATCGCCGCCAGGTCGTCTGGCGTGAGCGGCCGATCGAGCTTGAAGTCGTAGTAGAAGCCGTCCTTGATCGCCGGGCCGATCCCGAGCTGCGTCCCCGGGAAGAGCTCGAGGACCGCCTCGGCCATCACGTGTGCGGCCGAGTGACGCATCGCGTCCAGCTCGTCATGGGCGCCGGCGTCCAGCAGCTCGTCTGCGGAGCCCCGCTCGGGCGCCTCGAACAGCGGCTCATCGTCGAGCGCGATCGCCGCGTCGTCCCGTTCGTCTGCCACCGCTCGATCCTCCGAGAATCACGAAACCTCTCGCCCTGCAGGACGAGAGGTCCTTGCCTCCCGCGGTTCCACCCGCGTTCGCGACGCCTTCCGGCGTCGCGCCCTCGTAGCCGCGCTAACGGGCGGATCCCGGACCGGTTCGCCGGTCGCTCACGGGTGGTGCCTGGATCGTCGTGCGCCGCCGGGCTCGCAGCCGTGGCCCGGCTCTCTGGAGGCGACGCCGATGGGCATGTCCCGATCGTCGCGTTCAGGATGTGGTGGGCGACACTGGACTCGAACCAGTGACCTCTTGCATGTCAAGCAAGTGCTCTAACCAGCTGAGCTAGCCGCCCGAGCGGCTCCGGCTTCACGACCCTGGCTGGGGGCGGTCGGTCGGAACCTGACCTTCGTGTCCGCATCGAACCGTGCCGGCGCCATCGTTTGGGATACGGGGTGTTCCAGTCCCCGCCGACGACGTCGCCACGTCCCGATTCGGGCGCGAAGGCTCGGCGCATTGTAGCCGAGGCGTTCCGGGAGAACAACGAAGTGTGAGATCGTGAACGCGTCATGACCCGACGACCGAGATCCGGACGAGCGGCAATCAAGCTGGGAATCACGCGAGCGGTCATCGCCGCGGCGATCGCCGGTGCCCTCCTGGCAGCCTGCTCGCCGATGCCGAACCCGAACCCATCCTCGCCGGCCAATCAGCTGCCCGGCGTGGGATCGCCGAACCAGTTCAATCCGGGCGCCACTCCGCGACCGTGACGGAGGTCGTCCCGTTCGCCCTCGGGGACTTCGAGGATCCCGAGGTCCCGCTCCCGAACGCCCGTCAGACGCGGTTCCTCGGCTGGACGTTCGACGTCCTCATATCGGTCGTCGTGATCAACCTGTTCGTCGAATACGCGCCGAGCTTCATCATCGAGTCGTTCACGATGTCGATCCTCACGGCGATCCTGCTGAAGCTGATGCTGGACGCGATCGTGCTGGTGAAGAAGCGTGTGTTCGGATGGTTCGAGGCACGCGGCGGGATCTGGCGGAAGCTCCGCTTCGTGGCCCTGTGGGTGATCCTCTTCGTCTCGAAGTTCGTCGTCCTCGAGGGGGTGGACCTGGTCTTCGGTGACCGCGTCCACCTCGGTGGCTTCGTCGAGGTGACGGTGCTGATCCTCGCGCTCATCGCGGCGCGCGAAGGCCTGGCCCTGATCTACGTCCGCGTGCTTGGTGGACCTGCGGGCTCGCGACAGCCGACCTGACCGCGCCGTGCGGTCGGTCAGTAGTCGCCCTTGCCGCCGCTGGTGCTCGGCGCCGGCGCGGCAGCCGACGGTGCGGGGGCATCCGCGGGTGCGGCGCTCGCCGCCGGGGGCGTCGAGGCGCCACCTGAACCGGGCGTGCAGGCGGCCGCGAACGCGGAGATGACGATCAGGGCGGCCAGGGCGATCGATCGGTGCGCTCGTCTCATGGCTCTCGGTACGACTCCGGCGCGAGGTTCGGTTCTGGACCCGCGCGGGCCGGTCACCCGCCATCATGCGCCGATGCGAGGACGACCGACGATCGAGCTGCTCGATGGTGGCGATGGCCGCCGTCTGGAACGGTTCGGGGCGCGGATTGTCGACCGGCCGGCGCCGGGGGCGACCGAGCCGCGCCGCGCGCCGAGTGGGAGCTGGTCGGCGGCCGATCTCCGCTTCGATCGCAATGGCGGATGGGCCGGCCCCGATCGCTCGCCCTGGACGGTCGACCTCGACGGGGTGACACTCGAGCTGCGGCCGGCATCCGGCGGGCAGGTGGGCTGCTTCCCGGAGCACGCGCGGTTCTGGCCGTGGCTCCGCGACGCCGTCCGCGATCGGGAGACGCCGAACGTCCTCCACCTGTTCGCCTCGACCGGCGCGACGACCCTCGCCCTGGCCGGGGCGGGGGCGCGGGTCACCCATGTCGACGGGTCGCGCTCCGCGGTCGGCTGGGCCCGCCGGAATGCCGGGCTCTCGGGGCTGGTCGACCGTCCCATCCGCTGGATCGTCGACGACGCGCTCGGGTTCACGCGGCGCGAGGCGCGACGAGATCGTCGCTACGACGGGATCGTGCTCGACCCGCCCAGCTACGGCCGTGGCCCGGACGGAGCACGATGGGCGCTCCGACGCGCCCTGCCCGACCTGCTCGAGGCGGTCGCGGCCGTGGCGACGGATGACGCGTTCGTCCTCCTCACCGTCCACACGACGGGCCTCGAGCCGGCCGACCTCGAGGATGCGCTGACCGACGCGTTCGGACGCGCCGTGGGCATCGCGGCCGAGGAGGTCGCGATCACGGCAGCCAGCGGAGCCGTCCTGCCGCTGGGGGCCGCAGCCCGCATGATCCGGGGATGAGCGACGCTCCGATCACGAGCCTCACGAACCCGCGGGTCAAGGCTGCCGTGCGCCTCCGGGATCGGCGGGAACGTGACACGACCGGCCTCACGATCGTCGACGGCGCCCGGGAGATCCTTCGGGCGCTCGATGCCGGGGTGCGCGTCGAGACCGCATTCGTCGCGCCCGACCTGATCCGGTCTCCGGAGGCGATGGCCGCGGCCGAACGCCTCCGCCACCGACCCGGCACGCTCGAGGCGACGCCGGCCGTCCTCGCCAAGGTCGCATTCGGCGAGCGTTCGGACGGCGTCGTGGCGATCGTCAAGACGCCGGACCCCACCCTCGATGACCTCGTCCTCCCCGCCGATGCGCTGGTCGTCGTCGTCGAGGGCGTCGAGAAGCCGGGCAACCTGGGCGCCGTGCTGCGGTCGGCGGACGGGGCCGGCGCCCATGCCGTCATCGCGGCCGATCCCCTGACGGATCCGTTCAATCCGAACGCGATCCGGGCGTCGCTCGGCACGATCTTCGCCGTGCCGGTCGTGTCGGCTTCGTCCGGCGAGACCCTGACGTGGCTCGTGGATCGCGGGATCCGGCCGGTCGCCGCGGTCGTCGGGGCCGCCACCACGTACACGGACGCGGATCTGACCGGCCCGGTGGCGATCGTCCTCGGCAGCGAGGCGGCGGGTCTCACGGATCCCTGGCGGGACGAGCGCGTCGGGTCGGTCTCGATCCCGATGGCGGGGATCGCGGACAGCCTGAACGTCTCGATTGCCGCGGCGGTGATGCTCTACGAGGCGGTCCGGCAACGTCGCCCGGGCTCCGACCGGCGAAACTGACGGCATGGAGCCCTTCGACTTCGTCGTCATCGGTGCCGGACCGGCCGGGGAGGCCGCCGCGTTCGAGGCCCGTGCCCGCGGCGCGACCGTCGCGGTCATCGACCGGCGCTGGTTCGGCGGCAGCTGCCCGCACATCGGCTGCCTGCCGTCGAAGTCGCTCCTCCACGGGGCCGCCGAGCACGCCGCGAACCCGGACCGCTACTCGTGGGAGCGTGCGTCGACCGCCCGCGACTTCATGGTCAACCGGCCTGCGGGCGCGGAGGAGCCGGACGACACGTCCCACGTCCACCGCCTCGAGGAGGCCGGGGCCGTCTGCTATCGCGGATCCGGCCGGATCGTCGGCCGCGGACGGGTCGAGATCGAGCACGACGGGGTGACGCACGAGATCCATTCGCCGAACGTCCTGATCGCGATCGGCTCGCAGTCCCGGGTCCCGCCGCTGCCCGGCCTCGACGCGCGTCCGGATCTGGACGAACCGCGAGGCGACGCTCGCCCGGACGCTCCCGCGGAGCCTCGTCGTCCTCGGCGGCGGCCCGACGGGCTGCGAGCTGTCCCAGGTCTACGTGCGGTTCGGGGTCCCGGTCACGATCGTCCAGTCGGGCGACCGGTTGATGCCGACGGAGCATCCCCGGAACGCGGAGTCCGTCGCCCAGCTCCTTCGGCGGGACGGCGTCGAGCTCCGGCTCGGCGTTCGGGCGACCGCGGCGCGTGCCGGCGCCGGCACGGACGGTGCTGACCTGATCGACCTGGACGACGGCACGAGCGTGGAGGGGCACGCGATCCTGCTCGCCGTCGGGCGGTCGTTCCCGCTCGACGACCTCGGCCTCGAGCACTACGGGCTCGACACGAGCGGCCGGCTCGCGTTCCCGCGTGACGGCCGGCTCCGCGTCGCCGATGGGCTGTGGGTGATCGGCGACCCGGCCGGCCCCGAGCTCCATACCCACCAGGCGCACTACCAGGGCGAGCTGGCCATCCGGATGGCCATGGGCCTCGACGTCCACCCCGACTACCGGGCGCTGCCGCGGGCCACCTACACGGACCCCGAGGCGGCGTCGGTCGGGTTGACCCTGGACCAGGCGAAGGCCGAAGGGATCGACGCGGTCGAGTACGTCGCCCCGTTCGGGACCTCGTCGCGCGGCTTCGCGCTCGAGGAGACGATCGGCCATGTGACGCTGACGTTCGACCGCGCGACGCGGCAGCTCGTCGGGGCGGCGATGGCCTGCCCGGACGCGTCGGCGGCGATCCACGAGTGCGTCCTGGCGATCCGCGCCCGCGTCCCCGTCGAGGTCCTGGCCGACACCATCCACGCCTTCCCGTCGACGTCGCGGATCCTCAACGGGCTCTTCGCCGAGGCCGTCCGGGACCTCGCGGGCCCCTAGCTCTCGAAGGCCACCTCGCCGTCGATCATCACGAGCCGCGGCCGGGCCGTCGCCAGCGCCCCGCCGGGTTCGATCGGGTGGCTCAGGGCGGTCGCCGACAGGACGACGAGGTCCGCTCGCTGACCGGGGGTCAGCCGCCCGCGGTCCGTCTCGCCGGCGACGATGGCCGGCGTCACGCACGCGGCCCGGATCGCCTGCTCGAGCGTGATCCGCTCGTCCGCGCCGAACGGCGGGCTGTCGGCCGGCCACGTGCCGTCCACTCGCGTCACGGCCATCGACAGGCCGGGCCACGGGTCGATCGGCTCCACCGGGGCATCCGTGCCGAACGCGACGACGGCACCGGCGTCGAGGAGCGACCGCATCGGATACCCGTGGCTCTCCGCCCGACGCCCCCACAGCCGCCGGGCGATCGAGGCGTCGGCGCGGACATGGATCGGCTGGATCGAGGCCGCGATGCCCGCCCGGCCGAACCGGTCGCGGTCGTCGGGGTGCAGGA
Organism: uncultured Chloroflexia bacterium; assembly: GCA_963746845.1. Taxonomy (GTDB): domain Bacteria; phylum Chloroflexota; class Limnocylindria; order Limnocylindrales; family CSP1-4; genus CF-46. Next base: position 663,478 of record CAVVCZ010000004.1, on the reverse strand, counting down.
GCTGGACGTGCTCGAGCCGCGCCATGAGGGCCGTCCGGCCCGCCACGGCCTCGAGGGCATCGAGCGTCGCCCGGCAGGCCCGGTCGCCGATCGAGTGGACGGCCGTGGCGATCCCGGCATCTGCGGCGCGCAGGGCCAGCCGCGCCACCTCGTCGGGCGGCGTGAGCCAGATCCCGCGATCCGTGCCCGGCGGCAGCGGCCGGTCGTCCTCCGGCTCGATGGGATCCAGCAGGGCGGCGGTCCGCGACGCCAGCGTCCCGTCCGCGAACAGCTTCAGCCAGCCGAACCGCGCACGACCACCGATCGGACCGAGCGGGTCTCCGCTCCGCAGCCCGGCCTCCTCCGCGGCGGCGAGCCCCTCGGACCGGATCGCGGCGTGAACCCGGATCGGGAGGTCGTCGCGCTCGTCGAGCGAGCGATAGGCCGCGATCCCGAGCCCGAGGCCGTCCTGGAGCGACAGGGCGCCCGGATCGTGCACGGCCACGATCCCCAGACGGACCAGGTCGCGGGCAAGACGCGCGATCGCGGCCTCGGCTTCGGCCGTCGAAGCGGGCGGCACGAGATCGACCACGAGCCGGGCCGCGGACTCGTGCAGCACGCCCGTCGGGTGTCCGGCGGCATCGCGACGGAGGAGGCCGCCCGGCGGGTCGGCCGTTCGCTCGTCGATCCCGGCGAGGGCGAGGGCACGCGGGCTCGCCCAGAGCGCGTGGTGGTCGTGGGCCCACAGCGCGACGGCGCGCCCCGGTGCGACGCCGTCCAGGTCGGCCGCCGTCGGCCAGACGCCCCACCGGTCGTTGTGCCAGCCGTGGCCCTGCAGCCAGGCATCACGGTCCCGGGACGCGCCGTGGGCAGCGGCGATCGCGGCGAGGCCCTCCTCCAGCGTGGCCGTCGTCGTGAGATCGACCCGGTCGAGCGACAGCCCGCCCTCCGCGAGGTGGAGATGGGCGTCGGTCAGCCCGGGGATCGCGACCTCGTCCGGGTCCAGCTCGATCCGCCGGGTGTGGGGGTCCGCCCGCGTCTCCAGATCGATCGCGGACCCGGCGAACGCGATCCGCCCGTCGGTGATCCCGACGGCGTCGACCCAGCCGAATCCGCGATCGCCGGCGAGGGTCGCGATCCGCCCGCCGCTGACGAGGAGGTCGAGCGGCATCAGGCCCGGTCCACGGCCCGGTCCCAGAACCGGTCCGGCTCGCGGATCGGGACGGGGTCGGCCAGCAGGGCGGCGAGACCGTCCCGGTCCAGCCCGGCGCCCAGCCCGAGCGCGAGGGCGATCCGGGCCTTCGGGCCGCTCAGGTGACCGGCGAGGATCGCGCCGGCTCGCTCCCAGGTGGCTCCGCCGCCCGGAAACGCGTAGCCCGTGCCCGCGGCGCCCGCCGGGCAGCGCGTCGCCAGCGCAACCGGCAGCCCGTCGGCCATCGCCGCCTCCGCCGCCGCGAGGAGCGACGGATCGGTGTTCCCCGCCCCGGTCGCGGCGACGACGAAGCCATCGGCACCCGCGGCGTGCAACGCGGCGATCGGCGTCCCGTCCGTGGCGACCGTCGCCGTGACGAGGAAGACGCGGGTCGCCGCCCGGGTCGCGGCGACGTGGCGACGCGGCCCCCGCGCGGCCCGGAGCACGATCTCGCCCCCGCGGACCTGCCCGAGAGATCCCCGATTGAGGCTTCGGAACGTGTCGAACGACGAGGCGTGGGTCTTCGTGACGTCGTCGGCCGCCTCGATCGACCCGTCCAGCACGACGACCGCCCCGATGTCGGCCGCCCCGACCTCCGGCGATGCCGCGACGGTCACGGCATCGGTGAGGTTCGTCGGGCCCTCGTAGCCGGGCTGGCTCGCGGACCGCATCGCGCCGGTCACGACGATCGGCTTCGCGCCCGGGTGGAGCAGGTCGTGGAAGAACGCCGTCTCCTCGATCGCGTCCGTTCCCTGGACGACCACCGCTCCGTCGATGTCGTCGCGGGCGAGGGCGTCCTCGATGACGTTCCGGACGGCGAACAGGCCGTCGAGCTGGAAGTGGCTCGCCGGCGTCAGGGCGAGGTCGATCGGGACGAGGTCGGCGATCCCCGCCAGGCCCGGGACGGTCGCGAGCAGGTCCTCGGCGCCGAGGACCGGCACGTTGCCGCCGGCGACGGGGTCGTGGCGCATGCTGATCGTCCCCCCGGTGAAGACGACGGCGACCCGCGGCACGGCGGGGCTCAGACCGTCGGTCGCGCGTTGCGCGCGTGCTCGGGATCGAGGTCGGGGTCCTGCTCGCGGGACGGATCGCCCAGACCGAGCGACGCACCCGTCGTCCCGGCGGGGACCGCCGCATCCGGGATCCCGTCGCCGTTCTCGTCGAGGAAGTCCTCCGGCCCGGCGATCTCCGCGCCGAGCGCCGCAACGAACGGGTCGCCGTGGCTGCCGACGCTCGCCCGCGAGACACGCTCCACCGGCTGGAGCGGGCCGCGGAGGTAGATCGAGGCGATCCCCGAGACGCCGATCAGCGCGGCCACGGTCACGAGGACCGCCGTCGTCCCGATCCAGTCGGCGATCGGCCCGACGATGAGGATCGGCAGGAAGCTCGCCACGGAGACGAGCATGTTCAGGATGCCGAAGACCCGGCCGCGGACGTCGTCCGGCAGGTCTTCCTGGAGCTGCGTCTGCGAGGGGATGGCGACGCAGGCGTACGCGATCCCGGCGAAGAACGCGACCCCGACGACGATCGACAGGAGCGACGTCAGAAGCGACAGGTCCGGCAGATTGGTGTTCGAGACCGACGTGTCGAGGAAGGCGCTGATGGAGCCGGACAGGGCCATCGCCCCGAGCAGGATCCCGAGGGCGATGAGGCCGCCCTCGATCACCCGCCGGCGCGGAAGCAGGCGGCCATAGGCGTTGAGCAGCAGGATCCCCATCACGATCCCGACACCGAGCGGTAGGACGACGACGACGAAGTCCTCCGGGCTCAGCCCGAGCGTCTTCTTGGCGAACGACGGGCCGAGGACGCCCAGGACGCCGACGAGCGACGCCGCGATCGCCAGGTACCCGAGGGACCAGCGGACCCGGCGGTGGTCCCGGATGAAGGCGAGGCCCTCGCGGAGCTGGACGAGGACCGAGCCCATCGCGTCCTCGGCCTCGCGGACCCGCCCCCGCGCGCCGTGCGGCCCCGTGTCCCGGACAGCCGGCGGGGCCGGCGGCAGCGTCCAGCAGAAGACCGCGGCGATGAAGTACAGGACGGCGACGACCGCGATCAAGGCCGGGGCGCCCGCGATCTTCACGATCAGCGGGCCGAGCAGTGTGAACCCGAGGGCGAACGCCGCATTCAGGGTGAGCGTGAAGATCCCGTTCGCCGACATCAGCTGCCGCTTCGGGACGACCATCGGGATCATCGCCGCCTCGGCCGGGGCGAAGAACACCGTGATCGTCGAGACCGTGATGTTCAGCAGGTAGATCAACCCGAGGTGGTCGCCGACGAAGTACATCGCCACGAACGCAAGCCCGCGGAGGATGTTCGTGAAGACCAGGACCAACCGACGATCGAGGCGATCGACGAACACCCCGGCGAGGGCCGAGAACAGGACGGCCGGCAGGAGGAACGTGAGGATCAGGGCGCTCACGGCCGTCACCGAGCCGGTCGACTTCGAGATGATGACGGTCAGGCCGAAGATGACCATGTTCCCGCCGATCTGGGTCGCCGCCTGGGCGAGCCAGAGCAGGAGGAACGGCCGGTTCCGGAAGACCGCAAGCGCCCCTTCGGGCGGGGCGACGGTCGCGGGCGCGCCCCCGCCCGACGTCACGGGGCGCTGGGCCGCGGAGCCGCTGCGGCGCTCAGGACGGGGTCACCGCGCTCGACGAACGCCGCCAGCCGACGCTCGACGGTTCGCCGCTCCACGAGCACATGCCGGCCGCACGTGCGGCAGCGGAGGCCGATGTCGGCGCCCAGCCGATCGATCAGCCAGGTGTCACCCCCGCACGGGTGGGCGCGCTGGAGACGGACGACGTCCCCCAGGTACAACACGATGGCGGGGCGGTCGGTCATCCGGCCGAGGGTATCAAAGACGCGGATGCCCATGATCCGGGACGAGGTTCCGGGTCGTGGCCGGCAGCGTCATCGGATCGTCAGTCGGCTGCAGGTCGATCGTGGCCGTGGGACTGGTCGCAGCGAGCTGGGCGATGATCCCGCCCGGCCGGGTCAGGGACCCCACGAGTGTCTCCGGCCGACCGATGGCGCGGATCGTGAACGGGTCGCGCAGGAGCAGCCCGTCGATGTCGAGCGAGCCGGGCACGCCGCCCACCGTCGTCCCGGGCACGACGCGGGTGTTCTCGATCGCGATGGCCTCGGCGCCCGCGTTCCGCAGCTCGTTGAGGAGCCCATCAACGGCCGGCGCGTCGATCGCGCCCATGACGACGATCGTGACGCCCCGACCGGACACGGGGTCCACGCCGGCCCAGGCGCGGATCCGGGCGAGCTCGGACTCGATCTGCTCGACGGACGTCGCACCATTGGCGCGGTCCGCGCGCAGCTCGTCGAGCTGGTTCGTGAGGTTGCCAACCTCCGACCGCAGCTGGTCGTTGCGGGTGTTGAGGCTGCCGACGAGCGTCGTCAGGTCCTGGGCGGACTGATTCTGGAGCGCCGATCCGCCGGTCTGGGTCCGGAGCTGCACGACGACGAGCAACCCGAGCAGGAACGCCACGGCGGCGATCGTCAGCTGGCTCCTCCGGTCGCGCATCGCCGGCCCCACCGAGCGGCTCATGGCTTCGTCGCCGACGGGGAGGTGCTCGGCGACGGCGCCGGCGGCGCCGATCGCGACGCGACGGCGCGCGACTCGCGGAGCGTCACCGATCCGGCGAAGGCGGGGATGTCCACGCTCGCCGGCTCGGCCCACGAGATCCCGATCCCGAACGAGCCGCGGCGCGTGCGAACGAGCTCCTCGAACCCGCGTGACGCGGACAGCTTGGCGAAGAGGTCCGTCGGGCCGATCGCGCTGATCTGATACGGACCCGCCAGATAGGCCGCGTTCACGAGCACGGAGCCGCCGATGTCGATGATCGCGGTCGAGGTCGTGAGCCGCTCGTCATTGATCGCGATCGCCTCGGCGCCCGAGAGCCACAGGTCGTCGACCACCGCCCGAAGATCGGCGGCGCCCACGAGATAGTCGGCGGCGTTCCCGTCCGGCGGGACCGGCTCGTTGGAATCCTCGAGCTTGAGGACGATCCCGCTGCCGGTCATCGGGATCAGCCCGGCCGCGATCCGGGCCTGCTCGAGCTGGTCGTTCAGCGTCCGGAGCGCGGCCTGCGACCCGGCGCTGTCCTGCTCGATCGCCTGGATCGACGTCCGCAGCGCCACGATCTGGTCCTTGAGCTCGTCCTGCTGCGCCTGGAGGGACAGGGCGGCCTCGACGAGCGGCGTGCGCTCCTGGCTCGTGTACCGGATCCGCGGGCCCTCGGCTGCGAGCTGGGCCGCGATCAGGAAGCCGAGCACGAGCAGCGCCCCGCCGAGCGTGACCTGCCAGGTGGGGATCGTCCGCAGGCGACGACCGAGCGCCGTCATCGCGGCCCGGCCTCCGGCGGCGCGCGGTCCGGGAGGTCCGCGCCGGCGTCGTCCTCGTCCGTCCGGCCGGGCCCGAAGTGGATGCCCTGCATCGGGTCCTGGTCCGTGTCCGGCGCGAGCTCGGTCGGAATGCCGGCTTCGGGCGCCGCCCCGGCCGGCTCCGTCCCGAGCGGCTCATCGGTGATCACCGGCCGGCCCCACACCCGGTTCCAGCCCGCCTCGGGGCTGGTCTCGCCGCGGCGCCGGAACCGCATCGTCGCGAGGATCGCCAGCACGCCGACCAGGACGACCCCGAGGACGCTCGCCGACGCGGCAAGCCAGCCGGCGGCCGGGTCGTCGGAGAGACCGTGCGGCCGCGGCGCGCCGGGGGGCTGGGGTGGCTCCGTGCCGAGCACGTCGAACGAGGGGTTCGGCTGCGGACCGGTCCACCCCTCGGGCAGCGGACCGGCGGGTGCCGCACGCGGCCCGAGCCGCGCCGGCGCCGTCGCGTGGAGCTCCGCCAGCCAGTCCCGTTCGAACGTCGCCACGTCCTCCCCGAGGGCGCTCTGGAACGCCTCATCGTCGGAAACGCCGTCATGGTACGAGCGGATCAGGGCGACGAGCGCGGCCCGCCCGTTCGCCCGGACGATCCGGTCCACCGCCGAGACGCTCTCCGCGTAGGCGAGGAAGAACCGGTCACGACTCGTCGGGAAGGCGCCGGACAGGCCGTCGAGCGGGATGAGCGAGCCGTCCTTCGCGGCCGCCTGGATCTGCTGCCGGTCCGAGTCCTGGTAGCCGTCCGATTCGTAGACGGCAAGCCCCTCGTTCAGCCAGTGCGGCGGGTCGTGGTACGGGTTGTCGACGGCCGTCTGGAACACGACGTGGGTCAGCTCGTGCGGGACGACGCTCTCGACCCACGCCGCGTCGATGTCGGCCGGCGTGATCAGCGCGAACAGCGTCCGGATGTCGGGATGCGCCTGCCCGCCCACGTTCTCGCGCGTCGACGGCCCGAGCGCATCGTAGAACGACGCCTGGTCGGCGTAGATGAAGAAGTCGATCGGCTCCGTCTCGGTCACGCCGAGCAGCGCCGCGGTCTTCTTCACCGCGTCGTCGCCGATCTTCAGGGCCCGCTGGCCGAAGTCCTGGCCGCCCTGCGACCAGTGGACCCGGACGACGTCGCCCTCGAGCGTCTTCCAGTCGAACCGATCGTCGGCGTACGTCCGGCGGATGACCGGTCCGAGGACCGGCGTGCCATCGTGGAGCACGACCCGCCATTGCGCCGTGAACGTCGTGTTCGGCACGAACTGCCCGGCGGACGCGTCGAGGTGGTGATGGAGGGTCGTCGCGCCGGCCGGCGGCGTCTCGACCGGAGCGACCTCGGGACCGACGTTGCCCGGCGCCGAGATGAGGATCTCGACCCGCTCGACGTCCCCGGGCAGGGTCGCGGGCTGGTTGAAGTCGACCCCGCTGCCGAACTTCGAGGTCGCCGTCGGCGTGCCGAAGGTGACGGGATCGGCGGCGACGACCGGCCCCGCGAGCGCGACGACCCCGACGAGCCCGAGCACCACGTCGGCGACCGCCCGGACCCGACGCACGATGACCGGGCGCGGCATCAGCTGGTCCACGCGAGCCCCGCCATGCGGATGACCCCGAGCCCGTTCGCGTAGGCGCCGAGCAGCCCCCGTCGGGCCAGCAGCCATTCGACGTCGTACGTCAGGGGGATCGCGGGCGCATCGTCCCGGATGATCGTCTCGGCCCGGTCGAACGCGGCGCGGGTGACCGCCGGATCGCGCGCCGTGAGCGCGTCCGAGATCGCGCCGTCGAACGCCGGCGACGACCAGCGGCCGTAGTTGTTCGACGCCCCCGTCCCGAGCAGGATCCCGAGGAAGTCGTTCGGTCCCGGATAGTCGGCGATCCAGCCCATCGAGAAGATCTGGGGTGGATCGCTCTCCAGCCGGTCGAAGAACCCGTCGCCCTGGACCTCGACGTCGATCGTGACGCCGAGCTCGCGCTGGATCTCGGATGCGAAGGCTCGGTCCTCCGGACCGCCGCCGAGCAGGACGGTCGTCGGGAACCCCTTTCCGCCCGGGTAGCCCGCTGCGGACAGAAGGGCCCGTGCGGCGTCCGGGTCGTGGACCGGGAGGAAGTCCGCGTCGCTCCGGCCGGGAATTCCCGGCGGCACCATGCCGGTGGCGGGGGTGCTCGTGCCCGCGGACGTCAGGCTGATCAGCCGCCGCCAGTCGACCGCGCCCGCGAAGGCCTGGCGGACCCGGATGTCGTCGAACGGTGGACGGGAGGTGTCGAACCCGTAGTAGCGCAGGGACAGGCCGTCCGATCGACGGAGCTGCGGCCCGAGGGCGGCGTCGTAGGCGATCCACGACGCGTCGAACGACGAGACATCGGCGAGGTCGATGTCGCCGTCCTCGAACGCCGTCACGGAGCTCCGCCCGCCGATGTCATGCACGAGCTCGATCGTCCCGATCGCCGGGCGGCCCGCCCAGTAGTGGTCGTTGGCCGTCAGCGTCGAGCTCGTATCGTCCGAGCGGGTCATCACATAGCCACCGCTCCCGACGAATCTCGAGCCCGGCTCGAGCGTGCTCGGCGAGGTGTCGATCCCGGGCGGGACGATCCCGAACGTCGGCGACGCGACGATCGTCGGGAAGTCGCTCGCGGGCCGGTCCAGCCGGACCACGACGTCGCCGCCACTGGCCGACAGACCGACCGACGCGGGATCGGCGGTCTGGCCATGGGCGTAGGCGAGCGCGCCGTCGACGTCGCCCATCAGGCTCACGAGCGGGGACGGATCGGCCGGGTCGACGATGCGCAGCCAGCTCCGGACCACGTCCGCGGCCGTGAGCGGCGTGCCGTCGCTGAACGCGAGATCGGGGCGGAGATGGAAGACGACGGTCGAGCCGCCGTCCCGGAACTCCCAGGACGCCGCCAGGGCGGGGCGGGTCTGGAGCCCGGCGTCGATCGCGGTCAGGCTCTCGAACAGCTGGGCCGACACGGCGGCGCTGCCGATGTCGCCCTGCTTCGCCGGATCGAGCGAGTCGGCCTTGCCGAGCAGGATCCGCACGGGATCGTCCGTCGCGGCATGGACCGCCGGCGCGCCGAACGGCGGCGGGGCCGGCGCGAGCAGCACCTGGACGGCCACGAGCAGGCCGACCAGCGCCGGACCCACGCGTCGACGTCGACGGCGGGCCGGGGATGGTCGTTCGGATCGGGTGGCCGGGCGTGCGTCGCGGCCGCCCAGGGTCATCCGCGCGTTCGCGACCACCACGCCTCCGTCGGCGTCCATCCACGGGTCCCGGACCTGCGCGGATCGATCAGGCGCTCGACGGCAACGGGGTCACGGAGGCGCGCGCCACGAACGTAATCGTCGCCGGCGAACCCGGCGAGGAGGGCGACGATACAGACCCAGCGGCGCATGGCGGGAGTATATGGTGGCCCCCCGATCCGGCCCCCTGGGGCAGAATCCACGCCCATGACCCTCCGGCTGCGCAACACGTTGACGCGATCGCTCGATCCGGTCGAGCCGGCCGACGGCGAGCGGCTCCGGATGTACTCGTGCGGCCCGACGGTCTACCGGTTCGCCCACGTCGGCAACCTCCGCACGTTCCTTCTCGCCGACCTCATCCGCCGGGTCGTGCTGTACCACGGCATCCCCGTCCTCCACGTCCAGAACATCACGGACGTCGGCCATCTCCGGGACGAGCGGTTCGATCGGGGCGAGGACCGGATGCTCGTCGCGGCCGGGCTCGAGCACAAGACGACCGCCGAGATCGCGGACGCGTACGAGGCGGCGTTCCACGCGGACGCCGCGCTGCTCAACCTGCTGCCGGCGCACGTCTTCCCGCGCGCGACCGAGCACATCCCGGAGATGGTCGACCTCGCCGAGCGCCTGGTCGACGCCGGCCACGCCTACGTCAGCGATGCGGGCAACGTGTACTACGCGGTCGCGTCGTTCCCGTCGTACGGCGCCCTGTCCGGCAACACCCTCGACGCGCTCCGGGCGGGCCATCGCGGCGAGATCGAGGGCGACAAGCGCGACCCGGCCGACTTCGCCCTGTGGAAGGCCGCCGGCGAGGGTCGTCAGCTGAAGTGGCCGACGCCACGCTGGGGCGAGGGCTTCCCCGGCTGGCACCTCGAATGCTCGGCGATGGCGCTCCGGCACCTGGGCCCGCGGTTCGACCTGCACAGCGGCGGGATCGACAACGTGTTCCCCCACCACGAAGACGAGATCGCCCAGTCGGCGCCGATCGTCGGCGGACCGCCCGCGCGGGTCTGGGTCCACGGCGAGTTCCTCCAGGTCGGCGGGAAGAAGATGGCCAAATCGGCCGGCAACATCGAGCGGATCGCGGACGTGGCGGCGCGCGGCGTCGATCCGCTCGCCTTTCGGTACCTGTGCCTGACGTCGCGCTACCGGCACAAGCTGGAGTACACCGATGAGTCGCTCGCCGCGGCGGGCGCCGGGCTCGCCTCTCTGCGGTCCGGCCTGGCGGCGCTTGGGCCGGCGCCCGCCGAAGGGCCGTGGGCAGCGCCGCCCGCGCTCCACGCCGGGGCGGCGGCCGATCGACCCGTGGGGACGGCACGTGGCGTGGCCGGGAATGGCGATGGTGACGGTCCCGAGCCGACCGACCGCGCCGATGCGCCGGCCGCGCCGCTCTCGGCGGCCGGACGAGCGTTCCATGACCGATTCGTCACCGCCCTGGATGACGATCTCGACCTGCCGACCGCGCTCGCGGTCGTCCGCGAGACCTTGCGCTCGGACCTGCCGGCGGACGAGCGGCGCTGGCTCGTCCTGGACGCGGATGCCGTGCTGGGGCTGGACCTGGATCGTGTGCCGCTGGCGGCCGTCGAGGCGCCCCTCCCCGATCAGGTGACCGGCCTGCTCCGTGAGCGCGACGCGGCCCGCGCGACCCGGGACTTCGCGACCGCGGATCGCCTCCGCACGGAGATCGCCGAGCTCGGCTTCGAGGTGATCGACGGGCCGGACGGCCAGACGGCGCGGCCCCGCTGATCAGCCGGTCGCCAGGTCCAGGCGGGGACCGAAGCGGTCGATGATCCGGTAGAAGTTGCGTTTGCTGAGCCGGTCGCGCTCTGCGTCCGGCACGGACGTCCACCCCCGATGCTCGTGACGCGTGGCCGGCAGCGGGACGGAGACGGCCCGTCGCGGCTGCTCCTCCTCCCCCGCGTCGCGGAGCACGAGGCTCCACCAGATGTCGAGGTTGCGGTAGAACCGGAACCGTTCGTCGATCGGGCCGCGGTCGGCCGCGTCCGCACGCCGGAACGCGATCGCGTACCCCTCGATCGCGGTGACCTCGCCGGGCGGCGCGTCCTCGAACCGCCGCAGGTCCGGGCTCACGATCCCGAAGCCGCCCGCGACGGCGACGGATGGGTCGTCGAGCGCCGCGACGAGGGGCGTGACGACATCGCCGAGTGGCTCGATCGACGTGTCGAGGATGACGACGACGGGTCCCTGCGACCGCTGGATGCCGATGTTCCAGGCCGCTCCGGTGCCGAGCCGTTCGCTGGTCCGGACGACCTCGAGGTCGGCAACATCGTCCCGCAGGGCCTCCGCCTGGTCCGGCGAGGGCCCGTCGGCGACCACGACGATCGAGACCCCCGCGGGGAGCCCTGAGCGCACCCCCGCGAGCGCGCGGGTCAGGTCGGCCGGCCAGTCCGTCGCCACGAGGACGACCGAGGCGACGCCTGCGTCCGGGTCGGCGAGCCGCGACGGGACGGCCTCGCTGGACCCGTAGAGCGTCGCCCCGTCGGCCTCCACGGTCGGGGGATGGGCCGGCTCGAGCGCGAAGTCGGTGCCCCGGTCGACGACCTTCCAGCCGGCCGCTTCGATCTCTGCGCGGAGCCGGTCGGCCGCCGGCCAGTCCCGCGCGGCACGCGCGGCCGCACGCTGGTGGGCCAGCGTCAGGACGTCCTCCGGAATTCGCGTGCGGGGCACGTCAGCCCGGGCGGTACGGCGCTTCGTCGTCGATGTTGCCGACGAACTCCGGGAGCCGCGGATGCCCCAGGACCTGGCGGATCGCGAGGATCTCGCCGGTGTGGAACCAGTAGTGATAGGTCACCCGCTGGAGCGCGGATCCGATGACCCGCTGTGGCCCGGAGCCGCGGAGGGGCTGGACCAGATCCGCCGCGGTCAGCTCGTCGAGCCACGGATCGGCGGCCTCGGTGACGACCTTCCAGGCGGCCAGCATCGAGCGCAGGGGCGGCGTCGTCGGCGGGCCGCCGTTGCGGGCGATCTCGTTGAGCTCCGGCTGAGGCGTCAGGTCCTGGGCGCGGGTCAGCCAGTAGCGCTGCTCGTGCCACGCCATGTGGGCGACGATCCAGCCGATCGAGTTCATCGGCTCGAGGCGACGGAGGCCGTCGGCGTCGGGCGTCCCACGCAGCCCGCGCCGGAACTCGGCGCGGGTGAACCGCAGCTGCTCGACGAGCGGAATGGGCGCCGGACCGGTCACCCATCCAGTGTGGCGGGGACGAACCCCGGCCCGCAAGGCGATGCCGACCGCTAGCATCGGTCGCAACAGACCCGCGGTCCCGCAACGGAGGTTCGGTCGTGGCCGACGACGTCAACGCCCTCGCCCAGGAGTACTTCGAGTTCCTCCTCGAGGCGTGGCCCAGCTGGGGCCACATGATGGGGAACTACGAGCACGTCGACCTGTTCGACGACGCCAGTCGCGCCGGCGAGGACGCCGAGATGGCGCGACGTCTCGCCTTTGCCGCGCGTGCGGAGGCGATCGATCCCGCCGGGCTCTCCGCCCAGGACGCGATCACCCGCGAGATGCTCGTCTTCGACGGTCGGCGCAATGCGTCGGTCCTCGACGCGCACCTCGGGGAGTTCGGGGTCGACCCGATCTTCGGACAGCAGGCCGGCCTGCCGGTCCGGATGCCGAAGTTCCCGATCCCGAACGCCGAGGTCGCCGAGGCGATGATCCCCAAGGTCCACGGGATGGCGACGAACTTCCGGGACATGAGCGACCAGCTGCTCGTCGGTGTGGACCGGAACCGGACGCCGGCCGCGTTCGCGATCGACGACACGGTCGAGCAGATCGACCGATGGCTCGCCCTGCCGATGGACGACGACCCGCTCCTCCACACGGACGAGCCGACCGGCGTCGCCGACGTCGACGCCTGGCGTGCCCGGATCCGCGACGTCATCGCCACGGACGTCCGCCCCGCGATGGCCGCCTATCGCGACACGATCCGCGATCGGGTCCGGCCCCACGCCCGCGACGACGACCACGTCGGGCTCACGTGGCTCGCCGACGGCGACGACGTGTACGACCGGATGATCAAGTACCACACGACCCTCGACCTGACCGCGCAGGAGATCCACGAGATCGGGCTCCGGCAGGTCGAGAAGCTCGCGGGCGAGTATCGCGTCCTCGGCCGCCAGGTCCTCGGAACCGACGACGTGCCCGAGATCTTCCGCCGCTTGCGCGAGGACCCCGCGCTCCACCACACGAACGGCCCGGACATCGTCGCCGCGTCGAAGGCGGCGATGGCGAAGGCGGCCGCGGCGATGGGCGACTGGTTCGGGATCCTCCCGAAGGCCGCATGCGACGTCGAGGAGACGAAGACCGGCGCCATCGCCTTCTACTTTCCGCCCACGAGGGACGGGTCGCGCGGCGGCGTGTTCTTCATGAACACGAGCGATCCCACCGGCTGGGGGCGCTACCAGATCGAGGCGACGTCGTACCACGAGGGCATCCCGGGGCATCACCTCCAGCTGGCGATCTCGATGGAGCTGACGGGCATCCCCGAGTTCCGCAAGCGCGCCTTCATCGCGGCCTACGGCGAGGGCTGGGGCCTGTACACGGAGCGGCTCGCCGACGAGATGGGCCTGTACGGCACGCCCCTCGACCGGATGGGCATGCTGGAGGCCGATTCGATGCGTGCCTGCCGGCTCGTGGTCGACACCGGGATGCACGCGATGGGCTGGAGCCGGGGGCGGGCGATCGCGTACATGACCGAGAACTCACCGATGCGCGAGAGCCAGATCGTGCCGGAGATCGATCGGTACGCGGTGACCCCGGGCCAGGCCCTTGCCTACATGATCGGGCGGCTCGAGATCCAGCGGATGCGCCGCGATGCGGAGGCCGCCCTCGGGTCGTCGTTCGACATCAAGGGCTTCCACGACACGGTGCTCGGGTCCGGGCTGATGCCGCTGCCCGTCCTCGACCGCGCCATCCGCTCCTGGGTCGACGCCCGCCTGACGACCGCCGGCGCCGTGGCGACGTCGTGAACCCGATCGACGTCCTGCGCTACGGCCAGCGCGACATCGACCGGCTGATCGACCGGCTGCGGCCGGACGACTGGCCGGCGATCGCGCTCGGCGTCTGGACGACGAAGGACCTCGTCGGGCACCTGGGCGTGTTCGAGGTCCGGTTCGGGGACTGCCTCGCCTGGTTCCTGGGGGACGCCGACGTGTCCGCCCTGATGGCCGCCAACACGGCGACCTTCAACGATGACCAGGCGGCGATCCGGACCGACTGGCCCGTGGACCGCGTCGTGGCCGAGTACCGCGCCGCCGTCGTTCGGGTCATGGCGCTCGCCGAGCGGGTCCCGGGCGAGCGCTGGACGGCGGTCGGGACGATCCCGTGGTACGGACCCCAGTACGCGATGGACGACCTGCTCGTGTACTCGATGTACGGCCACAAGCGCGAGCACCAGCCGCAGCTCGAGGCGGTCCTCGACCGACCTGAGCGCGGGGACGCGGTGCCCCCGGCCCTGGGGGCGAGCCGTCCGTGACCACGGCCGGGCCGACGGAGCCCTCGACCGAGACCAGCGGCCTCGTGATCCGGACGCCCCGTCGCTACGACCTTCGCCTGTGGCTCGCGTCGTGGGGGCGTGAGGGCCGGTTCCGCGACGAGCAGGTCCGTCTCGCCCGGCTGCGACCCGGCGAGCGCGTCCTCGACGTCGGCTGTGGCACGGGCTCACTCACGATCGCCGCGGCCCGAGCCGTCGTTCCGTCGGGCTCCGTCACGGGCATCGAGCCGGGGATCGAGATGCTGGACCGGGCGCGAGCGAAGGCCCGTCGGGCCCGCGTCGATGCGACGTTCATCGCGACGGCCGGTGAGGCGCTCCCCTTCCCCGACGCGTCCTTCGACGTCGTCCTGATCTCGCTCGTGCTCCACCAGCTCCCGTCGGATGCGCTCCACGGGACGATGTTCCAGGTCCGGCGGGTGCTGGAGCCCGGCGGACGGCTCTTCGTCGTCGACCTCGGCACGCCCGAGCCCGGCCGGCGCACGGTCCACTCGCACGGCACCCCGTCCTCGGACGCCACGCCGTTCACCCTCCGCGGGCTCGAGCCGTTCTTCGACCACCTGGGCCTCGGGATCGTGGACCGCGGTGACATCGCCTTCCGGTTCCGCAACCTCGAGCCGTTGCAGTACGTGCTCGCGGAAGCCCCGCCGGCGGCGCCGAGCGCCTGAGGCCGGGCTCAGCGGGAGGCGAGCCGCTCGTGGGCGATCAGGCGGAGCGCCCGGTCCACCGCCGGGTCGTCCGCCATCAGCTCGCGGAGCGCGGCGGCCGGGAACGCGAGCAGGTCGGTCGGCTCGGTCGCGACCGCGGTCGCCGTCCGTCCATAGCTGAAGTCCCGTCCCCAGTCCATCGCGGCGATCTCGCCGAGGTAGTCGCCCGGCCCGAGGGCGTTCACCTCGCGGTCGTCGATCCGGATGGACAGCCGCCCCGACGTGACGAGGTAGAACGTCCGCGCGAGGGTCCAACGCTCCGTCACGGCCTCGCCCGGCGCCCGCCGCTCGGCGCGCCCCGTCGCGAGGAAGCGCGTCGCGTCGTCGTCCGACACCGACGCGAACGGCCCGATCGCCCGCAGGTCGGCGGGCGTCAGCAACCGCAGGGCGGAGCGATCCGGTGGCAGCCGTGCCTGGTCCGATCCGCGTTCAGGTCGGTGCGGGCTTGACCCGTTCGTCGACGCGTCGGCGGCCGGCACCTCGAGCGAGGCGACCCGCTCCAGGGCGGCGAGCACGTCCGCGAGCCCGGAGGTGTGGTTGAGGACACAGAGGCGGATCGCATACCGCCCGTGGATGACGGTGGACGTGACGAGCACGTCGCCCGCGGCGGCCAGCGCGGTCACGACCCGCTCGCTCCGCCGGTCGGTCTCATGGGGCGGCTCGCCGGCCTCGCCCCGCCGCCGGAACGTCACGATCCCGAGCGATGCCGTGGTGACGAGCTCCAGTCGCTCGTCCGCCTCGATCCGCCGCTGAGCCTCGAGGGCCAGGTCCATGCACCGATCGATGACCGAGCGGAACGCATCGACCCCGAAGGTCTGGATCGCGAGCCAGACCTTGATCGCTCGGCTCGCACGCGTCAGCTGGAGGCCGCGGTCGGCGAAGTTGACGGCCCGCCCCTCATCCCCGAACTCGCGGAGGTACTCCGGGTGCAACGCGAAGGCGCGCTCGAGGGCCGCGCCGTCACGGACCATCAGACAGCCGACCTCGAACGGCATCGCCAGCCACTTGTGCGGGTCGAGGGTCACGGAGTCGGCGAGGTCGAGCCCGGGCATTGCCGCTCGGCCGCGCTCCGTCAGCACCGCGAACGCCCCGTACGCGCCGTCGACGTGCAGCCAGATCCCGCGCTCTCGGCAGATCGCGGCGATCGAGGTGAGGTCGTCGACGGCGCCGGTGTTCGTCGTGCCCGCGTTCGCGATCACGAGGAACGGCAGGCGTCCGGCGTCCGCGTCGGCGTCGATCGCCGCGGCGAGATCGTCCGTCCGGATCCGGAACCGCTCGTCCGTCGCGATCACCCGGAGCTGGTCCGGGCGGAACCCCAGATGGCGCGCGGCGCGGGCGAGCGACGAGTGGGTCTGGTCGCTCGTGTAGGCGACGATCCGGGGCGACATCGGCCCGACGAGCGCCTCCCGCGCGCAGGCGATCGCGGTCAGGTTTGCCGCGGAGCCACCCGACACCAGGATGCCCGCGGCGTCGGCCGGGTAGCCGATCCACTCACGGAACCAGTCGAGCACGGTCAGCTCGAGCTGGCTGGGCCCGGATGCCTCGCGCCAGGCACCCGAATCGATGTTCGTCGCCGCCGCGATCAGGTCGCCGAGCGCCGCAGGCCAGGTTCCGGCGCCCGGGATGTACCCGAAGAACCGCGGATGGTCGAAGTGCCCGACGAACGGCAGGACGTCGCGGTCGAGCCGTGCTAGGAGCTCGTCGAAGTCGCCGCCCGCGGCGGGTGCGGGCTCGGCGAGGCGCACCTCGAGATCGGACCGGCTCCCGACCTGCAGGACCGGGCCGGCGGCCAGCTCGTCGATCCGGCGGACGAGCAGGTCGACGACGGCGTAGCCCATCCGGCGCATCGCCTCCGGGTCCAGCGCGAGCGGATCGTCGGACATCCCTCTCCCATTCCTCTCCCGCCGTCGAGTATGGGGATGCGGCCGATCGTATGCTGCAGGGACGATGCCGGATCTCTCGACCCAGGGGCAGACCGCGATCTCGTGGCTCCAGGACCACGCCCTGGGGCTCGTGTTCTGGGGCGTCCTGCTGCTGGTCGTCTACCACTTCGCCAGGCCGGCAGTGCACCGGCTGCTGCTCCGCGTCGTCCGGCCGCCGGAGGTGACCGCCGATCTGGGCGTGGACGAGTCGGCGGAGGTCCAGAAGCGCGTCGCGACGCTCGAGGACCTGCTCACGAAGCTGATCCGCTTCGGGGTCGTCGTCGCGATCGGCGTGCTCCTCCTGTCGCTCTTCGACGCGTGGTCGGTGGTGGCCGGACTCGGGATCGTCGCGGCGGCCATCACGCTGGCCGGGCAGAGCATCGTGCTCGACTACCTCACGGGCATTCTCCTGTTCGTCGAGGGCCCGTACTTCAAGGGCGACGTCGTGATGCTCGGCGGCATCGAGGGCACGGTCGAGGAGGTCGGCCTCCGGCGAACGATCGTTCGGGACGTCCGGGGCACGGTCCACTCGATCTCCAACGGCGAGATCCGGATCGCCTCGAACGAGACGCGGATCTTCGGAACGTCGATCGTCGACGTGGCCGGGATCGCGGTGGGCGACGTGGAGGCCGCGATCGAGGCGATGAACCGCGTGGGCGAGGAGCTCGCGGCGGATCCCGAGTGGGGCCCGCTCATGCTCGAGACACCGAGCTATACCGCGACGACCGCCTTCACGAACGCGGGAGCGACGCTCCGGATGGCCGGTCGGGTGCGGCCGGCACAGCGGGCGATCGTCGACGCGGAGGTTCGCCGCCGGCTGGCCGCGGCGCTCGCCGAGGCCGGGGTGACGATCCAGACGGCCCGCGTTCCCGAGCCCGCGATCTGAGCGACCTGGAACACAGGTTCCAGCGCGGCGTCCGGCGCGCCGCGCAGAATCACGATCGTGGGGGCCATCGCGATCTCCGACCCTCGATCCGGCGTCCGCCGGGGTGACCGCGCGCCCGACGACGACGAGCGTCCGCCCGCGCCCTGGGATGCCGCGGCGGTGGCGCAGCTCCGCGCCACCGAGTACGGCCGTCTGGACGCTCAGGACCAGGCCTACCTCGACTACACCGGCGCCGGCCTGTACGCCGCGTCGCAGGTCCGCGCGCACCATCGGATGCTCGAGCGCGAGGTCCTCGGCAACCCGCACTCCGACAGCCCGCCATCCCGTCTGTCCACGGACCTTGCCGATCGGACACGCGCGGCGATCCTCGGGTTCGTCGGGGCATCGCCGGATGCATACACCGTCATCTTCACGGCGAACGCGAGCGCGGCGCTCAAGCTCGTCGGAGAGTCGTTCCCCTTCACGGACCGCAGCCGGCTCCTGCTCACCGCGGACAACCACAACTCGGTCAACGGCATCCGCGAGCTGGCCCGGGCCCGTGGTGCCGTCGAGACGTACCTCCCACTGGCCCTCCCGGACCTCCGCCACGACGACGCGACGATCCGGTCGGCGCTCGACGACGCCCCGGCCGATGCGCCGCACCTGTTCGCATATCCCGCGCAGTCGAACTACTCCGGCGTCCGGCACCCGCCGGCGTGGATCGACGCCGCGCACGATCGCGGCTGGACTGTCCTGCTCGACGCGTCCGCCTTCATCGCGACGAACCGGCTGGATCTCGCCCGCTGGAACCCGGACTTCGTCACGGTCTCCTGGTACAAGGCGTTCGGCTATCCGACGGGCGTCGGCTCGTTGATCGCCCGCCGCGACGCGCTCGCCCGTCTCCGGCGGCCGTGGTTCGCCGGCGGGACGATCGGCGTCGCCTCGGTCGCGGAGCCCCGGCATACGCTGGCGCCGGACCACATCGGGTTCGAGGACGGCACGATCGACTTTCTGTCGCTCCCGGCGGTCGAGATCGGGATCCGGCACCTCGAGTCGGTGGGGATCGAGACGATCCACGACCGGGTCCGGTACCTGACGGGGCGGATGCTCGCCGGGCTCGCCGGGCTGCGACACGCGAACGGCGCACCGAGGGTCGCGGTATATGGCCCGATGGACACCCGGCACCGCGGCGGGACGATCCCGTTCAACCTGCTCGAGCCCGACGGCTCGATCGTCCCCTTCCCGGCCGTCGAGGCGTTCGCGGCCGCGCGGCGGATCTCGGTCCGGACGGGCTGCTTCTGCAATCCGGGCGCGAGTGAGACCGCGCGCGGCATCACTCGGGACGACATGCGGGCCGTCTTCGCCCTCGGGCATCAGCCGAACCCCGCCGAGCTGCGGGCGATCGTCGGGACGAAGGCGCTCGGCGCCGTTCGGGTATCGGTCGGGATCGCCTCCGACGAACGGGACGTCGACCGCCTGCTCGCGGCCATCGCGGAGTTCCCGAAGCCCGCGTGATCGGGAAGCCGAGTCGCTAGACTCGGCGGACATGGCCGTTTCGTCCGCTCTGCCCGCCCAACCGGAGGCGCGTCGTCCGGCACCTGTCACGATCCTGGCGGCGATCCGCCTGGTCACGGGCGTCGGATACGCCCTCCTGACCGTCTGGATCATGAACGACCGGGAGGCCGCGCTCGCCTTCATCAGCGCCTCGTCGCGGTTCGGCGGCGCGATCGCTCCGCTGCCGACCCCGATGCTTGTCGGCATCGGCGCCGGGCTGGCCATCTGGTCGCTGGCGGCCGGCGTCCTGCTCCTGCGCGTGCGCCGTCTCGGGTGGACCCTCGCGATGCTCCTGTCCGGCCTGACCCTGCTGATCTGCATCACGATCTGGTGGTACCAGGGCTCGACGAGCTCGGCCGTCCTGCTGATCGAGGTCGTGTCGGTCTTCTACCTCAACCAGCGGCGCGTCAAGGAGACGTTCGGGATCGTCCGCCGGCGGGCCCCCGACCAGTTCGCGGCCCCTGCGCACTGATGGACGCCCACGATCTCGAGCTGCTCCGTCGGTACGAGCCGATCGTCCGCTACACGAACGGCGAGCTGTTCTTCCCGATGGCCGTCGACGACTACCTCGCCGAGTGCGAGCTGTGGTCGGTCGACGTCACGGGCCGGCGCGTCCTCCTCGCTCCGTCGGGATCGCTGACGGTCGAGAACCTCGGAACCTGGACGCCGACGACGCCGCTCCGCGGTCAGTACCTCCGGTTCGTCAAGGAGCCGCTTGGATCGGTCGCGCTGGCCTCGTGGCGGAACCGCCCGGGCCGGCCGCGCTTCCGGGCGCCGAGCCGGCTTGCCCGGGTCGGCATCGTGGCCCGGATGATCGACGCCGGCTTCGACCTGTCGCTCCTCGTCCGCGGCACGGTCCCGGGTGGCACGGTGGCCGCCGCCCAGGTCATGTACGCCGCGATCCGCGAGCACGATCCGCGCTACTGCTACCACGCTCGCGTGGTCCGGCAGGCCAACTGGACCGTTTGTCACTACCTGTTCTTCTACGCGATCAACGACTGGCGATCCTCGTTCGAAGGGGCGAACGATCACGAGGCGGACTGGGAGCAGTGCTTCGTGTTCATCGAGGAGGGCGAGGACGGTTCGAGCACCCCGGTGTGGTTCGCCCGGGCCGCCCACGACGAGGTCGGCGCGGACCTGCGTCGCCGCTGGGACGACCCGCTCCTCCTGCGGGAGGGCGATCATCCGATCATCTTCGCCGGCGCGGGATCGCACGCCGCGTACGTCGAGCGCGGCGAGTACCTCCAGGTCGTGCCGCTCAGCCTGCCGCCGCGGGTCCGCACGGTCACCGACACCATCCAGACGTGGTGGTCGAGCGCGGTCGAGCGGACGGCCGGTGCGGCCGCCGGCGAGTCCACGCCGATCGCCGCGGTGCCGTTCGTCGACTACGCCCGGGGTGATGGTGTCGCCGTGGGTCCGGGCCAGCCGAACGAGTGGACCCCCATCCTCATCGACGACTCGACGCCGTGGGTCAACGACTACGACGGCCTCTTCGGCCTCGACACCGAGGACCGGTTCGCCGGCGAACGCGCGCCAGCCGGCCCGAAGTGGAATCGGGACGGCCGCCCGCGCCAGTCGTGGCTCGACCCGATCGCCTTCGCCGGTCTGGACGCGACACCGCCGCCGGGGCGGATGGTCGAGACGCTCACGACCGAGATCGAGAGCCTCCGCGCCGAGGTCGCGGCGGACGAGAAGACGATCCTCGAGCTCGAGGGTCGCGCTCAGCAGCTCGGCATCCGCGTCGCAACCGCCCAGCACTCCGGTCGCTCGCGTCCGTTCGTGGACACCCTCGCGGCCGAGCGCGACGTCGTCGTCGCCCAGATGCGCGGGCTCCGGGTCAGGAGCGCCGCCTCGAACTCGGTCATCGACGACAGCGAGGAGGAGCTCGACCGGCTCCGGGCCGGGGACCGGGGCGACGTCCGTGCCCATCTGCGGCATGTCGTCCACCCGCAGGACCCCGCCGAGATCCGTCTGAGCCGGCTGCTCGACATCTGGTCGGCCGTCGGGGTGTCGCTCGCGATCCTGGTCATGGCCGGCCTGTTGTTCTTCAAGCCGGAGAGCCTGTGGCTCGGTCTCGTCCTGATCATCGTCGTGTCGATCGTGATCGAGGCGCTCGTCCGGCGGCGCTTCCTGCGCCTGCTGCTGGACGTGACGATCATCCTGGCGATCGTCGGCGGCGTGATCGTGGTGGCGTCGAACTTCGTGCTGTTCGTGGCCGCCGTCCTGCTGACGATCGGGTTCCTGATCCTGCGCGACAACCTGCGCGAGCTGCGACGCGCCTGAAGCTTCCCGTCAGCGCAGCTGCCACGCCGTCTGCTCGTTCTCGGACTTCGATCGACTGATGCCGATGACGCCACGGGGTCCGTCCGCGACCAGGCCCGGGCCGTAGTCGAACCTCGGCCGGCTGGCTTGTGGCAGGAGAGCCCAGACGGCTCCGTCGTCGCTCACCCAGGTCTCGTGCCTGGCACCCTCGGACCAGGACCCGTCCGCGCCCACGGCGACGTAGCCGCGCTCGGAGACCGCGAGGCTCGTGACTGCGGACACCACGACCGGCGGGTCGGCATCGGGAACGCCCGGACCCGTCGGAAGTCGGTTCGTCGTCCAATCCGCGCCGTCGACCGAGGACCATGCCATGGGCCCGCCGGTGCACTCGTTCCCGCTGTCGTCGCACCCGCTCCGGCCACCGAGGACCCAGCGCGACCGGTCCGCCGCCGGGGCGACGCCGGCGAACACCTCGACGCCCGTTCCCGGGAACCCATCGAGCACGCGCCAGGACCCCCCGACACTCATCGTGGCGACCGTCGTTCCAGGTCCGCCGCGTTCGCCGGCCGACAGGAGGGACTGGCCCGACCGGCTTGCGACCCCGAGCGGCGCGTGGTCATAGCCCTCCCACGACGCGGGTGGCTTCGGAGCCCGCTGCCACGTGAGCCCGTCGTCGGATGACCAGAGACGATCCCCGGCGAGGGCTTCGCCCGACCAGTCCGACACCGCCGCCGTCCAGCCGCCGGTCCCGACCGGCCAGGCCGCAACGAACTCGCCGCCCGGTGCGGCCTTGATGCTTCGGTGCCACGTCCGGCCGTCATCGGACAGCCAGGCGATCGGGCTGACCGCGCAATCCGGACCGCCTCCGGTATCGCCGGCATTGGTCAGTCCGCACGGCGGGATGCTGTGGCCGCCGACGATGAGGACTTCCCGCCCATTGGTCGTGATGACGCGCCCGAGCCTGCCGTTGGCATCGAGCGCGTCCTCCACCGTGCCGTCGATCGGAAGCCGGGTCCGTTTCCACGACCGGCCGTCCGCCGAGTACCAGGCGGCGCCGGCCGCGCCTTCGAGCGCGACGTAGCCGTCCGCGAAGCCGACGATGCCGTCGATGTCGGACGCAGGGATCGTCCCGAGGCGGTGCCACTCGAGCGAATCCGTGGCACTCGTCCAGGGTGACGTGGAGGGCGCGGCGGGGGCCGGCGACGGCTGACCCGTCGACGGCGGCGACGACGCTGGGGCCGACCGCGGGATCGCCGACGGCGACGGAGCGAACGTGTCGTGGCCCGGATCGATCGACGGAGAGCCCTGTGCGCTGCCGCAGCCTGCCAGAACGAAGGCAGACAGAACGGTCACTCCCAGACCTCGGATCACCCGGACACCTCGGCAGCGCAGTCGCGAGGCAGACGCGAGCAGCCGCATGACGTTACACCCCGAGGGAGACCGGTCTCTCAGGGCGCCAGGGCTGCGTGCAGATCTGCGCCGGGCCTTGCGGCCCGGCGCAGACGCCGGGGGTTAGTGGTGGCGGCTGTTGTACGTGGCCAGGCCGGACCAATCGCCGCGCGACGCGTAGGAGGCCTGGGTCGGCCAGCTGTCGAGACTCGACGGGGGCAGCGCCTCACCGACGGCGACCGCTTGGCGGAGGTCTCCCGTGTTCGCGTGCTCCAGCTGCGCGTAGGTCGTGATCCCGGCCTCGCTGAGGATCGAGGCCATCCGGGGGCCGATGCCGTTGATCTGGGTCAGGTCGTCGGCCGGCGCGGCGACGGCCGTCGCTGTGCGACCGCGGCGGGCTTCGCCTTCGACATCTCTCGCTCGTTGTGCTTCATGAGGCCCTGCCAGTCGCCCTTGACGGCGTAGGTGGCCTGCATCGGCCAGGTCGCGACGTCGCCGGGCGGCACCATGTCGGCCTCGTGGAGCGCGTGGCGGAGCTGTGGCTCGTTCGTCTCGGCCAGGGCGGCGTAGGTCGTGATGCCGGCCGCGATCAAGGCGTCTGACGCCTTCGGCCCGATGCCCACAGCTGCGTCAAATCGTCGCCATGACCGGCGCCGTTGCCGCCCGCGGCGGCTGCGACGACGACCGGGACCGCTTCCGCGGCGGCCGGGGCCGCTTCGGCCGGAGTCGGCGCCGCCATTGGCACAACCTCTAAGGTGGGCCCCATGGCCGAGGAGCGGACCGCGCAGGCGACAACCGCCGGCGAGCAGCCGGGCACCCGACAGCGGGCCGGGCCCAGTCGTCGGGCGATCCTGACCCGGGTCGGGCTGCTGGGCGGCATCCTGGCCGTCGTCTTCGTCGCCGTCCTGCCCCGGATCGTCGACTACGGCGCGGTCGCGACGGCCCTGTCCGTCCTCACCGCCACCCAGATCGCGGCGCTGGTCGCCACGACGGGTCTCGCCTACGTCGCCAACGCCGGACCCAGCCGCGTCCTGGTTCCTGGTCTGTCCTGGCCGCATGCGATCGGAGCCGACCTCGCCGGACGGGCGGTGGTGAGCACGATCCCCGGGCCGACGGACGTCGCGACCAAGTTCGTGCTGTACCGGCAGTGGTCGATCCCCGCCGATATCGCGACGGCCGGGATCGTGTTCAACGCGTTCTTCGAGACGCTCTCGGACCTCGCCCTGCCGCTGATCGCGACGATCGGCGTGCTCCTTGCCGGCCACCAGCCTCGCCCGCCGGTGATCCTGCTCTCGGTGGTCGGGGTCGGGATCCTGGCCGTGGTGATGGTGCTGCTCGTGGTGATCGTCCGATCGGAGTCACTGGCCGGCCGCCTGGGTCGGGCCCTCGACGCGATCGCTCGACGGGTCTGGGGATGGTTCCGCCGTCCGTCGCCCACGGGAATCGTCGAGGGTGTCATGCAGGTCCGAGAACGGTCACACGAGACGCTGTCGCGGCGCGGGGTTCTCGGGTTTGCGGCTGCCGTCCTCGCGCGACTCGCCTGGTTCCTGGTCCTCCAGGTCTCGCTGTGGTCGGTCGGCGTCAGCTCGGACGTATTGGCACCGTCGGCGGTCCTCACGACCATGGCGGTCGTCGCCCTCCTATCGCTCATCCCGATCACTCCCGGAGCGATCGGCGTGAGTGAGGTTGCGTACATCGGGCTGCTCTCGACCGTCGCGGGCGACGGCATGGCCGGCCAGATCACGGCCGCCATCGTGATCTTCCGAGCAGCGCAATGGCTCGTGCCGATCCCCATTGGCTGGATCCTGCTCGTGATCATGCGGGGCAGCCACTGGCGCGAGCTCGAGGCGGACGTCGATGTTCCGGGGGATGCTGCGGTGACCGCGGCGGCGTCCTGAACGAGGACGCCGCCGCTGGCCGAATTCGCGTCGCCGCGCGGCCGCGACTGAACGGGGATCAGGGCGCGAGACGCTGCCAGGACTCGACCTCGTCGGTCATCCAGGGCGGGGTCGACACCGGACCGCCGGCGGGATCGAGGAGGACGACGGGTCCCACGTTCGGCATCAGCGTGATCGTGCTGTCGTCCGGCGCCCACTGGTAGTGCGTCCCGATCCCGCCGTAATAGACGTCGCTGACGCGCACCGCCGGCTTGCTTCCGTCGCTGGGCGCGACGGAGAGCCAGGTCGGATCGCCGTTCGTGAACTCCATCATCAGGACGCGTTGACCGTCGTTCGAGAACCGCGGGTAGCCAGCGCCGTCAGCCGCGAGGCTCGGCCGGATCATGACGTCGGCCCCACCCTGCATATCGAGGACATGGACCTGGCCGTCGGACGCGGCGTAGAGGAACCGGCGCCCGTCCAGCGCCCAGTCTCCCGGCCGGAGCCCGTCTCCTTCCGGTCTCGGCAGGACATCGACGCTCCCGTCGGCCAAGGAGACCAGGGCGAAGCGGAGACCACCGGACGCTCGCACGGTGACCATCAGCTGGCGTCCGTCCGGCGGGCGCCACTGGACCTCCCCGTAGTCGGTGACGACACCGTCGATCTTCCTGATGGTGCGCTGCGCGGTGTCGACGATCCAGAGCGACCCCGTGTCGCCGTTGTCGTCGGTCATCGCGGCGATCGATCGACCATCCGGCGACCAGGACAGCCAAGCCCCACCGGCCAGGGGCGTCATCGAGACGGCGGCCTCGTTGCGTCCGTCGGCGTCGGCCAGGACGATCACCGAGGCGGTCCCCGTCGTCCTGAGGAACGCGAGCCTCGTTCCGTCGCGCGAGTACGCCGGGCGTTCGTCGAAGGAGGCGCCGGTGACGATCGCGGTCCGCGCGCCCGTGGCCGGATCGACCGTGTAGATGTCACCGTCCTTCGAGTACGCGACGAGACCGTTGGCCGCGGGGCCGAACGGAGGCGGAACCGCCCGTCGTTGGCTGCCGACGTAGACGGCGGCCACGATGGCGAGGAGCAGCGCGAGGACGACCAGGAGTCCAACCGCCCGCCACGGGACGGGCCTTCGGGCCACCCGGCCCAGGGTGATGACGCTCATGGGGAGCCACCTTTCGGGGAAGGTCCAGCGAGGCCGTTGGCGCGAGCGCGCGGTCTGCCGGAGGATGTCGTCGGTGTAGTCGGGCGTCCGCGGCACGGCCGTCTCGCCGAACCAGGCGGTCAGGTCGTGCTCGAGGCGGTCGGTCGAGTTCATGCGAGCTCTCCGTTCCGCAGGGCATTCCCGAGCTCGGCGTCGGTTCCCAGCGCGACCCGCATGGCCGCGAGGGCTCGGGCGAGCCTCGATTGGGCCGTCCCGACGGGGAGGTCCAGCGTTTCGGCGACCGCCGGCATGGACATCCCGACGTAGTAGTGGAGCACGAGGACGGCGCGCTGCTCGGCCGACAGCCGACGGAAGCCGCGCTCGAGCTCGTCGCGATCGGCCACGAGGGCAGTCGAATCGCCGACCGACCCGGGGCTCAACGGCGAGAGCTCGACCTCGATCGGCCTGCGACCACGTCGACGGGCGACGTCAAGGCAGGCGTTGACGGTCAGGCGATGGAGCCAGGCGTCGAACCGGTCGGGATCACGCAGACCCGGAAGGTCGCGCCAGGCCTTGATGTATCCCTCCTGGACCGCGTCGCGCGCGAGCTCCTGGTCCCGGAGGATGAGGCGGGCGACGGCCTCCAGTCGCGCGATGGACACGCCGACGAGCACCGCGAAGGCGTCATGATCGCCCCGCCCTGCCCGCTCGACGAGTTCCCGCTGGTTCATCGTCACCCACGTGACGCGTCCATCTGGCCGCGTTCAAGGGTATAGGCGTCACGGAGCGTCGAACCATTCCCCGGGCGCGTGGCCGGACGTCTCGGAGAACCTTGCGCTGGACGCGTACTCGCGCACTCATATTCGAACCGCGCTAGCGGCGGGCCGATCCTCCGCTCGCTGTGCTCAGGGCGCCCGCGGACGGACTCGAACAGCCAGTAACCACGCAGCGTCTTGGACTGCCATCTCGCAGATCAGAGCCAGTCGCGGTTGGGCCGGGTGGCCGATGAGTTCGTGACTGACGGCACGTGTCGGCGCAGAGCCGAGTACTGATCCTGGAGGGTGGATGAATCTCTTCGGGAGACAGGTCATGTTCCGCCGTCAGCCAGTCGTCGCGCTCCTCGCGCTTGCCCTCGTTACAGCGTGCGCCGCGCCCGGGGCAAGCCCGAGCGGAACGGCCTCGGGCACCCCCACCGCCAGCCTCCCGTCGCCGACGGCCTCGCCCTCGCCATCGCCGTCAGCTGCGCCAACGCCTTCGCCGACGCAATCCCCCACGCTCGCTCCGGCGACACCGAGTCCGACGGTCGCGCCACCGACGCCCTCACCGACGCCCACCACGATGGTCGTTCGCGC
Organism: uncultured Chloroflexia bacterium; assembly: GCA_963746845.1. Classification (GTDB taxonomy): domain Bacteria; phylum Chloroflexota; class Limnocylindria; order Limnocylindrales; family CSP1-4; genus CF-46. The sequence goes on along the minus strand of CAVVCZ010000004.1, from coordinate 636,122 downwards.
CTACTTCCTGATGCGCGATGGAAGCGGTGGCGAGGTCGTCAACGAGCCGACTCTCGTTCCGGTCCTCCGGACGGTGCCCAGGAGCACGGCGACGGCAACGGCCGCGATGAAGGCGCTGCTCGCAGGACCATCGGCCAAGGAGCGAGCGCCGACGTGGCCGATCAAGACCCTCATCCCCGCCGGTTCGAAGCTCCTCGGGATCGAGATCTCGGGAGGCCTCGCGACGGTCGACCTGTCCGCCGAGTTCGCCTCGCTATCCCCTGACGACGTCTGGGATGGCGGAAGCTACTCGCTTCACGGACGTGTGGCCCAGGTCGTCTACACCCTGACCCAATTCACGACGGTGGATCGCGTCAACTTCAAGCTCGACGGCAAGCCGGTCAAGGTGTTGTTCGGAATGCCGGACCCGGAAAGCGGTGCGTCCGAGGCAATCGCCATGGACAAGCCCGTCACCCGCGCGACGTACCGCGACCACTTCCTGCCCCTGATCTTCGTCGATCGGCCGGCGTGGGGTGCCGCCCTGCTGAACCCCGGTCGGGTCACCGGGCTCGCCAACGTCAACGAGGCGCAATTCCGGATCGCTCTCCTCGATGGCAATGACAAGGTCCTGCTCGATGCTCCGGTGCTCGCGTCATGCGGAACCGGCTGCTGGGGTGCGTTCGACGTGACCCTGTCCTACGACGTTCCGATCGCCCAGTGGGGAACCCTGCGGGTCTGGGACATCTCGGAGTACAGCGGCAGGCCGGCCGCCGTGCGCGAGTATCCGGTCTATCTCCGGCCGGCATCCTGAGCCGCGGCCGAGCCTCGGTGCGGCAGGTCTTCGATGCGTTGTTCCCTGCCCGTCGACGCTGCGAGCTCGTCAACAGGCGTTGATCGGCTCTCCCGGTTCGGGTTTCTGCAGCGCTCGGATCCTCTCGACAAGCCTCTTCGTTGTCGCGTTCTGCTCGAGATCGGCCACAACGGGCGCTAGCGCCGAGGCGAACGCCTGCATGCCCGCCTCGTCCGCGAGAGCGACCGACCCGCCTGCTTGGTCGCAGTAGATCTTGGCCTGGGCGACATCCGAGACGATGGAGTCGACGACGTACTTGCGGGTCGCTTCGGCGCCCGACCGGACAGCGGCCCGCTGCTCCGGCGACAGACGATCAAGAGCCTTCTTGCTGACAAAGAACAGATCGACCCGCGGATAGAAGGTAACGTTGCCGGTGAATGTGCCCGCCTTTGGCAGGCTGTAGGCGCGATCGAAGGCGGACTCGGCGCCGTCGAACTCGCTGTCATCGATCTCGCCTCCCCGGAGGGGCTTTGCGCCGAGGGCGTAGATCACATCCTCGGTGACCCTTGATCCGACGATCCTGATCTTGGCCCCGTTCATGTCGGCGGGCCGGAGGAAGGGTTTCCCGAAGGACACCGGGTGGCGCAGATCGATCGGCCAGAGGCCAAGGCCCTCGACGCCCTTGTCAGCCAGGCCGGCCATGAGGTCCGCGGCCAGGTCGCCCGACGTGGCGTCCACGGCGAGGGCATCAGAGGTGATCACGAACGGCGCCTCTAGCGCCTGGAGCGTGGTCACTCCGAAATCGTCCCAGTTGCGGGCTTGAACGATCGCCATCGCGATATCACCCGACGTGACCCGCTGGATGTTGTGCTGGTCGTTCTCGCCGTCTTCGCTGGCCGACTCAACCGTCACGCTTCCACCCGACAGCCGCTTGACCTCGTCGGCGAAGAAGGCGACCGCCTTGCCTTCGGGCGAGTCCGCGGGCTCGACAGTCACCAGTCGGAACACGGTCGCGGCCGCGGTGGCGCCGGGCACCGCCGCGACGCTCGCGGCGGGGCTCGGTGATTTGCTCGTCGTCGCGGCCGGCGCCGCTGGACTCGACGTCGTGCGCGGCGTAGCGCTTGCGCATGCGATCGTGAGGACGGCGAGCGCGGCGGCAGTGGTCAACACGGATCGCATCACGTCGAACTCCTTCTCGATGCTCGCCAGAATGAACCGCCCGAACTCATGCGATCGCTCGGTCCCAACGTCCGGCGGCAGCGGAGCTCGCGGACAGAAGTGCTGGTGATGTTCGGGCAAGTGGCGGCTGGAGGGTGCACCGATCGATCAGCCCCGTCACGCGTCAGCGTGGCTGCCGGCAGAGGACCGCGAACACCGCCTGCGGTCGCACTCCCAAGAATGGTCGGCACCGTCGGCACGTCGTCCCTGGCGCTTTGATATGTCATCCTCCCCACGGTCCGCGAGGCTCGATCGCCGGCTCGCTATCAGGTATGGGGACAGCGCCGGAGGTGTTGTTCCATCCGTCAGGGAGCGACGCGCTGCCAGCTGACAGGCCCGGTCGCCGGCACGGGGATTCGACGAGTTGAGTCGGTTCCGTTCGCGCTGACCACCAGGATCTGCGTGCTCAGCGTGTCCGCGGCGTAGATGCCCTGAGCATCTGGCGACCACTGAGGCGGCTGGCAGACGAAGCGACCCGCCATCGAGGGGCGCTCGGCACAGGCCGAGCCTTCGCCCTCCGCTGGGATCGGCGAGATCAGGACCGACCGGATTCCGGTCACGGCCGGTCCCGGACCGACGTCGGCGACGCGGATCTCGGACTGCGGCTCGGACGCGTCGTACCAGGCGATCCGTCGCCCGTCCGGCGACCACGTCGGCCAGAACTCGTTGGCCACAGCCTCGGAAACGATGACCTCGCGCCCGCTCGCGACGTCAAAGATGGCGATGTCACCGACGCCGTTCGCGTTGAAGACATAGAGCAGCTGCGAAAACGTCGGATCCGGCGACCAGCGCGCCATGCCGAGGTCGTCGATCGGCGTCGGGATGTTCGAGGTCGGCAGACGTTGGAGGCTGCTGCCGTCGGGATGGACCACGTACAGGCCGACGTCGATCGAGCCCTCAGGCACCCCAAGGAAGGCGATCCACTGCCCGTCCGGCGACCAGGCCGGATGGCTTGGCCGAAGGGCTTCGTCGGGCAGCTCTCGGACGGTCCTGGCCGCGACGTCCGCCACGTAGATCCGGCCGGTGTGCGGCTCGGACGTGGCGAAAACGAGGAGTCGGCTGTCCGGCGACCACTCCGGCGCGATCGCGTTGTTCGGCTCAGCGCTGATGGGGACGTCAACCTCGCTGGAGCCGTTGCTCGCCGTCACGCCCAGCTGCATCCCCTGGACCGGCGACATCGACCAGTAGGCGAGGCGTTGGCCGTCCGGCGACCAGCTGGGCGCGGATCGCTCGACGCCGTCGCGCGGCAGTCGCTGGGTGGCCGCTCCGGTCGCATCGACCGTGTAGATCACGCCCCCGGAGTCGAAGGCCATCAGGCCGTTGGCGGCGGGGCCGAAGGGCGGTGGCAGTCGTCGCTGCGAGCCGATGGACAGGCCGAGAGCGAGCAACGCCAGCATTAGCAGGGCAACGACCGCGACCATGACCGCACCGCGACCGGCCACCGCGCGAACACCGTCGACCCGACCCGCGAACCGGACCCGGAGGCCGGCAAGCCGACGCGGGTGTTGCCGCGTCCGGCTGACCGCAGCCGTGAGGTTGCCGTAGAGGTCCTCGGGCGGGCGCGTCGGCGCATCGGCCGCTAGCCACTCGGCAACGAGCCGGTCGAGGTTTGCAGGGCCGCTCATCGGCTCACCTCCGGGACGGTGCTGACGAACTCGTCCGCCTCGAGGGCCGAGCGCATCACGTGCATCGCCCTGTTGATGCGCGATTGGACCGTGCCGAGCGGCACACCCAGGATCTCCGCCGTCTCAAGGAGCGACAGGTCGAGGTAGTGGTGCAGCACGACGGCGGCCCGCTGGTCGGTATTGAGCCGAAGGAACCCACGCTCGAGCTGGTCGCGCACCGCGATCGATGCCTGGACGTCGGCTACGGCCGGTTCCGGTCCAGGGTCGAGGTGGATCTCGGTGACCTGACGCGTTCGGTGGCGCTTGGCGGCGCGATAGCAGGACCGGATCAGGAGTCGGTGGAGCCACGCCTCGAAGCGATCGGGATCCCGCAGCCCGCGCAGGTCGAGCCATGCCCGGAGCATCGCGTCCTGGACCGCATCGGCTGCGGATTCGTCGCTGCGAAGGATCAGCCGCGCCGTCGCGAAAAGGCGAGTCATCAGCCCAGCGGCCAGTGCCGAGAACGCCTCGGCATCCCCGTGCTGCGCCCTGACGACCAGCTCACGTTGCACGTCCGACCCACCGACGGGCACGGCCGATACCGTGCGTACCTAGTCTGGGTGCGACGTATGGCCGGATTGTTCCCGCTGAGCCGGCTCCAGGGCCGTTCATCGCGACCATTGGGAATGCATCTGGCGCCCCCGGACGGACTCGAACCGCCGACGCAGGCCTTAGGACGGCCTCGCTCTGTCCACTGAGCTACGGGGGCGCGGTCTTCATCGTACCGCGGCGTCGCGAGTGCTCCGCCGGCTCGATGGATCAAACGACAGCCAGGACGGCCTTCTCCGCCGCTGATGCTCCCACCGGGCGCCGACTGAGCTCAAACGCCCGCGTCATCGATCGTTTGAGCGCATCTGGAGGCGGGTGGCTTCATCAGGTAGCCGTGGCTGTCGAATGAGACGACCCGTTACGAATGTCAGCCGATCCCGATCCGGTTGATCCCGATCATCCGGTGATAGTGGGAGATGTACGTCTCCTGGTGGATGATCCGGCCGTTCGCGTCGCGCACGGTCCGGGTCACGGAGACATCCTTGCCGTCGACCGGCCACTCGATCCGCTCGCTCGTTCCGCGCCTCAGGGCGGCGGTCTTCACGCTCGTGTCGAACCCCTTCACCACGTTCGTGACGCTCGGGCGGCTCAGCGTGACCGTCCGGCCGTTCGGCACGGACCAGATCTCGAACCGGGTGACGCCGGGCGACGCGAAGCCGCGGATGAGAATCGCGTTCGGCGTGTCGTTCCGGAACCGCATCGTCTGTGACTGCGACACCGTCGCGTCGAGCCCGAGCGGATAGCGCGTGATGTAGTACCAGTGCGGCTGCCGGGCGTCGATCTCGAACCCGGCCCGGAGCGCGGCGTTGAACAGCGTCGTCGACGCGGCGCAGATTCCGCCGGCGAGTGCCTTGCCCTCGACGGAATGCCCGCCGACGATCGCGCCGCCGAGCCGATAGCCGGTCCGGAAGCTGACCTCTCCCAGGGCCTGCCAGAAGTCGAACACCTGGCCCGGCTGGACGACCGTTCCGTTCAGCCGACGCGTCGGGACCGTGATGTTCGCGCCCATCCCGTTGTGCGGCGCGACCTGGTAGAACGTCGACCACCCGCCGAGCCGGACCATCAGCGGTGCGGTCTTCACGACGTCCGCGGTCGTCTTCGACGGGAGGATCGCCGCGAGCGCCAGCTTGATCGTCCCGGGCGTCTGTCCCGTGGCGCGTGCCGCGAGGGCGGCCGTGATCCGGTCGGCGGTGGCGTCGACGTCGAGCTCCCGGCCGGCACTGTCGGCCATCGCGCCGACGATCCGCCCGCCCCGGTCGCGCAGGAAGGCGGCGTCATGGACCGGGCGGGCGACGCGCTTGCCGATCGTCGTGAAGGCCTTCGGGATCAGTGCCTTGTTGATGACCGGACCGTAGGTTCCATCCGTCCAGCCGAAGTCGATCCACGTCCGGATCCGGCCGCCGTAGATCGTCCAGGTCTTCGATCCGGCCGAAACCTTCAGGTCGCCGACCATCGCCTGCGCCGCCGTTCGGGCCTGATCGGCGGCCTCCGTCGTCAACTTCGGCGTGACATGGACCGACGGCGCCTCCACGGCGGCGCCGGCGACCGTCGCGGGATCACGCATCGCGCCGTCCACGGCGCTGATCGCGGCTGCGGTATCGACCTGCCGGCCGTCGACGGACGGGATCGTGGCGAACCCGTTCGGGGTCCGGATCGCGGACGCGTCCACGGGCCGGAGCGCCATCCGGTCGACGAACGCGTTCACGGCCGCCGCGGCCCTGGCGGGATCGTAGGTGAGGACGAGCGGCACCGTGTCGGGCTCGAGGCGGAGACGGATCGCGGCGATCGTCTCGTCCAGCCAGGTCCCGCCGCGCCCACGGGCGGTCGCATCGGCCAGCATCGCGTCGATGTCGGCGCCGCGACCGACCGCCCCGAAGGGGATCGTCGTCGAGCCGAGTCCGGTCCGGAGGATCAGTCCGCCCTGCGAGAGCGGGCCGTATCGTGTCTGGAGCGCGGCGCGTGCCTCGTCCCGGGTCATCCCGCCGAGGTCGACACCCGCGACGGAGATGCCGGGCAGGATCCGACCAGCCAGGCTCTCGTGGAAGGCGACGAAGCCACCGACGACGGCCGCGGCACCGAGCATCGCCGCGATCAGGAACGCCACGAACCGGCGGCCGGGCCGCACGATATGGATCCCCCGCCGCTGTTCCAGGACCTCCTCGGAGACGGCCATCGCCCCCTGACCTCACGCCGACCGACGGGACGGTCCCGTCGAAGGGACGCATCATCCGGTGCAGAACCCGCCGCGTCCAGTCCCAGATGGCATGGTCATTTCGGGCCAGTCCGGTGGAGTTCGGGACAGTCGGGCGGCGACGGACGAGCGACACGGGGATCGACCCTAGAATGCAGGCGCAATGACGGGCTCTCCCCTCCCCGAGCTGATCCTGTACACGCGCGACGGCTGCGGGCTGTGCGACGAGACGCGCGCTCTCGTCCAGGGCCTGCTCGAGGACCGTGCCGCGCGCGGCGGGCGGACGGCGGCGCTCCGTGAGCGCGACATCGCCGTACACCCCGAGCTGGAGGCGACGCTCCGCGGCCTGATCCCCGTCCTGGAGCTCGGAGGCCGGCGGCTGGAGCTCGCGACCTCGCCGTCGCGCATCCGCCGGTTCCTGGCCGACACGCTCGACGGGACGCTCGCGTGAGCGCCGACAACCTCACGATCCTCGTGGCGCTCGCGGCGGGCCTGATCAGCTTCCTCAGCCCGTGCGTGCTGCCGCTCGTGCCCGCGTACCTCGGGCAGCTGACCGCGGTGGCGGTGGCCGGCTCCGGACCGGGGCCGGACGGCACCCCGGCGACGCCCAGCCGGTGGACGGCGTTCCGCCATGCCCTGGCGTACGTCGCCGGGTTCGGCGTCGTGTTCACGGTCCTGGGGGTGACGGCGACGTTCGCGGCGGCCGGGCTGTCCCAATGGATGCCGGTCCTCCGCCAGATCGGCGGGATCATCCTGATCCTGCTCGGGCTGAACCTCGCGGGGATCCTGCGCGTGCCCGCCCTGGATCGGACGTGGCGGCCGCTCGACGCCGGAGCCTCGGCCTCTGTCGCGACCTCGACCGGGACGATGTCGTTCGGGACCGGCGCCGCGCCGACGATCGGTGATCGGCTCGGGGGCCGGCTCGTGAGCCAGCGCGGGGGCTGGCTGGCCTCGTTCGGGCTCGGCGCGATCTTCGCGATCGGCTGGACGCCGTGCATCGGCGTGATCCTGGGCGCGATCCTGACGATGGCGTCGACCACCACGACCGTGGCGCAGGGCGCGATCCTGCTCGTCGCGTACACGCTCGGGCTCGGATTGCCGTTCCTCGCGATCGCGCTCCTGCTCGACCGGGCACCTGCCGTCCTGCGCCCCCTCGTGCGGCACGGGCACGCGGTGTCGGTGGTCGGCGGGCTGCTGGTCGTCGCCATCGGGCTGGCGATGGTGTTCGACTGGCTGTCGCTCCTGCCGCGCTACTTCAACTTCCCCGGGGTCTGAGTGACCGACCGGCCGGAGTTCGTCCATCGCAAGGAGCGGCGCGGGCTGATCGGCCCGTTCGGCGGGCGACAGCTGCTCGGCGGCGCGATCGTCATCGTCGTCGTCGCGATCGTGCTGGTGGTGATCACGACGCCGCTCGGAACCGCCGGGGGCCTCGTCCCGGGCAATCCCCAGCCGACCCAGTACGTGATCGGGCCGGCGGTCGCGAACGGCCTGAAGCCCGGCGATGTCCCCCCGGAGCTGACGATCCTCGGGCCGGACGGCCAGCCCACGCCCCTCCTTGATCTCGACGGCAAGCCCGTCCAGCTGGCGGCGCTCCGTGGCCGGGCGGTCTGGCTCAACTTCTGGGCGTCCTGGTGCCCGCCCTGCCAGTTCGAGGTTCCGGTCCTGCGCGACGTCTCGGAGGCGTACCGCGATCGCGGCCTGGAGGTCGTCGGGGTGAGCGTGCGCGAGACGAGCGTCGATGACGTCCGGAGCTATGCGACCCGCTACCAGCTCGGCTACACGATCGCGGCCGACGTCACGGGCGCCGTCTACGACGCGTACCGCCTGAACGGGATCCCGACGTCGTTCTTCATCGGCCCCGAAGGCGCGATCCACGCGATCGTGAACGGCCCGCTCACCGAGGCGGCTGCACGGGCCCAGGTCGAGGCGCTGATCGCGTCGATCCCGCCGACCGCGCCCGTCGCGTCGCCGTCGCCCTCGCCCTGAGGCGAGGCCGCCGCCCAGGCCGAGCGCGAGGCACGGGCCACCACGGAGGCTGAGCCGAGGGATCGGTCGAAGAGAAAGTGACGACGGACCGCCGAAGCGGAATCAATGCCGGCTCCGCAGCCGTTCGGCATCCCGCCGTCTGGTCTGCGCGTCCGCCGGTCGCAGCTCTGTTGTCCGGCGGTCCGTCTGTCTGGGATCAACGTAGCCGGGGCCTTGCCGCTCGCGGCCACCTGCCACTTGGCAGGTTTCGTGTCGGCCGTCCGTCACGTCCGGCCTACGTCATTCGGCCGGTCACGCGTCCCTCGGTCAGTCCGCCGCCCAGCGATAGCGGTCCCGATCGGGCACGAGCCGGCCGACGGGGTGCTCGACCTCGTGCGACAGCACGACCGTCCAGCCCTCGTCGGCGGCCTGGGCGAACAGCGTCGCCTTGACCTCGACGGAGGTGAGCGGGAAGTCGTCGAACGCGGTCACCCAGCGGGGGTTCGCGCTCCACGGGCGCATGCACAGGTCGCCGAAGAACGCGAGGGGCGGCGAGCCCGCGGCCCGGACGACGATCGCCTGGTGCCCGGCCGAGTGGCCGCCGGTCGGCACGACCGACACGCCGGGCAGGATCTCGCGCTCGCCATCGGCCCAGCCCTCGGCGCCCCAGTCCCGGACCAGCTCCAGCTCGGGCTGGACGTAGCTCGCGACGAGCCGCGGGTTGTCGCCGAGGGCGATGTCCCATTCGGCCCGCTGGGCGACGATCCGCGCCCGCGGGAAGGCGCGGCTGCCGTCCGCCGCGAGGAGACCGCCGGCGTGGTCGAAGTGGAGATGGCTCATCGCGACGACGTCGACGCTTGCCGGGTCGAAGCCCGCGTCGCGCAGCGCCGGGACGATCCACGGCCCCTCGTAGCCACGCATCCGGCGGGTCTTGTCGTCGACCCGCTCGCCGATCCCGGTCTCGACGAGGACGCGGCCGGCCGGCGTCTCGATCAGCAGGCAGTTGAGCGCCTGGAGCAGGCGGTTCTCCGCGTCGATCTCGTCGGCTGACCCAGCGGTCCCACAGGATCCGCGGCACGGGCCCGAACAGCGCGCCGGCGTCCGAACGGAACGTCCCCGCCTGGACGAGGGCGACGGTCGTGCCGCCGCCGAGGTCGCGCCGCCAGTCGACGGCGTCGTTCAGCCCCGTGACCCGTTCTCCGCGGGCTTCTGGGCGGCTCCGAAGTCGCGATGGAACGCGGAGGCGGTCGGTTCGGACTGGCCCTGGTACTTCGAGCCGAGCTCGGGCGAGCCGTACGGGCGCTCGACCGGCGAGCTCATCTTGAAGAACGAGATCTGGCCGATCTTCATCCCGAAGTAGAGCGCGATCGGCAGGTTCGCCACGTTCGACAGCTCGAGCGTGAGGTTGCCCTTCCAGCCCGGATCGACGTAGCCAGCCGTGGAGTGGATGAGGAGCCCGAGCCGCCCCAGGGAGCTGTTGTGGGTGGGGATGAACGAGCGAGAGACGAGAAAGACGCCCCGCGGCGAGGCGACCTGGATGCAGCGAACAGGAACGGGGGCAACCTCGCGAACGACATCAATGGCCCGGAACCGATGAAAGTGGGCGGTTGAAGGCTTCTGGCGTGCGAGCTTGCGGGTGAGACGGAAGACCGGGCGGTCCGGGGTGAACTTGACTCGGTACTTCGGGCCTTTGTCGACGCCGTTCAGGGTGGCTCGGCCCTCGGACTTGATCGGACGGAAGCCGAGACTGGCGGCAAGCTCCACGACCGATTCGGCAAGCTGCTCATTCGTGCTCGTGAACTCGCACCGTCCGGCGACGTCGTCCACGTACCCATCGGTGTCCATCAGGCCCTGCAGGAGAGCGAGCCGCTGTTCGATACCCGCCTCGAGGTACATCCGCGGCACGTATTTACCCTCGCGAAGGCCCAGGTTACGCAGCTGGCTCGATAGAGAGCCGTTCCGCGCATACCGTCCTGTCGCTGTATCGCGTGTTCGGCCGGTCGCCCCGATGCTGTACAGGCTTGACGCGTACATCAGGCGGCGGACGGGATAGCCCTCGCCACTGATCTGCGCCAGGACTTCATTGTCGATCGACGTAATGGCCGCTGCCGTCGTTGTGCCGTCCCCCAACCATGCGCCAAACGTGTATGGCTCAATCGGCAGGTCCAAACGATGTGGGTATTGCACCGGTCCGGCCAGCGGCACGTGGTGGTTCAGCTCCCCGCCGACTCGCACGGTCCTTGCGATCTGCTCCGTGGTCCGGATCTCGACGAGCGATCGCCCACGGATACGCCCTTGCTTGCTCGTCGTGACCCACTGGTGATCCGCGTCGGCGACGATCTTCGTTCCATCGGAGAACGTGAGCTCGTGGCACAGCCTGTCCGTCATCGGCGGCGTTACCGCCGTCACCGTCGTAGGGGCCCCCGTCTCGTCGAAGACCGACTCGCCGCGCTCCAGGTCTCCCATGGTTCGCCACCCGGTCGGCGTCGGCACGGGAGTGTCGAGCGCAAGCGCCTTCCCTTCCAGGCGAGCTACCAGGTCGTTCGGCAGCTCCACCCACTCGAGCGTCTGACCGAGCACGAACTCGCCCGGGTGGAGCACGAACGGCTCGTCGTCGGCGACGTGGAGCATCTCCGTGAGGTCCGGCTGCGGCGATCGGACGTCGATGTACGGGTAGCGGTTGTTCCGGAAGACCCGGAACGAACGATCGAGGTGCAGATCGACCGAGGACGGCTGGAGGTCCGTCGGGTCGTACGGCCGGATCGCGACGTCGCCCGCCTCGAGAGCGGCGCGGATGTCGCGGTCGGAGAGGACGCTCATCGGGCTCGGTCGATCAGCGGCCGTGCTTGCCGGCGTGGCGCACGTCGATCGCGACGACGTCGCGCTCGGCATAGAGCGAGTCCACCTCGCGCTTCAGGGCCTCGAGATCGTCGAAGCTCTGGTAGACGCTGGCGAAGCGGATGTAGGCGATCTGATCGAGCTCGCGGAGCTTGTCCTGCGCGAGCGTCCCGACCCGCGACGAATCGACCTCCGTGACGCCCTGCGAGCGCAGCTCGGCCTCGATCTCGTCGGCGGCCCGCTCGGCCGCGTCCTCGGCGACCGGCCGGCGCGTCAGCGCCTTGCGCAGCCCCGATGCCAGGCGCTCCCGGTCGAACTCCTGGCGGCTGCCGTCGCGCTTGATGACGACCAGCCGGGCGGCCTCCACCCGCTCATAGGTCGTGAACCGGGTCGCACACGCGGTGCATTCCCGACGGCGCCGGATCGTCGCGGAATCGTCGAGGTCTCGCGAGTCGACGACCCGGGTCTCCCGGGCCCCGCAATGTGGACAGCGCATCGAGGCTCCTGCTGGTCGCACCACAACCGGTTGTGGTGTCGCCCGATGATACCACTAGATAGCGGGTCTTCGATCCCGCCGCACCGGGTCAGGCAGGCCGGTTGCGCTGCTCGAAGTCGCGAGCGCTCGTGTCGATGCCGACGTTGCGGGCCAGCTCCGTCTGGCGGACGATCGCCTCACGGGCATGGAGGACGTTCAGGTAGCCGCGCTTGATCGAGGTCTGCGCCTCGACCTCGCGGCTGCCGTGGCGCGCCGCAGCCTGGATCGACCGGCCGTGCTCGATCATCTCGAGCGCCCGGCGCGCCCGCTCCAGCTCGGACACGATCTCGTCGCGCATCGGCGCGCCTGCCGCGGGCGGATGGAGCGACCGCGCCTCGTCCGCATAGCGCTCCACGGCGTCGAGCGATGCGGTCAGGTCGTCGCCGATGGCCTCGGCATCGAGCTGGCCGCGCCGGAGCGAGTCGACGCGGACGCACACCTCGCCGAGGGACGTCTCGATCCGCCCGCCAAGGTCGCCGATCTGGCGGCGGAACTTCTCGACGTCGCGGGTCGCGGCAAGGAACCGCCCGGCCCGCCGGAGCACGAGCCCGAACAGGGCCAGCAGGATGAAGAACGCCAGCAGCGGGAGGGCGAGCAGTGGCTGCATCTCGGGGTTCGTGGCTCCGGCCCGATCAGCCGTCCCGCGCCGCGAGCGCGGCGAGGATGGCCGGCGCGACCTCGAACAGGTCGCCGATCACGACGAGGTCGGCGAACTCCGCGATCGGGGCATCCGGGTCGCGGTTCACGGCGACGATCGTCTCGGCGGTCTGCATCCCGACCTTGTGCTGGATCGCACCCGAGATCCCGAGCGCGAGGTACAACGCGGGCTTGACGATCTTGCCGGTCTGGCCGATCTGCTGGGCGTACGGGATCCAGCCGGAGTCCACGGCGGCCCGCGTCGCACCGACGGCTCCCCCGAGCGCGTCCGCGAGCTCCTCCACGACCTTGAAGCCGTCGGGACCGCCGACGCCGCGACCGCCGGCGACGATGATCCTCGCCTCCTCGATCGGTGCCGCCGTCGTCGCCGCGGCCACCCGGTCGACGATCGGGACGCGAGGAAGCCTGAGCTCGCCGGCGACCCCGACGGTCTCGACCGAGCCTGTCGCGGCGGCCGGTTCGGCGGTCACCGTGTTGGGGCGCATCGTGATGATCCCGGTGTCGGCGGTGAGCCGGCTCGTGGTGTTGAGCTTGCCGCCGAAGACGCTCATCGACACGACCGGGCCATCCGCCCAGCGCACCGCGGTCGCGTTGACCAGGACGCCCCAGCCCGTCAACGCGGACACGACACCCGCGACGTCGCGACCCTCGGGTCCCGCTCCGGCGAGCAGGTACGCGGCGCCGTGCGTCGCGATCAGCCCGGCCAGCCGCTCACCGACGATCGAGGCGGCGGCATGGTCCTTCGTCGCGGGCTCCGTGACGGCCAGGACGCGAGGCAGGAATGCGGCCAGCTCCGCGGCGGCTGCCGCCGGCTCGGCCGAGACGACCACCCCGACGACGTCGCGGCCGGCCGCCGCGCCGAGCGACCGGGCCAGCGTCGCGACCTCCGTGCTGATCTTCGCGAGGCTCCCGTCCGGCGCCGTCTCGCCGTGGACCCAGATGGCTCCCGCCATCAGATGATCCTCCGCTCGGCGAGGAACGCGACGACCGTCCGCCCGGCCTGCTCTGCCGGCTCGCGGACGACCCGGGTCGCGGCACGCCGCGGCGGCGCCTCCGCCCCGAGGACCGCCGTCGTCGCGGCCGCGCCGCCGACCGGACCGTCGACCCCGATGTTCGCCAGACCCTTCGTCTCGACCGTCTTCGAGCGGGCCGCCATGATCCCCTTCAGCGAGGGGTAGCGCGGCTCGCCGAGCGCCTGGGTCGCGACGACCAGCGCCGGCATCGGGGCCTCGAGGACGTCGTAGCCGGTCGGGCTGATCCGGTGGACCCGCACCCGGCCCGCCGCCGGGTCCGGCTCGATCTTCGCCGCGTACGAGAGGTACGGCAGCCCGAGGAGCACCGCGACGCCGGCCGGCACGACACCCGCCCCGCCGTCGGACGAGTCGGCGCCGGCGAGCAGGAGGTCGTAGTCCATGCCGCGGAGCGCGCCGGCCAGGACCCGTGTCGTCGAGACCGTGTCGGAGCCGCCGAGCGCGTCGTCCGTGACGAGGACGCCGCTCGCGGCGCCCATCGCGAGGGCCTTGCGCATCGTCTCGGGCGCGCCGGTGCCGGCCATCGAGACGAGCACCACCTCTCCGCCGTGGGCCTCGGTCAGCTTCAACGCCGCCTCGAGCGCGTACTCGTCGTTTGCGTTCACGACCGCCGGCGTCGCGGCCCGGTCGAGCCGCCAGTCGGCGGGTCGGAGGCGCTCACCGCCGGACGCCGTGTCCGGCACGGGCTTCACGAGAACGACGATTTGCACGAGCGGGCGGCCTCCGTTCGACGGTCGCGGGCGGTGGGTCGGGCCGATCAGCGCGGAGCGGTGAGTGCCCGAGCGATGACCAGTCGCTGGATCTGCTGGGTCCCCTCGTAGAGCTGGGTGATCTTGGCGTCGCGCATCATCCGCTCGACCGGGAACTCGTCGATGTAGCCGTACCCACCGAGCACCTGCACGGCATCCGTCGTCACCCGCATCGCGGTGTCACCGGCCACGAGTTTACACATCGCCGACCAGCGTCCGGCGTCCGGTGCTCCGGCCTCGATCTCCGTGCAGGCCTTGTACAGGAGCTGCCGCGCCGCCTCCGTCTGTGAGTCCATGTCGGCGAGCATCGCGCCGACCATCTGGAACTCGGCGATCGGCTTGCCGAACTGGGTCCGTTCGCGGGCATAGGCGGCCGCGACGTCGAGGGCGCCCTGGGCGATGCCCACCGCCTGCGCGGCGATCCCGGGCCTGCTGCGGTCGAGCGTGCGCATGGCGAGCTCGAAGCCCTGGCCGACGTCACCGACGCGGTTCGCGTCCGGGACGCGGACGCCGGTGAAGCTCAGCTCGGCGGTCGGCGAGCCGCGGATCCCCATCTTGTGCTCGACCCGCTCGACGACGAAGCCCGGCATGTCCTTCTCGACGATGAAACAGCTCATCCGACGATGTCGCGGCGTGTCCTCGGCGTCGTCGGTCGCCGCGAAGACCGTGATCAGGTCCGCAACGCTGCCCTGGCTGATGAACCGCTTCGAGCCGTCGAGGATCCAGTCGTCGCCGTCGCGAACCGCTCGTGTCCGGCCGGCCGTGACATCGCTGCCGGCCTCGGCTTCCGTGAGGGCGAACGCGATCAGCTTGCCCCCGGCGGCGAGGTCCGGGAACCAGCGGTCCTTCTGCTCATCGGTCCCGGCGAGGAGGAGCGGCAGGCTCGCCAGCTCGTGGACGGCGAGGATCAGGCCGCTCGTCGCACAGACCCGGCTGATCTGCTCGATCGCGAGACAGACCGTCAGCAGCTCCCCGCCGAGGCCGCCGTGCGACGCCGGATACGGGAGGGACAGGATGTCGTGCGAGGCAAGGATCTCCTTGACGTCCCACGGGAACTCGGCCGTCCGGTCGATCTCCGCGGCGCGCGGCGCGATCCGCTCATCCGCCAGGACGCGGACGGCGTCACGGAGCGCGGACTGGTCGTCGGTCAGACGATAGGTGGGGCTCGGCGGGGGCTCGGCGGGCGGGTTCGAGCGTGCCATGGGCCGAATCGTAGCAGCGGCGTGGTGCACTCAGTCGACGCCAGGCCGCTCCTGGCCGGTCTTGGGGTCGAGCGGGTAGGCTGTTCCGCAACGCGGCGAGCGGCCGCCCGGGTGCGCGCTCCAGTCGCGGAGGTTCCGGCATGAACCTGACCCAGGAGCTGCTCTTGATGGTGGGAGCCGCAGCCGTCGGTGTCGTCGCGATGACGTTCATCGTCCGCCGCCAGCGACACGATCGCGACGCCCGCAACCGCGTGAGCCCCTATGCGACGTCGACCGAGGGCGAGACGCGCTGTCCGAACTGCGGGATGTACAACCTGTGGACGGACCGCAACTGCATCAGCTGCCACGAGCAGCTGCCCGGCTAGCCTCGCCCCGCGCAGGCCCCGGCGACTGGTGAGGGCGACCTACTGCAGGACCGGCAGCGCCCGCCGGGGATCGACCGGCGCCGCGACCACGACGTCGGCGAGGATCTCCGCGACGTCGCGCGCGCTGACGACGCCGGCACCGGGCTCGGCCGAGCCGGCCGCGGATTGGGCATCGCTCAGCCCGTCCTTCAGCATCGTCATGCAGAACGGGCAGGCGGTCGCCACCGTCGACGCGCCGGTCTCGAGCGCCTGACGCGTCCGCTCGGCGTTGATCCGCGTCCCGCGCGTCTCCTCCATCCACATCCGGCCGCCGCCGGCACCGCAGCAGAACGTGTTGCGGCCACTCTTCTCCATCTCACGCAGCTCCAGGCCCGGCACGGCGCCCAGCACGTCGCGTGGCGCCGCCATCACGCCGTTGTAGCGGGCCAGGTAGCACGAGTCGTGGTACGTCACCGAGCCCGCGGCCTCCGCGCCGTCGGCCGCGACCCGCAGCCGGCCGTCCGCCAGGAGCCCCTGCAGGTACGTCGAGTGGTGGACGACCTGGTACGAACCGCCCAGCTGGCCGTACTCGTTGCCGATCGTGTTGAAGCAGTGCGGACACGCCGTCACGATCGTCCGCTGCCCCATCCCGTACCGGTTCAGGGTCTCGACGTTGCCCGACGCGAGGATCTGGAACACGTAGTCGTTGCCCATCCGGCGCGCCGGGTCGCCGGTGCACGACTCCTCCTGCCCGAGGATCGCGAACCGGATGCCGGCGGCGTTCAGACAGGTGGCGACCGCCCGGGCCACCCGCTTGTTCCGCTCGTCGAACGCGGCCGCGCAGCCGACCCAGTACAGGACCTCGAGCCCGTCCAGCCCGCCGGGTGACGCCGCGAGCGAGGCGACGGTCGGGACCTCGAACGGCAGGCCCTTCGTCCAGTCGGTCCGGGTCGAGGCCGGCTGGCCCCACGGGTTGCCCTGGCCCTCCATCCCGCGGAACGCGCCCGTCAGCTCCGCCGGGAAGCGCGACTCCTCCAGCACGAGGTTCCGGCGGAGCCCGACGATCTTGTCGACGTGCTCGATCAGCACCGGGCAGGCCTCGACGCAGGCACCGCACGTCACGCAGTCCCACACGGCGTCGTACGGGATCGCCTCGTCGACGATCGCGGCTGCCATCCGGGCAGGAGCCGGGGTCGAATTGTCGAGGCCGTAGGTGTCGCGCACGATCGGGTTGTTCGGGATCAGGTCGAGCCCGTGCTCGGCGTCGACCGAGAGGTCCCGGATCCCCATGATGAAGGCCTTCGGGTTCAGCGGCTTGCCGGTGGCATTCGCCGGGCACGCCGCCTGGCACCGGCCGCATTCGGTGCACGTGAACCCGTCGAGGAGGTCCTTCCAGCCGAGGTCCTGGAGCGACTTCAGCCCGAACGTCGCGTCCTCACGCTCGAGGTCCATCGCCGGCAGCTCGCCGCGCGGCTTGAGCTTCCGGTACCAGATGTTCGGGAAGGCGGTCGCGATGTGGAGGTGCTTGCTGAACGGCAGGTAGACGAGGAAGGCTGCGACCAGGGCGATGTGCGCCCACCACAGGATCACGAAGGCGATCTCGAGCGTGGTCGGCGGGAGGCCGGACAGCGCGCCGCCGAGGGCGTTGGCGACGAACGCTCCCGGGACGTCCCCGTAGCGGGCGACCTCGAAGACCTGGGCGAACAGCTCGGTGGCGACGACGCCGCCGATCATCAACAGGATGATCAGCGCGTCGCGGTTGTACGTGAGGCGTCGCGGCTTCGAGATCAGCCGGCGCTCGAACGCCCAGGCGATCGAGACGAGCACGATCACCGCCACGACGTTCTGCATCGCCGAGATCGCGGCCCACAACGCGCCGTCCAGCGGGATCGACAGGATCGACTGGATCAGGCCGCCCGTGACGATGTTCGCGGTCCCGATCGTCAGCAGGACGAAGCCCCAGAAGATCCCGGCATGCATCAGCCCGGCGTGCCAGTCCTTGAACATCTTCGTCTGGACGAACGCGTACTCGATCAGGCCGGCGAACCGTCGCGGGATGTCGCCGAGCGGCGACGGTTGGGCGATGGCCGGGCGCGCGGCAGCGAAGACGCGGAGGTGGCGGGCCATCGCGAGGGCGAAGATCGCGGCCGCGCCCCAGAAGACGATGAAGGCGAGCGGGTAGGCGGGGACGTGCTCGAATGCCGGGAACACCTACAGGACCTCGCTGCCGGTGGCGGTGCCGAGCCCCGCCCCGTGGTCGAACGGCCCGGCGAGCGTCTCCAGGGCGTGGTCGAGCACCGGCACGATCGCGTCGAGCGACTCGAGGGCCGCCTTCGGGCTGCCGGGCGTGTTCACGATCAGGGTGTGCCCGCACACCCCCGCGACCGAGCGGCTCAACGAGGCGAACGGCGTCTTCGCCCGGCCGTCGGCGCGCATCGCCTCGGCCAGCCCCGGCACCTCGTAGTCGACGACGTCGAGCGTCGCCTGCGGGGTCACGTCGCGCGGCGTGAGGCCTGTCCCGCCGGTCGTGACGACGAGCGGGTGGCGCTCGGCGGCGGCGCGGAGCCGCGCGGCGATCCGGGCGCGGTCATCCGGCACGACCTCCCGCTCGACCGTGAACCCGAGCCCGGTCAATCGCTCGGCGAGCGCGTCACCGCTCGCGTCCTCGCGGGTGCCGGCCGCACTGCGGTCGCTGGCGGTGAGCACCAACGCCGTGCGTTTCGCGCCCGCGTCTTCGGTCACCCGTTCGACCCGTGTCGCTTCGGCCCCCCGATCCGGCCGGCCGTCCGTGCCCCCGGGCGATGGCGCCCGGACGGCGTGCCGGGACCGCCGGATCCACCGCTCCCCGCCGCCTGGTCCGCCGGCCGGTGCCACTCCCCGCTCTTTCCGCCGGTCTTCGAGACCAGCCGGACCGAGCGGATCTCGACGCCGCGTTCGACGCCCTTGACCATGTCGTAGATCGTCAGCGCCGCGACGCTCGCCGCCGTGAGCGCCTCCATCTCGACCCCGGTCGGACCGGTCGTCGCGGCCTCGGCGCGGACCCGCAGGACGCCGCCGGCGCGATCCGGCGTCACGGCGACGACGAGGTCGGTGAGCGCGAGCGGATGACACAGCGGGATCAGCTCGCTCGTCCGCTTGCCCCCCATGACGCCGGCGAGCTCCGCGACGCCCAGGACGTCACCCTTCGGCCCGCCGCCGTCGATCACGAGGCTCATCGTCTCGTCGCTGACGGCCACGGCCGCCTCCGCCACGGCACGGCGAGCCGTCAATGGCTTCTCCGAGACGTCGACCATCCGCGGCCGTCCGCGCCGATCGACATGGGTCAGGCGGCGCCGCTCGACGCGGGGGGTGGGGTCCTTGGCCATGGCCCGTAGTATCGGCGCTCGGGTGCCGCCTCGGCGCGGTGTGCCGTCAGTCGCGGTCGAGCCACCACAGGTCGACCGGCGAACCGGCGGGCAGCGCGTCGACGCTCTCCGGCACGATCGCGAGCGCGTCCGCCAGCGCCAGCGCCGACAGGACATGACTGCCCTGCCCGCGTCCGCCGCCGGCCAGACGGACGGGGACGCGGCCGTCCTTGTCGCGGACGGTCGATCCCGCCGAATCCCGCTCGGTCACGACCCGGAGGTAGGCCCGCCGGCCCGGGCTCTTGGACACGTCGTCGCGCAGGATCGCCCGATCCGTCGACCGCAGGAGGCGGTTCGCCGGGATGCCGGACAGCGCGCGGATCGCCGGTCGGACGAACAGCTCGAAGGTCACGAACGTCGAGACCGGGTTTCCGGGCAACCCGAACAGGAGCGTCCGCCCGCCGTCCCGGCGATCCACGACCCCGAACGCGAACGGCTTGCCGGGCTGGACGGCCACCCGCCACAGCTCCATCCGGCCGACCTCCTCGAAGGCGGCCCGGACGACGTCGTACGGTCCGACCGAGACGCCGCCCGACACGATCAACGCCTCGACCTCGCCCGCCAGCGAGGCGCGCAGTCGCGCGCGGACATCCTCCAGCCGGTCGGCGGCGATCCCGTAGTTGAAGCCGACCGCGCCGGCCTCCTCGGCCAGCGCCGCGAGCCCCGGTCCGTTGGCGTCGGGGATGCCCGCCGGACCCAGCTCGCGACCCGCCGGCCGGACCTCGTCCCCCGTCGCGAGGATCGCGATCCGCGGCCGTCGGTGGACCTGCACCGCATCGTTGCCGGAACCCGCGATCAGGGCGATCGCGGCCGGCGTCAGACGCGTCCCGGCCGACAGGATCGTCGCCGCCTCGGGCAGGTCGTCGCCGGCGCGCCGGATGCTGGTTCCGGCCGCGAGGGCCGCATGGACCAGAACCGCCACCGGCAGCGACCCGGCAGCGACCCGGCCCCGCTCGCCGGTGGGCGTCCCATCGGCGGTGGCGGGCGTCGTCAGCTCGACCTGGACGACCGTGTCGGCTCCGGGCGGCACCGGGGCCCCCGTGGCGATCCGGATCGCGGTCCCGCGATTCACGGTCGTCTCCGGGGCCGCGCCGGCCCGGACCTCGCCGATCACGTCGAGCTGGATCGGTTCGGTCTCCGTCGCGCTGGCCACATCGGCGGCCCGGATCGCGTATCCGTCCATCGCCGAGTTGTCCCAGGGCGGAAGCGCGGTCAGGCTCATCACGTCCTCGGCCAGGACCCGGCCGCGCGCCTCCGAGACGAACGCGTGCTCGGACTCCGTCGGACCCGGGACCGCGGCGAGGACCGCGGCGCGCGCCTCCTCCACACTGAGGAGCCGCTCCCCGGCGGCGGTCACCGGCGGCTCACAGCGCCTGGCCCTTGGCCTCGGCCCGCGCGTGCAGGATCGCCGCGATCGAACGCCGGGTGAGGACGCCGCGAAGGACCGTCCCGTCCAGGACGGGCAGCCCGTCGAGGTGCGACAGCCGCAGCCGCTCCAGTGCGTCGGTCAGCGTGTCATCCGGGCTCGCGACCGGGAGAGCGTCGCCGCCGACCATCACGTCCTCCGTCCGCGTGGACGGCCAGTTCCTCTGGGGCACCATCCGGACCTGCGCGGTGCCCACGATCCCGACCACCGCGTCGTCCCGGATCACCGGAAGCGCCGGGCCGACCGTCCCGTTGAGCATCGACGACGCGAACGTATCGAGCGTGAGCTGCGGCGAGATCGTCTCGAGCGTGGGCTCCATGGCGTCGCCGACCCGGATCCCCTGGACGAGGTCGTCGAGGGCCAGCCAGCGATCGACCGACCGCGACGACGCCATCAGGAACCAGCCGACGAGGCCGACCATGATCCCGTCGACGATGTCGTCGGCCAGGATGATCGCCAAGCCGACGATCAGCAGGCTCCGGCCCGTCCACCGACCGACGGTTCCGGCGGCCCTGGTGCCCCGGCGCTGGTCGCCGGACCTCGCCCAGGCGATCGCCCGCACGATCCGGCCGCCATCGAGGGGGAACGAGGGGACCAGGCTGATGCCCGCGAGGATCAGGTCGAGGACGCCGATGATCGCGAGGAGATCCGCGAGCGGCTCGAGGGACGCGTCGACCGCCAGCACGGCGAGCGCCAGACCCGTGAGCGCGAGGCCGATGACCGCGCTCACGGCCGGTCCCGCGATGGCGACGGCGGCCTCGGCACGCGCCGAGCTCGCCACGACGTCGACCGCCGTCGGCGACCCGATGAAGTGGACGACCACCATCGCGCCCTCGGTCCCGTCGCGCCGGGCGACGACCGCATGGGCGAGCTCGTGGGCGATGACCGTCAGCATGAACCCGAGGGATCCCGCGAGGCCGATGACCCAGCCCATCGGCGCGACGAGGTCCGGCTGGAACGTGGCCAGGCGCTGGGCAACCGTGACCGTGATGATCGCGATGATGAACAGCCAGGAGAGGTGGAGACGGACCTCGAACCCGAAGATCCGGGCGATCGGGACGCCGTTCATCCGACCCGCTCGCCGGTCGGTGCGAGCGGAGCCGTCGTCGTCGCCGTGGCGGGGACGTCCACGGGCACCCGGCCCAGGTGGCGCGCGACGAGCCAGATGACCCCGGCCGCGGCGAGGATCACCACCCCGAGGACGATCGTCGTCTCGGACCAGAAGTCGAACGGGAAGAGCTGGACGAGCCGATCCGTCCGCGGGTCGAACGTGTACGAGCCGCTCGGGAAGAACAGCTCGTGGAAGATCTCGAAGGCCTGGTCGAAGAAGAACGTCGCGATCACGCCCGCGACCACGACTCCGACGGCGAGCCACTTCATGCCCGTCGCGATCGCCCGCCACGCCCGCTCGGGATGACCGCGGCGGTAGGCACCGACGACGAGGACCACCAGGCCGACGGCGGCGACCAGGGCCAGCGCGTAGAACTCGGCGAAGACGCCGCGGACGTCGCGCATGTGGGCCTGTTCGCGCGCCTCGAGGACCGGGGCACCGGCGACCTCGACGGCGAAGTCCGGCGGCCCGATCACGAGATCGTGGAGGATCGCATCCGTCGCGGTGGACAGGTCGGCCTCGCTGTAGCCCGTCCAGGCTGCCGCCTGGGCGCGGCCCTGCTCGAACGAGACCCAGGCCGGCGTCAGGAACGGCAGGATCGCCAGTGCGATCACGACGACGACGGCGGCGAGACCCGTCAGGAACGCCGCAACCCGCTCGGGGATGCTCCGTGTCACCGGCGAATGGTAAGCCGGGGTCGTCTCCGGGCGCGAACGCGCCGGCGGGTCAGTCCTCGAGGGTCCGTGCCTGCTCCCACCAGCCGGAGATCGTCAGGTCCGCCGGCAGCTCCATCTTCAGCTCGTCCGCGCCTCGCGCCAGGCGCGCGCGAAAGGCGTCCAGGTCGAGACCGAGGATGTCGTGGAGGCCGTCGATCCCGGACTGCATCAGGAGCTGGTGGTCGTCGGGTCCGAAGCTCGCGAGGTTGAGCATCTGGGCCTCGTCGCGCCAGGTCAGGACGTCGTTCGTCGTGGCCTTCACCTGGTCCGCCAGGGTCTGACGGCGCGTCACGGTCTCGCTGACCTCGAGCAGGAGGCCCGTGGTGAAGATTCCCTGGTGCTCGAGCCGGTCGAGATGGACCTGCTCGATCCTCGTCAGCTCTCCGATCGGTGGCACGGGCGAGGCGACCTCCGCTGATACGACGACGCCCCGATGATGCCATGCGCGGGGCCGCGCCGGGGCGGGCTGCCTCGTCGTCCGCTCCTCGCCCGCCTAGTCGAGCGGCCGTCGCTCCAGCGGCACGTCCCAGTGCGCCTCCAGCAGCTCGAACCGGCGCTCCTCCTCGCGCTTGAACGTCGCCTGGTCCGGGTAGAGCCGGGCCGCGATCTCCGCTTCGCTGTGCGCCTCCATCGCGGCCCAGTCGCGGTAGGTGATCGAGACGAGGACGTCCCAGTCGGCCCGGCCGTCGCCGTGGAACCGCGGGGTCGACAGCTCGACCGTCGTGAACCGCCCGTCCCCGAGCTGCTCACGAAGGATCGGCCAGTGGTTCTTCCGGAACAGCGTCACGAACTCGTCGTGCGCGCCCCAGCGCGTCCGGTAGAAGTACAGGACCGTGACCGGTTCGGCGCTCATCGCGGTGCGACCTCCTCCCCTGCCGCCTGGAGCAGCTCCCAGGCCCGAGCCACGTGCCGGCGTTCCGTGCGCAGATTGCCGATCGCGACGCGGATCACGAACTGGTCGTTCAGCTTCGTGTGGCTGAGGAACACCTCGCCGGATCGGTTGACGGCCTCCATCACGGCGGCGTTGTGGGCATCGATGGCGGCGGCGTCACCCGCCAGCGACGCCGGTACGTGCCGGAAGCAGACCGTCGAGAAGGGGACGGGCGCCACTCGCTCCCAGTCGGGCGCAGCGTCCACCCACGCAGCGAGCTCTGCGGCAAGCGCGAGGTGATGGCGGATCCGCCGCCGGAGCCCGTCCAGGCCGAACCAGCGGAGCAGGATCCACACTTTCAGGGCCCGGAACCGACGGCCGAGCTGGGGCGTGTACTCGTGGAAGTTGCGCTCCGTGCCGTCGCCGATCCCGTCGACCGTGCGCAGGTACTCCGGGACGAGGCTGAACGCGTCACGGACGACGTCCAGGCGGCGGCTCAGGAGGAGCGAGGCGTCGACCGGCGTCCAGAGCCACTTGTGCGGGTTGACGACGATCGAGTCAGCGCGCTCCCAGCCGCGGAACGGGGCACGGAGCCCGGGGTCGATCGCGACCGCCCCGGCGTAGGCGGCGTCCACGTGGAGCCACAGACCCTCTCGGTCGGCGATGTCGGCGATGACCGCGACCGGGTCGACCGAGGTGGACGACGTCGTGCCGACCGTTGCGACGACGGCGATCGGCCGGTGGCCGGCGGCTCGATCCGCGGCGATCGCGGCCTCGAGCGCGTCGGGGCGCATCTCGAACACGGTGTTCGTCGGGACATGGACCAGCGACGCCCGCCCGAGTCCGAGCGTCATGCACGCCTTGTCGATCGAGGAATGGGCCTGCTCCGAGGCGTAGACGCGGAGCGCGGGCACGTCCGGTCGCCCGGCGAGTCCCGCCACCGCGGCGTCGATCCCTGCAGCCTGCCGCGCAGCCGCGAGCGCGATCAGCGACGACGTCGATGCCGTGTCGGTCAACAGGCCATCGAATCCTTCGGGCAGCCCGAGCGCCTGACGCAGCCAGTCGACCACGACCTGCTCGAGCTCGGTGCCACTCGGTGACGTACGCCAGAGCATGGTGTTCTGGCCGAGGGCGGCGATGAGCATCTCGCCGAGGATCCCGGCACCCGAGGCGGTCGACGCGAAGTAGGCGAGGAACCCGGGATGCTGCCAGTGCGTGGCGTTCGACTCGATCAGCGCGTGATAGTCGGCAAGGATCGCCTCGAGGCTCTCCGGCGCGTCCGGCGGTGACGGCGGCAGCCGTTCCGCGACCGACCCGGGACCGATCGGCGGCAGGATGGCGAACTCCTCGACCCCCGCCAGGTAGTCGGCCATCTCGTCGACGATCCGGTGGGCAGCCGCGCGGAACGACTCGGGGGACATGTCACCCAGGCCGTCGAGCTGCTCCGTCGAGAGCTCGACGTCACGTCCCGCGCGGGTTCGATCCACGGTCGCCATGGTCGAAGCCTAGCGGCTCCGGGCACGACGAGGCCCCGCGACTCGGAGGGTTGGTCGCGGGGCCTCGGTCCCCAGGTGTGAGCTCGATCGGGGCGACGTCGCCGGCCCGGGCCGACGTGGGTCGCACCCATGGATACGGCGGACCGGGCCGACCGGATCAGTGGCACGCAGCCCGGCGCGCCTCGCCTACGGGCGACTGACCGTGAAGGCCTCACCGGAGCCGGCGACGGGCCCGACCCGGGCCAGCGTCGTCCCGCGCCGTGATTCCATCGTCGTCTGCTCCCGCGTCCAGGGGCCGTCGACCCCGGCGACCTTCGAGCCGAGCGTCGCCCGCGCGGCGGTGAAGTGGACAGGCGCGAACCCCGGGAGACTCAGCTGGCGGCACGACTTCGGGCAGCCGCCGGTCGGCGCCTCGACGATCCACTCGGCGGTGCCGCGCACGGCCTTCGGGGCGTGCTCGACGACCTCGACGCTCCGACCCGTCGTCAGATTGACCAGGGTGAGCGTGAACGCCCGCTGCCGGAAGACAACCGCGGCGGCCATCCGGTCACCGGGGTGGACGGTCGTCGCGAACGGCACGCTGAACGGCTGCACCGGATAGACCTCGTGCCACCCGTAGTGGCTCTCGACCCCGTTGTGGCAGTAGCCCCACGTCCCGAGCTGGATGAGCGGACGTGCCCTGGTCACGGGCCCGGCGCCATCGATCCCGACCCAGATCGCGACGCTCCGATCGCCCTTCGACGGACAGCTCAGCTTCGGCTCGGTCCAGCGGGCCTGGACGCAGACGACGCGTGACCCGGCCTCATGGACGATGTAGCCCGCCCAGTTCTGGGACGCGGCGGTGACGACGCCGCCCCGGCCACTCGACTCGGCGCCGGCGCAGGTCGGCGCCTCGGCCGTCTGGGGGGCGGCCGTCGGTGTCGGCGTCGGCGTCGGGGTCGGCGTGGCGCGCGCGGTGGGCGACGGGCTCGGCTCCGGACTCGGTGAGCGGGGCGTCGGCGTCGGGGGCCGGGTGGCCTCGGCCACGGCCGGGAGCGACGCGACAGGCCCGGTCGGGACGACCCCATCGCCCGGCGTCGTGGTCGGGACGGTGTCGTCGCCGCACGCCGCGATCAGCGCCGTCACGATCGCGACGGCGCAGACCAGGCGGCTGAGGTCGCGACGACGACGGCGCTCCACGGGCGGATTGTCGCCGCTACCCTCGAAGCATGCGCGGAAAGCCGATGCGGGCGTTCGTCATCACCGGACCGCGTGTCGCTGAGGTCCGGGCGGTCGAGCGCCCGTCGGCCGGGCCGGGCGAGGTCGTCGTCGACATCGATCGGGTCGGCGTGTGCGGCACGGACGTCGAGTTCTTCACCGGTGAGATGGCCTATCTCGACACGGGCGAGGCGGCGTACCCGATCCGGATCGGCCACGAATGGACGGGGATCGTGTCCGCGCTCGGTGACGGCGTCGAGCGGTCATGGCTCGGGCGACGCGTCACCGGCGACACGATGCTGGGCTGCGGCGTCTGCGGGCGATGCCGAGGAGGCCGCCAGCATCTCTGCGCCGATCGGTTCGAGGTCGGGATCCGCAGCGGCTGGCCGGGGGCGCTGGCCGAGCAGCTGCGCGTGCCCGCGTCATCGCTCCGCGCCCTGCCGACCGAGCTGGACGCCGGCGTCGGCGCGCTCGTCGAGCCGGGCGGCAACGCCTGGCGCGCGGTCGACGCGGCGGCGGTGGCTCCCGGCGAGCGGCTCCTCGTCATCGGTCCGGGCACGATCGGGCTGCTCGCCGCGATGATCGCGCGGGCCGACGGCGTCGAGGTCGAGCTGCTCGGACGAAGTTCGTCGTCGCTCGCCTTCGCGCGCACGCTGGGCTTCGAGCGCACCTGGTCGGTCGACGATCCGCCGACGACGCGGTTCGCTGGCGTGATCGATGCCTCGACCGACCGGGAGTCGCCGGCGCGTGCGCTCTCGCTCGTCGAGCCGGGCCGCCGCGTCGTCTACATCGGCCTCGCCGGTCAGCCGAGCCCGATCGACACCCGCCGGCTGGTCCTCGACGACGTGACCGCCATCGGGATCCTCAGCGCGTCGCCCGGCCTGCCCGGCGCGATCGACCTGTTCGCGACGGGCCGTGTCGACCCGTCACCGCTGGTGGCGACCGTCGTCGGCCTGTCGGACGTCGCCGGGGTCCTTGCGGGCAACCGCGACCCATCCTGGGCCGGCCCGAAGATCCAGGTCGATCCACGCCGGCGGTAAAGCCCGACCCTAGCGGCCGCGGTTCAGGAGCTTCTGGACGGCGAAGAACGCCAGCAGGCCGAGCAGGACGAAGATCACGACGAGTCGCCAGTCGATCTGGGCCGCCACGCCGGTGTACCCGGATTCGGCGGATGCCGGCAATGCGAGGACAAGCAGGGCCACCAACGCCGCGGTGGTCGCGGCCATCACGCGCTTCTCCATGACGGGCTCTCTCCACTCCGAGACGGATCCCGCGGCCGGCGCAACCGGAGCACTCCGATGCCCGTATGTTGCGCGTTCCGAGGTCGCCGCGTACCGGCAGCGGTTCGCGCCGAAACCGCGAGCCCGGGCGCCCGCGTACATCGAGCAGCGGGTCACGGTTGGCTCGCTTCGCATCTCGGAGTCTCGTCCATGTCCGTGACACGTGTTCTCACCCTCTTCGCCACCGCCGTCCTCGTCGTCGCGGCGTGTACATCGAGCGGGGCCAGCCCCGCCGCGATTGATGGCGGTGCCTCGAGCGCCGCCGGCGTCATCGTCGGGACGGCCAGCTCACCGAATTTCGGGACGGTCCTGACCGGGCCGAACGGGATGACGCTCTATACCCACGCCGGTGACAGCGCGACCTCGTCGACGTGCACCGGCGCGTGCGCCACCGCCTGGCCGCCCCTCGCAACGACGGGTCAGCCGATGGCCGGGGCCGGAGTCACGGGACAGCTCGGGACGGCGTCCCGCGCGGACGGCACGACCCAGGTCACCTACGGCGGCCTCCCGCTCTACTACTGGCAGGGCGACGCGAAGGCCGGCGATGTGACCGGCAACGGCGTGGAAGGCTTCTCGGTCGCGACGGTCGGCGGGACTGATCCGGTGCCGAATGCCTCCCCGGCGGCGCCCGTCCCGAGCGCGCCCGTCAAGTACGGGTATTGAGGTCGGAGAACCTCCGTCGACACGGAGGACGCGTAGCGCGTTCGTTCCAGAACAGCGGCGCCGGCGCGTTCAACCGCCGTCAGGCCTGCGGCGCGACTGGCCCGGGGATCAGGAGGGCGGCTTGTTCTGCTGCTGCGCGAGCTGCTTCGCGACCTCATCGTCGATCTCGTTCTGACGGCGCTGCCGGGTGCGCCGTACGACGAGCAGGCCCATGATCCACGGCCAGATGAGCGCCACCACCAGGCCGACCAGGATCGAGAGTGCCCAGTTGGGGGTGGCCGGCGTCGCCGTCCCGCCCGTGAGCCAGTACACGATCAGGAAGGCCACCACTCCAAGGATGATCCCGGTGATCCGCCGAATCATTGCGAGCCCTCCATCCCTCGGGCAGCCTCGCGAATGCGGCGCAGCGCCCTTTGACCTGAGCCTAGGCGTCGCGGGGTCGGCCCGTCAATCGGATCGGGCGCAATAGACGAGACCTCGAACGAGGCGGACCTCAGCAGGTCACGTGGAGGATCGCTGCCCGGGATCCGACGTCGGCGGCCGCGAGCAGCTCGCAGGCCTCACGGGTTGGCCGCGCGACGATCTCCACGCCCCGTCGCTCGGCCTCCCGGTAGAGATCGCCGGTGATCGGAAGCTGACCGTTGAAACCGGTGCCGACGATGAGCCGTGGCGACGACCACGGGATCGCCTCGTCGGCCGACAGCGGCGTATGGCCAAACTCGGCCCGACGCGACTTCGACGGGCCCTTCTTGCGCCGCCGAACGCGATCCCCTTCGATCACCACGTCGTGGTTGAACTGGTGTCCGTCAATCTCGATCAGGCCGAAGGAGAGGAGCCTGCAGTTCACGGCGATCCTCCGAGGCGGCCTGGTTCGATGTCACGAAGCCCCGAGCATCGGCCCGGGGCTCAGTGACTTCATCATGTCGGTCTTCGACCGCCGACTTCCTCAGCGGCTGGCAGCGACCGGCTCGCGAAGCACCTCCTTGGCCTTTGCCGGGTTGTCGGTCGCGAAGACGATGTGGACGGTGCTCCCCGTCAAGCTGGTCGGGAACGCGGCCTCGATGTTGATCCCGGCATTGGACAGCCTGCGCGCCGCCTCGGCCAGGGTGCCGGGCTTGTTGGCGACCGACGTCTCCGCGAGCTCGATCGTGCGGAACTTCCAGCCGCCGTCAGTCAACGCACTCCGAGTGTCGACCTCGTTGTCAGTGACCAATGCCAGCGTCGCACTGTCGCCACAGGTCGATCCGCTGAAGCCCGTGATATCGACCCCCTTGTGCGCAACAGCCTCAGCCACCTTCGCGAGCTCGGCTGGCTTGTTCTTGATGTCCACGATGAACGCATTCACGGGGCACCTCCTCGACGCGGCTCGACCGGCAACGGAGGCTGACACGCCCCATCGCGGGGGGTCAAGCGAACCTCAATGGTACGGCGACCGTCAAAGCACCCGACGCCCGCGGGGGCTTGCCGTTGCCGTCGGTGCAGCTGCGAAGGACCGTGGCCGCTCGGGGGGCGGGATACCGCTGGATCATCTCCCAGGGTGACGGCTCCCGCACCGCTGATCGAGCTTCGACCAGTCCTCGGGTATGGGCTCCTCGCGGCCTCAATGCCCGCGGCGGTCGCGGCGCAGTCCGGCCTCCAACGCCAACAGAAGGCCTGCGATCGCGAGCACGAACCCGACCAGCTGCGCTGCCTGACCTTCGCCCATCGCGCTGACCTCCACACACCCTCGACGGCGCCGGTCGTGCCGAGTCACGCAAGGTAGGCGGGGCGGAAAGGGACGTGCCATTGGGCGAACGCCCTATTTGATCGTCCCCACGGTATCCCTGCCGCCCGGGGCTCGGACCGACGGTCACGACCGTAGCGGCGCACCGTCGCCCGTGGAGCTGGCCTCGAGGACGTCGCGGGCCGCGGTGGGCGTATTTGCCGGCGCTAGGCGCGGCCTAACGGCGACTCAATTCGCCGACAACCCGCGCTCCACATCTCGCAACCAAGGGACACAAGAATTTGTGTCGGTCAGAGGAGCTCCCTCAAGACCTCCCCGAGTCGGATCGTCACGGCCGACTCTTTTTCCTGGAGCGCATCCACCTGGGCGTCGAGCAGCTCTTCCGTGATGGGATCGTCAGTGCCTCGGTCACCGAGTTCCGCCCGAGTGTGGGTATACATCCCCGACATTTCCCAGAAGGCCCATCGCAGTGCGTCGTCCCGGACGCGATGCGCAAACACGTCCATGCGCCGCGTGGCGTCGTCGATCGCTGCCTGCGGCTCCGATGAATCGGAGTCGACAGAGCCTCCACCACGGACCGACCTTGTCTCGCGATCGTTTTGGTCGATCACCTTGTCGATCCACTCCTCGATCGCCTCCTGCAACTTCAGGAGGTTCTCGCGCTGGAACGCGTCTGAGGCGATCCTCCGGTCGTCCTGCCGCTTCGCGCTGTCGAGCTTGGCGGCCTTGTCTGCCCGGATGCTCTCCGCCCGAATCGTCACGAACCCTGTAATCAGGCCACCGACGATGACGCCGACGACTCCCCACACGGCCGCATCCATCGACCGAGGATAGCGGCCCGCCGTCGCCGTCGATCTAGCCTCGAGACGTAGCCGACACCCGGAGCGGCGAGCGATCCGGACCCTAGCGCGAGCTGCTTACCGGGGCCTTGTGCGATCGGGCCGCCTCGAGCGTCGGCCAGAATCCCCTGCAGGCCGGGCAGAAGATGCCGACCTCGATCCAGCGTCCGTCTTCGCGGACGAACGCGCGCTTCACCATTCCCCGGCAATCGCCAGATGGGCTCATGGTCAAAGGGTATCCAGGCCCTCCGTCGTTCTAGAAGGCTTGGACCGCGGCCGCTCGCTTGTCGGCGTGCTCTTGGTTCGTGATCAGCCCGGCATCGCGAGCTGCGTCCAGCTGCGCCAGACGTGACGCGAGCGCATCTGCCTGCGCGGGCGCCTGCTGCGCGGGATCCGATGGCGCTCGACCGTTTCGGTGGCCGGTCGCGAAACGCCATGACGAATAGATCGCGGCGATGTAGCCGAGGCCGAGCGTGAAGGGTGCGATGACCCACCACGCGACGAGGACACGGACGCTCGGTGCCTTCGTCGAATCGACGATCCGATTCACCTTCGATCGGACCCCACCCGGGTGTCGGATCGACCAGGTCGCCAGCGTCGCGCAGAAGGCGATGATGAGCCCGAGGACCTCGGTCACCAGGTTGTACCACTCGAGGGCCCTGGAGTAGGGGACCCTCTGGCCGGTGAGCGCCAGCTTGGTGATCGCGGCGCTGATCCCACTGATCTCGAGGGTGCCGGCAGCTAGGGTGTACAAGATGAGGAACGCCAGCACGTACAAGACTGGCCAGACGTACGTCACGCGCGCGACTCCTGCTCTCTTGGCCCCACCTACCCCAAATCGAACGGCACCGGCCCGGGCCGATCAATGGGCCGGAAGTGCTACGGTCGGACACGCCAACCACGGTCGCCGAGTGCCGGCGCGCGACCCCATCGCAGGAGGTCGCCGATGTCCCGCCGATCGACGCCCGAACGCATCTACCAGGCGCATCGCGCCGGCACGCTCCAGCGTCTCATCGGCGAAGGCGAGTCTCCTGAGCGCGCCGAGGCCTTGATGGCCGGGTGGGAGCTCCAGGCGGCCCGGGACGGCCTCGAGCGTGACGGACGCTACTGGGAGGCCGGCTGGGCGTGGATGCTCGCTTCGTGGCGATAGCCCGTCAGGACCGCGACCTCCGCATGAGGGCGAGTGCGACGATCATCCCGGCGATCAGGATGAGCCCGAGAACGGTCGTCATCGCCTGGACGACCGCGTCGAAGAGAACTGGATCGAACTTGAAACCCGACGCGGCGACGGCGACGGCGACGGCGAGCGCGGCGGCAACCGAGAACGCGACATTCAACACGAGGAACCCATTCGCGACTCGCTCGCCCACCCGCCCAGCGAGGAGATTGCCGATGGTGAAGAGCACCGCGAGACAGGCGACATAGCCGACCACGGTCCCGACGAGGGCGACCCCGACGAGTGCAAAGATGTTGCCCGTGGCGAATGCGACGATCAGCCCGCCGACCACGGCCGCCACCGCGGGCGGGATCCAGCCCAGGAAAAGGAAGGCGTAGAGCGTCCCATCGCCGTCGAGTGCAGACGATGGCGGTCGCATGTCGTCTGGCCTCGCTGTGCTTCTAACCTGGCTCACTTGGCAAGAGCATGAACTCGTCGTGCTCAACCAACGCCGCTCGCCACTCCGGGGCAGGGATGGTCGGTCCGAAGTAGTCGGTCATCCGTGCGATCTGCTCCCCGTCGAACTCGATGACGCTGACCGTGTACCAGCGTCCATCGCTGTAGCTGGACACCAACTCCGCGACCCACACGTCTCCGCTGCCCGAGATCCGATGAACGGTGTAGGACGGCGGTCCCCCGGGGTAGTTTTCGTAGACCCGGATGCAACTCATCGCACTGGTCATGCGCTCGCCCGTTTGCGGCCAGCGGGTGATCGCGTCGGCTGTCAGCACCTCCCGCAGGACGGCGTAGTCGCCCGCCTGGATCGCCGCGAAGAAGCGGCTGATGGTCTCGCGGCGATTGGAGTCGAGCTCGGGATCTGTCATCGGAACCTCCCGCGTCTGCATCGGCAGACCTCGCTGACTGAGTGCGGTTCACTGTGGCGCTCCCGTCAAGGAAACGCTTCGCTCACCGTTCCGTTGCGCCGTCGCAGACGCAAGACGGCCCGTCGACGCCGCCGGCCTGGCTGTCACACGTAGCCAATCCATTGCATGTGACCGCGATCAGGGTTCCGGAGGCTGCCACCGGCGTCCGGAACGAGGTCGGTGACGCTCTCATGGCGCCCAGCCAAGGTATGTCGTGCCGACCCACTGGAGCAGGATTGCGACCGGCACCGACACGACCGGAACGAAGAACGAACGCATCGGATGGTCTCGCCACCAGGCGATCGTGAGCCCGACCAGGACGAACCACGCTGCGAAGAAGAAGTAGCTCGTGGGCGACGGGACGACCAGCAACGGGAATAGGAGGTACCAGTAGGCGCTCGCCAACTGGCCGACGATGCCGGCGATCCCGGCGAGATGGGCCAGCGGCCGGTCGCGAATCATCCGTGCCACTTCATGCGACATCGACGCTATTCCAGCCGTTTCGTTACGGCCTCTCGGTCGCCTTGAATTGCCCGGTGTCGCTGGCCTGATCGTTCGCTACGCGGAGCCGAGTCGGACCTATGGTGAAGATTGGCCGCTCGACTGGCTCGCCCGGGCTCGACGACGTCCTCTTTGGCTTGCTGCAGGAGCACAAGCGACGAGTTGCCGAGCATCGGGACCGTGCCGAGTTCTGGGACTTGCGGCGTGGGTACTTCAAGGGTGTTGCGACGTCAGCGAGTTGGCCAGGCTGGCCAGAGGATCGGATTGAAGGGGTTTGGAGTCGCACTGTGGGAAGCCGGGGCGCTCGTGACGGCCCCACGCGCGACGGGAGGACGTCGCGAGCCAGAACTGCGGTCAACGACCCCGCTCGGACTACCGGCGGGGTCGTTTCACGTTCGGATGTTGGTCGGAGCGGCCGGATTTGAACCGAGGACCACCAGTCCCGCAGGCTTGCCCGTAGCGTACGCCGGCGGTTGCGGGCGTACGGTTTGTGCGTAAACGCGGTCTAATCGGGGGTCGCGTGGGTGCCGATATGCGGCCCTATTGGTGCCAGCGTTGCTGCCATGGGCCGGGGACAGCGCGTAGTTCTTCTTCCGGCGGACCACAGGAGAGCGAGTACCAGTTCAGCATCGCCACGAACGAGTACATCGGCCAGGGCAAGGCGAAGGCGGAGTATCAGTCCGGGGGAAAGGTTTAGCGTTCTGGACTGCCTTCCTTGCGGTGACGACCCGAAGTCCGATCCGCAAATGGGTAGACTAGTGCGACGTGGCCCCCACGAACGTCCCCCAGGACGCCCCCTCCCGACCGCCTCCGTCTCCACCAGACGTCGGCCTGGGTGACACGACCACCGGGTCCGCCTGCAGGCCCACATTCGCTATGGCCTCCGGCCCATCTCGGGTGGATGCTTCTGTTGTTGCGACCGCCGATCGCCTGGTCGCAAGGGGTTCCACGAAATAGCACACCCGTCGTGAGGCGGGGCCGCAAAGCCACGGGACTCTCGAGTCAGCCGGGTTGCCGAAAGGAGATGCGATCGATGTTCAGGCATGGCGACCGTTGGGCATCCGAGCCCGTCCCGCCCCGACCACGACCCGCACATCGCTCTCATCGCACCAGAGCCTTCATCGCTCTGGCCACCGTCGCACTGCTGGCCCTCGTGATCGTCCCGGCATCGGTCGCGACGGCGGCAGGGTCAGTTCGGCGGGTCTCCCCGAGCATCAGCGTGTCGTCGTTCAGGGCGCTGGTCGCGAACCCGTCGGTCGGCGTCATCGAGATGTCCGGCGGCGTGTATCACAGCTGGCGGTGGGCCCTGATCACCCGGAGGACGCCGCTCGTGATCCGGCCCGCACCGGGTGCGACGGTGACCTTCGACGCAACCAACGACAGGCGTTACAGCGACCCGGCGTTCTACTTCTCGGGCGCCGCGCATATCACCCTCGACGGCTGCCCCGGCCGGTTCGTCTTCCAGCACTACCTGCTCGGCCAGACCGGGGTCTTCCTGCTCATCGGCTCGAGCTACATCACGGCCCGGTGCGTCACCGTCCGGTACGTGGCCGCCACCTCGGCGAGCAACAGCACGAATACCCACGTGGTCTACGTCTCGAGGGGCTCGCACGACCTGATGTTCAATGGCTTCAGCCTGTCCCACCTCCAAGCGTCCAGCGTCCCCGGCGGCCGCTACGGAGTCAGCGGCCTGCATGTCTACACCGGGGGCTCGGGCGCCTCGGTCTACCACCTCACCGCCCGCAACTGGACGGTCGCCAACGCCAACTGGGCGCTGGTCCTCCGCAACCACACCGCCGGTGTCAACATCAGCGGCTGGCGGGTGTCGGACTCCGGTCACGGCACCGGCGTGGCCATGGACTTCGGGTCCGACAACACGGGCACGGTCTCCAACTCCGTGACGAGGGCCTCGGTCGGTCGCGCGGTGATCGTCGGCCGGATCTCCAACGGGGGCGGCAACAGCTGGCACTGACGGTGACCGGCCTCGGATCGGGGTGAGCCGACCGGATCGATCGCCGCCCTCACGGCCCGCGACAGCCACACGACACGCCGGGGTGGGCGCGGACTAGAGCTGCCCGGGCGGGGCGCCTCTTTCTGTGCGCCAGGTGTACACCTAGGGCCGCCGCGCTCTGTTGCTGCCAGCACCGGGCACACTCCGCCCTTGGAGTGCCATTTTGTGCGGGGGAATTGGTCGGGGCGGCCGGATTTGAACCGACGACCACCAGTCCCCCAGACTGGTGCGCTACCAGACTGCGCCACGCCCCGACAGGCCGCCCAGTCTAGCACCGGGCGGCGGGCGGACGGCCGACTCGAATCTCGGGTCAATTCGGGGCCGCGTACGCTCCGCTGCTTGCTGGCGAGCATCCGATCACGCTCACACGCGGCCGATCTGACTCGAGTTGCGAGTCGAGCGCGATCGCGGGGTGTGATCCCGGCTCACCCGACCTTCGGGAGCGACTCCTGCGCCTTCCTGACCGCCGCGTCCGGGTACTCGTAGTCCTCGAGCGTGCCGGCCAGGTACTTCTCGTAGGCCGACAGGTCGAAGTGGCCGTGGCCGCACAGGTTGAACAGGATCACCCGCTCCTCGCCCTTCTCCCTGGCGTCGAGCGCCTCGTCGATCGCGACCTTGAGCGCGTGCGTCGGCTCGGGCGCGGGCAGGATGCCCTCGGCTCGGGCGAACTGGACGCCCGCCGCGAAGCTCGCGAGCTGGTGGACGCTCCGGGCCTCGATCGCCCCGAGCTCCAGGAGGTGCGACACGAGCGGCGCCATCCCGTGGTACCGAAGCCCGCCGGCGTGGATCGGATCAGGGATGAAGTCGGAGCCGAGCGTGTGCATCTTCACGATCGGCGCCATCTTCCCCGTGTCGCCGAAGTCGTAGGCGTAGACGCCACGCGTCAGCGACGGGGCCGCTTCGGGCTCGGCCGCGATCACGCGGTACTTCCGCCCGCCCCGGAACGTCTGGCCGAGCCACGGGAACGTCAGTCCCGCGAAGTTCGAGCCGCCGCCCGCGCAGCCGATGATCACGTCCGGCTCCTCGCCGGCCAATGCCATCTGCTCGATCGACTCCTGCCCGATCACGGTCTGGTGGAGGAGCACGAAATCGAACACCGAGCCAAGTGAGTATTTCGTGCCCGGATGGGTGACCGTGTCCTCGATCGCTTCGCTGATCGCGAGCCCGAGGGAGCCCGTATGGCCGGGCGTCTCCGCGAGCACCCTCCGGCCGTACTCCGTGTCGGGCGAGGGACTCGGCACGACGGTCGCGCCGTACGTCTCCATGAGGATCCGGCGGTACGGCTTCTGGTCGTAGCTCGCCCGGACCATGAAGACCTTGATCTCCAGATCGAACGCCGCGCCGGCGAACGCGAGGGCGCTCCCCCACTGCCCGGCGCCGGTCTCGGTCGCCAGGCGCGTCGCGCCCTCGTTCTTGTTGTAGAACGCCTGGGCGAGCGCCGTGTTCGGCTTGTGGCTGCCCGACGGGCTCCCGCCCTCGTACTTGTAGTAGATGTGGGCGGGTGTATCGAGCACCTTCTCGAGCCGGCGGGCGCGATGGAGCGGGCTTGGCCGGTAGAGCTTGTAGGCATCGCGGACCGGATCGGGGATCTCGATCTCCCGATCCTGGCTGACGACCTGCTTGATCAGCTCCATCGGAAAGATCGGTGCGAGGTCGCCTGGCCCCAGCGGCTGCCCGGTTCCGGGATGGAGCGGCGGCGGCGGCGGGCTCGGGAGGTCGGCGGCGATGTTGTACCAGGCTCGGGGAATCCGATCCTCATCGAGGACGAAGCGGGTGCGATCGGTCAGGACGGTCGCCATGACGGTCTCCTCTCCGGGATCGGCTCGCCGGCCGCGGCCGTGCATCGCGCCGAGACGGAGAGCCTAGTCGTCGCGCGCCTCCCCGGCAACGGGTCGGGCCGTCAGGCCGGTCCGAACAGGAGCCAGAGCAGCACACCACTCGCGATCACGACGCCGGCGAGGGCGCCGAGCCGCTTCCGCTCGATGTCCTGCTGGGGCTGGCGCCGGCCGAGCTGGCGGATGTAGTACCGCGCGTCGGCGCGGAGGGCGGCCATCGCGGACAGCTCCGGGGCGAGACCCGCCGCCCGCTGGGCGAGCCGGCTCTCGACCCGGTCCCGATCGGCGACGGCGGTGATGAACACGCGCTGCAGGTACGCCGCGAGGATCGCCAGGCCGACGGAGACCACCGTCAGGCGCCGTCGCGGATGCGGTCGGCCCAGGCGGGGAAGTCGGCCAGCTCGTCCTTCGATTCGCGCGACAACAGGTCGACCAGGCAGCGCTGGACGCTCTTGCCCTCGAACAGCGCCTTGTGGACCTCCTGGGCGATCGGCATCTCGACGTCATACCGGCGTGCGAGCCCGAGGGCCGCGTCGACCGTGTACGCACCCTCGGCGACGCCCGGCAGGGCGGCCTCGATGTCCGACCATCGACGGCCCTTCGCCAGCTCCTCGCCGAGCCGGTGGTTCCTCGACAGCGTCGAGCCGCACGTGGCGACGACGTCGCCGATCCCCGCGAGCCCCGCGAAGGTCAGCGGGTTCGCCCCGGCGGCGATCCCGAGCCGCGTCATCTCGGCCAGCCCGCGGGTGATCAACCCGGCCTTGCCGTTGTCGCCGAACCCGAGGCCGTCCGCGGCGCCTGCAGCGATGGCGACGACGTTCTTCAGCGCCCCGCACAGCTCGACGCCGAGCAGGTCGCGGTTGACGTACAGCCGGAACTCGCGGCGGCCGATCCGCTCGGCGATCCGGTCGGCGAGCATGGGGTCCTCCGCCGCGACGACGGCGGACGCGGGAAGGCCGCGCGCGATCTCGGTCGCCAGGTTCGGGCCGGAGAGGGCGGCCACCCGCCGCGGGGCGAACCCGCCGGCATCGGCGATCACCTGCGACATCCGCAGGAGCGAGCCCGCCTCGAGGCCCTTGACGACCGACAGGAGGTCCGCCGACGCGGCGACCGACGCGGCCGTCCGCTCGACCGTCGACCGGAGGTGGGACGAGGGGACGGCATAGATCACGAGGTCGGCGCCGGCCAGGTCCTCATGCGCCGCCGAGACGGAGACCCCTCGGGGGAGCTTGATGCCCGGCAGGCGACGCTCGTTCTCGCGGGCGGCATCGATGCGGAAAGCCGCGTCGGCGTCGTGGGCGAGCAGCACCACCGGCTCGGTCCGGGCGATCAGGACCGACAGCGTCGTCCCCCAGGCACCCGCGCCGACGACGGCGACGCGAGCCGACTCGGTCATCGCTTCGGGCGTCGACCGCCGGCGGCCGGTCGCTGGCCGGACGGGCCCTTCGACACCGGGCTGTGACCGCGATTGGAGCGGCGGCGGGGCAGCCGGACGGACTCGCGATTGCGGAAGACGAGCTTGATCGGCGTGCCGTCGAAGCCGAATTCGGCCCGGAGCTGGTTCTCGAGATAGCGCCGGTAGCTGAAGTGGATCGCGGCGGCGTCGTTCGCGAAGAACACGAAGGTCGGCGGCGCGACGCCGGCCTGCGTCCCGTAGAAGAGCTTCGGGCGGCGGCCCTTCACGACCGGCGGCTGCTGCCGCTCCAGGGCGATCCGCAGGATCCGGTTCAGCTCGGCCGTCGAGACGCGCTTGCGGCGCTCGCCCCAGATGTCGATCGCGAGCTCGAGGACGCGCCCGACGCGCTGGCCGGTCTTCGCGCTGATCGAGACGACCGGTGCGAAGTCGAGGAACGGGACCTCGTTCTGGATCCACTCGACGTACTGGTCGAACGTGCGGTCCGTCTTGTCCTCGACGAGATCCCACTTGTTGACCGCGATGACGAGGCCCCTCCCCTCGTCGACGACGTAGCCCGCGACGTGCGCGTCCTGGGCGGTCAGCCCCTCCACGGCGTCGATGACGAGCACGGCCACATCCGCCCGCGAGATCGCCTTCAGCGAACGCAGGGTCGAGTACTTCTCGGCAGCCGGTCCGGACGCGACCTTGCCGCGGCGCTTGATCCCCGCCGTGTCGATCAGGACCACCTCGCTCCGGCCCCACTCGAGGGTCGTGTCGATCGCGTCGCGGGTCGTGCCGGGCACCTCGGACACGATCGCGCGATCCTCCCCGAGGAGGCTGTTGAGGAGCGACGACTTGCCGACGTTCGGGCGGCCGACGAACGCGATCGCGGCGACCTGATCCTCGGCCTCGGCGGCGATCGCGGCATCCCAGCGTGCGGCGACCCCGTCGTCGTCCGGGACGCCGCTCTCCTCCTCGTCCTCGGCCTCGCCCACGACGAACGGCTCGAGCCGCCCGGCGGCGACCTCCTGGGCCCAGGCGTCGGCCTCGTCCTCACGCGTCTTCCGGGCGATCTCGGACTCCGATTCCGGAGGAAGCGACCAGACGATCGCGTCGAGGAGATCGCCGGTCCCGCGCCCGTGCGACGCGGAGATCGCATAGGTCTCCTCCCAGCCGAGCGACCAGAACTCGGCCGCGTCGGCCTCGCGGGCGGTGTTGTCGACCTTGTTCGCGGCGACGATCACGGGCGCCTTCGCGGTCCGCAGGAGCTCGGCCGCCTCGAGGTCAGCAGGGGTCAGGCCGCTGATCGCGTCGACGACGAAGACGATCACGTCGGCCTCACGGATCGCGAGCCGCGCCTGCTCCTGGACCTTCAGCTCGATCGGGTCGTCCGTGTCGACCTCGAGGCCGCCCGTGTCGATGAGGACGAACCGCCGGCCGTTCCACTCGGCGTCGCCGTACATCCGGTCGCGGGTCGTCCGGGCGCGATCCTCGACGATCGCCTGCCGCTTGCCGACGAACCGGTTGAAGATCGTGCTCTTGCCGACGTTCGGCCGGCCGACGACTGCGACGACGGGCAAGGCGACGCGGGCGCTGGATGGCATCGGGAGCGGGCCTCAGGCCGCGCCGGACGTGGGCGCGCTGCCCTCGTGGACGAAGGTGGGAAGCGAGGTCGTGCGGCCCGCGGGGGTCGCGGCGCCTTCGAGCGCCTCCTGGGCGAGCTCGTCGGCGCGGACGGCGACCTCGGGCGTCCCGGCGATCTCCAGGACGCGGCGTGCGACGTCGCGCAGGTCCTCGATCGGGGTCGACGTGCCACCGGTGATCCCGACGATCGCGCGGCCATCGAACACCGTGGCATCCGTCAGGTCCTTCCAGCCCTCGATCTGGATCGCGGGCTTGCCGGCGATCCCGACGAGGCGGGTCAGCTCCTTCGTGTTCGCGCTGGACCGTCCGCCGACGACGACCATCAGGTCGACCTCCTGGGCGGCCTCGACCGTGTCCTCCTGACGCCGGATCGTGACCGGGCAGACCGTGTTGACGATCTTCAGCTCGTGGCTGCGGCCGACCATGAACGCGGCGAGCTTCTCGAACTTCCACGGCGGCTGGGTCGACTGGCTGATCAGCGCCATCCGCTTCTTCCGCGGGACCCTCGCCTCCCACTCGTCCTCTTCGTCGACGACGATCGCGTCCGGCGCGAAACCGAGCATCCCGACGACCTCGGCGTGGTTCGGCGTGCCGAGCAGGACGATCGTGTAGCCCTCGTCGACGAGACGGGTGAGCTCCTTGTGCTCCTGGATGACCCAGGTGCAGGTGCCGTCGATCACCTCGAGACCGCGGGCGTTCGCCCGGTCCATCACGTCCGGGCGCACCCCGTGGGCGCGGATCACGACCGCCGCCCCGTGGTCGACGTCGTCGAGGGCCTCGACCGTCTCGATCCCCAGCCGCTCGAGATCCGCGATCACGCCCTCGTTGTGGACGACCTGGCCGAGGGTATGGGTCGACTTGCCCGCGGCGCGGGCCTCCTTGGCCTTGTCGATCGCCTCGCGCACGCCGTAGCAGAAGCCGGTACGCCGGGCGATCCGGATCTCCCGGACGGTTCCCATGATCGATCGATTATCGCATGCGCCCTTCGGCGCCCCGATCGGCGCTCAGTCCCCGGCGTAGGCGCCCCGGTGCCGCTCGTCGAGGAGGGCGGCGATCCGACCCATGATCAGCGTCGTCGCGAGGCCCTTCGCCGACTTGCGGTTCACGTCCGGTGGCAGCAGGTCGCCGACCTTGAAGGGCTCCCCGATCCGCATGGTGGCGTGGCCGCCCGGCCGGGGCAGGAACGAGCCCTTCTTCCAGACCCGGTCCGTGTTCGACATCCCGATCGGGACGATCGTCGCGTTCGTCCGGAGCGCGAGCATCGCCAGCCCGTCCTTCGGTACCTGCAGCTCGCCGGTCGGGCTGCGCGTCCCTTCGGGAAAGACCATCAGCACGAGCCCGGCCGAGAGAATCCGCTGGGCGAGCCGGAACGCGTCGACATCGGCGGCCGCGCGATCGACCGGGACGACACCGCCGTTGCGCGCCATCCAGCCGACGATCGGCCACTCGAACATCTCCTTCTTGCCGAGCCAGTGGATCCGCCGGCCGAGCTTCGGGGTGAGCCACGAGCCGATGATCACCGGGTCCGCGTTCGAGATGTGGTTGCTCGCGAGGATCACCGGGCCGGCCCGCGGGATCAGGCCCGGATCGCCCTCGACCTGGACCCGTGTGAGACATCTGGCGAGCGTCCGCGCTCCGAGCGCCGTCCCGCTGATCAGGAGGGTCAGGTCCTCGCGGAACAGCTCGTCCTCGTCGATCGCCGGCTTCGCCGACGGGCGCTCGGGCGTGACCGGCGACGCAGGTGTCTCGGCGCCAGCCTCGGCATCGGGGATCTCGGTCGCGTCGGTCGTCGTCATCGGGCGTTCGCGGGGAGCGCGCGCGTCTCGGCGGCCCGGATCGCGTCGGCGACCGCGTCGACCGTCTGCTCGAACGTGTTGCCGTCGGTGACGATGTGGATCGCGTCGTCGGCCGCTCGGAGGGGGGCCACCACCCGGTTGCTGTCGAGCTCGTCGCGCCGGCGAAGCTGGGCGAGGATGAACCGCGCCTCCTGGCTGTCCGGGTCGACCTCGCGCTCCTCCGTCCGGCGTCGCGCCCGCTCCTCGACCGACGCGTCCAGGAAGAGCTTCAGGTCCGCGTCGGGCAGCACGACCGTCCCGATGTCACGGCCCGCCATGACGATCCCGCCCGGCTGCCCGGCGAGCGCCCGCTGGCGTTCGAGCAGGGCCGTCCGGAGCTCGCCGACCCGGCTGACAGCCGAGACGGCCTCGTCGACCCGCGGCGTGTGGACGTCGTCGGTCACATCCTCCCCGGCCACGCTCACGTGGGCGAGGCGGCCGTTCTCGTCGGGGACGAGCTCGATCTCCGGCACGAGCGCGACCAGCGCCTGTGGATCGACCCCGTCGCCGTCGACGCGAACGCGCCGCTCGAGGGCGAGCCACGTCGCCGCGCGGTACAGGAGGCCGGTGTCGCAGAAGCGGTAGCCGAGCCGGAGGGCCGCAGCGGCTCCGACGCTCGACTTGCCGGACGAGCCGGGGCCGTCGAGGGCGACGACGAGACCGGGGTGGGCAGTGGTCACGACGTCGAGGATACCGCTCCCGATCGTCAGAGCCGCTCGGGCTTCCGCTCCGGGCGAGACGCTTCCGCCGGACGGTCGTCGCGGGAGCGTCCGCCGCCGCTCGCGAGCCCGCGGACCTCCGGGGCCTTCAACGGGCGGACCCGGCCGCCGCGCAGGCCGTCGATCCGGACCGGGCCGATCCGGACGCG
Organism: uncultured Chloroflexia bacterium; assembly: GCA_963746845.1. Lineage (GTDB taxonomy): Bacteria > Chloroflexota > Limnocylindria > Limnocylindrales > CSP1-4 > CF-46. The sequence goes on along the minus strand of CAVVCZ010000004.1, from coordinate 593,515 downwards.
GACCAGCCGTTCGATCGGGGCCTCGACGGCGCCGAACATGCGGCGGAGCTGGCGCTTCCACCCCTGCCGGAGGGTCGCCCGGTACCACGTGACATCCGAAGGCGGGGACGGCGCGAGCAGGTCGACGAGCTTGCCGACCTCGGTGGCGGTCATCAGGCGGAGGTGGTGGAGCGTCGCGAGGCCTTCCTCGAGGGGGATCCCCTGCTCCAGCGCCGCTACCTGGTCGTGGTCGAGCGGGCGGCGCACCGCCAACGCGTACTCGCGCTCCACGCCGAACCGTGGGTGGAGCACCCGCTCGGACCAGGCGCCGTCGTTCGTGAGGAGGAGCAGACCCTCGCTGTCCTGGTCGAGCCGGCCGACCGGGTAGAGCCGGGCGCCGTCCGGGACGAGCGCGGTCGGGACGAGGTCGAGGACGGTCGTATCGGCGTGTCGATCGTGCGTCGTGGAGGTGACGCCGGCCGGCTTGTGGAGCAGCAGGTACGTGGTCCGGGCGGCCGCGCCGACGAGGAGGCCGTCGACCTCGATGACCGCCGTCGCGGGGTCGACCTGCTGGCCGATCGTCGCCCGCTTGCCGTCGACCTTGACACGGCCGGCGGCGATCAAGCCCTCGCTCGCACGCCGGGACGCGACGCCCGCGGCCGCGAGGACCTTCTGGAGCCGTTCGGGCGGCATCAGCCGGGCTCGGTGGCCCCGTTCGACGACGCGGGCTCCGGGCCAGCCGCGTCCGTCCCGTTCGACGCCTCCGAATCTGCCGCCGCCCGGTCCTCCTCCTCGATCAGACGCGCCGCGACCTCGACGTCGAGCGGCGGCAGCTCCTCGAGGCTGGTCAGCCCGAACCGCTCGAGGAACTCGAAGCCGGTGCCGTACAGGAACGGCCGACCGGGTGCCTCCGACCGACCCAGCTCGACGACGAGCCGCCGATGGAGCAGCGAGCGGATCGTGTAGTCCGAGTCGACGCCGCGGATCCGCTCGACGGCCGACTTCGTGACCGGCTGCCGATAGGCGACGATCGCGAGCGTCTCGAGCGCGGCCGGCGACAGCCGGATCGCGTCGACGCCGACGTAGCGGGCGATCAGGGCGCCGGCGTCCGGAGCGGTCACGAGCTCGACGCGGTCGCCGGACAGCACGAGCCGGATCCCACGGTCGGCCAGAGCGATCTCGAGGTCGCCGAGCCGCGCGTCGACGGTCGCCCGGTCCACGCCTGCGGCGGTCGCGATCTCGCGTCTGGTGAGCGGTCGCTCGGCGACGAAGAGAAGCGCCTCGAGCTGCGACTCCGAGAGCTGCTCGGCGGCCGGTCCGTGATCGATGTCCAGGTGTCCTTCCTGCGCGATCTCCGCGGCCGCCTCGGATGGCTCGTCGATCACGCGAACGACTCCAGGGACTCATCGATCGGCGTGTCGGCGACGGCGACGCCCGCCAGCGCCTGCTCCTCCGCCGTCGTCGCCCGCGCGACGATCGGTCCCCACGGCGCCTCCTGCGTCACGACGATCTCGCGCCGCTTCATCAGCTCGAGCATCGCGAGGAACGTGACCGCGACCACGACCCGATCGTGGACGCCCCGGAGCAGGTCCTGCAGGACGATCGTGCCCGCACCGCGGATCGCCGCCCGGATGATCTCCGCGCGCTCCGCCAGGGTGATGGTCCGCGGCACGATCTCCGGGGGCGGCACGGGCGGCTCGACGATCACCGCCAGCCGTCCCAGGGCGGCGGCGAGGACCGCGACGTCCATCGGCGGGCCCTCGGGCGGACGTGCGCCCGCCCGCCCGGAGGCTCCGGCGACGGACGGCTCGCGCCGGAACACGCCGAAGCGCTCGATCGCGACCTCCTGGAGCCGCCGTCCGGCGTCGCGGTGGGCGCGGTACAGGAGCAGCCGCGCCCGGAGCTCGGCCTCCGGATCCGGCTCGTCCTCGGGCAGCACGCCCGGTGCGGTCTCGGTCCGCCGCGGGAGGATCGCCCGGCTCTTGATGAGGATCAGCTGGCTGGCGACGGCCACGAACGCGCTGACATTGCCGAGCCGGTCGCTCTCGAGGTTGGCGAGGGCGTCGAGATAGGCGTCGGCGAGGGCGCCGAGCGGGACCGTCGTCACGTCGAGCTGGCGCGCCTCGATCAGGGCGAGGAGCAGGGCCAGCGGCCCGTCGAAGCTCTCGAGGCGGACCTGCGTCGACGCCTCGGGCCGCCGACCCGCCCCGAACACGACGGCGGGCGCCGCCGGGGCGTCGATCGAGACGCCCGTCTCGACGGCCATCAGCTCGCCTCGTCGGCCAGCCGCAGCCGCTCGCCCGCGTCGGGATCGACCGGGCGGTCCTGGTGGCGGATCAGCTCGACGGTCCGCGGCGAGCAGCCGGCCGCCGCAGTGAGCCGCGCGGACGCCTCGGCATGGACCCGGAGTCGCTGGAGCGCCGCTCCCCAACCCGGAACGAGGGTCGCCGGGCGCGCGATCCACCGGCCGTACCGCTCCCCCAGCGAGTACGCCACCCGCGGGCCGAGCCCGGTGTCGCCCTTCGCGCAGTCGTGGAGCAGGCCCGCGACGAGGACGTCGTCCTCGGTCATCCCGTCATCGCGCAGGTACGCGACGACGTCCAGCCCGTGCCGCCGATCCGCGACGTGCATCGCGTCGAACAGGGTCAGCTCCTCCGGTCGGAGCCACGCGGCCAGTGCCGCCCGCTCCGCCCGGTCCACGCTGGCGCGCAGGTGGGCGACGGCCTGGCGGGTCTTGTCGCCCCACCACGATGCCGTCCGATCGGCGCGCCTAGATGACATCGACGCCGATCAGCAGGTTGATGATCGGCCCGCCGATCCGGATGAAGATCGCCTGGAACAGCGTCTGGCCACCCGGCAGGATCGGCAGGAACGCCACCGCGAGCAGGATCAGGAGCCCGTACTGCTCCAGCACCGGCCGCCACTGGTAGGCGGCGCGCGGGCTCATCAGGGCGAACAGGAGCTTCGACCCGTCGAGCGGCGCGACCGGGATGAAGTTGAAGATCAGCAGGGCGATGTTGATGATGACGAAGTTGACCAGCGTCTCGATGACGATGTCCGGCACGTCCGTCCCGCCACGCACCGCACCGATCAGCAGCCGCAACGGGATGGCGCCGAGCCCCGCCAGGACGAGGTTGGACACGGGCCCGGCCGCCGCGACCCACGCCTCGCCGTAGCGTCCGGCGCGGAGGTTGTTCGGGTTGACCGGCGTGGGCTTCGCCCAGCCGATGCCGAACCCGTAGAGGCTTGACACGAGGAGCAGGAACCCGCCGAGCGGATCGAAGTGGACGACCGGGTTCAGCGTGAGCCGGCCGAACAGCTTGGCCGTGCCGTCACCCAGCCGCCAGGCGGCGTAGGCGTGCGAGAACTCGTGGACCGGGAACGAGATCAGGAGGATCATCCCGGCCGCGATGAGGCTCGGGATCAGGTGGGCCAGGTCCAGGTGCACGAACGCTCCTCAGCTGCGGCGACCGCGCAATCGTACCGGGCGTCAGATCCGGCTCAGGAGATCCGCCTTCTTCGCCTCGTAGTCCTCCGCGCTGATGGCGCCGCGATCACGCAGGTCGGCGAGGTCGGCGAGCGTCCGCGTGAGGTCCTCCGCGGACGTCGCGGCGGGGGCCGACCCGCCGGCGGCCCCGCCCGTGGACGTCCGGATCGCCGGGGACGGCATCGGCTTGGCGCCCGACAGCTCGAGCTCGAGGTCGTGCTTTGCGTCGAGCATCGTCCGCTTGAACTCGTTCGCGTTGCGCAGCATCCGCAGACGGGAGATGCCGCTCTCCGAGGCCGTCAGGATCTCGAGGTCGCCGAAGCCGAAGATCCGCCCGAAGATCGAGACCTTGAGGATCGCGTCGTTGATCTTCTCGAGCGAGCTGTCGATGACGGTCTTGTTCACGACGCCCTCGGCCTGGAGGACCCGCCGCGTGGTGATGACGAATTCCTCGTTCTGCCAGCGCAGGGCCTGCCACGCGAACCACGCGAGGCCGACGATCACGAGGCCGACGACGACCCAGCCCGCGATCGAGCTCAGCCCGGCGTTGCCCCGGAAGAGCGCAGCGCTGAGGATCAGGATGAGGACGGCAATGAACCACATCAGGATCGCGTAGACCGCGTTCGCGATGAGCACGAACCAGTGCTGGTGCTCACGGCGGAGCAGCTGCTCTCCGTCGGCAAGGAGGTTCTCGACGTAGGCCACGACGGTGATGCTCCCTCTCAGGATCAGGCCCGGGGATGGGCCCTGGCGTAAACCTCCCGGACGCGCTCGCCGGTGAGGTGCGTGTAGAGCTGGGTGGTGGAGATACTCGCATGTCCGAGCAACTCCTGGACGATCCGGAGATCCGCTCCGCCCTCGAGGAGATGCGTCGCGAACGAGTGGCGCAGCGTGTGCGGCGACACCCCGCTCTGCAGCCCGGCTCGGCGGGCGGCGGCGCGCACGATCGCGAAGGCCTGCTGCCGGGCAAGGCGGCCGCCGCGATCGCCGAGGAACAGCGGTCCGCCGCGGAGGGGCTCGACGTGATGGAGGGCGAGGAGCGTTGGCCGCCCCTCGTCCAGCCACCGGACGAGCCAGTCCAGCGCGATGTCGCCGACCGGCACGAGCCGTTCGCGATCGCCCTTCCCGATGACGCGGACGAAGCCGCCCTCGAGTGACAGGTCCTCGCGGTCGAGGCCGAGCGCCTCGCTCACCCGGAGGCCCGCGGCGTACAGCAGCTCGAGGAGCGCCCGGCCGCGCAGGTCCGGCGCCGCCTCCAGGAGTGCCTCGACCTCGGCGACGGTCAGCGTCTCGGGCAGGAGCCGGCCCTGCCGGGGCAGATCGATGTGGGCGGCGACATCCCGACCGATCAGGCCGTCGCCGTACGCGAACCGGTAGAAGCCGCGGATGCTCGCCGCGCGGCGGCGGAGCGACGTCGGGGCCAGGCCGGGGTCGCTCGGGCGGCCGCGTCGCGTGCGCGCCGCGAGGTGTCGGCGGGCTGCCTCCGGGCCGTCCGCCCAGGTCGTCGCAACACCGCTTCCCGCGGCGAAGTCCGTGAGGTCGCCGCGGTACGCGCGGATCGTCGCCGGCGAGAGTCCGCGCTCGACGCGGAGGTAGGTCAGGTACTCGTCGATCGCCTGGTCCAGTGACGGCGTCGGCACGGATGCGATCAGGCGGACGCCACGGCGCGGCCCCGCCAGACCTCCGCCCGGTCCAGCAGCTCGCGGGCAGACGCAAGCGCCGCCGTCCCCTGCCCCGCCTCGCCGCCGGCGATCATCGCGCCCAGCTCGACGATCCGCTCCTCGCGCCCGAGCCGCCGGACCTCCGTCACGGTTCGCCCGTCCCGTTCGCGCTTCGCGATCGAGAAGTGCGCATCCGCGTGGGCGGCGATCCCCGGCAGGTGGGTGACGCACAGGACCTGGTGGTCGCGGGCGAGCGACCAGAGGCTGCGACCGATCGGATCGGCGCTCCGGCCCCCGATGCCCGTGTCGATCTCGTCGAACACGAGCGTCGGCGTGGCGTCGGCCTCGGCGAGGACCTGCCGGATCGCGAGCGCGACACGGCTGAGCTCGCCGCCCGACGCGATGCGGGCCAGCGGGCGCGGTGGCTCGCCCGGGTTCGGGGCGAGACGGAACACGACCTCGTCGATCCCGCTCGCATCAAACGCGAGCGCGTCGCCGTCGACCTCGACCGCGGCTTCGTCCTTGCCCGCCGGGAGCCGTCCGAGACCCACCTCGAACACGCCCGTCGGGAAGCCGAGCTCGACGAGGACGGCCTCCACCGCCGTTCCGAGCTGTGACGCGGCGGTCGTGCGCGCGGCCGAGAGGTCCGCGGCTGCCGCGGCGACCCGTTCCAGCCGGCGGGCGTCGTCCGCCTGGCGCCGGGCCCGCTCGTCGTCCAGCCCCCGGAGTCGCTCGGCCTCGGCGGCGGCGCGCTCCCCGTGGGCGATCACTGCGGCCTCGTCGTCGCCGTAGCGCCGCTCCAGCGCGTAGATCGCCGACAGGCGGTCCGACAGCCGGGCGAGCTCGTCCGGGTCGTGGTCGATGGTCTCGGCCAGGTCGCGCGCCGTGGACGCGACGTCCTCCAGCTCCGCCTCCAGACCGGCCAGCCGTTCGGCGAGCGGCTCGAACCGCGGGTCCAGACGGGCGATCGTCCGTGCCTCGCGCAGTCCGACGGCCGTCAGCTCGCGGGCGCTGCCTTCCTCGCCGGCCAGTGCCTCGACGAGCGCCGCGCCGCCCCGGGCGATCGCCTCCCCGTGCTGGGCCGCGTCGAGCCGGCCGCGGATGGCCTCCGCCTCGCCCGGCTGCAGCCGCGCGGCGGCGATCTCGTTCGCCTCGTGCTCGGCCAGCTCGAGGCGACGCGCCAGCTCGCGCGGGTCGAGCTCGAGCGTGGCGAGCAACGCCCGGTTCTCCCGCCAGCGGTCCACGGCGGCCGCCATCGTCGCTCGGAGCGGCGCGTGCCCGCCGAAGGCGTCGAGCAGGTCGCGCTGCCAGCGCTCGTCGAGGAGCCGCTGCTGGTCGTGCTGGCCGTGGATCTCGACAAGGCCGCCGGTGACCTCCGCGAGACGCGCCGCGGTCACCGGCTCGTCGTCGAGTCGCGCGGTGGATCGACCGCCGGCCGAGACCTCGCGTGTCGCGATCAGGGGCTCCGGAAGCCGGTCGAACAGGGCCGTGACCCGCGCGGCGTCGGCGCCGTGCCGGACGAGGGTCGTATCCGCGCGGGCGCCGGTGGCCAGCCCGAGCGCGTCGATGAGCAGGCTCTTGCCTGCCCCGGTCTCGCCGGTGAAGACGTTGAACCCCGGGGCGAGCTCCAGGCGGAGACGATCGATCAGCGCCAGGTCGTTGACGGTCAGCTCGATCAGCCGTCCGAGGGCCGACGATACCCCGCCGTCGCCGGGGTCGGAGCCGGCGTCGTCGTCGGCGGCCGCCATGACGGCGATCGGCTGGCGGCTCATGAGGGCAGCAGCTCGACCTTCCGGCGGAACAGGTCCCAGAACGGCTGGCTCCCCGCGGGCTCGACGAGCCGGATCGGCCGGGCCAGGGCGCGGACCTCGACGACGTCGCCGACGTTGACCGGCACGTCGTCGCGGCCGTCGATCGAGACGATCGCCTCGTTCGCGTCGATGATCCGGCACCGGACGATCTGGTCCGGCCCCACCACCACCGACCGGATGGCCGAGAGGTAACCCGCGATCGGGGTGACGATGAGGTTCCGGCTGTCCGGCGCGACGACCGGCCCACCCGCGCTGAACGAGTAGCCGGTGGAGCCGGTCGGGCTCGAGACGACGAGCCCGTCGGCGATGAACGTCGCGAGGTGGCTCGGTCCGATCGCGACGTCCAGCCGGACCACCCTCGCGAGTGCGCCGCGCGCGATCACGATGTCGTTGAGGGCGTGATGGACCGCCGCGCCGTCGGCCCGGCCCTCCGGCAGGATCCGGGCTTCGAGCGCCATCCGCTCGTCGAGCGTGAACTCCCCCGCCACGAGCTTGTCGAGGACGGCCTCCAGCTCGTTCGCCTCCACCTTCGAGAGGAAGCCGATCTTGCCGAGGTTCATCCCGAGCAGCGGCACGTCGACCTGGATGACCGCCCGCGCGGCCCGCAGCAGCGTGCCGTCGCCACCGAGCACGACGAGGACGTCAGTCGTCGCGAGCTCGCGGCAGAGCGTGTCGAAGTCCTGGGCCTGGGCCGCCCATTGGTCGACCCCGTGCATCCGGCACCAGCCGTCGGCCCGCTCGCGCAGCTCGATCGCCGCATCGTTGGTCGGGTTGTAGGCGAAGCCGATCCGGCGCACGCTCATCCGCCCGTCACCGCCGCGATCCGCGAGCCGAGGTCCGCGCACGACGGTCCGGCGGCGAGATCGACGAGGAACTCGCGATTGCCCTCCGGACCGAGAATCGGCGATGCGATCACGTCGCGTGTCCCGAGCCCGAGCTCCGAGGCCCGCCCGGCGACCCGTTCGAGGACCGCCCGGTGCGTCGCCGGGTCGCGCACGACGCCGTGATCCGTGCCGCCCTTGCCGACCTCGAACTGCGGCTTCACCAGGGCGACGATCCGCGCTGGCGGGGGCGTGGGGCGGAGCGTGGACGCGATCGGCCCGAGGACGAGCCCGAGCGAGATGAACGACACGTCCGCGACCGCGAGGTCGATCGGCTCGCCGAGAGTCGCGGGCGTCAGCGATCGCGCGTTCGTGCGGTCATGAACGACGACGCGCGGATCGCGGGCGATCCGGTCCGCGAGCTGGCCACGGCCGACGTCCACCGCATGGACGCGCTCGGCGCCGCGCTGGAGCAGGACGTCCGTGAACCCGCCGGTCGAGGCGCCCGCATCCAGACACACCAGCCCGGCCGGCGCGATCCCGAACGCATCGAGCGCCGCCGCGAGCTTGTGGCCGCCCCGGCTGACGTAGGGATCGCGTTCGACGACCGCGATCGGGATGTCCGGCTCGACGAGGTCGCCGGCCTTCCGGTCGAGCCTGCCGGCGTCCCCCTCGCCGACCCGGACGGCGCCGGCCATCACCATTGCCTGGGCGCGTGCCCGCGACGGCGCGACGCCCCGCTCGACCAGGAGCTGGTCGAGCCGGATCCGGCGCGGACGGGCGGTGGTGGCGGCCATCCTCCCTATCGTGGCATAGCGGCCTTCGCGGCGGATCACCACGCGCCGGTCTGGATCAGCCGCCCGGCGCCTCGCGGGCGTCGGCGGCGGGCGCCAAACGCGACGTCAGCAGCGCCACGCCGGCGCCGATCAGGGCGGACGCCATCACGGCGCCAAGGGCCAGGGTGGGGCTCCAGGCGAGGCCGCCGGTCAGCGCGATCGTCACGAAGAAGCCGAGAACGAACGCCGCCGGGACCGTGGAGGCCAGGACGATCCGCCGGCGTCGCCCGGCGGTGCCGCTCACGATCAGGTCTCCGATGATCCCGGCGACGACGGCCGCCGGCACGAACCGCCAGCCGTCCGACACGGCCGCGATCATCAGGGTCGCGATCCCCAGGACGACCGTCAGCCCGCCGCGGGGCAGCCCACCGACCGCCTCGGTGGCGACCATCACGAGCGCAAGGATCAGCGCCGTCAACACGATCCCGGCGAACCCGAGGTCCTCGCGGACCGTCGGTGGGTTCTCGACACCCGCGAGCGGCGAGCGGGCGTAGGCGAGACGCGTCCCGTTGCTCGACCACGACACGCTCCACCGGCCGTCGTTCGACTCCGGGCTCCGCGACAGGTTCCGCGCGTCGGAGCCGTCCGCCGCGATCGACCAGATCTCGGGATCACCGGTCCGGTCGGAGACGAAGGCGATCCGCTTGCCGTCGGGCGACCAGACCGGGACCTGGTCCGCGGCCGACGCGTTGGTGAGGTCGGTCGCGCCCGTGCCGTCGACGCCGATCCGCCAGACGTCGTCGTTGCCGGAGGCGTTGCCCACGTACACGAGCTGCAGACCGTCGGGCGACCAGACCGGCGACCAGTGGCTCGTCGGATCGGTGGTGACCTGGCCCTCGTCGCTCCCGTCGGCGTTCGCGGTGAAGAGCTGGTCCGTCCCGTCACGGTCCCCGTGGTACGCGAGCTTCGTGCCGTCCGGCGACCAGGTCGGGGCCAGGCTCTCACCGCCGGTCGTCAGGCGATGCCGTTCGGTCCCGTCGGGGCGGATCAGGTAGATCGCCCAGTCGTGCGTCTCGGTCGCGATCGCGCCCGGTTCGCCACCCGCCTGGGGCACGGCGGGCGCCGTCGGTTGGGCGGGTGTCCCGGCCTCGCGCGACGTGAAGGCGATCCACGCGCCGTCCGGAGACCACGCCGGGATCCAGTCCCACTCGGGGTCGTTCGTGAGCTGCCGGGCATCGCCCCCATCGGACGCGGCGGTCCACAGGTCGGCGCCAACCGAGCCGTCGGATCGCGGCGTCCAGACGACGTACACGATCCGGCTCCCATCGGGCGACCACGCAGGCTGCGATGCCTCGAACCCATCCGCCTCGACGACCCGCGTCTGGGTGCTCCCGTCGGCGGCCATCGTCCAGACCTCCGAGGTCAGATCGCCACGGGCGTCGACCCGGCCGGCCATCGGGCTGTACACGGGATGCCAGTCGCCAAGCCAGAAGTAGCCGAGGGCGAGCAATGTGGTGAACCCGAGGACGCCGAGCCAGCCGACCGGACGGCCCGACGCCGGGGCGGCTGCCAGCCAGTTCGCGGCGACCAGCCCCAGCCCGACGACCAGGAAGATCCGCGTCGGCGCCTGCCGGCCCTCCACGCCGGAGCCGATGCCGACCAGCTGGACCCAGACGAAATCGAGGACGACGTAGGCGAGGATCGCCGCCGTCCCGGCGACGACCATGCGCTCGCCGATGCCCCAGCCGGCCCACGCCGCCCGGACGCGGTCGCGCGACCTACCGCGAGCCGAACGATCGATGAGGCGCTCGGCGACGACCACGGCGAGCGCGATCAGCCCGAGGTAGGCCGGCAGGTGATACGGGGAGAAGGTCGAGCTCTCCGTCTGTCCCGCGGACAACGCCCAGCCCACGAGATAGATCCCCGCAAGGATCCAGGCGGCGAGGACCGTGGCGACCGCCTCGAAGCGCGTCGCCCCGCGGTCGGATCCGGTCCCGGTCACTGCCACGTCTGCTCCCGCACGACTGCGACGGCAATGCGCCGACGCGCTGCGCGCGATCCTACCCGGCGGCGACGCGCACCGGGTGGGTCCGAGGGCTACGCCTTTGCGCGTGCGGCGCCGACGACGCTCGTCGCGGTCGGCCGCAGGCCGAGGGCCGCGACGGTCTCGCGAACCTGGGCCGCGAGACCCGCGGCGTCGAGCCGGAGCACGCGTCGGAGGTCGGTGACGGAGCCGTGGTCCACGAAGCCGCCGCCGGGGATGCCGACGATCCGGACCGGAACCTCGCGGAGCGCATGGTCGGTCAGCCGGGCCGTCTCGATCGCCTCGAGGACACCCGCCCCGAACCCACCGGTCACCACGCTCTCCTCGAACGTGACAACCAGTCGGGACCGACGGGCGTGCTCGAGGATCAGCTCCGTGTCGAGCGGCTTGGCGAACCGGGCGTTGATCACTCCGACCGACCAGCCGTCGTCCGCGAGCGCGGACGCGGCCTCGACGGCTCGGGCGACGATCGGCCCGAACCCGACGAACAGCACGTCCGAGCCCTCCCGCATCAGCTCGGCCCGGCCGACCGGGATGGCCGCGGGCTCCACGGGGGCGAGGCCGAAGCCCGGGTCGCGTGGGTAGTGCAGCGCGAACGGCCGATCCTGCCCGAGCGCCGTCACGAGGAGCGAGCGCAGCTCCTGCTCGTCCTTCGGGCTCGCGATGACGAGGTTGGGGAGCTGCCGCTGGGCGGGCAGCGTGAACATCCCCTGGTGGCTCGTCCCGTCCTCGCCGACGAGACCGGCCCGGTCGACCGCGATCAGCACCGGCTGGTCGTTCTGGCAGACGTCGTGGACGGTCTGGTCGAACGCGCGCTGGAGGAAGGTCGAATAGAGCGCCACGACCGGCCGCATGCCGCCCATCGCCAGACCCGTCGCGAGCGCGACCGAGTGCTGCTCGGCGATCCCGACGTCGATGAACCGCTTCGGGAAGGCCGCCTGGAACGTCGAGAGCCCGGTGCCGGTCGGCATGCCCGCGGTGATCGCGACGATGCGCTCGTCCGTCCTGGCCTGCTCGATCAGCTCCTTGACGAAGACCGCCGTGTAGTTCGGGTGCTTCGGCCGGTGGACGACCGCCGAGGCCGGTGCCGCGTCGTCGGTCATCGACTCGGTCGGCATCGTCGGGGTCGTCCGAACCCGATCGGGTGGCGCCGGTGCGGCATCGAGTGGTCCATGCGCGGCGGCGACGCCGTTCCCGTTGCCGTTCATCGCCGCGGGGACCGTGATCGGCGGAAGCGCCGCGCCGTGGAACCCGACCTGGTCGGTCTCGGCCGGGCTGAATCCGTGCCCCTTCTGCGTGCGAACGTGGACGATGACCGGCCCGCGCAGCTCCAGCGCCTGCTGGAACGTCGACAGGAGGGCCTTGATCTCGTGCCCCGGCACGAGGCCGATGTAGGTGATCCCGAGGTCCTCGAACAGCCTCCCCGGCTGGGCGAAGTTCACGACGGATGCCCGCAGCCGCTGGCTCAGCTCGCGGACCGTGGGGCCCACGCCGGGGATCCGGCCGACGAGATCGTCGTAGGCGGTCTTGCTCGACTGCCACGTCCCGGACAGCTTGATCTGGCTCAGGTAGGTCGACAGGCCGCCGACCGTCGGGCTGATCGACATCTCGTTGTCGTTGAGGACGATCAGGAGCTGGGTCTTCCGTTGGCCGATGTCGTTGAGCGCCTCGAGGCTCAGTCCGCTCGTGATGGCCGCGTCGCCCACGACGACGGCGACCCGCTCCGAGCCGCCGCGGAGGTCGCGCGCCGCGGCGAGGCCCTGTCCGATCGACAGGCCGGTCCCGGCGTGCCCGCCGTCGAAGACATCGTGCTCCGACTCGCTTCGGCGCGGGAAGCCGCCGACGCCGCCGAGCTGGCGGAGCGTCCCGAACCGCTCGAACCGGCCGGTCAGGAGCTTGTGCGGATACGCCTGGTGGCCGGTGTCCCACACGATCCGGTCACGCGGCGACTCGAGCAGCCGATGCAGCGCGATCGTCAGCTCGACGACCCCGAGGCTGCTGCCGAGATGGCCGCCGGTCGTGGCGACGGTGGTGATGATCGTCTCGCGGATCTCGGCGGCGAGACGGTCGAGCTCGGGCGCGGTCAGGGCGCGGAGGTCGGCCGGTCCGTGGAGTGTCGGCAGGATCGATGGCAGATCGGTCACGAGGGGCAGTGGCTCCTGGCTCGAGAGGGCGCGCGGGCAATCATCGCGCACGGTCGCGTTTCGGACGGATTCGCGTCGCCCCGTGCGACGGATCGCGCCCGACATTCTAGATGCCTGTTGTGGACGACCGGGCGCTGTGGGATCGTGCGGGCAGGAGGGATTTCATGTCGATCGAGCCGGCCATTCCGTCCACGCGGATCTCGTTGCCGGGGGCGGTCCACCCGGACCACCCGGAATACGACGCCCATCGACAGTCGTTCAACGGGCTGCTGGATCGGCGGCCGGCCGTCATCGTCCCGTGCGCGACGACCGAGGAGGTCGTCGCCGCGGTGCTGACAGGCCGCGCCGCGGGACTGCCGCTGGCGGTCCGGGGCGGCGGGCACAACGTCGCCGGTCACGCGTTCCAGGACGGCGCGCTCATCGTGTCGCTTACCCCGATGCGGACGGTGACCGTTGACCCGGAGCGGCGCCTCGCGCACGCTGGCGGCGGCGCCCTCTGGAACGACGTCGACGCCCCAGCCTTCGACCACGGGCTCGGGGTGACCGGCGGCACGTTCGGCGACACCGGGATCGGCGGACTGACGCTTGGCGGCGGGATCGGCTGGCTGATGCCGATCATGGGTCTCACATGCGACAACCTGGTCGAGGCAGAGGTCGTGACGGCCGACGGATCGGTCGTGATCGCGGGCCCGAGCGGAGACCCGGAGCTCCTGTGGGCGCTGCGGGGCGGCGGCGGGAACTTCGGGATCGTCACGCGGTTCACCTATCGGCTCATCCCGATCGGCCCGATGTACGGCGGCACGATCTCCTGGCCCGCCTCTGCCGCCGCCGGGGCGCTCGCCCGGATCACCGAGGTCCTCGAGCGGTGGCCGACATCATGCGCACCATTCGTCACGGTCGGCCGGGGCGAAGATGGCCAGAACGAGATCGCTGTCCTGGTTGCCGTCGTCGATGGCACGGACGGCGAGACGATCGCCGCGACCCTCCGACGGGACCTGCCCGTCAAGTCGGACGACCTCGGGCCACGGACGTACCTCGAGCTGCAGGCCCAGAGCGGGGTCTTGCCCTTCGGGCTCCGACACTACTGGAAGGGCCACTTCATCCGGGAGCTCGACCCGCCGCTGTTCGAATCTCTCCTCGAGGCGGCTGCGAGCGAGGACGCCGTGGAGAGCTGTTTCGTCCTGATCGAGGCGATCACCGGGGCGGGTCACCACGAGCCCGCGGGCGGCGCCGCGTTCGGGCAGCGGACCGCCGGCTGGAACGCGAGCGCGATCGCCATCTGGGAGAACCCGGACGTCGACGCCATCGCGGTCGGCTGGGCGCGGCGGGTGGTCGATCTGCTCGCCCCCGCGTCGATGACGGGCGGCGGCTACATGAACTACTCGCCGGTCGACGAGACGCCCGATCGGGTCCGCGCGGCGTACGGGCCGGAGCGGTGGGAACGCCTCGTCGCGGTCAAGCGGCGGTACGACCCGGAGAACGTCTTCCGGTTCAACCACAACATCCGGCCGGACTGAGGGCGACGGTTCGCTAGGCCTCGGTCGCGTCGTCCGGGGCGATGTCGCGAACCTCGAGTCCGCCCCCGGGCCGGCTGATCAGCTGCTGGACCCGCAGCTCCGCCTCACCGAGGAGCCGCTCGCAGTGACGCTGGAGCGCGACGGCTCGTTCGGTCCGGGCGATCGTGTCCTCCAGGGACAGCCCGCCGGTCTCCAGCTCCGCGACGACCGCCCGCAGCTCCGCGAACGCGTCGTCGAACGTCAGCCGGTCGACATCGGCGAGCGGCTCGGCGTTGGCGGGCTCAGTCGTCATCGGGCTCCTCGTGGCGGTCGACCCAGGGGCCGAGGCGTCGTGCCACGAGCATACCAACGGCCACGGCAGCGACGATGAGGACGGCGACGAGCGCGAGATAGGCGACGAGGGTCACGATCCGTCCGTCGTGGTGGCGGTCAGCTCGCCGCCGGCGACCCGGATCGCGAGCGGCGTTCCTGCCGGCGCGTCGCCGGGCTGGCGGAGGATCGCGCCGTCGGCGGCCCGCCGCACGATCGCGTAGCCGCGCTCCAGCGTGGCCTGCGGCCCGAGGACCGCCAGGGCCGACGCGCTCGCGGCGAGGGTTGCGCGGGCGGCCGCGAGACGGGCCAGGAGTGGCCGCGGCACGTCGCCGGCCGTTGTCGTGAGCGCGGCGCCACGGCGCGCGATCGCCGCGTCCGTGGCCCGCACGGCGCGGTCGAGCAGCAGCCCGACTCGCTCCCGATCCGCGACGAGCTGGGCGCGGGGGTCCAGCCGGTCGAGCGCCCGTCGCTCGACCGCCAGCTCGCGGCGCGTGGCCTCGAGGGTCCGGGTGACGGCGGCGGCCGTCCGATCGCCCGCACGACGGAACGACGCCAACCACTCCGCGCGGTCCGGGACGACGAGCTCCGCCGCCGCAGACGGCGTGGCGGCCCGGACGTCCGCGGCGAAGTCCGCGAGCGTCACGTCGACCTCATGGCCGACGCCGGTCACGACCGGTAACCGATGGGCGACGACCGCCCGGACGACGCGCTCGTCGTTGAACGACCAGAGGTCCTCGAGGGAGCCGCCGCCGCGGGCGAGGATCGTGAGACCCGGTGCGTCGGCGGTGCGGCCGTCCGCATCGAGCGACGCGAGCCATTGGTCGAGACGGCGGAATGCACGGACGATGCTCTCCGGCGCGTCGTCGCCCTGGACCTTGCACGGGACGAGGAGGACCCGGGTCATCGGCCAGCGGCGCGAGAGGACCGTCGCGATGTCGTGCCAGACGACGCCGGTCGGGCTCGTGATGATCGCGATCGTCGTCGGTCGCGCGGGGAGCGGCCGCTTGCGGGCCGGGTCGAACAGGCCCTCGGCGTCCAGCCGCGCCTTGAGCGCCTCGAACCGGATCGCCAGGTCGCCGAACCCTGCGGGCTGGATCGACTCGACGTAGAGCTGGACGGCGCCCTGCTGCTCGAACAGGTCGATCCGGCCGTGGACCACGATCCGGAGCCCGGCCTGCGGCTGGAAGACCGATCGGGCCCGGCCCTCGCTGAACCAGACGCAGTTCAGCGTGCTCCGCGCGTCCTTCAGCGTGAAGTACGCGTGACCGGCCGTGCTGACGGTGACCCGACCGACCTCGCCCTCGACCCAGACGTCCGCCAGCTGCGGATCGGCGCGGACGGCCTCGCGGATCGCCCGGGCGACCTCGCTGACGTTGAGGATCCGGAGCCCGAAGGTGCCGGGTGGCGCCGGTGCGGCCTCGCTGGTCGCCGGCCCGTCGTCGGTTTCGGCGTCCCAGCCCGGCAGCAGCTCACGCGATCCCACGAGCCCATGCTAGCGGGCCATGCCGCCCGGGTCAGCCCGCGTGCTTGAGCGCGACGATCCGGCGGTCCGATGTCTCGAGGCCTGCGAGCGGCAGCCCGCCGGCCTCGGCGTCGGCGAGGAGCGAGGCGAACGCCCGATCGCTCGAGGCTTCCGAGCCGGTCAGCAGGATCAGGTCCGTCCCGGCACCCGCGGCGCGCTCCGCCAGGTGGCTCGCCGTGAGTCCGCGCGCGGCCGCGGAGCCATCGAGCGAGTCCGTCATCGTCAGGCCAAGGAAGCCGAGCTGATCACGAAGGAGTGTCGTGATGATCGCCGGCGACCAGCCGGCTGCGGCGTGGGCATCCCACGCGGGATACGTCGCGTTCGAGAGCATGATGACCGGCAGCTTCGCGGCGACCGCGGCCCGGTACGGCTGGAGGCCGGGGCCGAGGGCGGTCCGGCTCGCTCGGATCGTGACCATGCGCAGGTCGGTGTCCTGGTTCGCGAACCCGAGCCCGGGGAAGTGCTTGAGGACCGGGACCACGCCGCCGGCCCGAAGACCCTGGGCGAAGGCGATGACCAGCGCGGTCGTCCGTGCCGCCGAGGACGACCACGTGCGGTGCTGTCGGAACAGGAACGACGTGGTCGACGCCGGGACGTCGGCCACCGGCGCGAGGTCCAGGTCGATCCCGAGCGCATGGAGCGCCTTCCCGGTCGCGACGCCCTGCGCGCGTGCCGTCGCCGTCGATCCCAGCGCTCCGAGCTGTCGCGGCGACAGGGTCGGCGGCGCCCACGGGATCCGCTTGATCGATCCGCCCTCCTGGTCGACCGCGATCAGGAGCCGGGGCTGACCCGCCGCGGACGCAGCGTCATGGAGCTGCGTCGTGAGCGCCATGAGGGCCGCCTTCGTGGTCAGGTTGCGGCCGAAGAGGATCACGCCGCCGATCTCGCCGCGGCCGATGCGGTCCAGCAGCGCCGGGCTCGGGGTCCGGCCGTCCATCGCGACGATCAGCCGCTGGCCGATGAGCCGCTCGAGGGTTGCCTCCGACGGCGCGGCCCCCGATCCGGGGCGGGCCCCGGTGCCCGGCGTCGCCGGGCCGGCGGGTGAGGGCGCTTGTGCGATCGCTCCGCCGGCCGCTCCGGTCGTGCAGCCGGCAAGGGCCGCGGCCGCAACGAGGGCGACCGCGATCCTCCCGGCGCGACGCGACCGACGTGCCTCAGCGCACCTCAGCGCGTCCATGCCTGCATCTGGATGCTGGCCGGCTGGCCTGGCCCGTTGCACGGCGGGACGGTCGTGTCGGACGACGACGTCGGCGTCGCGACGAGGGCTCCGTTCAGCCCATTCGCATCGAGATCGAAGGCCACGGTGACCGGCGCCTTGATCGGCGAGGTGCACACGTTCGTCACGTCGACGAGCGTGTGAAGGGTCTCGCCCGGCTTGACGGTGATCGTCGCCGGCGTCGGCGGGTTCATGCCCTGCGCAAGGACGGTCCGGCGCCCGTCGATGAGGAACGGCGTCGCCGTCTTGGTCAAGAGGCAGCTCGCCTTGCTGGCGTTCGTCAGCGTCACGCTGGCGATCCGATTGCCCGCGGCGCCCTCCCACGACGTGATCCGGGCGGTCAGGTCCTTCGCCGTGCAGGGTCCCACGGTCGGGACCGGTGTCGCGCTCGGGGCCGTGCTCGCCGAGGGCTCGACGGACGGGCTCGGCGCCTCGCTCGGCACGAGGGACGGAGACGGCTCTGGCGACGCGCTCGGCTCCGCTGACGGAGACTCGACGACCGCGGCATCGCTCGAGCTCGGCGACGGGTCGGCGCCCACGCCGGTCGTGCGGCCGCCGAGCCAGGCCAGGGCAACGATCAGGGCGGCGGCCAGCAGGCCGGCCCCGACCAAACCCGGGAACGAGCCCGAGCTGCGGTTCCCCGCGGGTCGCGGCGCGGTTGCCGGCGGCTTCGCCGTGTTCGCCAACGCGGTCCATTCGTCCAGGACTCGATCGCTCTTCGACGTGGGCTCCATCACGCGGTCTCCAGCTTCGTGCGTGCGCGGCTGACGGCGGCACGGAGCGCTCCGGCCGTCGTTCCGAGGACGGCGGCAGCCTCCTCGTAGGTCGCTCCCTCGATCGCGGTCATCACGAGCGCGGTTCGTTCGAGCGATGAGAGGTCATCCATGGCGGCGCGGACGTCGAGCCAGCGCACGCGAGCCGACGGGTCCGCGTCGATGGCCGGCGGCTCCGCGGGGCGGACCAGGATCCGCCGCCGGAGCGTGCGGAACCGGTCCGTCGCGAGGCGACGGGTCGTGACGAGCAGCCACGGCAGCACGGGCCGCTCCCAGTCGAGCCGGTGCCGCTGGTCCCACAACCGGAGGAACGCCTCCTGGGCGAGGTCCTCCGCGGCGGTCCAGTCGTTCGTCCAGGCGAGGGCGAACCGGAACACGTCCGACCAGTGACGCCGGAACGCGTGCTCGTAGGCGAGATCCGTCGAGTCGGCGATGGCCACGTGCGTCGTCATATCCTCAAACACGCCGGCCGGGGTCGAAACGCACGAAACCGGTCGCGATCGGGTCGATCAGCCGAACCCCAGCTGTTGGAAGCGCCAGCGATCGTCGGGGCCGAGGAGGCTCCGAAGGTGGTTGATCTCGCCGGCGTGATACGCGTCGTGGGTGATCATCGCCGCCACGATCCAGCGGGTCGGGCGGCGCTCGCCCCAGTTCGTGAGGCGCAGGGCATCCAGCTCGGCGTCGTCGGCGAGCGCCGCCACGTGGCCTGCGAGCCGGTCGTGGGTCGTCTCGAGCCAGGGCAGGACACCATCCATCTCTGCTTCACCGGCATGCCACGGCTCGACCTCGGGCGTCGCGAACCGCAGGCTCGCCGAGCCGAATGCGTAGTCGTCGTACATCACCTTGCACGCCCCGATGTGGACCGCAATCGCCTCGATCGAGCGCGAGAGGCCGTCCGGGACCGTGTGCCACGCGTCGTCGGGCACGGAGCGGAGGTTGGGCATGAGGGCCTGGCTCTCGTTGCTCGCCACGATGCCGGCGCCACGGAACGCCTCGTCCAGGAGGTAGAGCATCGCGTCGATGCCGCCGCGCGTCATGCCGGGATCGTAGCCGTCCGAGACCCGGGCGACGCTCGGGCGTCGGGGGCGGGCCGCCCGGCACCCTCAGACCCGGGTCTGGTACTCCCCGGTCCGCGTGTCCACGCGGATCGTGTCGCCGGCCTCGACAAAGATCGGCACCGTGACGACGAGGCCCGTCTCGGTCGTCGCCGGCTTTCGTGCGCCGGTCTGGGTGTCGCCGGCAAAGCCGGGCTCGGTGTCGGCGACGACGAGATCGACAGTGACCGGCAGCTCGACGCCGATCGTCTCGCCCTGGTAGGTCGTCCGGTCGAGCGTCATCCCGTCCTTCATGTACGGCGCCGCGTCGCCGAGCTGGTCCGCGGTGAGGTGGAACTGGTCGTACGTGTCGGTGTCCATGAAGTGGTAGTCGCTGTCGTCGCGATAGAGGAACTGGACGGGCCGCTTCTCCATCGACGCGCGCGGCCACTTCGTGCCCGCCTGGAACGAGCGCTCGACCGTCTGCCCGCGCTTGATGTTCCTGAGCGTGATCCGGACCTGGGCCGAGCCGCGGCCCATCTTGATGTGGTGGTAGTCGAGGATCTGCCAAAGCTCGCCGTCGAGCTCGATGGCGACACCCTTCTTCAGTTCGCCGGTGCTGATCATGTGGGGTGGCTCCTGGAGCGACCTGGGCGCCGCAGGAGCGCGCCGAAGCCGGTCGTTCGATCGTGGTCGGGCGTGGATTGTAGCGGACGATCGGCCGGCGTCAGCCCGGCAGCGCGAGGACCTCGCGCGGGAACCGGGTCAGCCGTTCGACCCGGCCGGCGTCGCCGTCGAGCAGGATGAGGTCCTCGATCCGGACCCCGGTCTCGCCCTCGAGGTAGATCCCGGGCTCGACCGAGAAGACCGTCGGCGAAGGCAGCGGCACGTCCAGACCCTGGGCGCTGAGCGACGGCAGCTCGTGCGTGGCGAGGCCGATCCCGTGGCCCAGACCGTGCTCGAACGCCGGCCATCGCCCGTCCTCCTCGATCTCGCGCCGGGCGAGCTCGTGGAGCTCGCGACCGGCCGGCAGCCGCAGCTCGCCATCGACGGTCGCCTCGATCTGGGCGATGGCGGCGGCCTGGGCCCGGGCGACGAGCCGGTACACCGCGAGATCGCGCTCGGCGGGCTCGCCGACGAACAGCGTTCGGGTCATGTCGCTCCGATAGCCGCCGACCTGGGCGCCGAAGTCGAACAGGACCACCTCCCCCGCGCGGACCGGCGCGTCGGACGGCGAGCCGTGCGGCAACGCGGCGTTCGGGCCGACCAGGCAGGTCGGGTCGAAGGCGACGGCCTCGGCTCCGCCGGTGCGCAGCCGCCACTCGAGGTCGAGGGCGAGATCGTGCTCCGTCGCGCCCGGACGGATCGACGGAAGCAGCCCGGCCAGGGCCCGGTCCGCGACGGCGCACGCGGCCGCGACGCGCTCGAGCTCGGCCGGCTCCTTGATGGCGCGGTCGGCCTCGATCCAGCCTTCGACCGGGACCAGCTCGACGTCCGGTGCCGCCTCCTCCAGCCGCCGCCAGACTGCGTACGGCATGAGCGCCGCCTCGACGCCGATCCGTCGCGCCCCGACCGACGCGGCCAGCGCGCCCCAGCCCATGGCCAGATCGCGCGGGCCGTTGACGACGCGCGCACCGGGTGCCTCGTGGTGCGCCTGGATCGAGTAGCGCGAATCGGCGAGCAGGACGACGGCATCGGCGCCGACGAGGAACTGTCCCGACGTCCCGGAGACCTTCTCCTCCCCCTCGCCCAGCCGGAGCCCGGTCAGGTAGCGGGCGTGTTCAGGCCGGAGGCCGAAATAGCCGTCAATCCCGGCGGCCCCGAAACGCGCACGAACCCTCGCGAGGCGGTCCGGCCTGGCCTCGCGGTCGGCATCGGCCCAGCGGGCCAGGTCGGCCGGCGAGGGCGGTGGGGCGAAATCGGCCGGTGACGGCAGCCCGGACGAGGTCATCGGACGTCTAGGTCGTGTAGCCGTACTTCTTGAGGTTCTTCGCGTGCTCGGCCTGCGTCTTGGCAAAGGCGTGCGTGTCGGTCCCGTCGCGCTTCGCGACGAAGAACAGATAGCCGTCCTTGGTGTCCGGTTCGAGCGCCGCGTCGATCGAGGCCAGCGTGGGCGTGGCGATCGGGCCTGGCGGCAGGCCGGCCTGGGTGTAGGTCTGGTAGCCGAGCAGCTCCGGCGGCAGCTCGATCTGGCGGAGCGGCTGGTCCGGCACGTTCCAGAACGAGTAGGTCTTCCATTGCTCGATCGGCATCTTCGCGAGATTCAGCGTGTCGACCGCGTAGAACACCGTCGGGTCCGAGGCGAGCACGGGCGCGATCCCGCGAAGCTTGTGGAGGCGGTTCTCGAAGACGCCCGCGATCGTCGCCCGCTCGTCGTCGACCACCGCCTCTCGCTCGACCATCGAGGCCAGCGTCAGGATCTCGTAGAAGCTCCGGCCTCGCTCCTTCGGGACCGTGAGCCGGTCGCCCATCGCGTTGTGGAACCCATCGAGCATGTCCCGGATCAGCTCGTCCGCGGTCGTGTCCGGCAGGACCCGGTAGGTCGCGGGCCACAGGAACCCCTCGAGCGACGCGCCGTCCGGCAGGATCGCCTTGAGCCACGGGTAGTCGGCCAGCAGCGCCGCAGTCGGGTGCTTTGCGAGCTGGTAGAAGTCCTCCGGGTTCATCTTCAGGCCGTCGATCGTCTCGAGCTTGGCGGTGATCTGCTCGAGCCGCAGGCCGGTCCGGAGGGCGATGTCGACGTACTTCGTGCCCTCGGGGACGAGCAGCGCCGTGACGATGTCGTCCGGGGTCATCGACTTGCGGAGGATGAACGTGCCCGTGCGGAGGTCGCCGGTGAGACCGCGCTCGGTCGCGATGAACACGAACGAGCGCCGATCGGTGAGGAACCCCTCGTCCTCGAGACGCCCGGCGATCTCCGAGGCCGTCTCGCCGTCGGCGACCGTGAACACGATCTGCTCGGAGTCGGTCGATGCGGGCTCGGTCAGGTGCATCCCGAGATCCTCACGGACGAGGTCCGCGACGAACGGCATGCCGAGCGCGGCCGGGTTGTCGCCCGCCCACCCGACGACCGCGTTGCGGACGATCGGCCGGAGGACGGTCACGAGGGTCACGAGCACGATCGCGGCCAGGACGAACGCAAACAGGAGGAACTTCAGGATGCCGGGGATCCCGCGGCGGGGACGGTTCTCGCTCCAGCCGTTGTACCCACCGTTCCGGCCGCCCGAGCCGCCCGAGCCGCCCGAGCCGCCGCCGCGACCGTGCAGCTCCGGCTCGTAGGTGGGTTGCCACGCGTCGTCGTACGTCCCCCGTTCGGCCGGGTGCGCCTGCGTGTCGCGTGCGCGTCCGCCGGAGCGGATGGTCATGTGATGTTCTCCGTTGTCGACTCGCGCGTGGTGGCGCGGGCGTCGAGCTCGTCCTGCAGGATGATCGCGGCAGCCTCGCGATCGATCCGGGCCCGCCAGGCATCCCGCTGGGCTCGGGTGGGTGGACCCCCGGATCGTCCTCGCTTCATGGGTCCGAGCCGCTGCTCGGCCACGTGACTGGTCAGTCGCTCGTCACGATACCGGACCGGAGCGATCCAGGCTGGCCGGACGCTTTCGACCCACGCCCGCGTCAGCGCGGCCTGGCCGCCTTCGCCACCCGACATGTCGAGCGGGAGACCGACGACGATCTCGATCACGTCGTGCTCGCGGATCAGCGCCGCGACGGCGGCCGCATCGTTCGCCGGATCGTCCGAACGGCGGATCGTGGTGAGCGGCGTCGCCCGGCCGTCCGTGTCCGCGACCGCGATCCCGATCCGTCGCTCACCGACGTCCAGCCCCAGCAGTCGGCTCACGGGCCGGCCGAGCCGGAGGCGCCGGGAGACTTCGTGCCCGACGGGCCCGGGGTCTTCGTGTGCGTCGCACCGGGCGTCGGCGTGCCCGATGGCGTCGCCGATGGCGATGGACCCGCGGTCGAGCCCTTGACGGTGAGGTCCAGCCGGGCGTCGACGCCGGTGACCGTCGAGACCCAGTCCGGCCAGAGGGTAACCGTCACGTCACCGTACGGGGCGAGCGCGGCCTCGACCTCCGCCGTTGTCTTGCCCTTGACGAGCGACCGCAGCGGCCCCGGATCGACGATCGGGACGCGCGTCGCCCGCGCCGTCGCCTGGAACGTGACCTGTCCGTCCTCACCGACGCTCCCCTGCCCCACTTCGACGTCGATCGAGCCGTCGACGAGGGTATGGTCGGCGCCGACTCGACCCTGCAGCTGCTCCTCGGCGATCGCGCGGACCGGACGCGGGTCGACGGCGATCACCGTCCCGGTCGCGGACAGGGACAGGTCGTAGGACGACACCGCCTGACCGACGAGGGTCGCCGGATCCGGCGCCGGGGTCGACGGCCCGAGCACGGCCGTCTCCGGGAAGAGGGTCGTGTCCGGCGGCGCGCCCGCACCGGCCGCGATCGCGTCCTCGAAGTTCTTCGCGAGCTGCGTCTGGAGGTCGGCGACGGCCTTGGCGACCTCGGCCTGCGACACCTCGGGCGACTCGGTCCGCGTCCCGCCGTCGGTCGCGTCGACGTTGTTCACCTTCAGGAAGTCCGGGTTCTCGCCCTGGGGCACGACCCGGATCGCGTTCGCCGGGACGTTGCCCTCCGTCCCCGGCCGGACCGCCTGGACGGCCACGCGCCGGGTCGCCGGGATCACGTTCGGCAGGACGAACGTGCCCGCCGGGACGGTGACGCTCGCGAGGGTCCGGAAACGGATCCCGCCCTCGGTCGTGACGATGCTGCCCCCGGCGATCGTGTTCGAGGACACCGGGTTGTAGTTCGAGAACGTCACCTCGCCGGACGCAGCCGTCTGTTCGACGTGCACACCCGAGGTCGTGAACGTCTGGCTCGCCTCGACGGGAACGTCCAGGCGGACGGCCGGAACGACGCCGGTGGACGGGTCGACGGCGGTCGCGTCCGGGTCGGCCGACACGGTGAGGTTGACCGAGATCGGCTCCGGACGCGGGGTGAGCGCGATCGACGCGGACGGCAGCAGGAGGTAGCCGCCGACGGCAAGCACGACGAGGGCCAGACCGACCGCGGCGAGGGCGACGAGGAGCGGGGCGCGGGAGCGACCGCCGGTGTCATCGGACGCGTCGACGGCGCGCCGCGGCACGGGGGCCGGCACCGGCGCCACGTCGGCCCCCGCAACCGGTCCGACGCCACCCGCCGAGGTCGCGGCCGCGGCCGCAACCGGCACGGCCATCCGGGCCGTGTCGTCCGAGAGGGTCCGGCCGGCGCGCCTGGTCGTTCCGGTGGAGGTGGTCGACGAAGGCGGCCTCGACGGCGGGGCGGGCGGCTCCGCCGTTGCCGGGCCGACGGCGGCCACGGTCTCGCTCGCGGCGAGGGTTCCGGCCGCAGCCGCGGCGCCGGCGGCTGGGGCTTCCTTCGCCGGGCCCCGGCCGGTGTCGTCGTCGGGAGCCCGATCGGTGCCCGATTCGGTCGAGGCCTCGTACTCGGCGACGCTCGCGAACACCGGCAGCCCCGCCGACGCCGCCAGGGATCGGGACGCGGCATCGCCGGAGATGATCGACAGCCGCCGGTTGCTGACGAGCGCCTCGCGCGACAGGAGGCGGAAGTTCATCCGTGAGGTCGCGATCCGGGAGCCGTACGGGACCACCAGGGCGACCTTCGTGGCAACCGACGAGCGGATCCGGGCAGCGGCCGACGTGATCTCGTCGTCGACGTCGAGGTAGACGATGCCCGCTGCCATCCGAGGAACCCTAGACCTTGGCCGCCGGCCGCGCGCCGCAGGTCGCCGCCGAGGCGAGGCCAGCGCAAGGCCGATCCGAGCACGTGAGCGAGCGCATGTCCATGCGTGAGCGAGGGCGCGGAGGATCGAACGCCGCGATGGTCCGCATCGGCGAGCGAAGTGTGGTGCGGGGTCCGGCGGCCAAGGTCAAACCTTCATCGCCCGCAGGACGCGCCGGAGGGCGGCATCGAGCGGGTCCTCGGTCGTCTGCAGCTCGATGGCCTGGTAGGCCAGGCCGAGCGGCGTGACGTCCTGCTGGTCGACGAGGAGATCGGTCGCGTCCGAGATCGCCTCGACCTGGTCCGGGGCCATGACGACGACCTCGGGCGGCCGGGCGAACGACAGCCGCTTCCAGAATCGCTCGGCGCCGAGCGCCTGGACGATCTCCGGCAGCCGCGAGCCGCCGCCGCACAGGTAGATCCGGCCGGGCAGCAGGTCGCCGCCGCCGAGCTCCTCCATCACGAGCTCGACGCCCGCCGCCCAGACCTCCACGTCCTCTCCGACGATCTTCGCGATCTCGTCGTGCCGGTCGACCGGCAGGCCGCGGGCGTAGTCGACCTTGGCGGCCTCGGCCCGCGGGAACGGCAGCTCGAGCCGGTCGGCCAGGCTCTTCGTGAACGCCCGGCCCCCGAGCGCGAACATCCGCGTCCCTTCGATGCCGCCCTGGCGGACGAGCGCGACGTCGGTCGTGCCGCCGCCGACGTCGACGAACAGGGCGCCCGCCTGGCGGATCTGGTCCGAGCCGAGGACACGCGCCACGGCGTACGGCTCCGCGACGATCTCGAGCAGCTCGAGGTCCAGCTGCGAGGCGACGGTCTGGAGGGCGCCGAGGTGCACGAGGGGGGCGAACGCGTTGAAGATCCCGATCTTCACGTGCCGTCCCTGGAACCCGACCGGGTTCGTGAGCGCATACCCGTCGATCGAGGCGGCCACGATCGCGGCATGGACCAGACGGACGTCGACGTTCGGGAGGCCGGTCTCCCACGTGATCGATCGCTCCGCCTCGCGCAGGGCCTCCCGCTGGACGGAGTCGATCAGCTTCGCGAGCTCCGCTTCGGTGATCGGCTGATCGGGGCGCTTGCGCTCCTGGGCGTGGGTGGTCGTGAACCCCTTGACGAGCTCGCCGGCGATCCCGATGACGACCTGGCTCGGCCTGAAGCCGGCCATCTCCTCGGCCTCCTGGAGCGCGACCGTGCAGTTGTCGACGACCGCCGCGATGTCGGCGACGGTGCCGGACGACATGTGGCTCAGGCCCTGGCGCTTCCGGCCGACGCCGCGGACGGTGCCGTGACCGTCGTCACCGATCTCGAAGACGAGGGCCTTCGCGAACTCGGTGCCGATGTCGAGGGCGGTGCAGGCGGCGAGGCCCTCGCCCTCGTCGCGCTGCCAGATCCGGCGGAGGAAGGCCACCGCTAGGCCGCGGTGGTCAACCGGGATCGGACCGAGTCCAGGGCCGCGCCGAGACCCTCGCGTCGGGCGCCCTTGCCCTGGGCCATCTCCGGTCGCCCGCCCCCCTTGCCGTCGATCGCGGCGATCGCCTCGCGGACGAGGTCGCCGGCCGCGATCCCGCGGGCGACCAGGTCGTCGCTGACCGTGACGAAGAGCTGGGGCTCGTCGCCGTCGAGACCGAGGGCGATCACGCCGGACCCGAGCACGCCGCGGAGGTCCTTGGCGGCGCCCTTCATCTCGTCGATCGAGCCGTACGGCCCGGCGTAGGCGACGAGCCGGATCCCCGGCGCGACCTCCTCGGCGCGGGTCGCGAGCTCGCCGGGCTTCGGGAGGCCACCACCCGCCGCCGCGCCGGCCTTGAGCCGTCTCCGTGTCTCGCGCAGCTCCTCCTGGAGCGCCCGGATGCGATCCGGGAGCCCTTCCGGCGTCTGGGCGCCGGCGGTCTCGGCCGCGGCCGCGAGCGCGTCGGAGCGCGTCCGGAGGTACGCATCCGCGCCAGCACCGGTCAGCGCCTCGATCCGGCGCATTCCCGAGCCGATCGACCGCTCGCCGGTGATCACGAACGAGCCGATCTGGCCGGAGGCGCGGCAATGGGTCCCGCCGCACAGCTCGTGGCTGTAGCCCTCGACCTGCACCGTCCGCACGGTCTCGCCGTACTTCTCGTCGAAGAACGCATCGGCACCGGCGTCGATCGCCTCCCGCATCGACATGAAGCTCGGGGTCACCGTCCGGTCGTCGCGGATGACGGCCCGGACCTCGTCCTCGATCGCGCGGAGCTCGTCGGTCGTGAGCGGCCGGTCGAACGGGAAGTCGAACCGGAGGTAGTCCGGCGTCACCAGCGAGCCGGCCTGGCGCGCGGCCTCGCCGACGACGTTCCGGAGCGCCCGGTGGAGCAGGTGCGTGCCGGTGTGGTTGCGCATCGTGTGGGCCCGGCGGGCGGCGTCGACGACGGCGTCGACCGTCTCGCCGACGCGGAGCCGACCGTGGAGCGTGCCCTGCAGCACGATGAGGCCGCCGACCGGCTTCTGGGTGTCCTCGACCGCGAAGAGCGACGAGCCGCCGCCGGCCTCGCGCAGCTCGCCGCGGTCGCCGACCTGACCGCCGCCCTCGGCGTAGAACGGCGACCGGTCAAGAACGACCTCGGCCTCGCCGAGCCCGGTGACCTCGCCGAGCTCCATCCCGTCGCGCACGATCGCGACCACGGTGCCCGGCGCGGTCGTCGTCTCGTAGCCGAGGAACGTCGTGTCGCCGGCCCGCGCCTGGATCGCCTGGTAGAGCGCGGTCAGCTCGGCGTGCTTCGCGAGCTCGGCCTTCTTGCCGGACCGGCTCCGCTCGCGCTGCTCGCGCCAGCGCGGCCTCGAAGCCGGCGCGATCGACGGCGACGCCGTACTCGGCCGCCAGCTCGACGGTCAGGTCGATCGGGAAGCCGAACGTGTCGTGGAGCCGGAATGCCAGGTCGCCCGGCAGCACCGGGGCATCCGGGGCGACCTCCTCCGGCCGCCGGCCGACGGCGCGCTCGGCACCGCCGGCGAGACCGGCGAGGGCGGCCTCGAGCTGGCCGGTCCCGGCGTCGAGCGTCCGCGCGAACTGGGCCTCCTCGCGCTCGATCGAGGCGAGGATGGCCTCGCGGCGCTCCGCGAGGATCGGATACGGCTCGGCCATCGTGTCGATGACGACCTCGGCGGCCGAGGTCAGGAACGGCTCGCGCCGCCCGAGCAGCCGCCCGTGCCGGACGGCGCGCCGGATGATCCGGCGGAGGACGTAGCCGCGACCCTCGTTGCTCGGCAGGACGCCGTCCGCGATCAGGAACGTCATCGCCCGGCTGTGGTCCGCGATCACCTGGTAGCTGAAGCGCTCGGCCTCGAAGGCCACCGGGTCGTGCCCGAAGATCGACCGGAGACGCTCGTGGATCGGCGCGAACAGGTCCGTGTCGTAGTTCGAGAGGACCCCCTGGCTGACGCTCGCGACCCGCTCGAGCCCCATGCCCGTGTCCACGCTGGTGAACGGCAGCGGCACGCGGCCGTCCGGCCGCTGGTCGAACTCCATGAAGACGAGGTTCCAGATCTCGAGCCAGCGTGGGCAGTGCTCGCTGTGGTCCGGGATGCACTCCGGGCCCTCGGACAGGTGCGCGCCGCGGTCGAAGTGGATCTCGCTGCACGGACCGCACGGCCCGGTCTCGGCCATCCGCCAGAAGTTCTTGTCGTCGCCGGCGTCGACGTCGCCCCATTTCGCCATCCGCTCGGGCGGCAGCCCGATCTCGTCGCGCCAGACGCTCCACGCGACGTCGTCGTCCCTGTAGGTCGTGGCCGCCAGGCGATCGCCCGGGATCCCGATCTCGCGGGTCAGGAAATCCCACGCGTAGTGGATCGCCTCGCGCTTGAAGTAGTCGCCGAAGCTCCAGTTGCCGAGCATCTCGAAGAGGGTGTGGTGGCGGGGCGTCCGCCCGACCTCCTCGAAGTCGTTGTGCTTGCCGGCGACGCGCAGGACGCGCTGATAGTCGACCGCTCGGGTGTAGCTCCGCTTCTCGGCGCCCGTGAAGACCTCCTTGAACTGGACCATGCCCGAGTTCGTGAACAGGAGGGTCTGGTCGCCGGCGGGGACGAGGCTCGCGCTCGGGACCGCGGTGTGGCCACGCTCCTCGAAGAACTCGACGAAGCGCCGCCGGATCTCGGCCGCGGGCAGCGGCGTGATCCGCGGATCGTGCTCGGTGACGGGGGTCGGCATCGGCGGCAATGGTACCGAACGCCGGCTCCCTTCCCGAGCCCGCCGAGGGCGTCAGTCGCTCGGCCGGGCCCGGCGTTCAGATGCCGGGCGACTCCGCGTCGACGGCCTCGGCCTCGATGGTCGCTCGTTCGTGGCTCGCCGACCGCGCGGCGGCGCCCCCCTGACGGCGCTGCCAGATCGTCGAGCCGGCGATCGCGGCGCCCACCAGCGCGCCGATCGCGAGCCCCCGGGCGAAGGTCGAGGCGCGCTGGTCTCGCTCCTCTGGACTGGCGCCGCCGGTGACGGAGCGGATCAGGGATTCGATGCCCGCCGGCACGCGCGGCTCGCTCATGAGCCGACCTTCGAGCCACGCGTCGGCCCGAGCACCGCCACGAGGGCCACCACGCCGATCCCGACCCACGCGAGGATCGACGCCGCGACCAGGTGGAAGTCCCCGATCTGGAGCAGGTTGATCCCGAGCCGGGCGCCGATCGCATCACCCGCCCAGGCCCCGAGGAACGCCGCGATGACGAGGAGCGGCAGCTGACCGCCGGCCGAGCCGCGGATCAGGACGAACAGGGCGACCTGGAAGATCCCCACCAGGAGGGCCAGGACCGGCGCCGGGCCGATCACGCCGCGTCCACCGCGACGGCCCGCTCGATCCGTCCGCCACCGAGGACGACCTCGTCGTCGTACAGGACGGCGGCCTGTCCGGGCGCCGCCGCCCAGACCGGCGCATCGGTCTCGACGACCCATCGCCCGCCGCGGCGCGGCTCCGCGTGGCCCGACGGCCTGACCGTCGCCGGGATCGGAATCGCCCGATGGCGGATCCGGACCTGGGCACGGAAGGAGCCGGACCGGCCCGCCGGTGGTTCGTCGGCGACGAACGTCACGCCGCTGAGCGGGATCGTCGTTGTCTCGAGGTCCTCGCGCCGGCCGAGCTGGATCGTGTTCGACAACGGGTCGATCCGGCTGACGTAGCGGGGCGCGTCGGCCGCGATGCCGATCCCGCGCCGCTGACCCACGGTGAAGCCCGCCGACCCGCCGTGCTCGCCGACGACCGCCCCACCGGCGTCCACGACCGGTCCCGGCTCGGGTCGCCAGCCAGCCCGCTCCCGGAGGGCGTCGCGGTAGTCGCCGCCGGGCACGAAGCAGATCTCCTGGCTCTCCGGCTTGTCGGCGGTCGCGAGGCCGAGGTCTCGGGCGATGGCACGCACCTCCGGCTTTGTCAGCTCGCCGAGCGGGAACCGCGCATGGTCCAGCTGGTCGCGCCGGAGTCCGTACAGGAAGTAGGTCTGGTCCTTGTCCTCGTCGCGGGCGCGGATGAGCCGCGGCGCGCCGTCCGGCCCGACCGCGCGCCGCGCGTAGTGGCCGGTCGCGACCGCCTCGCAGTCGTACAGGTTGCGGGCACGTCCGAGCAGGGCCCCGAACTTCACGTACGTGTTGCAGTCCACGCACGGGCTGGGCGTCCGGCCGTCGAGATAGGCCGTGAGGAACGGCTGCAGCACGCCGGCGTCGAACTCGCGCTCGAGGTTCATCACGTAGAACGGGATGTCCAGCTGGGCGGCGACCCGCCGGGCGTCATCGGCGGCGTCGAGTGAGCAGCAGCTCTTCTTGAACTCGGAGTAGGCGTCGGCGACGTCGTGGAGACGCATCCACACGCCGACGACCTCGTGACCCTGGCGATGGAGCAGCGCGGCGGCGACGGACGAGTCCACCCCGCCGGACATCGCCATGAGGATCCGCGTCACGCCGGCAGGCCCTGCCCGAGGGGATCCGCCGCGACCGCCGCCGCGCCGATCCGCATCGCCGCGAGGACCCCCGGGACGATGCCCGATGCCTCCTCGATCTCGGCCTCCGTCGTCGTCCGTCCGAGCGTGAGTCGCAGCGCGCCGCGCGCTTCCTCCTCCGGGTAGCCCATCGCCGAGAGAACATGCGAGACCTCGGTCGAGCCGCTCGTGCACGCGGAGCCGACCGACACCGCGATCCCGTTCAGATCCAGCGACACGGCGACGGCGGACCCGTCGGTGTCTCGTCCGATGAGCGACAGGTGACCGGGCAGGCGATCCTTCGGATGACCCGTGAGCTCGACGCCATCGACCGCGAGGGCCGCCTTCTGGAGCCGCTCCCGGAGCCGACGGAGCCGCTTCACGGTCTCGGCCCGCTCGCCGGTCGCGAGCTCGAACGCGGCCGCCATCCCGACCGCACCGGCAACGTTCTCCGTCCCGCCGCGACGATGACGCTCCTGCTCACCGCCCTGCTGCTGGGCGAGGATGTGGGTCCCGTGGCGGAGATACAGCGCCCCGATGCCCTTCGGCCCCTCGAACTTGTGGGCGCTGATCGCGAGCAGGTCCGCGCCGAGCGTCTCGACGTCGATCTCGAGGTATGGCGCCGCCTGCACCGCATCCACCGCGAACAGCACCCCGCGATGCTTGCGGACGCGCCTGCCAATGTCTGCGATCGGCTGGATCGTGCCCACCTCGTTGTTCGCGAGCATGACCGCGACGAGGATCGTCTTGTCCGTGATCGCCGCCTCGACCTGGTCGGGGTCCACACGACCGTAGCGGTCGACCGGCAGCTCGACGACCTCGAACCCGAACTTCTCCAGATAGCGCAGGGCGTGGCCGACGGCGTGGTGCTCGACCGACGACGTGACGATCCGGTGCCCGTGGCCCTTGCCGGCCCATGCGGCACCCTTCAGCCCGAGGTTCAGGGCCTCCGTCCCACCCGACGTCAGGACGATCTCGCGGGCCTCCGCCCCGATCCGCTTCGCGATCCGCTCGTGCGCGTCGTCGAGCGCGGCCCGGGCCGCCCGGCCGAACGCATGGGACGACGAGGCGTTGCCGAAGGCACCGGTGAGATACGGGAGCATCGCCTCGAGGACCTCCGGACGGAGCGGGGTCGTCGCTGCGTGGTCGAGGTAGATCACCATCGTCGCCGATTGTACGCGGCACCCCACGCGTCGCCGGCGGCTTGCCCGGCGCGCGACAATGAGGCATCTCCGGAGACCCGCATGGACCCGTCCAGCCTCGTCGTCGCCGTCGCCGCCGCCGCGATCGTGTGGTTCGGTCCGCGCCTCATGGTGCAGTCGCTCGGGCGCGCGGGCGACGGCATGGCCCAGCTGTTCGTGCCGCCGGATCGCGGGCTCGGCTGGCCGCGTGGCGTCCAGGAGAGCGATGAGCCGTGGGCGTGGCGGGCGGTGACGGCGCCGTCCACACCCGATGGGGGAACCGACGACGATCCGCGTCGCGCGCTCGAGCCGGTCCTCATCGAGCTCGTGGACCATTCGTTCGATGATGGTGCCGTCCATGACGCGCTGGTCGTTCGCGTCGGCTCCGTCCACCGGGGTCGGGTCGGCTAGTCGGCCGCCTCGCGCTCGCCGGAGCGCCGCAGGTCCTCTTCGCGACCGCGCTCGCGTCGCCGGTCGTGCTGCGACAGGGCCCGCTTCCGCAACCGGATCGACTGAGGCGTCACCTCGACCAGCTCGTCGACCGCGATGAACTCGATCGCCGACTCCAGGGTGAGCGGTCGTGCCGGCGTCAGGCGGAGTGACTCGTCGTGCGAGTGCGTCCGGATGTTCGTCAGCTTCTTCTCCTTCGTCGGGTTGACATCCATGTCACCCGACCGCGAGTTCTCGCCGACGATCATCCCCTCGTAGACCTCGACTCCGGCGCCGATGAACAGCTCGGCCCGCTGCTCGAGGTTGAACAGGCCATAGGCATTCGAGGTGCCCGAGCGGTCACTGACGAGCACGCCGTTCGTCCGGTGCGTCACCTCGCCCGCCCACGGGCCGTAGCCCTCGCCGATCTGGTGGAGCAGCGCGGTCCCGCGCGTGTCGGTCAGGAGCTGGCCCCGATAGCCGATCAGGCCGCGCACCGGGAGGACATATTCCATGCGGACGCGCCCGTCGGTGTCGGTCGAGATCTGCTCGAGACGTCCCTTGCGGTCCGCGAGCGCCCCCTGGACCTCGCCGATGTAGTCGGGCGGGATGTCGATCGTGATCCGCTCGTATGGCTCCTGGACCTCGCCATCGACGGTGTGGAGGAGAACCTCGGGTCGGGAGGCGGTCAGCTCGAAGCCTTCGCGCCGCATCTGCTCGATCAGCACCGCGAGCTGGAGCTCGCCGCGACCACGGACCTCGAACGTGTCACCCGACTCGGTCGGGTGGACCTCGATCGAGACGTTTCCGAGCGTTTCCTTGTCGAGACGGCTCTTGATCTGGCGGCTGGTGACGTACCTGCCCTCCCGGCCCGACAACGGCGACGTGTTGACGCCGAACGTCATTCGCAGGGTCGGTGCGTCCACGTCGAGCCGCGGGAGCGGTCGCGGATCCGCCGGATCGGTGAGCGTGTCGCCGATCGTGACCTCCGGCAGGCCGGCCACCGAGACGATGTCGCCAGGACCCGCCTCGGCGATGTCGATCCGGTCGATCCCCTTCGCCGTCTGGAGCGAAGTCACCGTCCCGCTCAGGGTCACGGTCCGCCCCGGCTCGACGGCGCCGGCGGTGTCGTCGGCCTCCTCGCGGACGACGGTGACCTTCTGGCCCATCCGGATCGTGCCGTTCCAGATCCGCCCGACCGCCATCCGCCCGACGTAGTCGTTCGCCATCAGGTTCGTGACCAGCAGCTGGAGCGGATGGCCGGGCTCGTGGCTCGGCGGTGGCGTGACCGCGATCAGCGTGTCGAGGAGCGGACGGAGGTCCACCCCGGGCTCGTCGGGCGACCGCGAGGCCGTTCCGGCCTTCGCGTTCGTGTACAGGACCGGGAACTCGATCTGATGCTCGTCGGCGCCGAGGTCGATGAACAGCTCGTAGACCTCGTCGAGGACCTCCGCCGGGCGGGCGTCGCCGCGGTCGATCTTGTTGAGCGCGACGACGACCGGCAGGTGGCGGGCCATCGCCTTCTGGAGGACGTACCGGGTCTGGGGCAGCGGCCCCTCCGCGGCGTCCACGAGCAGGAGCACGGAGTCCACCATCAGCAGGCTCCGCTCGACCTCGCCGCCGAAGTCGGCGTGGCCCGGCGTGTCGACGATGTTCAGCCGGACCCCGCCGTGGTCGACCGTCGTCTGCTTGGCGAGGATCGTGATCCCCTTCTCCCGCTCGAGATCGCCCGAGTCGAGGACGCGATCGACCAATGCCTCGTTCGAGCGGAACGTGCCCGTCTGGCGGAGCATCGCATCGACGAGGGTGGTCTTGCCGTGATCGACATGAGCGACGATCGCGACGTTGCGCAGGTCGGCGCGGGTGGCGCTGGCGCTGGTCATGACTGGGGCATTCTGGCTGGCGGCGGGCACGAGGTGGCGGGGCTCCTGGTTCGGGGGCCGGTCATTCTCGCACGGAATGCCGACTCTTGAACCGGGCCGCTGCTAGCATCGAGCCGTGACCGTGGCCGCCGTGATCCTCGCCGCCTCGCTCGAATCGGCGCTCGCCGACGCGGACGGGCTGCCCGCGGTCCGGCGGATCGCCGACGTCGCGTGGTCCGGCGGGGCGACCCCGGTCGTCGTCGTCTCGTTCGACCCGGCGGGCGAGGTCGCGGCCGCACTCGCGGGTGCGCCCGTGACGCTGGCCGAGCCCGCGCCGCCGGAGCGGGGTCCTGCCGCCCAGATGGCTCGTGGTGCCGAGGTCGCCATCGCCGAGGTGACCGAGACCGACGGGGTCCTGCTGTGGCCGGCCCGCCTGACGTGGGTCGGCCCCGAGACCGTCACCTCCCTGATCGAGCTCCACGGAGCCGTCCCGGACGCGCTCCTCCGTCCGACGTGGGACGACGAGGCGGGCTGGCCGGCGCTCCTGCCGACGGACGCCCTCGACGCGCTGCGGGCGGTCGGCCCGGACCGGATGCCGATGGACGTCCTGGCCGACCTGCGAGCCGGTGGCCTCGACGAGCGAACCGCCGACCTCGGCGACCCGGGCGTCGCGATCGACGGCCGGACACCACGATCCCAGCTGCCGCCATACGTCGGGCCACTCGAGCCCGTCGCGGGCCACGTCCACGAGTGGGGCGCAGGGGCGGCCGACGTGTCGGACGACGCGCCGCTCGAAGGACCGTCGCTCGCGCCGTTCGCCCAGGCCGCCGAGCCCGGCGACTGACGTCATCGTCGACGACGCCAGCGCCCCGATCGACCGGCGCGAGGTCATCCTCGAGGCGGTGACCTTCGCCGCCGAGCGGTTCCTCGCCGGCGACCCGCTCGACGACGGCCTCCCCGAGGTCCTCGCCCGGCTCGGGACGGCCGCCGGCGCGGGCCGTGTGGCGCTGATCGAGCGGATCGTCGGTGACGACGGCTCCCACATGCGGCCGTGGGCCGAGTGGGATGGTCCCGGCGTCCATGCCCTCGTCGCGACACCCGATCCGCGCGGGCTGCTCTACTTCCCCCGCTGGGAACGAGAGCTGGCGGCCGGCCGGCTGGTCGCCGGCAGGATCGGCGAGATGCCGGACGACGAGCGCGTGCTGCTGGCCGCCGACCGGGTCGGGTCGATCGTCGTCACGCCGATCCGGGTCGCCGGCCGATGGTGGGGCCACGTCGGCTACGACGACGCCGACCCCGATCGCATCTGGACCGCTCCGGAGCTGGACGCGCTGCGCGCCGCCGCCGGGATCATCGGTGCGGCCCTCGAACGCCAGGCGACCGAGGGGCGGCTCCGCGAGCTCGCCAGGATCGAGGCCATCGGGCGGGTCGCCGGGAGCCTCGCCCACGACTTCGGGAACCTGCTCGCGATCGTCCGCGGTCGGGCCGAGCTCCTCCTCCAGACACCGCTCGACAGGCCGTCACGGGAGGACGCCGAGGCGATCCTCCACGCGAGTGATCGCGGCACGGACCTCGTCCGCGACCTCCTCAGCTTCAGCCGGACGCGATCCGGCGTGATCGAGCCGGTCGACCTGGCGGAGCTCGTGGCGCGGGCCGGGCGGATGCTGGCCGGAACGGTCGGGCCCGCCATCCGGATCGACGCCGCGATCGAACCTGGCCTCCCGCCCGTCCTGGCCGACCCCGCCGAGCTGGAGCACGTCCTCGTGAACCTGGTGGTCAATGCCCGCGACGCGATGCCGGACGGCGGCGTGATCCGGTTCGCGGGTCGTGCGGTCGAGACCCATGACGGCTCGATGGTGGCGCTGGCCGTGTCCGACACCGGGACGGGCATGGACGAGCCGACTCGGGCGCGCGTGTTCGAGCCGTTCTTCTCGACGAAGCCCGAGGGCGTCGGGACGGGTCTCGGGCTGCCGACGGCCTACGCGACCGTCACGTCGTGGGGCGGGACGATCGACGTCTCGAGCGAGCTCGGGAGGGGCACGACGTTCACGCTCCTGCTTCGACCTGCCGCGGGCTCCTGATCCGCCGGGCGCTCGGGCCGAGGGTCGCCGCCGCGATCCCGCCCACGACGAGGGCGACGCCGACGAGTTGGGAGGACGACGGCGTCTCGCCGAGGAGGATCATCGCCAGCCCCACCGTCATGACCGGCTGGGCCAGCAGGATCATCGACGTCATCACCGCCGGCAGCCGGGACAGCGACAGCGAGATCAGCAGGTAGCCGAGCGACTGCGACGTGAGCCCGAGCAGGGCGAGCCACGCGAGGCTCGTGAGCGGTGGGGTCGGATCGAGATCGCCGCCGACGACGCCGACGGCGGCCGCCACGATTGCCGTCGAGACGGTCGCGATCGCGACCGGGCCGGCCGGCCGGCGGAGGTCACGCCCGCCGCGCCGGATCACCAGCAGGTAGCCGGCGTAGCAGAACGCCGTGCACAGCCCGAGGATCACGCCGAGGGTCGGATTCGAGCCGTACGCGGTGCCGCCGAACGCGCCCGAGATCAGCGCGACGCCGAGCAGGACGAACGGCAGCGCCAGGAACACGGACCGGCTGGGCCGTTCCCCGAACGCGATCCACGCGACGACCCCGACGACCAGCACCTGCAGGTTGCCGAGGACCGTCGCCAGCCCGGCGCCGACGTACTCGATCGCGTGGTGCCAGAACAGGAGATCGCCCGCGAAGAAGACGCCGGCGACGAGCGCGAGGCGGATCGTCCGGACCGGCAGCCCGCCATAGCGCCGGTACTCGAGCCACGCCACGAGCCCCAGCAACGGCAGCCCGAACAGCGCGCGGAAGACGGTGCCGGTCGACGGCGAGACCAGGGCCCAGCGGTACAGGATCCCCGAGAACGCGATGCAGACGGCGCCGAGCAGCGCCGCGAGCCGTGGCCGGGCGGCGATCGCGTCGAGCGGCCGCGGGAGATCGTTCGTTCCCGACATCACGGCGGACCCACCGGGCGCGCCCAGCGCTCGCGCGTGCGAGTCCGGACGAACCCTTCCGACTCGTACAGGCCGAGCGCCCGCTCGTTCCGCCCGTTGACCGACAGGGCGATGTCGGTCACGCCGATCGAGCGCAGGTAGCCGGCGCCCCACCGCAGGAGCTGCCGGCCGAGCCCCATCCCCTGGAGATCCGGCCGGACGCCGACGGTCCAGATCTCGCCGTGCGGCTCGACCACGCCGCCGTGGCGGACCGGCGCCACGGCGCAGAAGGCGACGAGCGCGCCCAATTCGTCCTCGACGACCAGCGTATCGGCGGCGTCGAAGTCCGGGTCATCGCGGCTGGCGCGGGCGAACTCGGGGTCGATCTGGAGCGGGGTCGCGTGGCTCGCGAACGCCGAGTTGAAGAGCTCAACCCAGCGCTCGATGTCCCGGTCCGGATCGATGGTCCGGGCGACGACCCCCGCCGGCCACGCGGGCGGCGCGATCTCGGTCGAGGCCTCCAGCGTGAGGTCCCAGAGCACGGAGTGGAAGGCGAACCTCGTTGCGACCAGGAATTCGCGGGCCGGCTCGTCGTCCGGCATTCGACCCATGATCACCTCCGGGCGACCCCGATCGCGCTCCATCTCCTCGACGAGGTCGATCAGGCGGCGGCCGATTCCGTGCCGGCGTCGCTCGGGCCGGACCCAGGTGATCTTGAACTCGGACGAGACGAACCCGACGAGGTCCGGACCGGCCCACGCCCCGCCGACGATCGTCGGATCCATGGCGAAGACCCGGGCGAGGAACGTCCCGTCATCGTCGGACGAGGCGCGCATCTCGTCGGCCGCGCGAGCCCGGTCCACCTCCGCCGACAGCGTCGCGACGTCCGCACCGGTCAGCCGTCGGAGCTCGACCCCCGGGCTCACCTAGCCGGACGGTGTCGTCGGTCGGCCCGGCACGCCGACGAACCGGAGCCCGAGCTCCTCGTACTGGGCCGGATCGGGCGGCGACGGCGCCTCGAGCATGAGGTCCCCGCCCGACTGCGTCTTCGGGAACGCCATGACCTCGCGGATGTTCGACTGGTGGGCGAGGAGCGCCGCCCACCGGTCGATCCCGAGCGCGATCCCGCCGTGTGGCGGCGGCCCGTACTCGAACGCCTCGAGCAGCGCCCCGAACTTCTCCTTCATGCCGGTCTCGGTCTGGCCCTGGAGCGCGAAGCTCCGGGCGAGCAGGTCGCGACGATGGATCCGGATCGACCCGCCGCCGAGCTCCCAGCCGTTCAGGACGATGTCGTACTGCATCGCCCGGGCGCGACCGGCGGGATCGCCCGGGTCCGGCCGGGCGGGATCCCCGGACGTGGTCGTCAGCAGCGGCTCGTCCTCCGGGACGACGCCGCTGAACGGGTTGTGGGTCGCGTCCCAGCGGCCGTTGTCCGCGTCCCACTGGTACATCGGGAAGCGATGGACCCAGCAGAACGACAGGACCTCGGGGTCGGCAAGGCCGAGCCGGACTCCGAGCTCGGCCCGCAGGCGGCCGAGCACGTCGGCGGTGATCGCGGGGTCGTCCGCGACGACGAGGACCAGGTCGCCGGGCGCCGCGCCGGCATGGACGACCAGCCGATCCATGCCGTCGTCGCCGAGGAACTTCGCGATCGACGACCGGATGGCGCCGGTATCGTCCACGGCCAGCCAGACGAGACCCTTCGCGCCGAACCGCTTCGCCCGCTCGGTCAGCTCGTCGATCTCCTTGCGCGAGGCGCCGCCCATCCCGGGCGCCACGATCGCCTTGACCCGGCCGCCGCCCGCCAGGGCGTCGTCGAAGACGCGGAACCCGGACGGCATCTCTGCCCAGAGCGGCGCGAGATCGACCAGCTCCATCGCGAACCGCAGGTCCGGCTTGTCGCTGCCGAAGCGCTCCACCGCCTCGTCGTAGGTGAACCGCGGGAACGGGATCGCCGCGATGGGGCGCTCGGGAGTCGCGGCGCGGCAGACCTCGATGACCATCGTCTCGACGAACGCCATCACGGCATCCTCGTCCACGAAGCTCATCTCCAGGTCGAGCTGGGTGAACTCGGGCTGCCGGTCGCCGCGGAGGTCCTCGTCACGGAAGCAGCGGGCGATCTGGAAGTACCGGTCGACGCCGGCCACCATCAGGAGCTGCTTGAGCTGCTGCGGGCTCTGCGGCAGGGCGTAGACGGCGCCCGGCTGGAGCCGGGACGGGACGATGAAGTCGCGGGCACCTTCGGGCGTGGACTTGATCAGGTTGGGCGTCTCGACCTCGATGAAGCCGTGGTCATGGTGGACCTGGCGGACCGCCTGGACGAGCCGGCTCCGCAGCAGCAGCCGCTCGGCCATCGCCTCGCGCCGGAGGTCGAGGTAGCGATACCGGAGCCGGAGCGCCTCGTCGATCGGGGCATCCGGGTCGTTCACGTAGAACGGCGGGGTCTTCGACTCGCTGAGGATCCGGACCTCCCGGGCGCGGAGCTCGATCGCGCCGGTCGGCAGACGTGCGTTCTCCGTGCCGGGGAGCCGGGCCGCGACGACGCCGTCGACCGTGATGACGAACTCGCTCCGGACGC
Organism: uncultured Chloroflexia bacterium; assembly: GCA_963746845.1. Classification (GTDB taxonomy): domain Bacteria; phylum Chloroflexota; class Limnocylindria; order Limnocylindrales; family CSP1-4; genus CF-46. The sequence continues at coordinate 553,693 of CAVVCZ010000004.1, read as the reverse complement.
GGCTGGCGACCGCGTGGGCCTCGGGATCGTCCGTCCTGTCGACGACGACCTGGGTGATCCCGTGGCGGTCGCGGAGGTCGAGGAAGATCAGCTGGCCATGGTCGCGACGGCGGTGGACCCAGCCGGAGAGCCGGGCCGGCCGGCCGGCATCCTCGGCGCGAAGCGCGCCGCAGGTGTGCGTCCGGTACGGCGTCGCGAGCCGGTCGTGGGGCGCGGCGTCCGGGCCTCGGTCGAGCGGGGGTGCGTCCGTCATGACCGGCGTATCGTACGGGAGTTGTTCTGATCGTCGAGGAGTGGGCGATGCTCTCGGATCATCCCGTGTACGCCACGATCCCCACGGCCGACGTGTCGGCCCTGAGGCGGTTCTACGAGGACGTCCTCGGGTTCAGGGTCCAACAGGAGACCCCGACCACGGTCTACTACGACGCGGGCGGCGGGACGTTCTTCGCGGTCTCGCGGAGCGCCGGCACAGCCGCCGGCACACACACCCAGATGGCGTTCCGGGTCACGAGCATCCAGGACGAGATCGCGGCGCTCCGGAAGAAGGGCGTTGTCTTCGAGAGCTACGAGACGCCGAAGACCGTCGACGGGATCGCCGACGTCGGCGCGGGCTTCGCCGCGTGGCTGAAGGACCCCGACGGCAACCTGATCGGCATCTGGCAGTTCAAGCCGGCCGCCTGAGCGCAGCTCTCGTCGCCCTCACCGGGCCGCGGTCACCAGTCGAACGGAAACGGCTCGGGTCTCCAGTCGTTCGCGCGCGGTCCACGCGGCTGCCAGGCCTCGAACGTCGGCCGCCACACGCCGGTGGCGTCGATCGCGGCGAGGGTCGCGCAGCCATGCGAGCTGCTCCAGCCATCGAGGTGGACGGCGCAGTACGCGATCGACGTGCCGCACGACACGATCGCGATCGCCGGGTTCGCGCACGTCTCGGGCGGGCCGCCCAGTCGGAGCGGCCGTGGCAGGCGACGCGATCGCCGGTGCCGACCAGGGTCTTGTACCGGACGACGCCATCCGGATCGGGCCGCCGACGCTCGGGGGCGGGCGTCTCGTCCATGGGGTTCGCTAGCGCGTGGCGAAGCGCCGGCCACGCGCGGCCCACGCGCGTGCGGTCAGCCGGATCGAACCGTCTGCCTCGATGGGAAGGGTCGCCGCCAGGCGTTCGCGGACGGCGTTCCGGCGCCCCTCGTCGAGGCGGAGGTTGAACCCGGGCGCCGGACCGATCCCCGACAGGAAGGGCCCCCAGTAGTCGTCGAAGTCCACGAAGACGGCGGGGATGTCGATCGCCCGGTCCTCGACCTCCTCGAGACCAGCCGCTCGGAACGCCGTCGCCAGCGCGCCCGGCTCGCAGATCGGGAACAGCTCCGCCCCCACGGCCTCGACCTCCACCGGCGCCACCGCGGCGGCCGCGTCCCAGTAGCGCCGGAGCACCTCCATGCCGCCGCCATAGTCCCAGACGTAGGCACCCAGCCGGCCACCAGCCCGGACGACGCGGCACATCTCCGCGAGCGCTGCCGGGATGTCCGGGACGAAGTTCAGGACGAGCCCGGCAACCGCGGCGTCAACGCTGCCGGTCGCGAGCGGGAGTGCATCCGCGGAGCCCGTTTCGAACCGCGCGCGGGGATCGAGGATCGTGGAGCTGGCGTGCTCGACGAAGCTGGCGGACGGATCGACGCCGACGACCGAGCCGGGTGCCGCCCGATCCAGGATCGTGGCGCTGAGCGAGCCCGTGCCGCACCCGACATCGACCCAGTCGCCCCCGGTCGGGATGTCGAGCCAGTCGACGAGCTCCGGGGCGACCCGCCGGCTCCAGCGGCCGATGTAGTGCTCATACGCCGCGCCGCCGGCCCACCGGTCGACGCTCACGACGGGCCGCCCGACCCGTGGTGATGGCTCGCATGGGCCCGCCCGACCTCGCGGGCGAGGTCGTCGACCGCGACGAGCTTCTGCGTGCCCGCGTCGAGGTCCTTCAGCTGGACCTGGCCGTCGGCGAGCTCGTCGCCGACGATCACCGCGAAGTGGGCGCGATCGCGTGCCGCCGCCTCGAGCTGCTTGCCGAGCTTGCGGGCCGCCAGCTCCGCGCGGGCGACGATCCCGGCGGCGCGCAACGTCGTCGCGATGCGGAGCCGGTCGGCCGTGGCCGCGGGGTCGGCGCCGACGACGACCGCGACCGGCGTCGTCGGATCGGCCGGTGCGGGCGTGCCCTGCGCGTCCAGAGCCCGGAGCACTCGATCGAGTCCGAGCCCGAACCCGATCCCGGGCGTCGGCTTGCCGCCGAGCAGCTCCACGAGACCGTCGTACCGGCCGCCGCCGCCGAGCGCCGACTGCTGGCCGGCCTCGCCACGGGGATAGACCTCGAACGCGGTCCGCGTGTAGTAGTCGAGGCCGCGGACGAGGCGGGGATCGACGCGATGGGCGACGCCGAGGGCGTCGAGGTGCGCCCGGAGCCCGGCGAAGTGCTCGGCACATGCGGCGCACAGCCGCTCGGTGATGATCGGGGCGGACGCGTTCAGCTCCACCATCCCCGGGTCCTTCGAGTCCAGGAGTCGGAGCGGCGCCCGATCCAGCCGGTTCCGTTCGAGCGGCGGGAGCCGGTCGAGATGCTCGCGATAGAACGCCGCCAGCTCCGCGATGTAGGCGGGACGGCACTCCCGGTCGCCGATCGAGTTGACGAAGATGTCCGGGTCGACGATGCCGACCTCTCGATAGAAGCGGTCGGCCAGCTCGATGATCTCGGCGTCGACGGCCGGACCGGCGTCCCCGATCGCCTCGATGTCGAACTGCCAGAACTCCCGGTACCGGCCCGCCTGGGGGCGGTCGTAGCGGAACATCGGCCCGGTCAGGGTGAGCTTCACGGGCTGGGGCAGCGTCTGCATCCCGTGCTGGACGTAGGCCCGGACGATCCCCGCGGTCGGCTCTGGCCGGAGGGCCCACGCCTCGCCCTCCTCGGTCCGCGACGCGAGCCGGAAGAGCTCCTTCTCGACGACGTCGGTCGCGTCGCCGATCCCCCGCTCGAAGACCGCCGTCTGCTCGAACAGCGGCGTCTCGATCGGCCGGTAGCCGTAACGGGTCGCGAGGTCCGCCGCGATCGACTCGAGGCGGAGCATCGCGATCCGCTCGGGCGGCAGCAGATCACGGGTGCCCCGAGGGGCGCGGAAGGTGGGCATCGTCCGACGAGTCTAGCGGCGGCCCCGGGGTGCGGCCGGGTCCGACCGTGACCGGGACCACCGGGTTGTTGCCGGGACGCCCCGGGTCCGTATGATCCGGCCGTGGATTCGTCCCGGGTGTCGATCCCCACGGTCGTCGGCTATCTCGCCGGCGTCGCGGTCGGAACGATGTCCATCACGCTGCTCTTCCTGGGCATGCGGGCCGTCCTGGACGTCGGCGGGGCCTGTGCCGACGGCGGCCCCTACGTCACGGCCCAGCCCTGCCCGACCGGCACGCCGCTCGCCATGGTCGGCGGGATGTTCGGCTTGTTCGGGGCCGCCGGGTTGATCGTCTGGTTCGGGTCGCGGATCGGCGGCGCGGCCACCGCGATCGTGGCCCTCGGCTGGCCGCTCCTGTTCGTCTCGCTCGGCTACAACTTCGTCGACTACGGTCTCCACTCGCCCGACGGCGAGCCCGGGATCGTCTGGGGCTGGGTCATCCCGGGCGTGCTGTTCTGGATCATGGGGATCGCCCCCCTGATCGTCGCGATCGCCGCCTGGCGTGAGGCCCGTGCCGGCCGGCAGGGCAACCGCATGTCGCAGACCGTCGTGAACCGGCTGCGACCGATCCCCCGGAGACCGACGGCCGGAGAGCCCGAGCCCGTCGTCGTCGTGCCGACCGATCCAGGGGCACGGCGGACCGAGCGGTCCTACGTGTCCTCCGACTTCGCGCCGACATACGCGCGCGGCGCGGTCGTGGATGCGGCGCCCGCCTCGGCGTCCGCGGACACCGGCGACCTCGCGGACGACCTCGAGAAGCTCTCGCGTCTGCACGCGATCGGTGACCTGACGGACGACGAGTTCAGCCGCGCCAAGGCGGACATGCTGGCGCGGGCGGAGGCCGGCGGGTGACGCGCGAGGGCCTGCGACGGTTCCTGCCCTGGCTGATCGTGATCGCCGGGCTGATCGGCGTCTGGCTCGGCGCCTGGACCTTCGCCGCGATCAGCTAGCTCAGGTCGCCGACGCGTCACCGCGATGTGCCTGCGCACGAGGCATCCTGCCGGATGTGCACTCCGTGCTCGTCAGCGAGGCGCCGGCCGCGATCAGCCGGACCCCGGCGCATGACGATGCAGTCAAGGGGCCGCATCCACGCTCACCTCGATCCTGCTTGCATGTCCATGCATCTCTGGGTCGTCGGAAGGTCGACCGACGCCGGCCGATGTGCGCAGGCCGCACAACTGGCACCGGCGGCACAAACAAGGGCCCTCGACGAGCCGCCACGTTCGAAGCCGGCGTCAGGGGGTCCAGGCGCAAGGCGCGACCGAGCACGTGAGCGAGCGCACTCGAACGTGCGTGAGCGAGCGCGCGCAGGGCGCAACGCGGCGAATGGACCGCATGACGCCGGCGCCTAGCTCAGGTCGCGCTGGACGTTGATGACGTCCTTGAGCCCCTCGATCCGGCCCATGACCCGGGCGAGCTGCGACACCGAGGCGACCTGGAGCGTCGCGGTCACGATCGCGGTGTGGTCCGGGCTCACCTGGACCGCCGCGGCGACGATGTTGACCTTGTTCTCCGCGACAACCTGGGTGATGTCGTTGAGCAGCCCCGTCCGGTCGTAGGCCTCGACCCGGATCGCGATCGGGTAGGTCTGGGTCGGGGCCGCCTCCCACTCCACCTCGATCAGCCGCGGGACCTCCTTCTCGTTGAGGACCGTCGGGCACGACCGGAGGTGGACCGTCACGCCCTTGCCGCGGGTGATGAACCCGACGATCGGGTCGCCGGGGATCGGATGGCAGCACTTCGCGAAGCGGACGAGCAGATCGCCGACGCCCTTGACCCGGACGCCGCCAGTGCGCGCCGGGAGGTTCGCCGGGGCGACCGTCGGCAGCCCCACCTCGGTGTCGTCCAGGACCCCCAGCCGCGCGACGACCTGCTGCGCGCTGACCGCCCCGTAGCCGATCGCCGCGTAGAAGTCGTCGAGCGTCTCGTGGTTGTAGACCGTCCGGCCGACCTCGGCGATCCGGTCGTTGCCGACCGACTGGAGGCTCTTCCGGGCGAGGCGGCGCAGCTCGCGCTCGAGCGACTCCCGGCCGTGGACGATGTTCTCGTCCCGGTCCTTCTTCTTGAACCATTGCCGGATCTTCTCCCGGGCGTGGGAGGTCCGGACGACGTTCAGCCAGTCGCGCGACGGGCCGTGCTCGCCCTTCGTCGTGACGATCTCGACGATATCGCCGTTCTTCAGGCGATAGTCCAGCGGGACGAGCCGGTTGTTGACCTTCGCGCCGATCGTCCGGTGGCCGACGTCGGTGTGGATCCGGTAGGCGAAGTCGAGCGGGGTCGCGCCGGCCGGCAGGTCCTTGATGTCGCCCTTCGGGGTGAACACGAAGACCTGGTCCTGGAAGATGTCGAGCTTGATCCCCTCGACGAACTCGGTCGCGTCGGAGTCCGAGACGTCGCGCTGCCACTCCATGAGCTGGCGCAGCCAGGCGAGCTTGGCGTCGTACTCGCGGTCGGACTTCGTGCCCTCCTTGTAGCGCCAGTGGGCGGCGATCCCGACCTCGCTCACCTGGTGCATGGCATGCGTCCGGATCTGGATCTCGAGGGGCTTGCCGTCGAGCGCGATCACCGCGGTGTGGAGCGACTGGTAGAGGTTGTTCTTGGGAACGGCGATGTAGTCGTCGAACTGGCCCGGGATGGGCCGCCACAGCGCGTGGACGACCCCGAGCGCTGCATAGCAGTCGGCCTTCTCGTCGACGAGGATCCGGATCGCGTAGACGTCGTAGATCTCGGCGAACTCGGCCGATTTGCGCTGCATCTTCTTGTCGATGCTGTAGATGTGCTTCGGGCGGCCCTGGAGGTCGGCATCGATGCCGGCTTCCTTCAGCCGCGGCTCGAGCTCGGCGATCGCGCGGGAGATGTAGTCCTCGCGGCCCTTGCGGCGGGTGTCGAGGAGCTTTGCGAGCTCGCGGAAGCGCTCGGGCTCCAGGACCTTGAACGCGAGGTCCTCGAGCTCCCACTTGATCTGCCAGATCCCGAGCCGCTCGGCCAGCGGCGCGTAGATCTCCTGCGTCTGGCGCGCGATCCGGAGCTGCTTCTCGGACGGGAGGCCGTACAGCGTCCGCATGTTGTGGAGCCGGTCGGCGAGCTTGATGAGGACGACCCGGATGTCCTCGGCCATCGCCAGGAGCATCTTCCGGATGTTCTCCGCCTGCTGTTGCTCGTGGCTGTGGGTGCTGAACTTCGACAGCTTCGTCACGCCGTCGACGAGGCGGGCGACCTCCGCCCCGAACCGCTCCTCGATGTCCTGGAGCCCGTATTCGGTGTCCTCCGGGACGTCGTGGAGGAGCGCGGCGGTCACCGCGATCGGATCGATGCCGAGCTCGGCGGTGATCTGGGCGGAGGCGATCGGGTGGGTGACGTAGGGCTCGCCCGTCGCGCGGCGCTGACCCGCATGGGCCTCGAGGGCAAGATCGAACGCCCCCTCGAGGGACGTCAGGTCGGCCGATGGGTAGTGCGACCGCACCGTCTCGACGAGCTGGGTGCGGAGGGCGTCGAAGTCGGGCTCGCTCGCCCCGGTGCCCGCGCCCGCCGGCCGGCTGGTCGTGCGGCGTGGGCCGCTCGGCTTGGCCACGGCCGTGGCCCCGTTCGGCTTCCGCGCGGCGGCCTTCGTCGCCGCCTTCGTCGCCGTCTTCGTCGCGGCTGCGTGCCCGGCATCGCCCGCCGTGGTCGCGCGGGGCTTGCCACGCGTGGCCGCGCCGGTCTTGTCGGGCGTGGTCCCCGGTTGTGTCATCGGCCGAAGGATACAGCCGAGCGTGGCGCCGCCTGCCCGGGCGGGTGGTCCGGGCCGTGCCGGGACGATCAGCCGCCGAGCAACGAGGTGACGTCCAGGACGCCGTCCAGATGGAGGCTCCCGTCGACGACGGCCGCGGATCGGAGGCGGAGCGGGATCGACGGGTCGAGCGTGAGCAGCGGGACGGACCCGAGCCGGGTCGACAGGACGAGCGTTCCGGCACCGTCGACCATCAGCCGGCCCTCGATCGTGGCGGCCGGGGTCACGAGGCGCAGCCGATCCGGTGCGACGAGCTGGACATCGGACGGCGTGACACCGAACTGGCGGGCCGCCGCGGTGATCGCGACGGAGCGGACGACAGCCGGGTCCAGGGTGATCGTCGCGGCCGCGGCCTCGAGGGGTCCGGCCAGCCGGATCGAGGTCGCGCTGGCCGACCCGCCGTGGCCGTCGTCGAGGACCGCACCGTCGATCGAGCCGCGGATCGTGTCGGCCGTGCGCGCGAACAGGTCGACGCGGGCCAGCGTCAGCGTGAGCCGATGGGCATGGAGCGCCTTCCAGTCGACATCGGATCCGGTGATCGAGACGTGGTCGGCCTGGCCGAGCAGCAGCCGCGGCGGCGGGTCGGACGTCGCGCTGATCGACGTCGCGGATGCCTGGTAGCCGCTGCCCTCCAGCGCCGTCCCGATGACCGCGGAGACGAGCGGACCCGAGCCGAACCACATGGCGACGCCGGTCAGGGTCGCGGCGAGCAGCAGGACGAACAGACAGCCGCGCATCGGGATCCGCCGGCCTCAGCCGCGCTCGTCGATGTCGGCGTAGCCCATGGTCGCGAGCACGGCCACGGCCGTGCTCCGCTCGTCGTAGGCGACCGGACCGTCGGGCCCGATGATCGACTGCTCGTGGCCCTTTCCGGCCAGGAGGACGATGTCGCCCGGGCGAGCCCGCTCGAACGCCGCGGCGATCGCCGCCGGCCGGTCCTGGATGAGGAACAGGTCCCGGTCGCGCTGCCGGCCGGCGTCCTCGGCACCGCGGGCGATCTCGTCGAGGATCGCGACGGGATCCTCGCCGCGCGGATCCTCGTCCGTGGCGACGACGACACGGGCGAGCCGGCCCGCGATCCGGCCCATCATCCGGCGCTTGTCGACGTCCCGCTCCCCGGCCGAGCCGAAGACCGCGACCAGCTCCCCGCCGCGGGCTGCCGCGAGCGGGGCGAGCAGGCCGAGGACCTTCTCCAGGGACGCCGGGCTGTGGGCGTAATCGATGACGACCCCGAACGGCTGGCCGGCGTCGAGACGCTCCATACGTCCGGGCACGCCCCGGACAGACGCCAGCCCGTCCCGGACCGCCGCCGGGTCGAGCCCGAGGGCCTCGCCGAGCGCGACGGCCGCGAGGGCGTTGTGGACGTTGAACCGGCCGGTCAGCCGGAGCACGAGCGCCCCTGCGCCGGACGGGGCCACGACCTCGATCCGGAGGCCGTGGGCGTCTTCCTCGACCCGACTGGCGCGGACGTCCGCGGCAGGGTCCGTGCCATACGTCAGAACCCGGGCGCCCGCCTCCTGGGCGACGCCGACGAAGGATCCGGCGTTCGGATCGTCGGCGTTCACGATCGCGGCCTTCGGCCAGACCCGGCCCCCGATCTCCTTGACCGGGTTCGCGGCTCCCGCCGCGAGCCGCTCGAACAGCGACAGCTTGGCGTCGCGGTAGGCCTCCCACGATCCATGGAACTCGAGGTGCTCGTGGGTGAGGTTCGTCAGGATCGCGACGTCGTAGGCGATCCCGAGCACGCGGTCGGCGGCAAGGCCGTGTGAGGTCGTCTCGACGACTGCGACGTCGTTGCCGCCGTCGGCCATCGCCCGCAACGTCTGCTGGAGGCGTGGGGCGCCCGGCGTGGTCGTGTGCTCGGGGTTGGCCTCACGGACGCTCCCGATCCGGGTGGCGACGGTGCCCACCAGCCCCGGCGACCGTCCGGCCGACTCGAGCGCGGCGACGGCCAGGAATGACGTCGTCGTCTTGCCGTCCGTCCCGGTGATGCCGACGACCCCGAGGCGGCGGGACGGGTCGCCGTACCACCAGGCGGCGGCCTCCGCGAGGGCGGCGGACGACCGCTCGACGACGAGCTGAGGCAGGCCGACATCGGGGAGCGGACGATCCACGAGCGCGACCGCGGCCCCGGAAGCGGCGGCGCGCCCCACGAAGTCGTGTCCATCGACATGGAGCCCGGGGACCGCGACGAACAGCGATCCCGCGCGGACCGACCGCGAGTCGTCCGTCACCCCGCGGACCTCGATGGCGCTCAGCGCGGCAGGCCCGATCGCCCGTCCGCCATCGCGGGCCCCGTGCAGCCGGCCGCTCGCGGTCAGCCGGGCGATCAGCTCGCCGAGCGGCCTGGGTCCGTCGGGCTCCGCCGCCGCGAGCAGGTCGGCGATCGTGCGACCCTCCACGCTCATCCGCTCATCGCCTCAACGCCCGCCGACGAGCCGCGAGAGCCGGCCGGCGACCCGGCCGAACCGGTAGCGGTTGGCATCGATGACCCGCTCGTGGGCGCCACTGAGCTCGAGCCACAGCCCGCCGAACGATCGCTTGTGCTGGTAGAGGCCCCACATCGGCTCACCTTCGAGCGGCTCCCGTCGCGAGCCCGCGACATCGACGCCGCCGAGGTCCATCTCGACCCGTCGCTCGCGGATCGCGAGCTCGATCGCGCGCCAGCGCAGGAGATGGAGCGCCCCGGGATGATCCGTCCGCGCGGCGGCATGGTCGCCCGAGTGGACGGTCGACAGCCGTTCCCCGTGGCGGTACAGCACGAGGCCGGCCAGCGGCTCGCCCTCGGGCGTGCGGGCCTCGAGGAGGACGAGGTGTCCGGCCCGGAGGGCCGCCCGCCACCAGGCGAGGTACGCGTCGCGTGGCCCGAACGTGAAGTGGAGCCGCTCGCCCGTCTCGAGGAGCAGATCGTAGAACCGGTCCAGGGCGATCTCGACGGGCTCGGCGGGATGGGCGAACCCCTCCCCCACCCCGGCGGGCGGCAGCCGCCCGTCGTGACGGACGACGACGATCCCGTCGGTCTCGGCCCCGCGGATGCGCTGGCGGGTCGACTTCGCGATCGCCGCGAACGCCGAGTCCTCGTCCCGGCCGGCGAGTGGGACGGTCACCCGGTGGCGCGACGGCTGGATCTCCTCGATCGGCTGGAAGCCCAGCGCCGAGAGCCGCGCCGGGTAGCCCGAGGTGGCGGGGATCTCCGCGTCGCTTGCGACGACGGCCACGCCGCGGCCCGCGAGGTGGTCGGCGAGCAGACCCAGCCGTTCGGCCGTCCGCTCGGCCGCCGCCCCGGCCGCGATCGGACCGCGCGGGACGTAGGCGCTCCAGCCACCGACCCCCGCCAGCGCCCGCCGCAGGACGAGGACCGCGAACCCGTCCTCGAACACGAGGTGGTCGGCCTCCCAGCCGGTCGCGACGCGGTGCTCGGCCCACGCTCGTGACTGGAGGACGTGGCCGCCGGCGACGTCGACCGTCCGTTCGTCCCAGTCGACGAGCTCGGCCGGCGTCGCGGCCCGGATCGAGGTCAAGCGGCGTCGCCCCCGAACGCGCTGGCGTTCGAATCGCCCGCGATCCCGTGCCGGCGCCGGGCCCACCAGACCCGGGTTTCCTGGGCCCGGATGTAGGCCTGCCGCCCGAGCGGGTCCAGCACGAGGTCCCACGCCCCGATGTAGCGGACCTCGCGGCCGCCGAACCCGGTCTTGAAATGGGCGATCCCGCCCGTCGCGAGGCCCCACAGGTCGTAGCTGGCGGCCCCCCGCTCGCGCGATGTCCGGATCGCCTCCCACTTCAGGAGGTAGTTCGCCCTGCTGTCACCGCCGTCCGCTGTCATCCCGCCGTACGGCTCGACGACGCGATCGCCGCTCCGCACGAGGAACAGCGTCGCGACCGCCTCGCCGTCGGGGCGGCGGGCGAACAGGAGGCGGGCCCGGCCGGACGGACCGAACGCCTCCCACACGTCGCGGTAGGCCGCCTCGGTCCGGATGAGGAAGCCGGCCCGATCCGCGGTCTCGCGGTAGATCCGGTAGAACTCGGGGAGCGCGTCGCCGCCGGCGTCGGTCACGACGATCCCGGCGGACCGGGCCTTGTTCACGTACTGCCGCCACTTCTTCCGCAGGTCGCCCCACAGGGCCGCCTCGTCCGCCGCGAGGTCGATGATCCGCGTCGCGCTCGGCTGGATCGGATCGGCGGGGCGCCACCCGGCGGCCCGGAGGCGCCGGCGCATCGCGCCGTCGGGATCGAGCGGCCCGTCCAGCTCGATCTCCGGGTCGATCTTGAGATGGGAGACCCGGCCGACCCGCCGCAGCGCGTCGCGAGCCGCCTCCGTGAAGTCCTCGATCGTCCGATCGTCCCACCGGCCGGCCACCGGACCCCGCGGTGCGTAGGCGATCGCCCAGGGCAGCGGCCGCGGTCGGCGGAGCAGGATCTGGGCGCCGACGCCACCGTCCTCGCCCCCGTTCGGCGCCGTCCGGATCCGCTCGGTGGTCCAGCCGTTCACCGCCTTCACCCTGGCCCAGCCGCTCAGCTGCAGATAGGAGCCGGGGTGCCCGGCCTCGACGAACCCGTCCCACAAGATGTCGCCGGCCGGGTCGACGGCATCCGGTCCGGCGGCGCGCTCCGCCGTCATCGTCATGCGGCGCGGGGCCGGCGGACCAGGTCGAGCACGAGACCGATCATCGCGGGCAGCTCGGTGATCCGCAACACGGCGGCAAGCCCGGCCGACGTCAGAAGCCAGACGACCGTCACGACGACCATCCGGACGAGCAGGCCGGCGCGCGACGGGTCGGCGCCGAGCGCGAGCGCGAGCCCGGCGCCGACACCCGCCGCCGCGAGCGACCCGAGGATCGCCACGATCATGGTCCGCGCGCCAAGCGACAGGACCGGACGGATGGCCAGCTCCGGGAGCGATCGCTTGAGCAGGACGACGAGGACGATCGTCTCGAGCCAGGCCGCGATGGCGATCGCGAGCGCGAGGCCCGGAAGCCCGAGCGGATCCGCGAGGACGACCGCCAGGGTCGTGTTGACGACGACCGCCAGGATCGCAGCGGCAACGGGGGTCCGGGTGTCCTGGCGGGCGTAGAAGGCCCGAGCCAGGATCGCGATCAGGGCGTGCGCTGTCAGCCCGACGAGGAACGCCGCGAACGTCGCCGCGGTCAGGTCGATCGCGGTCTGGTCGAACTGGCCGTAGCCGAACAGCAGCCGGACGATGTCGTCGCGCAGGACGATCGAGATCCCCGTGATCGGGAGCATCACGAACACGACGAGGCGGATCGCGCGCGAGATCAGCCCGGCGAAGCCCTCGAGCCGGCCGACCGCGGCCTCGCGTGACAGCGACGGCAGGACGACGACGCCGAGCGGCACGCCGATCACCCCGATCGGGATCTGGAGCAGCGTGAACGCGACGTTGAACGCGGTGACGGAGCCCGTGACCATCGTCGAGGCGAGCGACGTCAGCACGACGAACGTGATCTGGCTGACGCCGAGCCCGAGCGCCCGCGGCGCCATCAGCTTCAGGGCCTTGCCGGCCTCGGGGTCGGACAGGTCGATCTGCCGGTCGTAGCGGTAGCCGAGCGCGCGGATCGGGCGGATCTGGACGAGGAGATGGCCGATCGCCCCGGCCACGACGCCGATCGCCAGGCCGACGACTCCGTACGTCGGGGCGAGGAGCCACGCCGCGCCGATGATCGCGAGGTTGTAGACGATCGGCGCGACCGCGGCGGCCGCGAACCGGCCCTGGGCGTTGAGGACGCTCGTCGCGAGCGAGCCGAGAGCGAGGAAGATCGGGCCGAGGATCATGATCCGGGTGAGCTCGACGGTCCGGTCCCACTGCGCCTGGCTGAACCCGGGGGTGATCGCGGGGATCAGCACCGGCGCGGCGATGAACACGACCGCGCCGAGGACGAGGAGCCCGATCAGCATCAGGTTCGCGATCGTCGAGACGACCCGCCAGGCACGTGCGGTCTCGTCCGTCGCGAGCAGGCTCGAGACGATCGGGATCACCGCGGAGGACAGCGCACCGGCCGCGACGAGCTGGAAGACGAGATCGGGCAGCCGGAACGCCGCGAAGAACGTGTCGAGCTCCGACCCGGACAGGCCCGCGTTGACGATGACGACGACCCGGACCCAGCCGAGCACGCGCGAGACGAGGAACGCCCCCGAGACGATCAGCCCCGCCCGTGCGAGGGCCCGCGACGACGTCACGCGGGGCGGCGGTCGAGCGGAGCGGCGTCCGGGCCCGGCGTCGGCCGGGCTGCCCGCGGGTGCGCGCCACGGTAGGCGGCCCGGAGGCGGGCGGGTGAGACATGGGTATAGACCTGGGTCGTGGCGAGGCTCTCGTGGCCGAGCAGCTCCTGGACGACCCGGAGGTCCGCACCGCCCTCGAGCAGGTGCGTCGCGAAGGAATGGCGCAGCGTATGGGGTGAGACGCCCACGGGCAGCCCGGCGCGGCGACGCAGCAGCTCGAGGCGGTACCGGAGGCCGCGCACTCCGAGTGCTTCGCCGCGGTGGTTCAGGAAGACGGCCGTCGGGCCGGCGTCGTCCGCGCTGACGGCGCGGCGGGCGGCGAGAATCGGCCGCCCATCCGCGAGGTAGCCCTCGAGGGCCAGGCGGGCCGGCCGCCCGAGCAACCCGACCCGCTCCTTGCGGCCCTTGCCGAGGACCCGGATCTCACCACGACGGAGGTCGAGCGAGGCGAGGTCCGCCGCCGCGAGCTCGCTGATCCGGAGGCCGGCCGCATAGGCGGTCTCGACGATCGCCCGGTCGCGGAGCGAGATGGCGATCGCGACCTCGTCCGCCGCCCCGTCATCGGCCGCAACGGCGTCGTCGACCGCCGCGAGCAGGCGCTCGACCTCCTCGACCTCGAGGACGCGCGGCAGACGACGTGGCAGACGTGGCGTCGCGATCGCGCCCCACGGGTCGCCCGGGGCGAGGCCCTCCCGCGCGACGAACCGGTGGAACGAGCGGATCGCGGCGAGACGCTGGGCCGTGGAGCTTCGGGCGTGACCCATGCCGAGGACCGCGAGGTAGGCACGGAGATCGCCGCGCCCGGGCGTCCGCCAGTCGACGCCGCGGTTCGTCAGCCAGTCCAGATAGGAGCGGATCGTGCCCGCGTAGGACCGCTGCGTGTGGGGGGAGGTGTCGCGGGCCGCGAGCGACCCGAGGAAGTCCTGCAGGGCCGTCTCAGCCGCCGCGGCCGTCACGCGTCCGGCGCGGTCCCGGTCGGGGCCGTGCGCCGCCCACCTCGTGCGGTGCCGCCGGCTCGACCGCCCGATCCGCGCGTGCTGCGTCCGGCGCGCGCCGAGCCGCCCGACCCGGACCCGCGGCGTGCCCCGCCTCGGGCCGGCTTCGCGAGCGCCTCGGGGTTCGGCGGGCCACCCTCGAGCCGGCGTCCGACGAGCTCCTCGCCCTCGGGCAGCGGCACATCCGCGCCGCAGCGCAGGCAGATCCCCGTCTCACCGTGACGCGCGACCGGGCCGTCGTCCGTGTCGTGGACGGCCCCGACCGGCGCGAAGTTCGTCGTGTAGTCGCACTTCGGGTAGTTCGAGCAGCCGTAGAACACGTTGCCGGTCCGACGTGCGCGGCGTGCCACGAGGTTGCCGTCGTTGTTCTTCGGGCACGGCACGTCGAACCCGAGCGGCTCGGGCGGCGGCGGGCCCTCCTTCTTGATGTAGGCACAGTCCGGGTAGCGCGAGCAGCCCACGAACGGGCCGAACCGGCCGCGCTTGCCGACGAGCGTCCCCTCGCCGCACTGCGGGCACACCTCGCCCTCACCGGCCTGCGGCGGGGCCTCCTCGCCCGGGAGCGGTCGCGATTCCTTGTGCTCCGGGAAGAGCGAGCACGCGAGGAACCGCCCGTTCCGGCCGAGCCGGATCACCATCGGATGGCCCTCGGAGCAGACCTCGTCGGTCGGCTCGGTCGTGAAGTCGCTCCTGCGCGTCGTCTTGCGGACCTCGTCGACGCGGTCACGCAGCGGCGGGTAGAACGCCTGGAGCAGCGGCACCCAGTCGCGCTCGCCCCGGGCGACCTCGTCGAGGTCCTCCTCCATCCGGGCGGTGAACGCCAGGTCGACGTAGTCGCCGAAGTGCTCGACGAGCAGGTCCGTGACGACGAGCGCGACCGGCTCCGGGTGGAGCCGGCGCTCCTCGACCCGGACGTAGCCGCGGTCGACGATCGTGGAGATCGTGGCGGCGTACGTGGACGGGCGACCGATCCCGTGCTCCTCGAGCGCCTTGATCAGCGTCGCTTCGGTGAACCGCGGCGGCGGCTCGGTGAAGTGCTGGGTCGGGGTGACGTCGCGAACCGTCGTCGCGTCGCCTTCGACGAGGGGCGGCAGGCTCCGCTCCGCGTCGTCCTCCTCGCCGTCGTCGCGACCCTCGGTGTAGACCGCGGCGAACCCGTCGAACAGCGTCTTCGTCGCGCTCGCCCGCAGCTCGTACTGCCCGTCGGCCAGGTCGATCGTGGTCGTCTCGAGCTCCTTGGCGGCCATCTGGGAGGCGATCGCCCGCTGCCAGATCAGCCGGTACAGACGAAGCTCGTCGCCCGAGAGTGATCCCGCGAGCGAGTCCGGGTCGCGCCGGAACGACGTTGGACGGATCGATTCGTGGGCCTCCTGGGCACCCTTCGTCTTGGTCTTGTAGACCCGGCCCTTGGGCATCGAGTACGGATCGCCGAAGCGCGAGCGGATCACGTCCCGGGCCTCGCCCATCGCGACGCCGGCGATCGCCACGGAATCGGTTCGCATGTAGGTGATGAGTCCGACGTGGCCGTCCGGGGTGTCCGCGCCCTCGTACAGCCGCTGGGCGACCGACATCGTCCGCTTCGGGCTGAACCCGAGCTTCCGGCTCGCCTCCTGCTGGAGCGTCGAGGTCGTGAACGGCGGGGCCGGGCTGCGGCTCTGCTTGCGGGTCCCGACCTTCGTGACGAGCGGCCGGAGCTCCCGCAGCGCGCCGGCGTGCCGTTCGGCGGTGTCCCCGTCGGACACGTCCAGCGCGGCTCCGTCGATCCGGACGACCTCGGCGCCGAACGTCTCGCCCGCGGCGGTGGCGAGGAGCGCCTCCAGCGTCCAGTACTCGCGGGCGGTGAACGCGCCGATCTCCCGTTCGCGCTCCACGACGAGCCGGACCGCGACGGACTGGACGCGTCCGGCCGACAGCCCCGAGCGGACCTTGCGGCTGATCAGTGGGCTGAGCGTGTAACCGACGAGCCGATCGACGATCCGACGCGTCTGCTGCGCATCGACGAGGTTCGTGTCGATCTCGCGCGGATGGGCGAACGCCTCGCGGATCGCGCCCTCCGTGATCTCGCTGAAGGTCACTCGCTGGGTCTTCGACGCAGGGACGTTCGCGGCCTCCGCGACGTGCCAGGCGATCGCCTCGCCCTCGCGGTCGAGGTCCGTGGCGAGAAAGACCTGGTCGGCCGACTTGGCGGCCTTGGTGATCTCGGCGACCTGCTTGCGGCGATCATCCGAGATGACATATTCGGGGGCGAAGTCATGGTCCACGTCGACCCCGAACTTGCCCTTGCCGGGATTCTCGGGGAGGTCGCGGACATGACCGTAGGAAGCGAGGACCCGGTAGTCCGGGCCCAGGTAGCGCTCGATCGTCCGGGCCTTGGCGGGGCTCTCGACGATCACGAGGTTCTTGGACATCGCGGCGGAGTCTAGCACCGGCTCCTTCGCGCTCGGCCAACCGCGACTTCGCGGTTGATCGCTCGGGTCGTCGCCTCAGACGTCGCGGATCCGGCGGAGGAAGTCCTCGTCGAGCTCGAGATCCGCGTCGACCTCCCCGTTGCCCTCGCCATTGGCGGCCGCCGCCGCGACCGCGACGAGCGCGTCGTCGTCCTGATCGGTCTCGAGACCGGTGGCCGCTCCGGCCGGGATCTCGATGAACCGGACGTGGAGGTACGGAAAGACGAAGACGGAGCTCGAGCGGTCGACGAACACCGGCTTCTTGCCGTCGAGCATGCGCACGTTCGTGCAGACGAGGCTGACGTCCGTCGAGATCGGCATGGCATAGAGGTCCGCGAGCAGCGGCTGCTCGTTCGCGATGTGGATGACGGCGTTGCGGATCACGGGCCGGATCGTCGTCGTCGGCTGCGGCGCTGTCTCCCGCCCGATGGTCCCGGCGGCCGATGGCACGGCCGGTATCAGCGGCCGCGGGTCAGCGGCCCGCCACGATCAGGGGTGGTAGAAGTCGATGACGAGGCGGACGCGGCCGCCGGACACCCAGACCCCGATCCCGACCCGGTCGTAGGCCGAGTTCATCAGGTTCACGTAGTGCCCGCCGTTGCTGGACTTCTCGTCCTGGAAGAAGAGGTGCGAGCCGAGGACCGCGGCGTAGGCGCTGCCCGACGAGCGGCAGCCGATGTTCTCGGCCCAGCGGTAGCTGTGGTAGCCCGCCGCGCTCAGCCGGTCGCCCGGGTTGCCGCCGATGAAGTGGCTGCAGTCGTTGCCCACCGCGAGCTTCTTCGCGTACGGCCGGGACACCTTCGAGGAGATCCCGCTGTCCAGCTTGAGCGCCGCCACGTTCCGGCCACCGGGGCTCGTGCAGCTGCCGCTCGAGCTCACCCAGCCGCCGGTCCGGGTGCAGTTCATCAGGCGGAGGTAGTACGTCTCGACCGCGCCCCAGCTGCCGCCGCCGACCGATCCGCCCCCGCCGCCACCCGAGCCGCCGGACGTGGTATGGCCCGTCGTCCGGACGGTCTTCGTCTTCACGACGGGCTTGGGGGCGGCCACGGTGTGGACGGTGGCCGTCGTGGTCTTGCCGAGCGGCACGTCGAGTGCGGACGAGGCGCCCGCGCCGATGCTGATGACGACGGTCGCCGACGCCGGGAGGGCGCTGGTCGGCCGGAAGACGAGGACGGTGCTCGCCTCGGCGAACTGCACGGACCCCGCGACGGGCTTGCCGTTGGCGGTGACCCGGAGCGCGGCCTTCGTGGTCGCATGGTCCATCCCGGTCGTGAAGCGCACGGACAGGGTCGCGTGGCGATCGATGTTCTTCGCGCCGTTCGCCGGGCGGAACCGGACCACCGCCGGGGCCTGGACCGTCGTGAGCGACAGGTCCTCGACGACCTGGACGGGCGACCCGTCGAGATCGGTCAGGCCGTCGAGCGCGACGTGGTAGGCGGTGCCGGGCACGAGGGACGTGTTCGGGGTGAAGACGAAGGACAGGGCCGATCCCAACGACGAGTCGAGGCGCGCGGACACGGCCATCAGCGTGCCCTTGACCGCGGGCGTCACGCGGAGCGCGGCCTGGACGGCGCTCGTCGCGACGGGGCGATCGAAGGTCAGGCGGAAGGCGGTCCCGATCGACGCCGCGTCGGCGGCGCCCCCGGCCTCGATCCGGCCCGTGGTGAGGGTCCGGGTCACGAAGGCCGCGCGGACGACGGCGGACATCGGCCGGCCGGAGGCCGCGAGGGCGCCCGGTGCGACGGTGATCACGTGGTAGGTGCCCGCGGCCCAGTGGTTGGATGGGCGCACCGTCAGCGTCTTGTGGTCAGGGCTCCAGACCAGATCGACCGCGGTCTGCGGCTCGACGGTCAAGGCGGCTGCGACGCTCGTCGCGTCCATCGCCTCGCTGAAGTGGATCGGGACCCCGGCCTCGAGGCTCGTGTCGGCCGAGATCGACCGGAACGCGTCGTCGGGTAGCGCGCTGATCGGGGGCTCGGGTGCGGTCGCCGCCGTGGGCGCCGGCCGGGAGAGTCCGAACGCCCCGAGGGCGACGACGATCCCGACGGTTCCGAGGAGTACGGCCCTGGCTGCGACCGACCTCCGGGCAAGAAGCGGGAGGTAGAGGATCGCGAAGATGGGGACGGCCAGGGCCGCGGCGGCGACCTTGCGCAATACGACAGTCTCCTGCTCGGTTCGCTGGGGGACGAGACACCGTCTCGGGGCTGTCGGTCGCGACGGGTGAGCTGTGCGACCAGGGGCACCCTAGCATGAGCTCGCGGAGACCGGCAACTCCGGGGGTGGGCGCGCCGAGCGGCTCGGGCCATCCCGCCGACGTCGTTCCACCCCGCGGGTCGCGTGTCGCGTGACGACGGATCCCGGAGTCGTCGAGGCGAGCCGGCCGGCGGCGCGGTAGCGACCATATGTCGACGTCGCCAGACCACGCATCTCGAGCAGGGTGATCGCTCCGAGCACCGTGGCCGGGGCGTGACCGGTCGCCGACACGAGCTCGTCGATCGAGTTGTGACCCTCGATGAGCGACCGCGCGACCTCGGCGGCCGTCGGTCCCAGCTCCATCAACTGGGCCTCGACAGATGGCAGCGCGACCCGTCCCCCGTCCACCGAGGTGCCGTTCGGGTCCAGCCCGAGGTCGGCGAGCAGCTCCGGGATGCCGGTCACCAGCCGGACGACATCCGGGAACAGGCGGAACCACGCGAGGCAGCCGGCGGAACGAGGCTCGTCGATCGGACCGGGGACGACATAGCAGTCGCGGCCCTGGCCGAGCGCCCGGTCCGCGGTGATCAGGGCCCCGCTCCGGAGCCCGGCTTCCACGACGATCGTCGCCTCGGCCAGACCGCTGATCAGCCGGTTCCGTTGCGGGAACGTCTGCCGGTTGGCCGTCCGGTCCGGGAACCGCTCGGAGATCAGGACGCCGCCCGTTCCGACGATGTCGTCGGCGAGGCGGCGGTGCGACCGCGGGAAGAGACGGTCGTGGCCGGAGCCCAGCACCGCGACGGTCGGACGGCGCTCCGCGACCGTCGCGGCGTGCGCCGCGCCGTCGATCCCGACGGCCAGACCGGAGACGACGACGCCGCCGGCCCTCGCGATCGTCGCGGCGATCCGGGCCGCGACCAGCCGGCCGCGTTCCGTCGGCTTCCGGGTTCCGACGATCGCGAACGACCGCGCCGCCGAGAGTGCAGCGGGATCGCCCCGGATGAGGAGTGCCGGCGGCGGGAGCTCGATCGCCCGGAGCCGCGCCGGGTATGCCGCGTCATCCAGGGTCAGGATGTCGACGCCGGAGGCACGGAGGATCTCGAGCGCCTCCGCCGGGTCCCTCGCCAGCTCGACGATCCGCCGACCGAGATCGTGAACCGACCGTCGTCCCTGCGCCGCCGCGGCGACCGCCGCGAACGCCCCGGCCGCCCCGCGTCGCGACGCCGTCTCGAGGATCGCGAGCCCGCCACCGTACGCCCCGAGCAGGGCACCGAACGCCGCCGGCCCGAGACCGTCGATCGAGAGGAGGAGCGCCCACGCCTCGCGCTCGGTCGGCGGTCCGGTCACTCAGCTTGCCTCGCGGGTCCGCTGACGCGACGACACCGACCGGAACCGCGACGCCTCGTCGAGATGGTCGATGTCTACGGCGTCGGCGCCGGCCAGGTCCGCGATCGTCCGGGCGACGCGGAGGAGCCGCTCGGTGCCTCGTCCGGACAGGGCCTCGAGCGTCGCGAGGCCCACCGCCCGGTTCCGCGCAGCCGTCGACAGGTCGCACGCCGTGCGCAGCGCTCGCCCCGTCAGACGCCCGTTGAGCCGACCCGAACGCTCGGACTGGCGGACCCGCGCGGCCGCGATCCGCGCACCGACCACGGCGGAGCCCTCCGGCTCCCGACCGGTGACGATCGCGGCGGGCGGGACCCGCGGCATCGTCACCCACAGGTCGATCCGGTCGCGGAGCGGGCCGGAGATTCGGCCCGTGTATCGCTCCGGGGTGCCGCTCGGGCACGAACAGGCGTCTGGGTCGCCGGCCATGCCGCATGGACAGGGGTTCATTGCCGCGATGAGCTGGAACCGGGCCGGGAAGCGGGTCGCCCGGCCGACCCGGGCGACCGCGACGTGGCCGTCCTCGAGCGGCTGGCGGAGCGCCTCCAGGACATCGCGCGAGAACTCCGGCAGCTCGTCCAGGAACAGCACCCCGTGGTTCGCGAGGGTCACTTCGCCGGGCGACATCCGGGGCCCGCCACCGACCATCGCCGCGTACGACAGGGTGTGATGCGGTGCCCGCATCGGCGCCCGGCGGCGAAGCCGGTCGATCGGTCCGTCGCCGGCGACGGACGCGACGATGGTCGCCGCGAGCGCCTCCGCGTCGTGGAGCGGCGGCAGGAGCCCGGGGATCGTCCGCGCGAGCAGCGTCTTGCCCGAACCGGGCGGTCCGACCAGCAGGAGCCCGTGGCCGCCGGCCAGCGCGATCTCGAGGGCCCGGCGCGCCTCGAGCTGTCCCCGGACCTCGGACAGGTCCGGAGCATCGTCGGGCGGCAGGCCGACGTCAGACGGCGTCGTCTCCGTCGGCGCCGACGACCCGGACGCGGCGTCGGCCAGCTCGAGCCGCGGCGGCGTCGGTCGTCGCGACCGACCCGGTCGGCGACGCACCGCCTCGACGGCGTCGCGCAGGGAACCCACGCCCACGATCTCGAGATCGTCGACGAGTCGCGCCTCGGCCGCCGCGTCGGAAGGCACGATGACCCGCCGGACCCCGCGCCGACGGAGCGCGACGACCATCGGGAGGATCCCCGGCACCGACCGGACGTCGCCGCCGAGGGACAGCTCGCCGATCAGTGCCAGCCGGCCCGGTCGTGCACGGACCTGCTCCGACCCGAGCAGGATCCCGATCGCGATCGCCAGGTCGAGCGACGCGCCGGTCTTGCGCAGCTCGGCCGGAGCCAGGTTGACCGTGATCCGCCGCGGCGGATGGCTGAATCCGGCGTTCCGGATCGCGCCGCGCGCCCGCTCGCGCGCCTCCTGGAGCGCGGCGTCGGCAAGGCCGACGATCGTGAACCCGGGCAGACCCGGGGCGACATCGACCTCGACGCGGATGACCCGACCGTCGAGCCCGACGATCGCGGACGACAGCAGCGTTGCGAGCACCGCCCGACCCTAGCGGGCGGCCCTTACCCCGGACTGCACCGCGGGTTCACGGGGGATCGACCGCGCAGGCCGCCGCCGAAGAGTGGGCGGCC
Source organism: uncultured Chloroflexia bacterium (assembly GCA_963746845.1). GTDB lineage: Bacteria > Chloroflexota > Limnocylindria > Limnocylindrales > CSP1-4 > CF-46. The sequence continues at coordinate 531,835 of CAVVCZ010000004.1, read as the reverse complement.
TAGCCGCGAGCGAGCGCGGCCTGACCCACGGCGCCCGCGGCCGGCGCCTTGTCGACGACGCGGGCGAACTCCAGGAGCGACCGGCCGAGCAGCGAGTCCGCCTTCGTGAACATGAACGGCGCACCCGAGTTCAGGGCGCTGATCGCGCCGCGGTACTCGTTGACGATCTGGTGGTCGATCGTCCGCTTCAGGGCGCCCTCGGCGTTCTTGACGTTGATGCCGGTGAACGCGTTCGAGCGGTTCAGGACGAGCTGGACCTTGCCCGCCTCGTAGCCGAGGTGCCCGATCGTCTCGAGCACGAGCCGGACGTTCTTCAGGCACGACAGGTCCGCGGTCATCACGACGAACATCGTGTCGGCCGCCTCGAGGACCCCGAGGTTGATGTCGTCGAGCCGCTTGTCGATGTCGATGACGATGTAGTCGTACAGCCCGCGGAGCAGGTCGAGGATGATCGGCATGTGCTCCTGGGTCACGAGCTCGGCCGTCTCCGGCGACGGCGGGGCGAGGAGCAGGTCCACCCCCGAATCGTGCTTGACCATCACCTGGCGGACGAGGTCCTGGTCGATGGTCGGCGCGGTCACGATGTCGACGATCGACTTCTTGTCGAGGCCGAGGTCCAGGAACACCCGGTGGTCGCCGAACTGGAGGTTGCCGTCGACGAGGCAGACCTTCCGCCCGAGCTCGCGGTGCAACGCGATCGCGGCGTTGATCGCGATCGTCGTCGTCCCCACCCCGCCCTTCGCGCCGTACAGGGCGAGAACGCGTCCCAGCGGCGGGCGGCCGACGAGCGTCTCCTGCGGCGCGAACCGCGCCAGCAGGCTCTTGATCCGGGCCATCAGCTCGGCCGGGTGGAACGGCTTGATCAGGTAGTCGTCGGCACCCGCGCGCAGTCCGCGGACCTTCTGCTCCACCTCGCGCTCGGCCGTGAGCATGATGATCGGGACGTGACCGGTGGTCCCCTCCTCCGTCCGGATCTTCGTCGCGACCTGGTAGCCGTCGAGCTTCGGAAGCATGACGTCCAGGAGGATCAGGTCGGGCGCCTCGGACCCCCACAGGCGGAACCCCTCGGCCCCGTCCGCGGCCATGACGACCTCGTAGCCCTCCTGCTTGAGGGTGTACTGCAGGAGGCGCTGAACGTTCGGGTCGTCGTCGACGACGAGGATCTTGGCCGCCATCAGACTCCTTCCTGGCCCCTCGACACGAGGGAGTCGGTCTCGTCGACCGGCGGGGCGATCATAGCGCGGTCGTCCCGCGCTCCGAAGAACGCCTGACGGAGGAATCCCCCCACCCGATCGTCCCATTGCGCCGGTGCGGTCCGGTGTGCTTGGCCATGGTCTGCGCCCGGCACTTCCCAGTGCTCCGCGCTCGGTCCGGCCATTGCCGCGAGCCGGCGCCCGTCCGCCGGCGGCACGGTCCGGTCGGCCGTTCCATGGACCAGCAGGAGCGGCACGGGCTCGACGAGCGCGACGACCCGCCCCGGCTCCATCGCCCGGAGATCGCCGCCCATCTCGGCCGACGCGGCGTCGAACATCCGGCCCGCCAGGGCGCGGCGCAACGGGCCACCGATCGGGTACGGGATCCGGTTGGCGATCGGGATCCGGAGGTCCGGGGCGACCGATTCGGCCACGACCGCGACGATCGCCGGTCGCGGCGCGTCGATGCTCGCCGCCGGGCCGTGCGGATCGTGGTCGGCGGCCGCGAGGGATCCGTCCCCCAGCGCGACGATCGAGGCGATGGCGACGACACCACCCATCGATGAGCCGATCAGGGCCACGCGACGGATCCCCCGCTCACCGAGCCAGTCGATGGCGCCCGCGACGTCCTCGATCTCGCGCAGCCCGAACGTCGTGGGCGACGGATCCGATCCGCCATGCCCGCGGAAGTCGAGGCCGAGGACGCCGGCCGTCCGACGCAGCGACGGGCCGAGCTCGACGAGGTCGGGCGCGACCGAGCCCGTCCAGCCGTGGAGCAGCAGGATCGCCTCGTACGGATCGGTCTTCCAGTCCGCCTCGGGCTCCGCGGGGAGCCAGCGCGCGTGGAGCTTGACGCCGTCGCGCGCCCGGAGCCGGACGACCTCGCCGCCGAGCGCGTCGATCGCCGGCTTGAGGCCGGCTTCGTCCGGACCGTACCGCGGCGCGTCCAGGATCCGCGTCGCGGAGGGCCCGATCACCGCCCGGCCGTCTCCGACCCGCCGGGGAGGCTCCCGCCGCCGCTCGGTCGTGGGGCCATCCCGACCTGGATGTACCCCGCCGTCGACTCGAGCAGCCGGTTGAGCTCCGCCGGGATGATGAACTTCGTCGACGGGCTTGCCCCGAGCGCCTTGAGGGCCTCGAGGTACTGGAGCGCCATCGTCTTCTCGTCGACGCCCGCGGCGGCACTGAAGATCCGGGTCAGGGCCTGGCTGAAGCCCTCCGCCCGAAGGATCGCGGCCTGCCGCTCGCCCTCGGCCTTGAGGATCTCCGACTGCTTCTGGCCCTCGGCCACGTTGATGGCCGCCTGGCGGTTGCCTTCCGACTCGGTGACGACGGCTCGCCGCGTTCGCTCGGCGGTCAGCTGACGGTTCATCGCGTCCTGGACGTCGCGCGGCGGGATGATCTCGCGGATCTCGACGGTCGTGACCTTGCCACCCCAGCGCTCGGTCTGCTCGTCGAGCTTGACGCGGAGGAGCTCGTTGATCTGGTCGCGCTTGGACAGGACCTCGTCGAGCGAGATGTCGCCGATCACGGCTCGGAGCGTCGTGGTCGCCACGCCCTGAAGCGCCCCGGCGAAGTTGGCCACGTTGACCACGCTCCGGAGCGGGTCGACGATCCGCCAGTAGATCAGGAAGTCGACGTTGATCGGGGCGTTGTCCTTCGTGATCGTCGTCTGGCTCGGGACCTCGATGAACTGCTCGCGGATGTCGACCTTGACCGGCCGGTCGATGACGGGGACGAGGAACCGGAGTCCCGGCTCGCGAACCATCGATTCGTTCGTCCGGCCGAGGCGGAAGACGAGCATCTTCTCGTACTGCTGGACCACCCGGACCGACAGGTACAGGATGACCAGCAGGACCACGACGACGAACGCCAGGGTCGCGAGGGCGATGACGAGCTCCACGGATGCCTCCTAGGGTGACGGGATCAGGGTAGTGCGCCGGACTCGGGTTCGACGAGCACCGTCAGGCCGTCCGATCCGATGACGCGGATCGACGTCCCACGTTCCAGCGGCCGATCGTCGGCCGTCCGGGCCGACCATTCCTCGCCGCTGGCGCGGATCGAGCCGAGCGGCGTCAGCGGTAGCTCCACCTCGCCGATCGTTCCGACGGGAACGGTCGCGGGCTGCGTGCTCTCCGGGCTCGCCATCCGGCGGGTGCGGATCGCGACCGCCGTGATCAGGAGTCCGAACGCCGCGCCCGCGACACCGGCCGTGATCAGGAGCGGGAGTCCGACGCGCACGTCCGGCGCGCCCGGCACGGGCTCGTTGAACAGGATCGAGCCGCCGACGATGAACGCGGCCAGGCCGCCGATCGTGAGCAGGCCGTGGCTCGGCACGAACGGCTCGAGAGCGAACAGCACGAGCCCGATCCCGAGCAGGACGAGCCCGACGACGTTCGTCGGCAGGTTGGCGAACCCGACGAGCGACAGGACGATCGCGATGACGCCGAAGATCCCGACGAGGACGCTCGGGTTCTGGATCTCGAACAGCAGTGCGAGCACGCCGACGGTGAACAGGAGGAAGGCAACGTTCGGGTTCGCGAGCAGCCCGACGATGCCGCCGAGCGGGTTCGAGCCGAGCTCCTCGATCGGGGCGCCCGTCAGCGCCAGCGTGACGTCCTGGCCCTGGACCTTCACGACCTTGCCGTTCGCCTGCGCGACGACCTGATCGATCGTCGCCGCGATCCCGTCGACGACCCCGAGGGACACGGCCTCGACGGCGGACGACGAGCGCGCCTCGCTGACGGTCGAGGCCGCCCAGTCGACCGGGCGGCCGCGGGTCTCCGCGATCGAGCGGATGAAGGCGATCGCGTCGTTGCGGACCTTCTCGCCCATCGTCCCGGTGATGTCCTGGCCGTTCGAGTCCACGGGCGACGCCGCGCCGATCCGGGTCCCCGGCGCCATGTAGGACAGGTTGGCGGAGAGGGTGATGAAGGTCCCCGCGCTGGCGGCGAACCCGCCGGACGGGGCGACCCAGACGATGACCGGGACGTGGGCCTCGAGGATCGAGGACACGATGTCCATCATCGCGTCGAGGCTGCCGCCGGGCGTGTTGAGCTTGATCACGAGGGCGGCCGCCTGGCTGTCGGCGGCGGTGCTGAGGGCGTTCTTGATGCTCGTCGCCATCGCCGCGTCGACCTCGCCGGTGGTCGGGGCGACGAGGACGGCGCCCGCCGTCGCCGCGCCGACGGACGTCGATGCGAATGCCACGAGCCCTGCGCCCGCGAGGAGCGCCGCTGCCGCGAACCGGCGGTGACCGAGACGGTGGCTCACCGGGAACCTCCGCGGATCATCGTAGCGCGGGTCGCGCGGCGAGGAACTCGAACGCGAGGAGGCTCCACGTCTCGAGGCGATCCGCGACCGCCTCGACCTCGGCCGCCGGCACGAACGCGCCACTCAGCTTGTCGGTCTCGCGGATCGTGACCGGGCGGCCGGCCGCGTCGGCCTCGTACACCAGCCCGACGTGCACGCGCCCGACCGCGGTCGAATCGTCGTTGAGGAGCCCGACGAACCGGAACTCCGGGACGAAGTCCACGGCGAGCTCCTCGAGCCACTCCCGGCGGAGCGCCGCCATGAGGTCGCCGTCGAGCCCGCCGTCCTCGGGGTTCACGTGACCGCCGACGCCGATGGAGTAGCGGTCATGCAGTCGGGCGTCACCACCGGCCTTCGTCCGGCGCATGAGGAACCAGGCGTCGCCGTCGCGAAGGACGGGGTACGGGATGACCTGCTTCCACGTCTCGTCTGCCTCCATGGCGGACCGCGGCCGGAACGCGCCCCGGCGCCGGATCAGCTCGCCGAGCCGATCCGCCCCGGCCGGCCGGATCCCGAGCCAGGACGCCCCGTCGGCGACCTCATCGAGGAGATCGGCCGTCGGCACGACGAGGACCAGCTCGTCGGTCATCCCGACTGTCCGAGGGCCGTCCGAGCGGCGGCGAGACGGTCGCGCAGGGTGTCCGCGTCCGCCCGCTCGAGATCCGCCCCCCAGGCGTCGAGCGTCGCCACGAGCTCGCGCAGCCTCGCGGCCACTTCCGCGTGGTTCGTCGCGAGGATGCCGGCCCCCATCCCGGCATCGCCCCGGGCGAGACGCGTCATGCTCGCCCAACCGCCGGCCGCGAGACCCCGGGCGACCTCCCAGTCGGCCGACCCGGCGACGGTCTCTGTCAGCGCCGCAGCGACGAGCAGCGGCAGATGGCTGATCGCCGCGACCGCCCGGTCGTGGGCGACGGCGCTCATCCGGACCGGCCGCGCGCCACAGGCGGCGACCAGCGTCTCGACCCGGGTCTCGGCGTCGGTGTCGGGCGGATCGGGCGGCACGATCACCCACGGCCGATCCACGAACAGGTCCGGCTCCGACGCCGCGTATCCGGTGGTCTCCCGGCCGGCGAGCGGATGACCGCCGACGAACCGGAGACCGGCAGCGCGGGCCCGATCCACGATCGCGACCTTCGTGCTCGTCACGTCGGTCACGACGACGTCCGGGGCCAGCCGCGCCGCGGCGCCCAGCTCGTCGATCAGGTCGAGCGTCGCGAGCGGCGGTGCCGCGAGCACGACGAGGTCGGCGCCGTCCACCGCCTCGTCGGGGCTCGCCGCCGGTGCGATGCCGTCGTCGACGGCAAGGCGCGGGCCCGCGCCGGCGGGCGTCCACGCCCGAACGGTCATCCCGGCGCCGATCGCCGCCCGCGCGACGGACCCCCCGATCAGCCCCAGCCCCAGCATCGCCACCCGCACCCATGGAGTATGTCAGCCCGTTCGGCGCTGGTATCCTCGAGCGCGACGTGCCGGTGCCGGCAGGCTGGTCGGTCACGCACCGATCGATGGAGGGGGGACGTGGCGTCGGTTCGGAGCCGCTTCCGATGAGCGCCGACGGACGGCGCATCCGGGTCCTCTTCGTCGAGGACCATCGGCTCCTCGCGGACTCCCTCTCGGCCATGCTCGCCCGCGAGCCCGACATCGAGGTCATGGGCATCGCCGGCACGGTCGCGGAGGCGAAGGAGCTCTCCCGCGAGCGACCCGACGTCGTCCTGATGGACTACCACCTCCCCGACGGGACCGGCGCCGACGCCACGCGGCTGATCAAGACGCGCTGGCCGAATGCACGCGTTGTCATGGTCACGGCCCTGACCGACGACGAGACGGTGCTCGACTCGATCCAGGCGGGTGCGGACGGCTATCTGACGAAGGATCGGGCGGCGGAGGAGGTCGTGCTCGCGGTCCGTGCCGCGGATGCCGGGGAGACGCTCCTCCCCCGATCGGTGACCGTGGAGATCGCCCGCCGCGTCGCGGTGGCCCGCGAGCGGACCGACGAGCGACGCGTGATCGAGCCGTTGACGCCCCGGGAGCTGGACGTACTCCGGGCGCTGACCGAGGGCCTGTCGACACCGGAGATCTGCGCGCGCCTGTTCATCGCCCCGAACACGCTCCGGACGCACGTCCAGAACATCATGGGCAAGCTCCGCGTGCACTCGAAGCTCGAGGCGGTGGCGTTCGCCCTCCGCTACGGGCTCGTCGAGCCGCCCCGCCCGACCGACCCGGTCACGAGCTGACCGACCGGCGTCGTCGCTCCTTCCGGCGATCCTCGACCCGGCGCTCCTCCACGCCAGCCGGCGGTCCGGGGTCGTTGTCCGGGTTCTGGCGTCGATTGGACGTCCGTCGATCGGTCTCCCGCCGCTCCTGGCTGAGGAACGCTCCACAGCGGGGACACCGGCGCTCCTCGGCGAACAGGGACTCGAGCGGAACGGTCGTCCAGATCTGTCGACCGCACGCCCAACAGGCAAGCCTTGGCATTCACGCATCGTAATCGAGGCGAACGTTCAGGAATCTCCACCGATCCGACTGACGGCCTGAATGATCTTTACGTCGCTTGCGTGATGCCGCGCATGGGGGCCAGCGGGAACAATCGACCCGGGTTCGCCTTCGGGCGACCGGCCGGTCACTCGGGCAGGTGACCGCCCAGCGGGTCGCTCCGCTCCCCCCGGAGCGACCCGCTCCATTGTTTCTCGGGACAACGGCCCGTTGCCCGACCGCGTCAGGCGCGGGACCGCGCGCGCCGACGCCGCCCCACCTGGCGACCCCGCCGCCGGATCCGGGTCGTCAGCGTCAGCAACCCGCTCCCCAGCAGGAACGGCACCAGCACGATCCCGTGGGATGACTCGTCGTCATGCCCGCCGGGCGCGCACGAGCCCGACGATGGGTCGGCGGTGTCGCGGTAGCCGGATCCTCCCTGAGCCGTCCCCTCGCACGGCGGGTGCGAGTGTGGCGGGCGTCGGGACGGCGTTGCGGAGTCCTCTGGCTCGCTCGGCGTGCTCGTCGGCTCGTCCGACGGCGTGCTCGTCGGCTCGTCCGACGGCGTCGACGTGGGCTCCTTCGACGGCGTGCTCGTCGGCTCGTCCGACGGCGTCGACGTGGGCTCCTTCGACGGCTCCGTCGACGGCGGCTCGCTCGGCTCCTTCGAGGGCTCGGTCGACGGGACGTTCGTCGGCGTCGGGGTCGGCTGGCCGGACGGCGGCGCGCTGGGCTCGCCACTCGGCGGTGGGGTGGGCGTCGGGGTCGGGACGGGCGTCGGCTGGCCGCTCGGCGGCGCGCTGGGCTCGCCACTCGGCGGTGGGGTGGGCGTCGGGGTCGGGCGCGGCGGCGTCGGGGTCCGGGTCGGGATCGGGGTCGGTCTGGGCGTCGGTATCGGGCGCGGCGTGGGTCTCGGTGTCGGACGCGGCGTCGGACGCGGCGTGGCGGTCGGGCGAGGTGTCGCCGTCGGCCCAGGCGTCGCAGTCGGGCCGGTCGTCGGGCCGGACGGAGGGGTCGTGGTCGGGCCGCCCGGTGTCGACGTCGGGCCGCCCGGTCTCGACGTCGGCGATCCCGCGGGCGAGCCACCCGGGACGCTCGACGAGGACGCACCCGGTGCGAACGACCCGGAGGCCGACGAGGACGGGGAGGTCGCCGACGAGGGAGACGATGCCGGGCTCGATGAGGCCGACGAACCGCTCGGGGAGGTGCTCGGAGCGATGCTCGCGGCGATGTCGGAGGCCGTCGACGTCGGGCTCCCGCTGGCCGTGGCGACCTCCGACGGCCGCACCGGCGCGAAGATCCCGGCGGTCAGCGCCACCGTTGCCAGGACGAGATTCAGGATCCCAAACGCGACGACCAGGCGGCCACGCTGCGTCTGGGTCACGGTGCGACGAGGGCTCCTTCCGGGGGATCAGGGAATCCGCTCCGCGGACTGTCGATGGTAGCACCGGGACCTGTCCGAGCCGTCTCGCCGGACTGGCCGCCGGGTCACCCGAAAGGCGCCTCGGCACGGGGGAGATACCGGGCCCGGCCGGATCCGGTGATGCTCTCGAACAGGACGATCCGATCCAGGACGGCATCGATCGCGATGTCGGCCGCGGCCTGGCGCAGGGCCGCCGCGGTCGCCGGCCCGGCCCGGACGCCATCGGCCCGTGCGAGCGTCAGGTGTGCCCGGAACGGCCGGGTTTCGCGCGCCCACCCGACCTCCGCCAGCGCGTCATCGAGCCGGGATGCGACGCCCGTCAGGCGGTCGACGCCGTCGGTCATCGCGAGCCACAGCGTCCGCGGCCGACCGTGCGGCGGGAAGGCCCCGGCGCCGGAGATCCGGATCGTCATGGGGGTCTCGCCGGTCGCGGTCGTGCGGATGGCGTCGGCGAGGCCGGCCACCCGCGACTCGGGCGTCGGGCCGAGGAACCGGAGCGTCACGTGCAGGCCCTCGAAGCGGACCCAGCGGACGCCGCGACCTTCCGGCTCGCCCGCCCGGACGGGCGCGACGACGGCCTCGACCGCATCCCGGGCGGCATCGTCCAGCGGGGCCGCGATGAAGAGGCGCGGCTCCTCGATCAACCGGGCCGGACCGCGGCGGCGCCGGGCTCGGCGGCGTGCTCCGTGCGCCAGATCGCGCGATCGGCGATGAGCACCTCCCGCGCCCGTGCGGCGTCGCGCCAGCCAAGGACGTCGGTCTCCTTCGCTTCGAGCAGCTTGTAGGTGTTGAAGAAGTGCTCGATCTCGACCAGCCGATGGGGCCGGACCTGGTCGAGCCGCTTGACGTGGGCCTGGTGCGGGTCCGCGACGGCGACGCACAGGACCTTGAAGTCCGGGCCCTTGTCGTCGCGCATCTCCAGGCCACCGATCGGGCGGGCCCACACCCGGCAGCCGGGGAACGTCGGCTCGTCGATCAGGAGGAGGGCGTCGGTGTGGTCGCCGTCACCCGCGCGGGTGTCGCTGATGAACCCGTAGTCGAAGTTGTAATGGACCGCCGACGCGAGCACGCGATCGAGCCGGAAGACGCCGGCCGTCTCGTCCCACTCGTACTTGTTCCGGCTGCCGCGGGGGATCTCCACGACGACCTCGACGACCGCGGGAAAGTCTGTCGGGGATGGGCTCATCGAGCACTCCAACGGCCTGCGTTCAGCGGGGCGTGTCAGTCGGCCGAGTGTATCCCGCGGGTCCCGAACGCGCCCCGACCGACACACGAAAACGCCCGAAGGAACCAGCCCGCCCGGTGGCGACCCTGGAAGCGACGAACCTTGATGTGATCTCGGCCGGTCGGCTTCTGGATCGGCGGTCACGACCGGGACGCGCCTTGCGACTCGTCCGACCGGACCGGCGGCGCTGCGCGGGTCACCCCTCGCCTCGCCTGTCCGTTTGCGATGGCCCCTTCGGGCAAGACGAACCATAGGCGGCGGGGTGTGCCGAGGCAACGGCCTTATCCACGAGTTTGCGAGGTCGTGCCCCGCAATCGTCCACGAAACGCAACCGAGTGTGGACGAAATGTGGAAGACGTGGGTCGCCGGTTGTGATACGGGCCCGGGAATCCAGCGACCCGGCCGCGTCGGCCGGGTCGAGGGTGACGCCGCGGCGGAGCGTCAGTCGTTGTAGAGACGCTCCTCGATCAGCTTCTCCTGGACGGTTCGACCGTTCGGGTCGAAGCAGGAGAACTCGAAGTGCTTCTCGAACTCGAGGTCGACGTTGTCCTGGCCGCCGCGGTTCTTCTCGACCGAGATCACCACCCAGTCGCGGAAGCGCTGCGCCTGGTACGGGTTGAACTCGATGTTGACCTTGGCGACGATGTGGTACTTCTCGTTGAGGATCAGGATGATGTCGGCCTCGTAGTTGATCGCCGACGAGCCGCGCAGGTGGAAGTTCCGGAGGCGCGACGCCTTCAGGCCCTCCTTGTCGGCGGCCACGATGCTGATCATCGGGACGTCCTCGGACAGCGCGACGTCCTTGAGGCCGTTCACGACGTACGTGACCTTCTCGACCTCGCTGTTCGGCTCCGGGATCTGGGGGACCTTCTGGAGATAGTCCACGAAGACGACGAGCCGACGGTCGCCGCTCAGCTCCCGATGCTGCTGGACGAGCTTGCGGATATTCTCGACCGTCGACGCGGTCTGCGACCCACGGAGCAGGAACAGGTTCTGGCCGTAGCGGGCGATCCGGTCAAGCGACGGGCGGAGGCGCGGATTGCTCGCGAGCTGGGCGACCCCGCCGCCCTCGGCCATCCATGTGCCCAGGATCTCCTTGCGGACGTCCTGGATCTTGATCGCGCCGGTCTTGTGCGGGAGGTGGGCGAGCGCCGACTCCATCGCGATCAGGCGGTTGAGCAGGTACTGCTCGTCGTGCTCGAAGCAGATGTAGAGGACGTTCGCCTGCCCACCGGAGGCGACGTTGCGCGCCATCTGGAGGGCCATCGTCGTCTTGCCGGTGCCCTGGGCACCACCGATGAGGAGCAGCTCACCGGCCCGGAGGCCGGCGCCGATCGTCTTGTCGAGGGGCGTGAAACCGAGCGGGACGGGCTGGTATTCACTGACCTTGCCGGACACGACCTTGTCATTGAGGTCGACGAGGACGTCCAGCGCCGATCGAGGCGCCATGCTGCCCGTGTCGGCGTCCAGCCGCCAGCTCTGTCCTGCGGCGGTGGAATCGACGGTTTCGGTCACGCTCGCTCGTCCTCCCGGTACGACATCGGGTTGCATCGTAGCACCGGGGTTTTTCCGCGCAGCCGCCCGAAAGCGGACGGGATGGAGGGCCGAAAGTCCTACGTCTCGAGCGTCGGGAGGGCGGCGATCTCGTCCCAGAGACGGACGATCGTGCGGATCCCGGTCTCGTAGTTGCCGAGGTCCATCCACTCGTTCGGGGCGTGGGCATGGCCGTCGGCAGGCGCGAACCCGATGAGCACGACCGGCTCGTCGAGGATCGACTCGAACGACGCGCAGACCGGGATCGAGCCGCCCTCACGGACGAAGACCGGCGGCTGCCCGAACGTCGCCTCGAGGGCACGGGCCGCCGCCTGCGTCACCGGATGGTCGACCGGGGTCAGGCTCGGCCGGCCGCCGCCCAGCGAGCGCACGGTCGTCGTCACCCCCGGCGGGGCGATCTGCGCCACGTAGGCCCGGAGGGCCTCGAAGATCCGCGTCGGGTCCTGGTCGGCGACGAGCCGGCAGCTGACCTTCGCGTGCGCGTGGGCGGGGATGATCGTCTTCGACCCCTCGCCCTGGAACCCGCCCCACAACCCGTTCACGTCGAGGCTCGGTCGGCCGCCGCGTCGCTCGAGTGTCGTGTAGCCCACCTCGCCGAACAGCTCGGGCAGGCCGAGGTGATCGAGGTAGACGGCCTCGTCGAACGGCAGGGCCGCGAAGTGGGCCCGGTCGTCGGCGGACAGCGGCAGGACGTCGTCGTAGAAGCCCGGGACGAGGATCCGGCCGTCCGGACCCTTCAGCGCGGCGATGATCGTCGCGAGGGCGTTGGCCGGGTTCTGGACGGCCCCGCCGAAACCGCCGGAGTGGAGGTCGACGGCCGTGCCGACGACGTCGATCTGGGCGTACATCAGGCCCCGCAGGCCGACGGTGATCGCCGGGACGTTGCCCTCGAAGAAGCCCGTGTCGCTGATGATCGCGACGTCCGCGGCCACGCGCTCGCGGTTCGTCTCGAGCCAGGCATCGAGATGGGCGCTGCTCGATTCCTCCTCGCCCTCGAAGACGAACTTCAGGTTGATCGGGATTGCCCCGTGGGTCGCCAGGAGTGCCTCCGCGGCGCGGAGATGCATGTGGATCTGGCCCTTGTCGTCCGACGCACCGCGGGCGAGCATCCGGCCGTCCACGACAGCCGGCTCGAACGGCGGCGAGTCCCACAGTTCGACCGGGTCGACCGGCTGGACGTCGTAGTGGCAGTAGACGAGGGCGGTCGGGGCGCCCGGAGCGTGGAGCCAGTCGCCGTAGACGATCGGGTGACCCTCGGTCGTGGCGACCTCGACGTGCTCGACGCCGATCCGGCGCAGGTCGTCGGCGATCCACTCGGCGGCGTGCCGGCAGTCGTCGGCGTGCTCGGGGAGCGCCGAGATGCTCGGGATGCGCAGGAAGGCCTTGTACGACTCCAGGCGCTCCCCGGCGTGGCCGTCGAGCCAGGCGTCGACGACGGGGTCGATGGTGGCGGGGTTGGTGGTGGTCATGCGCGCGATGGTACGTGGGCCGGGCCCATGGCCGCCGGACGACGGATGCAACGATCCCGGGCCATCGGCCCGGGATCGAAGGTGACGCTGGTGGGGCGAGTCGCCCGGCGGTCAGGCCGGCGACGGGCTCGGGGCGGGTTGGGCGCCCGGGGTCGGTTGGTTCGGGCCCACGATGAGCGGGGGTGCGTCCCGGAGCCCCGACTTCGGCGGGATATCCGTGAAGAGGGCCTCGAAGCCCTCGGCATCGACCGTCTCCTCCGCGACGAGCTTCTCCGCCAGCGCGTTCAGCTTGTCGCGGTGGGTGACCAGGACGTCCATCGCCCGCTCGTAGGCGTGATCGATGATCGCCCGGACCTCCTCGTCGATCTGCTTGGCGACCTCGTCGGAGTAGTTCCGCTGCTCGCCGATCTCGCGTCCGAGGAACACGAGCTCGTCGCGCTTGCCGAAGGACAACGGGCCGAGACGATCGCTCATCCCGAACTCGGTGACCATCCGGCGGGCCAGGTCGGTCGCCTTCTCGATGTCGTTGCTGGCGCCCGTCGTCGTGTCCCCGAAGACGAGCCGCTCCGAGGCGTTCCCGCCGAGGAGCCCCGCGATCTTGTCCTCGAACTCGGTCTTGGACTGGAGATAGCGGTCCTCGGTCGGCAGGGCCATCGTGTACCCGAGGGCCATGCCGCGGCTGATGATCGTGACCTTGGCCACCGGATCGCACTTCGGGAGGATCCGCTGGACGACCGCGTGGCCGCCCTCGTGGTAGGCGATGATCGCCTTCTCGGCGTCCGAGATGATCCGCGACTTCCGCTCTGGCCCCGCGACGATCCGCTCGAGGGCCTCGGTGAACTCCGTCATCCCGATGACCTTCTTGTTGCGGCGCGCCGACAGGATCGCCGCCTCGTTGACGAGGTTCGCAAGGTCCGCGCCGGAGAAGCCCGGCGAGAGGCGCGCGACGCCCTCGACGTCGACGGCCTTGTCGAGTGGCTTGCCCTTCGTGTGGACCTTGAGGATCGCGACGCGACCCTTCATGTCCGGCCGGTCGAGGATGACCTGACGGTCGAACCGACCGGGGCGCAGGAGCGCCGGGTCGAGGACGTCCGGCCGGTTCGTGGCGGCGACGACGATCACGTTCGTGTTCGTGTCGAAGCCGTCCATCTCGACGAGGATCTGGTTCAGGGTCTGCTCGCGCTCGTCATGGGAGCCACCGAGGCCGGCGCCACGCTGGCGACCGACCGCGTCGATCTCGTCGACGAAGACGATGCACGGCGAGTTGCGCTTGGCCTGGTCGAACAGGTCGCGGACGCGGCTCGCGCCGACGCCGACGAACATCTCGACGAACTCCGAGCCGGAGATGCTGAAGAACGGCACCCCGGCCTCACCGGCGACGGCGCGCGCCATCAGCGTCTTGCCCGTTCCCGGAGGTCCGACGAGGAGCACGCCGCGCGGGATCCGCGCCCCGAGCGAGTTGAACTTCTCGGGGTACTTCAGGAACTCGACGACCTCCTGGAGCTCGGTCTTCGCCTCGTCCACGCCCGCCACATCGGCGAAGGTGACGACGGTCTTGTTGCCGAGGAACATCCGGGCCCGCGACTTCCCGAAGGACAGCGCCTGGTTGTTGGTGCCCTGGGCCTGTCTCATCATGAAGAAGATGAACCCGCCGATGATCAGGATCGGCAGGAGACCCGTGATCAGGATGCTGATCCAGCCGTTGTCCGGCGCGGGTTTCGCCCCGAACGTGGGGACCGGCACCTTGCCCGCGGCCGCGGTCCGCATGTCATTGAGGACCTGATCAGCCAGCAGGCCGGGGACGACGACGGTGTACTTCGCGGAGCCGTCGCTCGGGGTGACGGTCAGCGTCGAGGCTTCCTGCTCGACTGTCGTCACCTTGCCCGCCGCGACGTTGTCGAGGAACTTCGAGTAGGGGATGTCGTTGCTCGGCGAGGTCTGGTTGACCACCGTGAAGACAACGGCGAGGGCGACGACCACCAGGGCCAGCATCACCACGCCGTTGCGGAAGAACCTGGAATTCAACGGAGCCTCCGGGAATGAGTGGCGCCGCCGCGCGGCAGCCAGCCGATCGAGTATAGCGCCGCATCGTGACGGTCCCATGAGACCAAGGTCCGGGTCGTCAGGCGCTCACTCGTGGATTCGCCCGGATCGCCGTCACGGATGCACGGGCCGTCCATCGACGGCACGACGCCCGGTCACCGGGTCCGGTGCCGGGCGTCCGAGTGGATCGAGGTGGTAGCGGAGGGCGGATTTGAACCACCGACCAAGGGCTTATGAGTCCCCTGCTCTACCACTGAGCTACTCCGCCAAGGCGCCCGATTGTATCGCCGTCCCGGTCGGTCGCGCCACCACGACCCCGTCGCCGGCGAGCGCGGTGTCCAGGCGCTCGAGATAGGCCCGGGCCCCACAACGCTCGAAGATCCGACGGGCGTTCGCGGCGGCGTCGCCGGCGGCGGGATGCGCCGGGCCGAGGGCGACGACCAGGTCCAGGCACACACAGGCGGCCGTGAAGTCCGCGTGGATCCGGAACATCGCGGCGATCGCGGATCGGTATTCGGTGAGCGCCTCATCCGGTCGGCCCTCGAGCGCCGCAACTGCGGCGTCGGCGACGCCTCGGCAGGCCAGGAGGAACGAGTCCGACATGGCGACGCCCGTCGCGAGCCGAACGACGTCGTGCGCGCGGTCGAGGTCGCCGGCCCACAGAGCCGCGCGTGCGGTGAGCAGCACGTGCAATGGGATCGAGTCCGCGTATCCGCTCTCCCAGATGGCCCCGTCGAACGCGGCACGGAACTCGCCCGCGAACAGGAACCGCTCGGACCGGAGGATCTGCAGGCACGAGACGGCCAGCGGATCGGACACTCGAGCCGCATGTTCAGCGGCCCGATCGATGAGATCGTCCGTGGCCACTCCGCGCGCTCCGGCCAGCAGACCCGTGAACCAGAGCGACCGGATCGCGTCGAGGTCGGCGAGCGAACCGCCGCCGAGATCGAGCTCGGTGAAGACGTCGTGCGCCAGGGCGTCGTCCCAGTTGTCGCCGCGCCAGTAGGCGTTGAACCGCCGGCTCTCGAGCGTCCAGCAGGCGAGCGAGCGGTTGCCGACCCGGATCGCGAGCTCGAATGCCTCGACACAGACGTCGTGGGCGACGAGGACGTCCTCCTCGGACGCGGACACGTTCATCAGGGCGCGGATCTCTGATGCCACGTAGCCGTTGGCTCGGGCGATGTCCACGGCCGCTCGCAGCAGCGCGAGGGCCTCGCGTCGTCGGCCCAGGTAGCCGAGGGCCGACCCCTTGTTGTTCAGGGCCTCCGACACGATGAGTTCGAGGTCGAGGTGCTCGGCGATGGCCAGCGCCTTGTCGGCCGCCTCGATGCAGACATCGGACGCACCCGTCCGCATCAGGGCGTGTGACAGGGTCGTGTACAGGCCGGCCCGGGTGACATCCGAAATCGTGGCGGGAAGACCCGCGATCGTCTCCTCGAGCAGGACCACCGCACGATCGACCCGTCCGTTGTCGATCAGGATCTCGCCGAGGAGCGCGGTCGCGAGCGCCGCCGCCTCCGGGTCGTCAGATGCGGCCGCGATCGCGCGGGCCTCCTCGGCGAACGCCTCCGCGGCGGGCATGTCCGCGGCCGGCCGGGCCGACTCGGCCGCGCGCAGGAGGAGGTGGCCACGATCGCGCGGGTCGGTCGTGATCGCGATCGCGGCCCGAAGGTACGAGATCGCCTGGTCGTGCGCGCCGAGGTCGACCGCCCGATCCGCCGCGGCACCCAGTGCCAGCCGGGCCTGAACGGCGACCGCGTTCGCTTCTGGTCCGGGCTCGGACGCCGCGTGGGCCGAGACGTAGTGATTGGCCAGCGCCCCGGCCAGCTCCTCGTCGCCGAGGGACTCATAGAACCGCGCCGCGGTGAGATGCCGGTCGCGCCGCTCCCGGCGCGCCAGCGTCGCGTAGGCAACCTCCCGGATCAGCGACTGGACGAACCGGTACTGCCCTCGCTCCGGTGAGGCCGGATCGACCTCGATGTCGAAGAGCTGCCGGCGGACGAGGAAGCGGAGCCGAATCGCGAGGGTCTCGGGCGCGACGCCGGACATCGCGGCCAGCCCGCTCGTCGTGAACACCTGCCCCAGGACCGAGGCGTCGGCGACGAGACTCCGATCGGCCGGATCGAGGGTGTCGAGGCGCGACGCGATCAGGCTCCGGAGCGTGTCCGGCACCGACAGGAGGCCGAGCTCTCCGACCGGCCGGTAGACCCCGTCGACGAGCTCGATCCGGCCATCGGCGACGAGCGACCGCACGATCTCGACCGCGTACAGCGGGACACCGTCGGCGCGGCCGATGATCGCGTCGGCCGCGGCATCGGGCAGACCGGGCACGAACCCGGCGAGGAGCCGGCGCATCGCGTCGTCGCCCAGTGGCTCGAGGTCGAGCCGGGTCAGCTGGCGCGTTGCCGCGCCCCAGTCGGGTCGCCGGTCGAACAGCTCCGGCCGGGCGAGCGTCACGACGAGCAGCGGGACGCCGCGCGACCACTCGAGGAGATGCTCGATGAAGTCGAGCAGCCCCGAGTCGGCCCACTGGAGGTCCTCGAACAGGAGGATCGTCGGGCCCCGCTCGGCGATCCGCTCGAAGAAGATCCGCCACGCCGCGAACAGCACGTCGCGCCCGCCGGCCGGCGAGGGCTCGACGCCGAGGAGCGTCAGGAGCGCGGGCTCGACCCAGCGACGATCGTCGTCCTCGGTCACGTACTCGGCGACCGTGGCGTGGATCCGCGCCCGTGACGTGTCGGCGTCGTCGTCCTCGGCCAGACCGGCGCGCCGGCGGACCATCTCGCCGAGGGCCCAGAAGGTGATCCCGTCACCGAACGACGGCGAGCGGCCGCGGTGCCAGTAGACGTCGCCGGCGATCCCGTCGATGTACTTCTCCAGCTCCCATGCGAGCCGGCTCTTGCCGATCCCGCCGGGTCCGGTGATCGAGACCAGCTGCGTGCGCCGATCCCCGCTCCCGACGAGGTCCTTGAGCAGCCGGAGCTCGTCCTCGCGACCGACGAACGGCGGCTCGGGCAGGTCGCTCCGGCCGTGGCCGCCCCGTTGCGCGACGACGCGGACGGCGCGCCACGTCGCGACCGGGCTCGACTTGCCCTTCAGGGTCTGGTCCCCGGCCGCCTCGAACGTGATCGCGGCGCCGGCGGCTCGCATCGTCGCCTCGCCGACGAGCACCCCACCGGGCGGCGCGACGGACTGCACGCGGGCGGCCGTGTTCACGAGGTCGCCTGCGACCATTCCCTGGTTGACCTGCCCGATCGTCACCGCCGCTTCGCCGGTCATGACGCCGGCGCGAGCGGCGATCCCGGGGCCCAGCTCCTGGACCGCGTCGACCAGGTCCAGCCCGGCCCGCACGGCGCGCTCCGCATCGTCCTCGCGGGCGGTCGGAGCACCCCAGACGGCCATCACCGCGTCGCCGATGAACTTCTCGATCGTGCCGCCGTAGCGCTCGACGATCCGGGTGGCGATCGCGAAGTAGCGCGTCAGCGTCTCCCGGACGTCCTCGGCGTCCTGTTCCTCGGCGAACGGCGTGAAGCCGACGAGATCGGCGAAGAGGACGCTCACGAGCCGCCGCTCGGCGCCGGGCGTCGCGGCGGCGCCGGCTGCCGCCGCAGGCCGGGTCTCGCCGGCCGACCCGGCCAGCTCCGTCCCGCAGCTGCCGCAGAACCGCTGGCCGGCAGGGTTCGCCGAGCCGCACACGGTGCACGCCACCGCCTGCGGCGTCCCGCAGCTTCCGCAGAACCGCTGTCCCGGCAGGTTCTCCGACCCGCAGCTCGAGCAGATCACAGGTTCGCTCCCGATCCGGCCGTCGGTGACGCAGCGTAGCGGAACCCGCGACCGCGGCGCATCGCGGCGTGACGGGTCCGAGACGCGCGACACGTACAACGACCGTGGCAGAGACCCGGGTGTCGCCGGCGCTCGGTCGTGCCTGCCGGACATGGAGCCCCGTCGTGGTCGAAGCCCGACACGCCCTCGTCGTCGCGACCAACCGGTACAGCGACACCCGACTGCCGCCGCTCGACGCGCCACGTCAGGATGCCAGTGCCCTCCGGAAGGTCCTCGGCGACGACGAGATCGGTGCGTTCGACGTCCAGGTGGCACTGAACTCGAAGGTGCAGGCACTCCGCAAGACGCTGGAGGCGTTCTTCGCGCATCGGGACCGCGACGACCTGTTGCTGGTTCACTTCTCCTGCCACGGCCTCAAGGACGAATCCGGGCAGCTGTACCTGGCCGCTTCGGACACGGAGGTCGGGCTGCTGAAGGCGACGGCGCTCGACACGGACTGGCTCCGCCAGCTCATGAACGACTGCCGGTCCGAGAAGATCGCCATCTTCCTCGACTGCTGCTTCGGCGGGGCCTTCGCAGCGGGCATGGTCCACCGTGTAGGCATCGACTCGCCGGGCATCAAGGAGCATCTCGGCGGGCCCGGCGGGACCGGCCGCGTCGTCATTACGGCATCGAACGCGGTCCAGTACGCATTCGAGAGCGGGAACCGCGTCGGCACGCCCGAGCCGTCGGTCTTCACGAAGGCCCTCGTCGATGGGCTGAAGTCCGGCGAGGCCGACCGGAACCGGGACGGCGCCGTCACGATCAACGAGCTGTTCGAGTACCTCGCGGACAAGGTGCGCGAGGCGTCGCCGGGGCAGACGCCCACCAAGTGGGAGTTCAACGCCGAGGGCGACTGGATGATCGCCCGCAGCGCCCGTCCCGCCGGGAGCATCGAGCAGCTCCCGGAGGACGTCCGGACCCTGCTCACCAGCCCCGACACGGTCCATCGGCTCGCAGCACTGACGGAGCTCGGGACGCTGGCGGCGTCGGCCGACCCCGTGATGGTCGCGAGCGCGCGGCTGGCCATCGAGGGCCTCGCGGCGGACGATAGCCAGAAGGTGTCGTCGGGGGCCAAGCGGCTGCTCGCGGAGCTGGCAGACGCCCCGACCGAGGACGACAGGCGGGCGCAGGAGCAGGCCGAAGCGGATCGGGTCGCGAAGGAGGCCGCGGAGGCGGCGGCGATCGCTGCCGCCAAGGCCGAGGCGGACCGGCAAGCGCAGGAGAAGGCCGCGGCCGATGCAGACCGGCAGACGCGGGAGAAGGCCGCGGCCGATGCCGGGGCGGCGGCGGAAGCGCTCGCCGCGGCGAGGGCCGCGGCCGACCGTCAGGCGCGGGCGAAGGCCGAGGCGGATGCCGCGGCGGAGCGGAAGGCGCACGAGGAGGCCGCGGCTGCGGCGGCGGCTGCTGCCGCCCAGGCCGAGGCCGAGCGGCGCGCGAGGCGGAAGCGCATCGCCGTCATCGGTCTGGCTGGTTCGGCGTTCGCCCTGGTCGCCGGCGTCGGTCTCGCTGCGTTCACCTGCGTCGGGCGCGACTGTGCGTCGCCGACCGCGAGCCTGCGGCCGAGCAGCGCCGCGGCCGCGTCGGGCTCGACCGCCGTGGCGTCGTCCAGCGCGGCGGCGGCTTCGGGATCGCCGGCCGCGCCGTCCGCGAGCAACGGCTCGTCGGCCGTCGTCGTGGGGCCGATCCTGCCCGATACGAGGATCGTGTTTGGCGCCGTGGTCGGGGGGGATGCGGACCTGTGGGTCGCGCCACCCGACGGTTCCAGCCCGACCTCGCTCGTGTCCGGGACCGGGACCCAGACGGACCCCTCCTGGTCCCCGGATCGGACGCAGGTCGTCTACCGAGGGCCGACAGGGCTCTCGATCGTCACGAGCGACGGCAAGCCGATGCCGAATTTCACGCATCACAGCGAGGATCTGAACCCGGCCTGGTCACCCGACAGATTGACGATCGCCTTTGCCAGCGACCGCTCCTTCGGAAACCTCGAGATCTATCGCCGGGCGATCGCGGACCTGACCGGCCTGCCGCAGCGACTGACCACCAATGTGGTGGACGACTGGGACCCGAGCTGGTCGCCGCAGGGCGACAGAATCGCGTTCGCCTCGAGGCGGGCCGGACGCCAGTGGATCTACACGATGCGGGCGAGCGATGGCAAGAACGTCGTTCCCGTGACCTCCGACCAAGGGATCTACGACGACCCTTCGTGGTCGCCCGACGGCAACTGGATCGCCGCCACGCGCCGCGCGACCAAGACGGCGCCGAAAGAGCTGTGGCTGATGCGATCGGACGGCAAGGAGGGCAAGATCATCGCGTCCGGCGACGAGAACGCGAACGACCCCACGTGGTCTCCGGACAGCGTGTACATCGCCTTCGCCCGGGCGGGTGCGATCGTGATCGTCGACCGCAACGGGACGCAGGCCGGGACGTTCTCGATCCCGAATGCCAGCTCCGGCTTCCCCGACTGGCGTTGAGTCAGGGCCGGGCTCGCAGGTCCGCCGCGGCCTGCCGGACGGCGCGGATGATCGGCTGGTAGCCCGTGCACCGGCACAGGTTGCCGGCCAGGGCGTCGCGGATCGCCTCCTCCGAGGGGTCCGCGTCGGTCGCGAGCAGCGCCGCGGCCGAGATCAGCATCCCGGGCGTGCAGAACCCGCACTGGATGCCGCCCCCCTCGAGGAACGCGCGCTGGAGCGGATGGAGCTCGCCATCGGCGCCGGCGAGGCCGGCGACCGTCGTGATCGATCGGCCGGCCGCCTGGAGCGCGAGGTAGGAGCAGGAGTTCACCGGCCGGCCGTCGACGAGGACCATGCAGGCGCCGCATTCGGAGTCGTCGCAGCCCTCCTTCGTCCCGGTCAGACCCAGGTCGTCGCGGAGGACCCGGAGCAGCGTTCGGCCGGGGTCGACGGACGCGGACAGCTCGACGCCGTCGACCGTCAGCTGGAGCGGCTCCATCACCTCAGGACTCCTGGCCGAAGGCCCAGCGCGAGGCCGGGACCGGAATGTCCTCGCCCCGGGCGCGGGCGATCGCGGCGGCGACCGTTCGCCGGACGACGACGTCGAGCATCGCCCGCCGGTAGTCGGCGCTCGCCCGGACGTCGTCGATCGGCGCGGCATCGCGCGGGGCGGCGGCGCCTGCGGCCCGACCGGCTTCACCGGCATCGATGCTCGCGCGCGCGCCCGCGAGGGCCGCTTCCGCACCGGGCGAGCGGATGACCGTCGGGGCGACCGCCGTCAGGGCCACCCGGGCAGCGGCAATCGTCCCGTCGCCGGCGATCGTGACCCACACGGCCGCCCCGACGACGGCGATCTCCATCGCCCGTCGGAACTCGAGCCGGATGTAGGCGCTGCCGCTCCCGGGGCCCCCGCCCGGGACATGGACGTGGGTCAGCAGCTCCGTCGCCGTGGCGACGGTCCGTCCGGGTCCGGCCGCGAGAGCGGACACCGGCACCACCCGGGCGCCGCCATCTGCCGACCGGAGCGACGCAACCGCATCCAGCACGACGAGCGGACCCGTCGTGTCGGCAGCCGGGGACGCGTTCATCAGGTTGCCGCCGATCGTGCCCATCGCCCGGGTCGCCGGCGATCCGATGATCGCGGCCGCGTCGGCGAGCGCGGACCATCGGGATCGGACATCGGGCGACCCGGCCAGCCAGGCGTGCGTCGTCAGCGCCCCGAGGACGAGCGCCCCATCGTCGGAGCCGACCCCCGCGCCGGCGAGCTCCTCGACCCGGTCGACGGCGACGATCGCCTCGGGCAGTGTCCGCCGGCCCTGGCGCGCGGCGACCACCAGGTCGGTCCCGCCGGCGACCGGCCGGGCTGCGGGATCGGCGGCCAGCAGGGCCAGGGCGTCGCCCAGACGCGTCGGAGCGGCGAACCGACTCGTCATCGGGCGGATCCCGCCACCGCGACGCCGTCGTCCGCGCCGGCGATCGCCCGCCAGACGCGTTCCGGTGTCATCGGCAGGTGCCGGACCCTCGCGCCGGTGGCGGCGGCGATGGCGTTCCCCACGGCGCCCGCGGTCGGGACGATCGGTGGCTCGCCGACGCCCTTCAATCCGCGGGGTCCACCGTCCGACGCCGGGTTCTCGACGAAGATCGCCTCGATCTCGGGCGCGTCGGCGCTGGTGAGCAGCTTGTAGTCGAGCAGCGACGGGTTCCGCTGCCGGCCGTCGTCGCCGTACGTCGTCCCCTCGAGCGTCGCGTTGCCGAGCGCCATCACGACACCGCCGGTGACCTGGCCAAGGGCTCCGGTCCCGTTGATCACGCGACCGACGTCCGTGGCGGCGACGACCTTCGTCGTCCGGGTGATCCCGGTCGCCCGGTCGACCGTGACCCGCACCGCATGGCAGAAGTACGTCGGCGCGGCGAACGACTCGAACCCCAGGCGGCCGACGCAGCCCGAGACGTCGCAGTCCGGCGACGGTGGCGGCATCCCGGAGCCGCGGGCGAGGAGCAGCGCGCCGTCATGGGCGGTCGACGCGAGCTGTGCGATCGTGACCTTGCGGTCGGGGCTGCCCTTCACGCCGACGGAGCCGTCGGCCAGCTCGAGGTCGTCGACGCTCGCCTCGAGTGCCGCGGCGGCCAGCTCCAGGAACTGCCGGCGGACCTCGACGGCGGCCTCGACGACCGCACGCCCATTGTTGAACGTCGTCTGGCTGCCGGAGCTGCCGCCGTCGTATGGGCCGGTGTCCGTGTCCTGGCAGGTGATCGCGAACTGCTCCGGACGCATGCCCAGCTCCTCCGCCGCGAGGATCGCAAGACCCATCACCGCGCCAGTCCCGTTCTCCTGGGCGCCGGTGACGATCCGGCCGCTGCCGTCCGACTCGATCCGGACGAACGCGCCGGATGGTCCCGGCGCGCTGAACCACCAGCCCGAGGCGACCCCGATCGCTTCGTTCGGGCCGAGCGGCCCGGCGGCGTGGGCGCGCTCGACCGCCAGCTCGAGGGTCTCGATCGCCCCGTTGCCCTCGTGTCGTTGCCGGGTCGGGCCCTCGTCGCCGTCCCGGACGAGATTCCGCCGCCGGAATTCGACCGGATCGAGGCCGACCCGCGCGGCAAGAACGTCGTGGTGCCCCTCGATCGCCCAGCACGCCTGCGGGCCGGTCGGCGCGCGGACGGAGCCGGACGGCGTCCGGTTCGTGTAGACGCACAGCGCCTCGATGTCGACGTGCGGGATCCGGTACGGGCCGGCGACCATCATCGCCGCGACCTGGCCGAGGACCGGGGTGTCGCTGGCATAGGCGCCGGAATCGAGGATGATCCGCGCGGTCCGTGCGAGGATCGTGCCGTCCTCCGAGAGGCCCGTCGTGACGTCGACGACCATCCCGTGGGTGACCTTGTCCGGTGCGACGAACTCCTCGCGTCGGGTCAGGACGAGGCGGACCGGCCGGCGGGCCGCGCGGGCAAGAGCGGCGACATGCGCTTCGAAGTGGAAGTCGCACTTGCCGCCGAACCCCCCGCCGAGATGGGTGACGACGACCCGCACCGACTGCTCGGGGATCTCGAGGACCTCGGCGGTCATCTTCCGGGCGGTGAACGGGACCTGGGTGCTCGAATGGATCGTGACCCGGTCGCCCGCCCACTCCGCGGTGACGCTGTGCGGCTCGATCGGGACGGGGTGGGCCATGTCGGCGACGTACCGCTCGCGCACGACGATCGGCGACGTCTCGAGGGCGGCCGCGGCATCCCCCTTGACCACCGTGGAGCGGCTGGCGAGGTTCCCGGCCGGGGCGATCTCCGGGTCGTGGGCATACGTCGCAACCGCCTCGTGGACCAGGGCGGACCCGGGCTCGAGCGCTGCCTCGACGTCGAGGATCGGCGCCAGGTCCTCGTAGTCGACCTCGATCGCCTCGAGTGCCGACGACGCGATCTCGGGCGTGAGGGCCGCGACCGCCGCGACGACCTCTCCCTCGAACCGGACGACGTCGCGGGCGAACAGGGTCCGATCGAGGACGAAGTCGAACGAGCCGTAGCGACGATCGGGGACGTCAGCCGCGGTCAGGACGGCGACGACGCCGCGGAGCGTGCGGGCCCGGGTCGTGTCGAGCCGGCGGATCCGCGCATGGGCCCGCCCGGCGAGCAGCAGACGGGCGTGGACGAGACCGGGAGATGCGAGGTCCGCGGTGTAGCGCGCCTGCCCGGTGGCCTTCGCCCAGCCGTCGGCGCGGATCCACGGACGTGCCGATGGCTGCTCCGTGCCGCCGGAATCGGTGCGTTCGGTCACGCGCGGGCCCCTCCTCCATCGTTCCTCGGTGCCCACGATACGGGCTGGTCGGCGGTCCGGTGGGGTCGCCTCGCCCTGTGGATCGGGTCGGCGACGATGCGGGATCGACTCGACGTCCGCGGCCGGCGATGGACCCGGACCGCCCACCATCGCCCCCGACCGGCCACGCGACAGGACGTTCGACCCCCCGTCCGCGTGGGACGTGCGCGGATGCACCGTGGCACCGGTGCACCGGCCTACGGCGGGCGTCGCGGCCCGGGTACTACTTCGTCTCTCGGTCGTGTTCGGTGCGCCCCATACGGTTCGTGCGCTCGACCGCCAATCGGGTGTCACGGCCGACGGAGCCACCGGGGCTACGCTCACTCGCCGGGACTGGGCACCAGCGAGGGAGGTGACCCGTGGACCGCTCGACACGAACGATCCGCCGCCGCGCCTCCGGGATCGCGGTCCTGTCCGGTCTCGCCCTCGTGGCATCCATGATCCTGCCGATGGCGGTCCCCATGACCGGGATCACGGCCCTGGCCGCCTCGGGCCAACCCGGCCTCGACGTCACACCCGAGGACGGCACGACGGCGCAGGGCGACACGGTCGTCCTCCACGCGTCGATCCACGACGAGGATGGCAATCCCGATCCGTCCGGTCACACGATCCTGTTCTTCTTCCTCGGCGGCAGCGACAACGATCCGGGCGGATCGATCTTCAGCCCGGACATGAGCTGCCACACCGACGGGGGCGGCGAGTGCTCCGTCAGCTACGTCGCGGACAACGCCGGCGAGGACCGGATCCTGGGCTTCGACGCGGACGCCCTCGACTGGCACTCGGGCTCGTTCCCGTCGATCGGCGAGCGTGTCGACGTCGTGCATCGAACGATCTCGGGGACGTCGCCGACGCCGACCCCGACGCCGACTCCCACGCCGACCCCGACCCCGACGCCGACGCCCACGCCGACCCCGACCCCGACGCCGACGCCCACACCGACGCCGACGCCCACGCCGACTCCCACTCCGACGCCGACTCCCACTCCTACGCCGACGCCGACGCCCACGCCCACGCCGACGCCGACGCCCACACCGACGCCCACTCCCACTCCTACCCCGACGCCGACGCCGACGCCCACGCCAACGCCGACGCCGACGCCGACGCCCACGCCAACGCCAACGCCGACGCCCACGCCCACGCCCACGCCCACGCCGACGCCGACGCCCACGCCGACGCCCACGCCCACGCCGACACCAACGCCGACACCCAAACCGGTGCCAACGCCGGCGCCCAATCTCGTGCCGTCATCGACCCCGGCCCCGACGCCGTCGGCGTCCGACGAGCCGTCGCCCGCGCCGAGCGCGAGCCCGGAACCGTCCTCGTCGGACGTCCCCGACAGCGAGCCCGAGGTCAATGCCGCGAACCCGCTGGCCGGGCTCCTCCCGCCGGTCGGCAGCCTCGGTGGCCCGGACGACCCGACCGGATCCGGCGGGTCGTCCGGCACCGGTGGCTCCGCCGGCACCGGCGGCTCGACCGGTCACGGCTCCGGCTCCGACAACACCACGCTCACGACGACGGTCCAGCCGCTCGTGCCCCTCGCCGCACGGCCGAAGAACCCGATCGAGTTCGTCGGCGTGTTCGTCCGCAGCGTCGCCGACCGGATCGGCCCGACCGTCCAGCCCGCTGCCGCAGCGGCCGTGGTGGTGACGTTCGGCTTCCCCCTGGCCCTGATGCTCGCGGTGCTCCTCTTCCTCGTCGTCCAGTCGCGGGTCGACGGCGGTGATCCGAAGCTCCGGTCCGCTCCGATGACCGCCGCCGATACGGTCCTGCCGTACGCCGACGAGGACCACGGATGACGACGACCCGGGCGACGCTCGCGGCCCACGAGGGCAGCGAGTTCTCCGCCCTCAGCGAGCGGATGACCCAGCTCCTCGCGCTCCGCCTCGCGATCGCCGCGGTCGTCATCGCCTGGGCGGCGGTCCGGCCCGAGCTGCTCGGCATCCCCTTCCTCGCGATGGTCGAGCTCAGCGTCGCTTTCGTCGCCTTCTCGATCGCGGGCGAGTGGCTGCGCCGGGCGATCGGCTCGCGCGGCTTCATGGTCCTGAGCGTGATGCTCCTCGTGGACGGCATCTTCCTGGCCTTCGCGATGTACGCGACGGGTGGCACGCAGAGCCCGCTCCGGTTCCTCGTGTTCCTCCACCTCGTCGGCGTCTCGCTCCTCTGCTCGTACCGGACCGGGCTGAAGATCGCGCTCTGGCACTCGCTCCTGCTGTTCGTCGTCCTGTACGCCCAGGCCGCGCTCCTCGTCCCGCCCGTGGATGTCGTCCCGGGCCAGGGGATCGAGTTCGAGCGGATGCCCGTTCTGAACGTCACGAGCTTCTGGTTGTTCGCCCTCGCCACCTGCGCCTTCTCGGCGTTGAACGAGCGCGAGCTCCGACTTCGTCGCGCGGACATGGAGACCCTGGTCGATCTCGGCGCCCAGCTGGACGACGTCGCCGATCCCGTCCACCAGGCGCGGATCGTCCTCGAGGGCGTCGTCGAGCGCTTCGGCTTCCGCCGCGGCGTCGTCCTCGGCGCCAGCGACGGGCGCGCCGTCGTCCTTGCGTCGCACGGCGTCGCCACGGTCCCGACCGTCGCCGAGACGCCGGATCGTGTCGTCACCGCCGCCTGGGAACGACGCGAGCCGATCGCCTATGGACGGCTCGACAAGGCCGCGAACCCGGTGCTGACCGGCATGCTGCCGGAGGCTCGCCGGGTCCTCGTCTCACCGATGATCGCGGACGGCGAGCCGGTCGGCGCGATCGTCGTCGAGCTGGGAGGCCGCGTCCTGCCCGGCATCTCGCGGAGGCTCGCGGCGAACCTCGGCCAGCTCGGCGCGATCGCCGCCCTCAACCTGCGCAACGCCGTGCTGCTCCGCAACGTGCAGGACCTCGCCGAGCGCGACTCGCTGACCGGGGCCGCGAACCGCCGAATGTTCCAGTCGAGCCTCGAGCGCGTGCTCGTCGCGCCGCGCGGCCGGGCCAACCGGCCGTCCCTCAGCACCGTCCTGTTCATCGACCTCGACGACTTCAAGGTCGTCAACGACACGCTGGGACACGCGGCCGGCGACGCCCTCCTGGTTGCCGTGATCGAGCGGATCTCCGGCTCTGTCCGCGAGGACGACCTCGTGGCCCGCCTCGGCGGCGACGAGTTCGCGATCCTCACCGAGGACACACCGGACCTGAAGCGCTCGACGGCCATGGCCGAGCGGCTCGTCCGCGAGCTGCGCGCGCCGTACCTCATCGAGGGCCACCACGTCTCGGTCACCGCGAGCATCGGCATCGCGAGCGCCGTCGACGGCACCGAGAGCGCGGCCGACCTGGTCCGCAACGCGGACGTTGCCATGTACCTGGCGAAGGCGAACGGCAAGGCCGGGTTCGCGATGTTCGACCCGGGAATGCACGCCGCGATCCGCGAACGCCACGAGCTCGGTGCCCAGCTCCAGACCGCGGTCGAGCTCGGCCAGCTGCGGGTCGTCTACCAGCCGATCGTCTCGCTCGCGACCGGCACGATGGCCGGCGTCGAGGCCCTCGTCCGCTGGGACCACCCCGAGCGCGGCATCGTCCCGCCGGGCGACTTCATCGAGATCGCCGAGGAGAACGGCGCGATCCTGCCGATCGGGCGCTGGGTCCTGCGCGAGGCCTGCCGCCAGGCGATGGCCTGGTCACCGGACGTGTCGGCCGAGCCGCTGTTCCTGTGTGTGAACGTGTCCGCCCGCGAGATCCAGCAGGTCGACTTCGTGGAGTCCGTCGCCTCGACGCTCGCCGCCGCCCAGCTCGATCCGCATCGGCTCCGCCTCGAGATCACCGAGACCGCGCTCCTGAAGGCGACGCCGGCGACCATCGCGACGCTCGAGTCGCTCCGCCAGCTCGGCGTCCACGTCGTGATCGACGACTTCGGGACCGGCTACTTCTCGCTGAGCCACCTGCGCCAGTTCCCGGTCGACACGCTGAAGATCGCCTCCGAGTTCGTCCAGACGCCGGGCACGGATGCGAAGTCCGCGGCGCTCGCCGGGGCGATCGTCGCGATGAGCGAGTCGCTCCGGATCACCACGGTCGCCGAGGGCATCGAGGACGCCGAGCAGGCGGACCGGATGCGCGCCCTCGGCTGCACGTACGGACAGGGCTACTTCTTCGCCCGGCCGATGGCCCCCGACGCGATCGCGCCGACGGCCACGACCATCGCGACGCCGATTCGCCGGTCGCGTCCGGCCGGCACGGCGGTCACCCGCCACCTCACCCCGGTCAGCGAGGCCAACGTCGCCTGACCATCCATCGCCGGTGCGCGCCGTTGCCCCAACGAGACGGCGCGTGCCGGCGACCACTCCCTCGGTGAGGCGCCGTCAGCCGGACGGGCCGAACAGGAGCGAGAGCCAGGACTCGAGCGGGGTCTGGCGATCCGTCGTGGCTCCGAGACGCACCGACGCCGAGCCGGGCGCGCCGTCGACGGGCGCCGCCACCGAAGGATCCAGGGCGAACGGGATCTCGCGCGGGCTGCCGAAGCGATGGGCGCGCGCCTCCAGGCCGACGTACTGGGGCTCGACGATCAGGTCGAGCTCCTTCTGGAGGGCATCGACCTCGTCGGACAGGGCGGCGTTGTCCGTCGCGAGCTGGGCGGCCTGGGTGCTGGCGGCCTGGGCGTCGCCGACCTGACGGGCGAACAGGACGACGATCCAGACGGCGACGAGGCCGGCCGACACCCAGCCCACGCGGCGTCGAGTGATCCCGGCGATCGACAGGCCGGTCAGGTCGACCCGGCCGGCCGGCGTCTCGTCGGTGTCGTCCGTCGCCCCGCCGGCGGGCACGATCTCGTCGGCCTCGACGGGTGCCTCGGGGCGGCGGCGGCGCAAGGGGCGCTGGGGCGCGCTCGGGTCGTCCACGGTTCCGGGGAGCGTAGCTGCCCGCAGCTGACGTGTCAACTCGACGCCGTCGTGACAGCCAACCTGTCACAAGCGTCGCGGAGCCTCCTGCTATGCTCCCGTAAATCGCACGCCTGTTCGATTTCGAGGTCGCCCATGCGAACCTATGCGCCGGCCGCGACGGACGTCGTCCTCGATCGGTTGCTCGAGGACCCGTCGATGGCCGATGGCGTGACCCATCACGCCGTCCTGCCGGCGAGAGTCGCGTCGTGGCGGGACTTCCCGGACTGGCTCGATCCGGGGATCCGGACCGGCCTCGCGAGTCGCGGGATCGAACGGCTGTACACGCACCAGGCGGAGGCGATCGAGGCCGTTCGGGCCGGGAACGACGTCGTCGTCGTCACCCCGACCGCGTCCGGCAAGACGCTGTGCTACGCGCTGCCGGTCCTGCAGTCGATCGCCGACGACCCGGCCGCCCGCGCGTTGTTCCTCTTCCCGACGAAGGCGCTGGGCCAGGACCAGGTCGCCGAGCTCGGCGAGCTGTCGCGGGCCGCCGGCCTGACCGTCTCGGCCGCCACGTACGACGGGGACACGCCGGCCCCGATCCGCTCGGCGATCCGCGGCGCCGGGCAAGTCGTCGTGACGAACCCGGACATGCTCCACTCGGCGATCCTCCCCCATCACACGAAGTGGTTCCAGCTGTTCGAGCAGCTCCGGGTCATCGTCATCGACGAGCTCCACACCTACCGTGGGGTGTTCGGGAGCCACGTGGCCAACGTGATCCGGCGCCTCCTGCGGCTGTGCGCCCACTACGGCAGCCGGCCGGTGATCGTGTGCTGCTCCGCGACGATCGCGAACCCGGCCGAGCTCGCCTCGACGCTGACCGGCCGGACGCCGATGCTCGTCGACCGCAACGGCGCTCCGAGCGGCGAGCGGCACGTCCTGCTCGTGGAGCCGCCGCTCACGGATCGCGCGACCGGGGCACGCGGGTCGTCGATGACGGTCGCCCATCGCTGGGCGATCCCGTTCCTCCGGGCGGGCCGCCAGACGGTCGTGTTCGGACGGAGCCGCACGGCCGTCGAGATCATGCTGTCGACGCTCCGCGAGGCGCTGCGTCAGGACCTCGGTCCGCGCTCGCGCGTCCGCGGCTACCGCGGCGGCTATCTCCCGCTCGAGCGGCGCTCGATCGAGCGCGGGCTTCGCGACGGCGAGATCCTCGGGGTCGTCGCGACGAACGCGCTCGAGCTCGGCGTGGACATCGGCCGCCTGGACGTGTCGATCCTCGCCGGCTACCCGGGGTCCGTCGCGGCCACGTGGCAGCAGATCGGCCGGGCCGGCCGGCGCGGGGCGACAAGCGTCGCGATCCTCGTGTCGTCCGGAGCACCGGTCGACCGGTACGTCGTCCACCACCCGGAGTTCCTGCTGGACGGCCGATCCGAGGAGGCCCGGCTGGACCCGGACAACCTCCACGTCCTGATCGCCCACCTCCGCTGCGCGACGTTCGAGCTGCCGTTCGAGCCGGGCGAGGTCTTCGGTCCCGCTGCCGCGGATGAGCTGCTCGCATTCGTCGCAGAGTCCGGGCACGTCCGCCAAGCGGACGACGGGCGCTGGTACTGGAGCTCCGAGAACTTCCCCGCGTCGGAGGTGTCGCTCCGGAGCGCGGCCCCGGAGAACGTCGTGATCATCGACACGACGCCGGACCGGCCGCGGGTCCTCGGCGAGGTCGACCTGTTCTCGGCCCAGGTCCTCGTCCACGAGCGGGCGATCTACATGCACGAGTCGGTCCAGTACTACGTGGACCGGCTCGAGTGGGGCGAGCGCAAGGCCTACGTCCACCGGATCGACGCCGACCACTACACGTACGCCAACCGGGCGGTGACCCTGAAGCCGCTCGACGTGTTCGGCGAGGCGCAGGCGCCGGGCGGCCGGCGGGTCCACGGTGAGGTGATGGTCGCCAGCCTCGTGACCCTCTTCAAGAAGCTGAAGTTCGGGACGGACGAGAACGTCGGCTGGGGCCCGATCGACCTGCCCGAGCTGGAGCTCCAGACAACCGCCTACTGGCTCACCGCCGAGGGCGCGGCCGGCGGCTGGCGGCGGAACGAGCTGGACATCGCGCTCATGGGCGCCGGGCGGGCGATCCAGACGGTCGCCGCGGTGCTCCTGATGGTCGACCCGCGGGACCTCGGGCTCGTGACCCAGGTCCGGTCGCCCCACCACGAGGCGCCGACGATCTACCTGTACGAGGCGGTGCCGGGCGGGATCGGGCTGAGCCCGCGGCTGTGGGATCGCCACGACGAGCTCATCTCGGCGGCCGCCGACCTCATCCGCGGCTGTGACTGCGAGAGCGGCTGTCCCGCGTGCACGGGTCCGCGCCTGGAGCCGGACGTCGATGCGCGGGCCCTGGCGCTCCGTCTGCTCGACCAGCTCCGACCGCGCACCGACACCCTCGCCGAGCCGGAGGCCGCGGTCGCGGCGGCCCGATGAGCGGGGCGACGCTCGAACGCCGGCTGGCGAACTACCGCGCGACGCTCGCAGCGGCCGGACGAGAGCCCGGCGATCGCGGCGATGGCGGGGTCGGCCACGGCTCGATCGAGCTCGGCCGGCGCCTGGCCGCGGCGGTCGACGGGGAGCTCCTGCTCGACCCGGCCGGTCCCGTCGTCCGATGCGAGCCCGCGACCGTGATCCTCCCGTTGGACCGCGAGCGGCTCGCCGGGCTCCCGGGCCTGCCGCCGCCGGACGTGCCGCTCGTCTGCCTCGACACCGAGACCACCGGCCTCGCGACGGCGTCCGGCACGGTCGCGTTCCTCGTGGGGCTCGGGTGGTGGGAGGACGACCGGTTCCGCCAGGTCCAGCTGCTGCTGCCGGACCACCCCGCGGAGGCCGGGCTTCTCGCCCGCGTGGCCCGCCACCTGCCGCCCGAGGCCTGGCTCGTGACGTACAACGGCCGGGGATTCGATTGGCCGCTGCTCACCGCTCGCTACCGGATGACGCGGGCCGCACCACCGCCGCTCGCCGGCCACCTGGACCTGCTGCCGTTCGTGCGGCGGGTGTTCCGGCACCGGATGACCGACGCACGGCTCCGAACGGTCGAGACGGAGCTGCTCGGCACCCACCGCCACGGCGACGTCGAGGGCTGGCAGATCCCGGGCCGGTTCCTCGACTTCCTCCGCGGCGCCCCCGCCGAGCCCTTGATGGAGGTCGTCCGCCACAACCGGGAGGACGTGCGCTCGCTCGCCCGGCTGCTCGGCCGGATCGACATCGACTACGCCGACGCGAGCGTGCGCCCGTCCGCGCCGCGCGGCGACCTCGCCGGCCTCGCCCGTGCGTTCGCCCGGGACCGCCGGCTCGAGGACGCCCTGGCGTGCCTTGACGCCGCGCTGGATCCGGGCCGCCCGCCGGAGCCCGTGCTGTCGCCGTTCGGCGGAGACGCGCCCGTCGAGGCGGACGGCGACGACGACCCGCGCCGGCCATGGTGGCATCCACACCGGGTCGCGGACATCGGCAGCCACCGCCGACCGGCGTCGTGGTCGCGGACCGTCGAGGGCCGCCTGGACTCGCCCTGGACACCGGAGCGCGTCGGGATCGAGCGGGCGCGGCTCCTCCGACGGATGGGCCGCTACGACGACGCCATCGGCGCGTGGCACGAGCTGACGGGCCGGGGCGGGGCCGTCGCCATCCACGCCTGGATCGAGATCGCGAAGCTGCGCGAGCACCGCCTGGCCGATCCGGTCGGTGCGCTCGAGGCGACCCGGCGAGCGGTCGCGCTGGCCGAGGCCCGGCGGCGGCTCGGCATGGGCGATCCGCTCACGGAGCGGAGCCTGACCGCCCGCGTGGATCGCCTGCGGCGGCGGGCTCAGGCGACGGGGACGGCCGCCGGCGGGACGAGCGGCACGCGCGGGTCGGTCGCCATCGCGGACCACGTCTCGCGCACCCAGTCGAGATCCGGGTCGAACGAGCAGGCCATCGTCCGCCGGTCGCCGGCCAGGGCGTTGAGGTAGTAGGCGTCGTCGCCGTGCGCCGCCGCGAACGGGTGATAGCCGTCGGTGACGAGCACCACGTCGCCGTCGTGCACCTCGAAGATCGCGTCGCGCGAGCGGTCGGCGCGGTAGACGCGCTGGACGGCCCACGCCGCAGGACGTCGGAACCGGTAGTGGTAGATCTCCTCGAGGACCGCCTCGCCGGGCATCGCGTCGATGTCGTGCTTGTGCGGGGGCCAGCTCGACCAGTTCCCCGACGGCGTGTAGACCTCGACGACCTCGAGGCGGTCGGCCGGGAACGACGGCGTGACGATGTGCGCGATCTGACGCGTCGCGTTGCCGGCGCCGCGGGTCTCGACCGCGACGTCGGCCGGCGCGATCGGGATCGGCTCCGCGGCGACCCCGTCGCGGCCGGATCGCGGCGCACGCGCGACGACGATCGTCGCCGGCCGCTCCGACGGGCGGCCCTCGGTCACCGTCAGCTCGCGGCCGTCGGGCAGCCACAGCGCGGACGGGAGATCCGAGAACACGGTCTCGCGCCCCGGGAGCGCCCACCGCCCGCCGTCGGGATCGGCCAGCGAGACGTCGTGGCCGGACTGGACGACGACGCACGTCTCCTGACCCGGCGAACCGGCGATGCGGAGGCCGCCGGCCGGCACGACTCGCACCTCGAGCGACAGATACCGCCAGCCGGCCCGTTCGGCGTCGAACGCGACCTCGCCGGAGGCGTCGGGACGCAGGAGGAGGTCGTCGGATGGGAGGTCGCTCGGCAGAGCGCGGGCCGGAATCTCGGGCTCGGCCACGGCTCAGGACCCGGGGCGAAGGTCGGGGTTCGGGATCATCGCGTCGGTCACCTGGTGGAGGAGCTCGTGGTACGAGGCGATGAACGCCCGGAGCGTCCGTGCCGTGGGTGGGAAGGAATCGAACTCCGCGACGGTCAGCCCGTCCGGCTCATACGCGCGGACGAAATCCGGGTAGTGGGCGGCAAGCCCCTCCACGATCCCGGCGTCGACCGGATCGTCCATCCGGGGCCGGACCTCGATCGTGGACGCATTGAACCGGCGCTGCCAGGCGGCGGGCATCGTGATGACGACGTCGCCGCCGATCAGCTCCGACCAGTGCAGGTGGTGCCGGATCGCCGCCCCGAGGAGCCGGGCACGGAACCCGCGCTCGCGGAAGATCCCGTAGGCGCGCTTGAACACCGCGACGCCGGACCACGGGACGGCCGTCGGGTCGGCGACGATGCCGTCTCGCTCCGTCTGGATCCGGAGCCAGTCCTCGATCCTTCCCATCATGATCGTGACGACCGGGCCCATGGATGCGGTCGACTCCCCGGCCGCCTCGCGCCGCCGGAGACCCCGGTCGATCGCCTCGGCCGCTGCGACCGCCTGGGCGACCGAGAAGCAGACCGTCGTGTTGACGCTCACGCCGTTGGCGGTCGCCTCTTCCATCGCCACGAGGCCCGCGGCGGTCGCCGGGAACTTGACGATGATGTTCGGTGCGAGCCCGGTGAAATGCAGCCCCTGGGCGAGCATCCGCTCGGGCGACCGATGGTTGGTCGGGTCGGTCTGCGTGGACAGGCGGCCCTGGCGCCCTTCGGTGGCCTCGAAGGCCGGGGTCAGCAGCGGCGCCGCCCGCACGGACATCTCGTCGACGATGGTCCAGGCGAGGTCGACCTCGCTCGCGTCCCGCCGCTCGGCCGTGAGCTGCCGCACGCGGTCGCGCCAGCGCGTCGGCTCCGCCTTCCAGACGTCGGTGACGATCGTCGGATTGGCGGTCGCGCCGACCGCCCCGAACGAGATCGCGTAGGTGAGTTCGTCGATCGCGCACGAATCGTTCCAGATGTCGGTGGGGGTGGTCGCGATCGTCCGCCCGAGCGGCGTGTCGGCGAGCGGTGGCGCGGGCATCCGGGTGAGGGTCATCGGCCGGGTCCCATCACGCGGCCGCCCCGACCCGCTCGATGGCCATCGCCACGCGCGGCGAATGCCTCGTTGATCTCGATCAAGTCGAGGCTGACGATGAGGTCGTCGCCGTTGCGCCCGGCGAGCGAGTCGACCATCAGCGCGTCCGCGGGAACCCGAGGTCGATCTTCGAGGTCCCCGGGTCCGGCCAGCGCTGGGTCACGATCTTCGCCCGCGTGTAGAACTGGATCCCCTCGGGGCCGTACATGTGCAGGTCGCCGAAGAGCGAGTGCTTCCAGCCGCCGAAGCTGTAGTAGGCGACCGGAACCGGGATCGGGACGTTGATCCCGACCATCCCCGCGTTGGCCTCGAACTGGAACTGGCGGGCGGCACCGCCATCCCGCGTGAAGATCGCGGTGCCGTTCCCGTACGGGTTGTCGTTGACGAGGTGGACGGCCTCCTCATAGGTGTCGACGCGAACGACCGTCAGCACCGGGCCGAAGATCTCGTCGCGGTACGCGTCCATGTCCGTCGTCACGTGGTCGATCAGCGAGACACCGAGGAAGAAGCCGCCCTCGGACTCGTCGTACAGCGGGTGGTCGCGGCCGTCGGCGACGAGCGTGGCACCCTGGGCGGGGCCCGACTCGAGGTAGGACGCGACCTTGTCGCGGTGCTGGCGCGTGACCAGCGGGCCCATCTCGGCCTCGGGATCGCTCCCCGGACCCACCTTGATCTTCGGGAGCCGGGCCTTGATCGCGTCGACCAGCGGGTCGGCGACCGCGCCCACCGCGACGACCGTCGCGATCGCCATGCAGCGCTCGCCCGCCGAGCCGTAGCCCGCGGAGACCGCGGCATCGGCGGCCATGTCGATGTCGGCGTCCGGCAGGACGATCATGTGGTTCTTCGCCCCGCCGAGGGCCTGGACCCGCTTCCCGTTCTTCGTGCCGGTCTCGTAGATGTACCGGGCGATCGGGGTCGAGCCGACGAACGACACCGCCGAGATGTCCGGGTGCTCGAGGATCGCGTCGACCGCGACCTTGTCGCCGTGGACGACGTTGAACACGCCATCCGGGACGCCGGCCTCGTGGAGGAGCTCGGCGAGGAACATCGATGCGGACGGGTCCTTCTCGGACGGCTTCAGGACGAACGTGTTGCCGCAGGCGATCGCGTTGCCGAACATCCACATCGGGACCATCGCCGGGAAGTTGAACGGCGTGATTCCGGCGACGACGCCGAGCGGCTGGCGGATCTGGAAGACGTCGACGCCGGTCGAGGCCTGCTCCGTGAAGCCGCCCTTCAAGAGATTCGGGATCCCGCAGGCGAACTCGAGGTTCTCGAGGCCGCGGGCGATCTCGCCGAGCGCGTCGGACGGCACCTTGCCGTGCTCCGCGGTCAGGTGCGCAGCGAGCTCGCGCCGATGGGTCTCGACGAGATTGCGGATGCGGAACAGGATCTCGGTCCGCTTCGACAGCGACGTGGCCCGCCACGCCGGGAAGGCGGCCCTGGCGGCGGCGACCGCCGCTCCGACCTCGTCGACGGTCGCGAAGTCGACCTCACGGGCGATCCGGCCTGTCGCCGGGTCGTAGACCGGACCGCGACGCCCGGACGTGCCCTCCACGATCGCCCCGCCGATCCAGTGATGGACGGCCCCGAGGGTCGGGCCTCCCTGCGTCTCGGCCCGGGCGCGCCCCGGCTCGGCCACCTGCGTCATCGTCTCGACCCCTGCCCTTTCGTCGCATGCCCGCCGCCCGCACCGACGACCGGCTGCATCGTCGACACCTTACCGCGACGCCCGTGCGGAGACCAACGCGCTGGCATCGACGACGCCCCACGCGACGCGTACGCTGCGTCGGCTCCGGGTCGCAACACGACCGTTGACATGCGGCAACGAGGTGCCTACGCTCTCGATCCGCGCGTGTAAACGATTACATCGTATCGCAAGGGGACCTGTTGAGCGATCCCACGACGCGGACCCGGCTGACCGGCGCCCAGATCCTCGTCGAGCACCTCGTCAACGAGGGCGTGCCGCTCGTCGCCGGGATCCCGGGTCACGGCTCCTGGGCGATCACCGACGCCCTCCTCGATCGACGCGACGCGATCCGGACCGTCCAGGTCATGCACGAGCAATCGGCCGTGCACCTCGCCGACGGCTGGTATCGCGCCACGGGCCAGCCGATCCTCGCGTTCACGAGCATCGGGCCCGGCGCGATGAACACGGTGATCGGGATGGGCACGGCGTACGTCGATTCGACGGCCGTCGCCCTCGCGACGGGCTCGCCCCACACGTACATGCGCGGCCACGGGCTGTTCCAGGAGCTGGAGCGCCGCCACCACGCCGACAACCCGCGCGTGTTCGAGCCGCTCGTGAAGGAGTGGTGGCAGCCGTCCCGCGTCGACGACCTGCCCTTCGTCCTCCACCGCGCCTGGAACGCCATGACGAGCGGACGGCCCGGCCCGGTCCTGCTCGACCTGCCGATGGACGTCCAGGCGGAGGCCGCCGACGTCCAGCTGCCGGTGCCCTCGTCGCGCCGGGCGCGGGGCCGGGTCCGGCCGGCGTCCGACGACGTCGAGCGCGCCGCGGCCCGCCTCCGCGAGGCGGCCCGCCCGGTCATCGTCGCGGGCGGCGGGGCGATCCTCGCCGAGGCGTGGGACGAGGTGGTCGCGCTGGCCGAGCGGCTCGGCGCCCCGGTCGTCACGACCTGGAACGGCAAGGGCGCGATCGACGAGACTCATGAGCTGTCCGCCCAGACGATCGGCGACACGGCCTCGACCTGCGGCAACCGGCTGGCGGCATCGGCGGACGTCGTCGTCTCGGTCGGCAACCGCTTCACCGACTGGTCGGCCTCCTCGTACCGCAAGGGCGTGACGTTCGCGATCCCGCCGTCGCGCCTGATCCAGGTGGACATCGACCCGCGCGAGATCGGCAAGAACTACCCGGTCGACGTGGCCCTGGTCGGCGACGCGAAGGCGGCCCTCCTGGACCTGCTGACGGCCCTCGGTCCGGGCGGCGGTCCGGACGTCTACCGCGACACGCCGTACTACGACGAGATCCAGCGGCTCAAGGGCGAGTGGTACGAGCTGGTCGAGGGCAAGTCCGGATCGGACGCGGTGCCGATGTCAATGGCCCGCGCGGTCCGCGAGGTCCAGGGCGCGACGCGCGATGACGCGATCGTCGTGACCGGGGCCGGCCTCCCGCAGGGCATGGTCAAACAGCGCTGGGTCACCCGCCAGCCGCGGACCCACCTCACGTCCGGCGGGTTCTCGACGATGGGGTTCACGCTGCCGGCCGCGATCGGCGCCCAGCTCGCGAAGCCCGAGCGACAGGTCCTCGCGGTCTGCGGCGACGGGGACTTCCTCCAGACGATGCAGGAGCTCCAGGCCGCCGTTCTCGCCGGCGCCCCGGTCTGCACGGTCGTCCTCGACAACTCCGGCTGGATCAGCATCAAGGGCGGCCAGCAGAGCTTCTTCGGCCGGACGGCCTGGACCGACTTCCTGACCCCGGACGGCTCGGTCTACTCCCCCGACTTCCGGGCGATCGGGGCGGCGTTCGGCCTGCACAGCGAGACCGCGGCCCATCCCGACGAGGTCGGGCCGGCGGTGGGACGGGCGCTCGCGTCCGGAGGGCCCTCCCTCGTCCACGTGAAGGTCGATCGTGATCTGGAGCGGGCCGGTCCGGACAAGACCGGCTGGTGGGACGCCCCGAGCCCGCCGAACCACCCGGAGCAGCATGCGCGCTGGCTCGAGGGCCGCGCGGAGGAACAGCACCGATGACCGTCGCCTCGCCACCGCCCGCCCTCGTCGAGCAGGCCGAGCGGCTGCGCCGACGACTCGCCGTGGCTGGGCCGCTCGCCCACGCCCCGATCGGCACGGTCCCGATCCTCTGGAACAACGTGGACGTGCCCGAGCTCCGCCTGAACGCCACCGCGGAGGTCGTCCTCGACGACATCGCCCGGACCGGCTACGACGGGACCCAGCTCGGCCTCGGGTTCCCGGAGGGCGACGCGCTGCGCGGGATCCTCGCGGCCCGCGGCCTCCGCCTCGCGGAGGTCTATGCGTGGTTCGGAGCCACTCCCGCCGGTCCGGTCGCGGGCTCGCTCGAGGGGGTCCGCGAGCGCATCCGGCTGCTGGTCGACGGCGGCGGCGAGGTGCTGTGCATCGCGTTCGACGGCAGCCCCGAGCGGGACCCGTTCGCCGGTCACGCCCGTGACGCGGCCGCCCCGCGGCTGACCGACGACGGCTGGGCGCGGACCGTGGATCTCCTCGCGGCGATCTCCGACGAGACGCGCCGCGCCGGGGCGCGGCTCGCGTTCCATCCCCACGCCGGGACGTACGTCGAGACCCCCGAGGAGGTGGATCGCCTGGCGGGCTCCATCGCGGCCGACGTCCTGCCGTTCTGCCTCGACGTCGGGCACTACATCGTCGGCGGCGGAGATCCGGTGGCGGCCCTCCGCCGGTACGGCCCGCGCGTCGAGCACGTCCATCTGAAGGACGTCGATCCGGAGGTCCTCGCCGGGCTGCGGAGCGGCCGGGTGGCGGGGTTCGCGGCGGGG
Organism: uncultured Chloroflexia bacterium; assembly: GCA_963746845.1. Lineage (GTDB taxonomy): Bacteria > Chloroflexota > Limnocylindria > Limnocylindrales > CSP1-4 > CF-46. The sequence goes on along the minus strand of CAVVCZ010000004.1, from coordinate 491,799 downwards.
ATCCGGGCACGCCTCTTCACGGAGCTCGGCGCGGGCCTCCTCGACCTGGACGGGATCCTCGGCGTCCTGGCCGAGCGGTCCTACGACGGCTGGCTGATGGTCGAGCAGGACAGCGGCTGGCCGCCACCGGCGGAGAGCGCGGCGATCGGCCGGCGGGTGCTCGGCGCGGCGCTGCGACGCGTCTCCGGTCGCCCCGGGTCCGTCGCGGATGACGCGGGGCACATCGCATGAAGATCGCCCTGATCGGCGCGGGCCGGATCGGTCGGTTCCACGCGGGGCTGTTGTCGAAGACGCGCGGCGTGGATGCCCTGATCATCGCGGACGAGGTGCCGAGCTCCGCAGCGGATGCGGCCGCGACCGTCGGTGCGACCGCGGCTCCGAGCGTCGACGCGGCCCTGGACGGGGCGGACGCTGTCGTCATCGCGGCCGCGACGTCCGCCCATGCAGCACTGATCACGATGTCGGCGCGACGCGGGCTCCCGACGTTCTGCGAGAAGCCGCTGGCGCTCGACGTCGCGGCCTCCATCGCGGTCGCCCGAACGGTCGAGGACGCGGGGATCCGGTTCCAGCTCGGGTTCCAGCGCCGTTTCGACGCCGGCTACCGCGAGGCCCGCCGGCTCGTCGAGACCGGTGCGCTCGGGACGCTCTACGCCTACCGCCTCGCCGGCCACGATCCCGCGCCGCCCCACGAGTCGTACATCCCACAGTCCGGCGGCCTGTTCCGGGATTTCAGCATCCACGACTTCGACGTCATCCGGTGGCTGACCGGCCACGAGGTCGTCGAGGTCTACGCCGACGGCGGCGTCCGTGGCTTCCCCGTGTTCGCCAAGTACGGCGACGTCGACACCGGCGTCGCGACGCTCCGCATGGACGACGGCGTGCTCGGCGTCCTGACGTCGGCGCGCCATGACCCGCTCGGCTACGACATCCGCGCGGAGCTGTTCGGCTCGGGCGACTCGGTCAGCGTCGGCCTCGGCCCGCGGACCCCGATGCGCTCCGTCGAGCCGGGCGTCCCGCCGCCCGCGGGTCCGCCGTGGGCCCAGTTCATGGACCGGTTCGGGGACGCCTACGCCGAGGAGCTCGCGACGTTCGTGCGCGTGGCCCGCGGCGAGCTGCCGAGCCCGTGCACGGCGCGCGACGGCGTCCAGGCCATCCGGATCGCGGAGGCCGCCACCCGTTCGCTCCACGAGCACCGACCGGTGCGTGTCGAGGAGATCCCGGACAGCTGATCGACCGGTTCCGGTCGGTGAAAGGAGGTGCCGGCGTCGACGGGTCGATGGACGATCCGGACGCAGTGACAAGGAGGACGGAGATCGCGGAGTGATCGGTCGTGGACCGATCGACCGCCCAAGGTCAATTCCATGGAGGAGCGAACGGCATGCACACACGCAAGGTGCTCGGACTGGTCGCGGGCTTCGCCATCGTCCTGTCCGCCTGCAACGCGACGGCCTCGCCGTCCGGCGGTGGCACGGCGAAGGGACCCGACGGCGCGCTCGTGAAGCGCGGCGACATCAAGATCGAGATCGTGACCCACGGCCAGGCCCAGGACGGGTTCTGGGGCGTCGTCCGCAACGGCGTCAAGGCCGGCGCGGCCGACATGGGTGTCACCGCGAACTACAGCGCACCGGGCGCGGAAAGCGACATGCCCGGCATGTCCGCCCTGATCGACGCGGCCGTCGCGAAGAAGCCGACCGGCCTCGTCGTCTCGATCCCGAACGCCGACGCGCTGAGCCCGTCGATCAAGAAGGCCGTGGCGGCCGGCATCCCCGTCGTCTCGATGAACTCGGGCTCCGACGTGTTCAAGAGCCTCGGGATCCTCGCCCACGTCGGGCAGACCGAGCTCCAGGCGGGAATCGGCGCCGGACAGCGGTTCAAGGACGCGGGCGTGAAGAACCCGCGTTGCTTCAACCAGGAGGTCGGCAACCAGGCGCTGACCCTGCGCTGCAACGGCTTCTTCCAGGCGCTCGGCATCGACGGCAAGGACAAGATCCTGACCGGCAAGATCTCCGATCCGGCCGGCATGCAGGCCGCGATCGCTGCCGCGATCCAGGCCGATCCGACGATCGACGGGATCCTGACCCTGGGACCGTCGGTGGCGGGGCCAGCCCTCGCGGCCGTCGCGGCGTCCGGCAAGCAGATCCATCTCGCGACCTTCGACCTGAGCGCCGACGTCCTGACGGCGATCAAGGACGGCAAGATGGACTTCGCCATCGACCAGCAGCAGTTCCTCCAGGGCTATCTGCCGATCGTGATCCTCACGAACTACGCAGAGACGGGGAACCTGCCGACGGGCGACGGGACCGGCCTGATCATGACCGGCCCGGGCTTCGTCACCAAGGACAACGCGGCCAACGTCATCGCCCTCGCGGCGAAGGGGCTGCGCTGACCTGACGCTCATGGGCGTCGGGCGACCGACGCCTCGGGAGGGGCCGGGCCGCGGGCCCGGTCCCTCCCCCACTCGCCACTCCGGAGGCTTCGATGGCGACCACCACCGCCGACGCCGGCCCTGCACCCGCCCCCGAGCGACTCCGCCGCGTCTCCCTCGCCCAACGGCTCCTGGCGCGACCGGCCGCCGGCGCGCTCGTCATCGTCGTGTTCGTCTGGCTGGTGTTCCTCGTTCTCTCGGTCGCCCGCGGGACGAACGCCTTCTACAGCATCCAGGGCACGCTCGGCTACCTCGACGTCGCGGCCCAGGCCGGCGTCGTGGGAACGGCCGTCGCGCTCCTGATGATCGCCGGCGAGTTCGACCTGTCGGTCGGCTCGATGGTCGGCTTCGCCGGGATCCTCATCGGGATCTGCTCGACGATCTGGGGGCTCCCGATCTGGCTGTCGATCCTGATCGCGATGGCCGCCGCCACCGCCCTCGGCGCGGTCAACGGGTTCATCGTGGTCCGGACCGGCCTCCCGTCGTTCATCGTCACGCTGGCCACGCTGTTCATCATCGCCGGCCTGTCGTCGGTCATGACCTCGATCGTGACGAACATCACCTACATCCCGATCGACCCGGCCCGGATCGCGGCCGACCCGCTCGCCGGCCTCTTCAACTGGAAGTACTCGTTCGTGATCGACGGGCAGACGGTCGACTTCCAGGTGTCGATCGTGTGGTGGGTCGTCATCGCGGCCATCGGCGCCTACATCCTCGGCCGCCGCAAGTTCGGCAACTGGATCGCCGGCGTCGGCGGCTCACCGGCCGCGGCCCGCAACCTCGGGGTCCCGGTGGCGCGGGTGAAGATCACCCTGTTCGCGCTCACCGCACTGTCCGCCTCGATCCTCGCCGCGATCCAGTCGATGCGGTTCAGCTCGGCCGACATCCTGCGCGGTGGCGGCCTCGAGCTGACGGCCATCACGACGGCCGTCATCGGCGGCTGTCTGCTGACCGGCGGGTACGGCTCGGTCGTCGGCACGGCGCTGGGCGCGCTGGCGCTCGGCATGGCCCAGATCGGGATCGTGTTCGCGAGCATCAACGCCGACTGGAACAAGATCGCCACGGGGACCCTGCTCCTCACGGCGGTCGTGCTCAACAACTTCATCCGGCGCCGGTTCGCCGGGCTGCGGTAAGGAGGCCCGTGATGACGATGACCTCGGCCGCACCGGCCGGTACCCCCGATCCCGGCGGATCCCAGGATCCGCCCCTCCTCGAGGCCCGCAACATCTCGAAGTACTTCGGGGCGGTCGTCGCCCTGGAGGGCGTGTCGATCGAGGTCCGCTCGGGCCAGGTCACCTGCCTGCTCGGGGACAACGGCGCGGGCAAGTCGACCCTGATCAAGACGCTCTCGGGCGTCCATCCGCCCGACGACGGGACGCTCGCCGTCGACGGCAACCCGGTGACGTTCAGCTCGCCGCGCGACGCGCTCGACGCGGGGATCGCGACGGTCTACCAGGACCTGTCGGTCATGCCGTTGATGAGCATCAGCCGGAACTTCTTCCTCGGCAACGAGCCGACGATCGGCTGGGGTCCGCTCCGCCGGTTCGATGCCGCCAAGGCGGCGACGATCGCGCGCGAGGAGATGCACAACATCGGGATCGACGTCCGCGACACCGAGCAGCTCGTCGGGACGCTGTCCGGCGGCGAGCGTCAGACGCTGGCGATCGCCCGGGCGGAGTACTTCGGCGCCCGCGTCCTGATCCTCGACGAGCCCACGTCGGCGCTCGGGGTCAAGGAATCGGCGATCGTCCTGCGCCACGCGATCGCGGCCCGGAACAAGGGCCTCGGCGTGATCTTCATCACCCACAACGTCCAGCACGCGCTGCCGATCGGCGATTCGTTCACGATCCTCACCCGCGGCCGATCGGGCGGCACCTACCGCCGGGGCGAGCTCAACGCGGAGCAGCTCCATGCCCTGATGGGCGGCGGCTCCGAGCTCGAGGAGCTCCAGGCGGACCTGAAGGTGCTCGCCCAGCGCGAGGCCGCCGGCGAGGACATCCCGGCCGTCCCGATCGGGACGGATCCCGATACCGTGCCCATCGTCGACGAGACCGGGCACCCCTGAGGCCTTCGATGGCCACGACGATCGCCGACGTTGCCCGCCAGGCGGGCGTCTCGACGGCGACCGTCAGTCGCGTGCTGTCGGGGGTGGGCCGGGCACGGCCGGAGACGCGCGAGCGTGTCCTCGTCGCCGCCCGGGAGCTCGACTTCCGGCCGTCCCTCGTCGCTCGCTCGCTGAAGCGGCGGGCGACGCTGACGCTCGGCCTGATCGTCACCGACATCGAGAACCCGTACTTCCCGCAGCTCGTCCGCGCCGTGGAGGACGCCGCGAACGCCGAGGGCTACGCGATCCTGCTGTGCAATGCCGACGAGGATCCGGAGCGCGAGGCCTCCTACCTCGACATCCTCGTGGAGCGGCGGGTCGACGGGTTGATCATCGCGGCGAGCACGATCGGCATGCGCCAGCGCGAGTGGCTGGCGAGCGCGCCGCTGCCGGTCGTCCTCGTCAACACCAACGCCTCGAACGTCGATCTCCCCTCGGTTGCCTCCGACAACCACGCGGGTGGTCGAGCCGCCGCGCGCCACCTGCTCGACCTCGGACATCGCCGGTTCGGCTACCTGATGCCCCCGCCCCGGAACCTGGACGCACCGGAGCGGCTGGCGGGCGTCCGGGACGAGCTCGAGGCGGCGGGCGTCGACCCGCGCGCCGCCGGTCCGATGATCGGGAGCGGGGCGCCGACGGTCCCCGGCGGCGAGGTCGCGATGGACGAGATCCTGTCCGCGGGCGGGCGGAGCCGTCCCACGGCGGTCATCGCGTACAACGACCTGATGGCGATCGGGGCGCTCCGGGCGATCCGGCGGCACGGCCTGCACGTCCCGGACGACCTCAGCATCGTGGGCTTCGACGACGTCGCCTTCGCGGCCTACGCCGAGCCGGCCCTGACGACGATCCGGCAGGAGACCGCGGAGATGGGCCGATGGGCGGTCGCGACGCTCACCGAACGGCTGGCCGGCGTCGCGACCGGGAACGGATCGAGCGCCGACGCCGCGCCCGCTCCCCGGCTCGTGCTGCCCGTTCATCTCGAGGTGCGCGGCTCCACCGGACCGGGCCCCACCGGCTGACGCTCAGTCGGCCGGGCCGGCTCCGTTCGTGGGGGGAGCCGCCATGATCGCGGGCGCCGCCACCGCCCGCCCCAGCCCGTCCGCCATCCGCCCGCGAACCGCGGTTCGGGTCGGGACGCCGTGCAGCCCCGGGCCCTCGAGAACGAGCGACGCGGCTGCCGCGGCCAGCAGCAGGTCGAGGCCCTGGGCGATCCGGCCCCCGACGAGCCGTGGCTCGATCCGGGCCGCGGCGAGGGCGGCGAGGAACACGTCGCCCGCACCGGTCGGGTCGACCGGGGCGTGACTCAGGATCGACGGGTAGTGGCGGAGCTCGAGGACGCTCTCGCCATGCTCGTCGCGATGCGTCCCGTGGACGATCAGCCCACCCTGGTCGCCGTGGGTGACGGCCAGCAGGTTGCCGTGCCCGACCATCCGATAGAGGTCGGCCAGGGTGGTGTCGCGCTCGACGTCGTCCCGGGACAGACCGACGAGGTTCGCTCGCAGGACGATCGGATCGCGATGCGGCTCGACGTGATGCGTCGGCTCGCCCGGAACGAGCTCGCGGAGCAGCCCCTGCCAGCCGAGCGCGACGTACGCGCCGGGAGGCGGCAGGTCTGCCCAGTCCGGCGGCAGCTCGGCCGCGACCGGCGCGAGGATCCAGCCAGGCGCGTCGCGCCAGGCCGCCGGGACGGACTCGACCGGGACGGGATCGGACCGTTCCTCGCACAGCTGGAGGCGGCCCTCCGGCCGCTCGATGTTCACGAAGACCGGGCCGCGGTCCAGCCGCACGAGCCGGACGTCGACGCCGGCCTCCCGGAGCATCTCGATCTCGGCGGACGACGCCGCCTCGTCGTCGACGCCGATCACGGCGCCGGTCGCCAGACCGAGATTGGCCGTCGTCAGCGCGGAGTACGAGACCCCGCCCCCGAGCCGCCACCCGCGTGGATCGTCGCCGACGAGGTCCCGTGCCGCGGCTCCGACGACGACGACGGTCGGGGTCCCGGCGGGCTCCGTCATCCGGGCGTCGGTTCGTCGGAGAGCGTCATGTCAGGGGCGGGAGGCTGCATGCGATACTGACCGTCCATCCCATCCCTCCCCCGACCGGAGCCGGCGTTTGAACTTCTACGAACTGCACGAGGGCGACGAAGAGGTCTTTTCCGACGTCCTTCTCGCGCGCGACGACGAGATGGATCCGGACGACTTCTTCGAGCTCGTCCAGCAGATCCGCCGGCGCATCCAGGAGTCCTACGAGGACGATACGCTGATCGAGGCGATCGCCGTCGAGCTCGAACGCGAGCATGGCTTCATCTTCATCTCGGACGAGCGGCTCTCCGCCGCGGTCAACGTCTCGACCGTGGAGAGCGAGAACTTCCTCGCGGACATCGGCCCGGAGGACGACGACTTCGACGACGAGCGGGACGCCGACTTCCGGTCGGTGGTCGCGGAGTTCGACCCCGACGGCGAGGGCGGCCGCACGAACTGACCGCCCTGCTCGCCGCGGTGGCAGTGTGCCATCCGCAACTCGGATGGCCTGCCTGCGGGCCTACCGGCTGAACAGGATCTCGACGACGTCGCCGTCACGGACCCGGTAGGTCTTTCCCTCCGAGCGGAGCTTGCCGGCCTTCTTCGCCTCGGCCATCGAACCGAGCGTGAGCAGGTCGTCGTACGCGACCGTCTCCGCCCGGATGAAGCCCTTCGCGAGATCCGTGTGGATGGCACCCGCGGCGTCGACGGCGTTGGAGCCGTCGCGGATCGGCCAGGCGCGGACCTCGTCCGGGCCGGCGGTCAGGAACGAGATCAGCCCGAGCAGGCGGTAGCTGAGGGCGATCACCCGGTCGAGGCCGGACTCCGCGATCCCGAGCTCCTCCGAGAACACCGCGGCCTCGTCCGGCTCCAGCTCGCCGAGCTCCATCTCGATCCGGGCGGACAGCGCATCGACGAGCGTGCTGTCGTGCCCGTAGTCGGCCGCGAGCGTCGCGACCCGGGTCGGGGCCGCGGCGATCTCGCCCTCGCCGATGTTCAGGAGAACGAGCACGGGCTTCTGGGTCAGGAACCGGAAGCCGCGGATCGCCTTCTCCTCCTCCGGCTCGAGGGCGACGTCCCGGATCGGCGAGCCCGCCTGGAGCGAGGCGTCGAGACGGACGAGGACGGCCTCCTCGCGCTCGTTCGACTCCCGCTCGGCGGGCGTGCCGTGGCGGCCGGACGTCTTCAGCCGCTCGAGCCGGCGATCGACGAGGGCCAGGTCGGCGAGGAGGAACTCGGTGTCCAGCCGGTCGAGGTCGCGGGCCGGGTCGACCGAGCCCTCCGGGTGCGGGTTCGACGGATCCTCGAACGCGCGGACGACGTGGAGGAGCGCATCCGAGTCCCGCAGCCGCGCGAGGTGCTCCGCGGGCAGGTCCTCCGTCCCGACGTGACCCTCCGTCGACGCGGGCGGCGCGGGCAGGTCGACGTACGTGACGTCCGCCTGGACGATCTTCTTCGGCTTGAAGATCGCGGCGAGCCGGTCGAGGCGCTCATCGGGGACCTTGACGACGCCGACGTGGAGTTCCATCCCGCCGAAGCCCCCGGTGTCGGCATGGCCCCGGGTCAGCGTGTTGAAGACGGTGGTCTTGCCCGCCCCGGCCAGCCCGACGATCGCGATCTGCATCGAGCGATCCTACCGGTCTCCCCGGCGGTCCGGCGGTTGTGGGAGCCTCCGCGGCCCGCTCGCCGTTCCGATGGTCCGAGATCGAACGCCGCGCGAGATTACCCTGGTTCTCCGACGGATCATCCGACATCGGACTCCGAGGTCGGACCGAACGGCGGAACGCCCGAGACCCGATTGTCCGTTTCCGGACTCCGAACTCGGACGGACCGGCGAGGACGGGGAGTGGTTTCCGGCGGCGTGCGCAATCGGACGATCCGACGGGACAGCGACGAGGCCGAGACGTGGTCGCGAACCGCAGGTCGCCCGGTCAGTACCCCGCGGTCGGATCGACGACGTTCAGCAGCGGTTCGCCGGTCGCGAACCGGCGGAGGTTGTCGCAGAACAGCTCGACGCTGCGGTCCAGCACACGACCACTCGACCACGACGTGTGGGGCGTCACGATCACGTTCGGCAGATCGTAGAACGGCGACGTCGGCGGAAGCGGCTCGTCGCGGAAGGTGTCCAGGACGGCGCCGCCGATCTGGCCGTCGCGCAAGGCGTTGAGCAGCGCCCGATCGTCGATGAGCGCGCCGCGGGCGATGTTGATCAGCCAGGCGCCCGGCTTCATCGAGGCGAGGGCGGTCGCATCGATCATGTTCTGGGTCGCCGCCGTCAAGGGCGCCGCGAGGACGACGAAGTCGGACTCGCCGAGCAGCTCCGGCAGGAGCTCGGGTCCACCGACCCGGTCCAGCATCACCTCGCCGAACGCGCGGGGCTCGCCGTCAGCGACGGATGCCGCGGCTCCTTCGTCGGACCGCCGCCGAACCGCCACCACCCGGCAGCCGAACGCGGTCGCCAGCGCCCCGACCGCTCGGCCGATCGACCCCAGGCCCACGATGCCGACCGTCACGTCGCGCAGCTCGACTCCCTCGAGCGGCTGCCACGTCCGCTCGCGCTGAAGCTCCAGGAGACCGGGAAGCCGTCGGCTGACGGCCAGGATCATCATCAGGACGTACTCGGCGATCGGCCGCGAGAACACGCCGCGGGCATTCGTGATCACAAGGTCGCGCTCGCGGGCAGCGGGCGTGAGCGCCCGCTCGACCCCGGCCGAGGCCGAATGGACCCAGGTCAGGCGCGGCGCCCGGGCCAGCAGCCGGTCGAATGCGTCCGAGGACAGCCAGCCGCGGAGGAGGACCTCGACGTCGTCGACCGGCTCGTCGGTCAGGCCCTCGCGCGACAAGGTCACGATCCGCGCACCGGGCGCGGCCGCGCGGATCCGTTCGAGGTCCTGGGCCCGATAGCGCGCCGACAGGATTGGCGAGAGCGCGATCGCCAGTGGGGCGCCGCCGACCCCGGAGCCGGGTCCCGCGGTCTGGCGGAGCTGACCGGTCGTCACGCGCTCGCCGCGGCTCCCATCCGTCGCAGCCAGGCAGCCGGGTCGTCGATCTCGCCGTGGCGTGGCAGGGCGTCGGGACCGGACCACAGGAGGTTCAACGCGGGCGGACCGCCCGCGGCGGCGATGGCCGACACGAACTGCTCGCCCTTCCGGTACTGCTCCATCTTCACGTCCATGCCGGTCAGCCGCATCACCGCCCGCTCGAACGGCGACTTGCGCGCCTGGCGACGCTCGTGGAACTTCGCGCTGATCCGTTCGACCCCGGGCACGAGGTCACGCCCGACCTCGTCCATCACGTAGTCGCTGAACCCCTCGAGCAGGCTCATCACGGCCTGGGTCTCGCGGAAGAGGGTCCGCTGCTCGTCCGTCATCAGCCGCTCGAGCCAGTGCTCGGCGCCGTCACTGTCGCCGCGGATCGCGCGACCCAGGCTCCGGAGCGCCTCGCGACCGAGCCCGCTCGCCTCCTTGCCGAACAGCCGAAGCTGCCGCTCCAGGCGCTCGGCGAGGTACGGGCGGAGCCACGGATGGGCCTCGAACTCGAACGCGTGGGTCGTCTCGTGCAACGCGATCCACGTCCGGAACGGCTCGAGCGGGACGTCGAGGACCTTCGCGGTCTGGCGGATGTTCTCTTCGACGAAGAGCAGCTTGCCGGGCGTCGCCTCGGCGGTCAGCAGGGCGAGGTCGTACTGGCCGAGGACCTTCGAGCCCATGAAGCCGAGCAGGTAGCCCAGCTGGCGGGTCGTCACCCATCGGTTGGCGAGGGCCATGGTCGCCTTCGCGAGCCCGCCGCCGGCCGGCATCACCTGATCGAGCAGCTCGGTCTCGAGCTGGCCGATCAGCTGGGCGAAGGTGGCGATGTTCGCGTGGACCCAGCCCGCCCGGTCGACGACCGCCGATCGTTCCACCACGCCCGGCAGCTCTGTCCCCAGCGCGGCCGAGAGCCGCGGAACGATCCGCCCCATGGCGTCGGCGTACAACGGCTCGGTCGCGCGGAGCTCCGCCGGGGCCAGCGTGCCGGGGGTGGCCCGCAGGCGCCCGATCGCGACGCGTTCGGCCGCGGGCCAGTCGACGAGGCCCTGTCGGGCCGCCTGCTCGGCGCGCCGGCCGATCACCGTTGCCGCGGCACCGAGCGCCGAGCCGACGAGGAACCCGGCCTGCCAGACGCGGTCGTCGCGCCAGGCCGGACGGGCGGAACCGGTGGATCGCTGGTTCTGGCTCATGACGGACATCCTGTCACGTCCCGGCGTCGAGTGACGCGCGGCATCCCGGCTGAGCCGTCACGCACGGGCCGTCACGAGGGCACCGCAGCGACGTCCACGGACGCCACATCCGGGAACGCCTCGCCGAAGATCCGTTCGGCCACGACCCGGAACGCGTCGACGTCGCCGGTGGTCAGCTGGACATGCGCGGGGGCGACGTTCGCGCCGCCGCCGGTCGCACTGCCGGGCCCCGGCTCGGGTGCCTCGAGGCCGTTGATCGCCAGCAGCTCGACGAGCGCTGACGCCGTCGCCGTCGCGGAGTCCACGATCGCGACGCCCTCGCCGGCGACGCCCGAGATCACCTCGCTGAGCAGCGGATAGTGGGTGCACCCGAGGAGCAGCGTGTCGATCCGCGCCGAGGGCGGGAGCGGGAACACGAACTCCCCGGCCGCGTCGCGCTCGCCGAGGAGCGCCGCGAGGGATTCGGTGACGATGCGCTCGACGACCTCGCCCCCGAGCCGGCCTGCCTCGACCAGGGGCACGAACGCGGGCGTGGCGTGCTCGTACACCTCGACCGCGGGGTTCTCGTCCTTGATCGCGTTGAAGTAGGCGTGCGAGCGGACCGTCGCCGGGGTCGCGATGACCCCGACTCGCCGGTTCCGTGTCGTCAGTGCCGCCGTCACCGCCCCGGGGCGGACGACGCCGAGGATCGGCAGGTCGTACCGCCGCCGGAAATCGCCGAGCGCGACCGCCGTCGAGGTGTTGCAGGCCACGACGATCGCCTTGACGTCCCGGGCCGCCAGCTCGTCGAGGGCCTCGATCGAGAACGAGCGAACCTCGTCGTCCGGGCGCACGCCGTAGGGCGCGCGGAGGTTGTCACCCAGGTAGATCGTGGACTCGTTCGGGGTCCGCCGAAGGATCTCGCGGAGGACGGTGAGCCCGCCGACGCCCGAGTCGAAGACCCCGATCGGCCGCGGATCCGTCACACTCGCCCGCTAGCGCCGACCGGCCGTCGCCGCCGGTCTGACGATCCCGCTCGCGGTCAGGAGCTCCCCGGCGACCCGGTTGACGTCGACGCTGATCGGCGCGGACGGGTCGGCGAGCACGAACGGGACGCCCTCGTTGTTCGACGTGACCACCAGCATCCCGTCACTGACGACGCGGTGCTCCGGGACGCGCCCAAGCGCGGCCTCGAGGTCGCCCGGCTCGATCCCGCCCGACGAGTCGGACCGATTGACGAGGTAGCGGACCTTGGACGCGGGGTAGCCGATCATCCGGAACGCATCGGCGACGGCCATCGTGTTGTGGATCGTCGTGGAGTCGTAGGTGACGATCTCGACGATCGTGTCCGACAGGTCCAGGAACGCGAGGTTGATGTCGTTCAGCGCGGACGACATGTCGATCACGATCGAGCCGTAAACCCGGCGGAGCAGCGACATGATCTTGTCGATGTCCCGCGGAGTGACCATCTCGGCCATCTCGACGCGCGGTGGGGCGAGCAGGATGTCGATCCCCGACGGGTCGCGCCACAGGACGTCGGCGAGGTCCGACTCCTGGACTCGGTCGGTCGGCAGGTCGAGGATGGACGGCGCGTCGTTCGGGACCTTCAGGAGCGCGCGCAGGTCGCCGAACTGGAGGCTGCCGTCGATCAGGACCGTCCGCTGGTCGGCCTGGGCCAGGGCGACCGCGAGGTTGAACGCGATCGTCGTCTTCCCGACGCCGCCCTTCGGAGCGAACACCGAGTAGATCCGCGACGAGCCGGTCGTCGAGAGCTTCGCGAAGTCCTTCCGGACCGACGCGATCCGGTTCATCAGGTCGAACCCGGAGAACGGCATCGCCAGCACGCCGTGGACGCCCGCCGCCGCGTCGACCTCGACCGGGTTCTGGGGCACCGTGAGGACGATGCACGGCACGCCCAGGCCGGACTCCGCGATCTGATGGGCGAGCTGGAGGCCCTTCACCCGGCCCTGGAGCAGGGCGTCGACGAGGACGATGTCCGGCCGCAGCTGCTGGATCTGGGGCAGGACCTTGCTGCCGTCGCTCAGGACGTCCAGCAGCTTGACGCTGTTCTGGGCGTTGAGCAGCCCGCGGATGTACTGCGCCACCTGGGGAACATCCTCGACGAGGAGGAGGCGCGTCTGGTCACTGGATGGCATCGGTGCCGAGTGTAGCAAGCCGATCGGACCGGGCATGGGACCCGGAAGTCCCGGGCGAAATGGCCCACACGACGATGAGATGGACCCGTCCCGGGGTGTCCATCAGCCCATCCGCGCGACGAGGATGGCCCGATCGCTGCCCGGCCGGAGCGGCTCGAGGTCGTAGCTCCCGGCCACGATCTCGATCGTGAGCCCGGCGTCCTCGGCCATCACCCGCAGCTCCTCGGCGCCGACGAGCCGGAGCGCGTCGCGCCGGACCCAGCGGACCGTCGGCTCGCCCGGCCGGCCCTCCTCGAAGACGGATGTCAGATCCACGATGGCGCTCGTCCCGTCGTGGCGCGCTGCCGCGACCTTCGTGACGAGGAGACCCGTCTCGGGGTCGTCCCGCTCGTACTCGAGGATCAGCCGGCCGTCGAACCGGGCGAGATCGTCGGTCTCGGGCAGCCAGATGTCGACGACCGCGAGACCACCCGGGGCGAGATGCTCCGCGAGCCGACGCAGCGCGGTCCGCTGCCGATCGCGCGTCGCGAGCAGGAACAGCGTGTTCAGGGCGATGAAGGCGAGCGCGAACGTCGCTCCGCCGTCGAGCCGGAGGTCGAGCAGGTCCCCCTCGACGAGCTCGATCCGGCCGCTCCCGGTCGCGGGCATCGCCGCGACGCGGCGGGCGGCCCGTTCGAGCATCGCCGGGTCCAGGTCGACCAGCGTCACGTCGTGGCCGGCCTCGGCGAGGGGGACCGCGAGCCGGCCCGTGCCTCCCCCGAGCTCGAGGATCGGCCCGCCGGTCCGCTGGGCCAGGGCCAGGTAGAGGTCGAGGTCGCCCGGGTCCTCGAGGAGGTCGAGGTCGTACAGGCGGGCCAGGGCGCGGGCCTCGGCCGTCGGCTCAGGCATGCCCCTCCCAGCGGACGGACGCGCCGGCCTGTCGCTTGGCCGCGAGCGCGCTGATGGCCTCGAGCGCGCAGCGGTTCGCGATCATCGACGTCGTCTCCGCGTGGTCGTACGGCGGCGAGACCTCGACGATGTCCATCCCGGCGAGCTCGACGCGGCCCACGATCCGCCGGATCGCCCGGAGCAGCTCGCGGCTGAGGAAGCCACCCGGCTCCGGCGTTCCCGTGCCCGGCGCCAGCCCGGGATCGACGACGTCGATGTCGATGCTGAGATAGATCGAATCCGGGCCATCGAGGGCTTCCGCGATCGCGTCGTCAATGACGGCCTCGGCTCCGCGCTCCTCGACCTCGGTCATGAAGTGGTAGCGCAGGCCGTGCTCCTGCATCCAGCGGAACGTCTCGACCGGCGGCCAGTAGCCGCGCAGCCCGACCTGGACGAAGTTTCGGCCATCGACCGCTCCGGACTCGATCAGACGCCGCATCGGCGTCCCGTGCCCGGCGAGGACGCCCCAGTCGTCGTTGGCCGTGTCCGCGTGGGCGTCGAAGTGGACGATCCCGATCGAGCCGGGACGGCGGACCTCGGCGACCGCGGTCGCGCTCGGCCAGGTGATCGAGTGGTCGCCCCCGAGGACGATCGGGATCGCCCCGGTGCTCGCGACCTCGCGGACCTTGCGGTGGATCAGCGCGTGGGCGCGCTCGATCCAGGACGGGACGATGTTCGCGTCACCGGCGTCGACGACCGTGAGGACCTCGAACGGCTCGTTCCCGAGCTGCAGGGAGTGGATCGAGCCGGTCGTGTACTGGGCCTCGCGGATCGCCCGGGGGCCGAACCGGGCGCCGGGCCGGTGGCTCACGGCGTCGTCGAACGGGGCGCCGATGATCGCGACGTCCACGTTCCGTGCCCGGAGCTCCGCGGGATCCGTGATCCAGGGCAGGTTCATGAACGTCGTCGGGCCGACGTAGGTCGGCAGGTCGTAGTCGGTGAAGACCTCCCAGTCGCGGTCCCAGCCGTTCAGCCGGGCAAAGTCGACGTCGGACGGTCCGTCCGTGGGGTCGCCCTGATCCGGTCGGGGGGCGTCCGGGCGCTCGGCCACATGCACCTCCGGAGACGCCGGCACGCCGCTCCCAGGGGATGCGGCCCGTTCGCCGTCGCCTCGCACGGGGCGCCGCCGGTTCGCCACGAGCGTCCAGCGGGGCGCGCCTCGGCCATCCTAGCACCGGCCTCGCGGGCGCCGGACGCCGTGTCGTGGGACCATGCGCCCGACCGGGCGGCACCCCCAGCCGGCCCGACCCCCCGCCGGAGGACGCCCCCGATGCGAACGTCCAGCCGCCTCCTTCCGTCCGTCCTCGCCGTCTCGATCGCCGCGGTCCTCGCGTCGCTCGTCCTGACGGCCGTGCACGCCACGAGCATGTCGAGGTCGCCGCTCACGGGCGCCCTCGACCCGGTCTCCACCCGCCAGCCGGCGACCGCGGTCCCCTCCACATCCGACGCCTTCGATCCGACGAAGGTCGCGCTGTCGCTCACGCTGGTCAGGAGCGGCTTCGTCTCGCCTCTGCTCGTGACGAACGCCCATGACGGCAGCGGTCGCCTGTTCGTCGTCGAGCAGGCCGGGCGGATTCGGGTGATCCAGGGCGGGTCCGTCCTCGCGACCCCGCTGCTCGACCTGCGCGGTGCCATCTCGACCGGTGGCGAGCGCGGGCTGCTCGGGCTCACGTTCGATCCGCAGTTCCCGGCGGCGCCGTACATCTACGTGAACTTCACGGACCGCAGCGGCAACACCGCGATCAGCCGGTACACGATCGGGTCGAACCCGAACGTCGCCGATCGGTCGTCTGGCGTCCGGATCCTCACGATCGGCCAGCCGTACGCGAACCACAACGGCGGGAACATCGAGTTCGGGCCGGACGGCTACCTGTACATCGGGATGGGCGACGGCGGCAGCGGCGGCGACCCGGGGAACCGGGCCCAGAACGTCAACTCCCTGCTCGGCAAGATGCTCCGGATCGACGTCCATCACGGGACGCGGACCCGGCACTACACCGTCCCCGACAACAACCCGTACGTCGGCCGGACCGGGAACGACCTGATCTGGTCGCGGGGTCTCCGGAACCCGTGGCGCTGGTCGTTCGATCCGGCCACGAAGGCGCTCTGGATCGGCGACGTCGGTCAGAATCGCTGGGAGGAGATCGACCGGTCGCTGGTCTCGGGCAGCACGCCGGCCGGCCGGGCGGCGAACTACGGCTGGTCCGTGATGGAGGGCCGGGCCTGCTTCAAGCCATCGAGCGGCTGCTCCACGAGCGGCAAGCAGGTGCCACTCGCGGTCTACGGCCACTCGGTCAGCGGCACGGACAACTGCTCCGTGACCGGCGGATACGTCTATCGCGGATCGGCGTCGCCGGTGCTCGTCGGCGGCTACCTCTTCGGGGACTTCTGCTCGGGCCGGATCTGGGCGGTCTCCGCGACGGCGTCCACGCCGACCGCGCCCCGGCTCCTCAAGGACGCCGGCACGAGCCCGAAGATCACGATCAGCTCGTTCGGCCGGGACGAGGCCGGCGAGCTGTACGTCACCGACCTCGGCGGCGGAGCCGTGTACCGGATCTCGGCGACCGCGAAGCCCTGACCGGGGCACGGCCCCGACACGGGCCCGCCCGACGCCTGGGGCGATCGGCCGGCCTCAGCGGGAGGCGGGCCCGGCGCGGAAGTCCCGCCACGCGGCCGCGAGCAGGTCCGGGTCCGCGAACAGCTCGAACGCGGTCTGGGCGACCAGGATCGCGGCCAGCAGCGTCGTCCGATCCGCGACCGGCGTCGCGGCCGCGTCACGGAACAGGACCGAGTGGGCGGGCGTGCCCTCGGGCGCGATCGACAGCTCTGGATGGATCGTCGGGCAGATCCAGCTGACGTTGCCCATATCGGTGCTCCCGGAGCTCGGATCGGGGCCCTGGTCCAGGACGCCGTAGGCGGCCGCGTTCTCGACCCAGCGGGCCTCGAGCGTCGGGTTCGCCTTCATCGTCATCGACCCGCCGCTGAACGTGAGATCGAAGGTCGTGTCGGTCGCGAGCGCCGCAGCCTCGACCAGCGACCGGAACCGGGTCTTCATCTCCTCGTACGAGCGCTGGTCCGGGCTCCGCAACATGAACGACGCTCGGGTCCGGTCCGGGATGATGTTGGCCGCGGTGCCGCCCTCCTGGATGATCCCGTGGACGCGCGCGTCCGTGTGGAGCTGCTGCCGCCACAGCCCGACCGAGCTGAAGAGCAGGATCATCGCGTCGAGGGCGTTCCGACCGCGCCACGGGTCGGACGCGGCGTGCGCCTGGAGCCCGTGGAACACGACGTTGACGTCCTCCGAGGCGAGCGGCAACGACGCGACATGGCTCCGGTCGCACGGGTGGTACATCAGGGCGGCGTCAATGCCGGCGAACAGGCCGTCGTCGATCATGATCTGCTTGCCACTGCCCTGTTCCTCGGCCGGCGTCCCGAGGAAGACGATCTCGCCCGGCAGCTCACCGGCGAGGCTGGCGAGGGCGATCGCCGCGCCGACGCCGCTTGCTGCCATCGTGTTGTGGCCGCAGCCATGGCCGAGTCCCGGCAGGGCGTCGTACTCGGCCAGGATCGCGATCCGCGGACCGTCGCCGCCGCGTCCACCGGCCTTCGTCGCGCGGATCGCCGTCGCCAGCGAGCCGGCCGGGTGCTTCACGACGAAGCCATGTCCGCGCAGCGACTCCGCGATCCACGTCGCGGCCTGGCGCTCCTCGAACGCGGGCTCCGGGTTGGCGTGGATCCGGTGGGACAGGCCGACGACCTCATCGGCGGCGGCGAGGACGGCGGCCGCGATTCGACGCTTCGCCTCGGCGTGCGGTCCGGCGGGCTCGAGGCTCGCGAGATCGATGGATGACGTCACTGGGCCTCCTGTCAGGGTCCGGAGCTGGTGGGGTCGGTCGGGGCCGCGGGCAGGTCAGCGCTCGACCGACAGTGTGGCCTCGGCGAGGATCACGAGCGCGAGGATGAACAGGGCGATCGGCGGCTGGAACACCCCTTGCAGCCGGAGGATGACGAACACGGTCGCGACGATCGCCACCCACACGCCGCGTCGGAACGCGCGCGTCCAGTCGCCGCGATAGGCGATCCGTCGGTGACGGCCGAACACGGCGAGCCAGAAGAGTGGCACGGTCGTGAGACCGAGCGCCAGCCCGATCAGCAGGGCGCCGACGAACCCGGCGGCGGGGTCCACCTTCGGGTCCCGGTTCGTGATCACGAGGGCGACGAGGATCCAGACGACGCCGGCCGCCGCGAAGAACGCGAGGTTCGTCAGGCGGTCGCGCGCTTCCATGCGCGGAGCAGTCTACGGGTCGAAGCGGTCCGCCCGGGTCAGCCGACCGGTGCCGTGGCGTCCGGCCGGACGGCGGCGATCAGCTCGGGACCGCGCATCGGCTTCAGCAGGACGGTGGCGACGAGCGTCGAGTGGATCCGGGCCTCGTCCGCTCGGGCCGGGTCGCCGGTCATCATCACGACCCGCAGGCCGGGCCGCATCGCCGCGAGGCGGGCGGCGAGCTCGACGCCGGTCATGCCCGGCAGCTCGATGTCCGTCAGCAGGACGCTCGGGTGGACGCGGCCGTCCGCGACCAGGCGGAGGGCGTCGCGTCCGGACGCCGCGGTGGCGACGCCAATACCGGCTTCGACGAGGACGCCTTCGGCCCAGGCGCGAACGGCCGGGTCGTCGTCGACGACGAGCACGGTCGGCTGCGGCGTGCCCCCGGACGGCACACCGTCCGCGGCCTCTCCGTGCGGCTCGTCGCCGCTCATCGACGATCGGTCCTCCAGTGCCCGAGAGGCTGTCGTCCTCCGCGCCCAGGCGTCGGCGGCGCATCGTCCCACCCGGTCACCACTCCACCCAATCGGGTGAATGCCCTATCCCGTGGCGACCGCTCCGTCCGGCGCTCGCGGACCGAGCCATTGCCCCAGCTCGGAGGCCGCGGCCAGCTCGAGGTCTGCCCGGACGGCCCCGTCCGGGACGCTCGACGGCAGCGGCGAGTCCGCTGGCCGATCGACGATCCAGGCCGTCCGCCAGCCCGCCGCCGACGCGCCGGCGACATCGGCGGCCCAGTCGTCACCGACGTGCAGGATCGATGTCGGCGGCGGCGCCCCGATCGCCTCGCTCGCGGCCGCGAAGATCGCCGGATGCGGCTTGATCACTCCGACACGCTGGCTGACCACGATCGCCCGCAGCGAGTCCATCCAGCCGCGCGCCTCGGCGTAGCGATCGATCGTGGCCGCGAGGGGCCAGTTCGAGAGGATCGCAAGCGTCCGGCCCTCCGATGCGAGGCGGACGAGGAGATCATCGACGCCGGCCGCCGCCGGCAGGCCGTCGACGAAGGCCAGGCTGTAGGCCTCGATGGCCCGGTCGACATCGGCGGGCTCCGAGAACGTGGCGGCTCGCGCCTGGTCCCAGGCCTCGTCGGGGCCGGGCGGGTCCATCCCGCGCAGCCGGGCGAAGACCCGGACGAGGCGCTCCGCCAGGTCGACCTCGCGGAACTGCGGGACGTTCTCCCGGAACTGCCGCTCGCGCTCCTCGGCCCACACCGCCAGGAACGCCCCGCGGTCGATGTCCGGCTGGACCCGGACGATCCCGTCCGCCGTCAGCTCGACCACGCGATGCAGGGCCTCCCGGCCGACCGGGACGAGGGTGTTGCCGAAGTCGAACGTGATCGCCGAGATGCCGTCGAGACGCTCGGTCACGTCGCGACGCTCGACGGGCAGATCGCCCGGAACGGGCAGTAGCCACAGGTCGTCGGGCTCGGCTTCGCCGTGTAGTCCCGGGCACGCATCCCGGCGGCCGCAACGGCGATCCGCTCGCGGCCCTTCGCAAGGCGCCGCGGATCGACCTCGGCCCGGCCGACGACGCCCGTGTCGAGGAAGTGGAGCTGGACGGCGTCCGGGAGACGCCCGGTCATCGCCTCGTACGCCATCGCGTAGATCTGGAGCTGGAGCGAGTCCTTCGCCCGTTGACGAGCCCGGGTCACCTCGCGCACGTCGCTCGTCTTGTAGTCGGTGATCGTGACCCGCTCCCGTCCGGTCAGCTCGAGCGTCGGCGCCACCGTGTCGGCGTGCGGGGGCGGGCTGTCCGGGCCGTCGTCCGGCGCACCCGCGGGATCGGCGGGCTCGATGTCGACCCGGTCCCATCGGCCGCGGATCCGGTCGCCGTCGAGCGAGAAGGAGAACTCGCGCTCGACGTAGGCGGGGATGACGGCCCCGGGCTCCAGCTGGGCGGCCCGGAAGCGGCGCAGCGTCGCGCGACCCGCCGCAAGGCGAGCCTCCTCATGATCCCGCGACAGGAAGCCCTCGTTCGTCCACGCGGCCTCGAACGACGCGGCGAGCTCGTCGTCGCTCATCACGTCGCCACGGGCGTGCCATCGGTGGAACTCCTGGACGGCGCGGTGGAGGGCGGACCCGTAGATCATCGCGTGGTGGGGCGGGACCGGCACCCGGACCACGTGCCCGAGCTTGTACTTCAGCGGGCAGCTGAGGTAGTCGTCGATCGCCGAGAACGACAGCGTAAGGGGCTCCGTCACCGGTCCGCGAGGGGCCGTCGTTGGCTGCGGTTGCCTTTCGCCGATCGCACCGATCCGGTCCATCGCGGTCGCGGCCCGGATCTTCGGCTCGACCGCCGCCGGCGTCAGGTCCAGCGCCTCGAGGACGAACGGCGAGACGCGCCGGGTCCCGATCCCGCCGTAGTCCGCCGCATGGGACAGGACGAGCTCGTCGCGGGCTCGGGTCATCGCCACGTAGAAGAGCCGTCGCTCCTCGCGCAGCTGGACCTCTTCGTCACTCGTCGACGGCTCGCCGACGAGCTCCGGCGGCATCGCCAGCGACTCGCGCCGGTTCGGCGTCGGGAAGCGACCCGCGACGAGCCCGGGCAGGTACACGAACGGGAACTCGAGCCCCTTCGCCTTGTGGACCGTGAGGACCGCGACCGCGTCCGCGTCCGGGTCGAGGTCCGCCGTCGCCGGGTCGTCGCCGGCCTCGATCAGCGTCTGGAGGTGCCGGGCCAGGAAGGTCGGACGGTCGTCCGCGAGGAGGCCCGACTGGGCCCGGACGATCTCGAAGAACCGGGCAATGTTCCGGAGGGCCTCCTCCGCACCGGCCGTCGACTCGGCCGCGAGACGGGCGATCGTGCCGGTCCGCCGAAGGAATGCATAGAGGACCTCGCCGGACGGACGCTCGTGCGCCAGCGCCGACAGCTCGCGCAGGTCCTCGACGAGCCGCTTCACGGACGCCCGTGTCTCCGGATCGAGCCGAAGGATGCCGGGTTGCCGGTCGAGCTCCTCGAACACCTCCCAGACCGTCCGGTTCCGTCGGCGGGCGCTGGTGACGATCGTCGTCAGGTCCGGACCACCGAGCGCGTAGGGCTCGCCGGTCGCGATCGCGTAGACGTCGACCGACGACCCGAGGTCCGCGATCGCCCGCAGGAAGGCGAGCAGCCGGCGGACCTCCGGCCGGGCGTACAGACCCGCCGAGCCCGAGAACCGCCACGGGACACCGGCCGTCTCGAGGCTCCGCAGGATCGACTCGGCGTGGCCGTTCGCCCGGACGAGGACCGCGATGTCGCGCGGCCGCGCCCCGTCGCGGATGCGCTCGGCGATCTCCCGCGCGATCCGATCCGCCTCGTCGCTCCCGGATGGATGCGACTCGTGGCGGACGGGACGTCCGGCCGGGTCGATCCCCCGCTCGGGGACGAGTCCCTTGACGATGCCCGCGCGTGCCTCGAGCCGATCCGGGTCGTTGAACCGGATCAGTCGCCCTGCGGCGTCCAGGATCCCCGGTCGGGATCGATAGTTCCGCCGCAGGACGATCGTCCGTGACGACGGGTAGCGCTCCTGGAACCCGAGGATGTTGCTGATCGCGGCACCCCGGAACCGGTAGATCGACTGGTCGTCGTCGCCGACGACCGTGAGGTTCCGGTGTGGCTCCGCGACGATCGCGACGAGCTCCGACTGGGACCGGTTCGTGTCCTGGAACTCGTCGACGAGGATGTGCCGGAACCGCGCCTGGACCTCCGCGCGGGCCGCCGGGGACTCGCGCACGAGCCGGAGCGCAAGCGCGACCTGGTCGCCGAAGTCGATGCAGCCGTTGGCGATGAGCAGCTCCTGGTACCGGGCGTAGGCCGCCGCCAGCTCGACCTGCTGGCGGGCGCGCTGGGCAAGCGCGGCATCGTCGGGGTCCGCCACCGCGGCCGTCGCGAGACCCTCCGCCCAGACGCGGTAGGCCTCGGGCGAGACGTCCTCGTCCTTGGACCGGCTGAACAACCCCGCGAGCGCCCCCAGGAACCGGGTCGGGTCGCCGAGTGGCCGGTATTCGTCCAACTCGAACGCGAAGAGGTGCTCGTGGAGGAAGATCACGGCCTCGGCGCGGCTGAGCACGCGGACATCCGAGGGCAGCCCGAGCTCGAGCGCGTACTCGCGGATCAGCCGATCGCCGAAGGCGTGGAACGTGCCGATCGTCGTGTCCGTGTACCCGTACGGCACGAGCTGGTCGACCCGCGTCTGCATCTCCGCGGCCGACTTCTCCGTGAAGGTGAGCGCGAGGATCTCCGACGGCCGTGCCCGCCGGGTCGCGATCAGCCAGGCGATGCGGCGCGTGATCACCTGGGTCTTGCCCGTGCCGGCCCCCGCGACCACGAGCAGCGGCCCGTCGCCGTGGGTCACCGCCCGGAGCTGATCCGGGTTCAGCCCGCCGAGCAGCGCGTCCAGGCCCGCGGGCGGGTCACCGTCGCCGATGTCCGGCGGATCGGCGACGAAGCCGTCCCACATCGGGATCTGCTCGAGCGGCACGGGCTCGCGCCGCGCGCGCGACCGACTCACGGCCTCGCGAAGAGAGATGGGATCGGGAGCCATGACCGCAGCATCGCCCGACCCCGTGACACCTTGGCTGTCAGACCGGTCCGGCCACGCGTTCGCGGCCTCGTCCCGCGTCGGAGCCGGCACCGGCCGGGCCGACGAGCGCCGATCGGAGGGCCTCTCGCTCCTCGTCGGACAGCGCGCCGTCCGAGCGCCCGTCGCTGATCGACTTCGCGTAGACCCGCGTCCCGGTCCGCGAGTGCAGGCTGCTGATCACGAACCCGTCGCCCTTGGCGTCGATGAGCGCGAGCGCGAAGCTCTGGTTCCCGCCCGTGTCCTCGAACGGGTTGAAGCGGACGAGCCCGACGCGCTGGATCGAGCGCCGGCCGACGGCCTCCAGGACGGCCGACCGGGCGGACAGCTCGTCGAGCTCCGCGGCGACGGCGTAGACCTTGTCGAGGTGGGCGTCGAGGACGGCGTCCAGGCTCTTGCCGTCCGAACCGCGGGTCAGCCCGTCGAGCCGGCGCCGGAGCTGACCGGTCTGCCGGGCGAGGAACACGACCAGGACAAGGAGCACGATCGCGGCCATGACGAGGCCGACGATCGCCACTCCGACGATCGGCTCCACGGCGGCATTGAGGTCGATGGCCGAGTCCTCCCGGAGCGGTCGACGCTGGAACGAGCGGGCCGCCCGAGTCTAGCAAACGGCCCTCATCGTCCGATCACCAGGCCGGTCCGCCGGGGTCCGGATGCTATCCTCCGCGCGATCCACGCCATCGATCGACGGAGAATCACCCGACCCATGGCCAAACGCTCCCGCGTCGCCGCCCGGCCCGGCCAGCGACGACCGCTCCAGCGGACGGCTTCACGGCCCGAGACCGCCACGCCGGTCACGTCCGTCACGCCCGAGGAAGAGGCGCGGGCGGCGGAGATCGAGGCCGAGATCGTCGCGGAGGAGAAGGCGGCGACTGCGGCCCGGGACGCCCGAGAGCGAGGCCGCAAGGCGGACGCCGAAGCGACCGCCGGCGTTTCGTACTCGTCGGTGCCGCTGGCGGCGCGTGCGCAGGAGGAGTACCGCTACGTCCAGCGTGACGTGCGCCGCATCGCCGTCGTCGGCGGCTTCCTGATCGCGATCCTGGCCGTCCTCGACGTCCTCGTGAACGGCCTCCACCTGTTCACGCTCTGATCGCGAGCATCTGACCCGCGCCCCCAGCGCGGTCGTGGGGCCCGCCGGTCGGCGAACCCGGTCCCCCGAAGGTCCCATCGACACCTCGCACCGGCCTCGGTAGGTTCCCGCCCATCGTGCTGCCTTGCGCCCCGCGTCGACCGTCATGAGCCGCGCCCGGTTCCACCCGCGGCGGCGCGCGTTGCTCGTGATCGTCTACGCCGCCGGGCTCGGCCTCGTCATCGTCACCGCCGGTGCGCTCGACGTGATCGTCGGCGAGCACGTCTCGAACGCCGCGGTCGACGCGACGATCACCGCCGACCGCTCGCTCGTCCGGTCGTTCGCCGCGCGGCTGCTGACCCCGGCGGACCTCTCCGGGTCCGAACCGAGCCTCGAACGCTCGCAGAACATCCGCGCGGATCTCGCCGACCTCGTGACGTTCGGCGACGGCATCCTCCAGCTGAAGATCCACTCGACCAACGGCTCGATCCTGTTCAGCGACCGCAAGACGCTCGAGGGCGCGAGCGACGCGGAGAACGACGAGCTCGCGGAGGCGATCGACTCCGGCCGGTCCGTGGCCACGCTCGAGCGCCCGGACGAGAACGACGCCGGCACCGTCGGCGCCCCGCCCGGTGCGACCCTCCTCGAGGAGTACCTGCCGATCGTCGACCCGGCCGGAAAGGTCGAGGCGGTCTTCGAGATCTATCGCGACGCCGCGCCGGTCCTTGCGGCCGCCGACTCCGGTCGGCGGGACGTCCTGATCATCACGACGACCGCCGCGATCATCCTCCTCGTCCTGCTCCACCTGATCTTCCGGGCCGCCCAGGGCCGGCTCGCCCGCCAGACCGACGAGCTGCTCGAGGCGCAGAAGCGCGACGCGCTCACCGGCATGTACAACCACGGGACCGCGGTCGCGATCCTTGCCCGGATGCTCGAGGAGGTCCGGCGCGACGGTGGGGCGATCGGGGTCGCGCTCGTCGACATCGACAACTTCCGCCTCCTGAACGACACCCATGGCCACACGGCGGGCGACACCGCGCTGCGCCAGGTCGCCAACGCTCTCCGGCACGAGCTGTCGGACGCCTCGGTCCTCGGGCGCTACGGCCCGGACGAGCTGATCGTCATCGCCCCGCCCGAGTGCATCCACGATCTCGAGCCCGCGATCGAGCGGCTCGGCAACCGGCTCGCCGATCTCCACCTCCAGTTCGGCTCGTCCGAGCGGCTGCCGCTCACCGTCAGCGCCGGGATCTGTTTCGCGCCGGTCGACGGCGAGGCCGCCACCGAGCTCCTGTCCCTCGCGACCGTGACCCTCGGCGAGGCGAAAGCGAGCGGCGGCAACCGGATCCGGGTCGCCCGGAGCGACCCGACCGAGATGGCACCGTCCGAGAAGACCAGCTTCGACGTCCTCGTCGGGCTCGTGACGGCCGTCGACACGAAGGACCGCTACACGAAGCGGCACTCCGAGGACGTCGCCCGCTACGCGCTGTTCCTGGCCGATCAGATCGGGATCGACCCCGAGCTCCGTCGAACCCTGGCGATCGCCGGCCTCCTCCACGACGTCGGCAAGATCGGCATCCCGGACACGATCCTCCGCAAGCCCGCGGCGCTCACCGCCGACGAGTACGCGATCGTGAAGCAGCACGTCGCGCTCGGTGACGCGATCGTCCGCGACCTGCCGAACCTCGACGAGGTCCGGGCCGGGATCCGCCATCACCACGAGCGGTGGGACGGCTCGGGCTACCTCCACGGCCTGAACGGCGAGGGGATCCCGCTGATCGCCCGGCTGCTCGCCGTCGCGGACGCGTTCTCGGCGATGACCACGTCGCGGCCCTACCGCAAGGCGTTGCCGATCGCCGAGAGCCTCCACCGCCTCGAGGACGCGGCCGGCTCCCAGCTCGACCCGCGGCTCGTCTCCGCGTTCGTCGACGCGATCGAGTCCGTGCCCGATGCGCCGCTGCCGGGCGACGGCCGGGGTCTCGGCGAGCTGAGCCCGAGCCGTCTCTGGACCCCGCAGGACCGGGTGGCCTGAGGCCGGACGCGGACGGTCGCTTCGCCCGGCCGGACCCGCGTACCATCGCCCAGTGCCGACCCGACGTCCCCCCGCCGCCCGCTCCGGCGGCGCGCGGCCGGAGAGCCTCTTCCAGCCCCCGCCCGAGCGACAGCCGCTCGCCGCCCGGATGCGCCCGCGGACCCTCGCGGAATTCGTCGGCCAGGAGCACCTCGTCGGCGAGCGCGGCCCGCTTCGTCGCAGCGTCGCCCGGGGTCACCTCTCCTCGACGCTCCTGTGGGGCCCGCCGGGTACCGGCAAGACGAGCCTCGCCCGGCTCCTCGCCCAGGAGGTCGGTGCGCACTTCGTGACCCTCTCGGCGGTGATGAGCGGCGTCGCCGACGTCCGGGCGACGATCGCCGAGTCCCAGGATCGCCTCGCGCTGAACCGGGAGCGGACGGTCCTCTTCCTCGACGAGATCCATCGGTTCAACAAAGCCCAGCAGGATGCGCTCCTCCCCCACGTCGAGGACGGGACGGTCACATTGATCGGGGCGACGACCGAGAACCCGTACTTCGAGGTGAATGCCGCCCTCCTCTCGCGGATGCGGGTCTGGCGGCTCGACACGCTGTCCGACGACGACGTCGCAACGGTGGTGCGCCGCGCCCTGGAGGACCCGGAGCGCGGGCTCGCGGGCGGTCTCGGGCCGGACGGCGGCATCGCGCTGGAGCCGGCGGCGTTCGACCACCTGATCTCGCTCTCGGGCGGGGATGCACGGACCGCGATGAACGTGCTCGAGGGGGCGGTCGCGCTGGCCGAGGCCGAGGGGGTCCGCGACTCCGACGGGCGGGTCTCGCCGCGACTGGAGGATGTCGAGGCGGCCGCCCAGCAACGGATCCTCGCCTACGACCGCGCCGGGGACGGTCACTACGACACGGTGTCGGCGTTCATCAAGAGCCTGCGCGGCAACGACCCGGATGCCGCGCTGTACTGGCTCGCGGCGATGATCGCGGCCGGCGAGGATCCCCGGTTCATCGCCCGGCGGCTGATCATCAGCGCGTCCGAGGACGTCGGGAATGCCGACCCGCGGGCGCTCCAGGTCGCCGTCGCGGCCGCGCAGGCGCTCGACCACGTCGGGCTGCCGGAAGCCCAGTTCGCCCTCGCCCAGGCGACGGTCCATCTTTCGTCGTCTCCCAAGTCCGACTCCATCGGCCGCGCGTACGGCGCAGCGATGGCGGACGTCCTCAAACACGGGTCGCTCCCCGTTCCGAACCACCTCCGCTCGGCGGGTGATCGTCGGATGAAGGCGCACGGCATCGGGGTGGGCTACAAGTTCCCGCACGACTTCGAGGGTGACGACATCGAACAGCAGTACCTCCCCGACGAGTTGGTCGGTGGTCGCTATTACGTCCCGGGCGATCAGGGTTACGAGGCGACGATCGCGGCGCGGATGGCCGCACGCGAGGCGGCCCGCAAGGAACGCCCTCTACGGAAGCAGCGAACGGACAGGCCGATGGCGTCGATGAGCGATGGATTGCGTCCGCGCGAGGAGAACCGCAAGCGGATCGCCGACACGCAGAAGAAGGACGCGTCCGACGGGACGTGACACGCGGCATGTCACGAGGGATCGTCACGGTCGCCTGCAACCGTGGCGGCGAAGCTCGGTGGCCAACCGGCGGATCAGATGATGGACGAGGCACTCATCGAGCTCGGGATGCCCCTTCCGGATTCCGCGCTCGCGCGGCGAGCCCGGGAGCTCATCGCGGACGTTACGGCACCCTTCCTCGTGAACCACTCGGTCCGGGTCTATGCCTGGGCCGTCGAGCTGGCGCGGCACGACCGGCTCCAGTTCGATCCCGAGATCCTCTACGTGTCCGCGATGCTCCACGACATCGGCCTGATTCCGGCGTACGACATCGGCGGCTGCTACGAGGTCGACGGCGCGATCGCCGCGGAGCGGCTCGTGCGCGAGGCCGGGGAACCGGAGGCGCGCGCCCGAGCGATCCACGACGTGATCGCGCTGCACAATGACGAGAACCTGCCGCCAGATACCGCGTCCGAGGTCGTGCTGCTCTGGGACTCGGCCGGCACCGACGTGACCGGCCACCGCTTCGCCGACGTTCAACCCGCGATCATCGCCGGATTGCTTGCCGCGTATCCCCGGGTCGACTTCAAGCGGGAGTTCACCGCCCGCATCGTCGACCAGGCGTCGCGCAAGCCGACCTGCCCGGCCGCGGAGATGGTCGCCACGGGCCTGCTCGAGGAGATCGCGCAGGCGCCGTTCGACAGCTAGCGTCGCGCCCGGCCGCTGGGCTCAGCGGCGAAAGGAACGATCATGAGCGAGTACGCCGTCGTGAACCCGGCCACCGGGGAGACCGTGGCCCGCTACGACACCTTCACCGATGCCCAGGTCGAAGGGGCACTTGCCGCGGCCGAAGCGGGGTTCGAGACCTGGCGGAAGCTCCCGGTCGCCGAGCGGGCCGGGATCGTCCGCCGGGCGGCCCAGCTGCATCGGGAACGTCGGGCGGAGCTGGCCGCCATCATCGTCCGGGAGATGGGCAAGGTGAAAGCCGGCGCGCTCGGCGAGGTCGACTTCGCCGCCGACATCACCGAGTACTACGCGGATCAGGCGGACGTGATCACCGCCGATCAGCCGCTCACCATCCTGGGCCAGGGCACCGCCGTGATCCGGCGCAGCCCGCTGGGCGTGCTCCTCGGGATCATGCCCTGGAACTTTCCCTACTACCAGGTGGCCAGGTTCGCGGCGCCGAACCTGGTCCTCGGCAATGCCATCGTCTTGAAGCATGCATCGCAGTGCCCGGAGTCGGCCGCGGCCATCGAGGCGATCTATCGCGACGCCGGGCTGCCGGAGGGCGCCTACCTCAACGTCTACGTCAGCACTGAGCAGGCCGCGACGATCATCGCCGATCCGCGGATCCAGGGCGTATCGGTGACCGGCTCGCAGCGGGCCGGGGCGGCGGTCGCCGAGGTGGCCGGGCGGCACCTGAAGAAGGTGGCCCTGGAGCTCGGCGGCTCGGATCCGTTCCTCGTGCTGGCCACCGATGATCTTGACGCGGTGGTGGCGGCGGCGACCGCGGCACGGCTGGACAACACCGGCCAGTCCTGCAACGGCGCCAAGCGATTCATCGTGGTGGACGAGTTGTACGAGGCGTTCCTGACCGGGTTCACCGCAGCAATGGCCGCGGCGCCGGTGGGTGACCCGCTGGTCGAGGAGACGGTGCTCGGGCCGCTGTCGTCCGTCGCCGCGGCGACACGGCTACAGGACCAGGTCGATCGGGCGGTGGCGCAGGGCGCGACCGTCGTGACGGGCGGCTCCCGGGACGGTGCGTACGTTCCGCCGACCGTGCTGATCGGCGTGACGCCCGACATGGAGGCCTATCGGGAGGAGTTCTTCGGACCAGTCGGAGTCGTCTACCGGGTGGCCGACGAGGACGCAGCGGTCACGCTGGCCAATGACACCGGCTTCGGGCTGGGTTCGTACGTGTTCAGCAATGATCCGGAACAGGCGGCCCGGGTCGCCGATCGAATCGAGGCGGGCATGGTCTACATCAATCTGGTGCTGGCCGACAGTCCCGAACTGCCGTTCGGCGGCGTCAAGAGCAGCGGTACGGCTCGTGAGCTGGGTCTGCTGGCGGCCGATGAGTTCGTGAACAAGAAGGTCATCCGGATCGCCGGCTAGCCCGAACGGCTCCGAGAGCCTGATCGCCACGGCGTCGGGCGATCGAGTCAGCTGCCGAGCAGGTCCTTCATCTGGTTCGCGATGAACGCGGACGCCCGCCTCGGGCTCAGCCGGTAGAGCGCGTCCATCATCGTCGCGTCCCGGCCGACCATCACGCGGTAGGCGTCCTTCTCCATGCCGGTGAGGATGATCTGCGCGGCCTTCGCGGGCGACGTCGTCCGTCGCATCTGGGCCTCGACGTCGATGCCGGTGAGCGGGATGTCGACGCCCGAGTTGGTCGTGATGTTCGTCGCCACCGCGCCCGGGAACACGACGGTGACATGGACGCGCGTGCCGCGGCATTCGGCGTGGAGGCCTTCGGTCAGGAGCTTGACGGCCGCCTTCGACGCCCCGTAGATCGTCTGCCCGGGCACCGGCAGGAAGCCGCCCATGCTCGACACGTTGACGATGTGACCCTCGGGCCGGTCGAGGAGGACGGGCAGGAACGTCCTGGTCAGGTGCAGGGTGCCCCACCAGTTGACCGCGAAAACCCGGTCGATCGCCGCGTCGTCGAGGTCCTTCAGCCTCACGAACGGCTGGATGATGCCGGCACAGTGGATGAGGCCGTCGACGGCCCCGTGGCGCGCCGCGACGTCGGCGGGGAGCCCGGCAACGGCCGACTTGTCCGTGATGTCCAGCACATGGGTCGAGAGCCGGCCGCCGGCGACGGCAAGCGTCGCGGTCTCCTCGAGCGTCTCCGGGTTGCGATCGACGGCGGCCACGCGCGCCCCGCGGATCAGCGCCTCGAGCGCGACCGCGCGGCCGATCCCGCTGCCGGCGCCCGTCACCACCACGACCTTGCCCGCGACTCTCACATCCATCTCCTCGAACGGGGCGAGAGCACAGGATGCGCCACCAGCCGCCCGGTGGCGCGATTCGTCAGGTCCGGCCGGCCGCCACCTCGGCGCGGAGTGCCGCGACCTGGCCCTGGAGGTCGGTCAGCTTGGCGAGGATCGCGTCGCTCGGGAGCGCGCCGGGAGCCGGATCCTCGTCCGCGTCCTCCTCCGCCGCCGTCGGTGACACCAGCAGGCTTGCCAGGATGCTGGCCAACGCGCCGATGATGCCGACGCCCGCGATCATCACGGAGAATCCGGTGAGACGACCCAGGAGCGTGACCGGGAATCGATCGCCGTAGCCGACGGTCGTGATCGTCACGACGCCCCACCACAGTGCGTCGCCGCCGGTCTTGATGTTGCCGTCGGGCGCCCCTTCCTCAAACGCGAGGACGAGCACGCTGGCCGCGACGAGGACGAGCCCCGCCGACAGGATCGTGATGAACGTGGCGTACTGCCCGCGGTTCTGGAGGACGTCGTCGACGAGCTGCTTGCGGTTCTGGCCACCCATCAGGCGGCCGATCCGTGCCAGCCGGCTCAGCCGCGCCAGCCGGAAGAGGGCGGTGAACCGGAGGAACCCGAAGCTGGGGATCGACCCGAGCAGATCGAGCCAGCCGCGGGCACCGATGAAGTACGCCCGCCTCGGCTTCGACCCCGCCAGGTTGAAGCCGAAGTCGGCGAGGAAGATCACGCAGATGAGGTTGTCGTAGACGGTCAGGAGGTCCCGCTCGACCTGCGGGATCGGCAGGACCAGCAGGACCATGATCGCGAGCGAAGCCAGGGTCAGGACGAGGATGAAGATGTTGTAGGCATTGCCGTGCTCCCGGAGCACGGGAACCTGGGCGGTCATCGGACTCGGACCCTCCTCCATGGCGACGCGGTTGTCGAGACTACCGGATCGGGGTCCGATCCTTTCCGGTCAGGAGCTGAAGACCAGCGTCCCACCGCTCCCGAGCGTCAGCGTCAGCTGGTCGCCGGCGATCGCATAGCTGGCCGCCTCGCCCAGGCCGATCACGAACAGGTCACCCATCGAGCCTGGCGGGCACGCCGCCATGGTCGACGGTCCGGGCGTGATCGTGATCGCTCCGCCGGTCCCGACGGCGTAGGTCCCGGCAACCTGGTTGCAGTCGGCCTTGGCCGCGAACGTCCCGTCGGCGGCAAACTCGATGGTGTAGTTCGCCTGGTCCGCGGCCGGCACGACCCCCTGGAACGCGGGGACGGTCTCGGTGATCGCCGTGAGCTTCCAGGTCTTGCCGATCAGGTCGGCCGGCGGGCTGCCGGCGGGCGCCGACGACGCGATCGCACTGGACTGGGCGCTGGACGGGACGACCGGTGGCGGGCCGAAGGTCATCGTGCCGCCATCGGATGTGGTGATCGTCAGCGTGTCGTTCGCCACGGCGTAGGTGGCGGCCTGGGTCAGTGCGTGGACGAAGAGGCTGCCGAAGTCATCGTCCGGGCAGAAGGCGAGCGTCGAAGCGCCGGCGGTGATCGTCAGCGTGTTGCCGCTGGTCTTGTACGTGCCGGCGATCTGGTTGCAACCCGCGGTGCCGGAGTACGTGCCGTCGGTCGCGAAGGTGATCGTGTAGTCCGGCTGGGTGACCGCCGGGAGGACGCCCTGGTACGCCGGCGTCTTGCCGGTGATCGCGTTCAGGGCCCACGTCCGCCCGGTCAGGGACGATCCGGACGATGGCGAGGCGGCGGTGTTGCACGCCGCGAGCAGCGTGGCCGCAATCACGAACACGACGGTGAGGCTAGCGGTGTGTCGCATCGAGGCATCCCCCAGGGCTGGTGGCGCTGTCGTTCGGTCGGGCAACGACGGAATGCAGGCGATTGTCGGCGCCGCCGCGACGGGGCGCGATGGTGCCTGCCCGGTGTCGTCGGGGTGGGGTGTCCCCGTCCGGTCAGCCCTTGATCGCCCCGCTCAGCGCGCCGCCGTTCAGGAACAGACGCTGGAACACCAGGAAGAGGACGATCGGGATCAGGCTCGAGATCGTGAGGGCCGCGATGAACACCCCCAGGTCCGTGGTCGGCTGGAGCGTCGGGAGTCGAACGGACAGCGGCTGGAGGTTGGGGTTCCGGATCACGAGCAACGGCCACAGGTAGTCCTTCCAGGTCGCGATCACGGCGAACACGGAGACCACACCGAGGATCGGCCGTGACATCGGCAGGACGATCGACCAGAACAACCGGAACGGACCCGCGCCGTCGACCCGGGCCGCCTCGAAGATCTCGCGGGGCAGGTTGTCGAAGAAGCGCTTGATCAGCACCACGTTCACCGCGCTCGCCGCGGCCGGCAGCCAGATCGCCCAGTAGCTGTCGATCATCCGGGCATGGACGAGCGGCACGTCGACGATGGTCAGGTAGAGCGGCACGAGCAGAACGATCGGTGGGACGAAGAGCGTCGCGATCACGAGCCCGGTCAGGAGCCGGCCGAACCGCGGGCGCAGGACGGACAGGGCGAAGCCCGCAGTCGTGGCGACGAACAGCTGGCTCGCCCACGATCCGAACGCGATGACGACCGTGTTCCACAGGTACCGATCGATGTGGGTCCGCGACCAGGCGGTGGCGAGCTGGCCGATGTCGAACCCGTTCGGCCAGAGGGCCATCGGGTAGCGCAGAGTGTCCTGGGTCGGCGTGATCGACGACTTGATCATCCAGAGGAGCGGGCCGAGGCCCACGACGAGCAGGAACGCCAGCGTGAGCACGTGGAGGAACCGGACCGGCCAGCGGACCCGTCGCTGGCGCCAGTCCGCGCCGGAGATGATCCCGCGCTCGGTCGAACCGGTCTGATCGCCCGTCGCTGCGTGTCGCGACCTGAACGGCCTCACGAGCTCGTGCTCCACGACCGGGTCAGCCAGTAATAGCCGGCGGTGAAGATCGCGAGGAACCCGGCGAGCATCAGGCTCAGCGCCGCCGCCATGCCGTAGTCGCCGCCGAGGCTGTTCTGGAACGCGTAGCGGTAGATGAGGAGCAGGACGGTCAGTGTCGCGTTGTTCGGGCCGCCGGCCGTGAACAGGAGCGGCTCGGTGAAGAGCTGGGCCGTCGCGATCAGCTGGAGGATCAGGGTCAGGATCAGCACGGTGCGCAGGTGCGGCAGCGTGACGTGCCGGATCTTCTGCCAGATCGACGCGCCGTCGACGTCGGCCGCGTCGTACAGCTCCGGCGGGACCGAGACGAGCGCCGCGAGGTAGATGATCACCGTGGCCCCGGCATTCGCCCACGTCGCTTCGATGACGATCGACGGCATCGCGCTGGCGGAGCTCTGCAGCCACGGCAACGGGCCTGCCCCGAACCAGCCGAGCACCGTGTTGAACACGCCGTTCGCGGAGGCGTTGTAGAAGAACCGCCAGAGGAGGACCGACACGACCGGCGGGATGACGACCGGCAGGTAGGCCAGCGCGCTGTAGAGGCCCCGGCCGCGTCGGACCTCGCTCATCAGGACGGCGAGGATGATCGGGACTGGGAACCCGAAGATCAACGCGAGGAGCGCGAACCAGGCCGTGTTCGCGACCGCGATCCCGAACTGGGGGTCCGCCAGGACGCGGCCGAAGTTCTCGATGCCGACGAACGTCGGCGTCGACACGAGATTCGTCTCCTGCAGGCTCATGACGACGGCCCGCAGGATCGGGAACCAGGCGAACAGCCCGAACACGACCAGGAGCGGCAGCAGGAACGCGAACGTGCTCAGGCCGTCGCGGGTCAGCCGGAGACGGGCGCCGCGACGGCGCGTGACGCGGGCGGCCGGTTCGGTGGCCGGGACGGCCTCGGTATACGAGCCCATGGACTCCTGGTCGGGTGTTGTGCCGAGCTGGACGGGCGCCGGCCCCCAAGGATGCCAGTGCCCGGCCGAGGGCGGGGCCGGGTAACGAGCGGGCCCCGGCGGTGCCGGGGCCCGGACTCGTCAGGAGGAGCGATCAGCCCTTGTCGAGGATCGCCTGGACGTCGGTGTTGGCCTTGGTGAGGAGCGCGTCGACGTCCGCGTTCTTGTCGGTGAGGACGGCCTGCACGACGGGGTCGAGGGCCGCGTAGAGCTCCTGGGTATGGGCCGTCGGCTCGGTCACGATCTTCTGGTCGAAGATCTTCGAGGTGAACGGGGTCATCTGATTGGTGGGGACGTTGATGTAGTCCTTGATCCACTGCTGCGAGGCGTCGTACGTCGCCTTGTCGAAGATCGGCAGCGACGGGACGCCGACCGGCTGGTTGTTGGCCTTGAGCGCCTGGGCGTCGGCCACGGCGCCTTCCTGGGTCAGCAGCTTCTGCATGTAATAGAAGTCGATCCAGTTGACGGCCGCATCCCGCTCGTCGTCCTTCGTCACGACGTTGACGGCGGCGAGCGTGCCGCCGCCGAGCACGCCGGCGTCCGGGCTGCTGTCGAGCGGGATGATCGTCACGCCGTAGTCGTCCGGCTTCAGGCTGTTGTTCTGGACCATGGCGGTGTACAGGTCGGAGCCGCCCGTGAACATCCCGACCTGGCCGGCCGCGAAGGCCTGGTTGATCGTGCCCCAGGCGAGGTCGAAGGTCGACCCCATCGAGTTGTCCTCCCAGCGCATCGCCTTGAGCCGCTCGAGGGCTGCCTTGGTCTGCGGGTTGTTGAGGGTGGCGGTGACCTTGCCGTCGGCTTCGACGGTCTCCATCCGGCCGCCGAGGGCGTACGTGGAGGTCGTCAGCTGCCAGCCGCCGGTATTCTCGGTGGCCATCTCGGCGTAGCCGGCGACGCCCGTCTTCTCGGCGATGGTCCTGGCCGCGGCACGGACCTCGTCCCAGGTCGTCGGCGGCTTGTCGGGATCGAGACCGGCCTGCTTGAACAGGGTCCGGTTGTAGGTCAGGGACATGCCGTACGCGGCGGTCGGCACAGCCCAGATCTTTCCGTCCTTGTCTTGGCCGTTGACGATGACGTTCGGGTTGAACTTGTCGGCGTAGCCCAGCGCACGGACGCGCTCGTCGATGTTGACGATCTGGTGCTGCGCGATCAGGCCCTTCCCGTCGGTGAACGGGATCGTGAACACGGTCGGCAGCGTTCCGGCGGCCAGGGCCGCGGTGAACGTCGGTGCGGTCCAGTTGTACTCCTCAGGCTGGACCGTGATCCACGGGTACTTGGCTTCGAACTCGCTGATCTGCAGGTTCAGGGCGTCGACGGCCTCCTGCGTGGCGCCCGGCCGCAGGACGCCGACCGAGATCGTCACCGGATCGTGCTGCGCGGCCGCCGACGGCGCGGCGCTGGGTGCCGCGGCCTGACTCGACTGCGCTGCGCTCGGCGACGGGGTCGTCGCCGAGTTGCAGGCTGCTGCCGCGAGACCGACGACGGCCAGCGCGACGAGCGACAGGTTGCCCAGTCGCTGCGGACTCCTCCTCGACATCACGTTTTCTCCTCTCTCACGTCTCATGCCGATCACCATCGCCGGGATCCTCACCCCATCCGCATCGCTCCCCCGCCCCGGGTCACGGCTCGTCCCCGCCGCCACCCGCGAGCCGCCACCAGCCGGTGGCGTCGACCGGGAGGCACCCGTCGACGAGGTCCTGACTCGCGAGCAGCAGCTCGCCGCCGCGCGGCGCGGCAACAGGCGTGGAGCCGAGATTCGCGATCACGACCAGTCCGCTGCCGCGCAGGAAGGCGAGGACATCGGGGGCGGACGGCAGCCACTCGAGGGCTTCGGTCCGCAGGTCGCGATCGGTCCGCCGGAGGCGGAGGGCCGAACGGTACAACGAGAGCATCGAGGACGCGTCCGAGGCCTCGGCCTCGACGGTCAGGTCGGCCCACCGACCGGGTTGCGGGAGCCACGGCTCGCCGGTCGCGTCCGGTGGGCTGAAGCCGAATGGGGCGGCCGAGCCGGACCACGGCAACGGCACCCGGCAACCGTCCCGGCCGGGATCGACCCCGCCCGACCGGAAGTGCATCGGGTCCTGGAGCCGGTCGCGCGGCAGGTCCTCGACCTCGTCGAGTCCCAGCTCGTCGCCCTGGTAGATGTAGAGCGAGCCGGGGAGGGCCGCGACGAGCAGCGCGGCGGCGCGGGCCCGACGCCGCCCGAGGGCGACGTCGGTGGGGGTGCCCTGCCGCTTCGCGAGGAACGCGAACGACGAATCGGCCCGGCCATAACGCGTCACGGGCCGGGTGACGTCGTGGTTCGAGAGGAGCCACGTCGCCGGGGCATCGACTGGCGCGTGTGCCGCCAGCGTCATGTCGATCGACGAGCGAAGCGCCGCGGCGTCCCACGGCCGGCCGAGGAAGTCGAAGTTGAACGCCGTGTGGAGCTCGTCGGGTCGGAGGTACCGGACGAACCGCTCGACATCCGGGAGCCACAGCTCCCCGACGAGGGCCTTCGGATCGTCATAGCGGTCGGCGACGCGACGCCAGCTCCGGTACACGTCATGGAGCTCATCGCGATCGGTGTTCGGATGCTGGCCCGGCCCGGGCTCCGGGGGGACCTCAGGCAGCTCCGCGTCCTTGATCAGGAGGGCCGCCGAGTCGATCCGGATCCCGGCGGCGCCGCGATCGAACCAGAAGGCAAGCACGTCCTCGAACTCCGCCCGCACGTCGGGGTGGTTCCAGTTCAGGTCGGGCTGGTCCGCCGAGAACAGGTGGAGGTACCACTCGCCCGGCCGTCCGTCGGGATCCGTCGTTCGGGTCCAGGTCGGGCCGCCGAAGTTCGAGACCCAGTCGGTCGGCATCACGGCCCCGTCGGCTCCGCGGCCGGGATGGAACCAGAAGCGCGATCGTTCAACCGAACCCGGGGCCGAGGCGAGGGCCGCCTCGAACCATGGGTGGCGGCTCGAGACGTGGTTCGGGACGACGTCGACGATCGTCCGGATCCCGAACGTGCCGGCCTCGGCGATCAGCGCCTCGGCTTCGGCGAGCGTCCCGAACGCCGGATCGATCGCCCGGTAGTCGGCGACGTCGTACCCGCCGTCGCACAGGGGCGAGACGTACCACGGCGTGAACCAGATCGCGTCGACGCCGAGGTCCCGGAGATACGGGAGCCGCGACCGGACGCCCGCGAGGTCTCCCGTCCCGTCGCCATTGCCGTCGGCGAAGCTGCGCGGATAGATCTCGTAGATCACCGCGGTCTGCCACCAGCGCGGGTCGGCCGAGTCGCGGGCGGCCCCGACCGGCCCGGCGTGGGAGTCCGTTCGAAGATCCGGTCGCTCGATGGCGGTCACGTGGCCCTCACTGCCCGACCGAAGCCCGGCATGCCGGGCGACGACGTCGCGCAACGTAACAGACACGACAAAACAATGCAAGAACTTGACAACAGAGGAATCGCACACCGGCGCGGGACCGGGCGAGCGCGGGCGCCTGCCGGGGCTCAGGCGGTGGGAGCGGGCCCGGTCGAGGAACGGACGACGAGCTCCGGCTCGAAGAGCATCTCGTCGTGGGCGACTGCGACTCCGGCGATCTGGGCCACGAGGAGCTCGATCACGAGCCGGCCCATCGCGTCGATCGGCTGGCGAACGGTCGTCAGCGGCGGGTCCGTGCTGCTCATCAGCGCGGAGTCATCGAAGCCCACGACCGACACGTCGGCCGGGACGTCCAGGCCGGCGCGGCGCACGGCACGGATCGCGCCGAGCGCCATCGGGTCGCTCGCACAGACGATCCCCGTCACGCCGGCACGGATCAGCCGGACCGCCGACGCCTGCGCCGCCTCGAGGGAGTACAGCGAGTGGGCGATCCGCTCCGATGGGATCGGCAGGCCGGCGGCGTTCGCGACCTTCACGGCCGCAGCCAGCTTGCGCTGCGACGGCACATGGTCGCGCGGCCCGAGGAGCAGGCCGATCTTCGTGTGGCCGAGCGACAGCAGGTGGGTGACTGCCTGCTCCGCGGCCTTGCCGTCGTCACAGGACACGGTCGCGAACCCGAGACCGGCGATCGGTGCGTTGACGAGGACGGTCGGCAGCTTGCGCGACGCGAGGCGCCGGTAGTGATCGTGCGGCGCATCGGCCTGGGTGTAGAGCCCGCCCGCGAAGACGACCCCCGACACCTGCTGCTGGAGCAGCAGCTCGACGTAGTCGGCCTCGGTCACGCCACCGGCCGTCTGCGTGCACAGGACGGGGGTGTAGCCCTGTTGCGCAAGCGCGCTCCCGACGACCTCGGCAAAGGCCGGAAAGATCGGGTTCTGGAGCTCCGGAAGGACGAGGCCGACGAGCCGCGCTCGCTCGCCGCGCAGCTTCGTCGGCCGCTCGTACCCCATGACATCGAGGGCGGTCAGGATCCGGTTCCGGGTCTCCTCGGACACGCCGGGTTTCTCGTTCAGGACGCGACTCACGGTCGCCTCCGAGACGCCGACCTTCCGTGCCACATCCGCGAGTCGTCGTGTCATGCGAGCATTCTACGCAACGTTGCGCAAGAAATTGCAAGCCCGTTGCACGAGATGCCGAGCCCAGGGCTGCGCGTCGCAGGGCCCGGCTCGGATGCGTCCCTCCGCCGTACGATCGCCCGGGAGGATGGATGCCTACGACGACCGGCGCGCCCCGATGACCCGCATCCGCGTCCTCGCGGACCGCTCCAGAGTCCTCGTGTACCGCGTGTTCCCGCGCGGGGCGATCACCCTCTCGGTCCTGATGTTCGCCTTCTTCGGGCTTGGGCTCATCAGGAACCGCGTCCAGTCCGCCCAGTACGGCGCGTCGGCCGAGTTCGAGGCCTACATCGCCGCCTTCCGGATCCCGGAGGTCGTGTTCGACGTCGTCGTCGCCGCCGGGCTCGCGGCTCCGTTCGTCCCGATCTTCACGGGCCTCGCCCAACGGAACCCGTCGGCCGCGGACCGGTTCGGCCAGACGGTCCTGACCATGGCCGTCCTCGCGATCGCCGTGTTCTCGCTGATCCTCGCGATCGTCGCGCCAACGACGGTCGAGTGGGTCGCCCCCTCGTTCGACGGGCCGACCCGTGAGCTCTACGTCAGCCTGTTCCGGCTGTCGTGCATCGCGCAGCTGTTCTTCGCCGCCTCGTTCGTCCTCGGCGAGGTGCTCGTCGCCAATCGACGGTTCTTCGCGTACGCCCTCGCGCCGCTGATGTACACGGGCGGCGCGATCCTCGGGACGGTCCTCCTCGGCGACACGCTCGGAGTGACCGGGACGGCGATCGGGGCCGTCTGCGGCGCGGCCGCCCATCTCCTGGTTCGGCTGATCGGCGTGCTCCGGACCACGTTCCGGCCGCGTCCGCGGCTGGACATCCACCTGCCGGAGTTCCGCGAGTTCCTCCGGCTGATGATCCCGCGGATGCTCAGCGCCCCGATCGATCCGCTCACGGTCACGGTCTTCACCCGTGTGGCGACAGGCATCGGGGTCGGCGCGCTGACGTCGTACAACTACGCGGCGGACTACCAGGTCGTTCCGGTCAGCCTGATCGGATCGGCGTTCTCGCTCGCGGTCTTTCCGGCGCTGTCGGCCGCCTGGAACGAGGGCGATCGCGGGGCATTCCGGTCGATCCTCCGCCGGAACGTCGTCACGATCGCGGCGCTCACCGCCGTGTCCGGCGTGCTCCTCGCGCTGCTCGCCCGTCCGGTGATCGAGCGCGTCCACGGAGGCGGGGCGTTCCTGCCGTCCGACGTCGATCGGACCGCCTTCGTGCTGGCCCTCTTCGCGATCTCCGTGCCTCTGGACAGCCTGGCCTACCCGTTGTCACGTGCCCTGTACGCGAGCCATAACACGGTGCTCCAGGTCACGGCCTCGTTCGCCGGCTTCGCCGTCATCGTCGTGCTCGCGACGTCGCTGGCACCGACCGTCGGGATCGCCTCGATCCCGCTGGCCTACGCCGCCGGCACGGGCGTCAAGGCGGGCCTGCTCGCGATCTTCGTCCTGGTTCGCCTCCGGCGCTTCCCGGCGCCGGTGGTCGCCGTCGCGACGGTCAGCCCCGCCGGACCGTCGGGATGAGGACGATGAACTTGCCGTCGCGATCGGCGTAGTGGCCCTCCGGCCGCTTCCACGGCAGGAAGTTGCGGACCATCTCCGCCTTGTCCTGGAACGTGCCCGGCGGATCGGACGCGCCCCAGATCGACGAGACCCACGGGTACCACGGGTCGTCGATGTAGGTCCCGGTGATCTTCGCGTCGTTGAACACCCGGGGATCCGCGTCGGCCTGGAACCCCGTCATCACCCAGGTATGGGCGCCGCGCCACGCGAGCAGCAGCGCCGGCGAGTTCGTCGTCAGGATCGCCTTCGCGGCCCCACGCAGGGCCCGTGCCTGGGTCTGGTACGCGACGACCTGGTAGCCCGGCGCGCCGTACGCGTCGAGGGCGAGGGCCATCGCCGCCGGGCCCCACTCGCCGTTGTGGCTGTCGGCGTAGCTCTCCCACTCGCGGACGCGCGACGCGATCTCCTTCTGGCGGGCGTCCGTCGGGGCGCCGAGGCCGAGGATCGCGAGCGCGGTGGTGACGCCGGCCGGTGAGCACCAGTCGTCACGCAGCTCGTGGGCGAACTCCGGTCCGTGCTTCGCGACGATGTCGACGTCGACGGCCACGCGGGGGACGGGGGTCGGGGTCGGCTTCGGGGTCGGGGCGGGCGTGTGACTCGCGCCGGGACGGGCGCTCGGCCCGGGCGTCGACGGCTCGGGGGTGTCGCTCGGGCTCGGCTCCGGGGTGTCGTCCGGTGGCTCGCTGTCCTCGACCGTCGGCAGCGTGGCGCGATCCGGTGGCGGGCCCGCCACCATCCGCTCGATCTTCGACTGGAGGCGCTCGAACAGGGAGCCCACGCCGAACGCGTTGACCGCCACGGCCCCCATCCCGAGGGCGCCCGCCGTCAGGGCCAGGGCGAGCAGGATGGCAAACCACCCCTTCGCGCTGTGGGGCACCAGGCGATGGCGGAACCGCGGCGGGGTCGGCTCGACGCGGACGAGGTCGGATGGCACGGGAATGGGCGGCTCCGTTCGGGCGCGGACCGTGGGTTGACGAACCAGGCGCGGGATCTGCGACGGGCGCGAGTCGCCCATCGGACACGGACTCGGCCACGGACAGCGTACCGCCGATGGTCAGATCAGCCGTCGCCCCCGACCCAGCGCGACCGCCAGTCCGGCGCCGCGAACGGCTCCGCCCAGTAGACCGTCTCCCGCCAGACCAGGTGGTCGCGCAGCTCGATGAGCTCGACACAGTGGTACTGCCGACCGTCCGGATACGTCGTCCGCCACTCCGACCACCAGAAGTCGCCGCTGCCGACGATCTGTTGCACGGTGTTCGCCGCGGTGATCACCCAGCGGTCCTCGGCACCCACGACCCGCTCGATCTCCGAGACCGCGTGGCCGCCCGGGTAGGCCTCGACGATCCGCCGGTAGTTGTCGCTGCCGATCACGCGCTCTCCGGACTGCGGCCAGCGAGCCTGCCACTCCGGGTGGCGCAGCCGGGCCATCTCGTCGAGATCGAGCTGCGAGGCGGCCTCGGCGTAGGCGTGGGCGACCTCCTCGTTGGTGGGCATGGCGCCCATTGTCGAGGGCCCCGTCCGCCCGTCAAGGGCGCGGGCGACGGCCCGCGGTGGCGCGAACGCGACGCTTCTGCGACCATCGGGGCACCGTCGCCGTTCCCGCGCGCCACCCCGCGCCCAGTGCCAGGAGACCCCCGTGGACCGCTTCGAGCCCAACCTGCGAATCCCCGGACCGACCGCCCTCCCGCCGTCCGTCCGCGAGGCCGGCGGCCGCCAGATGATCAACCACCGCGGGCCGGAGTTCGCCGCGATGCTCGCCCGGATCCTCGACGGGATGAAGCCGTTCTTCGGCACGACGAGCGACGTCGCGATGCTGACGTGCGCCGGTTCGGGCGGCCTCGAGGCGGCCGTCGTGAACACGCTCTCGCCGGGCGACCGCGTCCTCGGGGTATCGATCGGTAGCTTCGGGGATCGCTTCGCGAAGATCGCCTCGATCTATGGGGCCGAGGTCACGAAGCTCGACGCCGAGTGGGGCTACGCCGCGGCCGCCGAGGAGGTCCGGGAGCGCCTCCGGACGATGCCGGACGCGAAGGCGGTCCTCCTGACCCACAACGAGACATCGACCGGCGTGATGAACCCGATCGGGACGCTCGCGGCCGCGATCCGCGAGGAGGCGCCCGACGCGCTGATCCTCGTCGACAGCGTGTCAGGCCTCGGCGCGGTGCCGTTCGAGATGGATGCATGGGGTGTCGACGTCGTCGTGACGGGCTCGCAGAAGGCGTGGATGGCGGCCCCGGGCCTGGCGATGATCGCGGCCTCGGAGCGCGGCTGGGCGGCGACCGAGACCGCGCGGATGCCGCGCTTCTATCTCGACCTCCGGACCCATCGCGAATCGGCGGCGGCGGGCCAGACCCCGTTCACCCCGGCGATCGCGGTCGTCTACCAGGTCGACGAGGGCCTCAGGCTCATGGCGGCCGAGGGCAAGGACGGCGTCTTCGCCCGTCACGAGGCCTGTGCGGCCGCGTCCCGGGCCGGCCTCCGGGCGCTCGGCTTCGAGCTCCTCGCCGACGACGCCGTCGCCTCGAAGACGGTCA
Organism: uncultured Chloroflexia bacterium; assembly: GCA_963746845.1. Taxonomy (GTDB): domain Bacteria; phylum Chloroflexota; class Limnocylindria; order Limnocylindrales; family CSP1-4; genus CF-46. The sequence goes on along the minus strand of CAVVCZ010000004.1, from coordinate 449,021 downwards.
CGGCGGCGAAGCTGCCGGACGGCCACGAATGGAAGCCGTTCAACAGCGCGATCAAGGCCCACGGCGTCGTGCTCGCGGGCGGCCAGGGCAAGCTCACCGGGAAGATCTTCCGTCTGGGCCACCTGGGCTCGGTGACGGTCGACGAGATCCTCGGCACGATCGCGGTCCTCGAGCGCGTCTCGCTCGAGCAGGGGCGCCCGATCGAGCCCGGCCGGGCCGTGGCCGCAGCCCAGGCGGCCGCGCTCGCGGTCCAGACCCGCGACGTCGCGGGAGCCGAGAGGGACGCCGGGGTTTCCGCCGAGGCCGCCGCGGTTCCCGCGTGAGGATCCTGGTCGTCGAGCCCATCGCGGCCGAGGGCATCGCCCGACTCCGCGCCGATCACGAGGTCGACGAGCGGCCCGGGATCGCCCGCGACGAGCTGTGCGCGATCCTGCCCGGCTACGACGCGCTCGTCGTCCGCAGCCAGGTCCAGGTCGACCGTGACGTGATCGCGGCCGCCGGGAGCCGGCTCCAGGTCATCGGCCGGGCCGGGGTCGGCGTCGACAACGTCGACCTCGACGCCGCCACCGCGGCCGGCATCACGGTCGTCAACGCCCCGACCGGCAACACGATCGCGGCCGCCGAGCACACGCTCGCGTTGCTGTCCGGCGTTGCGCGCCGGGTCGCCGCGGCGGACGCCTCGGTCCGGCGCGGCGAGTGGAAGCGCACACAGTTCACGGGCATCGAGCTGCGCGGCAAGACGCTCGGGATCGTCGGGCTCGGCAAGATCGGCCAGGCGATCGCCGTCCGGGCGGTCGCGATGGAGATGGTGGTCCTCGCCTCGGATCCGTTCGTGACCGCCGAGCAGGCGGCTCTCCACGGCGTGGAGCTCGTGCCGTTCGACACCCTCGTCGAGCGGTCCGACGTCATCACCGTTCACGTGCCGCTGACGCGCGCGACGCGCGGGCTGATCGGACGCGACCAGATCGCCCGGATGAAGCCGGGCACGATCCTCCTCAATGTCGCCCGGGGCGGGATCCTCGACGAGGCGGCGGTCGCCGAGGCGCTGGCGAGCGGCCATCTCGGTGGCGCCGGGATCGATGTCTTCGAGGCCGAGCCTCCCATCGGCTCCCCGCTCCTCGACGCGCCGAACACGCTCCTGACGCCACACCTTGGCGCCTCGACGGCGGAGGCCCAGGTCCTCGTCGCGGAGGAGGTCGCCGACCAGGTCCTCGACGTTCTCGCGGGGCGGCCGGCACGCTATGCGGTGAACGCGCCGCTGCTCACGCCCGAGACGGCCCGGGCGATCGCCCCGTACCTCCCGCTCGCCGAGCTCCTCGGCCGGTTCTTCGCCCAGTTCGCGCACGGTGGCGTCCGGACGATCACGCTCGACATCTCCGGCGAGCTGGCGACCTTCGACGCCTCGCCGCTGACGGCGGCGGTCCTGCGCGGCATGATCGAGACGTCGACGACGCAGCGGGTCAACCTCGTCAATGCGGCGTCGCTCGCCAAGGCGCGCGGGATCACCGTCGTCGAGCGCAAGAGCCCGGATGCGGGCGCGTTCGCCGCCCAGCTCAGCCTGTCGGGCGAGGGCGGGGGCGGGGGCGGGCCGACGACGGTCGCCGGCACGGTCGCCGCCGGCGAGATCCGCCTGACGCGGCTCAACGAGTACCGCCTCGACATCGAGGCGACCGACGTGATGCTGATCACCCACCATCACGACCGGCCCGGGATGATCGGCAGGATCGGGCAGACGCTCGGCGCTGCCGACGTGAACATCTCGGCGATGCACGTCGGGCGGAGTGCCCCGCGGGCCGACGCCCTGATGATCCTCGCCCTCGACGACGACGTCCCGCCCGAGGTCGAGGAGGCGATCCGCGGCCAGGAGTCCGTGGTCGAGCTCTGGACAATCCGCCTGGGGCGCGAGCGCTGAGCGGCGCGGCGGGTTCGGGCGGGCCGGCCGGGTCGAGCGGCTCCGCCGGCGTCCGTCTTGCGATCCCCGATCGGCTCGACGCCACCCTCGTCCTCGTCCGCCACGGCGAGTCCGAGCTGATCGTCCAGCGCAGGTTCCAGGGGCAGCTGGAGTCGCAGCTGTCGGCCCTCGGGCGGGCACAGGCGGAGCGGGTCGCCGCCCGGCTCGCCCGTCCGCACGAGCCGCCGCTGCTGCCGATCCCGGTCGGCAACCCGCGGTCCATCGTCCATTCGCCGCTCGCCCGGGCGGCGGACACCGCGGTCGCGATCGGCCGGGCGATCGCCGCCACGCCGGACGGTGCCGGAGGCGCCGGGGGCGGCGTCCCGATCCGCGCCGACGGCCGGTTCGTCGAGATCGGCCAGGGCGAATGGGAGGGCCGCCTCGCGAGCGAGATCGCGGAAATGGATGGCGAGCGCCTGGCCGCGTGGCGGCAGCGCCCGACCGAGACCTGGGCGCCCGGTGGGGAGCGCCTCGTCGAGGTTCGCGAGCGGGTCATGGACGGTCTGGAGGACCTGCTGGCGACGCTCGCCTCCGCCGGCTCACCCGGGACGCTGATGGCACCCCAGGTCGGTGGCTACCACGACGCCCCCGCGACCCACCCGTGGTCGATCCTCGTCGGCCATGACGGGGTCTTCAAGGTTGCCCTGCTGACCCTGTTCGACCTGCCGCTCGAGCGGTTCTGGATGTGGTCCAGCGACCTGTGCGGGATCTCGATCGTCGAGGTCCGGGCGGGCCGGCCGGTCGTCCGGGCGATGAACCTGACCGAGCACCTCGCGGGCCTGCTCGACGAGGCGGCCCGGGACGCGTCCGAGGAGCGGACACGGTCGGGGGCGCTGTAGCGGGCGGTCAGCCCTTCCGCATCTTCTTCCGATCGCCGCGTCGGAAGGCGAGCCGGAGCAGGCTCACGCGCAGCCGGCGGTACGAGTCGCGCAGCGCCCGGATCCGGTCCTCGCCGAGCTCGCGCCGTCCGTAGGCCACCTCGACCTTCGCCGTGGCGACGGTCTGGAGCTCCGGCCGGACGCCCGGCAGGATGTCGCCGAGCGCCGTCGCGTACTCGAACGCGGTCTGGGTGGGCCGCGGACCGAACCCGAACCGTCGCGCGAGCGATGTCACCGAGGCGTAGACCCCTTCGGGCGTGGACGCGCTGCGCGGACCGCGCCGCCAGGCGAGGAACGCCAGCAGCAGGACGGATCCGAGGAGGACGATCGTGATGATCACGAGCATCCCGGCCGACGGGCCGCCGGACGTCGTCCCGGCCGCCACCGCCCCCGGTCGCCGGCTGAAGTCGGCGCCGCGGTCGTCCGGGCCGATGCTCGCCAGTCCGAAGGACGGGAACGGGGTCACCGAGGGAAGCGGCACGATCGTGCCCTCGGGCAGCTTCGGCGCGTTCTGGGAGACCGAGCCGCCCGTCGGGTCGAACATCCACCAGCCGTAGGCCGGGAAGTACACCTCGACCCAGGCGTGGGCGCCGCCCGTCCGGATGTTCTCGATGCCGGTCGCCGTGTCGAGGTCGCCCGGGAGGAAGCCCTCGACGAGCCGGGCCGGGACCCCGGCCCTGCGCAGGAAGATCGCCATGGTGCTGGCGTAGTGCTCGCAGAAGCCGACCTTGTGGGCGGCGAAGCACTCGACGATGCTCGGATCGCGGTCGCACACGCCGAGCACGTTCGTGTCGTAGCGGTACGTCGAGCTGTGGAGCTCGTTGACGATGGCCGTGGCGATGTCGAACGGCGTCGTCCGGCCGGCCGCCTTCGTCCGGGCGATGATGTCGTTGTAGAGCTGGTTGGCGGCCGGACCCATCGCGTCGATCGGCACGGACAGGTAGCGCGCGGTGATCCCGAGTGGATAGTTCGTTCCCGCGGCGCGCAGCCGGTTGTCGGTCAGACCGCCCGCGACATCGGCGATCTTCGGGAGTGCCGCGTTCACGACGTACGAGCCGTGTCCGTCGATCTGGATGGACTGCAGGAACCCGTCGTCTCCCACGAGGCTCAGGGTCACATCCCGATCGATCGAGACCGGGTCGATCGGGCTGAAGGCCACCCGGAACAACGAGCTCTGGGGGGTGACCTGGAACGGCTCGGTCGTCCGCGCGGAGGTCGGCGGGATCGCGTCGAGCGTCCCGGCCAGGAGGTCGCTGCCGGCGGCTCGTTCATCCGTCTTCGGGATCGACGTCGTCCAGCCACGCAGGGTGAACGTGTCGTACGTCGTCGCCCGCCAGTAGATCGCCCGGTCATCGCCGGCGGGCCGTCGGATCTGGAGGGCGGGCTCGTCGGATGTCGACCACAGCCCGCCGATCACGACCTGGCTCCCGAAGGCCGGCACGCCGATCGTCTTGCTGTCCGGGGCCGCCGGGATGATCCGCTGGAGCCACTGGGAGATGTCGACGAGGGCCGGCTTGGCGTCCTCCCAGAAGCCGGCGAGGGGCGCCGATCGCGCGCTCGCGGTCAGGGCCAGGGCGAGGAAGACGGCGATCATGATGAAGACGGTCCCGCCGCGGAGGTAGAGCGAGCCGACGATCGCCGGGTCACCGATCCGGCGGCGGATCCACGTCGCGCGCTCCTCGAGGGCGTGGAGCCGGATCAGCAGGAACAGGGACGCGAGCGAGAACAGGACGAGGAACCAGATCTGGTCGTGGACGGTCGCGGACATGTTCGCGACGAGGACCGCGCCGAGGACGACGATCGGGCCGACAGGCCGGCTCTGGCGGAACACCGCGGAGGCAGCGAACATCCCGTTCGCCCAGCACAGGAGCCCCAACGCGAGCAGGTAGTGACCGGTCTCGCGGGTCACGGGCAGCGCCCGGACCGCGAAGTCGATGATCGCGTTCGTCGCCGCATCGGCGGTCGCCCGGAAGGCGACGCCCGGCGAGGCGTGCGCGACCAGCACGTTGCCGACCATGATCGACACGATCAGCGCCGCGAAGATCGCCCCGATGAGGTGGGCGAGCGGCCGGTTCCAGCCCACCCGCGCCCCGACGAACGCGACGGCCACGCCGCCGAGGGACGCCCAGGCGAGGAAGTCGGTCCAGTCGCGCTGGCCGAGGACGAGCGCCGCGTCGTCGAGGGACCACGCGACCGTGACCGCGAGGACCGCGACGAGGAACAGGCTGAGCCAGCCCTGGGGCGGGCTGCGGAAGAGACCGAGACGAAGCCGTTCGATCATCCGCCCAGGGCCTCCGCGAGCGAGCGGCCAGGACTGAGCGCGTAGACCCGGAGCTCGTACTCGGCGAGTGCGTGGCGGAGCGCCCGCGCCCGTTGCGCGCGTTGCTCCTCGGCCGCGTCGGTGGGCTCGGCGACCGTGTCACCGGTGCGGCGCCGCTCCGCGCGGTCGATCCGGTCCGCGGCCGCGGCATCGAGCGTCACGACGACCGATGCGATGCCGCGGGTCCGGAGCGCGGCGATCGGGCGGACCCAGCCGCGATCGAGGGACGGCGTGATGATGATCGCGGTCATGCCGCGCCGGAGCCGGCCCGCCGCCGCCACGAGCGACTCGGCGAGCGGCGTCGTGCCGTCGCCGTCCACGGCCGCGAGCAGCTGCATGATCTTCAGGTGCTGGCGGCCGCCGCGGTCCGCCGGGACGATCGCCTGGCGATGACCGTTGACCGTCAGGCCGACCGCGCGGTTCTCGAGGAGCGCCTTGTCCGCGATGGATGCGGCGGCGCGGACGCCGATCTCGACGGTCGACTCCTCGCCGCGCCCGCCCTGCACCGATCGCTCCAGGTCCACGAAGATCCACGCGTCGGCGGTCTGCTCGAGCTCGAACTCCTTGACCTGGATCTCGCCGTGGCGCGCGGTCGACCGCCAGTGGATCCGGTTGAAGCTGTCGCCGGGTGCGTACGGCCGGACCGCCGTCGCCAGCGGCGACGTCTGGAGGGTGCGCTCGGGCGCCGAGTGGCTGCCCTCGATGCTCGCGGCCGGCAGCCGCCACAACGGGAGCTTGTCGATCCGCGGATAGACCACCACCGCCACGCCCTGTCCAACGGACGCCGACGCCTCGAAGAAGCCGAACGGGTCGCCGGTCCGGATCTGGAGCGGCTCGACCCGGAAGTGGCCGCGCCGCATCAGAGGAGCCCGGACGAGCCATGAGCGCTCGGCCCGGGACCCGAGCGCGATCGCCCGGCCGGGCAGACCGCCCGGCAGCGTCGTGGGGTTGTGGACCTCGAGCCAGGGCTTGGGAAGGCGGCTCGTGTTGCGGAGCGTGTAGGTGATCTGGAGCCGGTCGCCGACGTGGCCGGTCAGCTGGCTGACGGCGTAGCCGGCCTCCAGGTCGGCGAGCCCGAGGCGGGTCAGGATGTACGACCCGCCGATCACGAGGATCGCGAGGTAGACGAGGTAGAAGAGGAACTCGAGCTCGGTCGAGAACGCGGCGATCAGCAGGATCGCCGCGATGAGGATCAGCTGGAAGCGACGGATCATCGGGTTCCCGCGTCGATCGCGCGTCGTCCTCTGCTCGTGGCAGGCTCCCTCAGGCGCTCGGTGCGGCCTGCTCGACGGGCTGGATGTTGCGCGGGCCGTTCGGGCCGCCGGTCGGGCGGATCCCGTCGATCGGCGTCGCGTCGAGGAGCTCGTGGATCACACCGCCGGACTGGACGTCATGGATCGACGAGCTCGTCTTGATGATCAGGCGGTGGGCCAGCGCCGGCTCGGCCAGGGCCTTGATGTCGTCCGGGATCACGTAGTCGCGCCCGAGCAACCCGGCGAGCGCCTGGCCCGCGCGGTAGAGCGCGATCGAGCCGCGGGGCGAGGCGCCGAGGTAGACATCCGGATGGCTGCGGGTCGCCCCGACGAGCCGGACGATGTAGTCGGCCACGGTCGGGTCCACGTAGATGTCGCGGATCGCGATCTGCATCCCGCGCAGCTCGTCGACGGTGCAGACGACCTCGAGCTCGTCGAGCGGGTGCTGGCGCTTCTGCTCGTCGAGGATCACGATCTCCTCGAGCGGCTGCGGATAGCCCAGCCGGATCCGGAGCATGAACCGGTCGAGCTGGGCCTCCGGCAGGGCGAACGTCCCCTCGTACTCGATCGGGTTCTGCGTCGCGATCACGAGGAACGGGTCGGGCATCGCGTAGGTCGTGCCGTCGATCGTCGCCTGGCGCTCCTCCATCGACTCGAGGAGGCTGGACTGCGTCTTCGGCGTTGCCCGGTTGATCTCGTCGGCCAGGACGACCTGGCTCATGATCGGGCCGGGCCGGAACTCGAACTCCTGGGTCTTCTGGTTGTAGATCGAGAGACCGGTCACGTCCGACGGCAGCAGGTCCGGCGTGAACTGGATCCGCCGGAAGCTGCAGCCGAGGCTGCGTGCGATCGCCTTCGCGAGCACGGTCTTGCCGGTGCCGGGGACGTCCTCGATCAGGAGGTGGCCGCGGCAGAGCAGCGCGACGAGGGCCAGCCGGACCTCGTGGTGCTTGCCGATGATCACCCGCTCGACGTTGGCGAGGACCTTCTCTCCGGTCTGCTCAAGGTTCGTCATCGGGCTCCTCGGGGGTGGGGCGGACGGGACGTCGGGCTCCCGGGGGGTTTGACGGATAGTACGCTGCGACGCTCGTTGAGGTTCGGGCCGCCTCTTGATCGCAGTCACGACGTGCAGCATCACCCTCCTGTGTCTCCATGACGTCACGGAGAGCCAGATCGTTCGAAATCCCCGGGCGCACGCCCGCGCGAGCGTGCGGGAGCCCGCCGATCAGCCCCGGACGAGCGTCGCCAGGCCGACCGCGATCGTCACGAACGCCCCGACGGCGCTCATCGCGGCGAGGATCCATTCACCGCCAGAACCGGCCGCCAGGGCCACGACCGCGAACAGCGCGCTCATGACGACCGCGATCGCCGCCAGCCCGATCCGCTCCAGCCACGGCCGGGGGCCGGGCGCCTCCTCGGCGGCTGACGCGGTCGCCTCCGGATCGGGCGCGTCGGTCATCGGTTCAGCGCGAAGTAGAGGCTGAGCAGGTCACCCGCGAGCGGCGCGGCCCGGGCGCCGCCGCGGCCACCACGCTCCACGATCACCGCGATCGCGACCTGGGGGTCGTCCGCTGGTGCGAACCCGATGAACCACGAGTGGGGCGCCCCGGTGCCGCCGAGCTCGGCGGTGCCCGACTTGCCCGCCGTCGGGACGCCGCGGACCTTCGCGCCGGTCGTGAACTGCCGTCCGATGGAGCTCTCGACCGCCCCCTGCATCGCCGCGGTGATCGAGGCGGCGTCCCCCGGCGTGATCACCCGGGCCATCTCGGACGGGGCGACGTTCTTCGTCCCGTCACGGCCGCTCGTCGCGATGACGAGGTGGGGCCGCATGAGGATCCCGTGGTTCGCGACCGTCGAGGCGACCAGCGCCATCTGGAGCGGGGTCACGAGGGTCTTCGCCTGGCCGTACGCGGCGTTCGCGAGCTCGACGTCGTCCGCGAAGCCACCCGGGCCGGCGCCGCCGCCGCTCACCTGGGACCGGACCGTCGGCAGATCGAAGGCGAGCGTCTGCCCGAACCCCATGCGACCGGCGACGTCGGCGAGATCCTGGCCGCCCGTCCGGAGACCCGCCAGCGCGTACCAGATGTTCGACGACCACTCGGTGGCGGCCTCGAGATCGAAGCTCTTGCTCGGGACGCCCGGGTGCTCGCGGATCCGGAAGCCGGACACGACGAGCCCGGACTTCTCGGCCTTCGGCTGTTCGGGGAAGGTCGTGTCTGGGTCGATGGCGCCCGACCCGAGGCCCGCGATCGCGGTGACGATCTTGAACACCGAGCCCGGGACGTACAGGCCCTGGGTCGCCCGGTTGAGCAGCGGCTGGGTCTTGTCGACCCGCAGGGCGGCGAAGGCATCGGCGGCCGTCGCCGGGTTGGCGACGGCACCGTTGTCAAAGGTGGGCGTCGAGGCCATGGCGAGGATCTCACCGGTCCGCGGATCGAGCATCACGACGGCGCCACGGTCCGAGCCGAGCCCCTGGACCGCCGCCCGCTGCAGCCGGGTCGACAGGCTCAGGGTCAGCTTCTGCGGGTCGTACGGGTCGATCTCGAACTTGCGCAGGGCGTCGCCGATCGGGTTGCCGTTGGAGATGCCGGTCAGCTGTGCGTTGAACGCCCGCTCGAGGCCGGCGGTCCCGAACTGGCGCGACGCGTACCCGATGACCGCGCTGAACGCGTCGCTGCTGTAGACGCGGTACGGCTGGCCGGTGGCCTTGTCCCGCGCGTTCGAGGCGAGGACCTTCCCGTCGCGGTCGACGATCGTCCCGCGCACGACGTTCCGGGCGGCGGCGATGACGAGCGGGTTCGTCGGGTCCGTCGTGAGGTCCGCGGAGCGGACGACCTGCCAGTATCCGGCGCCGAGGGCGAGGCCGGCGAAGGCGACGGTGAGGGCCAGCCCGACGTGGCCGATCGTCCGGCCGAGGGGCGCGGGCCGGGCCGCCTGCCGTCGCGTCGGACCGACCGGCTCGTCCGCCGCGTCGGCGACCGCGGGTTCGTCCTGGACGTCGGTCATCGGGCGCTCTTCCTCGGTCATCGGGCGCTCTTCCTCGGTCATCGGACGCCTCCGCCGTCGCCGGCGTGGAGGGGCGGGATCGGCGCACGACCGGCGGCCGGCGTCTCGAGGCGGGCGACCCGGCCGGTGAGGCGGGCGAGCCGGCCCCGCGGACGCGGCGGTGGCGGCGGCTCGACCCCGTGATCGGAAAGGGCGAGGAGGAAGCCGATGATGATCCCGTTGACGAGCAGCGAGGAGCCGCCGTAGCTGATGAACGGGAGCGTGATCCCGGTGAGCGGGATCAGCTTCAGGTTGCCGGCGGCGATGATGAACGCCTGGGTGCCGATCACGAGCGCAAGACCCGCGGCGAGGAGCGCACGGAACTCGTCCGCGGCGGAGGCGGCGATCCGCAGCCCACGCTCGACCATCACCAGGAAGAGCCCGAGGATCGCGGTCACCCCGACCATCCCGAGCTCCTCGCCGAGCGCGGCGAGCGGGAAGTCCGTGTGGACGGCAGGGATCGGCAGGTTGCCGTCGACGGTCGGCAGCCCGGCCCCGAGACCGGTTCCGAGGAGGCCGCCGCGGCCGAAGGCGAACAGCGACTGGATGATCTGGTAGCCACTGCCGGTCGGGCTGCGGAACGGGTCGACCCAGATGTCGACGCGGGTCTGGACCGTCGGGAAGATCAGGTACATGACGTACGCGCCCGCGAGGAACAGCAGGATCCCGACGATCACGTAGCCGACGCGTCCGGTGGCGATGTACAGCAGGCTCAGGAACACGGTGAAGAACAGAAGCGCCGCGCCGAGGTCCCGCTGGAGGACGACGATCGCGAGGGCGATCGCCCACATCGCCGCCATCGGGGCGAGGAACGGCAGGGGCGGCAGCTTGATCGGGCCGATCCGGGTCGACTCCTCGACGAGCAGCGGCCGGTTCTCGGACAGGTAGCCGGCGAGGAAGACGACGAGGATGACCTTCAGCAGCTCGGCCGGCTGGCCGGTCACCGGTCCGATCGTCAGGCTCAGTCGCTGGCCGTTGATGTCGTCGCCGAACACGAACGTGGCGAGCAGCAGCGCGATCCCCGCCGCCGCCCAGGTGTACTTGTAGAGACGCAGCCAGCCGTCGCTTCGGACGGTCACCGCGAGGATCGTCGCCAGACCGAACGACAGGACGAGCCAGGCGAGCTGGATGTCGCCGAGCCCGAGCTGCCACGGCCCGACCGTCTGGACGACCTGGTCCTGCGGCAGCCGCTCCATCAGGAGCAGGCTGATCCCGCCGAGCATCGCCGCGGTCGGCAGGAGGATCTCGTCGACCCGACGCCCGGACAGGACCAGCGTCAGGTGGGCCACGGCCAGCAGGGCGAGGTAGATCGCGACGTGGAGTGGGTTCGCGAGGCTCAGACCGTGCGACTCGCCGGGATCGGCGACCTGGCTCGTCAGCGCGAGCGACACGCTGCCGACGACGATCGCGGCCGCGACGATCAGCAGCAGACGCGTCTCGCGCCAGCGCGGGCGGGGACGGATCGGGCCGAGGATCGCCGGCAGGCCCGGAGCGGTCGCGATCACTTCTTCCTCCCGACCGATCGCGGCCGCTCCAGCCGCAGACGGACCTGCCCGAGCTGGATCACGTCGCCGAACCCGAGTGGCGTCACCTCGGTGACCGCGATGCCGTTGACGAACGTCCCGTTCGTGCTGCCGAGGTCCTCGACATACCAGGCCCGCCCGCGGAACGTGAGGATCGCGTGCTCCGCGGAGACGAACTGGTCCTCGACGACGATCGCGTTGTTGACGTCCCGGCCGAGGGTGGCGATCGCGTCCAGCGCGAGGGAGGTCCCCTCCTCCGGCTCACCAGCCGGCGACGCGACGACGACGAGCCGGCCGAGCTCGGCGCCCGGCTCGCGGGCGGCCGCCCGCAGGTCGCCGACAAGCGTCCGCGCGATCCGGAAGAGGAAGACGTAGAGCAGCGCGAGGAACAGGAGACGGACGATCCAGACCGTCAGGAGGAAGGGGTCCATCAGCTCGCGACGGGGCCATCCGGGATCCCGCTTGTCGTCCGGATCGGGCTCGCCGGAGCGCCGCTCGCCGGATGCTCGTGATGAGGTCGCGGCAGCGCCTCGACCGCCTCGATGATCAGGGTCGTCAGCCCGAGCCGGACCTGGTCGCCCTCGCCCAGGGCGATCGATTCGACCCGCCGATCGTTCACCCAGGACCCGTTCATGCTGCCGAGGTCGGTCAGGACGAGCGATCCGCGTCGGACGTCGATCCGAGCGTGGTGCCGTGACGCGCGACCGTCGCGCAGAACCAGCCCGTTGTCCGATGCCCGGCCGATCGTCAGGGGCCGTCCGTCGAACGCGAGGGCGCGGCTGGACCGGTCCGGACGGATCTCGCGGATCGTCGCGCGCGGCCCCTCCGCGCCCGGGACGACGAACACCGCGGTGTTCCGGCTCGGCGCGGGCGGCGGCGGCGCGGCACGGCGCCGGGGGGTGGATCGAGCGGCGGCGTCGATGTCCCGGTCCAGGCGGCGACGACCTGGGCATCAACGCTCCCCGGCTGGACCGTCCCCGGGCCGAGGCCATGGGCGCCCACCGGCAGGCCGTCCGTGTCGACGGCGATGTCGCCCGGCTCGACGGTGGGATCGGCCCGGAGCGTCACGGACGGGCGGTCCAGCAGCGTGTAGGCGTGCGCGCGGGCGAACGCGAGCGCGGCGTCCGCGAGCCCGGCCGCGAGCCCGGGCTCGGCCGCACGAAGTGCAGTCAGATCGTTCGGCGAAAGACGCACGACGATCCGGTGCGGAACGATGGTGCGTTGCCCGTCGCGGACCCGGTGCGACTCCATGGCGCGCTCGATCCGGCGCTGGACCTGGATCGGGCGGAGCCCGGTCCGGAAGAGTCGGGCGGATTGGCCCTCGAAGAGCCGTTCGAGAAACCGCTCGACGGCGGCAAGGGCTCCCATGTCGGGGGCGGAGTCTAGCAGACGACTCTGTGAACTCCGGCCTCGGAGGGCCGTGGTGCGCCGGGGCGCCCCGATTCCGTCCAGGGCCCGTCGGGACCATCGTCCCTGGGTCGGCCGTACCAGCGGTGGAGGCTCGCGCGAGGCCCTGCGATATAGTCTCGGCACGTTTCGGTCGGCCTCCGGCCGTCGGTTTCATCGCGTACCCGAGGGCACGATGCCCGAGATCCTCACCGAGTCCTTCTGCGAGCGTTGCGGCACTCGCTATACGTTTGAATTCGAGCGCGCCTCGCAAGACTCGGCGGCTTGGTCAGTTCAAGACCCTGAGCAAGGGCGTCAAGAACTGGGTGATGAGCGACGACTCGTCGCTCGACGAGGCGCTGGCCGAGGCCCGGAGCGACGAGGAGCGCGAGCTCACGACGCAGCAGCTCGACGCGTTCCACTCGACGTTCAACTTCTGCATGTCGTGCCGCCAGTACACGTGCGGCAATTGCTGGAACCCCGCCGCCGGGCACTGCCTGAGCTGCGTCCCGGATCTCGCACAGGACCTGCTGCCCGCGCCGTTCCAGGACGCGCCGGCGTTCGAACCCGTCCGCCTCGAGGCCGAGGCCTGGCCGGAGATCGATCTCACGGCGCCGGCCGCCTCTGCCAACGGCGCGCTCCTCGGCATCGAGGGCCTCCCCTCGAACGGGGCGCACCCTGCCGGCAACGGGTTCGCCCCGCGGACCAACGGCGCCGGTCACGCCGACGACATGCCCGAGTTCGACGCGGCCGCCCGCCTCGCGTTCCTGTCGGGCGAGACGACGGCGCCGCCGCCCGCACCCGAGCCCGAGCCCGAGCCCGCTGCGGTGCCCGAGCCCGTTGCCGAGCTCCCGGCGTGGCCCGAGCCCGCGGCACCGGAGCCGGTCGCCGCGGAGGCGTCCGACATCGAGTGGCTCGCGCCGGCAGCAGCTGTCGCGTACGAAGCCGCGTCGCCGGAGCCCTCGGCGCTGCATCCGGTGCAGCCGCAGGCCGAGGAGCCGGAGCCGGTCGTCTTCGAGACCGCGCCCGTGAGCCCGGCCGTCGTTGACGTGCCGGACGCCGTCGTCGCCGAAGCGCCGGCCATGCCGGCCGAGGTCATGCCGATCGATCCGGCGGTCGAGCAGCGTGCCGCGGACGGCGCGGCGCGCACGGCGGACCTGCTGAACCGATTCCGGCCGGGTCAGAACATCGATGCCGAGCTGGCGGCCTACGAGGCGCAGCTCGACTCCACGCCGGGCGTGGACACCGCGCCGGTCGACGAGCTCGCGCCGCCGGTCGCCGAAGAGCTGGCAGCCGCGGCTGCCCTGACCGACACCCCGCTGCCCGATGTCGTGGCGGCCGAGCCCGAGGTCGCCCCCGTCGCTGCGGCCGAGCCCGAGGTCGCGGAGCCCGAGGTCGTCGAACCGCGCGGCCACGGCCTGGCCGCGCTCGCCGCCGGCGGCCTCGTCGCCGCTGATCTCGCGACGCCGGAGCCCGAGCCGGAGCCCGTCGCCGCCGCACCCGAGCCGGAGCCGGTCGCCGCCGCACCCGAGCCGGAGCCGGTCGCCGCCGAACCGGAGCCCGAGCCGGAGCCCGTCGCCGCCGCACCGGCGCCGGAGCCCGAGCCGATCGTCGAGCCGATGCTGCCCGTCCGCGAGGACCGCATCGAGCAGCCCACCTGGCAGATCTTCGCGCCGGACCAGACCAGTCCCCCGACCGTGGTCCCGCCAGTCGCCCCTGCGACCCCGGGCCAGACGCCGGCTCGTGCCGCGGGCGAGCCCCAGTGGCCGGTCCGGGCGGATCTCGAGGAGTCGCCGAGCATGGCCCTCCTCGCCAGCAAGACCCGACAGTCGAGCGACGACCTGTGGGCCGCCTCGGCTCGCGAGGTCCTCGCCGTTCCCGTCAAGGGCGTCGCCCCGATCGCCGGGGTCCAGCCCTGCTCGAGCTGTGGGCTGTCCCTGTCGGCGACGGCCCGCTTCTGCCGCCGCTGCGGGACGCGCCAGGGCTGATCCCCGCGCTTCTCAGGCGGACGGCGGATCGACAACCTCGGTTCGCTCCGGCGGTATGCCGGGCCGGGCCGGGTCGCGTCTCTCGATGACCCAGGCGGCCCCGATCACGACGATCGTGAACACCAGGTTGAGCCAGATGAACCCGATGAGGATCGCGCCGAGCGTTCCGTAGACGAGGTTCCCGGCGAACACCCGGGGCGCCACGAACACGAAGCCGCGGGTCAGCACATACAGCGCGATCGCCCCGACGACCGCCGGGACCCGGATCTCCTGCCAGGTCGGGATGACCCGCGGCAGGACGCGATAGATCACCGCGAGCGCCACGACGGCGAGGGCGGGCGGAAGGACGGCGAGCAGGACCTGGAAGATCCCCTGGAGGAGGGAGCCCGTGTCCGCCAGGTCTTCCATGATCGCGAGGACGGGCGCGGCCAGCAGGGCCACGATCACGATCCCGGCCACGGCGACCACCCATCCGATCCGTCGCGCCGTCTGATGGACGATGCCGCGCCGCGGAAATGTCGGGTCGAGCTGGCCCACCGCGGACTCGAGCGAGGCGAAGAGCCGGGAGGTGCCCCAGCCGGCGAGCACGAGGCCGACGATCGAGGCCGTCGGCGACGACGCGGCCAGGCCCGTGAGGATGTCGTTCACGATGGCTTTCAGTGGCGGGAAGATCTCGCCGACCTTCGCGACGATCTCGTCCCGCGCCGCCGGGTCCGTCAGGAACAGGCCGGCGAGACCGCTCGCGAACAGCGCCAGCGGGATCAGCGCGAAGACGGAGTTGAAGGCGATCCCGGCGGCGAGCAGGCCGCCGTCGGCGGCCCCGAAGCGGTCGATGACCCGAACGACGAGGAGGGCGATCGGCCAGCGCAGGACGGTGTCCACGATCGCACCCACACGGTCGCCGATGCCGGTGGGCTCCGGCGGCGGCGCGTCTCCCCCGTCGCCGGTCAGTCCCGGATCTCCTCGAACAGGCCCGGCTGGAGATCGCTGGCCCGGACCCGACGCGGGCCGGTGACGAGCGCCCGGACCTCGCCGCGGCGGACGAACCGGCGACCGCCCAGCTTGATGCTCTGGAGCTTGCCGGTCCGCGCCCAGCTCCCGATCGTCGACGGTCGGAAGTGGACGTTCGACGCGCTCAGGATCTCGGCCGCCTCGGCGAGGCTGATCCAGTCTGCCGACGAGCCGGCCATCAGTCGGCGGTCGAGCTGCCGGGGGCGGCGCCGGACGACTCGGACGACGCGCTCGAGTCGGTGCTCGATGACGAGGACCCGGTCGTCGTGTCCGACGGGGATGCGCCCGTCGCCGCACTCTCGTTCGGGGCGGCGGGCGATGTGTCGGCGCTCGCTGCGGCGCTCTTCCGGGCGGCCGAGCCGCGGTCCTTCTTGGCCCACCCGGATCCCTTGAAGTGGACCGCCGGCGCGGCGAACCCCTTCCGGACCGAGGTGCTGTGGCAGACGGGGCAGTGCGACGGTCCGTCGGCGTGGACCCCGTGGATCACCTCGAAGCGATGGCCACAGTGGTGACAGACGTAGTCGTAGGTGGGCATCGATCGCGGGAGCGCCGCCTCAGCCGCGGAGGAGGCGCATGCCGCACTTCGGGCAGTAGAAGGCACGCTCGTGGCCCGACGCGAAGCCGCAGTGGGCGCAGACCAGCCCGCCCCGACCGGCGGCCGGCACGGGACGGTCCACGGGCGTCAGGCCCAGCGCGTACTGGCTCGCGAGGATGTTCGTGAGAACGCCCGAGAGGAGCTTGGCGGCAACCCGGTCGGTGTCACCACGGACGCCCTTGCCACCCCAGCCGACCACAGCCCGGGCGATCATGTCGCCGGTCGCCTCGTCCCAGTGGGACGCCACGCCACCCACGATCGCGCTGTACTCCGGGTAGCCGCTGGTGTCGACCTCACCGTCGAGCAGCGTGCAGACGAACGTGTCGAACGCCAGGTCGATCGCGTCGATCGACTCGAGGACGACAAGCGCGTGCCGGGTCACCGGGGAGTGGACGTGGTGGGCGTTCAGCCACTGCATCGCCTCGGACGGCCGGGCCATGACCGGGGTCGCCTGGCTGAACTCGATCGGCAGCGGATCGACGACCTCGATCTCGCCCTTGGCGAGCCCGTGGAGCATCGATGGGAGCTCGGCGAGTGCGCGGGGCCCGGCCTTCATCCGGACGCCCTCGCTGGACTTGCCCGCGTAGTACAGCTTCAGCTGGTAGTCCTGCGCGACGACTTCCTCGGGCAGCGTGATCGGCCCGCGCGCACCGGCGGTCGGCCCGGACGGCGGAGCGTCGGTCGGGGTTCCGGCCGGATCGGTGGACTTTCGCTTCAGGAACTCGAGCGGCACGGCAGGCTCCGCGGCAACGGGATCGCTGGGCCGAATGGTAGCAGCGGCATCGGACGCTTCGTCACCATGACGATCGGCCGGTTGCGGGCTCAGTCCCCGGTGGTTTCGAGGATGACGCCCTCGTCCGGCCGGAGCGCGAGCCGCCCCGACGCATCCGGTTGCGACGGTTCGCGCGCAGTGCCCACCCGTGCGACCCAGGTGGCCGTTCCGGTGATCCGTGCCAGGTCCACCGTCCGCGGCTCGCCGACGAAGCTCGTGACGACGAGCAGCCGCTGACCGTTACCGCTCCGCGTCCATGCGAGGACGTCGGGCGTGCCGCTGTCGCGCCGCGCCATCGTGCCTGTCCGGAGCGCCGGCGACGCGTGGCGGAACGAGACCAGCCGGCGATAGCAGGCCAGGACGGAGTCCGGATCGGCTGCCTCGGTCGTGACGTTCCGCTCGTCGGCATCCGGCGCGAGGCGGAGCCACGGCCGGCCGGTCGTGAAGCCGCCGCCCGGCTCGGGCGTCCACTGCATCGGCGTCCGGCAGCGCGACCGGTCGTACCACGGGAAGTCGGGGCCGGCCCGGAGCGCAGGCGGGTCGACGATCTCGTCGCGCGGGATATCGACGTCGACCATGCCGAGTTCCTCGCCGTAATAGAAGAACGGCGTGCCGCGCAGGCCCAGGATCACGACGGCGGCCACCTTCGCGATCGCATCCCGGTCCGGGAGCCGGTCGCGCTCGACGGATGCCGCGAGCCGGGTCGCCTGGCGCTCCCGATCGTGGTTCGACAGGGCGACGGTCGGCCACAGGTCCGGCCCGAAGAGGCGCTCGCGGAGGTCGATCGCCGATCCGAACGCCGCCGCCGTCCACGGCGATTCCATCAGCGACCAGTCGAACACGAGGTGGCGGTCGCGGGCGTATTTCGCGGCGAGGTCCGTCTCGCGCGAGAACAGCTCGCCGATCGTCATCCGCCCCGGCTCCTCGTCGACGATCGTCCGGAACCGCTCGATGAGATCGAGGAAGTCGGGCTGGTCGATGTCGTAGCGGTGATCCTGGCGGGACCATGGAGAGTCGCCGTCGATGACCGGGTTCGAGCGCAGCTCGGGGTCCTTCAGGAACGCGTTGAACACGTCGAGCCGGAAGCCGTCGACGCCCCGTGCCAGCCAGCCGCGGACCATCGACCACTGGGCCGCCTCGACGGCCGGGTTGCGCCAGTTCATCTCCGGCTGGCCGACGAGGAAGGTGTGGTAATAGAACTGCCCGCGCTCCGGGACCCACTCCCAGCCTGACCCGCCGAAGAACGACACCCAGTTGTTGGGCGGCAGCGGCCGGCCCTCGGCGTCCCATCCGGATGGGTCGCGCCACAGATAGAAGTCGGCGTACGGCCCCTCCCGCGATTCCTTCGAGGCGAGGAACCACGCATGCTCGTCGCTCGTGTGGTTCATCACGAGATCGAGGATCACCTTGATCCCGCGGGCGTGGCACCCGGCCACGAGCTCGTCGAAGTCGGCATCCGTCCCCAGCAGCGGGTCGACCGCCGTGTGGTCGGTCACGTCGTAGCCGAGATCCCGCCCCGGCGACGGGTAGATCGGCGACAGCCAGATCGCCTCGATCGGGAGCGCGTCCGGCCCGAAGTGATCGAGGTGATCGACGATCCCCCGCAGGTCGCCCGTCCCGTCACCATCGGCGTCGGCGAAGCTGCGCGGATAGATCTGGTAGACGACGCCGTCGCGCCAATCGATCGCCGGCGTCGGCGCGACGGGGTCGTGGAGGGTCATGGCCGTGCAGTCTGGCGGAGCGCGCGGCGGCTGGTCAAACCACGCCGGGGACGGCCGCGATCCCCCCGGTCGGCCTGCCTATACTCGTCCGCTTATGGAACGATCGACCACGCCGCCGGACGGACGGCTTCGGCTGGGCATCGCCGGTCTCGGCGCCGTCGCCCAGGCCGTTCACCTTCCGCTGCTCGCCCGGCTTCCGGACGTGTTCGAGGTCGCCGCGATCTGCGATCTGTCGCCGTCGCTCCGTGACGCGATCGGCGACCGCCACGGTGTCCCGACGGCGAACCGCGTCCGGTCGGTCGCCGAGCTGCTCGACGTGCCGCACCTCGACGGCGTCATCGTCCTGACCTCCGGCTCGCACGGCGCCGACGCCCTCGCCGCGCTCGACCGCGGCCTCCCGGTCCTGTGCGAGAAGCCCCTGGCGTTCACGGTCGCCGAGGCAGACCGCCTCGCCGCGTCGCCGGACGCCGATCGCCTCCTGCTCGGGTACATGAAGACCTTCGACCCGGCGGTGGTGGAGGCGCGGCGGCTCGTCGACGACCCCGCGACCGGTCTCGGACCGCGACGGGCGATCGAGGTCGCGGTGCTCCACCCGACGAGCGCCTCCCAGCTGGCCTTCGCCCATCTCCTGCCGCCGCCGACGGACGCCGATGCGTCCGTCCTCGCCGCATTGCGAGCCGATGGCGCACGGCTCGTCGAGACGGCGATCGGCGCGGTGGGCGCAGACCTCGCGGACCTGTATGCGGGGATCCTCCTGAGCAGCGTCGTCCACGAGCTGTCGGTGATCCGCGCGGTGGCCGGCGAGGTCGTCGCGATCGACCACGTCGACACGTGGGCCGGGACCGCGACCGAGCCCGGATCCGTCCTGCTCGTCGGCCGCCTCGACGACGGGTCGCGCGTGACGATCGGCTGGCATTTCCTGCCGGACTACCCGGCCTACCGGGAGGACGTCCGGTTCCACCACGTCGGCGGGTCGGTCGAGCTGTCGTTCCCGGCCCCGTACCGGCTCCACGCGCCGACGTCGCTCGTCGTGTCGACCGGGGGTGACGAGACTCGACGTCGCGTCGTCCTCGACTCGATCGAGGAGGCGTTCGAGCGCGAGCTGCTCGCCTTCGCCGACCTGGTCCACCACGGGTCGAAGCCGTCCACGGGCATCGCCGACGGCCGGGCGGACATCGTCACCTGCCAGCGAGCGATCGCCCGGCTCGCCGCGCAGCGCGGTGTCGCGATCGGCGGCGAGGCCGCGGCGCTCGGGACGGACGCCTGATGGCCGTCGAGGCGCCGGCCGTCATCCACCTCGTCCCACACACCCACTGGGATCGGGAGTGGTACGAGCCGTTCCAGGTGTTCCGGATGCGCCTCGTCGAGCTCGTCGACGAGCTCCTCGATTCGATGGAGGCGGACGACCGGCTCGCGTTCACGCTCGACGGCCAGGTCGCGACCGTGGACGACTACCTCGAGGTGCGACCCGAGGGTCGCGCCCGGATCGAACGGCTCATCGCCGAGGGCCGGCTGGCGATCGGGCCGTGGCAGATCCTCATGGACGAGTTCCTCGTCTCGGGCGAGACGATGATCCGGAACCTGGAGATCGGCTGGCACGCGGCGGAGACCTTCGGCGCGGCCATGCCGGTCGGCTACCTGCCGGACATGTTCGGGCACGTCGCGCAGATGCCCCAGATCCTCCGTCGGGCCGGGATCCGGCACGCGGTCGTCTGGCGCGGGGTCCCTGGGTCCATCGACCGCCACGCGTTCACGTGG
Organism: uncultured Chloroflexia bacterium; assembly: GCA_963746845.1. Classification (GTDB taxonomy): domain Bacteria; phylum Chloroflexota; class Limnocylindria; order Limnocylindrales; family CSP1-4; genus CF-46. The sequence continues at coordinate 428,820 of CAVVCZ010000004.1, read as the reverse complement.
CGGGCCCCGGACGGCTCGTCGGTCCGGGCGGAGTACCTCGTCGGCGGCTACGGCAACGGGGCGTACCTGCTCGCGATCCCGGACCGTCTCGCCGAGAAGGTCGGCCGGTTCGCCGCCGCGAGCCGGGCGTTCTACGGCGACCGCTCGATCCTCGCCATGTACGGGACGGACCACGCGGTCCCCTCCCCGCGTCTCGCGACGATCGTCGCGGACGCCAACGCGCAGCGGACCGACATCGTCGTCCGGATCGAGACGCTGAGCGATTACATCCGCGCGTTCGACGCCGCGGTCGCCGACCCGGACCAGCCGGATCCCGCGGTCGCCCCGATCTGGACGGGCGAGCTCCGGTCGGCGGCGCGCGCCAACATGCTGTCGAACGTCACCTCGGCCCGGATCGACATCAAGGCCGCCGCCGGCCGGGCGGAGCGCGCCCTCGAACGCTGCGCCGAGCCGCTGGCGGCGATCCACGGCACGGCCTGGCCGGAGCGCCTGCTCGAGCTCGCGTGGCGGCGGGTCGTCGAGAACTCGGCCCACGACTCGATCTGCGGCTGCTCCCAGGACGTGGTCGTCAACCAGGTGCTCACCCGGTTCGCGGAGGCCGAGCAGATCGGCCGGGGGATCGTGACGACGGCGATCCGGCCGCTCGCCGCGGCCGCACCGCGGGGCAGCGTCGCGGTCGTCAATCCGTCGCCGTTCGCGCGGACGGACGTCGTCGAGGTCGACCTGGACGTCCCGGCGGCGTGGGAGACGGTGGAGCTCGCGCTGCCGGACGGCCGTCGGATCCCGACCCAGCTGGTCGACCGACCCGAGACGGCCCTGCGCCGGATGCGACTCGCGGGTCGGCAGGTCCCGGAGCTGTTCGCCCGGCGGCTCCACGGCCGCGAGCTGTTCGGCCACTCGCTCGATGGCCACCTGATCCGCCGCGACGGCGACGTTCCGGAGCTGGCCCTGCTGATGGACGACCCGGCGGCGCCCGACGACTTCGACGTCGATGCCCTCCTCGACGCGGTGGCCGCGGCGACGGCCGAGGCGCCGGACGGGCCGTGGGACGTCGTCGTCGTCCGCGGCGACCGACGGCGTCTTGCGGCCCCGGTCCCGCTGCCGGCGCTCGGTTCGACGGTCGTCGTGCCGGTCGAGGCGACCGCCGGCGGGGAGCTGCCGATGCCCGCCGTCATCGTCGGCGACCGGTCGCTCGCGAACGGCCTTGTCCGCCTCGACGTCGCCGACGACGGGACGTCCACCATCGAGGGTGGCGGCTCCCGGCTGACGGGGGTCGGCAGGATCGTGGATGGCGGCGATTACGGCGACACCTACAACTACGGCCCGCCGGCGGTGGATCGCCTCGTCGAGACGCCGTCCGTCGTCGTCGTCCAGCCGATCGAGCGAGGCCCCGTGCGGGGCAGTCTCGAGGTCGTCTCCCGGTACGACTGGCCGGTCGGGCTGGCCCCGGATGGTGGATCCCGGTCCGAGACGACGGCGCCCGTCGAAGTGACGACGCGGCTCGAACTGCGGACGGGCGAGCCGTTCGTCCGGGTCGCGATCTCGTTCACCAACCCGTCGCGTGACCACCGTGTCCGGGTCCATATCCCGCTGCCGGCGGCCACCGACCAGTCGTCCGCCGAGGGCCAGTTCGCGGTCGTCGATCGCGGCCTCACGGTCGAGGCCGGGCACGGCGAGATCCCGACGCCGACCTTCCCGGCGCACGGCTTCGTGCACGCGGCGGGCGTGACGATCCTGCTCGAGCACGTCACGGAGTACGAGCTCGTCGAAGGGCGCGAGCTCGCGTTGACTGCCCTCCGCTCGACGGGCCTGATCAGCCGCAACGACAACCCGTTCCGGGAGGACCCGGCGGGCCCCGAGGTGCCCGTCCCGGGCGCCCAGCTCCTCGGGCCGTGGTGGTTCGGCTTCGCGGTCCTGCCCCACGCGGGCTCCTGGGCGGCCGTCGACGCCCTGCGTGCGGGCGACCGGTTCCGGTTGCCGGCGCTGACCGCGGCCGGACGCGCGCCGGTCGACGCGCCGGCGCGGACCGCCGAGGGCCTCGCCGTCGACGGCGCCGGTGTGGTCCTCTCGGCCCTGCGCCGACGCGGGACGGTGCTCGAGCTCCGGCTCGTCGCCGAGACCCCGGAGGCGACGATCGCGACCGCGCGCCTGCCCGGCGGGATCGCGTCGGTCCATGACGTCGACCTGCTCGGCCGGGTCGGCGGATCGATCGCACCGGAGCCGGATGGATCGCTCCGGATCCCGCTCCGTGCGTGGGAGATCCGGACGGTCCGGCTGGCTCCGGCGAGCGGACGCGGATGAGGCCCGGCGAGTCCGGCTCAGGCGGCGATCCACGCTCGCGAAATCGATTACCGTTGACACCCTGGCGAGGCCGCGATTAGTCTCGCGATGAATGACACGTTCCCACACGGCGACCCGCCCGGCTCCTCGCTGACGCTCCCCGGCGTCGCGGCATAGCGCACCGCGCGTCGGAGGCATCGCCAGCGTCCAGTCGGTCGGCGTCGACCATCTTCCCGGCGTCGCCGGGTCAGTCACCCGAGATCGGGTGGAACCGCCGCTGAGCCGACCCTTCCGGGACCATGGGGGCCCCGGACGTGATGGATCGTCTCGACGGCAGGAGGAGGAGTAGGCCGATGGCCAAGTTCTCGCGATTCGTGGCGTTGCCGATCGCGGCCGTCATGATCGTCTCGGCGTGCGGCAGCAGTGCCACGCCGTCGCCGGCCGGATCCAGCGCGCCAGGTGGCGCGTCGTCCGCTCCGGGTACCTCGTCGGCCCCCGCCGGGTCCGCCGTGACCGGGGCGACGATCACCGTCACCTCTCTGTGGGGTGGCAGCGAGCAGGAATCGTTCCAGAAGGTCCTCGACGAGTTCAACAAGGCGACCGGCAACACGGCCACCTACCAGGCACAGCGGACCGACTACGCGACGGTCCTCCAGAGCAAGATCACGAGCGGCAGCCCGCCCGACGTGGCGATCATGCCGGGCCTCGGGTTCCTGCGCCAGTTCGCCCGCTCGGGTGGCATCAAGAAGATCAGCGACCTCGGGATCGATCCCGCGAGCCTCGAGGCGAACTACCCGCCCGGCATCCTTGATCCGGGCAAGGTCGACGGTGAGCTCTACGGGATCATGGTCAAGTTCAACAGCAAGAGTACGTTCTGGTATCGGCCGGACACGCTGACCGCGGCCGGAGCGACCGCGCCGAAGAGCTGGGACGACCTGAAGGCCCTGATCACGACGCTCCAGGGCAAGGGCACGAAGACCCCGCTCGCGCTCGGCGCGAAGGACTCGTGGACGCTGACCGACTGGTTCGAGGAGGTCTACCTCCGCCAGAACGGCCCGGACGCGTACAAGAAGCTCTTCAGCCCGGACGGCAACTGGACCGACCCGACCGTCACGAAGGCGCTCGACACGATGAAGGAAGTCATCACGAACGCCAACGTCCCGGGTGGGATCACTGGCGCCCTCGGCGTCGCCTTCACGGACGGGATCGCGCAGGCCTTCGGGACCAACCCGACGGCGGCGCTCTACTACGAGGGCGGCTTCGTCGGCGGGATCGCCACGGGCCAGACCAACAAGGCGCTGGAGATCGGCAAGACCATCGACTGGTTCGACTTCCCGACCTTCGGTGGCGCCGGTGACACCGCGGCGGAGATCGGCGGCGACGAGATCGCGGCGCTGACGACCAACCCCGGCGTCAAGGAGTTCATCACGTTCATGACGACCGCTGACGCCGGCTCCACGTGGGCCAAGACCGGTGCGATCATCTCGCCGGTCAAGGCGGTCGGGGCCGAGAACTACCCGAACGATCTCGCCAAGAAGGAAGCCGCTCAGGTCGCGGGCGCATCGGCAGTCGTCTATGACGGCTCCGACACGCTGCCGGCCGGCGCTCCCGACATGGGCGCGATGCTCCAGGACGTCATCCAGGGCAAGGACGCTGCTGGGCTCCTGGGCACGTTCCAGACCGGAGTCAAGGGCGCCTGGGACAGCGAGAAGTGATCTCGAGCCACTAGGCATCCGAAGGCGCGAACGGGCTCAGCCCGTTCGCGCCTTTCTTTCGCTGGAGGACGAAGTGGCGACCGTTCCGCAACAACTTCCGGCCACCGCGACCATGGGCAAGCCGAGGCGAGGCGTCCCGGGCGGCTTCACCGCCCTGGCGTTCCTCGCGCCCGCCCTCGTCCTCCTGCTGGTCTTCCTCGTCTACCCGGTCATCTCGACCATCCGGATGAGCTTCGACCGCGGACTCGGCGGGAACTTCACGCGGTTCGTGGGGCTCGACAACTACATCACGCTCTTCCAGACCCCGTCCTTCGTCCAGTCGATCGTCAACAACGTCCTCTGGCTGATCTTCTACACGGGGTTCGTCATCTTCTTCGGCCTCGTCATCGCGGTGGTCGCGATGCGCGTGAGCTACGAATCGATCATCAAGGCGATCGTCTTCCTGCCCATGGCCATCGCCGCGACGGCCCTCGGCGTCATCTGGACGTTCATGTACCAGCTCGACCCGAACGTCGGGTTCCTGAACGCCCTCCTCGGCATCTTCGGGGTCGGTCCCGTGTCCTGGCTCGGCGACCCGGCGTTCGTGAACGCGTCGCTGATCGCGGTCGGCATCTGGGGGTCGGTGGGCTTCGCGACCGTCATCCTGTCGGCCGCCCTGAAGGGGATCTCTCCGGAGATCCTCGAGGCCGCGAGAACCGACGGCGCGAACGAGTTCCAGATCTTCTGGCGGATCATCCTGCCGATGGTCAGCCTGCCGATCTCGGTCCTCGCCGTCACGCTGATCGTGAACGTCGTCAAGCTGTTCGACATCCCGTACGTGATGACGGGCGGCGGCCCGGGCAACGCGAGCCGGGTGATCGCCTTCGAGTTCTACAAGCAGGACTTCTCGTCGGGCCAGTTCGGCAAGGCGGCCGCGGTGGCCGTCGTGATGCTGGTCCTCCTGATCCCCGTGATGATCTTCAACGTCCGTCGCTTCCGCAGCGGATCGGTGGTCTGACATGAGCACGACCGCTGCAACCGAGAGCGTTGTCGCCCCGGCCCAGACGACGAGCGCCCGGATCCTTCACGCGCTCAACCGCCTGCCGATCCATCTCGCGCTCGGGCTGATCGCGATCATCTGGCTGGTCCCGACGATCGGCCTGCTCGTGACGTCGTTCCGGCCGCGGACCGAGATCCAGTCATCCGGCTGGTGGACGACGCTCGGCAGCTTCCAGCTGACGACGGAGAACTACCAACAGGTCCTCAACGCCCAGGGGATGGGCCAGGCGTTCATCAACAGCCTGATCATCGCGATCCCCTCGACGATCCTGCCACTCGTCGTCTGCTCGCTGGCGGCCTACGCGTTCTCGTGGCTGCGGTTCCCGTTCCGGGACACGATCTTCCTGATCATCATCGCGTTGATGATGGTCCCGGTCCAGGTCGCGTTCCTGCCGGTCCTCCAGCTGTTCCGCCCGTTCGGGCTGACCCAGGGCTTCGTCGGGATCTGGCTCGCCCACACCGCGTTCGCCCTGCCGTTCGGCATCTTCCTGTTGCGGAACTTCTTCATCACCCTGCCCAAGGACCTGATCGAGGCCGCCCGGATCGACGGCTCGTCGGTGTTCGGCGTCTTCCGGACGATCGTCATCCCGCTGTCGGTGCCGGCCCTCGCGGCCTACGGGATCTTCCAGTTCCTGTGGGTCTGGAACGACCTGTTGATGGCCCTGATCTTCGTCGGCAAGAACGAGAACTACCCGATGACGATCCAGGTCACCACGCTCCTCGGCACGTACGGCACCGAGTGGCACCTGCTCGCGGCATCGGCGTTCCTGCTGATGGCCGTGCCGCTGCTCGTGTTCTTCAGCCTCCAGCGCTACTTCGTCCAGGGCCTGCTGGCAGGCTCCGTCAAGTAGCTGCGGGAACCCGTCGTGGCGTCGGGCCCGGCCGCCGGGTCCGACGGCCTCCGGGTCGTCAGCTGGAACATCCGGGCCGCGATCGGCCCCGGCGAGCCGTTCCCGCCGGCCTGGTGGCGCCACATCCGCGCCGAGCGGCTGGCGTCCATCGCCGCGTTCATCGGCGGGCTCGCGGCCGATATCGTGACCCTCCAGGAGGTCGCGATCCTGACCGCCGACGGCGTGGTCGTCGACCAGCCGGCAGAGCTGGCCCGGCTCACCGGGATGCGGGTCCACTACGGGGCCGTCCACGCGTTCCCCCTGGTCGAGCCCCATACGGGTCGGGCGGTCGGCGCGGCGATGTGGGGCAACGCGATCCTGACCCGCGGGCCGCTCGCCGGGGCGTTCACGCGCGACCTCCCCCGGGCGGCCGATGACGACCTGGTCGAGCCCCCCGGCGCCGATCACCCGCTGGCGGGCGCGCGGTACGGCGATGTGGAGCCCGGCCACCGCGAGGGGCGCTGCGTCGTGGGCGTGGTCGTCGACGGCGTCGCGATCCTCACGACGCACCTGACCTACATCGGGCGCGAGCAGCGCCGGCGGCAGGTCGAGGCGCTGGCATCGATCGCCGCCGAGGGCGACCGACCGCTGGTCGTGACGGGCGACCTCAACGCGCCGGTCGAGGCGGACGAGACCCGGGCCCTGACGGCCGCACTCCACGATGCGTTCGCGATCGTCGGCGTCCGCCCGGGCGACCCTCGCCGGTCGTCGTCCGGGCCGGCCGCGATCGACCACGTCTTCGTCCGCGGCCTCGAGGTCGTCGCGTGCCGGGTCGCGACCGAGGCCGGCGACCGGTCCGACCACTGGCCGGTGGTCGCGGACGTCGGCCGGCACTAGCGACCCAGGCGCGCTCGCAGTCGCTCGACCTGCTCGGACAGCTCGGCCGCCCGAGTCCGCGCGCCGTCGACGACCGCGGTGGGCGCCCGTTCGGTGAACGCGGGGTTCGCGAGCCGCGCCAGCGCCGCGGTCAGGTGGCCTTCCGCTTCGCCAAGCTCCTTCTCGAGCCGCGCCCGGTCGACCGCGACGCCATCGCCGGCCGCGGCCAGGATCACCGTCGCCTCGATGTCGCCCGATGGGAGGACGATCTCGAGCGCCCCGCCCGGTCGGGGCAGCTCGGTTGCGTCGCGATGGAGCACCAGCGGTCGGGCCCTCGACAGCCGGGCGATCGCCGGCGCGATCGCCTCGAACCCGTCGAACGCATCCGTGGGCAGGGCAAGATGCGTCTCCAGCCACCCGGCCGCGGGCGCCTCGGCCGTGGCCCGCGCGTTGCGGATCGCGACGATCGTGTCGACGATCTGGGTGAAGCGGGCATCGACGGCCGCGTCCGCCCCGTCACCTGGCGACGGCCAGCGGGCGACCATCAGCAGCTCGGGGTCGCCGGCACGGTGCGGAAGCGAGCCCCAGATCGCCTCGGTCACGAACGGCATGACCGGGTGGAGGAGCCGCAGATAGGTATCGAGCGCGTCGACGAGGGTCCACCACGTGGCGGCGCGCTCGTCGTCGGACAGGGAGTCGTCTGCGAGGTGGACCTTGGCAAGCTCAATGCCCCAGTCGCAGAACTCGGACCAGATGCCGTCGTGGAGCGCGCGGGTGACCTCGGCGAACTGGTACTCCGCGATCCCGCGGTCGACCGCCGCCGTCGCCGCCGCCGCACGAGAGCGGATCCAGCGCTCGGTCGGCCCGAGGAGGGCGTCGTCGAGGGCCGCGGGCCGCCCGGCGTCCGGGGCAAGGGATGCCGGGCGCGCGCCGAGCACGAAGCGCGCGGCGTTCCAGAGCTTGTTCGCGAAGTTCCGGGCGAGCTCCAGCTTCTGCGACCCGAATCGCTGGTCCTGCCCCGGGGTGGCGCCGTGGATCAGGGCGAACCGGAGAGCGTCGGCGCCGGACTCGGCCATGACCGCGAGCGGGTCGACCACGTTGCCCGTCGTCTTCGACATCTTCTTGCCGAGCGGATCCCGGATCAGCCCGGACAGCGCGATCGTGTGGAAGGGCGCGTCGCCGGTCAGCTCGATCCCGAGCATCATCATCCGGGCGACCCAGAAGAAGATGATGTCGTAGCCGGTCTCCATCACCGACGTCGGGTAGAACCGTCGGTAGTCGGGCGTGTCGTCGGGCCAGCCGAGGGTCGAGAACGGCCACAGCCCCGAGCTGAACCACGTGTCGAAGATATCCGGGTCCTGGCGGAGGTCCGCCGCGGGCCGGCCGCAGGTCTCGCAGGCGGTGGGCCCACCCTCCTCCGCGCTGACCGTGACGTGACCGTCCGGGCAGTACCAGGCGGGGATCCGGTGGCCCCACCAGAGCTGACGCGAGACGTTCCAGTCGCGGATCGTCGTCATCCAGTGCACCCACGTCTTCTCGAAGACGGGCGGCACGATCCGCGTCCGGCCGCTCCGTGTCGCCTCGAGGGCGGCGGCCGCGAGGGGCCTCGTCCGGATGAACCACTGGGTCTTGAGGCGTGGCTCGATGACGTCGTCGGAGCGCTGGCAGCGGCCGATCACCATCTCGTGTGGCCTCTCACCGGCGAGGTCGCCACGGGCCGCGAGATCCGCGAGGATCGCCGTCCGTGCCGCGTACCGGTCCATCCCGTCATAGCGCGTCCCGGTGTCGACGACCGCGGCCGCATCGTCGAGGACCGTCGGCATCGGCAGGCCGTGGCGGACTCCGGTCTCGTGGTCGTCGTGGTCATGGGCCGGGGTGATCTTCAGGGCGCCGGTCCCGAAGGCGCGGTCGACGACCTCGTCGGCGATGATCGGGACGTCGCGCTCGACGAAGGGAATCCGTACACGGCGACCGACGACGTCCGCGTAGCGGTCGTCGTCCGGATGGACGGCGACCGCGGTATCGCCGAGGATCGTCTCGGGCCGGGTCGTCGCGACCGTGATCGTCCGATCCGGGTCGGGCTCGCCGGTGGCCTCGTCGAGCAGGTGGTAGCGGATCGACCAGAGCGTGCCGGTCTCCGGGGTCGAGATCACCTCGAGATCGCTCACGCTCGTCCGGCACCCGGGGCACCAGTTGACGAGGGCCTCGGTCCGGTACGCGAACCCGCGATCGAACAGCGTCTTGAACGCGACTCGGACCGCCTTGGCGGAGCCGTCGTCCATCGTGTACCGGAGCCGGCTCCAGTCGTAGGACGCGCCGAGACGGCGCTCCTGGTCGAGGATGGTCGCCCGCGTCGCGGCCACGAACTCCCCCATCCGCTCGAGGTAACGCTCACGGCCGAGGCTCTGGCGGCTCTCGCCCTCCCGGGCGAGGATCCCGTCGAGGACGAACTGGGCGGCGATCGACGCGTGGTCGAGCCCCGGCAGGAAAAGAGTCGGCCGGCCGGTCATCCGGGCGTGCCGGATCATCAGGTCCTCGACGGTGGCGCGCTGGGCGTGGCCGAGGTGGAGCGAGCCGGTGATGTTCGGCGGCGGCTGGATGATCGTGAACGTCTCGGCGGCGGGGTCGGCCGTGGAGCCAGGTCCGTCGGGCGCGAAGACGTCGGCCGCCAGCCAGCGCTCGTAGACGGCGCCCTCGACCTCGCCGGGCTGGTAGGCCTTCGGAAGGTCGGTCGTCGTCGGTCGGTCGCCTGCGGTCTCGGTCATGGGTCGGGCCTCGGAATCGAAACGCCCCGCTCGTCCAGCGGACGAACGGGGTCGTGGTACCACCTGCTGGTTCGCCAGCCCGGGGCGGTCCGCTCATCGCGGGCGCCGGGTCCGGGTGGCCTCGTGGCGCGCTATCGGGCGCCAGCCGCACGGCTCGCGAGCGACTTCGGTCCCGGCGCACCCGCGCGGCTCGCACCATCCCGCGCTCGCTTCGTGGCCGTTCCGGGCCTACTCGTCTCGGTCCTCACCGTGAGGCCGGGAGTGTAGCAGGCCGTCCGGGCGTGCCGTGGCAGCGTAGATCGCGCCCAGGAACCGGCTGGGGACGCGGCCGATCTCGCGCGCTTCGGTCAGCCCGGCCGCAGCGGCGATCTCCGGGAAGCGACGGGCGGAGAACGGGTGCGGGACCCAGGGGTTGCCGCGATCCGCGTCGTACTCGACGACGATCACCCGGCCGCCCGGCCCGAGCGCGCTGACCGCCCGCCCGAGGACGGCAGCCGGGTCCGTCACGAAGTGGAGTGAGTTCGCGGCGAGGATGCCGTCGAATGGGCCGTCGGGGAGGGCGCGGCCGAAGTCGATCACCGTGGTGTCCAGCGTCGTCGCCGGGAAACGGCGGCTCATCGTCACGCGCAGCCGTTCGAGGGCGGCCCCGTCCCGGTCGACGGCGGTGATGGCCCCGTTCGGGCCGAGCAGGTCCGCGAGGGCGAGCGTGAAAGCACCCTCCCCCGCCCCGAGCTCGAGCCAGCGCGGACCGGCGCCCTCGACGCCGGCGCGGATCAGGCGGACGTGGTCGTCGTGGTTCACCGCGCGAGCCTAGCCGGTGCGGCGCCAGGCGCTGAGGCGGGTCGCACCGACGTCGCACCACACCAGGCCGGGGTCCGTCGGCGGTCGGCTGCCGGTCGTCAGGGCGTCGAGCCAGAGCCGGGACGAACCGCCGAACGCGCGGGCGAACACCTCGGGATAGCGGGCCACGAGGGCGCGGTTCCGGCTTGTCGCGCGGACGACCCAGACGAGGCCGGTGGTCGCGGCCGTGCCCCACCGGGCGATCGCGAGGTCGTGGAGCTCGGCGCGCTTGCGGGTGCTCGACCGGACCGCGGCTCCGATGTCACCAATCGTGTTCCAGCACTCGACGTGAACCAGCTGCCGGCGAGCTGCCGATGCGAGGCCGACGTCGGCCGAGCGCCACGGGTCCGCCGGACGGGTCGGGAGCTCGAACGAGGTCGCGTATCCGGCGGCCCGTCCACGTCGAAGGACGAGCTCCTGGATCGCCAGGTGACCCGCGTCGGCCGTCTCGCCGCCGATGTCGCGTTGCAGCGTCACCACCAGAGGTCGACCGACCGCGAGACCCAGCCGCTGCCAAGCATCCATCGGGACGGATCCGCCCAACCCACGCTCGATGCGCGACACAATGCTTCGCCCGATGCCGGCACGCTCGCCCGCCGCCGCCTGCGTCAACTGCCGGCGGGTGCGGCCGTCTCGCAGCTCCGCGCCAGCGCGAGCGAGTTGCTGACGGTTGCGTCGTGCGGCTTCGGGACCAAGGTTCGGGCGTCTGACACGGGCCATGCACGCCCCAGGATCGTTGTCCGGGCTTCGTTGCCACTTACGTGGCGATGGCGAGCCGGTATCGATCGACGCGCGCATCGGGTGCGCGCGGGACTTGGTTCAGGCACCGAGGATCGGCGCGACGATCGGGTCAGATCCTCTGTTGGCCAGACAACGCGCATGGGGTGAGCGCGTCGGGTCGAAGGGGCGCGAGCGAGCGAACCGCGGCTGGCGGCTTCGCGGCCTGGCCAGTCGCCCGACGACTGCGGCCTCCGCCAAGTGGCCTCAACGAGCGGCTTCGGCAGTGGCCTGAGTTCGCGCCATGAATGGGGCGCCTACGGATTGCGACTGGAGGCGGCGGACCGAACGTGCGGGAGGCCGCGGGGCGTCGGGCCTCGGTCGCGGGGCCGCGGTGGCGGGGCGAAGACCGCGAAGGAGCGCGGCCCTACGCCGTCTCGCCGCGGGCGGCGAGCCACTCCTCGTAGTTCGTCTCGTCGACGCCGCGGTCGACCTCGGTCTTGGTGAGGAGGAGCGGGAGCCGACTTTCGCGGATCGTCTCCTCGGTGATGATGCATTTGCGGACGTCGGAGCGCTCCGGGATGTCGTACATCACCTCGAGGAGCGCCTCCTCGACGATCGACCGCAGCGCCCGGGCGCCGGTCTTCCGCTCGAGCGCGACGTCGGCGGCGGCCTTGAGCGCGCTCTCGGTGAAGACGAGCTCCACCTTGTCCAGACCGAGGAACTTCTGGAACTGGCGGGTGACCGCGTTCTTCGGCTCGGTCAGGACCCGGACGAGGTCCTCCGCGGTCAGCGCGGTCAGCGTCACGATGACCGGCAACCGGCCGATGAACTCCGGGATCAGCCCGAACTTCAGCAGGTCCTCCGGCATCAGCCGCTCGAGGATCTTGCCGCGATCCGCCTTGGCGACGCCGGCGTCGGCGCCGAACCCGATCGACCGCCGGCCGACGCGCTCCTCGACGATCTTCTCGAGCCCGTCGAAGGCGCCGCCGCACACGAACAGCACGTTCGTCGTGTCGATCTGGATGAAGTCCTGGTGGGGGTGCTTCCGGCCGCCCTGCGGCGGGACGTTCGCGACGGTCCCCTCGAGGATCTTCAGGAGCGCCTGCTGGACGCCCTCGCCGGACACGTCGCGGGTGATCGACGGGTTGTCGGCCTTGCGGGCGATCTTGTCGATCTCGTCGATGTAGATGATCCCGCGCTGGGCCCGGGCGACGTCGAAGTCGGCCGCCTGGATCAGGCGCAGCAGGATGTTCTCGACGTCCTCACCGACGTAGCCGGCCTCGGTCAGCGACGTGGCGTCGGCGATGCAGAACGGGACGTCAAGGACCCGGGCGAGCGTCTGCGCGAGGAGCGTCTTGCCCGAGCCTGTCGGCCCGACGAGCAGGACGTTCGACTTCTGGAGCTCCACCTCGTCGACCGCGTGACCCGCGTTCACGCGCTTGTAGTGGTTGTAGACCGCCACGGAGAGGACCTTCTTGGCCCGCTCCTGGCTGATCACGTACTGGTCGAGCGCGAACTTGATCTGGCGGGGGTTCGGGAGCTTGGCGACCGCCGGCTTGGCCTTCGGCGCCTCGAGCATCTCCTCTTCGATGATCTCCTGGCAGAGGTTGATGCACTCGTCGCAGATGTAGACGCCCTGGCCCGCGATGAGCTTCCGCACCTGCTCCTGGCTCTTGCCGCAGAAGGAGCAGCGGTACGGAACCTTGGGTCCCTTGGACGTGCCGCTGGTGGTCACCGAGATCGCGAGCTCCCTGAACTACTTCGTCTTCTTGTCCCCGTCGGACTTGGCCTCGGCCTCCGTCGCGGCGTTGGGGACCCCGCCCCCTTCCCCGCCCGCGAGGCCGAGATCATGTGCGCGCGCGATCAGCGAGTCGCCCGTGGCCGTGTAGACGTAATCGATGATGCCATAGTCCTTGGCCGCCTCGGGAGCCATGAAAAAGTCCCGGTTCGTGTCCGTGATGACCTTGTCCAGCGGCTGCTTGGTGTGCTTCGCAAGGATCTCGTGGTTCCGCTGGACGAGGAACTCCCACTCCTTCATCTGGATGATCGCGTCCGGCGCCGCGCCCCGGAACCCGCCGGACCCCTGGTGGATCATGATCCGGCTGTTCGGCAGCGCGTACCGCTTGCCCTCCGCGCCGGCCGCCAGCAGGACGGCCGCCATCGAGGCCGCCATCCCGAGGCAGATCGTCGCGACCGGGGCCCGCACGTACTGCATCGTGTCGTAGATCGCGAGCCCGCTCGTCACCACGCCGCCGGGCGAGTTGATGTAGAGGCTGATGTCCTTCTCGGGATCCTCGGAGTCGAGGAACAGGAGCTGGGCGATGATCAGGTTGGCGACATGGTCCTCGATCTGGTCGCCGAGGAAGATGATCCGCTCCCGGAGCAGCCGCGAGTAGATGTCGTAGGCGCGCTCTCCACGGCTGCTGGACTCGATGACCATCGGAACGAGCATCTGGGGTCTCCCGGGCTGCGGTGGGTGTCGCTCGAAGGCGGACTGGGGCTGGCTGATCAACCGGGGGACGCCGCGGCGTCGCTCGGTGTTTCGGAGCGGTCCGGCTCCAGGATGGACCCCGGATCCGTCGCGTCGACCGCGGCCACCGATCGGGCCTGATCCTCGTCGACGCTCTCGGCCGGGCCGTCCTCGATGTGCGGGATCGGGGGCTGCTCCGGATGGGCGGCGAGCCAGTCGTCGACGAGCTGTTCGATGACGCGGCTGCGGCGGAGCGTCGAGCGGATGTAGCTCCGGCCGCGTTCGCTGTCGAAGTAGCGGAGGGTCTTCTGGTCCCCGTCGTACCGGACGCGAGCCTTGGCGATCTCCGTCTCGACATCGGCGTCCGAGATCGTCAGGCCCTCGACCTCGGCGATCTTGCTCAGAACGAGGAGGACCCGGACGCGCTTCTCGGCGTCGGGCCGGAAGTCGGTGTGGAGGTCCTCGTGGCTCTTGCCCGAGACCTTCTCATACGCCTCGTCGCTGATCCCCTGCCGGGCGAGGGCGCTCCGGAACTCGTCGTGCATCACCTCGACCTCCTGCTCGACGAGGATGTCGGGCAGGTCGATCGTCGAGTTCGCGACCGCGTACTCGATGATCCGGTCCGAGAAGCCGTGTCGCGCCTTGTCGAGAGCGTTCCGTTCGAGCCGCTTGCGGATCTCGCTCCGGAGCTCGGCCATGTCCTCGAAATCGCCCATCGAGCGCACGAAGTCCTCGTCGAGGTCGGGCAGGACCTTCTCGCGGAGCTCGCGCAGCTCGACCTCGAAATGGGCCTGGTTGCCGGCGAGCGACTCCTCGCCGTAGTCGGCGGGAAACGTGATGTCGAAGCCCTTCGTGTCGCCGACGTTCAGACCGACGAGCTCGTCCTCGAAGCCCGGGATCAGGCGGTCCTCACCGATGATCAGCGGCATCCGCTCGGTCGAGCCGCCATCGAACGGGACGCCGTCGCGGGTGCCCTCGTACTTGATGACGGCGTAGTCGCCCTTCCGGGCCGGCCGGTCTTCGACCGGGGCGAGCGTCGCGCCCGTGTCGCGCATCTCCTCGATCACCTTGTCGACTCGGGCGTCGTCTGTCGGCTCGATCTCCGGCGTGAACTTGAAGTTCCGGTAGTCACCGAGCTCGACCTCCGGGCGGACGGGGACCGTCGCCTTGAAGATCAGCGGCTTGCCTTCCTCCGCCTGGACGATCTCCACGTCGGCGTTCGTGAGGGGCAGGATCTCCTTCTCGATCAGCGCGTCCCGGTAGGCCGACTGGACGACCCGGTCGACGGCTTCATCGAGGACGGCCCCATGGCCGAGGACGGCTTCGAGGACGCCGCGCGGGGCCTTGCCGGGGCGGAAGCCCGGGACGCGCGTGCGGCGGGAGAGGGCGCGGGTCGCCTCGCCCACGGCTGTGGTCAGGCGTTCGGCCGGGACCTCGACCTCGACGACGACGGTGCTCTTGGCAGCGGGTGTGGTCGTGATCTGCATCGCCGCGAAGGATAGCCCAAGGTTGTCCGGGCAAGCCGGATCGGGGCGAACCGCGACCGAAGCCCGGATCCGGCCGGTCAGGCCGCTGCCGGCATCCCGGGGCCGGGCGAATCCTCAGCGCGTGCCGCCATGAGCGCCCCGCGACGTTCGCCGGTCGTCCGCAGGGTGAGGTACCGGAAGCCGAGGCCCGCCATCGCGGCGCGCACGGCCGCCGGCAGGTTGTCGGCGTCGTCCGCCGGGATCATCGTCGGCTCGGCGAGGTCGTAGACCGTCTCGTGGAGCTGCATTCGGCAATGCCCGGCGGCCAGAACGTTGAGCGCCCACTGCGAGTTCGGCCCGAGCGGCAGCACGATCCGAAAACCTTCACTGGTCGGCTCGGGATGCACTGGTGTCAGCCGTCGGATCCCGGACTTCCGTCCGACGTGCTCGAGCATGCCGATCTCGGACGCCTCGCCGCCCGCCAGCCCGCGGCTGATCAGCCACGGGTTCATGACCGAGTTCACGAACCCTGAGCCGATCCTCGGGTCGCGACGCCACACCCAGAAGGCTCCGATCACCACCGTCGTCGCCGCTGCGATGCCCATGACGATCCTGCGCATGCCGACACCTCCTGGATCCGATGGTGTCGATCGCCAGGGCTCGCAGGTCAGTGCTGTTTCGACCGAATCCCGAGCCGAACGGCATCCGCGTGGGTCGGCCGAGCTGGGCCGGTCGGACCAACGGCGGGTCGCGTGGCCACGGGCCCGGTCGGGTCGCCGGATGATCGGTCGCAACGCCGAACGTGGTAGGCGAGAGAGGGGTCGAACCTCCACGTCCCTCACGGGACACCGGCTCCTAAGGCCGGCGCGTCTGCCATTCCGCCACTCGCCCGTCGGCGAGTCTAGCGCCTGCTCACGCACGCCCTGAAGATGCGCTGCCGGGACGGACTAGAGGCCGGCGTCCTTCGGGGCACCCGGCGAGCCGCTCCCCCCGGTCTCGCCGCCCGAACCACGAGATGACGACGCCGCGGCCTGCGCGCGCTGGCGGATCCTGTCGAGCTGCTCGTTGAAGCCTGGCTGATCCGGGTCGAGCATGCGCTGGGCGATCCGCTGGCCACCACGGACCGCGAGCGGCCGGAGGGCCGTCGAGACCAGCCCGGTCAGCGCGTTGACCACGCCTTCCTGCTGGCGCTGCTTCTGCCGGTCGTCCAGGTACTTGGCGAAATCGCGCTCGATGGTCCCGCGGACGGCCTTCCCGTCGGTGCCCATCTTCTTGAGCGTCCGTTCGATCTCCTTCGGCAACAGCTCCGACGGCAGCTCGGCCTCCTTGCCCGTCACCGCCCGCCGGACGCGGCGGAAGACCCGGCGCGGCCCGCCGGCCACAAGGAATGCGCCGCCCGCGGCGACACCCGCCGCCTTGCCCGGGTTCGCCCGGACCTTGGCGGGGACGTCCACGGCGGCGCGCCCGGCCGCCTCGAGCCGGTCGACCTCGTTCGCGAAGTCGGAGCGCGCGGCTACGAGCGCTTCGAGAGCGGCATCCGTTCGCGTGCCCACTCGATGGTCTCCTTCGTTGCCTGGATGGTCCGGGTCGGGGTGTAGCGAGCCTTGAATCCTTCCGTGTCCCACTCGGCGCCGGCGAGGGCGCGAACCATGTAGGCGATCCACACGGCCAGCCCGACGGCGATCGCGATGGCGATGCCGACCCGCGGACCGGGCGCCGCGGCGGTCAGGTAGCCGAGCCCGAAGCCGGCCAGAGCACCGAGGACGAGCGTCCCGATCGCCCGGGTGCCGAGCCCATTCGCGAGGCCGACGACGAGGCCGATCACGGCCCCGATCGCACTCAGGGAGATCAGGGCGACCACGAGCGGGCGGGAGTCGGCCGCGAGGTTCCCGGCCACGTTGTCGGCGAGCACGGCCCACGCGGCGTTCGTCAGGTTGCCGCCGAAGATGATCGCGACGACGATGCCGATGAAGACTCCGAACGCGAACGCCCGGCCGACGTGGGCGTTGATCGCGGGCTCGAGGGCGAGGAGGGTGCCGGCGAGCGCGGCGGCGACCAGGAGCAGGAGCCCGAGCAGGATCCCCCAGCCGATCGATCCGAAGATCCACTCCCCGAGGAACAGCGGCAGGCCGACGCCCAGGAGCAGCGCCGCGAGGATCGCCGTCCCGACCGCGATCCCCACGTAGATCGAGGCGCGCTTGGCCGAATCGCCGATCTCCGCGAACTCGGCCTTGGCGAGCTCGACATGGGCCTCGACGAGGCGCCTGGCGGCCTCGCGGGTCGCGGAGACCTGCTCGCCGAGACCGGGCGCGGGCTCAGGGCCGGGCGGCGGCGGCGGCGACCCGGGCGGCGGGGAGCCGGGCGGCGGGGAGCCGGGTGGAGGTGAGCCGGGCGGCGGCTTCGGTGGCGGTGGCGGCCCCGACCCGGGTGGCGGCGGGGCCGAGCTCGCGGGCGGCTTCGGCGGCGGCGTGGCCGGGCCGGTGGGCGGCGGGGCGGCATCCGACGACGAGCCGGTCGCGGAACCCGGCGCGGGGTCCGGTGCCGGCGGCACGTCGGACGGAGGCGGTGGGATCTGCGGTTCGTCCAGGGCCGGGCTCCCAGTGGGCAGGGATCAGGGAACCCCGGGATGATACCCCGCCGCGGCGCCGCGACGTCCTCTCGTCAGGCGGCGATCCCGAACGCCGAGCGGCCGAGCCGGTCGGCCGCGTCGAAGAACCCGTACGAGCGGCGGAACGCCGGATCGGTCGGATCGGGCCGGTGGCCGGTGGCCGTGTGCCATAGCGAGCGCTCCAGCTCCTCGAGCCGATCGGACAGCTCGGCCGGGCCGCGCGGCGCGGAGATGTCGGCATACGTTCGCCGCCCTGCCGGGTAGCGGACCGCGTCGTCCGCGATCCGGGGCAGCATCGCCAGCACGACCCGTGCGTGGCCGAGGGCCGCGAGGCTCCACGGCTCGGCGATCCGCAGCGCCGCCGGTCGACGCCCCTCGCGGCTCGCGAACGCGTGCTCGGCGGCGGCCTCCGCCGCGGCGGCCCGTCGCTCGGCATTGTTCGCGGGCGCATCCACCCGGATCGCCGCCACGCGGCCGAGCAGGTAGCGCAGCTCGTCGACCCCGGCCGCATCGGATCGGAGCCAGCCCACGAACCCGGCCTGCACGCTCTCGAGGTGAGGCAGCGTCCGGTCGGCGAGGTAGTCGGCGCCGCCCAGCGGCAGCTCGCCCTCACCGAGCGCGGCGTCGAGCAGCTCGCGCGTCCGCTTCGCCAGCCCGAGCCAGCGATCGAACTCCGAGAACCCGCTTCGCTCGATCTCGTGCATCGGCCACCTCAGCCGCGGACCCGGACGACGCCGGATCCGTGTCGGGAGGTTCCGCCGCGCGATCGCCGGACGGCACCGCGCGAAGGTTCCGTGACACCCGGCCCGATGGTACTCAGTGTGCGGGGTGGCAACGCGCGCGTGCGGGCCGCAGCGCCGGCACGGACCCGGGATCCCGTGCGATAGGCTGCCGACGTGGCCACACGCCCGATCCTGACCGCCGAGATCCTGAGCATCGGGACGGAGCTGACCGTCGGCGAGACGCGGGACACCAACGCCGGCGACCTTGCGCGCTCCCTGACCGAGCTGGGCGTCGCGGTCCGCCGGATCGTCGCCCTGCCGGACGACCTGGAGGCCGTGCTCGGGGCGTTCCGGGACGGTGCCGGCCGGGCAGATCTCATGGTCTCCACGGGCGGCCTCGGACCGACGCCCGACGACCTGACCCGCGAGGCGATCGCCGGCGCCATCGGCGAGACGCCGGCCGTCGATCCGGGCCTGGAGACGTGGCTGCGCGAGATCTGGTCGCGCCGCGGGCTCCCCTTCCCCGCGATGAACCTCAAGCAGGCCTGGCTGGTCCCGTCGGCCGCCGCGCTCGCAAACCCGAACGGGACCGCGCCCGGCTGGTGGGTCGAGCGAGCGGACGGGGGGCTGATCGTCGCGATGCCCGGGCCGCCCAGGGAGATGGGTCCGATGTGGTCGGGCGAGGTCTTGCCGCGGCTGGCCGCCCGCGGTCTCGGCGCGCTCGTCGCGAGCCGGACCCTCCGCCTGGCGGGGATCGGCGAGTCGCAGGTCGCCGAGCTGCTCGGTGAGGCGCTGCTCCGCGCGACCGATCCGGTGGTAGCGACCTACGCGCGATCGGATGCCGTCGACGTCCGGATCTCTGCCCGTGGTATGGGCGCGGACGGATCACCGCCGGCCGTGCGCGTGAACGAGCATGCGGATCGGATCGCGACGATCCTCGCCGGCCACGTGTGGGCGGAGGGCGCGACCAGCTGGGCCGAGGCGATCGGAGCCGCGCTCGGGGAGCGACGAGGCTCCCTCGCAGTGGTCGAGGTCGGGACCGCCGGCTCGCTGGCCGCATTGCTCGGGGATCGTGACTGGCTGACGTTCGCCGAGGCAGTCGGCGCAGGGACGGCGACGGCGAAGGCCCATGGGACGCCGACGGCCCTCGAGCACCTCGCCCGGCGCGGGCGGGAGCTCGGCGAGGCGACCCACGGGATCGCGGTCCGCGCCCGGGCCCGCGGCTCGGACACGGCCGTCTCGGTCGTCGTCGTCGGGCCGGACTGGGTCCATCGCGAGCGCCGGATCGTGTTCCTCGGCGGCGCCAACGGCCGGAGTCGCGCCGCCCTCGCCGCGGTCCACGTCGCCCTGACGGCCCTCCGGGAGCATCCCCCCGGCCGCTGACGCCGGCCGCGGGTCAGCGATGGGCCGCGCGCAGGAGCCCGTCGAGGTCCAGGACGACGATCCGGTCGCGGTCGAGGCGGATCAGCCCGTCGTCCGTGAACATCCCGAGCAGCTTGTTCACGCTCTGGCGGGTGCAGCCGATCATCGCCGCGAGGTCGCCCTGGGTGAGCGGCCCCGCGAGACGGATCGTCCCGTCGGGCAGGCGTGTCGCGCCGCTCTCGTTCGCGAGGCGCGCAAGGCGCGACGCCAGACGCCCCGTGATGTCGAGGAAGTGCAGCTCCTCGACATGGTGGGTCAGGCGGCGGACCTCGGCGGCGAGCGTCGCAAGGACGGTGTCGCGCATGAGGGGCTCCGTCGCGATCAGGGCCCGGAACCGGTCGCGCGGGAGGATGTACGTCTCGGTCGCCTCGATCGCGATCGCCGTCGCGCTCCGCGGCGCCCCGTCGAGCAGCGCGAGCTCGCCGAAGAAGTCGCCCGGCCGGAGCGTCGCGAGGATCGCCTCGTCGCCGGTGTCCGCGGGCAACGTGATCTTGATCGAGCCCGAGATCACGATGAACAGCGCGTCACCCGGATCGCCGACGTGGAAGACGGTCTCCCCGCGCCGGAACCGACGCACTCGCATCCCGCGGATCAGGTTCTCGAGGCCGCCCTCGTCGAGCCCCGCGAAGAGCGGGACGGCCGCGAGCGTGTCGGTCATGGATGCGACGTCGACCATGGTCCGGATCGTACCGCGTCAGAACCGGGCGATCCTGCCCAGCGACGCAGGTTCGGCGTTGACGCGCGGATCGGCCCGTCGGGGTCCTGGTACCGACGTTGTCGGACGCGTGACAGGTCACTCGTCCCGTTTCGACTCGACGCCCTGTCGCGCGGATGCGTACGATCCGCTCCATGCTCAGCGCTTCCGGGCTACCGTCGTGCGCCTGACCGTGGTCGGGAGCGGGACCTCCCAGCCACAGCCCGAGACTCCGGCATCCGGCCTGCTGATCGAGACGGACGAGACGGCGCTGCTCGTCGACTGCGGCCAGGGGATCATCCGGGAGCTGATGTCGATCCGCGATCCGCGTGAGCTCGACGCGATCGTGATCGGTCACATGCACGCCGACCACTACATCGACCTGGTGTCGCTCCGCTACCTGCTGCCGTGGGAGGGCGTCGCCGGCGAGCACATGCCCGTCCTGCTGCCGCCCGGCGGCAAGGCCCGGCTCGACGCGCTCGCCATCGGGATCAGCGAGCGACCGCACTTCTTCGACGACGCCTACAGCGTCCTCGAGTACGACCCGGACCATCGTCTCCACGTCGGCGACCTCACGATCACGTTCGTCGAGGGCCAGCACTACGTCCCGGCGTGGGGGTGCGTGATCAGGGATGCCGCCGGGGCCACGATCGCGATCTCGGGCGACACCGGGCCGAGTGATCGCTTCGTCGAGGCCGCCCGCGGGGCGGACCTGTTCGTCGCGGAGGCGACCCTCGTGAGCTCCGAGTTCGACGACCCGCGACGCGGACACCTGACGCCCGAGGAAGCGCTCGACATGGCCGACCGCGCCGGTGCGGCGCAGGTGGTCCTCGTCCACTTCCGCGCCGAGCTCCGCCCCCGGATCGACGGCGCCTGCGCCGCGCGGCCGGGAGCCGTTGCCGGCCACCCGGGCCTCCGGATCGAGGTCGAGCATCACACCGATCCCGAGGAGGCGAGCGGCGGCGGCACCACGGCCAGCCCGGGCCTTGCGCAGGCGCCGCTGAACTGACCGGTCAGCGGACGAGCGCCATCCCCCGGACGTCCGTCGCTCGCTGGCGCAGCCCGGCCGCGACGTTCGGGTCCATCTCCAGCCCCGCGGCCGTCTCCAGGTAGCCTGCGGCCTCCGTCGGAGCGGCCATGGCGACCGCGTGGTCGGCAGCCCGGATCAGGAGCGGGATGGCGCGCGTGGCATCACCCGCCGCCGCCCGGTGGCGCGCGATGGCCGCGACCGGGCCGGACGGCTGACGGGCCTCGAGCCGGTCCGCGATGCGGGTGTGGAGGATTGCCCGGTCGGTCGCGAGCAGGCTGCGGTACGCCGCGTCGTGGATCAACGGGTGGCAGAACCGCCATCCTCCGGTGGCGTCGATCGGAACGATCATCGCCGCCTCCGCCAGCCGCTCGTACAGCGCCGGATCGACCGGCTCGCCGATCACGTCGCCGACGACCGGCTCACGGAACGACATCCCGATCACCGCGCCGACGCGAAGGACGCTCCGGCTGTCCGCCGACAGGGCGTCGATCCGGCTCCCGAGGATGGCCCGGAGGGTGACGGGCAGGTCCGCGGATGCGGCCCCGCCCACGTCGAGCCGACCGTCGTCGGTGATCGCACCCTCGTCGACGAACGCCCGGACCGTCTCGCCGATGAACAGCGGATTGCCGCTCGTCCGGAGGTGGAGCCGCTGCGCGTCGTCGGCGTCCACCACGGCGCCGGAGACCTCGCCGGCCAGCTCGCCGGTCTGTCGCACGTCGAGCCCGGTCAGCTCGAGGTGGAGGACCCCCGGCCGATCGAGGAACGGGTACGTGACCCCTTCCGGGCGGCTCCCGACGAGCAGGACCAGCGGGGCACGGGCCGTCACGCCGACTAGCTCCTCGAAGATGCCGGCGCTCGACGCGTCCAGCCAATGGAGGTCGTCGATGACGACGACACGCGGCCCGTCGAGATCGAGCAGGCGATCCAGATACGCGAGCGCGAGGGAACGGATCGCGCTGGCGACGTCGGCCGGATCGGGCGGGACAAGCTCCGCTTCCGCCTCCCAGCCGGAGAACGCGGCGTCCCGCGCGATCGCGGCGATCCCCCCGGCCCACCGGCGCAGATCGTCCGGGTCGACGTCGCCGGTGAAGAGCAGCCGGCGGACGTACGAGCCGGAATCCATCCCGTGCTCGTCCGCAATGGCCTGGGCGAGCGACCGGCCGAACCGGTACGGCTCGGCCTGGCCGTACGAGACGTTGTCGACCCAGGTCCACGCGAGACCCGCGGCGCGCGCCTCCCCCTCGAGATCTGCGAGCAGCCGCGACTTCCCGATCCCCGCCTCGCCCCGGACGACGGCGGCACCGCCATGGTGGTCCGCGCGGAGCCGGCCGAGGAGCCGGCTCAGCCGATCGCGCTCGGTGTCGCGGCCCACGAGCCGGCCACTCGGCGGCTGCCAGGGCTGGAACCCGGTCTCCCCGACGAGGCGGCTGATCCGGACCGGATGGCGCTGGCCGCGCAGGAGACGCTCCCCGAGGTCCTCGACGGCAAGGCGCTTGCGGGCCGCGCGCCGGGTCGGCTCGTCGAGGAGGATCTCACCCGGGCCGGCGAGGCCCTGGAGCCGGGCGGCCGTCGTGATCGCCGGACCGGTCAGGGACCAGTCCATCTCGCCTGGCACGCCACGCGGGGCCGCGACGACCTCGCCGGTCGCCAGCCCGATCCGCACCTGGAGCGCCTCACCGGTCACGTCGCCGAGCCGGGCGAGCGCGTCCCGGATCGCGAGGGCGCAATGGGTCGCCCGGAGCGCGTCGTCGTCGTGGGCGGCCGGCCAGCCGAAGACCGCGAACACCGCATCGCCGATGAACTTCTCCCGGGTGCCGTCGAACCGCTCGATCGCCTCGTCCATCGCCGCGAGCGCCGCCCCGACCCGCCGGCGGACCTCCTCGGGATCGTGCTCGGCGACCAGCCGGACGTAGTCGACGAGGTCCGCGAAGAGGGCCGTCACCACCCGGCGATCGCCGGCGGCTCCCGTGGCGCCCATGACGGCCACGACGTCCGTCGGCGGCACACTGCCGGCCGGCGTCGGCGTCGACTTCGACGTCGACGTCGACAGTCGGGAACCGCATTGGGCACAGAACCGGGCCGCCGGCCCCGCGTCGGCCCCGCACGCCGGACAGCGCACTCGACACGCCTCCCCTACCGGTCCGAGCGGCCGCGCGCGACCTGCCCGGAAGGCGAGTCTACCCCGCGCGGCGGCCGCGCTCGAGGGCCGGGTGGTGACCGGACGCGCCGAGCGGGTGCGGTGCGGAGCGGTGCGGTGCGGTCGCAGGCGGTGCGACCGGGACGATCAACTGATCGAAAGGAGGGGCTGCTGGTCCGCGGTCGCCGCACGGACGCTCATCCGCGCGGCCACGGCCCCGGCGACCGCCGTCAGGGCGCGGGCTGCCGGACCCGGCTCGCGCTGGGCGACCGCCGGCACGCCGACGTCGCCGCCCTGGCGGACGGTCACGTCGAGCGGCACGCCGCCCAGGAAGTCCAGGCCGTGGGTCTGGCAGAACCGCTCTCCGCCCCCGCGGCCGAAGATCTCGGTCAGCTCGCCGCAGTGCGGGCAGGCGAACGCGGTCATGTTCTCGACGAGCCCGAGGATCGGCACGGACAGGCGCTTGAACATCGCGAGGGCCTTGCCGACGTCGCTCAGCGCGACCTCCTGGGGCGTCGTGACGAGCACCGCACCGCTGAGCGGGACGGACTGGGCGAGCGTCAGCTGGGCGTCCGATGTCCCCGGCGGCAGGTCGACGACGAGGTAGTCGAGATCGCCCCAGTCGACGTCGCGAAGGAACTGCTGGATCGCCCCGCCGACGAGCGGTCCACGCCAGACGATCGGCTGGCCCTCGGGGACGAAGAACTGGATCGAGATGCACTTCACGCCGTGACGCTCGAGCGGCGTGATCTTGTTGTTGTCGCTCGCCTTCGGCTGACCGTCGACGCCGAGCATCATCGGGATGTTCGGCCCGGTGATGTCCGCGTCGAGGAGCCCGACCGCCGCGCCCGCCTGGGCCAGCGCGACCGCGAGGTTGACGCTCACGGTGCTCTTCCCCACGCCGCCCTTGCCCGACCCCACGGCGATGATGTTCTTCACGTTGGGGAGGAGCTGCTCCGCGGTCCGCGGCGCGGCCCGCCGGACCATCGCGCCCCAGGTGATGTCGACCTTCGTCGCGCCGAGCTCGGTGAGGACGGCGCGCGCGTTGCCCTCGATCTCGTCCTTGAGCGGGCAGGCCGGGGTTGTCAGCTCGATCGTGAAGGCGACCGCGGTTCCGTCGATGGCGATCGCCTTGACCATCTCGAGGGACACGATGTCCCGGCCGAGCTCGGGCTCCTGGACCCGGCGGAGCGCGTCGGTGATGGCGCTTTCGGTCAGGTTGGACATGCGGGCGGAACCTCGGAGCGTGGCGGGGACGGCCTGGGGACGGACCTTCTGACGAGGCGTGTGTCGATATCCGCATCGTACCGCGGCTTGCACGAACGGGCCCCGCTGCGGTCCAGGCCGCTCGGACCGGGTCGACGGCTCCCGCGACGCCTGCGAATCACTGCGGAAAGGCGTGCTGCGAGATTCGAATCTCGTGGTGCCGGCGTGCATCCACGCTCGCAGTTCGCGTTCTTGACACCCTCCTCAGGCGGCACCTATTCTCGGCCTGCCGACGACGGACGGAGGAGGTCCGCCGGTGGGTGTCCCCCGGGACGCGCAGCTGGTCGTCGTCGGCCGGTCGAGGCGTTCCGGCCTCTGGGGAGTGCACAAGTTGCCTGAGGTCGACGTCCGCCTCGTCGATGTCGTCAAGAAGTTCGGCGACACGTATGCCGTCGATCACATCAACCTCGAGGTCCGCATCGGCGAGTTCTTCAGCCTGCTCGGGCCATCGGGCTGCGGCAAGACGACGACCCTCCGGATGATCGGCGGCTTCGAGCAGGCGACCTCCGGGCTGATCGAGCTCCAGGGCCAGGACGTCACGTGGCTGCCGCCGTTCAAGCGCAACGTCAACACGGTCTTCCAGAACTACGCCCTCTTCCCCCACCTGACGATCTTCGAGAACGTCGCCTTCGGCCTGCGCCGCAAGGGCATCAAGGGGCCCGAGGTGAAGACCCGGGTCACGGACATGCTCCGCCTCGTCGAGCTGCCGGGCTTCGAGGGCCGCAAGCCGACCCAGATCTCCGGTGGGCAGGCGCAGCGCGTCGCGCTCGCCCGGGCCCTGATCAACCGGCCCGCGGTGCTGCTGCTCGACGAGCCGCTCGGGGCGCTGGACCTGAAGCTGCGCAAGCAGATGCAGGTCGAGCTGAAGCGGATCCAGCAGGAGGTCGGGATCACGTTCATCTACGTGACCCACGACCAGGAGGAGGCGATGACGATGTCCGATCGCATCGCCGTGATGAACCAGGGGAAGTACGAGCAGCTCGGTGACCCCGAGGCCCTCTACGAACGGCCCACGAGCCGTTTCGTCGCCGGGTTCCTCGGGGTCAGCAACCTGCTCGCCGCGACGATCGTCGGATCCGACGACTCGTACACGAGCGCCCGCCTCGGCGACGACACGACCGTCCGGATCCCGCGGGCCCTGACCAACGGCAAGACGCGGATCGGCATCGGCGTTCGTCCGGAGAAGATCCGCCTCAGCGATCCCGAGACGGCGGGGCCGGCCGGCCACAACCGGATGAGCGGCACCGTCCGCGACGCGTCGTACCTGGGCGTGAGCACCCAGTACCTCGTCGAGTCGCCGGCGGGCAATCTGACCGTGTACGAGCAGAACGTCGAGCGGGCGACCCGCAGCGAGCTGTGGGCACGCGGCGACAAGGTCCAGCTCACGTGGGCTCCGGACCACAGCTTCGTCGTGCCATCCGCCGACGATGACACCGCCCAACCCAGCGGCGTGGGTGCGCCGTCAGAGACCAGCGGCACGGACGAGCCGGCCGCGACGAGCGGCGCCTGACGGCGCCGGAACCGAGGAGTCATCAATGGCCGATCGACCGGAGCGCCTGAACCCCGACCTCACCCGTCGCCGCTTCATCCAGGGCACGGCCCTGGCGGGCTTCGCGGCGTTCCTCGCCGCCTGCACAGGGACCAAGCCCGCCGCGAGCGCGGAGGCATCCGAGGCCGCGGTCGCGTCGACCCCGCCGTCGTCGGTCGGGCCGACGGCCTCGTCCGCCGGGTCGCCCTCGGCGGTCCCGCCGATCGCCGCGACCCCGTCGCCCGAGCTGAACTGGGCCAACTGGTCGGCCTACATGGACGTCGACCCGAACGACGCGACCAAGTTCCCGACGGTCGACGCGTTCAAGACGAAGTACGGCACGACGGTCCACTACCAGGAGGTCATCGAGGGCAACGAGGACTTCGTCGCCACGATCAAGGATGCGCTCAACACCGGCAAGGACACCGGCTGGGACGTCATCACCCTCACGGACTGGATGGCCGCCCGGCTCATCCGGCTCGGCTGGGTGGAGAAGTTCGATCCGGCCAACGTCCCGAACGTCATCGCCAACCTCAAGGACGTCTACCGGAACCTCGACTGGGATCCGGACAACTCCCACCATGCGCCGTGGCGGTCGGGGACGACCGGTCTCGGGTTCGACTCGGCCAAGGCCGGCGAGGTCACGAGCCTCGCCTCGCTGTACACGCCGGATCCGCGCTGGAAGGGCAAGGTCAACTACCTGACCGAGATGCGCGACGCGATCGGGCTGTCGATGCTCCAGCTCGGGCTCGATCCCTCGAAGCCGACGCGCGACGGCTGCGACCAGGCGGTCGCCCTGATGCAGAAGGCCAAGGCGGACGGCGTGATCCGCGACGTCAAGGGCCAGAGCTACCTCGAGGACCTCAAGAGCGGCGACACCGTCCTGGCGATGGCCTGGTCCGGCGACATGGTCTACGGCCAGATCGACAAGCCGACCCTCAAGTACAACCTCGCCACCGAGGGCGGCATGCTCTGGACGGACAACCTGATGATCCCGAAAGGCGCTGCCCACAAGGGCACGGCCGAGCTGCTGATCAACTACTACTACGACCCTGCGGTGTCGGCGACGGTCTCCGCGGGCGTTGCGTACATCTCGCCGGTCAAGGGCTCGGACGAGATCCTTGCGAAGAGTCACCCCGAGCTCGCGAACAGCCCCCTGCTCAACCCGCCGCCGGACTGGGTCGCCCGCCTCCACATCTTCGGGGCCCTGAGCGAGGAAGACGAGACGTACTTCAACCAGCAGTTCGCCAAGGTGATCGGGGTCGCCTGACCCACTGCCCACACCGAGGTTGCCGTGCGTGCGTGGCTCAAGCGTCGCAAGGGACTGACGCCATACCTGCTCCTCGCGCCGGGGATCCTGTGGCTCCTCTTCTTCTACGTGTACCCCGCGTTCCAGATGTTCATCACGAGCCTCTGGAGCGGCTCCCTCGAGAAAGGGTTCACGTTCTCGCTCGATAACGTCTCGAACTACACCGACGCGATCGACCAGTACGCGCCGTTCTACCTGCGCTCGATCGTCTACGCGGGCGCGGCGACGCTGCTGACGTTCCTGATCTCGTATCCGCTGGCGTACACGATCGCGTTCAAGGGCGGCCGCCAGAAGAACCTGCTCCTGTTCCTCGTCGTCGCACCATTCTTCACGAGCTTCCTCCTCCGGACGATCTCGTGGAAGATCATCCTGAGCGACTCCGGTCTGTTCCTCGGCCCGCTCAAGGCGGTCGGCGTCGTCCCCGAGGACTTCCGCCTGCTCGCGACCCCGGTCGCGGTGATCTCCGGGATCACCTACAACTTCCTGCCGTTCATGACCCTGCCGATCTACGTCGCCCTTGAGAAGATCGACGTGCGGCTGGTGGAGGCGGCGAAGGACCTGTACGCCGGTCCGTGGCGACCGGGCGGGGCCATCGCCGGGGCGATCGTCGGCGGGTTGCTGGGCGGCGTCCTCGGGATCATCTTCGGCTGGCTGTGGCCCGTGATGGCCGCGGTCGGAGCGGCGTTCGGTGCCCTGGTCGCGTGGGCGCTCGTCTCGGAGTCATTCGTCCGCGTAACGTTCCCGCTGTCCCTGCCCGGCGTCTTCGCCGGGTCCCTGCTGACGTTCATCCCCGCGATCGGCGACTACGTCAACGCCGAGTTCCTCGGCAACCCGGACACGCGGATGATCGGCAACGTCATCCAGAACAAGTTCCTCACCCAGAACGACTATCCGACCGCCGCGGCGATGTCGTTCATCCTCATGGCCGGCGTCCTCGTCGTCGTCGCGATCTATGCCCGTGTCCTCGGCACCGAGGACGTCTCCACCGGGCGGCTCTGACATGGCCACCGACACCCTCGCGGCGCCCCGCCCGGCGGCCTCTCCCCTGACCGTGTTCACGCGCTGGGCGGACAAGTACCTGCTCGTGATCTACACGATCCTGGCGGTCTTCTACCTGCTCCTGCCGGTCATCCTGATCATCCTCTTCAGCTTCAACAACCCGCCCGGCAAGAGCAACACCGCCTGGGCGGGCTTCACCCTCAAGTACTGGCTGAACCCGCTCGGGGTGGACGGGCTGCCGGAGGCGCTCGGGGCGAGCCTCGCGATCGCGTTCCTGTCGACCGCCATCGCCACCACACTGGGCACCCTGATCGCGCTCGCCCTGGTCCGCTACAACTTCGGCGGGCGCGGCGCGATCAACGCCCTGATCTTCCTGCCGATGGCCACGCCCGAGATCATCCTCGGCGCGTCCCTGCTGACCCTGTTCGTGTCGATCGGCAACGTGCCGTTCTTCCCGCTGAACTTCATCACGATCCTCATCGCCCACGTGATGTTCAACATCAGCTACGTCGTGGTGACCGTTCGCGCGCGTCTGTCGAACTTCCCGCGCCACCTCGAGGAGGCGGCGATGGACCTCGGGGCGAACGAGTGGGTCACCTTCTGGAAGGTCACCTTCCCGCTGATCCTGCCCGGCATCATCGCGGGCGCGCTGCTCGCCTTCAGCCTGTCGATCGACGACTTCGTCGTCACGAACTTCACGTCCGGCAAGACCCAGACGTTCCCGCTCTTCATCTACGCCAAGAACCGGGTCGGCGTCCCTGTCCAGGTCAACGTCATCGGCACGGTCATCTTCCTCGTGGCCGTCGGGTTCGTCCTGCTCTCGACGCTCGCGGGTCGCCGCCGATCGGCTTCGGCGGGACCGCGGCCATGAGCACGACCGCGGAACGCGTCGGGTCGGCCCCCGGTGCCGGCGCCCCCCTCCCCGACCGGTCGGTCATCCCGCCGGTCTGGGGCCGGATCACGAACCTGCTCGTCGATCGCGGCGAGGGCTCGTGGCTGATCACGACCGACGGTGAGCGATACCTCGATTACAGCAGCGGGATCGGGGTCACGAACACCGGCCACGCCCATCCTCGGGTCGTCGCCGCGGTCCAGGCGCAGGCCGCGAAGATCCTCCACGCCCAGCAGAACATCACCTACCACGAGCCCGGGCTTCGGCTGTACGAGCGGCTCCGACACGTCCTGCCCGGCCCGGCCGCCGGCGGCGAGTGGGGCGCGTTCCTCTCGAACAGCGGCGCGGAGGCGGTCGAGGCGTCGGTGAAGCTGGCCCGGATCGCGACGGGCCGGCCGGTGATCCTCGGGTTCCGCTACGGCTACCACGGCCGAACCGGCCAGACGATGGCCCTCACGACCGCGAAGGACGTGTACCGCGGCCACTTCGAGCCGTTGCCCGGCAGCGTCTACCACACGGCCTATCCGTACTGCTATCGGTGGGCCGGCGGGGCGCACGAACCGGCCGACTGCGTCTGCGACTGGGAGGCTCAGCTCGACCTGACGTTCCACCAGTACGTCTACCCGGAGCACGTCGCGGCGATCATCGTCGAGCCGGTCCTCGGCGAGGGCGGCTACCTCGTCCCGCCGCCCGGGTTCCTGCCCCGACTCCGCGAGATCACCCGACAGAACGGGATCCTGCTGATCGCCGACGAGGTCCAGACCGGGTTCGGACGGACCGGCGAGCTGTTCGCGGTCCGTCACTGGGACGTCGAGCCGGACATCCTCGTCATGGCCAAGGGGATCGCGTCGGGGCTGCCGTTGAGCGGCATCGTCGCGCGGCGCGAGATCCTCGACCAGCTGCCGGCGGGCTCCCACGGCGGGACCTACGGCGGCAACGTCGTGGCCTGTGCCGCCGCCAACGCGACGCTCGACGTGATCGAGGATGAGGGGCTCGTCGCGAACGCCCGCGAACGGGGCGCCCAGTTCCTCGCCGGGCTCCGGGCCCTGGCCCCGAAGTACCGCTCGATCGGGGACGTCCGCGGCCTCGGCCTGATGCTCGCGCTCGAGTTCGTCCAGCCCGGCGTCGGCGACGGGCGGGTCCCGGATCCCGACGTGACGAAGCGGGTCCAGACCGAGGCGCTCGACCGGAAGCTGATCATCCTGACCGCCGGCACCTACGTGAACGTCGTCCGGATCATCCCGCCGCTTGTCACGACGGCGGACGAGGTCGACCTGGCCCTGCGGACCCTCGACGAGAGCCTCGCCGCCGCCGGCGCATGAGCGACGACGACGCGATCGACGGACTCCCGGCCGATGCCCGGCAACGACTCGACGAGCTCGCCCGGGCGATCGAGCGGGTCCCGCTCGACGATCTCCCGCTCTACGCCGACACCCGGTCCGACGAAGAGCACCAGCGATCCGTGGAGACGGCGGCAGGCGTCGCGGACGAGGCGGGCCTGAGCGACGGCATCCGGGCGGCGCGTCATGCGCTCCAGGAGGCGGTCATCCACATGTATCAATCCGAGCAGATGCGCGGCACGATCATGGGCATGAACATCGCCCCGCCGTCCGGCACCAAGGACGACAAGGTCCGGATGCTCGATTCGCTCGGGGACGCGGTCACCGCCACGATCCTCGGCGACCGCCTCGACCCGGACGACCACGCCGAGCTGCTCGGGCTGTGGGCCCGGCTGCTGCCATAGCGGCCGTCCCGGGGACCGCGCCTCGATGAGTCACTCGCTGCGCGAGGCCCGCGGGGAGATCGTCCGCGTCGCACGAGCGCTGCAGACGCGTGGGCTGGCGGTCGGGACATCCGGCAACGTGGGGGCTCGGCTGGACGACGGACGGATCGCCATCACCCCGTCGACCATGGAATACGACGAGATCACGGTCGAGGACGTCGTCGTCGTGATGCCGGACGGCACGCCGTCCGAGGGACGCCGCCGTCCGAGCTCGGAGCTGCCGCTCCACGTGGCGCTGTTCGCGGCGCGCTCCGACGTTGACGCGATCGTCCACACCCACTCGCCGTTCGCGACGACGTACTCTGTCGCTCGCCGCGAGATCCCGGCCGCCCACTATGTCCTGGCGACGCTCGTCGGGGCCGGCCGGGACACGGTCCGGGTGGCTCCGTATGCCACGTTCGGGACCGAGGAGCTGGCGCGGAACGCCGTCGCGACGCTCGGCACGGACAACGCGTGCCTGCTCTCGAACCACGGGGCGATCGCGGTCGCGCGGACGCTCGCCAGCGCGCTGGGACGCGCGGAACGGGTCGAGGAGCTGGCGATGCTCGCCTGGCGCGCGGAGCAGATCGGCGGGTCCGTGCTGCTGAGTGCCGACGACCTCGATCGTGCCCGGGAGCAGATGGGCCGATTCCCGCGCCAGCGATCCACCGAGCGATGATTCGGCGACGGACCCTGAACGAAGGCGTCGCCGATGGACCCTGAGCAGATCGCGCCGCTCGCTGGGCTGGTCGGCCTTGTCCTCGTCAAGGAGGCTGGCGTGCCCGTGCCGGTGCCCGGCGACCTCTTGCTGCTCGGCGCCGGTGTCGCGGGTGCGCGCGGCGATCTCGACCCGAGGCTGGCGCTGGCCGCCCTGATCGTCGCGAGCATCGCCGGCGGCCTGATCCAGTACCTGGCCTTCCGGTCCTTCGCGCGTCCCGCGGTCCTCCTGGTCCTCAGTCGGTTCGCATCGCCGGACCGGATCGAGAGTCAGACCGAGCGCCTGCGCCGGCACGGGGCGCCAGCCATTGCGGCGGGGCGGATGACTCCCGGTCTCCGGACGGTGACGGTGGCAGCCAGCGCGTTGGCCGCCGTGCCGGCATGGACGTTCGTGGGTGGCCTCACCCTCGGCAACGCGGTGTTCATCTCGGCCCACTTCGGGATCGGCTACGTCCTCGGCGAGCCGGCGATCGCGCTCCTCGGACGGGCGACCCTGCCGCTGGCCATCGCCGGGGTCGCGCTGGCGGTCCTCGGCCTCGCCGGCTGGCTGTGGATCCGCCGTCGACGCGCCGAGGGCAAGCCGTCCATCGGGGCCACCGTCGTCGCCTGGGCCGACGC
The DNA here is from genome assembly GCA_963746845.1 of uncultured Chloroflexia bacterium. Classification (GTDB taxonomy): domain Bacteria; phylum Chloroflexota; class Limnocylindria; order Limnocylindrales; family CSP1-4; genus CF-46. The sequence goes on along the minus strand of CAVVCZ010000004.1, from coordinate 396,116 downwards.
ATGTTGCCCGGCCTGCGTCTCGCTCGGCGCCCGCACTCGGCAAACGACCACGGCCGAACCGGACGTGCCCTGACAGCGAGCCTCGTCGATCGTGGCTGTCAGGTCACACAAAGGGATCGAAGCGTGCGGTCATCCGCGCCCTGATCAGGGCAAGCGGGCCAGCCGGGTCAGCACCTCGTCGTGGAGCAGGCCGTTCGTCGCAAGGAACGAGCCGCTGTCGATGGCGCGCCGGCCGTCGAAGTCCGTGACGCGGCCGCCGGCCTCCTCGATCAGGACCGTCGGCGCGGCGGCGTCCCATGACGACAGGTCGACCTCGACCATCGCCTCCGCCGCGCCCTCGGCGAGGAGCGCGTAGCCCCAGAAGTCGCCGAATCCGCGCTCGCGCCAGACGGCGCCCAGCAACGCCCGGAAACCGGGCGCGAGCCCGGATGTCTCGATGTCGTGGCCGGACCCGTACAGGACCTGGGCATCGTCCAGCGAGGTAACCGCCGACACCCGGATCCGGCGGGGCTCGGCATCGTCCGGTCCGTGGGCCCAGGCTCCCCCGCCCCGCCGGGCCCACCAGCGCTCGTGGAGGGCCGGCGCCGAGATCACCGCGGCCTGGAGCTCGCCGAGGCGCTCGACCGCGAGCAGCGTCCCGAACAGCGGCACGCCGCGGATGAAGTTGTGGGTCCCGTCGATCGGGTCGATGTACCAGCGGGTCGCGGCGTCGCCGGCCTCCGTGCCGTATTCCTCGCCGACGAGCCCGTGGTCCGGGTACGCGGCGAGGATCCGGGCCCGGATCGCCCGCTCGATCGCCTGGTCGGCCTGCGTGACGAACGTCCGGTCCGGTTTCGTCGAGATCTCGAGGTCGCGCCGGAACGTCGATCGGGCGATGCCGTCGGCCTCGTCGCAGGCGGCCGTCGCGAGCGCCAGCCACGCGTCGAGCTCGTGATCCGGGACGGCGGCCAGGCTCGCGCTCCACGCCGGCCCGAACCCGCCGGTCTGGTCGCGCAGGAGGGTCGTCACGCCTTGATCCGCTCGTTGGTTGGATCCCAGAGCGGCTCGCGGACCGCCTCGAACCCGATCCACTCCCCGAAGACGTCGATCTCGCCGCGCGTGCCGATCGACGCATCCGGCGGGAGGTAGGCATAGGCGATCGAGCGCTCGACGGCATACCCGAATCCGCCCGACGTCACCCGCCCGACGATCCGCCCGCCGATGCGGACCGGCTCATTGCCGAGGCACACGGACCGCGGGTCGTCGAGGACCAGGCAGCGCAGCCGCTTGCGCGGCCCGGCGGCCCTCGCCTTGACCAGCGCCTCCCGCCCGATGAACCCGCCCGGCTTGTCGAGCGCGACGGCGAACCCGAGACCCGCCTCGAACGGCGTCTCGTCCGGGGTGATGTCGCTCGACCAGACGCGGTAACCCTTCTCGAGCCGGAGCGCGTCGATCGCGCGATAGCCGGCAGGCGTCAGTCCGTGCGGCCGGCCGGCGTCGATCAGGGTGTCCCACAGGGCCGGCCCGAACTCCGTCGGGGCGTACAGCTCCCAGCCGAGCTCGCCGACGTAGGTGACACGCAGCGCCAGGACGGGCACCCGGCCCACCGTGACCGAGCGGGCGGTCAGGAACGGGAAGGACCCGTTCGAAAGGTCGTCCGTCGTGAGCGGCTCGAGGATGTCCCTGGCGCGCGGCCCCCACAGCCCGAAGCAGACGCGCCCGGACGTCAGATCGTTGAGCTGGACGGAGCCGTCGTCTGGGAGGTGCGCCCGGAGCCACGCGAGATCGTGCTGGCCGAACGCCGTGCCGGTCACCAGGAAGAAGCGATCCGGCGCGATCCGGGTGATCGTCAGATCGCACTCGATGCCCCCGCGGGTGTTCAGCAGCGACGTGTAGACCATCCGTCCGACGGGGACGTCGACCTGGTTCGCGGCCATCTGGTTCAGGAACCCGACGGATCCCGGCCCGACCACCTCGAGCTTGGCGAAGCTCGTCTCGTCGAACAGGCCCGCGTCGATCCGGGTCGCGATCGCCTCCGCCGCGATCGCCGGGCTCCAGTGCTGGCCGGCCCAGCCGCGGGGGCGCAGTCGCTCGAGCGCCGCCCGGCCACCGAACCGCTCGTCGTCCGCCGTCGACTCGAACCAGTTCGGCCGCTCCCAGCCGGACTTCTCCCCGAACGACGCCCCGAGCGCCCGCAGCCGCTCGTAGGTGGGCGCGGTCCGGAGCGGACGGCCGGCCTGGCGCTCCTCGTTCGGGTAGTGGATGTCGTAGTAGGTCGCGTAGACCTCGGTCGTCCGGGCGAGCGTCCACTCCCGCGATCGCCAGTGCTGACCACCGAACCGTCGGATGTCCATGTGCCACAGATCGAGCTCGGGCTCGCCGTCGACGATCCAGCTCGCGACCTGCCGGCCGATCCCGCCCGCGCCGGCGATCCCGTGCGCGCAGAACCCGGCGGCGACGAAGAACCCGCGGACGTCGCTCTCGCCGAGGATGAACTCGCTGTCCGGCGTGAAGCCCTCCGGGCCGTTGATCATCCGCGACACGCCAGCGTCGGCGATCGCGGGGACGCGCCGGACGGCCCCGGCCATGATCTCCTCGAACCGCGGCCAGTCGGGCGCGAGGAGCTTGCCGTTGAAGTCCGGCGGCACGCCGTCGAGCGACCACGGCGCGGGGTCGCGCTCGTAGCCCCCCATGCACAGGCCGCCGACCTCCTCGCGGAAGTAGACGAGGTTGTCCGGGTCGCGGAGCTGGGGCAGGCCGGCGTCGACGCCCTCGATCGCGTCGGTGAACAGGTACTGGTGGGCCATCGGGATGATCGGGATCGTGACGCCGACAAGGCGCCCGATCTCCGGGGCGAACATGCCACCGGCGTTGACCACGATGTCCGCGCCGATCTCCTCGCGGGAGCCGTCGCGCAGCTCCACGACGACGCCCGTGACGCGCCCGCGCTCGACCCCGATCCCGACGACGCGGGTGTTCGTCCGGATCGTGACGCCCTTCCCGCGGGCGCCGGCGGCCAACGCCATCGCGAGCCCGGACGGGTCGAGCCAGCCATCGGTCGGCAGCCAGACGGCACCGAGGACACCGTCGGTCGCCATGAGCGGGAACCGATCCTGGGCCTCGTCGGCGGTGATGAGCTCGAGCGGCAGCCCGAATGTCTTCGCCCAGCTCGCCTGGCGCTGGAGCTCCTCGAACCGGGCCCTCGTCGACGCGAGGCGCAACGAGCCGACCTCGTGCCACGACGGGTCGACCCCCGTCTCGTCGCGGAGACGCCGGTACAGCCCGGCGCCGTACATCATCATCGTCGTCAGAGTCACCGAGCTCCGGAGCTGCCCGACGAGCCCGGCCGAGTGGAACGTGGATCCCGACGTGAGCTCCGCGCGGTCGACGAGGACGACGTCCGTCCAGCCGCGCTCGGCGAGGTGGTAGGCGATCGACGTCCCGCCGACGCCGCCGCCGATGATCACCGCCCGGGCGTGGTCCACCATGCGCAAGAGCGTATCGGGCGGGTGTGCGTCGCGTGGGGCCGTGTCACCGCTCGGCGCCGGTCAGTGACAGATCGTCGAGCCCGAGTCCGCGACGTCGCCGCTGACCGGCAGGAACTCCCAGTCGTAGTTCGCCGGGTGGAGGGTCAGGCGCAGGACGCCGTACGTGCCGGCCATCCGGAACTCGCTGTTCCGGGCCGTCCGGCCAAACTGGCGCAGCTCCGCCCCACCGGTTCCGACGACGATCTCCCGAATCCCGCCGGGCCGCTCCTCGTTGCCGCTCGGGTCCTGCGGCGCGAACCGCTCGTAGTCATGGTCGTGGCCGTTGATCACGAGCTCCGCGCCGTCCTCGTGCAGCAGGTCCCAGAACGGGCCGACGTCGCGATCGTCCCCGTGCTCGCCGGAGCTGAATCGGGGCTTGTGCCAGATCGCCAGCGTGCAGCGGGCCGTGCTGGTCGTCAGGTCGTTGGCGAGCCAGCGGCCCTGCGGCGAGTCGGTGCCGCAGCCGCCGACCTGAGGGCACTCCGAGTCGAGGACGATGACGTGCCACGCTCCGACGTCCGTCGAATACCAGGTCACGCCCTGCGGCGCGGCCGTCGTCCCGAAGTAGGCCAGGTACCCGGCGGCGCCCGTTGTGTCCCAGTCGTGGTTGCCGGCGACCGGCAGGATCGTCCGGTCCTTCACGCGGCCCCAGGTCGGGTCGTAGCAGGTCGCGAACTCCGTGGCGGTGCCCTTGTCGTACGCGTTGTCACCGGCGGTGAAGAAGGCGCCCTGCTGTTGCAGCAGGATGTCCGACGTCTGCTTCGCTCCGTCCGATCCGCACACGGCGATGTCGCCGGCGCCGGTGATCACCACGGTGCCCGACGGGTCCGGGCCGAGGGGCGTCGCCGAGGGGCCGCCCGCCGGGTTGCTCGCGATCGATCCCGGGGCGGACGCGGTCGGCCCGCTCGTGCGGGGGGAGGCCGTCGCGTCGCGCGCGCCGGACCCATCGATCAGTGCGCGGAGGCCGGCGAGCAGGACGAGCGTGGCGATGAAGACCACGATGAGCAGGCCCGCCTGGCGTGCGGTCGAGGCGCGGTCGTCCATCGGAGGGAAGGGTACCCGGGGACCGGGAGATCAGCGGGCGGGCGTCGTCGGCCGCCCTGCGCCGCTAGCCGGCCGCCTCGCGCAGGGCCCGCTCGAAGCGCGGCGTCGTCGCCCCCTCGAGCAGCCGCTCGAAGTGCTCGCCCGCGTACGCGACGAAGTCGACGTCGAGCGTGCTGATGCCCTGCTGGAGCACGCCCCACATCGCCTCGCGGAAGTCCGACACCGTCCGCATGAGGGTCAGCCGGGCGAGCCGGGCCGCGCGGTCGTCGGCGTGATCGGATCCGTCGTACATGGACAGCAGGTACGCGTCCTCGTCGGCGGTCAGCTCGTGGTTGATGCTGAAGTTGCCGAGGTCGAAGAACGGGTCGCCCATCCCGGCGTACTCCCAGTCCACGATCCGGATCCGCGCCCCGTCGTCGATGAAGTTGGCGTTCAGAAGGTCGTTGTGGCACGGCCGCAGCTCGACCGGGTTGGCCAGACAGGCGAGCTCGATCCGCCGGCCGATCGCGGCGGTCAGCTCGTACTCCGGCGGGATCGGCACCCCGCGGGCGACCGCCAGCGCCCGGTACGCCTCGGCGATCCGGAGCGGGACGAACAGTCCAGGGATCGGCGGGCCGTCATGGATCCGGCGAAGGGACACCGCGACGCGGCCGATCGTCTCCGCGGTATGGACGGCCTCGTCCGAGACGGGCGAGCCCTCGATGAACCGGGTGACCAGGTAGCCCTCGGGCCGGATGAACGCGGTCACCTCGGGCCCCACGCCGACGCCGGCCGCCGCGACGGTGGCGGCATGCTCGACCTCCCGCGAGATCCCGAGCAGGTGGGTGTCGTTGCCGGCGAGCCGGATGACGTACCGGTCGGTCGAGCCGGCCACCGTCACGAGGAAGTTCCGATTCGTGATCCCGCCGGAGAGCGCCGTGAGGGTCAGCTCACGGCCGGCGAGCTCCGGCACGCGCTGCATCGCCCGGACGAGCTCGTCCCGGAGCTCGCCGTGGAGGGCGGGCTCGGTCGTCTCCGTCACGGGGACGTCGCCCGGACAAGGACAGCGGCGCGCCGGGGGGACGGCGCGCCGCTGGAGGACAGGGATCCAGGGATGGCTGTCAGCCGATCACCGCTTCGCCCGTCGCGGCATCCGCCGCCTCGGTGTCGGGGGCACGACCGCGGATCGACACGACGTAGTAGAGCGCACCGAACAGGATCAACGCGATCACGAGGACCTCGAACACCGGCCAGGCCGGCATGCCGGCGATCGTCGTTGCCGAACGGCTTCACGAACGTGTCGATCGTCGGGTTCGTTGCCGCACGTCCGGCGCCGCCGAAGTTACCGAACAGGTTCGGGTCCTGCCAGATGGCAATGTTGATCAGCATCAGCCCGCCCCACAGGATCGCGACCACGTTGACCAGCTTTCCCCATCGACCCAGGCTGAACCACGCCGGCGTCCGTGGCCAGCCGCGCATCCGGGCGGCCATGACGCCGATGTTGCAGAGCAGGTAGCTGAGATAGATCAGCCCGGTGGCCGCGATGGAGACCGAGAACCCGCCGCCCGGGCCGATGACGAGGATGGGGATCGCCGCGAGGATGCCGACCGCGATGGCGGCGTTCGCCGGCGTCCGGAACCTCGAATTGACGTGGCCCCACACGCCTCCCAACGGCAGGTGCTTGTCGCGGCTCATCGAGAACATCATCCGGCTCGCCGCCCCCTGGATCGCGAGCGTGCAGACGAAGACCGAGGCGAGGATGACGAACAGATAGATCTCGCCGACGGTGATCCCGGTTCCCCCGATGTCGTACACGAGTGTCGAGGTGATCGTGGTCGCGATCGGGAAGCCGAGAGCCTGACCCTCCTTGATCGCGGCGGACATGTCCGGAATCGCGAGGATGACGGCGACGAGGAAGATCGTCCCGACGATGCCGGCGATCGCGACCGACCAGATCACGCCGCGGGGTGCGTGCCGGCCGGCGTCGACGGTCTCCTCGCCGAACGTGCCGGCCGTGTCGAAGCCGTAGACGACGAACAGGGCCATGAACATGCCGAGAGAGAAGGCCGGCAGGTACTGCCCGCCCGTCGCCTGCTCGGTTCCGGCCGAGTCGAACAGAACGCTCGCAGGCTGGTTGTGCGCGAAGAACAGCAGGATCAGGGCGAAGACGACCATGCCGAGGATCTCGGTCCCGACGCCGATGTTGTTCAGGATCGACAGGAGCCGGACTCCGTAGGCGTTGATCACCGTCGTGATCACGAGCGTCCCCAGCGCGATGAACGTGAACATCGAGGTGAGGCCGGTCGGATCCGGGCTCGACAGGAAAGGCGTCTGTCCTTCGGGAACCGGACCGTGGATGCCGTCGATGACGTACCCGACGATGACCGCGACCGCCGTGACCGTCACGACCTGGGCCCAGAAGTAGAACCAGCCCGTGAACCAGCCGAGGGTCCGGTTCGAGAGGCGCTTCGACCACTGGTAGATCGAGCCCGCGACCGGGAAGTGGCTGGCCAGCTCGGCGAAGACGAGCGCGACGATGAACTGGCCGATGATCACGATCGGCCACGACCAGAAGAACGCTGGACCGGCCTGGCCGATTCCGATCGCGAAGTTGCCGTAGCTGCCCGTCGAGACGCTGATGAAGCTGAACGCGATCGCGAAGTTCGACAGGAACCCGAGCGTCCGTCTGAGCTCGGGCTTGATCCCGAGCGATCGCAGTTGAGCGTCGTCGCGCGCTACCTGGTCCTGGACCGATCCCGTCACGGTTTCCTCCTCCTACCGCCGCGCCCGACGGGCGCGAGACTGACCTCTGGAGTGGAACGCGAGGACGCAGGGCACACCGGACCGCATCGCCCCCTCCGTGGCGACGCGATTTCGGCCGAGAATAGGCATCGCCACGAGGCGAGTCAACGGAGTTCCCGAACCGGCGGGCCCGTTTCCATCCCGCGATGGCCATGGGGCGGACGAAAACGACCGCCGACGTGGCCCTGTACGGCCACATCCGAGTCGGGTTGGTCGATCCGGGCCGTCCGGCAGACCGCGCGACCGCCATCGCCCCCGGAAGCCGGTCCCGATCGCGGCTCGCAGCCGGTCCGGCGGTCGGTTGGGCCGCTGGACAGCCCCCGGAGACGGAGGCGGCCCGGCGGCGGACCTCAGTCGAGGTCGAGGAAGTGCCCCGGGTAGACCACGCGGCCGCGGATCGAGGGCCTCCAGGTGGGTGAGCGCCGGGCCATCCACGCCTGGTCGATCGTGCCGAGGTGCTCGGGCGGGAGCACGCCGATCGTCCGACCGCGCACGAATCCGAAGCGCGGGTAGTAGCCCGGGTGGCCCTGGACGATCATCAGCGGCTCCGGGCGCCGGTCGGCGATCTCGAGGGCGGCGCGGGTCAGCGCCGCGCCGATCCCATGGCCCTGCCAGCCGGGATCCACGCCAAGCGGCGACAGCATCAGCACGGCCACGCGCGCCCCAGTGTCGATCCCGAGGACCGTCCCGCTGACCATGATCTGGCCGACGACCTGTGGCCGCGCGGCGCCGTGGCCGGGGAGCTCCGCCACGAGCGCGAGCTCCGGGATGTAGCCGGGATCCGCCCGGATCGCCGCGATCAACGGCGGGATCTGCGGATCGCCGAACGCGGCCAGCTGGAAGCGATCGATCGCCGCGAAGTCGGCCGGCGTCTCGGGCCGGATCCGGAGACCGGCCGGTGGCGTGGGGTCCGTCAGCCCGCGACCCCCGCCGTCGCCGCGCGGAGCGCATCCGGCATCGGGCGCCGCTGCTCGACCGACCGGATGTACTGCTCGACCATCGATCGCGAGCCGTTCACGCCGAGCTCCGTGAACAGGAACGCGATCTTCCGCCGCTGGGCGGCAAGGATCTCGTCCTTCGTCGCGAGGTCCCACAGCTGGCGCTTGAACGGCCCGATCGCCTTCTTGCGGGTCGTGTAGACGAACTGCTGGTCGGTCTGGTCGGCCTTGCGCTCGTCGAGCGCATTGTCGAAGCACCATCCCTCGATCTCGCGATGGAGCTCGGCCGGGAAGGCGGGGTGCTCGTAGAGCGCGTTCTGGAAGCCGGTCGCCAGGTGGATCTCGGCGGTCTCGACCGCCGGGAAGTGGTGGAACAGCTCGTCCGGCAGCGTCGACGCCCCGTGCTGGACGGCACCCGCCAGCCCGTACGAGCGGGCGACCTCGCCGAGCCGGCGCAGCACGTCGAAGTCCAGCTTCACCGCGGCCACGGTGCCGTCCGCCATCGGCACACCGCCGTGGGACGTGCCGGTCTGGACGCTGACCTTGCTGATGCCGATCGCGCCCTGTGCGCGGCGCCCAAGCTCGGCGCGGTAGCCGTCGAGATAGGCGACCAGCTCCTCCTCGTTCGAATTCTCCTTGCCGACCTCGCCGATCTCGCCGCCGACGCTGACGGTCACCCCGTCGGTCTCGAGCGATCGGATCAGGGCGGTCAGTTCGGCCGCCCGCAGGTAGTTCTCGCGCTGCTGCTCGTCTCGGGTGGCCTTCGACAGATCCACGAGGGTCGAGCTGTCGATGTCGATGTTCCGATAGCCGGCGTCGATCGCGAGACGGCATGCCCGGCGGATCTCCTCGGTCATCGCCTCGGGGTCTGCGGCGTACTTCTTCGCGTTGAACTGGTAGTGGTCCCCCTGGATGAAGATCGGGCCCCGCCAGCCCGCGGCAACCGCACCCGCCAGCACCGCGGTCGAGTAGTCGATCGGCCGCTGGAAGGTGTACGTCTGCTCGCTCCGGGCGAGCTCGAGGATCACGGCGCCGACGCCGGCCGCCGTCGCGGTCTCGTAGACCGTCCGTGCCATGTCGAAGGTCTGGGCCCGGATGTTGATGGCCGGGACGGTGAACCCGGAGACCTCGCCGCGGGCTCGCGCCATGTACAGGTCGTGGATGCTCGCGCTGTGCGCCCCGAGGACCCGAGCGGCCTCGTGGATCAGCCACTGGGCGGCCGCGGTCGTCGCTTCATCGGTCGCGAACGCCGCCGTCCAGGCGAGGTCGCGGATCGTCGTGCTCCGGAACGTCGCCTCGTCGTCGACGACGAGCGCGTCACCGACGAGGCGGGCCGCGCCACCGAGGCGGTCGATCAGGTCCGGTACACGGTCGGCGACGTGGGGCATCGGTCAGGGCTCTCCAGCGGCAGGCGGGGCGATCGAACCCATGGTAGACCGCCCGCCGGGAGCGGCCCGGTTGCGCCCCGGTTGCGACGATCAGAGGGTCGGCTTGGTCACCATGAGGATCACGATCAGGATGATCATGATCCCGAGGAACATCCCGCCGCGCTGGGCCTTCTTGACGGCGGCCATCAGCTCCGGCGACGGGCCGGTGGCACCTGGAGGCGGCGGCGTCGCGCTGAGCTCCGCGATCTTCGCGGCGGTCGGCCGCTGGACGCCGAGCGCGTAGCCGAGCGCGATCACGTACAGGATGATCCCGAGCCCGAGCCACAGCGTCGAGAACGGGTTGATCCCCGTCAGCCAGATCAGGATCAGGCCCGTGACGCCCTGGAAGATCGCGAGCGGCTCGATCCGCTGGCCGGCGATCTTCACGGTCACCCGGGCGGCGAAGTTCGCGTGCTGTGGCTCCTGGCCGGCCATCTTGCCGATGATCGGGAGCGAGAACGTCGGGCCGAACGCGATGATCGCGCCCATCACGTGCAGGAACAGGAAGATCGCGATCCAGATCGTCATGGATTCCTCGCCATGGCACGGCGGACGCCGCGCTCGATTCGCGAGCATAGAGGCGCGCCTCGTGGAGCGTGACCCGGTTCTGCTAGCCCACGCCGCGGGTCCGGTTCGCCACGAAATCGACGAGGACGTACTCGCCGAGCCGCTCCGGGGTCGCGTAGAACGCCCGGCCGCGGTTCATCCGGGTGACGAGCGCGACGAACTCCGCCAGCGCGCGCGAGCGCTCGAGCATGAACGTGTTGATCGTGATCCCGTCCCGGGTGCAGCGCTGGACCTCGCGGAGGGTCTCCTGGATCGTCCGCCGGGTCGGCGGGTAGCTGAACTCGACCTGGCCGTTCTCGAAGTGGGCGGTCGGCTCGCCGTCCGTGATCACGACGATCTGGCGATCCCCGCCCCGCTGCCGCGCGAGGATCTTGCGCGCGAGCATCAGCCCGTGCTGCAGATTCGTGCCGTACTCGTAGCCGTGCCAGGTCAGCTCGGCGAGGGCCTCCGGCCGCAGCTCGCGGGCGTAGTAGGCGAACCCGATGATCGACAGGTCGTCGTGCGGGAACTGGGTCCGGATCAGGGTGTCGAGGGCGACCGCGACCTTCTTCGCCGCCACGAAGCAGCCCCGCAGGAGCATCGAGCGGCTCATGTCGACGAGCAGGACGGTCGACGTCCGGGTCATCTGCTCGGTCCGGAAGACCTCGAAGTCCGCGGGTGAGAGCCGGACACCGGAATCGCCCCGGGCGAGCCGTTCGGCCGGCGCGTTCTCGGGGCGTCTCAGCGCGTTCTCGATCGTGCCGCGGATATCCAGGTGGAACGGGTCGCCGAACTCGTAGGGCTTGGTCGTCTCCTCGCGCTCACCTCCCCGACCGGCCCGGTCGATCCGGTGACCGCCGAAGGCGTCGCGGGACAGCCGCGCGAACAGATCGTCGAGGACCTTCTGACCGATCCGCCGGCTGCCGCGCGGGGTCAACTCCATCCGATCGCCCTTGCGCGACAGGTAGCCGGCCTCCTCGAGCCGCCGGGCGAGCTCGTCGAGCGCCTCGAGGTCGCGCGCGCTGTCGGCCCCGAGCAGCTCGCGGACCTCATCGGGGTCGAGTCCGCCGAGATCGGCCGGTTCCTCGATCGCGTTCAGCTGGTCCTCGAGCCGGTCGAGCGACTGGAGCTGGCCGATCCGCTCGAGCGCCGGCTCCAGGCCGAGCGGCTGCTCGCCGCTGAACTCGTAGCCCTCCCCGAGGCCGTCCGGCATCAGCTGGTCCATGTTCGACGCCAGCCGCGCGAGGTCCCAGCGCAGCCGGTCGTCACGGAGCAGGGCGTCCATCATCGACTGGAGCTCGGCGCGCTGCTGCGGCGTCATCGACCGGAGGAGCGAGGACATCGCGGCCATCCGCTGGGTCAGCTGCTCGACGATGTCGTCGAGGGTCCGGGCTCCGGGAAAGAACCGCCCGTGCTTCGCGAGGAAGTCGTCGACCTGGTCCTGGCCCGGCTCGCGGCCGTCGAGCCGCTCCTCGAGGAGCGAGTTGAGATCGCGGACCATCTCCCGGTTCGCCGCGAGGTCCTCGGGCGTCGTGCCCTGGATCGCCTCCGACAGGCCGTCGACGAAGCGGTCGAGGGTCTGCTTCCGGAGCCGCTCCGTGAGGGCGTTGAACCGGTCGCGCGCCTCCGGCTCCATGAAGTCGTATTCCTCGAGCCGGCGGATCCGGCCCCCGACGTCGCGCGGCAGGTCGTCGAGCTGGTCGATCCGGCGGGCCGCGGCGTCGCGGAGCATCGCCCGGAGCGCCGGGTCGGAGGGCGACCCGTCGGGCGGCGAGGCGGCGTCGTCCAGCCGGCGCTCGATGCCGGCACGCTCCTGCGCGACGATGTCGTCGAGCTCCTGGCGGACGTCGGCGAGGACGTCGCGGAGCTGGTAACGCTCCTGGAGCTCCTCGCGGCGCCGGCGGAGGCGCTCGCGCAGCTCGTTCAGCCCGGCGAGGTCCCTGCGCGTTGGGTCCGAGGTCCGCCAGCCGCGCTCCATCAACCGCCGGAGCGCCTCGGACAGGTCGCCCTCGGCCATGACGTCGTCGGCCATCGCGTCGAGGATCTCGTCGGCATCGAGGGCGGGGATCGTCTGGGTGCCGTCCCAGCGCGCGTAGCGGGCGGCGCGGGCCAGCAGCGGATCCCGGCCGGACGACGCGGCGCCGGGCGCCTCGAGGTCGCGCGGGTCGGGCGAGTACGACGCGGTCATCTGCCGTCGCCGTCGCTCATCGCCGGTAGACGACGGCTCCGGAGCCCGAGCGGTCCTTGTTGATCCGCCGGGAGAGGTGAAGGCCCTCGAGGAGGAACTCGACCGCTGACGCGACGACCGCCGGCTCCTCCGCCCCGTCCGTGACATCGAACGTGCCGAGCCGCCGGACGGCGTCATGCAGCCCGGGGACCTCGCCCATCCAGTGGACGTACTCGCGCGACGGCACGCGGTCACCCGTCTCGATCACGAGACCGTCCTCGAACGAGACGACCACGTCATCGAGGTCGTCCAGGTCGACCCGCCGCCCGAACGTCGCGAACAGGGCCTTCGTGATCAGCCGCTCGACGATCCGCTCCTCGGGCGCGTCGTCGCCGACGGACTCGAGCTCGATCTTGCCGACGGTCGAGGCGACGACGGCACCCAGGTCGGAGACGCGCGGCGCGGCCACGGTCTCGCCGAGCCGGACGGCGCGGCGGAGGGCGGCCGCCTCGAGCACCTCGGTGTTCGCGACCGTGACCCGGACGCTGACGCCGGAACGCTGGCTGATCTCGGGCGATCGCCGCGCGAGGTGGGTCAGCTCGGCGAGCAGCTCCTCCATGAACCCGGGCACCGCGATCGCGGGCTCGTCGTCGCCGCCGGCGAAGCGCTGCTTCTCCTGGCGGACGATCTCGAGCTCGTGGTCCAAGGTCCGCGGATAGTGCGTCCGGATCTGCGACCCGAGGCGGTCCTTGAGCGGCGTGATGATCCGGCCGCGGCTCGTGTAGTCCTCGGGGTTGGCGCTCGCGACGACGAACAGGTCGAGCGGAAGCCGGACCTGGAAGCCGCGGATCTGGACGTCGCGCTCCTCGAGGATGTTCAGGAGGCCCACCTGGATCCGTTCCGCGAGGTCGGGCAGCTCGTTGATCGCGAAGATCCCGCGGTTCGAACGCGGGATCAGCCCGTAGTGGAGCGTCAGCTCGTCGCTCAGGTAGCGGCCCTCGGCGACCCGGATGGGATCGACCTCGCCGATCAGGTCGGCGATCGTGATGTCCGGTGTCGCGAGCTTCTCCGCGTAGCGACGGTCGCGGGGCAGCCAGTCGATCGGGGTGTCGTCCCCGTGCTCGGCGACGATGGCGATGGCGCTCGGCGAGATCGGCGCGAGCGGGTCGTCGTTCAGCTCTCCGCCGCGCACGACGGGGATCGCCTCGTCCAGCAGCCCCACCAGGAGGCGCGCCAGACGCGTCTTGGCCTGCCCGCGCTCGCCGAGGAAGACGAGATCCTGCCCCGCGATGATCGCGTTCTCGACGGCTGGCAGGACGGATTCGTCGTACCCGACGATGCCCGACATGATCGGGCGCCCCGCGGCCAGCCGCGCCAGCAGATTGGCCCGGAGCTCTTCCTTGACCGAGCGCCCGGACCAGCCCGCGGCGCGCAGCTCCCCGAGGGTCTGCGGTCGGCGGGCGGGATCGTCAGTGGTCGGTGGCACGGGCGGCGAGCGTACGACCGGCTCCGCGAGGCGTCAAACGAGGGCGCCGGTGGGCACCGGCGCGGCCAGGACCTCGTCGATGACCTCGTCGATGGGAACCGCGGCGCCGGCCCGGAGGAGCTCCTCGGCGCGGTGCTGGCCGAGCCGCTCGACGGCCAGCTCGGCCGGGTCCGGCAGGTGGAGGATCTTGATCGGAGCCAGCATCAGGCCCCGCTCCCGCGCGAGCTCATGAACGGCGCCCGCGACCCGCGCGCCGAGCTCGGCATCGCCATGGACGACCTGGAGCTGCGCGGCCACCACCAGGTCGCGAGCGATCCCCGACCAGAACTCGCTTGCGGCGAAGGTCCGCAGGCCCTCGATCATCCGCTCCCAGGCCAGCGCCGGCTCCCCGTGCCGGAAGAGGATGCCCGCCAGAAGCGTCGACGCGTCGGCGATCTCGTTCCGGGACGCGTTCCTTCGGTATGCGGCCAGGTTCTCCTCCTGGAGCGCGATCGCCTGGGCATCGTCGCCGGCCAGGAAGACCCCGAGCACCAGGGCCGAACGCGCCCGGAGCACGTCGTCCCCCCGATCCGCCGCGAGGTACAGGTTCAGGGCTTCCTGCTCGTGGCGGCGAAGGCTCTCGCCGTCCCGTTCCGCCATCGACAGGAAGCCGCGGTCGTAGTGAGCGTCGGCGACAAGCACTGGATCGCCGGTGCCCGATGCGAGCTCCAGGCGTTCGTCGTAGGCGGCCCGCGCCAGCGCAAGGTCGTCCATCCAGTACGCCAGGCCACCCTGGGCGGCGAGCCCGCCGATCCGGACGCGGACATCGCCTGCCGGCCGTGCAAGGAGCTCGGCGAGGATGGCGAGGCCCTCGCGCAGCCGGCCGCGCTGCTGGAACCAGCGCCAGGTGGTTGCCATCAGGCGAAGGCCGACGTCGGATCGGTCGTTCGCCAGCGACCAGTCGATCGCAGCACGGAGGTTGTACTCCTCGTGATCGAGCCGGGTGATCCGGGCCTCGCCGTCGGCGCCGAGGATGCCCGAGCCGAGCCGCTCGGCGACCACGGTCATGAGATCCGCGTGCCGGAGCTGCATCGCAGCCAGCTCGCCCCCGTCCTCGAGGCGCTCGACGGCGTACTCGCGAAGGAGCGGGTGGAGCCCGAAGCGGGTCTCGTCGCTCCCGCTCCCGCCCCCGCCGCCGTCGTCGTCGGGCTCGACCCGCACCAGGCTCTTGTCGGCGAGCGACTCCAGCCCGTCGACGAGGTCGATGCCGAGATCGCCGTCCGCGTTCGTGACGGCCTCGGCCCCGTCGACCGTCCACCCGCCGGCGAACACCGCCAGCCGTCGGAACAGGCGGCGCTCCGCGTCGGACAGCAGGTCATGGCTCCAGGTGATCGCGCCGCGGAGCGTGCGCTGGCGCTCCGGCAGGTCGCGACTGCCACCGGCCAGGTCCAGGCTGCGACCGAGTCGCTCGAGGATCTGGGCCGGGCTCAAGGTCCGGATCCGCGCCGCCGCGAGCTCGATCGCGAGGGGCAGGCCGCCGAGCCGGTCGCAGATCGCACGGATCGCTGCCCGACCCTCGTCGGTCAGGAGGAAGTCGGGTCGATGGCCGCGCGCCCGGTCCTCGAACAGCGCGACGCCGGCCGATCCGTCGAGAGGAGGAACCGGGAACCCACGCTCGCCCGAGATCCTCAGCAGCTCGCGGCTGGTCACGAGGATCCGGATCTCGGGCGCTGCGCGGACGAGCCCCGCGACACGGTCCGCGGCATCCGGAAGGAGCTGCTCGAGGTTGTCGAGGACGAACAGCGCGGTCTGGTCCCGAAGCCGGGACCCGAGGGCCTCGGCGACGGTCTGATCGGTCGTCTCGCGGACCCCGATCGTTGCGGCGATCGCGGCCTCGAGCAGCGTGGGCTCGCGCAGCGCGGCCAGGTCGACGAACCAGGAGCCGTGCGGGAACCGGTCGACCGTGGTGCGGGCGACGCCCAGCGCGAGGCGGGTCTTGCCGCTGCCGCCCGGTCCGGTCAGGGTCACGATCCGGCTCGTCCCGAGCGCCTCGCGGAGGAGCTCGATCTCCGCCTCGCGGCCGACGAGCGCGGTGACCTCGCCCGGGAGGTTCGACGGTGCGTCGCTCGTCCGCAGGCGGCGGATGTCGTCGGCCGCGCCGGGGATCACCAGGCGATGAAGCCGCGCGGGATCGTCGAAGTCCTTGACGGCGCGAAGCCCCTCGTCCACGAGCTCGGCGTCCCCGAGCGCTGGCTTTGCCGCCACGTCGTCCCGGACGGCGATGGCCAGCGCATCGGACACGACGACCTGGCCGCCGTTTCCGGCAGCCGTGATGCGGGCCGTGTAGTTCACGTCGATCCCGACGTAGTCCTCTGGATGGTCGCCGTCCGGTCCGGCGTGGCGGAGCCGACCCTCGCCGAGGTGGAGGCCCATCCGGACCCGGAGCGTCGCGTCATCCGGCCAGGGTTCGGCGGCGAGGGCTCGCTGGGCGTCGACGGCCGCTCGTACGGCGTCGACGGGCCGCGCGAAGGCCGCGAAGAACGCGTCGCCCTCGGTCTTGACGACGGCGCCGCCGTTCGTCTCGATCGCGCCACGAAGCAGCGCATCGTGGCGGGCGACGATCCCCGCCCAGGCGGCCGAACCGACGGCGCGCTCGAGGCGCGTCGAGCCCTCGATGTCGGTGAACAGGAACGTGACGGCTGGACCGGTCGGAAGTCCCATCGGCTGGGTCATCTTGGCACCGACGGACCGACGACGATGGTCACTCCGGCGTCCGGGTCCGTCACCGCGATCACGAGATGGTCGATGCCGGTCAGCACGAGCTGCTCAGTGCAGCGGTGATCGGTCGCGCGCCGACGAATGCGCGCCGACGAATGCCGCGATCTCGTGACGGACCGAGTCCACGTCGACGACGCCCTCGGCTGCCAGCTGCCGGAGCAGCTCCGCACGCTCGGCATGGTCGGCCTCGAGGTCGCCGGCCTTCCGCCCCAGGCGGATCGCGAGCTCCGGCATGATCCCCCACGCGAAGTGCTCGAGCCGGTCGGACCGCTCGTCGCGGACCGCGACGACCGCCGGTGGCAGGCGCTGGACGTGGCCGTGCTCGTCTCGACCCACCGGCCGTGCGTAGTGGGCGGCGACGACCCGCCTGCGGACGTGACCGTCCGGGCCGCGCTCCGGCCGGATGACGAGGATCAGCCCCAGATACGAGAGCTCGTCGTCGGTCAGACCCACGGACGGCGACCGGAGCTCGTCGTGGACGTCCTCGAGCCGATCCGCGTGGATCGTGGCACCGATCCCGTACCCGAGCGACGCCGCCCGGACCAGCGTCCGGGCCGCCTCGCCCCAGGTGTAGAGCGGCAGGTGGGCGGACAGCTCGGCCGCCACCAGGTACCCCGAGGCCGGCGTGACGGGCAGCACGGACGTCGGCGGGACGTAGAGCTCGCTCGTCGAGGACGGCCAGCCGAGCGCCGGCGCCTCGGGCAGCCATGCGAAGTCTTCCTCGACACCCGCGAGGTCGATCCGGCGGGTGGTCGCCGGCAGGAAGTCCAGCAGGGCATCGAACAGGGTCGTCTTGCCGGCACCCTGGGCGAGTCCGGCGACGATCAATGGCAGTCGGGCCTCGAGCAGCAGCCATGCGAGGCCCGCGAGCTCGGGGTCCAGAACCCCGCCCCCGACCAGCTCGACGATCGACCGCCGCGGCGGCGCGACCGCAGCCCGGAGCCAGGCGAGGCGCTCGTCGTCCATCGCCTCGATGATGACAGGGACTGGCGGATCGACGGTCTAGGATGCGGGGCATGGACGAGGCGCTCGAGATCGTCCCGCTGACCCCGGATCGCTGGGACGACGTCGCCGCGCTGTTCAGCGAGGGTGGGGACCCGAAGACCTGCTGGTGCATGTTCTGGCGGCTCCGGTCGAAGGACTGGTCGTTCACGAACAGCGCGGAGACCCGGGAGGGATTCCACGCCCTCGTCGACGAGGGGCGCGACCCGGCGCCCGGGCTCCTCGCCTCTCGGGATGGCCGGGCGATCGGCTGGGTCAGCGTCGCGCCTCGTGAGGACTACGAACGCCTGACGAACTCACGGGTCCGCCCGAGGATCGACGACACGCCGGTCTGGTCGGTCGTCTGCTTCGTGGTCTCCAAGGCGGCACGTGGCGAGGGCCTCACGACGCTGCTGCTCGAGGCGGCCACCGAGTACGCCCGGGACCACGGCGCGCCGGGAATCGAGGCGTACCCGGTCGATCCCGGCGACGGGCGCGTCCCGGCCGCACTCGGGTACACAGGGCTCCTGTCGACGTTCGAGGCCGCCGGCTTCGAGGTCGTCCACCGGATCGACTCGCCACAGGCGACCGTCCGTCGGGTCATCGTCCGGCGATCGATCGAATCGTGATGGCGGAAGTGCCGGCCGAGACCGGGCTCGACATCCGGCCGCTGACCCCTGACCGTCTCGAGGATCTCGCCGGTCTGTTCGAGCAGCCGGGCGACCCGAAGTGGTGCTGGTGCGCCTCGTTCCACATCACGGGCTCCGTCAAGGCACGGCCGCGGGACGAGAACCGGGAGGTCCTCACCGAGCGGACCGTTCGCGGACCATCGCCGGGTCTCCTGGGCTACCGCGACGGCCGGGTCGTTGCGTGGGTGAGCGTCGGGCCCCGGGACGGGTTCCTGAAGCTCGCAGGGCGCGAGAACCACATGTCCGACGCGTCTGCCAGGGCGCCCGTCTGGTCGATCGTCTGCTTCGTGGTCGATCGCCGCGAACGGGGCCGGGGCCTGGCGCGGGCCATGCTGGCCGCGGGCGTCGACCACGCCAGGACCGGCGGCGCGGGCTCGGTCGAGGCCTACCCGATCGAGCCCGGTGGTCAGCGGATCCCGACGCCGATCGCCTACGGGGGGACGCTCCGGATGTTCCTGGGAGCGGGGTTCGACGTCGTCGGCGAGCGCCGGCCGGGCGCAACCCGCTGGCCCCGCCCCGTGGTCCGGCTGGACCTCTGATGTCCGGCTCGATTGTGCCGCTTGCACCGGGTGCACGCGTCGCAATGCTTGGCCTGTGTGTCGCACCGGAAATGGTCGCGAACCAAGCATCGGATGCACGTTTCCGCCGCCCTGGGGCGAACCTGTGCACGAGGTGCACGACTCCGACACGAACGCAGCCGGGCTGTGTCGACGTGTGCATACGATGCACATCGGCGGGGTCGGCACTCACCCGCCCTACGTCATCTGTCGCATGGCCGACATCGTCGTTCCGCCCGGTTGACGTCGCGTCCTCGACGCGCGTAGACTGCCCGCCGGCGTGCAGATCGCCCGTCCCATCCAGCTCGCGGAGGTCACTCCGAATGCAGATGAACACCGAGTTCTACCGGCGCACGACCGCACCCCTCAGTGCCGTCGTGAGCGGGAGATCTGTGCCCATCTCGAGCTAGCCTGAGGCGGCGAGTCCGCCCTCCAGACGAACCACGAGCCGTGGGCCAGACGGGCCCCCGGCTTTTTTGATGCCTCTCCGCGGAGAGCCGTCACCCGAGCCGCGAGCCCACGCGATGCGCCGGAGCATCGAACCGGGTCCGCGGCTCGATCGATTCCCGGTCACCGGATCCGCAGCGGAAACGCCACCAGTCGTCCCTACCGCGCGAACCACCAGGAGCCCAGTGCAGTGACCGCCACCGTCCTCGGACAACAGAAGATCGCCCGTCCAGACGGCGCCAGCGGCGCTGCGCGGGCGGTCGACACGGCCGTGCCGGCGCTCCTCGTGGAGGGCGTCACCAAGCGGTTCGTCGTCGGTCGCAAGCGCACGCCCGTCATCGCGATCGCGGACGTGTCCCTCCGCCTCGAGCGGGGCGACATCGTCGGGATCCTCGGCGCCAACGGGTCGGGCAAGTCCACCCTCATCCGCCTCGTCTCGGGCCTGCTGACCCTGGACGAGGGCCGGGTCTCGGTCTTCGGCTTCGACATCGAGCGAGACGAGATGGAGGTCAAGCGGCTGATCAACCGGGTCAGCGTCGACGCCGCCTTCTTCAAGAAGCTCAGCCCGATGGAGAACCTCCTCTTCGCCGCCAGGCTCTATGGCCTCGAGGCGGCGCAGGCGAAGCACGAGGCCATCGCGATCCTGGGTCGCCTCGGGATCAGCGAGAAGCGGGTGGGCCGGCCCATCGAGCAGATGAGCCGGGGGATGCAGCAGAAGGTCGCCATCGCGCGAGCCCTGTTGACGAGCCCGTCGCTCCTCCTGCTCGACGAGCCGACGACGGGTCTCGATCCGCGCTCGAAGCTCGACGTCCAGGCGTTCATCGAGGAGCTCCGGGAGACGCACGACGCGTCGATCGTCCTCACGACGCACGACCTGGACGAGGCCGAGCGGCTGTGCGACTCGATCACGGTCCTGGCCGGCGGCCGGGTCGTCGTCGAGGACACGCCGGCCGGCCTGATCGCGACCGAGGCAGCACGGACGGGTCGGACCGCGACCCTCCACGACGTCTTCATGACCCACACCGGCCGCTCGCTCGACGACGACGTCGAGGACGAGGCCGACGACGACACCGAATGAAAGGAGGTGAGAACGAGATGCAGTTCGCGAACGCCAACGACCAGCTCTGGCTGATCAACGAGCTTCGCCAGCAGGCCTTCGACCGGGCGGCCATCAGCCGCCAGTTCGAGACGCCCGCGCCGTCGATCCGGCGTGCCATCGGCACGCGGATCATCCGGTTCGGGAACCGCCTGGCCGGTGAGGCGGCCTATTCGCTGGCTCGGCCGCAATGAGCGGCCGGGCCGGCGCCCAGACCCGGAGAACCCCCATGACCACCCTCGCGCACGAGATGAAGGCGTCGTACGCCTTCATGGAGCGCAACTTCTTCCTGACCCGGCGCTACTGGGGCTGGGAGATCGCCTTCCTGATCTACTCCGTGGCGGGTGCGCTCAGCATCTCGCTCATCGGGGCCGATCAGGGCGACGCCCACCTCACGTTGATGCTGATGATCGGCGCGATCTTCTGGAACTACCTCTCGGTGGTGTTCAGCTGGATCGCGGAGACGATCAGCGTCGAGCGTTGGGAGGGCACGCTCGAGTACACGATGATGGCGCCGATCCGGCGCTGGTCGCAGCTGCTCGGCTCGGTCCTGTACGCGATGGTGTACGGGCTGATCCACACCGCCGCGATCCTCGTCGTGCTGATCCTGTTCTTCCCCCAGCTCGAGGTGGCCGGGGCGAACCCGGTCACGGTCATCACGTTCGTCCTGCTCGGCTCGTTCAGCATCGTCGGGATCGGGATGATCGCCGCGATCCTGCCGCTCCTCTACGTGGAGCGCGGGGCGCAGATGACGTTCGTCCTCCAGTCATGCCTGCTGCTCGTCAGCGGCGTGTACTACTCCGTCACGATCCTGCCCGGCTGGATGCAGGTGCTCTCGAAGTTCTCGCCGGCGACCTACGTCCTCGATGGCGTCCGCAAGGGCGTCGTCGACGGGACGCCGGTCAACGAGCTCCTGTACGACGTCTGGCCCCTGATCGTGATGGGCGTGTTCCTCATCCCGTTCGGGCTGTGGGCGTTCGGCCGCGCCGAGCGCTACGCCAAGCGGACCGGCAAGCTGAAGCGCGTCGGATGAGCGGGACCTTCGCCGCTCCGACGACCCTCCATGCGCTCGGCTGGACCGAGGCGCTGGCCGCAGCCCATGCGGCGCATGCCGCGCTGGGCCGTGAGCCGGCCCGGGTCGTCGCCGAGGATCGCGGCTCGTACCAGCTCGCCGGCGCCGCCGGCGAGCAGCGGGCCGCGGTCAGCGGCCGCTTCCGGTTCGACGCGGATGACGATCCATCGGCATTCCCGGCCGTCGGCGACTGGGTCGCGGTCGAGGGCGGGATGACCGGTGAGACGGTCATCCATGCCCTGCTCCCCCGCCGCTCCGCGCTGGTCCGCCAGGCCGCGGGCCGGCGGACCGAGGCGCAGGTCGTCGGCGCCAACCTCGACGTCGTCTTCGTCGTCGCGTCGCTCAACGCCGACCTCAATGTGCGTCGTCTCGAGCGCTACCTGGCGGCCGCATGGGACAGCGGTGCCGAACCGGTCGTCCTCCTCTCCAAGGCCGACCTGGACAGCGACGACGACATCGCGGAGGCGCTCGCCGCGGTCGAGGCCGTGGCGACGGGCGCGACCGTCATCGCGGTGAGCGCCGTCGACGGCCGTGGCGTCGAGCAGGTCCGAGAGCGGATCGGCTCCGGCCGAACGGTCGCGTTTGTCGGCTCGTCGGGCGTGGGCAAGTCGACCCTCCTGAATCGGCTGGCCGGCGCCGAGATCGCCGTGACCCAGGACATCCGCGACGACGACGCGCGGGGACGCCACACGACCACGCGCCGCCAGCTCCACCTGCTGCCCGACGGCGGACTGATCCTCGACACACCGGGGATGCGCGAGCTGGCCCTCTGGGACGGCGACGGCCTCGATCGTTCGTTCGGCGACATCGACGAGCTCGCGGCCGGCTGTCGGTTCAATGACTGCTCGCACGACGGCGAGCCGGGCTGTGCCGTGAGCGCGGCGCGGGCGGACGGCCGTCTGCCGGCGGATCGGTTCGAGAGCTGGCGCAAGCTGCAGCGGGAGGCTGCCCACCACGAGCGCCGCGTCGACGGCCTGGCGCGCGCCGAGGAGCGACGGAAGTGGAAGGCGATCGGCAAGGCGGTGGGCCGGCACATGGACGCGAAGTACGGGACGGAGGGCTGGCGATGACCTCCACGCGGGCGGCGGACGCCGCGACCGGGGCCGGGGTGCGGATCGACCCTTCGATGGATCTCGAGGCGGAGCTGCCGGGGATGTACGCGACGGCGGAACGGACCCGGCGCGCCGACGGCGAGATCGAACGGAACACGTTCGAGGCGATGCACGCCTACTACGACAGCCTTCAGCACTTCACGCCGGCCACGGATCTCGTCATCGCCCGGAGCGGCGAGGCGATCGTCGGCTACGGCAGGGTCCAGTGGACGGATTCAACCGACGGCGAGCGCTGGTACGAGTCCGCCTGCTTTGTCGACCCGGATGTCCGGCGACGCGGGGTGGGCGCGCGGCTCCTCGCCTGGACCGAGGCGCGGCGAATCGCCATGGCCGCCGAGGACCGGGCCGCGGGCGCGGCGCTCGACCGGCCGCGCTGGCTGACGACGTTCAGCCACGACGGCGACGTCGGCGGCGGCATCGTCCTGCGACGGGCAGGCTACGAGCCGTTCCGGCGGTTCCACTCGATGCGCCGCCCCGACTTCGAGGCCATCCCGGATCTGCCCCTGCCCGACGGTCTCGAGACCCGGCCGATCCCGACCGAGCCGACCGCGATCCGGGCCGTGATCGCTGCCGACACGGAGGCCTTTCTCGAGAGCTTCGGGTCGGTCGACGACCCGGAGAGCGTCTACACCCAGATGATGGCCGACCCGGACACCGACACGTCGCTGTGGGTCGTCGCGTTCGACGGCGACGAGATCGCGGGCGGCATCCTCAACGGGATCCACAAGGGCCACGACGGCATCCCGGTCGGCTGGCTCGATTCCGTGTTCACTCGACGGCCCTGGCGCAGGCGCGGGCTGGCACGGGCCCTGATCGCCCGGAGCCTTCTGGCCCTCCGCGATCGGGGCGTCACGACGGCAGCGCTCGGCGTCGACTCGGCGAACGCGAACCAGGCGCTCGGGCTCTACGAATCCTGCGGCTTCCAGGTCGCCTCGAGCACGACCGCCTACCGCAAGCCCCTGCCGGCCGTCGAGCCGGCCGGCGCGGAGGACGCGCCATGATCGACGACACCCCGGTCGCCTTCCCCGTCGCGCCGGCGATCCCGGGGCTGCGCTTCCGCCCGTTCGACCCCGCACGCGACTACGCGGCGCTCGCCGCGCTGATCGGCGAGGCCCATCTCGCCGACGGGATCGACTGGATCCCGACCGTCGAACAGCTCCGGAACGACTACGAGCACGCCGACGAGTTCGATCCGCGTCGGGATGTCCTCCTCGCCGAGATCGACGGGGTGGTCGTCGCCGCGGCCGAGACCGACGTACGGACACGCGACGGGATCGGGAGCCATCAGATGGAGGGCTGGGTCCGCCCGGCGTGGCGTCGACGCGGTCTCGGCCGGGCCCTGCTCGGCTGGACCGAGCGGCGCGCCGCCGAGGTCGCGCGCGTCGACGGGCGCCCACGAAACCGGGCCCTGACCGCCTGGCCGGACGAGGTCCAGGTGGGCGCCGTGGCCCTGTACGAGGGAGCCGGGTACCGGATCGTCCGGTACGGCTACATGATGGTCCGCGATCTCGCCGAGCCGATCCCGGATCTGCCGATGCCGGACGGACTGGAGGTCCGGCCCGTCGAGGCGGACGACCACCGCCGGATCTGGGACGCCGACGTCGAGGCGTTCCGCGATCACTGGAACCACGGCGAGCGGACGGACGCGGACTTCGATCGATGGTTCGCGATGCCCGAGCTCGACACGAGCCTGTGGCAGGTGGCCTGGGACGGCGACGAGATCGCCGGCTCCGTGATGCCGTTCGTCTTCGCCAAGGAGAACGTCCAGCTGGGGATCGGTCGCGGCTGGCTCGAGCACATCAGCGTCCGCCGGCCGTGGCGTCGCCGCGGGCTCGCGTCGGCGCTGATCGCCCGCTCGCTCGTCGCGCTGCGCGAGCGCGGGCTCACGGAGGCGGCTCTCGGGGTCGATGCGGAGAACGTCTCGGGCGCCCTCCGCGTGTACGAGGCAATGGGCTTCCGGCGTCACCGCGTCGGCGTGGCCTACCGGAAGGACGTCTCGCTCGGCTAACACGGCGTTCGTCGCGTCCGGGCGCCGAGGGCAAGGCGCCGGGGAGCAGCGGAGCGAGCGCACTTCAATGTGCGTGAGCGAGCAGCGCGGTCGACAACGCGGCCATCGGCGTTCGGGCGCGACAGCCAATCAGGCGGTGTGTTCGGGCACCGTTCGGGACCATCGGATCAGCGCTCATCGACAGCCGCCGTCGGACGATGACGGCATGCCCGCTCGTCGCTCGCTCCGCGTGGCCGTCCTCATCGCCCTCGTGGCCGCCTCGGTCGGCGGCGCCTCGGCGTCGGCCGCGCCGACCATCTCGCGCTACAAGTACCGGACGCCGTGCACGCTGCCCTTTCCCGCGTCGAACGTCTGGAACAAGCGCGTCGATGCCCTGCCCGTCCGGAGCGACTCGGCGACCCTCATCGCGACGATGGGCGTGAGCAAGTACCTGCATCCGGATTTCGGCACGTTCGCCGGCTACGGCATCCCCGTGAACATGGTCAACTCGGCGGCGACGGCTGCTTCGACGGTCACGTTCCAGTGGCCGTCCGAATCGGACCGGGTGGGCTACCCGATCCCGCCATCGCCGAAGATCGAGGGGGCCGGCGCGGGTGGTGACCGGCACATCCTCATGGTCGACCAGAAGACCTGCCGGCTGTGGGAGCTGTTCGCGGCCGCGAAGGTCAACGGAACCTGGACCGCCGGCTCCGGCGCCACCTGGGACCTGACCTCGAACGCCCTCCGGCCAGACGGCTGGACCTCGGCCGATGCCGCAGGGCTGCCGATCTACCCGGGCCTCGCCCGGTACGACGAGGTCGCGGCGGGCGTGATCGCGCACGCGCTCCGGTTCACCGTCCCGTCGACCCGGTCCGCCCACATCTACCCGGCCCGCCACGACGCGGGCGACGGATCGAGCGCGTCGCTCCCGCCGATGGGCCTGCGCGTTCGCCTGAAGGCGAGCGTGAACATCAACGCGTACGGTCCGCAGAGCCGCGTGATCCTCGCGGCGCTGAAGAAGTACGGGATGATCCTGGCCGACAACGGCTCCGCGTACTACATCTCGGGCGCCCCCGACCCGCGCTGGAACGACGACGACCTGCACGGGCTCCAGGGGATCACCGGCTCGATGCTCGAGGTCGTCGACACGACGGGGCTCGTGAACGGCTGAGCTCTGAGGCGCAGGGCGCGGCGCGCGAGCCTCCCCTCGCCCCGGCCGGCCCTCCCGCGCGTGTGCCTGACACACGCGAGAACGGCGAGCCGACCGACCTTCCCGCCGATCCGAGCGTCACGGGCGCCCGCCGTCGTGTCGGCCGTGTGCCGCGCACACGCAACGAAACCTATCGCGTGTTCGCGTGGGAGTGACACACGCGCGCGAGGCGGCGCGAGGCGCCGGGCCCCGCCCCGCCCGGCGCGGGGGCCCCGCCCCGCCCGGGTACGCCTGTCCGCTGATGTGCGTGGCCCATCGTGGGACGTCGCCGGTTGGTCCCTGATCGCCCGGATCCGTGCGACACCGTTCGAGCATGTGTCGACGACATGTCCGGCAGGGACGGCCGACGTTCCGCATTCGAGCACGTCGGTGACCCATGGCCGCAACGGAAGCGTCCGATTCAGGCGGGCAGCCGCCCGGTCGACCGCACCAGCTCCAGCCACGGCCGCTCGCGGCCGATCGTCGTCGACGGGCCGTGGCCGGGCAGGACCGTCACCGGCGCCTCGAGCTCGGACAGGCGCACGAGCGACTCCGCGATCGCCGCCTCGGAGCCGCCCGGCAGGTCCGTCCGGCCCCAGCCGCCCGCGAACAGCGTGTCGCCGCTGAGCAGCAGCCCATCGTCGTTCGAGAGCAGGCAGACCGAGCCCGGGGTGTGGCCCGGCGTGTGGAGCACCTGGAGCCGGATCTCGCCGAACCGGATCTCGCCGCCCTCGGCGAGCTCGACCGCCGGCACGGACGGCGGGATCTCGAACGGCGCCCAGAGCGGCATCGGCCGGATCAGCGCCTCCCGGTCCAGGGCATGCACGGCGATCTCGGCGCCCGTGGCGGCCGACACCGCGGCGTTGTCCCCGATGTGGTCCCAGTGCCCGTGCGTGGAGACGATGAGCTTGAGCGTCCAGTCGCGGGCGGCCAGCTCGTCGGCGATCCAGGCCAGCGACGGGATCGCCGTATCGATCGCGATGGCCTCGCGCGTGCGCGGATCCGCAAGGACGTGGACGTTGGTCGCCACCGGGCCGACGACCCGGCTGATCCGCTCCATCGTGCTCCGGTCGGGCCGGCCGGCCGCCCTTCCCTACCCCTCGAGCTTCTCCTTCATGCACTCGAAGGTCTGGCCGATCATCTTGTTCGCGGTCCCCTCGATCAGGCGCGCGCCGAGCGACGCGAGGCTGCCGGAGATCGCGACGTCCGCGCTCCAGTCCATCCGGGTCCCGCCGGATTCGCCGTCGCTGAGCGTCATCTGGGCCGTCGCGTCGACCGCGCTGCCGGGCGCCTGGCCGTGGGCCTTGATCACCGCCCGGTCCGGCGGCTGCTGCTCCGCCATCTCCATGTTCACGACGAACCGTGCGCTGATGAAGCCGATCCCCACCTTCGCCGTCGCCTTGAAGTGCGTGTCGTCGATGACCTCGATCGATTCGACCCCCGGCCCGCACTGGCCGACCTGGTTCGGATCGATGACGAAGGCCCAGACCTTGTCACGCGGCGCGGCGATGTCGACGGTTCCCTCGAACTTCATGAGGCCTCCATGGAGTGCGTGCCGGGAGCGGACAGATACTCCGACGGCTCCTTGATGAACCGCGTCCGGCAGCCGATCGAGCAGAACGCGTAGACCGTGCCGTCGTGCTCGGCGAGGTGGCGAGCCGTCGAGCGATCCACCGTCATCCCGCAGACCGGGTCGACGAGGACGATGTCGTCGACCACGGGCTGGAGCGGCTGGACGGCCATGGCCGCGTCACCGCTGAGCGTCGCCGGACCGGGCGCCGCGACGAACGGGGCGCGACCGCGCCGGACCTGGACCAGCTCGGCGAGGATCGAGAGCGCGATCTCCTCGGGCGTCTCCGCGCCGAGGTCCATGCCCGCCGGGGCGCGGAGCGCGGCGAGCCGCTCCTCGGCGAGACCGGTCTCGTCGCGGAGCCACTGGCGGACGACGTTCGCCCGCGTCGGTGAGGCGACGAGCCCGACGTAGGAGGCATTCCGGCGGAGCCCGGCGGCCAGGGCCTCCTCGTCCCACTGGCCCTGCGTCGCGACGACGATGTACGGGCTCGACTCCGGGTCGACGCGACCGAGCGCCACCTCCGGGCTGACCCGCTCCGCCGCCGGGAAGTCCTCCGCGGCCGCGAACGGGTCGAAGACCGAGACGCGCCATCCGGAGGCGGCACCGAGCGTGGCGAGGGCGCCGGCGATCGGGGTCGTGCCGGCGACCCACAGGAGCGGCGCGGGGAGATGCGGTTCCACGTAGATCTCCAGGGTGCCACCGGAGTGGCAGGTCATCACGAGCTCGATGACGCCGTCGGCGCGCCGCCCCTCGGCCGGCCCGTCCTTCGACAGGCGGAGGAGGCGGGGCTGGCCGTCGGCCATCGCATGGAGCGCCTCGCGGACGACCACGGGCTGGGCGCAGCTGCCGCCGACCCAGCCCTCGATCGTGCCGTCGGGGTGGACGATGCCGCTCGCGCCGGGTCGCGCGGACGTCGGCCGGGCGACGGCGACGACGGTCGCGACGACGAACGGGCGGCCGGCCTCTTCGAGCTCGGCCGCCCTCGCGAAGACGCTGCGGGTCATGGACGCGGGTCCGGAACGTTCGCCGGGCGGAGCCCTACGAGACGCCCTTCTCGTGCAGGATCGCCCAGACCTTCTGGGGGGTGATCGGGATGTCGATGTTGCGGACGCCGAGATGCCACAGGGCATCGACGACGGCGTTCGCGATCGCCGGCGGGGCGCCGACGGTGGCCGACTCCCCGACGCCCTTCGCGCCGATCGGGTGATGCGGCGACGGCGTGACCGTCTTGCCGACCTCCCACGCCGGAGTCTCGACCGCGGTCGGGAGGAGGTAGTCCATGAACGTGCCGGCGAGGTTGTTGCCGTTGTCGTCGTAGGTGATCGACTCGTACAGTGCCGGCGCCAGGCCCATCGTGAGCCCGCCGTGGATCTGGCCGTCGACGATCATCGGGTTGATGATGTTGCCGCAGTCGTCGATCGCGACGAAGCGGCGGACGTGGACCTCACCGGTCCCCTTGTCGATGTCGACGACGCAGATGTAGCTGCCGAACGGGAACGTCAGGTTCGGCGGGTCGTAGTAGTCGACGGCCTCGAGGCCGGCCTCCATCCCGGCCGGATGGTTGGTGTAGGCCGCGAAGGCGATCTCCTGGATGGTCTTGAAGCGCTCGGGTGAGCCCTTGACGCTCCACTTCCCGTTGGACCACTCGAGATCGTCCGCGCTCGCCTCGAGGAGATGCGCGGCGATGTGCCGGGCCTTCTCCTTGATCTTGCGCGCGGCGACGGCCGTGGCGGCGCCGGCGACCGGTGTCGAGCGTGACGCATAGGTCCCGAGCCCATACGGCGCGGTATCCGTGTCGCCTTCCTCGATCTTGATGTCGGCGACCGGGAAGCCGAGCTCCTCGGCGATGATCTGGGCGAAGGTGGTTTCGTGGCCCTGGCCCTGCGACTGGACGCCGAGCCGGGCGATGACCTTGCCCGTCGGGTGGACCCGGATCTCGCACGAGTCGAACATCTTGATCCCGAGGATGTCGAAGTCGTGGGACGGTCCCGCGCCGACGATCTCGGTGAAGCTGCTGATCCCGATGCCCATCAGCTCGCCACGGGCCCGCTTCTCCGCCTGCTCCCGGCGGAGCCCGGCGTAGTCGATCATGTCCATCGCCTTCTGGAGGGCGGCCGGGTAGTTGCCCGAGTCGTACGACCAGCCCGTCGGCGTGGCGTACGGGAACTGGTCGGGCTGGATGAAGTTCTCCATCCGGAGCTGGGCCGGGTCCTTGCCGATGTCGTGGGCGAGGATGTCGACCATCCGCTCGATCGCGTGGACGGCCTCGGTCACCCGGAACGAGCAGCGGTAGGCGACGCCGCCCGGCGGCTTGTTCGTGTAGACGCCGTCGACCTCGACGAACGCGTTCTGGAAGTCGTACGAGCCGGTGATGACGTTGAACAGCCCGGCCGGGAACTTCGACGGGTCGGCCGCGGCATCGGTGTAGCCGTGGTCGGCGATCGTCCGGACCTTGAGGCCGGTGATCTTGCCCGCCTTGGTGGCGCTCATCTCGGCGTGGATGTGGTAGTCCCGGGCGAACGAGTCCGCCTGGAGGTTCTCCGAGCGATCCTCGATCCACTTGATCGGCTTGCCGACGGTCAGGCTGGCGACGACCGCGAGGACGTAGCCGGGGTAGACCGGCACCTTGCCGCCGAAGCCGCCGCCGATGTCGTGGGTCTTCACCCGGATGTTCTGCTCCGGCAGGCCGGAGACCAGGGCGAGGACCGTCCGGATCGCGTGCGGCGCCTGGGTGGTCATGTGGAGGGTCAGCTGGCCGCGGACGGCGTCCCAGTCGGCGACGCAGCCGCACGTCTCGATCGACGCGACGTGGATCCGCGGGATGTAGATGTCCTCTTCGACGTGGACCTCGGCGGCGGCCATCGCCGCATCGGCCTTGGCCTTGTCCCCCGATTCCCAGTGCCAGATGTGGTTGTTCTGCTTGTCCGGACCCCGGTCCGGACGGAGGACGAACGCATCCGGCTCGAGCGCCTTGTGCGGGTCGACGATGACCGGCAGCGGCTCGTAGTCGACCATCACGGCGGCCACGCCGTCGGCGGCCGCGTAGCGCGAGGTGGCGACGATGGCCGCGACCTCCTGGGCCTGGTACATCACGGTCGTCGTCGGCAGGACCATCTGCTTGTCGCCCGCGAGGGTCGGCATCCAGTGGAGACCGGCCTTCTCGAGGTCGGCGCCGGTGATCACGGCGACCACGCCCGGGACCTTCAACGCCTCGCTGGCGTCGATGCCCTTGATCGTGGCGTGGGCATACGGGCTGCGGACGATGTCGAGCCAGAGCTGGCCCGGGAGGTTGACGTCGTCGATGTACTCGCCCTTTCCCCGGATGAACCGGGGGTCCTCCTTGCGCTTGACGGAGTGACCCATGCCCCCGACCTCGGGGGTCGTCTGGAGGGGTGCGTCGGTCGTCATCTCATGCCTCCGCCGCGACGGCCTGGCCGTCGGTGGTCGCGGCGGCCACGACGGGCGCCGACTCGCTCGTGCTGAGCTCGCCCGCCGCCTGCTGGATCGCCTTCACGATGTTCACGTAGCCGGTGCAGCGACAGAGGTTGCCGCTGATCCCCTCGCGGATCTCTGCCTCGGATGGGCTCGGGTTCTCGTCGAGCAGCCAGGCGGCCTGCATGATCATCCCGGGGGTGCAGAACCCGCACTGGAGACCGTGCTGGTCCCAGAACGCCTGCTGGAGCGGATGGAGGGTGGCCCCGTCGACCATCCCCTCGATCGTCTTGATCTCGGCGCCGTCGGCCTGGACCGCGAGCATCGTGCACGACTTCGCACTCCGGCCGTTGACGTGGACCGTGCACGCGCCGCAGTTGCTCGTGTCGCAGCCGATGTGCGTCCCGGTCAGCCCGAAGACGTCGCGGAGCAGGTGGACAAGGAGGAGCCGCGGCTCGACGTCGGCCTCGCGGGCCTCGCCGTTGACGGTAACCCTGATGTGCTGATTCGTCACGGTCGTGTCTCCGTGGAACAGGACGGGGCTCTCCGAGGTCCAAGGCCGAGCTCCGCGAGGCCATTGGCCCGAGGATTGGTCATCGTCGCTCCCTCACGCGTACGCCAGCGCGCGCTCGACCGCCTTGCGGAGCGATCGAACGGTGAGCTCGGCGACCATCGCCCGCTTGTAGTCGACGGGACCGCGGAGGTCCGCCGCGGGCTCGCTCATCGCGGCGGCCGCCGATCCAGCCGCCCGGAACACGTCGTCGGAGGCCACCTTGCCGGTCAGGGCGGCCTCGGCGTCCGTCGCGGCGAATGGTGAGCCGGAGACGCCGGTCACGCCGATCCCGGCGAACCCGATCGATCCGCCGTCGCCCACCCGGACAACCGCCGCGACGCCGGCGGTCGCGAAGTCGCCGACCCGTCGCTCGAGCTTCGTGTAGGCGCCACCCTGGCCGCGTGGCCGGCGGCCGAAGCGGATCTCGGTCAGGACCTCGGTCGGCTCGATGGCCGTCGTGAACGTGTCGAGGAAGAAGTCGCGGGCCGCGATCTGGCGCTCGCCGTTGCGCCCGCGGCAGACGACCCGCGCGTTGACGGCGAGGAGCGCGGCCGGCCAATCGGAGGCCGGGTCGGCGTGCGCGACGGAGCCGCCGATCGTGCCCCAGTTGCGGACCTGCGGATCGCCGATCCCGCCCGACACGTCGTGGAGCAGCGGATAGCGTCCGATGATCGCGCTCTCGTGGATCTGGCGATGGGTGGCCCGCGCGCCGATCCGGAGCTCGTCGTCCGTCTCGACGATCCCGTCGAGCCCGGTGACGTCCTGGATGTCGACGAGGAGGCCGGGCTGCGCGAGGCGCAGCTTCAGCAGGGGCAGGAGGCTGTAGCCGCCCGACAGGATCTTGGCCTCACCCTCGTGATCGGCAAGGAGCTTGAGGGCGCCGTCCAGATCCGGCGGACGAGCGTAATCGAAGGGTGCCGGGATCATGCGCGACCGTCCTCCTCCACCCCACGATGGGGGCGTTCACTGGCCCGTCCCGCTCCCCTCGCGACGAGCTGCCAGATGTCGACGATCGGGCCGGCGGATGGGCTCGCTTGCGGCGTCCGTAGGTGCGCGCGATCCGTCCGTGGTCCGCTGCTCGAAGTGTAACGCCGTTGAACACTGATGGGGTGATCAGGTTGCGGTGGAATGCCTCGCCACTCCGGATTTCGTCGGCGAACGCGGATCGGTTCCCAGGGCGATCCGCCTGTCGATTCCGTCCGTGGCCGTTCGTCGTGCAGATGAAGGGGCGGACCCGACGGGCCGCCGAACAACGAATCGAGGAGGTTGTGCCATGGGAGCCCAGATCGTGCACGTCGAGGTCCGTGGCAAGGACGGAGCCGCACTCCAGTCCTTCTATGAGGACATCTTCGGCTGGGACCTCGACAAGAACAATCCCGGCGGGTACGGGATGGTCCGTCAGGACAGCGGCGTCAGCGGCGGGATCGGCGCGTCGCAGGACGGGACGATCGGCCACGTCACGTTCTACGTCCACACCGAGAACGCGCAGGGCGTCCTCGACAAGGTGGCGGCCAAGGGTGGGCGGGTGCTCATGCCCCTGACCGAGGTAGCGCCCGAGACGACGATCGCGCTCTTCGCCGATCCGGAGGGTCACGTCGTCGGGATCATGTAGTCCCGTTCGTCGCAAGGTCATGAGGCCCGACCCCTTCGGAGGGGTCGGGCCTCGTGCTGCGTGGGTGAGCCCCGCCCGCGATGCAGCCGCTGCGTCAAACGACCGCTGGACGTGCCGCGCGGGCCCGATCCCGGCCGATCCGGGCCGTTCAGCCGACGTTTGGCGCGGCAGGCGCGTCTATCGTCCGGTGGGGCGGGCGCCGGGCGTCGTTTGACGCACTCGGCGCATCGCGGGCGGTGCCCCGTCAGCCCGCCGTCGCGGGCTCCGGCGCGGACGCGATCGACTCGCCCGTCTCCAGGTACGTCTTCAGCCCCGACACGATGAACACCGTGCCGCCGGCGAATTCGCGCGCGATCGCGCCGCCCTCCTGGATCCCGGCCGTCGTGACGGTCAGCTTCGACGTCTCCGGTCCGGCCGGCTCGATCGCCCATGTCATCCGGACCGGGCCCTCGGCGTCGACCTCCGGGCTCCAGCGCGGATGGAACGTCATCGTGACGAACCGCCCCGGGTCGATGTCGATCACCTCCCCGTCGGCGGCCACGGAGCCGTCCGGATAGGAGTAGGCGACCCGGCCGCCCTTCGACCAGTCGGAATCGACGTGGGTACCGTAGTAGTAGCGCTCGGTCTCGACGCCGTCGGTGATCGCTCGCCAGACGCGGTCCGGCGTGGCCCGGATGTAGACCGAGTAGACGTGATCGGGTGCGAGCATCGCGGGTGCCTCCAGGTCGTGCTTGATCGCGGTCATCCGCCCGACGACCGGCTCGGCGAACTTGCCGATCCAGCGATCGGCGACGAGCCGGATCGGGACGGGGTTCAGGTAGTGGTGCTTCTCGCGGCCGACCTTCCGCGTCTCGATCAGGCCGGCCTCCTCGAGAACGTCGAGGTGGCGCATCACGCCGAACCGGGTCATCTCCGGCAGCCAGGTGCACAGCTCGCCGAGGGTCTGTCCGTCGCGATCGAACAGCCGATCGAGGAGCAGGCGCCGGCTGGGATCGCCCAGCGCTCGGAAGATCGCCGCCATCTCGTCCACAGCCGCGAATATATGTGACTCGCTTGTCACATGTCAAGAGCAGGGAAGAGCCCGCAGCGCCACAAGGTGTGGGAACCGCCGATCTCTTGCGTCAGTCCCGGTCGTCGATGACGATGGCCACATGACACGCGCTCGTCTCAATGTTCAACGTCGGGCAAGCGTGATCGGGGTGGGCGTCGCGCTCGTCGCACTGCTGGTCGCGGGCTGTTCCGACATGGGAGCGGCGAGGCCCGTGACGATCGCCAACCTGACCAGTGGCACTGTGCAGGTCACTGTCCATGAGACGTCGGGCGACGGTCTGGACCACCCAGAAGCCGTTGAGACGATCGCGCCCGGCGCTACCCGGGGTTTCAACGGTCCGCTGCTCCACTCGTGCATGACAGGGACATTCGTCGTGATCCAGGATGGGCGCACCATCGCGACGATTGCGAAGCCGTGTGAAGGCAGTCAGTGGGAGATCAGCACCGCGGGAGCCACGCAGACTTCTTGATCGGGTCTCCGGAGTTTGGCATTGGGGTCGGGCGGACGCGAGGTTTCCCACACTCGGTGGCGCAGTTGCAACGCCCGAGGTGTCATCCGTTGACCACCGCGCGGCCATGGACCACGATCAGCCCATGGGTTCGCGGCGATGACCGGGCATGCGGTGGTGATCACCGGAGCTGGTCCGACGGGGCTGATGCTGGCGGGCGAGCTGGCCCTCGCCGGCGTCGACTCCGTCATCGTCGAGCGGCGCCCGGACCAGGACCTCCCGGGCTCGCGCGCCGGCGGCCTGCAGTCACGCACGATCGAGGTCCTCGATCAGCGCGGTTTCGCCGATCGATTCCTTGCCGAGGGGCAGGTGGCCCAGGTCGCCGGGTTCGCAATGATCCGGCTGGACATCAGCGACTTTCCCACCCGGCATCCCTACGGGCTGGGTCTGTGGCAGCGACATATCGAGCGCATCCTCGCGGGCTGGGTCGCCGAGCTGAAGGTCCCGATCCACTACGGCACCGAGGTGACCGGGTTCGCGCAGGACGACGATGGCGTGGACGTCGTGCTGTCCGACGGTCGACGCCTCTGGGCGCCGTATCTCGTCGGGTGCGACGGAGGACGCAGCCTGGTCCGCAAGGAAGCCGGCATCGAGTTCCGCGGCTGGGATGCGACGACGAGCGCCCTGCTCGCCGAGGTCGAGATGACCGAGGAGCCCGAGCTGGGCATTCGCCGGACGCCGTCGGGCACGCATGCCCTGGGCAAGGTCGAGTACGAGATCCAGGACGGCGCGGTGGTCTACAAGCCGGGCGGGACGGTCGGGGTGATGTTGACCGAGCCGGAGGTCGGCACCGCCGAGCCCACCCTGCGCGACCTTCGCGAGGGCCTCATCGCCGTGTACGGGACCGATTACGGGATCCACGATCTCACCTGGATCACCCGGTTCACCGACGTGACTCGCCAGGCCGCGGCCTACCGCAAGGGACGCGTCCTCTTGGCCGGCGACGCTGCCCACGTGCACTCCCCGGTGGGTGGGCAGGGCCTCAATACCGGTGTGCAGGACGCGGTGAACCTGGGATGGAAGCTGGCGCAGGTGGTCAAGGGGATCTCGCCGGAGCGTCTGCTCGATACGTACCACGACGAGCGGCACCCCGTCGGTGCCCGCGTGCTCCGCACCACGATGGCGCAGGTCGCGCTCACGCGCGCCGACGAGCGCACCGAGGCCTTGCGCGACAGCGTGTCCGAGCTCCTGAGCATGGACGAGCCGCGTCGACGGTTCGCCGCGATGATGTCCGGCCTGGACATTCACTACGACCTCGGCGTGGGCCACGCGCTGCTCGGACGCCGCATGCCCGATCTCGACCTGGTCACCGCCGACGGCCCGCTGCGGGTCTTCAGCCTGTTGCACGATGCCCGGCCGGTGCTGATCGATCTTGGAACGCCCGGCGGCTTCGACATCACGCCGTGGGCCGATCGGGTTCGGCTGGTCGAGGCCAGGTCCGACGGTCCGTGGGAGCTTCCGGCCCTCGGGGCGGTCGCCGCCCCCTCCGCCGTGCTGATCCGGCCAGACGGATACGTGGCGTGGGTGGGAGACGGGACGCAGCTGGGGCTCGCCGAGGCGCTGACCACCTGGTTCGGACCGCCGACTGCCTCGGAACGCGGCTAGCGCGGCACGCGGTAGCGGAGGTAGACGACCTTCGAGCTGAAGGTCCGGGTCTCGACGAGCTCGAGATCCACCCGGCGCTCGGCCCGCGGGAAGTACGGGATGCCGCCGCCGACCAGCACCGGGTAGACACGGATCCGGAACTCGTCGATCAGGTCCAGCGCCGCCGCCTCGGCGGCGAGCGTCGCGCCGCCGATCGCGATGTCGCCCTCGCCCGGCTCGGCCCGCAACCGCTCGATCTCTTCAACGAGGCCGCCGGACGCCAGGCGGGCGGTGCCCTCCACCGCCGACAGCGTGGTCGAGAACACCACCTTCGGGAGCGGCCTCCAGAGCGCGACCCACGCGAGCTCCGAGGCGTCGAACGAGGACTCCTGGTCCGGGTCCTCCCAGTACAGCATCGTCTCGTACAGGCGGCGGCCCATCAGGTGGACGTCGACCCCGCGGATCTCGTCCAGCACGAATTGCCAGACTTCCTCGTCAGGCGCCCACGAGGTGATGTTGCCGTCCGGCCCCACGATGTAGCCGTCCAGCGAGACGCCCATCGAATAGGTCACGCTGCGCATCGGACGTCCTCCTCGGTCATGGGTTCGACGATACGACCGCTGGAGGCCGCAGGACTCATCGCTCGTCGCCGAAGCGGACGCATCGGACCCTTAGACCGGCGTCGCGCCGCCGGCCTCGGCCCGGGCCATGCGCAACGCGTCGAGGAAGATCTCGGCGGGCTGCGCGCCGGACACCCCGAACCGCCGGTCGAAGGCGAAGAACGGCACGCCGTTGATGCCCAGCGCCCGCGCTTCTGCGAGATCGTGACGCACGTCCGAGGCGAATTCATCCGTCGCGAGGACCGCCGGACGTCGGCCGGATCGAGGCCGATCTCGCCGCCGAGTCGGGCGAGGGTGTCCGCGTCGTCGAGCACCTCGCCCTCGACGAGCTGGGCCCGCAGCAGCCGCTCCTGCGCCGGATCGTCGAAACCGTTCGCCCGGGCCAGGTGCGCCACGCGGTGCGCATCGAAGGTGTTGATCACCTGGTAGGTCTCGAAGTGGTACTCGAGGCCCTCCTCCGCGGCGAGCGCGACGACGCGGGCGTTGAGCTGGTGGACCTGGTCGATGCTCGCCCCCATCTTCGCGGCGAGGTACTCATCGTGGGTGGCGCGGACGCCGCGCGGCTGATCCGGATTGAGCTGGAAGCTCCGCCACTGGACCTCGATGTCGGCGGCCCCGTCGAAGTCCGCGAGGGCCCGCTCGAACCGGCGCTTGCCGATGTAGCACCACGGGCAGACGACGTCCGACCAGATCTCGACCTTCATCGGTCCGGCTGCGTCGGAGCGCAGATGTCGTCGACGCGAAGTGACTCGTTGAGCATGCAACCAGTCTACCCGGCGTCGTGGGGCGGGCCGGCTCCGTGATCAGCAGACGATGTCGTCAGGACCGGGTTGCGACCAGTGCAAGGGAAGGGTTCAGCGTTTCGTGATCGCGCCCAACACGATCAGCGATCCCCAGATCGCGAGGAACGTCTTCGGGTGCTGCCTGGCGAACAGGTAGATCAGATACACCCAGGCGAGGATGAAGCGCATGTCGATCCGCCCCTACGGCTGCCGCGTTACGAAGTCGCAGGAGTGGCCGCGATTCGCTTCGTCACGTCGCGAGTCTAGGCCGGGCCGGTGGTCGGAATTGGGGGGTCGAAAGTCCTCATACGACGCCATCAACGGGCGATCAGAGGACCCCGACCAGCAGTGCAAGGTAAAGGTCTAGCTCTCGGTGACTGGTGATCGACCTAGAGTCGAACCGACGGAGATCAGGGGAGCGGGAGCGAGATCCTCGATCCACGCCAGCAGCGTCCGGTCGAAGAGCTCCGGCTCCTCGAGCGACGGAAAGTGCGCACTCTTTTCGAAGAACGCGAAGGTGTGGCGGGGGAGCTTGTGCGCGTGCGCTTCCCAGTTCGTCCAGGGATTGCCGAAGTCATGCTTGCCGTCGGCGATGAGCACCGGCACGCTGATCTCGCCTGGCCCCTGGGCCAGGTCGTACGGGTTGAGCAGCTCCCCCAGTCGAGTGAAGACAGGCATGTCCGGCACGACGTCCTCCCATAGCCAGGAAGCATCGGTCGTGGGGTCGTACCAGTACCACGGCCCAAGGGCCACGTACCGGCGGACGAAGAACTCTGACGGCGAGAGGCTGGCCTGCAGCTCGGACGTCAGCTCGGCCTTGTTCCGAGCGAAGATCTCCTTCCGCTCGTCGGACGCGGCGTCCCAGAGCGCGTCGGTCGCCGCTTCGTCTCCTTCCGTTCCAGCGAACCCGCCAATGGGGACCACGCCTCGGACATGCTCGGGATAGCGGCGGGCGTACTCCAGCGCGAGGGTGGCGTGGATGGAATGGCCGATCACGACCACGTCGCCAAGCCCGAGTGCCTGTCGGACCTGCTCGATGTCGTCGGCATAGGTGTCGAGGGAGATTCGATTGAGATCGAACGACGGATCCGCCGAAGGAAGTTCTCGCGGGTCGACGAAGTGCCGCAGGTCGACGAAGATCAGCTGCAGGTGCCGGCGCAGGTCCTGCGAGAACACTCGGGGGTAGCAGACGCTGGAGCCGACCACCAGGCACGGCTGGCCTTTTCCCTCGATCCGATACCGAAGGTGCGCCCCTCCCACGTTCACGACGCCTACCTTGCCTGGGGCCTCGTTCTCCGTGGTCACCGTTGCCTCCCTCCGCCCGTCGCTCCTTCTCATACAGAAATGCCCGCCCGGTGCGATCAGCACCGAGACGGGCAGTCTCGGCAGATTACAACGTCTCGTGGCCGACGACATCCCCTAGGCGATCAGGACGGGAGCAGGCCGAGAACCAATGCAAGGGAAAGGTTCAGCGGTTCGGTCGCCGCCGTTGCCGTTGGTCTAGTCGAGGACGTTGCCGACGCGTGCGAAGGCCGCGTAAACGAAGGCCTGGGCGACGCCACCCGGCGTCGTGTGGGTGTACCGCTCGGTGGCGTCGAGTCGGAAGGCTGGTCCCAGGGTTTGCGCGAGGAGGTCGCCGTCGTACCGGCAGACTGGTAGCCCACTGCATCGCTCTGGGCCATCTGGGGCGAAGGTCGCGACGAACAGGGTTCCTCCGTGGCCGAGCGTCCTTTGCGCAAGACGGACGTAGGCCGCGCGGTCCTCAGGCTCGACCAGGAAGTGAAAGACGGCACGGTCGTGCCAGATGTCGAACTGACCCACGTCGCTCACGCTCGTCACGTCACCGACAATCCATTCGACTCGACTCGCGCGACTGCCAAGGCGGCGCCTCGACACGTCCATCCCGGCGTCGGACACGTCAAGCACGGCGATGCGTGGGATGTCGAGGTCGAGCAGATGGTCTACCAGGGACGAGGCTCCCCCGCCGACGTCGAGGACGCTCTGAGCCCCACCGCGAACGGCCTCCGCGACCAGACGCCGGGATACAACCGGGTCCGGCTCGTACCAGCCGACCTCAGCAGGCGGCCGCGTCAGGTAGACGTTCTGCCAGTAGCCGTCACGCACCACGTCCCCAGCATAGCCATGGACAGACAGCGATCACCACTCGGCGACCTCGGCCGGACGCGCGTTCAAGTCAGGTCCCCGAATCGCTAGCCGCTGCGAAGGCCATGTAGCAATGCAAGGGAAGGGTTTATCCGGGCGGAGGGCCGCGTCTGGTGGCGTCGGTGAGGCTCCCAGCTTCATCACCATCAGGAAGACGAATAGCGACGATCCTGATGCTCAGGTACTTCCCGCCACGCTGACGATCAGCTCGCCGCGATCGGCTCGCCCGTGATCGTCAAGGAGACGACCTCGACGGGTTCGGTGCGGCCGCGAACTTCGACCGTGCGACGGTCGAGGACCGTAGTGTCCATGCCGGCCGCCATGGCAGCCTCGACCGAGACGAGGAGCTGACCGCTTGCGGCATGGCCCGCGAGCCGCGCCGTCGTGTTGACCACGTCCCCGAGTGCCGTGAAGTCTTTCACGACGCCGTCCGTCGCCGTCGAGCCCACGAAGGCGACCCCTGTATGGACGCCAGCGCCAATGGGGATCGGGCCGGTCGGCGTGACATCCGCGCGTCCCGCCCGCAAGAGCAGCGTCCGTCCCGCCCTGATGGCCGCAGCCGCATGGTCATCGCCGCTGATGCCACGGAAGAACAGGCCGATGACCTCGTCACCGACGAACTTGTCGACGATGCCGTTGCTGCCCACCACGGCCTTCGACGAGATCCGATAGAAATGGTCGAGAAAAGCCCGGAACTCAGTCGGAGATAGGCGCTCGCCGATGGCAGTCGAGCCACGGATGTCGGCAAACAGCAGGCTCACCGGAATCTCCGCGCCCTGGACTCCCTTACGCTGCAGATCCGTGATGCAGAAGTTGCAGATCGTGGGGTTACCGGCGAAGCGACCAAAGCCCACATGTCCAAGGACCGCCCCACCTGGTCCCGCGAACGGCGCAGCGCAAATCTTGCAGTTCGGCCCGCTGGGCAGGCGGCTGAAGAAACGGCGCATCGCGGCCCGCTCCGGTGACTGCCCGGTCAGGAACTCGCGCATTTCTTCCTGGGGCGTCTTCTTGGCCATCGCCATCCAACTGTAGCGACGGGACGTGGGCCCCGTGCCTAGCCATGGCTCGACTGGTCCCGGTGCCACGACCCATCTGTCCGCGATCGAGACCATTCCGGCCGGATGGCGCCTGTTGGTCCATCTCCGGGAACGGCGAAGAACCAATGCAAGGGAAAGGTTCATCGAGTGCGGGAACGAGGGGCGCCAAGTCGCGGGCTAGTTGAACCCGGTGCACATCCGCGAGGCGGCTGGTAGCCAGCCTGGAATGGCTAGGGCAGGTCTGCCCATTGCAGCCATTGCGCCAACTCCGCACGCGAAGGGGGACGGCTGTTCCTCGTGATCACGACCCAG
Organism: uncultured Chloroflexia bacterium; assembly: GCA_963746845.1. Lineage (GTDB taxonomy): Bacteria > Chloroflexota > Limnocylindria > Limnocylindrales > CSP1-4 > CF-46. The sequence continues at coordinate 355,107 of CAVVCZ010000004.1, read as the reverse complement.
TTGTACTCATCGATGAGCTTCGGCGGTGTCGATCCCGGGCGCCGAACGAGGGCCGGCAGGTCCGCGACAGGCACGCCCGCCTCCGCTGACAGCGCGCGCAGGTGGTCAGCTACTACCGCCAAGTAGGTGGCGAAGCTGGATCGCCCGCCGTCGAGGTGCAATCTGACGCGGATGGGATCGTCCCAGGGTGCGAAGACGTTCGGTCGCAACGCAAACAGGGTCTTCGCCGCGCCGGTAGCTCCGAACCTGACGGGTGTCGAGCTCGCACCTCGGTGGCTTGCTATCTGAGATTGGAGCGCACCGTATGCATCGGCCGCCCGCTTGAGCTCCGCTGGACCGAGTTCTTCGAGTCGAGCGTCAGGTCCGGGCAACGAGCCGAGCCACCGATCTGCCCATCGCACGAGCGAGACTGCGGCGACGGTCGCGTGATGCTGCTTCGCGAACTGCCGACACCCCCACTCGTTGAGCCAGCGGAATAGCGCCACCTGTTGCTCCGGACGAGATGGGTCGAGCTGTGGCTGTGCAACCTTGCGGAATTGCACTAGAGCGTTGTCGTAATCGGTCATGTGGCCATAGACCCGGCACGCGTAGGCAAGCTCGAACAGCCTCATCGCAGCCTCCTTGCGTCCGGCATCACGCTGTTCATGCGGACCCCGGCTCCATGCCGCCCGTCTGCTCGGAGTGATCCGAGTCATGCGTCCGTCAGCAAGCGCGAGAGCACCGCGCCCAGAACGACCGCCGCTGGTCGAGCACGTCGGATCCTCACCGCCGCCCGTAGTGGAGCCATCGAGTATGGCTCCAGGGGCGTAGCACCGCGAGCGAATAGACCGCGCCAGCAACCCTGCGGACGATTGGCGGGTGAAGCTGTGCATGGTCTGTGGTGTCGTCACCAGCCCCGCGGGTCGGTTCCGTCGATGTGCGACGGCCGTGTAGCAATGCAAGGGAAAGGTCTATCGGGCCGAACCAGGCGGCCACGGTAGCGGCGCGTTTCCCGCGGGCCCGGGACCGCCGAGGTGGCCGCTCCTCGACCCGTCAGCCGCCGTGGCATCAGAGCGGATCTGGCGGTCGTTCGCCGGCGTCGAGCAGTAGCAGCTGTGCCGGCGTAAATGGCGGGTCGAACAGGAACGGTGATTCCTGGAAGCACCGGAACATCTCGGCGATGAAATGCACCCGATCATCGAGATCGGCCCAGTCCACGGCACCGGATTCCCGCGGGTCATCACGCGTCGGATCGATCCGATCGAGAAGCTGGCGGAGCTCGGGCAGGACGATCTCCCGAAGTGACGGCGGGAAGTCCGCGCCGAGGTCCTCGCCGAGCCTGAGGTGGAGGGCGGCCCCGAGGTCGATGGACATGAAGTGACGAGTCAGGACGCGGCGTACGAGCGCTTGCTCTTCGAGGACCAGCGCGTCGATGGCGAGATCGAGCAGCGTGCGTCGCCCGCGCAGCCGGGCGATCAAGACACGCGACCGAACGATCCAGCCGGCATCCGGGAACAAGGCCGCGACGACGCGCTCCCGCCTGTCGCGTGGATCCACGACGGCGGCGTTGAGCGCAGCCGCAATCTCCGGCTGGAGACGGGTCTGCTCGTGGAAACCGATCTCCAGGTTGGCGAGCAGGACGAGCTGGGCGCGCGTCATCGGGTTGACCTCGAAGCGCGCCTGGTGGTAATGGGAGAAGGCCTGGCGCAGGTAGCGCTGTCCTTCGGGCGGTTCGCCCGGCACAAGACCCTCCACGAACCGGGCGAGGGTGTCCGGGTCGACGGCCGCATCCCCGCCGCACTCGACGTCGAAGCGCGCGAACTCGCGGCCGATCTCCTCGAACACGCGGAGGTTGCCACGGGCAACCGCGGCGCTGGCCTGATCCAGTGCGGCCGCAGGATCGATGACCTCCCAAACAGACCGGAGCGAGTCGCTGACAGAGATGTCCGCGCCGAATCGGCTTGCCTCCGTCATGACCTCGCTCGAGGCGCCCATCGCGGCCGGTGAGGTTCGAAACGCCGCCTCCAGCGCGCGTTGGATGTCCTCCTTGCGGATCGTGCGTCCGGCCTGCTTCGACGCCCACGTCGCGTACGTGCACCAGTTGGCGACGGGCCCGAGGAGCGCCGCCGCCGCGTCCGAGAGATCGTGATAGGCCTGGGTGATCTGGAGGTTGCGGATCACGGGATCGGCCATGCCCGCGACGCGATCGATGTCCTCGGGGGTCTTGAGTCGGGAGTGCGATGGCGTCGACACGGCAGGCCCCGGAGTCTACCGGCCTACCGCCGCCATGGCCTCACCGACGTCGTGCGGCAGGCGGCTTCAAGCGGGCGGCGACGCTCCAACGGCTATCGGCGGGGGCGAGCTACCGGATCAAGCGGAGCGCCTGATCGCCCAGTGGGAGCTTCAGGCGGCCCGGGACGGCCTCGAGGACGACGAGCGGTTGGGAGGCCGGCTGGGGCGTGGATGCTCGCCCAGCGGCTCTAGCGCATGGTCAACCTTCTCGATGCAGGGCAGGCGCGATCCCGAAGGCGGCGATGGCCATCAGACCGAGCGTCAGGAGGCCGACGCGGGTGCCCAGACGGCTGCGAGCGATGTCACGCCGGCTCGCCGTGACCTGATCCCGAGCCAGATCGCGATGACCGCACACGCGACCGCTCCCCACTCGGCCACGGGGACTACAACCCCGATCCATTCCGGGTTGTGTCCGGCATTCGGGATCCATGCGTAGGACAGGGGCCAGGCAAGGAGGCCGACGACCCCGACGAACAGCGCCAGTCGGGCTTGTCGCACGCCCGGAGTCTAGTTCGCCCGGTGGTCCCGGTAGAACCCGACTGCGTCTGGGTCCGAAGGAGCACTGGCCGCCCATCTGACCGCTGGTCTACTGGTCGCCGGGGTAGGCCGAGTAGCACTTCTCGGCCTTCACTGGACTGGCTCGGTCGTCTTCGGGGGCTTCACATGGCGCGCGATCTGCGCCTGGAGCTGTGGCTTCGGCAGCGCCCCGACGACCCGATCGACCACGGCGCCATCGCGGAGCACCACCATCGTCGGGATGCTCGATGCGTCGAACCGGCGGGCGAGACCCTGGTTGTCGTCGACGTTGACCTTGACGACCTTGAGACGACCCGCGTACTGGTGAGCGAGCTCGTCGAGGATCGGCGAGACGAACCGGCATGGGCCGCACCACGGCGCCCACAAGTCGACCACGACGGTTGGCTGGGCCCGCGTCTCGACCTCGAACGTCGACTCGTTCGCGTCGACCACCCATGCCAGCGGCTTGCCGCAGTTCCCGCAGTGCGGAGCACCGCGCTCGCTCGGCGCGATCCGGTTCTTCTTGCCGCAGCTGACGCAGACCAGGGTGCTGATCGGCTTCGTTCCGCTGCCGGGCGTCGTCATTCGATCGGGTCTCCCTTCGACGGGAGCCTATCGCCGCCGGCCGACCTGCGCTTCACGAGGTGCGAACATGGTCCGGATGTCCGACTTCGTCCCTCCCGAGTTCAGCCCGCCGACGGGCATGGATCACCCGCGGTTCCGGCTTCGCCCGCTCGGGCCTGAGCACAACGCGTCCGACCACGCCGCCTGGACGTCGAGCATCGATCACATCCGTGCCACACCGGGCTTCCCGGATGGCGATTGGCCGCACCCGATGAGCCTCGAGGAGAACCGGAACGACCTCGAAGGCCACGCGGCGGACTTCATGGCACGCGTCGGCTTCACCTACACCGTTCTGGCGCCGGACGAGGAGACGGTGATCGGCTGCGTCTACATCTACCCGGGCAAGGACGCCGACCACGACGCGACCGTCCAGTCGTGGGTTCGCGCGATGGACGCCGATCTCGACACGGAGCTGTTCCGCACCGTCACGCGCTGGCTGGACGAATCGTGGCCGTTCCAGCGGGTGGCCTACGCCGCGCGGCCAGCGAGCCCCTGACGAACCTGGGCGTCAGTCGGGCGGGGTCCAGGTGAGGATGCCGATCGAGCCGACCGGTGGGGTCGCGAGCGTCCAGCCGTCGTCGTCGCGCTCGCGCGCCATGATCGACAGGGCCTCCCGGAACCGCTGCTCCTTCTCGCCGTCGTCGGCGATCCACAGCTGGCGTCGGATGAAGGTCGCGAGACCGTCGAACGAGTCGAACGTCCGCGGCGAGCGCTCGACGCGCTGGATCTCGGTCTTCCGGCCGCGGGCCCGGAGCAGCTCCGCGAGGTCCGGCAGGGCCGGCAACGGGATTCGCTCGACGCCGTGGACGATCGGCCAGAACGGGTCGGCGACCGACGCCGGGCTCTGGTCGGTGAGCATCGCGACGCACATGCGGCCGGCGGCCTCCTCCATCGCGTCGAGGAACGGCCCGATCCCCTCGATGTCGTAACCGACATGGGCGACGAAGGCGACATCCGCGACCGGCGGGTCGCCGAGCTCCGCGAGCGCGTCGGGCCAGGCACCGGCGACGATCCGCAGGTTCGCGAGACCGTGCTCCGCCTTGCCGGTTCGCAGCGCGTTGCGCATCGAGGCGGACGGCTCGACGGCGATCACCTCGTCGACGTGGATGGCGAGCGGCAGCGCGTACCGGCCGGCCCCGGCGCCGATGTCGAGCCAGCGGTCGCCCGGCTCGGCCAACGCGATGAGGGCGTCGAGCGCCTCCTCGCCGGTCCGCCGCGGATCGGCGACGAACAGCGACGAGACCGGGGCGTAGAAGTCGTGGTCGGGGACCTCGCGGACCTGGTCGACCTGCTCGCGATTGGCCCGGACCCGTTCGGCCCAGGCCTCCTCGAGCGCAGCGGCGGTGGCGGTCGTCATCCGGTCACGATACGCCCGACGGCGGCTTCCCGGCTTCGGCGAGACGCTCGAGATCGGTGGGCGTGTCGACATCGGGGTTCGAGCCGTCGACCGCGACGTGGACGACGAGCTCCGGGTGGGCGGCGAGAAGGGGTCCGAACCCGCGGTCGCCTGCCAGCTCGTCGGCGAGCCGCCAGATGGAGCGGCGCGCGAGGATCGGGTTCGGCGCCGGGTCGTCCGCGTAGCGCGGCACGACGAACGGCATCGCCGGAGCCCCCTCGAGCGCCGCGACCAGCGCGCCGATGACGTCCGGCCGGACGAGCGGCTGGTCGCCGGGCAGGATGACGGCCGCGTCGACGGCGGCGTCGAGCTCCAGCGCCCGCAGCCCGAGCCGAACGGAGCTCGACAGCCCCTCGGCCGGGTTCGAGTTGATGACGCGTCGCGCCGTGCCCAGGTCCAGGTCATCCAGCTCGCCCGTCGGCGGCACGACGACGACGATCGGATCGAGCGCCGCGGCGCGCGCGGCGTCGACGACGTGGACCACGATCGGACGGTCGCGAAGGAGTGCCCGGAGCTTGCCCCCGCCGAACCGGGAGCCGGCACCGGCCGCCAGGACGACGGCCGCGATCGTCACGCGACGACGGCCGCCTCGACCGCGCGCGCCTTGTCCACGAGCGGCGTCCCGCTCCCGCCGTACCGCTCGGCGACGACCTCGGCGATGATCGCGAGCGCGGTCTCGGACGGATTCCGCCCGCCGAGGTCCAGCCCCACCGGGCCGCGGAGCCGTGCCAGCTCCTCGTCCGTGACACCGGCGTCGCGCAGCCGCGCGCGACGATCGCCCTGGGTCTTCTTCGATCCGACCGCGCCGACGTACCGGCAGCCGCGGCGGAGGGCCTCGACGATCGCCGGCTCGTCGAACTTCACATCGTGGGTGAGGACCGCGACCGCGTCGTCCTGGCCGAGCCCGATCTCGTCGGCGACCTCGTCCGGCCAGCCGACGACGAGCCGATCCACGCGATCGGGTGGGAACCGCTCCGGGGTCGCGAACGACGCCCGGCCGTCCACGACGACGACCTCGTAGCCGAGCTCCTTGGCGAAGACGGCGAGCGACCGGGCCACCTCCACGGCACCCACGATCACGAGCCGCGGCTTGAGCGGGAACGCCTCGACGAAGACCTGCCGGTCCCCGATCGCAACCGTCCGGGACGTTCCGCGCAGGAGCGCGTCCGCCGCTGCAGCGCGCAGGGCGTCGTCGTCCGCGGGCGACCCCAGCGATCCGTCGAGCGAGCCGTCCGCCGCAATGACGATCGGGCGCGAAGGGAGGCTCCCCTCCCCCGGCTCGTGCCGCCCGAACGCGGACGGCGGCGCATCCGCCGGCAGCACCGTCGCAACCGCGCGGCCTCGCTCTCGGGCGCCCGCGACCGCGACCGCGGGGACGACCGGCTCGATCAGCACGTCGATCGTGCCGCCGCACGCCAGACCGACGTCCCAGGCCTCCTCGTCGCTGATCCCGTAGCGGATCACCCGGCTGTGGCCGTCCGCGCGCGCTCGCTCGATCTCGCCCGCGGCCGCGCCCTCGACGCAGCCACCGCTGACCGACCCGGCGATCCGGCCGTCGTCGGCCCGGACGAGGACCGCGCCCTCGGGCCGCGGCGCGCTTCCGAACGTGCGGACGACGACCGCCCGCCCGATCCCGACGCCATCGGCCGTCCAGCCGTCCAGGGTCTCCAGCAGCTCCTTCATCGGGTCGGTCCTCTCCGGGTCACGTGGTGCGGGTCAGCGGTTGGGCGGTCGTGGGATCGGCGTTCAGCTCCAGCGGCGCGGGGGGTTCGATCGATCGCAGGACCTGGCTCGATCCGCGCTCACCGGCATCGGCGGAGGCCGCGGCCTCGCCCCCGCGCCGGACGTCGTTGGTCCGGACACCGGCCAGGATCTCGCCGAGCCGCTCGAGGCTGGCCACGGTCCCGGCGGGGACGAAGTCGTCGATGTACGGCAGGGCGGCCCGCATCCCACCTGCAAGCGGCTCGTAGCCGGGCGTCCCGGCCAGCGGGTTGAGCCAGACGAGGCGGTGGCAGTTCCGCCGCAGCCGGGCCGTCTCGGTCGCGACGAGCGCCGGGTCGCCCCGGTCCCAGCCGTCCGAGACGACGATCACGACACCGCTCGTCCGGAGCGTCCGGCGGGCCCAGTGCAGGTTGAAGTCGCGGAACGACTCGCCGATCCGCGTCCCGCCGGCCCAGTCGTTGACGCTGTCCGCGACCTTGGCGAGCGCGCGGTCGCGATCCCGGTCGCGGAGGAGCCGCGTGACGCGCGTCAGCCGCGTTCCGAACACGAACGACTCGGTCTTGACGGACGACGCGGCCGACAACGCCTGGACGAACCGCAGGAGCAGCCGCGAGTGGCGCTCCATCGAGCCGGAGATGTCGCACAGCACGACGATCTGGCGGGGTCGTTTCGTCGGGCGCCGCCAGACCCACTCGGTGAACTGACCGCCGGTGGCGATGTTCCGCCGCATCATCGTCCGCGGCGCGAGCAGCCGGCCGTGGTGATGGAGCTCGTACCGGCGCGTCCGACGGAGCTCGAGCCGCGGCTCCAGGAGGTCGACGAGCCGCTCGGCGTCGCGCAGCTCGGCCGCGGTCATCCGGTCGAAGTCGCGGTGGCGGAGAAGCTCGCTGGCCGAATACGCCGTCGGGGCCGCGATGACCCCGTCGATCTCGCTGTCGTCGTCCTCGTCGGACGAGATCGGCATCGGGATCCCGTCGATCCGGTTCGCGTCGTCCCCGATCGAGCCCTCGTCGCCGGCCGGTGAGGCGACGCCGTCCTCCGGCTCGGCGGCGTCCGGATCGTCCGTTGCCACGGCGGGACCGTCGGTGTTCGGGCGCTTCCGGCCGCGCCGGCGCCACCAGCGGGCGAAGACGCGGTCATAGACCTCGCGGTCGTCGCGGCGCCGGACGAACACAGCCTGGCCCGCCGCCCGGACCGTCTCGCGCTCGCCGATGTCGACCATGGCGAGGGCGCGGGCGAAGTCCACCGCGGCGCCGAGGTCCGTGGGGAGCCCGGCGGCACGGAGCGCCCGCCCGAACCCGACCGACTCCGCGAGCAGGCGCCGTCCGTCGACCTCGGGACCCCACGGCGCGCGGACGATCGCCGGGTCGTTCGGGTCCCGCGGCGTCGTCATCGCCGGTGCTCGGTGGGCCGCCGGTCAGGCGGTCGCGCCGGCCTCCGCGAGATAGGCCCGGGCAGTGTCACCGCGGACGCGCCGGATGTCCTCCTCGTACTTGAGGACGACGCCCAGCGTCTCGTCGACGACCTCGCCGGTCAGCTCCCGTGAGCCGAGCGACAGGAGGGCCGCGGCCCAGTCCAGCGTCTCGGCGATGCCCGGCACCTTCGTGAGGTCCGCCTCGCGCAGCCGATGGACGAACCCGACGACGTCCCGGGCGAGCCGCTCGGGCGCCTCGGGGACCCGGGCGAGGACGATCTCGAACTCCTTCTGCGCCGACGGATAGTCGATCCAGTGGTACAGGCAGCGGCGCTTGAGCGCGTCGTGGACCTCGCGGGTTCGGTTCGAGGTCAGGATCACCCGCGGCGGCCGGGCCGCCTTGATCGTGCCGATCTCCGGCACCGTGACCTGGAAGTCCGACAGGATCTCGAGGAGGTACGCCTCGAACTCCTCGTCGGCCCGGTCGATCTCGTCGATCAGCAGGACCGGCGGCTCGCCGTCGGCGTCGGCCTCGAGCGCCTGGAGGAGCGGCCGCCGGATCAGGAACTCCGGTCCGAAGATGTCGTGGGCGGTGGCGCGGTCCGCCTGCCCGCGGGCCTCGAGCAGCCGGATCTCGAGCATCTGGCGCGGGTAGTTCCACTCGTAGACCGCGGCGTTGACGTCGAGGCCCTCATAGCACTGGAGCCGGATCAGGCGCGCACCGAGGCTGGCCGCCAGGACCTTGGCCAGCTCCGTCTTGCCGACGCCCGCCTCGCCCTCGAGGAGCAGCGGCCGGCCGAGCCGGAGGCCGAGGAAGACCGCGGTCGCGAGCGAGCGATCGCAGACGTAGTCGCGCTCGCGGAAGCTCGCGACGATCCCGTCGACCGTGTCGAGGGGGTCGTGCGTGCTCGCGCCGGACGAGGGTTCGGTGACCTGGGACATGGCGGCGATCCTACACCGCGACCTGTCCGCCCGCGCGCGGCGGCGGAACGGCCGCCCCGAGGGCAGCCTGGGCGCGCGTGATCGCCTCATCGATCGAGAGGTCCTCGCCCTCGGTCCAGGCCGTGTCGAACGGCGTCTCGTCCCCGGCGCCGCGGGCCGCCTGGACCTCCGCCTCGACCCGCCGCCGATCGGCGATCAGCATCGAATACCGCGCCTTGCGCCGGATCCCGGCGGCGGCACCCCAGAGCGTCGCCGCCGCGCACCGATCGCCCTGGACCGCGACGATCCCGGCGGCACCGTCGATCGCCTGGGCGACGATTCCCTTCGCGCCGATCCGCGCGGCGACGGCCAGCGACTCGCCCTGGAGCATGGCCGCGCGCTCGATGTTCCCCGCGGAGGCCTCCACGAACCCGAGATCGGACAGCGCGTTCGACATCTCGAGCCGATCGCCCAGGTCGCGCGCGGTCGACAGGGCCGCCCCCAGCTCGATCCGGGCGCCGTCGATGTCGCCGGCATCGAACAGGACGAGCGCGAGGTTGTGGCGGACGACGGCGACCCGCTGCCGATCGCCGAGCCGATCTCTCGTCGAGATCGCCTCGCGCAACATCTCCGCGGCACCGGCGAGGTCCCGCTCGTCCCGGGCGACGAGCGCCAGGTTGCCGAGGGACACCGACGCGCCGGCATCGTCGCCGAGGCCGCGCCGGATCGCGAGGCTCTCCTGGAAGAGCACGCGCGCCTCCTCCGGCCGCCCGCCGAAGTGGATGACCCCGCCGAGCGTGTTGAGCGACGCCGCGACGGCCGCATCGTCGCCGAGGGAGCGCCGGATCTCGAGACCCTGCCGGCAGCGCGCCTCGGCCTCGGCGAGATCGCCCGTGTCGAGCCCGATCAGCCCGAGCTGGTTGAGCGTCGACGCGGCCTCCGCGCCGCGCCCGAGCTCCAGCCGGATGTCGAGGGCTTCCTGGAGCACCGTCCGGGCGCGACCGAAGTCGCTCTGCCAGTTCGCGAGCATGCCGGCGCCGTGGAGCGCCCGGGCCCGCTCTGCCGTCCGGGTCTGGGGTCCGAGACGGAGCGCCGTGTCCAGCCAGATCCGACCCTCGGCGAGACGACCGCGAGCACGCCAGTACTCGGCGAGCGCCCCGGTCATCAGGAGGAGGAACCGTCCCTCCCCGGCGGCCCGCGCGCGATCGAGGGAGGCGATCAGGTCCGGATGGACGAAGTCCAGCTGGTCGAGGATGTCCCGGCGGGATCGGATCGCCAGCTCGGCGTCCGCCAGCTCGCACAGCGCGAGCAGGTCGTTCGCCCGGGCCCACATCGCGGCGGTCGCCTCGCCGCTTGCCTCGAGCCGGCGGACCGCGTCCTCGCGCACGAGGGCGGGCAGCTCGTATTCGCGCACGTCGCCACCGCGCGGGTCGTCCGGTCCGGTCGCCGCCTCCGACTCGACGTCGTCGGGGCCCGCCCGCAGGAGACCGGCCGCCGCCAGGCGACGCAGCGCGGGGCCGACGTCGTGCGGCAGCTCGGACAGCCCATGCGCCTGCGCTCGCTCGCCGTACGTGCGGACGTGGCGCTCGCGGAACGGGACCCCGAAGACCGCGATCCGGCGGTACAGCAATCGGTCGTCCGGGGTCAGCTGGTCGTGGCTCCACTGGATCGTCGCCACGACCGGATCGAGCCGCTCGTGGACCTGGGCGACCAGCCGGTGAGGCGGCAGCACGCGCAGGAGCGGACCTGCCAGCTCGAGCGCAAGGGGCAGGCCATCGAGATGGGTGACGAGCCGGGCGATCGCCGCGGACGTCCGATCGTTGATCTCGATGTCCGCGCCGGCGCGCACCGCCCGTTCGAGCAGGAGGGCCACCGCCGGGCTGGCCGCCACGGTCGCCGCATCCTCGGTCTCCCGCGGCACCCGGAGCGTGTCGACGACAACGGACCGGGTCCCGGCGCGTTCGACGGCGATCCGCGACGTCGCGAGCACGCGGAGCGGCGGCGCGAGCCTCACCAGCTCGTCGAGCATCCCGAGATCGTGGAGCCCGACCTCGGCCCGATCCAGGATGACGAGCGCGGGCTCGTCGCCGATCGTCTCGGCCACCGCGTCGGCAACGTGGTCCGGCTCACCGCCGGCCAGCCCGAGCGCGGCCGCGGTCGCCGCGACGAGCCCGCCGTCGCGCGACGCCTGACCGAGCGTGACCCACGCGATGCGCCCGCGGAACGGCTCGCCGACCCGCCGTGCGACCTCGATCGCGAGGCGCGTCTTGCCGACTCCGCCCAGCCCGCTCAGCACGACGATCCTGGCATCGCCCCGGAGGACGGCCTCGACGACATCGGCCAGCAGGGCGTCACGCCCGATCAGGGTCGTGTCGACCTCGGGCGGGGCGGCGTCCGGCCAGGCCGGCGTCTGCGGTGGAGTGACGGGTCGCGCCATCGGCCCGTCGAGGATACGGGGAAATCGGCCTCCACACGATCGCGCGGACCGGCCCGGGCGGCGCAGATCACTCGAGGGCGACGGGGATCCTGGCCTGCTGCTCCGGCTTCTCGAGCGGACCGACCTGGAGCACCGCGTCCGATGCCCCGGTCGGGATGGCGAACACGAGCATCACGTCGGAGAAGGTGCTGGCGTTCATGATCGCCTTCGAGCTGTCACCGGCGGATGCCGTGAAGGGCATCCCGTCGACGAGGAGGCGGACCGATCCGGCTTGATCGAGGACGCCACCCTTGCAGTCGCACCGGTCGACATCGACGCGGGCCACGATCCCGACCCACTGATGGTCGCGCTCGGCGCGAGCGCCGGCGACCCTCGTCCCGCCCTTGAACCCGATCGGCAGGGGCCAGTCACGGCCGGTGATCACGGATCCGATCGTCCATTTCATGTCGATGCCCGGGAGCCTGATCGGCGCCACCCGATCGACCTTGGTCGTGGTGTTCTGCTCGACGGCCGGCGCGGACCCGCTGAGCGGCAGATCGACGGACGGCTCGCGATCCGGGTCCTCGAACCGGAGGACGACGTCATCGAACGCGGTGTCATCGGGAACCTCGAAGGCATAGCGGCTCTCGACGGACGACTCGGGCGCGGCGCTCGGCCGCTCCAGGTCCCGACCCGGCACCACGGTCTTGTCCGGCAGCTCGACGACGAGCCGTGAGGTCGTCGTCACGAAGAAGACGTGCGGACTGTCGTTCCGGATCTCGAAGTCCACGATCAGGGACGTCTTGTCGGTCGGTGGGGCGGGCGTGCCGGCGACGTATCGCGTCGGATCCTGGTTCGTGATGACCGCGTCGGTCACGTCCCAGGTGAGGCCTCCGTAGCTGATGGTTCGCGGCAGGACCCCTGGGCCAGGAGCGACAACAGCCGCCGTCGGTTGGACGGATGCCTCGCCCGCCCGGGCCACGCCTGACGGCGCGGCCGAGGGCGATCGCGACGGCGATGGCGCAGCGGTCGCGCCGGGAGTCGGTCCGTCCGGGGCACGATCGACGCCGCCGGATGCTGTGCAGGCCGTGAGCAGGAGGATCGCCGCGATTGCCGCGGCGCCACGCACCGATCTGGCGCTGTGGAAGTTCGACATGGATCACCTCGGGTTGGTGATCCGGATTCATCACGTCGCGTCGCGTGGAGGGAGGAACCCAGGTTCCATTTGGGGGCCCGTGTCGGCCGATTGACACGGGCAGTCACGCGGGTCAGCCGTCGGGGGCGTCGAGCTCGCGGGCGTAGGCCGGGAAGCGGAACCGCATCTCGCGGGTGAGGACGCCCCCGTGGCCGAGGTGAGACACGGTCGTGCGCGTCGGCGGCTCGCCCGTGAGGAGTCGCGGCAGCAGGAGGTCGGCCGCGGTCGCCTTGGAATATGCGCCGCACGTCGGCAGCCCGAGGATCGCCGTCCGGCCGATCCGTGCCAGCCAGAGCATCGATCCCGGGTGGGCCGGCACGCCCCGCCGGACGATCCGGCCGCCCAGCGCCTCGACCGCGGTGAAGAACGGGTCGGACGGGTCGGTCGAGCGGCCGCCGGCCGTGAGGATCACGTCGACGCGATCGGGACCGCGCGCGTCGCGGGCGAGCGCTGCCCGCACCGCCTTGTCCTCGTCGGCGACGTAGTCGATCGACGTGATCCGCGAGCCGAGGCTCTCGACCTTGTCCCGGACGCTCGTCTCGAACCGCGGCCGGTCCGCGCTGCGGAGGGACTCCTTGACGACGACGGCGACCGTGCGGGGCACGAACGGCGCGACCCGGAACAGGGGCCGCCGGCCGTCCCGGGCGATCGCGGCGCCGGCGGCGACGACGGTCGCCTCGACGACATGCGGCGCGACCTTCACGCTCGCGACGAGATCGCCCTCGGCCACGATCGATCCGTCCAGGCGCGTGAACACCTCGAGCGGGTCGAGCCGGTTCAGGCGTTCGAGCTCGGCGATCCGGACATGGACGACCCCGTCGTGCTCGGCGACGAGATCGACCCGGCTCTGGACCGGGCCCCGGACGCGGAGGCCCGGTCCGGTGACCACCTCGGCGAGACGGAGGGCGGCGTCGTCCTCATGCAGGTCGCCAGGGTCGAGGACGATGACCGTGACCGGTCCGACGCCGAACGACGGGTCCGCCGCGAAGGCCTCGAGGTCGTCGGCGGACAGACGGCGGCCTTTCGACCAGCGCTGGCCCGCGACGACGATGTCGCGCGCCAGGACCGCCCCGACGAGCGTGGCAGGCGAGCGCCGGCCCGGTATCAGTCGCTCGAGTCGCACCCGCGGAGCGTTACCCGAGCCCTCGACCTAGCGGCCGAGGGCCCCCTCGATCGCGCGGCGCGTGTACGCGACGGCCATCGCCGCCCGATACTGCGCGTCCGCGTGGATGTCCGAGTTGATCTCGACGCCGTCGGTGACGTGCGCCGCGGCCGCGGCGACCGCCGCCGGCGAGCCGTCGGAGCCGACCAGCGCCGCCTCGACGTCCTCGGCCCGGTAGGCATGCTCGTGGACGCCGGTCACGCCGATCGCGGCGTGGCTGATCGTGCCGCCGTCGGACACGATGGCAGCCGCGATCCCCACGATCGGGTAGCCCGACGCCTTCTGGGCGAGCTTTCGATACGCGAATCTCGTGCCGGGACGGAGCGGCCCGCGGCGGATCGCCACGAGGATCTCGTCGGGCCGCATCCCGGTCTGGAACGGACCCTCGAAGAAGCCGTCGAGCTGAACGACCCGCTCGCCACCCGGCCCACGCAGGACCGCGCTGCCTTCGTATGCGAGCACGATCGCGGTCGCGTCCGACGCCGGGTCGGCGTGGGCGATCGCTCCGCCGATCGTGCCGCGGTTGCGGACCTGGACGTCAGCGATCAGGTCGATCGCCGCGGCCACCTCGGGCACGTCCGTGGCGGCCTGCCACTCGGCGTAGGTCGTCAGGGCGCCGATTTCGACGCCGCCGTCGGCCGTGTGCCGGTAGCCCTTGAGCTCCGCGATCCGCCCGATGTCCACCAGTTGGTCGGCCGAGGCCAGGCGCAGCTTCAGCAGCGGCACGAGGCTCTGGCCGCCGGCGAGGATCTTGGCCCCGCCGCCGACTGCGGCAACCGCGTCGGACAGCGTCGCCGCCCGCGTGTAGCCGAACGACGCCGGGATCATGCCTGGCCTCCCTTCGCCGACTGGATCGCCCGCCACACGGTCTGGGCGGTGAACGGCATGTCGAGATGGGTGATGCCGAGGGGCGCGAGCGCGTCGTTGACGGCGTTCGCGACCGCGGCGGTGCTGGCGATGCAGCCCGCCTCGCCGACGCCCTTGACGCCGATCGGGTTGACCGGCGACGGGGTGACGGTCTCGTCGAGCTCGAAGTTCGGGAGATAGGACGCGCGCGGCAGGGCGTAGTCCAGCATCGAGCCGGACAGGAGCTGTCCCTCGTCGCTGTACACGGCCTGCTCCCAGAGCGCCTGGCCGACGCCCTGGGCGATGCCACCGTGGAGCTGGCCGTCGACGATCATCGGGTTGATCTTCTTGCCCACGTCGTCGACGGCGATGTACCGCTTGAGATCGGTCTCGCCGGTCTCCTCGTCGACCTCGACGATGGCGATATGGGTGCCGAACGGCCACGTGCAGTTCGGCGTGTCGTAGTAGGCGGTCTCGTCGAGGTACGGCTCCATGCCGTCGGGGAGGCTGAACCCGAGGTCGAGGGCGAAGGCGATCTCCTGGATCGTCTTCTTCTTCTCGGGCGAGCCCTTGACCCGATACTCCGCGCCGATGATCTCGATGTCCTCGGGCGAGGCCTCGAGCATGTGCGCGGCGTAGCGCCGGGCCTTCTCCTTGACCTTGTCGGCCGCCTTGATCGCGGCGGTGCTGCCGACCGACGACGTCCGGCTGCCGTACGAGCCGTAGCCGAACGGGGTGCCCTGCGTGTCCGAGTGCTGGATGACGATGTCCTCCATCGGCACGCCGAGCTCGTGAGCGATGACCTGGCTGTACGTCGTCTCGTGGCCCTGGCCCTGGGGCTGGGTGCCCATAGTGACGATGACCTTGCCGGTCAGGTGGACCTTGATGTTCGCGGACTCCCACATCGCGGCGCCCCAGCCCTCGCCGACCGCGCCGATCCACTTCGACGGCGCGACGCCGCACACCTCGATGTAGGTGCTGAGCCCCATCCCGAGGAGCTTGCCGCGGCTCTTCGCCTCGGCCTTCGTCTTCGCCAGGTCGTCGTAGCCCGCTGCGAGGAGGGCCTTGTTGAGGGCCGGCTCGTAGTTGCCGGAGTCGATGTAGATCTTCGCGCCGCCCGACGCGGTGCCGAGCCCCGACGGGTTCTCGTACGGGAACTGGTCGGGCGGGATGAAGTTCTTGCGGCGGATCGCCGCCTTGTCCATCCCGATCTCGTTCGCGAAGAGGTCCATCGCCCGCTCGACGACGTAGGTCGCCTCGGGCCGGCCGGCGCCGCGGTAGGCGTCGACGAACGTCGTGTTCGTGTAGACGCCGGTCACCTCGGCGAAGACGTTCGGGATCTTGTAGCAGCCGGACAGGACCCGGGCGTAGAGCGTGGTCGGGATGCCGGGCCCGATCGTCGACAGGCGGCCGCCGAGGTTGGCAAACGTCTTGACCCGCAGGCCGGTGACCTCGCCGTCGCGCTTGCCGGCGATCTCGAGGTAGGTGATGTGGTCGCGGCCGTGGATCGTGCTCTGGTAGTTCTCGGTCCGCGTCTCGACCCACTTCACGGGCCGGCCGCCGATCGCCTTGCTGGCCCACATCACGAGGGCCATGTCCGCGTAGCAGAAGATCTTCGAGCCGAACGCCCCGCCGACGTCCGGGCTGATGCAGCGGACCTTGTGCTCCGGGATGCCGGTCACGAAGGCGGCGAGCAGGAGCCGCTGGATGTGCGGCGTCTGGCTCGACATCCAGATCGTGTACTCGTCGGTCCCGGGGTTGTACCAGCCGATGTCGCCCCGGACCTCCATCGGGTTCGGGATCAGCCGGTGGTTGACGAGCCGCTGCCTGACGACGACTTCCGCGTCGCCGAAGGCCGCCTCCGTTCCTTCCTTGTCGCCGACGGTCCAGGTGAAGACCTCGTTGTTCGGCGCGTTCTCGTGGAGCTGCGGCGCGCCGGGCCGGGTCGCCTTCTCCGCGTCGACGACGGCCGGCAGCGGCTCCCAGTCGACCTGGATCGCCTCGAGCGCGTCGACCGCCTCGGCCTCCGTCTCGGCGACGACGGCCGCCACGCCCTCGCCGGTCCACTTCACGCTGTCCGTGGCGATGATCCGCGGCGTGTTGACGTTGTTCTGGATCCCGGCCGATCCGCCGGCCGGCCAGGCCATCGGGAGCGGGTTCCACGGGATGTCGGCGCCGACGAACACCGCGAGCACGCCGGGCTTCGTCTTCGCGGCGGACGTGTCGATCGAGCGGATGTTCGCATGGGCGTACGGGCTGCGCAGGATGGCCATGTGGGTCATCCCGGTCAGCGTGATGTCGTCGAGATAGCGGCCCTTGCCGGTGATGAACCGCGGGTCCTCGACCCGCTTGATGGGTGCGCCGAGGACGTCGGGGGCCTCGGGAGTGTCGATGGCCATCGGGGTGCTCCTCTCGGCTCTCGGCTCAGGCGTTCGCGGCGGCGGGGGCCGGAGCGGCGGCGCCGGCAGCCATCGTCGCGGCCGCCTCGCGGATCGCGGCGACGATGTTGTGGTAGCCGGTGCAGCGGCAGATGTTGCCTTCGATCGCGTGGCGGATCTCGTCGTCCGTCGGGTCGGCGTTGCGGGCCAGGAGGTCGGCCGCGGCCATGATCATCCCCGGCGTGCAGAACCCGCACTGGAGGCCGTGCTTCTCCCAGAAGGCGTTCTGGAGCGGGTGGAGCGCGCCGTCGCCGGCCTGCATCCCCTCGATCGTCTTGACAGTGGCGCCGTCCGCCTGGACCGCGAGCATCGTGCAGCTCTTCACGGCGTGACCGTCGACTTGGACGGTGCAGGCGCCGCACTGGCTGGTGTCGCAGCCGACGTGGGTGCCCGTCAGCTCCAGGTCTTCACGGAGGAACTGGACGAGCATCCGCCTCGGCTCGACGTCCCCCTCTCGTGGCTGTCCGTTGACGACGAGCGAGATGTGCTCGGTCACGACTGGAGCCTCCTTCCAGAACCGCGCCGACGGTCAGGCCGGCGGGGTGCCACGTCCAGGGTCAGCTGCGTCCGGGAATGCCCTGAATCCTGCGCCGTTCGCGACCGTCCTGCAACCTCGTTTCGCACCGGCTTCCGAGGTTCGGCGAGCGATCTCTGGTGACCCGCCGCCCGAACCGCGGGGCCGCCCGGTTCGTTCCGGCGAGCCGGTCAGGGATCGCGGCCATCCGTACCGAGGTTTCGGCGACGAGATCGCGCGCTATCCGCTTCTCGGATGGATTCGTGGCCGGGCCCGAGCGATGAGATGTGCGCGGAGCAGGTCGTCGCTCGGGGATGCCGTCGATCTCATCCGAATCTCGGATGGCTCGGGCTGGACACGGCGCCTGATCAACCGCGGGTGAAGCGCCTCGTGGTATCCCCGGTTCATGTCGTCAACCGCGTTCGATCTCGCCCGCGCGATCGGCGCGACGATCAGGAAGACACGCCGGGAGAGTCGTTGGTCGCAGACGGAGCTCGCGCGACGGCTGGGCTCCAGCCAGGCTGCGATCTCCAGGCTCGAGGCCGGGCGGACCCGCGACATCGACGGGCGTCTGGCATCGGGAGCGCTGAACCTGCTCGGCATCCGGGTCTCGCTGGACGGGGGAACGATCGGGCTCGCCGGTCGCCGCGAGCAGCGGGACCTCGTGCACGCGGTGTGTGCGGGGTACGTGGCTCGGCGGCTCGTGCGGTCCGGCTGGCAGGTGCGGCTGGAAGTCGAGGTCGGCGGAGGGCGGATCCGCGGCTGGATCGACGTCCTGGCGTTTCGCGAGGTCGATCGGAGCCTCATCGTCGGCGAGATCAAGACGCGGATCGTCGATGTCGGCGCGATCCAGCGAACGATCAGCTGGTACGAGCGGGAGGCCTGGTCGGCAGCCCACCGCCTTGCCTGGAGGCCGCGCACGACCACGACGGCCCTGCTCCTCCTTGCCTCAGCCGAGAATGACCTGAACGCGCAACTGAACCGCGCGGCCTTGAAACGGACGTTTCCTTCGGGCGGGACCGAGCTGGGACGGTGGGTTGCCGAGCCGACCGGCCAGCCGCTCGGAGGGGCCATCGCGACCGTGGATCCGCGGCTCCGGGCAACGGACTGGCTTCGTCCGACGCGGTCCGACGGCCGGCGGCGATCGGCTCCCTATCTCGACTACGCGGACGCGGCGCGGCAGCTGACGGGCCGACCGCCATCCGAGTTGCGGATCAGCTCTGCGCGCCGGTAGGTCGACGGAGTGGCGGTCGGCACGGTGTGACGAGGGCGACGGCCGTCACCCATCCGAGATGTGGATGACAGCGATTGCGCGGCGCTCAGTGGGCGGCCGCGACGGCGATCAGAGCCTCGTTCAGGCCCTCGACCATCTGGTGGATCTCCGTTTCGGTGATCACGAACGGTGGCGAGATCTGGAGCGCGTGGCCGCGCAGGACGCGCGTGGCGACTCCGTGCTCCAGGGCCGCGACGACGGCCCGTTCCGGCAGCCCCGGGTCGGCGGCCAGCAGCTCCGGCGCGAACGCCACGGCGGCCGTCAACCCGACGGTCCGCACCTCGCCGACCCCGGGCGCCGACTCCAGCAATCGGATGGCCCGCTCGAAGCCCGGCTCGAGCTCCGCGACGCGCGCCACGAGCCCCTCGCCCTCGAGGATGTCGAGGTTCGCCATCGCCGCAGCCGCCGCGCCGGCATGCCCGGAGTACGTGTATCCGTGCCGGAATACCGCCCCGGGCACGTAGTCGTCCCAGAACGGCGCCCGGACGCGCTCGCCCACCAGCACACCGCCGAGCGGCACGTACCCGGACGTGACGCCTTTCGCGAAGGTGATCAGGTCGGGCTCGATCCCGTACCGCTCCGATCCCCACAGATGCCCGGTCCGCCCGAACCCGGTGATCACCTCGTCGGCGATGAGCAGGATGTCGTGCTCGCGGCACAGGCGGGTCACTTCGGGCCAGTAGTGCGGCTCGGGCGGGATGACTCCCCCGGCGCCGACGACCGGCTCACCGATGAACGCGGCGATCTCGCCGGACCGCTCGGCGAACAGGGCGCCGAGCGTCTCGACGTCCATCGTCCCGACGTTGATGACCTCGTCGATGAAGTTGCCGCCGTAGCCGGTCTTCATGGGTCCGATCCCGACGAGCGACGTCCCCCATCCGTGCATCCCGTGGTAGCCGAACTCGCGCGACACGATCACCCGCTTCTCCGGCCGCCCGACGACGTCCCAGTAGCGGCGGACGAGCTTTGCGGCGGTGTCCACCGCATCCGAGCCGCCCGAGCCCAGGAACACGACGGCGTTCGGGAATGGCGCGAGCGCGACCAGGCGTTCGGCGAGCTCGATCGTCGGCTCGGAGGTATAGGCGCCGAACGACGAGTACGCGGGCAGCCGGACGAGCTGCTCGCCCACGGCCGCCGCGATCTCGCCCCGGCCGTAGCCGACGTTGCAGAACCAGAGGGCCGCGGTCGCGTCGATGTATCGCCGCCCGGCGATGTCCTCGAGCCAGACGCCCTTGGCCGATCGGATCACGACCTCGTGGTCGGCGACGGTATGCATGTCGGCGAAGCCGTGCCAGAACCTGGTCGTCACAGTGAGGAAACCCCGTGATGCTGCGAACCGGTGAGCTCGTAGCCTACCTTCGCCGGCCGGCTGGCGACCGGGATGCCGGCCACCACGGTCGGTCAGCGTCGGTCCGACCGATCCGAGCTCCCGAGGGCCCCCTCGTCAAGCGACGAGCGGCGATGTCGTCGACTGGCGGATCACGAGAGTCGGCGGGAAGACCCGCACCGTCGATGGCCCTCGACGCAGCGCCGTCGCATCGCCTTGCCCGGCGCCGGCCCGGTCCCGACCTCCGGCCGGCCCCGGCGCACTGCCAACACTGTCGACGCTGCCGACGTGCCCGTCCGAGCCGGTGCGGTCCGGGCCCACCGCAAGGGCGATGGCCTCGGCGGCCATGGCCGCGATCGGCATGCGGACCGTGGTCAGGCCGGGGACGGTCGACTTCGCCATCGGGATGTCATCGAACCCGACGACCGACAGCTCGTCGGGGACCCGCACGCCACGGAGCAGGGCGCCGCGCAGGACGCCGACGGCGAGGACGTCGGTCGAGGCGACCACCGCGGTCGGTCGAGGCGACAGGCGCAGGAGGGCGTTGAGCGCGGCTTCTCCGCCCTCCGGCGTGTTGGCGACATGCTGCAGGTATGCCGCAGGGACCTCGCCCGGGATCGCCGACACCGCTGCGGTGTAGGCGGCCTGCCGCTCGCGGATGTCCCCGAGGAGGCGACCACCGATGAACGCGATCCGACGGTGACCCAGTCCGATCAGGTGCTCCACTGCGAGTCGCGTGCCGAGGCGGTTGTCGACCTGAACGCCGGGGATGAGGTCGAGCCTGGTTCCCTGCCACATGGCCACGACCGGGACGTGGGAGTCGCGCAGGTCGGCGAGGAGGCGGGGCTGGTCACCCATGTCGCCGAGGAGGAGGATCCCGTCGCACTGGCGCGCCTCGAGGATCGCCGCAAGCTCCAGGGCCTCGGTGGCCCGGGCGTGAGCGAGGCCGAGCACGATGTTGTAGCCACGGGCTCGGGCCGCCAGCGAGACGGCCTCGATGGCGCCGCTGAAGAACGGGTCCGTGATGTCCCGGACGATCGCCCCAAGCAGCATCATCGGCGCGCCACGGAGCGCCCGAGCAAGCGGGTTCGGTCGGTATCCGCGATCGCGTGCGGCAGCCAGGACGCGCTCCCGGGTCTCCTGGGCGATCGGCACCGTGAGAGGAGCATCGCTGAGGATCCGCGACACCGTGCTCCGTGACACCCCCGCCGCGATCGCGATGTCCTTCATCGTGGGTGGCCGCGCGCCGACGGCCCGCGGCGCGGGCGAGCCCCGGCTGCCGGCGCCGGGCGGGTCGGTGGGCGTCCTCGTCGAGCCCATCAGTACTCGAAGCGGCGTCGCAGGAGCGCGTGAATGGAGACGGAGATCAGGATGACGGCGCCGTACACGACGCTGGGGTAGTAGTCGCTCAGCCCGATGGCGACGAGACCGGCCTGGATCCCGCCGATCATGAACGCACCGAGGGCCGTCCCCCAGACACTGCCGCGGCCGCCGAACACCGATGTCCCGCCGACGAAGATCGCCGCGAGGGTCGGCAGCAGATAGCCGTCGCCCATTGATGGGTAGTAGTTGACGACCTGGAGGCTGTTGAGGACGCCCGCGAACGTCGCAGCGACCCCGACGAGGACGAACAGCGCGATCCGTGTCCGACCGATGGGGATGCCCATGAGCGCGGCGGCCTGCCTGTTGTCGCCAGTGACGTACGCGTTCTGGCCGAGCCGGTGGCGGTTGAGCAGGATCCACGTGGCGATGGCGATGAGGACGAGCCAGTAGAACTCCATCGGGATGCCGAACAGTCTGCCGACGAGGACCTCGTACACGGGCGATGCCTGGGTGGTGACCAGCGGGTACTGCTTGCCGCCGACCAGGACCAGCGCGAGACCGCGGAAGAGGAACTGTGTCCCGATCGTCACGACCAGCGACGGGATGCCGATGAACACGACGAAGAACCCGTTGAAAAGACCGCACAGGACGCCGACGCCGAGGGCCGCGGCGACGCCGAGCTCGACGCTGCCGGTGGCCTGCCAGGCACCGACGAACCCGACCATGCCGAGAGACATCGTCGCGGGGAAGGACAGGTCGATGTCGCCCGCAACGATCACCATCGTGAGGGGCATCGCCATGATCGCGAAGAACGGCGTCGTCTGGGCGAACGACTGGTAGATCGGCGCCTTCAGGAACGTGGTCGGCGCGAGGATGACGAAGGCGAGCCACAGGACGAGGAACGCCACCGTGATGCCGATCTGCGACGCCCAGGAGGCGAGGAATACGCTCCGCCCGCTCCGCCGGCCGACCGCCGCGGGCCGCGCGCTCACGCGAGCCCTCCCGAAGGTTCGGAGGCAGGCTGGCTCGGCGGCCGGTAGCGCTCCGCCTCGGTGTACGTCCCGCTCGACGCGACCTCGCGCATGATGTTCATGAGCTCGTCGAGGGAGTAGCGCGACGTCGGGAACTCGCCCGCGACCCGGCCCCGATCCAGCACCACGATGCGGTCGGCAACCGAGTACACGTGGAAGATGTTGTGGTCGATGAAGATCGCCGACTTGCCCGCCGCGCGGATCCCCTCGACGAAGGCGATGAGCTTCTCGGTCTCCTTCAGTGAGAGGCCCATCGTCGGCTCGTCGAGCACGATGATGTCGGCTTCGAAGTGCAGGGCCCTGACGATCGCCAGGCCCTGACGCTCGCCACCCGACAGGCCCAGGACGGTCGTGTTCGGTGTCAGGGCCGCCGATGTGAAGCCCATGGACTCGCCCATGAGCTCCTGGGTGATGCGGCGCATCTGGCCGACCCGCAGGAATCCGAGCGAATAGGTCAGCGGCCGCCCCATGAAGATGTTTCGCCAGAGCGGCTGCTGATCCGCCAGCGCCCGCTCCTGGTAGACGGTCTCGACGCCCAGACCACGCGCCTTCTCGACGGTGAGGCCCTGGACCGACTCGCCGCCGAAGAGGATCTCGCCATGGTCCGGCCGATGGACGCCGGTGATGATCTTGATGAGGGTGGACTTGCCGGCGCCATTGTCGCCGAGCAGGCCCACCACTTCGCTCGAACCGAGTCGGAAGTCGATGCCCTCGAGGACGTGAACGCCGCCGAAGGACTTGGAGACCCCGCGCAGCTCGAGGCGTGGCGGAGAGGCGGAAGCCGATTGGCGGGCGCTCTCGCGCCCGCCAATCTGGCGGTCATCCGCCGGAGAGACCGCCACCTACCGGATCTGCTGTTGCACCAGCGGGGCGATCGCGTCGATGTTGGACTTGTCGACGAAGCCGCCACCGGTGTTGATGAACAGGCCGCTGAAGCCGTACTTCTTGGTGAGGCACAGCTGTTGGACGGCCATGAAGCCCTGGAGATACTGCTGCTGGTCGATGACCAGGCTGATGTAGCCGTCCTGGATCCCCTTCACCGTCGCGGCAGAGGCGTCGAAGCCGGCCATGTACACGCTGCCGGCGGCGAGGTTGGCGGCCTTCATGTACGTGGGGATGGTCGACGTCAGGTTGCCGTGGTCGATGAACATGGCCTTGACGTCAGCATGCGAAGAGGCGTAGCCCGTGAAGACCGGCGTCCCGTTGGCCGGATCCTTGTTGGTCGCGTCGTCGATCTCCTGGTAGTCGACTTTCAGGCCTGCCTTGTCGAGCGCGTCGATGATCCCCTGTGTCCGCTCGCCGCGGCCGGCCTGGGCCTTGAGGCCCCAGACGAAGGCACGATCGCCGGACTTGAGCCCACCACGCGCGATGGCCTCGTTGGCGAGCGCGGAGCCCGCGTCGTGCAGGACCGCACCGACGTAGCCGAGGCCCTTCGTCGCGTAGCTCGCCTGGGCGTTGCCGAGCTCGGTGTTCATGACGGTGACGAGGATGCCCTGGTCCTCGGCCTGCTTGATGAGCGGGTCGAAGGCGGCATCACCGGGGTGACCCATGACGGCGATGCCGTCGGGCTTGGTCGCCATCGCCTGCGAGAACTGGGTGATCATCTTGTTCGGGTCCCAATCGGACCACTGGTACGTGATCTTGGGCCCGAATGCCGCCTCGGCGGCCTTCGCACCGTTGTAGACGACCGTCTCGAAACCGCCGCCCGCCGTTCCGCCGGGGAAGAACACGAGGTTCACCCCGGAGCAGAACTGGGCGTTGGCCGTGCCGGCACTACCCCCGCTCGCGGCCGGCGCGGCGGAGCTGGACGAATTGCACGCACTCAACACGACGAGCGCGCTGGTCGCGAGGATCGCCAGCCAACGTCGCATGCCCTGTCTCGCCATCTCGATTTCCTCCATGTAGCCGATCCTGCCGGTCGTCACCGGTCTCCTGTCTCCGCCCCGCTGGCGAACCTCCCTTCTACGCAGGCCTCGTGTCGCGGCCGACCGCGGCCCGATGTCGGTTTCGCGGCCGTCCTCGCCACCTGGTGACGAGGTTCTCGGCCGACCGAAGACTCGCTCGCGGTCCCTTCACCGCGGGCGAGCTGGTAGTCCGCCTGGTCCAGCGCTCGAAAGCGCGAGCGATCTCGGTCGCATGCTCGGCCACGGCTCGGAGTGACATCACCGCGTCGGACGGCCGATGCAATCGAGTGTATGCACTCGATTGCATGTGTCAAGACGCATGGAGGCGAAGAGTCACGTCGGTCTGCCGGGATCAGGCGCGGGCGAACGAGTCGTCCGTCGGTTCGGGCGCGGCCCGGTCCTCCAGGCGGTAGTAGACACCCACCGCGGCGACATGCCGTCCGGCCGCTCGGTAGAGGAGGTTCGCCGGGAACGGTTGCTGGCGCCACGTGGCCCGGACCACCGAGTCGCGCTCGGGCCCGGCAGGGAGGCGGTGGACCGCGTAGCGGGGACCCGTCGGGCCCGAGGGATCGACCTCGACCGAGCCGGAGGCCTCGATGTTGCGCGTCCAGGCGGCCTCGCCGTTCGGATGGCCGACGTAGCCCTGGCCGTCGACGGTGATCAACGTCACGAGGATCCATCGCGGCCGGCCGGTCCGCCGGCCGACCATCCGCAGCTCGACGACGCCGTCGAGGCCGGGCAGGCCGTTGGCTCGCCACGACTCGAGCAGCGGCGACATGATGCGAATCAGGCGGTACGACACGCGGAAGACCGCCGACCAGGCCGCCGACCGGCGGGGCTGCAGGGCCGGCGCGGACGTCACGTCCGGTCCGTGCGCCGTCGGCGACCGAACGCCCTCGAGCCAAGGGTCGCTTCGACGTCGGCCCGTGACGAAACCGCCAGACGAGCTGCCTCCGCCACGCGGCGGAGCTTGCGGAGGGCGACCTCCGGCGGCAGCGCCGCGAGCGACGGCGCGTTGGCCAGACCGACGCGATCCATCCCGCGCCCGGCCGTGGACGCCGCGTAGTGGGCAGCCCAGATCAGCACCTCGGGCATCTCGTCGGCAGTCGGACGAGCGTCCAGCGCGCCACAGACGATCCCGCGATCCCCGGGCGCGACCGCGATCAGGCGCCAGTCGTCCGGACCGGCGATGAGGTCGAACGCGTAGCTCGCGTAGGGAAGATCGAAGAATGTCGACGCTCCCGCCCCGTCATGGTTGCCACCGGTCAGGGCGAGGGACAGATGCACGGCCGGCGCGCCGTCCGTCAGACGCCGATGCGCGTCGACGAACCGTCGCCGCTCGCCGGCGATCACGGCGATCGCGAGCGCCCCGGGTTCGTCGATCTCGATGAACGCGCAGCCGGCACGCACGAGGGCGTCGATCGTCGGGACCAGCGCCTCGGCGATGGCGATGGGTCGGGTGCTCGGGCCGTCGCGACCCGCCGAGTACGGACCGGCGAGGACCTGCTTCACCGGTCGTTCGGTGGTCGCGGCCGCCGCGGCCCAGGCCTCCGCGACATCGTCCGGCGAACGATCCGGGCCGGCCGGTGCGCCGCCCGTCGCCAGCAGCTCGAGGCCGGTCCCCTCGATGTCGGCCAGGCCGATCGCCGGGAGCGCGCCGAGCAGCGTCGAGAACATGGAGCCTCCGGGCGGGGGCCCGATCCTAGCGCATCCCGTGGGCGTGCCCGCGTCGCCGTCGGCGCACCGCTGACGCACGCCCGCCTTACCGTCCGCTTACGCGAGGGGGGATCGCGGGCTCGGGCGCAGCGTATCCTCCGCCGCGATGAAGACGATCCTCGTGGTCGATGACGAGCGCCACATCGTCGACCTCGTCCGGCTCTACCTCGAGAAGGAGGGCTACGCGGTCGTCACCGCCTACGACGGGCAGGAGGCCCTCGACCGCCACGCCCGGCACGACCCGGACCTCGTCGTGCTCGACGTCATGCTGCCGAGGCTCGACGGCTTCGAGGTCTGTCGGGAGATCCGCCGCCGGGGCGACACGCCGGTCCTGATGCTCACCGCCCGGGACGACGACATCGACGCGATCGTCGGTCTCGAGCTCGGCGCGGACGACTACGTGACGAAGCCGTTCAACCCGCGTGCCCTCGTCGCCCGCGTGAAGGCGATCCTCCGCCGGACGGACGTCACCGCCCGCGGCGGCCGGCCGATGGAGGTGGGCACGCTCCGGATCGATCCGCGGCGGCGCGAGGCGACGGTCGCCGGCCGGGACCTCGGTCTGCGGGCCCGCGAGTTCGACCTCCTCGCGGCGCTCGCCCGCGATCCGGGCGTGGTCCTGACCCGGGACATGCTCCTCGAGGACGTCTGGGGCACCGACTTCCCGGGCGAGACGCGGACGGTCGATGTCCACGTCGGCGAGGTCCGCCGGAAGCTCGGCCCGGACGGCCCCCCGATCGAGACCGTCCGCGGTGTCGGCTACCGGCTGGTCCCGCCGGGCCGCGAACCCCTCCCCGCATCGCCCTCCGACTCGCCGGCAGCCTGACCGGTGCCCGCCAGCCTCACCGGCCGGATCGTCGGTGCGTTCGCGCTCCTCGCGATCGTGCTCTGGCTGGCGATCGGGGCGACGATGCTCGTCGTCCTGCGCGGCCTCCACGCCGAGGCCACGTCGAGCTCGCTCGCGGACATCGCCCAGACGCTTGCCGTCCGGATCCGGACCGCCGTCGTCGATCGCGAGGTGCGCCAGGTCGTCAACCAGATCCGGTCGGAGGTGGCCGACACGCGGCGTCACCGTCCAGCTCCTCGCGACGGACGGATCGATCGTCGAGATCGGGGCGACCGACCCCTCCCCCGTCGACCCGATCGTCATCCCGACCGATACCCGCATCGGCGAGACCCTGACCGGGATGACCGAGCTTCACGGACGGCGACGAGCCACGACTACGCCGCGCTCGTCCTGCGCGGCCCGAACGCGACTCCGTACCGGGCCGTCCTCCTCTCGCAGGTCGACACGTCCGGTGCCTCGGCGGTTCGCGACGTCACCCGGACGCTCCCGATCGTGATCCTGGTCACGCTTCTCGTCGGCGCGCCGCTGGCCGTGCTCCTCTCGCGTTCCGTCGCGCGGCCCCTCGGCCGGCTCGCCGGCCGGGCCAACGCGCTCATCGACCCGGTGACGGCGCCGACCGAGCCCCTCCCGGCCTCGGGTCCGCGCGAGGTCCGGGAGCTGACCGAGCGCGTCAACGTCCTCGCGATCGAGCTGGCCCGGAGCCGGGCCCGCGAGAGTGAGCTGCTGGCCGACCTGCGCCACGACCTCCGGACCCCGCTCACGGTGATCGGCGGCTATGCGGCCGCCCTCGCGGACGGCACGGCGACCGGCGAGGCGGCCGAGCGCGCAGCGGCGGCGATCGCGGAGGAGACGGCGCGGCTCGAGCGGCTCGTCGGGGAGCTCGGCGCGATCGACCGGCTCCGGACGGGCAGTGACACGCTCCACCTGGAGCCACTGGACGCCGACGCGGTCCTCGCGGCCACGTTCGATCGCTTCGCCGCGCGCGCCGAGGGTTCCGGGATCGAGCTCGCCCTCGCCGACCCGCCCGACGGCGACGGCGGCGATGACACGCCCCGGTCGCTGGCGGCCGATCGGCTGGCCCTCGACCGGATCCTCGGCAACCTCGTCGACAACGCCCTCGGGATCGTCGGGCCGGGCGGTCATGTCCGGCTGGAGGCGCGTCGCGTGGACGGAGCCGCCGGCGTCCCCGGCGAAGCGATCGCGTTCTCGGTGGTCGACGACGGCCCCGGCTTCCCGCCCGGCGGCACCGACCGTGCGTTCGAGCGGTTCTACCGCGGCGACCCGTCGCGATCGGGGTCCGGGAGCGGGCTCGGACTGGCGATCGTCCGCGAGCTCGCCCGTGCCCACGGTGGCTCGGCGATCGCGGAGAACCTCGCGCCCCACGGCGCGCGCGTCAGCGTGGTCCTGCCGGTCAGCCCACCGGAGCGGCCGATGGTCAGCCCGGCGGTCCCCACGCGTTGAAGCCGATCACCGCCGTCACGGCCATCAGGACGACCAGGAGCGCGATCGAGCCGATCCGGGCCATCGGGCTCGCGAGGATGTTGCCCGACGCGATCTGACCGTCGGCGCCCGGCTGCCACATCGCGCGGAGGGTCGGGACCTTGCCGGGCGGGAAGGCGACCGCGAGCAGGACGCCCGTCACGAGCCCGCCGATATGGGCCATGTTGTCCACGATCCCGCTGCTCAGCCCGAACGCGATGTTGATGACGATCAGGATCCCGATCTGGCCGGCGACGTTGCGGCTCGCCCGATCGAGCACCGGGAGATGCAGCCGCGTCGCCGCGAACAGGACGCCGAAGAGGCCGAAGATCGCGCCGGACGCGCCGGTCCCGAACTGCGCCTCGCCGAACGCGAACGTCGTCAGTGATCCGCCGATCGCCGCGACGATGTAGAACGCGACGAGCCGGGATGGGCCGTACAACCGCTCAACGATCGGCCCGACCAGGTACAGCGCGTACATGTTGCCGAGCAGGTGGACGAGCGTCAGCGACAGCTCGGCCGGCGGCTTGTCGCCGTGGACGAGGGTGACCGTGACCAACCTCCACAGCTGGCCGATCGCGATCAGGACCTTGTCGAGCCAGAGGGCCTCGTAGATCTTCGCCCCGTCGGCGGCGAACGCCGCCGCAAGCGAGACGGCGACGGTGATCCCGAGGATCGAATACGTCGCGACCGGCAGGTAGCTCCCGCGCCCACGGGCGAAGTACCGGCGCGACGCACGGACGTTGCCGGTCTCCTTGGCCAACCAGCCAAGCCGGTTCGCGATCTCCGCCTTGTCCTCGGCCGGCGCCCGACGGTCCGCTTCGCGGTACGCGGCGATCGCGCCGTTGAGGTCGCCGTCGCGGACGCGGGCGGCCGCGACGTTCCGCCAGGCCGCGTACGTGGAGGTCGTCTCGGGCAGCTCGAGGACCGCCTCCCAGGTCCGGAGGGCATTGTCATCGTCGTCCATCCGGTAGCGTGCCTGGGCCATGCCGAGGAGCGCGGCCGCCGTCACCTCGGGGTCGTCGAAGCCGACGACGCGCTGGTACGTGGCGAGCGCCTGGCCGAAGTCCCCGGCATCCAGCAGCGCCCGGCCCTGGTCGAGCAGCGTGGCTGCGGCCTCAGGGCTGAGCGGTCCGGTGACGCGAGGATCGACGGCCGGCCGCGAACCCTGGGGGTGGTCCATCGCCCGGGACGATACAGGACGCGCGTCTAGACTTGCCGGGCATGTGTGGACGGTTCAGCCAGCAGCGACCGGCGTCCGAGCTGGCGGAGATCTTCGCGGCCGAACCGCTCACCGACGAGCTCGGACCGCGCTGGAACATCGCCCCGACCGACGAGGCGTATGTCGTCGCCCAGCGCGAGGGGCGCCGCGCGATCGTCGCCTGGCGCTGGGGGTTGATCCCGCACTGGGCCGACAACGCCAAGGTCGCATCACGGATGTTCAATGCCCGCTCGGAGACCCTGTCGCGGTCGCCCGCGTTCGCCGACGCCCTTCGCCGGAAGCGCTGCCTCGTCCCGGTCGACGGGTTCTACGAGTGGCAGCGGATCGCCGGGCGGCGCCAGCCGTTCACGGTCGGGCGGGCCGATCGACGGCCGCTCGCCCTCGCCGGTCTCTGGTCCGGCTGGCGCGACCCGGCGAGAGACGCTGTCGTCCGGACGTTCTCGATCATCACGACCGCGCCGAACGAGCAGATGGCGGCACTCCACGACCGGATGCCCGTCGTCGTGCCGGAGCGCTCGTGGGACCTGTGGCTGGACCCGGACCTGGCCGACCCGTCCGAGCTGCAGGGCCTGTTCGAGCCGACCGACGAGGTCGAGCTGCGGATCGAGCCCGTCCGCGACCTGGTGAACAACGTCCGGAATGACGGCCCGGAGCTGGTGGACCCGATCGACCTCGCGTCGCTCGCGACGGCCACGTCGGGGCCGCCCGGGCTGTTCGACTAGCCGTCAGTCGGCCACGGCGGCCCAGCCGGTCGCGCCCGACGCCGCGGCGAACGCGTCCGCCGGCGACGATCCGGCGTCGAGCGCGGCCGCGTACCGGCCGACGAGCGAGGCGAAGGCGCCCTCGGCGTCGTCGGCCGGGGCCTCGAGGATCGTGGCGTCATCCGGCAGGGTCGCGACCGGCGATCGCTCGTCGGCGGTGACGACCACGAGCCGTGCGCCGGACCAGCCGGCGGCTTCGGCCGCCGCGGCGAGCGCCGCGGCGTCGAGTGGTTGGGCGACGACGACGACCCGATAGTCGGGCAGGTACTGGAGCGCGAGCGCCAGGTCGGCCGACTCGAGGCCGGGACCCGGCGAAGCCGCGGCGTCCGGTTCGATGAGGTCGGCTGCACCGTCATCCAGACCCGCGAGCTCGTCGATCGGGAGGTCCGGATCCACGCCTGTCCCATCGGTCTCGATCGATGCCGGCGCCGGGTCCCGGAGCAGGGCCACATGACCGACGCCCAGCGTGGCCAGCGACAGCAGGACCGCGTCGCCATCGGCACCCTCGCCGACCTTCCCGATCACCTGGACGTCCGCGCCGGCGGCCGCTGCGGCCCTCGCGATCGCGACCGGGAGACCGGCCGCGGCGATGGCGCCGCGAGCGCGCCGACCCACGGGGTTCCCGACAACCGCGATCACGAGCGAGAGCGTACCGCGACCCACGGGTCGGGGACCGGCCGCCCGGGATCGCTAGCCGTCGCTCCCGCCGCCGCCGTGATCGTCGGATTCGGTCGGTTCGGGCGTCCCTTGCTTCCCGGAGCCCCCTCCATCCGACCCGCTTCCCGAGCCGCCACCACCGGAATCGCCGCTTCCGGAACCGCCGCCGCGATCGTCGGTCCCGGTCGCCGTGGGTGACGCCGTTCGACCGCCGTGGTCGTCGGTCGCGGTCGGTTCGGGCGTCTCCGACGGCTCGATCGTCTCCGTCGGCGATGCGCCGTCCGTCGGCTCCGCGGACGGGCTTGGGGACGGTGACGTGCTCGGTGTGGGGCTCGGGCTCGGTGTCGGATTGGACGGGGTCGCCGGCGGGGTCAGCAGGTTCATCGCCCCGACGGTGGCCCCGCCGGCCAGCGCGATGGTCGCCACGCTCACCGCGAGCACGAGCGCCAGCGCCTGTGCGCGGACGACGGCCGGCGCGAACCCGCTCGTCGCGACCCGCCAGGCGTCGCCGAGGGACGACCCAGCCGCACGGAGCCGGCCTCCGAGCAGCGCCAGCGTGAACGCCCGGACCGGCTGCGGGAGCGGCTCGCCCGCGATCGAGGCCATCACGCGATCGGTGAACCCGTCCTCGGGCGCGACGGCCGGCCCCGCCATGAGTGCCTCCAGCTCGTCCGTCATCTCGCGCACGAGGCGGTCCTCGTCGCCGGGAAGGTTCGAGCGATCGCCGGTCACGACGGGCTCCCTTCGACGACGGAGCGCAGCCGGATGAGGCCGCGTCGGAGATGGGTCTTGACGGTCGGGACGGGACGGCCGGTCTGGCGGGCGATCTCGTCGAGGCTGAGGTCGCCGAAGAACCGCAGCGCGACGACCTCACGGTACGGCTCGTCCAGTCGGGCGACCGCCGCGCGAACATCGGCGGCCCGCTCCGATCGGAGCGCGCTCGTCGCGGGATCGGGGCCTCCGGCGCGGTCGAGGGCGGCGGGTGGGTTCATCGGGTCCAGCCACGTGACGTCGCGCCGGGCCCCGACACGGCGGAGCGCGATCCGGACGGCGATCCGCGTGAGCCACGCACCGAACGGGCCTTCGGCCCGCCATCCGGCGAGGCTGCGGAACGCCGTCACGAATGCCTCCTGGGCTGCATCCTCGGCCTCGTGCACGTCACCGAGGATCCGATGACACGCTCGGACGACCGCGGCGCCCTCTCGGTCGACGAGGACCCGGAACGCGTCCCGGTCACCGGCGAGCACGGCTTCGACGGCCGCCTCGTCGTCGAGATCGGCCAGGGGTGGGCGGTGGATGGTCGACGATGCCGTGGCTCGCTCCCCGTTGACTGACGAGACCGTGGACGGGCCGTCGAGCGTCCGTCCATGGTCCACGGTTCCGTTCGGGCGCGCTGTCGGCGCGGTTTCTGGTGGTCAGTGATCGCCGGACTCGTCCTCTGAGCCGTCATGGCCGTGCCCCGAGCTGGTGGAGCCGGTGCCGGAGTTGTCGCTCCCCGAGCCCTGGGTGCCGGAGTCGTCGTTCGCGTCCTCGCCCTGCTCGTGCTGGTCGTTGTCGTCGGCGGTCGCGCCGTGGTCGTCGGTCGCCTCGACCTCGCCCTGGCCGCCGTGGTCATCGGCGGTCGCGGTGGGTTCGGCCGTCCCGGCCGGCGCGGCCGTCCCGGCCGGCTCGGCCGTCCCGGCAGGCTCGGCAGTCTCGGTCGCCTCCGCGGTCTCCGTCGGCTCGGCCGTGTCCGTGGGCTCGGCGGTCTCGGTGGGCTCGATGGTGGCGTCGGTCGCGGCGACCGGCACGGCCGTGCCGGTCGGGCTCGGCTGGGTCAGGGCGTTGGCGCCGAGGACGGCGCCGGTCACGACGAACAGGGCGACCGTCGAGACGGCGACGCTTCGGGCGAGGCGGTTCTTGACATCCATGATGGTTGGGCTTCTCCGGTGGCGGCCGACGATCCGTCGACCTTCTGCCACCTTGAGCCGGCCCGTCGCGTAAAGGTTTCAGGCGGCGGTCGCGCTCCCTCGCGCGCGCTCTTCACGCCTCTCGCGCGTGCCTCGACGTTGCCGTCCGTGTGTCACCCCCACGCGAGGACGAGCGGGTGGCAACCCATTCGGCCCGCTCACGCTCGGACGGTCGTCAGCTGCTCGCGCCGGTGTGTCACGCACACGTGCATCAGGCTGTTGCGTTGTCGCGTGTGTCACCCACACATATGCGATGTCGGGGGCGCGAGAGGCCATGCGCCGGACGGCCGCGAGGGTCGCGCCGGCGCGGGGCGCCCCGAGCCTCAGCCCGCGATCTCGCCCCCGTCGTCCTCGGCCGGCTCTTCCGCGCCGCCGGTCGGTCCGGATGTCCCTTCGTCGACCGGCCCGAGGCCCTCCTGGACCCCGTCGTCCCGGCCCTCGTCCTGGAGGCCGCGATCCCGCTCGATCACGATCCGTCCGAGACCGGCCGCCTCCAGCTCCGCCCCGAACGCGTCCGCGTCCCCGACGAGGACGATGGCCGCCGAGCCCGGCCGGACGTGGGCGACGGCCGCGGCCTGGACGGCGTCGATCGAGACGGCCTCGATCCCGGCCCGGTACCGCGCCAGCTCGTCGTGTGGCAGGTCGTGGACCGCGAGGCCCGCGAGGGCACCCACGACGGCGCCGGCCGTCTCGAACCGGAGCGGGAACACGCCGATCAGGAAGTCGCGTGCCGCGTCCAGCTCCACTGGCGTGACCGGACCCGACCGGATCCGATCGAGCTCGGTGATCGTGTCGACGATCGCCGGGACGGTGACCTCGGTGTTGACCGCCGCCCGGGCGGCGAACGGGCCGGCGGCCCGGCGGAGGTCGAACCCCGCGCCCGCACCATACGTGTAGCCCTTCTCCTCGCGGAGCTTCGCGTTCAGGCGGGAGTTGAACAGCCCGCCCAGGATCGCGGCCATCACGGACAGGGCGTGATAGTCGGGGATCCGCCTCGGCACCCCGACATGCCCGATCCGGATCTCGGTCTGGACCGAGCCGGGCCGGTGCAGGACGCGGATGAACCGCTCGCGGACGGCGCTCTCGGCCACGATCGAGCCCGTCGATCCCGCGCCGAACTGGGCACCCCAGCCACCCAGGAGCCGATCGGCGATCGCGGGGACGTCGATCCCGGTCAGGTCGCCCCCGACGACGAGCGTCGCGCGGGTCGGGTCGAGGCCCCGCCGATAGGCCGCGCGGAGGCGGCCGGCGTCCAGGCTCTCCACGGTCTCGCGCGTGCCGCCGGACGGCCGGTGGTAGGGCGAGCCGCCACTGTAGATCGTGGCGGCGAACGCCTCGTCGGCGCGGCGGCGCGGGTCCGCCTCGGCCTGGAGCAGGTCGTTCAGCCGCTCGTCACGCAGCCGCTCCACCTCGGCGTCCGGGAACGTCGGTTGGAGAGCGACCTCGGCGAGGAGCTCGAGCGCCGGCTCGAGCCGCGCGGCGGGCACATCCACCCCGATCGACATCGCGTCCCAGCCCGCCTCGGCGTGGAGGGCGGCTCCGAGCCGCTCGGCCGCCTCCACCAGCGCGACCGCGTCGTGGCGCTCCGTCCCCTCGGTCAGCGCGCGCGCCGCGAGGACCGTCGCCCCGCCATCGCCGTCGGGCTCGTCGATGGCGCCATTGCCCAGGACGAGCGTCGCCGAGACGAGGGGCCGGCCCGGCAGGTCCGCCACCACGAGCGACAGCCCGTTGGCCAGACGCGACCGGTGGACCTCGGGGAACTCGTACGGGCGCGGCGTCCCGGGGGTCGGACGCTCGGCGACGATCCGCACGTCCGCGCTCATGCCGCGACCTCCTCGTCAGCGTCCCGGTCCCCGGGCCCGGCGGCGTCGGCCGGGGACTCGGCGTGCTCCTCGGCGGTCGCCGTGTCGGCCGGCGGGAGATCCGGCAGGTAGGTCAGGACGACGCGGTTGTCCGCCCGGAAGACTTCGCTCGCCACCGACCGGATCTGGTCGGCCGTGACCGCGAGGTACCGCCCGAGCATCCGGTTGATCAGGTCCGGGTCGTCGAACAGGGTTGCGTACATCGACAGCCGATCGGCCCGCTCCTCGACGCGCGACAGGCCCGCCAGCTCCTCGGTCTCGATCAGGGCGCGCGCGCGTGCCAGCTCGTCGTCCGTGATCGGCTCCCGTCCGAGCCGTTCGAGCTCCTCGTGCAGCGCGGCTTCCACCCGCTCGACCGGGATGCCCGGCCGGACGGTCGCCCAGCCGACGCAGATCGACGCCCCGCCGACGAACCCGAGCGCCACGAGCGCGGTGTCCTGGGCGATTCGCTCGTCACGGACGAGCCGGCGGTGCAACCGGGAGCCCTTGCCTCCGGCGAGGACCTGGGCGGCGATGTCGAGCGCGTCCAGCCGCGGGTCGCCATACACGGGCGCCCGGAAGCCGACGTAGACGCGGGGCAGCGGGACCTTGTCCCGGACGGTCTCGCGGCGCTCCGCCCCGAGTGTCGGTGGCACGGACAGGTCGCCCAGCGGCGGGATGTCGTGGTTCGGCGGGATGCCGCCGAAGTAGCGCTCGGCCCAGCGACGGATGTCGGCGGGATCGACGTCGCCGACGACGGACAGGACCGCGTTGTTCGGCGCGTAGTACGTCCGGAAGAAGGCGCTGACGTCCTCGATCGAGGCCGCGTCCAGGTCCTCCATCGAGCCGATCGTCGTGTGGTGGTACGGGTGCTCTGGCGGGAAGAGGTGGCCCTGGACCTTCTCGTACCACGATCCGTACGGGCGGTTGTCGTACGACCAGCGCTTCTCGTTCTTCACGACCTCGCGCTGGTTGTCGAGGTTCTCCTGGCTGAGCGCATCGAGGAGCGTCCCCATCCGGTCCGCCTCGAGCCACAGCGCCAGCTCCGCCTGATGGGACGGCATCGTCTCGTAGTAGTTCGTCCGGTCGAGCCAGGTGCTGCCGTTCATCGTCCCGCCGGCCGCCTGGACGAGCGACATGTGCTCCGCTTTGCTGACGTTGCGGGAGCCCTGGAACATCACGTGCTCGAAGAGATGAGCGAAGCCCGTCTTGCCCTCGACCTCGTGCTTGGACCCGACGTCGTACCAGAGGTTCACGGCCACGACGGGCGCGAGCCGATCGACGGAGATGATCAGCCGGAGGCCGTTCTCCAGGCGCTCGTCGGTGAAGGACACGGTGGGCACGCTGGACATCGGCGACGTCGGCTCCTCGGCGGGTCGGGGGTCCGAATTGTAGGCCGGACGGTCCGCATCGGCCCGGCGACCGGACGCAGCGGACCGGACGACCGTGCGCTGCCCTCTTGACGTCCCGGTCTTCCGGCTGTTAGATATCCATCTAACACGGCAAACACCACCGGCACGAACCCAGGAGCAGGACGACGACGATGGCAGCTCGACCGGTTGCGAGGCGAACCGCGGGACGACCCGCCGAGGCCCCGTCGCGTCCGGTCGTCCGCGACCTCACCCGCAGCGGCGTCTCGTACCGGATCGACTGGGACGTCCGGACCGCGTACGACTTCGTGTTCTCGCTGTCCGGCGACGCCGGCTCCACGGACGACCTGCCCAATCCCGATCGGAGCTGGCTGCATGCGAGCCGCAAGGCCCTCGATCCGGACGTCCAGACGGGCCTCACCGACCTCTTCGAGAGCGAGCTCGCGATCCACGCGGGGATCCTCCTCGTGGACCTGCCGGCGGTCCGGACCTCGGCCGACTTCGTCGACCTCGTCGGGGACACGTCATCCGACGACCTGCTGAACGCCCTCTTCACCGACGACTATCACGACACCGATCTCAAGGACCTGCTCGGCCGGGCGATCGCGGGCGACGGGGCGGCCATCGACGAGCTCGCCGAGAAGCTGCCGGAGTGGAACCGGAAGGGCCGCCTGGAGCTGCTCCGGGATCCGTCCCTCGCCAAGGATCGGATCCTGGCCGTGCTTCGGGCCTGGCAGGGGAAGTTCGCCGAGGTCGAGCCGCGTGTGGCGACGATCCTCGAGCGCGACTACGACGCGCGGGCGGCCGATCGCGAGCGCCTGACGCCGTCCGACCTGATCGAGACGACGACCGGCGGCCTCCGCTACCTGCCGCAGGCCGGGATCTCGCGGGTGATCCTCGCGCCGTCCTACTTCTCGCGCCCGTACAACTTCCTGATGTCGGGTCGGGACTGGCGGTTCTTCGGCTATCCCGTCGCGGACACCGCCCTGGATCCCTCGGACGGGCTGACGCCGCCGCTGTCCGTGGTGCGCCTCCACCGGGCCCTCGGCGACGAGACCCGCCTCCGGATCCTGAAGCTCCTCGCGTCGCGCGACCTCTACCTCACCGAGATCGCCCAGGAGCTCGACCTGTCGAAGCCGACGATCAAGCACCACCTCTCGCAGCTCCGTGCCGCGGGCCTCGTGACGATCACCGAGTCCGGCACGGTCATGTACTACAGCCTCCGGCGCAACCGTCTCGACGACGCGTCGGTGGAGATCAAGAAGTTCCTCATCGGATAGCCACAGCCTCCCCGACCCCGGGCCGCGGTCGCGCCGCGGCCCTTCTTCCGGGCCGAGGGTTAGATAACCATCGAACATTGAACAGATCGTTATCAGTCACGAAAGGATCGAGTGACACCGTGAACGTGATGAACGAGATGCAGCGGATCCTCGTCGAGGATCACATCCACGGCCTCGAGCACGAGGCCGCCGCGCTCCGCGCCGAGCGCGCTCGGGACCCGGACTCGCGGCGTGTCCGGCTCGGGCATTGGCTGGTCGGCATCGGGATCGCGATCGCAGGCGAGATCGAGACGGTCAGGGGATCCGGCGAACTGCCGTGCAACGACGGGCCGTCCCCGCTCTCCCCCGCGGCCTGAGGGCGCCCCGATGCGTCTCGGGCTCCAGCTCCCGTCGTTCACCTATCCGGGCGGCCCCGCGGCGATCCGCCCGACCCTGATCGAGATCGCCCAGGCCGCGGAGGCGGCCGGGTTCGCCAGCCTGTGGGTGATGGACCACTGGATCCAGCTGCCCGAGGAGTCGGGCTGGGGCGGCCCGGAGGAGCCGATGCTCGAGGCCTACACGACCCTCGGGTTCCTCGCCCTGGCGACGGAACGGATCGCGCTCGGCCCGCTCGTCGCGGGTGTCCACTTCCGCCACCCCGCGGCGCTCGTCAAGCAGGCCACGACGCTCGACGTGCTCACCGGCGGCGGCCGGACGTACCTCGGGCTCGGGGCCGGCTGGTACACCCGCGAGGCGCACGGCCTCGGCTTCCCCTTCCCCGACCGCGGCGAGCGGTTCGACCGGCTCGAGGAGACCCTCCGGATCGCGCGGGCGATGTTCGACGGCGACCGGACGTCGATCGACGGGGCTCACTATCAGCTCGCGGAGCCGATCAACGTGCCGGCTCCCCTGTCGCGGCCGCGACCCCGACTGATGGTCGGCGGCAACGGGCCGCGCCGGACGATGGACCTCGTGGCGCGCTACGGCGATGCCTGCAACGTCCTGAACCCGGACCCGGGCGAGGGCCGCCGCCTCGTCGAGACGATCCGGACGCGGTGCGTCGAGACCGGCCGCGACCCGGGCGAGGTCGAGATGACCTGCCTGATGGACACCGACCTGCGACCGGGGCGGATGCGCCCGTCCGACCTTGTCGAGCGGGCCCGGGCCCAGGCCTCCGAGGGCATGGATCACCTGATCATCAACCTGCCCGACGCCTATCGAACGGACCAGTACGCAGTGATCGGCCGCGAGGTGATCCCGGCGCTCGAGGAGATCGGCGCCGCCGCGATCGTTTGACCCGAGGGACGGCCGGGGCGGTTCTCCCGCCTGCCCCGGCCGGCACCTCCCTCGACATCGCCCGGGCCGGTCGGCCCGCGGCTAACGGGCCGGATGGCTCCACGCCCGGATTCGGGACCCGCTCTACACTCCCGGCCATGATCTCCCGACGACCGCGGCGGGCCGTCGCCGCACTCACCGGTGCGGCGCTGTGCCTGCTCCTCGTTCCCGGCCTGGCGCTCGCGCACGCCGAGCTCGACACGATGACCCCGGCCGACAAATCGAGCGGTCCGGCCCCGGCCGCGATCGTCGCCACGTTCACCGAGAACCTCGTCCCGTCGAAGAGCAATCTGACGGTCATCGACTCCACTGGTGCGGTCGTCGCGGCCGGTGGCGACGTCGACAGCGCCAACAAGAAGCAGATGACCCTGACGCTGCCGGCGATGGCGCCCAGTGCCTACCGGATCCGCTGGACCTCGACCTCCGCCACCGACGGCGACCTCGCCCGCGGCGTGACCACGTTCACGGTCGTCGCGCCATCACCGACGCCACCGAGCCCGTCGCCGACCCCCGAGCCCTCAACGGCATCCGAAGCCCCATCCGCCCCGCCGTCCGTGGCGCCGTCGGCCGCGGCCTCGCCGCCGGCGTCAGCAGCTCCCTCCCCGTCGTCGCCCCCCACGACGTCGACGGGCTCGACGACCGACGCCGTGATCCCGATCGTCGTCGTCCTCATCGTCCTCGCGGGTCTCGGACTCTGGCTGATGCGCGGGCGCGGACGCCCGGCCAGCTGACGTGATCCGGCGCGTGCGCGCCCGCGCGTTCGTCCTCGTCGCCCCCGCCGTGGGGGTCATGCTGTTCGCCGGCCCGCCGACCGTCCTCGCCCACCAGCTGAGCAGCGTCTACCAGAGCCGACTGCCGCTGATCGTCTACCTCGCGGGCGCCGCGATCGCCGTCGGGCTGTCGTTCGCGTTCGTGCTCGTGGCCGACGTGCGGGCGGACCCGCCGGTCATCGGCGAGGGCCGCGTCCCGCGGACGTGGCTCCGCAACGCCCTCCGGGCGATCGGCCTGATCGGCTGGCTGTGGGTCTGCGCCCAGGGGATCGCCGGCGGCACGAGCGCGGGCGACGTGACGACGCTCTTCCTGTGGGTCTACGGCTGGGTCGGCGTCGCGATGATCTCGGCATTCCTCTGGCCGGTCTGGCACTGGCTCGACCCGTTCACGACGATCCATGACATCGGCGCGTGGGTCCTTCGCCGGCTCGGCATCGAGGGCTGGGCGATCGCCGACTACCCGGCCGCGATCGGGCGCTGGCCGGCGATCGTCGCGTTCGTGTTCTTCGTCTGGCTCGAACTCGTCGGCAACGGCACCGGGCCGCGAACCCTGTTCATCGTCATGGTCGGGTACACGGCCTTCACGCTGGCGATGATGGCCCAGTTCGGGCGGGACGCCTGGCGACAGGACGGCGAGACGTTCAGCGTCTGGTTCGGGCTCCTCGGGCGGATCGCGCCGTTCGGGTTCAGCGGTGATCCGGCCGAGGGCCGCATCGCGCGGCGGCCGTTCGCCTCGGCCCTGCTCCTGCCCGGCTGGCACGTCGAGGACCTCGTTTTGGTGGCGCTTGGGACCGCGTCGATCCTGTTCGACGGCCTGTCTCAGACCCAGCCCTGGTTCGAAGTGTTCGGGGCGCCCGGCGTCCCGATCAAGACGCTCCAGCTGTTCGCGTGGCTCGGGCTCCTCGTCGTGGCCGCCCTGGCCGTCGGGCGGCTCGTCGGGCTGAACGCGACGGCCGCCGGCCTGGTGCCGATCGCGGCGGGCTACCTCGTCGCGCACTACTTCACGTATGTCCTGATCGACGGCCAGCGGATCGTCGTGGCCCTCGCCGACCCGCTCCAGCAGGGCTGGGACATCGGCAACTTCGGGTTCGCGTTCTTCGAGCCCTCGCAGGCGTGGTTGCCGCCCGGGTTCGTCTGGACGGTCCAGCTCGCCGCCGTCGTGGGCGGCCACATGCTCGGGGCGTGGGCCGGCCACTGCGTCGCGGCGAACGAGTCCGGCGCGGCCCGCGGGGCGTCCGAGCATCGACGCCGCCAGCTCCCGCTCGCGGTAATCATGGTCGCCCTGACGACGCTGACGCTCTGGTCGCTCGGGCAGGCGCTCGTCGTCGAGGCGCCGGCCGCGGCCGTGGTCCCGGCCGTGATCCAGCCGGCCTGAGGCGATTCAGGCCGTCGGCGGACCCGCGGCGATCAGGCTCGGCAGGTCTCGCATGTCGTCGAAGACCACGGTGCGCGGGCCGGCCAGGGCCGGCCCCGGCGTGACGCTGCCCGCGTACGCGTAGACCCACATCCCGGCGGCGCGCGCGGCGGCCACACCGTGCCGGCTGTCCTCGACGACCGCGCATCGGCGGGGCACCGCGCCCGTCTCCGAGGCGGCGTGGACGAACAGGTCCGGCTCCGGCTTGCCCTGGGTCACGTCGTCGCCGCTGAAGATCCGGTCGCCGAACCGGTCCGCGAGCCCCGTCAGCCCGAGGTTCCGCCGGATCTTCGCGTGGTCGCCGCTCGACGCGACGCAGGTCGCGTAGCCTGCGGCCTGGATCGCGTCGATGGCATCGGCGACGCCGTTGACGGGCTGCAGCTCGGCGGCGAACGCTGCGACGTACCGCTCGGAGAACGCCGCCCACTCCGGGCCCACGTCCCGGCCGAGGTAGGCCTCGATCTCCGCCCGCATCGCCGGCTCCGTCCGGCCGACGAACCGCTCGACGATCTCGGCCTCGCCCATCGGCCAGCCGAGCGACGCGAGCAGCTCGACATCCAGGCGGATCGAGAGGTGCTCGCTGTCGACCAGGACCCCGTCGCAGTCGAAGATGACGAGGTCGAAAGGCCGGGGGCCGTCCGTCGTCACGCGCCCGCCGCGACGGCCGAGCGCGCCGACTCACCCGCGGGCGGGACGCCCGGCTCCGGGACCCACTCGCCGAGGGACCGAACATCGGCCAGACGCGCGGCGACCGCCGGGTTCATCGCCTCGGCGGCGGCCACCGCCGTCTCGATCGCCGTCAGGCAGAGGATCCCTTCCGCCGTCGCGGCGTGCCGGATCTCGGCGGCATCACGGACCGCGCCGGACCGCGGGGTGGGCGTGTTCACGACGAGGCGGACCTCGCCCGAGGCGATCAGCTCGAGGATCTCGACCTCGTCGGAGTCCCCGACGGCGGCGGCGCCGAGCTTGGCGACCGGCCGGGCCTCGAACCCGGCCGACGCAAGCGCCGAGCGCGTCCCACCCGTCGCCGCCAGCTGGTAGCCCGCCGCGAGGAGGGCCTCGGCGAGCCGGGGGATCGACGCCTTGTCGCGGTCCGCGATCGACAGGAGCGCAAGCGGCGAATCGTCGGGCGCCGCCGGCCGGGGTGGCACGAGAGCGGCGCCGGTCAGCGCCTTCGCGAGCGCCACCCGGGGATCCTCGCTGATCCCGATGACCTCGCCCGTGGACTGCATCCCGGGGCCGACCGACGGATCCACGCCGCGGAGCTTGGCGGTCGAGAAGGCCGGCGCCTTGACCGCGACGAACGGCGGCGGCTCCAGCAGCCCGTTCGGCCAGCCCAGGTCCACGAGCCGCTCGCCGAGCGCGATCCGGACCGCCAGCTCGACCATGGGGACGCCCGTGACCTTCGACATGAACGGCACGGTTCGCGACGCGCGGGGGTTGACCTCGATCAGGTAGACGCCGTCCTCGCGGACGATGAACTGGGCGTTGCACAGGCCCCGGACCGCGAGCGCCCGGACGATCCGCTCCATCGTCGAGACGATCAGCTCTCGGTCGCCCTCGCCGACGCTCTGCGGCGGGAAGACGCCGACGCTGTCGCCGCTGTGGACGCCGGCCCTCTCGACGTGCTCAAGAAGGCCCGGGATCAGCACCGTGTCGCCGTCGCTGACCGCGTCGACGTCGACCTCGATCCCCTCGAGGTAGCGGTCGATCCGGACGGGCCGGTCCGGATCGACGACCGTGGCCGCGGCGAGCTGCCGGACGAGGTCCTCGGGCGAGTAGCAGAAGTCGATCGCGAGCCCACCGATGACAAAGCTCGGCCGGACGATCACCGGGAAGCCGATCCGCTCGGCCAGGGTCAGCGCCTCCTCGATGCTGTGGGCCATCCCGCCGTCGGGCTGCGGGATGCCGAGCCGGTCCAGGAGCGCCGCGAACCGGGTCCGCTCCTCGGCCTGGTCGATCGTCTCGAGGTCGCTCCCGAGGAGGGGCACACCACCGGCGGCCAGCGGCGCCGCGAGGTTGAGCGGGGTCTGGCCGCCGTATGCGACGACCGCAGGCAGGAGCGAGGCGCCGGGCGGCGTCTCGGCGTCGATGACGCTCCGGACGCTCTCGGCGTCGAGCGGCTCGAAGTACAGGCGCGAGCTCGCGTCGAAGTCCGTCGAGACGGTCTCGGGGTTCGAGTTGATCATCACCGCCTGCCAGCCGCAGCGGCGGAGCGTGTCGGCGGCCTGGACGGCGCAGTAGTCGAACTCGATCCCCTGCCCGATCCGGACTGGGCCGCTCCCGATCACGAGCGCGGCGGGGCGGGCGACCGGCGGCGCCTCGGGCTCGGACCCGGCCGCGGCGTAGGTCGAGTAGAAGTACGGCGTCTCGGCGGCGAACTCCGCGGCGCACGTGTCGACCATCGCGTAGCCCGGGCGCAGGCCGAGCGTCTCGCGCGCCGACCGCAGGTCCGCCTCGGCCACGCCGGCCATCGTCGCGAGCTCCCGGTCGCCGAACCCGGCACGCTTCGCGGTCGCGAGCAACGTGGCCGCCTCGCCGTCCCGCGGATCCGCGAGGCGCTCCCGGACGACGCCCACCTCCAGCTCCAGGGCCACGCTCCGGCCCATCTCGGCGAGGAACCACGGCGCGATCCCCGTCGCCTCCTGGATCGTCGCCTCGGGCACGCCCCGGCGGAGCAGGCCGAACAGCCGCCACAGCCGGCTGTCCGACGGCGCGAGGAACCGCCGCAGGACGATCGGCGCGGCGGAGCGCTGGGCGAACCGCGTCGACTCGCAGGCGTCGCCGCGCTCGTCGACCCAGCGGATCGGCTCGTTCGGCCTCCGCGTCGCCGCCGTAGACGGCGCCGAGGTAGTCGAACGAGGCCGCCCAGGCCGGGTCCTCGGCCAGCGGCCCGGCGCCCGCCTGCTCGAGGCCGCGAAGCGCCTTGTTCAGCGCCGCGCCGAACGTCCGGTCGATCGCCATCACCTCGCCGGTCGCCTT
Source organism: uncultured Chloroflexia bacterium (assembly GCA_963746845.1). Taxonomy (GTDB): domain Bacteria; phylum Chloroflexota; class Limnocylindria; order Limnocylindrales; family CSP1-4; genus CF-46. The sequence goes on along the minus strand of CAVVCZ010000004.1, from coordinate 311,215 downwards.
CATCTGCGAGCCGAGGCTGCGATCGGCCGTCGGGAACTTGTCGAACGGGAAGCGCGGCAGCTTGACGACGACGTAGTCGAGCGCGGGCTCGAACGCCGCGACGGTCGTGCCCGTGACGACGTTCGGGATCTCCGCCAGCGTCCGCCCGACGGCGATCTGGGCGGCGACCCGGGCGATCGGGTAGCCGGTGGCCTTCGAGGCCAGCGCGGACGAGCGCGACACGCGCGGGTTGACCTCGATGACCGCGTACTCGGTCGAGTCCGGCGAGAGCGCGAACTGGACGTTGCAGCCGCCCTCGACGCCGAGCGCGCGGATGATCGCGAGGGCCGCGCTGCGCAGTCGCTGGTGAACCGGATCCGGCAGCGTCTGGACCGGCGCGACGACGATCGAGTCCCCGGTGTGGACGCCGAGCGGGTCGACGTTCTCCATCGAGCAGACCGCGATGCACGTGTCCTCGGCGTCGCGCATCACCTCGTACTCGATCTCCTGCCAGCCGACAAGGCACTGCTCGACCATGACCTGGCCGATCGGGCTGGCCCGGAGACCGGCCCGGATCCGCTCCCGATATGCCTCCTCGGTCTCGACGATCCCGCCACCGGTCCCGCCGAGCGTGAAGGCCGGGCGGACGATCGCCGGCAGGCCGATCGTCGCCAGCGCCGCGTCCGCGGACGCCTCGCGAGCGGCGGCGGTCGGGCCCTCGACGATCATGCTCGGCGCGTACGGCTGGCCGATCCGGTCCAGCAGGTCGCGGAAGGCCTCGCGGTCCTCGGCCATCCGGATCGCCTCGAGCGGCGTGCCGAGGAGTCGGATGTCGTGGCGCTCGAACACCCCGGCCTCGGCCAGGGCCGTGGCCAGATTCAGGGCGGTCTGGCCACCGAGTCCGGCCAGCAGCCCCTCCGGCCGCTCCTTCGCGATCACTGCCTCAACCGCCTCGACCGTCAGCGGCTCGAGATAGATCGCGTCCGCGACCTGGGGGTCGGTCATGATCGTCGCCGGGTTGCTGTTGACGAGGATCGTCCGGACGCCCTCCGCGCGGAGCGCGCGACAGGCCTGCGTGCCCGCGTAGTCGAACTCGGCGGCCTGGCCGATGACGACCGGTCCCGAACCGAGGATCAGGACGGATCGAGGCTTCACGCGCGTCGTCGTGGGCACGGCGAGCGTCACCGGCTGTGCGTCGCCGTGGCGGCCACGAACCGGTCGAACACCGCGAGGGCGTCGAGCGGGCCCGGCGCGCCCTCGGGGTGGTACTGGACCGTCTCGATCGGGAGGGTCGCGTGGCGCAGGCCCTCCACGGAGCCGTCGTTCAGGTTGACCTGGCTGACGTGGAACCCGGAGCCCGCCGGCAGCGAGTCCCCGACGACCTGGACCTCGTGGTTCTGCGCGGTGACCTGGACCAGCCGCGAGTCGACGTCGCGGACCGGATGGTTGGCCCCGTGGTGGCCGAACCGGAGCCGGCTGGTCTCCGCGCCCGCCGCACGCGCCACGATCTGGTGCCCGAGGCAGATCCCGAGCAACGGCCGCCCGTCGTCGATGATCGCCCGGGCCAGCGCCACCGGGCCGGCGAGCCGGGCGGGATCGCCCGGGCCCGGCGACAGGATCACGCCGTCGATGTCCGGCGCGAGCGCGACCGCGCTCGAGATCGTGTGCGGCAGGATCCGGACCCGGGCGCCTCGCCGGCGCATCGCCCGGATGATGTTCGACTTCAGCCCGAAGTCGACGATCGCGATCAGCGGGCCGCCCTCGTCCGGCGTCCCGACGTCCATGATCGACGACGGCGACACCTGTCCGACGAAGTCCTGGTCCTCCCAGCGCGGCACGGCGCGGGCCCGGTCCACCGCTCCGTCGCGATCGACGAACCCGGGCTCGGTCACGATCCCCCGTAGGCTGCCGTGGGTCCGGAGATGCCGGGCGAGGGACCGGGTATCGACGCCCGCGATGGCGGGGATCCCGTTGGTCCGCAGCAGCGAGCTGAGCTGGCGGACGTCGTCGAGGACGGCGGCCGTGGCGTTCGCCACGACAAGGGCCCGGAGCCATGGCCGCAGGGACTGGTCGTCCTCGACAAGCCGGCCGTAGTTGCCGATCAGCGGATAGGTCATGACGACGATCTGGCCGGCGTACGACGGGTCCGTGCAGACCTCCTGGTAGCCGGTCTGCGACGTGTTGACGACCAGGTCGCCGCCGGCAGCGTCCGCGGCCCCGAATGCGATGCCCGGGAAGACGGTGCCGTCCTCGAGCGCGAGCAGCGCGGGGCCGAGATCGCCAACCCGGGGATCGACGATCGAGCTCGGGCGGGGCTGCGGCGGGGCGGTCGCGATCACCGGCCCCTCACACGAAAACGCCACCGGCCCGATGGGCTCGGTGGACGCGCGGACACACGATTGCTGGCCTCCTTTCCGGCCTCACGGGACCGGTCCGCCGGTCTCACAGGACCGGCCTTCAAGGATGGCCGAAGGGTAGCAGGGTCGCGCCCGGACGACAGCGCGGCCGCTGCCATCCGCGGCGAACAGGGGCGCTTCAAACGACCGGCGAGCCTCGTCCGGACGGCCCCGACGTTCACTGCAACGGCGATCGACGTTCCGCGTCTTTGATCCAGATGCAGTCGAACAACGAGGGGACTCCCATGGATCGCCACTTCACGCGGGTTCGAGCGGCCTCAACGCTCCTTGCGATGGCCTTTGCCCTCGCGATGGCAATCGGGCCGGCCGTGGCAACGGTTCGCGCCTCGACTGCCACGAGCACCACTCTCGCGGTCCCAGCCGGCATCCAGTACGGTCCGGTACAGGTGACGGCCAGGGTCGTGCCCGTCCCCACGCCCACCAATGGCTTCCTCCCCGGGGTCTCGTTCCTCTCGGACGGCAACCTGGTCGGCGCATCCCCACTGGATGACACGGGCGTCGGGACGTCGACGCTGCCCCTTGGCCCCGGGACGCACACCGTTGTTGCGACCTTTGGTCCCGTCGGCGACTTCGACGCGAGCCAGAGTGCCCCGGCAACGGTGACGGTCGGCATCGCCACCCAGGTCACGCTCGTCTCGAGCCCGAACCCGGCGCTGACGACACAGGCTGTCGCGATCACGGCCTCCGTGACCCCCCACGACGTGGCGGGCGGCACGCTCACGATCGTCGATGCGTTCGATGGGTCGACCATCGCCACGGGGCCGATCGGCAACGGCAGCTGGTCGGTCTCGGTCAGTCGCACCCTTGCCGCGGGCCAGCACGACCTGACCGCATCGTTCAGCGGCGATGCTGACTTCGGCCCGTCCGCGGCACGTCTCGCCCAGGTCGTCACCACGGACACCGGAGTCGACGCGACCGGCGTCCGCGTCGACTACGCGACGTTCTACCCGTACAAGGACGGCTACAGGGACACGGAGTTCATCCGCGGCAGCCTCCGGGAGAGCGCCTCGGTCGTCATCCGGATCTACGGGCCAACGAACAAGCTCCTCCGCACCGTCGATCTCGGCCGGCGAGCGCCGGGCGCCTACGTGTACGGCTGGACCGGCCGGACCGCGGCCGGGACGCCGTTCGCCGCCGGGACCTACCGGGTGGTCCAGCGGCTGACGGACACCGCCGGAAACGTGCTGACGGCCACCAGCAAGGTCGCCGTCTCGGCGAAGCGCCTGCACTGGCACTCGGCAACGATCACCCTGGCCGGTGGCCGATACGACGCCGTCGGCGACCCCGGCAACGGATCGGTCAGTCGCGCCGCCTCGCCCTATGGCGGCGGTGTCCGGCTGTCTTCGGGCACGGCCGGCGTGGCGGTCCGGTATCCCTTCACCCTCCACTCGGCGGTCGCCTACGGCAGCACGATCACGTTCAAGGTGACCGGTCGTTCACCAAACGGCCACCGGGCGGTTGCCGGTCTATGGAATCGGGCGCTGTGCTCGCCACTGGACATCGGCTGCTACGACGTCAAGGCGATCGGGCCGAAGTCCGCGACCTGGTCGATCAGTGCGTCCTCGGGGCTGCACCGGAACGGCCGCCGAGCCTACGGCGTCGTGATCGTGCCGTACCTCGGCGGACGGGCGATCTTCGACGTCGCGAAGGTCCAGCTGGTCTACCGCTGGGCGGTCCTCGCCTGAGCGTCAGGCGCCGACGGCGACCAGGATGAAGTCCGTGGCGAAGGCGACGAACAGTCCGATGAGCAGGGCGACGCTCGCGGCCATCGGCTGGGCGAACTTCCGGCAGACCGCCATCATCTCGTTGAAGACGAAGATCAAGGCGCCCGCGGCGAGTCCGAGGAACACGATCGAGAGCAGGTCGGACGTGAACGAGTACCCGATCACGCCGCCGACGAACGTCGGGCCGCCGCCGATGATCCCGAGGATCGCGAGGAACCCCCAGGTCGGCAGCTCGCCCGTTGTCAGTGGCGCGGCGATCCCGAAGCCTTCGGTCGCGTTGTGGAGGGCGAACCCGATCACGAGCACCAGCGCGAACGCCGTCTCGCCGGTCGCCGCCGACTGTCCGACCGCAAGACCCTCGGAGAAGTTGTGGAGCCCGAGCCCGATCGCCGTCCCGACGGCGATCTGGCTCGGCGTCGCCATCCCGGCGTTCGATCGCTTGATCCGCTGAGTCAGCCAGACGATCGACAGCAGGCCGACCGCGATGCTCGCGGCCAGCGCCACCGCATCCACGGCGAAGTCGCCGACCGGACCGTCGCCCGCACGCGCGGCGTCGAGCGCCGCCTCGACCGGCTCGACCGCCTGGGACAGGATGTCCCACAGGAGGAAGAGGATCACCCCGCCGGCCCCGGCTGTCAGGAGCGCCTGCGTGCGGGTGGACAGGCCGCGGAGACGGCCGACGGGCAGACCGAGGAAGATCGTCAGGCCGGCGATGGCGGAGAGGATGACGGCCTGTTCGAAGGTCACCGGTGGTCCTCGGACGTCGCGACAGGGGCTCGCCGCGGCTCGGGATCCGGGCGGGAGCGGGCGGAGCGTACGGTGCCCTGCCCCGGAACGTCAAGTGCGCTTGTCGGCTGTCGACAAGCGCACTTTTCGAGGAAGGACATGGGCGCCGGGCGCCCAGGATGGCTCGAGCTACGGCGTCGGCGCCGGCGTCGCGGCCGCCGCCGGGGCAGGATCGAACGGCGACAGCTCGCCCTTCGCCAGGAGCGCCTTCCGGCGCTCGATCTCCAGCTCGACGAGCTGGTCCTGCAATGCGCCCCGGTGGGCCCGCTCCGGCTCGCACGAGCAGCAGTTCGCGAGCTCCGGGTCGTAGACCGTGCCGTCGGTCGGGATCGACACGGCGCGCGGCCGTTCGGCCGAATCGCCGAGGCGGGGCAGGACCTCGAGGGCCTCCTTCACCGCCTTCTGCACGGCGGCCGGCATCGAGCCGACGTCGTCGATCGCGTGCCAGTCGGCCGGGAGACCCGGCGAGACGACCCGGAACAGGATCTCGTAGACGCCGCTCGTGACCGTGTACAGCTCGACGACCTGGCGGACGAAGTAGGTCACGGCCCGGCACTCGTTGTCGTTCTGGATCGTTCGAACGGTGATGTCGGCCGTCTCCTTGTCCTCGAACGTGCTCACGACGACCGACCGCTCGGCGTGGGTCATGACCGAGGCCTGCGAGACCGACTGATTGAACTGGTCCGACACGAACCCGATGCTCAGCTGGTTGTGGTCGGTGACGCTGACCGAGGTCGAGCCGCTGCCGCTCGGCGCGCCGAGGAGCCCGGCCAGCCCGCCCCCGACGGACACGGATGTGCCGGCCTTGACGCTGGCCAGGTGATCGGTCAGTGAGTCGAGCGTGTTCGTCACCCGGGCCTGATGGATGACCGACGTGTACTGCATGAACGTCGTGGCGACCGAGAAGCGGTCCTGCTCGCTCGTGATCCGACGGAATCGGTCGGAGTGGTACAGGTTCACCTTCTCGCCCGGGAGGAGCGTGACGGTATAGACGAGCGGGCCGTGCTGCTTGCCCTTCCGGCAGATCCGGTGCTCGTAAGTGATCCGGAACTCGAGGAAGGGCCGGCTGGCCTCGAAGAGCGCCGGCGCCGCCTGGTCGCCGCCCAACGGACGGCGGAACACGCGGCTGTCGTACGAGATCAGGCACTGCTCATCGGTCAGCCACGGCGGATCGCATGGGCTCACGCAGCATGCGTCGTCGGAGCAGCCGGAATCGAGGCGCGCCGAATCAGGTGGGTCTGTTCTGCCTGGCATGGTGTCCCCCTTCGGCCGGCCGGCCTGCGACGTCAGTGCGCAGCCGCCACCGTGGGAACGACGTTACGGCGCGCGTGTCTCGGGGACGTCTCGTTCGGGAGGGGTCGGGAGGGCTCGGCCGCCTCCGGACGGGTCAAATGGGCGGGCCGGCCCTGTCACAACGCTCGGGGAACGATGTGTCCGGCCCGCCACCCCGATCCTAGGTGTCTGAGCGGGATCGTGGGGAGGCCCAGCGCCGTTCTGGTGCCGTTCTGGTGCCTGGAGGCACCGCGGTTCGCGACGCTCGCCGTCGACGCCCGCGCCGTCAGGCTCCGCGGGTGTGCTGGAGCACGGCGGTCAGGAAGTCGTCGAACATCGGCCGGTTCCGGCCCCGCGAATCGAGCTCGACGCCGCAGACCTTCGCCGACACGTGCGAGTCGGCATTGCCGGCGCTGTCCGACTTGGCCCGGACGACGCTGTCCACCTTCGGAACGTCCTGCCAGCGCGTCAGGGGGCCGGACACCTCGGTCTCGCCCATCGTCGGATGGCTCACCGAGAGGTCCAGCACGCCGACCCCCGTGGCGACGAGCAGCTTCACCGGGTTGCCGTCCGAGCCCACGAACGCGTACGTGGCCTCTTCCGCGGTTGCATAACGAGCCAGTGCGGCCGCGACGGCGCCCAGGATGGACGGCGTACGGTCGGCGTCGAAGGTGAATTCGGAGGCGTCGAGCTTCAAGCTGTCCCCTTGTGCTGGAGACACAGTACCGGGCCGCTGGCGCCGACGCCGCGCGCCGGCTGCGCGACGGCGACTTTGGCGGGCCACGATCGCGCGATCTGCGCACCCGGCACTGGTAGCAACGCTGGTCGCGCGGGCGAGCCGTTCTAGTGCCCAGGGAGAGACGTACCCGAAGGGTGTCGAAGTCCGGAGGCGCCTGCCCTGATTCGCCGTCGTCCCATTTGACGTGCGACGGGGTCTCGACCCTCGAGCTCTGATCGCCTCCGCGCCGGTGCCCTGCGATCCGCGCTTAGCCGACCACGTCGCCGGGCGTCACAGGCCGAGGTTCGCGAGCACGTCGAGGGCGAGCGCCTTGTCCATCGCCGTCTCGTTGGCCACCGTGGCGGTTTTCCCGCTCACGCCGATCGAGAAGCCAAGGCCGTTCTTGTAGAAGGTCAGGTTGTCTCCGGCCTGCAACCCCGATGCCTGTTCCATGCACGCCTGATCGCCGACACCGCTGACCGGGGTCACCGTGATCCCCAACGAGGCTGACGGACCCTCATCACAGAGCCCGGGATCCTCGTTCGTGTTGAGGAGGACCTGTTCGTCCGGAACCCCGTTCGAGTCGGGGTGGCTCCAATCGCAGGAGTGCGTGTCGCCCCCGGAATCCCCTGCGCCGACGGTCAGGCCGATCACCGCGCTGACCTGAGCCGAGGTGAGCAGCGAGCAGGGGTCGGCTACCTTCGCGCCAGTCGCTCCGCCGCCCGTCGGCTGGGCGATCGGAGCCTGGCTCCCACCACCGCCAGCGACATTCGGACTCGGTGCGGGGGTGCCGGAGGAGCTGCACGCAGCGACGAGGACGACAAGGGTTGTCGCTGCGACAAGGGTCCGAATGCGACGCATGTAAGGCCACCTCCACAATGACGATGCGAGCCGATCTCCCTGAATCTGGTCATCCGGACGGGCTCGAGCGCGACGGGCGGTACTGGGAGGCTGGCTGGGCGTGGATGCTCGCCCAGCGGCGATAGCGACGGGCGGCCGCTGCGGCCCAGGCTAACCCCGTCGCCCCACGGTTGTAGGCTCCATAGTGCGAGCCTCCGGTATGCCGTCCAGTTATCGGCTCTCGCGGCCAAGTGAGGCAGGTGGGTCATGGCCAAAGGAGACTTCGCTCGGCTTCGTCAATGGGCGGGGGACGAAGGGTACGAGATTGACGCCACGCCGCCGGCATCAAGCAGCGACGGTGTCTGGACGGTCGCCGTCGAGTTGGAAGACCCGGTGAAGATACGCGCTGTCGCTCGAAATCGTGACATCGATGAAGCGGCGGCTTCGGTCATCGAACAGCTGACGACGATCGGCGAGACGATCGCGTAGCTGGTCATGGGGCGCGGACTCCCCGAAGGTTCGCGAGCTTGGCCCGCCGTCGCCGTCGGTCTAGCTGTCACACGCAGCCGGCGCGCGGAGCGGCGGCCGGTCGCGAAGCTGTCATGCACGTTGCTTCGCCATCTCGGCACAGGCTGCCCGCCGCAGCATCTTCCGATCGTCGCAAGCAACCGGCCCGCCAGCCTAGCGGCGGCGTTGGCGCGGCGCTCACAACGAGTTGAGCCGCTCCTCGATCTGGCGGCGGCGGAACTCCTCGGCTCGCCGTTCGGCGTCCGCCATGTTCTTGATGTGTTTGGCGCGCTCGGCGGTCGACCCCGCCCGGAGCGCCCCGGCGAGATCCTCGAGAACGTCGATCGTGGTGATGACGTACGGGCTGATACGCAGATCCTCGACCGGGACCTCGAGGTCGTCGACCTCGACCGTCGCAGCCGGTCGGAAGTGGATCCGGATCGTCCGTCCCCGCGGAGAGAGGAGCCAGACGTCAAGGATCCGCTCGAGCTCGGCCGAGATCGCTCCTATGTGGAGGGTCCCGTACTTCGACTCGTAGGGCAGAGCACCCTCATCACTGGATAGCTCCGACCACATGAGCTCGAATACGTCGTCGGGCAGCGCGCGTAGTCCGTCCGTCTCACTCACGAGGAACCGCTGACCGGTCGTCAGGCAAACCGGGTCCTCGTCGCCTCGCGACCCGATGGGCGGTGGGTTTGTACATTGCGCAGACAGTACGGCCCGGCGTCACCGCCGGTCTAGCCTTGAGGGCGTAGCCGACGCGCGGAGCGACGGCGTCGCGAACGCTAGGGCGTCTCGCTTATGCGCCGTTCATCTGATCTTTGTGACTCTGCTCTGCCGTGGACGCCGGGCCTCGTGTTGCGCTCTGGCTCCGTGGCGGCGAGGCTCCATCACTTCTTCGCGTCGGCCGACGGAACGAGCCACCCAGCATCGGGAGCGTAGTCGGTGGAAACGACCCGGCCATCCTGGATCACCGATGCCCACGCGTAGAAGCGCTTGGGTACGCCTCCGCGCACGCCGGCGGTCGTGTCGCCACCAAACGAGAGCCCGCTGCCAGCAGTCTGGTCTCCGTGGTTCCCCCAGAAGGGTCCGCCGCCTTCCCACATTGCGACGTTGACCGTGGATTCAGTCCGACCGGTGTGAAGGTCGGTCCGCCACCATCGGCGGGGCGACGACCCATGAGCACCCGGTGTGCCGACGGGGTCGTTGTCAATCCCGTATCGCCAGTCCGCAACGCCGTCGCCATCGGTGTCCACGACGACGCCGTAGGCGAACCACCGCTCTCTGGGATCGACCCCGACTGGGGACTCCGAGGCGAACCCGATCGCCAGGCAGGTGCCCGTGTCCCCGCAGAAGGAGACGTCCTTGATATCGGCCCAGGGAAGAGCATCTGACCCGGTGTCGCCCGTTGGATCGGCCAGGTGGCCCGACGGACTCCCGGGGTACGTGCACGCAACCCGACAACCCTTCGGGATGACCACGACCTTCAGCAGGATCGGCACGACGATCGGCGGTCCGGCGGGCTCGGAGCGGACCAGCCCCGGCCAGTCCTCGTTCAGACTCGCCGGCGTCCAGGTGATCGGCACGGCGGTCGGGCTCGGGGTCGATGCCATCTTGCTCGGGCTCGGGGAGCTCGACCTCGACACGGCGGTTGACGGGCTCGGGCTGGCAATCAGCGACAGGTTCTCACGCGGTTCGTTTTGTTCCCGGAGGAGTGCGCCGCCGATTCCGGCAGCGACGAGTGCCACGGTCACGAGCGCGGCGGCCAATAGCATCATCGGCGGTCGCGCCGATCGTCGCCGGACGGGGCTGGCGGCAGGGATCGCTCGGAGGTTCTCGATCTCGTCCCGGAGGCTTGAGGGTGCTGCCGGCAGGCTCACTCGGCCGAGCCGTTCCCGCAGCTCCCGGCTCAGGTCGTCAGTCATCGGGGCCTCCCGTCCCGCTCGGATGCCCCGAGCTGCCCACGCATCGCCTTCAGCCCTCGATGGAGGCGCGACTTGACGGTGCCGACCGGACAGTCGAGACGAGCGCCGACCGCCTCGAGGGTCAGGTCGGCCCAGAAATGCAGGATCAGCACGACGCGCTCGTCGTCGCCGAGCGCCCTGATCGCGCCAAGCAGCTCATCGTCATCGTAGACCCGGCGGAACGGGTCATCGACGACGACGGTCCCGGCGACGCCATCAAGAGTCACGAGACGGACCGTGCCGCGGCGGCGGAGCCGATCTCGGCAGACGTTGACCAGGATCCGGTCGAACCAGGCATCGAAGCCCGAGGGATCCCGCAGCGTCGCCGCCGCCCGCCATGCTCGGACCAGAGCATCCTGCGTCGCGTCCTCCGCCTCGGACTGATCGCCCAGGATCAGGCCGGCGAGCCGAAACGCCCGGTCCAGACCGCGGTCGGCGAGCTCGAGCACGCGCCTCGTTGCGATGTCTCCGGCCTGTTCCGGTCGTGTCGCATCGACGCTGGATGCCGAACGGTCGTCTGCTGTCCCGATCACATCCACACAGACGAGGCTAGGCGTTCAAACAGTTCTCGGCCCGCGCAAGATGGCGAAAACCGCATCGGTCGCCGAGTACCGGCGCGCGACCCATCGCAGGAGGTCGCCCGATCGTTTCACGTTCAGGGTGCTGGTGAGCCGGGGAGACTCGAACTGCCAACCAACTGATCAAGAGTCTGATCCAGGGACGCACCGAAGGCCGTTTCGTGCGTGGATTGCGTCCCGATACGTCCGTCCTATCGCACGGGAACGGACCCTGTAAGGGGTACGGATCGGGGTACGAGACCGGCCCGCCGTCGCCGTCGGTCCGGCCTCGAGGACGCAGCAGGCGCGCGAAGCGGCGGGCCGCCGGTGAGCCTAGCGGGCGGCGCTTACCTGCGGCTTAGCTCGAGAGACGAGCTGGCTCGACCCCCCATCGTCGGTTGGCTTCGGGGATCTCCCAACCGCAGGACTGGCACACCCGCTCCCACTCAGGATGAGTGTCCCTTCCGCAAAGCGAACAGACAACAAATCTACGTCCGTGCCGATCTGTCCCACTTGTCGGAGTGCTTGCCGTTGACGCGGCAGCGGGCTGCTCGACATCTGCGACCGACACAGCCTCAATCGGAAACTCAAACCGACAGAACCGGCAGATCCTGGCTCCGCGGAGGACTGTCTCGGCGCAGTCCGGGCACGTTTTCGTTGTGGTGGTCGGTCCCGAGCGTGAGACTCCACGTTGCGCTGCATTAGCTGCTGAACGGTTCGCAACAGGAACGGCGGGATGGGGCAGCGAGCCACCGGTCATCGCGGAGGTATCCAGTCCCCGGATCGCGCGATGTCCGGTGACGTAACGCAGGACGATGTAGATCGTGAGCGGCCACATGAACGGGATGAACGAGAGCAGGACCGCGATGAGGAGGCCTGTCAGCGAGGGGTCGCGGATCGCGTCAGCGAGCGATCGTGATGGCGGGACGTTGTACGGGACGTTCGTCACGGTGATTGCATCCGTGCGTAAGTAGGCAAGTCGACGGTGGCTGCGTCCGCGGGCCGCTGCTACGACTCGTTGGTCCTACGATGTCGGTCGTCCAACGGTCACCGAGTACCGGCGCGACCCCATCGTTGGAGGTCGCCCGATGGCTCGTCGTCCGGATCCCGAACGACTCCACGAAGCGCGCCGCGAGACCCGGCAGCGGCTGATGGGCGAGGGCGAGTCACCCGAGCAGGCCGAGCGTCTGGTCGAGCAGTGGGAGCTCCAGGCGGCGCGGGACGGCCTTGAGCGCGACGGGCGGTACTGGGAGGCCGGGTGGGCGTGGATGCTTGCCCAGCGGCGCTAGCTGAACCGAAGCGTCGCTTGCCTAGCTGGACGGCTGTCGTGGGCCCTGCTGCTGGCTTGCGGTTCGGAGCTTCGGCCAGAGCAGAACCGCGGCCCCGACCGCGAGGAAGGCAAGCAATCCGTTGCTGCCTCCGTGGACCACGTCGGCGAACAATGGCTCGACTCCGCCGGATCGCAGGTGGCACATGCCGTCCGGCTCGACCTGGGCCCCCGGCTGATCGAACCCACAATAGGACCCGGGCGCGCCCGGACCGCGGAGCCGCTGGTGGACGAGTGGCTCCGGAGCACCGAGATGCTGGCGGACTTCCGGAAGGCTCCGGACTTCTGGAACGTCGCCTTCCAGTTCGCGCTGGAGGAATACCGCCGCGAGCGCGTGACCGTCCAGGCCCGGTCGGAGAACATGGTCGACGGGCGCAACTGAGTCGCTCTCGCCTCGATCACCCGCGGCTGATCCGGGGTAGATCGCGAGGCGCACGATGCACGGCATCCCCGGCGCGGAGGCTCTCCCCGCCGTCGCGTCGGGGCGTAGATCACGGTCGCTGAGTACCGGCGCGCGACCCCATCGCCGGAGGTCGCCCGATGTCGCGCCGATCGACGCTCGAAGGTCTCCACGCCGCTCGCCGAGCCGCCACCGTCCAGCGCCTCATCGGGAAAGGCGAGCTGCCGGCCGAGACCGTGCGCCTGATCGCTCAGTGAGAGCTCCAGGCGGCCAGGGGACGGTCGCGAGCGCGACGGTGCCACAGTGCGGTCGGGGACTGTCCCGTTCCTGATCGGTCGAGCCTGGACAGAGGCGCCTGCCGTCGCGGCAATGCTGACGGTGGCCATCGAGGTGGTCGAGCAGCCCTGAAGGATCTTGGGTCGCGGTTGGCGATGATGGGCAGCGTGTCCAGGGTCGGATGGCCTCAGGTCAGGCCCCAGCCGATCAGGCCCCATGCCGCGAGCTGGACGACGAGGGCGAGACTCGCAGCAACCAGCAAACCGTGCCAGCGTGTGGTCGCGAACGACCATTGGCGGCGCAAGCTGCCCAGCCCGACCATGAACGCCAAGCAGGCGGCCGCGACCGCCAGCGCGAGTGGGGTATGGAGCAGGATGCGCTGCGCGATCGGCAGCTCGAGCCACCCGAGGAACCCGGCCTCGACGATGGCCGGCTGGACCAAGACGATCGTGATCGCGCCGAACGCGAAGAACGCAGTGACGACCCCGGCAAGCACGGTCAACCGGCCCCAGCGGCGATCCACCTGCGACGCGACGTGGGGAGCAAGCACGGAGCGGCGTCGCCGCAGGGCGGCAGCGACCGGCCAGGTCAGCCAGACGACCGTCGCAGCGCCCGTGCCCGCGAGCGAGGAGCCACTGCCACGCCGCCGGGCCGCCATCGACACGCCGGAGGTCAAGGCTTCGCCAGGTCGGCGGCGAACCCCGGAGATCGAGCGTCTCGCCATTCTCGGCGAGGAAGACCCCCGGTTCGACCTCCGTGAGGCGGTGCCGGTTCAGCCCATCCTCCTCGTCCGCGTCGAAGTACGGGACCCCCGACTCGACGAAGAATCGTCCGGGAGGCGACCCAGGATCGATGAATCCGCCCTTCAGGATCCGGTAGTCGCCGACGTACCCCGCCCAGCGCGTCGGTTCATCTCCGAGCGGAACCATGCCCGCGGCAGCCACGAGATCCGCCATCCCGGCGGGGGCGAGGTACTGACTATCGGGATCCTGGGCCGCGTCCGTGGCGGGCAGGGCGAGCAGGCGAGCGTGGTAGACGGTGCCCGCCTCATGGACGAGGTCGCCGAGAATCGAGAGGGCCAGATCGAACTGGGGGTCCTGATCCGTCGAGTTCGTCAGGACGGCGATCCCGACGCCGAGCGGCGGCGACCACAACAGGTCCGACAGGAAGCCGAACCCGCCACCGCCATGGCCGAACAGCTCGGCGTTTCCGGCTGCATGCCAGCGGTAGCGGGTGACGCCGAGCGCGTAGCCTGCGGGCGCGTTGGCGTGCGGCGCCGGGATGGTCCGCATCTCGGTCATCAGCGCGGGATCCAACAGCTCCAAGCCGTCGATCGAGCCGTCGTTGAGCTGGAAGCGGAGATAGCGAGCGAGATCGGTCGCGCTCGTGTAGAGCCCGCCGGCGGCGGTCATTGGCTCGAAGATCGGCAGGTCCGGAGTCGGGTACGTGTGACCGATGGCCCGGTTGGTCGCAGCCCGGATCTCGTCTCGGTCGAACGTGCTCCGCGACATCCCCAGCGGCTCGAGGAGCGAGTCGCGCATGACCGCCGCGAATGGAGCGTCGTTGACCCGGGCGAGGATCGCGCCGGCCAGGTCGATCCCGAGGTTCGAGTAGGCCTGGCCACTGCCGACCGGGAAGCGGAGCCAGGTGTCCGAGATGCTGCGTACGTGCTCCTCGAAGGTCCCCGGATCCCGCTCGTAGTTGTTGCCGATCGGTGCCTCATGGGTGAACCCGGCCGTGTGCGCCAAGAGCATCCGAAGGGTGATCTTCCGCTCGGGGTGATCCTCGAAGGCGCTGTGGACAGTGAAGTCCGGCAGGTAGGTCGTGATCGGCTCGTCGAGGTCCAGCAGTCCCGCCCCGACGGCCTGCATGACGGCGACGGCCGTGAAGTTCTTCGACATCGACTGGACGCTGAACATCGTGTCGACCGTGACCGGTCCCGAGCCGTCGTCATCGAGGTGGCCGAAGCCCTCGGTCCACAACACCTTGTCACGATCGACGAGGGCGACAGCCAGCCCGGGAATGCCCTGCTCGGCCATGAGCTCCGAGATCCGGTCGCGGTAGGTCGCGATGACCGAGCCCGCGCCGTCCGCGGCCGGCGATGTCGCTCCGGCGGGACCGGTCGGCCGGGCCAGCAGACGCGCCCGCAAGCAGAACGCACGCGGCACCGGTGAGGGTCAGGCGCGCCGCCAGACAGGGCGCGCCCAGAGCTCGCATGACAGCCTCCACGCAGGGCCGCCGAGGGCTCGCTGATCCGCGTCCCGTCCCAGCCCACGCTAACGGTCGCGCGAACGGACACACCTCGCCAGAGCCCTTCGGCCCCAAAGGGCCGCGACCGCTGGACCGGCGATTGGACTTCAATTACGCCCCGAGGTCGCGCCTGTAGTCGTTACGCTCAGCCAAGGCCCTGGTTTGTCCAGCAGAGACTAGGCAAACTGGCGGTCAAGGTGCCAGCCAGAGGTGGTGGCCCGCCGTCGGAATGATCACGCCGAACCCTCCGACTCGGCGGCGGGCTCGTGAACGCGCTCCGCGAACACCGCCGCCAGCAGCTTGAGGAGCGGCTCGCCTCTGGCCGGCGCTGGCATGATCATGACTTCGTGTTCACCTCGCCGACCGGCGAATTGCTCGACGCGGCGACCGTCACGCACCGGTTCCAGGCGGCTCTCGTCGCGGCAGGCCTACCGCGAAAGCGCTTCCACGACCTTCGGCACGCCTGCGCGACCTTGCGTCTCGAGCAGGGCGAGGAGCTCGCCGTCGTCTCGCGGATCCTCGGCCACGCGAGCATCACGACGACGGCGAACGTCTACGGCCACCTCACCGACACGATGCTCGGCAGGGCTGCGGATCGGACGGACGCCATCCTCGGAGGGACGGCCGCGTCGGCTTAAAGGGGTACGGAATGCGGTACAGAGCCGAAACAGACGAGGCCCCCTGAGCGATCCGGAGGCCTCTTTCGTGCTCAGGGTGCTGGTGAGCCGGGAGACTCGAACTCCCAACCAACTGATTAAGAGTCAGTTGCTCTGCCATTGAGCTACCGGCCCAGCGAGCGCGATGGCCTCGGGCCGATCGGCGCGGCCGAGTCTACCGCAGCGATGGCATCGGGCCAACGCGGGTTCGCTGTTCCCGCCGTCAACAACATCGATCGGGGCGGCATCCGTCTGCCGCCCGGCCCTCACCACCACTGTCCCGGCTTGTCCAGAGCGTACCCGTCCAGATAGGCCTTCCGGATGTGCGCGGGCAGCGAGTCCACAAACGCGGTCCAGTGAGGCGAATGCTGCAGGGGGTTCATGACGACGAACGTGATCGACTCGAGAATGTTGTCTCGATCGGCCGGCGATTTGGTAGCGGCCACAAGCACCGGGAAGCTTTCCCACACAGCCCACCCGTCGGCGTAGCCGTCGAAGTGGCGCTGGAAGTTGACGTTGCTGACGTTCTTCTTCCTCCGCGACGGCGGCGGCTGGTGGACCAGCGCGCTGTCGCGGCTCCCGGCACGCAAGCGGACGGTCATCGGCGAATCCGGGCGAAGGCGGCCCGGATCGTCAACGGCAGCACCCTGGGAACCGGCCTGATCTCCCTCGTCGCCGGGACGCTCCAGTTCCTGATGATGACCCTGCTCGGCCTGCCGCTCGCGTTCCCGATCGGCGTCCTGACGTTCTTCGCCGGCTTCATCCCGTACGTCGGGGGGTTCATCGCGACCGGCCTCGCGTTCCTGATCGCGATCGCCGCCGGCGACCCGCACGACCATCGTGCTGATGGCGATCTTCACGATCGTCATCAACATCACGATCGGAACTTCGTGGCGCCGCTCGTGCTGGGCCGCACCGTCCAGGTCCACCCGGCGATCGTGCTGCTGGCTGCGCCGGCCGGCGCGGCGATCGGCGGTCTGATCGGGATGTTCCTCATCGTTCCGTTGATCGCGATCGTCATGGCGACCTGGCGACCCGTGATCCACCTGTTCGACCCCGATGATGAGGATCGTGCCGCTCGCCGTGGCGTCACCACCGGCGCCGGCGGCGGCCGCCGCGGAGCGCAGATCCGTCCCGGCGTCGGCCGCCGGTTGAGACGAGGCGCGATCCGCCGAAGCCCGCGCCCTTGCGGCGGCCATCTCTGCCGCCCATCATCGGACCGTGTCCAGGCGGGTCCGCAGCGACACGTTCATCGGCCGGACGAGCGAGGCTCGGACGGCTGGCGGGCTCGCCCAGGTCACTGACCTCGCGGGAATCCCGATCACGAGGAACGCCATGGGTCCATCCTGAGAACCGTTTCCGACATGCCGACGCCATACGGTCAGACGACCATCAGGAGTGCCGACCAGCCGGCACGACCGGTAGGCGAACACCACGGCTAGGCGGCGCCGGCCACCCTCGCCTCGACCGATCGGGCGAGGGCCCGGAGATCCGCCTCGACTGCCGCCGTGAACACCTCGAGGTCGGGATATGCCGTTCTGTCGGCGACGATCCCGATCGTGAAGGCGCCGGCATACGACAGCGCACCGACCCCGAGCGTGACATTGCCGATCAGCGGGATGATCGGGATCACCTCGACGAGGCTCGACCCTGCCAGCCGGAGCGGTCTCTCCGGCCCGCGCAGGCTGGCGGTCGTGACGTTGACCCGTTGACGGATCACGGCCTTGAGCAGCAGCCGGGTCACGAGCCCTCGACGGAACCATGTCCCGAGGTGGCTCCGGCTTCGTGCCTTCCGTCGGGCGGTCTCCCGGGCGATCCGCCGGAGCCGTTCGTCCGGGGCGGCGACGCCGAGCGGGACCGGTACGACCATCTGAGCGACCTGATTGCCCGCCTGCGGCCCGGAGCGGTCGGTCCGGAGCGAGACCGGGACGTACACCCGCGCCTCGAGGTCATCGACCCGCTCCCCGCGCCGGCGGAGGATGGCCCGGAGCCCACCGGCCGTGATCGCCAGCAGGACGTCGTTGACGGTCCCCCGGTGTCCGTGCGCGATCGCCTGGACGACCTCGAGCCGCGTCCCGACCACCGACAGGGCCCGATCGGCTCCGACGAGCCGGTCGAGGCTCGTCGCGGGCGTGGGCCGCTCCGCGAGAACCTCGCGGACCGCCGGCCAGGCGTCGCGGAGTCCGCCGATCGTCGTGCGGGGCCGCGCCAGCGCGCGGACGACGGCGGCGATCCCGCGGGTTCGACGGCCGAGGTTGTCGACGGCCAGCGCGACGGGAGACGGCGGGGGCGCCGGCAGCCATGGGCGGGCGACCGCCGGGACCACCGCGGTGCCCTGGTCGTCGAGCAGCGCCGCCATCATCGCCATCGTCGCGAGGCCATCGGCGAGGGCGTGATGGACCTTCAGGAACAAGCCGATCCGTCCATCTGCCAGACCCGGCACGAACCACAGCTCCCAGAGGGGCCGGCCGCGCTCGAGCCGGCATCGCCGGAGGCTCTCGACCGCGTGCAGCAACCCAGCCTCGTCCGGCGGCGCCGGGAATGGAGCGACCCGGACATGGTCCCGGAGGTCGAACGACGGCGCATCCGTCCAGAACGGCCCGCCGAGCCCGCGTCGGGGCGTCCGGATCACCTGGCGCAGCCGCGGCACCCGGGCCAGGCGTGGCTCCAGCACCGCCCACACACGTTCGATCCGGAACCGCCCATCGGCGTCGACGAGATCGCCGGCCTCAACGATCGCGATCGCCCCGTTCTCCTGCGGCCAGCGGCCGTCGACGTCCAGCATCAGCAGGTCCTCGGCGGACAGCCGATCGACGTGCGGGAGCCTCCGGCCGATCACGGTGTTCGGACCAGGCTCAGCCCGGTTGCGCCGCCGTCCGCCGCGCGCGTCCGCCCCGCCGGCGGCGGCGGATCATCCTCACGACTCCGGTGGCGACAAGCGAGGCCGTCCAGGCCGTCGCCGCCGCCCGCGCCGCCCGTTCGCGGGCCGCCCGGTCGCGACCGCTCGGAGTCCGCCTGAAGAGCGCGATGGGGAGCAGGTCGAGATGGACCGAGGTCGCGCCCTTTCCGGGCTCCACGTGGAACACGACCCGGGCGGTCGGCAGCCCGAACCGGGCGAGGTCCACCCGGAACACATAGGGGTCACGCTCGTCGTCCGGGTGCAGCGGGAGGCCGGCCAGCAGCCACGGCACCGGGCTCAGGATCCGGAGCACAGGTCGGCCGCTCCACACCGAGACAGACGCCCCGCCGCCGAGCATCATCCGGGCCCGGATGTCGGACATCCGGCCCCGCAGCTCATACCGGCCGACGATGTCGGGCCAGATCTCGGGATGGTGCGGGACATCCGTGCGGAGCGCGTCCTCCGGCGCCCCGACCAGGTGCCCGAGCAGCCGGCCGAGCTCGGTCGGCAGCCAGAGCATCGCCTGGCTGGACCCGTTCGTGAAGGCGATCACGCCGACGCCGTCGTCCGGCGCGACGAACAGCTGGGTGTTGAACCCGGGCAGGATCCCACCATGACCGATCGTCTGGTGCCCGCCGACGCTGTTGCGGTCGAACCCGAGGCCCATCCCCGGCACACGCGGATCGGGCTGGTGATGCGCCGCGAACATCGAGCCCAGCGTCGTGGGCTCCAGGATCCGGCCGTGCTCATTGGCGCCGCCACCCAGCAGCGCGGCCACATAGCGGCTCATGTCGCGGATGGTCGAGTAGATCGAGGACGCGCCTGCGGTCACCCATTCGCGGTCGGCGATCGCCTCGGGACCGCGCCGGCTCATCCGGTAGCCGACCGCGAGTCGCGCGCGGACCTCGTCGGACCGGACGAGGTCCGTATCGGCCATCCCGAGCGGCTCGAAGATGTGCTCGCGGAAGTACGCGGCCAGCGGCTGTCCGGTCACGTCCTCGACAATCTGTCCGAGCGTCGCATACCCGTGATTGCTGTAGATCCAGGTCGTGCCCGGCTCGAAGTCCAGGCGGATCGCGCCCTGATAGAACGCCGCGAGCGTCGGCATCGGACTGCCGATCGTGACGCTGTCGCCCCAGTCCGGGCGGAACAGGTCGGATGGGCGGACGAGCTCGGCGATGCCGGCGGTGTGGGTCAGCAGGTGCCGGACGGTGGCCGGCCGGAAGGTCGACGACGCGGGCACCAGCTCGTACGACTTGAGGTACTCGTTGGCGGGCGCGTCGAGGTCGATCAGCCGGCGCTCGTGGAGCTGCAGGATCGCGATCGCGGTGAACGTCTTCGTGATCGACGCGATCCGGAAGATCGTGTCCTCCGTGACCGGCGCGTTCGTGACCAGATCCGCGACGCCGTGTCCCGAGAAGAACGCGAGGCGACCGTCCTGCACGACGCCGAGCGCGAAACCGACCGATGGCCAGCGGTTGAGGATGCCGCGGACGCGGCCCTCCAGCTCGACCTCATCGAGACGCGGCCGGGTCGCCCGCTCGCGGGTGACCGGGGTCACCGGCGGCACCTCCGCTCCCTGGTCGGATGGCTGGGTGGAGACGGGAAGACGGGACGGCGCGGGCCGGCTCGTGAAGGCGGTTGTCATGGCAACAAACCTCGGGCGTGCGCAGACAGCGACAACTGGTCCTGTCGTCAGTGTCTGGCCGTCAGTCGCACGAACCCAGTGCCATTGGTCATCGGGTGGACGAGGCCGGCGTCACGACGTGTCGGCGGCCACCGGGGCCACAGAGTCCTCCTCGGCCAGCACGCGCCGCAGGACCTTCCCCGTGAAGGCCAGCGGCAGGTCCGGCCGCAGCTCCACGGCCCGCGGGACCTTGTGCGGCGCGAGACGCTGGCGCAGGAATGCCAGGATCTCGTCGGGGTCCGGCGGGTCGCCGTCACGTGGCACCACGAACGCCTTCGCGCGCTGGTCCGAGCCGCCCGGCGGCACACCGACGACCGCGGCCAGGCGGACCTTCGGGTGGGTCGAGAGGACATCCTCGACCTCGGCCGGGTAGACCTTCAACCCACCCGCGGCGACGATCACGTCTTTCTTGCGGTCGATGATCCGGAAGAAGCCGTCGACCGAGGCGACGGCGATATCACCGGTGTGCAGCCAGGTCCGACCATCCTCGTCGGGCCGAAGCGCGAGCGCGGTGTCCTCCGGGCGGTGCCAGTAGCCCGCCATGACCTGCGGTCCGCGGATGCACAGCACACCCGGCTCGCCCGGCCCGACGAGCCGGCGCTCGGCGTCGAGGTCGACGAGCCGGCAGTCGGTGTCCGGCAGCGGCAGGCCGATGCCCTCCGTCCGCTCGTGGCCGTCGAGCGGGTTGCAGTGCGTCGCGGGCGACGCCTCGGTCAGTCCGTAGCCCTCGACGAGACGGCCGCCGGTCAGCCGCTCGAACTCCGCCTGGACGGCCGAGGGCAACGTCGCGGCGCCGCTGATGCAGATCTCGACCGACCGGAGATCGCGTCGCCCGGCGCGGACCCCCGGGTCGGCGCAGATCGCCGCATAGAGCGTCGGGACGCCCGGGAAGACCGTGACCCGTTCGTGCTCGATCGCATCCAGGACGGATGGGATGTTCCGCGGATCCGGGACGAGGACCTGGGTCCAGCCACGGAGGATCGAGACATTGAGACAGGCCGTCATCGCGTAGCCGTGGGCGAGCGGGAGCGCGGACAGCATCACCTCGTCGCCCTCGTTCAGGCTCGCCGCCCACGCACCCAGCTGGCAGGCGTTGGCGACGAGGTTCCGGTGGCTGAGCACGGCGAGCTTCGGCAGGCCGGTCGTGCCACCCGTGGGGAGCAGGACGGCTGGATCGTCCGGCCCGGCGGACGCCCGGTCGCGGTCGACCGGATCGGCGCGGCACAGGTCCCGGAAGGGCAGGACGTCCTGCGTGGCGGACGCGGCCGGCGGGTTCGGAGATCCGCGCCGCCCGGCCAGTCGCGCGCCGAATCGCATCGGCAACGGCAGGGAGTCCGCGAGATCGGCGATGAACACGGCCCGGACGCTGCCCGGGAGATCGACGGACCCGAGCCGGTTCCACAGACGATCGAGCGCGACGAGCACCTGAGCACCCGAATCGGTGAGCAGGGCGACGAGCTCAGGGCCGGACGTACGCGGGTTCACCGGAACCGCGACATGGCCGGCCCGCCAGACGGCCTCGAGACCTTCGACGAGCTGCGGGCAGTTCGGCAGGAACAACGCGATCCGCGCGCCCGGCGCGAGGCCCAGGCGGCGCAACCCGCCCGCGATCCGATCGACGGCCGCATCCAGCTCTGCGTACGCCGTCCTCCGGCCGAAGAAGACCGATGCGGTCAGGTCCGGGTAGTGGTCCGCCGCTCGTCGGAGCAGCCCGTCCAACCGGATCGCCGGGTATTCGAGGGTCGGCGGAACCCCGTGGTCGTACCGCGCGAGCCACGGGCGTTCCGCGCTGTCGATCGCGCTCCCGCCCATGCGGTCAGCGTCACCCGCGGCGGGTCGCCCCTCAAGGGCCGTTCGTCACGCCTCGCCGGGCGACATCGCCCGTCAGGCGGTCGGGTCGGGGACCCCGATGCGGACGCCGCCGTCCCCCGCGGGCTCGTCCGGTTCCTCGTCGTCGATCTCGCCCTCGATCGTGACGTGGGGCAGCCAGCCGAGCCAGCGCGGCAGCCACCAGTTCCACTCCCCGAGGAGCCGCATCGTGGCGGGCAGGAGGATCGAGCGGACGATCGTCGCGTCGATGAACACCGCGACCGAGAGCCCGAAGCCGAGCTGCTTGATGATCGTGAGCGGCAGCGTCACGAACACCGCGAAGACGCAGACCATGATCGCGGCCGCGCTCGTGATCGTGCCGGCCGTGATCGAGATCCCGCGGGCGACCGCCTCGTTCGAGCTCATCCCGTGATCCCGGGCCTCCTTGATCCGGGTGAGGATGAAGACGTGGTAGTCCATCGACAGCCCGAACAGGATCGTGAAGATGAAAACCGGGACGAACGCCTCGATCGGCCCCGGCTTGAACCCGAGCGGCCCGTCCAGCCAGCCCTCCTGGAACACGACGACCATCAGGCCGAAGGCGGCGCCCGTCGAGAGCAGGTTCAGCAGGATCGCCTTGATCGGGATGACGATCGAGCGGAACGCGACGAGCAGGAGCAGGAACGACAGCGTCAGGACGAAGACGATCACCTCGGGCATCCCCCGGGCGTAGAAGTCGACCACGTCGAGCGTCGTGGCCGCGTCGCCGGTGACGAGAACCCGCGGGCCAGTGAGGCCGGCAAATGCCGCCGGCACGACCTCCGCACGCATCTGGCGGATGACGTCCTGGTTGTGGGGGTCGTTCGGGTCGCCGGACATCTTGTAGGAGATGAACGCGGTCTGGCCGTCGGCGGCCAGAGTCGTCTCCGGTGGCCCGCTGACGCCGGGGATGGCCGTAGCCGCCACGGTCATCTTGTCGATCGCCGCCTTCGTCGCGGC
Organism: uncultured Chloroflexia bacterium; assembly: GCA_963746845.1. Taxonomy (GTDB): domain Bacteria; phylum Chloroflexota; class Limnocylindria; order Limnocylindrales; family CSP1-4; genus CF-46. The sequence continues at coordinate 288,148 of CAVVCZ010000004.1, read as the reverse complement.
TTGATCCGCGTCGGTCACGACGACCGACAGCTCGAGACCGGATCCGGTCGGGTACTTCGCGTTCAGCAGGTTCACGGCCTGGACGCTGTCGAGCGTGTCCGGGAAGGACGAGAAGTCGGCCTGACCCATGTGGAGCCGGAGGAACGGCAACGCCAGCACCAGCAGGAGCGCGCCACTGCCGACAGCGGCGATCACGGGCCGACGCATGACCGCGCGGACGACGGTCGCCCAGATCCCGCTGCCCTCCGGGCGCTCGCGGCCGATGATCGGGATCCGGAGGCGGTTCACGCCGTCGCCGAGGATCGCGAGGGTCGCCGGCAGGAACGTCAGCGACCCGATGACCGCCACCAGCACGACCGAGATCGTTCCGACGGCCATCGAGCGGAACAGCGGGTCGTCGAGCAGGAACAGCCCGCCGATCGAGATCATCACCGCGAGGCCCGAGAAGAAGACCGCCCGGCCGGCGGTCGCACTCGATGCCTCGATCGCGCCGAGCTTCTTCCGACCGTGCCGGCGCTCCGTCCGGAACCGGGTGACCATGAACAGCGAGTAGTCGACGGCGACGGCCAGTCCGATCAGGACGACGAGCTGGCTGGCATACGGGCTGACGGGCGTGACCAGCTGGCTGTAGAGACCGAGGATCCCGAACGCCGCCAGCAACGCGGTCACCGCGAGGACGAGCGGGACGATCGCCGCGACGACCGCTCCGAAGGCGATCAGCAGGATCAGGAACGTGATCGGGATCGTCAGCATCAGCGACTTGTCCAGCCCGCCCGTGATCAGCTCGCTGATCTCGTTGTTCGCGAGGGCGTTGTTCAACGCGTGGATCTGGAGGTCCGGATGGGCCGCCCGGATCTCGTCGAGGGCAGCCTTGACCGGTCCGAGTCGCGCCGTCAGGGCGGCGCCGTCGCCGAGGACCCGGGCGACGATCTCGGCGGTGGTCCGGTCCGGCGAGACGAGGCCCGCCTGGGGCGGCGCGGTCGTCGGATCGACGAAGTCCTGGAACACGGGCCCGGACACTCCGTCGACCGTCGACTGGAGCGCGGTCAGCCGATCCATGATGTCCGCGATCGCCGCCTTGAACGCAGGATCCGTGACGGCGCCCGATGGCGTGGACACCAGCAGGAGGAACTGCTGGGACGCGGGCGCCAGTTGGCCGGCCGAGGCGTTGGCGTCGCTGTAGACCAGGTACGCCTCGCTGGACTCGTAGCGCGAGCGCTGGTCCCGCGAGACCGCGTCCACGGCCCGCGTGCCGCCGGACGCCAGGCTGCCGACGAACAGGCCGATCGTCGCGACGAACCAGAGCACGAACACCGGCCATCGATGCCGGGCGCTCCAGGCCGCGACGCGCACGGTCCACGGTCGACCGGGACGGTCGACGGGTTGCGGGTCCGGCTGCGAGGTCGGGAGCGAGGCGCGGGCGTCGTCGGTCACGGGTGGGAAGGGTAACGGAGGCGGCGGTTTCGGGGCGGCATGGACATGCGAGCCCATACGTCGAACCGCGGCGGATCGGACTTCCGAGCGCCCGTCACGGCCCGGCTGAGTCAGCCGCGCTTGCGGGCGATCCAGACCTCCTCGCTGGGCCACTGCGCAGCCCAGTCCGGGGTGACGTAGGGGAAGTCCGTCGTCGCGCCGTCGGGCGGCCAGAGCTCGCGAAGGTCTTCGATCTCGAAGCCGCTCCCGCGCAGCAGCCGGATCCAGTCGCCGTGACCCAGCGCGAAGTTGACCGACTCGTCGTCGGACCACTCGAGCCGATGGAGCCCGCGAAGCGGCCGGATGAGCTCGTTCGTGGCGGGCCGCTCCTCGTCCGGCATGCAGAGCATCAGCAGGGTCGAGTTGATCAGGAAGATCAGCCGGCCACCGGGCCGCAGCAGGCGGGCGGCCTCCGGGATCCAGGCGTACGGATCGGCCCAGATCGACGCGCCGTACTCGGAGATCGCGAGGTCGAAGCTCGCGTCGGGATACGGCACGTGCTCGGCGTTGCCGTGGACGAGGGGGAACTCGAGCCCGTGCTCCGCCTGGAGGCGACGGGCGGTCGCGAGCTGCCCCTCCGAGTTGTCGATTCCGACCGGGCGCGCGCCGCGCCGGGCCAGCCAGGCGGAGATGTACGCCGTCCCGCACCCGAGCTCGATCGTGTCGCGGCCGGTCAGGTCGTCCGGGAACAGGTGGAGGTCCCCCTCCGGGATGTCCCAGGTCCCCCACTTCTCGTCGCCGGGCGCGAGCCGCCAGCTCACCTCGCCGTTCGCGACGTAGTCGGCTGCCCAGCGATCCCACGCTGCGCGGTTGCGCAGGACGTGGTCCGGCAGCGGCTTGTCGGTCGGTGTCACTCCTTCACCCCTCCAGGGTCGCTCCGAGCTTCTTCGGTGCCGTCCGTCGCCACGCCTCCCGGAGGAGGCTCGTGAGCAGGTCCTCGTCGATTCGCCCAAGCACCACCGTCACCCAGCCGAACCGGCCGACATACGCCGACGGGGCGAAGGTCTCGGGGTCCAGCTCGACCAGCTCCGCCTGCGTCTCGAGGCTCGCCTTGATCGAGACCCGGTCGCTCCCGTCGCCGCCGATCGCGAAGATCCGGTCGCGGACGCGGAACGTGATGTCTGTCTCCCACGTCACGCGCTCCTCCACCTCCGGCAGCCCGAGCGCGATCCGCCGGACGTCGTCGAAGGTCACGGGCGTCGGAGGTCCTTGCGCATCGCCCGGTCGTAGTCCTGGTAGCCGAGGGCGTGATACAGCCGGATCGCGTCCACGTTCGCCTCGGCGACGTTCAGGACCATCCGCTCGACCCCGTGATCCGCGGCCCAGCCCTCGAGGTGGCCGATCAGGGCCCGGCCGATCCCCCGACCGCGGTAGCCGTCCACGACCGACACGCCGAACTCGGCCGTGGGCACGGCCCGGAACATGTTGCCCGGACTGGGCGGCTCCTCGAGGTCGACCGACGCGGAGCCGACCATGACGCCGTCGAGCATCGCGGCCACGTATTCGGCGGTGTCGCCACGGCCTTCGATGCGATGCCGCAGGCGGACCGCAACGTCGTCGCGCGCCGGAATCCGGAACACTTCCGGATCGATCGCCGCGTGGTGGATGGCGGTGTCGAGGTAGATGTCGATCAGGACCTCGAGATCGTCGAGCGTGACGGGCCGGATCTCGATCGCGGGCGGGGTGGCGCTCACTCCTGGTTGTCGATCTGTGCCCGCTGGAGCCTGCCGCTGAAGTCGACGTAGATCGACTTCCACTCGGTGAACGTGTCGAGCGCCGCGTGACCCGCCTCGCGGTGACCGTTGCCGGTCTCCTTCCAGCCGCCGAACGGGAGGTGCGTCTCGGCGCCGGTCGTGCCCGCGTTGACGTAGACGATGCCGGTCTCGAAGTCGCGCATCGCCCGGAACGCGGTGTTCGCGTCCGAGGTGAAGATCGACGAGCTCAGGCCGTACTTCGTCTGGTTGACCGCCGTGACGGCCGACGAGTAGTCGTCGACGGGGATGACCGACAGCACCGGCCCGAAGATCTCCTCCTGGGCCAGCCGATCCATCGGCGCGATGTCGCGGAAGATCGTCGGCGCAAAGAAGTGGCCGTTGGCGAGGGCGCCGTCGCGGGCCGGTTCGCCGCCCAGGATCAGCTCGCCCTCCCCTCGCCCGATCTCGACGTAGCGTCCGACCTTGTCGACGGCGGCCGGGTTGATCAACGGCCCGACGTCGACGGTCTCGTCCAGCCCTGACCCGAGCCTGAGGGTGCGCGCCCGTCGTTCGAGACGCTCCAGCAGCGGCTCGACGGCCGCGCGCTCCACGATCACCCGGCTCGCCGCCGTGCAGCGCTGGCCGGTGGTCCCGAAGGCCGACCAGGTGATCCCGTCGGTGGCGAGGTCGAGGTCGGCGTCGGCCATGACGACGATCGCGTTCTTGCCGCCCAGCTCCAGGCTGAGGCGCTTCAGCTTCCGCCCGGCGCGCTCGGCGAGGAGACGGCCCGTGTCCGACGAGCCGGTGAACGACACGACCTGGACGTCCGGGTTGTCGACGATCGCGTTCCCGACCTCGGCGCCGGCGCCCGTGACCAGGTTGATCGTTCCGGCCGGGAAGCCGGCCTCGGCCATCAGCTCGACGAGGAGCGTGGCGCAGTGGGGCGTGTCGCTCGACGGCTTGAAGACGACGGTGTTGCCTGCGACGAGGGCCGGCATCGACTTCCAGCACGGGATGGCGATCGGGAAGTTCCAGGGCGTGATGATCCCGGCCACGCCGATCGGCTCGCGGATGCTCATCGCCCACTTGTCGGGCAGCTCGGACGGCACGGTGTCGCCGAACATCCGACGGCCTTCGCCGGCCATCAGGAACGCGATGTCGATGCCCTCCTGGACGTCGCCGCGGGCCTCCGCGAGGACCTTGCCCATCTCGCGCGTCATCGCCCGGGCCAGGCGCTCCTTGTGCTCGGCCATCAGGGCGCCGAAGCGGTAGAGGATCTCGCCGCGCTTCGGGGCCGGCGTCCGGCGCCACATCCCCCCCGCGACGTCGGCCGCACGGATCGCCATGGCGACGTCCGCGGGGGTCCCCTGCTGGAACCGGCCGATCACGTCGCGCGTGTCGGCGGGGTTCCGGCTCTCGAACGTGGCGCCGGACGTGGATTCGCACCACTCCCCGGCGATGAAGTGGCGGAAGGTGGGCGGGGCGGCTGCGACGGACGAGGAGTCCCGGGAGCTCGGCGTGGCGAGGTCGGTCATGCCGCGAATCTACACGTCCGCGCAGCCCGGCTCAGGTGAGGAACGCCGCGTGCGCTACTCGGGCGGCAGCCCCTCGAACACCGAGTCCGCCACGATCCCGCGGTGGATCTGGTTCGTGCCCTCATAGATCTGGGCGCCCTTCGCGTCGCGCATCAGCCGCTCGATGCCCGTCTCGCGCGAATACCCGCTCGCCCCGAACAGCTGGACGGCGTCCGTCGCCACGCGCATCGCCGTGTCCGAGGCCGTCCACTTCGCCAGCGACGCGGCGACCCCGATCGGCTCGCCCCGGTCCTTCATCGCCGCCGCCTGGCGGGTCAGCGCCCGTGCCGCCTCGACGTCCCGTGCCAGCTCCGCGACCATGAACCGCAGGCCCTGCTGCTCGGCGAGCACGCCGCCGAACGCCTTCCGCTGCCGGAGATAGGCCGCCGCCGCCTCCAGCCCGGAGCGCGCCAGCCCCACGCACGCGGCCGCGATCGAGATCCGGCCCTCCGCCAGCGCCGAGAGGGCGATCCGGTATCCGTCGCCCTCCGCCCCGAGCCGGTTCGCGACAGGGACGAAGCACGACTCGAACACGAGCTCCGCGGCCGGACACGCCCGGATCCCCATCTTCTTCTCGTGGGCACCGAACGTGAACCCGGCCATCCCCTTCTCGACGAGGAACGCGCCGATCCCCTTCGACCCGAGCGACGGGTCGACGACCGCGAACACCAGGTAGCGGTCGGCCTCGGGGGCGTTCGTGATCCAGATCTTCGTCCCTGTGAGGCGGTACCCCTCGGGCGAATCGGCCGGCCCCACCCGCTCCGCGCGCGTCCGGATCGCCGCGGCATCGGATCCCGCGTGCGGTTCCGTCAGCGCGAATGCCCCGAGCGCCTCGCCAGTCACCATCGGGGCCAGCCAGCGGGCCTGCTGGTCGGGCGTGCCCCAGGTCACCACGGGGTACTGCGACAGGATGTGGACCGACAGGGTGACGGCCGACGCCAGGTCGACCGCGCCGATCTCCTCCATGACGAGCGACCAGCCGACGTAGCTGAACCCGGAGCCGCCGACCGACTCCGGGAGCGGCGCGCCCGCCAGCCCCAGCTCGCCCATGCCGGTGAAGATCGTGCGATCGAACCGCTCTGCCTCGTCGCGCTCGATCGCCGTCGGGGCGATCGCCCGGCGGGCGAACTCGCGGGCCGTGTCGCGGAGGAGCCGTTCCTCGTCCGTCAGCGGCCAGCTCAGCGATCCGTCCTCCTCGCGCGCCGCACGGCCCGCGTTCCCGGGCGCCACGGACGGCCAGCGTAGGATACCGGGCGTGTCCGACCACGAACCGGCGGCCGCCGGGCGGCGAGCCGCCCCGACGAGCGAGCCCGAGCCGGACGATGGACCGGTCCTCGGCCCCGGCAGTGCCGCCGAGGCGATCCATGCCTCGCAGGACGCGATCGGCCTCCTCGATGCCGACCTGACCGTCCTCGCGTGGAACGCGGCCGCGGAGCGTCTCTATGGCATCCCGGCAGCCGACGCGGTCGGCGTCAACCTCCGGAAGAGCCTCTCGGTCGAGATGCCCGGCCAACCGGACGTCGTCGGCCGGATCATCCGTCCGACCCTCGCCCGGACGGGGTTCTGGAGCGGCCGGATCGTCCAGCGGATCCAACGCGGCCCGCTCGCCGGCACCGAGCTGATCGTCGACACGACGACGATCTTCGTCCACGACCCGGACCAACCGGCGCCCCGGATGCTCGTCACGAACCGTGACGTCACCGCCAGCGCCCGCCTCGAGGCCGAGATGGCGGCGCTGGCCACCCTCGTGGCCGCAACCGGCCGTGCCAGGAGCGTCGCCGAGGTCGCGGACGCGGCGCTCGACATCGTCGGTCGAGCGATCGGCGCGGACGCGGGCGCGGTGATCTCGGCAGAGGGAACGTACGAGGCGATCGCGGCGCACGGCCTCCGGCCAGAGACGATCCGGGCGATCGAGGCGTCGGGCGAGCCCGATGCGGCCGTCGTCGATGCGCTGCGCTCGCCCGACGCGTTCATCAGCGGGGACGTCGACACCGTCTCGCTCCCGGAGGACGTCCGGGCCGCGATCGCCGCGGACGGCCTCCGGCATCTGATGGTCTTCGGCCTCCACGTGTCCGGGGAGCTGATCGGGGCGATCGCCCTCGGCTGGCGCCGCGAGGTCCGGACGGAGCCGTCGACGGCCGTCCTCCGCCAGTCCGCTGCCCTGATCGCGGCCGCGCTCGAGAACGCCCGGCTCATCGCGATCGTCGAGCGCGGGCTCGAGGAGGAGCGGCTGCTCACCCGCCGGATGCGGGCGCTCGTCGAGCTCACCCGCCTCCCGACGGTGGCTCCGGCCGAGGAGCGCCCGCTCGACGGCCTGCTCGCCGAGATCAACGCGGTGATCGGCGCGGCCGGGTCGGTCCTCGGGCAGGTCGAGGGCGACCACCTCCGCCCGATCGCGGTCGCGAACCTGGATCCGGCGCGGATCGAGCCGCTGATGGCCCGGCCGCTCTCGACCCTGCCGGTCGCCGCGAGCCTGATCGCGGGCGGGCACTCGGTCCTCCTGCCGATCACCTCGGCGACGGTCACGACCGCCGGCAGCAGGACCGCGGTGGAGGATGGGTTCCGCTCCGTGGCGGCGTTCGCCATCCGGGAGGAGGACCGCCTCGTCGGGATCGTCTACTCGGTCTTCCGCGAGACCGTGGACGAGCTGGAGCTGGACACCCGCACCCTCGATGCGATCGGCCGCGTCCTCGACATCTCGTTCGCCAACCGCCGGCTCCGCGAAGGAGCGGAGGCCAGCGAGCGCCGCTACCGGGAGCTCTTCGAGGCGTCGCCGGATGCCCTCGTCGTGCAGTCCCTGGACCGCGTCGTGCTCGACGCGAACCCGGCCGCGCGGCGGCTGTACGGCGACGACCTGATCGGCCACAGCGTCGACGAGCTCGTGAGCGACGACGAGGACACGACGACCGTCGACGAGGACGGCGTGGCGCACTACACGGGCATCGGCCACCGGCTCGACGGCTCGACGTTCCCCGAGGAGGTCGACGTCCGCCGGATCGAGCTCGACGGCGAGCCGCGGATGCTCGCGATCGTGCGCGACCTGACCGATCGGAGCCGCCTCCAGGCGGAGCTCGTCCAGGCCCAGAAGATGGACGCGATCGGGCTGCTCGTGGCCGGCGTCGCGCACGAGCTGAACAACCCGCTGGCCTCGATCGTCGCATTCAGTCAGCTCATCCGGTCCGATCCCCGCCTGCCGCCCGACCTGCGGACCCAGGCGGACCTCCTCGTCCAGGAGGCGAACCGGACGCGGACGATCGTCGGCAACCTGCTCGACTTCGCCCGGCAGCGGCCGCCCGAGCGGGTCGAGACGGAGCTGCGCCCGCTGGTCGACAGCGTGCTCGGCCTCCAGTCGTACCTGCTGACACGCGACCGCCTGACGGTCGAGATCGACATCCCCGCCGACCTGCCGACGCTGTCGGTCGACCGATCGCAGTTCCAGCAGGTCCTCGTCAACCTGACGGTCAACGCGGCCCAGGCCGTCCGCGAAGCCGGACGACCCGGCCGGCTCACGATCCGGGCGCGGGTCGAGGGGCGGAATGCCGGCAGGGTCGTCCGGATCACGATCGCCGACGACGGTCCGGGCATCCCCGCCGAGGTCCTCGACCGGCTGTTCATGCCGTTCGTGACGACGAAGCCGCCGGGCTCCGGGACGGGTCTCGGGCTGTCCGTGTCGTTCGGGATCGTCGCGGCCCATGGCGGGTCGATCCACCACGAGCCGAACGCCGACGGTGGGGCGACGTTCGTGATCGAGCTGCCGGTCGGCCGCCCCGCGCCGGCCGACGGTCCGCCGGCGGACGCGTCCGACGGATCGGACGGATCGAATGGATCGGGCGACGCCGCCGTCGGGACGGCCGACGATCTCGCCCTGGACGACCTCCGCCGACGCGACGACGCCGGCGCCACGACCGGCCCCCGGATCCTCGTCCTCGACGACGAGCCCGCGATCCGCGAGTTTCTCGCTCGCGTCCTGTCGCGGTCCGGCTACGAGCCGGTGCTGGCCTCGACGGGGGTCGCCGCGCTCGACATCGTCCGGTCCGACCCACCGACCGCGATCCTGTGCGACCACCGGATGGCCGGCATGACCGGCACCGAGTTCCACGCCTTGGTCGTCGAGATCGACCCGTCCCTCGGCCGGCGGTTCGCGTTCATGAGCGGCGACGTCCTGAACCCGGAGCTGCGCGACTTCGCGACGGCCCGCGGCGTGCAGCTCCTCGCCAAGCCGTTCGACATCGCCACGGTCGACGCGACGGTCCGGGCGCTCGTCCTGGCCCCCGAGGGCTAGCGGACCCGAGGACGTCGCCGCCGGCCGTCAGGGCCGTGGATAGACGTGGAACCCGCGACCCGTCTTCCGGCCGAGGTGGCCCGCCTCGACCAGGCTCCGGAGGATCGCCGGCGGAACGAACTGGTCCCGCCCGAACCCTTCGTCGAGGATCTCCATGATCCCGAGGCAGACGTCGAGGCCGATGAAGTCGGCGAGCTCGAGCGGCCCCATCGGGTGGTTGAGCCCGAGCCGGGCGCCCGCGTCGATGTCCTCGGCGGTGGCCACGTCCTGCTCGTAGGCGCGCATCGCCTCGGCGAGGAACGGCATGAGGATCCGATTGACGATGAAGCCGGGCCGGTCCGCGGAGACGATGACCTGCTTGCCCATGTCGGCCGCCAGATCGCGGACGGCGCCGTCCGTGGCGTCGCTCGTCGCCGCCCCGCGGACCACCTCGATCAGCGGCATCACCGGAACGGGGCTGAAGAAGTGCATGCCGATGAACCGGGCGCGCCGGTCGGGCTCGACTGCGTCGGCGAGCCGGTCGATCGAGATCGACGACGTATTGGTCGCGAAGATCGCGTGGGCGGGCGCGAGCCCGTCCAGCCCGGACCACAGCACGGTCTTGACGGCGACATCCTCGAAGACCGCCTCGACCACGAGGGCTGCATCCCGGGCGCCCGCCATCTCGTTCGTCGGCCGGATCCGCTCGAGGATGGCCTCCCGGTCGTGCTCCGTCAGCCGGCCCTTGGCGACAGACCGCGCGAGGTTGTCGGCGATCCGGTCGCGGCCGGCGTTCGCCCGGACGAGGTCCGGCTCGTAGAGCGTGACCTGGCGGCCGGTGGCGGCGAGCGCCTGGGCGATCCCGTGGCCCATCAGGCCGGCGCCCGCGACGAACGTCCGATCGAGCCGCATCGGCCCAGCCTAGCGCCGCGTCCGGTCGGGCGCGTGATGGTCGCGGGCTCCCGCCACCCGGGCCAGGAGCTCGTCAGCGGCGGCGTACGGATCGAGCCGGTGGGCCGCCACGGCGGCGAGGGTGTCGCGCGTCCCGTCGCGCACGGCCGGGTCGTGGAGCCGGTCACGGAGCCGGTCGGCCACGATCGCCCAGACCTGGGCCTCCGCCCGGGCGAGCCGCGCCTCCGCGGCGACGTCCGGAGTCAGCGCCGCGCGATGCCGGTCCAGCGCCGCGAGCAGCTCGGGGACGCCGGCGCCGGTCGCCGCCGTCGTGATCAGGACCTCGGGTCGCTTCGGCCGGGGCCGTTCGGGCGTGGATCCCGCGTCACGTCCGCCGGCCGCCGGCCCACCCCCGGCGACCAGCATCGCCCGCAGCTGAGCGGCCGTTCGTTGGGCACCGGGCTTGTCGCCCTTGTTGACGACGACGAGGTCGGCGACCTCGAGCAGCCCGGCCTTGATCGCCTGGACCTCGTCGCCCATCTCGGGCGCCTCGAGAACGACGGTCGTGTCGGCGGCCGCGGCGACCTCGACCTCGCTCTGGCCGGTCCCGACCGTCTCGACGAGCACCAGGTCGAACCCGACCGCGTCGAGGACGGCGGCGGCGGCGCCGGTCGTCGAGGCCAGACCGCCGGCGTGGCCCCGCGCGGCCATCGACCGGATGAACACGCCGTCGTCGCCCGCGTGGCTCTGCATCCGGACCCGGTCACCGAGGAGCGCCCCGCCGGTGATCGGAGACGACGGGTCCACCGCCACGACCGCGACCGACCGCCCGGCCGCCCGAACCTCGCCGATCAGCGCGGCCACGAGCGTCGACTTGCCGGCGCCGGGCGGGCCGGTGATCCCGACGACGTGGGCATTGCCGGCCCGCGGATAGAGGATCCGCAGCGCCGGCTCCGCGATCTCCGTCCGGTTCTCGACCGCGGTCAGCAGCCGGGCAAGGGCCCGCCGATCGCCCGCGATCGCGGCATCGGCGAGGAGCGCGGCCCGGGCCGCGGCATCCGGCGCGGACGCGGCGCCCGGCTCCCCCACCCTAGTCGCGCGGACGCGCGTTCGCCCGCAGGTAGTCGGCGACCTCGGCGATCGTCGTCCCCGGCCCGAAGACCCGGGCGACCCCGATCTCCGCCAGGGCGGGCACGTCGTCGTCGGGGATGATCCCGCCGGCGGTCACCAGGACGTCGTCGAGGCCGCGCTCCTTCAGGAGCTTCGTGATCCGCGGGAGGAGCGTCATGTGCGCGCCGGACAGGATCGACAGCCCGACGACGTCGACGTCCTCCTGGAGGGCCGCGGTCGCGATCATCTCGGGCGTCTGGCGGAGGCCCGTGTAGACGACCTCGAAGCCCTCGTCGCGAAGACCACGGGCGAGGACCTTCGCGCCGCGGTCATGGCCGTCGAGACCGGGCTTGGCGATCAGGACCTTGATCGGGCGGTCGGACATGCGCCGATTGTGCCATGCGGACAGCACGACGCCGGCGCCCGCAGGCGCCGGCGTCGTCGAGGAAGAGGGAAGGAACGGATCAGGCGTTGGCCCGACCGAAGGTCCGCGACGCGATCCAGACGGCGAACGCGGCGAGGGCCGCCGTGATCGCGACACCGATCCGGATCTCCGGGTTGCCCCAGTCGCTGTTGAACAGCGCCCGGGCGGCGTCCGTCGCATGCGTCAACGGGTTGAGGTTGCTCAGGAACCGGAGCCAGTCCGGAGCGAGCGCCATCGGGAGCAGGATCCCGGACAGGAGGAGCAGCGGCATCACGAGGCTCTGGACGAGCGGCGCGAACGCGTCCTCGCTCTTCAGGATCAGCGCGGCGGCGTACGACAGCGGCGCGACGACCAGCCCGATCAGGGCGAGCAGCGCGAGCGTCACGGCCACGCCGGCGACGTCGATGTGGAGGCCGAACGGGATCGCCAGCCCGATCATGATCAGCGCCTGGAAGAGCAGGATGACGACGTCCCGGAGCGACCGGCCCAGGAGCATCGCGGACCGGCTCATCGGCGTCACCCGCATCCGCTCGACGACGCCGTACCGCAGCTCGGCGATCAGGCCGAAGCCACCGAACGCCGTTCCGAACAGGGCGACCTGGATCAGGAGGCCCGGCACGAACCAGTTGTAGGCGCTGACGCCGGCCCCGGCCCCCTTGATCGCGCCATCGAGGAGCGGCCCGAACAACACGAGGTAGATGACGGGATACATGATCCCGATGACGATCCAGGTGGGCTGGCGGATGGTGAGGATGAGGGATCGGCGGAAGATCAGCCAGGTGTCGCGAACGGCGCGCATGCGTGGGGTCCTTTCGATGCTGGAGGTGAAGACGACTCTGGGCGGCGGTGTTCGCGGTCATGCCGCCTCCTCCTCGCGCAGCGAGCGACCCGTCTGGCGGAGGAAGACGTCGTCGAGGCTCGGCTTGTTGAGTGAGATCGAGGTCGGGGCGAAGCCCGCGGCGTCGAGGCTCCGGAGCAGCTGCGGGACGGCGGTCTCGCCATGGTCGACGTACAGCCGCACGAGACCCGTCTCGTCGTCGTGGGAGGCCTCGCGGACGAACGACATCGCCTCGACGAGCGTCAGGACCGACGCTCCGGCGCCGTTGACGCCGATCGTGACGACGTCGCCGGCGACCTTCTGCTTGAGCTGGTCGGACGTGCCCTCGGCGACGATCCGGCCGTGGTCGATGATCGCGAGGCGATCGCACAGGGCGTCGGCCTCCTCGAGGTAGTGGGTCGTGAGGAAGACCGTCGTCCCGAGCTCGCGGAGAGCGCGGATCTCGTCCCACATCCGGGCGCGAGCCTGCGGGTCGAGCCCGGTGGTCGGCTCGTCCAGGAACAGCACCTGCGGTCGGTGGACGATGCCCAGCCCGACGTCCAGGCGGCGGCGCATCCCGCCGGAGTACGTGCCGGTCGGGCGATCGGCGGCACTCTGCAGGTCGAGGGCGTCGAGGACCTGGACCGCACGGGCCTTCGCCTCGGCGCCCGTCAGGCCGTAGAGCCGCCCCTGGAGGACGAGCTCGCCGCGGCCGGTCTCGGCCGGGTCGGTCGAGCCGCCCTGCGGCACGTAGCCGATCCGCTGTCGGACCAGCTGCGGCTGCCGCCGGAGGTCGGCACCGGCGACGGTCGCCTCGCCGGCGGTCGGCGTGATCAGCGTCGCCAGCATCCGGAGGGTTGTCGTCTTGCCGGCGCCGTTCGGGCCGAGGAAGCCGAAGATCTCGCCGCCGCCCACGTGGAGGTCGACGCCCGCGACGGCCTCGACCGGTCCGGTCCGGGTCTTGAACGTCCGCCGCAGATCGGTCGTGTCGATCATCGTGCTGCGGATCGGGGTGGGTGTCGTCATGTTGACGCTCCTTGCCTTGGTGCCCGATGCTGGCCGCGGCACTACTTGCACGGTTCAACATCATGGGTCATTATCTGCGCAGTGCAGATAGTTGCCCAGTCAGGAGCCGTTGTCAACCATGAACCGCGAGAACATCGATTCCGTCCTCCGCTCGCTCCGGCGCGTGAACATCCAGGGCTCGTTCCTCGGACAGACCGTGGCGATCCGCTTCGGCCTCTCCGAGAGCGACATCGAGACCCTCGAGCAGCTGATCGACATGGGCGCGACGAGCGCCGGCAAGCTGTCGGAGATCACCGGGCTCACGACGGGCGCCGTCACCCGCGTGATCGACCGGCTCGAACAGGCCGGCTATGTCCGGCGGGTCCCCGACCCCACCGATCGGCGGCGGGTGATCGTCGAGGTCGTGCCCGAGAAGATCGCGAACATCCAGGTCACGCTGGACCAGGTCTCGACCGCGAGTGCCAAGGAGATCCGCGACTACAGCGACGAGCAGCTCGAGCTGATCGCCGACTTCCTCACCCGCATGGAGGCGGTCACGCGCGAGGAGACCGAGGCCATCCGCGAGGCATCCGGGTCGCCGGCCGACGGGAGCCGGGCGATGTCGGAGCACTTCGCGCCCCTCGGCGGGCTGACCGAGGCGCGGCTTGCGATCCGCTCGGGCCTCTCGTCGCTCCGTCTCCGGCCGGGCGACGATCCGGCCGACCTCTACCGGGCCTCGTTCGAAGGCTCCACGCCGCAGGTCCGGCTCCGCGACGGCCGGGTCCTGGTCCAGTTCAAGGGCTTCGGCTTCGACTGGCGCGGTCGCACCGCGACGTTCGGGCTGAACACGACGATCCCGTGGACGATCGAGGTCGTCGGTGGGGTCCAGAAGGTCGAGGCGGACCTGCGGTCGATCCAGTTGCGGACGCTCGACATCGTCGGGGGGTCCGAGCGGGTCCAGCTCGAGCTCGGGCAGCCGGTGGGCGAGACGGCGATCAGGATCGTCGGCGGCGTGAAGACGCTGCGGGTTGAGCGGCCGAAAGGCGTCCCGATGCGGCTCGAGGTCGCCGGCGGCGCCGAGTCGATCGTGCTCGACGGGACGCGGATCGAGAAGCGCGGCGGCCCGACGTCGCTCAAGTCAACGGGCTGGGGGCCGGACCGCGATCGGATCCACCTGTCGGTCGTCGGCGGCGTGCACTCGATCGACATCGTGTCCCGCCCGGGCTGAGAGCGCATCCGCCCGCTTCGATCACGAGCGAGTCGACCAGATTGGATCGGTCGGCTGCCCTGCCAGACGCGGCGTGGCGCCCGCCATGTCACCTTTTGACCGCAACCGCGCCCTTTCGATGTGATGGATAGCGCACTCGCAGTGGTCGACGCGCAGAGCGACATCGAGGCCCTCTACCGGACCGATGCCGATCGGCTCTGGCGTGCCGTCTACGCCTTCGCCGGTGACGCGGAGATCGCGAGCGACGCCGTCGCCGAGGCCTACGCGCAGCTCCTGCGCCGCGGCGCAGCCGTTGGCAACCCGGCGGCCTGGGTGTGGCGCACCGCATTCCAGATCAGCCGTGGAGCCCTGAAGACGCGCCGGCTCGACGACGACGCATCGGTGGGCGTGGCCGAGCACACGGATGCCTACGTCGACGAGGACCTGTTGACCGCGGTCCGCCGGCTGCCCGATGGCCAGCGGGCGGCGGTGATCCTCTTCTACTTCGCGGATCTTCCGATCCGCCAGATCGCCGCGCGGCTGGGCACCAACAGCCTGGCGGTGCGAGCCAACCTCAGCCGCGGGCGGCGTCGCCTCCGAGAGCTCCTGGGTGATCGCGATGGATGAACTTCGACGGCGCTTCGCAAGTCTGGACCGGTTGCCGGCACCGGATCTGTGGGCCCAGATCGAGCAGCGGGCCACGGCCATGGAACCCGTCGCCCGCGTGAGCGGAGTCGTCACTCCCGTGTCAGTGCGACCACGTCGCTCGGGCGCCCGGTCGGTTCTCGTCTACCTGGCCGCGGCCGCATGCCTCGTGGCGCTGGTCGCGGGCGCCGCGGCCGTCGGGTCCGGCCTGGTGAGGCTGCCCGCGATCGTGCCGGCCCCCAGCGAATCGGCGTCGTTGGCGCCGTCGCCGGCTCCGTCGACGCCTGTCGCCTCGAATACGCCGGAGCCTTCGGTGATCGCCTCCGGCCGAGACGCTGGGTGGATTCTTTTCGATGTCCACGAAGGATCGGGCACCCGATCGCACAACCAGCTGTGGGCGATCCGGCCGGACGGGAGTGGCGCCCATGCGATCGAAGGCGGCGCCGGCCCCGTCGCCTGGTCCCCCGACGGGACCCGTCTGCTGATGAACAACGGCCACCTTCTCGTGGCCGAGGTCGGCGACGACGTCGGTCCCTTCGCCGAAACCGGGATCGCCGTGGCCGACGGCGCGCAGTGGGAGGCGTTCGACTTCGCTCGGGACAATGAGCGAGTGGTCTTCGTCCAGAGGTCGAAGTGCCCGAAGGGATCGTCCGCCACCGGTTCTGGATCGTCCGGCGTGGTCCTGGCGGCCTATGTGGCCGATACGGCTGGAGCCAACTGCTGGGTCCTGAGCACCCTGGACCTGCGCAGCGGAAAGCGGACGGAACTGCGCGAGACGCTCGTCAAGGACCAAACCGCTCATCAGAACCTGGCGCTGGAGCTGCCGGCGTGGTCGCCCGATGGCACGAAGATCGCCTATACCCGTCTGGATCAGGGCCTCGACATCCGCGAGCTGTGGATCGTCAACGCCGACGGCACGAATCCCTCGAAGGTCGAGTTGGACGCCGATGTCTCGGTGATGGAGCCTCGCTGGTCGCCCGACGGCACCCGTGTCTCGTTCACCTCATTGAGGTGGCCGTCGGTGACGGTGTCGGATTCGGCCGTCTACGTTGCCGACATCGCCTCGGGACATGTCGAGCGCGTCACGACGGGATCGAACACAGCCGATCGCCAGCTGTGCTGCGCCGAATGGATTGACGACACCCATCTTCGCGTCGGGGACCCGACGAACCCGGGCCGATTCTGGCTCGCGACGCTCGGTGCCACCCCAGCCGAGCCTCGGTTGCTCGCGGATCTGGCCGACTCGCTGCCGAGCAGGGTCTCGACGTATGGCGCTCCAGGCGATCCCGGTCGAACATTCTTCTGGCAGCCGGGTTCCAGGCCGCCCTAGGCCCCCGGCGCAGGCCGGTCGAGGTGCGCGAAGAACTCGGCACGGGTGCGGTCGCGGGTCCGGAACAGCCCGAGGACCGCGGACGTGGTCATGACCGTGCCCGGCTTGCGCACGCCCCGCATCACCGCGCAGAGGTGGGTCGCCTCCAAGACGACCCCGACGCCCTGCGGGCTCAGTCGCTCCTGGAGGAAGTCGGCGATCTGTTGGGTGAGGCGCTCCTGGACCTGCAGCCGGCGGGCGTACATCTCGACGATCCGCGGGATCTTCGACAGCCCGATCACCCGGCCGCGCGGGATGTACGCGACGGACGCCGTCCCGAAGAACGGCAGCAGGTGGTGCTCGCAGAGCGAGTAGAACGGGATGTCCTTGACGACGACCATCTCGCTGTAGGCCACGTCGAAGACCGCGTTGTTGATCAGGCGATCCGGATCGACGTGGTAGCCGGCCGTCAGCTCGATGTACATCCGGTGGACCCGCTCGGGCGTCCCGAGCAGCCCCTGGCGGGTCGGGTCCTCGCCGATCTCCGCGAGGATCTGGCGGACAGCCTCCTCGACTCGGCCGTTGTCGTGCACGCCGTCGCTGCCGTTCCCGGACGGACGACCGGCGTCGCCGCTGATCTCGTCGACCGCAACTTCCGTCTCGCCGATCTCGGATTCGATCTCGTCGACGAGGCGGCGGACGTGGGGCGGGAGCTCGGTGGGCTTGGGCATCCGGGCGATGGTACGCGGAGCGGCCGATCGCGGTTCTCCGATGGTCCGGCGACTCGAGGCCAGGTGCGGCCGCGGTCAAGCCGCGATCAGCGATCCGACCCGGCCGCCCCGAACCCGGCCGCCGGCAGCGGCTCGTACGGCCGGCCCTCGGCGCCGCGCAGCCACGCCCGGGCGTTCGCGCCGAGCGACGGCCGATGGTAGCCGCCCTCCTGGAGGATCACGAGCCGCCGACCCACTGCCGCCGTCCGTCGGCCGCACTCGTGGTAGACGGCCGTCGTCAGCGCGAAGTCGCCGATCGGGTCGTGGCCGTACGTGTCGAACCCGAGTGACACGACGATCACCTCGCCGGGCGTGTCGGCGATGGCGGCCAGCCCGCGGTCCAGCGCGACGAGATAGGTCAGCGTCGTCCGTCCCCGCCGGCAGCGGAAGGTTCAGGTTCGCCCCGCTCCCCTCCCCTTCGCCGGTCTCGTCGGCGTTGCCGAGGAAGAACGGGTACTGGCGCTGCGGGTCGGCATGGAGCGAGACGTACAGCACGTCGCCGCGGCGCCAGAAGATCTGCTGGGTGCCGTTGCCGTGGTGGTAGTCGACGTCGAGGATCGCGACCCGCTCGCCGGTCGCGCGGACGATCGATTCGGCCGCGATCGCGGCGTTGTTGAGGAAGCAGTACCCGCCGGCCATCGAGCGTGCGGCGTGGTGACCCGGTGGCCGGCACAGCCCGTAGGCCGTGCGCTCGCCACCGAGCACGAGATCCGCGGTCGTGAGCGCGACGTCGGCGGCGGCCCGGGCCGCGCCGTAGGTCCCGGCCACGAGCGGGTTCGCCGTGTCGAGCCCCCACCAGCCCGCCCGGCCGCCGGCATCCCCGGTCTCCGGCCGTGACGCCAGGAACTCCCGGCTCATCCCCTCGAACATCCGGAACGTCGGGTACGTGTCGGCGATCAGGTTCGGGCGGCCGATCGACTGGGCCCGCGCCGCGGGCCAGGCCTCCTCGAGGTACCGCAGCAGCCCGGGGTCGTGGACCGCGAGGATCGGCTCGGTGCCGTGCTCGGTCGGGCCCTGGATCGTGAAGCCGCCATCGGCCTCGAGCGTCGCCCGGATCCGCTCTGCGCGCTCGGCGACCTCGTTCGCCGGGATGACCGCGCCGGTCACGGTCTCGGTGACCGGGTCATGCGCGAGGTGTGCCGGGCTGTAGACGACGCGCATGCGGGCCGACCCTCCTCCACCGGGCCGGACGGCCCGCCCGAAGCCTAGCGGCCGAGGATCGCCGCCGTCACTTCGTCGGGGCGGTAGCGGAGCAGGTTGTGGCCGGGCGCCGCGACGTCGACGACCACGACCTCCGGCGGCACCCGATCGCCGATCCCGGTCGCGGTGTCGTCCTCGCCCGCGGTCGTGCGGCGGACCGCGACGATCGGAGCGGAGACGAGCGGAAGCACCGTCGACGGACGGTACTCGAACATCGCCCGGACACAGGCCTCGAGGGCATGCGGCCGCGTGGACGGCACGAGCCGGCCGGCCGGCGTCTCCACGACCGCCGCCCGCGCCGCTCGCTCCTGGTCCGCGTCCCACGACGCCGGGTCCCAGGAGCGGCGGTCGGCGAGAAACGCGGTCATCGACCGGAGGACCTCGGGCGGTTCGTCGAGCCCGCGGAGGAACTCGTCCGCGTCCTGCCCGGTCGCCGCCTCGACCTCGACGAGACCGCCGTCGACGAGCACGAGCCTCGCGCAACGTTCACCGAGACGCGCGGCGGCGGCCGCCGCGACGATCGCGCCGAACCCGTGACCGGCCAGCACGACGGGCCCCTCGTCGAGCGCGTCCGAGCCCTCCGCGACCGCGACGACGTCGGCCGCGAGGACGTCGAGGTCGTACGCGCCGGGCTCCGTCGGTGCGTCAGAGAGGCCGTGGCCGCGCAGGTCCATCGCGACCACGTGCCGGCGCGCGACCAGCCGCCGGGCCACGGCCGCCCAGGCGAGTCCACTCCCCGCGAGCCCATGGACGAGGAGGACCGCCGGCGCACCTTCCCCACCCCAGTCGAGGAAGTGGATCCGGTCTCCCGGCTCGACGAAGACGACGAACCCGTCCGGCTCACCGGCGGGCTCGGAGAGGGACGGCACGCGTCTACGATAGGCCGCCATGCCGAAGCCCCGCCGCGGGAGCCAGCGAGCCCGCCGTCCCGTCCACGGCCACCATGTCGGCTTCGAACGGCTGGTGGAACGGGCCGTCGCGGACATCCCGGCGCCATTCCGCGACGCCCTCGACGAGGTCGCGATCGTCATCGACGACGAGCCGAGCCCGGCCCAGCGGCGCGAGAACGACCTGGGACCGGACGACGACCTGTACGGGCTGTACGAGGGCGTGCCGCGGACCGAGTGGGGCGCCGACTGGGTGACCGCGCCCAACCGGATCACGCTCTTCCGGCTCGCGCTCGAGGAGGACTTCCCCGACCCGGAGGACCTCGCCGAGGAGGTCCGGATCACGGTGATCCACGAGCTCGCCCACCACCTCGGCATCGACGACGACCGGCTCGACGAGCTCGGCGTCTGAGGGCGCCTGAGTCAGACGCGACCGACGATCCAGACGACGGCCGCGATCGCCGCGGCCATGAAGGCGCCCTGCATCGGGAGGGAGACCAGCCGAGTCGCGGCCGGACGCAGGGACGGGTCGTCCGACGTGGGATCCACGACGCCGAACGACGGCCCGCCGAGCCGGATCCAGGCGATCACCTGCGGGGCAACCGACAGCGCGGCGACCGTCACGGTGAGCGAGCCGACCGCGACGATCGCGAAGGCGACGATGGCGACGAGCTCGACGGACTGGGCCGGGCCCAGCCCCCGATCGATCCCGAGCGCGGTCGCGATCCGGACGAGGATGTCGAGCCCGACCCCGATCGCGAAGGTGGTCAGGTACGAGACCGCCGTGTTCACGATCCCGATCACGAACGCGAGGCGCCATCGACGCCGGGCCATCGCCCACGACTGCCCGACCGCCCCGAACGGGGACGCCCGCGCCAGGATGACGGCCGCCCCAACGTAGGCGAACGGCGCCGACAGGAGGACGTCCAGCGCGGTCGCGAGGGCGAGCCGCGCCTCCGGTGCCCCACGGATCAGCAGACTTCCGAGGATCTCGCGCGGGATGATCAGGATCAGCCCGACCGTGAACGAGGCGAAGATCAACCGCCAGAACCCCTGGCGCGCCCAGCCGACGGCATGGCGGAGGTCGAGCGTGTGGCCACCGACCCGGCCGCCGAGGAGCGCGGTGGTCATCAGCTGGATGTCGACCGAGATCGCGACGATGCACGTGAGGCCGACGAAGAACGCGATCGCGGCCCACGGCCCGAGGGCCGCCCGCCCGGTCACACCGAGGGCGGCATCTCCGAGCCCGGCCGGCCCGACGAGCGCGTCGATCAGCCACGCAAACCCGCCGAGCTGGATCGATTGGACGATGACGATCGCCGCGATCGGACCGAGCGCGGCCAGGAACAGCCCGCCGACGAACAGCGACATCCGGCGGATCTCACCGGAAAGCGACACGTTGAGGTCGATCCCCCGGCCGATGATCTCGACCATGCCGGGAGGCGACGTCGGTGGGGGCGGCGCCAGGGGCACGAACGCGGCCGGCTCGGGCGCGGCGGGTGGCTCCCACACCGGAACCAGAGGGGTGGCGGCTTGTTCGCCTCCGTCATCCCACGCGGGCGGGCCAGGCGACCGGCAGCGGCGAGGCCGCGGCGAGCAGCTCGCCCAGCCGGCCGACGTCGACGTTGCCCCCGGACCCGACGACCGCGACCCGCTCGCCGTCGCGGATCGGGATCCGCCCATGGAGGACGGCCGACAACGCCGCGGCGCCGGCGGGCTCCAGCACCTGCTTCATCCGCTCCATCGCGAACCGGACGCCGGTCAGGATGTCCGCGTCGTCGAGGATGACGATGTCCTCGAGATACCGATGGCACATCGCGAGCGTTCGATCGCCGGCGAACGGCGCCGCGAGCCCGTCGGCGACCGTGTGGGGCTCGATCTGCACGACCTCTCCCGCGCGGTAGGCCTGCGTCATGGCGTCGGCGCCCGACGGCTCCACGCCGTAGACGCGGGTCGCCGGGCGGGTCTCGCGGACGGCCGCGGCAACACCGGAGATCAACCCGCCGCCACCGATCCCGACGACGACCACGTCCACGTCCGGCAGGTCGTCGAGCAGCTCGAGCCCGACCGTGCCGTGTCCCGCGATGACCGCCTCGTCGTTGAACGGGTGGAGGAACGCGAGCCCCCGCTCGTCGCGGATCCGCTCGAGCGCCAGGAACGCGTCGCCGACGTGATCGCCCTCGAGCACCACCTCCGCGCCGTAGTCCCGGCACGCCTGGACCTTGAGCGGGTTCGCCGTCGTCGCCATCACGGTCGTCATCGGGACGCCGGCCTCGTGCGCGGCCCACGCGAAGGCCTGGCCGGCGTTGCCGGCCGACATCGTGATCCCTCCGGCGGCACGCTGATCCGCGGTGAGGGTCAGGATCCGGTTCATCATGCCGCGGGCCTTGAACGATCCGGTCTTCTGGACGTTCTCGGCCTTGACGAACACCCGGTCGTCGGCGAGTCGCGGCCCACCGGCAGCGGCGATCATCCGGGCGGCGGTCGAGCTGGACAGGAGAGGCGTCCGGTGGACGCGCCCGGCGACGCGCTCCCGGGCGGCGCGGATGGCGTCGAGGGGAACGATCAGGTCATCGGTCACGCGCGGAGTATGGCAGCGACGCCTGCGCACACCTCCGAGGTCCGGTTGAACTTGCGTGTTTGCGCAATCAGTGACATCATGATGGCGATGTTGGACACCACCGTCCCGACCTCGAGCGAGTTCGACCGGCAGCGCTATGCCGCCGTCGGCCGTGCGCTCGCAGACCCCAAGCGGCTGTGCGTCCTCGAGTCGCTCGCCGCCGGGGAGCTGTCGGTCGGTGACCTGTCGACGAAGGTCGGCTGCCAGGTGCCCAACATGAGCCAGCACCTCGCCGTCCTCCGCAGCGCGGGTCTCGTCCAGAGCCGGCGTGACGGGTCGACGGTGTTCTATCGCCTCGCCGACGTCCGCGTCCTCGAGGCCTACCGGCTCATCCAGAGCCTGGCCGGCCAGGGCGCCTGACGCCCCGCCCATCACAGGCGCACCCGCGCGCATCCGCGGGCAGAAAGGAATCGCATTCCATGGCCATCCAGCACGCAACGGACGAGACGTTCGACCAGCTCGTGCTCAAGAACGACAAGCCGGTCGTCGTCGACTTCTGGGCCACCTGGTGCGGGCCGTGCAAGATGGTCGCGCCGGAGATGGAGAAGATCGCCGAGAAGTACGAGGGCGCCGTCGACGTCGTCAAGGTCGACGTGGACGCCAACCCGCGGATCTCACAGGCGTTCAACATCATGAGCATCCCCACGATCGCCTTCTTCCGCCCCGGACAGCAGCCGCTCGGCGTGGCCGGCGCGCGTCCGATGGAGTTCCTCGAGGCGCAGTTCGGTCTCGAGCAGTACGCGGTGGAGTCCGAGGCCCCGGCACAGACCGAGGCCTGATCCCCGTCGAACCCGCACACAGCGCGACGCCGTCCGATCCGGGCGGCGTCGTTCGATTCCCGAGCGGATGTCCACCTGGTGGCCCAACCGACCGGGATCGGGCATCGTCGACGCGCCAACCCGCCGATCCTGGCCACTGGGCGGCCCAGGTGCGACTGCTCCGGCCTTCGCGGCGGGCCTCGGCCGTCTGCTGCGGTCGTTCGGACCGCTGGGTGGCCAGCCCACGGGGCAACTGGCGCGGGCCTACCCGCGGCTGCCGGCCGCCGTTGCGCGTCGGTGTGCGCTGAGGAACCAGGCCTCGGCCCGATCGACGGCGCCGTCGTCGAGCACTGCCGGCGCGAAGGCGACCCAGTCCGGCCCGCGTCCGGACGGAGCCGTGTCCGGCGTACGCAGGGCCGCCCGGGCGACCATCGGGTCCAGGCGGAATTCGGCACCTCGGTCGTCCAGGGCCGCGAACGTCTGGTCGCACGCCGACCAGCTCACGGCCGTGCCCTCGTCGATGCTCCGAATGCCCTCGAGGCCCTCGCCGGCCGCCACCAGGACATCGAGGAGGGTGAGGTCCGAGACGGGCTCGTCGTCGGTCATCCGGCGCCGGCCGCCTCGAGGACGGCCGCCAGGTCCGCCTGGTGATCGTCGTAGTGCTCGATCGTTTCCGAGTAGAAGAACTGCTGCTCGTCCGCGTTCTTGACCCAGCGCGTCTCGGGCACGACCGTCAGGTAGCCGCGCAGCTCCCCGGCGACGCGGGCGAATTCCGCGCGGACCTCGTCCATCGGCTTCGCGGCCCAGGCAGCAAGGGCCTCGGCGTTGACGACGTCTTCGCCCCGCGTCTCCCAGTCCGCGTCCGCCCGCTCGCGCGACGGCGACCCCTCACCCACCGCCAGCTCCCGCGCGACATCGAGCGACAGCTGCTGCCCATGCAGCAGGTGACCCATGAGGTCGCGCCCGGACCAGCCGTGGGCGGCCGCGACCGGCGCCTCGAGCTGCTCGTCGGTCAGCGCCGCCAGGGCCTCGTACGGCCGCCACGCGTCGCGCTCGTCCTCGAGGAATGACAGGGCTTCGAAGTACATGGCGCGATCCTAGCCGCTAGACCAGCACCGGTTCGCGGTACTCCCCGAAGACGCCGCGCAGGACGCCGCATTGCTCGCCGAGCGTCGCATAGGCGGCGGCACACCGGATGAAGTGCGGCATCAGGTTCGTGTCCGAGGACCCGGGGTGCGAGGCCGCGTCCCGCAGCCCGGCAAGGGCGCTCTCCACCGCGCCAGCGTCGCGTTCGCGGCGCGTCCGGTCGAGCCGGGCGAGGTGCGCCTCGAGCGAGCCCGGCGGGACGGCAAGGACCGGGATGGGGGTGTCCTCCGCGTCGTCGACGTACGCGTTGACCCCGACGATCCGCCGCTCACCCGCGTCGAACTCGCGCTGGAAGCGATAGGCCGCGTCCGCGATCTCGTGCTGGGGATAGCCTTCGGCGACCGCGGCGACCATGCCCCCGCGGCGGTCGATCTCGTCGAGATAGCGCCAGACTTCGCGCTCGGTCTCGTTCGTCAGCGCCTCGACGAACCAGCTCCCGCCGAGCGGATCGATCGTGTTGGCGACGCCGGTCTCCTCCGCAAGGATCTGCTGCTGGCGGAGCGCCAGGAGGGCGGCCTCGGCGGTCGGCACGGCAAGGGCCTCGTCGTACGCGTCCGTGTGGAGCGACTGGGTCCCGCCGAGGATCGCCGCGAGCGCCTGGGTCGCGACCCGGGTCAGGTTGTTCAGCGGCTGCTGCGGCGTCAGCGACACGCCCGCGGTCTGGGTGTGGAAGCGCATCCAGGTCGAGCGCTCGCTCTCCGCGTGGTAGCGCTCCGTCATCAGCTTGAACCAGATCCGTCGCGACGCCCGGAACTTGGCGATCTCCTCGAAGAAGTCGCTGTGGGAGTTGAAGAAGAAGCTGAGGCGCGGCGCGAAGTCGTCGATGCGCAGCCCGCGTTCCAGGCACGCCTCGACGTAGGCCATCCCGTCGGCGATCGTGAACGCCAGCTCCTGGATCGCGGTGGAGCCGGCCTCCCGGATGTGGTAGCCGCTGATCGAGACCGTGTTCCAGCGCGGCAGCTCGCGCGTCCCGAACTCGATCGTATCCGTCACGAGCCGCATCGACGGCTCGATCGGGAAGAGGAACTCCTTCTGCGCCACGAACTCCTTGAGGATGTCGTTC
Organism: uncultured Chloroflexia bacterium; assembly: GCA_963746845.1. Taxonomy (GTDB): domain Bacteria; phylum Chloroflexota; class Limnocylindria; order Limnocylindrales; family CSP1-4; genus CF-46. The sequence goes on along the minus strand of CAVVCZ010000004.1, from coordinate 263,294 downwards.
TGGGTCGTTCCCTCGAGCACCCCGCGGGGCACGCCCGCCTTCTCGGCTGCCACGATGTACATCGCCCAGATCGGGGCCGCGGGCGCATTGATCGTCATCGACGTGCTGACGCGGTCGAGCGGCAGACCGGCGAGCAGGACCTCCATGTCGGCCAGGCTGCTCACTGCCACGCCGCACGTCCCGAACTCGCCCTCGGCCTCCGGGTCGTCGGTGTCGTAGCCGTACAGGGTCGGCATGTCGTAGGCGATGGACAGGCCCGTCTGGCCGGCGGCCAGCAGCGACCGGAAGCGGCCGTTCGTGTCCTCGGCCGCGCCGAACCCGGCGAACATCCGCATGGTCCACAGCCGGCTCCGGTAGCCCGTCGGGTGGATGCCCCGGGTGAACGGCGGCTCACCGGGCAGGCCGATGTCCCGGAGCGGGTCCAGGTCGTCCCAGCGTCCCGGCTCCGGACGGAGGTGTCCCCCGTGCTGATCGAGGCGGGTCGGACCGCCGCCACCGGCCGGGCTGCCGTCCGGCGCGGGACTCCACGACCACGGGCCGTACAGCCGATCCACGGTCGTGTCGCTGATCGTGGAGAACCGCGGCTTCCGCTCCGGCGCGCGCTCCATCGCCGGCGCCAGCCGGCGAGCCTCCCACGCGCGCTTCCGGGCCGACCAGGTCATGGGCCTACGCTAGCACGGGGGGTGGGTCGGCCCGATGGCCCGGGTCAGCGCCCCGGATCAGCCCCGGCGGGGACGAGGCGCCGCCTGATCGACGCCGGATGCCCTCCCCGGCCGCCCCGTCTCCGCGGTCCCGCCATCGCCCGAGAAGAGCGGCCGGGCGCGGCGTCGGAGGGATCGGATGAGGAAGAACAAATCGGCCAGGCTCATGAGCAGGATCACCCGACCCGGGAGGACCCGGATCAGGAAGAACCGGAGGGCCCATCTCAACATGTCACTCGCCTCCTGACGGCGTCGCCGAGGCGGGCGCCCCTGAACTCGGCATCGGCGATGCTGCGGGGCTCGGCAGGATGCCGTCGGCGGTGAGCCACGCATCGACCGCTTCGCGAACGACCTTCTCGTGCGCCTCGCGGGTCTGGATCTCGCGGATGAAGTCGGCGATCAGCGCGATCTCGATGCGCCCTCCCCGCTCCCAGATCACGACGCTCTGGTACGACTCGTCGTTGAGCACGTCGGTCTTGGTTCCGCTGATGCCCGGAGCGACGGGGTACGGCGCCGTGTTGACGCTCGTGACGTTCTTGCCGTTCCGAGCTCCCGTCTCGTAGAACTCGCTGACCCACTCCGGCCGCAGGGCGGTCGTACCGCCGCTCCGGAACGTCGCGAGGGAGATGCCGCTGTCGTCGCCGGTGTCCCAGACGGCACCTGCGTAGTGCAGCTCGTCGATCCCGTGCGGCTTCAGCGTCGCGAGCCCATCCGTGGAGCACGTGCGGCCCGAGTCGAGCTGGCGCGGCGGACCGCCCCGGAAGGTCTTCGGGATGACCGATTCCAGCTCCGGGTACGCGCCCGGGGCCCGTCCGTCGCTCGTGCACGGACCGGTCGGATCGAAGTTGCTCCCGCAGCCGGCCACGGCGAGCGCGACGAGGGCGACGGCCAGCACGAGGCCCCCACGGAGGCGGGCTGCGGCCATGCGAGAACCAGGTCGCGAACGAGGGGGCATGGGGCGATGATACGGCGCGATGCCGCCACAGCCCCTCGGCGCGTTCCGGTTGCGGACGACCGACCTGCTCCCCGCGACGGCCGACGTCGTCGTCGTCGGCGCCGGGGTCGTCGGCTGCGCCACCGCGTTCCGGGCCGCGCGCGCCGGCTACCGGACCGTCGTCCTCGATGCCCGGCCGCGGCCGGCGACGCTGACGACGCCCGCCGCGACCGGCGCCTTCCGCCTCCAGTTCGACAACCCCGAGGAGGTGGCCCTCGTCCGCGAGGGGATCGAGCTGTACGAGGCGTTCGCGGACCGGGCCGGACTGCCCGGGTACGACCTCGGGTTGCGCAAGCAGGGCTACCTGTTCTGCGCGCTCGACGACGAGGCGGTGGCACGCCAGCGCGACCTGGTCGGGCGGCAGCGGGCGTTCGGCCTCGACGACGTGGAGCTGCTCGACGGCGACGAAGTGCGGCGACGGTTCCCGTATGTCGCGGACACGGTTCTCCAGGCGCGCTTCCGGGCGGGCGACGGGTTCATCGACCAGGTCCGGCTCGCGTGGGGCTACGCGCTCGCCGCGTCCGGCGGCCCGGGCGTGGACCGGCCGGCCGGCGCCGCCGACGCGACGTTCGCCTTCGGCCAGCGCGTCACGGAGCTGCGGGTGGTTGCGGACCGGATCGTCGCAGTCCAGACCCATGACGGAGCGGTCGCCGCACCCATCGTCATCCTCGCGACGGGTCCGTTCCTCGGCCGGACCGCCGCGCTCGCGGGCGTCGAGGTCCCGATCGCACCGACCCGCCGGCAGAAGGTCGTCATCGCCGACGCCCCGGACGTGCCCCAGGACGCCCCGATGACGATCGACGAGTCCACCGGCGCCCACTGGCGACCGGCGCTCCGGGGCGCGTTCGCCCTGTTGACCGAGGGGGGCACGCCGGCGAGCGACCCGGTCTGGAGCGTGCCGACCTCGGCCGACTTTGCCTTCCGGCTGCTGGATCCCGCCTCGCCGGACAGCCTCGCGGCCGTCGCCCCGTTCTGGGCCGATCTCTGGGAGCGGGGTGTCACCTGGGTGATCCAGGCCGGCCAGTACGAGTACACGCCCGACCATCGCCCGTTCGTCGGCGCCACGCGAATCGAGGGGCTGTGGCTGAACGGCGGGTGGAGCGGCCACGGGGTGATGGGCAGCGGCGGCGGCAGCCGGCTTCTGCTCGACGCAATCAGCGGCCGCCCGAGCGGGCCCGCGTGGGGGTTGCGGGCCGACGTCCCGGGGGCCAACCCGTTCCGTCTCGACCGGCCGATGACAGCCGGCCGGCATGACGTCCTCTGAGGGCGTGGCCCCACACGAGCGCCCCGATCAGCGCCGTTCACCCGTTGCGGGGTGGTGCCACCTGGCACCTGGTACGGCCGTCCCGGATTGGTGCGCTCGTGCGCCCGACCATCGCCGCAGGCCGTCCGGGACGGATCGCCCATTGAGCCGGGTGATCCATCGGGCGTAGGGTTGCACCGTGCCGTAACGCGACACACTCGGGGACAACCTGGGGCGTCGGTCACGGGCCAGGGAACGGCCTTCGGTTCTCCATGACGGTTGGAGCGCCGCGGATCCCGGATCCAGGCCACGAGCCGAGTAACCACGGATCATCGGCCAGCAGGCCCGAGCCGCGATACGGCAGAGCTCATCGCTCGAACGTCACCGTCGCCATCTCAACGATCGCCATCCGGGTATCCGGAGGCGATCGTTTCATGTCCGGCGGTGTGACCCTCAGGCGGTCTGGCCGGTCCTCGCCGTAGTCGTCGGCGGACGCGACCGCCGGACGACACCCCGGTCGTCGAGATCGTCCCGGACGACGCGGGCGGCCGCGACGAGCTCGGGGTCGCGGGTGATCGTCGCCGCCAGCCAGTCGATGTAGGACGGCTCGAATGCCGCGACCTGGCCGAGGGTGTGCCCGTGGAACTTGCCGAACGCCAGCTCGACATCGAGGGCATCGCCCAGCGGCGGACCGGCCGGGCGACGGAAGTTGCGGATCCGCGACCGAGCAAGGGGTCCGGTCGGCGTGCTGGCGCGCGGCGGCTCCCGCTCGTCGATCGGAACCCGGTACGGCGGCTGGCCGGGCAGCGGGCTCGCGGCGCCGCCGGTCGCCGTCGCCGGTCGGAGCGGCTGGTTGCGCGGGCGGAAGGTCTCCGTCGTGTCGACGCGGGCGGTCACGGGACGCGAAGGACGCGGTCGCGGGGGACCGCCGCGCCGGGCGCCGGTCGAACCGGCGGCGCCGTCGTCGCCTCCAGGCCCGGTTCTCGTCCCCGCCGCACCGTCGCGCCATCGACTGCCCTGGACCCCGTCGGCCCGCGTCAGGGCCGCATAGGCCTCGTTGATCTCGGCCATCTGCCGCGTAGCGACCCGGGACGCGGCCGGATCGTCGCCGATCAGGTCGGGGTGATGCTGGCGGGCGAGCCGGCGCCATGCCGCCTTGATCTGGGTCGGCGACGCCCCGGGCTCGATGCCGAGGACGGCGTGCGGATCGCGCTTGGCCACGCGTCGATGATATCGGCCGCGTCCGGACCGACACGCCCGCACGCTTGACAGGGGCGGCCGGTGGGCCGTCCCATAGCGAGGTGCCGACCCTCCGCCGGGCGGGCCTCGTCGCCGCGATCGGCGCCGCCCCGTTCGCCCTCGCCTATCGCTTCGCGGTCCTGTATCGCGTCCGGGCCGGCTTTCCCGTCCCGCGTCCACCGCAGATCACGCCCGCGGACCTCGGTCTTCCCTTCGAGGCCGTCGACGTGCCGTCCGGCGACCTGACGCTGCCGGGCTGGTTCATCCCCGCCCGAGGCGGCAAGCCGGGACCCGGGGTCGCCCTGGTCCACGGCTGGGAGTCCGCCCGCGACCGGCTCCTGCCGATGGCCGTCTTCCTCCACGCCGCGGGCTTCCACTGCCTCGCGATCGACGTCCGCGGCCACGGCGCCAATGCCGCCGAGAGCCTGCCGATCACCGCCGGCGAGTTCGGGTCGGATGCGCTGGCAGCCTTCCATGCGCTCGACGCCCGGCCCGAGGTGACGACCGGGGCGATCGCCGGGCACTCGATGGGGGCGATCGGGGCGATCCTCGCGACCGCCGCTGAACCGCGGGTCGCCGCGGTCGTGGCGACGTCGGCACCCGCCGACCCGTGGCGCCTGACCCGCCAGACGTTCCGGCTCGCCCGGCTGCCGTTCCCGGGGTTCATCGCCTGGCCCCTCGCCTGGCTGACGACCCGCGTCTACCTCCGGCCCCGTGGCCATCACGTCGGTGAGATCTCCGCGAGCGCGGCGCTGCGGACGATCGACCGGCCGATCCTCCTGATCCATGGATCCGCGGACCCCGTGGTCCCCGTGGCCCACCTGCGCCGGCTCGCCGGCATCGCCGAGTCGGCGGGTGCGAACGTCCGGACCCTGACGATCGAGGGCGGCCAGCACTCCTGGCTCTACGAGTTCCCCGAGTACCGGCGGGTCGTCGCGGGCTTCCTGGCCGAGACCCTCGGTGGGCCGCTCATACCGGACGAGGCCGCGGCCGCCGCGGCGGCGGCGGACGCCCATCGCATGCCCGACACGCCCCGCCCGCCGACGGCGGTCCAGCGCGAGCCCGGCGGGCTCCGCTCCCTCGTCGCGCTCGCGGTTCCGTTCCGGGCGGCCGGTCAGGGCATCGCCGACATCGAGGACCCCGAAAGCGATGCTGCGACGTGGTCCAGCCCCGCCAATCCACCCCCCGCGGGCGTGGTGCGGTGAACGGCGAGCCCACGCTGTCGGTCTGGGACGCCGTCGAGCACAAGCGGGTCATCCGGCGGTTCTCCGACCGCCCGATCGAGGCCGACGAGCTCGTCCGGATCCTCAATGCGGGTCGCCGAGCCGCGAGCTCGAAGAACCTCCAGCGCTGGCACTTCATCGTCTGCCGGGACCCGGTCCACCTGCGCGCGCTCGCGGCGGTCGGGCCGTGGGCCGGACACATCGCCGGAGCGTCGGTCGCGGTGGCGCTCGTGACGCCCGACCCGACGGCCGCCGACAGCCCGCTCTCGGTGATGTTCGACCTCGGGATGGCCGCCGGGAACATGATGCTGGTCGCCTGGGAGCTCGGGATCGGGAGCGTCCCGGCGACGGTCTACGAGCACGATCTCGCCCGTGAGCTCCTCGGCTACCCGGAGGACCACCGGTGCGAGTACCTGCTCTCGTTCGGCTACCCGGCGGACCCCGACGACCTCACCCGGCCGAACAAGGCCGGCGGGCGGGTCGCCCTCGCTGACATCGTCCACGACGAGCGCTGGTGACGCCCCTCCAGGATGCACCGATGCCCGCGTTGGCGACTCCGCTCCTCGCTCACGCACCCTGAAGTGCGCTCGCTCCGGTGCTCGCCGCCGCCTTGGCCTCGGCGCCCCTGGAGGGGCGTTTCTTCGGTTACTGCCACTTGAAGTAGCGGGCGGCGATGGCCAGGCAGCCGAAGAGCCAGGCGAACAGGAACGCGACGCAGAACCAGAGCGGCGCGAACGGCGTCCCGTCGACCATGACCTGCCGCAGGGCGTCATTCAGGTACGTGAGCGGCAGGATCCGGGCGACCGCCTTGAGGGCGTCCGGCATCGCCGCGATCGGGAAGAACGTCCCCGACAGGAACATCAGCGGGAACTGGACGGCGCTCGTCATCGCGTTCGCGGCGTCTTCCGTCTTGGCGAAGGACGCAATGACGTAGCCGAAGGCGATGAACGTCACCGACCCGAGCAGGATCAGGCCGGAGATCATCCACCACGACCCCGCGATCTCGACGCCGTAGAACGTGGCCCCGACGCCGACGATGATGATCGTCTGGATGACGGCGATCAGCAGGCGCATCAGCACGTTGCTGCCGACCAGCTGCCAGCGCCGCAGCGGCGTCGCCTGGAGGCGTTTGAGGATCAGCTTCGAGCGGTCGGCGACGAGCGGGATCGCGGCGAAGATCCCGACCTGCATGAGGGACATCCCGAGGATCGACGGCACGAGGTACGAGATGAACGAGAGGTCGTTCGTCTGGATCGCCGCGAACGTCGGCAGGACCGCGGGCGGCACGCCGGCCGCCTGCTGGTTCACGGCGGCGAGCACGTACCCGACGAGCTGCCGGGTGGCGCCATCGGCCGCGCTCTGGCTCGGATCGGTGTAGATCGTCACCTGGGCCGGGGCCGTCTTCGACGTGACGGTCGCCTCGAACCCCTTCGGGACGACGATGACCGCCGACAGCTGGCCGTCCTTCATCTTCGCCTGGAGCTCGGTCGGATCGCCCGTCTCCAGCTTCACCCCGTCGACCGCGGCGAACGCGTCGGCCAGCTTCTGCGAAGTCGCGCTGCCGTCCAGGTCGGCGAACCCGATCGTTCGGTCGTTGTTGCCGCCCGAGAAGATCGACCCGAAGAGGACGACGAAGATCAGCGGGAACGCCAGGGTCCAGAAGAGCGCCGCACGGTCGCGCGTGAAGCTCTTGATGTTCGCCTCGGTCAGAAGCAGGAGCGCGCGCATCGGTCCGGCTAGTCCCGGAGAGCCCGGCCGGTCAGCTCGAGGAAGACGTCCTCGAGGGTGGCCCGCCGCACGCCGAGGTTGGCCGGCTCGACGCCGACGGCCTCGGCGGCGGCGATCACGGCGCCGATCGTTGCCGCGACGTCCGCCGTGTACACGAGCACCTCCCCGTCCTCGCGCTTGACGTGGGTGACACCCGGCATGGCCGTCAGCTGCGCGTCCGGCAGCGCGTCGATCGGGTCGAACCGGACGGCCCGCTCCTTGAACCGGCGGCTGACGAGCTCCTCGACCGTGCCCTCCTCGAGGATCCTGCCGTGGTCCATGATCGCGACCCGGTCGCACAGCACCTCGGCCTCCTCGAGGTAGTGCGTCGTCAGGAGCACCGTGTGGCCGGCCGAGCGCAACCCGAGGACGACGTCCCACAGCGCCCGCCGGGCGGCTGGATCCATGCCCGTCGTCGGCTCGTCGAGGAACACGAGCTCGGGGTCGTTGACGAGGGCCAGGGCGACCGACAGGCGCTGCCGCTGCCCGCCGGACAGGTTCTGGGTCCGCGTCGAGCGCTTCTCGCCGAGGTCCATGAGCTCGATCAGCTCGTTCGGCGTCCGGCCCGATGGATAGAACCCGCGGAACAGGGTCAGGACCTCGGTGACGGTGAGCTTCGGGTACAGCGCCGCGGTCTGGAGCGAGACGCCGACCCGGGCGCGCAGGGCGTCCGCGTCGCGGACGGCGTCGATCCCGAGGACGCTGACGGTGCCACTGTCCGGCTCGCGCAGCCCCTCGAGGATCTCGACGGTGGTCGACTTGCCGGCACCGTTCGGCCCGAGCAGGCCGAAGATCGTTCCCGCCCCGACCTCGAAGCTGACGCCGTCGACGGCGCGCGTGTCGCCGTAGGCCTTGTGCAGGTTCTCGACGCGGATGACGGCGTCCGCGACGGCCCCCGATCCCTGGTTCACCGGCCCGATGGTGCCACGTCTTCGTCCGGGTCGTCGTCGGGGATTCCGCCCGCCACGAGCGGCTCGGCCGGCTCGTCCCGGAACGACCCCAGCTCGACGAGATCCAGCTCCACCGGGTCGAGGGCGTCGGTCGGGTCGCCCCGTCGGCCGGTCTCGGGGGCCGGGGCACCGAGCGCCAGGTACGTGTCGATCGCCTCGGCGAGGCCCACGTCGCGTTGGGCGCCCTCGGACAGGTACCATTTCTCCTCCAGGACGTCGCAGTACGCCTGGACGAGGTCGCGATCCGGGCCGACCGCGGCGGCGATCCGGGCGAGGGTCGGACGGTAGACCTCGCGGAGCCATCGGTCGGCGGCGTCCTCCGGGCTCGACGGGTGACCGTCGTGCCAGGCATTCCAGGCCTCGAACTCGTTGAGGTCGTTGAGGAGCATCCGGGCCTGGCCCTCGAGCGCCCGGATCCGGGTCCGCCGTTCCAGCGCACGGGCGTGGAAGCGACGCGTGGTCACCCCCATCCGGAGGCGGACCCGTCCGTCCGCTGCGTCGGGGTCGACCTCCAGGTCGACCGAATAGCCCAGCTCGTTCAGCTTCCGCACGCGGCTCCGGATCGCCTGGCGGTCGCCAGGCTGGAGGATCGGCTCGTCATGGATCAGCGACCACACCTGCCCGTACTGGTCGCGGACCCGCTCGGCGGCCGCGATCGACTCGTCGAACTCCCCGTCCCAGCCCTGCATCGCGGCCAGGTCGGCCAGGCCGAACGCGACGTTCTCGACGAGGATCTCGAGGTCGTAGGCGCGTTGCCCATCGGACAGCGCCGGGAAGACCTCGCTCGTCTCGGCGTCGACGAGGTACGCCTGGATCCGGTCGCCATCGCGGCGGAACAGGGTGTTGGCGAGTGAGCAGTCGCCCCAGAAGACGCCGGTGCGGTGGAGGTCGACGAGGAGGAAGGCCATCGCGTCGAGGAGCCGGTCGCGGTAGGTCACGCTCGTCGGCGGGAGCCGCATCATCAGCCGCCGGTACTGGAGCGAGTGCGGCAGGAACTTCGTCACGAGGATCGCCCGATCCGCCGACGGGTCCTCGGCGATCCCCGCCGCCTCGACGGTCGGCAGGCGCAGGCCCTCGAGATGGAGGAGGACGCGGTACTCCCGGCGGGCCGGCCCGAGCGGGAGCTCCTTCAGCGCGTACAGGACGCCGCCCGCGGCGAGGAACCGGACGAGGTGCCGCGACGGGCCGACCGGAACATGTCGGAAGTCGAGCGTCTCGGCCGGCCAGTCGGCCAGGGCCGCCTCCCACGGCAGGTCGACCAGATCGATCGCGGTGTCGCGCAGCCGCAGACGCGGAAAGGCCGTCATCGGTCCGCCGCGCCAGGGACGATCGTCGGCGCTGGGCTCAGAGCCGCTTCCGGAGGTAGGCGGCAACGGTGCCGTCGTAGCCGATCTCCTCGTACAGGCGGCGCGCGTCGGGACGGTGATGACCCGCGGTGACCTCCGCGAATGCCGCGCCGACCTCCCGGCCGAGATCCTCCGCCGCCTCCATCAGGAGCCGGCCGATCCCTCGCTCGCGGACCGCGGCGTCGACGACGAGGGCCATGACGCGGATGATCCGGTCCGAGTGCTCGAACCGGGGCAGGGCGTGGACGGCGACGAAACCGAGGACCTCACCGTCGTGATCGGCGACGAGGACCCGTGAGTGCGGGGAGTCGAAGCGCGCGAGACGCTCGACGATGTCGCTCGGCCCGGCCGGATAGCCCTCGTCGGTGAACAGCGCGGCGATCCGCTCCGCATCGGCGGCGGTGGCCGGACGGATCGTGGTCGGGTTGCGTTCGGTCATGGCCGCGATGGTAGCGTCCGCCGCTCGGCCACGACGAGGTGCGGACCGGTGACCGAACCGGCGAGAACCAGGACCGATCGACCGAACGGGCCCACCTCCACGCGGCTGGTGTCGACGCCGGCGGCCGCCGCCCGGGACCGGAACGCGTCGAGCGCGTCGGGTGCGCCGGGCGCCTCCGGTCCGCCGGTCGCCGCCGCCAGGTAGCGGCCAGCGATCCCTTCGCCGTTCCGGGCAAGCCACGCCGTGAGGCGGCCCTCGGTCCGGGGCTCGGCGAGGGCGATCCATCCGTCGAGATCGGCGTCCACGACGACGACGCCCGCCCCGAGATGCGGGTCGTCGATCGCCGACACGGCGTCCACCCCGGATGCCGGCTCGCCGAGATCCGCGAGGGCTCGTTCGAGATCGACGGTCGCGACGATCGTCGCCAGCGTCGTCAGCCCGGCCAGGACCGACGGCTCGTTCGCGACCCGGCCGGCCTGGTCGGCACCGCTCACGGCCGCAGCAGGAGATCGGGGTTCACCCCGCCGACCCGCTCGAAGCCCAGGGACTCGTACAGCCGCTGCGCCACGTCGTTGTCCTCGAACACCCCGAGGTAGATCCGCAGCGAGCGGTCCGCGATCGCGTCGACGATCGCGAGCGAGGTCGCGAGACGGCCGAGACCCAGCCCGCGCAGCTCGGGAACGGTCCCGATCGACGAGAGGTAGCTCCCGCCGGCGAACGACGTCCTTCGCGCCACGGCGGCCGGCTGCCCGTCGACGCGGACGATGATCGCGTGATATGGCTCGGTCTCGAGGCCGAGCACGGTCTCCAGCTCGATCGCGAGCCGCCGTTCCGGCTCGACCGCGAAGGAGGTCACGAGGACGTCCGTGATGGCCCGGGCGGCGACCTCGGCGTCGATGCCCGCCACACGATGGACGCGCTCCACCGACACCTGCCGGCCATCGGCGTCCGGCAGGACGATCGCATCCGCCGAGACCCGATCGACATCGAGCGCCATCATCAGGCCGCCCCCGTGGTCCTCGAACCCGAACGCGACGAGCCGATCCACGAGGTCCGGCGGGTCGTCGAAGCCCGGGAACGGCCAGAGATGGGGGATCCGGTCGAGACCGGCGAACAGGGCGAGGATCTCCGCGAGACGCGCGTCGAACGCGGCCGGTTCGGCGGGCCAGGCGATGCCCGCGAGGCGGTTCCAGAACGGCTCTCGATCGGTGGGATCGTGGAGGAGCCACCCGTCGCCGAGGTCCCGGACCTCGCGGCCGATCAGCGCGTGCGAGCGCGCCTCGTGCCACGCGAGCCAGCGGATGTCGGACGCCGAGAACTCGGCGGGCCGCCGCCGGCCATTCGGCGGGGCGAGGAGCGGGGAGCCCTCGGCAACCATGGCCGAACGATACCCGCGAGAAACCGCCCCGACGGGCCGGGCGTACGATGCGATATCTGCCCCAATCCGAGCGGCTTCACATCGGTCGCCCGGTCCTCCCGGAGGACTCCGTCATGCGCCGTCTCACCGTGCTTCCTGCCCTGGCTGCCATCCTGATGCTGGCCGCGTGTTCGAGCAGCGCGGCGACGCCGTCGGCTGCGGCGCCCTCCGTGGCCGGCGGCGGAGGCGGAGCGCAGGCCTGTGCCGCGGCGCCTGCCGGGGCCGCGGCCACGACCGTCACGATCAAGGACTTCAAGTTCGCGCCGCAGCCGGTCCAGGCGAAGGTCGGCGACGTCGTCGCCTGGTCGAACCAGGACGGCAGCACGCCGCACAGCGCGACGATGGACAGCGGCACGTGCGACACGAAGACGATCGCCGGCGGGGCCACCGCGATGCTGGTCTTCACCGCGCCCGGCACGTACACCTATCACTGTGCGATCCATCCGACGCAGATGAAGGACTACACCGTCGTCGTGCAGTAGGCGAGGCTCAGCGCGGTGATCCGCCGTCGCGCTGAGCGACGAACAGGGTCGCGCCCGACAGCAGGTCGATGACGGTCGGCGCCGGGACGCCGGCGGCGGCGAACATCCGGGCGAACCCGGAATGGGTCTCCATCCGGGTCCCCTGGTACAGCTCGTCGATGTGGATCCCCCAGAGGAGCTGGGCCTGGAGCGTCTGGCCGTCCGCCGTGTCCTCCGGCAGGCACCATTCGAGGACGACGAGCGTGCCGCCGGGCGCGACCGCCGTCCATGACGCCCGGAGCGACTCGACTGGCTCGGGCAGCTCGTGGAGCGCGTCCTGCAGGTAGACGAGCTCGAACTGCTCACGGAACGGCATGTCCGGGATCGTCCGCGGCTCGATCCGGATCCGTGGCCCGAGCCCGGTCTCGCTCACGTGGCGCATCGCCCGCGCGACCGAGTCCGGCTCGTACTCCACGCCGACCAGCTCGGTCGCCGGGAAGCGCCGGGCGATCGCGATCAGCCACTTGCCGCCGCCGCACGCGACGTCGAGGACCCGAGCGCCCCGGCTGAGCGTCGCGACGAGCTCCGGGAGCTGGGCGAGGCCCTCCTGGAAGAAGACCGCGATGTCCTGGACGGTGACCGATTCGATGGCCCGATGGAAGCGCGGCGGCCGCTCGCCCGTCGTCCGGCCGGTCCGGAAGAACTCGGCCAGACCGGCGTAGTCGAGGCTCGACACGACGGCCACGACGAACTGGCCGCCGAGGAACTCCGGGTGCGTGTCGTCGAGCAGCACCGAGACGACGTCGTCCTGGAGCCGGACCCGATCCCCGTCGAGGATGACGAGGTCGGCGGCATGGGCCGCCCGGACCCACGCCCGGACCGGCTCCGGCCGGCAACCGGTCGCGGTCGCGAGCGCATCGGGCGCGATGCCCGCGGGCCCCGCATCACCGATCGCGGCGAACAGCCCGAGCTCCAGGCCGAGGTAGATGGCCCAGCTCTCGTAGAACCCCGCGACCGACGCCGCCAGCAGCTCGAACCGATCGGCTCGCCCCATCGGCCGATTGTGCCATGCACGGATGCCGCTCTCGGCGGACGGACGGCGTCGCCGGGGTGCAACTCCGGGTCGGACGGGGGTGTTGAATCGGATGTGATGCACGAACCCACAGCGGATGCACCGCTCGCCGCTCGTCTCGCGACCGACCTCGACGGGGCGTTCGAGGCGCTCGTGCTCGCCCACCAGGACCGCCTCTTCACGATCGCCTGGCGGACCGGCGGGGATCGGCAGGAGGCGGAGGATCTCGTCCAGGACTGCTTCGTCCGGGCCTACCGAGCGCTCGCCACGTACCCGCCGGCCCGGATCCGCGAGCTGCGCCTCCGCGGCTGGCTCACCACGATCCTGCTGAACGCCGGCCGCAACCGCGCCCGCGTCCGGCGGGTTCCGACCACCGAGCTGGCCTTCGATCCCGGCGCCGAGCCCATCGACGACCCGCTCACCCGTCGCGACGCACGGGAGACCTGGGCACGTCTGCTCGCCGGTCTGAGTCCGGCCCAGCGGACGGCCGTCGTCCTCCGCCACGTCGACGGGCTGTCGTACGCCGAGATCGCCGAGGCGACCGGCCGGCCCGAGGGCACCGTCAAGGCCCATGTCCACCGCGGACTGGCCGCCCTGCGCACAGCGCTCCTCGCCGCCGAGCGGCACGAGCGCGAGGAGATCCCCGCATGACCGACACCTACGAACCCACGCTGGAGGCCTCGCTCGCCGGCCTCCGCGAGCCGGCACCTCCGGGCCTCGCCCACGCGACGCTGGTCGCGGTCGGCCTGGCGGACGACTATGCCGTCATGGACTCGCCCGTCGGCCCGCTCCGCGTGGCCTGGAACGCCCGGGGCGTGTCCGCGGTCGAGGAGGCGGTCGACGATGCGGCCTTCGAGACCCGCTTCCACGCCCGGACGGGCCGCGTCGCCCGCCGGCGCGACACGCTGCCGGACGACCTCGCCCGGAAGATCGGGCGACGGCTGGCGGGCGACCGACACAACCGGATCGACCTCGACCTGCGCGGCTCGACCGAGTTCGAGCGGGCGGTCTGGATGAAGGCGCTCGAGATTCCGCGTGGGGAGGTCCGGCCGTACGGCTGGATCGCCGCCGAGATCGGGCGACCGAAGGCGGTCCGGGCCGTCGGAACGGCGCTGGGCCACAACCCGGTGCCGCTGATCGTGCCCTGCCATCGCGTCGTGCGGAGCGACGGGACGATCGGCCAGTACTCGCTCGGCGGGCCGGACAACAAGCGGACGATCCTCGCCGAGGAGGGCGCCGATCCGGACGAGCTCGAGACGCTGGCGCGGGCCGGGATCCGCTACTTCGGCTCGGACACGACGCGCATCTACTGCATGCCGACCTGCCGCGATGCGCGACGGGTCACGGAGCGCCACCTCGTGACGTTCGGATCGGCGAAGGCGGCATCCTCTGCCGGCTACCGCCCGTGTCTCCACTGCCGCCCGATCGGGAACATCGCCGTCGCCTGAAGGCTGTCGCGCCCGAACGCCGATGGCTGCGTTGGAGCCTCTGCTCCTCGCTCACGGGCCTTCAAGCCCGCTCGCTCCGGTGCTCGGCTCCGCCTTGCCCTCGACGCCCGGGCGCGACGAACGCAGTCGGGTCGAGACGGGGGTAGCGCTGTCGGCGCGGGCGTCGTACACTCCTCGTACTTTGGACCAGCCGACTATGCCAACCACGGCCGACGTCGGCGTGAGCCTGCCCCGGACCGCGGCGTCGCCGGTGCTCGTCTGGACCGCGATCCTGATCCTGTACGTCGTCTGGGGGTCGACGTACCTCGGGATCCGGGTCGCGATCGAGACGATCCCCCCGTTCGTCATGGCGGCGGCCCGGTTCGCGATCGCGGGAACGGTCATGCTCGCCGCCGTCGCGATCCTGCGGCGCGGCCAGGTGCCCATGCCGAGCCGCCGCGAGTGGCGCGACAGCTTCATCATCGGCGCTCTCCTGATGGGCGGCGGCATGGGGCTGGTCGCCTGGGGCGAGCAGACGGTCCCGTCAGGGATCGCCGGTGTCCTGATCGCGATGATGCCGGTCTGGATCGCCGTGCTCGGGCGGGTCTTCCTCGGCGAACGGCTGCCCGGCGTCGCGATCGTCGGGATCGCCACCGGCATGTTCGGCGTCGCCCTGCTGGTCGGCCACGGGATCGCGATCGACGGCTCGCTCAACCCGGCCGGCGTGGCCGCCCTCATCCTCTCGCCGATCGCCTGGTCCACGGGCTCGCTGTTCTCGGCGCACCGCGCCCGCCTCCCGCGCGACCCGTTCGTCACGACCGGCATGCAGATGCTGTCGGGCAGCCTCGTGCTCGCGATCGTGTCGGTCCTGTCGGGCGAGCTCGCGACCTTCCACCCGGCCGACGTCTCGGGCGCCTCGATCGCCGCGTTCGTCTATCTCTTCGCGGTCGGCAGCCTGATCGCGTTCACCGCCTACGCCTGGGTGCTCCGGCACGCGCCGCTGCCGCTGATCGCGACCTACGCGTTCGTCAACCCGGTGATCGCCGTGTTCCTCGGCTGGCTGATCCTTGCCGAGTCCGTGTCGCCGGTCCAGCTCGTCGCGGGCGGCGTCATCGTCGCCGGTGTGGCCCTGATCATCCTGGCGCGGAGCCGGATGCCGTCGGTGGAGCATCCGGCCGCGGAGCCCGTGGGACGGACCGGCCGGGCGGGCACACCGGCGTCGCCCACCGACGAACCGGCGGCTGCGTAGCGCCCCTCACCCGGATCGGGCCGAGCCCTCCGCCGCGACGGTGCGGGCCACCCGGCGCGCCAGCGCCATGACCGTGATCATCGGGTTGACGCCGAGACCCGTCGGGAACAGCGAGCCGTCGGCGACGTAGAGACCCGGCACGATCGCACCGCCCTTCGTCCGGACCCGGCCGTGGGGATCGGCCGGATCGTCGATCGCGCCGCCCATCCGGACCGTGCCCATCTGGTGGGCCGAGAACACGCTCCCCCGATTCGGCCCGAAGTCGAACGCGCGCAACGCGTCCTGGAAGACGACGAACCGGCGCTCCTCCTGCCCGGCCGCGAACCCGCCCCGGCCGTGCCATTGCGGCGGCGTTCCGAGCGCGACGACCTGGCGGGCTCCCGCCGCCCGGGCCATCTCGGCCATCGACACCAGCGCGTGACGCATCGTCGCGATCCCCGTCGCGTCGAGGCGGTAGTCCACGCGAACCCGGCCGGCCTTCGTCGGGCGCACTCGCCCCTCGCCGCCGTCCCGTGTGATCGCGATCAGCGGCGCGACCCGGCGGATGGTCCGCAACAGGTCGGCGTGCGCGTCGGTGCCCTCCCACGGGAGCGCGAGCGCGATCAGGCCGGGATGACCGGGCGCCGACTCGATCGCGTAGCCGTTCCGGCCCTTCTCGGGTGTCGCGAACTGGAGCGACCGGGCGGCCTGCATCGTCCCCAGCCACATGTCGATCGGCTCGTCGAAGATGCCGGCCACGACGGGCACCGGATGGAGCCGAAGATGCCGGCCGATGGCCGGGTGGTCGAGCCCGGACTCGATGAGGATCGCCGGCGTCCGAAGCGCGCCGGCCGCGACGACGACCTGCGGCGCACGGACGACCAGCTGCCGCGTCGCCGGCTTGAGGGGGTCCCCGTCGGGACCCGCCACCGGAACGCCCGTCGTCGGATCGACGCGCAGCAGGTTCGCCTCGACGCCGACGGCCCGGCCGCCCTCGCGCAGGATCCGCGTGACCCGCGCCCGTTCGACGATCCGCGCTCCGCCGGCATGCGCGGCGGCGAGATGGACCCGGATCCCGGACTGCTTCGCGCCGCGTGTGCAGCCGAACGGACAGCTCCCGCAGTCGCCACAGTCCCGGGCGTTCCGACGCGTCGGGGCCGCTTCCCAGCCGAGGATGCCGGCGCCGCGGAGGATCACCTGGTCCTTCGGCGGGATGACCGTCGACCGGCTGACCCCGAGGTCCTTCTCGATCGCCACGGCATCGGCGTCGAACTCCGGACCGTCGATCCCGTCGATCCCGTGCCGTCTGGCCCATTCGGCGCGGACGTCGTGCGGCGCGGCGATGCTCGTCATCCAGTTCACGACCGTGCCGCCACCGACCGCGGTCCCCGCGAGCATCGTGATCGACCCGTCCCACGTCGTCAGCAGGCCGTGGTTGAGGTACACCCGGCGGTAGGCGTCCAGCTCGTCCGGCGGCATCGTCGCCTCGTCGACGAACGGGCCCGCCTCCACGACGACGACCGAACGCCCGGCCCGGGTCAGCTCCGCGGCGACGACGCCTCCGCCGGCCCCGGACCCGACCACGACGACGTCGGCCTCCAGCGTCACCGGCCCATCGCCGGCATCGACGGACAGCGGCCGGACGGTCGTGCGATCCGCGCTGACCGGAGGGTGCTCCGGCCTGTAGCCGATCGCCGCGTGCAGAGGGTTCGGCGCCTCGCGCGACCCGGGATCGGCATAGGCCAGGAAGGTCATCAGACCGGCGAAGGCCTGGAACGCCGACCGCCGGAGGGCGAGCCGCGAGTGGGCCCAGCCGAGCAGGTAGCGCTCGCGGTCGCGCGGCGAGAGGTCGCGGAAGGCGGTCGCCCGACGGGTCAGGAGCAGGTTGACGAGCCGCGACTGGAACAGACGGAGGACCAATCGGAGCTGTCGGACCTGGGCGGGATCGGCCGCCCGGACGAGCGCCTCCGCCGCGAGGTCCGCACGGCGACCGGAGCCGCCACGCACGAACGTCTCGGCGAGCTGCGCGAGCGTGGTCATGTCCTCGGCGGACCAGCCGAACTGCGGTGGCGAGGCCGCGGGATCAGCCACGGAGCAGGCGAAGCACCACGAGCGTCACCACCAGGAGCGCGCCCGCGAGCGTGGCAAGCGCCAGCCCGAAGACCGCCGCGGCCCCGTTGCCGTTCACGAATCCGCCGACGACGACGTGCCACAGCCCGAACACGGTCGCGCCGGCGAGGACCGCGGCGACGAGGATCAGGAGGCGCTCGCGACCGTCGGACGGGATGGCCTTCACGATGTCCTCGCGGCGGTTCGCTCCCAGCCCTGGGCGGGCAGCGGCTCGCAGCGCAATGGCCTGTCCTCGCGGTAGCCAAGCGCGTACTCCGCCTGGATGATCGTGTGGAGCTGGCTCGTGCCCTCGTAGATCACGGCGGCCTTGGCGTTCCGCAGATAGCGCTCGACGGGGAACTCGTTCGAGTAGCCATTGGCGCCGTGGACCTGGATCGCATCCAGCGCGGACTGGACCGAATGCTCCGTGGCGTGCCACTTCGCGAGCGACGTCTCGCGCGTGTTCCGGAGGCCCTGGTTCTTCAGCCAGCCGGCTCGCCAGACGAGGAGCCGGCCGATCTCCGTCCCCGCCGCCATCTTCGCGATCATCTGCTGGACGAGCTGGTGCCGGCCGATCGGCCCGCCGAAGGTCTGGCGCTCCCTGGCATACGCGAGCGACGCGTCCAGGCACGCCTGCGCGAGCCCGACCGCGCCCGCCGCCACGGTGTACCGGCCCTGGTCGATCGCGCTCATCGCGATCAGGAAGCCCTCGCCCTCCTCGCCGATCCGGTGCTCGGCCGGCACGACGACGTCGTCGAGATGGATCAACCCGGTGTTGCCGGCCCGGATGCCGAGCTTGCCGTGGAGCGTGCCCGTCGACAGCCCGGGCATCCCGCGCTCGAGCAGGAACGCGCTGACCCCGCGCCAGCCCTTCGATCGGTCGGTCGAGGCGAAGACGAGGAAGTGGTCGGCGAGGTCGGCCAGGCTGATCCAGATCTTCTGGCCGTTCAGCCGGTACGCGTCACCGTCGCGCCGTGCCGTTGCGGCCAGGTTCGCCGCGTCCGTGCCGGCCCCGGGCTCCGTGAGCCCGAACGTCGCCAGCTTCTCGCCCCTCGCCTGCGGCACGAGCCAGCGGGCCTTCTGCTCGTCCGTCGCCCACTGCAGGAGCGCCAGCGAGTTCAGCCCGACATGGACGCTCTGGACGACCCGGAACGACGTGTCGGCTCGCTCCAGCTCCTCGCACAGGATCGCGAAGCTCAGGTAGTCCATGCCCGAGCCGCCCCACGTCTCGGGGATCGGCACGCCGAGGAAGCCCTGCTCGGCCATCTTCGCGAACAGCTCGCGGGGGAAGCCGCCGTCCTCGTCCCAGCGCCGGATGTTCGGCAGGATCTCGGCCTCGGCGAACGCGCGGGCGGCCCCCTGGACGAGGCGGTTCTCGTCGGTCAGGGTGAAGTCGACCATGGCCGAATGCTAGTCCCGCGCCACGCCCCACGCGCCATCGTTGCGGGCGCAGACCGCATACTCGGGCGATGACCGACTCGAGCCCCATGCCCCTCGATCTGGCCGCGGCCGCCGACCATCTGACCCCCGTCCTCGGGCGGTATTTCGAGCGCAGCTGGAGCCACGGCGAGGGCCACCGCCTGTACGACACGGCCGGCCGCGCCTACCTCGACTTCGCGAACGGGATCGCCGTCACGGCGCTGGGCCATCACCACCCGGCGGTGACCGCCGCGATCCACGCGCAGGCGGACAAGCTCATCGGCCCGACCGGGGCGATGGGCTACAGCGAGCCGGTCGTCCGGCTGTCGTCGATGCTCGCCGCGACGCTGCCGGACCCGATCGACAGCGTGATGTTCCTGAACTCGGGCTCGGAGGCGATCGACGGGGCCCTGAAGCTCGCCCGGCGCGTGACCGGCCGGCCGGGGATCATCGCGTTCCGGGGCGGCTTCCACGGTCGGACATTCGGGGCGATGTCGGTGACCACGTCGTCGTTGAACTACCGGACCGGTTACGAGCCGCTCGTCCCGGGCGTGTACTTCGCCCCCTATCCCGCCGCCTACCCCGACTTCGAGGGCGACGACGAGGCCGCCTCGGCGGCCTCGTCGTTCCTCGACACGCTCCTCCAGACGGTCATCGCGCCGAGCGTCGTGGGTTCGATCCTCATCGAGCCCGTGCGCGGCGAGGGCGGCTACAACCCGGCCGCCCCGTCCTTCCTGCAGGGTCTCCGCCGGCTGTGCGACCAGCACGGGATCCTGCTGATCGCCGACGAGGTCCAGACCGGCTACGCCCGGACGGGCCGGATGTGGGGGTTCGAGCACGCCGGGATCGTCCCGGACATCGTGGTCATCGCGAAGGCGATCGCGAACGGCCTGCCGCTCTCGGCGATCGCGACGTCGCGCGCGCTCATGGAGCGCTGGGGTCGGAGCGCCCACGGCTCCACGTACGGCGGCAATCCGGTCGCGTGCGCCGCCGGCATCGCGGTCCTGGAGACGATCGCCGGCGAGCGCCTGGTCGAGAATGCCGCGGCGCGCGGGGAGGAGCTGCGTGCCGGGCTGGAGCGGATCGCCGCGGAGGAGCCGCGGATCGGCGACGTGCGGGGGCCGGGCCTGATGATCGGCATGGAGCTGGTGAAGGATCGCGAGACCCGCGAGCCGGACGGCGCGCTCGCAAAGGCGCTGATCGCGCGGGCGGCCGACCTCGGGCTCCTGGTCCTGACTTGCGCCCCGAACGGTCAGGTGATCCGGTGGATCGCGCCGATCGACGTCACCTCGGCCGAGATCAGCGAGGCCGTGGAGATCTTCGGCGAGGCGCTCCGGACGGTCTGAGGCACCCCCGGACACGGCGAAGCGCCCGCCACGATGGGACGGACGCCTCGTGAGAGAGAACAGTCGTCAGCGGCGGAACCGCCCGATCAGGCTCGGATCAGCGGTTCTGGGCGAGGAACTTCATCACGTCATCGAGGCGGAAGCGACGATCGCCCCGCTTGCAGACGCGATAGAACGGAAGCTCGCCGCGATCCCCGAGTCGCTTCACCGTATTCACGTGGAGGTGGAGCATCTCGGCGACTTCCGTCGCGGTGAGCATCGGCCCCAGCTCATTCACGGCCATAGAGCCCATATGGTCGTTGCCTTTCTGTACGCGAGGATGGCGTCCGCACCCGAAGGGTGGCGCGGGGTGGAGTGCGGCTTGTTGATGGGCGGAGCGTATGGGTGCCTCCGAAGGGTCGCCAAGCCGTACTTTGGGCTAGTCGCTGGTACCAACGTCCCTCGCCGGCCGCAGGCCCGGAGGGACGCGTCGCGATCTCACGACCCTCTCAGGGGCTCGTTCGAGCATCCATCTCGATCCCTGCCGTGGGTCGACTCTCCTCCTCCACCTCGGCCCATGGCAGGGAACAACCTTCGGCCCACGACACCATCGACTCGACAACCTCTGGCACGATCGTCCGAGCACGCGTGAACCGCACGCCAGGAGAAGGACCACCAGCCCGATGAAGATCCTCCTCGTCGAGGACGACCCGCGTCTCAGCAGATCGCTGGCGCGGCTCCTCGAGCAGGACCGCCACAACGTCGAGATCGCCGCCGACGGAGAGACCGGGCTCGAGATCGCCCTCGGCGAGAACGGCATCGACGTCGTCATCCTCGACATCGGCCTGCCCGACATCTCCGGCCTCGAGGTCGCCCGCCAGATCCGACGCGAGCGCAAGGAGCTCGCGATCCTGATGCTCACCGCGCGTGACACGGTCGGCGACCGCGTCAGCGGTCTCGACTCCGGGGCGGACGACTACGTCGTGAAGCCGTTCAGCTACGACGAGCTCGCGGCGCGCCTCCGCGCCCTCGCCCGGCGCGCCGAGAGCGCCGCCCGGCGTCCCGAGCCGCGCCTGATCGCGGGTCCGATCAGCCTCGACGAGGCGTCCCGCACGGTCACGGTCCACGACCGGCCGGTCGACCTGAGCCCCCGCGAGTTCTCCCTGCTCGAATCCTTGCTCCGCCACCCCGGTCAGGCACTGAGCCGCGACCAGCTCCTCGACCAGGCCTGGCCGTTCGGGGTCGCCGTCACGCCCAATGCCGTGGACGCCTACGTCCACTACCTCCGGACCAAGCTCGGGCCGGAGGGGGACCGGATCGAGACGGTCCGGGGCATCGGGTATCGCCTCAACGGTGCCTGACGGCGCGCTGACGCCGGGTCTCGACCCGGCGGACGCGGAGGCGATCGCGGCGGACGCCCGGATGATCCGGACCGTCCGGTGGCGCCTGGTCTTCTGGAGCGGCCTGTCGACCCTCGTCGTCCTTGCGATCCTCGGCATGCTCCTGTACTGGAGCGCGGCGCGCACGCTCCAGGCGAACGGCGTGCAACAGCTCGAGGACCGGACCGACGAGATCGTCGACCAGATCCAGAACCCGCGGGGACGGCCAGGCGGGCCTGAATACGGCTTCATCTTCGGCGGCAACTCGAGCGGCACCTTCGCGATGGCCGTCGATGCCGATGGCAACAACCTCGGCCGTGGCGTCCAGCTCCCGCCGGGTCTCCCGGTCAAGGACTCGCTGGCGGCAGCCGTCGACAGCGGCACTGCCGACATCCGTCCGTCGACGATCGGCACGCTGCCGATCCGGGCGATGACCGAGCGGGTGGACGCGAACGTTGGAACCGTCTACATCCAGGTGATCCAGGACCGGACGGCCGAGCAGCAGACGCTCGACGCGATCCTGCGCGTGCTCCTGGTCGGCGGTGCCGTGGTGGTCCTGGTCTCGGTCGGCTTCGGCACGATCTACGCGCGACGGGCCCTGGTGCCGATCCGGGAGTCGCTCGATTCCCAGCGGTCGGCCCTCCACCGGCAGCGCGAGTTCGCCGCCGACGCGAGCCACGAGCTCCGGACGCCGCTCACGGTGATCCGCAGCTCCGTGGAGCATCTCCGCCGGAACCGCGGCGAGGCGGCCGCCACGACCGAGGCGCTCGATGACATCGACGCCGAGGTCGGACAGATGACCGCCCTGGTCGACGATCTCCTTCTCCTCGCCCGGTCCGACTCCGGGGCCATCACCCTGAACCGGATGCCGGTCGATCTCGGCGACGTCGCGGCTGACGGCGCCGGAGCGCTGGCGAAGCCCGCCGCAGAACGCGGCGTCTCCCTCGGGCTCGACCCGGAGCCGGCGATGGTCCGTGGCGACGGGGCCCGGCTGCGGCAGCTGATCGTGATCCTCGTCGACAACGGGATCCGCCACACGCCGCGCGGCGGCTCGGTGCTCGTCCGGGTCCGGGCCGATCGGCAGGACGTCACCGTCGTGGTCGACGACGACGGGCCCGGCATCCGCCCCGAGGACATGCCCCGGATCTTCGACCGGTTCTGGCGCGCCCCTGGCGCGCAGGCCGGCGGGACCGGGCTCGGCCTGGCGATCGCGAAGTCGATCGTCGACCTCCACGACGGCCGGATCACGGTGGCCAACCGGCCCGAGGGAGGCGCGCGGTTCACCGTCCGCCTGCCCGCCGCCGAGGTGCCTCCGGCTCCGGCCACCGATCCCGGGCCGATCCTCGCTCCGGGGGGGCCACGCCAGGCCTGACCACGTCCCGACCGGGCTCGCCCGAGGACGCGTGGCATCCATGCACCATTCTCAGGACTCGCTCAGATTTCGTGCGAGATGATGTCCTGAACTGCCGCCATCATCCCGCGACGCTTCATCGGAGCGACGATGCACGAAAATACCGGCGATGCCCTCAACCGGGACCTCGACCCCGTGACCGAGCCGTTCGGCGGGGTCGATAGCACGCGGATCGAGCCGTTCGATTCGACGCCAGCCGCGCCGGCGCCGGCCTCCAGTGCCGCCTTCGGCGGGCGCACGCCGGACCGCACCTCCGCGATCCGCGCGGGCATCGTCCTGGGTGCGGCCCTGGTGGTCGCGCTCGGGACCGCCGTCGTGATGGGTGCGTCGCCGGACCCCGGCGCTTCGACCTCGAACGCCGGCGCGGATCCGTCCGCCGCCGCGGCGCAGCCCTCGAAGGACCCTGACAAGGCCGGCGACCAGGGCGCGTCCCGCGGCTTCGGCCCGTTCGGCGTCTTCGCTCCGTTCTCGGCCGGCAAGGGCAACGGCGCCGGCCGTGGCGACCGCTTCGGCGGCGTCGGGTCCGGCAAGATCACCGTCACCGCCGTCTCCGGCAGCAAGGTCTCGCTCGCCACGAGCGACGGGTGGACCCGGACGATCACCGTCCCGTCCGACGCGAAGATCACGAAGGGCGGCGAGCCCGCGACGATCGCCGACGTCTCGGTCGGCGACACCGTGCGGTTCGGGCAGAAGAAGAACGACGACGGCACCTACACGATCACCGCGCTGGCGATCGTCCTGCCCCGGGCCGCGGGCTCGGTCACGGCCGTCGACGCGAACTCGTTCACGATCAAGGTCCGTGGCAACACGACCGAGACGATCAACACGAACAGCTCGACCAAGTACCACCTGGACAACGCGGACGGCAGCCGGTCCGACCTGAAGGTCGGCTCCGTCGTCAGCGTCACCGGGGAGCAGGCGAACACCGGCAACATGACCGCGACGAGCGTGACAATCATCCTTCCGCGCGTCGGTGGGACGGTCGACTCGGTGAGCGGCAACACGATCACCGTCCTGCGCCGGGACGGCACGAAGCTGACGGTCCACGTCGGGAGCGCCACGACGATCGGCGTCGGGGGCGTCGACAAGGCCACCGTGTCCGACGTCAAGGCCGGCATGGTGATCGTCGTCAAGGGCACGCAGCGGACCGACGGCTCGCTCGACGCGACGGCCGTCCGGGCGGGACAACCCCGCGCCAAGGGCGATCACCCTGACAAGCCGAAGGTCCAGTCGAACGGATCCCCGGCACCGAGCGGCAGCACCGGCTAGTCCGTCACCCCGTTCCGCACGAGCGCGCGAGCCCACCGGCTCGCGCGCTTCCAAGTCCGGGAGACATGTCTCAGGCTGTTCTCAGTCCGGCACGATGTCATGGGAGACAACACCGACCAGTCCGCGACCGGAGAAGTCTCCCGATGAACCCGAACGACCCGTTCAGCCAGCCGACGCCAAACCCGCCGAACCCGCCGACCCAGCCGTGGCAGCCCCAGGCGGGCGCCACCTGGCCGCCCACGCCGTCGCAGCCGCTCGGTTGGGCGGCGGCCTCCGTGCCCGTCACGCCGGCCCCGGCACCGGCGGCGTGGCCGACGGCCCGTGCCGCCGAGGTGCCCGCGTTCGAGGCGTCAGGTGGGGCGAGCTCGTCCCGTGGCAGCTCGTCCGGTGGTCGACGATCGCTCGGGGCCGTCGCCGGAACCGCCCTCGTCGCCGCCCTGGTGGCGTCCGTCTCGACCGCCGCTCTCGTCGAGGTCGCCCTTCCCCGCACCACCGCCACGACACCGGCGTCCGCCTCGACCACCGCCGCGAACCCCGGCTCGAACGGCTCGACGTCAATCCAGCAGGAGGACATCACGGGCGTCGTCGCCAACGTCCGCGACTCGGTCGTGACGCTCACCTCGGAGATCAGCACCGGCCGGGGCGGCGGCTTCTTCGGTGGCGGCACCGCGACCGGGATCGGCACCGGGATCGTCCTGACCGCCGACGGATACGCATTGACCAATCGCCACGTCGTCGAGGGCTCGCAGTCGCTCAAGGCGACCATGGCCGACGGGACGGAGTACCCCGCGAACGTCGTGAAGATCTCGGACACGCAGGACCTCGCCCTCGTGAAGATCGACGCCACGGGCCTGAAGCCGGCGACCATCGGCAACTCGGACGCGATCCAGGTCGGCCAGACGGCGATCGCGATCGGCAGCCCTCTCGGGACGTTCACCGAGACGGTCACGAAGGGGATCGTGTCGGCGCTCGACCGCTCGATCCAGGTCCAGGACGAGCAGACCGGTCGCCCGGTCACGCTCAGCGGCCTGATCCAGACCGACGCGGCGATCAACCCCGGCAACAGCGGCGGACCGCTCCTGAACGCGGCCGGCGAGGTCGTCGGCGTCAACACCGCCACCGCCGCGACCGCCGAGGGGATCGGCTTCGCGATCCCGATCAAGGAGGCCCAGAGCCTCATCGACCAGGCCCGGACCGCAGCCGCCGCCTGAGACCCGCGCGGCGCCGTCGCATCGGCGCCGCCGCCCTTCGGCCAACGGCCGATCGAACCCATCGGCCCGCACGCGGTACGCTGCGGGCCGATGAGCACCTGTCCCCACCTCTGGGAAACGCGCGAGGCCGTCCCGGCCAGCGTGGGCTGCGCCGCCTGCGTGGCCCTCGGCGACGAGTGGGTCCATCTCCGGATGTGCACGACGTGCGGCAACGTCGCCTGCTGCGACATGAGCAAGAACCGTCACGCGTCGGCCCACTTCGCCCAGACCGGCCACCCCGTCGCACGGTCGATCCAGCCCGGTGAATCCTGGCGCTGGTGCTACGCAGACGAAGCCCTCGACGACCCCGACGAGATGGAGATGGAGGGCGCCGACCTGGGCTGAGTCGGGCGATGGCTGGCGTCCCCGCCGCGACTCGAACGCGGGACCTTCCGCTTAGAAGGCGGCTGCTCTGTCCACTGAGCTACGGGGACGTGCGGGGCGAGTCTACCCATCCGGGCACACGGGGCGCGATGACCGGGGCTCCCGTCGAACGGACCAGCACGCACGGGACCTCCGGCGGGTGGTCCGGCGCGTGGGCGCACCGGTACGGTGCAGGGCGATGACGACGATCCGTGTCTCGACCGCGCCGGGGCGTGCCCACGGCCAGGCGCGGTTCGGCCGGCGAACCCTGCATCGGGTGACCCGGGATCCGCACGCGCTTCTCGCGGTCGGGCTGGTCCTGACGTCGCTCCTGATCGCGTTCGTCGGCGACCACGACGAGATCGAGCGTGTCGTGGCGATCAGCGTCGAGTTCCTCGCGGCCCAGACGCTCGCCGCCGTCGCCGCGCCGTACCTGCACCCGAGCGCGAGCCAGCGGGCGGTCATCAACATCGCCCGGTTCGTCCTGGCCATCCTGTACGTCACGACCGTCACGGCCCTGCTCCGCTCGGGCGACTTCCGCCCGGCCGCTGCCCTCTACATCCCGGTCGTCGCCCTGGCGGCGGTCCAGGGCACACGCCAGGCGATCCTCGTCGGTGTCGCTGCGGTCACCCTCTACCTGCTGCCCGTCCTGTCCGCCACGCCGGACTCGTGGTCGATCGACGCCCAGCGTGCGGTCGCGCTCAGCGGCACCGCCGTTCTCATCTCGATCGGGACTCGGCGGACCATCTCCGCGCTGACCGTGACGGTTCGCCGGCTGTCGACGCTGCTCGCGCGTGACCGGCGGCGCTCGCGCCAGGTCGCGGCCGTCGAGAGCGTGGGCAGGCTCCTCGCGGCGACCGGGCCCGACGCGACGACCCTCGAGCGGATCGTCTCGATGGTCCGCCAGGACCTCGGCTACGACTTCGTCTCCGTGTATCTCGGGGATCCGGGCCGGATGCGGCTCGCGGCGCAGCGCGGCTACGACACCGTCATCGACACATTCGACGGGACGAGCGGGGTCATCGGCCGGGTGATGCGAACCCGGACCATGGCGTTCGTCCCCGACGTCACCTCCGACCCGGACTACCGAAGCGCCTCGGGCATCGTGCGGGCCGAGATCTGCGCCCCGATGCTGGCCGACGAGGGGCTCGTCGGGATCATCAACGTCGAGGCGAGCAGCGGATCCGCTCTCGACGAGAGCGACGTCGGCACGATGGGCCTCGTCGCGGACCGTCTTGCATCGGCCCTCGCCCTGGCCGCGGATCGCGAGCGTCTCGCCGCACGCGCCGAGCTGTTCCGCCACCTGACGTCGTTCGCGGCGGCCGTCAACGGGACGCTCGATCCCGAGCGGCTCAACCAGGCGATCGTCGAGGAGGCGTGCTCGCTGCTCGGCGCGGACTCCGTGGCCCTGACGATCCTCGATCGTGCGACGACCCAGTACGTGCTGCGGGCGGTCACCGGGCCCGAGAAGGGCCACCTGGGGATGACGATCGAGCCCGGCGAGGGGCTCGCCGGCCGGGCGATCCGGGACCGCGTGCTCGTCGTCGATGACCGGTTCGACCCGATGCGGAGCCCGGTGATCGTGGCCGGCGGGGGGCCGACCGAGCCGATGGCCGGCGCCGCCGTGCCGCTGATCCGCGACGACGTCGTCGTCGGTGCCCTGACGATCCTGCGGATGGACATCGCGAAGCCGTTCGCACCCGACGAGCTCGAGGCCCTGCCGATCATCGCCGGCCTCGTGGCGCTCGCGATCACGAACACGTTCCTCCACATGGAGGTGACCGAGCTGTCCGTCCGCGACTCGCTGACGGGGCTGTTCAACCGTCGCCACCTCGACGGGGCGATGGCCCGGATGGAGGCCAGCCGCGCCCGGCGGGCCGCGCCCGATCGAGAGCCGGCAGCTGCGGTGATCTTCGACCTCGACCAGTTCGGGTCGATCAACAAGCGGCACGGCCACCAGACCGGCGACGCGATCCTGCGCGCGTTCGCCGATGTGCTCCGGGCGCGGTGCCGCGAGTCGGACCTCGTCGCGCGGTACGGCGGTGAGGAGTTCCTCGCGATCCTCGAGGGCGCGACGGCCGAACAGGCCACGGGCTTCGCCGAGCAGATCCGGAAGTCGTTCGCCGCGACCCACGTCCCGGGCACCGACGGCACGCGCGTCAGCGCGACCGTCTCGGCCGGCGTCTCGTCGATGGGGGCGGACGACCATCGGTTCTCGGACATCATCGCGCGCGCCGACGTGGGCCTCGTCATGGCCAAGCGCGCCGGCCGCAACCGGGTGATCGCCGCCTGAGCGGTGCCCGCCCGCACCGCGCGGCATCGACCGGCCGATCCACCCTCTCGGAAGCCGGATTCGTGCGTGGTATGCTCCGCGGCCCGTCAGACGCAGGAGCCCACCGACCGACGTGACGAACGACCCGCGGTCCTCGACCGCGACCCAGCTCGCCCTGTCGCTCGAGACGGAGCACGACACGTCCGTCGGGCCGCCGGTCGCCGTCCCGGGTCTGCCCGCCATCGCGATCGCGCCCGAGTGGAAGGACCAGCAGCGGCTGTGGGGCCACCCGCTCCA
Organism: uncultured Chloroflexia bacterium; assembly: GCA_963746845.1. Taxonomy (GTDB): domain Bacteria; phylum Chloroflexota; class Limnocylindria; order Limnocylindrales; family CSP1-4; genus CF-46. Next base: position 234,693 of record CAVVCZ010000004.1, on the reverse strand, counting down.
CCCGATGTGCTCGTACCTGGCCAGCTTCCCCGCGTCGCTCGCTCACGCCTTCATCGCACGTTACAGCCGGCGCGGTGACGTGGTCTTCGACCCGTTCAGCGGACGCGGCACGACCCCCCTCGAGGCGACCGCCGAGGGACGGATCGGGGTCGGCAACGATCTGAACCCGTTCGCGCACCTCCTGACCGCGGCCAAGGTCGAGCCGGCGGGCCGGGCGGAGACCGCGCCACGGGTGACGAGCCTGCGGCTCGGATGGACGGCGCAGTCCGGCGCCTGGCTGGACCTGGCGAGCCGCGTCATCGCACCGGACGGCGGCCCGGTCGTTCTTGTCCCGGCGGCCGGCAGCGGTCCCATCGGCGAGGCCACCGAGCCGGTCCCCGCCGAGGTCGCGGTCGCCTTCCACCCGCGGACGCTCGCCCAGCTCCTGTACCTCCGGGCCGCGCTCCGCCTCGATGACCGGACCGACCGGTTCATCGCCGCCGCGATGACCGGGATCCTCCACGGCAAGAGCGCGTCGTATCTCTCGCCGCTGATGCCCAACACGTTCAGCATGGCCCCGCGCTACGTCCGCGAGTACGCGGCGCGAACCGGGTTCTCGGCCCCGGAGCGCGACGTGTTCACGGGTCTCGAACGCAAGCTCGCCCGGCTCCAGCGGGAGGCGCTCCCGTCGTCGCCGGGGATCGCCCTCCTGGGCGATGCGCGGGATTCGGCGGGACGGGCGAGATCGGCGCTGCGCGCCCGCGGGCTGCCGGAGCGGTCCCGGCTCGTGGTGACATCGCCGCCCTACCTCCGGGTCGTGAAGTACGGCTACTACAACTGGCTGCGCACGTGGTTCCTCGGCTTCGACGCCCGCGCCATCGACGCGAGCCTCGACGACGCCCACCACCGCGAGCCGTACCTCGCGTTCCTGCGCGATGTCCTCGTGGACCTCCGCTCGATCCTCGCCGACGACGCGATCGTCGTCCTCGTGATCGGCGACGTCGAGACCGATCGCGGGCGACCGATCGCGGGCGCGATCGGGCTGGCCGAGCGGGTCTGGGAGGAGTCGGCCGAGCCGGAGGGCTACCGGCTGGCCGGGATCGCCCGGGACGAGATCGCGGCGAACCGGAAGATGACGAAGCTGTGGGGCGCCGAGGCGGGCCGTGCCACCAAGACCGATCGGATCGTCGTCCTCGGTGCGACCGAGGCCGGCCGGCGGCGCGCCCTGTCGGCGGCCGCGACCCCGATCGACTGGGACTGGCCGCCGCGGGGCCTCCGGGCGATCTGATGGACCCGCGGCCGGCGATCGTCCCGGCGCTTCACACGCTCCTCGCCGCGGGTGTCGGGCTGCTCGCGGTCATCGGGATGTTCGGGACCGCGGCCGGGACGGGATCGACGGACGCGGCCGTGCCCGTGGTCGGCGACGTCCGGTTCGCACTGTTCGTCGTCCTGCCGATGGTCGGGATCGTGATGCTCGGCCTGTTCGACTGGCAGATGGGCCGCGGTGCCGGGATCCTCCGCGCCGCGGACGTCGCGGTCTTCCTCCTGGCGGGGGTCGAGCTGTCGCTCGGGACCAGCGGGCTCTGGCGATGGCTGGTCGGGGGGCTCGCGCTCCTCGCCGCCGCCGGGCTCGCGGCGACGATCGTCATCGACCCGCCACGGCGCGCCGGCTTCCGCCGCTGAGCCGTCCGTCCCCGCGCTCGGCGCCGAGGGCCGCCGCTAGAATGCCGCCATGAAGCTGATGTACCACCCGTCCGACCTGGCGGCGATGGATCCGCTGGTCCTGATGAAGAACCTGGATCACGTCCGGATGACCAGCCGGCGGTTGTCGTACATCCTCCAGCAGCAGGTTCACCTCTACACCCCCGAGGCGAACCAGATCCGCGAGCAGATCGACACCTACGTCGAGGCGGAGCGCCAGATCGAAGGGGAGATGGCGCGGCGACGGATCCGGGCCTGACGACCGATCGGATCGAACACCCGGCCCCCTCGCCCGGCTCTGCCACATCTCCGTCCCCGAATGCTCACCGGGAGAACACGGCGAGGCCCGCGAGGCGGGAGGCGCGATCCCGTCACGCTCGGATCGGGGCAGCGGACCGCGCGCTGCTGACCGGATTCCCGGCGTAGGCACATCCGGCGAGGTTTCCGCGGAAGCTGTTCGCGACGTGGGAATTCGGCGAGGAAGGCGACGGCCGGCGGCGCCCGGCCGAGGCGCGACAGCCATGAAGAGGTCCCGGGCATGAAGAAGGGTCCTCGATCCTGACCAATCGAGGACCCTTCAGCGTCGGATAGCGACGCAACGATCTCGGACGTCGTTCAGGCTCCGGCGGGCACCGCGATCCTGACCGATCCATGGTCCGGGGTGGCCCGTTCGGCCGGCTCCCGGTTGGGTCCGACGTCTGGGGACGCCGGCTGGTGGGGTTCGGGCGCTTCACCGGGCTCGGCGACCGGCTGGCTCTCGGACGAGGCGACGACGACCGGTCGGACCTCGGCGATGCGCCGACGGCGCTCCTGATCCTCGGTGACGACCTGGCTCACGAGGCCGGCCAGAGCCGGCATCTCGAACAGGCCGAAGCCGATCCCGATCTCGGAGAGCTCGTCAGTGCCGTAGCCCCGGTAGAGGCCGCGACCCGCGACGGCGCACATCTCGTCATAGAGCTCGGGCCAGCCGACGTGCTTGCGTCGATGGCAGAAGCGGACGAACTCCAACGCGTCGGCTTCCGCGCCGAGCGGCTCGGTGACAGCTCGGGCGGTGCCGTTACTGTGAACCATCGATGGCCGACCCTCCAGTCGATCCCGTCGCGTGGCAGCACGAACCATCCACCCACCGGTCGGCGGGATCAGCCGACCGCGGGATGCCCCCGTGGAGTCGCACCGGCCGCGGGTTCCGTCCCTCCCGGAGAACTCTCGCCGGCCCGGTGGAGCGCAATGGTAGGACCGACGGGCCGGTCGATGAAGGGGGTTTGTCCACCAACTCGTCCACGAACTTGTCCACACGAACGGACGTTCGCCCGTTCCGGACCGCTCGTCCGTTCGGGCGGGTCAGGCGTCCCGGCGCCGGATGCCGAGGCCGGGCTCCGACGAGGCCTGCCAGCGACAATCGTCGCCCAGCACCAGGCCCGCGAACGGGTCGTCCGCGAGGAGCAGGCTGCCATCGAGGTCGACCCAGTCGGCCAGCGACGCGACCGCGGCCGAGGCCGCGATCCCGACCGACGTCTCCTCCATGCAGCCGAGGAACGTCCGGAAGCCGAGGTCCCGCGCCTGGGCGAGCATGGCCCGGGCCGGGCCCACCCCGCCGCACTTCGCCAGCTTGACGTTGACGCCGGCGACGACCCCGACGAGCCCGCGCAGGTCGCGGATCGTGACGGCGCTCTCGTCGGCGACGATCGGGAGGGCCGAGCGCTCCTGGAGCCAGCCGAGCTGGTCCAGCCGATCGGCGGGGAACGGCTGCTCGATCAGCTCGACGCCCATGCGCTCCAGCTCCGGGATCAGCTCGAGCGCCTCGTCCGGCACCCAACCCGTGTTCGCGTCGACCCGGATCGCCCCGCCGTACACCGCCCGGACCGCCTCGAGCGTCGCGAGGTCCGCCGTCCCACCGAGCTTGATCTTGAGGGCCGGGAACCGGCTGGCGCGGACGGCACGCTCGGCGACGACCTCCGGCGCGTCGATCCCGAGCGTGAAGTCGGTCGGCGGGATCGGTCCGTCCGTCCCGAGGAGCGCGGCGAGCGGCTGCCCGGTCACCTGGCCGACGAGGTCGTGGAGGGCGATGTCCAGCGCGCACTTGGCTGCGCCGTTGTGGGCGATGAACCGGTCCATCGCAGCGTCCGCCGCGCTCAGGCCGGCCGGGCCGGCCTCCGGTTCGCCGATCGCGTCGAGCAGGAGCGGGAGCACCGCGGCGATGGTGTCCGCCGTCTCGCCGTAGAAGCGATCCGGGAACCCCTCCCCGATGCCGACGAGCCCCGGGAACCGGTCGTCGGTCAGCTCGACGATGACCGTCGTGACCGCGTGCCCCGCGTCGTGGTCCGAGCGGGCGATCCGGAATGGGTCACGCAGCCCCAGATGGAGGACCTCGTGGCGAAGGTGGAGCGCCACTCAGCGCGCGCCGGTCGGTGCGGCGCTGCCGGCGACCCACGGCAGCGCGTCGACTCCTGCCTCGATGACCGCCCAGAGCGGCCCGGGTCCGAACCGGACGGGGTCGTCCACCGGTAGCCCGGTCTCGGCCGCGATCCGGGCGATCTCCGCGCGGGCCTCGCCTTCATCGGGGATCCCGGACGTGTTGAGCGCGATCGCGACGACCTTCGACGGAGCGATGAGGCCCGCCACCCGCTCGTGGAGCTCGATGAACGGTCGAAGATCCGCGATCGGGAACGAGGCGTCCGGCAGATGGTCGAAGTCGTGCTCGATCTGGCCGGCCTTGTGGACGAGGACCATTGCCTGGGGCGTCGCCCCGTGGATCAGCGCAAGCGTCACCGACGAGTAGGCCGGATGGTCGAGCGAACCCTGGCCCTCGACGATCACCCAGTCGCCGCGCGCCTCGCCCTCCTCGACCATCCACTCGACGGTGCCCTGGGCGAAGTCGCTGATCAGCCGATCCACCGCGGCGCCCCAGCCGTCGATCATCATCCCGGTCTGGCCGGTCGGGACGAACGCGACCGACCGCCCGGCGGCACGAGCCGCAGCGCGGAGCTCGAGGGCGACCGACATCTTGCCGATCGCGCAGTCGGTGCCGACCGTGAGGATCACCCGCTTGCCGAGCCCGTGGCGCCGCCCGACCGAGGTCTCCATGCGCGTCGGGGGCCGCCGGTAGTCGACGATCGATGTGCCCGCGGCCGCGGCGGCGGCCGCGAACTCCGGGTCGTCGCCGAGGAACGTGTGCAGGCCCGAATGGACGTCCAGCCCCGCCCGGATCGCCGCGAGGATCGTGACGCGCCAGCTCTCGGGCAGTTTGCCGCCTGTCGGCGCGATGCCGATCAGGAGCGTGTCCGGCCGCGGCTCCCGGGCCAGCGCCTCGTCGAGGGTCGCGACGATCGGAATATCGCGCCCGGGCAGGATCGACGAGACATTGCCGCCGGCCTGGGTGGAGTCGATGACGGCGACCACGTCGTCCGGGCCGTAGCGGATCACGCCGACCGCGGTCTTCCCATGGTGGAACCCGAAGTTGCCCTCGGCGAGGATCACGAGATGCCGGCGGACCGGCGCGGACGATCGATCGGTCACGCGGGCGAGTCTACGGTGGGGAGACGGACGGGGGGAGTTGGTACCGCATACCGGATTCGAACCGGTGATCTCCGCCTTGAGAGGGCGGTGTCCTGGGCCTCTAGACGAATGCGGCTCCGCGGGCGACGCAGGTGGTCGCGGCCGGATCGGGATGATACCAACCGGCCCCCGACCTCGCCAAGCACCGACCTCAGAGCCGGTGCGTCTCGAGGAACATGCGGATCGCCTCCGCGACCTGCTGGTGGCTCTGCTCCCCGACGATCAGGCCGTAGTGCGAGTGGGCCCCGAAGGGCTCGTACTCGGCGCCGAGCCAGTCGGCGAGTCGCTCCGCGTCCGGCTCGCGCGACCATCCGGTCCAGCCCGCCGCCGATGACGAGCCGCGGGATCTCGGCGAACGGTCGCGGGTCGACCGGCACGCCGGACAGGACCGTCCGCAGCGCCCGGCCGCTCTCGTGCGGCTTCTGGCCGAGGAGATGCTGGATCCGGAGGACGTCGGCGATCGTCAGGTCCCGGTGGTCGCGCTGGAGCTTCTCGGGCAGCGTCGTCCAGCCGATCCGGCCACGGCCGTACACGTCCGGCACCTCGCGCAGCTCGTGGGGCTGGGCCGGATCGCGCAGCTCGGCGGGGAGCTCCGGCGAGAGGAGGACGAGCCCCCCGATCGGTGCCTGCTCGGCCGCCTTGAGGATGAGCAGCCCGCCCAGCCCGTGGCCGATCGCCACGGTCGTCGGCCCGAGGCGGTTCAACGCCGCGACGACGTCGTCGACGTACGTCTGGAACGTCAGCTCGGTCGGGTCGGCGGTCCGCGACCAGTGGTGGTTCTGGAGGTTGAGGGCGTGGCCCTCCCAGCCCCGGGACGCGAAGAAGCCGAGATAGCGCTCCCAGACCCACGAGCCCGCGAGCTCGCCGTGGACGAACAGGAGCGGCTTGCGCCGCGAGCGTCGCTCGGGCAGCCACGACTCGATGTACAGCCCGCGGTCGTGCAGCTCGATCTCGTCCTTGCGGACGGGCCGGCCATTGGCGGACGGGACCTGGGCGCGGGCAAGGATCTGGTCGGGCGTGGATTCGGTCATCGGCGGGGTGCTCGGGTCGGGACGGACATCGGCTGGCTCACCACTCGTGCGGGTTGATGACGAGGCCGGTCAGGGCCTTCGGGTAGAAGTAGGTCGACTTCTGGGGCATCACGTCACCCTCGCGGGCGACGGCGGCGATCGACTCGACCGGGGTCGGCTCGAGGAGGAACGCGGCGTCGGCCCCGTCGACGCCGCCGTCGACCCGGTCGAGCGCCTCCTCGACGGACTTCGTGAAGGCGATCCGGTCGGCGACGGCGACGGCCTCGCGATCGATCCCGGCGAGCCGTTCGAGCGCCGCGCCGAGCAGGACGACATCGAGCCCGCGGAGCGCGGACCCGCCGGCGGCGAGCAGCGGCGCGAAGGCCGTCCGGCGCGCGGTGAGCAGGACGCCGCCGTCGCGCGTCCAGAGCCCGAACCGCCCCCGCCCGCCCGGCGCGTCCGCACCGGGACCGAACGCCGAGCACAGGGCCTCGCGGTCGGCCGGCCGGACGTCGAAGAGCTCGTCGAGACCCGCCCGGAGGGCGGCGACGCCGTCGTCCCCGAGCCCGCGCACGACCCGATGGGTCGGCAGGACGGTCAACGGCTCGGCGGTGGTCTCGAGGAGCAGCATCAACAGGTAATCGAACGCCGGGTCCTCCTCGCATGACCGGCTCATCCGTCGCTCGTCCCGATAGCGGAGCGCGGTCTCGTACCGATGGTGGCCGTCGGCGATCGTGACGGGCGCCGCGGACGCCACCCCGACGAGCTCGGCGACCGCGCCGGAGGCCGGCCCATCGGCCTCGACGACCCAGAGTCGATGACGCACGCCGTCGTCGTCGACGACGTCGAGCACGGGGGCCGGCATCGCCAGCGTCGCGAGGATCGCGCTCGCGCGTCCGCTCGGGTCGTCGTACAGGCCGACGACCGGGCTGGTGTTGACCCCGGTCGCCCGGAGGAGGCGGTAGCGGTCCTCCCGCGCGGCGGCCAGCGTCCGCTCGTGCGGGAGCACACCCGAGCCGGGCTCGAGCGGCTCGAGCCGGAGCCGCGCGAAGAACCCGCGCTGGGTCCGCTCCGCTCCCCGATCCGGGGACGCGGTACGTCTGCTCGTACACGTAGATCGCCGGGCGCGGGTCCTTGTGGAGCGTCCCGTCGGACCGCCACGCCGCGAGGGTCCGTGCCGCTCGCCGGTAGCGATCGTCTTCCGCGTCGCCGAGCTCGTCGGACGGCGCGTCCAGGCGAACGACGTTTCGGTCGCTTCGGTCGGCCAGGCGACGCCGGTCCGCGGCCGACAGGACGTCGTACGGCGGCGCGACCACCAGGGCGAGGTCGCCGACGGTCTCCGGGGCATAGCGGAGGGCACGGAACGGGCGAATCTGGGGCACGGGCTCCTCGGTGGATGGCTCGGGTGGACCGGATCCTCGGGTGACGCCGAGACGGGTCGGCCCGGACCGGCATCGTACGATAGCCGGGCGCGGAGTGCCGTCCGGGGCCCAGCCGGTGCTTCACGCGGGCCACAGCCATCCACCGGCCGGTGACGGGCGTCGACGAGCACGCAACTTTTCGGGGGGTCGGGGCGTCGATGCTGGGACCGCAACCGCCCGCCGCACCTGGAGTGTCCGTGTCTCCACGCGCGCACCGACGGAACCGTCCGCCCGCCGCCCTCGCCGCGCTCGCCGCGATCGCCGCCGTGCTCGTCGGCGTGCTCCTGACCGCGACCGCCGGGTCGGCCGCCGCCGCGGACCCACCATCGATGACGGCGCGCGTCCTCCTCCAGGGCCACGCCCGCCTCGGATCGTGGATCGCGATCCAGGTCCATCTCCACAACGAGGGTCCATCGGTCACGGGCGAGCTCCGGCTCCAGGGCGGAACCCAGGGCGGGACGCGCTACGCGACCCCGGTCCAGCTCGACAGCCCATCGGACAAGGACTGGATCCTGTACGCGCAACCGCCGTCGTTCGGCCAGCAACTGGAAGTCGTGTTCGCAAGCGGCGAGAGCGTGGTCGCCCGTCAGAAGGTGGCCGTGACGATCCACGACACGGGCCAGCTGGTGGTCGGGGTCGTGGCCGACAATCCGGGGCCCCTCGTCGGTTCGCTGAGCCTGCCGGGGGTCCAGAACCAGGCGCCGGCGGTGATCGTGCCGCTCGGGATCGAGGATCTGCCGACCCGGATCGAGGCATGGTCCGCGATGGACCGGCTCGTGTGGCAGGACGTCGACGCCTCGAGCCTGAGCTCCGAGCAGCTGACCGCGCTCCGCGGCTGGCTCGCGCTCGGCGGCCGCCTGATCGTCGTCGGCGGGACCGCAGGGATCGGCTCGCTCGGCGGCTTCCCGGACGACATCCTCCCGTACCGGCCGAGCTCGACCGTGGACGCGGCGCCGGCGTCCCTGCGCGGCCTCCTCGGGACGCTCCCCAAGAGCGCCTCGGACGTCCCGGCGATGGCCGGTGAGCTGACGCGCGGCCGTGCGATCGCCACATCCGGCGATCGGGCGATCGCCGGACAGGCGCCGTACGGCAGCGGCTCCGTGACGCTGCTCGGCGTGGACCCGACCGTCGGCTGGATCGGCGAGTCGAGCGCGGTCGCGAACCTGTGGCCCGCGCTGATCCCGCCGCGCTCCGACGGCACGGTCGCGATGAACGACGACACGCAGATCGTCGGTGCGGTCAGCAACCTGCCGTCCCTCGCGCTGCCGCCGCTCGGCGGCCTGCTCCTGCTCCTCTTCGGCTACATCGCGCTGATCGGACCACTGAACTACCTGATCCTCCGTCGGATCGACCGGCGCGAATGGGCGTGGGTGACGATGCCGGTCCTGATCGCGGCCTTCGCGTTCGGCTCCTACGCGTTTGGATCGGCGCTCCGCGGCAGCTCGCTGATCGTCAACGAGATCGGGATCGTTCGGGGCGCCCCGGACGCGACCGAGGGGACCGCCCAGGTCTACCTCGGCGTGTTCTCGCCGATCCGCGGCACCTACCAGGTCGCGGTCCCGGGCGGCGCGCTGCTGTCATCGCCGATCTCGGGCGACATGTTCGGCGGCGCCGGGGCAAGCCTCGATGTCGTCCAGGGCGACCCGTCGCGGGTCCGCGACCTGGCCGTCGGGGTCCAGTCCCTGCGCACGATCCGCGCGGAGTCGCAGGTCGTCGTCCCGAAGATCCATGCGGACATCGCGCTCGTCGACGGCGTGCTCACCGGGACGATCCGCAACGACGCGGCCACCACGCTCGAGAAGCCGTCGATCGTGCTCGGGACGAACGTGAAGGTGCTGAAGGACCTCGCGCCCGGCGAGGAGGTCGCCGTCTCGCTCCCGCTCGGCGGGGCCGGCTTCGGGCAGCCCATCTCCGACCGCATCTTCGGGCAGCTCTTCTTCGAGGGAACCTCTGCGACGACCGACGCGACCCGCCGCGACCAGGTCCGGCACATGGTCATCGACCAGCTCACGAGCGACCCGCAGCTCGGCACGTTCGGCCGGCTGACGGCGGACGGCCCCGTCCTGCTCGCGTGGGGCCGCGACCCCGTCCTTGATGTGTCCGTCGAGGGCCAGCCCGCGAAGCGGGTCAGCAACGTCCTCTACTACGTGCCGCTGTCGATGCCGATCCGGGGGAAGGTCGTGTTCCAGGGCGACCTCCTGAAGAGCACGGTCGTCGAGACCGACGCCGGGTTCTTCTCCAAGGACCCGACGACGTTCGGCTTCGGACGTGGCTCGGCCACGGTCAGCTATCGGCCGCTCCCGTTCGAGGGCGCGCTCACGGTCAGCCACGTCCGGATCGGCTTCAACTTCAGCCCCGACGGCATCCCGACGGGGACGGGGATCGTCCCGCCGATCGCGCCGATCCCCGACGTGTGCGTGGGGACGAAGGCCGGCGACCCGCTGCCTGCAGGCTGCCCGGCCCCGCTGCCGGCCGACCAGTTCGATGGCCTGCCGGAGATCGAGGTCTTCGATCGAACCACGGGTGTGTGGCATCGGCTCGCCCACGCGGAGCAGGGCGAGACCTACGATCTGACCGATGCGCCGCGGTACGTCGACCCGTCCACCGGGACCCTCCTGGTCCGCTACGTCAACGACAGCCAGGACCAGGTCGGCTTCTCGGTTGCCGTCGCGATCGAGGGGACGGTGAAGTGACCGACATCGTCGTCACCCGCGGCCTCGTCAAGCGCTATCCGGGCACGGTCGCGGTCGCCGGGCTCGATCTGGCCGTGGCCGATGGGGAGATCTTCGGCCTGGTCGGTCCGAACGGCGCCGGGAAGACCACGACCCTGCGGATCCTCGCCACGCTGCTCACGGCGACGTCCGGCCACGCCGAGATCGCCGGGATCGACGTCCGCCGGAACCCCGACGCGGCCCGTCGCGTCCTCGGCTTCATGCCGGACGTGTTCGGCGTGTACGACGACATGAAGGTCTGGGAGTACCTCGACTTCTTCGCCCGCTGCTACGGGATCCCGGCAGCGCGGCGACGCCGGATGATCGGCGACCTGCTCGACCTCGTCGATCTCGGCGAGAAGCGCGACGCGTATGTCCAGAGCCTGTCACGGGGCATGCAGCAGCGTCTGTGCCTCGCCCATACCCTCGTCCACGATCCGCAGGTCCTGCTCCTCGACGAGCCGGCATCCGGCCTTGACCCGCGGGCTCGCGTGGAGCTGCGCGAGCTGCTCCGCGAGCTGCGCTCGCTCGGGAAGACGATCGTGATCAGCAGCCACATCCTCCCCGAGCTGGAGGAGCTGTGCACCGCGGTCGCGATCGTCGACCACGGCCAGGTGCTGGCCCACGGCAAGGTCAGCGACATCGAACGCCGCCTGCGCTATGGCGCCGTGCTCCGGGTCGGCGTGCTCGGCAGCGATGGCGACCGCCAGCGCGCGCGTGACCACTTCGCCGCGGACCCGCGCGTCGCGTCGGCGACGGTCCTCGACAGCGGCATCGTGGAGATCGGGTTCCGCGGCGACGACGACGATGCCGCTGTTCTCCTGACGGGCGCGGTCGGAGCGGGGATCCGGATCTCCTCGTTCGCCCGGGCCGCGAGCGACCTGGAGGAGCTCTTCCTCCAGGTCACGGCCAACGGCGGACCGACGAGCGAGCAGGTGGCCTGAGATGACCGACGACCCCAGCTCGACTGGACGGTCCCGGACGTGACGAACGCCGAGATCGACGACGCGGTGACACGGGCAGCGAGAACCGAGGCCGTGAAGCCGCCGCCGGAGCACGCGCCGCGGGGGCGGCCCCATCCGATCCGGGCGGTCCGCAACGGCGCGGGCGGGATCGTCGCGGTCGGCGTGAAGGAGCTCCGCGGACGGGTCCGCGGCCGGCGGGCCTTCGTCGTCCTGACCTTCTACCTGCTGTTCCTCGCGATGTTCGCGTGGGCCTGGGAGCTGGTCGCGGAACGCGCCTACGTCCAGAACGCCTCGCTCCAGGGCGGCTCGGCGGCATTCGCGTCCGCCCAGGTCGGCCAGGAGGTGTTCGGGGCGCTGATCCTCGTCGAGACGCTCCTCGTCGTCTTCCTCGCGCCGGCGTTCACCTCCGGCGCGATCAGCCTCGAGCGGGAGAAGCAGACGCTCGACATGCTCACGGCGACGCCGATCTCGTCGCTGGCGATCGTGGTGGGCAAGCTGTTCAGCGCGCTCGCCTACGTCTTCCTGCTGATCGCCGCCTCGATCCCGCTGACGGCGATCGTGTTCGTGTTCGGCGGCGTCGGCCCGGACGACGTCCTGCGGGCGTACGCCGTCCTGATCATCTCCGCGATCGGGCTCGGCTCGCTCGGGCTGTTCATCTCCGCGGTGATGCAGCGGACCCAGGGCGCGACGGTCGTCACGTTCTTCGCGGTGCTGTTCCTGTCGCTCGGGACGATGTTCGGCGTCCTGTTCTGGAACACGATGTCGGGCGTGAGCGCGACGACCGGGCTCGTGTCCGCATCCACCGGCCTCGGCCCGATCAAGGGCCGCGCGCCCGAGGCGCTCCTGTGGTTCAACCCGTTCGCGGCCGAGTACGACGTGATCTGCGGGGCATCCGACGGATACGGAGGCTGGTGCAGCCGGCTGTACACCGTGACGAATGGCGCGATCAGCGCGACCGGCACCGGCGTGAGCGGCGGCGGTCTGTTCCCGAGCACGCAACCCGGGTTCGGTGTCGGCGGCGGAACGATCGACGTGAACACCGGGGTCGCCATCCCGGTCCCGGCCAAGGTGCTCCCCGACGGGACCGTGATCCGGGATGACGGCACTGTCCAGGTCGCGGCCGTCGAACCGCAGCCCTTCGGCGTCCAGCGCGACACCTTCTGGCCGCGCAGCCTCCGTGCCTGGGCGATCCTCTCGGTCATCCTGATCGTCGCCTCGATCCAGCTCGTTTCGCCGACCCGGCGGTGGCGGTGGCTCCGCCGCCCGAGCCGGAGCGCCGCATGATCCGCCGGTCGGCGTTCCGTCGGGGCGGCGCCGCGGCACCGGCCCCGGCGGTCGCGATCGCACCACCGGATCCGCGGCTGACGGTGCCGGGACCGCTCGACCCGAGCCTCGAGGCGATCCGGGCGAGCCTGATCGGTCACCGACGGCGGCTGTGGCTTCGGCGGATCGTCCGTCGAGCGTGGATCGCCGTCGCCGTGACGCTCATCGCCATCACCGCGGTGCTCGCGCTGGCCCGCCTCGTCCCGATCGAGGCGCTGCCCTCGATCGTGATCGGGATCATCGCCATCGGCATCGGGGCGTTCCTCGTTGCCGCGAGCCGCTGCCGGCCGACGCTCGGCGAGACGGCGATCGCCGTCGACGCGGAAGGACACCTCGGTGACCGCGTCTCCAGCGCGTTCGCCCTCGCCGCGGCCTGGCCCGCGTTCGCGGGACCGGCCGACGCGGCATCCGCGCCGGACGACGCAACCCCGGTCCGGGCGGCCGGCGCGGACGAGCTCGAGATCGAGCACTTCGTCCGGCGCCAGCGGCTGGATGCGGTGCGTGCCCTGCAGATCGCGCCGGCGTCCCTCTTCCGGCCACGACGCTCGACACGGCCGGCGGTGGTGGCGCTGGTCGCGACGGTGCTGATCGCCCCACTCGTGATCCTGCCGAACGTGCAGGACCAGGCCATCGCCCAGGCGCGTGCCAACCGCGACGAGGCGCAGAAGCAGGCGACCCGCATCGACGAGATCGCGAAGGAGCTCGAGTCGAAGGGCGCCAAGCCGGACGACCCCCGCAGCCGTCTGGCCGCGGACCTGCGGGACCTCGCCGCCCAGCTCCGCATGCATCCCGAGGACCTGAAGACCAACCTCGCGCACGTGGGCTCCGTCGAGGCATCGCTCCACTCCCAGCTCGATCCGGGCAACGAGCAGCGCGCATCGGCGCTGACGTCGCTCAACCGGTCCCTTTCGCGAGCGGCGTCGGGCAAGCCCGAGGCGAACAAGGACGGCGACCCGAAGGTCACGGCCGACGACCTGAAGCGGCTCGGCGACCAGCTCGACACCATGACTCCCGAAGCGCGCCGGGACTTGGCCGCCGCGCTGTCCGCCCTCCAGTCGGCGGCGTCGCAGGCCGGCGGATCGGCGGGTCAGGCGCTCCGGGACGCCGCGCAGGCCATCTCCCAGGGGCAGACCGCGGCGGCACAGGACGCCCTGAAGCGGCTTGGCGACGCGCTGCAGGGCGCAGGCGATCAGGTCCAGACCAACCGCGATCTCGCCCGTGCGGCGTCCCAGCTCCAGGAGACGCGGCGGTCGCTGGCGAACGCCGGTCAACCGGGCCAGGCGGGGCAGCAGGGCCAGGCGGGGCAGCCGGGCCAGGCCGGGCAACCGGGGCAGCAGGGCCAGGGCCAGCCGGGCCAGAGCGGTCAGCCGGGCCAGGGTCAGGGTCAGGGTCAGGGGGGAGCCCGCGACCCGGTCAGAGCGGCCAGGGTCAGGGCCAGGGGCAAGGCCAGGGCCAGGGCCAGGGCCAGGGGCAAGGGCAGGGCCAAGGCCAGGGGCAGGGCCAGGGCCAGGGGCAGGGGCAGGGGCAGGGCCAAGGCCAGGGCGCCATCGGCGGTGGCGGCTCGAGCGCGCGGTCGCTCGGCCAGGGATCGAGCAGTGGCGGCGCCCCGCGCGGCCCGACCAACCCGAACCGGCCGTCCCAGCTCGGGCCCGACCTGTCGAGCGTCTTCGCCCCGTTCGATCGGCTCGGCAAGCCGGGCGACCCGTCCTACGTGGCCGGGACGGGCGGCGACGGACAGACCCAGCAGGGGAACCAGACCGGCCAGGGCCAGAACAACGGCGCCCTCACGCCGTACCAGCAGGTCTTCGGCGACTTCCACGACTACGCCCTGACGAGCCTCGATCGGAACTACGTGCCGATCTCGGTCAAGGACTACGTCCGCGACTACTTCAGCTCGCTGGATCCCACGAAGTGATCTGGAGGATCGGATGAACACCCCCGCCGCATCCGCGACCGCCGGCTCCGCCGCACCGCCTCGGCTCGCCCCGGAGGCCTTCGCCGAGCGCGCCCGGACGATCGAGGCCGAGGTCGGCCGGGTCATCGTCGGTCAGCGTGAGCTCGTCCGCCAGACGTTGACCGGGCTCCTCGCCAACAGCCACGTGCTCCTGGAGGGCGTGCCCGGTCTCGGCAAGACGATGCTCGTGCGCACGATCGCCGACGTCATCGACTGCTCGTTCAACCGGATCCAGTTCACGCCGGACCTGATGCCGGCCGACATCACCGGCACGAACATCCTCGTCGAGGAGGGTGGGTCCCGCGTCTTCCGCTTCCAGCAGGGCCCGATCTTCGCGAACCTGGTCCTCGCCGACGAGATCAACCGGGCGACCCCGAAGACCCAGTCGAGCCTGCTCGAAGCGATGCAGGAGCACCAGGTCTCGGTGGCCCGGCAGCGCTTCCCGCTGGATCCGCCGTTCTTCGTCCTCGCGACCCAGAACCCGCTCGAGATGGAAGGGACCTATCCCCTCCCCGAGGCCCAGCTGGACCGGTTCCTGTTCAAGGTCATGGTCCCGTTCCCGTCCGAGGAGGACCTCGTCGCGATCATGGACCGGACGACCGGCGCCGACGCCGTCACGGCGTCCAAGGTCACGACGGCCGCCGAGATCGTCGAGATGCAGCGCCTCGCCCGGGCGGTCCCGATCGCGCCGCACGTGACGGCGTACGCGGTGAGCATCCTCGCCGCGACCCATCCGGACCAGCCCCGGGCGCCGGGCCTGGTCCGCGAGTACGTCCGGTACGGGGGCTCGCCCCGCGGCGCCCAGGCCCTCGTGACGGCCGGCAAGATCTTCGCCCTGCTTGATGGGCGCTTCAACGTCTCCACGGACGACATCCGGGCCGCGGCCATGCCCTCGCTGCGGCACCGGATCATCCTCAACTTCGAGGGCGAGGCCGAGGGGATCACGACCGAGGCGATCGTCCGGGCGATCCTGGACGCCGTCGCCCCGCCCACGGTCGAGTAGCCGCCCGTCCGGCGGCGAACCATGGCGATGACCGAGCGCGCCGCGCCGCCCGACGGCCCGGGCGGCGGCGGCGCGGGCCGGCCCGCGTTCCTGCCGGGCGAGCTCGACCCGACCGTCTTCGACGAGGCGTTCCTCCGCCAGCTGGAGCGCCTGCTCCTCCTGATGCGGGCCCCGGTCCGGGGCGGTCTGAAGGGCGGCCGCCGGAGCGTCAAGCGCGGCCAGAGCGTCGAGTTCGCCGATTTCCGCGACTACTCCCTCGGCGACGACCTGCGCCAGCTCGACTGGAACGTCCTCGCCCGGCTCGAGAAGCTGTTCGTCAAGCTCTTCGTGGAGGAGGAGGACGTGACGATCACGCTCCTCCTCGACGCCTCCGCGTCGATGGCGAGCGGGCACCCGGACAAGCTCCAGTTCGCGAAGCGGGCTGCGGCGGCCCTCGGATACATCGGGCTCGCGTCGGAGGATCGCGTCGCGGTCAGCGTGCTCGGTGGTCGCTCGGCGCGGCGCCGGGTGGCGCTCCGCGGCTCCGGCCGTGTGTTCCGGCTCCTCACGGACCTCTCGGCCATCGCGCCGGCCGACGGCGCGACGGATCTCGTGGCGGCCGCCCGGCACGCCGCGGCGCAGCTCACCGGCCGGGGCGTTGTCATCCTGCTGTCCGACCTCCTCGATCCGGCCGCGGACAAGGTGATCCGCGAGCTCGCCGCGACCCGCTCGGAGCTCGTCATCCTCCACGTGCTCTCCCCGCAGGAGCTGGACCCGCCGCTGGAGGGCGATCTCCGGCTCGTCGACAGCGAGACCGGCGAGGGCATCGATGTCACCGCCGACCTCGCGACCATCGATGCCTACCGCGACCGGCTCGCCGCGTGGAAGGGGGGGTTCGCCGATCTGGCGGCCCGCCGCGCGGCGACCTACGTCGACCTGTCGACCGACGTCCCGCTGAACGACCTCGTCTTCGCCGAGCTGCGGCGTCGACGCGTGGTCGCCTGAGGCCGAACCGCCCGATGCCCTTCACGACCCCGCTGGCGCTGCTCGGCCTGCTGTTCGTGCCGGCGGTCATCGCGATGTACCTGCTCCGCCTGCGCCGGCGCGAGACGGTCGTCCCGTCCACGCTGCTCTGGCAGCGGCTGGCCGCCGATGTCGAGGCGAATGCTCCGTGGCAGAAGCTCCGCCGGAGCCTGCTGTTCCTCCTCCAGCTGCTGCTCGTCGTCGTGCTGGCGCTCCTGGCCGCACGTCCGTTCCTCGAGCGGCCGGCCGGTCTGGCCCGGGACATCGTCCTGATCATCGACACCTCCGCGAGCATGAGCGCCACGGACACCCCGCCCGATCGCCTCGCCGCCGCGCGTGACGCGGCCAAGGACGCGCTCAGGGACCTGCCGGCGGGCGGCAAGGTCAGCGTGATCGAGGCCGGGCGGACGGCCCGCATCGTGGCGACCGGGACGACGGATCTCGGGCGGGTCCGGGGGGCGATCGACTCGATCCGCCCGAGCGTGGCCCGCGGCGACCTCACGGACGCGCTGGCGCTCGCCCAGCAGCTGGCCGTCCAGTCGGGCGACGCGGAGATCCTCGTCGCCACCGATGCCGCGCTGGCGGTCCCGCCAACGACGAAGGTCGATTCGCCGGTCCGGGTCCTCCGCGTCGGCGATCCCAAGGGCAGCCGGAACCAGGCCATCGTGGCGTTGGCGGTGCGGACCGCGCCGTCGGCCGTGACGCGCTCGGTCTTCGTGAGCATCGCGAACCTGGATCTCGAGGCGGCGACGCGGCGGGTCGAGGTGTGGGGCGACGACCGGCTGCTCGAGACGCGGACGATCCAGATCGATGCGCAGCAGAAGGCGGACGTGATCGTCGACGACGTCCCAGCCGAGGTCGCGACGATCGAGATCCGCCTGACGGCGCCCGAGGACGCCGACCCGAACGCCCGGCCCGATCTCCTGGCCGCGGACGACCGTGCCTGGGCCGTCGTCCCGCCCCAGCGGGAGCGGAACATCCTCGTCGTGGGCGAGGGCGACCCGTATCTCGAGACCGCCCTCTCGTATCTGCCGAACAGCCGGCTGTTCGGGCTGAAGCCGTCCGAGTATCCGGCGGGCGCCGTCCGGCGCGACGGCTCGGCGTGGGACCTGATCATCTTCGAGGGCACCGTTCCGGCGACCCTGCCCGCGACGCCGATCCTGGCGATCGCCCCGCCGAGCTCGAGCGGGCTGGGCGAGGTCGGTGGCGTCCTGAAGAACCCCGGGATCGGCACGCTCGGGACCGACGAGCCGATCCTCCGCTACGTCGACCTGACGACCACCCACATCGCCGAAGCGCGGTCGCTGACGCTCCCGGCCTGGGCGCGGACCGTGATCCCGGGCCCGAAGGGCGCGCCGCTCCTGTATGCCGGGGTCCGGGCCGGCATCCCCACGGCCGTGCTCGCGTTCGAGCCGCGCGAGTCCGACCTGCCGCTCCAGGTCGCGTTCCCGATCCTGATCGCGAACCTGACCGGTGAGCTGCTGGGCGGCTCCGCGGCGCCAACGACGGCCGTCGAGCCGGGCGACCCGATCGTCCTGACCGTGCCTGCGGGCGCTGCGGGGCTCCACGTGGTCCGGCCGGACGGCAGCGCGACGGACCTGATCCCGGGCGCCGCCGCCGGACCGAGCGTGACGTTCACCCAGACCGATCTCCTCGGCATCTACACGGCGACGCCGATCGCGGCCCCGGACGCCTCCGGCACGCCGTCCGGGGCGGCCACCGCGGCACCGTCGGCGGCCGCGGTCGCGCCATCGGGCTCGGGCGCGCCGGACGTTGATGCCTCCCGGCCGATCGCCTTCGCGGTCGATCTCTTCGACGCGTCCGAGTCGGCAATTGCCCCCGGCCCGCCGCGCGTGCTGGAGGACCTCGGGAAGGCCGCGCCGGCCCCCGGCGCCTCCGGGGCGCCCGCGGGCGGCGGCAGCGTGGCCGAGACGCGGCCGAACGCCCGCGACGAGCTGTGGATCCCGATCGTCTTCGTCGTCCTCGTCGTGCTCTGCCTCGAGTGGGCGATCTATCACCGCGACACGGTCCAGCGTGGCTGGCGCGCCGGGAAGGGCCGGCTCCGGCGCCCGGCGGGGAACGGCTGATGGGCGTCGGCTTCGACGCGCCGCTGGCGCTCCTCCTCCTCGTCCCTGCCCTCGGGCTGACGATCGGGCTGCATCTCGCCTCGCGCCGCCGGATGGGGCTCGGACGACGGCGGCTGGCGCTCCTCGTCCGGACGGTCCTCATGGCGGTGCTCGTCCTGGCCCTCGCGGGGTTCCGCCTCGTGCTGCCGGTCGATCGCCTCGCGACCGTCTACGTCGTCGACCTGTCCGACTCGGTCGGCCAGCCCGGCCGCGAGGATGCGCTCGCCTGGATCCGCGACAGCCTCAAGGTGATGCCCGAGGGCGATGTCGCGGGGATCGTCGGGTTCGGACGCGCGGCGCTCGTGGAGCGGCTGCCGGCCGAGGTCCGCGAGATCGACCGGATCGCCTCCACGCCGGTCCGGTCCGCGACGGACATCGGTGCCGCGCTCCGGCTCGCCTCGGCGCTCTTCCCCGACGACGCCCAGAAGCGGATCGTCCTGATCTCCGACGGCAACGACACGACCGGCTCGGGCCAGTCCGAGGCGGCCCTCGCGGCCGCCCGCGGCGTCCAGATCGAGACGCGGGCGATCGGGCTCGGGACGGCCGACGAGGTGCTCGTCGATCGGCTCACGACGCCATCCACGGCACGGATCGGCGAGGAGATCGAGGCGACCGCCGACGTCCACTCGACCGTCGCCCAGCCCGCAACCATCCGGCTCTATGCCGACGGGGCCCAGGTCGCGGAGAAGACCGTGGATCTCGCGGTGGGCTCGAACCGGGTCACGTTCCTCGTCAAGCCGACCGAGGCCGGGTTCCACACGTTCCGCGCGGTCGTGGAGGCGGGTCGCGACACGTTCAGCCAGAACAACCGCGCCGACTCCGACACGATCGTCAAGGGCGAGCCCCAGGTCCTCGTCCTCGCCGGCGACGAGAAGGTCGCGGCGGAGCTGGTCGGGGCGCTCCGGACCGAGCGCGAGCAGGTCGACACCCTGATCCCGGAGCAGCTGCCGACCGGGATCGAGGGCCTGCTCGCGTACGACAGCATCGTCCTCGTCGACGTGTCGCGGCTCCGGCTCTCGAACGACCAGCTGTCCGCGCTCCAGCAGTACGTCCGGGACTTCGGCAAGGGCCTCGTGATGATCGGCGGCCCGAAGAGCTACGGGGCCGGCGGCTACACGGACACGCCCGTCGAGGAGGCGCTGCCGGTCGACATGGGGGTCAAGGACCAGCAGAAGCAGCCGGACGTCGCCCTCGTCGTCGTCATCGACAAGTCCGGGTCGATGGATGCCTGCCACTGCAACACGTTCGACCGCGGCTCCGGGTCCGGCATCGCCGGGGTCCGCAAGGTCGACATCGGCAAGGAGGCGATACTCCGCGCCGCCGCCGCGATGTCGGCACGCGACCAGCTGGGGATCGTGGCCTTCGACGAGAGCGCCCACTGGGTCGTTCACACCCAGCCGCTCGGCGGGATCCCGGACCTCGGCGGGGCGATCGCGGGTATCCAGCCGCTCGGGCAGACGAACATCTTCGCGGGTCTCGACCAGGCCGTGAAGTCGCTCGAGACGACGACCGCGACGCGGCGCCACATCATCCTGCTGACCGACGGCTGGTCGACCTCGGGCCAGTACGACGCGATCCTCAAGCAGATGAAGGCGGATGGGATCACGCTGTCGACCGTGGGTGCCGGCGGCGGCGCGAACCCGTTCCTGGCCCAGCTCGCGAAGGACGGCGGTGGTCGCTTCTATCCCGCGACGAACCCGGCGAGCATCCCCGACATCTTCCTCAAGGAGACCCAGCAGGTCGCCGGCCAGCAGATCGTCGAAGAGACGTTCCACCCGATCCTGACATCGCAGTCGCCGATCCTCCGCGGGATCGACGCGCTGCCGCAGCTGCTCGGCTACAACGGCACGACGGCCAAGGCGGCCGCCCAGACGGTCCTCGTCACGGCCCGGGACGACCCGCTCCTCGCGCAGTGGCAGTACGGCCTGGGGCGGTCGGTGGCCTGGACATCGGACTCCACCGGTCGCTGGGCGAAGAGCTGGATCGCCTGGGACGGGTTCAGCCGGTTCTTCAGCCAGCTCGTGTCATGGACGTTCCCCGGTGAGGAGACGGGCGGCATCGAGGCGACCTTCGTGACCGAGGGGAACCAGACGAAGCTCCGGGTCGAGAGCGTCGCCGAGGACGGCTCGCCACGCGACTTCTACTCGACCGCCGTCGCGATGACGGAGCCCGACCTGACCTCGAAGGCCGTCGGGCTCGCGCAGGTCGCGCCCGGCGTCTACGAGGCGCCACTCGGCGAGATCGACCCGGGCGCGTACGTCATCCGGGTCTCGCAGACGCGGCCGGGCGCGGCGGCGCTGGGCCGGACGCTCGGACTCGTGGCTCCGACGCCCGCCGAGTACCGGGTCCTGGGGACGAACGAGGCGTTCCTCGCCACGCTGCGGTCCGCGACGGCCGGTCGGGCGATCGAGACCCCCGAGGAGCCGTGGACGCACGACCTCGCGACGAACGCCGCCTCGACCGACCTGTGGCCCGTGCTGCTGATCCTCGCGCTGCTCCTGTGGCCGCTGGACATCGCCCTGCGACGGGTCTCGATCGGGCGGCGGGAGCTCGTGGACGCGCGGCGCTGGCTGACCGGCGGCTCGCGACGGGCGGTGGCGCCGCGGACGGCGGAGGTCGCGGGGATGATGGCGGCCCGGGACCGGGCGGCCGGGTCGTCGGCGCGGGCCGCGTTGCTGCGGACTGACGAGCCGACCGCGGGGACGGCTGTCGCGGCGACTTCGACCGTGGAAGCGGCCTCGCCACGGGTGACCGCTCACGCGCCCGCGCCGACCCCGGCCCCGGCAGCGCCGAGCCCCGCGGCCGCGCCGGCGGCCGACGACGGTGACACCCTCGCGCGCCTGCGCGACGCAAAGCGGCGGGCTCGCGAGCGATAGTCCGGCGCGCCGTGTACGCTCGCGACGATGTCCCCCGCCGGCCCGCCGTGGTTCCGTCGCGCCCGTTCCGTCGCGGCGATCGCGCTCGCCGTCGTCGCGCTCGCCGCGATGCTCGTGGGCTGCGATCGGCTGTCGGTCGCCCCGCCCGCGCCGACGCCAGCCGACTTCCAGGGGATCGCCGGTGAGGTCGTCCAGCGGGGGATCCAGGTCAGCCACATCGTGTCGGGTGACGCCGGCTGCGACGACGTTGAGCTCGCGAAGACGGCGATCGCCTTCGATGCGGTCGGTCTCGATCAGACGACGCCGGTCCGGCTCTACCTCTACATCTTCCGGAACCGTGACTCGTACGAGCGGCTCCGCTCGACCATCGACGGCTGTGCGCGGAGCTATATCACGGACCCCGACACGTACGAGACGGTCGAGACGTCGCCCTTCGTGCTGTCCGGGCAGGGCCCGTGGGGCCAGGCGTTCAAGGACAACCTTCGCGCCGCCATCATCGAGGCCGCCGGCACCGGTGACTGACTGCACCACCGGCGGACCCCACCAGACCACACCGGTCCGAACCGGAACGGTGCAGCCCGGCACCATGGTCCTGGCACGATGCTGACGATGGCGTCAACCGGCTTGCGGCCTGCGTCGACGATGGTCGGGCGATGGACTTCCGGCACGCCCGGACCCGCGACCCCGTGCTCGCGACGATGGCTGCCGTCGTCGTCGCCGCTCTCATGTTCGGCGCGCCCGGACCCGTCGCCGCCCAATCGCCCGACGCCGGTCTGGGGTTGGCGCCCACCCGCCCAACCGCGGCCAGCATCGTCGGGCTGCGCGCCGCGACCATCGCGACGCTGTGGGTCCGCCCGGCCAGTCGTCCAGCCAGTCGCCCTGCGGTCGTCCGGCCGAAGGCGACCGCGCCGTCGAAGCCGGCCCGATATCGCGGACTGAACCACGTCTGGATCCCGTCGCT
The DNA here is from genome assembly GCA_963746845.1 of uncultured Chloroflexia bacterium. Taxonomy (GTDB): domain Bacteria; phylum Chloroflexota; class Limnocylindria; order Limnocylindrales; family CSP1-4; genus CF-46. The sequence continues at coordinate 212,106 of CAVVCZ010000004.1, read as the reverse complement.
CGGCGTCAGCCGGTCGATCAGCGTCTTCCCGTGCTCGCGGACGGAGCCGCCCGGCAACCGCGTCTACCGCTGGGGCTGCGCCGGAACCAACAACGTCTACCTGCTCGGCCATGCCGCCAGCGTGTTCGAGCCGCTCCACGACGCGTACGTCGCAGGACGGCTGAAGAAGGGGATGCGGGTGTGGTACGCGGACAACGCCGGAAAGGTCCACGAGTACCGCGTCGTGTGGTGGCGGGTGACGAAGCCGACGACGTCGGCGTCGTGGGCCTGGGCGGCCCAGGCCCGACCGAGCATGACCCTCCAGACCTGCCTCGGAGCGAGCAACGAATTGCGGTTGATGGTCCGGCTCGTCGAGGTCGCCTGACGCACGCCGGCGACGAATGTTGAGTCGCCGCCCGCTCGACACCGCCCATACCGTGTGAGTGCCCGAGCCTCGGGCGCCCTACGGCGGAAGCGACGTGGATGCCGATCTCATCGGACGGGCGCAACGTGGCGACGAGGAGGCCTTCGCGAGCCTCGCCGTCGTCGCGGGCGACCGACTCCACGCGGTGGCGCACAGGATCCTGCGCGACACCGACCTTGCCGAGGACGCGACGCAGCAGGCGCTGCTCGCGATCTGGCGGGACCTTCCGCAGCTCCGCGACCCGGCGCGCTTCGACGCCTGGTCGTACCGGCTCCTCGTGCGCGCCTGCTACGCCGAGGCCGGCCGGACGCGTCGCTGGGCACCGAACGTCCGACTCCTGCCGGCCGATGAGCCGGACGAGGCGGAGGGCCTGAGCGCGGTCGTCGATCGCGACCAGCTCGAGCGCGGCTTCCAGCGTCTTTCCATCGACCATCGAGCCGTGGTAGTCCTCCACCACTATCTCGACCTGCCGCTCGACGCGGTCGCCGACGTCCTCGGCGTCCCCGTCGGGACGGTCCGATCCCGATTGCATCACGCGATGCGCGGCCTGCGGGCAGCCCTCGAGGCTGACGCGCGGCCGGCGACGCAGGAGGTTGCCCGATGAGCACCGACCGCGACGTCACCCGCATCGTTCGGTCGTGGCTGGAGGAGGGTCGGACGGCGCTGCCGGACCGTGTCCTGGATGCCGTGCTCGACCAGCTCCCCGCGACCCCCCAGCGTCGTGCCTGGTGGCCGGCGCGGAGGTTCGGAGAGATGAACAACCTTGCCAAGTTCGCGCTCGCGGCTGCCGTCGTGGTGGTCGTGGCGCTCGTGGGGATCAATCTTCTGCCCAGGAGCGGCGGTGTTACCAGCACCGGGCCCGGCCCGGCTTCGAGTCCGGCGCCGAGCCCGTCGCCGACGCCGGCTCCGTCAGCGTCGAGTCCGTCAACCTTGAACTTCACCGGCAGTTACGCTCCCGGGACGACCTATGCCATCACAGACCCATGCTGTGTCGCATCGCGGATGACCTTCACGATGCCTGCTACCGGCTGGTACGCCCCGCTCGAAGCGTGGCGCATCGGCAAGGATGTCCGTGGTGGTTCGGACATCTTCGACCTGTACGTCAAACCGCACTTCGTCGACAACGTCTACACGGGCGGCTGTCATTGGCGCGGAACCGAGCTCGATCCACCCGTCGGACCGACGGTCGATGACCTCGCAACCGCGCTCGTCGCGCAGGCTGGCCCCGGTGCCTCGGCGGCGGCTCCAGTGACCGTCGGGGGTCACCCTGGCAAGAAGGTCAAGCTGTCGCTTCCGTCGGGCCTCGACGAGAGCACGTGCGATTCCGATGGCGACCAAGCGATGTTCGGTCGGTTCGTCAGTGACAACGGATTCGGCGCCCAGCCATATACCCACGGCGTCGGGCAGGTCAACACGTTCTACATCATCGACGTCGACGGCACCCGACAAGTGATCGACGCGATGTACCTGCCCGGCACCTCCGCGGCCGACCGCGCCGAACTGGATCGGATCGTCGCGTCGATCCGCTTCGAAACGGCCCCGTCCAGTCCATCTCCCTCTCGGTGATGCGAACCTGAATCGCGGTCAGACGACCCGCAGGTCCAGCAGCTTGCGAGCGATCACGAGCCGCTGGACCTGGCTCGTCCCCTCCCCGATCTCGGTCAGCTTCGCGTCCCGCAGGTAGCGCTCGACCTTGTATTCCTCGACGTAGCCGTACCCGCCGTGGACCTGGATCGCGGCGTTGGTGACGCGGCTGCTGACCTCCGACGCGAACAGCTTCGCCTGGGCGCCCGCGACGGTGTAGTCGCGGCCCTGGTCCTTCAGCCACGCGGCCCGGTACACGAGCGCCCGGGCCGCCTCGATCTCGGTCGCCATGTCGGCGACCATGAACGCGACGCCCTGGAAGGTCCCGATCGGGCGGCCGAACTGCTCGCGTTCCTTGCTGTAGGCCGCGGCCGCCTCGTACGCGCCCTGGGCGATCCCGAGGGCCATCGCGGCGATGCTGATCCGGCCGCCGTCGAGGACCTTCAGGAAGGTCCGGAACCCCTTGCCCTGCTCGCCGAGAAGGTTCGCGGCGGGGATCCGCGCGCCGTCGAAGATCAGCTCGCCGGTCGCCGAGGCGTGGAGGCCGAGCTTGTCCTCCAGCCGCCCGACCGAGAAGCCCGGCGTGTCCGCCGTGCACGATGAACGCGCTGATCTCGGCGTCGCCCTTGTCCGTCGTCCCGGTCCGGGCAGTCACGATGTACGTCCCGGCCTGTCCGGCGTTCGTGATGAACCGCTTGCCGCCGTCGATCACCCAGGTGTCGCCGTCGGGCGTCGTCTCGCGGCGGGCGGTCGTCCGGGTCCCGCCGGCGTCGGACCCGGCACCGGGCTCCGTGAGGCCGTACGCGCCGATCACCCGGCCGGAGGCGAGGGGCCGCAGGAACCGCTCCTTCTGCTCGGCCGTGCCGGCGATCATCAGCGGCCCGCAGCCGAGCGACGTGTGGGCCGCGACGATGATCCCGAGCGAGCCCCAGACCCGGCTGATCTCCTCGACGGCGATGGCGTAGGCGAGGGTGTCCATGCCCGCTCCGCCGTCCGCCTCGGCGACGGGGATCCCGAGCCAGCCCATCTCGCCGAGCCGCCGGACGATCTCCGACGGGAACCGGTGGGCGTGCTCGTGCTCGTCGATGACCGGGGCGACCTCCGTCTCCATGACCTCGCGCACGGTCGAACGGAGGAGTGCGTGCTCTGGCGACAGGTCGAAGTCCATGGGCCCGAGCGTAGCACCGGGCTTCGGCGCCGGCGCCGGCGACCACGCCCGGAGGCGGCCGGTGCTAGCCTTCGCCGATGGATCAGGCCCCAGCCGACGCCGGCCGCGCGGCCCCTGTTCCGGGGACGCAACCGGTCGCCGCCACGTCCCGCGCGCTGCGCCGGGAGATCCTCGTCCGCCTCCGACGTGACGGTCCCTCGACCCCGGACCAGCTCGCGACCGCGATCGGGGCCAGCCGGACGGGCGTCCTCCAGCAGCTGCGCGCGCTCGAGGCCACCCACTTCGTGAGCCGCGAGACGATCCGCCACGGCGTCGGGCCGGCCGCGCCACCTGTACGACATCACGCCGGACGCCCAGGAGCTCTTCCCCACGAACTACGACGGCCTCGCCGCCGGGCTGCTCGCGGCGATCGGCGCGGTCGGCGGCGACGCCCTGATCGAACAGATCTTCCAGGCGCGGCGGCGCCAGTCCGGCGAGCGGGTCCGGAACCAGCTCGACGAGCGGGTCGCGCCGGACGCACCCCTCGCGGATCGCGTCGCGGCCCTCGCGGCCATCCAGGACGAGCAGGGCTACCTCGCCGATGCCGTGGTCGAGGACGACGGGGCGATCCGGCTCCGCGAGCACAACTGCGCGATCCTCGACGTGGCCAGGGGCCAGCGGACCGCCTGTCAGGCGGAGCTCGACCTCTTCCGCGACGTCCTGGGCGTCGAGGTCGTCCGCGAGACGCACATCGTGTCCGGGGACCGGTGCTGCTCATACCGGGTGATCCCGCCGGACTGAGCGCAGGCGGCCGGTCCGCCCGGGCGGGCTACGCCTCCTCGCGCTCTACCACGACGCGTGACGCGGGCTCGAGGCGAGGCGGCGGAACGTCAGAGACGTTCGGCACGAAGGACGCCGCGAGCGACGTCGCGGCCGCGACCTCCTGGTCCTCGACGGTCAGGATCCCGAGGCGGCCGAGCGACGCCATCTCGTCGCGGATGTAGGTCTTGAGCATCTCCGGACCGTCCGTGTTGATCGTGAACCGGACCTCGTTCCGCCGGAGCGTGTCGAAGATCCAGCGGAACTCGTCCCAGCCGGACACGACGCGGGTGTTGAGGTTGGAGCTCGGGCAGATCTCGAGGACGATGCCGCGCTCGCGAATCATCGCGAGGGCCCGCGGGTCGTACGCCGCCTTCACGCCGTGGCCGATCCGGTCCGGCTCGAGCAGCTCCACGACCCGGGCGACCTCGTCGACCGGGCCGGCCTCGCCGGTGTGGACCGTGAGGCCCAACCCGAACTGGCGGGCCCGCCGGTACAGCCGCCGATAGTCCGCGACCCGGAAGGTCGCGCTCTCGGGGCCTGCGATGTCCACCCCGACCACCCCGCGATCGCGCCAGGCGATCGCCTTCTCGACGATGATCTCGTTGAGCTCGTACGGGAACGCCCGGTCGAGACAGAAGATCAGGCCCGGCTTCACCGGGTACTCGAGGCTCGCCCGATCCATCCCGCGCGTCGCGGCCGCGATGATGTGGTCGAGGTCCTGCTCGCCGCCGCGGTTCCGCTTCATCGGGTTGAACCGGAGCTCGGTCGTCGTGACGTTGTTCTTCCGGTAGGCGCCGCCGACGACCTCGTAGACGGCCCGCTCGACCGCGATCGGCGAGCTCTGGATCAGCTCGGTCCAGTGGAAGAGCTGGAGGTAGCCGTCGAAGCTCCGGGCCCGCTTCTCTGACACGGTGATCGTGTCGCGGAACTCCCAGTAGTCGCGGGTCGGGAGCTTGATCCCCTGGGCGTGGGCGATGCTCCACATGATCGCCGGCGTCACGGCCCCGCCGAGATGGCAATGGAGCTCCGCGAGGGGGACCTTCCGGGAGAGCAGTCGTGCCATCGCCCGCAGCATATCGGGCGGCGGCAATCGCCCGCACGACGACCTCGACGCGGCGGGTAGGATGCCGCCATGGATCGCCGTCAGACGCTCGCCGTGTTCCGGGCGGTCACGGCCCTCGTCGTGCTCGGCGCGATCGCCTACCAGGCGTGGCTGATCATCGACAGCGGGCTCTTCCGGCCGCTCCGGTTCTTCGCGTTCTTCACGATCCTGAGCAATCTCTTCGGCGCGTTCCTGTGGCTCTGGCTCGCCGTCCGGTGGCGGGCTGCGCGAACCCGCACCGACGACCTCCTCCGCGGCGCCTCGGTGCTGTACCTGATCGTGACGTTCATCGTCGTCGTGGTCCTGCTCAGCGGGGCGGAGCTGAGCCTGTCGAACGCGCTCGTCGATATCATCGTCCACAAGCTGTTCCCGGTCCTCGTCGTGATCGACTGGCTCGTCGACCCACCCGAGACCGACCTCCGGATGCAGGACGTGCTCCTGTGGCTGATCTTCCCGCTGATCTGGGTGGGCCTGACCCTGATCCGGGGCGCCGCCGACAGCTGGTATCCGTACCCGTTCCTCGACCCGGACAACGGCGGCTATCGCTCCGTGGCGTACCACGTGGTCGCGATCTTCGCGGGTCTCCTCGTCGTCGCCGGCGCGATCATCGCCCTCGGCGACTTCGGGCGAGACCGCCGGATCCGACGCGAGCACGCGGCAGGCGGGCCGTCCGGCAACCCGCCACGCGAGAGCGGCGGCTTCGCCGAAACTCGCTGACTGCTCAGGTCACGCAGACCCCCCACACGACCCGCGTGCGCACCCCGCCGGACTGGAGGTCGGCGATCAGGGTGTAGTCGCGAGCCGCGAGCCCACCCGGTGGGAGGCCGACGATCGACAGCGGCCCGACCGCGCCCGGAGCCAGGCGAGTGGCGACGTCGCCGCCCCGGACCGCCGAGTTCGGAAGCATCCGGACGTCGATCACCGTCTGGTCGGTCGGCTCGACGATCCCCAACAGGTCGTCGCCCGGGCCCAGGGTCGCGGCGCAGACGTCGGTGGACGTGCCGGTGGCCGCCGGACCGCGGGGCGTCACCAGGGGTGTCGCGGGATCCGACCCGAGCCGGTCGGCGGCGGACGCGAGGCCGCGCAGCGAGGCGGCGACCGACCACTCGGGGGCGACGATCGACGGACCGACCTCGACGTTCCAGGCGTGCTCCGCGGCCCCGCCGGCCGACGTCAGCCAAGTCGCGCGCAGGCGGTACAACCCATCGGCGAGCGCGCCGCCGCCCGACTGCGACAGCTCGAGGGCCGCCGGATGGTCGGCGGCGGGCGACAGATCCGATCGAACGGCACCGCTGTCCCCGGTCGGCGGCGTCAGGCGCTCCACTGAGGCCGTCTCCACGCGATCTCCGGGGCCAAGGGCGACCCCGAGCGCGGCGACCCGTCCAGCCGGCACGCGTGCGATTGCCGCGATCGGCGTCGTGCCGGTGACGGGCCCGATCCATCCCGAGAGCTCGTCGATCGAGGGGTCGTCGATGACATCGAGAGCCATCGACCGGCCGTCGACGACCGCGAACGGCACGCCATCGCTGAGCCCCGTCGTGTCGCCGGGCAGGCTCGGGACGAATGATGGGCGCGGGCCGGGCGACCGTTGGTGCGTCCGACGTCGGGATCGTGACCGCGAACCGGACGATCCGACCGCCGAGCAGGAGGTCGAGCCGGTACGTCCCGGCCGGCCACGTGTCGAGGGTCGTGGTGAACCGCGGATCGGGACGGTCCAGGCGCTCGCCGACGAGCTGGCCAGGTGCCGGCCGCGGGTCGAGCCAGTGCGACGCGCCGCCGTCCACGTGCCAGATCCGCTCGTCGAGCGGCAGCTCGGTGGGTGGCGTCGTGATCCCGATCGCGACGACGGCGTCGCCCGGCCGGAGCGGGAGCGCCGACGGTTGCGGGACGGGCGCATCGGCAGCCGTCGGGGCGAGCGGCAGCCAACGCTCGCTGAGACCGAAGCCGGTTCCATTGCCCGCCGTCTCGGCCTCGGCCGGGACGACGATCGCCCGGATCCCCCAGTCCGGTCGGGCCACGGACGCCGCGACGAGGTCCGCGTCCGTCGGTGGCGCGGCGAACGGGGTTGGCGACGGGGCCGTGAGTGCGACTGGACTCGGAGACGCGACCGCGATCCCGGGCGGTGGACTCGGGACGGTGGGCTGCGGGATCGCCGTCCAGGGACGGGCGACGATCACGCCGATCGCGACGACGCCAACCAGCGCGACCCACGCGATGGCGCGCCACGACCGTCGATCACCCGCGCCGACCCGGACCGGATCGACCACGAAGCCGTCGTCGTCCGGTCCGGCCGTGCCGTTGCCCTCATCCGGGCTGCGTGGGGTCATCGTGGGTCCGCGGACCCTCGGGTCAGCTCGCGGCGGGAACGACCCGCCCTTCGGCGTCGAGCGAGGCCCGCCGGCGGAGCGCCTTGAGCTCCGCGCCCGGGACCTGATCGCGCGCGTGGTACGACGAACGAACCAGCGGCGCGGATTCGACGTGCCTGAACCCGAGCTCGAGCGCCGTCGCCTTCATCTCGACAAACTCGTCCGGGTGGTAGTAGCGCTCCAGCGGCAGATGCCGCTCGGACGGCCGGAGATACTGGCCGATCGTGAGGATGTCGACATCGACGGCCCGGAGGGCCTCGAACGCCTCCGTCAGCTCGTCGCGCGTCTCGCCGAGGCCCACCATCAGGGAGCTCTTCGTGTGCGCCGCGTAGCCGATCTCGACCGACATCTCCTTCGCCCGGCGCAGCACGTACAGGCTCCGGTCCCAACGGGCCCGCTTGCGAACGGGCTTCTGGAGCCGGCGCACGGTCTCGAGGTTGTGGTTGAGGATGTCGGGCCGGGCGTCCATCACGATCCGGAGCCGGTCGTCGGATCCGTCGAAGTCCGGGATCAGGACTTCGATCCCCATCCCGGGGCTCGTCTCCCGCATGCGCGTGATCGTCTCGGCGAAGATCCGCGCCCCGCCGTCCGGCAGGTCGTCCCGCGCGACGCTCGTGACGACGACGTGCTCGAGGCGCATCGCGCCGACCGCCTCGGCGACGCGCCGTGGCTCGTCGTCGTCGAACCAGGTGGGGCGGCCCGTCTTCACGGCGCAGAAGCCGCACGCCCGGGTGCACGTGTCGCCGAGGATCATGATCGTGGCCGTGCGCTGGTCCCAGCACTCCCCGATGTTCGGGCAGTGAGCCTCCTCGCAGACCGTGTTGAGGTTCAGGCCACGGAGCAGGCCCTTGAGGTCGTGGTAGTTCTCACCGGACGGCAGCCGCGCCTTGATCCAGTCGGGGTGGCGGCGCAGTGGCGTGACCGATCCGCCCATCGCGATCGTGGGCGGCCCGGCGGGAGCGTGACGGGCGCCATGGGCCGGACCGGCCGGTTCGAACATCGGGAGCTCACGTGCCATCGCGCGAAGTCTAGCCAGCGCTGCCGAACACGTCGCGGAAGCCCGACTCGAGGTCCCGGGCGTGGAAGCCGAGCTCCGACTCGGCCCTGGCCGATGTCGCCAGGTAGCTGACCCCGGCCGACGACGACACGATCTCGGCGAGGTTCGGTTGCCCGATCAGGGGGCCGAGCGGAGCCATGATCCGGAGGAGGCCGTCCGGGATCCCGAGGCGAGGCGGGGCATGGCCACCGAGCCGAGCGGCGATCGCGATGGCCTCGCCCAGGGTGGTCTGGGGGCCGCTCATGACGTACGCCTGCCCCGTCCGTCCGCGGTCGAGCGCTGCGACGATGCCGGCGGCCAGGTCGTCCGCATGGACGAGCCCGATCCGGACATGGTCGGCCGCGCGATACGGGAGCTTGCCCGCGTGCGCCAGCCGGAGCTGCTCGCCGAACCCGGTGCGATCGCCCGGGCCGTAGACCTGGCTCGGCTGGACGATGACGATCGGGGCCCCGGCGGCGATCCGCTCCTCGGCGACCTCGTGGGCGCCGTATTTCGTCTCGTCGTACCAGCTCAGGAACCCGTCGGCGAGATCGCGCCGGTACGTCTCGTCGACGGTCCGACCCGGGGTGTTCCCGAAGACGTTGACGGTGGAGACGTAGACGATCCGCGGCGTCCCGGCCGCCTCGGCCGCGTCCAGGACGCGCGTCGTCGTGCCGACGTTCGCATCCCACATCGCCCCGTGCTCGGACTTCGGGATGCCGATCCGGTAGCTCCCCGCGGCATGGACGAGGCCGTCCGCCCCGCGCAGCTGCTCGGTCAGCGCTGCGACATCGGACAGGTCGCTCTCGGCCAGCTCTGCGCCCGCCTCCGCGAGGAACGACGCGGCGCGAGGGTCGCGGACGAGCGCAAGGACGGTGTCGCCGCGCTCCCGGAGCGCCCCGATCACGGCCCGCCCGACGAGCCCGGCGCCCCCCGTGACGACGACGCGCATCGGCGACTCAGTAGATCGCGGTATCGGGTCCGACGTGCTCCAGCCAGGCCTTGATGTCGCGGAGGAGCGCGGCGCCGCCGGCGCCGTCGTTCGCCCGGTGATCGACGCCGAGGACCATGTTCATCACGGCCCGGATCGCGATCACGTCGCCGTCCGGGGTCGCCACGACGACCGGACGCTTGGTGATCGCCTCCATCGTGACGATCCCGACCTCGGGAACGTTCAGGATCGGCATGACCAGGTTCGTGCCGAGGTAGCCGGTGTTGTCGACGGTGAACGTCCCACCGCCGAAGTCGTCGACCCGGAGCTTGTTCGCCTTGGCCCGGTTGGCCACGTCGGCGATCGCGACGTTCAGGCCGTGGATCGAGAGCTGGTCCGCGTCGCGGATGACCGGGACGATCAGCCCGTCGTCGACCGCGACCGCCACGCCGACGTTCACGCGGCGCTTGGCCATCAGCCCGGCCTCGGTCCAGTGGGCGTTGAATGTCGGGTTCCGCTTGAGCGCCGCCGCGGTCGCCTTGACGACGAACGGGACGTAGCTGAGGCCGATCCCCTCCTTCGCCTGGTAATCGCGCTTCGCCTTCTCCCGGAAGGCGACGAGCCGGGTGACGTCGACCTCCATCTGGACGTAGGCGTGCGGCGCCTGCAGGGCGCGGGTCATCTGCGCCGCGATCCCCTTGCGCATCTGGGTCATCGGGACGAGGAGCTCGTCGGCACCGGCGGGGAATTCGATGCCGGGCGCGGCGGACGCGGGGGCGGACGTCGGGGCCGCGGCACCGGCCGTCGTCGTGGGCGTGGGCGCGCTCGTTGTCGGCGCCGCCGTGGGCGGGGCGGGCGGCGCGGCCGAGGCGCCGTTCGTGCTCGCCGCGACCGCGGCACCACCGACCGCCTGGCCGCCGACGGGCTGGCCGGTCCGCTGGCTCTCGACGTAGTTCGTCACGTCTTCGCGGGTGATCCGTCCGCCGCCGCCCGTGCCGACGATCTGGGCAGCGGTCAGGCCGTGCTCACGGAGCAGCCGGCGGACGGCCGGGGTCATCCGGGCATCGGGATTGCCGGGCGCATCGGCCGGATCGGCCGCGACGGCCGTCGGAGCTGAAGTGGCGCTGGCCGCCGCCCGCTCGGGGAGCTCGTCGGATCCGGCCGGGCCGTTCGCCGGCGTGAAGGACGGTCGGGCGGGCGGTGCGGGGGCGTCGACCGCCGCGGGGACCTCGGCCACGGGCGCGGGCGCCGGCGCGGCAACCGCCGCCTTCGGTTCGGGGCTCCCGTTCGATGCGCCTTCGTCGGCCGTCTCGATGATCGCGATCTCGGCGTTGTTCGGGACGGTCGCCCCCTCCTCGACGAGGATCTCCTTCAGGATGCCGGCGAACGGCGACGGGACCTCGGCGTTGACCTTGTCGGTGATGACCTCGACGAGCGGCTCGTACTTCTCGACGGTGTCGCCGGGTTGCTTGAGCCACTTGCCGATCGTCCCCTCGGCCACGCTCTCGCCGAGCTGGGGCATCGTCACCTTGGCCACTGGTCTTCCTCCGGGTCGCGCAGCGGATCGGGCCCGCCGTTCGTGGTGTTCTCGCGACAGTGTCGCGCATCATGCGACCCCCCGTCGCGGAGCCGTTCGGCGCGACGGGCGCGCGGCCGCCATGATCGCGTCATGCCGGTCATCACGACCGACGACGGGGTCCGCCTCCACGTCGAGGACGTGGGCGCGGGGTTCCCGATCGTCTTCGTCCACGAGTTCGCCGGCGACGCCTCGAGCTACGAGCCGCAGCTCCGCCACTTCTCGCGTCGCCATCGGTGCATCGCCTACGACGCCCGCGGCTATCCGCCGTCCGACGTCCCCGAGGACGTCGAGCGCTACTCGCAGGAGCGGGCCCGCGAGGACATCCGGGCCGTGATGGACGGCCTGGGCATCGAGCGCGCCCATGTCGTCGGCACGTCGATGGGCGCCTTCGCGACGCTCCACTTCGGATTCGCCCATCCGGATCGGGCCCGGTCGCTCGTCCTGACCGGCATCGGCTACGGCGCCGAGCCGGGCCAGCACGCCCTGTTCGTGGAGGAGACGCTCCGGATGGCCCGGACGATCGAGACCGAGGGCATGGCGGCGGCGGCCGCGAGCTATGCAGTCGGGCCGGCCCGGGTCCAGTACCAGGCCAAGGATCCGCGCGGCTGGCACGAGTTCGCGACCCGGATGGCCGCGCACTCGCCGGTCGGTTCGGCCAACACGCTCCGCGGCGTCCAGGCCCGCCGACCCTCCCTGTGGGACCTGACAGACGAGATGCGGGCCCTTCGCGTGCCGACGCTGGTCATCGCCGGCGACGAGGACCATCCGTGTCTCGCCCCGATGATCCTGCTCAAGCAGACGATCGAGACCGCCGCGCTGGCGATCGTCCCGAACACGGGGCACGCGGTGAACACCGAGGAACCGGGCGCGTACAACCAGCTGCTCGACGACTTCTTCCACCAGGTCGAGGCGGGCCGCTGGCCGAGCCGCGATCCCCGAGCGGTCACGACGACGATCTACGGCTGATCGGTCGGCGCTTCATGCGCCCGATGCGTCAAACAACTGCCGACGAGCGCGCCGGGCGACGATCGTTGCGCCCGGCGCATGGATCGACGTCCGAAGGCCGGATTCGGGGCTGTTGAGGCGGAGAATCGAGGTCCCGGACATCGTTTGACGCGCTGGGCGCATGAACTGTGCGTGGCGACGGAGGATCGATCCTGATGATGGGCGAGACAGCGGCTACCGCTCGGGACGGAACCTGACACCGGCTGTCGAACCAGTTCGGCATGATCGGCGCATGCCGAAGACCGCCGCGCCGCCACCCGCGCTGACGACCGACTGGTCGCGCGTTCTCGCCCTTCGCCTCGAGCGCCAGCACCTCGCCGAGCGCTCCACGCCCGATCGGCTCGTCGAGGTCGTCGGCTCGATGGTCGGGCTCCACGCCCAGGTCGCGAGCGCCGCCGAGCTCCAGGCGAACGCCCGGATCGACGGCCTCCGCCAGGCAGACGTGCGGGACGCCCTCAGCGACGCCCGCTCGATCGTCAAGGCGTGGTCGTTCCGGGGCACGCTCCACCTGCTGACCCCGGACGACCTCGCGGACTTCGTCATTGCATCCGCGACGCGCGAGCGTTGGCGCGAGGACGTGTGGCTGCGCTGGGTCGAGATGACCGAAGCGCAGGTCGAGGCGCTGATCCGGATCGTCGGTGACACGCTGACCGACGAGCCGATGACCCGGGCCGTCCTGGCGGATGCCGTCGCCGGCCACCTGGACGATCCGATCCTCGCCGGCAAGCTCCGGACGGGCTGGGGCACGTTCCTGGGCCCGGCCGCTCAGCGCGGCGAGCTGATCTTCGGCCCGCCGGACGGTCGCAACGTCACCTTCGTGAACCCGTCCGCCTGGCTCGACCGAACGATCGCGTTCGCCGACCGACCCGATCCCGGCGAGCCGATCGACGCGCTCGCGCGGATGGTCTCGCGGTTCCTCGTGAGCTTCCCGGGTTCGAGCCGCGACATGATCGCCCGCTGGTGGGGCGTGGTCCGTGCAGGGCTGATCTCGGAGGCGCTCGATCGGCTGCCGGTCGACAGGCGACGCGATCGACGTCGACGGCGTGCGGACGTGGGCTCGAGCGGAGGACGTCGAGGCCCTCGCGGCGACCGAGCCGTTCCGGGGCATCCGCCTCCTCCCCGCGTTCGACCCGTTCACGAACGAGCTGCCGCGACGAACCGGATCCGTCCTGCCGGTCGCCCATCACGACGACGTGTACCGGACCGCCGGCTGGGTGACCCCGCTCGTCGTCGTCGACGGCCGGATCGGTGGCACGTGGCAGATCGCCGGGAGTGCTCGCCGACCCGTGGTGGAGGTCGTCCGCTGGTCGTCCTGGAGCCGCGACGCGCCGCACGAGCTGGATGCCGAGGTAGACCGCGTCGCAGCCTTCCTCGACAGGCCGCTCGCGATCGAGCTGACGACGGTCGACTGACGGCCACGCCAAGTCCATGCGCCCAGCGCGTCAAACGACGTCGGGAGCCCAATCCCGCCCGTCAACAGCCCGAATCGAGGCCTTCAGACGTCGATCCATGCACCACGTGCGCCAACCGGCGACCTGGGCACGTGCCAGCGGTCGTTTGACGCATCGGGCGCATGTCGCGCCCGCATGATCAGTCCCGATGAGCGGCTGCCGCGTCGCGCATGATCGGGATGGACCGGGCCGTCAGGTCGGCGAGCTCGGCGAAGAGCGGCTCGTCGACCTTCGTGAAGTTGAAGCAGGCCTTGCCCTGCATCCGGCGGCGGAGCTCGGGCGACAGCTCGTCCTTCAGCTCCGGCGACGCGTAGACGCCCATCAGGTAGTAGCTCACGTAGCTCTTGCCGAGCCGGGTCCCACCGAAGTAGCCCCACGGCTTGCCCTCGAGCCCACGGACCTCCAGTGCCATGCCCGCGGGACCATCCTTGGTCACGACCAGCTCGTCCGACGCGCAGGGCCGCAGGATCGCCCGCAGCCGATCGTGGACGGCCTCGAAGTCGCGCGTGGTCATGACCTCACTCCTCGCTCCAGTACACGGCGGCAGCACGCTCCAGCAGCGCTGCGAGCTCCGCGACCTGTCCGTCGTCGATCGAGACGAACGTGAACAGCGACGCCCCGGTCTTGCGTTTCAACACTGCCGGCGACAGGCCCTCGAGCACCTCCGGGTGCTGGTACATCGGCAGCAGCGAGAACCGGACGACGCCCTTGCCCTGGTTCACGCCGGCGAACCACTGGTGCTTCGTCGCGCCGGGTCGCCGGAGGAACGGCTGGCCGTAGACCTCGACGGGCTCGAGCCGGGCGCGGTACGGGTCGAGCAGGGCCTGGAGCCGGGCCTCGAGGGCCGCCAGCTCCGCGTCAGTAGGCGGCAAGCCTGCGGATGCCGTCGGCGATCTTCTCGGGATTGACCATGAACCAGTCCTCGAGGACGTGGTTGTAGGGCACGCCCGGCACGTCCGGGCCGGCGATCCGCGTCACCGGCCCGTCGAGGTAGTCGAACGCCTCCTCGGCGACGATCGCCGCGACTTCCGCCCCGTACCCGCCGAACCGGTTGTCCTCGTACACGACGAGGCACTTGCCGGTCTTTCGGACCGAGTCGAGCACCGTCTCCTTGTCGAGCGGGCGAAGGGTGCGCAGGTCGACGACCTCGACGCTGATCCCCTCCTCCGCGACCCGGTCGGCCGCCTCGAGCGCGTAATGGGCCATCAGGCCGTAGGCGATGACCGTGACCTGGTTGCCCGGGTGGGTCACCTGGGCCTTCCCAAGCGGGACGGTGAACTCGCCGTCGGGGACATCGCCCCGAACGCTCCGGTACATCTTCTTGTGCTCGAAGAACAGGACCGGGTCCTCGTCCCGGATCGACGACCGGAGCAGGCCCTTGGCGTCGTACGGCGTGGACGGCACGACCACTTTCAGCCCCGGGACGTGGGTGAAGAACGCCTCGACCGACTGGCTGTGGTAGAGCGCGCCGTGGACGCCGCCGCCGTAGGGAGCGCGGACGACCATCGGGGCGCTGTAGCCGTTGTTGCTCCGGTAGCGGAGCCGGGCCGCCTCGGACACGAGCTGGTTGAACGCAGGATGGATGAAGTCGGCGAACTGGATCTCGGCGACCGGTCGGAGGCCACCGATCGCGGCGCCGATCGACGTCCCGATGATCTGGCTCTCGCTGAGCGGCGTGTCGATGACCCGGTCGTCGCCGAACTCGGCCCACAGGCCATCGGTCGCGAGGAACACGCCGCCCTTCTTGCCGACGTCCTCGCCGAGGACGATCACGGTTTCGTCGCGGACCATCTCCTCCCGGAGACCCTCGCGGACCGCCTCGATGAACGTCTTGAGCGGCATCAGCGGCCCTCGCCCGGGACGTCGCCCTCGCCCATGCCCCACGGCGGTGGCGCCTCGGACGGCCAGTCCTCGGCGTAGACCCACTTCATCGCGGTCGCAACTGGCGGGTCCGGCTGCCCCTCCGCGTAGTCGGTCGCGTCGTCCACGGCGGCCGTCACTCCTGACCGGATCCGCTCCTCGGCCTCCGGAGTCAGGATCCCGGCGTCGACGAGCTGGGTTCGGAACATCGGCACGGGGTCGAGCGACTTCTCGGCGGCGAGCTCTTCCTCCGAGCGGTACTTCGTCTGCTGGTCGTCCGACGAGTGGGCGGTGAGGCGCATGACCTTTGCCTCGATCAATGTCGGGCCGTCGCCCGCCCGCGCCCGGGCAACCGCCTCGCGGGCGGCGGCGTAGCAGGCAAGGACGTCGGACCCATCGACCATCACGCCCGGGATCCCGTATCCGGCGGCGCGTCCGGCGACGGACGAGCCGGCGACCTGGCGAGCGAGTGGGACCGAGATCGCGTAGCCGTTGTTCTCGACGACGAAGACGAACGGCAGCTTGTGGATCGCCGCGAAGTTCAGGCCCTCGTGGACGTCGCCCTGGTTGCTGGAGCCCTCGCCCATGACGGTCATCGCCACCTGGCCGGTCTTCCGGATCTTCGCCGCGAGGGCGATCCCGACCGCATGGAGGAGCTGGGTCGCGACGGGCGAGCTGACCGACACGAGGTTGTGCTCGTGCGACCCGTAGTGGCCGGGCATCTGGCGCCCGCCGGACGATGGATCCGACGCGGTCGCGTACTGGGCGGTCATGATGTCGCGCGGGCTCATCCCGAACGTCAGGCAGGTCGCGATCGAGCGGTAGAACGGGGCGATCCAGTCCTTGCCCTTCTCGAGCGCCCACGCGATCCCGACCTGGGCACCCTCGTGGCCCTGGCCGCTGATCACGAACGGGATCCTGCCGGCGCGGTTGAGGATCCACATCCGCTCGTCGACGGAGCGCGCGAGCGTGACGAGCCGGTACATCTCCAGAAGATCGTCGGCCGACAGGCCAAGGTCCGAGCCGAGGGTCGCCGCCGACTTCCGCTCGGTGACGGCCATCAGAAGTTGATCGACCGTCCGTCGACGGCGAGGGCCGCCTCGCCCATGATCTCCGACAACGTCGGGTGGGCGTGGGTGGCGCCGCCGATCTCCCAGGGGACCGCCTCCAGCTCGAAGGCGACCGACGCCTCGGCGATGAGGTCCGTCGCATGCGGGCCGATCAGGTGGATCCCGAGCGTCTCGTCGGTCTCCTTGTTCGCGATGACCTTCGCGAACCCTTCGTACTCGCCGCCGATGATCGCCTTGGCGATCGCCTGGAACGGGACCTTGCCGACCTTGATCGGCAGCCCGCGCTCCTCGCATTGCTGCTGGGTGAGACCGACCGACGCGATCTCCGGGCGGCAGTACGTCGCGCGCGGCTGCTTCACGTAGTCGATCGGGTGGACGTCCTTGTCGCCCGCGATCGTGTGGGCGGCGACGATGCCCTCATGGCCGGCGGTATGGGCGAGCATCAGCCCGCCGACGACGTCGCCGATGGCGTAGACGTGCGGCTCCTTCGTCCGCATCCGCCCGTCGACCTTCACGAAGCCCCGGTCCGTCTCGATCTTCGTGGTCTCGAGGCCGATGTCCTCGATGTTCGTGGCGCGACCCGCGGCGACGAGGAGCTGCTCCGCCCGGAGCTCCCCGGGCTCCTTGCCCTCCGGCCCGACGACGAGGCAGATGCCGTCCTTCGTCACGTCGACCTTTGCCGGATCGAAGCGGGCGTTCGTCATCACCGTGATGCCGCGCCGGCTGAAGCTCCGCTCCAGCGTCTGGCTGACCTCGCGGTCCTCGAGCGGCACGACCTGGGGCAGGTACTCGAGCAGGGTCACCTTCGTGCCGAGGTCGTGGTACATCGAGGCGAACTCGCAACCGACCGCTCCCGCGCCGACGATCACGATGTCCTTCGGGAGGCTGGTCGCCGCGAGGACGTCGTCGCTCGTGATGATCCGGACGCCGTCGGGGGTGAGGCCGGGCAGGCTCTTCACCCGGCTCCCGGTGGCAAGGATCACGTCGGTCGCCTGGAGGACGCGGTCGCCGCCTTTGCCCGGTGTGCCGTCCTCGCCCGGCTGGCTGACCCGGATCTTGTTCGGGCCCTCGAGCCGCCCCCGACCGGCCACCCAGGTCACCTTGTTCTTGTCGATGAGCGTCTTGACCCCGGTCCACATCCGCTTGACGACCTGGTCCTTGCGGGCCGCCATCTGGACATAGTCGATGCCAGGCTCGCCGGACAGGACCAGCCCGTAGTCCTTCGCATGGCGCGCCCGCTCGACGAACGCGGCCGATTCGAGCAGCGCCTTGGTCGGGATGCAGCCGCGATGCAGGCAGGTGCCGCCGATCTTGTCTTCGTCGACGAGGGCGACCTTCAGGCCGAGCTGGGCCGCGCGGAAGGCGGCGGTGTAGCCACCGGTCCCCGCCCCGAGCACGACGAGATCGAAGTCATTGGAAGAGCCGACGGCCATGGCTCAGGCCGCCTCGGGCGCCGCGGTCCCGGGCACGGTCGACGGCCGGGTGGGCAGGTGGATCATCGGTTCGGATGGTACGCGGGGGGTTCGGAAGCCCGCAACCGACGCGGTGGTCCCGCGGCCTCGCCGTCGCGCTCCCGGAGGACCCTCCGAGGTGGTTCCGGGGCGGTGCTAGACTCGCGCCGTCTCGTCCCGCGGACGCCTTCGTGGAGCGACATGGACCTGCCGACGCTGCTCCTCGATCTCGCGCTCGTCGTCGGCGCGTACCTGTGCGGCTCGATCCCGATGGGCGTCCTCGTCGCCCGCCTGACGGGCGGTGTGGACCCGCGGACGGTCGGATCGGGACGAACGGGCGGGACGAACGCGCTCCGGGCGCTCGGGCGGAAGCGGGCGGCGGTGGTCGTGGCCGGGGACCTGCTGAAGGGTGCCGTGCCCGTCCTGGTGGCGCGGGTCGTCTCGGGGTCCGCCGCGGTCGAGGTGCTGTGCGGGCTGGCGGCCGTGACCGGGTCGATCTGGTCCGTGTTCGTCGGGTTCCGGAGCGGTCGCGGCGTGGGGACCGGCGTCGGGACGATGCTCGTGATCCAGCCGGTTGCCGTGCTCCTGGCGGCGCCGGTGTTCGTCGCGGTGATCCTGGTCACGCGGTACGTGTCACTCGGGTCGCTCCTCGGCTCAGCGGCCCTGTTCCCGGCGATGCTCGTCATCTGGGCGGTCGCGGCGGGTGCGGTGCCGCCGGGGTACCTCGTCTACGCGGTCATCGGGCCGGCGCTGATCTGGGTCGCCCACGCCGACAACATCGACCGGCTCATCCACGGAACGGAGCGGAAGTTCGACCTGGGATTGCTGAGCGGCCGATCCGGCGGCAGCGACGCGCGCTGAGGGGCCCGGCTCGGGGGGCTACCGTGTCTCAGTCCAGCCGCCGGGACTCTCCCAGAATCCCGTGGGCAGGGTCGTCCCACCAGAGGCGGAGCCCGTAGAGAAGCCCGGAGCCCATCAGGATGGGGACGAGCGCACCGAGCGCGGCTGGCCACATGAGCCGCCCCACGAGGACCGCCGCGATGATCGCGATGCCGGGGACGAGGAGGAGAAGGGCCAACCCCAGGTAGAACAGGCGAAGACCCCGGACGGAGGGCGCGAGGCGGCGCATCGAGGCCCGGGCCAGGAGGACGGTCCCGGCTGCCACGATGACGATGCCGGGAACCGAGACCGAGACGGCGAATGTCATCGGGTCCATGGAGGCACAGGGTAGCCGGGCGCTCACGGGCCGCACCCTTCCGGCGCCCGGAAGGCGAACTCCGAGCCGATTCGGCGCCCGGAAGGCTAACTCCGAGCCGATTCGGCGCCGAGGTCCGGCCGGTGGGTGGATAACGCCTCCCGGAGTGGCGTTTGACACGAATTGGCGGGACGGAGCGCAGCGTCAGGCCTTCACCCGGAACGTGTCGGCACGCGCTCGGTCGGACAGGAGCTTCGTGGTGCCGGCCGCATAGATCCTGACCCGCACCGAGTAGGTACCGAGCGCACGGGTCGAGCTGACGTAGAACGTCGTCTTGAACGACCGGGTCACCGCGGCCTTGAACGACACGTTCTCCCAGGCCTTGCGGAACACGATCGCCCCCTTCGGGTCGTAGATCCAGACCAGGACTCGCGCCTTCATCGCCTTCGAGGCGCGCACGCTGACCGTGATGGTCTCGGTGTGTCGTCGGGCAATGACGCTCGGGTTCGCGGTCGCGCTGCGCGTCCACGTCGCCGCGACCGGCGGCGGTGGGCTCGACGGCGGAGGCACGACCGGCGGCGGGATGACCGGCGGCGGGCTTCCCGCCCCGAGGCCCAGTCCGCCCGACGCGTAGTAGGCAGCCGCGCGCTCGCGGAAGTACCCACCGTCGTCGTCGGCCGACAGGGATGTCCGGGTGTTGCCGTTGATCGCTGCCGGGTTCGTGACGCCGTCGTTCTGGCCATCGCAGGCGCAGGTCGTCCCGTCGGCGCCTCCCCCGAACAACAGGGCGATCACGCCCGCGTCGCGCCACAGGGCGAGGTGGGTGCCGCCCGGGTCCTCGAGGAACCACTCGGCCCGGTTGTCCTGGTAGTGGCCCCAGGTGTCGTTCATCGCCCGCATCTTCGTGTTGCCGAGCGGGATCTGCCAGACGACGACCCGGTGCCCCGTGACGGCCACGTAGCCGGCGATGAACCGGGCGTAGCGGACGAAGTCGGCGTCATCCCACGCCGACGCCCCGCCGTCGCCGTAGACGAGCCGCTTGAACGATGCGTCCCGATCCGCGATGTCGGTGAAGGTCAGGTCGAACGACGCGCCAAGCGACTGGTAGAACGCGCCGGCCCGATTCGCCAGGGCGTCGACCTGCGAGTCGGGGCTGTTCGAGTACGCGATGTCCCAGTTCGTGCCCCACACGGACAGGTGATAGGCGAGCAGGACGTTCGGCGCGAGCTGGTCGCGCAACCGGACGATCGCCCGGGCGAACCCGGCTGCCGTGTTCGGGAGACCCGCGAGGGCTGCGTCGCCCGAGCTCGCGACCGATGCCGGGATCTGCGTGGCGTCGTCGTTCGTGCCGGTGGCCTGCTCGATGTACCCCCACAGGTCCGGCTCGACATGGAGGATGACCGGCGCCGACCCCGCAGCCCGCTGGAAGAACAGCCGCAGATCGGCATACCAGGCCGCCATGGTCGACGGGTTGGCCAGGTTCGACAGGTCCTTCGCCTTCTCGTCGGCGCCGGCGGCGGGAGTCGACTGGAGGAGCATGTAGTACGGGAAGACCGGGACGAAGCCGTGGTCGACGGAGTCCTGGATGTACCAGCTCACGAACTGGCCGTTCGTGTTCCAGGTCGACCAGCCGTTGCCCGTGTTCACGCCGCCCGCGAGGTACTGGTAGCGGAACTTGAACGGGGCCGAGGCGTGCAGCGCGGCGGCACCGCCCGGAGCGTCGGCCAGACCGAGCTCCATCCGGTCGGAGGGCCACGACGCGGGCAGCGCCGGGAGCGAGCCGGCCGCGCGGACCGGCTGGGCCGACGGCGCGGCTGCGCCGACGGCAACGATCAAGGCGACGGCGGCAAGGATCGGCAGACGACCGATGACGGGACCCTCCGGTGCCCGGGAATCGTCGCCGCGCCGGGCCGATTCGTCATCCCCCACAGTCGTCCCGGTCGCGCCCGTACTCCGTGCGGCGGAGGGTGCGCGCCGGCACCGGCCCCTTACGCAGCCGGGAACGCCGTCAGCGTCGTCCAGTCCCGACAGCCCCTGGTCGAGCCTCGTGGGTCTCCTCCCGGGTCCGATATGCATCCCAGTGCTTGATTGGAGGCTGAACGAGTCATTGCGAGCCGGTTTGCCCTCGACGCGGCGCCATCCCACGCTCAAGCCAGCGTGGATTCCCCGCAGTCCGCGACGCCGGCCGACCCAATGGGTCGCTCAACCCCCCGGATAGCACCCCGGCGCATGTCGGCCGCGGTTGCGAGGCGCGCCCGCGCGAACGCCCGCGACAGCCCGAACTGCGTTCGTCGCGCCCGGGCGGTCAGGCGAAGGCGACCCCGAGGAGCGGAGCGAGCGCACTTCAAGGTGCGTGAGCGAGCACCACAGGGGGCAACGCACGCATGGCCGCCCCGGCGTGACAGCCGATGATCCCGGCACGGGAATCAAACGACCCGAGTCGGCTGACAACTCGGGTCGTGGAATCGACGGCTGGTTCGGCGGGCCCTGGGCAGGCCCGCACCGAGAGGATGGGTCTAGTAGGCGCTCCCGCCGCGCTGGCTGCGGAAGCAGTCAGAGCAGTAGACGGGCTTGCCGCTGGTCGGGCGGAAGGGGACCTGGGCCTCGCGACCGCAGCTGGAGCAGGTGGCGCTGAACATCTCGCGCGGTCCGCGGTCGCGGTACCCACCGCCACTGCCGCCGCCGTTGTATCCACCGCTGCTGCTGCCACCGTAGCTGCTGCCACCGGCCGAATAGCCGCCACTGGCGCCGTAGCTGCCATAGCTGCTTCCGGCCCCGCCGCCGCCGGTCGCGTTCCGCGCGGCCTTGCGGCTGGCGCGGCACGACGGGCAACGTCGCGGCTCGGTGAACCCACGCTGTGCGTAGAAATCCTGCTCACTCGCGGTGAACACGAACTCCTGGCCGCAGTCTGCGCAGGTCAGGTTCTTGTCGTTGTACACGAAACGAAAACTCCTCTCGGTAGCCGCGCGATCCCTCCGGGTTTTCTCGCGTCAGCCGTGAGAGGAGTCCGAGTCGTCGTCGAGCTACGTCTGTTCTTGCCGTGGACGCTTCCACGGCGCTTCCGCGCGGGAGTCTAGACGACCGACGACGGACTTGTACAGAGGGTATTTTCGTCGATCCGGGCCGATCGTGCCGCCGAGCGTTCGATCAGGGCTCGGCGGCCCAGCCGCGGGCCCGCTCGACGCCCCGCTGCCACGCTCGATAGGCGGCCTCCCGGCGGGCCGCGGAACCCGCCGAAACGACCGGCTCGAACCGCCGCTCGGATCTGCGCACCGAGGCGATCTCGACCGGATCACCCCACACGCCGACGGCCAGTCCCGCGAGCGCAGCCGCCCCGAACGCCGTCGTCTCCCGGTTGACCGGCCGATCGACCGGCCGATCGACCTGGTCGGCGACCATCGCGCAGACGAGGTCCCCGGCACCGCCACCGTCGATCCGGAGCTCCGACAGCGGGCGGCCCAGGTCGGCGTCCATCGCCTCGACGACGTCGCGGACCTGGAAGGCGATCGACTCGAGGGTGGCGCGAGCCAGGTGCGCGCCGGCGCTCCCGCGGGTGAGCCCGAGGATCGCGCCGCGTGCGTCGGGATCCCAGTACGGCGCACCCAGCCCCACGAACGCGGGGACCACGACCACCCCACCGCTGTCCGCGACGGACGCGGCCAGCCCCTCCACCTCCGACGAGGACGCGAACAGCCCGAGGCCGTCGCGAAGCCACTGGACCGCGGCGCCGGTCACGAAGACCGAGCCCTCGAGGGCGTGGGTGATCGGCGCATCCGGCCCGAGTCGCCAGGCGATCGTCGAGAGGAGGCCGTGGGCCGAGCGCACGACGGTCGTGCCGGTGTTGACGAGCAGGAAGGCGCCGGTCCCGAGCGTCACCTTTGCCTCGCCCGGGGCAAGGCACGCCTGGCCGAAGGTCGCCGCCTGCTGGTCGCCGGCGGCGCCGGCGATCGGGATCGGCCGGCCGAACAGCTCCGGGTCGGTCGTGCCGTAGACCTCGGACGAGCTCCGGACCTCGGGCAGGAGCGCGCGCGGGACCTCCATCAGCTCGCACAGCTCGTCGTCCCACGCCCCGCTCCGGATGTCGAGCAGCAGCGTCCGCGATGCGTTCGACGCGTCCGACACGTGGACCCGCCCACCGGTGAGCCGCCAGATCAGGAACGACTCCACCGTGCCCGCGGCGAGCTCGCCCCGCTCGGCGCGCGGTCGGAGTGTCGGGTCCTCGAGCAGGATCTGGCGGATCTTCGGGCCACTGAAGTAGGCGTCGATCGGCAGGCCGGTCCGCTCGCGGACGAGCGATTCGTGGCCGGCCGCGCGGAGCGTCTCGCAGTACCGCGCCGTGACCCGGCTCTGCCACACGATCGCGTCGGCGACCGGGCGACCGGTCGCGCGATCCCAGACGACCGTCGTCTCGCGCTGGTTCGTGACCCCGATCGCCGCGATCCGCTCCGCGCCGCCGGCGGCCGCGATCGCTTCCCGCGCCGTGGTCAGCTGCGCGTCCCAGATCGCCTCCGGGTCGTGGCGGACGTCACCCGGCGACGGGAAGCGCTGCGCGAACTCGCGCTGGGCCGACGCGACGATCGACCCGGATCGATCGAACACGATCGACCGGGCGCTCGTCGTCCCCTCGTCGAGGGCGAGGACCAGATCGGCCGCCATCACACGACCGCGAACTCGCGCGACGCCCGTTCCAGGTAGGTCGACACCTCCGTCGCTCGTCGGGCATCGTCCCAGCCGAGCTCCGCGCCCGAGGATCGCAGCGACCCGCGGGGCGATCGCCGCGCCGCGATCCGGCAGCTCCTGAACAAGGCGCGTCCGGCGGGCCAGTGCGTCGTCCACCGAGAGGGCGAGCTCGTGCCGCGCCGCCCAGGCGATCTCGGCCTCGAGGAACTCCTCGCCGTCCACGATCCGACCGAGCAGCCCGCACTCCCGACCGAGCGCGACGACGTCGGGTGCCTCGGTTCCGTGGCGCGCCACCAGGCGATCCGCGACGGCGCGGTCCAGCCCGGACTCCGCCGCGAGACCGGCGGCCAGCGCGTCGAGCTCGGGGCGATCCGCCGCCCCGACGAGTCGGCGGGTGACCGTCCCGGTCGGTCGATCCGCGGGACGCTCGCCGAGGACGCCCAGGGCGGCGTCGACGGTCTGCTCGGCCATCGCGCGATACGTCGTGTACTTGCCGCCGCTCACGCGGACGAGGCCGTTGCGCTCCACGACGACGCGGTGCTCGCGCGACGCCCGGATCGTCGACGCCTCGGCGCCGGACGGGGCGATCAGCGGCCGGAGGCCGGCGTACGTGCCGACGACGTCGGCACGCGTCAGGTCCACATCGAGCACCCGGTTGACTGCCGCGAGGAGCTCGTCGACCTCGTCGTGGCCGGCGGTCGGGCGATCGATCGGTCCGTCGTACGGCGCGTCCGTCGTGCCGATCAGCCAGAAGTGCGGCCACGGGACGAAGAACACGACCTTGCCCGGGACGCGGATCGTGAGGCCCACATCGCTCGGGATCCGGTCGCGCGCCACGACCAGGTGCGCGCCCCGCGATGGGAGCAGGCGCGTCCCGCCCGAGAGCGGCGAGGCCGGATCGGCGCCCCACACGCCGGTCGCGTCGATGACGACGCGCGCGCGGACCTCGAGGTCGTCCCCGCCCAGTACGTCCCGGATGCGCGCACCGACGACCCGTCCAGCCGCCTCGACGAGCCCGCCGACGCGCGTCCGCGTCACGACCGTCGCCCCGTCGGCCTGGGCGGTCCGGGCGACGTTGAGGGTGTACCGGGCGTCGTCCTCCATCCCGTCATGGAAGATCAGGCCGCCGCGCAGGCCCTCTCTCCGCATCCGCGGGGCATGGGCGAGGACCTCGTGGACCGAGACGTGGCGGTGCCAGCCGCCGTCGTGCCGCGCACCCAGGACGTCGTACAGGGTCATCCCGGTCTGGTAGAAGACCCGGGTCACGACGGGCCAGCCGAAGAGCGGGAACAGCAGCGGCTGGATCGTGACGAGGTGCGGGGCGAGGTGGAGGACCCGCGACCGCTCGCGGAGCGCCTCACGGACGAGCCCGAACCGGTACTGCTCCAGGTAGCGCAGTCCGCCGTGGATCAACCGCGACGAGCGCGACGATGTCCCGCTCGCGATGTCGTCCTGCTCGACGAGGCCGACACGAAGCCCACGGGTCGCGGCGTCCAGCGCGGATCCCGCGCCGACGATCCCACCACCGATCACGAGGACGTCCAGCGGGTCGTTCGCCAGGGCGGCCAGGTCGCGTCGACGTCCCTCGAGGGGCTCCGCCGTCATCGAGTTCCGCTGCCGGACCCCGGACGCGTGATCCGCCAGAGGACGCCGGCCGTGCCCACGATGAGGACGAGGATCAGGAGCGGGGTGCGGAAGACGACGTCCTGCGCGTCCGACGGGAGCAGGAACGTGACGACCGCCGCGGCCAGGACGACGATGACGATCAGCCCTCCGATCAAGAGCGCGTCACGCAGTCCGGGTGCACGTGTCTCCCCACCGTCAGGCACGATCCGCCTCCGCGGGGATCCCGATCGGGGCGACGAGGACGCGGCCGGCGAGGGCCTTGCCGTTCCGGGTGAGGAGCCCGGTCTTGGGCCGGTGGAAGGTGATCGTCAGGTCCGCCCGGACGGCGGGGTCGGACGGGTCGCCGGAGGTGAGGTCCACCGCGGTCGGCGTGTCGACCGCGAGGACCGGGACAAGCGACGCACGGGCCCGGTTGACGAGGTCGACCGCCGACCGGATCGGCTCGCGCAGCGGACCACTGACCCCCGTGCCGAGCAGCGCGTCCACGACGATCGCCGCCTTCTCGATCCCCTGACCGAGGACCTGGACGTCGCGCGCGACCGGGGCGTGGACGATCGTGATCCGCTCGTCGCGCACAATGCGGTCCCAGTTCCGCGCGGCATCCGGGGTCGAGGGGCGGGCCCCCGTCGCGATGAGCGCGACCACCACCTTCGCCCCGGCCGACGCAAGGCGCCGGGCCGCGACCAGGCCGTCACCGCCGTTGTTGCCGGGTCCGCACAGGATGACGATCGGTCCGTGGCCCCAGCGGTCGGTGTCGAGCGCGAGCGCGTGCGCCGCGGCCGCGACGGCGGCGCCGGCGTGCTCCATCAGCCACTCCCCGGTGACGCCGACGGCCTGCGCCCGGCGGTCGGCGCCGGTCATTGCCGCGGCCCCGATCGGTGGCCGGGAGGCGGCCGCCGCCCAGTGGGCCCGCAGGCCGCGCAGGTCCAGCTCGAACAGCTCCGGGTCGTCGGCGGGCAGGCGCTCGCCGGAAACGGCGGTCACGGGTCGGGTTCTCGGGACGGTGGGCATCACGGCCGAAGCGTAGCGCGGATGCCCCCCGCGGCGGATCGCTCAGGCCGTGGCGAGACGCGCGCGTCGCCCGTTGGCGGGATCGAGCTCCACGACGCCGTCCCGCGCGAGCGCTTGAAGCGCACGCGCGACCGCCGCCGGGTCGTGGTCGCCGATCGATCCGTCGAGCGTGGTCCACGCGCCGTCGTCCGCCGCGCGGAGCCGATCGACGATCCGGCCGCGGAGCCAGCGGGTCGTCGAGGCGAACGACGGCGCCGGGCCGGCCGGGGCCTGCCTGGTTCGAATGATCCGGGGCGTGCCACGCGCGTCCGCCTGCGCCCAGCGGCACCACGCCTCGAGTGGGCACGCCCCGCAGCGCGGCCTCCCGGGCCGGCAGAGGGTCGCTCCGACGTCCATGACGGCATGCGTCCAGTCGCCGGGGCGGGCCGGAGCCACCGAGGCATCCGCGGCAGCCTGAGTCCAGGAGGCCCCGGGTGGCGTCTTCGTCCCGAGAAGCGCTCGCTCCAGGACCCGCCGGACGTTCGTGTCCACGGCGCCGACCGGCCGGCCGAAGGCGATCGACGCGACGGCGCGCGCGGTGTACGGCCCGACACCCGGCAGCCGCTCGAGGGCGGCGATGTCGTCGGGGACGTGACCGCCGTGCTCGTCCCGGATCCGCTGAGCGGCGCGGCGGAGGTTCAGCGCCCGGCGGTCGTAGCCCATCCCCTGCCAGGCCCGGAGGACATCGGCCGGGGACGCCGCCGCGAGGGCGTCCACCGTCGGGAAGCGAGCCATGAACCGCTCCCACGCCTCGACGACGCGCCCGATCTGGGTCTGCTGAGCCATGACCTCCGACACGAGGATCGCCCAGGGGTCGCGGCTGGCCCGGAAGGCCAGCGATCGCCCGTTCGCGTCGTACCAGGCGAGGACGGCGGCACGCGCGTCGGCGGGCAGGGCGGAGGCCATCGGGCCGAGCGTACC
Organism: uncultured Chloroflexia bacterium; assembly: GCA_963746845.1. Lineage (GTDB taxonomy): Bacteria > Chloroflexota > Limnocylindria > Limnocylindrales > CSP1-4 > CF-46. The sequence goes on along the minus strand of CAVVCZ010000004.1, from coordinate 184,827 downwards.
ATCGCTCGATGCCCCGCCACCCGATCCGGATCGGTGCCGCGTTCTGGGTCCAGCGGACCGACTGGCCGTCGCTCCGGGATGCCGTCCTCGCGGCCGAGGCCGCGGGCGCCGACGACCTCTGGATCGACGACCATCTGCTGGCCGACGAGGGCGATCCCGACGACGGCAAGCTCGAGGGCTGGGCGACGCTGTCGGCCGTCGCCGCCGTCACGCATCGGGCCCGAGTCGGTCTCCTCGTCGCCGCGAACACGCTCCGCAACCCCGGGCTCACGGCCAAGCTGGCGGTCACCGTCGATCACGTCAGCGGCGGGCGCTCGATCCTCGGGCTCGGCGGCGGCTGGTTCGAGGCCGAGCACCGGGCGTTCGGGATTGACTTCGGGAGCGGGTTCGGCGAGCGCCTGGACCGACTGGCGGAGGCGGTGCCGCTGATCCGCCGTCTGCTGGACGGCGAGCGTGTCACGGCCACCGGCCGGTTCTACACGTTCACCGACGCCGTCGCGGCGCCACGGCCCGTTCAGCCACGGATCCCGCTCCTGATCGGCGGCTCCGGCCCGACGAAGACGCTGCCGCTCGTCGCCCGTCACGCCGACCTGTGGAACGCCTACGGGTCACCGTCGAGCATCGCCGCCAGCGACGCGATCCTGCGCGAGCGGTGCGTGGCGATCGGTCGCGACCCGGACGAGATCGAGCGCAGCGTCAACCTCAACGTCGTCGTCCGCCCGACGGCGGAGGAGGCGGAGCGGGCGTGGGCCGGCTGGGTCGCGACCCATCACCCCCGCGAGGGCGAGGGCCGGCTGCTCGTCGGCGGCCCGGTCGAGCGGGTCGCCGCTGCGCTCGCCGGCTACGCGGCGGTCGGCATCCGCCACCCGATCGTGATCTTCCGCTCGCCGTGGGACCTCGAAACGATCGACTCCCTCGGCGCGATCCGGGACGCCCTGGCCGCTCGGTCCTGATGCCGGCGGGCACCCGATCCTTGCACCGGGTGCACACGTGCGATACGTGGTCCCCGCCGCGAGCACCCTCTCTTGCGCCGGGTGCTTGCGTCCGACGCGCTTCTCAGCCGCGTTGCCGGTTCCGTGCGCGGAGTGCACAAGAGCTGCTGATTCCGCCCGGATCCAGGGCCAATCTGGCCGGTCAACCGCTCGCGCCTGCTCGACGTGTGCCCCAGGCGCAATCGGCGCTTGGAGCGCCCTCAGGACGACGACTGCGTTCGTCGCGGATGGGCGAGGCTGGCAAGGCGGCCGGGAGCACCGTAAGCGAGCGGGCCTGAAGGCCCGTGAGCGCGGAGCGGAGCGGCCAACGAAGTCCAGCGTCGTCCAGGCGCGACAGCCGGACGGCGGGGCTCAGTCGCCGGTGTTGATCATCACGTGTTTGATGAAGGTGTAATCCTCCAACGCATACTTGCTGCCGTCCTTGCCGTAGCCGGACTGCTTCACACCGCCATGCGGCGTCTCGGACGCCAGCGTGAAGTGCTCGTTGATCCAGACGTGCCCGAACTCGAGCGCCTTGGCGACCCGCATGGCCTTTCCGATGTCCGACGTGAACACGGATGATGCGAGGCCGTACGGCGTGTCGTTCGCCCAGGCCACCGCCTGCCCCTCGTCCGCGAAGCGCTGGACCGTGACGACCGGGCCGAAGATCTCGTCCTGGATGATCTCGGACTTCTGGTCCGGGCCGGCGATGACCGTCGGCGCGTAGTACGAGCCCGCCCGGTCCGGCTTGACCCCGCCGACGACGACCTCTGCGGACCCCCGGGCCCGATCGACCATCCCCGCGACCTTGTCGACCTGGGCGTGGGCGATCAGCGAGCCCATGTCGAGGTCGTCGGCCTCGGCCGGGTCGCCCCACTTGATCGAACGGACCTGGTCGGACAGCTTCGAGACGAAGGAGTCGTAGACGGCCGGCCCCGCGATGACCCGGGTGGCGGCGGTGCAGTCCTGGCCGCTGTTCCAGTAGCCAGCGGCCTTCAGGGTCTCCGCCGCGAGGTCGAGGTCCGCGTCGTCGAAGATGATGACGGGAGCCTTGCCGCCGAGCTCGAGGTGGAGCCGCTTGACGGTGTCCGCCGCGATCTTCGCGACGCGCTTGCCGGTGACCGTGTCACCGGTGATCGACACCATCCGGACCTTCGGGTGGCCCACGAGCGCATCGCCGATGTCCGAGCCGGACCCGGACAGCACGTTGACGACGCCGGGCGGGAACACCTCGGCGAGGATCTCGCCGAAGGCGAGCGCGGTGAGCGGCGTCCGCGCCGACGGCTTGAGGACGACGGTGTTGCCCGTAGCGAGCGCCGGCCCCAGCTTCCAGCTCGCCATGTAGAGCGGGTAGTTCCAGGGCGCGATCGAGGCGACGACGCCGATCGGGTCGCGCCGGATGATCGAGGTGTGCCCGGCGAGGAACTCGTTTGCCGCCAGGCCGTCCATCACCCGCGCCGCCCCGGCGAAGAACCGGAACAGGTCCGCGCACACGGCCATCTCGTCGATTGCGGCACCGACCGGCTTGCCGGCGTTCTGGCTCTCGAGCCGGCCGAGCTCCTCGCCCTTCGCCTCGAGGAGGTCGGCGAGCTTCAGGAGCATCAGCGAGCGGTCCTGTGGCGTGGTCGTCCGGTACGTCTCGAAGGCGGTCGCGGCGGCATTCACCGCGCGATCGACGTCCTCCGACGCGCTCTTCGGGACGTTCGCGATGACCTGGTCGTTGGCCGGGTTGACGACTTCCTGCGTCTCGCCGGATGCCGCGTCGACGAAGTCGCCGCCGATGAGCTGCTGATAGGTCTTGACCCGCTCGAGCGTGTCGGTCATCGGGATGCCTCCTCTGCGCGCCGGGCGGCCACCCCTGCCCGCGCGCGATCGTCCGTCCGGAATGTCCGCCTACGTTACGCCGGTCCGGGCCTGCGTTCCGACTGGCGCGCCCCACGGGACGTGGCGTGCCACGGGATCACGGCTCGCTCGGCCACGGCGACGAGGCCATACAGGGCGATGCTCAGGACAGCCGTGAGGACCACCGCGGCGAAGACGAGGTCCGTCCGGAACGAGCGCTGGCTGAGCTGCATCCAGATCCCGAGCCCCTCGGTGGCGCCGACGTACTCCCCGATGACGGCGGCGACGACCGCGTAGCTCGCCGAGATCCGGAGGCCCGTGAAGAAGCCGGGCAGGCCCGATGGCCAGCGGAGCTTCCGGAACACCTGCCCCGGGGAAGCGCCGACCGAGCGGAGGAGGTCGGTGGCGTCGGGCGGGGTCGTCGCGAACCCGTCGAGCAGGGCGACGGTGATCGGGAAGAACGTGACGAGGACGACGACGAGCACCTTCGGCAGCAGCCCGAACCCGAACCACACGACGACGAGCGGCGCGATCGCGACGATCGGGATCGTCTGGGAGCCGACGAGGAGCGGCTCCACGGCGCTGCGGACCCAGGCGACCCGGTCGAGGGCGACGGCGGTGGCCGTCGCGGCCGCGATCGAGATCGAGAAGCCGACGAGGGTCTCGACGATCGTCGGGATCGCATGGCGGATCGCCTGGTCGCGGAAGTCCCAGAGCGCGGCGAGCACCTGGCTCGGTGCCGGGAGGACGAACGGGCTGACGCCGGACGTCCGCGCGTACACCTCCCACGCAACCAGCAGCAGCCCGACGAGGACGAGCGGTGGCACGAGCCGCCGTCGCCGGTCCGCGCCGGCAACCGTCACGGCAGGAAGTCGTTCGTGAAGAGCCGGGCGTAGTCCGGGGCGGTCGTCACGGGCTTGCCGCTCGCGTCGGTCAGGAGCTTCTGGGCGAACAGGAACGCCGAGTAGCCGGTCCAGCGCTCGAGGGTCTGGGTCCCCGCGACACCGTTCGCGTCGACGAGGTAGCCGCCGCTCGCCAGGAAGGCCTGGCTGGCCGTCGGGAGGTCCGGGTTCGCGTCGAACGCCCCCGGGTTCTCGGCCTCGAGCATCGCCGCGGCGTCGTTGGGGTGGTCGGCGGAGAACTGGAAGCCGCGGACGGACGCGCCGACGAACCGCCGGGCGGCGTCCGGATCCTTCTCGAGCCATTGCCGATCGCAGGCGAGGACGACCTGGTAGAACTCCGGGAAGCCGTAATCCGCGAACTGGAAGTAGCGCAGGTCGATGTTCTCCTGGGTCGCCTCAACGCCTTCCCAGGCGGTGAACGGGATCGTGAAGTCCGCCCGCTTCTGGTAGAGCGCCTGGTACGCCGCCGCGTCAAGGGTCGCGACCGTGAAGTCGCCCGTCCCCCCGTCGGCCCTGATGACGGACTTCAGGGTCGGTACCTCGTTCGGATAGCCGAAGCCGGCATAGGTCTTCCCATCCAGGTCGCGCGGCCGCCGAAGCGGGCCGCTCGCGAGCACCCCGATCGCGGACGCGGTCTTCTGGAGGATCGCGGCCACGCTGACGATGTCCGCGCCCGCCGCGACCGCGAAGGTCATCGAGTCCTGGAAGCTGATCCCGCACTCCGCCTGGTGGGCGGCCAGCAGCGTCTCCGGCGTCGCGGTCGCGTATGGCAGGATCTGGAGGTCGATCCCGGCGTCGCGGTACCAGCCCTCGTGGCGGGCGACGAAGAAGCCGGTGTGGTCCGTGTTCGGGGTCCAGTCGAGCGCGAGTCGGACGGTCGTCGGCGTGCCGGCGAAGGGGGTCATGGAGGGTGACGCGGGCGGGCTGGACGAGACGACGGCGGATGGCAGGGTCGAGGACGGCGGGGTGGCTGATGGGCTCGCCAGCGGCGTCGGCGTGGCGGTGCTGCCGCAACCGGCGACGATCGCGACCACGAGAAGGACGGTGAGGACGGGCTTCATGCAGACTCGTTCCTGGTCGAGAGACGAAACGACCGTCCCGGGGGATGCCGGGACGGCTTCGAGTCGCATGGGCCTGCTTCCTTCGCTGGTACGAGCCAGATCAGGTTCGGCGGGTCTGTGGTCGAGCCACACTCTCAGCGCGTTCGCGCTCCCCGGAGGCGATCTTCAGTTGGACGGCGAATCTAGCACCGAGTGGAGCCAGGCGACGGCGTCGGCCACGACGGCCTCGCCCTCGGGCTCGTTGTGGGTCTCGTGGCGGAGGTCAGGCCAGGTGCGGCGGGTGACGTTCGGCATCGCACCGAGCGGCACGCTGCTCGCGACGGGCACGATCGGATCGGCCTCGCCGTGGAACACGAGCGTCGGGAGCGTCAGCCCGCCTAGCGCATCGCGGACTCGAGCCTGCTCCTTGAACGCCTCCGTCCCGAGCCGACCGGTCGTGACGTGGAAGGCAAACGGATCCGTGGCGTAGGCATCACCGACCGCCGGATCGCGTGACAGCAGAGAACCGTCGAAGGCGCTCTTGAGCCCGTAGCGGGGGGCGACGACGTTGAGTGCGGACGCGAGCCCGCGCTGCCAGGCCGGCGTCGTCGATTTCGATCGCCGGCGCGCTCAGGATGAGGACGTCCGGCAACGGTCGTGGCGGGTCCGCCACCACATAGCCCAGGCTCAGCAGCCCGCCGAGCGAGTGCCCGTAGAGCACGACGGGGCCGTCGCCCGCTGCCACGCGAACGGCGGCGAGGCGCTCCTCGAGGTCGTCGTTGTTCTGGCTCCATCGATCGACATAGGCCCGACGGCCTCCGGATCGCCCGAACCCCCGCTGGTCGTAGCTGGTCACGTCGATGCCGGCCGCCGTCAGCCAGTCGCCGACGTGCTCGTAGCGGCCGCTGTGCTCGTGGATCCCGTGGACGAGGAGGACATGGGCCCAGGGCTGGTCCGGGGCGGGCCACTGACGGACCACGATCGCCGTGCCGTCGCGGGACGCGACCGTCTCGGTGGTGCTCGACATGCGCCCATCGTAGGGTCGCCGGCGGCTACGCTGCGGGCATGTCCGTCTGGACCGAGGTCGGCGCCCGGGTCTTCACCCGCCGCTACGCGTTCTACGACCAGAACATCGGGGCGATCCTCGGTGACGACGGCGTGCTGATCGTCGACACGCGGATCTCGCACCGCCAGGCCGACGAGATCCTCTCGGACCTCCGGACGCTGACCGAGCTGCCGGTCCGGGCCGTCGTCAACACCCACGGCCACAACGACCACGCGTTCGGCAACCACCGGTTCCGGCCGGCGCCGATCTGGGGCCACGTGGGATGCGCCCGGATGATCACCGAGACGGGCCGGGCGCAGATCGCGAAGGTGTCCGCCGCGATCCCGGCCATCGCCGCCGAGCTGGCGGAGGTCGTCCTCGACCCGCCGGACCGGACGTTCGACGGCGAGGCCGCGACGCTGGAGTTCGACGCCGGTGGCCGCCGGATCGAGCTCCGGTATCTCGGCCGCGGTCACACGGACAACGACATCGTCATCATCGTGCCCGACGCCGGCGTCCTCTTCGCGGGCGACCTCGTCGAGGCAGGGGCGCCGCCGTTCTTCGGCGACGGTTACCCGATGGAGTGGCCGGCGACGGTCGAGCGAATGGTCGAGCTGGTGACGGGCGCCGTCGTGCCCGGTCACGGCGACGTCGGGGACAAGGGGTTCGCCGTTCGGTCGATGGTCGAGATCCGCGCGATCGCCGAGCTGGCGTCGCTCGTTCACGACGGCACGCTCGATCTGGCGACCGCGATCCTCCGGACTCCCTACCCGGCCGACACCGCGCGCGAGCCACTGGAGCGTGCCCTGGCCCAGCTCCGGGGCGAGCTCGACTGATCGCGGACTTGTCAGATCGTCGCCGAGTGACGACTACGAGGCTTGCCGCGCCGAATTGCGGAACAGTGGGCGGATCGACACACTTCCGGCACTCGAGCGTCCTCTGAGCAGTGGATCCAGCGGTTCGCGGCACCGCCGCGCATCGTGATCCTCTCGGAGGGCGCGACATGCGACAGGGATGGATCGCCGGGGTCCTCGTCGTCGGGCTGGCCGCTTGCTCGGCGACTTCGACGCCAACCTCGCAGCCCGCGGTCGCGAGCCCGAGCCCATCGGTCATCCCGGCCTCGGGTCCGGTTGCCGCGCCATCCGCCGTCGGCACGCCGGCTCCCGGGGCGCGCGACCTGGCCCTCCATCCTCTGCCCCAGCTCGACGGACTGCTCCGCGGCGTCGCGGTCGCCGGCCTGGCGAGCGGCCCGAGCGGCGTCGTCATCCTCGGGAATGACCGCCGGACCGGCGCGTTGCTCGCCCTGACCTCGGCGGACGGGGACGACTGGAACCGCCACTGGCTGCCCGGCACGACCTTCGGCGGCGGCACGCCCGATCGCCTCATCGGAGGGTCGTTCGGCTTTCTCGCCCTCGGCTGGAGCCCTCGGCCCGGTTCGGCGGCACGGGCGCTCTGGTCCTCGCAGGACGGCACGACCTGGTCCCTGAGCGGCGCGACGGGCTTCCCCGCGGGTGAGGTGACGGCATTGACGGCGACCCCCTGGGGCGCTGCCGCCTCCCTGGACGTCGGTGGCGCCGGAGCGCTGGTCGCGACGACCACCGACGGATCCACCTGGAGCGTCGCCCCGATCCCCGAGGCGCCGCTCGCCAACGTCTATTCCCTCATCCCGCTTCCCGACGGCCTGCTCGTGACCGGGATGAGCATGGCCGACCAGGACGCCGCGACCAACGCATTCCGCGCGTGGCGATCGGACGACGGGCGGACGTGGTCGGTCGCGCCCGGGCTGGCCGCCGCGATCGGTAGCCAGGAGAACAGCATCGAGGTCTGGCAGCCGAGCCCCTGGGGTGCAGCCGGGTCCGGGAGCGACAACCGGGAGGTCGGCGTGGTGGCCGGCGACGGCTTCGCCCCACTCGCGGCGCCGCCCGATCCCTGGGGCCGGCTGGTCGGCGGGCCGGCCGGCCTGGTGTGGCTTCAGGGCGCCGACGCGGGCGCGACGTGCAGTGCCGCCTGGCGATACGCCTCGGACACCTGGGAGCCGCTGACCGGCACGAACAACGACCGATCGTGTCTGGACGAGGCCGGTCCGTCCGTGCTCGGCTCGGCGTCGACCGCCGACGGGATGGTGGTCGTCGCGATGCTCGGGACATGGGCGGACCGCGTCGCCTGGCTGATCCGCGCGCCGGGCGCGACGCCGTCGGGCGGCGACGGCGGCGGACCGGTCGAACCCCCGGCCGACGCGATCCCGGACCCGCTGGCCGCGGTCGTTGAACGGCCGTCCACGTGTCCCGCCCTGCCGACGACCGTCGGGTCCGTCCTCGAGCTCCCACCCCTGACGGCAGTCGGGTGCTTCGCCGACCAGCCGATCTCGTTCCGGGCCTGGGTCGTCGATCCCGGCGAGGGGTACGGCGGAACCTGCTCCGCGTTCACCCCGGCCTGGATCCGGGAGTGCGTCCTGGCCGACTACCAGCTCGCCGCATCGGTGCCCGGCACGGGTGACCAGACGGCGCGGCTCCACGCCCAGCGCGCACCGACCGCAACCGGTGCGACGAAGGGGGTCGGCCGCTGGGTCCGCGCCACCGGCCACTACGACGACCCGGTGTCGCCGACCTGTCGCGGCGTCGGCCCCTCTGGCGACGTCGCGTTCGAGAGCGAGATCCCGCCGTCGCTCGCGGTCCTCTCATGCCGCCTCGTCTTCGTGGTGACGGACGTTCGGAACGCCACCTGACCCGGGAGCCGGACTCAGCCCGCGACGCGGACGACCCAGCGGCCCCGCGACTCGCCCGCCAGGATCGCGTCGAGTGCCGGTTCGAGGGTCTCGAGGGACACCTCGGTGATCCCGAGCCGGCCGTCGTCGAGCCCGGCCGGGCGCAGGTCCGTCGCGATCCGGCCCCACAGCGCCCGCCGTTCCTCGATCGCCAGGTTCGCCGAGTCCATCCCCAGCAGCGCCACGCCGCGCAGGATGAACGGCAGCACGGTCGTCGTGAGCGCGGCACCGCCGGCGTTCCCCGACGACGCCACCGCGGCGCCCGGTCGGAGCGTCCGCAGCACGTATGGCAGCGTCGCCGCGCCGACGGTGTCGACGGCGCCCGCCCAGCGTGCCGACTCCAGCGGGCGACCGCTCTCGGCCGTGCACTCCTCCCGCGGGACGGTTCCTGTCGCGCCCAGGTCCAGGAGCCGTCCCTCCTCCGACGACTTTCCGGTCGCCGCCCAGACCTCGTGGCCACGGGCCGCCAGAATCGCGACGGCCACGCTGCCGACCCCGCCGCTGGCCCCCGTGACGATGACCGGGCCATCGCCGGGCTTCAACCCGTTCCGCTCCAGCGCCGCGACCGACATCGCCGCGGTGAAGCCGGCCGTCCCCACGGACATCGCCTCGCGGGCCGTCAGACCGACCGGCAGCGGGACGACGTAGCCGGCCGGCAGTCGGGTGTACTCGCCGAAGCCGCCGTGACGGGCAACTCCGAGGTCGTACCCGTGGGCCAGGATGCCCGACCCGATCGGGACGGACGGACCCGTCGAGCCGACGACGACGCCGGCCATGTCGATCCCCGGGATCAGCGGGCTGATCCGGGCGACCTTGCCATTGGCCACCGTCGCGAGCCCGTCCTTGTAGTTCACGCTCGACCAGTCGATCCGCACCTCGACCTCGCCGGGCGGCAGGTCGTTTGCGTCGAAGTCGCGGACGATGCGTTCGACCAGCTCGCCGTCGGCGACGGATTCGGCCACGAACGCCCGGAAGGTCGTCGGGAGGGCCGTCATGGCGCCAGCCTAGCGCGGGCCTGCTCCGCGGGACGCCAAGGTTGCGTTTCGGCGTCGTCGGTTGACGGATCGCGCCGGACCGGGCGAGCATCCCCGGGCGATGACCACGAACCGCCGTTCCATGTGTATGCGCTGGCGGCCCCGCCGTGTGGAGGATGGGGTCTGAGGTCACGCGCAACCTGACGACGAGCGCGGGGCCACAGACCAGGTCCCGGGGCCGCGGATCCTGAAACCAGGAACCGCGGTTTTTTCGTTCCTCCGACAACCACGACGGGTGGCCGCCGACCCCGAACCTACCGGGATCGCCCACCGCCAGCCACCGTCCACTCCCCACGGAGGAACCACAGTGACCGACCTCGACCCGACCCAGTTCCGACCCGAGACGAAGGCGCTCCACGCCGGCCAGAAGGTCGACTCCGCCACCAACGCCCGGGCCGTCCCGATCTATGCCACGACCAGCTACGTCTTCAACGACGCGGATCACGCGGCCCGGCTGTTCGGGCTCCAGGAGTTCGGGAACATCTACACCCGGATCATGAACCCGACGAACGACGTCTTCGAGCAGCGCGTCGCCGCGATCGAAGGCGGCGTCGCCGCCCTCGCGACGTCCAGCGGCCAGGCGGCCGAGACGCTGTCCATCCTCAACCTCGCCCGAGCCGGCGACAACATCGTCAGCTCGCTGTCCCTGTACGGCGGGACCTACAACCTCTTCACCCACACGCTGCCGAAGATCGGGATCACGACCAAGTGGGTCGACGGCTCCGATCCGTCCGCGTTCGGCCGGGCGATCGACGAGCACACGAAGGCCGTCTTCCTCGAGCTGATCGGCAACCCGCGGCTCGACGTCCACGACCTCGCCTCGATCGCCGATGTCGCCCATGCCCGGGGCGTCCCCGTCATCGTCGACAACACGTTCGCCCCGCTCCTCGCCCAGCCGATCAAGCACGGGGCCGACATCGTCATCCACTCGGCGACGAAGTGGATCGGCGGGCATGGCACCGCGATCGGCGGCGTGGTCGTCGACGGCGGCACGTTCGACTGGGCGGCCTCGCCGCGCTTCCACCAGGACTTCGTCGAGCCGGACCCGAGCTACCACGGGATCAGCTACACCGCGGCCTTCGGCAACCTCGCGTTCATCCTGAAGCTCCGCGTCCAGGGCCTGCGCGACGTCGGCGCGTCGCTCAGCCCGTTCAACGCGTTCCTGTTCCTCCAGGGACTCGAGACGCTGCCGCTCCGGATCAAGCGCCACAGCGAGAACGCGCTCGCGGTTGCCCGCTGGCTCGAGGGGCGCGACGGCGTGACGTGGGTCAGCTACCCGGGTCTCGAGTCGGCGCCGACCCACAAGCAGGCCGTGAAGTACCTGAAGGGCGGCTTCGGCGGGATCGTGACGTTCGGCGTCCGCGGCGGCGTCGAGGCCGGCCGGAGGCTGATCGACAACGTCCAGATCTTCTCGTTGCTCGCGAACGTCGGCGACGCGAAGTCGCTGATCATCCATCCGGCGTCGACCACGCACTCCCAGCTGGAGCCGTCCGAGCAGATCTCGACCGGCGTCACGCCGGATCTCGTCCGGCTGTCGGTCGGGCTGGAGCACGTCGACGACCTGATCGCCGACCTCGATCGGGCGCTGTCGATCGCGCTCGGCGACACCGAGACGGCCGGCGACCTCGTGGGCGCCGCGGGATGATCGCCGCTGCTGGGGGCGTCGCCGAGACGTCCCCGGCCACGTCCTCGTCCCCGTCCGGGGCCGCTCTCACGGCCCTGGGCTCGGGACGACTGGAGACGGCTCGTCTCGGGGCGTTCACGCTCGGCGACGGAACGGTCCTGCCCGAGCTCGTCGTGGCCTGGCGCCACGACGGCCCGGGTCCGGACGACGCACCGCAGGTCCTCGTCGTCCACGCCCTGACGGGCTCGGCCGACGCGGCTGGCGACTGGTGGGAGCCGCTGATCGGTCCAGGTCGCGCGCTCGACACCACTCTCGTCGGCGTGCTCGGAGCCAACCTTCTGGGAGGCAGGTACGGCTCGACCGGTCCCCGTTCGATCGACCCGCGGACCGGACGTCCGTACGGCGGGTCCTTCCCGTCCGTCTCGACCCGCGACCAGGCGCGGGCGCTGTGGGCGCTCCTCGACGCGCTCGGGATCCGGCACCTGGCGCTCGTCATCGGCGGCTCGCTCGGCGGGATGGTCGCGCTCGAGATCGGCGTTCTCCGGCCGGCCGGCGTCGACCACGTGGTCCCCATCGCGGCTCCGGCGGCCACCGGACCGATGGCCATCGCCTGGAACCGGATCCAGGTCGAGCTGATCGATCGCCTCGGCGACGACGGGCTCGGGCTCGCCCGACAGCTGGCGATGACCACCTACCGGAGCGAGGCCGACTTCGACGAGCGGTTCGGCCGAGCCCTCGAGACCGACGGCCGGCCGTCGGTCGTCAGCTATCTCGATCACCAGGGAGGCAAGCTCGTCGATCGGTTCGACGGCGACACCTACCGGATCCTCGCGGGTGCGATGGACCGCCACGACGTCGGGGACGGCCGGGGCGGCATCGAGGCCGCGCTCGCCGACCTCGCGGCGGCCGACGTCCGGCTCACCGGCATCGGGATCGTCGACGACATCCTGTACGGGCCGCGCCAGGTGCGTCAGCTCGTTGACGCCGCGCGATCGGCGGGGGTCGCCGCCCGCTATCGCGAGATCCGCTCGACGAAGGGGCACGACGCGTTTCTCGTGGAGTGGGACCAGCTGACGACGCTGCTCCGCGAGGCGCTCGAGCCGGCCTGACGGTCAGGACGGAGCCGGCTCCTCCGCAGACGCCGCAGGCGACGGGGTCGCGACGCTCGGCTTGGGCGTCGCCTTCTGTGTCGGCTTCGGAGTCGGCTTCGCGGTCGGCTTCGGCCGTGGCTTCGGCGGATCGGCGCAGTTGCTCACGCCGGAGCCTGCGACGTGCCCGGTGGATGCCGGGACCTGGTACTTGTCGACGGGCGTCTCCCCACCCGTCGGGAACAGGCCGTCCGTGAGCTTCTTGATCGCCTTGAGGTCGGGGATCTGGATCGACCCGCGGACGTCGTAGCCAGGCTTCACGAACGGGTGACCGAGGACGGCGCGATACGTCTGTTTCCGCCCGACCCGGCTCGCCACCTCCGCGAGATCCGGCACGAGCGAGCGAGGCACGTTCGTCGAGACCGTGTCGCCGAGGGCGCGCAGCAGCCCGATCGGGTCGGACAGGAACCCGCCCCCCTTGATCCGGTCGCGGACCGCCGACAGCAGCTCCTGCTGGCGACCGGCCCGGGTGAAGTCGCTCTCGCCGGCGGCCTTCCGGACCCGGGCGAAGGCGAGCGCCTGGTTGCCGTTGAGGTGGTGCCGGCCGGCGGTGATCGCGAAGCCGTCCGGGTAGCCGTACTCGTGATACGTCGGGTCGCAGAACCCCTCGGAGACCTGGACGTCGACCCCGCCGAGCTTGTTCACGACGTTGACGAACCCCTGGAGGTTGACCATCGCGAAGTAGTTGATCCTCAGTCCGAGGAGCGTGCCGAGGGCGCCCATCAGGACGTCCTCACCCTCGCCGTTCGAGCCCGGGAACTGCTTCGGATGGTGGCGGGCGAACGACACGAGGCTGTTGATCTTGCCCCGGTACTTGCGTCCGTCCGGCAGCGGGACATCGACCATGTCGCGCGGGATCGAGACCATCGAGACGGTCTCGGTCGCCGGGTCGAGCGAGGCGACGATCATCGTGTCCGTCAGGAACGTGTTCCGGCCGACGCCCTGGTCGACGCCGATGATCAGCACGTTCTGGCGGGGGGCGATCGGCGTCGCCGAGGGGCTCAGCGATGGGCTGGGCTCGGTGCTCGGCTCGGCCGACGGGAGGTCGAAGTCGGATGCGTCCGGCTCCGGAATGGACGACGCGTCGGGTTGCCACGCCCCGGCCGTGGTCGGGTTCTCGGGGATGACGCGATCTGCCTCCTCGCGTGCGACCTCGGTCACGTAGCCCGCGTACGCGTGCGGCGCGATCAGGACGACGGCGAGCAGCGCGATCGGGAGGACGTCACGACGCCCGAGCCGTGGATAGCGGCCGTCCGCCAGGCTCGAGCCGGCGGCCACCGCCCGCCAGAGCAGCAGGGCGCCCGAGCCGATGAAGATCGCGACGATCGTCGCCGGGTTCAGGGCGACGGCCAGCAGGTTGGACATCGACGAGGTGGCGAGCGCGATCCCGATCCCGAGGATGACCGCGATGACCGGCAGCCCGAACAGCGCGGCGCGTCTCGGCCGGCCCGCCACGAGGTGGCCGAGGCCGGGGAAGACGGCGTCGAGGAATGCGTGGAGATGACGGGAGCCCCACCGCGGCTGCGAGGCCGCCGCTTCCCGATCGTTCTGGGAGTTCACCGTGGCGCAGGATAGCAACTCCGGCGCGACCTGCCCCGGAACGTCAAGTCCCGGGCACCGCTTCCGGCGCGAGGGCCGCCTGGATGGCCTCGTGCAATCGGGCGCCCGTGGGCTGGCCGAGAAGCACGGTCACGGCATGGCGGCCGGTCGTCTCCTCCCAGTCGAGCTGGAGCCCGGGCGACGTCAGCACGACCGGCGTCTCCGGATGGATGTCGCGGATGTTCTCGATCAGCGTCCGTGCACCCTCCGCGTCGCCGCTCGCCCACACGTCGTAGACGAGCACGTCGGCACGCTCCGCCAGGTCGCACGCGTGGCCGGCCAGCACCGGACAGGCGTTCCGCGTCGGCCCTCCGCATTCGATCACCTCGTAGCCGAAGCGACGCAGCGAGTCCGCCTCCTGGCCGGCCAGATCGAGGTCGTGATGGACCACGAGGACCCGAGTCATGTCACACCTCCCGTGGTGCGCCTCGCCGGTCCGGGCGGACCGTTCGATCGTGCGAGCCTGCGCGTTCGGCGCGGCCCGACCACGTGGCAAAGGTCACGGACTGGCGTGCCGTGCAGCCCCAACCGCCGCGCACGGGCGTCGCACATGTCGACGCCGATGACCAAACACGGGGTTGTCAGTGCCCATACGTTGTGAGCGGCAGGGAATCGACCACTGCCGATGGCGGAAGGGACATGGAACCCGACGTCGTCATCCGTGCCCAGCACGGCGATCAGGCGGCTTATGCCGCGATCGCCGAGGCGATCGCCGACCGGTTCCTCGCGGTCGCGCGCAGGATCCTGCGTGACCTCGACCTCGCCGAGGATGCGACGCAGCAGGCGCTGCTGAGCATCTGGCAGGACCTTCCGCAGCTCCGTGACCCGGCGCGCTTCGACGCCTGGTCGTACCGGCTCCTCGTGCGCGCCTGCTACGCCGAGGGCCGGAAGCGGCGCCGCTGGGCACCCAACCTCCGGCTGCTGCCGGTCGACGAGGCGGATGCGAGGGATGACCTGAGCTCGGTCATCGATCGCAACCAGCTCGAGATCGGCTTCCGCCGCCTCTCCCTCGATCATCGCACCGTGGTGGTCCTCCACCACTACCTCGACCTGCCGATCGATCGGGTCGCCGAGATCCTCGGCATCCCGGCCGGAACGGCCCACTCCCGACTCCATCACGCGATGCGCGGCCTGCGCGCGGGCCTCGAGGCCGACGCGCAGCCGCCGGCGCGGGAGGTTGCCCGATGACGACCGATCGCGACACGGCCCGCATCGTCCGGTCGTGGCTACGCGAGGACGGCCACGAGTCCGCGGATCGTCTCCTCGAGCTCGTGTTCGACTCGCTCGCGACGACCCCGCAGCGCCGGTCCGTGCGTCCGGCGAGGAGGTTCCAGTCCATGAGCACCACCGCAAAGGTCGCGATCGCTGCCGGCGTGGCCGTCGCCGTCGCGTTCGCCGGTCTCACCCTGATCCCGTCGCTCGAACGGGACGGTCGGCGGACCGTCCCCGTCACCGTCGCCGGCACTCCCATCGGCCTCGGCGCCTGCGCCCTCCGCCTCGTCGGTGGCGGTCGCGTTGCCGATCCCGGAAGCGTTCTGGCATCACTGGTATGCGATGCCGGTGCAGGTCGGACGGATCGGGGAGGCCGCCCCGCTCCGGATCGGCCTTCGCGACTCGATCTTCCCTGGCGACGCGAACTTCAGCGTCGACTGGACCGGCCCGACCAGCGCGTCTCTCCAGTCCGTCGTGTCCGACGTCGGCGACTCGACGTGGTCGTTTCAGGCGACGCCGATCGGCCGGGACTGCGACCTGCGTGACTCGGGGACCTATCGCGTCTCGCTGAGTCCGGGCGCGACCAAGCTGACGCTGACGTTGGTGAACGACGCCTGCGCCGCGCGCGTCCAGATCCTGCCCGGCACGTGGGCGGGCTCGACCTGCAGCATCCAGGCCCGCGGGATCGCCGACGACGACTGCCTCGGCGAGCTCGAAGCGGGCGCCCACATGACCAACTACTTCATCCCGAGGCTGCCGGCAGGCATGCCCTCGTGGGACGGCAACCCCGGGGCGATCACCTACACCGTCCCCGACGGCTGGGCGAACGAGGAGGACTGGCCCGTGCGGTATGTCCTGACCCCGGCCGCGAGCTACGCGAGCGGGCGGACGTTCGACCAGGGCGGCATCGATGCCGTCTCGTTGTGGGCTCGCCACGCGCCCGCCACGTTCGATGCGTCGTGCCAGGCGGTTCCGAAGCCCGGAACCGGCGGCTCGATCAGGGGCGTCGAATCCGCCTTCCGCGACGATCCGGCCCTGTCGATCGGATCTCCGCACGCCTTCTCGATCGATGGTCACCAGGCCGAGTGGCTGGATGTCGCCATCGCCCAGGGCTACAGGGCCCCGTGCCATCGCGCCGACGGCATCGTGGCCCCGCTGATCGCGTCGACCGGCGCCGATCCCTACGGGTTCACCGGCCTCGGAGGCACTCAACCCGATCGCGCGCGCGTCGTGTTGATCGACCTGGGCGGAGAAACGATGTACGTCGTCATCGAATCGGCACAGCCCGCCGAGCGCGAGACGTTCGCCGACCTGGCGTTGCCGATCGTCGAGTCATTCCGCTTCGGACCCTGAGCCCGAGGCCGGCCCCGGACCCACGAACGCCCTGCGGTATCATCTCGGCCGGCACTGGCGAGTGGCCAAGCGGTAAGGCGCCTGACTCTGGATCAGGAGATCGAAGGTTCGAATCCTTCCTCGCCAGCCAGCCCAACTTCCGATCAGAACGGTCACCTGATCGCATCGACACGACCGCGGGCCCTCGGCCAACCCATCCCGTGGCCCGGCTCATCGGCCGTCCCTTGGCGCCGGATTGTCGTCCGCGGGTGCGCACGGGATGGTCGGCACCGCGTAGCATCGCGTCGTGAGCGGACTCCTAGGCAGGGTGCTCGCTGTCGGGGCCGGATCCGACGATGACGAGGACACACGTCTGCGGAAGGTGCTCCTCCTCGTTGCGGCCCTGATCATCACGCCACTTGCGTTGGCCTGGGGAGCGATCTACTGGCTGGTTGGGGCCGCAGATGCAGCTGCCATCCCGTGGCTCTACGTCGGCATCTCTGTGGCGAGCCTGATCTCGTTTGGGCTGACACGAAGCTACCGATGGTTCGCCATCGGCCAGTTCGTTCCGTACATGACCCTCCCGTTCGTCCTCATGTGGATCCTGGGCGGGTTCGTGGCCGGCAGCGTCGTCGCGGTCTGGGCCTGCCTCGGACCCATCACCGCCCTCCTGCTCGGCCACCGCAGAGCGGCCGTTGTCCTCGTGGCGGCCTATGCCGCGCTGATGACGGCCTCCGCGATCGTCCCGACGCCAGCACCGGCAACGCTGCCGGCCTGGCTCCGGTACGGCATGTTCCCGCTCAATCTCACAGGAGTCCCGGTCCTCGCCCTGGTGCTCGTGGCCCTGTTCATGGGCGGTCGTGAGGGTTCGCTGACTTCGGTTCGTCGGCTCGTCCGGCGCTACTTCTCGCCGGACCTCGCCGCCCTCCTGTTGACGGACCCGCGGCGGGCGGAGCTCGGCGGCGAGATCGCGCTCGTGACGGTGCTCTTCGCCGACCTCAGCAGCTACTCGACCTACGCCGAGACGAGGGCGCCATCCGAGGTCGTCGCCATGCTGAATCAGTACTTCGGCATTGCCCTGCCGGCGATCCTCGAGCAGGGTGGGCTGCCGACGCAGCTCGCCGGCGACGCCGTCATGGCCGTGTTCGGAGCCCCGAAGCCCCAGGCCGATCAGTGTTCGCGCGCGTGCGCTGCCGCCCTGGCGATCCTCGAGCGCACGGAGTCGCTGGCCACGGGGGCGCGTCCTGGCCCGCGCTTCCACATCGGGGTCAACTCAGGGCCGGCGCTGGTCGGCAACATCGGCAGTGAGACCTACCAGAACTTCACGGCGATCGGCGACACGACCAATCTCGCCGCGAGGCTCGGCGGCGTCGCGAAGGCCGGCGAGGTCGTGATCGGCCCGCTGACTGCGGCCGGGCTCGACGGACCGTTCGAGCTCTCGCCGCTCGGGCCGGTCACGGTCAAGGGTCGAGTCGAACCCACACAGGCATACGCGCTGCGTCCAGCCTGATCCCGTCGGCAGGCACGCCGGCGGGGCTGTCGCATGGGCGACGCCAC
This sequence comes from uncultured Chloroflexia bacterium, assembly GCA_963746845.1. Classification (GTDB taxonomy): domain Bacteria; phylum Chloroflexota; class Limnocylindria; order Limnocylindrales; family CSP1-4; genus CF-46. The sequence goes on along the minus strand of CAVVCZ010000004.1, from coordinate 166,757 downwards.
TCGGCACGATCACGCGCGGAGTGCGTCAAACGACGGCCGGGGGGTCGCTCGGACGTCGTTCGAAGCGGTGGACGCATCGTCCGACGACGGCGACGCCGATTCAGGGCGGTTCGGGCGGGATACCCCGTGTTCGGTTGTCGCTTCATGCGCCGGACGCAACATGGGCAGTGGAGGGCTCGGGGTCGCCTGTCGCGATCCCACCCGATGCCCGTGACCCGGCTGGTTCCTCTCGGCGGCGCGTCGTCCGGTGGGGATCGGGACCACTCCATCCGTTTCGCGGTGCCCGGGCGCACCGTCTGTCGCGCCCACGCCATGCAGACTGCCGCCCGGCGCGCGAACATGGGCGCCGTCGACCGGCATGCGCCCGACCCCAGACGGGCGGCCTCCGGCCGGACCGGCGTCGGCACGGGGGCACGGCCCGACGCCCGCGAGAGCCCGGTTGCCCTTCGATGATGGAGGAGAGTCCGTGCGATCCACGTTGCAGCGCCTCGCCGTGATCGGTGCCGTCGGAGCGCTCGTCGCGCTCTCGGCCGGGCCGGTCGTCGCAGCCGGCAGGAGTGCGACCACGTCGGCCGCGGCCGGCGGCCAGATGCATCCGGGCGTGACCCGCCGGGTGCCTGCCGGCAAACCGCATGCCGCGGTCTTCGGCTGCCAGACTCCGGGCACCGAGGGAGTCGACATCTTCTGCTATGGCCCGGACCAGATCCGGACGGCCTACGGCATCGACAAGCTGATCGCGAAGAACCTGGATGGACGCGGCCGGACGATCGTCATCATCGACGCCTTCCAGTCGCCGACCCTGCCCGACGACCTCGCCACGTTCGACGAGGCGTTCGACCTTCCGGATGCCCAGCTCACGCAGTACGCCCCGCAGGGCCTGACGCCGTTCGACCCGGACAACGAGGACCATCAAGGTTGGTCGGGCGAGATCACGCTCGACGTCGAGTGGGCCCACGCGGTCGCACCCGGCGCGAAGATCGCCCTCGTGCTCGCCAAGTCGAGCGACGACGCCGACATCCTCGACGCCACGAAGTGGGCGGTCGACCACAACCTCGGTGACGTGATCTCCCAGAGCTTCGGCGAGGCCGAGCGATGTGTCGACCCGAAGATCGAGGCGAAGCAGCACGACGTCTTCCAGGACGCCACCCGCAAGGGCATCACCCTGTTCGCCTCGTCCGGGGACGAGGGCTCGGCCCAGCCGAGCTGCGACGGTGACGGCTGGGTCAAGGACACCAGCTCGCCGGCGAACGACCCGCTCGTGACCGCCGTCGGTGGCACGCAGCTGTACGCCGCGACCTACCAGCTCTGCACGGACGCCGGCGGCCACACGGTCATCTGCGCCAACCAGGACCCGGCTCCGGGGACCTACCAGAAGGAGGTCGCCTGGGACGAGAAGGACGACGATCCCGTGGTCGGCGTCCCGGGCCCCGAGGCGGGCGGCGACATCGCCACGGGCGGCGGCTACAGCGATGAGTTCCATCGGCCCGGCTTCCAGTTCGGGATCCACGCGATCCGGAGCCAATTCCGCGGCGTGCCGGACGTCGCCTACGCCGGGTCGGTCAACCACGGCGTGCTGGTGACCTGGCAGGGTGCCTTCTGGATCTTCGGCGGCACCAGCGCCGGGTCACCCCAGTGGGCGGGCATCACCGCGATCGCCGCGCAGCTCAACCACGGCCGGCTCGGCGCGATCAACGACTCGTTGTACGCGCTGGGTCGCTCCAGCAACGTGTTCTTCCACGACATCCGTGACGGCCAGAACGGCGTCCTCGAGTACAACGCGGACGACACGCCGGTCACGATCTCGGGCTTCAAGGCCAAGGCGGGCTGGGACGCCACGACGGGCCTCGGCTCGCCGAAGGCGGACAAGCTCGTGCCGGCCCTCGCGTTCCTCGACCACTGAGACCTCGGGGCTCCGCCCCGTCCATCGCATCAGCGCGGAACGGCCGGGCATCGCCCGGCCGTTCGGCTTCTCTCGGGACGTGACCCGGAGCCGCTTGCGCCGATCAGGCCCGTGCCGAGATCCCCGTGCCGGGCTCCTCGACCGGCGCGCCTCGACGATTTCGCAGGTAGACGAACCAGTACACGGCCCCGACGAGGATCGCCCCGCCGATCATGTTCCCGATCGAGACGGGGACGAGATTGCCGACCAGACCCTCGATCGTCAGGTGGGGATAGTCTGCCGGCTCGTGTCCGATCGACGTCCAGAACGACGCGGGTGCCCACGTCCGGATGGCGATCGCCTCGGGGATGAAGTACATGTTCGCCACGCTGTGCTCGAAGCCCGCGGCGACGAATGCGGCGATCGGTGGGACGATCGCGAGGATCCGGTCGGTCGTCGTGCGCGCACTGAAGGTGAGCCAGACAGCCAGGCAGACGAGCGCATTGCACAGGATGCCCAGGGCCACCGCCGGGATGAAGTCGAGCCCGGCCTTCGCGTTGCCGACGCCGAGCGCCGCGATGCCGACGGTCCCTCCGCCGAAGGTGTACTGGCCCGAGACGAACATCACGCCGGCGGTTCCGAGCGCCCCGACGAAGTTCCCCGCGTAGACGATCGCCCAGTTCCGCAGCAGCCCGGCGGTGCTGACCCTGCGGCTCGCCCAGGCCATGACGATCAGCGTGTTGCCGGTGAACAGCTCGGCGCCGCCGACGATGACGAGGATCAGGCCGAGCGAGAAGGCGAGCCCGGCGACCAGCCGGACGAACCCGTACGGCACGTTGGCGGCGCCGGCGCTGACCGTGGTCGCGAAGATCGCCCCCAGGGCGATGAACGCCCCCGCCAGCACGGCGAGGGCGAACAGGGTGGCCGCGTCGAGGCCCGCCTTGACGACGCCGACGGACTCGGCCTTCGCCGCCATCTGGGGCGGAACGAGCGCGTCGTAGGCGGGCGGCTCGGACGGTGAGTCGGGCATGCCGGGGCCCTACCTCGGGCTGAACGGGAAGACGGGATCGGAGGTCACCGGCTCGAGCCGGGTGTCATCCATCGACCAGTCCACCGAGACGCGGACGTCGATGAGCCCGGGGACCATCCGGACCGCGCGCTCGATCATGTCCGCCGTCGTCCGGCGCTCGACGCGTCCGCGGATCGAGGCCACGCCGTCATGAACCTCGACCTGGAAGAGCTCCGGGTCGAGCCACAGGATCCGGAGGATCACGTCCTGGCGGATCGTGGTCGCGAGCTCCTCGTCGGAGCGGACGTACGCCCGCACGAGGTCCGCTCGGCTGACGATCCCGACGAGCCGTCCGTCATCGACGACCGGCAGCCGGTTCACGTGGCGGGTCGTCATCGTCGAGGCCGCCTCGAGGATCGGTCGATCCGAGGAGATCGTGATCGCGGGCGCCGTCATCGCCTGGGCGGCGGTCACGGCCTCGACCTTCGCGCGCTGTTCGCGCGTCTCCTTCGACTCGCCGCGGACCCGGGCGAGGTGCCGGCTGTGGATCGCCTCGGCGCCCTGCTCCTTGACGAGGAGGTCGGCCTCGGAGACGACGCCGAGTACCGCGCCCTGGTCGTCCACCACGGGGACGCCGCTGATGCCGTTGTCGATCAGCGTCTCCGCCACGCCCTTCAGCGGGGTCGTCGGGCGGACCCAGACGACGGCATGGGTCATCACATCGAGCACTGTCATCATCGCGATCACCTGTCCCTTCGCACGTACCTTCGCCCGCGGTCCGCCGAGCACGACAGGGTCGAATGTCACCTTGTTCCGGGCCGGCTGGGACCGGGCGTGAAGCCCTACCGGAACGGCGCGGCGGCGAGCTCGATCAGGGCCGGCAGGATCACGACGACGGCGACGATCACGAGGACGAGGAGGAGCGCCGCACGCTCCAGCTCGATCCCGAGCGGTGGCCCCGCCACGGGCGGCCGACGCCGCCGGGTCGGGCCATGGCGCAGTCGGTACGTGCGGACCGGTGCCCGGTGACGGTTCGTCGTGAACCGCCCTGCCTCCACGTCACGCCCGCGTCGCGGCGTCGATCCGCAACGTCTCCGCGAGCTCGGCTCCCCACTGGCGCGCCCGCTCCAGCTCGCCGTCGCGGAGCGGTCCGTAGCTGCCCTTGACGACGAACCGATGGGCCTTGGCAAGTGGCCGGTAGCCGGCGCTCGCGAGTCCCTTCTCGATGGTCGAGGTGGCGCCACCCGGCGACCATCGGAGCCGCGTCTCGAAGGCGGCCGATCGGCCCTGCCCGCGGGGCAGCTGCTCGAGCCACGTGCGCATCGCCGGATGGGCGACGTCCGGCGTTGGGGTCTTGTCGGCCTTCTCGACGATCCCCTTCAGGGTCTTCTCGGACCCGAGGCGGAGGGCCATCAACGGCGCGCCGGCGACGACCAGATCGACCCCGGCGAGGGCCTCGCCCGAGGCCTCGTCGGTCGTCAGCGCCCGGGCGCCCTGCCCGATCCCTTCGGCGATGGCCCGTGCGATCGCGGCGGTGTTGCCCCAATGGGATTCGTAGACGACGGCGGCGTTCATCGCGCTACCCCTTTCCGTGCGGTGTCTCAGTCACAGAGAAGCCCCGACGGGGTGGTTCGCGCCAGAGCCGAAGCGACCCCCCGAACGCGACAAGCGGCCCACCACAGGCATCGCGCGCGCGTGCCAACCTGACCATCGAATGACCGCGCCCACCATCGAGCGTGCCCACGCGCTCGATCCCTCGACCGTCGCCGCCCGGCTCGACGTCGACCCGGCCATCGGGCTGACGTCGGCGGAGGTCGAGGAGCGGGCGGCCGCCGCGGGGCCGAACGAGCTCGAGACGGCGGCCACGGAGCCCGTCTGGCGCATGGTCCTGCGCTCGGCGACCGAACCGTTCGTGATCATGCTCGCCGTCGCGGGCATCCTGGCGATCGTCGTCGGCGAGGTCCGGGACGGGCTGCTGGTCCTCGCGGGTCTCCTGCCGATCGTCGTCGCCGACGTGGTCACCGAGTACCGTGGCGAGCGGGCTCTCGAGGCCCTCCGCGACGCGTCGGCCCCGGTCGCGCGGGTTCGCCGGGACGGCTCGGTGCAGGGAATCCGGGCGGCCGGACTTGTCCCGGGCGACGTGGTCCTCCTCCAGGGCGGCGACGTGGTGCCGGCCGACATCCGGCTGACGCGCTCCGAGCGCCTGCTCCTCGATCGGAGCACGCTGACCGGGGAGTCGATTCCCGAGGACGGGCGGGTCGAGCCGGATGCGCCTGATGCGGAGCTCGCGAGCCGGCACTCGATCGCCTGGTCGGGGACGAGCGTCGTGGGCGGTCGAGGCGAGGGCCTCGTGGTCGCGATCGGAAGCGGGACCGCGTTCGGGCAGATCGCAGGCACGCTCGCCACCAGGGAGCGTCGACGGTCGCCGCTCCAGCGCGAGCTGGACCGGCTCGTCCGGATCCTCCTCGTGGTGGCGATCGGGCTCATCGCGTTCACCACCGGGATCGGGTTCGTCCGCGGTCACTCGCTCGGCGAGAACGTCCTGGCGGGGATCTCGGCGGCCATCGCGGCGATCCCCGAGGAGCCGCCCGTTCTCCTCGCCGTGATCCTCGGGCTCGGCGCGTACCGGCTGCTGAAGCGCGGCGTGCTCGTCCGTCGCCTGAACGCCGAGGAGACGCTGGGCGCCGTCGACCTGATCGTCACCGACAAGACCGGCACGCTCACCCAGAACCGGCTCGTCGTCTCGTCCGTGCGGACCGTGCGCGGTCCGGTCGAGGATCCCGGGCTCCGTCGGCGGTACCTCGAGGAGGCGCTCCGCGCCGAGGAGGACGCCTGGTCGACGGATGGGGTCGCCCCGACGTCCTTCACCCGTGCCCTGCGGGCTGCCGTGGCGGAGTCAGGCGGCGAGAGCGAGCTCGATCCGGGCGAGCTCGTCGAGGCCGAACCCGTCTCCGATGCCCGACCGGTGACCCTCACCCGCGCCCGGCGCGAAGGCTCCGTCGAGAGCCTGGCGCTCGGTGCGCCGGAGGTCGTTCTCACCTTCGTCGACGGCGATCCGGGTCCGGAGCGCGAGAGCTGGCACCGTGCGTTCGAAGCGGCCGCCGCGACGGGCGAGCGCCTCGTCGGGCTCGCGCGTCAGGTGGACGACGGACCGTGGGAGATGCGCGCCCTCGTGGGCTTCGCCGATCCGATCCGGGCAGGGATCCCCGATGCGATCGCGTCGGCACGCGGAGCCGGCATCCAGGTCGTCGTCGTGACGGGCGACCATCCGAACACGGCCGCGAGCATCGCGCGCGATGCCGGGATCCCGGCGGACACGATCGTCACCGGCGAGGAGATCGCGGCCTGGGACGACGCCCGGATCGCCGACCGCCTGGCGGATCTCCATGTGGTCGCCCGCTCGACCCCCGACCAGAAGCTCCGGCTGGTCCGGGCAGCCCGGTCCCGCGGTCGGACGGTTGCCGTCACCGGCGACGGCGTGAACGACGCGCCCGCCCTCCACGGCGCGGACGTCGCCGTGGCGATGGGGTCCGGCACCGCCGTCGCCCGCGAGGCATCCGATCTGGTCCTGGGCGACGACTCGTTCGCGACGTTGATGTTCGGCCTCGCGGAGGGACGGAGGATCGTCGACAACGTCCAGAAGGGCCTCGTGTTCATCATCTCGACCCACGTCGCCTTCCTGGGCTTCATCCTCATCTCGACGATCTTCGTGGCGGAGCGTCAGGTCCTGCTGCCCCTCCAGATCCTCTGGATGGAGCTCTTCATCGACCTGTCGACGTCCGTCGCCTTCGAGCGCGAGCCGCCGGAGCCGGCGCTGATGACGCGAGCGCCGCGACCGGCCCGGACCCCGTTGCTGACCGACCGGATCTTCGTCGGGATCACGCTCGCCGGCGGCTTCACCGCGGTCGCTGCCCTCGTCGTCATGCTCACGCACGACGGCGGGTTCGACCACGCAGCGTGGCTGGCGTACACCGCGCTCGTGGTCGGCCAGTGCGTGCGGGCGTACTGGAACCGGAGCATCCGGCAGCCGATCCATCGCCTCGGCAGGAACACGGTCCTGCTCGCCACCGGCGTCTCCGTCGTCGCGATCCAGGCGCTCATCCCGGCGATCCCGCCGCTCGCCTCCGCCTTCCACGCGACACCGCTCGATGCCTTCGATTGGCTGCTGGTCGGCATCGTGGCGGGGACGCCGGCGATCGTCGCGGAGGTGGCCCGGACGGTCCGGGGCGGGCGGACGATCTGGGTCGCCTGATCCCGGACATGGATCGACGCGGGCCTTGCTCGCCCCTCCGAGCCGGGACCCGCGTCGTCAGGACGTCGTCAGATGCCGAGGGCCTTGGCCTTCGCCGCCGCGTACTCCTCGTCGGTCAGGACGCCGGTTGCGTGGAGCTGAGCGAGATTCTGGAGCTGGGCCGTCTGCGGATCCACGGCGGGAGCCGCGGGAGCTGCCTCGGGAGCCGGTGCATAGGCCGCGGCGGCCTGCTGCTGCTCATACGCCTGCGCTTCGGCCTGGGACTGGTACTTCTGGGCTTGATGGTGCCTCACCGCTCCCGCCGTTCCGGCCACCACGGCCGTCGTGGCGGCGGCGCGCATGAGACCACCCCTGCGTCGCATCATGAGAAGTCGCTCCTTTCGCGCTATGCGCTGGTGTGATCGGGTCGGGTCAGGGGACCGAAGCCGCCATGACGTCCTCGACCACCTGGGCCGGGATGCGACCGTTGGCGATGAGCTCACCCTTGGCGTTCCGAAGGGACTCGGCGAACCTGGCGGCCCACACGTTCTCCCAGATCATCAGGCCGGCCGTGCTGTTCGGGTCGAGCGCGCCGCCGATCTCCTCGATGTCCTCCTCGCCCAGGAGGTTCTGGGTCCGGAGGCCGAGGGCAGCGAGCACCGCAGCCTGCTCCGGGCTGGCGTCCGACGCCTCGATGGCCGTGACGTTACCCGCCGCGTCCTTGCTGATGATCACGAGGTCGAGGACGCGGATCGTTCCCGAGTCCTGAAGCTCCTTGATGGCCGGGATGATCTCCCCGGAGAACTGGTTCCCCGGAAAGGCGATGGCGATGTACTCGAGCGGACCGAGGCCCATACCGCGACTCCCTTCATTTCCTTGGTTCCCGGAGTTTATCGGGAGACGGCATCATTCCGCCGCCGGCCGGCGACATCACCCGGACGGGATGATTCTCGCGGACTCGCGCAAGGGTGCCGGCATCCTCTGCGAGGACGTGGGCGGCGTCCGAGGCGCCGCCTGTCCCAACCCGGTCAGGACCCCTTCGTCGGGTCCCGCAGTGGCGTCACCTCGCGGGCATCGTCCGGGTCGAGCGTCAGCGATGCGGAGTTCATGCAGTACCGCAGCCCGGTGGGTCGCGGGCCGTCGTTGAACACATGGCCGAGGTGCCCGCCGCAGGTGGCGCAGAGCGCCTCCGTACGGGTCATGAACAGCGATCGGTCCGTCTCGATGGCGACGGCGTTCGGATCCGCCGGTGCGTAGAAGCTGGGCCAGCCGGTCCCCGACTCGAACTTCGCCTCGGATCGGAAGAGCTCCGTTCCACAGCCCGCGCAGCGGTAGGTGCCCGGTCGATGCTCGTCCCAGAGCGCTCCGCTGAACGCGCGCTCGGTGCCCTTCTTGCGGAGGACGCGGTACTGCTCGGGCGTGAGCCGGTCCTTCCAGTCGTCGTCGGTCAGCGTGGCCGGAGTCGGGGTGGTGTTCGCGTCGGTCATCTCAGGTCCTCGGGTGGTCTGTGTCATGCCCGAATCCTGCACCGGGATCGCGACGATCGGATGACGGGCGGTGACCCGATCTGGCCGCGGCCCGGGCGTCGCGTCAGGCCTTCGTCGTGACGCCGGAGCCCCGACCCTGCCTTCTCCACTGCTGTCAACCGGGGAGGGCTGAACTGGTGGCCTGACGTGTCGATCGCCCCGCCGCGTCTAGACTCTGAGTCCGTGAGATCGATGGAAGAGCGGAGGCTGGTTTGAAGGCGGGACCGACGATCAGGGATGTCGCACGGCTCGCCGATGTCGGGGTCGGAACCGTCAGCAGAGTGCTCAACGACAGCCCGCGCGTCGATCCCGAGACGCGCCGGCGGGTGCTCCGGGCGATTGCCGACCTTGACTACGTCCCGAGCGCCATCGCCCGCGGCTTGTCAACCGGACGCACAGGTGCGATCGGCGTGATCGTGCCGTTCCTCACGCGGCCATCGGTGGTCGAGCGCCTGCTCGGGATCGAGTCGGCATTGGCGCACACTCCCTACGACCTGGTCGTCTTCAACATCGAGACGCCCGAGCGACGGGAGACTGTCATCCGTCACCTCGCCCGACGCGATCGAGTGGACGGCCTGATCATCGTGTCCCTGTCGCCCCACGCAGGCGAGCTCGCCCAGATCGAACGGACCGGGATCCCGACGATCCTTGTGGACGGGCACCACCGATCCCTGAGTCGGGTCGTGGTCGACGACGTTGCCGGCGGCCGGCTGGCCGCGACCTACCTCCTTGGCCTCGGTCATCGCCGGATCGGTTTCCTGGGCGACGATCCGTTGACGCGCTTCAAGTTCTCACCGAGCCGATTGCGACGAATCGGTGTCGCTTCTGCCCTGCGCTCGGCTGGCCTCGCACTCCGCCCCGAGTACGTCCACACGGGCGGCATGCCGCGCGAGACGGCGCGACGAGCCGGAGCCGAGATGCTCACGCTGTCGCCGCCTCCGACGGCGATCGTCTGCGGCAGTGACATCGAAGCCCTCGGCGTCCTCGAGGCCGCCCGGCTCGCTGGCATCCCCGTCCCGGACCGCCTGTCGGTGATCGGATATGACGACATCGACATCGCGGCAGACCTCGGCCTCACCACTGTCCGCCAGCCGCTGTTCGAGTCCGGGCGTCGCGGGGTCGCCCTGCTGCTCGCCGCGATGGACGGGGCGGAAGGTCGACCCGTGCGCGAGGTGCTGCCGGTCGAGCTCATGGTTCGAGCAACGGCGGGACCGCCGCCGGATTGATGCCACTGGCCGCTCGACCGAGCGATCCACCGGGATCGCCAGGACGCCGATGCAGGGGTATTGACGACGCGACTACTATCGCTGCAAGCGCCGTGGAACCGGTACCACGCGCTCGGGTGGTCAACTCGACCGCCGGGCGTTTCCGGAAGGAGGAACGCGGCAATGCGTCGTTTCGTGGCGGTCATCACGACCGCCGCCATCGTGGCGGCCTGCACGAGCAGCAGCTCGAGTGCTCCCTCTAAGGAGACCAGCCCTTCACAAGCAGCGAGCTCCCAGGGAGCAGCTCCGAGCGCCAGCTCCGAGGCCGCCGCGGTCAGCGGGACGGCCGTCCTGTCGGGGTGGCAGGCCTCGCCGGCCGAGGGCAACGCGCTGACCCAGACGCTGCTCGACTTCCAGGCCGCGAACCCGAACATCAAGGTGGACTACCAGCCGATCGCCGGTGACTACGCGACGGTCATGGCCACGAACTTCGCCTCGCACGACGTCCCGGACGTCTTCTACGTGAATGCGGACTACGCCCAACAGTGGATCGACCAGGGATTCCTGTCGCCGCTGGACGACTACATCGCGAAGTCCAATTTCGACACGAGCCCATTCTTTCCGGGCTATGCCTCGATCTTCAAGGGCACCGACGGGAAGACATACGGGTTCCCGAAGGACGGCAGCACGATCGGCATGGCCTACAACAGCTCGTTGGTGACGGCGGCGCCGGCGTCGATGGCGGATCTCGTGACGACTGCGGGCGGCCTCAAAGGCGCGGGCAAGCTCAAGGCGCCGATCTGCCTCAACCCGGGCCTCGATCGTGGCCTCGCCTTCCTGTACGCCCAGGGCGGCTCGCTCCTGTCGGCAGACGGCAAGACCGAGCAGATCAGCACGCCCGCCTCGAAAGCGGCGGTTCAGTGGTACCTCGACCTGTTCAAGAACGGCCAGGGGATGACGGCGAGCGACATGGGCGACGGCTGGTGCGGCGACGCGCTCGGCAAGGGCGATGCCGCCATCGCGTTCGAAGGGGCCTGGCTCGACGGTGCGATGACCAGCGCGTATCCGGACACCAAGTACGCCTGGGGCGTCGTGCCGACCGGCACGTCCGGCAGCCCGGTCACGATCCACTTCACCGTGTCCTACTCGATCGGCGCCGACTCGAAGAACAAGGACCAGGGCTGGGCCCTCCTGTCGTATCTGACCGGCAAGGACGGGATGACGGCCTGGACCGGTACCGGCGCGGCCTTGCCGTCGCGAACCGATGTCCCCCCGCCGAAGGGCTCCGATGTGCTCGTCTCCGAAGCACCCTATTCGAAGCCGGGAAGCGGTTTCATGCCCCATTGGGACGCCGTCCAGAAGGCGTTCCAGGACGCCATGACCAAGGAGATCCAGGGCAAGACCTTCAGCGCCGATCCGGTGGTCGCGGCGACGGCCGCGGCGATCACCGCTGCCCTGCAATAGTTCGGACGACGCCCGGGTGGGGCGCCTGCTGGACGCCTCACCCGGGGAACGCGATTCGCTGATCTAGGGAGGATCAAACGTGGCGGTCGCGACCCCGCAACAGAGCGCGACGCGGCGGCGCAGGGGGTTGGGATCGGAATCCATCGCGGGATACGCGTTCATCGCGATCCCGATGATCCTGTTCCTGGTCCTGCAGATCGGGGCGATCGCCTATGCGCTGTACATCAGCGTCTGGAAGTGGAACATCCGGTCCGGGCCCGTGGAATTCGTGGGCCTCCAGAACTACGCCAGCGCGCTCAGCGATCCCAACTTCATCCGGGGCATTCAGAACACGGTCTACTACGCAGTCATCTGGGTGCCGTTGACGATGGCGGTCGGGCTCTTCCTGGCGGTCATCGTCAACCAGAAGATCCGCGGTCAGACGTTCTTCCGGGCCGCCTATTACTTCCCCGCGATCGCGAGCTCGGCGGCGATCACGATGCTGTGGATCTTCCTGGCCGCGCCATTTGGTTTCTTCAATGAGCTCCGCGCCGCACTCGGCCTGAACCCGCTCTTTCAACTCCTCGGGTACCCGCCGCATCAGAACTGGATGGGCGACGCCTCGACGGCCCTCAACTCCGTCATCGTCCTGAACGCGTGGACGACGTCGGGCACGTTCATGCTGTTCTATCTCGCCTCCCTGCAATCGATCAGCCACGAGGTCTACGAGGCGGCCGCGATCGATGGCGCCGGCAGCTGGCGGATGTTCTGGGGCGTGACGTTCCCGCTGTTGAGGCCGGGCCACTACTTCGTGGCCACCGTCGCCGTGATCGGCGCGCTCCAGCTGTTCGACCAGGCGGCCATCGCGGGAGGCCTCGGCGGCGATCCCGCGAACTCGCTCATGACGGTCGTCCTGTACCTCTACAACGCGGCATTCACGCAGCTCAACTTCAGCAAGGCAGCCGCGGTCGGCATCATCCTGTTCATCGTCATCTTCGGCGCAACGCTCGTCCAGCGCCGCCTCTTCGGATCGGCACCCTCCTGGTGAGGAGGACGCGATGACGTCGGTCGACCAGAGCGTGGTCGCCACGCGGGCCACCGCAGCGCAAGCACGGCACGGGTCGACCGGGTCGGCTGCGAAAGATCGTGATCTACACGCTGCTCATCGGCTATGCGCTGCTGATGTTCACGCCGTTCGCCTGGTCGGTCATCACGTCATTCAAGACCCTGCCGGACTCCGTAAAGCTCGACGGTGATCCCGGACCCGTTCACGCTGGACGCGTGGAAGTACACGTTCACGACGCTGAAGCCGTCGATCGTGGTCCTGTTCATGAACAGCGCGGGAATCGCGACCGTCGTGACCGTGACGAACCTGGTATTCGGAAGCATTGCCGGCTATGCATTCGCGCGGCTGCGGTTCCCGGGGCGCGAGCTGCTCTTCCTCGTCGTGCTGGGGACCCTGATGATTCCCGACCAGCTCCGGCTCGTTCCCGTCTACCTGATCTTCAACGGGCTCGGCCTGACGAGGGGGTCGGGCAGTACGTCGCGCTCGTGCTCGTGCTCGCGGTCAGCGCCGTGAGCATCTTCCTGCTTCGGCAGTTCTTCCTGACGATCCCACGCGACCTCGAGGAAGCGGCGAGGATGGACGGCGCCGGATTCTTCACGACGTTCTCGCGGATCATGCTCCCGTTGGCGACGCCGGCCCTCGCGGCGGTCGCCATCCTCACGTTCCAGGGAACGTGGAACGCGTTCTTCTGGCCGCTGATCTTTCTCCGCGAGCAGGGCCACTACACGATCCCGCTGGGCCTTGCCTTCTTCAGGACCGCTGGTGGGCTCCTCACGAACTGGCCGCCGCTCATGGCGGTCGTTGTCATGGCGACCCTCCCGATCCTGATCCTCTACATCTTCTTCCAGCGGTATTTCGTCGAAGGGATCGCGGCCAGTGGCGTCAAGGGCTGAGGATCGGCCGGTCGCCTCACCCGGACTCCGCGCTGCCGCCCGGGCGTCGGCCACGGACTTCTATTTCAACTCGGTGCGGCTCGTCGCCGCCAACGTGCTGTGGGGCGGAACCCTCCTGGCGCTGATCGTTGCCGCAACCATCACGCCGGTCGCCGTCGTGCTCGCGCCACTCCTGGCGTTCCCGACGGCCTGGATCTTCCGGCTCACCGCGCTCCTTGCCCGGAATCGGCCAATTTCGTTCTGGGATGGCCTCGCAATCAGGCATTCGGCCGCGTCGACACTCCTCCTCGGCGTCGCGTTCGCTGGTTGCGGGGCCATCCTCTTCGGCAATGTCGCGACGGGTGTCCAGTCCGACAGCCCCGTCGGCTGGGCAGTGGCCACGCTGGCGTTCTGGGGCCTCGTCGCGGGCTGGCTTCTGGCGTGGACGATCTGGCCACTCCTGCTCGACCCGGCCCGGGCCGGGCGGCCCGTACGCGAACGGCTGCGCCTCGCTGCGCTCCTCCTGTTGGCCTACCCGCGCAAGCTCGGCGGCCTCGGCCTGACGTTGTTCGTCGTCGTCGCGATCAGCACGATTGCGTTCGTTGCGTTGCTGACCTTTGCCGTGGCGCTGTCGGCTCTCGTGGCCGCACGCTTCGTCCTCCCGGCGGCGGATCGCCTGGAGGGGCGGCTCGCTGGACGTGAGGTCGCGGTACCGGTCGGGCCGACGGTCTCGCCGGATCGATCGTGACCCTCCCCATCCAGGTCGGACCCTCGGCCGTCACGATCAATCGCGACGACCGCGTGCTCGTCTGTCAGCCGACGGCCCGGATCGTCGGCGGCTCCGAGGATGGCTTCTTCGCGCGGGACACCCGGTTCGTATCGGGCTACGACCTGTTGATCAACGGCAGCCAGCCGGTCCTCCTCAACTCGTCGCAGGTCCAGTTCTTCTCGGCTCGCTTCGAGTTCAGCAATGACGGCCTGATCGACGAAGACGGGCCGATCGAGCGTCACACGATCTCGGTTCGTCTGGACCGAACCATCGCGGGTGGTGTCCACGAGGATTACGACATCACGAATTACGGTCGGCGGACCGTGCAGCTGGCCGTCGAGATCCAGATCGCCTCGGACTTCGCAGACATCTTCGATGTCAAGGACGGCCGGCGCGTCCGGCGGGGCTCATTGCACAGTCGCTGGTTTCGGTCACGGGCAGAGCTCCGGACCAGGTACGAGAACCGCGACTTCCATCGGGAGCTGATCGTCGCCGCCGACCGATCGGACTCGCCGGCTCAGTTCGCGAACGGCCGGCTCGTGTTCGCCGCAACCGTCCCGGCGAAAGGCGTCTGGCACACGTGCCTTCGATGGCTGCCGCTGACGCGGTCCGCGCGACGGCCGACGACACTGCCGTGCAACGCGATCGCCACGACGCCGAGCGATGCGCGGTCCGTCCGACTCCCGACGGTCAGTGTCTCGACACCGAACGTCGGGGTGAACCGGGCGTGGGCCCAGGCCATTCGCGACCTGGAAGCCCTGCGGATCGAGGATCCGACATTCGAGCGGGGCGTGTTCATCCCGGCGGCAGGCGTACCGTGGTTCATGACCCTGTTCGGACGCGATTCGCTCATCGTGTCGATGCAGACGATCTCAGGCTTCCCGGAGTTCGCCGCCGGGGCACTGCGCCGCCTCTCGAACCTCCAGGCCACGTCCGACGATCCGGAACGGGACATGGAGGTGGGCAAGATCCCGCACGAGATCCGTCACGGCGAGCTGGCTCAGCTCGGCATCCTCCCGTTCCAGCCGTACTACGGGACCCACGACGCGACAAGCCTGTTCATCAGCGTGCTGTCCTACCTGTACCAATGGCTCGGTGACCCGGCCGTGCTCCGGCGCTATCTGCCGAATGCCGAGGCCGCGATGGCCTGGATCGATTCGGCCGGCGACCGCGATGGGGACGGATTCCAGGAATACGCGACACGCTCGTCGCACGGCTACTACAACCAGGGCTGGAAGGACGCCGAAGACGCCATCCAGCATGAGGACGGCGCCATCGCACCGCTTCCCCTTGCGGTGTGCGAACTCCAGGGTTACGCCTACGACGCCAAGATCCGTCTCGCGACGATCTACGACATCCTGGGGCAACCGGAGGATGGAGAACGTCTTCGGCGCGAGGCCCGCCAGCTCTACGAGCGATTCAACGATCGGTTTTGGTGGGATGCCGAAGGGACGTACTACACGGGTCTCGATGGACGCAAGCGGCCGATCCGTTCCGTCACGTCGAATCCCGGCCACCTGCTCTCGTCCGGGATCGTCCCAGCCGACCGAGCGGCGCGCGTGGCCCGCCGGCTGATGGCCGGCGACATGTGGTCGGGATGGGGCATCAGGACGCTCTCGTCCGACCATCCCGGCTACAACCCCTTCAGCTACCACACGGGATCGGTGTGGCCGCACGACAACGCGATCATCGCCGACGGATTCCGGAGCTATGGATTGCACGTCGAATTGGCCCGGATCGCGCGGGGCATGTTCGACGCCGCTGAGCGCTTCCAGGCCAACCGACTTCCCGAGCTGTTCGCCGGCTTGCCAAGAGACGACGGCAGCTTTCCCGTCCAGTACCTCGGCGCCAACGTCCCGCAAGCGTGGGCGTCGGGCGCAGTCATCCGCTTCATCGCCATTCTGTGCGGGATCGAAGCCCGTTCCGACGCCGGCGGGTCCAGGCTGTACGTCGACCCGGCGCTGCCGGACTGGCTGCCCGACGTCACGATCAGCAACCTGCGGGCCGGGCGCGGATCGATGACCCTCCATTTCCGGGACGGTCAGGTCGACGTCGGGTCGAACTCGAGCGGCTACGACGTCGTCCGCGGCGCGGCTCCTCGCGGGCTGCCCGAGGCTCCGGGTGCCTGGAAAGGCGATGTCGCCGCCGGAGATCTGCGCGCTGGATGACGACTTCGCCCGCTCGCCCATTGGGGGGCCGCGGCGCGTCGGCCTGCGACCCGGACGCCCGTTCATCCATCGGATCGGGGGGTTCACGGCCGCCGATCTGCGCGGCGTTCGGATCGCCGGGCTACCTCCCGGTCTTCGTATCGATCCTCAGTCCGGCTCGATCGTCGGTCGCACTCAGGTCCGCGGCGAGCATCGGGTCGAGATCGCCGGAGAGGACGCCGACGGACCCTGGACTGAAACGATCACGCTGGTGGTCGGGGATGACATCTCCCTGACGCCGCCGCTAGGTTGGAACAGTTGGAATGTCTTCGGACCGACGGTCAGCGAGGCGGACGTGCGCCGCGCAGCAACGGTTCTCCTGGACTCCGGCCTTGCGGACCTCGGGTGGACCTGCGTCAACATCGACGATGGCTGGCAGGGTGATCGGGATCGACGAGGCCGGCTCCATCCCAACGAGAAGTTCGGCGATCTCGCCGACCTCGCGGCCCACCTCCACGCCGCGGGGCTCAAGATCGGCATCTACTCGTCGCCGGGACCCACGACCTGCGCCGGGTTCGCGGGGAGTCAGGGCCACGAGACCGAGGACGCCGCGAGCTTTGCGGCCTGGGGCATCGACTATCTGAAATATGACTGGTGTTCTATGGGGCCTCACGGCGCGGCGCTTCCGATCAAGGAGCTCGTGGCACCGTTTGCGCGGATGCGCTCCGCGCTGGATCGAGTCGACCGCGACATCATCTATCACATCTGCGAGTACGGGTGGAGTGAGGTCTGGACCTGGGCTCGAGCTCTGGCAGGCGCGAACGCGTGGCGAACGTCGGGCGACATCGAGGACACCTGGGAGTCGGTGGATCGGATCGGGTTCGGGCAGGCCGGCATGGAGCCGTACGCCGGACCGGGTGGCTGGAACGATCCGGACATGCTGGTGCTGGGCCGGGTGGGAGGGGCCTGGTCCCAGCCGGTGCACGACACACGCCTGACCGCGGATGAGCAGCGCTCCCATCTCGGGCTCTGGGTCCTGCTCAGCGCGCCGCTCCTGCTTGGCTGCGACCTCGCGTCGCTCGGGCCCGGGGTGATGGGGATGATCAGCAACCCGGAGATTCTGGCCGTTCACCAGGATGGTCTCGGCCGTCAGGCCCGTCGAATGCGGGTGGACGGCTCGCTCGAGACGTGGTTCAGGGACCTGGCCGACGGGTCCGTCGCGGTCGGGGTATTCAACCGCGGAGAGAGTCCGCGCCAAGCTTCGATCGAGTGGCAAGAGCTCGGCCTGAGCCGGCCTCTGGCCGTGCGGAACCTCTGGGAACGAACGTCGGTCGATCAGCCCGACGGATGGCAGGCGCTCCTCCCACGGCATGGCTCGGCCCTGCTCCGCGTGTCGCACCACCAGCCGCCTCGTGCGGGTTGATCCTCGACGCAGGGCATCGCCCGTCGAGATTGACGACCCGGACGCTGGCTCCCCCACCCCCGTCCGACGTAGCGACGACCGCCACGGTGCCTCCCCGGCTATGCTCGACAACCGCGCCACTGTCGGGCGAACCACGCGGGGGGAGGACTCCAGCCCAGGGAGCTGCCGGTGCTGTTCGAGGCGTTCGGACTAGGGGTGATCGCCCAGTCGTCCCTGTTCCTGGCGGGCGTGGCCGTCTGCTGGATCGCGGTGCCCACCCGGGTGGTGGGGATCCTGGCGGGATTTGGCGCCGGCGCGATGATCGCCGCGATCGCGTTCGAGCTCGTTCCCGAGGGCCAGGCCAACATCCCCGGCTGGGAGTTCGCCCTCTGGATGCTGATCGGGGTCACGATCTTCCTGGTCGGCGACGCGCTGGTGGAGCGCAAGTTCGGCTCCGAGGGCTCCGGCGGGGCGATGGGTATCGTGGTCGGCTCGGTCGTCGATGGGGTGCCGGAGTCCCTGATCTTCGGGATCCAGATCGGAGCCGGGCTCGTCATCAGCCCGGCGTTCCTGACGGCCGTCTTCGTGTCGAATATCCCGCAGGCGATCGCGCCGTCCGCCGACCTGCGGGCGGCGGGCTGGAGCGCCGTGCGACTGGCCCGGCTGTGGGGCGTCGTGGTCCTCGCCTGCGGCCTCTCAGCCGCGATCGGCTACATCGCGACGCAGGTCCTCGTGGACGCGATGGGCGATCGGGCTGCGGCGCTCGCTGCCGGCGGCCTCCTCGCAATGCTCACGAACTCCCTGATGCCGTTCGCGTACGAGCGCGGTGGCGCCCTGGCGGGCGCCGCGACGGCGGTCGGGTTCCTGCTGCCGGTGCTCAACAACCCGCCGTCGTGACGGGCGGGACAGGTCGACCGCCGACCGTCCTCGACCGAACGGCGTTCGAGCTCGCGTTCGAGGACGACTTCGACACCGACCGTCTCGACGAGCGGCGCTGGCTCCCCCACTACCTGCCGCACTGGAGCACGCCGGATCGGACGGCCGCGCGCCACGAGATCCGCGACAGCCGTCTCCGGCTCCTGATCGAGGCCGATCAACCGCCGTGGTGCCCCGAGCTGGACGGCGACCTGCGCGTGTCGTCCCTGCAGACCGCCGTCTTCGCCGGCCCGGTCGGCAGCTCGATCGGCGGGCACCGGTTCGCCCCCGGCGCCGTCGTCCGGACCGGGCAGACCGATCGCCGGCTGTACCTGCAGGGACGTGGCCTGATCGAGCTCCGGGCTCGGGCGCTCGACGATCCGCGCGTGATGGTGGCGCTGTGGATGATCGGCGTGGGCGACGACCCCATGCGATCCGGCGAGATCTGCGTCGCCGAGATCTTCGGTCGCGACGTCAGGGGGGATCGGACCCGGGTCGGCATGGGGATCCATCCCTTCGAGGATCCGGCGCTCGACGACGACTTCGAGGCGGTCGAGCTGCCCATCGATGCCCGGGCCCTCCACACGTACTCGGCCACGTGGACGTCGGACCGGGTCGCCTGGTACGTCGACGATCGGCTCGTCCGCGTCGTCGGCCAGTCCCCGGCCTATCCGATGCAGCTGATGCTCGGGATCTACGAGTTCCCCATCGACGGCCCCGACGAGCGCCCGTCCGCCGGCTACCCGAAGGCCTTCGAGGTGGACTGGGTCCGCGGGTATCGCCCCGGCACGGGCGATCCCGCAGGCGCGTGAACGTCGCCGGATACGACACGTACCCCCATTGCATCCCGACGCAAGCCGGAGTAGGGTGCCGCCCGTTCGGGCTGTACCTCGTGATGACGAGGGCCCGCTGGTCTGGGAGGGCCGCTGTTCGATGACACTCGAAGGAATTCTGCTCGGCTTGGTGGCGTTGGCGATCGGGGCGGCGTTCTGCTTCTACGGCTTCCGCTTCTTCCTGATCCTGCTGCCGCTCTGGGCATTCCTCGTGGGATTCGCCGCCGGCGCCCAGCTGATGAGCGTGTGGTTCGGTGACGGCTTCCTGGCCACGGTCGTCGGCTGGGTCGTCGGGTTCGTGTTCGGCGCCGGGTTCGCCCTGATCTCGTACCTCTGGTACTGGGCAGCGGTCGTCCTCCTGGCCGGCGGTGTCGGATACACCCTCGGCGTCGGGTTGATGGCGTTGGTCAACATCACCGGCTTCCTCGCGGTGGCCATCGGGCTGATCCTTGCGGTGATCTTCGCGATCGCGGCGATCGTCCTCGCGGTCCCCAAGGTGCTGGTGGTCGTGCTCACGGCGATGGGCGGCTCGGCGATGCTGATCGGGGGCGTGCTGCTCGCGTTCGGGGTCATCTCCGTCGGCTCGCTCGGGAGCGGCGTCCTCGGCGCGGTGATCTACAACAACTTCCTGTGGGGTCTGGTGTACATCGCCCTCGCCGTGGCTGGTGCGTTCTACCAGCTCCGGATGCAGGTCCTCGGTGAGCTGGAGGCATCGCAATACCGGTACTCGTGATCCTCGCCTGACCCGTCAGGCCACTCGAACCGGCCGCCGGGGCTCCGGCGGCCGGTTTCTTCTTGCCCGCCCGGACGCGAGAGACCTGCATCCGCCCCTGCGGAGCGCTCGCCGACGTGGGATGGTGGAGTTGGCACCCGGCGAGATCCCGGCACGAGGAGTCGTGAGATGAGAGTGATCTGGCGCGTCGTCGCGGTCCTGACGGCCGCGTTCGTCGCCACGTCGATCGTCAGCGGCGTGGCCGCCGCGTTCGCCCGGAAGCGGGTCCTGCGCGCGGATGACCCGGAGCTCGACGAGGTCCACCTCGCGGCGTTCTTCGAGCCGTTGAGCTTCCGCTCGCGCTCGTCGGCGTTCCGCGGCGGCACGCTCGACACGTGGTACGGCGGGGGCATCGTCGACCTCCGAGGAGCGACTCTCGACCCATCCGGGGCGGTGCTCCGGGTGCGAGCCGTGTTCGGTGGCTGTCAGATCGTGGTGCCCGACGACTGGGAGGTGGTCACCCATGTCCGCGGGCTCGGCGGGATCGGCGATGGGCGGAAGCGTCGCGATCGACCGGCCGGGGCGCCGTGGCTCGAGATCGAGGGCGTGGCGATCTTCGGGGGGTTCGGGATCTCGTCCGAGGTCTCCGAGGAGGCGGCACGGGAGCTCGACGAGGCCGTCGCGAGCTTCGAGGCGGCGCACAAGGCCGTCGCGAGTGCCGCGGCCGATGCGGCGGCTGCAGCGAGCGCGGACAGCCCGGCCGAAGCCACCGTCTGATCCCCTCAGATCGTGAAGACCCCCGACCGGACGACCGCCCGGTCCTCGAGCTGTGTCGTCGTCTCCACCTCGTACGACGCGATCGGCTCGAGACCGCTCGCCGGCAGGTAGCGCCGGCCGGGATCGCCGACCAGGACCCGCATCCCCTGCCCCGCCGCGGCCCGGAGCCACGGCAGCACGCGTTCCGCCAACGGGCCCTCGTACCAGGTGTCGGCAGCGAGAAGCACGTCCACATCCGGGGGCGGCTCGTCGAGCAGGTCGCGCGCGATGAACCCGAACCGGACGTGGTTCGCCCGTGCGTTGAGCGCGACGGCGGCCTCGGCGAACGGATCGATGTCGGCTGCCGTCACCTCGGCCGCTCCGGCCTGCATCGCCGCGATCGCGACGAGCCCGCTCCCGGTCGCAAAGTCGAGCACGCGCCGTCCGCGGACCTCCTCGGGATGATCACCCAGGTACCGGGCGAGGGCGATCCCGCCCGCCCACGCGAACGCCCAGAACGGGATGGGCGCGCTCGTGACCCCGAGCTCGGCCTCGGTCGCCTGCCAGACCGGGGCCGCGTCCGCGGCGAGGTGGAGCCGGATGCCCGGGAGCCCTGGGACCGGCGTCAGCCGCGTGTGGCGGGCGATCACCGATCGGCGATGGGAGAGTGGGACCCGCCGGACCTGCCCCGGATCCCCGCCGCTCAACGAACGGTCAGGCGCCGCGGTCGATGCGGTGGCTGGCGACGAACGCGGCGGCCTGGGCCCGGCGCTCGAGGTTCAGCTTCGAGAGGATCGAGCTGACGTAGTTCTTCACCGTCTTGTCCGACAGGAAGATCTCCGAGGCGATCTCCTTGTTCGTCTTGCCCTCGGCGACGAGCATCAGGATCTTCCGCTCCTGCGTGGTCAGCTCGGACAGCTCGTCCGTCGCGCCGCCCGCGCTCAGGCGGCGGACGCGCTCGAGGACCTTCTCCGTGACCGCGGGATCGAGCAGCGATTCGCCCCGCCCGACCGCCTCGAGCGCCGCGACGAGGTCTCGGGCCCGGATCTGCTTGAGCAGGTAACCGGACGCGCCGGCCACGATCGCCGACAGGACGGCCTCGTCGTCCGGGAACGACGTGAGCATCACGACGCGCGTCGCGGGCAGGTCCGCCCGGATGTCGCGGCACGCCTCCACCCCGGAGCCGTCTGGCAGGCGGACGTCCATGACGATGATGTCGGGCTCGAACCGATGCGCCTGCTCGACCGCCTCGGCGACGGTTCCGGCCTCGGCCACCACCTCGAACCGCGACCGGCGATCGAGAAGCGCGACGAGCCCCTGTCGGACGATCTCGTGATCGTCGACGACCATCACGCGCAGGGGACGTTCGGTCGGGCCGGGAGTCTCGGTCATCACGCTCCGCGGCCGGCACAGCGACACGGGCCGACCGCGCGATCATCATAGGCCGCCGGCGGGCCCGCGAGCCGGACGACCCGGCCGAGCCGGCGAGCAGCGCGAGCCGGCCTAGCCGATCGCGAGCCGGACGAACGCATCGACGTCGACTCGCGGGTGACCGGACGTCCCGTCGACGACGATCCGCAGCGTGTGGCTCCCGACGACCCCGAAGTTGCGGGCGAAGACGATCGACCGGTAGGCGGTCGAGCCGGAGTGCAGGTTGACGGTCCCGGCATAGACGCCGTCCAGGTACACCTTGGCCGATCCGCGATCGGGCCCGCGTGCGGCCACCCAGCCGACGCTCGATCCGGTGAACGTGTACGTGGCCGAGGCCCCCGCGAACCGCCCGTACCGGAGGCTGCCGCCCGACGCTGCGCTGGTGGACACGTTCGTCCACGTCCCGTGATAGCTGATCGATCCCGCCACCTGCTGGGTCAGGAGCGTGGTCACCGACCGGCCGGTCGCCCACCCGCTGAGGTTCGCGAGGCGGTCGGTCGCCCGCGCCCGCTCGACGTGGGCGACCCCACTCTGCAGGGACTGGAAGCCGCTCGTCGAGGTCGGCCTGGCCAGGGCGACGGTGGTCCAGGCTCCACCGTTGGAGCTCCGCTGGACGCCGTACGACGAGATCCCGCTCGGATCGGTCGCCGACCACGACACAAAGACGGGCATCGTCGTCGAGCCGAGCGTCGTCCCGGGCTCCAGCCACATCGTGGGCGCGACGACCGACGGCGGGATGCCGTCGATGACGACGAGGCTGACCGGCGCGGTCTTCGTGAGTCCCTGCCCGCTCCCGATGACGGTCAGCGGGTAGGTCCCCGTCGGCGTATCGGTCGTCGTCGTCACCTGCATCGTCACGGCCGACACGGTCGTCGGGTTGTCGATGAACGTCGCCACGGCCCCCGGCGGCAGCCCGCTGACGTCCAGCGCAACCGGAGTCAGGAAGTTCGTCCGGGCGATCCAGACCGCGGCCGTGGCGGCGGTCTGGCCCTGCTTCACCTGGCCGGTGGCCTTCGTCACCACGCTGAAGACGGAGTACGCCGCGGCCATCAGGTCCGTGCCGTTGTACCGGTCGAGGTCGACCCGACCCGTGATCCCCGGAACGGAGCCGCTGTTCGTGTACTGCCAGAACGTCCAGCCGCGACCACCCCAGCTGTTCCCGGCCACGGTCGGGGCGGAGACGCCCCAGTGGGCGATCCAGACGCGGTAGCCGGCATCGGACAGAGCGCTGGTGTCGCCCATGTACTTGGCCCAGAACGCCGGGCTCGTATAGATCATCGGCCGGATCCCGATCCGGGTCGTGACCCGGTTGAGCCAGGTCGTGACCCACGTCTGGAGCGCGCTGACGCCCAGGCCGCCGGCGTCCTCGAGATCGAGGGCCGGGATCAGGTCGTGCACGCCGAGGCGGACGGTGCTGACGAAGTGGTCCGCCTCGTTGATGGCGTCGTTCGGCGTCGCGCTCGGGCGGGCGAAGTGGTAGGCCCCGGTCCAGATCCCGACGGCCTGGGCAGCACTCCGGTTCGTCAGGTAGTGGTCGTCGACGAAGTCCATGTCCTCGCTGGCCTTGATGATCGCGAACTTCTTGCCGGCGGCGGCCACGCTCGACCAGGCGATCGTCCCCTGCCAGTGGCTGACATCGATCCCCTCGACCACTGCGGCCGTGGCCGCCGACGTGGCCGGCGCCGAGCTCCAGACAGCCGGAGCCGGCGCGGCGGAGGCGGCGGCGGGGGCGATCGTCGCGATCACGAGGAGAGCGACGATCGAGGCGGCGAGACGGGACATCGCTGGCCTCCCCCGCTCCACGGACCCGGGGATCCGGCGCGCGCCGCGGTCGACGGGCGGACGGAAGCGGGTGACGGACGAGCGGTCGGACACGATCGGCGATCTCCGGCGTGAGCGTGCTTGCGGAGATCTCGACGATCCCAATCCTAGCCGCCGCGATCAATAGGCAGATCGGGACCGGGGGGGCCAGGGGGCGTGGTACGTTCGTGAGGGTCCGGTGTAGTCCCGATGGGATGCCCCCGGCCCGTCAGGTGTGGGGCGCCCCTCGGCGCCGGGCGGCCCCGTCCAGCGCTACGATGCCCCGGCACGCTCGGCCCGTCTCGTCGAGCGCCATTTGCCGTCCGCCAACCGATCCCCCGCGCACCCATGCCCGCCCCGCGGGCCCCACCCCTCATCGAGGGTCCTCCGATGTCGACCGCGGCCACCGATGCCCTCCTGGAGGAGATCCAGGAGCTGATCCGAGAGCGCGAGCGCGAGGGCGTCGCCGGTCTCGCCGAACGTGTCGGGCCGGCCGAATGGGCCGCGCTCGTCCCCCGTCTCGACCCGCCCGAGGTCGCCGTCCTGCTCCAATGGCTCCCGGACGAGGAGATCCCCGAGGTCCTCGAGGAGCTCGATCCGCACGACGCGGCCGCGATCCTCCGGACGCTGTCCCGGCAGGAGGCGGCCCAGCTCCTCGCCGAGATGGACCCGGACGATGCCGCCGACGTCGTCGAGACCCTCAGCGAGCCCGAGGCCGCGCAGATCCTCGTCCGGATGGATCCCGAGGAGGCGGCCGAGATCCGGCGCCTGTCGGACTTCGAGCCCGAGAGCGCCGGCGGGATCATGACCCCGGAGTTCGTCGCGGTCGCGGCAGACGCAACGGCGGACGGGGCGATCGGCGCGATCCGGAGCCTGGCAGGACAGGCCGAGACCGCCGACTACGTCTACGTCGTCGACGCCGAGCGGCACCTCATCGGGGTGCTCTCCCTCTATCGGCTGATGCTGAGCCCGGGTGCGACGCCGGTCACCGATCTGATCGCACCCACGACGGTCCGCGTCCGCGCGTCGGCGGATCGGGAGACCGCGGCGAACCTCCTGACCGAGCGCAACCTCCTCGCGATCCCCGTGGTCGACGACGAGGACCACCTGCTCGGGATCATCACCCAGGACGACGTCGCCGACGTCCTCGAAGCTGAGGCGACGGAGGACATCGAGCGGCTCGGCGGGTCGCAGCCGTTGAACGTGCCGTATCGCCTCTCGAGCGTGTCGCTCCTCGTCCGGAAGCGGGTCGGCTGGCTGCTGCTCCTGTTCGTCGCGGAGGCCTACACCGGGACGGTCCTCCGGTCGTTCTCGAACGAGCTGGAGGCCGCCGTCGCGCTGAGCTTCTTCATCCCGCTCCTGATCGGGACCGGCGGCAACATCGGCAGCCAGACGGTCACGCTGATCGTCCGGGCGATGGCCCTCAACGAGGTCACCCTCAGGGACATCACGTGGATCATCTGGAAGGAGCTCCGGGTCGGGCTGATCCTCGGCGGGATCATGGCCGTCGTCGCGTTCGGCCGGGCCCAGCTGCTCGGGGTCGGGGTCGACATCGGGCTCGTCGTGTCGGTCACGATCCTCGCGATCTGCTGCTGGTCGGCCACGGTTGCCGCCGTGCTGCCGCTGACGTTGCGCCGGCTCGGGATCGACCCCGCGGTCGTGTCCGCGCCGCTGATCACGACGCTCGTCGACGGGACCGGCCTGATCATCTACTTCGAGATCGCGAAGTTCCTCCTCCGGCTGTGAGTCGCTGATCGGGCAGACGCCCGGCGCGGGGGGCGCAGGTACGATGGCCCGGTGAACGTTGATGCCCTGCCCGTCGACGTGCTCGACCCCGCCATCGGGTCCGACGCGTCGTCCCGGCTGATCATCGAGATCGCCGCCGCCGCCTCGGGGGAGCTGGACCTCGATCAGATCCTCCACGAGGCGCTCGACCGCCTGCGCGGCGCGATCCGACTGACCGGTGGCTCGATCGCGCTCGTCGACGGACAGGACCTCGTGATCCGCGCCGCGATCGGGCCGTTCGCCGCCGAGGCGATGGGTCAGCGGCTCCGCCGCCCGAAGGGCCGGAGCTGGGGCGTCGTCGAGACCCTCGCGCCGTATCGGACCGGCGACCTCCTCCGGGACGGCGACCGGATCGCCGGTCCGGCCGCCGGCGCCGCCGTCCACTCGTGGCTCGCCGTGCCGATCGTCCGCAACGGCGTCGGGATCGGCCTCGTCGAGGTCGACTCCACCGAGGTCGATGCCTTCGGGCCCGATGACGAGGCGCTCCTGACCGCGGTCGTCAGCGTGCTCGCGGGTGCGGTCGAGGTCGCCGGCCACCACGACGAGGAGCAACGTGCGGCTGCCCTGCGCGACGCGTTCATCGGGGTCATCAGCCACGAGCTGCGGACCCCGGTCACGACGATCTTCGGTCTGGCGCGGATCCTCCGACGGCGCGGCGCGGCCCTCGATGCCGAGACGCGCGACCAGGCGATCGTCGACATCGAGGAGGAGGCCGACCGGCTCACCAGGTTGATCGAGGACCTGCTCGTGCTGTCACGGGTCGAGGGCGGGCGGGTCCAGATCGAGGCCGAGCCGATCAACCTCGCCCGGCTCGTCCGGCACATCGTCGCGACCGAGAGCGATCGCCACCCCGATCACGAATACGTGTTCCGCGCACCCCCGGAGCTGCAGCTCGTGGCGGCCGAGCCGACGTACGTAGAGCAGGTCGTGCGCAACCTGCTGTCGAACGCGGCGAAGTACAGCCCGCGGGCGACGCCGATCGAGATCGAGCTGGTCCGGGCGGACGCGGAGGTGATCGTCCGGGTGCTCGATCGCGGGATCGGGCTGGACGCAGAGACCGCGTCGCGGGCGTTCGAGCTGTTCTTCCGGACGCGCGATGCGAGCCGCGTCGCGAGCGGGGCCGGGATCGGGCTGTTCGTCTGCCGTCAGCTCATCGAGGCGATGGGCGGGCGGACCTGGATGGTGCCGCGCGAGGACGGCGGGGCCGAGGTGGGGTTCAGCCTGCCGGCGGCCGAGCTCGACGAGTTCGACGAGGCGTAGGCGTCACGCCGCCCCCGATTCGTCACCTCACCGTCATCGCCCCGAGGGGGGTCGCGCGTAGGATCAGCGCATGCAGTTCCTCTTCCGCTCTCCGTCCATGCCCACCGCCTCGGAGGCGCTCCCCGGCCGCTCGACCCCGATCCTGCAGCCGCGGAACCACACCGTCCTCGGGACGCCGATCGCGGGGCCGTATCCCGACGGCTTCCAGATCGCCGAATTCGCCCTCGGCTGCTTCTGGGGCGAGGAGAAGACGTTCTGGGAGCAGCCCGGCGTCTGGACGACCGCCGTCGGCTACCAGGGCGGCTTCACGCCGAACCCGACCTACGAGGAGTCCTGCACGGGACGGACGGGCCACGCCGAGACGGTGCGGGTCGTGTTCGACCCCGCAAAGACGAGCTACGAGGCACTCCTGAAGGTCTTCTGGGAGAGCCACGACCCGACCCAGCAAATGCGTCAGGGCAATGACCGCGGCACCGAGTATCGGTCGGCGATCTTCGTCCACGACGACGAGCAGCGTCGCCTGGCCGAGGCGAGTCGGGACATGTACCAGGAGCAGCTCTCGGCCGCCGGCTATGGCACGATCGCGACCGAGATCACCGGCCCACCGGCGCCGCCGTTCTACTTCGCCGAGGACTACCACCAGCAGTACCTCGACAAGAAGCGCCGCGAAGCGGCTACTGCCCGAACCACGCGACCGGCGTGAAGCTTCCGGCGACTTCGTGTGACGCCGCTCCAGTACGTGGACTGAGGTCGCGGGGGACGCGACTACTCGGTGGCGTAGCCCAGGTACGTCACGCCCGACGCGAACGTGCGGGTGTCGGTGAGGCGCAGGCGGATCGGCGCGTCGAGGGGCGGGAGGTACGGCGTCCCGGACCCGAGGATGACCGGATGCACGACCAGCTCGTACCGGTCGACGAGGCCCCGCCTGATGAACGCGGACGCAAGCGTGGGACCGCCCACCTCGAAGTCACCGTCGAGCTCGGTACGCAGCCGCGCGAGCTCCTCGCCGACGTCGCCTCGGACGAGCCGGCTGTTCCAGTCGACCGACGTCAGCGTCGATGAGAAGACGATCTTCGGGATGCCCAGCCAGAGGCGCCCGAACTCGCGCATGGGCTCGGTCGCGGCGGGGTCGTCCTGTGCCGTCGGCCAGTACGCCGACATCAGCTCGTACAACCTGCGGCCATAGAGGGAGGCGGCCAGGCCGCGCGCCCGGTCGCCGAACCAGCTGAGGAGCTCGTCATCGTTGACCCCCCAGTCGAGCGAGTGGTCCAGGGTCTCGATGAACCCGTCGAGCGATACGTTCAGTGTGTAGATGAGCCTGCCCATCGACGCCTCCGTGCGTCGAGTAGTCTGCCGCCATGGCCGGCGGTACGCTGAGCAGATGACGGTGCCGAACGGCTGCTGCCCGAACCGCTCGACCGGCGTGAAGCTGCCGGACGACTTCGTGGTGATGCCGCTCCAGTACGTCGTTTGAGTCCCCTCAGGCGACGGGCGCCGGCCCAACCGATCGTCCGGCGATGACCGTTCTGCGGATGGACAACGTCCTCCTCGTTGTCGACGACCTCGGAGCTGCCAAGGCGTTCTTCGCCCACCTTGGTCTGGAGCTCGAGGGCGAGACGCTCGTCGAGGGCCAGTCGGTCGACCGCCTCATCGGGCTCGACGGCGTCCGAGCCACCATCGCCTCGATGCGGACCCCGGACGGCCACGGACGGGTCGAGCTGGACAAGTTCCACACACCGGCGGCGGTCAGGGCCGAGCCGGAGGATGCGCCCGTGAACGCGCTGGGCATCCGTCGCATCATGTTCGCGGTCGACGACATCGAGAGCGTCCTGGGCCGCCTGCAGCGCCACGGCGCCGAGCTCGTTGGCGAGGTGGTGGAGTACGAGGACCAATATCGCCTCTGTTACGTCCGCGGCCCCGAGGGCATCATCGTCGGACTGGCCGAGCAACTCAGCTGAAGACTTCTCCACCTGAGAACCGAGGCCCGGGAGCGTGTCTACGATGCCGGGAGGAGGGCGGGAGATGACCGACCCGATCGCGGACATCATCGGCGACTACCGATCGTTCGCGGCCCAACAGCGCGACCGGTTGCAGGCGCGTGGCATCGACATCGCCCCGTACGCGCTCAGCCACCTCGCATACCGTGTGCCCGAGTGGGACCACTACGTCCAGGTCCGGACGCTCCTCGAGCGCCACGCGACCGCGAATTGGGAGAACGTCTGGAACGGCCGCCCGATCTCCTTGATCGTCCTCGCCAAGCCACTCGAGGTCCTGGAAGGCCAGGTCGTCCCGCTCATCGAGCTCATCCCGCCCGTCCACCAGCGCGTCTACAAGATGGGGCTGGAGCACCTCGGTGTCGTGGTCGGCGACACGTTCGACCCGTTCGTCGAAGCCCACAAGCCCGTCCTGACGGGACAGCAGTTCCAGGGCCCGAACAGCACACCCGACCCCGTCTACATCCTGTTCGAGGACTTCACCCACGTAAAGTTCTATCGACTCTCACTACAGGCATCCGTCGAGCTCGATGGTGGCCGGTTCGAGGATGGGTTCCACCACGTCGACGACTGGGTGCCCCAGCGGCTGGTCACGGCGACCGGCCCCAACCCGCTGCCGCGCTGACGTCGACCGAGCGGCAGTACCCCGACAGGTTCGACCTGGTCTCGGCTACCGCGAAGGAACCGGCCGCCCGTTCGCGTCCTCCACGACGCGGGCGCCGAGGTCGGCGGCGAGCGACACCGTCAGCTCACGTACGGCAAGCTCGGCCGTGCCCGGTCCCGGAATCGGGCAGGGCAGCGTCTCGACCTTGACCCGAACTTCGGTGGCCGTCTCGGTGACGTTCGTGACTCGCGTCCAGCTGCAAGGGGCGACGCCGACCTTCACCGCGATGGCGCGCTGGTCGACCACCGCGTAGGAGTTCATCTCGGGAACGACGATGGTCGAGTTCTGCGCCAGAAGGAGGACACCCACGACGACGAGGGCGACCGCGAGCCAGAACTTGCGGGGAACTCGGACCGACCGCTTCGCCTCCATGTGCAGCGCCTCTCATCCATGGTCGCAGCGGACCGAACTGACCAGTCGACGTCCCCTGCAACGGCGTGACGACGAAGTCATCCGGCAGTTACGCTCGTTCGGTGGTCCGGGCAATCCGCTCCCGGGCGTCGGTTCTCCAGCCCGCGGTTTCGACGCGGAGAAGACCACGACTGACCTGAACGTCTCGAGCTCCACGCTCTCGAACGAGGCGGCGAGGATCTCACGCAGCCCGTCCTCCGAGTCGTCGAGGTTGTCGAAGGCGCCGCGCCGGTTGAACGCGGCGAGGACCCGACGACCCAGCCACGTGTGCCGCCCGGATCGCCCGAGCACCGACGCACCGAAGAACACGCCGTCCGGCAGGACCTTCGCGAGTTGGCGATCGCCACCGCCTTCCGTCAGCCTCCCGCTCATTGGACGTCGGCCCGGCTCGATTGCACGAGCTTCCAGACCGGGGAAGCTTTCCGCCTCGATCCACGTCATGCGGATCGGGTTCGGGACGACATGGTGGCGTTCAGGTCCGGCGTCGGCGAGCCGCGCATGGCTCGACCCGGCGCGTTCAGGGAATCGGCTCCCGGGCTCGGTCTTCCGGGTGCGTCAGCCGATTGCTGCCATCGACTGCTGCGACCGACCCGCTGGCCCGGATGCCCTGTATCGTTCGCCGCGGTGCCTCCATCGTTCGCCGGGCGAGGGACGGTCCTGGGTCGAAGGCGGTTCGCGGTGACGCGCAAGCAGGAGATCGAGCGGATCCAGGCGACGAATGCCCGGTGAGGCCCTCCTGATCGGGATCGCAACGATCGCTGTGGTCGTGGCGGGTTTCGCGGCGATCGCACCGGGACTCGGGTCGGACAGGGCCGGCTGGACGTTTGGCCAGCGCTTCCGGCTCCGCGGCATCGTGTCGACGAGCTTCAACGTGACGTTCGAGAGCCTGCTGCCGGCGGTGCTCTTCCCCGCGCTCGGCGACGTACGAACGACGATCGTCGTCTCGAGCGCCGTGGTCTTCGTCTATGCGGTCTTCGTCATCAGCGTCCGGAGTCGACAGCTCGTCCAGGCGCGCGTGCCCTGGGTCCGCTGGACGCAGTTCGTCGTCGCCTCCGGGATCACCGCGACAGCCCTGTTCGGACTGAATGCTCTGGTCTTCGCGTCCGTCACCGTGTACGCGCTCGCCCTGTGTATCCAGCTGTCCGTGGCCGCCATCAGCTTCTATTCGCTGGCCGCCGCCGCGGAGTGAGGCGGGAAGGGCTCCGCGGACTCGCGAGCTGGTCGACGGACTGAAGCGGCAATGCCACGCAGTCCTCGGGCAGCTTCACGACCGTCGTGACGCTGGACGGCTCTACGTCGCTCGAAACGAGGAGGCGATTGCCCGGAATGTCTCGTCGTCCGATGCGGCCAACGGACGCGTCGGAGCTCCGAATGTGAGCTCCCACAGGCGGCCGTCAGCAGCGAAGACGTACGCCGTGAAACTGCTTGGCGGCGCACCCTCATGGTCCCAGCTCCAACGGACCACACGCCCTGGGTATGGACGGTCGACACGTGTTGCGGTCGGTGCCCCGACAAGATCCTTGCGAGAGACGATCGCCTCGAGGTTCGTGGCGACCGATTCTTCGAGAGCATCGTCGATCGCCGAGTCGCGGGGTAGCTCCCCGGTGGTCACGACAAGTCTTGCCTCCGGACCCCAAGCGGCGGCAGCCGCATACAGCAGCGTCCCATGGTCCGCCCTTGCGTTCTCCAGGAGCCCCTTCACGCGATCGCGACACTCGGGGTGGGCAAGTGCGTAGTCGCGAAGCGCGTCCATGTAGGCCGTGTTCCCGTGGCCGCCCGCCCACCCGTCAGGGAGCTCAAGCGTGAACGGCGGAGTTCCGGCCTCTCGAGTCGGACCCCTGCCCAACACCCGGTTGAACAATCCCGGCATCGCCGCCCTCCCGACACTGGCTGCGCCGCCCCGCTCTGAAGTCATCCAGCGGGGGCGTCGTCCGTCAGATTTCGGTCCTGCATCTCCCAGGTGTGATCGAGCACGTGGTACGCCGTGTGGCGGAGCAGGTACGGGACCGTCCAGTTGCCGAGCGGCTTGCCCTCCGCGTACCACGTGCGCATCGCCTCGACGAAGCGGTCGCGGTGCTGGGCGACCTCGCCCGGCGTCTGCAGGTCATCCAGCTCGGTCTTCGCCTTCACGCGCTTCGCGAAGTCGCCGCCCTCGTTCCCCAGGACATGCCGCACGATCTGGTCGCGGGAGCGGCCGCCGCCCCGGGACCGGGCCGGAGCTCCGCCGAGACCCGGGCGGCCGTCTCGTCGAACTCGGCCCCGCGGCGCGCAGCAGCCCCACCTGACGGTCGAAGGTCGGCGCGTCGAACGGCTCGCGGTCGAGCGGCGAGGGCGCGAACGAGATGCCCCAGAAGTCGTCGAGCCGACGCCAAGGTACCGGCCGATGATCTCCGGGTCGGTCTGGGTCGCGAGCTCCGTATCCAACCGGACGCGCTTCGCGACGGGGAGGTAGCGCGGCACGTAGCGGCCGAGCTTCTCGACCGCCTCGTCCTCTGTCTTGCCGCCGCGCTCCAGACCCGGCCAGTCCGCCGCGACGGCCACTCAGCGCTTGCCTCGGGTGGGCTGTTCGACGAGCACGCGAAGCTGGGTCGTCATCGGGTCATCCTAAGGTCTCGCGGGTCAGCCGGACGACCGGGATCTCGCGGTCGGTCGAGTGCTCGTACTTGCCGAACTGCGGGGCTTCCGCGACGATCCGTCGCCACGCGACGGATCGTTCATCGCCACCGAGAATCTCGGGTCGGATCTTGAACCGGTCGCGGTCGATTTCGATGGAGGCCTGATCGGGATTGGCGACGAGGTTGAACAGCCACGACGGATGCCTGGCCGCGCCACCGGCTGACCCGACGACGAGCCAGCGACCCGGGCCATCCTCGAAGCGCCGCAGCGAGGCGGTCCGCTGGGCTCCCGAACGGGCGCCGATCGTCGTGAGCAGCAGCATGTGGTGTCCACCAGTGAGCCCACCAGTGACCCGGTAGAGCAGCGCGACGACGCCCGTCCCGAACCGAAGCATCCGGCCGGGCGGCATCCTCGCGCCATGGGTCCCGGTCGGCGGAATGTCGTCTTTCATCGGAATGTCGTCTTTCATGCTGATCCCGACCTCGATCCCCGCGACCCCTCAGACGGGGGTCGAGGCATGCCGGCGCTGGATGCGGAGCTCGTGGATCTGGCGAATGGCGGTCGAACCGTCGCCGACCGCCGCGGCCACGCGCTTCACGGGGTTGTTGCGGACGTCGCCCGCGGCGAACACGCCGGGCATGGTCGTGGCCAGGCCGAGCCCGTCGGTGGGATCGGGCCGCTGCTCGCCGGTGAGGATGAACCCGTGGTCGTCGCGGGCGACCTCCGGCGGGAGCCAGGCGGTCCGCGGGGCCGCGCCGATCAGGATGAACGTCGCGGCCGCGGGCACCTCGTCCGTCGTTCCGGTCACCCGATCACGCAGGACGAGCCCCTCCAGCCTGAGGTCGCCGCGGACGTCCACGATCTCCGTGCTCAGCCGGACGTCGACGTTGGCCGCGTTGTCGATCTCGCGGATCAGGTAGTCGGACATCGTGTCCGAGATCGATCCGCCGCGGACGAGGAGCGTGACGTGGGCCGCGTGCCGCGCCAGGTGCATCGCCGCGGACCCGGCCGAGTTGGCGCCGCCGACGACGTAGACGCGCTCCCCTTCGATCGCGCGCGCCTCGCTCGTTCCGGAGCCGTAGAAGACCCCGCGCCCGACGAGCGCCTCCAGGCGTTCGACGCCAACCCGTCGGTAGGAAACGCCGGTCGCGACGACAACGGCGCCCGTCCGCAGCTCCGACGAATCGTCGAGGGTGAGCACCAGGTCCTCGCCCTCGGCACGAAGGTCTGTCGCGGATCTGCCGAAGACGAACTTCGCACCGAACGTCAGGGCCTGCTGGAACCCACGCGCCGTCAGTTCGGCACCGGTGACCCCGGCCGGGAATCCGAGATAGTTCCGCATCATCGGGCTCGAGCTCGCCTGACCCCCGATGGCGGTCGACTCGATCACGGTCACGGTCAGGCCTTCCGACGCGCCGTAGACCGCCGCCGCGAGCCCGGCCGGACCACCGCCGATCACGGCGACGTCGACGCGGCCGTCGCTCACCGAGCTCTGGATGCCGAGCGCAGCCGAGATGTCGGCCAACCCCGGCTGCGCCAGAGCCCGCCCATCGGCCAGGACCACCACCGGCAGTGGGCCCTCGGTCCCGGCCGCCTCGAGCATGGCGTGGCCCTCCGGCGATTGGGCATCGCGGAACGCGAATGGCACGAGGAGGCGCGCGAATGCGTCCCGGAGCGCGCCCGCTGCCGTGTCCCATGGATCGCCGACGATCGTGAGGGCCACGCCGGCCCGATCGCTCTCGTGCGTCCATCGGGCGAGCGACGCCGTGAGGACGGTATGGAACTCCTCGTCGGAGGGTCCGAACGGCCGAGCGACCCAGGTGTCGATCTCGCCGAGGATGATCGACTGAACGGTGGCGTCGAGGGCGGTGAAGTCGGACCAGTCGGTCAGGAGCAGCCGCTGGGCCTGGGGATGCAGCCGGCGCGACCGCGCGAGCAGCGACGCGCCGGTCTCGCCGGCCATCCAATGGTCCGCGACGACCATCGCGACCGGCCGACCGTTCTCGTGCAGGTCCTCCAGTCGGCGCATCGCCTCTGCCGCCGACGACTCGGCCGTCACGTCGTAGTCGTGTCCGTATCGTCGGTCGACGGCCTCGAGGAGCGCCGAGCGCGACGCGTCCTCGTCGTCCACGAGGAGGATGACGGGAAGCGCGTCGTCGCGTCGAGGGACGGCAGGGTCGCCCGGCCCCGGCGCGCCCCGGGTGACATGCAGGTGTGACGGGTCCGGCATGGACCCTATCGTAGCCACTCCGATCAACGACCCGGGATGGGCGCGGTGCCCGCGATGCGCGTCTCGGCGGTCGGCGGGCCGCAATGGCTCCTCGAGCCAGGCCGACCGCCCGCCGACCGCGCGGCGATCAGTGCTCGACGACCTTGTCGAGCCTCTTCGCTTCCTCGATCCAGCCCGCGACCTCGGCTTCGCCGGGGACGCGGCGCACGATGTCGGGTCGCGCGGCGACGACCTCCTGGAACGTGGTCGCCAGGTTTGCCGGGTTGCGCTGGGCGAGCTCGGCGGGCGAATCGACGCCCGCGGCCTCGAGCAGGTCGCTGTATTCCGGGCCGACGCCGGGCAGGCGCATGAGGTCCGCCTTGTTGACCCACTCCAGGAGCTGCCCCGCACTGATCCCGGTCGCCGCGGCGATCCGGTCGCGGTCGATGCGCCTCGATGCGGCGCGGAGCAGATCGTCGGTCGTGACGATGCCCGCCGCCGCGAGCGTGGCCGCCTGCGACGATCCGATCCCCTCGATGTCCACGAGCTTCGTCGACCCTCCGGATCCCACGGCGGGCGTCGCCGCGGGCGCGACCGGGGCCGCGGGTGTCGCGGGCGCGACAGGGGCCGCAGGCGTCACGGCCGCGGCGGCCGCCACCGGAGCCACGGCGGCGGCCACGGGAGCCGCAGGGGGCTCCGGTGCCCTGGTCGCGACCGGCACGGCGGCCGCGAATGCCGCGGGAGCCGCCGATGGGACGGGTTCCGCCGGAACGTCCTCTTCGAACGCGGCCTTCACCTCGTTCGTGCTCAGGTACCACAGGATCAGGGCGGGCATGATCGCCATGCCGAAGCCGATACCGCTGCCGGGGGCGCTGAAGAACGCGAGGACCGCCTCGAACAGCGCGAAGCCCGCGATGAGCATCGCGAACAGGCGAGCCCATGGTTGGAGCGACCAGAGACCGAGCGCCGCGAGGATCCACACGATCCCGGTCGCGACGGCCAGCCAGCCCCACAATCCGACGTGCTCGACGGCCGGCAGGTCGCCCAGGGCGCCGAACCAGTCAAAGCCGAGCACGCGCAGCCCGAAGAACAGGTAGCCGAAGCCAGCCAGCGCCCCGAAGAAGCCGATGACCGCGACCAGGATGGGTGGGTTCTTCATCCGGCGAGCCCTCCAGTGGCGTCCGGCCACGCAGCAGTGGCTCGGGAGACCGGCGCCAGCATCGGCGTTCGGCTGTCACGGGTCAAGGTGGGGACGCAGCATTCGCATGGTGTGGGCACACTCGCAGCGTTAGGCTATCGGCGGAGGTGTCCCCGATGACGACGCGAGAAGCTCTCGACGATGCGATGCACCGCGCAACCGTGGACGACGCGATGGGCGCCCTCCTCGAACGCGGCGTATGGATGGCCGACGTCGACACGATGACGCAGGCGATCCACAGCGTGTACTGCGGGATGATGGCCGACCACGACCACCCCAACGAGAAGGATCGCGAGCAGGCCCGGCAGCTGATCGCCGCGATCGGCCAGTCGATCGGGAGCGGAGCCGCCGCGAAGGCCTGACGCATTCCATGGGCATCCTCAACGACGGACCGGTGTTCCCCATCCTCCTGTCGACGAACCTGGACGCCAGCCTGACGTTCTACCGCGACCTGCTCGGGCTCGAGGTCGCCCGCCGGGACCCGGACCGGATCGTCTTCCGGTGCGGTGCCGGCACACAGCTCGTGGTCACCGAGAGCACGGTCGGAACGACCGACACCCAGACGCAGATGGCGTGGCGCGTCCCCGACATCCACGCTGCCGTCGCCGAGCTCCGCGCGATGGGCGTCAGGATCGAGGACTACGCCGCGCCGGACCCGGTGACGGTCGACGGGGTCGCCGACATGGGCCACTCGTGGGCGGCCTGGTTCCTCGATCCGAGCCGGAATGTCCTGTCGGTGGTCCAGCCGAAGGGTTGAACGGCGGCACGCCGCGCGGATGGCCCGGGAGCTAGCGCGGGACGGACTGGACCTGGGGCGCGCTGTATCCGTGCGCCGCGATCTCGCCGGCGCGGTCGCGATAGGCCTCGGCCGTCGGCGGCGTCCGTGCCCGGAACCCGTCGACCATCCGGTTGTACATCGAGAACGCGGCCGCGATCAGGACCGCGAGCTGGACGTCGCCGTCGCTCGCCCCTTCGGCGTGGGCCGCCGCGACATCGGCGTCCGTGAGCTCGAGCGGATCGCGCCGGACCGTCCGGGTGATGTGGAGCAGGGCCTGCATCTTCGGGTCGAGCCCGTCGGACGACCCCTGCTTGATCTCGTCGATCAGCGGCACGAGCTCGTCGGCACCGTTCGTCTCGAGGAGCGCCGTCGCGAACGCGCCGTGCGAGTCCATGCAGTAGAAGCAGTCGTTCGCCGCGGACGTGGCCGTCGCGAGCATCTCTCGCTGCGGGCGGCTGATCGTGGCACCCGGGAAGTCGTTGACGAGCAGCTCGTCGGCGAGCCCTCGGAGATGGACTCCGAGGTTCGGTGTCAGGCGGATCGCCGCCAGGATCCCCGGGGCGTCCGGCAGACCCCCGACGATCGGCTCCTGTTCCGCGCGCCGTCGGCGCTCGTCATCGCGTGCCATGGATCCTCCATCCGATCGTCGTGGGCTCGGTCTGCAGTATGCCGTCCGGACGGCCAAGGCGGCGAGGGCGGCAGCGGATGCCGCCGCGGGAACCCACGCCGCGGCCCTCGACGCGAGCGCGGTCGGCTCGCTATCGGATGATCATCCAGGCATCGATGTCGACCCGCGGATGGCCCGAGGGACCGTTCGCGATCAGGGTCATCGTGTGAGCGCCTGACGTCGTCCACGCTCGCTCGAACACGACCTGACGGGAATGTCCGGACGTCGACGTCAGGGTCACGGTCGTGACATAGACGCTGTCCACGTACACCTTGACCCGGCCCCGGATGGGGCTCAGCGGAGCGACGAGCGCCACGGCGCGACCGGTGAACCGGAAGGTGGCGCTCGCTCCGGTCTTCGTCGCGAACCGCGTGGTTCCGCCGATCGCGCTGGTGCTCCGGGACGTGGTCCAGGTCCCGTGATACGAGCTGTAGGACGTCCCGTCCTGGTAGATCGCGGGGCGCGCCGAGCCGGCCGAGGCGTTGACATTGCCCGCGACGTCCCTTGCCTGGACGGTGAACGTCGCCGTATGGCCCGGCGCGATGCTCGTGCCGTAGGAGCGCGCGGAGGGGCCGAGCGTCGCGAGCGTGGCCACCGGCCCGCCGTCGATCGTCCGTGTGACGACGAATGACGCCAGGCCGCTGTCGTCGTCGCCTGCAGTCCAGCGCACCAGGACCGGCTGGGCCGTGGCGCTCGCCGTCAGCGCCGTCCGGAAGGAAACTCCCGTGACGTCGACGGTCGGTGGGGTCGTGTCGGACGGAGGCGGCGGGCCGGATCCGCCGCTCGTGTTCAACATGACCGACGCGCCGTTGCCCTCCCAGTTGGCGGTGACGACGTCGGGTTTGCTGTCGGCGTTGAGCAGGCCGGTCGTGATCGAGAACGAGGTCTGACCGGCGGGGTAGCTTGTCGGCGACTGGAACGTGCCATTGCCGTTCCCGAGCAGCAGGCTCATCACGTCGCCACCGGGCCGGCCGGTGACGCCGTCCCCGTTGCCACCGGTGTTGGCGGTCAGGACGTCGAGATGTCCGTCGCCGTCGATGTCGGCGATCGTGGCGCCCTTCGGCACGTGGCCGGTGGCATACGGGACCGCAGCGGCGAACGCGCCGGTGCCTTGACCGAGGAGGATGCTCACCGTGTCGCTGCCGTCGTTCACAACTGCCAGGTCGACGTGCCCGTCGGCATCGAGGTCGGCGGCGCGGATGGAATGCGGGCCGTCTCCGACGCCGTATGTGACCACAGCGTCGAACGCGCCGTTGCCCTTGCCGAGGAGGACCCCGACGTTGTCGCCACCGTGATTGGCGACGGCGATGTCGTCGAACGCGTCGGCGTTGAACCGTCCCACGACCAGCGAGTGCGGCGCGCTCCCCGAGAGGATGTCCAGCTTCGCCTGGAAGGTGCCGTCGCCGTTGCCGAGGTGGATGCTCAGCGAGCTGCTGCCCCAGCAGGCGACCGCGACGTCGCGCTTCCCGTCGTTGTCGAAGTCGCCGGTGGTGATGTCGTGACCGTGCGTGCAGGTGCCGGCCGTCGCCTTCAGCGTGAAGGTGCCGGTGCCGTCCCCGAGCAGGATGCTCATCGTGCTGTCGTCCTGGTTGACGACGGCCAGGTCGAGCCTGGTGTCGCCGTCGAAGTCGGCGAGGGTGACGGACTTCGGGCTCCTCCCCACGCTCACGTCGTGCTTGTTGCCGAACGTCCCGTCGCCGTTGCCGAGCAGGACGCTGACGTTGTTGCTGTGCGCGTTGCCGACGACCAGGTCGAGCTTGCCGTCCAGGTTCACGTCGCCGACGGCCACCGAATGCGGGTTCGTGCCCGTCGCGTACGGGACCGGTGCGGCGAGGAGATCCGTCGACGCCGCGGAGACAGGAGCGGAGCCCGCACCGACCAGGAGGCTGACGGCGGCGGCGACGCCGATCGCTCGTGTCGCCGCCCGTCGCCGTCGCCGTCGCGGCATGTTCGCCGGCGCGCCGGTCCGCATCGAGGCCCTCCGTGGTGGTCTGAGAACGTCTGGCGTCGGTTGATGTTCACGCACAGTCGCGGTCGCGATGGCAGCCGTCAATCGCTCGCGCAACTCCGGCGGCCGCAGACGATGACGGAACGCACCACGGAACGCCCGCCATGGCCGACTCCAGGAACGCGCGGCATCGTAGCCGATCGGACCAGAACCTGGAGTTCCACCCGAAATGGCCTGGCGCGGCAGGCAGCCCCGGCGAAACCATTGCGCGAGCAACGGGCGTTCCGAGCGGTGAGGGACGAGATCCACTCGCGCCCCACCATCAGGGAGGGTTGCTGTGTCGACCTATCTGGATATCCACGACATCCCGGGCGTGACCGCCGATGCCGCCGCGGGGCCCATGCCGCGGACGTCCGCGTCCAGGGCGCCTACGGCGTCAACTACAAGCACTACTGGGTGGACGAGGAGGCGGGCAAGGTGTTCTGCCTCGTCGACGCACCGGACCGCGAGACCGCGAACCAGGTCCACCGCGAGGCCCCGGTCTCGTCGCCGGCGTGCTGTACGAGGTCAGCGAGGGCGCCTGACGAACGCGCGGGCGCGACCGCCCGCTGCCGGATCCGGCGCACGCATCTGCGCCGATCCGGGATCAGCCCTCGTTCGCGGCCGGACGCGCCGCCCTGGCGGACGCGCGCATCACGGTCCGGGCGACATCGAGGTCGTACGCCTCGGACAGGTGGGGCTTGATCGTCTCGAACGTCGACTCGGACGGGTTCAGCACGCAGATCCAGTGCATCCGTCCATAAACCGGGTGGGGCATCAGGGTGTCGAGCGCGGTGAAGTCCCAGGCCTTGTCACTGCCGGATCCCAACCCGTGATCGCCCGGCTTGCTCCGCGTCAGGGGACCGAACAGGGACGCCCACGTCTCGCGCCCGACACCGATGTTGAGCCGGTAGACGCCGGGTCGATCGAGGTCGGAGAAGCGGTCGTACAGATTGCTCGTGACGATCGTCGCGAACGGGATCTTGTGCTCCGGGTCGTACGAGAAGAACGAGTTGCCGTCGGCCTCGACCCGATCGACGGCCTCGAACGACCCGATGATGTAGTCGATGACGGACGCCTCGTCCATTGGCTCCTCCCCACGCTGGTTGGCGCTGGACCCGACTCTACGCGGGACGGGGATCCGATGCCGGTCGTACGATGGCCGCCCGCTGAGGAACGACACGATGATCGACGGCGACATCTTCGGGCGGATCAACGCCCTCTCCGACGAGGAGGAGCACCTCTGGGAGCACGCCGGTGACGGGCACGGCCTGACGGCCGAGGAGCACGATCGGCTCGCGGCGATCAAGGTCGAGCTCGATCGCTGCTACGACCTCCTCCACCAGCGCGAGGCGCGTCGGGCGGCCGGTCTGGACCCGAAGGACGCGGAGACACGCGCGGCGGACGTCGTCGAGCGCTACCAGCAGTAGCGGCTCGGTCGAGGGCTGGGAGGGAGACCGATGGGTTCGCACGTCGTCGAGTGGCAGATCCTGACCGGCGACGCCGACGGTGCCGCCGCGTTCTATCAACGGCTGTTCGGCTGGTCGGTCGAGTCGGCGAACCACCTCGGGTACCGGCGAGTGGCCGCGGATGACGCGGGCGTCGGGGGCGGGATCTGGCCGGCGCCGCCCGAAGCGCGGCCCTTCGTCCAGCTCTTCGTCGCGACGGACGACGTGGCGGCCACCCTCGCAGCCGCCGTCGAGGCGGGCGGGACGGTCGTGATGCCGCCCCAGGCGCTGCCGGACGGCGACGAGATCGCGGTCTTCACCGCCCCGGACGGGATCAGCTGGGGACTGGTCCGGCGACCGTGACCGCGTGGCGGCGGGACAGGAGCCCCGTCCGCGGCCCGAGGACGAGCGCCGCCAGGAAGAACCCGGTCTCGATCAGCACGATCGCCGGTCCCGACGCGACGTTGAGGTAGAAGCTCCCGTACAGCCCGACGACGGCAGCGATCGCCGCGAGCGCGACCGCCAGCGCCATCAACCGCTCGAACCGGATCACGAGGAGCTGGGCCGTCGCCGCGGGCGTCACGAGCATCGCGACCACGAGGATGATCCCGACGGCCTGGATGCTGACGATGATCGTCACGCCGAGCAGTCCGAGGAGCAGGTACTCCAGGAAGGACACGGGCAGCCCCGACGCGGCG
This sequence comes from uncultured Chloroflexia bacterium, assembly GCA_963746845.1. Classification (GTDB taxonomy): domain Bacteria; phylum Chloroflexota; class Limnocylindria; order Limnocylindrales; family CSP1-4; genus CF-46. The sequence continues at coordinate 125,046 of CAVVCZ010000004.1, read as the reverse complement.
GCGCCGAGCGGATCGAAGGTGGCGTACAGCAGCTCCTTGCGGATCGCGATCACGACGACCACGACGAACGACGCCGAGGATCGCGACCTGGATCAGGTCGCCGATCCCGATCCCGAGGATGTTGCCGAGCAGGTAGCCGAGCAGATCGCCGGTGTACGACTCGATCGACGAGTACAGGAGCACGCCGAGGGCGAACGCTCCGGCGAACAGGACGCCGATCGAGGTGTCGAGACGGAGCCGGCTGCGACGCGACACGAACCCGATCGCGAGCGCCGTCCCGACCGCCGCGATCGCGCCGCCGAGATAGATCGGGATGCCAGCCATGAACGCGATGACGACGCCGGGGAACGACGCATGGCTCACGGCATCGCCGATGAACGCCAGGCCCTTGAGGACCACGAACGTCCCCATGACCGCGCAGACGACCCCGACGAGGATCGCCGCGACGAGTCCGCGCTGCATGAACCCGTACGCGAGCGGATCGGTGAAGAAGCCGACGACGTCCATCACACGCCCCCGTCGTGAAAATGCCGCTCGCCGCCGGCCGCGTCGTCGTGGTGGTGGGCGTCGTCGAGGACCAGCCGGTCCCCGTCGCCGGGGAGGATCAGGACATGGCCGCCATAGGTGTCGGACAGCAGCTGGCGGTCGAGGACCATCTCGGCGGGTCCGGTCGCGACGACGCGGCCGTTGATGAACGCGGCCTCGTGGAACCGCTGCGCCGCACAGATCAGGTCGTGGGTCGACGCGATCACCGTCTTGCCCGCGCGGGCCTCGGCCTCCAGGACGTCCATCAGCTCTTCCTGGGTCGTGGCGTCGACGCCGGTCACCGGCTCGTCGAGCAGGTAGATCTCGGGCTCTGCCGCGATCGCCTCGGGCGAGGAACACCCGCCGGCGCTGACCGCCCGACAGCGCGCCGATCTGGCGATCGAAGAGATCGTGCATCCCGACCGTCTCGAGCGCGACCCCGACGACGTGGTGGTCGTGCCGTCCGGGCCGCCGCCCGAACCCGAGCCGGGCGTAGCGACCCATCATCGCGACCTCGCCGACGGTGACCGGGAAGTCCCAATCGACCGCCTCCGCCTGCGGGACGTAGGCGACGTCTCGGGCGTGGACGCCGGGCGGCGCCCCGAGCACGGAGATCGAGCCGGCGTCCGGCCTGAGCAGCCCGGCGATCAGCTTCAGGAGCGTGCTCTTGCCGGCGCCATTCGGCCCGATCACCGCGAGCAGCGACCCCGGTCGGACCTCGAGACTGACGTCGCTGAGGGCGATCCGCGGCCCGTAGCGCAGCCGTCACATGGTCGAGCCGGACCGATGGGAGACCAGTCCGGAACCCCTCCTCGACCACCGTCCGACGCGCGCGGTCGATGGGGACCGGGTGGTCCGCTGCTCACTCGGAGCGCCTTGACGATCTGTCCGCATGTCCCAGCGCATCATGCCCGAGGTAGGTGTCCGCCGGAGGCGGGCCGAGGGCGTCGTTGTAGAGGGTCGTCACGACCTGCTTGATGCCGGCCTCGTCGGCCAGGGTCTGGGCGAGCTTCGGGCTGAACTGGGCCTCGGAGAAGACGGCCGTGACGCCGGCCGCCTTGACCTTCTCGACCAGCGCGGCCAGGTCGGCGGCCGTCGGCTCCTGGCCGACGTTGCGCAGGACGACGCCGACGAGCTCGAACCCGAAGTGGCGGGCGAGGTACGGGAACGCGTCGTGGAACGTGACGAGCTTCCGATTCGCCGCAGGGATCGTCGCGACCTCGGCCTTCAGCTCGGTGTCGAGGGCGTCGAGCTGCGCGCCGTAGTCGGTCGCGTTCGCCTCGAACGTCGCGCGATCCGCGGGCGCCGCCGCCGACAGGGCGGTCGACGATCTTCGGCAGGTAGCCGGTCTTCACGATCGTCGGATCAAGCCAGAAGTGCGGGTTCGGCTCGCCGTCGACGTCGATCGTCGGTAGACCGTCGCCGAGAACCAGCCGTTTGGCGGAGCTGCTCCCCGTCGAGCCGAGCAGGCGATCGAGGAAGTCGTCGAGCCCGACACCGTTCGAGACGATCAGATCGGCGTCCGCGAGGTGGCGGGCGTCGTCTGGTTGCGGCTCGTAGTCCTCCGGTCCGACGCCGGCGGGACGATCGACGGTCACGTCCGTCCGCGATCCACCGACGTTGCGGACGATGTCGGCGAAGACGGTGGTCGTCGTGACGACCTTCAGCGCATCCGGCGTCCACGACGGCCCGGCGGCCGGCGATGTGCCGCCCGGCCGGTCGGCACCGCAGGCCGTGAGGAGGACGACCGTCGCGACGCCGACCGCGGCCAGACCGGCGATGCTGCGACTGAGTCTCAAGGTCGGTCGTGCCGACCCGCTGCGTGCCACGCGCTCCACTCAGGCCCGCGCGACCGGCTCGTGGCCGGTCCGGGCCTGGCAATGGCGGCACAGCCCGAACAGCTCGAGTCGATGCGTGTCGATCCGGAAGCCGCTCGTCCGGGCGATCTCCCGGACGGCGTCCGTCAGACCCGCGTCGTCGACCTCGGCGGTCCGCCCGCAGCGCGAGCAGACGACGTGATGGTGATGAGCGGCGGCGCACGGGACGTAGGCGTGGTCGCCGTTCGGCAGGTCGAGCCGCTCCACCACGCCGAGCTCGACGAGCAGGTCCAGGGCCCGGAACAGCGTCGCGCGGCTGATCCCGGCCCGTCGATCCCGGGCGGCTGTCGCGAGATCCGATGCCGTGAAGTGGCCGTCGTGGTCGACGATGAGGTCGGCGAGCGCGCGTCGCGGCGCCGTGATCCTGTAGCCCGCCTGATCGAGCGCCGCGACGATGGGGTTTGTGTCGTCCACGAGGCGGATGGTACTGGCTGCTAGCCCGTCGTTGTCGAGACTGAGTCTCAGTATCGCCCCGGGCGTCCGGGGCCCCACGGGAGTACGCTCCGCCCGATGACGTCCGATTCGTCGTTCAGCCGCGCCGTCCTTGCGCCCCTGCTCGCGGTCGCTGCGATCCTCCTGCTCGCCCTGATCCCTGACATCGGCCCGCACGTGACGACCGACAACCAGGCCGTCGACGCCCGCCATGGCCGGATCGTCGAGATCGTGCCCCCGCGGGCCGACGAAGCCTTCCGACCGCCCTACGCCAACGTCCTGCTGCTGGATGGCCCGAAGGCAGGTCAGACCGTGCAGGCCTATCTCGAGGGTCCGGGTGGCTCGCAGATCGTGGCGAACTACCAGCCGGGCGACGAGGTGGTCGTCACCACCACGCTCGATGCCGGCGGCCAGCCGTACGTCGCGGTCGCCGATCGCTGGCGGGCCCCGCTGCTCGGCGCATTCGTCCTCCTGTTCGCGGTCGCCGTCGTGGTCGTGGGCGGCGTTCGCGGGGTCCGCGCGTTGCTCGCGCTGGGGCTGACCATTGCCCTGATCCTCAAGGTCCTCCTGCCGCTCGTGATCGCGGGCTACGCGCCGGTGCCGCTGGCCGTGGTGACGGCGACGGTCGTCACCATCGTCACGATCCTGCTGACCGAGGGGTGGTCCCGCGCGAGCGGCGCTGCGATCCTCGGCACGTCCGCATCGCTCGCGCTGTCCGGTCTCCTAGGCGCCGCGGCGACCGCGCTCGCATCGTTCACATATTCAGCGGGGTCGGATCTCGCGTTCCTGCAGACGTCTGACGGGAACGGCCTGGACCTCCGGGGCCTGCTGCTCGCGGCGTTCATCCTCGGCGCCGTCGGCGTGCTCGACGACGTGACCGTGACCCAGGCGAGGCTCGTCGAGCAGCTCGTCGAGCACGGCGCGACCGGACGCGGGCTGTTCCGGGCCGGGTTCGACGTCGGCCGCTCGCACATCGCGGCGACGGTCAACACGCTGTTCCTCGCGTACGTCGGAGTCGGCCTGCCGCTGCTCGTGACGATCATCGTCAGCAACCAGCCGGCGGCGCTCACCCTCAACTCGGAAGAGGTCGCGACCGAGGTGATCCGGACCCTCGTCGGGAGCATGGGGATCCTCGCGGCGGTTCCGCTGACGACGGTCGTCGCCGCGCTCCTCCTCGATCGATCCCGGGTCGGCCGGGATCGGGTCACCGACCGACGCGCACTGGCGGGCGTGGGTGTCGCGACCGGGGTGGTCGCCGTCGCCCTCGCCGCCACCGCCGTCATGCCACTCGGCCAGGGCCGTGCGTCCATCCCCGTGGACCAGCTCGGTCCATCCTCGATCCCAGGGCCCGACAGCGGGCGGGAGTCGCCGGACCAACAGTCGCCGCCGGACAACGCACCGCTGCCGACGGACGAACCGGCCGCAAGCCAGGCGAGCAGCAACCCCGACATCGTCTCGGAAGGCGCGCCCTACGCCGTTTCGATCGATGGCGAGTCCTTGGAGATCACCGTGACATCCATCGATCGTCTGAAGACCTCGGCCGGAACCCGGCTGACGATCGACGTCCGCTACCGGAACGACGGTCCCGACCCCTTCGACGTCGATCCCTCGGCCTGGACCTTGATCACATCCAAGGGCGAGGACGTCGTGCTCCGTTCGCCGGCGACGGGTGGTCTCGAGGAGGGAGACCTTGCCTCGGGTTCGACACGCTCCGGCCATCTCGAAGGCACCGTCCGGGACACCGTCGCGAACACGTTCATCGCGTTCACGGATCCCGACGGCGTCGTCCGGTTCGCCGTCCCGGCCGACGGCTCCTGAGCATCCTGTTTCGCCGGCGTTCCTCGCGGTTCAGCGACGGCGTCGCCGCCAGCGGACCGACAGCAGCCCGACCAGGAGCGTCGACCAGGCGGACGGGAGGGCGACGATCGCGAGCAGCGTGCCGCTCGAGCCGTCGGCGCTCGGGCGAGCCGAGTCGGGAGCGACGGAAGCCGACGGGACGAGGGATGCGGGGACGATCGAGGCATCAGGCTGGTTGATCGCCCGGAGGTAGTTGATCACGTTCCACCGGTCCGTCTCGGACAGTGTCCCGGCCCACGCCGGCATCCCACCCGGCAGTCCGTTCGTGAGCCAGTAGAAGAGGTCTCCGTCGGTGTGCTGGGAGAGGTGGGCCTTGAGTGACGGAGGCAGGATCGGGGTCGTATTCGCCAGCGGTCCGCCCCCCTCCCCACCGACGCCGTGACAGGCCGCGCAGTTGGCCTGATACAGGCGGTTTCCTGCGTCGACGGAGGTCACGGTAGCTGGGACAGGGTTCGGCAGCGACGAGTCCGGCGTGGCTCCGCCGACCGTGTCGACGAGGGCCAGGCCGATGCCGCCGATGAGCAGGAGGCTCGGCAGGATCGCCGCAAGGGCGCCCGTCGCGGGCCACCGCCGGCGCATCCGCGGCGCCAGCCCGAAAGCCACGAGGCCGACCAGCGCCAGCTGGATTCCGACGATCGCACCGAGACTCATGGGTGCAGCCCTCCGGCGAGCACGACAATCCCCAGCACCAGCGACACGACCGACCCGCCGAGCAACGCCACGCGTCCCGCCCGGCGGTCCGTCGCCGGCAGCGTCCGGCCGGCGACCAGGAGGAGTCCGCCGACGAGAGCCGCCCCGATCAGGGCCGCGACGACGATCGCGACAGGGTCCAGTGGGGGCTCGGCCCGTCCCGCGATGATCGTCTCGTCGTCGAGGGCGAACGTGAACCGGGTCCGGCTCTGTTCGACGCCCGCGCCGTTCCGGACGATGACGTTCGCGTCGAACTGGCTGTTGGCCGGCAGCAGGCCGCCCGGCGCGATCCACGTCAGCCGGTCCGCCTCGGGCCGCAGGGGCAGGCGCGTCTCACCGGCCTGGTCGAGCCGGCTCAGGTCCAGCTCCACGGTCGCATCGGCGACAGGGGCCGTCGGAAGCTTCACGGTGAACTGCGTCGGACCGGGCCGGCCCGGCGCGATCCCGAGCTCGGCGCTGCCCGCGTCGAGCGCGCTCGACGCGACGCTGGCGATCGGGATCGGCGCGGCCTGACCCGGCGGCGAGCCGCTCGCGAGGATGCCGGTTGCGACGATGACGCCGAGGGCGAGCGCCCCCTCGAGGAAGACGCGTGGGCCGAATCGCCGGTCGCGACCGGCCGCTCGGTAGTTCAGCCAGCCGATCGCGAGGGCCGCAACCGTCAGGCCGATCTTCACGGCCAGGGTCGCCTGGTACGGCGTCTCGAGCGAGAGGAGCGACCCGGTCTGGAGCCAATCGGCGTAGATCCCGGTGGCGCTCACCAGGCCGATCGACACGATCGCGACGCCCGAGAACCGCGGCACGAGGGTGGCGAACTCGGCCGGAGCGTGCTCCGGCAGGATCGCGAGCCAGCCCAGCGTCGCGAGGCCGGCGACCCAGATCGAGGCGGCCACGAGATGGACGACCGTCGCCGCGACCGGCGCCGCGCTGCTGAACGCGGCGGCGTGCCCGCCGAGCGCCACGAGCACGAGGCCGGCGACGGCCGCCGCCCCGGCGACGACGAGCGCGGCTCGCGACCGACGGGTCGCGAGCCACCAGACGACGACGCAGGCCAGTGCGGTGATCGCCAGCCGGGTGAGGACGAGCGTGCCGCTGTGGGTCCCGACGAACGCCGCGACGTCGATGCCGCTCGCCGGCCCGCCGAGGAGGAGCATCCCGACCGCGCCGCACGGCCGCGAGGAACAGTCCGAATGCCGCGGCGCGAGCCAGCCCGCCGTGAATCCGTTCGGCGCAGGACGAGCCAGCCGATGACCGGCAGGCCCGCGGCGACCATCAGGCCGAGATCGCCGACGATCCGCGATTCCGTCTCCAGGAGGACCGTCCCTGCGTCGTGGCCGGCGTGGAGCGATCCGGCCGATCCGGCATCCGCCGACAGCGGCGGCGGGCTGACGTCGCCGACGCCGAAGCTGAAGGTTCCGGACGTGTTGTGGCCGTCGGCCGCCGACAACGCCCGCCAGTTGACCGTGTAGGTCCCCGTCGCCAGGTCGGGCAGCGGTGCGAGGAGCGTGTGATCGTCGCCCGGAGCGACCGAGCCGAGCCCGGACGCGATGACCGCCCCGTCGCCGCCGAGCAGGTCGAGCGATGTGTGGGCCGGATCGATCGGCTCCGAGAAGGTCAGCAGGATGGCCGCCGGTGGCGAGGCGACCACGTCGCCCGCCGCCGGGACGCTGGCGACGAGCTGCGAGTGGCCCGCGACCGCCGCCGCGAGGCGGTCCGAGGATCGAGCCGGTCGCGACGGCAGCCCAGAGCGCGAGGAGCACCCCGCGGCGGATGGACACAACGATCAGCGCGACCGCCGCGCGGCAGATCGCCAGACCGGTCCCGATCAGGCCGAAGAGCAGCCCGGCGGCACCGAGGACCAGTGCGATCGTCACCTGGTTCGCGGCGTTCCGGCCGGCCTGGGCATCGGCGACGATGTCGGCCTGCGACGGGAACTGCACGGGGAACTGGCCGCTCGCCTGATCCTTGACCTCGTCGAACCCGGTCGGACTCGAGGTGAACGTCTCGTCGATCGCCGTCCCCTCGATCGTGCCGGTCAGGTGGAACGTGTACGGACCCGCGGCGGTGGGAATGAACTGCGACTCGTAGGCGCCCGGGTCGTCCTCGCGCGCCGAGATCGGCAGGTCGCGGCTCTGGCCCTGATAGATGACCTGGGCCTTCACGGTCGTCTCGAGGCCCTCGACCGGCGTGTCGCCCTTGTGGACGAAGAACTCGAGACCGCTCTTGTCGCCGACGAAGACCGGCTCATTGATGAACCCGACCTCCATGTCATAGCCGGCGACCGTGCGCTCCTCGTGCGCGGCGGCCGTGCCAACGGCAAGCGCTGCCAGCCCGATGGCAGCGATGAAGGCCAGCCGGACACGGCCGGCCCGAGGCGATGGATACATGTACATGACCTCCGGTCCGCGATCAGCGGACAGTCACGGCGAACCGCCGACATGCGGCGCTCGCCAACGGCGGCATCCGAGCCGCCGGTCAGATCCCGATCAGACGGCGATCTGCGGAGGCGCTCGACCGGCGTCGAGCCGGTCGAGCATCCATTCGTGCGCGACCGCCGCGCACGAGGCGACCCACGCCGGAGCGACACGTCGACCGGCGGGTCGCGGATGGCGGCGGGTGATCCTCGCTCGGGCCAGCAGCACCCGCGTCCGCCACCGGACGGCGGCGCCGAGGACCGCGAGGAGGAACGTCACCATCGCGAGGATCGGGAGTACCAGGCCACTCCCCGCGCCGAACAGGAGGTCCAGCCCGGGGATCGGGTGTCCGGAGAGCGCGGCCTCCGCGTTCTCCTGGAGCGTGAACAGGACCACGACGGCCGGGAACAGCCGCAGCCACGTCGAGCGCAGCTCCTGCAGGTAGCTCGGACCGACGTCGATGAACGCGGATCCAGCGCACGGAACGGACGACGAGCGGATCGTGAGGCGGCCGAGGCGCAGGACGGCCACCGTGGCCACGAGGGCAGCGATCGATCCGATGATCAGCGACGCCGGCGCGAACCACGCATCGTGGCCGACAGCCGTCATCGCGGCCGCATAGCGGGCGCCGAACCCGTACTGGGCGACGTACACGGCGTCATGCGCGACGAACAGGGCGAACAGCAGGAGCACGGCAAGCCGTGCGAGCCGTCCGAACCGGGCCAGTCGCGGCGTCGTGAGGACGATCACGCGGCCACGATACACGCGCGTCGCGAGGTCGTCGTGCGACCCGATCTCAGCGCGTCAGGGTCACCTTCCGGAGCCCTGGGGGCGCGTCGGGATCGAATCCCCGACGGCGGGCGACCGACTCCGCGAGCAGCTGGCCGGGCAGGATCGTCGCCAGGGGCGCCAACCCATCGGGGAGATCCGCCGACAGCGGCAGTCGGAGGATCCGATCGTCGGCATCGGCGGCGGCACCGACGTCCGCGCCCGCGATCACCCACGGGCGCCCGCCCGCGGCCCGGGCCGCGTCGATCCCCTCGTCGACGGCCCGACCCACCGGGCCGTTCGGCCGGATCGCGAGGACGGGTACGCCTGGCCCGCTCAGGACGACCGGTCCGTGGCTGAAGTCGGCCGACGAGTAGCCCTCGGCGAACAGCCGTCCCGTCTCCTTGAGCTTCAGGGCCGTCTCGAGGGCCGTCGGGTAGTCGTAGCCCCGCGAGATCACGATCGAGCGCTCCGAGGCGGCGAACTCCGCAACGATCACCGCGTCATCCGCCACCGCGGAGGACGCCTCGGCGAGCGCCAGGGCAAGGACCTCCGGCATCGACGGCAATGCCAAGGCCAGCGGCGATCGAGGCGCCAGGGCGGCGACCAGGGCGGCCCCGGCCGCCAGCTGCGCGACGTACGACTTCGTGGCGGCGACGGACTGCTCCTCCCCTGCCCGGCAGTCGATGACGTGCTCGGCCGCCCCCGCGAGCGGTGACCGGGCGTCGTTGGCGATGGCGATGGTCGTCGCCCCGCCCGCGCGTGCGGCCTCGACGACCGCGACGAGGTCCGGCGATTGCCCGCTCTGCGAGACGGCGATGACGAGCCCGCCGCGCCAGCGGAGCTCGGTGCCGTACAGCGTCGTGACCGATGGGGCCGCCAGCCCGGTCGGGATCCGGAGCTCCGTCTCGATCAGATAGCGCAGATGGATCGCGGCATGATCCGAGGTGCCGCGAGCGACGATCGCCACGAACCGCGGATCCGCAGACCGGACGGCCGCCGCGGCGATGCCGACCTCGGCCGCCCCGTCGTCCAGGAACCGGGCGACAACGGCCGGGATCGCCTCGATCTCCCCGCGCATGAGGGTCGGTTCGCCCGGGCCGCGAAGCGGTTTGCCTGGATCCGCGTTGCCCATCTCACCTCGCTGCTCCGCTGTGTTGACGACTCGCCACAACGGTAGCGGTCCGAGCGACTCCCGGCTGACGGAGCCATCGGGCGAACCGCGGTGGACCGGCGGGAACCGTGGAACGCCACAGCTCGGGCCGTCACCGCGTCCCAGGGACGACCGCCACCCCTCGCCTGCACGTTCTCACCGGGCGATGGCATCCTTCCGCAGACCACCCGTCCCCGGAGCTCACGCTTGTACGACGCCCCTCGCCCGACGCGGCCCGCCCGCGCCGTCCCTCTCCGGACGACCCCGTCCGTCGCCGGCTGGATCGCCCTCGCGATCTGGGCCGGGCTCGCGATCATCGCGTTCCTCGGCGCCGTCGGCGTCGTCGCGGCCTTCTCTCGAATGACCGACGGTCTCCCGCCCGTCGGCGACTTCGACAAGATCACGTTCTCGGAGCAGTCGGTCATCTACGACCGGACCGGCAAGGTCGAGCTGGCCCGGTTCGGCGGGGAGCGGCGGGACGTCGTCCCGTTCGACCAGATCCCGGCGATCGTCATCGACGCCCAGACCGCGGTCGAGGACAAGACGTTCTGGGACAACGCCGGCTTCGACCCGCTCGCGATCATCTCGGCCGGGATCGACGGCCTGCGCGGCAACAGCCGCGGCGCCTCGACGATTACCCAGCAGCTCGTCCGTCAGCGACTGCTGCCCGAGAACCTCGTCCAGGATCCGAAGCGGACATTCGAGCGGAAGGTCAAGGAGATCATCCAGTCGATCCGCCTGACCGAGGCGTTCCCCGGTGTCCAGGGCAAGCAGCAGATCATCGCCGCCTACCTGAACCAGAACTACTACGGCAACCAGTCGTACGGCGTGAAGGCCGCAGCCAAGTCGTACTTCGGCGTCGACGACCTCTCGAAGCTGACGCCCGCCCAGGCCGCGATCCTCGCGGCCCTTCCGAAGTCACCATCCAACTACGACCTGGTGAAGAACGCGGTCCCGCAGTGCATCGAGCCGAGCCCGGACGACACGGAGGACACCTGTGCCTCCGGCAAGGGCACGGAGCTCGTGGTCCCGCCGGACACCGCGATCGTCCAGCGCCGGAACCAGATCCTCGAGCTGCTGGCCGCCGGCCGGACGCCCCAGTCGGGCGGCCAGTACACGCCGGCCGAGCTCCGGGCGGCCGAGAACGACCCGGTCGTGATCGTCCCCCAGGTCACGCCGCGCTGGGTCGCTCCACACTTCGTCTGGGCCGTCCAGGCAGAGCTCGCGGACAAGCTCTGCGGCCAGGGCGTGCCGACCTGCGACGAGCTGGTGGCGGGCGGTCTGACGATCACGACGACGCTCGACGTGAAGCTCCAGGCGCTGGCCGAGAAGTGGGTCCAGGCCGCGGCGGTCGTCCCGAACAGCAAGGATCCGGCGGCTCTGGCGAAGACCCTGAAGATCCCGGGCGGCTACGCCTCATGGATGAAGAACCTGCGCGGCAGGGACGTCCACAACGGGGCACTGGTCGCGCTCGACTACCAGACCGGCGAGCTGGTCGCCTACGTGGGCAGCGCGAACTACTACGCGCCCAAGAGCACGAAGCAGTTCCAGGCGAAGTTCGACGTCGTGGGCAGCGGCTTCCGCCAGCCCGGGTCCGCGTTCAAGCCGTTCAACTACCTGACCGGGATCGACGACAAGCAGATCACCGCGGGCTCGATGTTCATGGACACGTCCACGGACTTCGGCGGCGGCTACACGCCGGCCGACGCCGACAACCAGGAGCGCGGCCCCGTCCGCGTCCGTAGTGCCCTCCAGTTCTCCCTGAACATCCCCGCGGTCAAGACCGCGATCGTGAACTCACCGGACCACCTGTTCGCGAGGGCCCAGGACTTCGGGATGGTCTTCCAGACGGACAAGACGACCGCCGGCGCGGCGATCGCGCTCGGCGTCCAGGAGGTCCGACCGGTCGACCTCGTCACCGCCTATGGAACCCTGGCGAACGGCGGCAAGAACATCGGCCACACGACGATCCTGTCCGTGAAGAACCAGACCGGCACGGACGTCATCCCGCCGTACGTGCCGCCCGACGGCACGCAGGCGGCCAGCCCGCAGGCATCGTTCATCGTCACGGACATCCTCGAGGGCAACACCGATCCGCACATCAACCCGTACTGGGGCAGGTTCGAGCTGACCGGGCCCGGCGACAAGCACCGGCCGGCCACGCTCAAGACCGGGACCAACAACGACGCCAAGGACCTCAACGCCTACGGCTACATCGCGCCGCCGTCAGCGGCCGGGCGGACAAACGGGCAATACGCGCTCGCGGTCGGGGCGTGGGCCGGGAACAGCGACAACACGGTCGTCGGCGACGTCGTCTCGCTCGACGTCACGACGTACATGTGGCAGGGCTTCCTCCAGGAGGCGACGGCGAAGTGGCCGATCAACGACTTCGCGGTCCCGACCGGGCTGACCCAGGCGAAGATCGACCCGTTCACCGGCCTCAAGCCCGCCGCGGGCGGCAAGACCATCACCGAGTGGTACATCGCGGGCACCGAGCCGAAGGACAGCGTGCCGGTCGGGACCTGCGGCGTCGAGGTCCTCGGCATGAACGGCATCTGGGAGAACCGGTTCAGGAACTGGATGACCGCCGACGAGGACTGGATCGCCCGCGCCGAGAAGGGCGCCGGGATCCGCGGCGGCGTCAACCAGAGCCGGACGCAGTACTTCTACAACGGGGCGTTCCGGCCGTACGGCAGCTCGTGGGGCGCGCTCGTCGTCGGTCATGGCTGCGCGATGCCGAGCCCCTCGGTCACCTGCTACCCGGTCCCGACGCCGGACCCGAGCGGGGTGGTCCCGTCGTTCGCGGTGCCGTCCGCCGATCCGTCGGCCAACCTCGTGTTCGAGCCGTGCGCGCCGCCGTCGGTCGCCCCGAGCGCCTCGCCGTCCGAGGAGCCTCCGCCGTCGGAGCCTCCACCGTCGGAGCCGGTGCCGACGCCGACCCCCACCCCGACGCCGACCCCCACCCCGACGCCGATCCGTCGACACCCGAGTCGCCCGCACCGAGCTGATCGGGTCCGGCGGGCCGGCGCTACGATCCGGTCGATGACGACGACGGAGCGCCGCGCGATCGATCTCAACGCCGACGTCGGCGAGTCGTTCGGGCCGTGGCCGATGGGCATGGACGAGGCGATCGTCCCGCTCGTGACGAGCGTGAACATCGCGTGTGGCGCCCACGCCGGCGACGCCACCACCATCCTCCGGACGGCCGCCCTGGCGGTCCGCCACGGGGTCGCGATCGGGGCGCATCCCGGGTATCCGGACCTGGCGGGCTTCGGCCGGCGCGACCTCGAGCTGACGCCGGACGAGCTCCGGGCGACGCTCGTCGTCCAGGTGGGGGCGGTGGTCGCGGGTGCCCGCGTCGCCGGTGGTCGGGTGGGCCACGTGAAGCCGCACGGGGCGATGTACAACCGGGCCGCCGGGGATCCCGCGATGGCCGAGACGATCGCTCGGGCCGTGCGCGATCTCGACCCGAAGCTGGTCCTCGTGGGGCTCGCCGGTTCGGCATCCGTGGTTGCGGGGCGGGCGGCGGGGCTGCGCGTCGCGGAGGAGGCGTTCGCGGATCGCTGCTACGAGCCGGACGGGTCCCTTCGATCGCGGCGGCTCGACGGCGCGCTCCTTGGTCCCGAGGCGGCGGCCGCCCAGGCGGTGTCGATCGCGCGTGACGGCGTCGTGACGGCCGGGGACGGCTCCACGCTCGCCGTGCGCGCGGACACGATCTGCGTCCACGGCGACAGTCCGGACGCGGTCGCGGTGGCGCGCGCGGTCCGGACCGCCCTCGAGACCGCGGGCCTCGGGCCGGCGGCGTTCCGTGGCTGAGGACGCCCCGGACCGCGACGTGCTCCGGATCGATCCGTTCGGCGACGCCGCGCTGCTCGTGACCGTCGCCGGGCCGCCGGAGCCCGGCCCGGATCCGGTCGCGTGGATGGCCGCCCGGGCGGCCGTCATCGCGCACGACCTGGGGAAGCGATGGCCGGAGCCGGACCGGATCGGCCGCGCGGTCCCGGCCGTTTCCACGGTCCTCGTCCCGTTCGACCCGTTGGCGATCGAAGCGGCCGAGGCGATCGCGCTCGTCCGCGACGCGGCAACCGCCGCCCTGGCCTCGTTCACGATCGAGGGCCCGGCCGCGGCTCCGGAGCGGGTCGTCGAGATCCCCGTTCGCTACGGCGGCGCGGACGGTCCGGACCTCCAGGAGATCGCGGATGCCCGCGGGCTCCGGCCGAGCGAGGTCATCGCACTGCATGCCGGCACGCGGTACCGCGTGCTGTTCCTCGGGTTCGCGCCCGGGTTCGCCTATCTCGGCGGGCTGCCGCGGGAGCTCGTGAGCCCGCGACGGGCCAGCCCCCGTGAGCGGGTGCCCGCGGGCAGCGTCGCGATCGCCGGTGAGCAGACCGGGGTCTATCCCCTGGCCATGCCCGGCGGCTGGAACCTGATCGGGCGGACGGAGCGGCATCTGTTCGACGCGAGCGCCGCGGACCCGGCCCTCCTCCACCCCGGCGACACGGTCCGATTCGTGCCGGTCGGATGATCCTCGACGTCATCGACGGCGGGCTCCTGACGACCGTGCAGGACGCCGGCCGCCCCGGCTGGACCCATCTCGGCGTGCCGGTGTCGGGCGCCGCGGACCCGTGGGGTCTCGCGGTGGCCAACCTCCTCGCCGGCAACGAGCCGGATGCCGCGGCGCTCGAGATGACCATCGTCGGTCCGACGCTCGTCGTCCGGGTGGGCGGCACGATCGCTCTGGCCGGAGCCGATCTCGGTGCCCGTGCCGGCGGACGTCCGCTCGTCCCCGGCCGGAGCCAGGCGATCGCGACCGGCGAGACCATCACGATCCCGGGCGCCGACCGCCCGGCCGGTGCGCGCGGCTACCTGGCCATCCCGGGCGGCGTCGACGTGCCGCGCGTCCTCGGCTCGCGCTCGACGTGCCTGGCCGCCGGCTTCGGTGGTCTCGACGGACGCCCGCTGCGCGCCGGCGACGAGCTCCGCTCCGACCGCGCATCCGGCGACGGGCCGGACGGTCCGGATCTCGTCTGGCCGGAGGCCGATCCCGCGGCGGAGTCGGGCGGTGGCGCCGTGCTCGAGCGGGTCCTGCGAGTCCTGCCGGGCCCGGCGGACGGTCTCGACGACCTCGTCGCGGGTCCGTGGCGGGTCGCGGCTGCGGCCAACCGGGTCGGCGTCCGGCTCGAGGGCCGCACGCTGGAGGCCGGGATCGGAGGCGAGACGGCGACGCAGGGCGTCTCCTGGGGCGCGATCCAGGTCCCGCCGGACGGCCGGCCGATCGTGCTCTCGGCCGACCACCAGACGACGGGCGGCTACGGCGTCGTCGCCGTCGTGATCGCGGCCGACCGACCGATCCTCGGCCAGCTCCAGCCGGGCGACCCGGTGCGGCTCGTCGCGACCGACCCGGAAACGGCGCTCCTCGCGCTGCGCGAGCGTCGGGACCGCCTCGTGGCCGGCGCCGTCGCCCTGCGCGATGCGGCAGGCTGGGATCGACTGACGCGGTCCGCCGGTGGCTGAGCCGACATCCGAACGTCACGCTCGGGACGAAGAATCGCTGCAATGACCGACACGATCGCCGCGCGCGCCGCCACGACGACCGAGCCGCCGCCCGGCGGTCTCCTCCGGCCGTCCGTGTCCGGCGCGGTCGCCGCCCTCGCCGGGATCGGTGCGTCGGAGCTCGTGGCAGGCTTCCTCGGCGGTCCGTCCCTCCTCGCCTCGATCGGCGAGTTCGTCATCGACCATCAGCCGCCCGGCGCGAAGGACTTCGTGGTCGGGTTGTTCGGGACGAACGACAAGCTCGCGCTCGAGGTCCTGATCCTCGTCGTCGCGCTCGCGATCGGTGCGCTGCTCGGGATCGCCGCGGTTCGCTGGTCGTTCACGATCGGCGCCGTCGGGATCGGCGCGTTCGCGCTCGCGGGGTTCCTGGCCGCGCTCGGATCGCCGACCGCGACGCCGACGACCGCGATCATCGTCGCACTGGTCGGGGCCGTCGCCGGGATCCAGACCCTGTCGTTCCTGCTCGGCACCGCCGGCGCATCGGGCGCCGCACGGGGGACCGGACGGACCCGGCGCGACGCCGCGATGCCGAGCTGGTCGCGTCGCTCGTTCCTGATGCAGGCGGGCGGCATCGCCGTCGCCTCGACCGTCGTGGGTCTCGTGGGACGCCGGCTCCTCGAGGGGAGCCTCTCGGGTACCACGCCGACCGCCGGCGGCAAGCCGATCACGCTGCCGGCCCCGGTCGAGCTCGCGACGATACCCGCGGGCGCCGAGCTCCAGCAGGCCGGGATCACCCCGCTCGTGATCCCGAACGACGACTTCTACCGGATCGACACCGCGCTGATCGCCCCGAGCGTCGACGCGTCGACCTGGAAGCTGCGGGTCCACGGGATGGTCGACCACGAGGTCAGCCTCGCCTACGCGGACCTCGCCGAGCTCCCGATCGTCGAGCAGTACGTGACGATCTCGTGCGTCAGCAACGAGGTCGGCGGGGGTCTCGTCGGGAAACACGAAATGGACCGGCGTCCGGCTCCGGGACGTGCTCGCGATGGCCGGCGTCCAGCCCGGGGCGACGCAGCTCGTCGGGCGGTCGGTCGACGGCTGGACCGCGGGCATGCCGACGGCGTGGGTCATGGACCCGAGCCGCGAGCCGATGATCGCCCTGAAGATGAACGACGAGCCGCTGCCGCGGGTCCACGGCTTCCCGGCGCGGCTGATCGTGCCCGGTCTGTACGGCTACGTGTCGGCGACGAAGTGGCTGAGCGACCTCGAGCTCACGACTCTGGAGGCCTTCGACGGCTACTGGGTGCCGCTCGGCTGGGCCAAGGAAGGTCCGATCCTCACCCAGTCCCGGATCGACGTCCCGGGCAACGGGGACACCGTTCCTGCCGGACGGGTGCCGATCGCGGGCATCGCCTGGGCGCCGGACCGCGGCATCTCGAAGGTCGAGGTCGCCATCGATCAGGGCGACTGGCTGCCCGCGACGCTCTCGACGCCGATCTCGGACGCGACGTGGGTCCAGTGGCTCGTCGCGTGGGACGCGTCCGCGGTCACGCCCGGTCCGCACCTGATCGAGGTCCGCGCGACCGATGGCACGGGTGCCGTCCAGACGGCGGACCGCACGCCGCCGGCACCGGATGGCGCGCGCGGCCACCACACGATCCAGGTGACGGTTGGCTGACGCGCGTGACGCACCCGACCCGCGCCTGGGCCACGGGCCTCCGACGGTGCCAAGCCGGTCGAGCAGGTACAGTCCGGTGATGCCTCGACGCGTCTTCGTCTTCGATCCACCCGACCGATTCGTCGCCGGCACGGTCGGCAGGCCCGGCAGCCGGACGTTCTTCCTGCAGGCCCGCCGGGCCGGCCAGGTCGTGTCGGTCGTGCTCGAGAAGGTCCAGGTCGCCGTCCTGGCCGAGCGCCTCGGCGTCCTCCTCGACGAGCTCGAGTCGCGCGGCATCAGCCCCGCGACCGACGACGCGCCGGCGGACGGCGACCCGCTCGATGAGCCGATCACCGAGGCGTTCCGGGCGACGACGCTCACCCTCGGCTGGGACGGCGACGACGAACGGATCCTGGTCGAGGCCCGCGCCGAGGACGACGAGGACGAGGACGAGGACGCGGAGGGCGCGGCCGATGACGACGAGGACGAGGGCGGCGAAGGCGAGACGGTGATCGACCTCTCGTCGATCGAGGGCCTCGTGGCGTCGCAGGCCGGCGAGCTGATGGCCGCCTTCGAGGGCGTCGACGACGACGATGACGACGAGGGGCCCGACACGCTCCGTGTGCGGCTCACCCCGTCGGAGGCGCGCGGGTTCGTGAACCGGGCGTTGACGGTCGTGGCGGCCGGACGGCTCCCGTGCCCGCTGTGTGGCCAGCCGCTCGACCCGCAGGGCCACATCTGCCCGCGGCGCAACGGCCACTACGTCAACTGACCGCGGACCGTCCGGGCGAGCCCGTCCGATGCTGATCGACACGCCACGCGCCCTCGAGGTGCTGGGCGAGGGCGAGATCGAGGTCCTCGGTCGGCTGCTCGGTTCGTCCAACCACGCGATGCTCTGCCGGGTGAGCCTGCCCTGCCCCGAGCCCGGCGAGTCGACCGTCGTCGAGGCGGTCTACAAGCCGACGGCCGGCGAGCGACCCCTCGATGACTTCCCCGACGAGACGCTCTCCCACCGCGAGGTCGCCGCGTTCCTCGTGAGCGAGGCGATGGGCTGGGCGATCGTGCCGCCGACGATCCGTCGGGACGGACCGTTCGGGGACGGGGCGCTCCAGCTCTGGGTCGACATCGATCCGACGGTCGACGTGGTCGGGATGGTCGTCGAGGACGACCGACGGCTCCGTCGGATCGCGGTCTTCGACGCGGCCGTGAACAACACGGACCGGAAGGGCGGCCACCTGCTCCCGGTGTCCGGCGGGCATGTGTACGGGGTGGACCACGGCGTGACGTTCTCCACCGTGCCGAAGCTCCGGACCGTGCTGTGGGGCTGGCGCGGCCGGCCATTCGCCCCGGACGAGCGGGCGGGACTGACCCGGCTGGCGGACGCCCTGCGCGGACCGCTCGCGGCGGACCTCGCGGGGCTCCTGTCGCGCGGAGAGATCGCCGCGACCCGGCGTCGGGTGGACCTGCTCCTGGAGACCGGCCGCTTCCCCCTCCCCCGCCCGGACTGGCCGGCAATTCCCTGGCCGCCGTTCTGAGCTGACGACCCGGGAAGGCGCGCGGCCGAGCAGTCGCCGGTTCGGTGCGACAGGCGTGCCCGCCGGTGGCGCACCATGGGCGACGTGGGCGTTCGGCGCTGGAACGGGTGGGTCGACGAGGACGCGACGCTGCCGGCGGTCGCGCCCGGGGCGCTCCGACTCCTCGAGGCCGAGATCGGCGTGGGGACGACGCCGCGCGACGCCACGCTCGCCGAGGTCATCGCGTCGGTCCCGGCCTCGCGGCTGGCGGACGGGGACTGGTCGACCGATCCCGTCGATCGGATCCGGCACGCGCGCGGCCAGAGCCTGCCCGACTGGGTGGCGCTCCGGAGCGGGCGTCTCGGGCGCGTGCCGGACGCCGTCGCGCGGCCGGCCGGGAGCGACGAGGTGCGCGAGCTCTTCGGCGCCGCGGCGAGGCGCAGCTTCACGCTCGTTCCCTTCGGCGGCGGGACGAGCGTCGTCGGTGGCGTGAGCCCGGACCCGGACGACGATCGGCCGGCGGTGACGGTTGCGATGGACCGGCTCGCCGGGCTCGTCCGGCTCGACGAGACGAGCGGGCTCGCGACGTTCGGCGCCGGCACGCTCGGCCCGGAGCTCGAGGCCGCCCTCGCGCCCCGCCGCCTGACGCTGGGCCACTTCCCGCAGTCCTGGGAACGATCGACGGTCGGCGGCTGGGTGGCGGCACGCTCGGCCGGGCAGCAGTCGATCGGCTTCGGTCGGATCGAGGACCTGTTCGCCGGCGGCCGTGTCGAGGCGCCATCCGGGAGGATCGCGCTGGCGCCGCATCCGGCGTCCGCCGCCGGACCCGACCTGCGCCAGCTCGTGCTCGGGTCCGAGGGCCGCTTCGGGATCGTGACCGAGGCGATCGTGCGCGTCTTCCCAAAGCCGCGCGTCGAGGCGACCCCGGCCTGGTTCCTCGGGGAGTGGCCGCGCGCGCTCGAGGCCGCCCGGTTGATCGCCCGCGCCGGCCTGCCCCTCTCGATGGTCCGCGTCTCGACCCCGATCGAGACGGCGACGACGCTCGCCCTCGCCGGCGAGACCCGCGGGCTCGACGCGTTGCGCGGCTACCTCCGCTTCCGCCGGATCGGTCCGGAGCCGTGCCTCCTGATCGTGATGGCCAGCGGCGAGGAGAAGATCGTCGAGAACGCGGTCCGCGAGGCCGGCACGATCGTCCGGCAGCACGGCGGGACGGGCGTCGGCGGGTCGATCGGCAAGCAGTGGCTGCGGAACCGGTTCCGGGTCCCGGACCTGCGGGACGCGCTCTGGGCGCTCGGCTACGCGATCGACACGCTCGAGACCGCCGTCGCGTGGTCGCGGCTGCCGGATCTGGCGGCGGATCTCGGCCGGACGCTCCGCCACGCCCTGGACGACGTCGGCGAGCGCGTCCACGCGTTCAGCCACCTGTCGCACGTCTACCCGAGCGGCTCGAGCCTGTACGCGACCTACGTCTTCCGAATCGCCGCCGATCCGGACGAGACGCTGGATCGCTGGCGGCGGTTGAAGACCGCGGCGAGCGACGTGATCGTCGCCCACGGCGGGACGATCAGCCACCAGCACGGGGTCGGGCGCGACCATCGGCGGTGGCTCGCCGCGGAGAAGGGCGAGCTGGGGCTCGCGGCCCTCGAGGCGGTCCGCGGGCGGCTCGACCCGGACGGGCTGCTGAACCCGGGCGTGCTCCTGCCATGAGCGGGGATCGCCTCCTCGCGATCGACGTCGGGACGCAGAGCGTGCGCGCGCTCGTCTTCGACGCGACCGGCGCCCTGGTCGCGCGATCCCGGATCCCGATCGAGCCGTACGTTTCCCCCCAGCCGGGCTGGGCCGAGCAGGACGCCGATCTCTACTGGCGGTCGATCGGCGAGGCGTGCGCCGCGCTGTGGGCCGGCGGGGAGGCCCGGCGCGACTTGATCGCCGGTGTCGCCCTGACGACCCAGCGAGCCACCGTCGTCGTGACCGACGAGGCCGGCACGCCCCTCCGACCCGCGCTGGTCTGGCTCGACCAGCGGCGCGCCGAGGATGTGCCGGAGATCGGCGGGGTCACCGGGCTGGCGTTCCGGGCGCTCGGCGTCCGGCGGACCGTCGCGGCGTTCCAGGCCGACTGCGAAGCGAACTGGCTCCGGGCGAACGAGCCTGCCACGTGGACGCGGATCCGGCACTACCTCCTGCTGTCGGGCTGGCTGTCGCACCGGCTGACCGGGCGGTTCGTCGATTTGCTCGCGGCGCAGGTCGGGTACGTGCCGTTCGACTACAAGCGACTCGCCTGGGCGAAGACCGGCGACTGGCGCTGGGTGGCCGCCCCGATCGATCCGTCGTGGCTGCCGGAGCTGGTGGCGCCCGGCGACCGGCTCGGCGAGCTGACGACCGAGGCGGCGAGCGTCGTCGGCCTGCCGGCCGGCACGCCCGTCGTCGCCGCGGCGGCGGACAAGGCGTGCGAGGTGATCGGCTCGGGCGCCCTCGAGCCGCACATCGGGTCGCTGTCGTACGGGACGACCGCGACGATCAACACGACCCAGCGCCGATACGTCGAGGCGATCCCGCTCGTCCCGCCCTACCCGGCCGCCGTGCCCGGCGCGTGGAGCCTCGAGGTCCAGGTCTACCGCGGCTACTGGCTCGTCGACTGGTTCAAGCGCCAGTTCGGGGCGGCCGAGGTCGCCCAGGGCGAGACGCTCGGCGTCGCCCCGGAGGCGCTCTTCGACGACCTGATCCGGGCGACCGAGCCCGGCTCGATGGGTCTCCTCCTCCAGCCGACCTGGACGCCCGGCGTCCGGATCCCGGGACCCGAGGCGAAGGGCGCGCTGATCGGATTCGGCGACGTCCACACGCGGGCCCACATCTACCGGGCGATCCTCGAGGGCCTCGCGTTCGCCCTGCGCGAGGGCGGCGAGCGTGCCGCGGCCCGAGCGAAGACCCCGCTCCGCGAGCTGCGGGTCTCCGGCGGCGGCTCCCAGTCCTTCGCCGCCGTCCAGCTGACCGCCGACATCTTCGGCCTGCCGACGGGGCGGCCGCACACCCACGAGACATCCGGCCTCGGGGCGGCGATCGACGCGGCGGTGGGGCTCGGGCTGCACCCGTCGTTCGAGGCCGCGATCGGCGCGATGACGCGAGTCGTCGAGACGGTCGATCCGGATCCGGCCCGCCACCACCTGTACGACCAGCTGTACCGCCGCGTCTACCGCCGGATGTACGAGCGC
Organism: uncultured Chloroflexia bacterium; assembly: GCA_963746845.1. GTDB lineage: Bacteria > Chloroflexota > Limnocylindria > Limnocylindrales > CSP1-4 > CF-46. Next base: position 103,457 of record CAVVCZ010000004.1, on the reverse strand, counting down.
CTGAAGCCGCTCTACGAGGAGATCATGGCGATCACCGGCTACCCGCCGAGCTGACGAGCCTGGAGTCGGCGGCGGCTCAGCCGCGCTCGTAGACCGCGACCTGCCAGAAGAGGGTCTGCCGGCGGAACGCGGGCTGGAGGCCCGCCGCCCGGACGATCGCCTCGACGTCGGCCGTCGGGTGGATGTACATGCGCAGGCGCCGCCGGAACAGTCGCAGGGTCGCGTTGAAGACCGCGCCGCCGCCGCGGACCCACCACGAGTCGCGCGGGTAGACGAGCCCGTACCGGCGGCCGGCCCGCGCCGCGGACAGCCCGACCAGCTCCCGCATGTCCGGGTAGCAGCAGACGACCCGGTCGAGGGCGACGAGGTCCGCCGGCGCGACGGCCGGTGCCAGCTCCACGAAGTCGCCGGCCCGGTGCTCGACGCGATCCGCGACGCCCTGGCGGGCCGCCTCGCCGATCGCGGTCGTCACGTAGGCGGGCGAGCCGTCGACGTCGACCGCGGACGCGGCGCCCGCCTTCAGCAGCTCCAGGTGGACCGCGCCCACGCCGGCGCCGATGTCCAGCACGGTCATGCCCGCGACGCCGGCAGGCCCCGCCCCACGCAGCCCCTCGATGAGCCAGCGCGTGGTCCGGTCCGGGCCGGACCGGCGATAGGCCCGCAGGTCGCGCTGGGCCGACTTCTCGCCGAACTCGTTCCCGACCGAGCACGCGCAGCCGGGTCCGCACGCCGGCGCGGGTCCGGCGTGCCGATCGTCGCCATCGCCGATTGTCATCGCAAAGGGAGTGTGCCTCGCCGGGTGCCATCTGCGATCGTCGCGCCCGGGCGTCGAGGGCAAGGCGCCGGGGAGGACTGGAGCGAGCGCACTTCAGGGTGCGTGAGCGAGGACCGCAGCCGGCAACGCGGCCATCGGCGTTCGGGCGCGACAGTCGGAGGTCGCGACACGGACTAGGCGCGGACTTCCTGGCGCATGAAGCGGACGTACGCGAGGGCGAAGAACAGGACCGTGATCGCGAGCATCACGATCATGTGCGGCCAGATGAGCAGCAGGCTCTGCTCGAACGACTGGAGCGACGGGATCCGCTGGGCGGCCTGCTCGTAGCCGCCGATCGTCGCCGGGTTCGTCACCGCCGCGACCTGCGGGTTGAGGATCGCGAGCGACGCCTCCCGGTACAGCGTGTCCGGCAGCAGCCGCGTGATCGTCTGCTGGAGCGACAGGTTCGAGGCCTGCTGGTCGAGGGTGCCCGAGATCGGGGCGAGGAACCCGCCGATCAGCCCGGTGATCAGGCTGCCGAAGAACGTCAGGAGCAGCCACGTGCCGAACGCGACGAGCGCGGACGTCGCCGCACGCCGGATGAGCACGGACAGCAGCAGCCCGAACGCGAGCCAGAGCGACACGTAGAGGAACGTCAGGATCAGCCACGTCATGATCCGCAGCAGCTCCTCGGCGCTCGGGACGATCCCCAGCCGGATGATCCCGAACGCCGTGATCAGCACGACGATGAACGTCAGCACGAGCCCGATCACGGCCAGACCCGCCGCGAACTTCCCGTTGATCACGTCGTCGCGGAAGATCGGCTGGGACAGCAGGCGGGGCAGGGTGCCCGTCGACCGCTCGCCGTTGACGGCGTCGAACGCGAACACGATCCCGAGCAGCGGCCCGACGATCGCGACGAACTCCCAGGCGCTCGGCAGCTGGACCTGGCTGTCGCCGACCTTCGGCGACAGGGTGAACAGGAAGAGAAAGATCGACGAGGCGCCGGTGATCTGCGAGGCGGCTGCCCGGATCGCGTCGGCCGCGAAGTACATCGGGATCAGGGCCGCCAGCCCGAGGACGATCAGCAGCGCCACGAACCGGGCTGACCAGAGGTGGTCGGCGAACTCCTTGCCGGCCACGACCATCCAGCCCGCATGCGGGACGGACCGTTCGCGGCGGGACGGGATCGCCCCGTCGTCGCGGGCGGGCTTCGCGGGTGCGGCCGGGGAGGCGGGCGCCGGAGCCGGCGTCGGGAGCGGGGTGCTCTCGCTCGTCATCGGACGTCCCTCGCATGGCCGTGGGCGGCGCGCTCGACCGCCCGGCGATAGATCTCCTCGAGCGACGGTGCCACGGGCCGCACGGACGTCAGGTCGAGCCCGTTCGCCGCGGCGGTCGCGACGATCGCGCGGCGGACGCTCGTGTCCTCGGTCGCCGGCCGGACATCGAGCACCCACGGGTCTCGCGGTCGCGACGGCGCCTTGACCTTGACGACGTTCGGGATCGCCGCGAGCAGCTCGCGGACCTGGGCTGCCTTCGTGTCGGCGGGAAGCTCGAACCCGGCCTCGACGTGCGCGGTGTCGTCGCCGAACCGCGCCGCCAGCTCGTCCATGGTCCCCTGCCCGATCAACCGGCCCGCGGCGAAGATCCCGATCCGGTCGCACACCGACTGGACCTGGTTGAGCAAGTGGCTGGACAGGAGGATCGCCATCTGCCGCTCACGGACGAGGTTGCGGAGCAGGTCCAGGATCTCCGTCACGCCGAGCGGGTCGATCGCGGTCGTCGGCTCATCGAGGATCAGGACGTCCGGATCCTTGATCAGGGCATCGGCGATGCCGAGCCGCTGGAGCATGCCCCGCGAGTACGTGTCGGTAGCGTCGTCCGCACGCGCCGTGAGCCCGACCGCTTCGATCGCCTCGTCGATCAGCTCCTTCGCCTCGTCCCGGGGGATCCGGTTGAGGCGCGCGGTGTACTGGAGGTTCTCGCGACCGGTCAGGTCGCCGTAGAAGCCGACGCTGTCCGGCAGGTAGCCGACCCGGCGCTTTACCTCGAGCGGCCGCCGGGCCGGATCCAGCCCGACGACGCGAGCCTGGCCGTCGGTGGGCTCCGTGAGCCCGAGCAGCATCAGGATCGTCGTCGTCTTGCCGGCCCCGTTCTGGCCGAGCAGCCCGAAGATCTCGCCGGCCTGCACCTCGAGGTCGAGGTGGTCGACGGCCACGAGGTCGCCGTACTCCTTCGTCAGGCCGCGCGTCCGGATCGGCGCACGCGGTCGATCGTCACCCTCCCGGGGCCGGCGCGGCGTCGCCCCCGGCTCTCGATCCGCCATGCCGCCCTTGCGACCGACCCGCTTCCGGGTCGGTCGCGTCGACGGTGCCGTCATCGTCGACCGTAGGTCCGGAAGACGTAGAACAGCGCGGCGACGATCGCGATGATCAGGACGACCCCCGCGAGCAGCCAGATCGGCGACGTCTCGACCGTGAAGGTCATCGCGAGGTCGTCGGTCGCGGCGTTCGTCCCGTTCTCGCCGGGTGCCGTCGCCGTGATCGTGATCTGGTAGTCGCCGGTGACGGCGTCACCCGACGGGGTGATCGTCGCCGTCACCGTGACCTGCTGGTCCGGCGGGATCGTCGGGATCGTTTCCTGGTCGTAGGTGATCGTCCAGTTCGTCGGCTGGGTGGCCGTCATCTTCACGTTCGTCAGCGGCCCGGTCCCGTCGTTCTTGACGACGATCTGCTGGGTCGTGCCGCTGCCAGCCGGCCCGTGGGCAGACACGAGCTGGTTCGGAGTCGAGAGCGTGATCTTGAACGTGCCGGTGATGTCGACGCCGAGCTGATACGGCAGGGTCTGGGTTCCGGCCGTGACCTCGAGGTCGATGACGCCAAGGCCTGCCGGCGCGTCCGCGGCGGGCGTGACCGAGACGGTGACGGTCGTCGAGCTGCCGGCCTTGACAACGACGCTCGCCGCCTGCGCCTCGGACAGCTTGGTGTCGATGGTCCAGCCGGCCGGCCCCGTGGCCGTCGCCGAGACGGTCAGGTCCTGGGCCGAGCCGTTGTTCACGGTGACCGGGAAGCTGTAGGTCGTGTCGTTCGGGCCGGTCAGCGTCTGCGACGTCGACGAGAGGGTCACGTCACCCGAGACCGCCTTGTCGACGGCCACCGTGATCGGCAGGGTCGCGGTGTTGCTCCCGAGCCGGGCCGTCACGGTCAGACGACCCTCGGCCACGGTCGTGTCGGCAGGCACCTTGACGTCGAGGCGGGCCGTTCCGGGCTTGCCGGAGGCGACCGTGACCCCGGAGACGACGAACCCGCCGCCATGGAGGGTCGCCGTCCAGCCGGCGGGCGTGCCACCGACCTGGAGGCTCGCGGTGCCGCTCGTCGGGGACGTGACGGTCAGGTCGAAGCTCGCGCTCGAACCGGGGGCGACCGCGATCGACGGATACGGCGTCGTCACGGCGAACTCGTCGGCGGCCAGCGCGGCGGGCGCGAGCCCGGCCAGCACCAGCGTCGAAACGGCAAAGGCGATCGCGGGGCGTCGCACACGCGCGATCAGGGACGTCGGCAAGGGACCCCTCCGTCAGTCGGTTGCATCGGACTGCGGGAGTCTGCCAACTGCGGACCTCGGACGCAACTTCGGTTCGATGCGGCGAAGGTTGATGTTTCGCAACCTTGCCGGCCCCAGCGCTCGCGCATTCAGCGGCCGGCACCCACCCTCGGCTTCTCCTCGACGACCGTCAGCGGGACATTCAGCGCGCCGCGAAGCCGGGTCGGGACGTCCTGGCGGAGCCAGCGCGACGCACCCGCGGGCAACGTCGAGAGGATGATCTCGCTCACGTCCCGGCCACGCGCTGCGTCGCGAACGGCAGCCACCGGATCCCGATCGCCGATCTCGCCGCCCACGTTCACGCCCGCTTCGGTGAGTCGCTGCCGGAAGGCCAGCAGGCGCTCCTCGGCCGCTTCCCGGGCGGCGTCCTCGTCCCAGGTCATGCCACCGCCCGGGGGTGGGGTCGCGGGAACGACGACGTGGAAGTCCCGGGCGCCGGACGCGATCCGGCTCGAGACCGTGGTGGCGAGCGCCTCGCTCGGCAGGGTCTGGTTGGCGACGATGAGGATCGTGCTCATCGGGACACCTCCGTCGCACGGATCTCGGTCGATTCGAATCGTCGACCCGACGTCAACCGGTACGCCGTCGTACCCCGCCGCGGTTCGGGGCCATCACGCCGCCGTCCGAAGGTCCGGTTGACGGAATTGGGGCGGCAGGGCATGATTCACGTACCCGCAGCGGCGTCCACCGGTCGAGCCCAGTCCGCTCCCGCGACGTCCCGGGTACAGAAACCAACCCCGCTCCGGCTCCCTGAATCCGAGCCGTCCGAGAGCGGAACGTCAAGGCCGCAGCGCCGCGACGAGCGCCAGAAGGCAAGAGATGCCGGCGCCCGCGAGACGCGCAGCCAGAAGGAACAACCGAACCCAGCCCATGATGACTCGAACCACTTCCGCCAACGTGGCGGGCCGATCGGTGGCCATGCGCCGCCTGCGGCGCCGGAGCCACTCCGCGAGCCGCCCCTACTGCAGCACCAACGGCTGCACCTCCTTCCTCGAGGTCGATCCGGACACCGGCATCGCCTCGTGCCCCATCTGCGGGTTCCAGCGCCGCCTCCACTAGGCTGTCGCGCCTGGACGCCGCTGGCTGCGTTGACCCCTGCGGTGCTCGCTCACGCACCCTGAAGTGCGCGCGCTCCGCTCCTCGGGGTCGCCTTTCCAGCGACGCCCATCCGCGACGAACGCAGTCGGGTGTATCGCCGTCCGGGATCGTCCGGACGCCTTCGCGCAGCTGACGCATCCTCGGCGGCAATGACCCCCGCCCAGTCCACCGTCGATCGCGACCGCCTGACCCGGGCGATGGCCGTCGAGGCCGACCGCTTCGCCGCTGCCCACCCGCGGTCTCGCGCGCTCCACGAGCAGGCGAAGGCATCGATGCTCGACGGCGTCCCGATGAACTGGATGAGCGAGTGGGCGTCACCCTTCCCGCTCTTCGTCGAGGAAGCTCGTGGGGCCGGGTTCCGCTGCGTCGACGGCCACGATTACGTCGACTTCTGCCTCGGCGACACCGGCGCGATGGCCGGCCATGGCCCCGAGCCGACGATCGCAGCCGTTGAGCGCCAGATGCGTCGTGGCATCACCCACATGCTCCCCACGGACGACGCGATCGCCGCAAGCCGCGAGCTGACGCGCCGGTTCGGGCTGCCGCTCTGGCAGTTCACGATGACCGCGACCGACGCCAACCGGTTCTCGATCCGGCTCGCCCGCCGGATCACCGGCCGCTCGAAGATCGTCGTCCACGACGAGTGCTACCACGGCTCGGTCGACGAGACGCTCGCGACGCTCGACGCCGACGGACGCGTCGTCGCGACCGACCTGAACATCGGCCCGCCGGTCGATCCCGCGCTCACGACACGGGTCGTGCCGTTCAACGACGTCACCGCGCTCGAGCGCGCGCTCGCGGACGAGGACGTCGCGGCCGTCCTGGTCGAGCCCGCGCTGACGAACGTCGGGATCGTCCTCCCCGAGCCCGGCTACCACGAGGCGCTGCGCGAGCTGACGCGCCGCACGGACACCGTCCTGATCATCGACGAGACGCACACGATCTGCGCCGGCCCCGGCGGGATGACCGGCCGCGACGGCCTCGAACCGGACATGCTCGTCATCGGCAAGACGATCGGCGGCGGGATCCCCGCGGGGACCTACGGGATGACCCACGCGATCGCCGACCGGGTGCGGGCGACGCTCCCGCCGCGCGCCGACGTGGGCGGCATCGGTGGGACGCTCGCCGGGTATGCCCTGAGCACTGCCGCGATCCGGGCGACGCTCGGTGAGGTCCTGACCGAGGCCGCGTTCGAGCGGATGATCCCGCTCGCGGAGCGCTGGGAGGCCGGTGTCAACGAGGTGATCGCATCCCGACACGTCCCCTGGCACGTGACCCGGCTCGGCGTGCGGGCCGAGTACCACTTCCGCCCCACGCCACCGCGCGACGGCGCGGGACAGGCGGCCCACGAGGACCCGCTCCTGGCCCGCTACCTCCACCTCGCGGTGATGAACCGCGGCGTGCTGATGACGCCCTTCCACAACATGGCACTGATGTGCCCGGCGACGGTCGAAGCGGATGTCGACCGGCATACGGCTGCCTTCGACGAGGCCGTCGCCGCCCTCGTCGGCTGAGGCGACGCCGGATCCGGCTATCCGCCCTCGTGGTGCGCGCGCTCGAGCGCGGCGAGCTCCCGCTCGGGATCCAGCCTGCGGCGGTGCTGGCGGTCGGTCGGTGCCTCGTTGTTGAGGATCAGGATCGCGCGGTTCGCCGCGGCGACGACCTCTCGCATCTCGGCCCGGTCCCGCTCGCGGCCGATGGCGCTCGACCGCGGCGCCCGCGCGAGGATCGCGTCCCGCCGCGCCAGGAGATCGCGGACCTCGCGATCCGTGGCGATCCACGGCGGCACCATGTTCGCGTTCTTCAGCACCCGGTGGGCCATCGCCCAGTCGCCGGCCGCGCTGTCGTCCTCGAGCGGGATCCGCTCGCCCTGGAACGGCAGGTTCTCGAACGCCCCGGCGTCGCGGGCCTCGCGAATCTGACGTTCGATCAACGGCTCGGCGACCGGCTGCGGACGGGCATCCGCCGGCGGCCTCGGGGGGTTGCCCTCGCCGGATCGATCCATCGACCAAGGATCGCACAGGACCATTGGGTGAACGCGCGGGCTGGTCCGCCGGATCGACGGGAGGTATCGTCGGACGTCGAGCCACTCGAGGAAGCCGTTGTCGATCACGATCCGGGCTGTCGGCCAGGCATCCAGGCGGGGAGCGACCCATCGCGTGCCGCACGCGGCCGCCCTGCTGACGTCGATCGACGAGTGGCTGGTGGACGCCGCGAAGGACACGCTCCGTGGCCACGCGCTCGGCGACCGCACGGCCGACGGCGCGCTGGAGGTCTCCCTCCATCCGGCCGCTCGGCCGGTCCGGTTCGAGGCGACCGATACCGGTGGGGTCGTCGTCCAGGCGATGACGATCCCGGTCGGCCCCGGCTACCACACCTATGTCGCGGGTCTCCTGCGACGGCTGGGTCCCGAGATCGGCGTGACGTGGAAGCCCGAGTCCGACGCCGACGGCTCGAGCGATCCGACGGGGGCGCTCTTCACGGGCGAACGCGCCGGCGCGGAGCGCGCCCATCTCGGCTGGCTGCGCTCGAGCCTCGCCGCCGTCCGCGATGCGCGCCGGCAGGGCGCGTCGGGGCTCCACCTCGCCACGCCGACCGGCGTGCGCTACACGTTCGATGACGCCGTCGCAACCGTGCTCGGGCCGCGCGACGACGCATGGGTCGAGCGCGCGCTGGGCGACCCCCGAACGGCCGCCGACATCTGGCCGTGGGCTGCCGACGCGATGGACGCGCGCTACCACCTCGGACGGGCGTCGACGCTGCTCTGGACGGAGGTCCGGTGGCGGCCGCCGGTCGGGACGCCGGAGGTTGCCGTCCTGGACGACGTCCTGGCGACGCTCCGGTTCGCCTACCCGCTCGAGCCCGGGCTGCCGTGGCCGTGGGCGGCCTGGCGCGAGGCGTTCCTCCTGCGTGGCCACAACGACCCCTCGACGCACCAGCTGCTCCAGCGGGCCGCGGCGACGCTGGAGTCGGCCGGGGCCGGCGACGGGGCCGCGACCCCGGTCATCGGCTACCGCCGAAGCCCGGTCACGATCATCCAGGCCGGCTGGGGGGTCGACCTGCCGGGGTCCTTCACCGACCGTCGGTCGGCCGACGAGTGGTCGGGCAGCGACGCGGGTCGAACGGTGACGATCGCCGCGGCGGCGACCGCGATCGACGACATCCCGATGTCCCCGACCGCCTTCCTCGAGCGGGTCGCAGGCAGCCTCGGCCCCGACGCGATCGAGCACGCCGACGGCTTGATCCGGGGCCGCGCGCGGATCTCGACCGACGCCAGCACCGGGGTCGAGGTCGCGACGCTCGACGGGTTCAGCGCCGTGACCGGGAGCGGCGCGGCGATCCGCGTCGAGTTCGACGACCCGAACGACTGGAAGTGGGCGATCGACACCTGGCGGAGCCTGCGCCCCGTCTAGGATGCGGATCGGGCGGGCGGCCTTGTACGGCGCCCGCCGTGACAGGCGAGGTGGCACGGACCCGGGCTAAGGTTCCCGCGTGCAGGAGATCGATGGTCGGCCGGTCTACGCCGCAACCGATCTCGTCGCATATCTCGCCTGCGAGCACCTGACCCAGCTCGAGCGCGCCGCGCTGGCCGGACTGGTCCATCGGCCGCTCCGGGACGATCCCGAGCTCGACATCATCAGGAAGCGGGGCTTCGCGCATGAGCATCGGTTCCTGGCGGATCTGGCCGCCGACGGTCGCACCGTCATCTCGGTCGAACGGGACGGCTCGATCGAGGACGCGGGCGATCAGCTCCGCGCCGCCGCATCTGAGACCACTGCCGCGATGGCGGCTGGGGCGGATGTCATCTACCAGGCCACGTTCTTCGACGGGACGTGGCGCGGACACGCCGACTTCCTGCTCCGGATCGACGATCCGGCCCGTCCGTCAGCCTTCGGACCGTGGCACTACGAGGTGGCCGACACCAAGCTCGCTCGGCACGTCAAGGCGAGCGCGATCCTCCAGATCTGCACGTACGTCGACCTGCTCGAGGGTGTTCAGGGTGTGCGTCCGGAATGGATGCACGTGGCCCTGGGTGGGAGTGCCCGCGCGGTCGAGCGGCTCCGGGTGGACGACTTCCTCGCCTACTACCGAAGCGCCAAGGCACGCTTCCTCGAGGCGATGGCGGCCGACGATCCTCCTACGTTCCCGCCCGCGGCGACGTATCCGGACCCCGTCGACCACTGCGACGTGTGCCGCTGGGCGGCCGAGTGCGCGACGCGGAGGCGGCAGGACGATCACCTCAGCCTGGTCGCCGGGATCTCCGCCCGACAACGGCGCGAGCTGACGGCACGTGGGGTCGACACGCTCGCGGAGCTCGGCCGGCTCGGTCTGCCGCTCGAGCCGCCGCTCGAGGAAACGAGCGACGGAGCGCTGACGCGGGTTCGTGAACAGGCCCGGATCCAGCTCGAGGGCCGCCTCGCCCACGACCATCGATACGAGCTCCTGCTGCCCGGACCGGGCGCGACCGTGGATCCCGATCGCGGTCTCGCGACGCTGCCGGAGCCCTCGCCGGGCGATCTGTTCTTCGACATCGAAGGGGATCCGTACGCGTTCGAGGACGGTCTCGACTACCTCTTCGGGGTTCTCGACTCGGCGGGAACCTTTCATGCCATCTGGTCTCGCGACGAGGACGGCGAGTTCTCGCTGGACGGGGAGCGACGGGCGTTCGAGCAGTTGATCGACTTCGTCATGGAGCGTCTCGCGGCCGACCCGACGCTTCACGTCTATCACTACGCGGCGTACGAGCCGACTGCGCTCAAGCGCCTGATGGGCCGCTACGGCACCCGCGAGGACGAGGTCGACCAGCTCCTGCGCGGCGGCGTGCTCATCGACCTGCTCCGCGCCGTCCGCCAGTCGATGCGGGCGTCGGTCGAGAGCTACTCGATCAAGAAGATGGAGGCGTTCTACGGGTTCGAGCGCGAGGTTGACCTGCGGGACGCCGGGTCCAGCATCGTTGCGTTCGAACAGTGGCTCGAGCTCGGCGAGGGCGAGCGTCCCGAATCGGATCACCTCGATCGAATCGAGCGATACAACCGGGACGATGTCGTCAGCAACCGGGAGCTGCGCGACTGGCTCGAAGGTCGTCGACTCGAGCTCCAGGCGCTCGTCGGGCAATCCATCCCGCGCCCGACCGTGCGCGAGGGCGAGCTGCCGGCCGACCTGACGGAGGCGAGGGCCCGGGTCCAGGGCTTCGTCGACCGGCTGGCCGAGGGCGTCCCCGAGGACCGTGCCGATCGCGACCCCGAACAGCACGCACGCTGGCTGCTCGCCCAGCTGCTCGGCTGGCACCGCCGCGAGGAACGGTCGATGTGGTGGTCGTTCTTCCGGTGGATGCTCGAGCTGACCCCGGAGGAGCTCGTCGACGAACCCGGGCCGATCGGCCTGCTCGAACCGGTTGCCCTGCTCGACGACCCCGGCACCGGCAAGCAGACCTGGCAGTATCGGTTCCCGGACCAGGACTTCGACATCGGCTCAGGCGAGGTCTACAACCCCGCGTGGGCCCAGGAGCACCAGAACAATTCGCCGTTCACGTGGGGCGCCGGGGACGTCCTCGCCATCAACGAGGCGGCCGGCACGATCGACATCCGGCGCCCAGCCGATCGGGCCCACCCTCGGGCGATCGTCCCGTTGAACTGGTTCCGGACGAACGACCATCAGACCTCGCTGGTCGAGCTGGCCGAGTACGTGGTCGATCACGACATCGCGGGCGACGGTCCGCATCAAGCGGCCCGGGATCTGCTCCTGAACGTGCCGCCGCGGGTCGGGCAGGCGCCGGGCGCTCCGCTGTCGCTGCGGGACGAGACGGATCTGGATGCCGCCGTCCGGACCGCGCGAGCGCTTGACCGATCGGCCCTCGCGATCCAGGGACCCCCGGGCGCGGGGAAGACGTACACCGGGGCGCGGATGATCCTCGCCCTGCTGGCCGACGGGAAGAAGGTCGGGATCACGAGCACAAGCCACAAGGTGATCGGCAACATGATCCGGTCGGTCCAGAAGGCCGCCCTCGATCCGACGTCGCCCGGCTTCGGATCCGTCGAGCTCCGGATCGTCCAGCGGGGCAAGCCCGAGCAGGTCCTCGACGATCCCACCGTCGCGCGAGGCAAGGACAACGGGGATGTCCGCGCCCGACTCGACGACGGCCGGAGCAACCTTGCGGCAGGCACGTCGTGGCTCTGGGCGTCGACGAAGATGGTCGACGCCGTCGACGTCCTGTTCGTCGACGAGGCGGGCCAGATCGCACTGGCGAACGTCATCGCTGTGGCCCGCTCGACAACCAGCGTCGTGCTGCTCGGCGATCCCCAGCAGCTCGACCAGCCCCTCCAGGGATCGCACCCGCCCGGCGCGGACCGATCCGCGCTGGCCCACATCCTCGACGGGCGGGGGACGATGCCACCGGAGCGAGGGCTGTTCCTCGAGACCACCTGGCGCCTGCACCCGGACCTCTGCGCATACACGTCCGAGGTCTTCTATGACGACCGGCTGCAACCGGAGAGCCATCTCGCGGTCCAGCGATCCATCGCGCGGGCGTCGCTCGTCGACGGCACCGGACCACGCCTCCTCGAGACGCCGACCGTGGGCGCGGACAACGAGTCGCCCGAGGAAGCGACCGCAGTTGGGGAGCTGGCGCGTCGGCTGGTCGAGGGTGGTGCGCGCTGGATCGACGACCAGGGTGACGAGCGGCCGATCAGCTGGGACGACCTCCTGATCGTCGCCCCGTACAACGCCCAGGTTGCCTCCATCCAGCGCGTGGCACCGAAGGCACGCGTCGGGACCGTCGACAAGTTCCAGGGCCAGGAGGCGCCCATCAGCATCTACTCGATGACGTCGTCGAACCCCGACCTGGCGCCGCGTGGCATGGACTTCCTGTACAGCCGCCACCGGCTGAACGTCGCGACATCGCGGGCGCGCTGTGTCGCGGTCGTCGCCCTGTCGCCCGATCTTCTGCGCGTGCGGGCGCGCAACCCCGAGCAGATGCGCCTCGCCAACGCCTTGTGCCGGTTCGCCGAGGTCGCCCGAACGGGTCCGGGGGGCGGAGCGGCACGGCCACCCGTCGTCGATGCTGGGGCGGCTCCCTCCGAGCCGGACGGGCCGCTGACGCTGGGACTCTGAGTCCCGGCCCTCGTCGCCCGCGTATCCTCGCCGCGATGTCGTCGGCTGCCGCGATCCAGGAGCTCCCCGCGTCCGAGCTCGAGCACCTCCGGCGACGGACCGTCTGGACCCTCGTCGGCGGCGTCGCGCTCGGCAGCACCGGACACATCGCCGCCATCACCGTCGCGACGATCGTGGCGAAGGACATGACCGGGTCGGCGAGCTTCGCCGGTGCGCCGGCGGCAGCGGTGGTGCTCGGGGCGGCGCTCGGCGCCACCGTCCTGTCGTGGCTGATGAGCCGCCGCGGTCGGCGGCCGGGCCTGGTGGCCGGCTACGGGATCGGGGTCCTCGGGGCGTTCATCGCCGTCGTCGGCATCGTCGAGGCGAGCTTCCTGGTGCTGCTGGTCGGATCGCTCCTGATCGGCTTCGGGAACAGCGCGAACCAGCTGTCGCGCTACGCGGCCGCCGACATGTATCCGGCCGAGCGCCGCGCCTCCGCCCTGTCGACCGTCGTCTGGGCCGCGACCGTCGGGGCGATCATCGGGCCGAACATCATCGGGCCGAGCAGCGAGGTCGCGATGGCCCTGGGACTGCCGCATCACGCGGGTCCGTACCTCGTCCCGATCGTGCTCGTCGGTCTCGCGGCGATCCTCTCGTACGTCCGTCTGCGTCCCGACCCGTTCGATCTCGCCGACCATCACGGCCGGCCCGTGGACACGACCGAGCCGGCCTCGCCGATGAAGGTGATCCTCCGCCGACCGGTGGTGTCGGTCGCGATCATCGCCCTCGTCATCAGCCAGTTCGTGATGGTCCTGATCATGACGATGACGCCCCTCCACATGACGGACCACGGGCACGATCTGTCGGCCGTGGGCCTGGTCCTGAGCGCGCATATCGCGGGGATGTACGCGTTCGCGCCGATCTCCGGCCGGCTGACGGATCGGTTCGGGAGCCCGCCGGTGATCTACGGCGGCATGGCCGTCCTGGCGGTGTCCGCCGTGATGGCGGCGGCCGCGCCGGTCGAGGACGACCGAGTCCTGCTCGTCGCCCTGTTCCTGCTCGGGTTCGGGTGGAACCTGGGCTACGTGGCCGGGAGCGCGCTGCTCACCAGGGGCGTCTCGATCGTGGAGCGGACGCGCGTCCAGGGCGTGGCGGACGCGCTGATCTGGAGCACGGCGGCGATCGCATCGCTGGGCTCCGGCGTCCTCGTTGCCGCGGAGGGATATGCGGCGCTCGGGGTCATCGGGGCGGTCCTCGTCGCGATCCCGGCGTGGATCCTCACGGTTCGGCGGGGCGCGCTCACCCGGGTCCTGTCGACCGCCTGACGATCCCTACGCGGCGCCAAGCTCCCGGACGACCCACGCCGCGAGGACGCGTGCGCAGGTCTCGACCTCGTCGAGCGGGACGTGCTCGTCTGCGCTGTGGGCGACCTTCACGTCGCCCGGACCGAAGATCACGCACGGCGTGTCGCCGACGTTGATGAACAGGCGCATGTCTGCGCCATATGGCTCGCCGAGGAGCGCCGGCCGACGGCCGGTGACCGCTTCGACCGTCGCCGCGAGCCCGACCGGCAGCGGATGGTCCGACGGCACGCGACCCGACCCGAACTGGCCGCCGACGATCTCGACGGTCGCCGGGTTGTCGCGGAGGAACGGGTCGGCGGCATTGGCCGCGTCGATCGCGCGCCGCAGGTCGGCGGCCGCGTCCGCGGGCGTCTGCCCGAGCCGCACTCCGTACCGCCCGTCCGCCACGACCCGGTCGAGGACGGTCGACGCCCACTCGCCACCCGACACGATCCCGACGATCGTCGGGTATGGGAGGCCGAGCACCGTCATCAGCGGGTCGGTCTCCGCGCCGTTCCTGGTCGTCTCGTCGGCCTCGAGCGCGCGGAGGACGGTGTACAGGTTGTCGAGCGCGGAGATCCCCTCGCGCCGCTGCGACGCGTGCGCGGCGCGACCCGGCACGGTCAGGCGGAACGTGATCGCGCCGGCGTGGGCGACGACGATGTCGAGGTTCGACGGCTCCGTGATGATCGCCAGATCGCCCGTCGCACCAGCCCGGATCGCGGCGAGCGTGCCCTGGCCGCCGTCCTCCTCGCCCGGGACGAGCGCGACGACGAGCTCGCCGGCGAGGCGCTCGGCCGCGCCGCTCGCAACGAGCGCGCGAACGGCGGCGAGGATCGCGGCCACGCCGCCCTTCATGTCGCAGGCGCCACGGCCGTACAGGGCGCCGTCGCGGATCTCGCCGCTCCACGGGCGGGCGCTCCAGGTGGCTGGGTCGCCCGGAGGGACGACGTCCATGTGACCGGACAGGACAAGCCGGCGACCCCCGGTCGGACCCAGCCGGCCGATCACCACCGGCAGGCTGGTGCGGTTCGTCTCCTCGCCGGGCCAGTCCGGGTCGGCGCGGACGGCGGCCGGGTCCGGGGCCATCGTCTCGACGGTCATGCCGGCCGCGGCGAGACGCCACGCGAGGTCGCCGGCGACGACCTCCTCGGCGCCGGTGATGCTCGGGATCCGGACGATCGCCACGAGCTCGTCGACGAGAGCCGTCCGATCGACCGCGGCCGCGCTGGCGTCGGCGAGGGCCGCGACCGCCGCGACGCCCGTCTCCGGGTTCACGCCTCGCGGAGCAGCGGCCGGGTCAGGCAGGTCACCCCGCCCGAACCGTTCTCGCCGACCTCGCGGAGCGGAACTCCGTGGACCTCGACGCCGACCGCCTCGAGCCCACGCCGCGTGACCCGGTTGCCATCCGCCACGACCACGACGCCCGGCCGGACCGCCAGCACGTTGCAGCCGAGGGTCGGGTACTCCTCCTCGGGCACCTGCACGAGCCGGATCCTGAGGTCCCCGAGCCATTCCCAGAGCCCCGTGGGCAGCAGCGGCAGGAACACGACGGCGAGATCGTCGCTGACCGGCGAGATCACGGACATCAGGTGGACGAGCTCCGCGGGCCCCTTCCAGTACGGGACGTCGACGATCCGCGTGTCACCACCCACGATCGCGGCGAGCTGCCGCGCACCCGCGTCATTCGTCCGGAGCGTTCGGCCGATCACGAACAGGTCGTCACGCAGCCAGATCGTGTCCCCGCCCTCGACCGTGCCGGGCGCCTCGATCCGGCCGCTGATCGGGACACCCCGCTCGACGAGCCAGCGGGCGAGGACGTCCGGCTCGTCGGCCCGGTTCGGCTTGCCGGGGCGGAGCGGGATCGCGCCGTCCGGTCCGATCAGGAGCGGGTCGAAGACGTAGCACAGGTCCGGATCGGCGGCCGGCTCGTGGTCGAGGGCGTGGACGCGGACGCCGAGCCCGTCGAGGACCGCGACGAGCCCATCGTGCTCGCGCTGGGCGGCGGCGAGGTCGACCGGGCGGAGGAAGCCGTGGGCCGGATCGTCGAAGGCGCAGCCGAACGCTGGCCCGGGCCGCTTGACGAGGACGTCGCGCAGGGGCGCGGTCGAGCTGCGGGTGCCGACGCGAAGCTGGGTCGGGATCACCCGCCGAGGATACGCGGCGGAACGGCTCTCCCGACGACCGTTGCGGGCGGGGCTGGCGTCAGGCGCCCGGCGCGCCGAACCGGTTGGGGTTCAGGGAGAGGGCCAACCGATCGAGCTCTCCCCCGAGCATCGCGTCGACGAGCATCCGTGCGGACCCCGGCCCCGTCGAGATCCCCCACAGCCCGTGGCCCGCGAGGATCCACAGCCCGTCGACCCAGCCCGCCGGCCCGATCAGCGGCCGCTCGTCGCGGACGAACGGGCGGGCGCAGTGGCGGAGCCCCACCACCGGGGCGTCAGCGATCGCGGGGACGTAGCGGGCGCCGATCCGCTGGAGCGCCGGGACCCATGTCGGCGCGTCCGGCTCATCCCGGAGGAACGTCGAACCCAGGGAGCTTGTGCGATCCGCCGGGACGAGGCTGAAGTCGACCCCGGCGTCGTCCGCCGGCGGGACCAGCAGGGTGTCCTCGGCCAGCACGGGCGCAGGACCCTCGTCATCGTCGTCGGGGTCCCCCTCGATGTCGATCGACTCGAGGGCGTGACGCGGGGCTCGCGCCAGCTCGACGCTCGCGACGACGCCCCACATCGGCACGATCGGTCGCCAGGATCCCGTCGGGTCCACGACGGCCGGCGTCCAGGGACCCGCGGCAACGACGACCCGCCCGGCGGGTTCGAGCACCCCGTCGACCAGGACCCCGGTGACGTGGCCGCGCTCGATCGCGGGCGTCGCATCATGGCCGAGACGCAGCGTCGCCCCGTGCCGCGACGCGACCTGCCAGAACGCCTCGGTGGCCGCACTGGGCGCGACGGGGTAGCCGATGTCCAGGCGGCAGGCGTGGAGGTCCGGCGCGAGCTCGGGCTCGACCGAGCGGAGCCATGGCGGCCCAAGGAGCTCCGCCTCGGTCTCCGGCCAGGCGCGTGCCCACCACTCGACGGCGCCGCGGACCACCGGTTCGTCCCGACCGAGCAGGAGCAGCCCGGCCGGTCGAGCTCCCAGCCGGAACCCGGCGTCGGTGAGGGTCTCGAGCTCGCGGTAGGCGCGGATCGTTCGCTCGTACAGCTCGGCCAGGACCCAGTCACGCGGATGCTGGACGACACCCGAGTTCCGGCCGGACGCGCCGGCCGCGATCGCCGTCCGCTCGTGGAGCACGACGGACAGGCCGGCCCGGGCGAGGTAGGCGGCCGTCGACGTCCCGGCGATCCCGCCGCCGATGATCGCGACGTCGGGCGCGGTCACGGCCGGTTCCCGGGATCGCTAACCGACGCTGGATCCGACGGGCCGCGCGCCGGCCGCGATCCGCCCGAGCGCCTCGACCAGCCGATCGATCTCCCCCGCCGTGTTGTAGTGGGTCAGCCCGATCCGGACGACGCCGCCGCGGTCGAGCAGGCCGAGCCGCTCCATCAGGCCGGTCGCGTAGAAGTCGCCGTCCCAGACCGCGATCCCCTCGGCACCGAGCGCCTCGGCCACCGCGCGCGGGGCGACACCTTCGAGGCGGAGTGCCGCCGTCGGCGTTCGATCGTCGAACCGGGACCGATCCGTGATCCCGTACAGCCTGAGCCCCGGGATCGCCTCGAGGCCATCGACGAGCCGGCGATAGAGGCCCATCTCGTAGGCGCGGATCGCGGTCATCCCGGCGATCACCCGCTCGCGCCGCCCGGCGCCCGCAGGCGCGTCACCGTAGGCGGACCCCACGTCCGCCAGGTACTCGACCGCCGCGGTGACCCCGTTCAGCCCCTCGAAGTTGCCCGTCCCGGTTTCGAACCGGTCCTCCGCCGGCCGGAGCTTGTACGCCGGCAGCCGGTCGAGGATCTCGGCGCGCCCGTAGAGGACGCCCGCGTGCGGCCCGAAGAACTTGTAGGTCGAGCAGGCGAGGAAGTCCGTGCCGACGGCGCGGACGTCGATCGGCAGGTGAGGCGCCGCGTGGACGGCGTCGAGGTACGTCCAGGCGCCGGCGGCATGCGCCCGCCGCACGATCTCCGCAACCGGGTTGATCGTCCCGACCGCGTTCGACGCCCAGCCCACCGCGACGAGCCGGGTCCGATCCGAGAGCAACCCGTCGAGCTGGTCGAGCGCGAGCGTGCAGTCCGCCTCGCGGATGTCGAGCGTCTTCACGACGAGCCCCCGGTCGGCCGCGATCGCCTTCCACGGCCCGACGTTCCCCTCGTGGTCGAGGATCGTCACGACGATCTCGTCGCCGGGCGCCATCGTCGCGCCGATCGAGCGGCTGACGTGGAACGTCAGCGACGTCATGTTCGCGCCGAACTTGATCTCGGACGCATCCGTGGCCCCGAGCATGTCGGCCATCGCCCGATGCGCCTCGTGGACCGACGCGTCGCTCCGGCGGCTCGTCAGGAACGCGCCGTCGTGGTTCGCGTTCGCGGTCCGGTAGTACGCGGCGATCGCGTCGATGACCGACTCCGGGACCTGCGTGCCGCCCGGGCCGTCGAACAGGGCGACCGGCCGGCCGCCGTCCTCGATCGCGAGGGCCGGGAAGCGGCGACGAAGGGTGTCGACGTCGAAGGTGGCCATGGGAACCTCGGCTGGCGTGGCCCCGATCGTAGCCTGACGAAGATCGTTGAGTTGTCAACGATCTCCGGGAAGGGTACGATTCGACCATGTCCGGTTCGGCCGCCCCCACCCGTCCCGCGCCCGTCGCCGCGGGTCGCGGCAGCGCTGGCGTCGCGAACCCACCCGGGATCGAGGCGTGGCGCAACTTCCTCGAGGCGCACGCCCGGATCACGCGGCGGCTCGACGACGAGCTGCAGGCGGCCCACGGCCTGTCCCTCGCGGAGTACGACGCCCTGCTCCAGGTCGCGACGACCCCGGGCCGGCGGATCCGGATGAACGTCCTCGCGGAGCGGGTGATCCTCTCGCGCAGCGGGATCACGCGGCTCGTCGATCGGCTCGAAGGGCAGGGCTGCCTCGAACGGATCGCGTGCGAGACCGATGCCCGCGGCCAGGAGGCGCTCCTGACGCCGGCCGGGCTGGAGCGGCTGCGCGCCGCCGGCCGGACCCACCTGGATGGGGTTCGGACCTATTTCCTCGATCGTCTCGACGCCGCCGAGCTCGCGTCGCTCGAGGCGAGCCTGGGCCGCGTCGCGTCGCCGCTCGCCACCGACGGCCGGTCGAGCCACGAGGGGTGCCCTCCCGCCGAGGCGTGAGCCGGTGACCGGGCGGTCCGGCAGGTGAGCCCCGCGGGCGGACGCCTGCGCACGGGCACGAGCGGCTTCGCGTATCCGGCGTGGTCGCCCCGGTTCTATCCGCCGGGGCTCCGGTCCGGCGACCTCCTCCGCCACTACGGCTCGCGTCTGTCGACGGTCGAGCTGAACAACACCTTCTACCGGACCCCGACGCCCGCCGCGATCGACGGCTGGCTCGCCGCGACGCCGGACGACTTCCGGTTCGCGGTCAAGGCCCAGAAGGGCGGGTCGTGGCGCGCGATCCGGGTGGACCCGATCGAGAGCGTCCCCTGGCTGACGACGCCGCTACTGCGGTTCGGCGACCGGCTGGGGACCGTCCTCTTCCGTGTCCCCGAGGGCGTGCCGCGCGACGACGACCGCCTCGCCGCGATGCTGGCCGCGTGGCCGCGCGACCTGCCCCTCGCGATGGAGTTCCAGGACGCGTCGTGGCACGTCGACGAGACGTTCGCCACGCTGTCGGACGCGGGGGCGGCGCTCGTCACGACGGACCTGCCCGACGCCGACGAGCCCTTGACGATCCGGCGGACGGGGTCCCTGCTCTATCTCCGGCTCCGGCGGCCCGACTATCCGCCCGACGAGCTCCGGCGGTGGCTCGATCGGCTGGAGCCGTTCCTCGCGGACGGCGTCGACGCGCTCGTCTACTTCCGCCACGACGACGCCGGACGCGGCGCGGAGCTGGCGCTGGAGCTGGCGTCCCTGGCGGCGGAGGCCCGTCTCGGCTGACGGGCTCGCTCAGCCTCGAGCCCGGGATCCCTCGGCCGGCCCGAACGCGACGAAGATCGTCAGGTCCTCGGTGATGTCGTGGAACGCGTGGGGCACGGTCGCCGCGACGAAGACCGTCGACCCGGGCCCGACCTCGCGGTCCTCGTCCCCGACCGAGATCCGGCCGCGGCCGCTGATCACGTGGTAGACCTCGTCCTCCAGATGGGGCTGCTGGAGGTCCGGCTGACCGGCCGCCAGGACGTACAGCCCGACCGACAGGTCCGGGACCGTGATGAACTCCAGGTAGGGTCGGCCGCTGGCCGTTCGTCGGGCGATCAGCTCCGACAGCTCGAAGGCATCCATGGCGCGAGGATAGTGGGAGCCGGGAGGCTCGGGAGCGTCCGCGCCGCGACGATCGTAGGATTCCACGATGTCACCCCGTGCCACCCGCACGACCCGGCGACGCCCACCGCTCGCCCGGGCCGCGCTCCTTGCCGCGTCGGTCGCGATCGTCACCGCGGCCTGCGGCGGCGCCGCGCGATCCGCCTCGCCATCCCCGGCGACGCCTCCCGGGACCCTCCCCGCCCCGTCGGCCGGCGCGTCCCCGTCTGCGTCGCCGACGGTTCGCCCGAGCCCGACGCCCGCCGGCTCGCCGGGCCCCGCGTTCGATCCGACCGGACTCACGCTCACCTTCGACGTCGTCGTCTCGGGGCTGGCCGCGCCACTTGCGGTTGTCAACGCCCACGACGGGACCAACCGACTGTTCATTGCCGAGCAGGGCGGCCGGATCTCCATCGTCCGGGACGGCACGCTCGCACCGAGCCCCTTCCTGGACATCTCGGGCCAGATCTCGAGTGGCGGCGAGCGGGGCCTCCTCGGCGTGGCGTTTCATCCGCGGTACCCGGCGGATCCCCGGGTCTTCGTCGACTACACGGATCCGGCCGGTGACACGCAGGTCTCGTCGTTCACGGTCGCGGCGGGCGATCCGGATCGCGTGGACCCGGCCTCGGAGGTTCGGATCATCCACATCGAGCAGCCGTTCTCGAACCACAACGGCGGCGCGCTCGCGTTCGGGCCCGATGGGAACCTCTACATCGCGCTGGGCGACGGCGGCTCCGGCGGCGACCCCCAGGGGAACGGCCAGTCGCTGACCACGCTTCTGGCGAAGATCCTCCGGATCGATGTCGACCACCCGTCCGGTGGCCGGGCGTACGGGATCCCGACCGACAACCCCTTCGCGGACGGCGCCGGCGGGTTGCCCGAGATCTGGCTGACGGGGCTCCGGAATCCGTGGCGGATGAGCTTCGATCGGGCGACGGGCGACCTGTGGATCGGCGACGTCGGCCAGTCGGCATGGGAGGAGATCGATGTCCAGCGCGCCGGGGCCCCGGGCGGCACGAACTTCGGCTGGAACCGGATGGAGGGCAGCCACTGCTTCCAGCCATCGACCGGCTGCGAGAGCCCGGCGCTGACGCCTCCCGTGACCGAGTACGGTCATGTCCTGGGCTGCACGGTGATCGGCGGGTACGTCTATCGGGGGACGGCCCAACCCGCGTTGGCCGGCGGCTACGTCTTTGGCGACTACTGCTCGGGCAAGGTCTGGGCGATCGACCCTGCGACCGACGGACCCCGCGACCCGACGTTCGTCGACGATTCGGGCCACAGCTTCGCAGCGTTCGGCGAGGACGAGGCCGGCGAGCTCTATGCGGTCGACATCAGCGGCGGCGAGCTGCTCCGGGTCGTGGCCTCGCGGGGCTGACTTCCACCCGCCCCCGAGCGGAGCTGTGTGGGCGCGATCAGCCGATCTCGAAGCTCACGGTGACGCCGATCTCGAGCTCGTTCGTGCCCGCCTCGACGGGTGTCGCGATGTCGGCGGCGGCCTTCATCCGCATCTCGGCCATCGGCCGCGGCGGACCGGGCGGCAACGCGCCACCCTCGGTGATCGCGACGACCGAACCCAGGGTCACGCCCGCCTCCGCGGCGAGCGTCACGGCCCGGGCGCGGGCATCCGCGACGGCCCGCCGGCGCGCCTCGGACAACGCCTCGGTCGGGTCCGCGAGACGGAAGGTCAGGCCGTCCATGCTCGTCGCTCCGGCCGCGAGGGCGGCATCGATCAATGAACCGACCGTGTCGATCTTCCGGACCGTCGCCTCGATCGTGTTGTTGAGCTGATAGCCGGTCACCCGCGCGCTGCCGTCCTGCCCGTACTCGCGCACGGCGTCGAGCCCGACGAGCGTCGTCTGGAGGTCGCGTCGATCGACGCCGCCGCCGGTCAGGGCGTCGATCACGCCACCCATCGTCGCGGCGGCGGCGGACCGGGCGTCGCCGGCCGTCGGCCGCACGACGACCGCACCGAAGCGGATCGTCGCGACATCGGGGTCCACACGGACCGTGCCGCGGCCGGGAACCGTGATCGAGCCGGGTGTCGTGCTGGTTGCCATCGCCGGATCGTACCCGGAACGATCCCGGGCGGGGCTTGCAAGAAAACTGCAAGACCCGCGCAAACCGCGCGCATGCCCGAACGACGTCCGGTTTGCTCGACTGCAACGGACGCCCTCCCCCATGGCGTCGAGGGATCGAGGATCCGTGATCTGGTCGCCCACCCGCACCCATCCACCGTGAAAGCCGTCGTCGCCGTTCCCGTCGAGACCGGGTCTCCGAGCGCAGCCCGACCGACGCCGACGAAGCCCGCTCCGCCGATCGACCTGGAGGTCGTGCTGGCCGGCGTCACCGCCGGGATCAGCGTCCAGGACGCGTCCGGCCGCCTGATCTACGTCAACGCGCTCGCCGCCCGCATGGCGGGCTTCGATTCCCCCGGGGCGATGCTCGCCGCAAGCCCGGAGGACCTGATCGCCCGTCTCGCCCTGGTCGACGAGAACGGCCGGCCGTTCCATCTCGCGGACCTGCCCGGTCGTCACATCCTCCACGGCGAGCCGGCCGCACCCGTCGTCGTCGGGTTCCGGCTGGCCGACGACATCGAGCGCTGGTCGCTCCTCCACGCGCGGCCGGTCACGCTCCCCGACGGCACGATGGTGGTGGTCAACACCTTCCACGACGTGACGCCGCGGGTCGAGTCGGAGCGCCGGATCCGCGAGCGGGAGCTGCGGTTCCGGGAGATGGCCGAGCAGCGCCGACGCGCCGAGGACCGCCTCGAATCCGTCCTGCGCCACATGCCGGTCGGCGTGATCCTCGTCGATGCGTCGACCGGCACCCTGCTGTTCGCGAACGATGCCGCCCGGCGTCTGCCGCACCTCCGGCTGCGGGTCGGCGAGACGCCCGAATACCTCGGCAATCCGGGCTTCCGCCAGGACGGCAGCCGGGTCGCCGAGGACGACTGGCCGCTCCGCCGGGCGGTCCGTGGCGAGTCCGTCCACAACGACGTCCTCACGATCGAGACCGACACGGGCGCCCAGCGCTCGTACAGCATCAGCGCGAGCCCGATGCGCGATCACACGGGCGGGATCGATCTCGTGATCGAGACGGTGACCGACATCACGGAGCGGGTGATCGCCCAGGAGCGCGAGCAGTTCCTCGCCCGGGCGAGCGACGTCCTGGCATCGTCGCTCGACGCCGAGCAGACGGTCCAGAGCGTGGCCGACCTCGCGGTGCCCCAGTTCGCGGACTGGTGCGTGGTCCAGCTCGCCGACCAGGAGGGCGTCCCGCGCCGGATCGCGGTCGCCCATCGCGACCCAACCCGCGTCGCCCTGGCGATCCAGGTCTCGAGCGAGTATCCGACGGACCCGGACGCGCCGATCGGCGCGGCGTCGATCCTCCGCGACGGGCACACGGAGTACGTCCCGGACATCACCCCCGAACAGGTCGACGCCGCGGCCCGCGACGACCGCCACCGCGAGATGTTGCGCGCCTTGTCGCTTCGTTCGGCCCTGGCCGTCCCGCTGACGGCAGGCGGCCGCATCCTCGGCGTCCTCACACTGATCCACGGCGATTCGGGCCGGCGGTTCGAGCCCGACGACGTCGCCTTCGCCGAAGCCCTCGCGACCCGTGCCGCCGCAGCGATCGAGAACGCCCGCCTGTTCCGCGAGGGCGTCCGGTTCAAGCGGCTCCTCGACGCCACGAGCGACGCCGTCGTCCTGACGGACGTCGACGCCGGGCGGATCGTGTACGCCAACCAGGGTGCGGCCGAGCAGTTCGGCCGATCCATCGACGAGCTCGTCGGGACGACCCTCGAGTCGCACCTCGACGAGGGGGAGGCACGGGCCGTCCGGGCGTCGATCGACGCCCTCGACGCCGGCGAGGCGGAGGCGCGGACCGACACCGTGCATCTCGCGCGATCCGGGGCGGCGCCGATCCCCGTCGAAATCCGGCTCCAGCTCGTCACCCTCGCATCGGAGCCGCCCCGGATCCTCGCGGTGGCCCGCGACCTGCGCGAGCGGATCGCCGCCGAGGAGACGCTCCGGCGCCTCGCCGCGTCGGAGCACGCCCGTGCCGCGGAGCTGAACGCGGTCATCCGGGCGATGGGCGAGGGCGTGTTCGTGTGCGACCGCGACGGCCGGATCATCCTCTCGAACCCGGCCGCGGAGGACCTCTTCCCGGACGTGGAGGAGGAGACCTTCGCCGACATCCTCGCCCAGCTCGACGATCCCGACGAGCTGGCGCCGGCGCTCGGTCGCACGGGCGGGCCGGTCGAGCTCCGGGCATGCCACGGCGAAGAGCGCTGGATCGAGATCTCGACGTGGCTCGTCGGGGCCGATCGCGAGGCCGACGCCCGCGCCGAGACGCTCGTCGTCCTGCGCGACGTGACCGAGGCCCGCCAGCGGCAGGCCGTCCGGGACACGTTCATCGGCGTGCTGTCGCACGAGCTGCGGACGCCGGTGACGACGATCTACGCCGGCGCGAAGGTCCTGTCGCGGCCGGGCGAGCTGGCGGCCGAGACGCGGGCCGAGATCTTCGGGGACATCGTGATCGAGTCGGAGCGCCTCCACCGGCTCGTCGAGGACGTCGTCGCGATGACCCGGTTCGGCGACGAGGGCGGCGATGTCGGCGCGGAGCCGGTGCTCCTCCAGCGACTCCTGCCGTCGGTCCTCGCGTCCGAGGAGAGCCGCTGGCCGGGCGTGTCATTCGCGCTGGACATGCCGGGCGGCCTGCCGACGGTCGTCGCGGATCCGACCTATGTCGAGCAGGTCGTCCGGAACCTCCTGTCGAACGCGGCGAAGTACGGCGGCGCCGGCGCGTCGGTCCGGGTGACGGTCGAGTCGACCCCGGACGACGTGATCGTGCGGATCGTCGACAACGGCCCCGGCTTCCCGCCCGAGGAGACGGACCAGCTGTTCGAGCTGTTCTTCCGATCCGCCGAGACGGCTCGGAGCGCATCCGGCGCGGGGATCGGGCTGTTCGTGTGCGCCCGGTTGATCCGGGCGATGGGTGGCCGGATCTGGGCCCGGAACGCGGAGTCGGGCGGCGCCGAGTTCGGGTTCTCGCTGCGGGTCATGGACGAGGACGGCTAGGACCGGTCTGCGAGGCGACTGCAACGATTCGGTCGCGACTCGAACGGGCGGGCGTTCGGCCGTCGTGACTACGGTCGTCCGACGTGGTCACCCCGGCCACCCGCGGCGACGGATCCGCCGTCGCCCTGGCAAATCGGAGGAACTCCCCAGATGATGAAGCGCATCCTGCTTGCCCTTGCCCTCGCGGCCACGATGGGCGGCGCAGCCGTCGCCTGCAGCCCCGCCGCGAGCCCGTCCCCGTCGATCGTGACGCCGTCCGAGGCCGCGCCGTCGGTCGAGGCCCCGTCGCAGGCGGCCCCGTCCGAGGCCGCGCCGAGCGCGTCCTGACCTGACGGTCGTCACTCGCTGAATGGAGTCAAGATCTCGTGAACATCATTGCCTGGATCGTGCTCGGCGCGATCGCCGGCTACCTCGCCGGCTTCCTCGTCCGTGGTGACGAGGGCCTCGGGGTGATCGGGCACGTCGTGCTCGGGATCGTCGGCGCGGTCGTCGGCGGCTTCCTCGCCGGCGTCCTGTTCAACTCGCACCCGATCGACGGTCCGTTCGACCTGAGCTCGATCGTCGTCTCGGTGATCGGCGCGGTCCTCGTGGTCGTCGTCGTGAACGCCGTCACCGGACGCAGCCGCACCGGCCGCGGCGCCATCTAGACCCACCCGGCGGAGCACCGCTCCGCGTCACCTGCCCGGCGAAGCGCCCACCGATCCCGGTGGGCGTCTTCGTTTGCTGGTCGGCTGCAAGGCAGCCGGCCGACCATGCACGACCGGCCGAACCCACGGGCGGTACAGTCGAGCGAATGGACACGATCTACGTCGACGGCTCGGTGGCGGCCCTCGAATCCGACCTCGACGACCGCCTGGCCCATCTCGTGGAGAGCGGCCGGGAGCTCGTCCTCGTCGGCCCGCCGGACCACACGGCGGCCGCCCGCGCCGCATGGAGCGGTCACGTCCCGGCGCTGCCCGATGCTCCGACGGCCACGGGCTGGTACCTCACCGCCGACCCGGCGACCTGCCGCGATCGTCAGCCGGGCCTGCGCACGATCCTGATCGGTCCGCGCGACGACGGGCAGCACCCGACCCGCTGCGACGCGACCGCTCGGGACCTGCGCGACGCCGTCCTGGCGGATCCTCACCGACGACGCGATGGGCTGAGCCACGACCGAGGGACCGGCCGGGCGTCGGGCGCCTGCAACCTCGACGGTCCCCCGGTTGACGCTCCCGTCACCGACCGGCCCGAAGACTGGGGAGGCGGGCTCTCGACCACTGGGGGTCCGGGAGCCCGCGTTTCGATCGTCTCGCGTCCGGTCCCTCGCCGACCTGCGCGCCGCCACGCCCCCCGCGTGGATCGGGCAGCGCGACCTCGCGGCTGTTATGCCGTTGCAATGTCCGACCCCTCGCGTGGCAGACGGGCGGGACGGACCGGTGTCTACGATCAACGCGCGATCGACGTGGACGTCGATCGGGAACCGACCACAACCGAGTGAAGACGCTTGTGACGGGGCGTCTTCACCCCCGATCCCGCGGAGCGCCCGGAGCCCCCTCCTCCGGGCGTTTCGCCTGTCCGGGGGTCGTCGGCCGGATCAGACCGTGCGTTCGGGTCGAGCTCAGCCCTTGCGCGTCGCGCGCGTCCCGCCGTTGTGCCGGTCGAACAGGGTGTAGCCCATCGCCGTCGCCGGGACCAGGGCGAGGATCACGAGCAGCCGGTTCGCCCCACCGAGCAGCAGGCCCAGCGCGAACCCGAGGGACAGGGATGTCCCCACCGCGAGGACCTCGTCCGATTCGCCCCGGATGATCTCGCCGGCCCGACCGACCTGGGCGCCGGCCGCGTTCGCGGCGTCGGGCAGACGAGCGGCCACGGCCGAGGCCTTCTCGGACACCGCCTCGGCGACGGCGGACGCCCGGTCGGCGACGGTCGATCCGGCGTCCGCGGCCGCGTCCGCCGCGTCGTCGATCACGTCCTTCGCGGTGTCCTTGGCCGACGAGGCCAGCTCTGCGGTGCCGTTGATGGCGTCGTCGACGCGAGTGGTGGTTGCCATGGTTCATTCCTCCGTTGAGTTGCGGTCAGGCACGCCCCACCGATCGACGGTGGATCCGATGCGCCCGACTGTACGGTCCCTCGTGCGCCGGCGGGAGTGCGAGATGAGCGACCCCGGTTGCAGACGCACGACAGCCGGTTCGCCGGCACCCGTCACGATCCCCTACCCGGGCGCCGACTGCAACCGGGCTGACACCCGCTCTCGCGCCCGCGAAGGCCTCCGGCAACGTCCCGGCGTCTACGGTCGAGACCAGGGCCGAACCCCTCGGCCGATGCCTGGAGGACCCGACGATGACCTACGACGACCTGAAGGCCGACGCCAAGGAGACCGTGCGCAAGGTCGATAACAAGGCCAAGGAGACCTGGCGCAAGGTCGACGGCGACGAGAGCGTCTCGGACAAGGTCGCGAACGCCGGCGACGACGTTCGCGACGCCATCGGCAACGCGGGTGACGAGCTCCGCCGTGACGCGAGCCACGTCAAGGAGCAGACCGAGCGGCGACCGGCCTGACCGTCTCGTTCTCCTGCCCGGCCCCCGTGGGCTCGTCCCGCGGGGCCGGGCGCTGCCGGCCGACCCGTCGGCCGACCTGTTCGCTCAGCGATCGGTCTGGACCAGGCCCGTCGGCGGCTCGAACGACGCCCCACACCACGCGCAGGCATCCCAATCGACCTCGACGGCCCGGCCGCATCGGTCGCAGCGGTGGCCGAGGGTCGCCCGGCAGTGCGGACAGATCAGCCAGTCGGACTCGACCGGCTTGCGGCAGGTCGGGCACCTCGGGACATCGACCTCCGCCTCGAGCGCGGCGTCGTTCAGCTGGGTCAGGCGGGCCTCGGTGACGGTGGTCCGCGGCCGGACGGCCACGTGCAGGAGGAGCGCGAACGGGAAGAACAGGGGCGACGCGAGGATGACGATCCCCGCCGACGCGTAGGGAGCGACGGGGTTGTCCGTCCGGCGACGCATGTCGACGAACGCCCACAGCGCCGAGGCCAGCCAGACCGCGACGAGGTAGCCGAGGGCCACGATCAGGATCAGCCGGACGACGGGTTGCGCCGCGAAGCCCGCGAACGCGTCGCCGATCTGCTGGAGAAGCAGGTCCATCGCCGCTCAGTGAAACAGGTCCGGCCGCTCCGCGAGTCCCTCGCACAGGTTCAGGCCGGGCGCCGGATCAAGGCGTCGAACGCAACGTCCGCCAGCCGGCGATCAGAATCCCGGCCCGGATCGGCGCCGGGATCAGCATGAGCGGCAGCAGGTAGCCCGAGGCGAGGATGAGCGCCGGCGGCGTCATCGCCAGGCCGAGCAGCGCGCCCCGCCGCTCCCCGCGCCACAGCCAGATCCCCGCGACGACATCCGCCGTGCAGACCCCCACGAGCGTCCAGCCGAGCGCCGCGAACATCGTCGGATCGAGTCGGTCGAACGGGCCACCCTCGAACGCCCGGAAGCCCCACGGGGTCATCGGCAGACGACCGGTACGGGCGCGGTGGGCGAGGGACAGCGGCATCGCGATCCCGAAGCCGGCGTCGCCGATGAACGACAGCGCCGCGATCCGGACTGCCGGCGATGGGCGTGAGCGCATCGACATCGTCACGTCCGTCCCCACAGCGCCAGCCCGATCCAGGCGAGCCCGAGCCCCAGGAGGACGCCGAACGCGGCCGTGCCGACCTGCCCGAAGGCCGGCGGCAGGAACTCGGCGACGAAGAACACGAAGAAGAACCCCGCCGTCGCCGCCAGCAGCAGCACCGCGGCCGGACGCGGCAGGACCTCGGCCTGGAACGTGGCGATCCCCGTGATCAGCAGGCCGAGCGTGAGCGCGATGCCCAGGCCGAAGACGAGCGGGCCCTCGCCCATGCGCGCGTCGACCGATGGATGGAGCAGCGGCGTCGCCGCCACGAGCACAAGCAGCAGCAGGCCCGTCGTCAGGAGGACGTGGCCGACGAGCCCGATGGTGCCGGCACGATCCGCCTGCACGGCGTACATCGCGGGCAGTGACGGGATGAGGAGTGCGGCGGCCAGGAGGAGGATCGCGGCAACGACGGGCGAGAGTGACGGGGCGATCACCGGCCGGACCGAGACGAGCACGATGGCCGCCGTGAGGGCGACCGAGCCCGCGATCAGCGCGGCCCCGGCCCAGTGGATCGCCAAGGTCATCTCACAGCCCGAAGCGCATCAGGATCATGCACGTGAAGATCGCCAGGAACCCGAACAGCTCGAGGAGGACCAGCTGCTTGACACGTTCCGTCGCCGACACGAGCTCGGACGTCGCCGTCCCGTCGGCGTTCAGCGGCGCGCGCTCCAGCGCGGCGACGCCCGGGACGATGACGAACAGGCCCCAGAGATAGGTCAGCGTCGTCACCACGAGCGCGACCAGCCAGGTCAGGCCGTAGGCGGTCCCGAGCAGGACGTCGACGCTCCGGATCGGCCCGAGAGCCGTGCCGCGGACGATCCCGAGGACGATGATCAGCGGGACGACGACCTGGAAGATCCGGTTCGACCGGAGGCCGATGGCGCTGCCGATCTCCCGCTGGCGGGTCATCGGAAGTCGGTTCAGCGCCGGGATCACGATGACCGCGAGGGCGAGCGCGTTGCCGAACCAGAGGATGCCGAGCAGCACGTGGAGCCACTGCACGACCACGACCATCCAGTCCATGATTCCCACCCGATGCGGCGACGAGACGCCCCGATGTTACATTTAGCTGACACTGGTAGTCAATAGTTCGGAGACGATCCATTGCCTCGTCCCTACGCGCTCGGGAAGCGCACGGAGCCGAAGAACGAGACACGGGCCCGGATCGTGGCCGCGGCTGCGCGCGTGTATCGCGATCGGGGCGTCGCCGCGGCGTCGAACCTCGCGATCGCCAGGGAGGCGGACGTCGCGCCGGCGACCGTCCGCAACCACTTCCCCGACCCTCAGGAGCTCGCCAACGCCGTCTTCGACGAGGTCCTCGCCGAGCTGCGCCCGCCGACCCCTGCGATCTTCGACGGCGCCGACGGGATCGCCGAGCGGATCGCCCGCCTGGCCACGGAGCTGGCGGCGTTCTACGAGCGGAGCGCGACCGCCTGGGGGCTGTACCGGCAGGAGCCGTACCTCGTCGAGGCGTGGTCAGGCGGCGTCGACAGCTACTACCGCGACGTCGACGACCTGATGCGCCATGCGCTCGGGCCGCTGAAGCACGACAAGACGGCCCTGGCCCTCATCGCCGCGGTGATCGGACCGCCGGCGTTCTTCGCCCTGCGCGCGCGTGGCCTGTCGAGCCGGAAGGCCGCCGATCTCTGCGTCGAGGTCACGGTGCCGTGGCTCGAAGCGCGGGCCGCGTCGAAGGGACGCCGCTGACCCGCTTCTCGACCGCGGCAGCGGCGCACGTCGCGCCGCTCTCAGAGCCCGCCAGATTCCCGCCAGGTGTCGACTAGCGGCCGTTTCGCCTGAATTGCCTGACAAATTCCCACCCGGTGTCGACTTGGCGCGATCGAACGGCCGATTCGCGCCATGGGGCGGCCTCTCCACGCTCAACGGATCAGCAGATCGGCCGCAGATCGGCCGTCGACGGCGCCTCGTCGACACCCAGCGACGATCTGGCACCGAATCGGGCCGTCACATCGGCTAGTCGACGTCCCGCGTCGATCTGGCAGGTTCGGACCGGCCCGGGACCCGACGACCGCGGCCGGACTCAGAGCGCGGCCGGACTCAGAGCGCGGCCGGGTCCAGCTTCTTCGGGTCGACGCCCAGCTCGCCGATCGCCCGGGCGCCCTGCGTGGCCGGCATCGCGCCGCACCGGACCAGCTCGCTGATCGCCGCGGCCGCGATGTGCGGCGGGTCGATCTCGAACAGCCTCCGCAGGGCGTCGCGCGTATCGGATCGGCCGAAGCCGTCCGTCCCGAGCGATACGTAATAGGGCGGCAGCCACCGGGCGACCATGTCGGGCAGGGCCTTCATCCAGTCGGTCGCCACGACGATCGGCCCGCCGTCGGCGCCGAGGACCGTCGACACGTACGGCACTTTCGGGGTCGCCTTCGGGTTGAGCCGGTTGAACCGCTCCGTCTCGAGCGCGTCGCGGCGCAGGAGCGGGAACGACGGCGCCGAGTAGATCTCGGCCGCGATCCCGGCCTGCTCCGCCAGCAGATCCCGGGCCGCGATCACCTGCTGGAGGATCGAGCCCGACCCGACCAGCCGCGCCCGGTGCGCCTTCGGCCCGAGATCGGGCGCCTCGGCGAAGCGGTAGATGCCGCGGATCAGGCCCTCGTCGACGCCCTCCGGCTTCTTCGGCTGGGCGTAGTTCTCGTTGTAGAGCGTGACGTAGTAGAAGACGTCCTGGCCCTCGTGGTACATCCGCTCGATGCCGTCGCGGACGACCGCCGCCAGCTCGTAGGCGAACGCCGGGTCGTAGGCGCGGATGTTCGGGATCGTCGAGGCGAGGATGTGCGAGTGGCCGTCGTCGTGCTGGAGGCCCTCGCCGGTCAGCGTCGTGCGGCCGGCCGTCGCGCCCATCATGAACCCGCGGCCGCGGGCGTCGGCCAGCGCCCAGATCTGGTCGCCGGTCCGCTGGAACCCGAACATCGAGTAGAAGATGTAGAACGGGATCATCGGGAAGCCGTGGCTCGCGTACGAGGTCGCCGCAGCCTGGAGCGAGGCCATCGAGCCGGCCTCGGTGATCCCCTCTTCGAGCACCTGGCCATCGACCGCCTCGCGGTACGACAGCACCAGGTCCGAGTCGACCGGCTCGTAGCGCTGGCCGAGGGCGGCGTAGATCCCGACTTCCTTGAACAGCGGATCCATGCCGAAGGTCCGCGCCTCGTCGGGGATGATCGGGACGATCCGCGGTCCGAGGTCCTTGTCGCGGATCAGGTTCCGCAGGATCCGGGTGAAGACCATCGTCGTGGAGACGGCGGTGTCCGAGCCGGCGGCGAACTCCGCGTCGATCGCCGCGGGCGGCTTCGGCAGCGGCGCCTTGCGCACGGTCCGGCGCGGGACGAAGCCGCCGAGCGCGCGCCGGCGCTCGTGGAGGTACTTGACCTCCTCCGAGTTCGGGCCCGGGTGGTAGTACGGCGCGTCCTTGATCTTCGCATCGGGGATCGGCAGCTCGATCCGGTCGCGGAAGATCTTCAGCTCCGCCTCGGACAGCTTCTTCGCCTGGTGGGTGATGTTCCGCGCCTCGACGCCGGGCCCGAGCGTCCAGCCCTTCACCGTGTGGGCGAGGATCACCGTCGGCGCGCCGGTCCACTCGGTCGCCTGCTTGTAGGCGGCGTACACCTTGCGGTAGTCGTGACCGCCGCGGCGGAGCTTCGCGATGTCGTCATCCGAGAGGTGCTCGACGAGCCTGCGGAGCCGCGGATCCGGCCCGAAGAAGTGCTCGCGGATGTAGGCGCCGCCGGCGACCGAGTACTTCTGGAACTCGCCGTCGAGGGTGTTGTTCATCTTCTCGACGAGGACGCCGTCGACGTCCCGGGCGAGGAGGTCGTCCCACTCGCGGGACCAGATCACCTTGATGACGTTCCAGCCGGAGCCGCGGAAGACGGCCTCGAGCTCCTGGATGATCTTGCCGTTGCCCCGGACGGGGCCGTCGAGCCGCTGAAGGTTGCAGTTGACGACGAACGTGAGGTTGTCGAGGCCCTCGCGGGCCGCGACGTGGAGCGCGCCGAGCGACTCCGGCTCGTCGCTCTCGCCGTCGCCGAGGAATGCCCACACCCGCGAGCCGGACGTATCGAGCAGGCCCCGGTTCTGGAGGTACCGGTTGTAGCGCGCCTGGTAGATCGCACTGATCGGGCCGAGGCCCATCGAGACGGTCGGGAACTCCCAGAAGTCCGGCATCAGCCGCGGATGGGGGTACGAGCTGAGGCCCTGGCCGGGGACGGTCTCGCGTCGGAAGTGGTCGAGCTGGTCCTCGGTCAGGCGCCCCTCGAGGAACGCCCGGGCGTAGATCCCCGGAGCCGCGTGGCCCTGGTAGAAGACCTGGTCGCCGGAGTGGCCGTCGTCCTTGCCCCGGAAGAAGTGGTTGAACCCGACCTCGTAGAGGCTCGCCGCCGAGGCATACGTCGCGAGGTGTCCGCCGATCCCCGTGAACTGGTTGTTCGCGCGGAGGACCATCGCGACCGCGTTCCAGCGGATGATCCGCCGGATCCGGAGCTCGATCTCCTCGTCGCCCGGGAAGAACGGCTCCTGCTCCGGGCTGATCGTGTTGATGTACCGGGTCTGGGTGAGCGGCGGCAGCCCGACGTGGAGCTGGCGCGCGCGCTTCAGCAGCTTGTAGACGAGGAACCGGGCGCGGCTCTCGCCCTCCTGGCCGACGAGCTGGTCGAACGAGTCGAGCCACTCCTGGGTCTCGGCCGGGTCGATGTCGGGGAGCTGATGCTTGAATTCGTCGAACGACATGGCTGCCTCGTGGGCTGGTGACGGGCCCGGGTCAGGCGGGCTCGAGGCGGAAGTTGGTCGACAGGACGTCGGGCTCGAGCATCGAGTCGTAGCCCTCGATTCCCGTGTACTTCGCGGTCAGCGCCCGGTTGATGTGATCGATCGAGTCGGGATCGGTCGCCGGGATCGCCGTCGCCGGGATCCGCCGGCCGTCGACGTGGACGGCGATGGCGGGGTTCGCGGTCGCCTCGCGGAACCACCGCCCGCGCGTCCCCTTCACGGACCGGACGAACGTGTCATCACCGTCGACGACGATCCAGATGATCGTGCGGTGAACCGGCCCATCGGGCGCCTGGGTCTCGATCTCGACCTCTTCGGCCGCCCGGATCCGGGCGAGGTCGGTGTCGGGAAAGCTCATCGGGTCCAGCGTAGCCCAACGTTGCCGGAACGTGCGTTGCGAGACGGTTGCGGTGCCTCGTCAGCTCGTCGGGCCCGGCTGGCGCGGGAACTCGAAGCTCTCGATGACCGGCATCGCCGCGGCGGCCTGATCCTCGAACGACGCGGTCGGGGTGGGGACGACCCCGAAGATCACGATCGCCAGCGAGTGGTCCGGGCCCAGATCGAGCAGGATGAGTCGCACGGGTACCTCCGCGCCGAGTCCCACGATGGGGCCGGCCCCTGGTCCCGCTCCATGCAGAACCTGGGTTCCGACGACGAGGCCTCCTGGCGAGATGCAGCCCATGTCCCAGGACGGCGCCAGCCGGAGATCGAGCATCAGCCCGGCGAAGCCTCCGACGGTCACCTTGACCGGTGGCGTCGAGACGACGCCCGGCCTCGCTCGGATCGCCGCGACGAGGGCATCGCGGCCGCGCCCGACGCCGGGCGCGTCGACGGCCGTCGAGCAGTCCTGCCCAGGCGCGAAATCCGCGATTGCGGGTTGTGCGATGACCCCGATGAACAGGTCCTTCGACGGCAGCCCCTGGGCAGGGTCCGCGACGTGATGCAGGACGTAGCCGTCCGGCTCGTCACCGAGGGTCTCCCAGCCGGCCGGGACGGTGTAGCTCAGCCGGCGGGGTCGACCGGCCCCGGCGAACGGGTCGAACGCCGACGTCGTGTAGGTCCCAGCCGCCAGGCCCACGGTGGTGCCCGGATTGGGCGGCAGGTCGGACCGCACCCAGGGCCCGGCCAGCAGCTCTTCCCGGGCGGGGCACGCATCGGGGACGACCGGCATCAGGGTCACGACTGTGTCCTTCCCATCGACGGCCCAGCGGTAGGTCGCGACGGCTCCGGGCTGGCATCCCTGCGTCTCCCCGGTTGCCGTGACCACGAGGATGTCCGCCCCGGCGACCGCGATCGCCGATCGCGACGCGTCGGCCCCCGGTGCACGGCCGTACTCCAGCTGGTCGCCCGTGAAGCTCAGGAACCCCGACCCGTACACGTCCGGACCGGGCGCAACGGGGAGAGGCCGCTGCCACGCGTGACGGAGCACGTCGGGGATCGGGCCGCCGGCCGACGGCGGGGGACTCGACGTCTCCGAGGGTGCGGGCGTCGGTACCTGGCCGACGCGGGTGTCGGACAGTCGACCCTGGACGGCGAAGGCCACGACGACGACCAGGATCGCGGCGACTGCGGCTGCAGCCCAGCGGTCACCGGCGATCCGTCGGCCGAGCGGACCGCCGCCGGGCCAACCCGACCGTCGGCTGACGGGCGGGGACGACATCGCCGTCCGGGAGACCTGGAGGGGATCGATCGGTCGCGTCGTCGCCACGTCGGTGTACGCGCCGACAAGGCCGGCGAACCGCGTCTCGTACGGCTCCGTGGTCTGTCGTTCAGTCATCGCCGAGGTCCTTTCGCAACCGTTCGAGGAGTCGGTGGAGGCGTACGCGCACGCCCGTTGCGGACATCCCCATCGCGCGACCGATCTCTGCCGAATTCGAAGCCGCCGATGAAGCGCAGGCCGACGATCGCGCGGTCGCGTTCGTCGAGCCGGGCAATGGCATTGGCGAGGTCGATCATCGACGCGTGGTCGACCTCACCGGACGATGTCGGGTCGGTGACGGCCAGCTCGCGAACCGTGCGTCGGCGCCGGCTCCGGGCGATCTGGCGCGCCTCGTTGGCCGCGATCGACATCAACCACGGGCGCAGGCGATCGGGGTCTCGCAGGTCCTTCAGGCGGCGGAATGCGACGGCCCAGGCCGTCTGCTCGGCCTCCTCGGCGACGTCGAGGTCGCCGCACACGAAGTAGGCGATCCGCGCCATGTCGCCGTGATGCATCGCGACGATCCGGGCGAATGCGACCTCATCGCCGGAGATGGCGCGCGCGAGCATCAACCGCTCTGGCTCGGCCTCCGCGATCACGCCACCGATCATGCGCTACAGATGCCGGCCGAACCGCTCGCGTTACATCCGCCGGGGAATCCCGCTGCCATGAGCTCGCCGGCCGTGCTCGTCCCCCTGGATTGATATGCGCGCTTGACGGTTCTGCAATGTGGTCTCGGGCGCCCGGTACGACCCGACGGGCAGACTCCGGGCTCACATCCGAACGCCCTTCACGGCTGACGGCCGAACCGTCACCATCGCATCTGACAGACACCGGAGGTGTTGTGTGGGAACCCAACCGCTGGTCCTCGTCGCCGACGACGAACCGCGAATCACGAAGCTCGTCTCGATCGCGCTGAGCGAGGAAGGCTTCCGCGTCGTCACCGCGACGGGCGGCGAGGATGCCCTCGCCAAGGCGGAGGAGATCCGTCCGGACATCGTCCTCCTCGACATCGTCATGCCCGACCTCGACGGGATCGAGGTCATGCGCCAGCTCCGCGAGCAGCGGCCCGTACCGGTGATCCTGCTCACCGCCAAGGGCGCCACGGCCGACAAGGCCAAGGGCCTGGATCTCGGCGCCGACGACTACATCGCCAAGCCGTTCCATCCGGACGAGCTCGCGGCGCGCGTCCGTGCGGTCATCCGCCGCTCGACGGGCGTGGAGCCGGGAGCG
Source organism: uncultured Chloroflexia bacterium (assembly GCA_963746845.1). GTDB lineage: Bacteria > Chloroflexota > Limnocylindria > Limnocylindrales > CSP1-4 > CF-46. The sequence continues at coordinate 66,698 of CAVVCZ010000004.1, read as the reverse complement.
GGCGTGGTCGCGTTCGACGACGTCGAGATCGACCTGGAGCGGCGAATGGTCCGCCGCAACGGCGAGCTGGTCCAGCTGTCGCGCACCGAGTGGCTGCTCCTGCAGCATCTCGCGACGCACCCCGGCAAGGTCGTGCTCCACACGGAGCTCCTGACGAAGGTCTGGGGCCCGGAATACCGCGACGACCTCCAGTACCTGCGCGTGTGGATCAGCCGCGTCCGCCGCAAGCTCGGTGCGAAGCCGGGCGAGCCGGGCCGGATCCGGACGTTCCAGGGGATCGGCTACCTGCTCGACGTCGAAGGGACGGCGGGCGGCGGAGATGGTTCGGCGCACGATGCGGCTGCGACCGTCGACACCGAGGCGGCCGCCGTCGGGTAGGCGGTCCGCCGGCTCCTCGTTTCGGGCCGGAGTCTGTCAAACGACAGCCACCCGCGCATTAGCCATCGACTGACCGGCGATTCTCGCCTCCGTTAGCTGTCGACGGCTAACGGATGGACGATCTGGCCCCAGCCTGTCGCCTAACGCTCGCGTGAGTGTCGGATGACGGAATTGCGGCGCCGCGGGGCACGGGCGCGGGCTCAGGGGGCATAAGCGCGGGCGCGGGCACGTGCCTTTGCTATGGTCCGGGCGTGCAGCGCTACGAGCCCCACACCGCCCTCGTCGTCGTCGATCTCCAGAACGACTTCGCCGATCCGGCCGGCGGCCTCGCGGTCCGCGGCGGGGCGAACATCGTCCCGATCGTGAACGGCGAGATCGCGGCGGCCCGATCGGCTGGCGCGCTCATCGTCTTCACCCAGGACTGGCACCCCGAGTCGACGCCGCACTTCGCCAAGGACGGCGGGGTCTGGCCGGTCCACTGCGTCGCCGGGACGTGGGGCGCGGAGATCCACCCCGGCGTGGATGCGACGGCGGTCGCCGAGTCGCCCCGGATCCGCAAGGGCCAGAACGGCGAGGACGGCTATTCCGGCTTCACGATGCGCGATCCGGTCTCGGGCGAGACCAGCCCGACGGGGCTGAACGCGATCCTCCGCGACGCCGGCGTGACCCGGGTCGTGGTCTGCGGGCTCGCGACGGACTACTGCGTGAACGCGACGGCGGTCGACGCAACCCGCCTCGGCTTCGAGACGGCCGTCCTGATCGATGCCTGCCTCGCGGTGAATCTCCAGCCGGGCGACGGCGAACGTGCGCTCGAGGCCATGTCCGAGGCCGGCGTCCGGACGTGGTCGACCCGGATGCGATAGCCCGCCAACCCGTGCAGGTCCACCTCGTCGACGCGACCTACGAGCTGTTCCGCGCGCACTACGCACCGCGTCCACCCGTGATCGGCCGCGACGGGCGGGTCCTGTCGGGCGTGTCCGGGCTGTGTGACCAGCTCCTCTTCCTCCTCCGCGAGGAGGGCGCAACCCACGTGGGCTGCGCGACGGACCACGTGATCGAGTCGTTCCGGAACGACCTGTTCCCCGGCTACAAGTCGTCGGCCGGGATGGATCCGCGGCTGCTCGACCAGTTCCCCATCGCCGAGGAGGCGATCGAGGCCCTCGGGATCGTGCTCTGGCCGGAGACCGAGTTCGAGGCGGACGACGCGATCGGCGCGGCCGCGGCCCGGTTCGCCGCGGACCCGGACGTCGAGCGGATCCTGATCTGCACGCCGGACAAGGACATGGCCCAGTGCGTGATCGACGAGCGGGTCGTGCTCCGCGACCGGCGCCGCCAGATCACGTACGACCGCGCCGGCGTCCTCGAGAAGTGGGGCGTCGAGCCGGCCTCGATCCCGGACTGGCTGGCGCTCGTCGGCGACTCGTCCGACGGCTACCCGGGGCTGCCCGGCTGGGGGGCGAAGTCGGCGGCGGCCGTCCTCCGCCGGTACGGCTCGATCGACGACATCCCGGCGAAGGCGAGCGAGTGGGACGTGAAGGGCGTCACGGGCGCCGTCCGGCTCGCCGCGGTCCTCGCGGAGCAGCACGATGACGCGATCCTCTACCGGACGCTCGCCCGGCTCCGCCTCGACACGCCGATCCCGCAGGAGCGGGCGGCGCAGCTCGAATGGCGCGGCACGCCCCGCCCGACCTGGGAGGCGTTCTGCGACCGGTGGGGCCTCGACCGACTTCGCGCCCGACCCCACCGCTGGGGGGCGTAGCGTCGGTCCGAACGAACCGCCCCCTCAGCCGCGGCCGGTCGCCAGCGCCAGGAGCCGCGCGTGGTGCGCCGGCGGCGCGGCGACCATGCTCGCCGTCCGCGTCGGCCGCGTCTGGTCGTACCACGCCGAGCCGTCGAAGGCCGTGATCGTCGCGCCCGCGCGCTCCGCGATCAGTCCGGCCGCCGCGATGTCCCACGCCGACAGCCCGCTCTCCTGGAGGAACGCATCGAACCGCCCGTTGCCGACATACGCGAGGGCGAGCGACGCCGAGCCCATCGAGCGCGGGACGCGGACGGCCTTCCGGATGGCCCGTGCCCGGCTCGACACGGACCGCCCGGCGAGCGCGAGCGAGATCACGGCGTCGGTCAGCTGGTCCTTCGTCGAGACGCGGATCGGCCGTCCGTTGAGCGTCGCGGGGCCGTCGGCGGTCGCGGCGAACATCTCGTCCCGGGTCGGATCGAGGACGGCGCCCGCCGCCGGCCGCCCGTCGACGACGAACCCGATCGAGACACAGAACACCGGCAGCCCATTGGCGTAGTTCACCGTCCCGTCGAGGGGGTCGATCACCCACGACCGCCCCGCGACGTGGACGTCGGGGGCGCCGCCTCCGCCACGGTGCGCCCCGGACTCCTCGGCGAGGATCGCGTCGCCCGGGAACCGCTCGCGGATCGCCCGGATCACCAGCTCCTCGGACAGGTGATCGGCCTCGGTGACCACGTCGCGGGCGCTCTTGTACGTGACGCGCTCGAGGCGTTCGTAGCGGTCCATCAGGATCCGGCCGGCCGACCGGGCGATGTCGACGGCGAACGCGAGCTCGGCCGACCACGCGGAATCGTCCGGCGCGGGCGGAAGGACGCGCGCGGGCTCGGTCACGGGCCGGTGCAGGTGACGTCGAACGGCCGATCCACGCTCCCGAACGACGCCTCGTGCTCGAAGCTCACCGTGGCGCCCGGCGCGATCCGCGGGCTGTAGACGACATCGGAGTGGTCGATCCCGCGGTCGATCGGGTCGGTCAGCCGGCACGTCGCCGATCCGGTCGCCGTGCCCTGGTTCGTCACCGACAGGGTCGCGACGACGGCCGTCGGGGTCGAGCCGGCCCGCATTGCGGTGACCGATGCGGCGAACGGCCCGATCCCGGCGACGGCGATGTGGGCCGCGATCGCGAGAACGACGACCGCGAGCCCGACCCCGAGGAACACCGTGCCATGGACCTGCGAGCTGGCGGAATCCTTGAGTCCCAACGGGTTGCACCGGTCGCACAGCCCCACGTCGAGGGCGACGGGAGCACCGCAGCGGGCACAGGGATGGGTCATGCCGGGAGGCGTTGCCGTGGTCGTCGAGGGCGTCGTCATCGGTGGCTTGATGGTGCCACCGAATGAGGCCGGCTGTCGGCGGGGTGACACCGGCTCGGGATCGCGCCCACCCATGATGCGGTGATGACGGCACCGACCCGGTCGCTCGAGGCCCGCGCGGCCCGAACGGCGGCCATCGTGCTCGTCGCTGCCCAGGCGATCGCGGCGATCGCGCTCGGCGCCTGGGGTCTGTTCCTCGTGTTCGACTCGCAGGACGACGGCGGCATGGCGCAGGCCCTGTCGGTCGTGCTCCTGTGGCTCGTGATCGTCGTGCTGGGCTGCGGGATCGCCGAGCTCGCCTGCGCCATCGTGGCGATCCGACGACCGGGCGCCGCCGTGGCGGCCCTCGCGGCCGGGAGCGTGATCGCCGGGATCCTGGCCGTCACGGTCCTGTCGCTCAACCAGGGTCCGTTCGCCCTGCTCGGGCTGCTGGTCGCGGGTCTGACCCTCGCCGTCGTGGTCATCGCGCGAGAGCTCGACCGCACGGCATCCGCGAACGACTGAACCGACGCTACCAGCGCGCGACCGCCTCCACGAGCGCGTCGACATCGGACGTCGTACGGGCGAGGACGATCGCGCCGTCGGCGCCGATCTCGTGCCAGCGCTCCCAGGCCGCGCGCGGCTCCCGACACCACTCGCTCTCGCCGACGTCGGCGTCGCCGAGCCAGTCGCCCTGGAAGCCCGCGAAGATGGTCTGGTCCTCGCGTCGGCGCCCCGCCGCGTCCAGTGCCTCGAGGTACAGCGGCAGGTTCCGCTCGAAGTTGTCCTCGAACGTGCTCCAGCCGTCGCCGATCCGCGCGGCCAGCCGCGCTCCGGCCGGGGTCTCGCCGCCGATGATGATCGGCGGGGGCGGCGTCGGGATCGGGAAGGCGTGGGCGTCGACCAGCGGGTAGTACGGCGAAGGCCGCGTCACCGGTCCGCCCGTCCACAGCGCGCGGATCACCGCGACCGCCTCCTCCAGCCGCGCGACCCGCTCCGGCGCCTCGGGGAAGTCGATCCCGTAGGCCGCGTGCTCCTTCGGCGCGCCGCCGATCCCGATCCCGAGGACGAGCCGGCCGCCGCTCGCGATCTGGAGGGTCGAGGCCATCCGCGCGAGCACCGCCGGGTGGCGGTTCGTGACGTTGAGCACGAACGGGCCGACCGTGATGCGCTCCGTCGCCGCCGCGGCCATCGACAGGATCGTCCAGCCCTCGACGACGGGCACCGTCCGGTCGCCCTGGCCGACGAAGTGGTCCCACGCCCAGACGCCCTGGTAGCCCGCGGCGTCGAGCCGCTTCGCGCTCTCGAGCCACCAGCGAGGATCGGCGCGGATCGTCCGGATCGTGACCCCGATCGGCAGCCGGTTCGATGATGCGTCCGGCACGACCTAGAGACCCGTCTCGAACAGGCGGATGTCCTCGGGCGAGATCACGTGGCCGTCGCCCCGGCTGAACTCCAGCAGCTTCTTTCCGCCGAGCGACTCGAGGTCCGCGGGGAACCGCCCGATCATGTCGAGCACGACCGCCTGGATCCGCGCCGCGTTCTGGGCGAAGACCTCGGTCACGGAGTGGGCGTCGACGGCCTCGGTCCCCTCGAGGACGCCGGCGTCGTAGTCGGTGATCAGGGCGATGTTCACGACCGCCATCCCGAGCTCGCGGCAGAGGTACGCCTCGGGATACTGGGTCATCGAGATGACCTCCCAGCCGGCGTCGCTGAACCACTTCGACTCCGACCTCGTCGAGAAGCGCGGGCCGTTGATGATCACGATCGTGCCCGTCTCGTGGAACGGGATCCCGTGCTCGCGGATCACGTCGGCGGCGATGCCCCGCAGGACGGGGTCGTAGATGTCGGCCGAGCTGACGTGGGTCACGATCGGACCGTCGAAGAAGGTGCCTTCGCGCCCGTAGGTCCGGTCGACGAACTGGTCGCACAGGACGAAGTCGCCCGGCGCCACGTGTCGCTGGAGCGACCCGGCTGCGCACGGCGAGATCACGGCCTGGACGCCGAGCGAGCGCATCGCCCAGACGTTCGCCCGGTAGTTGATCTTGTGCGGCGGGATGGTGTGGCGACGGCCGTGCCGCGGCAGGAACGCGACCTTCCGACCGGAGACGTTGGCGAGGAAGAACGAATCGGACGGCGGGCCGTACGGCGTGTCCACCTTGATCTCGCGGACGTCGTCGAGGAGGGAGTAGAAGCCCGACCCCCCGAAGACGCCGATCTCCGCCGAATCCGCGACCACGCTGTCCTCCTCACCCGCTGCTGGAGCCGGGATTGTCGCACGGTGACCGCGACGGACGGGCGTGCCGGGCTCGCGGCCGTGGCCCGGTCTACGATGGTCGCCGCAGGGAGGTGCGCCCGAGATGAGCGATCCGATCGACGACACCCAGCCCCACCCGACGACAGGGCCCGGACCCACGCCGAACGTCCTCTCGACGCCCCCGACGGCCGCTCCGCCGCCGCTTCCGGCCGGGCCCCCGCTCCAGGCCGCGCCCCCGCCGGGCACGCCGACCGACTGGCGCGAGCCCGCGTGGTACCCACCGCAGGAGCATCAGCGCGACCGCGGACCCAGCCTGATCGCGATCCTCGTCGGGCTCGGGATCCTGCTGATCGGGCTGTACTACTTCGTCGACCGCACGCTCGGGATCACGCTCCCGTCGCTCCGCTGGGGCACCCTCTGGCCGTTGATCCTGATCGTCGTCGGCGGCTTGATCGTCGTGCGGGCGATGGGTCGCCGCCGCTGAGCCTCCCGGCGTGACCGACGAGGGCAGCACACTCGGCGTCGAGGCGACCCTGACCCTCGCCGACTGGCGACGGACCGTGGCCGCGCTGTACGCGGACGTCCGACGCTTGGCCGCGACCGACGTCGCCGCGGCCCTCCGCCACTGGCGCGAGACGCGCGAGCGGCTGTACCGCGAGCACCCGCAGTCGCCCGTCCCGGCCGTCGCGCGCGCGACCTTCGAGGCCCACTACTTCGACCACGACCCGGCCCTCCGCTTCGAGGCCGTCGTCGAGGCGCTGGATCCGCCGTCGGCGCCGGCTCCCGGACTCGGCGCGCTTGGCGGGCTGTCGAGCCTCTCGATCGACCTCCCGGTCAGCGCCGGCGGCGCGATGGCGTTCCGCCGGTTCGGTGCCGTGACGATCCCGTTCCCATCGGGGTCGCGCCGGCTCGAGCTGTACTGGATGGAGGGCTATGCCGGCGGCCTCTTCCTCCCGTTCCGCGACGCCACGAACGGCGGCGAGACGTACGGAGCCGGGCGCTACCTGCTGGACGCGGCGAAGAGCGCCGACCTCGGGCCAGGCGCCCTGCCGAACAGCCTCGTCCTCGACTTCAACTTCGCGTTCCAGCCGTCCTGCGCGTTCGATCCGAAGTGGGCCTGCCCGCTGGCGCCGCCGTCGAACCGACTCGATCTGGAAGTCCTCGCCGGCGAACGCCTCGGCTGAGGCGGAGGCTCGCGAAGCGCCGCACTCCGAACCGAAGTCCCGGTCGCCCATGGGACCGTCGTCCTGTGCGCCTGTTCGCAGGCGGCGCGTACGATGCCACGGGGCCGGTGTGAGGCGCGCCTCGCAGACGGCGACCGTGGGTAGTGGAGTCGAGATCCGTGCGGTTCCTGGTTGGTTCGAAGCGCTGGGACGGCGAGGAGCGCCTGCTCTGGTCGCGCGACCTGCGGTTCGCACACCGCCTCGTCGCCTACCTTCCGGGCGTCCGCTTCTACGAGCTGGACGCGGGCATTGTCGTCATCGGCCCGGCCGACGAGCTGACCGACGCGTACGCGGCGGAGGTCGCCGCGGCGAACCACTCCCCGGCGTACGGCCTCGTCACCCTCGACCCGACCCTGCCCGAGGGCGAGCGCCATCTCGTCGCGCTGTCCTCCGCGGTCCAGCAGTCCGGCCTCGCCGAGCGGATCGGGATGGCCCAGTCGAGCCACGTCGTCCAGACGAAGATGCTCGACTACTTCTTCACGCTGCGGAACGTCCACGCGATCGCCTACCAGCCGATCGTCGACCTGAAGACGGGCGACCTCGTCGAGTACGAGTGCCTGTTCCGGCCGCAGATGCCGGGGCTCCAGACGTCGATCAGCAACATCGTCGAGGCCGCGATCGACACGGGCCGGACGATCGAGCTCGACGGGTTCATCGTCCGGGTGATCCTCGAGCGCGTCGCCGCCCTCCAGGCCGAGCGCCGCACGACCGGCCAGCCGCCGCTGCACCTCGCGATCAACTTCACCCCGGCCAGCCTCCTCGACCCCCAGTTCGAGGCGTCGGCGTTCGCGAAGATGGTCAAGGAGGCCACCCTCAGCCCGAAGCACATCACCCTCGAGTGCACGGAGCAGCAGGCCGTCTCCGACATGGGGCCGCTGGTCAAGCAGGTCAAGGCGCTCCGGCGGCTCGGGTTCGGGTTCGCGATCGACGACGCCGGCGCGGGCTACGCGAGCTTCACGCTCATCGCGGCGCTCCGCCCGTCCGTGATCAAGATCGACCGCGAGATCGCGTATGGGATCGCCCGCGACGACGCCAAGCAGGCGCTCGTCGAGGCGTTCGTGTCGTTCGGCGGCCGGATCGGCGCGCTGCTCCTTGCCGAGGGCATCGAACGGCGAGCCGACCTCGCGGTGCTGACGGCGCTGGGCGTCGATCTCGGCCAGGGCTACCTGATCGGCAAGCCGAAGATCGTCCCGGAGCTGCCGCGGCCGATGGAGACGCTCCGCCTGGACGCCGCCCGCCACGCCATCGGGCGGCGGGTGCGCGAGGCGGATCCCCGCTCGCACTCGCGCAAGGTCGCCGACCGGATCGTCTGAGGAGCGTCGCGGCGACATCTCCTCCCCGGCCCCTCGCGGCCGGCTCGCGTACCATCGGGTCATGGAGCCTGCCCAGAGCCCGACCCTGCCCTCCCCTGCCCTGACCGACCGGATCCGCGCCTTCCTCGAGCAACCCCTGTTCGCCGCCGTCGCGACGACCGACGCGAACGGGGCGCCCCGCCAGGCCGTGATCTGGTACGGGCTGGAGTCGGACGGCCGGATCCTCATCAACAGCCGCGTCACCCGGTTCTGGCCGGCCAACCTCGGGCGCGACGGCCGGGTCTCGCTCGCGGTCCTCGGGCCGGACGGCTACTCGTGGGTCGGGCTGACGGGCCACGTCGATGCCGTCGACGACGACCCGGCCCGGGCCCTCGCGGACATCGAGGCCCTGGCCTGGCGCTACCACCCCGGCGGCCCCGACCCGGACGATCTGGCCTCGTATCGCGCCTACCCGCGGATCACGTTCCGGATCGCGATCGACCGCGTCCACGACCACCTGGAGGACTGACCCCGTGGCCACCCCGAAGATCGGCTACGCCGCGATGCTCGAGCAGTTCGGGCCGCAGGAGGTCGTCGGCTACTGCGTCGACGCCGAGCGGGCCGGGTTCACGGGCGTCATGGCCGCCGATCACTTCCAGCCGTGGGTCCCCCAGCAGGGCAACGCCGCGTTCGTCTGGAACGTGATGACCGCGATCGGCGAGCGCACGACGGGCGACGTCGGGCCGGGCGTCACCTGCCCGAGCTTCCGGATGCACCCGGCGATCGTCGCCCAGGCGTCGGCCACGCTCGCGGCGATGTACCCCGGCCGGCACTGGCTGGGGCTCGGCAGCGGCGAGGCGCTCAACGAGCACATCGTCGCCGGCTACTGGCCCGAGACGCCCGACCGGATCAACCGGATGTTCGAGGCGATCGAGATCATCAAGAAGCTGTTCGGCAGCCGCGGCCGGGACGTCAAGCACGACGGCAAGTACTTCAAGCTCGAGTCGACCCGCCTCTGGACGATGCCCGACGCGGCGCCGCCGATCTACATCGCGACGGCGGGACCCGTGACCGCGAAGAAGACCGGGATGTACGCCGAGGGCCTGATCACCGTCGGCGCGCCGGAGAGCAAGCTGGCGAACATCCGCGAGCAGTGCGAGGCGGGCTGCCGCGAGGCGGGCAAGGACCCCGGCGACTTCAAGTACATCCTCCAGCTCCATCTGTCCTGGGCGCCGACCGACGAGGAGGCTCTCGCCAACGCGATGACCGAGTGGCCGAACGGCGGGATGAAGTTCCCCAAGCAGGACATCCGGAGCCCGCTGGACCTCGAGCAGATGGCGAAGCTCGTCCGTCCGGAGGACTTCGAGGGGCGGATGCTGATCTCGTCCGACCCGGACCAGCACCGGGCCCAGATCCAGAAGTTCCTCGACCTCGGCTTCGACCAGATCTACCTCCACAACGTCGGGCGCAACCAGACCGAGTGGATCGACGTCTTCGGGACGCGACGTCCTGCCGAAGCTCACGGCGTAGCCGCTCGACCCCGCCGTGAGTCCCGCGCCGTGACGCTCACGCCTCCGTCGCCCGGTCCCGCCCGGACGGACCTGTCCGCGGATGCGTTGCGCGCGTCGATCGTCGAGGACTTCACCCTCTCGGCGATCCGACGCCGGGCCCTGCCCGGTGAGCGGGTGGTGGAGACGCCGGCGATGCTCGCCTACGCCTCCGAGGTGAACTCAGCGGACGTCAACGAGGTCGTCCGGACGCGGTTCGGCGGGCCGGACGCCCCGGACGTGGACGCGGCGATCGACGACGCGATCCGGCTGTTCGCCGGGCGACCCTTCCTCTGGTGGGTGTGCCCCGACGATCAGCCGGCGGACCTCAGCGCCCGCCTCTCCGCCCACGGGATCGTGTTCCTCGACGACATCCCGGGCATGGCGATGGACCTGGCCGATCTCGCGGGCGGCGAGGAGGTCGCGACCCCCTGGGAGCTCGAGGTCGCACCGGTGCTCGATGGGGCGGCGCTCCACGAGTTTCATGCCGTCCTGACCCACGGCTTCCCCGAGGACTGGGAGGACGAGACCGCGATCGGTGCCATCGCCGCCGGGACGGCCATCGTCGCCGCCGAGCGGCAGTACCGCGAGCCGAACGGGTTGCCGACCCGATGGCTCGGGCGGGTCGAGGGCCGGGGTGTCGCGACGGCGCGGATCCACACCGGCGCCGGTGTCGCAGGGGTGTACACCGTGATCACCGTCCAGGACGCCCGTCGCCACGGCTACGGCGAGGCGATGACCCGGCACGCGCTGCTCGCCGCCCGGGATTCCGGGCTCCGGATCGCGACCCTCCAGGCGTCGCCGGCGGGCCGCGGGATCTACGAGCGGATCGGCTTCCGCGAGCACTGCCGGTTCCGGCTCCACGAATGGCGGCCGTCGCCGGATCGCCCGGTCATCACGGACGGTCCCGTCAACCTGGACGCGGAGGAGCGATGACGATGCGGTTCGGTGCCCAGCTCTGGTCGCAGCACACGACCTGGCCCGAGTTCCGGGACACGGCGCTCGCCGCCGAGGCGGCCGGCTGGGACTCGGTCTGGACGTGGGACCACCTGAACGCGATCTTCGGGCCGTGGGAGCAGCCGATCTTCGAGGGCTGGACGATCCTGTCGGCCGTCGGCGCGCTCAGCTCGCGGATCCGGCTCGGGCTGATGGTCGGGGCGAACACGTTCCGCAACCCCGGGCTGACGGCGAAGCTGGCGACGACGCTCGACCACGTCAGCGACGGCCGGGCGGTGCTGGGCATCGGCGGCGCCTGGTTCGAGCGCGAGCACGAGGCGTTCGGGTTCGAGACGTGGGGCTCCGGGTTCGGCGAGCGGCTCGATCGGCTCGACGAGGCGGTCATGCTCCTGCGCCGGCTCCTCGACGGTGAGCGGGTCGACCACGAGGGCCGGTTCTACGCGTTCCACGACGCGCTGTGCGAGCCGCGACCCGTCCAGGCCCACCTCCCGATCCTCGTCGGCGGCTCCGGGCCGCAGAAGACGCTTCGGACCGTGGCGCTCCGGGCCGACGCCTGGAACACGACCGGCACGCTCGACGAGGTCACGGGCAAGCTCGCGACGCTCGACGGGCACTGCGAAGCCGTCGGGCGCGACCGGGGCGAGATCGAGCTGACGATCAGCTTCCCGATCATCATCCGCGACGAGGTCGCGGCGGCAGAGGCTGCCGCCCTGGAGCGCTATCACGCCAACGGCGTCGAGAACGCGGGCGCCGGGCCGCATCTCGCCGGCCCGCCGTCGCTCATCGCCGAGGCGATCGCCCCGTATCGCGACCTCGGCTTCTCGACCGTGATCGTCCGACTGCCGGCGCCGTTCGACCGCGAGACGATCGAGCGGATGCCCGACGTCTGGACCGCGCTGGCCTGATGTGGGCCGGCCCCGGGTCCGTCGTCTGCCTCGCCGGCGGGGTCGGTGGCGCGAAGCTCGCGGAGGGTCTCCAGGCGATCCTCGGCGATCGGCTGACCGTCGTCGTGAACACCGCCGACGACACCGAGCGCCATGGGCTGCTCGTCTGCGCCGACCACGACACGGTGATGTACACGCTCGCGGGCCTCGAGAACCCCGAGTTCGGGTGGGGGCTGGCCGGCGACACGTGGGCGACGATGGGCGCGCTCGAGCGGTACGGAGAGGAAGGCTGGTTCCGGCTCGGCGACCAGGACCTCGCCACGCACATCGTCCGGACCGCCCGTCTGCGCGATGGCGCCCGCCTGACCGAGGTCTGCCGCGACCTCCAGACGCATCTCGGCGTCCGGGCGGCGATCCTGCCGATGACCGACGAGCCGGTCCGGACCCGGGTCCGGACGGACGAGGGCTGGCTCGACTTCCAGGACTACTTCGTCCGGCTCCGCCAGGCGCCGGAGGTCCGCGAGGTCCGGTTCGAGGGGATCGAGCGTGCGCGCCCGACGCCGGAGGTCGAGGCGGCGCTCGCGACGGCGGAGATCGTCGTCATCGCGCCGTCGAACCCGATCGTCTCGGTCGGCCCGATCCTCGCGGTCCCCGGGATCCGTGCGGGCCTCGACGCCGCACGCGCTCGCGGCGCGCGGATCGTTGCGGTGAGCGGGATCATCGGCGGTCGCGCGCTCAAGGGGCCCGCGGACCGGATGCTCGCCAGCCTCGGCCACGAGCCGACCGCGCTCGGCGTCGCCCGCGCCTACGCCGGGCTGATCGACACCTTCGTCCTCGACACCGTCGACGCCGCGCTCGCCCCGGACGTGGAGGCCCTCGGGATCCGGGCGGTCGTCGCCGACACGATCATGACGGACGACGACTCACGCGCCGTCCTTGCCGGGACCGTCCTTGCCGCTGCTGCGGATGGGCGCTGACCAGTCGTACAGGGACTCCTCATCCGACGGGAACTGCGGCCGGAACGCGCCGAGGAACCAGCGGATCGAGCTGCGGCTCCGAAGGGCGAGGACCAGCGGGATCAGCACGCCGACGACGAGACCGGCCGCGATCGAGCCGGACATCGCCATCCCGCCGAAGCCGTTCAGGGCGAGCCCGACGACGAGGCCGCCGAGGACCCCATCGATCACCGCGACCATCCCCGGCATCGTGACCACCCAGTGGGCCGCGGCGCTGCCCGGCCGGTGGATCCCGAAGGTCCTCTCCAGCCCCGGTGGGTCGTCGGTCCAGCCGGTGATGAAGTACGGGAGGAGGGCGGGGTTCATCTCGACATAGGCATGACGAATCCGGTTCATGCCCGCGACCCACACGATGTCCTCGTTGTTGACCTCGTCGAGCCGGGTGAAGGTCGCCAGCCCCACGAACAGCGCGATCGGCAGCATCACCAGCGCGAACGCCAGGAACTGCTCGCCGAAGTCCGTCGCCTGGCCGACGAGGGCCAGCGCCACCGCGGTGGCGGACACGACCGACAGGAACAGGCCGGCCCGGCTGAACGACTCGTTCCAGCTGAGCGAACGGGTCGCGAGCAGGCTCCAGTGTTCCGTGGACAGGATCTGCATCGTTCTGGGGTCATCGAACGGGCTCGTCGGCGGCGCGGTGGGTCCGCCGGGGGCGTCGGATGTGAACGGCTGGTGTTCCTGCATCGTCTCGGACCTCCTGGCGCGAGGATACGAGGGGAATTGACAGGCCGATCCGCACCCGGCACAGTCCGCCCGTGCACTCGATCCCGACGCCTCGCACGATCCGGAGCCAGCAGCAGCCCTCGACGAGGGTGAGCCTGGCCTGACGACGCGCGCCCGATCGGGCGCCCGCAATCTGGTCCATCGCCCTCGGCTCGGCCGGGGGCCTTTTCATGCCCGAGGGGACCCCCGACCGCCGGCGGCACCACGCACACTGGAGTCACCAGCATGGATCCCACGTTCCTCGCCCGCGGCCTCGCGATCGGGCTCACGATCGCCGCCGCCGTCGGGCCGATCAGCATCCTCGTGATCCGGCGCACGCTCGCCCACGGGCGGGTCTACGGCCTTGCGTCCGGGATGGGCGTCGCCCTCGCCGACGGATCGTACGGCGGAGTTGCGGCGTTCGGGCTGACCGCGGTCACGTCCGTGCTCGTCGGGCTGCGGCCGGCGCTCGGGCTCGTCGGTGGGGCGTTCCTCGTCTGGCTCGCGATCCGGACGATGGTCGCGACGCCGGCGACGACCGAGGCCGCCGTCCGCGACCGGCCCGGGCTGCCGGGCGCGTTCCTGTCGATCTACGGGCTGACGATGACGAACCCGATGACGATCCTGTCGTTCGCCGGGATCTTCGCGGGGCTCGGGCTGAGCGGCGGCAGCTTCGCGGAGGCGGCGCTCCTCACGCTCGGGGTGTTCCTCGGGTCGGCGACGTGGTGGGTCGGCCTGACGTTCGCCGTGAGCCGGCTCCGCACGCGGCTGACGCCGACGATCCTGCTCTGGGTGAACCGTCTGTCGGGCGCGATCCTGCTCGTGTTCGGGCTGACGGCGATCTGGCTCACGCTGTCATGGGCCTGAGCGCCGGCATCCTCTAGGATTTCGGGCATGCCCAACCCCGAGTCCCCCGACGCCGGCCGGGTGGTCGCGATCGTCCCGGTCGGGGCGCTCACCGGCGCGAAGTCGCGGCTGGGTGCGGTGCTCGACGCCGAGGAGCGCCTGGAGCTGACGCTTCACCTGGCCCGCACGACGATCGCGGCCTGCGTCGCGACGCCCGGGATCGCGGAGACGCTCGTCGTGACGCCGGACGACGGCGTCCGGCGTCTGGCCGCGGAGCTCGGGGCGCGGCCACTCCGGCAGCGGGACGTGGGCCTGAACCGGGGCATCGACGCGGGGCGCGCGGAGGCGATCGCCGGCGGCGCGACCGCGGTCCTGATCCTGCCGATCGACCTGCCGGACGTGACCCCCGAGGCGATCGCGGCGGTGCTGACGACGCTGGCGATGGGCCGGCGTCCGCTCGTCGCGATCGTGGCGGACCGCCACGGCCGCGGCACGAACGCCTTGCTCCTCGCGCCGCCGGACGCGATCGACACCTGCTACGGCGGCGACAGCCACGCGGCCCATGTCGCGGCGGCGCGAGCCGCGGGCGCGGACCTGGTCGAGCTCGGCGGGCCGCTCACCCTCGACATCGACACGCCGGACGACCTGCTGCTCGCGGAGGCGAGCCTCCGCCCCGTCGATGTCCGCTGAGGGCCGGGTCGAGGCGATCGCCCTCGACGGCATCCCGGAGGTCGTCCCGGGCGACGATCTCGGGCGGCTGATCGGCGACGCCGATCGAACGCACGCCGGGCGTCCCGCCGCTCCAACCCGACGACGTGCTCGTCGTCACCCAGAAGGTCGTCTCGAAGGCCGAGGGGGCGATCGTCGACCTGACGACGATCGAGCCGCGACCGGAAGCGGTCGCGTTCGCCGAGCAGTGGGACCGCGATCCGCGCCAGCTCGAGGTCGTGCTGCGCGAGGCGCGCCGCGTCGTCCGGATGGAGCACGGCGTGCTGATCACCGAGACGCCCCATGGCTTCGTGTGCGCAAACGGCGGCGTCGACGCGTCGAACGTCGGGCCGGACAGCGGGTCGATCGTGACGCTCCTGCCACGGGACCCGGACGCGTCGGCGCGGGCGATCCGCGCGGCGATCCGCGAGCGGTTCGGGGTGGACGTGCCGGTGATCGTGTCCGACTCGTTCGGACGGCCCTGGCGGTGGGGCATCACGGACGTCGCGATCGGCGTGTCCGGCCTCGTCCCGATCGAGGACCTCCGGGGCACGGTCGACGCCGACGGGCGGGTGATGCGTTCGACGATCCGCGCCTCGGCCGACGAGATCGCGTCCGCCGCGGAGCTCGCCCTCGGCAAGGTCGGCGGGCGGCCCGTGGCCGTGGTCCGGGGCGCCCACCCGCTCCTCGGGGAGGGCTCGATCGCGGACGGGCTGATGCCCGCGAGCTTCGACCTCTTCCGCTAGGTCCTGGCCCGCTCCCCGGTTTCTGCTCCCCGGCCGCCCGCGGCCCGGCGGTCCGTCTTGCGTCCAGCGCATGAAACGACGCCTGAACGGCGGACGCGAGGCCCGAAACCCACCGATTCCGGTGTCTCGGGCGCCGGTTCATGCACCCGGCGCATCGATCGACGATCGAACAGGGCGCCGACGGTCGTTTGACGCGTCCAGCGCATGAGCCTGCCTGGTTTGGGGCCGGGCGGCGGCGGCTCAGCCCTCGTCGGCGACCGGCTCGGCCGATTCGGCGGCCGGACCCGCGGCCGCGGCGGTCGTCCCCGGCGCGACCGGCTCGAGGTCGATCGTGCGGACCTGGCGCGTCCGACCCGCCTCGGTCCGGACGAGGGCCGACGGGATCGCGCCCGACGTCAGCTTGTCGATCGTGGCGATCTCGCCCGAGTACAGCCCGCTGCCGGTGATCCGGACCCGGTCACCGACCTTGAGACCCGCCCGTCCGGTGCTGGCCGCGAGGTTGATCGAGGCGACCGTCGGACGTTGATAGGGCGTGTCCGCCGCCGGACCACCCGGCCCTCCTGGCTCGCCCGGTCGGGGCGGGCGTGTCGCGTTGCGGGGCGGCGGGTAGGTCGTCTTGCGCTTGCGGGCGGGCACTGGCTGAGCATTCCTCCGGGTCCAGGTCGGTTGACTGGCACGCGCAGCATGCCACACCG
Organism: uncultured Chloroflexia bacterium; assembly: GCA_963746845.1. Lineage (GTDB taxonomy): Bacteria > Chloroflexota > Limnocylindria > Limnocylindrales > CSP1-4 > CF-46. The sequence continues at coordinate 50,357 of CAVVCZ010000004.1, read as the reverse complement.
CGGTCGGTCGGCCGTCGATCAGCGATGCGCGGGGGCACCGGCGAGCTCGACGTACCACGGCAGAAGCGTCGCCCAGCCGCCGCGGTTCCGATCGCGCCACGACTCGCCCTCGGCGCCGAGGGCCTCCCAGCCGCGGTGCTCGATCGCGACCCGGGTCCGGCCGTCGCCGGCGTCCTCGAACCGGATGTCGACCTCCGTCGCGTCGGCGCGGTCGCGACGCAGGTGCCACAGGTAGCCGAGCCGGCCCGGCGGCTCCCAGACCGTGACCTCGCCCCAGTCGTGCTCGATGCCGCCGGGCGTGCGCTCGTAGATCCGGCCGCCCGGCCGCGGCTCGAGGACGACGGTCAGGTCGTCGCTGCCGGTCACGGTGTGGTCGGCCGGCCACCACCGGTCGATCTCCGCCGTCCAGACGGCGAACGCCCGGTCGGGCGGACAGCCGACCTCGAACGACAGGCGGATCGGCTCGATCACGAGGCGGTGCGGCGCGCGCGGCGCGACGCGGGCTCGTTGTCGGCGACGAGCCGGAAGCGTGCCGCGGCCTCGCCCCAGACCCGCTCGAGGTAGGCGCGCACCGCCTCCGGGCCCGCATCGTGGAGCCGGTAGATCCGGCGCGTCCCACGCGGCTCCTCGACGACGAGGCCGGCCTCCTTCAGGAGCCGGAGATGCCGGGAGACGGCCGGCCGGCTGATCGGCAGCGCGTCGGCGAGCTCGCCGACCGATCGGCCCGGGCCGCCGCCCGCGGCCAGCAGCTCGACGATCGCCCGGCGGTTCGGGTCGCCGAGCGCCTCGAACGGGTCTCCGGCGAGGGTCGCGGCGGCGGCGTTCTCGGGCCTTCGCGTCACCGTGCCCGCATCTTGTTGTTCTTCGCGTCGTGGGTCAGCTCGGCCAGCCCGAGCGCCTCGAGCAGGGGCGGCATGTACACCCCGAACCGGCCGCGCAGGCCCTTCTTCAGCCCGTACCAGCCGCCGCGCGGGTTCGATTCGGACCGGCCCCAGGCCTCGACCGTGCCCTCCGGCGCCGGCTTCTGCTCGTCGGCCCCGCCGAGGAGGACCCAGTCGCCCTGTGCCTTCAGCCAGGCGTGGAGCTCATCGATCGCCCGGGCGTCGTACAGGAGCTTCGTCCCGCCGACCTGGCAGACGATCGTCGGCGGGTCGGAGGCGTCGTCCCGGTACATCGTGTATTCGGACGTTCCGGGGGGCGTCTTCAGGACCCAGGGATCGTCCTTCGTGCCGCTGCCGCTCGCCATCGTGTGCCTCCTCGCCGGACGTGCCGTCCCCTCTTCCGTAACCGGACGGCTACCGTAACCGATTCCTGACCGAGGGACAAGGTGGCGGCCCGGCCTGTGTCCCGCCGCACCGGCCCCTTGCCGCATGCTGGCCGACACCCGTTAGGATGCCCGGATGACCGAGCCGACCGTCGCCACCGACAAGCCCGTCGTCGAGGACAACCCGGAGGAGTCGCGCTACGAGGCGCGGCTCGGCGACCGGATCGTGGGGATCGCCGAGTACGAGCTGGCGGATGACCGCGGCCCGATCGTGTTCGTCCACACGGAGGTGCTGCCGGACGCCGAGGGGCAGGGCGTCGGCGGCGCGCTGGCCCGGACGGCCCTCGACGATGTCCGTCGGCGCGGCCTCCGGATGGTCGTCGAGTGCCCGTTCATCGCGTCGTGGCTGCGGCGCCACCCTGAGTACGACGACCTGGTCGATCGCTGAGGGCGGGGCCTCACGCGCGGCGGCGCCTCGCGCGCGGCGGGGTCATCGCGCGGGCCAGCCCGGCCCGGCGGACGGTCGAATGGTCCGATCTCGAACGCCGCCGGAACCCACTGTCCTTCCCCAACCCTTCCTCCGAATCCGGATTCCGGAATCGGAGGAAACGCCCGAGAAACGGGAGTGCCTTTCCGCGGCGTTCGATCTCGGACAAACCGGAGGGCCGGCAACGGCGGGCCAGGGCGGGCCAGGGCGAGGGCGGGCACGGGACGCCCGCTACCCACCCCGCGTCCGACCCAGCCAGGCCGCCAGCGGCAACAGGAGCATCGGCGCCTCGAGGGACGAGTAGAGCAGCCCTCCGCCCTGGGAGTTGACGACGGACGTCACCCAGTCCGCCCACAACGCCCCGAACGGCAGGCACAGGAGCAGGAACAGCGCGGCCCCGAGCCACCACGAGCGCCGACGGATCCCGAACAGCGCGAACGGCGCAAGGCTCGGCTTCACGAGGACGAACGGCGCGGCGAACCGCGAGGCACCGACGACCGCCAGCGCCATCGCCGCCATCGACCAGATCACCGGGTTGCCGGTCCAGATCTTCAGGAGCGTCGTCGGGTTGGCGAGGCACAGGGCGATCAGCGGCCAGACGAGCGGGCGCGGCCGCAACCGGACGACGGAGCCCGCCACGATCCCGAGCGGGATCGCCCACCAGGCAACGGCGAGGACGGACGAGATCGGCGCCGCCGTGATGATCGAGAACGGCAGGAACAGCCACAGCGCGACCGGCGGATAGAGGATGTCGCCGGCGCTGATCGGGTAGGGCCCGGTGAGCTGGTACGGCTCGTAGAACGGGCCGCCCGCGAACCAGCGGGCCGTGGCGTCACGGTAGAGCTGGAAGTCGACCCCGAACGGCTGCTCGAGCGGGTGCGGGACGAGCAGGACGAAGACCAACGGGATCGCGAAGACCGCCGCCGACAGGGCGAGGGCGACGGGCGGTCGATCGAGCGATGACCAGCGGGACACGCGCCCGACGATAGCGACTGGCGATGGCCGCCGAGCGGCGGCCCGCGACCTACTTGAGCGTCACGGACTTCGCGGGGATGAACAGGTCCTTGAACACGCCCGTCGAGACCTTCAGGAAGATGCCATGTGGGACCGGCGACGGCTGGAGGCCCGGCCAGGTGATCTTCACGAGCGCGCTGGCCGATGCGCCGGATCCCTTCTCGAACGTGCGCTGACGGACGACCTGGTTCGGACGCCCCGGATCGTATCCGCGGATCACGCCGCCGGAGGGAACGACGAAGTGCCGATCGGGAGCGAACGTCTCGACGGGGACGACCTTGAACCCGGCGAACTTCGGTCCGGCCTTCGCCTTTCCGGCCAGCGTCGCGAGGTACGTGTACGGCTTGACCATCTCGTCGAGATCGTGGTCCCACAGCCCGAAGTGCACGTGGGATCCATGGGCATTGCCGCTGGCGCCAACCCTGCCCAGGAGCGTGCCCTTCGCGACCTTGTCGCCCTTCTTGACGACGAAGCTCTTGAGGTGGGCGTACTGGAGCGTCCGGTTGCCGCCGATGTCGACGTTGACGGTCCGGCCACCGCCCAGTGCCCAGTGCTTCCGCGGGTCCTCCGGGTCCTCCTCCTCGACCATGGCGTACGAGACGGTGCCCGCAGCGATCGAGCGGAGCGGCGTCCCCGACATCGCCCCGATGTCGACCCCGTCGTGGGTCGATGTGTACGGCTGGGTCACGTGGAACAGGTCACCGAACAGCGCCTTCACGTGCGTGCTGAGGTCTGACTCGGCAGTCACATCGATTCCCTCCTGAGGTGGTCCAGCGAGGTGGCGTGCGGTGATCCTGCCAACCGGACGTCTCCACATCGTCACGCTGTCCGGCCCGACCCGTGCCGGCACCGTCGTTCGGTCTATCCTCGGGCGCCAGGACCGAACGAGAGGGGAACCACATGACCGTCGATGTTGCACGTCCCGAGAAGACTGCCGACGAGCTCGTCGAGCGGCTGTTCGGGGCCGGGATCGGAATGTTCGACGTGCTGTCCGTGTATCTCGGCGACCGGCTCGGGCTGTACCGAGCGCTCCGGGACGGCGGCCCCGCAACGAGCGGCGAGCTCGCGACGCGGGCCGGGATCGCGGAGCGCTACGCGCGCGAGTGGCTCGAGCAGCAGGCCGCGACCGGGATCCTCGAGGTCGACGACACCGCGGCGGCGCCGACGGATCGCCGGTTCCGCCTCCCCGATGCGTACGCCGCTCCCCTCCTCGATCCGGACAGCCCGTGGTCGATCGCGCCGCTCGGTCGGGCGGTCACCGCCTGCGCGATGGCCCTGCCCGACGTCCTCGAGGCGTTCCGGACCGGCGGCGGCGTCCCGTGGGCATCGTACGGCGCGGACATGATCGAATTGCAGGGCGACTTCAACCGCCCGTGGCTGCGTGGCTCGCTCGGGACGGAGATCCTCCCGGCCATCCCCGCCATCCACGAGCGCCTGTCGGCCGATCCGCCGGCACGCGTCGCCGACGTCGCCAGCGGCGTGGGCTGGGCGGGGATCGCGATCGCCGCGGCCTATCCGAACGTCCGCGTCGACGGCTTCGACCTCGACCCGTCCTCGATCGAGCGGGCCAACGCCAACGCCCGCGAGGCCGGCCTCGCCGATCGCGTGTCCTTCGCCGTCCGCAACGCGGCGGACCCGGCCGCCGCCGGCCACTACGACCTTGTCGTCGTCATCGAGGCGATCCACGACCTCAGCCACCCGGTCGAGGCTCTCGCCACGATCCGGGGGATGCTCGCGCCCGGTGGCGTGGCATTGATCGCCGACGAGAAGACCGAGGACGTCTTCACGGCTCCCGCCGGGGAGCTCGAGCGCATGTTCTACGGGTTCAGCATCCTGACCTGCCTGCCCGCCGCGATGGCCGAGCCGGACAGCGCGGGGATCGGGACGGCGATCCGGGCCGACACGATGCGCGAGCTCGCCGGCCGCGCCGGGTTCGGCGGCTTCGAGCGGCTCGACGAGCCCGCCCTCGACGCCCTCCGCCTCTATCGCCTGACGCCCTGATCGCGTCCGACGGAGGCGCGGCGCTCGGCCGGCCGGGGCCGGCGCGACATCCCTGGCCCAACGGCCGCCCCGGCCGCCCGCATTGCGTCCGGCGCATGAAACGACGCCCGGACGGCCCAACCGCCACCCGAAGCGGCCGAATCCGGCCTCCGGATCGTCGGATCGTGCGTCCGGCGCACGGATCGACGGTCGAGCGCCTCTCGGGCCGTCGTTTGACGCGCCCAATGCACGAGGAGCCCACGGCGCTTGCTCGCCTCACGCCTTTGTGCGCGGCGGGGGATCGGATGAGCCGATCGTCTCCCGCTCGATGTCCTGAAGGGTGGCCACGACCCGGGTCAGGGCCGAATGCAGCCGCTCCCGCTCCACGGGGTCGAGCGCGAACCTCACGGGGCGCGCCGGCTCGGGCGGCGGCAGCAGTGCGTTCAGCTCTGCCCAGCGCTCCTCGGCGGCTCGGCGCACCGGGGGATCCTCGCTGACGTACCCACGCAGGAGCGAGACGGCGATGTCGCCGAGCGCGAACAGGCCGCGCCCGAGCGCGCGACGATCGCTGCGCATCTCGGCCGCAGAACGATCCGTGAGGGCGGCGAGTAGATCGATCCCCGAGCTCGAGTTCGGCATCGTCGACCTCACTTCCTGACCCACTGCTGCTTCCAGACCTTGAACGTGTCCACGAGGGTATTGAACCGCCCAACCTGCGCGGATCCCAGCTCCTCGAGTGTCCGCGGGCCGCCACCCTCTGACTGTTTGACGTAGTACGTGCGCCAGGTGACGCTCCCTGCCGCATCACCCGCCCAGACGCTGGTCTTCGTCGAGTCCAACATGCGGGCAACGACGTCAGAAGGGGTGGTGCCCTTGTCGAAGGTTGTTCTCAGGTCTTCGTGCCAATCGTCCTGGTGAGCCTGAAGCCACAGCGTCTCGTCGTCCGGGCGGAAGCGATATCCGACGGCCCCGGCGTGGCCTGTCAGGGCAACCTTCGGCTCCTTGCCGGGTTCCGTCAGCGGCTGCGTTCGGTAGCCGGGACTGAAGATCACCCACGCGGTATCCGTCCGCATCTCGTTCTGCATGTCGACCCAGAGATAGAGATTCTGGGCTTCGTCCGAGCTCTCGGCGCGTGCGACGACCGTTGGAATGAGATTCGTCGGGATCCACTCGTGGTGGCCCGGGGCCACGCCCCGGAATCGGTCCTTGACGAACTTCTTGTTCGCCGGCGTCTTCCAGAGGGCCTGGAAGATCGCGACGGTGATCTCGCCGACCGGGGCGTCCGACAACGCTTTGAGGAAGCTGACGATCCCGCCGGCGGACAAGACAGCCTCGACGAGCGCTTCATCGGGCTCAACGGACGTCGCCCATTTCGCGACGAGCGCCTCCTTGAGGGCATTCGTTGGGTCTGCGTTCGAAAGGATCGACTCCTGAAGCGCAGTGATCGCCGCAACCCAGGCGTTGTCGGCACCCACCTTGAGGTACCGCTTCTGTGACACGAGATACGCGGGTCGAGTGTCGGGGTTCTTCGCACGGACCGGCGCCTTGTCAGATGTCTCGAGGGCCGAGGCGATGGCCGTCATTCCGTATTCCTGACCCGCGGTCGAGTAGCCACCGGTGGCTGAGTGCATCGGGGCCTGGAGACTCGAGCCGATCCTCGACTTGGAGCTGATGAGCAGGCTTCTCATCGCACTCCAATCCTCGATCTCCGGGTTGACTTCGCCGATTGACTTGACCCCCTCCCGGACATCGGCCTGGGCGTCCACATGGCAGCCGTCGATCTCCTTCGCGAAGATCAAGGTCAGGTCGACCTTCTCGTCGAATGCCTTGAACAGCTCCCGGAGCGTCGACGCCAGCGTGACCTCCTCGCTCTCCAGGGCGTCGTCGCTTGGCGTCGTGTGCTCCTCGGGTTTCGCGGCCGCCTGTTCAGCCGCGAACTCGCCCGCGAGCTGGTTGGCTTCCGCGTTCGCCGTCGATGCCAACGAGTCGGCCGTGTCGAGGAGGGCGACGACCTCCTTCAACCTGGTCTGGTCCTTCTTCCACTTGGATGGAGCGATGGCGCGCCATCCCGCGAGCTTGTCGGTGACGGCCTGCTGGGCGCTCGCGACCATCAGGGTTGCCGAAGAGCCGCTCTGCTGGACGAACACCGAGTGTGCCTGGGCCCCGGCCGTGAACTTGACCGTCTTGCCGAGCTCCGTGTCCTCCGCGCCCTTCTTCTGGTCCTCGTCGCCGCCGAGGCCGATCGCCTTGAGCAGGGCCTTCGCCTGCTCCACGAGCCAGCCGACGATCTGGTCGATGACCGCCAGGACCTCCTCCTGGAGCGACTTGATGACCTCGGCGATCTTGATCGGCAGGTCGCCGAAGCCGAGCCACTCGGCGAAGAAGTCGATGACGGGCGGGATCAGCATCGCGAGCGCCTTCTCCACCCCATTGGCGACCGCGGACAGGTTCCCGGCGATGACGTCGGCCAGGGCGTTCACGACGGCTTCGATGAAGCTGAAGATCCTGGCCGCGTTCTGGAAGATCCACTTCAGGACCGTGTAGATCAGCTGGATCGCCTGGTAGATCGCACCGGCGGGGTTCAGCATGCTGATGAGCTTCACGGCGATGGCCTTGATCAGGTTCTCGACCAGGTAGTCGACCGCCGCCTTCAGGATCGTCTCGAGCAGGGTCTCCGGCGCGAGGCGCTCCTTGATCATGTCGAGGATCCCGCTCGGGCCCTTCTCGATGAGCGTCGAGACGAGTTGCCAGGCCTGCTCGATGAGGGCGACGTTCTCCTCGCCGATGTGCTTGACGAGGATCTTCCGGATGTTCGGCCAGGTGATGCCCATCACCTGGAGCGCGAACGTGATGAGGCTCCCGACGCTCAGGTCCTTCGGCAGCTGGACGCCGACCGAGCCGAGACCGGAGAACAGCCACTCCCAGAACCCCTGGAGGACGTGCAGCCCGAAGTTGTCGAAGAACTGCTCGAAGCCCTGCTTCACACCCTCGACGAGGTTGTTGATGAAGCTCTCGGGGTCCTCGGCGATGTCGCTGATGACCTGGGCGATCTTGTCCACCAGCGCCCAGAACGAGGCCGGTGGGATGCCGACGAGATGGAGGAGGCCGTCGATGATCGCCCGGACCGGATCGTCGATGAACGCCTGGATCGCGTCGGCGATCTTGCCGATCAGGCCCTTCGCCTCCTCGCGGAGCTGCTCGACCTCGGCCTGGACCTCGGCGACGGCGGCGACCGCCTTCTCGGAGACGCCCTCCACGAAGCTCGATCGCGCCGCGGCCGTCTGCTGCTGCAGCCCGTCCAGCTGGCCGTGGAACTTCTCCTGCTCCTGGGCGGCCCACTCCTTGAGCCCGTCCGGCAGGTCCGTGAAGAGCGCGTCGATCCGCTGGCGCGCGCTCTCGATCAGCGCCTCGGCGGCGGCGATGACCGTGTTCACGTCCGACGAGATCGACAGGAGCAGGTCGCAGACCCCGTCGCCGAAGGCCTGCTCGGCCTTCGTGTACTCGTCCGTGATGTCGTCCGGCAGGCCGGTCAGCGAGTCCCAGCCCGAGACGAACCAGCCGCCGATGCCCGAGTGCCGGTCGTCGATCCAGCGGCGGACCATCGCGAGGTGGTCGTGGAACTCGGTCGAGAGACGCTCGACGCCCGCGTCCCAGCGGGCCATCGCGTCCTTCTGGAGCGGGCCGAGGGCCGCGGTGACGCCCGTCTGTGCCTCGCCGAAGATCGCCTGCGCCTGACGCGAGATCTCGGCCCGCTGCTGCTCCTCGGAGCCGACCATCTTCGTCTGGCCCTTCGCGACCCCACCGACGGTCGCCGCCCGCGACGCATTCAGGGCCTCGACGGCCTGGAGCTGGAGCGCCGCCATGTCCTGCTGGCTGCGGCCGATCGCCTCCTGCTGCTGCGCCGCGACCCTGGCCGGGCCCGTCTCCGCGAGGTCGGTGAGGGCGGCCTGGCCCTCGCGGACGGTCGTGAACGGCGGCTCCTGGATCGGCTGCGCGCTGGGCCGGTTGATCCGCGACTCGTCGACGCGCGCGTCGCTCGCCTGGCGATCGGCGTCGAGCGACAGGTTCTCGGGCGGGATGGCGTCCGGCGCCGCGCCATCGGCGCCGATCGGGGTGGGCGCCACGGTCGCCGGTGGCGCCTGGACGGGGACCGGGGTGAGCGCGGGCGTGCCCGGCGGAGGGTTGTTCAGCGGGGCGTAGGAGCCCTCGACCCGCTTCGTGTCCGACTGGATGCCCGTGTTGAGCGAGGAGCCCGCCTGCTCGGCGACCTTCCGGGAGTCGGTCTTCTTGACCGCGTCCTCATCGACCGGTCGTCGCTCGCGGATCGAGGTCCGGATCCGCTCGCACAGGGCGACGATCTCCGGACTGGGCTCGGCGCGCTTGCCGAGCGCATCCGCGACCGCCCGTTCGGCGCGCGCGGCGGTCTCGGCGGGCGGCTCCGTGACCGCGCCGCGAGCGGCGGTTGTCGTGTCGGCCGCCGATGGCAGGGCCGCGGCCTTCCGCGCCGTCGCCGCGGCGCCCTGTTTGACCCCGCCGATCCGGGCCTGCTGCGCGGGGCCGGGCTCGGTCGGCGCCGGCGGCATGATCAGCTCGATCGGGGCCGCAGCCGGAGCGGCCTCGCCCTCGGCCGGAGCGCCGGCGTCCGGCGCGGCCGCCTCCTCGCCCGCAACGGCCTCGCCTTCGGGCGTCGCGGCGGCCTCGGCGCCGGCCTCCGGGGCCGGGCCGGCTTCCGGGCCCGCGGCGGCTTCCGGGCCCGCGGCGGCCGCTGACTCGGCGGCGGGGAGGGCGTCCGGGGCCGGGGCGGCCTCCGGTGCCGCCGGTGCCGCTGCCGGTGGCGACGACCTGGCCTGGGCCGGGTCTACCACGTGCGCCTGGGGATCCACCAGCCCGCGGATGCCCTCGACGGCCCGGGCGATCGCCCGGGCGAGGAACGCCGCGAGGTCCTCGCGGTCGGTCCCGTACGCGCCGGCGCCGAAGAACGCCTCCTCCCCGAGCGTGAAGCCGCGGGCACCGATCGATGCGGCCGCATCCTGCGCCGCCGGGTCGACGTGGATGCCGATCGACTCCAGGTCCACGCCGAGCAGGGCCTCGAGCAGCGCGCGGGCCGGGTCCGCCAGGGGCTGCCGCTCGCTCGGCTCGGAACGGAGCCTTGCCTCCGCCACCGCGAGCGGGTCGGCGCCGGCGGCGGGCGCTGGGGTCGCGGGGGCGGCGGTCCGGAGGGCCGCGGCCAGGTCGGCCGGCAGGGGCAGGCTCCAGCGCCCCTCGGCGACCGGCACGAGCCCGGCGCCACCCAATTGGACGTTCGCGAGATCCGCGAAGCCCGAGAGGTCGACGAGCAGGCGGTTCGTCTCCGCGGTCACGACCGGGACCGGCAGTCGATCCGCGGACGTCCATGCCGACGCCTCATAGCCGAGCTCCGCCAGGCGCACGCCGCCGACCCCGATCGCGCCGTCGAGACGGACCCGGCCGGTGGGTTCGCCGCCTGACCCGAGATCGACAGCGGCGGTGCCGGAAACGAACGGCGCGTCGATCCCGGCCAGGAGGGTCGGCCCGGCGACGGCGGGGGCGGCGGCGGGCGGCGATGCCACAGCCGGCGATGCTCCAACCGGCGCCCCGGCCCCGGGCCTCGTGTCCGGCTCCGGCGCCGCCACGGTCCCGGGTCTGCTGGCCGCGTCCGGCGGGAGAAGTGCGACAGGCCAGCTCACCGATCGCAGCGCGAGGGGCCCGAGGCGCTGGCCGGGCTCCAGGTCGACCGTCGCCGCGCCGTCCGGCCGGCTCACCGGGATCTCGAGGACACCGAGCCGGACGACGATCCCGCTTGCCGACGGCCCGGACGCCGCCGCAGTCGGGCCAGCGGTCGCCGGCACGACCGCCGGGTGGGGCGACCGCGTCGGTCGTGCCGCGCTGGTCGGCTCGAGCGTCGCCGACGGGGCGGCGCGCCCGCTCATGGTCCGGCGGGCGCCCCGGGAACGGTCCGTCCGGTCTTCACGTACTGCGACCGGACCGCGCTTCCGAGGTGGGCCTCCGTGACGACCCGGCCGTCGGCCGCCGCGAGGTAGGCAGCCTCGATCGCGGCATCCCGGATCTGGGCACCGGTGAGCGGATAGCGGTCGGCCATGGCGGCGAAGTCGATCGGTCCGACGGGCAGCTCGGGTGGGAGCACCGCCGACCACAGCCGGAGGCGCTCCGCAACGGACGGCTCCGGGAACTCGACGGCGATGTCGATCCGCCGCTGGAACGCATCGTCGATGTTCGCGAGGAGGTTCGTGGCGAGAATCACGACGCCCGGGTGACGCTCGATCCGCTGGAGCAGGTACCCGACATCCTGGTTGGCGTACCGATCGTGCGCGTCCTGCACGCCGGTCCGCGAGCTGAAGATCGCGTCAGCCTCGTCGAACACGAGGACGTGGTTCTCGCGTTCGGCCCGCTCGAAGAGCCGGGCGAGCGCCTTCTGCGTCTCGCCGATGTACTTGCTGACGAGGCTCGACAGATCCACCGCGAAGGCACGCATCCCCGCGGCGCGGGCGATCACCGCGGCCGACATCGACTTGCCGGTGCCCGGCGGGCCGTGGAGCAGCACGACGATGCCGCTCGCGTTGTCGTGATGACGCCCGAAGCCCCAGCCGTCGATGACCTGTTGGCGGTGGCGGATCCGCGACACCACCGCGTCGAGGCCCTCGCGGACGTGGGCGGGAACGACGACGTCGTCGAGCGTGTGGACGGTCCGCAGCGCGATCGCCGTCTGGTCCGCCGAGTCCTCCGGCGTCGGCGGGCGCCGGCCGAGGGTCCACGCGAGCAGGTCGGGATCCGGATGGAGTCGCCCGGCGAAGGTCCCGAGGGGCGACGGGTCCAGCAGGAGCAGGCCGAGCCGGCGCAGCGGCGCCTCCCGGTCCAGCAGGTCCGTGGCGGCCAGCCGGCCGGCGAACGATCGCGCCGCGAGTCGCCGGGCGACCTCGCCGGTGAGCCCGCTCGACTCGGGCCGGCCGACCAGGTCGCCGAACCAGCGGCCGACGCCCTCGTCGATCTCCGGGGCGATGGCTGCGACGAGGATCAGCGCCTCGGGTGCCGAGAGCGAGCAACCGCCGATGACCTCGGCGAGTGGCCCGGTCCCGGCATGGACCGTGAGCGGCGGCACGCCTTCGTCGTCAGCGCCTATCGGGACGGCCCCCGATGTGGCACGGGGCTCCCCGCGCCGCTCCTCGAGGCGGATCGCGATCACGCCCAGGAGGGCTTCGTACGAACGCTGGAGCTCGGCGGCGTGGAGCGGGGTCAGCATCAGCGCGTCTCGAGCCGCGCCCGGATCGGCGGCGTCCACGGCAGGCGGAACGCGGCGATCGGATACGGCAGTCGGGCGGCTGCCGGATCCAGGGGGAGCGGCGCCAGGTCGATCGTGACCTCGTCGCCGATCCGCCCGAGCCTGCCCGGCCGGACGAGGAACTCGCGGCGGAGGAAGTCCGGCGACGAGCCGGCGAACCCGGGGAGCGCCTCGGCGAACCCATCGAGCGTCGCAACGACGTCCTCGGCGGCGGCGGCGAGCTCGCCGGGCGTCACGACGATCACCGACGGGTCCGCCGTCGGGTCGTCACCGGCCAGCAGGAGGACGAGCGGGTCGTCGACGGCGGCCGGCTCGTCCTGGACGAGAGCGGCCAGCGCCAGACGCCGGGCATCGGCCGGCCGCTGGTCGGGGAGCCGGGCGACCGCGGCGGGAAGGGTCGAGGCCAGCCAGGGCCACAGCAGGGCAATCCCCGCGACCGTCGTGCGGAGGCCGGGCTCCGCTGTGGGTCTGGGCCGAGCGGATCGGACGACGCCCGACCGAAGACCCCGCGCGCCGTCCGCGGGTCGCGCGGCCCGTGCGGCGGCGCGATCCGCGGCGGCGAGGCGGCGGGACGCGCGATCCAGGACGGCCGGCCACGATCGGCCGGCCCGGACCACGGTGGCTCCAGCGACGGCCCGCTCGCGCGGAGGCCGGCCCGCCCGACCCGGTCCGTCACCGCTCGGGTCGCGCCGGCGCGACTGCAGCCGGGATGCCTCGGCCACGAGGCGCGCCACCAGGGCCCGCCGCTCCCCCGGCGCGAGGCCGCCGGCCAGCTCGGCCGCCACCGTCTCCGGACCCCGCTCGACCGCCCGGGCGATCGCCAGCGCGGCGATCCGATCCCCCGCGATGACGCGCCGGGCCGTCGGCACGAGCGGACCGTCCGGTGCGATGGGCTCGCGGTCAACGTCCCGACCGTCGAGGACCGACCAGGAGGGGGCGTCCCGCCGGGCCGGCGCCCCTTCGTGCCGGCTCGCCGCGAGGATCCCGTCACGGATCCGACCGGCCCACAGCGTCGCGAGCGTCTCGTCGTCGAGGGCGAGCGGGTCGACATCCAGGCGAACGGTCACGCGATCCAGCTCGATCGACGGACTCGCACCCAGCTGTCGGTCCAGCGCAGCTGGCAGCCGGCCACGAGCCACCGTTTCGAGCCGGCGTCGGACGGCGAGCGCCTCGGCCGACCGGCCCGGGCCGGCCAGGCAGACGATCCGCAGCCGCTCGATCGTGTCCACGTCACGGGTCCGCCCTGGTCAGCCGATGCGCTGGTTGATCGCGGACAACCCGGTCCGGATCTTCGTGACGTCCGCCGCCGGGGCGCCGGCCGCCTCGACCGCCGTCGTCATCGAGGTGAGCACCGTGTGGAGGGCCACCGGATCGGCCGCGAGGTCGACCGTGCCCGCGGCCGCCGAGACCTGCATTCGGCTGAAGGCGTCGTCGCTCTCGGCCAGGGCCGCCTTGACCTTGTCCGCCTGGGCCGGCGTGGCCGCGGCCTGGATCGATGTGCGCATCTGGTCCAGCACCCCGACCACGTCCGCATCGAACGCCCGCCGCGGAGCCACGACGTCACCCGGCGTCGCGACCCGGCCGATGACCTGGACCTGGCCGGACAGCCCGGCGACCTGCTGGTTCAGGCCGCCGACCTGCGCCACGAGCCCGGCCTGGTCCTCCTTGGCTTCCTTGCGGAGGGCATCGGTCGCGATCTGGAGGTCGTGACCGGCGTCGGCACGGATCGCCCCGCCGGCGGTCGCGATCTCCGCCCGGACCTGGTCGAGCAGGCCGGCCCGGAACGTCTCCACGGCAACTCCGACCCGCTCCTCGACCTGGCCGCCCACCCGGACCTGGAGGTCGTTGACCGCCGCGAGGGCCTTCGTCTGGATCTCGTTCGACAGCCCACCGAGCCGGACGTCCGTCGCGGACTGCCAGCTCAGGATCGAGGCCTGGAACGTGCCGAACGCGGTGACCTGCTGGTTGACCGCGGCGAGGCTCGTGCCGAGGGCCCCGGTCGCGTCGAGAGCGCTCTTCGCGGTGACCTCCGCGCGGCCCGCGGCCGCGGTGGCCTTCGGCATCTCGACGGCCACGCTCCGGATCGCGGTCGTGGCCGGGATCGAGCCGACCCCGACGACCTTGCCGAGGGCGTCCTGGGTCAGGACCACGGTGTCCGCGGCGGAGATGATCAGCCCGGGCCGGTAGCCGTCGACCTTCTCGACCTGGTTCTGCGTCACGACCTGGATCTCGGAGGTGTTGCCCTTGTCCTTCAAGACCTGGCCGAGGTTCTCGACGACGTTCTCGGCCTTGCGGCCCACGGCGTCCTCGAGCCCGATGATCCCGGCCTCGGTGATGTCCGGCTTCTCGATCTCGTAGATGTCGTAGATCGGCCGGTCCTCGTAGATCGGGCCCGGCGGGTACTTCGGCTTGACCCACTTCTCGCGCCAGTCCGGCGGGATCTTCTGGGGCGGGACGTAGACCCACGGGCAGTCGTACTTGCTGATGTACGAGTAGTACGGACCGCGTCCGCGATCCAGGCAGATCGAGAAGTCGCCGCCACCATCCTTGGGCGGCGCGTCCTTCGGCGGCACGACCGGCACCGCGAACGCGAGGATCATCGCGTTGAGCTGGTCGCGGTACAGGTCGCACGGATCGGCACACCGGCCGCCGATCAGGGCGAGCGAGATCCCCGTCGGGACCTGCCAGTCGTGGCGGAACTCGCAGTCCCACGCCCAGTCGCCCTGGACGTCGTGGGCCCAGCCGAGGGCGACGCCGACGCTTCCGTCCCCGGACACGCAGCCGGCCGCGGTGAGCCGCTCGCACCGGAGGAGGTCGAGGGCGGCGAAGAAGACCTGGTTGAGGAACCCGGCCTTGAACCCCTGGATCGCCGGCAGATCGCCGTCGATCGCGATCGTCGCGAGCTTCGCGGCAGCGTCGGCCGACAGGCGCGAGCCCATCCGGTCGAGGATCGCCTTGCGCAGGGCGACGAACGCTCCGTCGATCGAGCCGGACGTCCGGACCAGCACCGGATCGAGCTTGAGCAGCGGCTCGTCCCCGAAGTCGACCACCTTGTCGCTCAGCCGGCCCGGGTAGAGGGTGATCGTCGCGGTCTGCTCGCGCTGCTGGGCGTGGCCCTCGCACCCCGCCTCGTTGCACTTGACGGCCGGGACGTCGGTCGTGGTCAGGGTCAGGACCGGCGTGAACCCGCCCGGCACCGGATCGAGGAAGTCCGGCGGGGTCGTCGCCGGAGCCGTCGCCGGCAGACCGAACGGGCCCGGCGCGACGTCGAGGACGATGGCCTCGCCGAGCTGGTCGATCGCGAGACCCGGAGCGATCGTCAGCTGCTTGTTCGCGATCGACCCGCCCAGCCCGCAGTTGATCCCGAATCCGATCAGGCGGCCGAGGGTCCGGTCCGCGAGCTCGAGATGGTCGCGGAGCTCGTTCAGGTCGTCGTCGGTCAGGGTCTGGCCCTTGACGAAGACCGGGTACTGCGTGAGCGCCATGGCTCGATCCTTTCCTTCGCTCCGCGGGCTCAGCCGCCGCCGGGCAGCTGGCCGACGTTCAGTCGGTCGACCGGTCGCCCCTCGTCGACGCACTCCCAGATGTGGATGCCGTTCGCGTGGTCGACGAAGCTCACGAGCGAGCAGAGCACGCCGTTGACCCGCTTCCGGTAGGCGGCGATGTCGGAGGGGGTGGCGCCGGGTCCCGGCACCGGGTCCAGGCTCCAGCCGGGCTTCACCCAGCAGACCCGGACGTGGACGTGGGCCGGCGCAAACTGCTCGGCGAACCAGATCGCCTCGCGTCGCCGGTTGAAGTCGGAGAACGGCTCGGTCGAGGGGACGAAGAGCGTCGCGCGCAGCCAGGGCTCGGGGCCGACCTCGCCCGACGACCCGGTTGGCTGCCCGAACTTGTAGTGCTCGACGAGGATCGGGCGATCGGCGGGCTCGGTCCGGAACCAGAAGGCGAACCAGTCGACGAACCCGCGCGGTGTCCCGCGCCGGCGCCACAGGCGCGCGGCCCGGGCGAGGAACGTCTGGCGCTGCCGCAACGACGCCGCGTCGACGCCCCACGACGGCGGGAACCGGAAGGCGAACCAGCGGGCCAGCTCGTCGAAGACGGCCTGGTAGCGGGCGAGGACCGCGTCCTCCGTCATCCCGACGGCCCGGTCACCGGGCCAGAGCGACGTCGCCTCCGGGCTGAGCCAGGTCGCGAGCTCGGCCAGCCGCTCGGCGTAGGCCCGGTTGAGGTCGTCCGCCAGGCCGAGGTACGACTCGAGCTGGGCCCAGGAGTCGGAGTCCTCCGCATAGACGGCCGGGAGCTGGGCCGCCAGGGGCGTGTAGACCGGCGACTGACTAGCCACGGTTGCAATCCGCGCCGAGCTCCAGCCGGACCTGGAGGCACTGCGTCTTCGCCATGACCGGGATGCATTCCGGATCGAGCGGGACCTCCGTCGCCCCGGCGGAGGCCGAATACCAGGTCCCACCGATCTGGACCTCGACCCCCTCGATCCCGATGACCTCCGGGTCGTCCGCCAGGACCTGGATCAGCTCGGTCATCCGGATCGCCTCGCCCGGCCGCCACCCGCCCGCCGGCTGCGGCGCGGGCGGCCACGGGCCCTCGATCCCGCCCGGGCACGCGAGGGCGCCGGCCACGGCGACCGCGGACTCCGGGCGGCCGGCCGCGAAGAACGCCGCGACCCGGGCCGTGGCCGCGTCGATCACCCGCGTCCGTGGCACGCCGAGGGCGACGTGCAGCACGCCGTTGAGCGTCACCGGGCACTCCTGGAGCAGGGCCACGCCGAGCTCGTCGCCCAGGAGCCGGCGCGGGACCTGGAGGTCCGGCTTCGAGAGGGGGTCGTACGGGTCGTCGACCTCGGCCGTCTCGCCGGGTCCGGCGGTGATCGTGACCAGCACCGACCGCAGGAATGTCAATCGGTCGGCGGGCAGTGGAGCCTGAACGGGCTCCACGAGGATCGTGACCGCGCCGGGCCGGTCCTCGGCGGTCGTCCGCTCGGTGCCATCCCAGCCCAGGCCGGGCAGGATGTGGGGCACGGTCCAGGCCCGGTGCACGGTCGCGTTCGTGCGGGCGCGGGTCGCGTAGTCCTCGTCCGTCACCGGCTCGGTCGTCCGGGCCTGGAGCGGATGCGGCGGCCACGTCGTCGTCGTCCCGTCGTCCGCCTCCCAGGTCTCGGGGGTCTCGGACGGCGGGCACGGGTGGAGGGCGAGCGCGGCCCGGGCCAGGTCCGTGCCGACCCCGAGCGCGGTCTCGACGTCGGCGATCGTGCCGGGCATCGACGGGAGGAGGGCGGCGGCCCGGTCCACGAACAGCTCGTGACGATGGCGGCGGATCAGCGAGAGCACCTCGTCGTCCCACAGGCCCGAGAGCGCCGGCACGAACCCGAGGAGCCGGATCGTCTCCCGGTCGACCGCGTCCTCGTCGATCGTCGGGCCGATCGTCCGCCGGTCGATCGTCCGGCGCGCCTCGTCGTACGCGTCGGCGACCGCGTCCGAGTGATCCAGCACCGCGCGGCGCACGATCGGCGCACGGAGGAGGGCCACGACGGTCGCGGCTTCGGCCCAGGACAGCGTCCGCACCGGATCGCCGAACGTCTGGTCGAGCAGGGCCCCGATCGCCGCGCGCCGCGAGTCGGCACCGGCGATCGCCTTCGCCATCCGATCCCCGTCCAACCCACCGGTCGAGACCGGCGTGGCCATCACGCCGGCGAGCGTCGCGACGGCCCCGGGATCGTCCAGCGGCGGCAGGCCGTACCAGTCGCGCTCCGCGCGTGGCACCCACAGCGGCAGCTCGAGCGGGGCGAGCGTGAAGTCGTGGGCGGAGGTGCGGTAGTGGAGGTCGGCGATCCCGTAGGCGAGGAGCTCGAGCAGGGTGATCCCCGGGTCGCTCAGGTTGTGGTCGGTCCACGTCGGGCCGGCGTCGGCGACGATCACCTCGATCGCCTCCGCCCGGATCGTCTCGAAGTCGCGGTCCGGCGCGGTCAGCGGGGCGAGGGCGACCGGGGGCGGAACGGCCGGGCTCACAGCTGCTCCTCCAGCTCCAGCGCGTGGCTGCCGCTCGAGGCGACCAGCCCGCGGCACGGATCAACCGTGACGCGCTCCACCCGGCAGGGGTCGGACGGAACGCCCGGCGGGCACGGATCCGCGATCAGCGCGAAGTCGGTGACGTGGTCGATCTCCGGCCGCGACTCGAGGAACCGGACGATCGTCGAGGCGAACAGCTCGCGACCGAACGGGGCGTTCTCGGCCGGGTGCAGGTAGTCGTCGATCGCCGCCCGGAGCGAGCGCTTCGCGTCGGACGCGCTGACCCCGGGCCGGAGGACCGCGTGCGCGTCCACGGAGACGTCGACATAGATCGGGCACAGGACGATCGGGCGGGCGTGCACGGGCAGCCGGCCACGGAGCGACTCGACGATGCGCTCCGCGAGCGTCACGCTCGGGTACGGCTTCGGCTCGTGGGACCACGGGACGATGACGAGGCCGACGGACCCGGGCCGGATCTCGTCGTCGACGCCGGTGTGGGGCAGGCAGCGGACCGTCGCGACCTCCGGGAACTCCGCCGTCACGATCGCCTCGTAGTCCCACGCCTGGATCGCCCGGTTCCGGTGCCGGGTCCAGCTCGCCGCCCGGGCGACATACCGCTCGTCCGGCTCGGGGCCACGCCCGGCCGTTCCCGGCAGGGGGTTCGTGAACTTCTTGATCCCGTCGATCGGGACGGTGAGGCCCTTCAGCTCCTTCGCCTTCAGTGCCTGGTCCGGGGTGGGGTCACGGGCGGGCTCGGGCAGCTGTGACTCGTAGACGGCCGTGACGGCGTCCGGCACGACCGCCCGGATCGTCCCGAGCCGGTCGGGCAGGTTCGTCCGTGCCCGGATCCACCGTCCGGTCGTCGCGGACACGTCCGAAGACCCATCCGGCCAGTCCATCGGGGCGACGAACCGCAGGAGCCCAGCCTGGCGCAGGCCCGCTGTGCCGTCCACGCCGTCCAGCGGGAGCCAGCGGTCCGTCGCCGACCAGGATTCCCAGGCGACGAGCGGCACCGCGTCGCTGGTCGTGCACGCGGCCGCGGGCTCGATGTCGATGTACAGCGAGACGGTCACGCCGAGGGCGGAGGCCGGCAGTCCCAGCCCGAACGCGAGCTCGCCGGCGGCGTCGGTCTCGGCCGAACGGATGAGCGGGAGGGAGAACAGCAGGTCGCCGGCGGCCAGGTCGCGACTGGACCAGCCGTTCCGCGAGCGGAGCCTCGTCGCGCGCACCGGTTGGGTCGTGTAGGCCAGCGTGATCGTCGACACGATCGGTGGGTCGGGGGCCTTCAGGTCGGACGCGCTCGGCGTCCCGGTCTTCTTCGCCGCCTCCGCCGCGAAGTTCGCGATCCGGTCCTGGTACGCCACCCAGCCGAAGTCACCGCGGTCCAGGAACGCCCGGATCATCCGGCCCCGCACGCCGGCGACCTCGAACGGCTCCGAGTGCACATCGTGGACCGGGCTGAGGCCGGTGGCGTCGATCGTCTTCAGCGCATCGTCGGTGTGGGAGAACTCCGACCACGCCGAGCCGACGTAGCGCTGCCAGGCGACCCGGGCGTCGCCGGTGTCCTTCGTCCCCCCGATGAAGTACGCGGTGAACTTGTCCTTTCCGGTCTGGGTCGCTTCGCCGTACGCCTCCTTGTAGGCCATCACGAGGTACTGGGGGATGCCGCCGCCCCAGGCGACCGGGTACATCTGGTTGTCGCCGAGCAGGTCGAGGTGCACGGACAGGGACGACAGCGGCTTGCCGAAGGCCTCGTCGCTCCGGATGTAGAAGCTGTCGCCGCGCTTCGCGACCGGTCCGAACGGCTGGAACTCCTTCGTGATGTCGACGACGCCGTCGTTGTAGAAGCCCGCGTCGGGCTTGACGCCGGATCGGACGACGACCTCGGCGGTCACGGTGTCGAACCGCAGGTCGAACGCGCTGGGAGCGTGCGGCGGGGGTGGCAGCGAGACCCGGACGAACGGCAGGCCGTCCGGGTCCCCGGTCAGGGCGGCGCACGAGCCGTCGAGCTGGAGATCGACGACCTCGCCGGTCTGGGCGGTCACGGTCGCCGACCGGAGCCCGTCCGCGGTCGTGTGCTCCCAGACGAGGTTCTTCGGGATCGCCCGCGAGGCGTTCTGGAACCGGAGGCGGACCGAGAGGCTGCCGCCGTCGAACGCGATGACCGGTGTGACGATGTCGAGGAGGTGCGGGACGATCGCGCCGGGCGGGAACGGCTCGAACGGGGTGTCGCGGTCGGCCCAGGCCGCGCACGACTCGCCCTCCGGATCCGGAGCGGTCCGGTACGAGCGGACGTCGACGAGCTCCGCGCCGAGCACCGACAGGGTCTCCTGCGTCACGTAGCGCCGCTCGTTGCCCGCGGCATCCTTGCCGCCGCGAAGAGCGGTCCCCGCGCGGACGACGACCGGGAGCTTCTTCGGATCGGGCGTCGGGACGACGACGGCGTGATCGGGCACGACCGGGAGCCGCGGGATGCCGAGCCGCCGCTCGAGCCAGTCGACGAGCGCCCGGTCCGGCAGGGTGTTCAGGTGCTCGAGCAGCCGGGGGTAGACCCGGACGAGCGCGTCGAGGAGTGCCGCGGACGGCTCGCCCGTCGCGAGCCGGTCTCCCGCGAACAGCAGGTCCGCCCAGGTGGGCTCGGCCGGCTCGCCGGACCCGGGTGGCGGAAGCGACGGCACGACCTGGCGGGCGGCGATCGCGCGGACCGCCGCGAGGACCCCGTCGACGGTCCGGTCGTCCAGGGGGTAGCGGGGCGCCGTCACGAGCCGGCCTCGGCCTGGAGGTAGAACGGGACGACGAGGCTGCTCGGTCGGCGATGGACGTCGATCCGGAACTCGATCGAAACGTCGATCCGATCGTCGGCCTCGCCCGCGGGCACGGCCTCCACGCTGTCGACGATGATCCGCGGCTCGTGCAGGAGCAGCGCCCGCCGGACGTCGAACGCGAGCCGGAAGCAGACCGGATCCGTGCGCGGGGCGAACACGTACCGGTCGACGCCCGCTCCGTAGGTCGGGCGCATGACCCGCGAGCCCAGGTTCGTCCGGAGGATGATCCGGATCGCCTGCCGGATCTCCTCCTCGTCCTGGGCCAGCGCCACGGCGCCGGAGCGATCCCAGCGGACCGGGAACGCCCAGCCGACCCCGACGTGCGGGAACTCGGGCGCCTTCATCCGATCATCACCGTCGGCGCGCCGACCGCGACCGACGCGCCGCAGCCGGCCGGGTCGCCGACCCGCAGCGCCGGTCGTCCGCCGACCATGACCGTCGCGCTCCCCATCGTGAACGGCGACGAGGGGATGTGGCTCGGCGGCGGGATCGCGCAGGCGTGCATGTCGCCGAGGACCCCGGCGGGCATCCCGCCGATGAGGACCGTCGAGACGCCCGGACCCACGACCGCCCCGCCGTGAACGGTCTGGTCGCCGACCCGTGCCGCCGGTGGCATCCCGGCCTCAGTTCAGCTTCACGAGGGCGCCGCTCAGCGTGAGCGTCGCCGCCGCCTTCAGCTCCGCGGTCGCGGAGCTCTCGATCTTGGCCGGCCCGGTCGACTTCACCTCGACGCCCGACGCGTCGATCTTCACCTTGCCGGAGGACGCCGAGATCGACACGTCGCCCTTGGCCGCGGTGATGATGACCCCGTCGCCGCTCAGCTCGAGCTTGTTCTTCGAGCCGGACTCCTCGAGGGTGATCTTGCCGCCGTCGTCGTCGAGGACGACGCGGTGACCGCCCGCGGTCTCGATCGTCACGGCCTTCGAGGAGCCGTCGTTGAACTCGAGCTTGTGGCCGGAGCGGGTGACGATCGAGCGGATGTCGTTCTTGTCCGGGTCGATCGTCACCGGCACGCCCTGCTGGCCGTTCCAGAGCGACCCGAGCACGATCGGGTGGCCCTCGTCGCCGTCGAGGAAGTCGACGACGACCTCCTGCCCGACGTCCGGGATGAACCAGGTCCCCTCGGACGGACCCGCGTCCAGCGTCGCGATGCGGGCCCACACCGCGTCGGCCGCATCGGTCCGCCACGGGAACTTGACCTTGACCCGGCCCCAGCCAAGGGGGTCGTCGAGATCGTCGACCACCCCGAGACGGAGTCCCGCATCCATCGCCCGCGTCGTCGCCGGGGGCACGAGCCGCTCGGCGAACCCGAGCCGGAACTCGGTCCGGAAGCCGTTCGGCCCCACGCGATGGCGGACCGCCGTCAGGTAGTGCGTCCCGCCGAGCCGATCACCGACCCCGACGATCTTGACCCAGCCGTCGATCCGCAGCGCCGGGTTGCCGACCGTCGACCCGGACCCGTTGATGTGCTCGAGCTCCTGCCGGTTCACCCGCCCGATCGCGATCCGGTCCAGCTCCTCCGACGACTGGGGCAGCGTCGCGCTGAGCACCGCCGCCCGGGCCGGCCACCCGGCGTCGCCCACCGCGTCCGTCGCCGTCGACCGGCCGCCGGACGGGACCTGGCTCCGGCCGGCGTCCGCGTCGGCGTCCTGCGCGGCGAGCTGCTCCGCATCCCACGCGGACGAGGTGATCGGATCGGCCAGGCGGGTGAGGTCCTCGGCGAGGTGGATCTCCGTGAGGTTCGCGCCGAGCTTCAGCTCCGGCTCGTTGCCGGTCGGCTTCGCCGGCGGCCCGAAGACCAGGTCGTCGTCCCGGACATACGTCACCCAGCCCACCTCGTCGGCCCGGGCGACGAGCGCGGACCAGTCGGACCGGCGGTCCTGCACGACGGTCTGGCGGGACGCCCCGGTCTCGGCCTTCGCGTTGAGCCGGTAGTCGGAGGCGATCGCCTGGACGACGTCGCCGTCCGTCGTCTCCTCGAACTGGCGCGATCGCGCCGGGTGGGCGAGGAAGATGCTCTTCGAGCGGGCGTCCACCTGGACCGTCGCCCCGGTCGCCGCGCTGAAGTGCGCTTCGATCGCGGTGATCACGCCCGCTGAAGACCGCGGTCAGCTCCGCGTGGTAGCCGAGCGACACGCTGATCTTCTTGCCGGGAACGAACGGTCCGTCGTCCGAGTAGCGCACCTGGCGCTTGTCCGGATCCCAGTTCTGGACGAGGAGCGACAGCCGGGCGTGCCGGTTGACCTCCTCGTGGACGTCGACCTCCATGACGTCCCGCAGGACGATCTTCTCGAGCGCCTGGCCGTCCACGGACACGCCGATCTCCGGCCGGTCCAGGGTCGTCGCGCTGAGCGTCGCGCCGGGCACGTCAGGCGACCCGCGGTGGGAGCGTCAGGACCTGGCCGGCGACCAGGGCCCGGGGATTGACGAGGTGGTTGGCGGCGGCGATCGGCCGCCACCAGTCCGGCGATCCGTAGATCCGCTCGGCGATGACGTCGATCGTGTCGCCCTCGTTGACCAGCCAGGTCTGGTACAGGTCGGGCGAGCTGGCCTTGTCCTTGGCCGCGACCTCCTCGTGGGCGATCGACTCCTTCAGGGCGAGCGTCGCGGTGGCCCGGAGCGGCTCGCCGACGCGGTCGAACAGGGTGTACTTGATGTCGACCTTCGTCAGGACGCCGCGGAAGTGGAAGTTGCCCCAGTGGAGGTGGACGTAATAGGGCTGGTGGGTGTGGGGGACGAACTCCATGTACGAGATCAGCCGATCCACCCGGGAGCGGACCGTCTCGCTGCTCTCGACGACGCCCGTCCCGTCGACGAACAGCTCCACCGTCATCTCGTCCGGCTGCCCGCCGCCGTACGCCACCTCCGGCTTCGACGACCCGGCCGCGGGCGTCTCGTTGAACCGGTTGGTCCGGCTGAAGCCGAGCTGGGTGGGGTTGAACAGGGCCTGCCAGACGGCCGAGGGCGCGCCCTCGTACTTCTGGCTCTCGTAGATGTCGAGCGTCAGCTTGTCGAGCTGCTGTTCGAGGAGTTGCATCGGGGGCTCCTACGGCTCCCACTCGCGGCGGAGGATCTCGAGGACGCGCTCGACGGCCCGCCGGACGATCGCGTCGGTCCGGGTGTCGGCGTCGTCGGCGGCACCGGGCGCGGGCGCCGGGCTCGGGGTCGCGTCGGGTTCGTCGCGGCCGCGGACGACCACCTCGGTGACGATCTCCCGGATCACGATCGGCATCGGCCCGCCCTCAACTCGGCGGCGGGACGACGACGAGACCGTGATGGACGACCTCCACGGACTCGATCGCGACGGCCGGCGACTGGGCGTTGAGGTCCGGGCCGGTCATCTTCACCGGGTAGCCGCGGCGGAACGCCCAGACCCGGACCGGCCGCAGGGACTTGAGCGCGTCGTCCCAGGCGAGCAGGTGGACCTGCCCGTCGCGCGGCGCGACCTTGCCCGATTCGACGTACTCGTAGTACCAGCTCCAGAGGGCCGTCGAGTCGGTCGTGCCCCGCTTGAGGACGAGGTTCGGCCAGGTCGCCCGGACCGGGAACTTGTGGGCGAAGCGGTTCTCGCCGCCCTCCAGGTAGTCCTCGGTCCCGGTCTCGCCGGCCAGCCCCGTGCACTCGCTGAAGTCGCCGAGCGTCAACCCGTCGATCAGGAGCTGGAAGTGGGCGTTGAGCCGTGGCCAGCCCACGTCAGCCGGCCCCGGCGATCTCGATCTCCACCCCCTCGCAGACGAACTCGAGCGCCTCGATCGCGATCTCGTTGCCCGTCGCGTTCAGCCCGGGACCCTCGAGCTTGACCGGCCACGCGTCCTTGATCTTCCAGGTCATGACCGGGTCGTGGGTCTCGTTGAGGAGGCTGATCGTCACCGGCCGGCGGGCGACCGTGCCGGCCTGGATCGTGGCGTACCACTCGTACAGGCCGTTGCCGGCGACGGCCGGCATGATCCCCCGCTTGAGCGAGACGTTGCCGAACTTCTTGAGGCCCGGGACCTTCCGCGCGGTCAGCGACAGGTCGGTCCCGTCGCGGTACTCGATCGCCTCGGCCTCCATCGTCAGGCCGCTCACCTCGGAGAAGGACGAGGTGTTCTCGGAATCGCCCCAGCTCACCGTGAAGTGCAGCGATGTCATCGGGTACATGGGTGGTGCTCCTTTCGGTCTGCGACCCGATCAGATCGCTACTCGGTCAGTCGCTTGTGGGAGAACCGGAAGACGACGAACTCGGCCGGCTTGGCCGGGGCGACCGCGACCTCGATCACGATCAGCCCGAGGTCGATGTCGGTCTCGGTCATCGTCTGGCCGAGCCCGACGCGGACCCGGAAGGCATCCGCCGCCGATGCGCCGGCGAGGGCGCCGGCACGCCACTGCTGGTCGAGGAAGTTCTCGACCGAGACCTTCACGCGGAGCCAGGTCGAGCTGGTGTTCGGCTCGAACACGACCCACTGCGTGCCGCGCTCGACCGAGTTCTCGATCTGGTTGAAGAGCCGGCGGACGTTGACGTACCGCCACGTGACGTCGTCGGTCGCGTTCCGGGCACCCCACAGCCGTGTGCCGCGCTGCGGGAAGATCCGGACGAGGTTCACCCCGACCGGGTTCAGGAAGTCCTGCCGCCCGGTCGTGTAGTTCTGGGCGAGGCCCACGATCCCGCGGACCCGTTCGTTGCCGGGCGCCTTGTGGACGCCGCGCTCACGGTCCGTCCGGGCAAAGACCCCCGCGATGAACCCCGACGGCGGGACGACCCGGTAGCGGTCGGGCGCGTCCGGGTCCAGATTGACGATCTGGAGATGCGGCGCGAAGACGCCGGCATAGGTGCTGTCGACCGCGGAGTTGCGCCAGCGCACGAGGGCCTGGTCGTCACCGATGTTCGGCGTGTCGACGATCGCGTAGCGCCGGAACGTCTCGCAGTGGGTGACCATCGCCCCGATCACGTCGACCTGGAGGAGCGGGTCGTCGAACAGCACGACGTCCGGGCAGATGACCATCGCCGGCTCGGTCTCGGGCTCCAGCGCGTCGAAGCCCTTCTTGAGATCGGCGGCACCGGCCGCCCGGTCGGCGCCGCTCTGGGTCCGGGCGACGCTCGCCGGCATCGTCGGCTCCGCGATCGGCGTCACCGCCGTCCGGGCACCGACCGTGATCCGGCTCGACACCTTGTTGATGACCCCGTCGCGGACGTAGTACTGGGGATGGCCCGGATCGAGGGCGAGGTTGCGGTATTCCTCGAGG
The DNA here is from genome assembly GCA_963746845.1 of uncultured Chloroflexia bacterium. Taxonomy (GTDB): domain Bacteria; phylum Chloroflexota; class Limnocylindria; order Limnocylindrales; family CSP1-4; genus CF-46. The sequence continues at coordinate 24,229 of CAVVCZ010000004.1, read as the reverse complement.
GTTCCGCCCGCGTTGGTCACCGCGAGCTTGAAGCGGAGCGGCTGGAACCGGCTCTCCTGGAACGCTCGCAGGGAGAACCGCGTCTCGGCGATGGCGCTCAGATCCGTCGTCTCGGCGAACGAGAGCACGTAGATGCTGCCGCCGGGCGCGGTGACCTTCGTGATCTGGAGCAGGTTGGCGCCGAAGGCCACGTAGTCCCCGACGAGGGGCGCGACCGCGCAGCGGACCGCGACGCCCTTCGAGGCCTGGTTCGGCAGCTTGAACGTCGCCTTCGTGAAGGTGTGGGCCAGGGAGTCGGCGGTGGTGAACCCGTTCGCGCCCTGGGCCAGGGTGGCCGTGTTCGCGCCGTCGCTCAGCTCCAGGTTGGTGCCGACCGGGACGAACGAGAACCGGTTGTTCAGGACGTCCAGGCTCGGGTTCGCGAGGTCGATCGCCTCGCTGTAGGTGACGACCTTGACGACCGCCTCCACCTCGATCGATCCCGCGGGCGGGGTCGACGGCGCGAAGTCGAACTTGTTCGTGCTCCAGCGTCCCTGGAGCCCGTTCGCGGCGAAGGCCCGGAAGTTGTTGGTCGGGATGTCGGCGAGGACCGGCTGGAGGTCGGCCGCCTCGTTCCAGGTGATCGCGCTCAGGGCCACGGTCGACCCCGTCGGCGCGACCTGGCCGCGGAACCGTCGGGTGCGATCGGTGAACTGGGCGCCGGGCACGACCACGCCGAACCCGGCCTGGAGGGTCAGGACGGCGCCGCCCCCGGTCATCGGCGCGACGGTCGCGATGACCGCCGAGACGCGCGTCCGGTCCGGCTGCTCGACGAGCACGACATCGCCCGGCTTGAAGCCGTTCGCCGCCGCGAGCGTGACCTTCACGTCGGCGGCGTCCGCGCGGCCGGCGACGATGCTCCCGGGGGCGACGACGAAGTCACCACCGGCGCTCTTCGTCACGTTGATGGTCGCGGGGCCCTTGTCGTTGACCGTGGCGACCGCCGTGCCGGCCGTCCCGGCGACGATCACCTTGTCGCCGACCGAGATCCCCTGGGTCGAGCTGACGGGAAGGTCGATCGGGGCCGCCTTCAGGGTCACGTTGGCCGCGCCGGTGACCGTCGACAGGTAGGTCTGGCCGCTGCCACCGGACAGGTCCGGCGAGACGACGACGTCGAGATCGTTGGCCCACGCGCCGGGCGACAGCGCGTCGACCGTGAACACGGCCGCGCCGGCGGAGTCGTTGACGCGCCACTCCGCGGACGTGCTCGGGTCGACCCGGACGATGTAGACCGCGGGGCCGCCGTTCTCGAAGTAGCCGTAGACCGACTCGGCGGTGAAGCCGCCGGTCGTGGCCTGGGTCGTTCCGCCGAAGATCCGCAGGTAGTCGGCCCAGCTCGGGATGCGGGTCGGGGTCAGGTAGGGACCCTTCGAGGTGCTGCCGATGACCGCCACGACGCTCGTCGACGCGGCGGCGATCGGCTGCGGGCCGGACGGGACCTCCTCGATGTAGACGCCCGGTGACAGGTAGGAGCTCACGATGGCCTCCTCGGCTCGCTGGCGGTCACGTGGGATCCACCACGGTGACCCGTGTCTCCGTCCGCGCGAAGTCGATCGCGATCCGCCGGACGAGGGTGTTCCCCACGAGCAGGTCGAGGGGGTTGAAGCCGGCCGTCCAGACCCGGGCGGCAGACCGATACGTGCCCGGCGTGCCGGCGTCCTCGGCCAGCGCGACGCGCGTTGCGTTCGAGGCCCGCGCCTCGACCGTCCTGCCGGTGCTCGGTCCGCCGTTCGGACCGGCACCGGGCCGGACGAGATCGATCGCCAGGGTCATCGGGATGGGGTCGAGCGCGACGTCCTTCTGCGCCGCGTCCAGCGCGACCTCGACGGTCGGCGTGGCCAGGCGGCGAGTCAGCGCGTCGTCGCGGACCGCGATGCGGATCCGGGGCGGGGGCGGCGGCTGGGCCGGCGCCGGGGCACCGGCCGGCGGCAGGTAGCGCTCGTCCATCGAGACGACGACCGTCGCGCCGACGACGCGGATCAGCCGGCCGAGCGGCGCGTCCCCGATCCACGACGCATCGAGCGGGGCGATGGCCGCGCCGGTCGAGGCGTGGCTGACCCGCACGACGTGCTCCACGGCCCGGGCCGAGCGTTCGAGCTCCACGAACGCGGTCATTGCGGCGGGACCCGGTAGCCGTACTCGATCTCGCGGCGCTGGATGATGCCCGCGCCCTCGGGATCCACGTTGTCGATCGGGGCGACATCGACGTCGTAGTAGAGGGCCAGGCGCATCGGCCGGCCGAGCCCGGTCCAGACCTGGCTCCGCTCCTCCGCGCCCGGGTTCCGCATCCGGACCGTGATCCGCCCCACGCGTTGCGCCAGGGCCGCCCGGATCCGATCCGGTCCCAGGACCGGTGTCGCGTAGAAGATCTCGGCGACCTTCGCGAGACGCGCCTGGCTCTCGAGGTGGTCCGTCGAGAAATAGGTCATCAGGTAGTGGAGACGGAGGAACAGCGGCGGCTGCCGGTAGCCGTCCGGCGTCAGGACCGGCGGCAGGTTCCGGAGATGGGCGTGCTCCTCGATCGCGTAGAGGAACACGTGGAGCTTGTCCGCGGTCGGCTCCGTGCCGACGCCCCCGTGGAGCGACGTCGCCAGGACCCAGTTGGGCGTCTCGGGGGTCTCGTCGGCGATCAGCTGGATCAGGGCCTCGGTGACGTCGCGGATCATGTCGAGTCCCCGTCCGCGACGTCCGGCGCGTCGCCCTGCCCGCCGGTCACCGCGTCGAGCAGGGTCTGGGTGGAAAGGTCCTCGAGATCGACCGTCCGGATCGCGAGGTCGCCGAGGACCCCGGACCGCGCGTGCTCACCGAGCGCCAGGACACGGAGCCGCGCCCGCTCGTCGAGCAGGCGGCGACCGGCCTCCGTGAACCCGGAGGCGTCGCCCGGCATGATCACGACCGCGGCCCCCGACTCGGCGACGAGCGAGGACAGGTCCGCGCCCGCGCGACCCCGGATCACCTCGATCTGGGGGCTCCCGATCAGCTCGGTGATCAGGCTCGTGAGCATCGGCGACAGGTCGGCCAGCACGACGCGGATCCTTGACAACTCCCGCCTCTCCTGAACGGTCGGCGGTCCCGAGTCTCGGGCGCGTCGCGGGGCGACGGAATGGATCCAGGGGTCCGGAAACGGTCCGGCGGCGGGGACTAGTTCTCGCGACTCCCGACGGGCATCACGCCCACGCCGACCATCGCCACCGCCTCGCTCCGCCGGTGGACCCCGAGCTTCTCGAGCGCGTTGTGGACGTGGTTCTTGACCGTCGACAGCTCGACCGACAGCTCCGCCGCGATCTCCTTGTTCGTCCTCCCCTGCCCGACGAGCCGGATGATCTCGAGCTCCCGTGGCGTCAGGGTCGCGCTCGTCTCGGCCCGCGAGCGCTGGGCGAGCGTTCCCACCCGGCGCAGCAGCGCGCCCGCGACCCGCGGGCTGCACGGGAACTCCCCGGCGGCAACGCTCCGCATCGCCCGGATCAGCTCGGCCATGTCGGCGTCCCGGGTCACGCAGCCGCCCATGCCCGCCTCGGCCAGGCGGACGACCTCCGGCTCGAGCTCGTCGACCGCGAGGATCAGTACCCCGACGTCCGGGGCCGACGTCGCGAACGCGCGGATCGCCTCGACGTCGCCCTGGCCGGCGAGGTCCCACAGGACGACATCCGGGCGGAGCGTCGCGACCTCGATCGTGCCGGCATCGGCGCACCGCACCTGGGCGACGACCCGCAGGTCGTCCGACCGGGCGATCAGCTCGGCGAGGCCATCGCGGAACAACCGGACATCGGCGACGATCGCGACACGAAGGGCAGCCGGGGCAGCCGCGACGGTCGCGGCGGAGCGGCCATCCGAAGTCGTGCCATTCGTGCCCATTCGCGCGTTCCCCGATCCGGCAGACACCGACGCATCAACCGCGCGCGCGCCCGGAGCCGACGCCCGGGAATCACCGGCGAACCAGCGGGACCCATGGGCGACCGAGCCACCCTAGCTCGGCCCCGTCTCGCCGGCGTCGGCATCGGGCCCCTGCACGGATTTGGGCGTTGCCCTCGGTCACCGCCCGCAGTAGGATCGCAACCTCCGTCATGACCCTGTCCCCGGCGTCCGCGACCTCGTCGCGACGTGATCGACGGCGGAGATTCGAGGAGTTCGAGATGGTCGAGGAATCGCCCCAGATCAACCCCGTCGACCCGTCACCCGAGCCCGAGCTGACCTCCCCGTGGCACTCGAACGGCGCGACGTCGGAGCCCTCGTTCAAGCCCGTGGGGGCGGCCGCGGACACGGCAATCGCCGAGGCCGAGACCGACTCGCCCGAGCCCGCGACGGTCGACGACGGCGCGGTGTTCATGGCGAGCCTGGCCAAGGTGATGAAGGACGCGGCGACCGCCGAGCGGGGCCGGGTCGACGAGGACATCGAGCGCCGGCGCGTCGGCCAGATCGAGGCGATCAATGCACGACGCGAGTCGGAGACGGCCGGCATCCGCGAGCTTGCGGAGCAGGACGGCAAGGCGATCGACGCGTGGGTCGAGAGCGAGCACCAGCGGATCGCCGACGAGCAGGGCCGGCGGGTGGCCGCCCTCCAGGCCGATCTCGAGACGAGCCTCGCCCAGCACGGTACCCAGATGGATCTCGAGATCGAGCGGGTCGAGGCGGCGATCGCCGCCCATCGCTCGGAGGTCGACGCGTACTTCTCGAAGCTGGACGAGAACGACGACCCGGTCGCGATCGCCCAGAACGCCGGTCACCGGCCGGCATTCCCGGACCTCGACGCGATCGCCGCCCCCGCTGCGGCCGCGGCTCCGGTCATCGGCGTGATGGACGTCTCCGAGGCGCTCGAGCCCGCCGGCACCTGGGGGGCATGGAACGCGTCGACGGTGACGACCGGCGAGGCCGTGGCGGATCCGGCCTCCGCGGACGCGGCGTCCGCCGACGAGGCATTCCCGACCGTCGCCCTGGCCCCGCCCTCCGCGACGGACGTGACGGCCGAGGGGGGAACGATCGGGATCGGCGCCGAGGCCGTGCCCGCGGGCGCGGGCTCGACCGGCTCGATCGATGCCATCGCGACGCCGATCTCGGAGCCCGTCGCCGTCGTGGCAGGCTCATGGAAGCCGCCCGAGCCGACCCCCACCCCGACCTCGTCGTCGTCCGGCGGGGCGATGGGCTGGTTCCGCCGGGACCACGGCGGGCACTGACCCAGAACAGCCGGCGGCCCGATCGGGAAGTGTGGACAAATGTCGGGTTGACGTGGAACTTAGTGAGTACTAAGTTACGCCCATGACCGCGACCGATCCCCGACCCACCCGCATGACCGCCGACGAGCGCCGCGACGCGATCGTGGCTGCCGGCGTCCAGGAGTTCGCGACCGGCGGCCTCGTCGGGGCCTCGACCGAGGCGATCGCCCGGCGGGCCGGCGTCTCGCAGCCGTACGTGTTCCAGCTGTTCGGGACGAAGAAGGAGCTGTTCCTCGCGGTCGTCCGCCGGTGCTTCGCCCGGACGACCTACGCCTTCGAGGGTGCCGCCCGGGACTACCTCCCCGGTGAGACCCCCGGCTGCAACTCGGTCCTGGAGGCGATGGCGGCCACCTACATGCGCCAGCTCGCCGACCGGACCTCGCTCCTCGTCCAGCTCCAGGCCTACGCGGCGTGCGCGGACCCGGACGTCCGCGAGGTCGTCCGGGAGGAGTTCGCCGCCCTCCATCGCCGCGTCCGGGAGCTGTCCGGGGCCAGCGGCGAGGAGATCCACCACTTCTTCGCGGAGGGGATGCTCCTGAACATCGCCGCCGCGGTCGAGCTCGGCTCGAGCAAGTCCAAGCACTGGCTCCTGGAAAACCTGGAGGGCGGTGCCTGACGAATCCAATCCATCCGGCCCTTTTTCTTCGTTCCCTGAATCTAGCGATCAGTCACTAACAAGGAGATGCCCCAGCGATGACTGCCCGACCAGCGCCAACGCATCGCGTCCTGTGGACGTTCGCGATCAGCTCGATCGCGCTGTTCATGGCCGCCCTCGACAACCTCGTCGTCACCACGGCCCTGCCCGTGATCCGCAACAGCTTCCAGGCCGGCCTGTCGGAGCTCGAGTGGATCGTCAACGCCTACACCCTCACGTTCGCCGTGCTGCTCCTGACCGGGGCCGCGCTCGGTGACCGCTTCGGCCGGAAGCGGATGTTCGTCATCGGTCTCGCGATCTTCACCGCCGGCTCGGCGATCGCGGCCCTCTCCTCGTCGGTCAACATGCTCATCGCCGCCCGGGCGATCCAGGGCGTCGGCGGGGCGATCCTCACGCCGCTCAGCCTGACGATCCTGTCCGCCGCGGTGCCGCGCGAGCGACGCGCGGTCGCGCTCGGTGCCTGGGGCGCCATCGCCGGTCTCGCGATCGCGATCGGCCCGCTCGTGGGCGGCGCCATCGCCGAGGGCCTCGCCTGGCAGTGGATCTTCTGGCTCAACGTGCCGATCGGGCTCATCGCGATCCCGCTCGCGCTCAACTTCCTCACCGAGACCTGGGGCCCGAAGCAGAAGCTCGACCTGCCCGGCCTCGGGATCATCACCGCCGGCCTGTTCTCGCTGGTCTACGGCCTCATCCGGGGCAACGAGCTCGGCTGGAGCAGCCCGGAGATCGTCCTCGCGCTGAGCCTCGGCGTCATCGGGATCGTCGCGTTCGTCGGCTGGGAGGCCCGGACCGCCGAGCCGATGCTCCCCCTCCGCCTCTTCCGCTCACGGTCGTTCAGCGCCGCGAACGGCACCTCGCTCCTGATGTACTTCGGGATGTTCGGGTCGATCTTCCTGCTCGCGCAGTTCTTCCAGATCGTCCAGGGCTACAGCCCGTTCCAGGCCGGTCTCCGGACCCTGCCCTGGACGCTGATGCCGATCTTCGTCGCCCCGACCGCCGGGTTCCTCTCGACCCGGACCGGGACGCGCCCGCTGATCGTCCTCGGGATGGCGATGCAGGCCGCCGCCCTGGCGTGGCTGTCGATCGTCATCACCCCGACCGTCGACTACGCGGAGATCGTCCCCGCGTTCATCGTCGCCGGCATCGGCATGGGCCTGTTCTTCGCCCCGATCGCCAACGTCGTGCTGTCGGCCGTCCGGCCCGAGGAGGAGGGCAAGGCGTCCGGCGCGAACAACGCGATCCGCGAGCTCGGCGGCGTGTTCGGCGTCGCGGTCCTCGCCTCGATCTTCTCGGCCAACGGGTCGTACGCGTCCGGTCAGGCGTTCGTCGACGGGATGCTGCCCGCCGCTGCGGGTCGGCGCCGTCTTCGTCGCCGCCGGTGCGGTCGTGGCCCTCGCGCTCGGCTCGCGGGTCCGCGCGGTGGCGGGTTCGTCCGTCGCCGTCGAGCCCTCAGGCCCGGCCGACCTGGAGGTCGCGCCCGCGGCCTAGTCCCGGCTGCTGCATTCGAGCCCGGTCGGCGCCTATGCCGGCCGGGCTCGTTCGATTCCTCGCCCCGCCTCCGCGCGGCTGGGCCACCCGATCGTCCGAATTCGCACGCCGTCGGAGGTCACGCTCCTTCCCGCGCCGATCCTCCGAAACCGGAATCCGAAATCGGAGGAGGCGGCGGGGAACCGCGATGTGGTTCCGCGCGGCGTTCGATCTCGGACGGTCGGGGCGTCAGGGAACGAACCGAACCGCCGTCGACACGTTGGTGATGTCGCTGCCGGTGTCGTTCGTCCCGTTGACCAGCAGCACGGAGCCGTCGGGCAGCACGACCGTGGCGCCGCCGGACCGGGGCTCGGGCATCGCGGGCGCCGCCGACCAGGCGTTCGACGCCGGGTCGTAGAGCTCGGCGGCCGCGGTCGTGGGCGTCGCGTTGTATCCCTTGTCGCCGTACTGGTTGGGCCCGGCGCCACCGGCGACCAGCACCCGTCCGTCATGGAGGGACGCGACCCGTGCGCCGACGAGCGCCGGCACGTCCGGGGTCCACAAGGGAACGGGCGTCGGCTCGCCCACGAAGACGTACGTCTGGCCGATCTCGGACCACTTGTGCGTCGCCGGGTCGTATCGGAAGGAACGCGTCATGTCGGCCGCGTGCTTCCAGTAGTTGGTGACGCCGATCCACACGGCGCCCCCGTCCTGAAGCGCCGCAACGGTCCCCCCGCCGATCTCGCCGTCGTCCTCCGGGATCGGGTTCGCACCCTTCTTCCCGGCCTTCTCGAGGGCCGCGCGATCGATCGGCGGCAGCGTGCCCGCCAGGGAGAAGCGGCCGGTCGCCGGGTCGTAGATCTCGGCCGTGTCGAAGGCGTGACCGTCCACGATGACCGAGTAACCGGCCCCGGAGGAGGCGCCGGAACCGACCACGAGCACCCGGCCGTCGGACAGGGACACCGCCCCGGCACCCGTCCGCGCGTAGCGCATCGACCCCGTCGGCGACCACGTCCCCGTTGCCGGATCGAACAGCTCGGCGGTCGCCATCGCCGCACCGCCGACGCCGGGATCGACGTCGAGCAGCCTCGCGCCGGCCGCTCCGGTGCTGCCGTCGTCGTCGAGCGACGAGGACGGAGGCGAGTAGAAGTAGCCGCCCGCGACGAGGACGCGGCCGTCGGGCAGCACCGCGGCGCTCGGGGCCGTCCGGGCCACGCCCATCAACCCGGTCTTGGTCCACGTGCCCTTGCCCGGGGCGCCGTCGTAGATGTACGCGCTCGAGTACGACTGCTGCTTCTCGTCCGCGTTGAGGCCGCCGGCCACGAGCACCCGATCGTCCCCGATCGGGACGGCGATGAACTCGGTCCGGCCCTTGGGCAGGCCCTCGGTCGCCGTCCAGGTGCTCGTCGCCTGGTCGTAGATCTCGGCGGTCGTCTGGAGCGCCGATCCGTCGTCCGGCTCGACGGCGCCGACGACCAGCACCCGGCCGCCGGACAGGGCGACCGCATGGGGGTCCCGGCGCCAGGCGATCGGAGAGCCAGCGGCGGTCCATCGTGCGGCGGCCGACGTCGACGGGCTCGGCACCGTCGAGGGCGATGCGACCGGCGACGGCGCGAGTGATGGCGCGACCGACGACGGTTGGGCGGCCGACGGCGACGTCGACGGCGACGGCGTCGCCGAGCTCTGGCACGCGGCGACGACCAGCAGCCCGACGGCGAGGACGGCCACTCCGCGAACACGTCCGCTCATGACGGTCCTCCCTCGATCGATGTCATCGGAACAGCTCGGGTCGAATGCCGTCGATGATCCTCCCGACGGCGAACGATGCCCCGTTGGCGACGACGGCCACGACGACCGCCCGAGGGACGCCGAGGCCGCGGATCACGACGGCGTAGAAGACGGCCTCGGCAGCGATCGCCCAGGCCTCGGCAGCCAGGGTGTATTCGACCGTGCCGACGACGAACAGCTGGCTGAACACGTACCAGACCGCGGGATGCGTCACAAGGTTGGCGAAGACGGCGAGCGCGACCCGACGCCACAGCACCGGCTCGGCGCGACGAAGGAGCCAGGCGACGATCGGCACCTCGACCGCGAGCGTCAGGACGAAGGCGGCGAACCAGCCCGAGACCGGGAAGAACACGGGAAGAGCATGTGCCCCAACCGACTCCGCGGCGTCTCGTGTTTCGCAACGCCACCCAGCAAGAAGCCCCGGCGTTGCCGCCGGGGCTTCGATGTCGCTGGTCGTCGAGACGACTAGGCGGTGACGGGAACCCGCATCGGAGACGGGATGACCTCGAGCTGGACGAGCATCGCCAGCTGATCGGCGACGCCCCAGTGCTCGGCGAGGCGCCCGTTGGCGACCCGACCGATGTGGATCTCCTGCCAGGTCGCGCGCTTCCCGGTCGCGCGGATGCCCATGAAGTCACCCTTCATGGTGCCCGTCGCGGTCAGGCGATGAACGATCCGGTCACCGCTGTCGATCGAGTCCTCGATCGTGTAGCGGAGGTCCGGAAAGGCCTTCTTCAGCGCGATGGCCCACTGCTTGAAGCCCTCGCGCGTCGGTGCGACGCCGGGCGGGGCGGCATGCTCGACGAAGTCCGTCGAGACGAGCTCGTCGATGAGCCCGAAGTTGTCGTTGTTGAAGACCTCGAGCGGGATGCGCCCGATCATCTTCGTCGTTTCCGTGGTCATGGTGGACCACCTGTGCTGCGATCCGTGCGGCCGTGGCGAGTCCAGGTCAGAGCCCCTGAGCGGGTGCCCACCGGGTGTGAATTTCCCCGGCACCTGGTCGGTGGTGGGCCGTGCGGAATAGTTCAGATTGTATGGTACGGTTCGCAGGATGTCAACGGAACGGCTGACGCCGACCTCGTACCTGGTCCTCGGGTTGCTGGCCCGCGAGGGGCCGTCGACGCCCTACGACCTCGAGCAGCACGTCCGCGCCACGCTCGGGAACTTCTGGTCGTTTCCGCACACCCTGCTGTACAGCGAGCCGCCGCGTCTCGCGGCGCTCGGCCTGGCGACGGAGATGCGCGAGCACGACGGCCGCCGGCGCCGGATCTTCGAGATCACCCCGGCGGGCCGGTTCGCCCTGGAGGCCTGGCTGGGCCGCCCGTCCGATGCGCCGGCAGAGCTGCGCGACCCGGGGCTCCTCCAGCTGTTCTTCGCGGACCTGGCGTCCACGGAGGCCCGGCTTCGTCTCGCCGAGCACCAGCTCGCCGGCCATCGGGCGAAGCTCGCGGCCTATCGCGAGGACGAGCACATGGAGCGACGCGCGGATCCACCCCGCCGCGGCCACCGGACCGTCGAGCACTGGCGCGGCGAGACGCTGCCGATGGGCCTGCGCTACGAGTCGGCGGCCGTCGACTTCTGGACGGACGTCGTGGAGCGAACGCGCGAGGCTGCCGGCTAGGAACCGGTCGAGGCCGCCGGATCGGTCGAGGCCGCGGGATCGGGGATCCGGACGAGCGGGCCCGTGCCGTGGAGCTCGACGAGCATCGTCCGCGCGCCGCGCGGGCCCTCCTGGTCGGCCGCGAACGTCGCCGGCCCGGACAGGAACCCACCCTCGCGCGTCCGCCCGACGAGCTGCCCGGCGGTCGATCCGTGGGCCTTTTCCATCAGGACGCGGGCCGCCCATTGCGTGTCGCCGCGGTCGTCCTGCCACTGGTCGATCGTGCACCGCCCGATCGGGGCGTCGGCGAACACGACGTCCAGCAGCTCGAAGCGGCGATGCTGCTTGACCACGGGCTCCACCCTAGCAGGCCGGCCAAGGGTCGGCTGGCAGTGCCACGAACGAACGGGCCCCACCGCCTCGCCGAGACGCGCCAGTGACGGCGGCGGCGAATCCTTCGGGCACTTCGATCCGAACGACGGTTCACGCGCATGGCCAGCTTCAATCCCGGCGACGAGGTCGTTCTTCGCGTCATCGGCGGCCCGAACCACGACACGCGGATCCAGGTCCCCGAGCAAGGGCTCGAGCTCGGGCGCGGCGTGGATGGACCGGGCGGCCTGTACGGCGACCAGCTGATGTCGGGGCGCCACGCCGAGCTCTGGTGGGATGCCGCAGGTGGACTCCACCTGGAGGACCTCCAGTCCCGGAACGGAACGCTCCTCAACGGCAAGCCCATCACCGGCACACCGGCGGTCGAACCGGGCGACGAGATCAAGATCGGCGAGACGACCCTCGTCGTGCTGGTCAGCCGTGGCCAGCCCGGGGCCGCAGCGACGGCACCAACGCCGCCGCCGCCCGAGCCCGCCAAGCGCGTCGAACAACGAGCCACGGGACATGGCGTCAACGTCGAGGGTGGCAACTACGGCATCGTCGACGCCCGTCAGGAGAAGATCCGGATCAAGGTCGACGACCCAGCGTCGAGGTTCGCCCGGATGCGCGGGCCGGCGAAGCTCGTGCTGATCGTCGGGTTGCTGGTCGCCTTCGCCGGATTCGCCGCGTTTGGCTACCCGATCATCGCGTCGGCCGGCGACTTCGCCCAGAACGACCAGGCTCAGAACGACTGCCTCACCAGGTACCCGGAACTCGGCGCCGAGCAGAACACGTGCATCATCGAGGCGGGCCAGAAGGGCATCTTCGGCGCCCCGGATCGATCCCAGTGGACGACGATCGGCGCCGGACTGTTCTTCGTGGGGCTGGTCCTCACGACCTTCGCCTACTTCCTCCCGGGCGCCAATCCGGAGAAGAAGAAGCGCACGGACACCTGAGTCGGCGGTTCAGGTCGACGATCGGCGATCGGTCCGAACCGTCCCGTAGTTGCCCCCGGCGATGTTCACGCCGCCGTCGGTCGCGTTCTGCCGGATCGCCGTGCCGCCCGTCGAGGCGGTCGTGTCGCCGGCAGCGGCCAGGATCGCTTCGAGGTCGCGGCGGAGCGACGCATCACGACCGAGCACGTCCTCGAGCGAGAGGGCCAGGGCATCCTGGGCTCGCTGATCGTCCGGCTTGGCGGCGACCTTCTCGGCCATGGCCCTGGCGGCCGGGTCGCCCAGGACCGCGCCGGAGAGTCGATCCCACAGCTTCCTGGCGAGCTTCCCGGCACCGGAGGTCAGGTCGTCGGCGATGGACTCGCCTGCACGCTCGCCCACGCGATTGAGCAACGTCGGGAGGAACGCCGCAATCGCGGCGACGATGGCCGTTTCCATGGGCACATCGAACCGCGCGGGCGTCTCGCCGTCGTCTCGCCTCGCGCCTGGACGCGAAATCTGGCCAGCCCGCAGATCCCATTCGTTGACTCATCGCCATGAGTCGACTAGGCTCATGATGATGACAAAGCGACTCCAGGTGCTGCTCGACGACGACGAGCTCGCCGAGTTCCAGCGGCTCGCCCGGCGGCGGCGCATGACGACCGCCGAGTGGGTGCGCGCGTCGCTCCGTGCTGCGCGCGACGCCGAAGACGCTCCCGATTCCGGCGAGAAGCTCGCGGCGATCCACCGGGCCAGCCGCCACGCGTTCCCGACCGGAGACATCGATCAGCTGCTCGAGGAGATCGAGCGCGGCTACGGAACCCCGCCGCCGGCATGATCTTCGTGGACTCGAACATCCCGATGTACCTCGTCGGCGGCGATCATCCGAACAAGCTCACGGCACGCCAGCTCCTCGAGCGGGCCGTGGTCGACGGCGAGACCCTTGCCACGGACGTCGAGGTCCTCCAGGAGATCCTCCATCGGTACACCGCGATCGACCGCCGCGATGCGATCGACCCAGCGTTCGAGGTGCTGCTCGGCGTCGTCGACGTGATCCACCCGATCGAGACCGACGACGTCCAGCGTGCGCGCCGGCTCGTCGCGGCGAACCGGAGGCTGTCGGCCCGCGACGCGATCCATGTCGCGGTCATGCAGCGTCGCGGGATCGACCGGATTCTGACCTTCGATCATGGGTTCGACGACGTCGCCGGGCATCGAACGGGTCGGCGCGACCCCGAGCTAGCGGCTACATCGTCGCGAGGCGGCGCCGGAAGGCCTCGTAGCCCCGATCGCGGAGGACGAACGTGACGCGCTCGATCGTCGAGCCGCCCGACAGGTGGTCGGCGACCGTCCGGAGCGCCACGTCGGCGGCCGTGTCCGCCGGGAACCCGAAGGTCCCGGAGCTGATGGACGGCGAGCAGATCGTCCGGGCGCCGAGTCGCTCGGCCTCCGCCAGGACACTGCGATAAGCGGATCGGAGCAGATCGAGCCTGTCCTGGCCGCCGCCCGACCAGACGGGTCCGACGGCGTGGATCACCCAGCGGGCGGGCAGGCCGTAGGCCCCGGTCGAGACCGCGTCACCGGTCTCGATCCCCGTCGGATAGCGTCGCCGCATCTCGCCGGACAGCTCGGGGCCCGCCGCCGCCCGGATCGCCCCATCGACACCGCCTCCGGCGGCGAACGCGCTGTTGGCGGCGTTGACGATCGCGTCCGCCGCGATGGCGGTGATGTCGCCGACGACGAGGGCGATCGTCGAGTGCCCGAACGTCCGGGCGTCATGGTCCGCGTCGTTCATGCCCCGAAGTGTGTCAGGGCTCGTCCGGCGGCGAGAGGGCCGGCCGCACGCTCAGTCGTGGGGCGAGACGAAGTGCGTGGCCTTGACGGCGACCACGGCAGCGCCGGCGAACGAGGCGATCGAGAGGCCGGCGAAGAGCCACCAGAAGCCGGCAAGCCGGATCGACAGGCCGAAGAACGTCAGGCCGGCGACGAACAGCGTCGCAACGGCCACCACGGCGACGATGCCGACGACGAGCGCGGCTTCGGTCGATGGTCCGCGACGGAACGGCTGGGGCTGGAGAACGAACGAGGTGGTCATCTTGGCTCCGGGCTGCGGGTGTCAGGTCACGCTTAGAGCATCCCGTGACGAGACCCCCCGGTGCCATCGTCATCCGGCCGTCCTGGTCGTTGGCAAGTGACCCGGGGCGGGCGGCCGCGCGGCTACCGCCGTGTGGGCCGTTCGTCTGCCAAGCCCCCTCATACGACAGCCAGGACGACCTTGGCGCCAGAACGCGCGCATCCACCCTCCGCCGCCGTCGTGTCGGCCGTCGGTCGGCGATCCGGTCGATCGTCGATCCGTACCGAAAATCTGGCGGCTGGCCGTGTCGGGTGCGATGTCACGATCGTGCGCCGCGGCACCGGCAGGCGAGACGGCTCGGCAACGCCCGCGGCGTAGGGTCGCAGGCATGAATGTGACCGCGTCGCAGCGTCTGTCCTCACCCGGGGATGCACGGCTCGACGTGATGGCGCGCATTGCGGGGCGGCTCGACAAGATGCCGCTGCCGAAGTGGCGGGCCGAGGAGGCGAGCGGACCCGATAGCATCTACCGCCTGACCGACTTTCGAACGTACCAGGCCTTCCAGTTGCGGTCCGACTGGTCGGAGCTGGAGATGAACCTCCGGAGCGTCTTCACCCACTATGGCGATCAGGTCTGGTTCGACCTGCACAGCGCCGACGAGTCGATCGAGATCCTCGAGCACACGCGCGTGTCGCTGGAAACCGAGGATCCGAACGTCGAGATCGTGGACGACGACCTCGGGCGAGCTAGGCGGCTGCTGATCTGGCTCGTCCCGTCCATCTGGCTCCAGGCTCAGGCGACGGAGGTGAACGATCGCCTGAAGGCGTCGGCCAGCCCGTTGGCGAGCGACGTGAAGATCGATGGCGAGGGGGACGACCTCCGCTTCCAGCTCGACACCGGGATCGGGATCCTCAACGACATCTCGGCCGCATGGTCGATCGACAACGCGCTCCAGAAGCGTCGTCTCGAGAAGTTCCGCAACGCGGCCATCGCCAGCATGGTGGTCGCGGTGTTCCTTGCGACGATCCTCGTGAGCCGAGCGAGCCTGACCGCATGGGCCATCACGCCGCCCGGCGGCGACGCCGTCCTGGCCGTCCTGACGGCCGTGGGAATCGCCGCGATCGGGACGTTGGGGGCCCTGCTGAGCGCCTTCCTCCAGCTTCGGGACAAGCCGGTGACCTACGCCGACTACCAGATCCGCGGGATCGAGATCGCCGTCCGTGCCGCCGTCGGTTCGACGGTCGCGGTCGTCGCGTACTACCTCCTCTCGTGGAACGTGATGCCCGGCATGAATGTCGCGAACCCGGGAACGTACCTGTTGGTGGCATTCGGAGCCGGGTTCTCGGAGCGATGGATCATCGGCGTGTTGCGGCTCGACTCGTCCGGTTCATCGCGACCGCCGAGCTCGATGACCCCGAGCGCCGCCCCGACGAGCCCGGTCCCGTCTGCCTAGGGACCGGCCGATATCCTGACGCGGTGCCGCCGACCGACCTGTCAGCCGTCCGGTGGATCCACGGTGCCGCCGACTGCGAGGGCTCGACCGACCCGCCGATCCAGGTCGTCGCCTACGACGACGACACGTACGTCCTCCGCCAGAGCAAGTGCGTCAACTTCGAGGCGCCGTTCCTGTACCTGCTGTTCGGCGCGGAAGCGGCGCTGCTGCACGACACGGGGGCGACGGCCGATCCGGAACTTTTCCCGCTCCGGCGAACGGTCGACGAGATCGTCGCCGCGCGGGGGCCGCGGCGCGGCGCTCTGCCCCGGCTGATCGTGAGCCACTCGCACGGGCACGGCGACCACCGAGCAGCCGACGGCCAGTTCGCGGATCTGCCGGCGGGCTCGGTGGCCGAGATCGGCGCCGACGAGGTGGCCGCGTTCTTCGGGATCGCCGATTGGCCGACGGGCCAGGCGACGCTCGACCTGGGCGACCGACCGATCGACGTCCTGCCGACCCCCGGCCACGCGCCGGACCATGTCACGCTCCTGGACCGGACGCGCGGGCTGCTGCTGAGCGGCGACGCGCTCTACCCGGGCTGGCTCTTCGCCCGGGACTGGCCCGTGTTCCGGGCGAGCACGCGGCGGGTCGCAGCGCTTGCCCGCGCCGAGGACGCCGCCGGCCGGCCCATCAAGCACATCCTCGGCGCCCACATCGAGATGAGCACCACGCCGGGCGAGCTCTACGAGTACGGCGCCACCTACCAGCCGAACGAGCTGCCGCTGCCCCTCGCGGTCGACGACCTGTTCGCGCTCGAGGCGGCCCTCGAGAAGGCCGGCGACACGCCGCAGCGGATCGTCCTGGACCGGTTCGCCGTGGAGCCCGAGCCTCCCGACTGAGGCAGGCCTTCACGCTCGGCCGCGTCAGCCGGCGAGGAGCTCCGTGGCCGCGGTCGCAAGGGCCACCTCGAGCGGCAAGCCCTGGGCTCCGATCAGCAGCGTCCGGGTCGGGCCGAAGCGCTTCGTGAAGGCCGCGAGGCCCGGCGGGCTCGACTTCGGCCGGCCGCTGCCGACCTCGATCGCCAGGGTCTGCGTCCGGTCTGCGAGGACGAAGTCGACCTCTCGATCGCCCTCGCGCCACCAGGTCACCTCGATGTCCCGTCCAGCGGTCGCCACGAGGTGGGCCCCGACCGCGGTCTCGACCAGCCGGCCTCGCACGTCGCGATCGGCGGTGACCTCGGCCGGCGATCGCCCACTCATCGCCGTCACGAGCGCCGTGTTCAGCGCCAGCAGCTTCGGGCTCGACCCGCGCTGACGGATCCGCGACCCGGAGAACTTCTGCAAACCGGCAACCATCCCCGCATCACCCAGCAGGTCAAGGTAGTGCGCGAGGGTCGTCGTGTTGCCAGCATCCTGCAGCTGACCGACCAGCTTCTGGTAGGAGACGATCTGCCCGGAGTAGTCGCAGCCGAGCCGGAAGAGCTGACGCAGGAGCGCCGGCTTGTCGACGCGGTTGAGCAGGAGGATGTCGCGCGACAGGGTCGTCTCGATGAGCGAGTCGAGGATGTAGTCGCGCCACCTGCCGAAGTCGTCGACGAGGGGAGCCGATCCCGGGTAGCCGCCGAACACGAGGAACCGTTCCAGGTCCCAACCGAACGCCTCGCGCATCTCGCCGTAGCTCCAGTGACCGAGCCGCAGGACCTCGAAGCGCCCCGCTAGGCTGTCCGAGAGCCCGCGCTGGACGAGCAGTGGCGCGGATCCGAGGATCACGACCCGGAGCTGCCGCCCCGCAGCCGTGTCCTCGTCCCAGAGCCGCTTGATGATCTCCGACCAGTCGGGGACCTTCTGGATCTCGTCGAGCACGAGGATCGCGCCGGCGCCCGGCGTCGTCCGGGCGAGGACCCGACCGGCCTCCCAGGCGGCCTCAAGCCAGGGGCGGTCACGGAGACCGGGGTCGTCGGCCGAGACGACGTGGGCGGTCTGACCGATCGAGCCGATCGCCTGGCGGACGAGCGTCGTCTTGCCGACCTGGCGCGGCCCGGCGACCACCTGGAGGAACCGCCGGGGTTCGCGCAGGCGCTCCTCGAGGGTCACGACCGCGGCTCGCCGGAACGTGGGCAACTCGACCGGGTTACTCAACATCATGAGTAATATTACTCAGTGCGGAGAGTAAGTCAACCACGTCGGTGCTTGGCGACTGGCCGAATTGTTGCCGCAGCGCCAGGTCGTTCACGTAGGTTGAATAGCGCGACTGCGGCAACTCAGCCGGACGATCGGCCGGTTGCACGCTCGGCCGCCCGACACCAGCGTCCCCGGACATGACGAGATCCCAGCCCCAATGTCCGGCATGCGACGGCTTGATGGTCGAGCGCAGTGGCCCGTACGGTCCGTTCTGGGGTTGCCGTCGCTATCCGCGATGTCGTGGGACCCGTCCACTCGTCTCGCATCGAAGGCCGTCGAAACGGGATCGTCCGTCGAACGTTCCCCGGGCCCCTGTTGGGCCGGCGGCCGATCGGTCGGGAGAACGAACTTCGGCGAATCCGCCCGACCAGGGCACGACGCTTCCGGTCCGGCCTCTGGCCTCTCCAACCGTCACCCCGCGCAGGCGCTCCTGGACGACGTGGCTCGCCGCCGCCGCCGTCGTGACGCTTGCTCTTGGCGGCGTCTCCCAGCTCGGGCGCTCGGGAGCCGGAGCCACGAGCTCCACGAGTCCGCCGGGGGTCAATGCCGGTCCGCAGTTCAACGGCTATGCGGTGGTCTGCGCTGACGGTTGGGTGAGCCATTCCGGCGGAGTGCAGGGCGCCTGCTCGGGTCACGGAGGGATCGCCGGGAGCCGGACGACGACCGGGATCACGACCCTGCCTGCGGCGAACGGCTACTCCGTCACCTGCTCCGACGGGACGATGAGCCACTCGGGTGGCAAGCGCGGGGCGTGCTCCCATCACGGGGGCGTTCGCTAGCAGCTCTCGCGCGAGCGCCCACTCGCGGGCAGCTTCGCTGCCGCCCTCTTGACACCGTCCGGTACACGTCGACATCCGAACCCGGCGCAGCTGCGTCGGGACCGCGATCGACGACTCGAGGGAGCCCATGGGCAGCACCACCGGCCACATCTGCAACCGCTGCGGGGCGCGGTTCACCACCAGCCACGGCGGCGGGTTCTTCTTCGACCTCCTGCACTGCGACACCTGCGGTCGAAGCCAGTCCGTCCCCCACCAGGACCTCGGCGACGTCCACCTCGGGTTCGTCAAGGGCCTCCCCGGCCCGTACGCGGTCGCCCGGATGAAGATGGACCGTCAGATCAAGGAGACCTACCCGGGCGAACCGCTGACCCGCGACGAGTACCACACGGCCGCCGAGGCAACCCTCGAACCATGCGAGTGCGGCGGCACATTCCGCTACGACGCCCCCGCTCGCTGCCCGACATGCCGCTCGACCGAGATGCTGTGGACCTACGACCCGACGCTCGGCGGCGCGCTGTACGACTGACGGGCCGCTGCTCTCGAGCAGCTGACCGAAGCTCGGTCGTTCAGGGCGCCGAGTAGTCCCAGTCGCGGATGGCCGTGACGTAAACGCCAGTCCCGTCGGGGTTCGGGAGAAAGAAGATCGCGTAGCCGGCGACACCGAGCGACACGCGGCGACCGGCGAATTCTGGGTCGGCCTCATCGGGGTCGAGCGACCCTCGGCCGACCGGATCCCGTTCAACCTCGGCGATCTCATCCCAGAGCGCGACCCGGACGGGACCTTGCAGCTGTTCCAGGAATGCTCGCGCGGCAGGGCTGAGCAGGGCCTTAGCGCTCGCGCGGGATCTCCCGCAGCGGCACGACCCTGCCGGACGACAGGTCTCTCATCGCCTGATGCTGCTCGGCGTCAAAACCGGGTTGAGCGCGGAAGTGAGACCAGACGGTGCGCGCAAGAATCGGCCGGTCCGACGCAGGTGTCGTTCGACCGAACGCAGGCAGTGCACGCGCGAAAACGCGGAGGGCCATAGGCCCACTATCGCACAGCCCGATTACGCGCCGCTCATCGCGCCGGTGCGGCTCAAGGAACCCGGACCTGCAACGTCGCCGGAGGTTCCGCGTCTCGAAGGCAACCCGGGATCGCATCGGGTTTGCACGAAGGAACGTCCCATGCACCGCGCGCCCCTCCTCGCCCTGGCGTTCGCCGTCGCGGCTCTCGTAGGCTGCGACGCTGCGCCTCAGCCGTCGCCGTCGTCGCTGATCGCCGAGGCGACGCCGAGCCCGAGTCTCTCCCCGTCCGCGTCCCCGAGCCCGAGCCCGACGCTGACGCCGACGCCATCGGTCTCGCCCAGCCCGTCCCCGTCCGCCAGCCCGACGCCGACGCCCAGTCCGACCCCGACGCCGGCCCCATGGCAGCGCTTCACGTCGAAGCGCTATCACTACAAGGTCAGCTATCCCGCCGGCTGGGTCGCGACGCCGGGAGGCGCCGGCTACGAGGACCAGTTCGATGGCTTCGGCTTTCCCTTTGTCTATATCGACCGCGTCACCGTGCCCGGCATCGCCTCGGTCAATCTGACGATCCCCCACGAGATCGCCTTCATGAAGTCCCACTACAAGGCGAAGCTCGTATCGAAGACGTCGATCCGTCTGGCGAGCGGATACGCCGGGAAGATGCTGACGTTCAACGGGACGGAGGACGGGGTGAAGATCGTGATCCGCGAGATCCTCGTGGCGAAGGGCCACAACGGCTACTTCATCGAGATGTTCGGGCGAACCGAGGCCTCGAAGGCCGACGGCGCCCTGTTCAAGAGGATCTACGCGACCTGGCGACCGACCCGCTGACGCCCAGACGTCGAGGAGACGCGGCCCGACTACGGTGCGCCCGACGAGTCGGACCAGTCGCGGGGTGAAACGGTCGCATGAACGCCGCAAACCGGGACAACGACCAGCCTGCCAGCCCATCGCGCGAGGCGGCCGACGTCCAGGCCGCCGCCGCCGCCGACGACGCGGAGGAGCGGCCGCTGCGCGAATACCTCACGGCCCGGAACTTCCTGCTGGGGGCGTCGGTTGTCGGCGTCGCGCTGCCCATCATCTTCGCCACCCAGGCAGGATCGGCCGTGAAGTTCGCCACGGTCTCAGCCGTTGGGATCGGCATCCTGGCCGCCTCCATGGCCGTCGGCGGGCTGCTCGGCTTCCTGTTCGGGATCCCGACCTCCCTGCAGAACACGGCATCGCCGCCGGCGACGGTGGACGGCCAGTCCGGCGGCAGCGGCCCGATGGCGCTCTATGCCGGCAACACGAGCCTCGAGCAGATCTCCGACTGGCTCACGAAGATCCTCGTCGGCGTCGGCCTGACCCAGCTCGCCTCGATCCCGACGGCGCTCAACGACCTGGGCACGTTCCTCGCGGGCGGGCTCGGCAACCTCCCGGGCGCGGAGGTGTTCGCCCCGCTCCTCGTTGTCTTCGCGTTGCTCGACGGGTTCTTCCTCAGCTACCTCTGGACACGGCTCAACCTGGGGTCGCTGTTGGCGCTATCCGACGTGAACCAGCGGGTTGCGGCGGCGGTGAGGAAGACCGAGGCGCGCGTTCGGGTCGCCGAAGCGAAGACGGCCATCGTCGACGCGACTGCTGCGGCCGGACCGGATGCGACCGCGCGCGCCTTCGCGCCCGGGAGCACCGTCAACGTCCTCTGGGTCGACGACAACCCCGACTACAACACGAGCGAGCGGCAGGCGATCCGGAACCTCTTCCCGAACGTCGAGTTCACGCTCGCGCGAAGCACCAATGAGGCGCTCAAGCTCCTCGACGACACGTCCCACCAGTTCGCGCTCGTGATCAGCGACATGGGCCGGCCGGGCGATCGCGAGGCCGGGTTCACGCTCCTCCGGAAGATCCGCGAGCAGGGCCTCACCCTCCCGTCGATCATCTACGCTGCCTCGGCGACGCCCGAACGCGACGCCCAGGCGCGGGGCCTCGGGGCGAGGGGGATGACGAACAGCCCGAGCACGCTCGTGACCCTCGTCCGAGACGTCATGCGCGACCTCGGTGCGGCCGAACCGCCGACCACCACCGAGGACGAGGTAGAGGACCTGCCCCCGACGAAGGCCTGATCCGTCCCTCGGGGATGGGCCCGGGTCAGGCATCATGCCGCGGTGGACCCGGTCATCGACCCACTGACGGACCGTCTCGAGGCGCTCACGTCGCGGTTCTTCATCGAGCAGCGGCTACCGGGCCTGGCGGTCGGCGTCGTCCGGGACGGCGCCCTCGCGTGGACGTCGTCGCTCGGGTTCGCGGATCGGGCGAGCGCGCGGCCGGTGACACCGGACACGCTCTTCCGGATCGCCTCGATCACGAAGTCGTTCACGGCGACCGCGCTCCTCCAGCTCCGCGACGAGGGGCGCCTGCGGCTCGACGACCCGCTCGTGCTGCACCTCCCCGAGGCGCGGGCGATCACGAACCCGTTCGGCCCGATCGAGGACGTGACGATCCGCCGCGTCCTGACCCACACCGCCGGCCTGCCGCTTGGCGACATCCCCGACCCCGACCTCTGGGAGGTCGCCTACCGCCGGGAGGACGAGATGCTCGCCGCCCTCGGCGGGCTGACGCTTCCGGCCCGGCCCGACGCGTCGTGGCGGTACAGCAACCTCGGCTATCAGCTGCTGGGCGCGGTCGTCGGTCGGCTCTCGGGCGAGCCCTATGACCGCTATGTCCAGCGTGCGGTGATCGATGCGGCCGGGCTGACCTCCACGATGCTCGACCCCGCCCCCGACCTGGCCGCCCGTGTCGCCACCGGCTACGGCCCGGGTCGGTACGACGAAGGCGACCCGACGACCACGTCGTACGACCCGGCGACGATCGCGGCCGACGGCGGGCTGTGGTCGACGGTCGAGGACCTCGCCCGCTGGATCGTCGTCCAGAGCCGGCTCGGGACGGACGACAGGCGCGGCGACGGCGATCGCATCCTCGACGGCTCGACGCTCCGCGAGATGCAACGCCCGACCATCCTCGCCAACGCCGACTGGACCTACGCCCAGGGCTTCGGTTGGGGATCCATCCGGCTCGGTGAGGCGATCTGGCTCGGGCACACCGGGTCCCTGGACGGGTTCCGGGCGATCGTTCGTTTCCGCCCGGCCGACGGGCTCGGCGTGATCGCGCTCGCCAACGGGTCCGTCCGGCCGAATGCCGTGGCGCACGAGATCGCGGGGATCGTGCTGGAGGCGCACCGGGCGGCCACCGTCCCGGCCGCGCCGGCGTCGCCACCCGCGCCGACGCCGCCGGCCTGGCGCGAGCTGCTCGGGCTCTACCGCGAGGACGACTACGGCTTCGGCGTGCGGATCGAGGCCCGCGACAGCCGCCTCCTCTTCATCGACGAGGACGACCCGACCGACCGCTCGACCCTGGTCGCGACCGACGACCCGCTGGTGTTCACGCTCGGCGACGGCGAGTCCGAAGGCGAGCAGATCGTCTTCCTGCGCGCGTCATCGGGGGCGATTGCCGGACTGAACATGCTCGGCTTCCCGCTCCGCCGGTTGGCGTACGTGGAGCGCTGACCGATGCGCCATCCGTCGCGACGGATCAGGGCCGCTGGTAACGGTGGACGAGCTCGAGATCGCCCTCGGCGTCGGGGTAGCTCGATCCGCGTCGCTTTGCCTCGTCGATCGCCGCCACGATGAAGAACTCGGCGGCATCGAGGTCCCGCCGGAACGTGAGGATGCTGCCGAGTCCGTTGAGCGCACCTGGGTCCCACGGGTCGATCGCCAGCGTCCCGAAGAACCGACGCTCGGCCCGCTCGAGCAGGGGGTCGCGCGGGCCACGCCCGGCCTGAACGGCATCCCAGTGGCAGATCATGTAGGCGTTCTTCAGGTGGTACGCGGCGAGGTTCTGGAGCTGCGGGTCGAGCCGCCAGCGCTTCAGGGCGGCCTTCGTAACCTCGGTCAGCGCGAGCTGGCGCTGCTTCGCCTGATCGACCTTCCACTCGCCGAGCAGCTGGCCGATCTCGCCCTGCGCCTGGGCGATCTGCCCGATCACCGTCGATAGCTCCGGACCCTGCGCGGCGAGCATCGGCGTGAGCCGGTTGGGTCCGTCCGGCGCGTCGCGGACGTCGCGCGCAAGACGCTCGATCTCCGGCTTGGTGACCCGGTCGACCCGGTAGTAGAGGTCGTTCTCCATGCACTGGGGGAGCCGGGTCCGGTCGATCGCGAACGGGACGATGAACTTCCCGAGCTGGATCGCCGTCAGCCACTCGGTCGTGACCCAGCGCGACCGTGCCGCATCCTTCGACCAGAGCAGCAGGACCGCCCGCGTCTGTCCGATCTGGCGGCGGAGCTCGCTCGATAGCAGGACGCCGTGCCGGAGCTCGGAGTCGTCGAGCCAGACGTCGAGCCCGCCGGCCTCGAGCTGGCGCTCGATCCGCTTGGCGACCTCGACGTTCGCCGACGAGTGGCTGATGAAGGCGTCCATCTGGGGATCAGCCTAATCGCGCGGCGTTCGGCGCCTGTCGCCTCGTTACGCGGCGCCGTCGTCGTGCCCGACGACGGGGTCGAAGTCGACGACGACGACCGACCACCGGAGAGGGCCGGCCATCAGTCGGGCCAGGCCTCGGCAGCGTCATACGTCCGGGCGATGGACGCGGCCTCGTCGCGGAACTCGGGGTCTGCGGCGGCCTTTGACCATTGCTCGGCCTCCGCCGCCGCCTCGACCTCCA
>CAVVCZ010000003.1:0-11685 GCA_963746845.1 uncultured Chloroflexia bacterium | reverse complement strand
CGGGCATCTACCTCGCCGACGGCATCCCGCTCGGCTCGACGCTGGTGCCGCCTCAGTCGTCGATGGCGCCACGTCCGACATCGTGATCGTGCTAGGTCGCCCTCCGGCAGGGCGGTCGCGGGGTGGCTGGTTCGGGCGGCGCTTGGTGCCGGCGTTGCCGTCGCCGTGACGTTCGACGCGGATGACGGCGGGGCAGGGGCCCAAATCCTCCGGGAACATGTCCCACCCCTCACGTTCGCGTCGCGGGGCTGGTTTCGTGCTCCGGCCGATGAGTTTCATGACGGCATGTGGCCAACAGGGATGAGACGATGCCCTCCCACGCTCAGGAGCCCACCGTGAACGCTGGCCTTGCCCAACCCGCCGAGTCCCCGGAAGAGATCGCCCTGCACCTCTCCCCGCGCGCCAAGCTCGAGATCCTCGGCGCGATGCTCCTCGCGATGTTCCTGTTCGCGCTGGACCAGACCGTCGTCGGGACGGCGCTCCCGGTCATCGTCACGGATCTCAACGGAAATTCGCTCTACACCTGGTCGGTCACGGTCTACCTGCTGACCTCGACGATCAGCGGGCCGATCTACGGCAAGCTGTCGGACCTGTACGGCCGCCGCCCGATCGTCATCTTTGCGGTGAGCCTGTTCCTGATCAGCTCGGCGCTGGCCGGGCTGAGCCAGACCATGGAGCAGTTCATCCTGTTCCGCGGGCTCCAGGGCCTGGGCGGTGGCGCCATCTTCCCGATCGCGTTCGCGGTCGTGGCCGACCTCTACACGCCGGCCGAGCGCGGCAAGTACCTCGGTGCGTTCGGCGCGGTCTTCGGACTGTCGTCGCTCGTCGGCCCGGGCCTCGGCGGGTTCATCACCGACACCTGGGGCTGGCACTGGATCTTCTTCATCAACATCCCCATCGGGCTGATCTCGCTGTTCATCCTGTGGCGGCTCCTGCCCGCGATCCGGAAGCCGGACGCCGGGCGGAACATCGACTATCTCGGCGCGGCCGTGTTCACCGCGGCGGTCGGGCCGTTCCTCATCGGCCTGTCGAACAAGCAGGGCAACGACTGGACCGACCCGGCCGTGGGCGGCCTGATGCTGCTCGGGCTCGCCATGGGCGCCGTGTTCCTGTGGGTGGAGTCGCGGGCGAAGGACCCGATCGTGCCGCTCGGGCTGTTCCGGCTGCCGACGTTCTCGATCTCGGTCGCGGCCACGTTCTTCGTGGGGTTCGGCTTCCTGACCACGGTCATCTTCCTGCCGCGCTGGTTCCAGACCGTTGCCGGATCGAGCGCGACCGAGTCGGGCTACAACCTCCTGCCGCTACTCGCCGGGTTGATCTTCAGTGCGATCGCGGCCGGCCAGATCGTGTCCCGGACCGGCCACTACAAGGTGATGATGTTCGGCTCGCTCGTGCTGCTCGCGGTGGGCCTGTTCCTGATGACCAACCTCCGGGTCGAGACCGATCGCGCGACGCTGTGGCTCTGGATGCTCCTGGCCGGGATCGGGATCGGGCCGTCGCTCGCCGTGTTCACGCTGATCGTCCAGAACGCCGTGTCGGCCGAGCGGATCGGCGTCGCCACGAGCAGCCTGACCTTCTTCCAGCAGATCGGCGGCACCGTCGGCCTGACCGTTGCCGCGACGCTGTTCGCCGAGCGGCTGGTGACCGAGATCCCGACCCAGCTGGTCACGGCCGGTGTCCCGAAGCCGTTGGTCGACGGGTTCCAGGGCGGTGGTGGTCAACTCGATCTGACCGGGACTGGCGACCTCGGCGCGCGCATTCTCGCCGGTGTCCCCGAGCAGTTCCGGGTGATCGTCGAGCCCTTGATCCCGAACATCGTGGCCGGGATCCATCAGGCGATCTCGATCGCGATCGCGGCCACGTTCTGGGCCGGGATCGTGGCCGCGGTCGTCGCGGCGATCCTCGTCCTCTTCCTCCACGAGGTCCCGATGCGGACCACGTTCGCGGGCGGGGCGACGTTGCGCGAGAACGAGCCCGCGACGGTGACGGGAAGCGGCGCCGTGGCGGGATAGCACTCGCAATGCCCGCTCGGCGGGCGGGCTCCGTCAGCGGGTGACCTCGGTCGAGGCCGACGGTCAGCCGCAGTCGATCGGCGATCCCGAGCTCCGCCGATCGGTCCGGCGGGCGCTCGCCCATCACCTCGGCCTGGACGTCGCCGCCGCGGCAGACGGGGCCGCGTGGTCAACCGCCTGTGCGCCGCCGGACTCGAGATCGAAACTTGGCGTAGGCTCCGATCGCCCCTCGCATCGGAAGGACGCCGCGCATGATCGAGAACGCCTCGCCGGTCCCGCACGGACCCCTTGCCAACGTGCTCGCGGTCCGCGGGGGCCAGAGCGGCGAGCACGGGTCCGGGCTCGAACACCGGGAAGCGCTCATCTACACCCTGGGCAAGGCCGCCGAGCTCGAGCACCTGATCATGCTCCAGTACCTGTTCGCGGCGTTCTCGCTCAAGCAGAAGGTCGGCGAGGGGGTCAGCGCGGACCAGCTGACCGCGATCCAGGGCTGGCGCAAGACGCTGCTGAGCATCGGCGAGCAGGAGATGCTCCACCTGGCGCTCGTCCAGAACCTCCTGACGGCCGTCGGCGCCGCCCCGCGTCTCGCCCGTCCGAACTTCCCGATGCCGGCCTACAGCTACCCGGCTGGCGTCCGGATCGAGCTGCTGCCGTTCGGCGAGGCGGCGCTCCGGCACTTCGCGTTCCTCGAACGGCCGGAGGGCATGGACGTCGAGGACGCCGAGGGGTTCGCGGCGATCGCACAGGCCGTCGCGCTGCCGCACGACGAGGAGGACGAGATCGTCCCGCACCTGCAGGAGTTCGACACGATCGGCCAGCTCTACCGGTCGATCGGTGCCGGCCTGGAACACCTCGAGGGCCGGCTCGGTCCCGGGCGCCTGTTCATCGGTCCGACGAACGCGCAGGCGACCGCGCAGCACTTCCGATGGGAGGAGCTGGTCGCGGTCATGGACCTGGCGACCGCGCGGCAGGCGATCGACACGATCGTCGAGCAGGGGGAGGGGGCGCTCGGCGAGTGGCGCGACGCCCACTTCGGGCGACTGCTTGCCGTCCTCGATGAGTACCTCGCGCTGAAGCGCGCAGACCCGGACTTCGAGCCCGCCCGGCCGGTCGTGGCGGCGAACGTCCGCCCGCAGGCGACCGGGGTGCCGATGCCGCTCATCACCGACCCCGGCACGACGCGGACGATGGACCTCCTCAACGTCGTCTACGAGGTCCTCCTCCAGCTCCTCTCGCGCTACTTCGCCCACACGGACGAGACGCCCGAGCAGCTCAAGGTCCTGGCGGATGTCTCGGTCGGGCTGATGTACGCGGCGGTCAAGCCGCTCGGCTCCGTCGTGACGACCCAGCCGGTCGGCTGGGAGATGCCGGGTGCGACCGCCGGGCCGGGGTTCGAGCTGTTCTACTCGGTCGACTACCTGTTGCCGCACCGGGAGGCAGCCTGGATCCTGATGGAGGAGCGGCTGCGGGATGCGGCGGCGTTCGCCGTCCGCTGCGGCCAGGCGTGCACGCCCGCCCTCATGGAACCGTTGGCCAGGGTGGCCAGGTCGCTCGAAGGGTTCGCGGACCAGCTCCTGGCCGCGTCCTGAGGTCGAGGGCCAGGCCCGAGGTCAGTCGAGGGTTCGGACCAGGACCTGGGCGGTCGGCAGGCCGGCGGTCACGGCGGAGGTCGTCGGGAGCGGGCGCGTGACGACGATCGCGCTGACGAAGAGCACGATCGCGAGGCCGCCAAGCGCGAGGGCGATCAGCGGGTCGATGTGGCCGCGGCGTGCGGATCGGGACTGGGACATCGAACGGTTCCTTGTCGTCTGTCGTGGGTCCACGTGCCTCTCACGCTCGACCCGCGGCAAGGACACCACTTGCGCTTCCGCGCAACCATGCCTGTTCGTCGACAACGGCATGCGACATTCGTCGCAACGGGTCCTTGCAGGAACCCAGCTTGCTGGTATCCTTGGTGAGATGAAGGTCACCATCGATCTCTCGGACGACATCTACCGGGCCGTGAAGGTCGAGGCCGCGCGATCGGATCGAAGCGTCCGCGAGATCGTCGACGAGGCGATCCGGGCCTGGCTCGAGGCGGCGGAGACCAGGGAGGATCTCGAGTCGGCGCAGGCGGCCCTTGCCGAATACCGTCGAGATGGCGGCGAGGCCGCCGAGTCGTTCTTCGGGTCGCTCGCCGCCGAGACGCGCGCCGTCTACGGCTCGGATGAGGAGTGAGCCGGCCGGGTCACCGCGTCGAGATCGCGCCAGCCGCCCAGCGCCAGCTGCGCCACCTTCCACCAGGCGAGGCGGCTCGACTTCGGGGCCCGATCCTGTCCCTCTCGATCGACCCGCGTCCGCCTGGGGTGACCAAGCTGGGCGGTACCGAGTTCTGGCGCCTCCGCGTCGGGGACCTGCGAGTCATCTACGTCGTCGACGACGGGTCGCGCCTCGTCGTGATCCTGAGGGTCGCGCGTCGCTCGGAAAGCACCTACCGGACCCTCGATCGGTGATCGGCATGAGCCCCATGTTACGCAGGTGAACGACCTGGTTTCGACGACGCGGCTTGGCGCTTGGCATCAACTCACGCGGCCCGCTCGGGTGGTTCGTGCAGCCGGTCTCGTCGTCGGCGTGATACTCGTGGTCGAGCTGGCTGACGGTGATCCGGACGTCATTCCACTCCGTCGATTCCCGCCCTCGGAGGCACGCGCACCGCGAGGCCGGTCATCGGAGCCGCGCCGAGGCTGAACCGCGCGTTCCGGGCAGGTTCCGGGTCGCTGGAAGGAGTACCGTCGGGCGGGCCACACATCCGCCCGGGGGGTCCCAATGCCCCCCGATCCGCGCAGCACACCGTCACGCTGACGCTCGGGAGGGCTCGGTCATGCGCGTCCTGGCGACTGCATTCCTCTCGGCGATGCTGTGCATCGCCCTGATCGGCCCCGGGGTCGCCCTGGCGGATCCGGAAGGATCGTGGGCTGACGCGGGCTCGATGACCGCCCCTCGCTTCTTCACGACCGCGACCCTGCTGCCGAACGGAACGGTGCTGGTCGCGGGAGGTCAGGACGGCCAGGGAGGCATCTCTGACGTTCGCGTGTACGACCCTGCGGCGAACAGCTGGACGGCTGCCTCGCCACTGGCGAACGCGCGAAGCCGTCACTCGGCGACCCTGCTGGATGACGGGTCGGTGCTGGTCGCCGGGGGGCTGTCCAGGACCCCCAACTCGGCGCCGGTCCTCGCGTCGACGACGATCTATGACCCGCAGACGGGAGACTGGACACCCGGACCGTCGATGCCGCTCACGCGCTACCTGCACACGGCGACGAAGCTCGGCGACCACCGGGTGCTGCTCGTCGGCGGGTTCGGCGGCGACGACATGACCGGCCAGTCCAGCTACGGCCAGGCAACGGCCGTGATCTTCGACCCGGGCACCGGGGTGTGGACGCGGGCCGCCGATTCGGGCTCCTACCGATGGGGTCACGTGGCCGCGCTGCTTCCCAACGGCAAGGTCCTCGTCGCCGGCGGCGAGGGGTCGCCCGTGGTTGGTGGCTGCGGACCGAATTGCAGCCAGGGACTGACAACGGCCGAGCTGTACGACCCGATCGCGGATGCGTGGTCGGCCCTGCCGGACCTGAGCGCGCCACGCGCCTACGCGACGGCGACCCTGTTGAACGACGGCCGGGTCCTCGTGGCCGGTGGCCAGTCCGAGTACGACCCCGATGTGGGGCAACGCGTGCCCACCGCGAGTTCGCTCCTCTTCGACCCGGCCACGAACAGCTGGTCGCCCGCCGCGTCGATGGGTACGGCTCGCTACGAGCACGTCGCGGTTCTGCTGTCGGACGGTCGAGTGCTGGTCGCCGGTGGGTTCGATCCCAATTACGGCGGCATCAAGACCGCCGAGATCTACGATCCTGCGACCGACACCTGGTCGGCCGCCGCGGACATGATCTCGACCAGGTGGTTCCCCAGCGCCGTCCTGCTCCCGGACGACACCGTCCTGGTGGCCGGCGGGGCCGGTGGCCCGAGCTTCTCCTACCTGGATACGTCCGAGCGACTGACTCTTCCCGCGAAGCCTCCGACGGCCCCCGGTGCTCCGATCGG
Organism: uncultured Chloroflexia bacterium; assembly: GCA_963746845.1. Taxonomy (GTDB): domain Bacteria; phylum Chloroflexota; class Limnocylindria; order Limnocylindrales; family CSP1-4; genus CF-46. Next base: position 5,596 of record CAVVCZ010000003.1, on the reverse strand, counting down.
GGTCACCGCGATCGCGGGGACGGGCGAGGCGACCGTGAGCTGGCTCGCCCCCGCCGCCGACGGTGGTAGTGCCGTCACGACGTACACCGTGACGGCGTCCCCGGGCGGCGCAAGCGCCACCTCCGCGGGCAACTCAACCACGGCGACCGTCGGCGGTCTGACCGGCGGGACCCCCTACACGTTCACGGTCGCTGCCACGAACGCGGTCGGAACAGGCCCCGCCAGCCTCGCGTCGGCGTCGGTCACGCCGACCGGGCCCCCGCCGCCCGACCCGTTCGTGAAGGCAGTCGGCACCCACCTCGAGCTGGAGGGCCAGCCGTTCACGTTCACCGGCATGAACATCTACAACGCGAACTCGGACGACTGGTGCGCCAACAACATGGACCACGGCGTGTTCGAGCAGGCCCTGACGGACATCGATCTCGGCGGGGTCCACGGCGGCGATCACGGCGTGATCCGCGCCTGGTTCTTCGAGCCGCTGGCGACCGCCGGCCTGACCGGGAACCGTGACTGGACCCGGTTCGACCGGACGATCGCGGCGGCGAAGGCCGCCGGCTACTACGTGATCCCGACCCTCGGCAACCAGTGGGGCGAGTGCGGCCACAAGGGCCCGACCGCGCCGTACAAGACGCTCGCCTGGTACCAGACCGGCTACGCCCAGCTCCAGCCGGAGGATTCCGTCTACGGCGCGGGCTACCTCCCGTACCGCGATTGGGTCGCCCAGGTCGTCGCGCGCTACAAGGACGAGCCGGCGATCCTCGCCTGGCAGCTCCTCAACGAGGCCGAGACGAACGCCGACCATCCGACGGGCTGTCCGGCCGGACCGGCGGCCTACGACGCGATGGCGCCGTGGGCGGCCAATGTCTCGGGACTGATCAAGTCGATCGACCCGAACCACCTGGTCAGCCTCGGCACGATCGGGACTGGCCAGTGCGGGACGAGCGGCTCGCAGTACAAGGCGCTCCACGCGATCCCGACAATCGATCTGTGCGAGTACCACGACTACGACCCGTGGACCGCCATGCCCGGCGACCAGTTCAACGGGATGGCGCTCCGGATCCAGCAGTGCGGCGAGCTGAACAAGCCGCTGTTCGTCGGCGAGGTCGGCCTCCGGCCGGTCGACGTCGGCGGCTCCTACGACAGCCGGACCGCGTCACTGCGAGCCAAGCTGATCGCCCAGCGAGCGGCCGGGATCGTCGGCCACGTCGTCTGGAGCTGGGGACCGGCTCCTCGTTCGCTCAACGGGTATGACATCGGACCGGGCGACGACGTCCCGGCCCTGCTCGCCTCGGGGCCGACCTTCGCGACGCCGACGACTCCGGTCGACGATGACTGGGTGGCGCCCACGATCACCCTCACCCGGCCGAACCGCTCGCTCTACACGCTGAACGAGCCGCTGACAGCGTCGTTCTCGTGCGCGGAGGTCGGCAGCTCCGGCCTAGCGACGTGCGCCGGCACGCTCGCGAACGGCGCGGCGATCGACACCACGACGCCCGGGCACTTCACGTTCACGGTCGACACGACCGACAACATCGGCAACCATCGGTCCGTCTCGCAGACCTACGACGTCACCGCCGGCGACGTCACGACGAAGGTGCCACCCGGTCCGGCGACCGTCTCGACCGACCCCGGCAACATTGGCGCCTCGGCGGCGGTCCCGGTGCAGACGAGCGTGGCCTTCACGGCACCGGGCGGCCCGCCGACCCCGGTCGCCATCGACATGCACCCCGCGAACATCCCCGCGCCGAGTGGCTACGCCATCCTCGGCAACGAGGTCGACATCGACCTCGGCGGCGTCACCCGACCGGCGGACGACCCGATCGTGATCACGTTCGTCGTCGACTCGAGCACGGGCGCAAACCCGGCGACGATCACGGTCTCGCGCACGAACGCGGATGCGACGACCGACATCGCCCTGGCTTGCGACGCGCTGCCCGCGGCCAGCCCGGAACCGTGCTTCACGGCCGCGTTCGTGGCCGGTGCCGGGTCGGACGTCCGGGTCATCGTCCGGACCACGCATGCCTCGAAGTGGCTCGCGCTCCGCCGCACTGACACGACGCCTCCGATCGTGACCTCGTCGGTCAGCGGATCCCAGGGGCTGAATGGCTGGTACCGCGGCAACGTCGCGGTCTCGTGGACGAAGACGGACGCCCAGTCGGGCATCCTGACGTCGACCGGGTGCGGTCCGACGACGATCTCGACCGACACCGCGGCCACGACGCTCACCTGCTCGGCGACGAGCGCCGGCGGGACGACGACGAAGTCCGTCACCGTCAAGCGCGACGCGACCCCGCCGACGCTGACCTGCTCGGGTGGGCCGTTCCTCCTCAACGCCCAGAACGCCAAGGTGGGCGTGACCGTGACCGACGCGATGTCGGGGCCGGTGGTCGGCTCGGTCTTCGTCAACGCGGACACGTCGAGCGCCGGGCGCAAGTCGGCGCTCCTCGCGGGCATCGACAAGGCCGGCAACATCGCCACCACGACCTGCTCGTATGTCGTCGGGTACTCACTGACGATCACGAAGCCGGCGAACAACGCGATCGTCAAGCGCGGCACCACGATCGGCGTGGAGTTCAAGCTGAAGGACGCGGCGGGGAAGGTGATCTCCGACAACGCCGCGAGGACGATCGCCAACGCGTGCGGGGCGAAGATCCTCTTCAGCGGCGGCAACCCGTCGCCGAACTGCGCTCGCTACGACGCAGGGAGTGACACGTTCCTGTTCGACCTGAAGACCTCGAAGACGATGACGCCCGCGAAGTACGTCATGACGGTCCAGGTGTTAGCCGGCGCGGAGGTCGTCACGACGGCGACCGTGACCGTCGACATCCGGACCTAGCCCCGGACCCGGCAGACGGTCAACGACCCCCGGCCGCGCCGGGCCGGCACGGGCCGCTCGCCAACGTCACAGCATGCCTGATGAGGCGTCTTGACCTCGATGGAACCCACGGGTCCGCGACGATCCAATCGGGGCCTGCCCCCGCCTCGGGCGATGGCGGCCATCGCGGCCGCCGCGATCGTCGGCGGCGTTGCGCTCGCGGCCGGCATTCGGCTCATCGACGGACCTGGCTCGCCGCCGCCCGGCGCGAGCGTCTCGAGTCTCGGTCGGAGTCCGTCTCTGCCGACGATTGCGACTGCGAGTTCGACGGTCGTGCCGTCGTCCAGCGCGCTGCCGGCCCCGACCTCATCTCGTTCGGCTGCCTCGAGTCCGGTCGCCGCCGGCCCGAACCTGCCCGTGAAGGGGTCCGGCGAGGATCTCGGGACGCAGATCGAGATGGGCCCAGGCCCTGACGGCAGCCTCTACGTGGCGGTCCCGGGTCGTGGCGGCGAGATCGTCACGCGGCTCGACCGATCGGGCAAGGCGGCGCGCGGCTGGCCGATCCTTCTGGCCGGCGTCGATGACTGCGACCAGCTGCTTCCCGTCGAGGACGGGACAGTCCGTCTCCTCTGTCATCGGCCCCCCTCCAACAACGACGCGGCTGCTGTTCGGCGCTCCTTTGCCCTCGACGCAGCCGGTCGATCACTGCCGGGCTGGCCGGTCGACGTCGACAACGGCACGCTCGGCCAGATGGTGAATCAGAGCCTCGTGCTCCTCGTGAACCCATTGCTCTACGTCGGTGGGGAGGCGGGTCAGTCCTGGCCGGTGAGCGTCACCGTGATCGACGTCGACGGCTCCGTAGAGACGGGCGAAGACATTCCGTTCGTGTGCTGCGACCTGGCCTGGGCGGTCGGGACCGATTACCTCGCCTACGGGACCCGGTATCGAGACTGGACGAGCGCGACCTCGGTCAAGACGGACATCACGGGCTTTGGCCTCGGCGGCGCGCGTCCAGGCTCGCCCACCACGATCGACGGGATCGGATCCGAACTGGCGTTCGACGTGGATCGAGGGTTCGCCTATCTCGTCGTAGGTTCGCCGAACAAGCCGCCGGCCCGAACGGTCGTTCTCGACGAAGACGGCAGGGTTTCTCCGTACGGGTCCGCCGAGCTGCCGATCACTTCGACCGGCACGTCGAGGCAGAGCGACTATCCCGGCGCGCCGATCGTGGGTGCCGATGGCTCGGCGTTCGTCGTGAGCACCGCCAGCCACCGCACGACCGTGATGGCCCTGGACCCTGACGGAAAGGCGCGCGCCGGCTGGCCGTATCACGTCAATCTGGAGATGCAGCTGACGGGCATCTGCCACCCCGGCGACACGGGCTGCGTCCAGCGCTACACGACGCCCCAGGTCAGCGATTCGAACGTTCTCTACCTCCTCGAGGCGGGTTCGACCCCGTCGAGCGGCGGCAGCCTGTTCGCCATCGGCCCGAACGGCAAGGTCCGTCCTGGCTGGCCGGTCGGGCTGCGGCGGGCGGGTTCGATGTTCTGGTCGGTCACGGTCAATCCGAGCGGAGGAGTCTGGGCGCTCGCCATCGAACCAGAGCGGAACAGTGCTTCGGCGACGATCCTGTCGATCGCGAACGACAGCACCGTTCGGTTCGCCACCACGATCGTCCAGCCCTAGCCGTGCGGCCGGCACCTGCCGGGGATCCATGTTGGCGGCGCGGGCGGTGACATTCGCGACAGTCAACGACCCCCGGCCCAGGCGGGCCGGGGGTCGTGACGTGCGGGAGCCGATGGGTCAGTGGACGGGTCGGAACTCGTGCCTCGCCACCCACTTGGCAACCGTCTTCCCGAGCCAGGCGCCCTGCTCGTCGGCGCTCCGGAAGTGGAAGCCGATGAGGATGCGACCTTCGATCGCGTCGTGGACGTAGCCCGAGAACCGGGTGTAGCTGCGCGTGCCGGCCGAATTGGTCACGTTGAACGCGACGTGGTCCGTGCCGAAGAAGGCCTTGGCGGCGTTCATGTTCGAGGCCGTGAAGCAGTTGTAGCCGGACGGCATGTCCGGATAGCCCGGTGTCGGGAACAGCGACACCCAGCTCGGATCGGCGGCCGTGTTCGGATTGCCGTCGTTGGCCGCCTCCTGGATGGCCGTCTGCGGGCGCCAGAAGAGACGAAGGTGCTTCTGGTTGAAGCAGTCGATCAAGGCGTCCGCCGATGAGACGCTCGTCATCGCAAAGAGACGCGCCTGCTCGGCCGTCGAGAGGCCGTGGCCGGTTGCCAGATCGCGGAGGGTCTGGTTCACGGGGCCGAACGGGTTCACGACGATCCAGTTCGCGAGGACGTCCTGATCGGCGGTCCGGGTCGAGCCCGTCTTCGCGCCGAGTTTCTTGACCTCGTCGAACTCCTTCGCGTACTGCTTGCTCGTGAGCTTCGGCGGCGCGTCGACCTTGAACTGGTTCGGGCGCTTCAGCGAGAACGGTCGAACCTCGCCGACCCACGAGAAGACGTTGGCGTTCATCGGCGGGACCAGGCGCCACTCGCCCGGCTTCGTGCCGACCGGGAAAGTCCCGGTGCCGGTCCGGCCGTCGTCGAGCCGATCGGCGAGCATCACGGCCGCGGCCGCGGTCCCGACGATGATCCCGTCGGACTTGGCCTTGCCGTCTGCGATCTTGCCAAGCGATGTCTTGGAGAGCGCGGACCCTCTACCCGTAGGGAGGGAGTTCAGGGCCGATTCGATCAATCTTCGGTCGGCGTTTCAGCCGACGAGACTCAGCCG
>CAVVCZ010000002.1:0-295360 GCA_963746845.1 uncultured Chloroflexia bacterium | reverse complement strand
GGCGGCGCACCGCCCGCGTCCCGCTCGACCGTGGACCGGCCTAGCGCGTGCCCCACTGGTACGACTGCTTGACCATCCGCAGGTACACGAACGTCTCGGTGTCGCGCACCCCGTCGATCGTCCGCAGGCGATCCGCGAGGAACCGGGAGCAGACCCCTCGTTGTCCTCGCACACGGTCTCGATCAGGATGTCGTAGGTGCCGGCGGTGATGACGACGTAGTCGACCTCGGACATCCTCGGCGCAGCGCGCGGCGACCTCCATCAGCCGGTCCGCCTCGCACCGGATGCCGATCATCGCCATCTGCTGGAAGCCGAGCTTCAACGGATCCGTGACACCGACGACCTGGAGGATCCCGCGGTCCACGAGACGGTTCGTCCGGGCGCGGACCGCGGCCTCGGACACGCCGAGGTCGGCGGCGATCTGGGTGAACGGCCGACGGCCGTCCTGCTGGAGGTGCTCGATGATCCGCTTGTCGAGCTCTGGAGACGTCTTCGCCGGCGCGCCCGGGGGAGCGGCGCTGGCCGGTCACGGCTTCGTGGTCGGCTTCGGTGTCTTCGCTGGCCTCGGCGTCTTTGCCGGCGGCTTCGTGGGTGCCTTGGTCGGCGCGGCCGAGACGGTCGGGGCCGGGGTCGGCTCCGGCGTCTTCGAGGGGATCGCCAGGACCGAGTGCTGGTCCAGCGGCCACAGGAGCGGATCCAGGACCCCGACGATCTGGGCGGCGAGGGCCTGACGCGTGTCGTCCGGGGCCTTCGGCGTCGCCGCCGAGCTGACGGGCCCGTACTCGACGAGGACGTTCAGCCCGGCGAAGGCGTACGGCGTCTCGTTCCGGACCGGCTTGGAGCCGGGCTTCCAGTCGAGGGCCTTGTGGAGGTCGGCTGCGCTGCGGTACTGCGTGATTTGCAGCGGCCAGTTGCCGATGTCGGCATTGATCTGCTTGACGATGACCGGATTGCCCTGGCCGGAGTTCGCATTGTTCGCCCGGATGCCGAGCTTTGCGCTGCCGAGCGCCAGGAAGATGTCATCTGCGGTGACCGGCTCGCGACGATGCGGATCCGGGGTGATCACGGGCGTCGGGAGCGCGCTCGGCGCGCCCGAGGGCGTGGCCGAGCCGCCACAGGCCACGACGAGCGTGGTCGCGACGATCATGGCGATGCCGGCCACCCGGGCCGGCAGCCGGCGTTCCCGTGATTGATGATTTGAATGTCGCATCGCCGGCGGGATGCTAGCACCGTGGATCGCACGAACTGAACCCTACAGAAGTACCGCCGGGCGTGCCTGTCCGTCGTGTTCTGTGCGCGGAACCTCAGGCCCGGTCGAGAAGCGGCAGCACCGCTGCGAATTGCACGATCGACGCCAGGTCGATCGGATCGAGCACGGCCTGGACCTCGTCGACGCCGGCGGCCGCGTAGGCCCGGAGCTCGTCCGCCATCCGCTCCGGCGCCCCCTCGAGGGGGACGATCCGATCGGTCGTCGTCGTGTCGCCCATCGTCCGCCCCCGGCCGCCGGGCAGGCGGACGTGGACCGCGACGGTTCGACGGATCGCGGCCGGGTCGCGGCCAACGGCCCGACAGGCCTCGTCGACGATCGCGGCGAGGGGCGCAACCCCCGCGGGCGTGTTGTCCGTGTCCGCATACCAGGTGTTCCACGCGTGGGCATGGGGCATCGTGATCCGGAGCATCCGCGGCCCGTTCGAACCGATGAGGAGCGGCGGACCGCCGGGCCGGGCTCGCGGGAGGAGCTCGCAGTCACGAGCCTGGTAGAACCGCCCCTCGAAGTCGATCGCGCCCTCCTGGAGCAGGGTCCGGATGATCGTGAACGCCTCCTCGAACCGGTTCACCCGCTCGTCGTACGGGAAGCCGAAGGCACGGAACTCGGTCTCGTTCCAGCCCGCCCCGAGACCGAGGACGAACCGGCCGCCACCGATCTCGTCGATCGTCGCCGCCTGCTTGGCGAGCAGTGCCGGGTTGTGGAAGTTCGTGCACGCAACGAGGGGGCCGATCGTCGCCCGGGTCGTCGTCGCCGCGAGCGCGGCCATGAGCGTCCATGCCTCCCATGGGCCGCGGGCCGGTCGGCCGTCCCAGCGGTACAGGAGGTGCTCGCCGAGCCAGATGCCGTCGAAGCCGAGGTCGTCGATCGCCCGGGCCATGTCGAGGAGCTCCGGCCAGCGGACCTCGCGCTCCACCTCGGGCAGCTGGACGCCGACACGGATCGGACGGGTTGTCACTTCCTCATTGTCCCCGACGCGGCCCGCCCGATCTGCCGGATCTGCCAATTCGTCCCCCGGGTGACGACAACGGACCGAGACGCCCGGATCGGGCGCCAGATCGACGTCGGGCCGAGTGGATCGCCGGCGTCGGGCGCCAACCGGTGGCACCGCACGGGGGCGGGCCACCTCGACGGTTCGCGGAGCCTCTGCGGGAATGGAGGCGGCCCGGCGGCAGGCATGGCGAGCCATCCGTCGGAGCGCTCAGCCGACCGTCCGGTATCCTTCACCATCCATCGACGCCGGACATCGGCGGCACGAGGAGGAGCTCCGTGGCTCACAGTCGCGTCCGCCGCCCCCGCTCCATCCGCCGCCACGCCCTGATCCCCATCGTGGCCGGGCTGGCGCTCGTCCCGCTGCTCGCGCCCGTCGGCCAGGCGGCCGACCAGCCCATCCACGTGGTGACGCCCGCCGGGATCACGATCGACGGCGCGGTCACGGACTGGGATCTCACGGCCGACGCGCTCGGGCCGATGTACGAGAGCGGCGACACGACCAAGCCGGTCCTCGCCCAATCGTTCGCCCGGTACGACTGCGGGACGAACACGCTCTATCTCCTCGTCCGGACGGCCCCGACGTTCTACCTGGTCCCGTCGCCGGACGACTCGTTCGTCAAGAGCGGCGACACCGTCCTCGTGGACGTCGCGACCGGCAACGACGGGACTCCCCCGGACGTCGCCGGCGTCCCGATCCAGACGGCCACGGCGGCGGCCTCCGGTGGACCGAGCACGTCTGCGGCACCGAACCCGACGGTTCCGCCACTTCCGTCCGGCGTTGCGCTGCCCTCCGGCGCCCCGAGCCTGACGGGCCTGCCCGTGCTCGGCGGCTTCGAGGCGTCGGCGCCACTCGCCGCGGGGACCGTCCCGCTCCAGATCCACGGCCTGGTGATCTCCGTCGTGGAGCGGCGTGCCGCGATCTTCGACCTCACGACGTCGGCCGCGATCAACTGCGCGGCGCCGTCGCCGTCGGCGACACCGGTCCCGACGCCTTCGCCGACGCCCTCGCCGACCCCGACCGTCGCGCCGACGAAGACTCCTGCCCCGACCCCCACCCCGACGCCGACGCCGACCCCGACCCCGACCCCGTCGCCGACGCCCACCCCTTCGCCGACGCCGAGTGCAAGCCCGTCGCCACCGCCGAGCCCGTCACCGTCGCCCAGCCCGTCGCCGTCGCCCAGCCCATCGCCGTCGCCATCACCGTCGCCGAGCCCGTCGCCGTCGCCGAGCCCGTCACCGTCGCCGAGCCCGTCACCGTCGCCGAGCCCGTCACCGTCGGCCACACCACCGTCTCCTCCACTCGTTCGCGTGGCGATGGTGACCGTCGACGACCGCGGCACCGCCGACCGAGCGGACGATCTCCTGCTGGCCGGCGCCACGTATGCCGTCGCACCGGACAACGGCGACGGGGTGTTCCAGCGCGACCTCGACGGCCCGGTGCTCTTCCAGGTCTCCGACCCGAGCGGGATCGCCGTGCTCCGGGGCCTGCCGACAGCCACCTATTGGATCATCGAGACGGTGGCGCCACCGGGCTACGCGCTCGCGAACGCGGCGCCGTTCCATCCGACCAGCCCGATCGCCGGCCAGGATTGCTTCAACGCCGGCACGCTGGTGTGCATCGCCGATCCGACGGGTGGCGGGATGACGGCCGCGTTCTTCGTGAACACGCCCCTCCCGGCCACCTCCACTGCCAGCGACTACCAGAACCCGCTCGTCATCGTGCTGGCGGTCGTCGGGCTCGTCATCGTGATCGGTGGCGTCGCGTCGATGGTGCTTCGCCGCGACTGATCGTGAGGATCCAACTACCCGCCAGACCCTGGCATCCATTTGTGCGTGGAGTTGGGAGTTCCGCTGCGATGCCGCGCGGACATGGGTGGGACGGATGTCCGTTCGATCGCTCGAAGCGTGAGCGTGCAAAGCGGACCGCCAGATCGCGGTGACGTTGCGGTCGAATCCCCGTTGGCTTGCGGCGGCCACCGTATGGCGCGCGCGAGCCGGCCCGACGACCGGCGGCCGGGAAGGATGGGTGCCGGGCTGTCGAAGGCTCGATAGGAACCTCGCGCACCTAGGCCAGGCGTCATCGACAACGCGACGGACCTAGTTCGCGGCGGCGGGCTCCGACGAACAGCACGCGCAGCCGCCCTCCGCGGCTCCGACGACGGCGTCCGCCGCGTCACAGCACGGACCGTCGATGACCGCGAGCGACCGGCGCGGTCGTTCAAGGTGTCCCTGTAGTCCGGCCAACTTCGCATCAAGGGCGTGAAGGCTGGCGATCCTGTCGGCGATCTCGGCGCGTCGCGTCTCGATCATCCGCGGTAGCTCGACGGTCGAATCACCGCAGTGCCCGGAATGACACCAGCCCGCGATTCTGCGCGGCGTCCTCGAGCGGGAGATCCAGGCGCCGCAGGTCGATGATCAAGCGCAGATGCTCGACGTCGGCCGGTCCGTACTCGCGGTATGCGTTATCCCGCCGGCTCGCCCGGGGTAACCAGCCGGAGCGTTCATAGAAGCGCACGGTGTCGGTCGAGACGCCAACGGCTTCAGCGAGTTCGCCGATCCTCATACGGCCAGCAAACCTTGGAGTGGCTCGCATGTCAAGGGTGCTGGCGGACTTCAGTCAACTCGTACGTGTTGCCCTCACTGTCCTTGAACCAGCGGCCTTGGCGACGCCGAAGTCGGCCAACCCATCGACCATCTGGACGTCCCCGAGGTCGTACTGCTCAAAGACCACGCCACGTTCGCGCAGTTCGGCCATCACGGCTTCGATGTCCTTGACCTCCCAGCCCGCGATCGTGTTCTTGGCGGTCCCGGCTGACGGCGTGGCGTACAGGTACAGCCAGGTCTCGCCAGCGAAGCGGTACCAAGCGCCACCCGGGTCCTCGTGTTCAGGGAGGAGTCCGAGCCGGTCCTCGTACCAGCGGCGCGCCCGCTCGAGATCGCCAGCTGCCGCCCGGGCACTGATCGGAAAGCGGCTCAACGTCGTCATGACATCGCCGGCGTCATGGCTGGGGCCGCCTCGACTTGTGTCTTGAGCCGCGACAGTTCACGCGCCGGCCCGGCATTGGCCTCCATCGCCACCATCGGCGACAGCAGCCGCCACACGCCGTGCAGCCGGATGTCCGCCCCGTAGCTCGCCTTGGTCGACCCAGGACCAGTGGGCTCGAGGTCCAGCCAGACCGTGAGATCGAACGGCGCTCCGTTGACCGACTTCCAGGCGATCCGACGTCCCGGCTCTGCCTCAGCGACCTCGAACTCCACGTCCCACCCGAACGGGCCGAATCGCAACCGCTCGCGCCCGCGCGCCCCCACCTGCGTGCCTTCGCCCCGCACGATCCGGGCGTCGGTGACAGTCATCCAATCTGGATGTCGGACGATGTCGGCGGCATACACCCAGACGTCTTGCGCCGACCGCTCGATCATCTGCTCCGAGACCGACGAACTCATGCTCGAGCCTCCTTCCGCTCGACGACCGGCAGCGCGCCGGAGACGACCGTTGCAAGTCGCCCGTAGGCGGCCTCCTTCTCCCCCCGCATCCGCTGGAACGCCGTGGCATCTGCGGTCGCGGCACCCTCGTATCCCCAGCGAAGTCGGAGGCGGGTCCCGCCCTCGGTCGGCTCGAGATCCGCCGTAGCCGCGACTGGGCCCAGTCCCGGGACGGCCAGCCGCCACGCGACGCGGTCGTAGGGTTGCCAGTCGACGATCTCCTCGAGAGTCGCCAGCCGTCCGGTCACGCACTGAGCCGTCGTCCCGACGCCGCGGCGCCCGCCGGCGGACGTCTCCGCGATGGCTGATCGGTCCCTCCCAACGCGTTCGGAGGGCGGGCGACGTCAGGTGCGCCCAGATCACCGATGGGTCGGCGGCGAAGGTCGCCTCGATGTCGAAGGCGAGATCGGTGTCGGCGATGTCGAGCCGGCGGATGGTGCTTTCGTCCTGCCAGCGTGCCTCGAGGTCCAACGTGAACGTGTCGACCCGGCCGAGGTGCTCGATCTCCTCTGCACCCGCCCGGAGCTGCAGGGCATCGGCGTCGAGACCGAGAGCGTCGACGGCGGCGGCGGTGAACAGCGCGAAGCCGTTGGCTCGGGCCTCGGCGGCGCCGGTGCCCTTCAGCAATCGATGCGCGACGATGACATCGGAACCCGCCAGCTCATCGCGCCCGGCGATGCGACTCCAGACGAAGGCCCCATGGTGGACGAACACCTTGAGGTCGAGCCTCGGTGCCAGCCGACAGGAGTTGCAGTCGCAGGTCGTCGCCTGGTCGATGCTCCGCAGTCGACGTCGGAATGCGAGGTAGGCCGCCTCGATCGCGTCGAGCAGCAAGGACCCGTCGGCGCGCCCGTCCTCGACGAACAGGAACGCCGCGTCACCCTCGAACTTGACCAGTCGGAACGGCGGTTCCAGCCGGCCGACGATGGTCTCCAACAGGTCGCCAGCGATCGCCGGCGCGTGCTCGATCTCGCTCCCGGAGAGGTACGCGGTGTAGCCGGTCAGATCGGCGAGGACCAGGAAGCCGGTCTCGGGTGTCGCTGCCATGTGGTGAAACGTAGACCTTGGAGTCGGTCCAATGTCAATACCCGATCTTCGTGTCGGTCATGGCGGTGCCTCGCCCGAGACCACCGGCCGTCCCGCCCTCTGCCAATAGTCGTTGTAGCTCGATCGTCGAGTCGCGGGTCCCGAAGATCGAGAGGTGGTCCGTGGGTCTCAGGACGAGGTCGCCTCGCGGCACCAGCAGGCCACCGGCTCGCTCGACCGCGACGAGCACCGTGTTCGGCGGCCAGGTCACCTCCGACACGGTCCTCCCGGCGATTGCGGAACCGGCCTGGACGTCGGCTTCGAGGATCACCCCGTCGGCGCGAAGACCCCGCATCTGCTGGACGTTTCCGCTCAGTGCGGAGCGGTAGGCGGCGATCGCGTCCCGCACGGACAGCACGCCGGCCAGGTGTCCGCCCTGGGCCACGACCGGAGCCCACGAACGACGATGGTCGGCGAGGGCGCCCAGCCCGTCGTCAAGTCCGTCGTCGGCAGCGAGGATCGGTTCCCGAAGGAACGGCGTGTCGCCGACGCGATCGTCGTCGTACCCGCGCAGCTTGTCGGCGTCGATGAGGCCGATCACCAGGCCGTCGCGATCGACGACCGGAGCACCCGGCACGGCCGCGTGATCCATGCGCGCCAGCGCGTCGCGGACCGGATCGTCCGTTCGGACGACGATCCGTGCCTGGCGGGCAGCGTCGCCGACCGGCACCGCGGCCAGCAGCGGCATCGCGAAGCGGTAGCGGTGCGCCGGCGATTCTGCGCGGCTCGCGAGCTGGCTCCGGTAGATCGACTTCTCGCCGACCACGAACGTCGCGAGGCCGACCGCGACCATGGCCGGAGCGAGCATCGAGAGGTTGCCGGTCATCTCGGCCACCATCAGCATCACCGCGAGGGGGGCGTGGGCGACGCTCCCGAACAGGGCCATCATCGCGACGATCACGAACGGTGCCGGGTCGGCCGGGATGGCCGGGGCGAACGGCTCGAGGAGGCGCCAGATGCCGGCACCGAGCAGGCCGCCGATGACCATGCCCGGCCCAAAGATGCCGCCCGAGCCGCCCGACCCGATCGACAGCGATGTCGCGAGGATCTTCGCGAACGGCAGCACGAGCACCATCCACAGCGGCACCGCGAGGAGTGACTGGCGGTCGAGGCCGGCCTGCACGAACCCGTACCCGGTCCCGAGCACCCCAGGGATGACGAGTGCGATGCAGCCGACGGCGAACCCGGCGATCGCGGGCTTGACGGCCCGTGGCATCGACCAACGCGCGAAGCGGTCGGTCAGGCCGTAGAAGTTGGAGACATACAGCAGGCCGACGAGGCCGCACGCGATGCCGATGACCGCATACCAGCCGAGCTGCGCCGGGTTCGCGAACCCGAACCGGGCCTGTGTGCCGAAGATCGGGCTGAACCCCTCGACGGCACCGAAGATGGAGTAGGCGATGATCGTCGCGATGAACGACGGGACGAGGGCGTCCGACTCGACATCGTCGCGGTAAAGAAGCTCGGCGCCGAGGATCGCACCGCCCAGCGGCGCGCGGAAGATCGCCCCGATACCCGCGGCCATCCCCACTGCGACCGCGATCCGCGCGTCCCTCGCGTCGAGATCGAGGATGCGTCCGAGGAACGAGCCGAAGCCGGCGCTGATCTGCGCCGTCGGGCCCTCGCGCCCGCCGGACCCGCCCGATCCGATCGTGATCGCAGAGGCGACGAGCTTCACGGCCGGTATCCGCGCTCGGATGCCGCGCGGATGGTGGTGATAGGCGGCGATGGCGGCGTCGGTGCCGTGGCCCTCGGCCTCGGGCGCGAAGCGGAACACGATGATCCCGGAGAGCAGCCCACCGAGCGCGACCACGAACGGGATCGCCCAGGGCCGCGCGGCGTCGGTGATCGGCGCACCGCCCTCACCGGCGGGCGTCGGCGGCGTGTACCCAGCAAGCACACCCAGGAACAGATGTGTCGCCAGCTCGAGCGCCGTATAGAAGAGGATCGCGCCCAGGCCACCGACGATGCCGATGCCGGCGCCGAGGACGACCCACTTGCGAAGGTAGCTCGCCGAGCGAGTCCGCCGGCGCGCGTCGCGGAGGGCGGCCGACACGCGCCTCGAGACTGCCGGGTTCACGCGTATCGGTCCAGCTCGGCCGCGATCGCGGCGAGCCCGCTCGCGAGATCGCCATCTCGGGGCAACGTGACAGCGTGGGCGACGTCGGTCAGCATCCGGCGGCGATAGGCAAGGATGGCGTCCCGGGTCGCCTGGCCGGCCTCGGTGAGCCGTGCACGTGTCGCGCGCCGGTCATCGGGATCCGTCTCAAGCGCGAGCAGACCGCGCCGCTCGAGGCGCCGGAGCAGGCGCCCGGTCGCGGGCAGCGTCACCCCGACCCGCCCGGCGACCGCGCTGACCCGCGCGCCGTCCGGCTCGGCGCCGAGGATGAGGAGCGCCCGCCACTGGGGGAACGTCATCTCGAAGCCCGGGGTCGCCTCCGCCAGCGCCCGAGTCGTCACGCCGACGGCACCCACCGTGATCTGCTCCAGGACCTGCGCCAGGTCGTCGTTTGTCATGACACCAGTGTAGACGAGTTGGTTGCTAGGTGGCTACTATTGACCCAACGTAGGACGGAGGACGTGCGATGTTCGAGCCCATGAGCGGACTGCCTGACGGCGTCATCGGATTCGAGGCCGTGGGGGAGGTTGAAGCCACCGACTACGAGGACGTCTTGCTGCCGGCCCTTGCGCGTGGCGCCGAAAGCGGTGCAGTACGCTTGGTCCTCGTCCTGGGCGACCGCTTCAAGGGTTACTCCCCCGGCGCCATGAAGGAGGACGCTGGCCTCGTCGCGCACGCCAAGTCGTGGAAGCGAACGGCCGTCGTGAGCGATCTCGGCTGGGTCGTCCACCTGGCGACCGCGTTCGGCTGGATGGTGCCAGGCAAGTTCAAGCGGTTCGGACTCGCCGAACGGGACGCCGCGATCGCCTGGGTCGCAGGGCCCGAGTGAGCGTGGCCGTAACCGGGCAGGAGCAGCAGGCGCGAACCGCTGCCGCCGCCCGCCCGGCCATCCGGATCCAGGGGCTGGCCAAGCGATTTGGGGCGATCGAGGCCGTCCGTGGGATCGACCTCGAGGTCCGCTCCGGGGAGGTCTTCGGGTATGTCGGCCCCAACGGGGCCGGCAAGAGCACCACCATCCGATGCCTGCTCGACCTCATCCGGCCGACGAGCGGATCGATCGAGGTCCTCGGGCAGGATCCACGACACGCGGGCGTCGACATTCGGCGCTCGATCGGTTACGTCCCGGGTGAGCTGCGACTTCCCGAGCGAATGACCTCACGGCAGCTGGTCGACTCGGTCGGTCGGCTGCGCGGCGACCTGGACAGCACGCGGGTGGAGGCGATTGCAGATCGCCTCCAGATCGAACTCGACCGTCCGACACGTGACCTCTCATCGGGCAATCGGCGCAAGGTCGCGCTGCTGCTTGCCTTTGCGCCGAAGCCCGACCTCCTGGTCCTCGATGAGCCGACGAGCGGACTCGATCCGCTCATGCAGCATGAGTTCCTGGGGATGGTCGCCGAGGCGCGCGAGGCCGGCGCAACCGTCTTCCTGTCGTCCCACGTCCTGAGCGAGGTCCAGCGTGCTGCCGATCGCGTCGCCGTCCTCCGAGCTGGGCGGATCGTGACCCAGGGGACCGTCGACGAGCTGCGCGGTCGGGCACGACAGCGGATCGAAGTCTGGTTCGCGGACCAGCCCGATGCCACCGAACTGCGCGCGATCCCGGGGCTGGAGGACACGGTGGTGGATGGCAAACGGTTGGCGGCGACCCTGTCGGGCCCGGTCGACCCCGTCCTCGCGGCCCTCGCTCGACATCGGGTCGCGAGCCTCATCGTTGAGGAGCCCAACCTCGAGGACGCCTTCCTGGACCTGTACGGAGACCGATCATGAGCGCGACGGGCGTCGAACTCGTACTCGGACCCGTCCGTCAGATGCGACGATCGCTGCTTGGCTGGGCAATCGGGCTCGGGTCGCTCGTCGCGGTGACGGTCGCCTTCTGGCCGGCGTTCCGCGGATCGTCGGGCATCAGCGAGGCGATCGACCAACTGCCGTCGGGGATCGTCGACGCGTTCGGTCTGGCCGGATTCGGGACTCCTGCCGGGTTCCTTCGGGGCAACCTGTACGAGTTCATCGTGCCGCTGCTCCTCGCCGTAGCGGCGGTGGCTGCGGCGAACGGCCTGACGGCTGCTGAGGAGGACGCCGGCAGGATGGAGACGTACCTCAGCCAGCCCGTGACGCGCCAGTCCGTATTTCTTGGCCGCACCGTTGCGCTGATGGCATGGCTGGTCGTCATGACCGGGTTCATCCTCCTCGTCCAGCTCGCCAGCGACGCCGTGGTAGGCCTGGAGATCGACACGATGCGTGTCGTCTCGACGGTGGTGCTGTGCGGGTTCCTCGCGCTGCTGTTCGGCACACTGGCCCTGGCTGTCGCCGGTTGGCTGCCGCGCCCCTCGCTCGTCCTGGCGATCGGGATCGCGGCCGCCGTTGGCGGCTACCTCATCGCAGCGTTGTTTCCTTTGAGCGATCCGCTCAAGCCCGTGAGCAACCTGTCGCCCTGGAAGTGGGCCCTCGGCGGAGATCCACTGGTGCACGGGGCGGAGCCGTGGCGCTACGTGGCGCTGATCGTCCCCGTCCTTGCCCTCGTGGCGCTGGCCGTGGCGGGGTTCACTCGGCGAGATGTGCGCGCCGCCTGAGCGTCCCGTGCCGGAGCCTGAACCGCTTCACGCCGACGTCTCGCCGGTTGAACAGCGAGGCTCCGATCGACCATCAGCTCTAGACCCAGCCCTTCCTCCACGACTCAGCCGGTCTGATCGGCGCGGTCCCACCAGCCGATCGTCGCTAGGAGTCCGGCAGCAGCGGCCACGAGGAGCACGAACACGCCGGCAGGGGTCACCGGCTCCACTGCCGCGCCACCGGCTCCACTGAGCAGCGCCGGAATCGCCCAGGGAAACCAGGCCCCCCAGCCCAGCACGGTCAGGATCTGGGAAAGAGCAACCATCAAAACGGTCCAGGCCAGGGGAGCGATGTAGCCACGACCGACGCTGGCGAAGAACGCGGCCCAACCGAGCAGGGCGATCGTCAGGACCGCGGCCAGCGAGATGCCCGCCACCGTCGCCGGTCCCTGGGTCGACGACCAACCGGGAAGGTCAAGAAGGCCGCCGATCACGAGGCCGAGTGCGAGGACCCAGGCCGTGGTCACGACGCCCCAAGTCGCCACGACGGTCGCCTTCGCGAGCACGATCGTGCCTCTCGATGTCGCGTTGGCGAGCAAACCACGGACGGTCTTGTCCGCGAACTCGCGTCCGAAGACCCAGGCCGTCAGGAACGCAAACAGGACTGCCCCACCGACCGCTACAGCCTGGCCGAGCAGGTTGAGGTACGTGGGCCAATCGGCGATCCCAGCGGTGAGCTGCGCCTTCGCGCCAAGGAGCCCCAGCGTTCGGGCACGTTCCGGGTCTTTGAGGATGACCATGAACAGACCCATGACCAGAGGCGCAAGCGAGAAGCCGATGGCAACCCCCCACGGAACGCGCGACCGCCGCGCCTTCAACATCTCGGTCCGCACGGCAGCGGCGAAACCGCTCACGGCAGTTCCCCGCCGTCGCCCGTGGTCAAGCGGATGAAGTGATCCTCAAGAGACTCCCGGGCAACCGCGAGTCGGGTCGGCGGCGTTCCCGCCGCGACCAGCAGCACCGCGACCTCGTCCGGGGCTTCCAAGGCACGCGGCTCGCGCAGCTCAAGGACGAGGTGACCATCCGTGGCAGCGCGCCACCGCGGCGAGTAACCCGCTGCGCGCAAGGCCTCCTCGGCGCGCTCAGGGTCCCGACCCTCCACCTCGAGTCGGAGATCACGATGTGCTTCAAGAGCATCGTGATCCAGCTCCTCCACTAGCCGGCCACGGTGGACGATCCCGACCCGTGTCGCCAGCAGATCGACTTCACCGAGGATGTGGCTGGACATGAAGACCGTCACGCCCTCGTCGGCCGCGAGGCTGCTCAATAGCTCGCGGATCTCGATGACGCCGGCCGGATCCAGCCCATTGGCTGGCTCATCGAGGACGAGCAGCTCCGGCGACGGGAGCAGTGCACGCGCCAGGGCCAGCCGTTGCAGATTGCCGAGCGAAAGCGTGCCGGCCCGTCGTTCGGCATAGGGCTGGAGTGCCAGCCGTTCGAGGACCCGATCCACACTGGACGCGTCTGGCATCCCGGCCAAGCGGCGCGCGACGTCCAGGTTCTCTCGAACGGTGAGTTCCTGGTAGGCCGTCGCCGACTCGACGAGGTAACCGACACGCCGCCACAGGTCCGTTGCTCCACTCTGCACCCGTGCGCCAAACAGCTCAGCGTGTCCCGCCGTCGGGCGGATCATCCCGAGCAGCATCCGGATCGTCGTCGACTTGCCGGCACCGTTGAGCCCGAGGAACGCGTAGATCTCGCCGCGCGAGACGCGCAGGTCGACCTGGTCGACCGCCAGCACTCCGCCCTTGTACTGCTTGCTAAGGCCGGTCGTGGCGATCGCCAGATCGCTCATCGAGGTCGTCCCGAACGTCGGCTTCGCGCGCGGTTCGCCCGACCACCATCCGTGCCGGCGGCGAGCCCGGCGCTACGGAGCATCGGGCGCAGCCTCCGGCGTCGGCCACACGCCGAGCGCCTGCAAGGCCTCGATCCCGAGGATCGCAAGGATGCCGTTGGCGAGCACGGCCGCCGTGAACAACGCCACGAACCACAGGGTGCTTCCGAGTGCTCGTCTGTCGGCCGCACGCCGATCCAGCTGGCCGCGGCTGATCGGTTCTCCCTCGTCGCGCATCACAGGTACCGCAGCCACAGGTAGGCCGTCGAGATCGTGAGCGACATGACTACCACGACGGAGCCGTATCGCAGGAACTGCCCGAACGTGATCGGGTGCCCGTCGCGGGCAGCGAGGTTGGCCACGACGATGTTGGCCGAGGCGCCGACGATCGTGAGATTGCCGCCGAGGCATGCACCCAATGCCAGCGCCCACCAGAGGGGTTCGGCATCGAGCCCGGTCGCGATCATCTCCTCGACGATCGGGATCGCGGTGGCCGTATACGGGATGTTGTCAACGATCGCGGAACCAAAGGCCGAGATCCACAGGATGCCGAAGGTCGCGAGCGCGAGGCGTCCGTCAACGATGTCGGCGAGGCCGTTCGCGATCGTGCCGACGATCCCGACATGGACGACCGCCTCGACCAGCATGAACAGGCCGACGAAGAAGAAGAGCGTGCTCCACTCGATGTCGCGCAGCGACTCGTGCGGGTCGAGCGGGCCGACGATCATCAGGATGGTCGCGCCGAGGAGGGCGATCGTCGCCGCCTCAACGCCGATCACGGAATGGAAGAGGAAGCCGACAAGGGTCAGACCCAATACAGCCAGCGCCCGGATCATCAGCGGCCGATCGGTGATCGCCGCCGCTGGGTCTAGCGCAGCCATCACGTCCAGCCGGTCCTCGTCGTCCTGCAGCGCGCGGCGGAACCAGAACCGTAGGATCCCCAGGAAGACGACCGTGATCACGAGGACCACCGGCGCCAGGTTGACGAGGAAGTCGGCGAAGTCGAGCCCGGCCGCCGAGCCGATGAGGATGTTCGGCGGGTCGCCGATGAGGGTCGCGGTTCCCCCGATGTTTGACGCGAAGATCTGGCTGATCAGATACGGGAACGGCGAGACCTTCAGCGTCCGCGCGATCGACAGCGTGACCGGGGTCAGCAGGACGACCGTCGTCACGTTGTCGAGGACCGCCGAGAGCAGCGCAGTCGCGACCGCGAGCATCACGAGCAGCCGGAACGGTTCGCCGCGCGAACGGTGGATGGCCAGTCCGGCGACGTATTCGAAGAAGCCGGTCTTATTCAGTCCGCCGGCCAGGACCATCATCCCGGCCAGCAGGAAGATGACGTTGAAGTCGATCCCGGCGATGGCTTCTTCCTGGTCGATGACGCCCAGGACGACGACCAGCAGGCCGCCGAGTAGGGCAATCAGGGTCCGGTCGAAACGCTCAGAGGCGATGAGGGCGTAGGCGACCACGAAGATGCCGCCTGCCAGTACGACGTCCACGTCAGGACGCCCTGCGGGCGCGCGAGGGCCCGGCTAGATCATTCGGTGTGTCGGTCGCGCGAGAGACGTGGGAGTGCGGTTTGGTCGTACCTATCCACCAGGGCCGTCGCTGGCCGCCACCACCAGCGACGTGTGCCCAAGGGCCACGTTCATCTTCTCGCGTGCATCCATGACCCTCGAATCCTAACGCGCCAGCTGTGCCGACGGCCAGGGGAGAAGGCGCGTCTCAGCACCCAGCAGATGGCCAGCGCGTCGACCCATCCGGCACCGACAGGCCGTCCTCGAGTCCAGGCTTACGTCTCGCCTGAACGGGCCGTGTTTGCCACATCGGCCCGAGACCGGGCGCATGTGGCTCGAGGGCGACCGGTCGACGAGCGCGCTTTCGCCGGCTGGCCGCCGACGAGGCTACCGAGCCGGCGCGGAGCCGACCCGATAGTCCTGGAGCGGGAAGGGTGGGACGGTGCGCCCGGCGATGACCTTCGTGAGCCCCGGCAAGGCAGCGAGCCGGGTAATCAGGTTGCGGGCCACGACGCCCAGGCGGCTTGATGGGACGAAGAAGGAGCGGAAGACGAGCGCGCCCTTCTGCTCACCGGCGACGAACGCGCTGAGCTTCTCCTCGTACCGTCGAAACGCCAGTGCCACATCGCCGCCCGCTGCGTGGAGTCTCCCCGGCGAGCACGTAGGCCTCGATCATCGCGAGACCGGTGCCCTCCCCGGCGAGCAGCGACGGACAGGCTGCGGCATCGCCGACCAGCGTGACATGGCCCTTGGACCACGTCGGCATGCGGATCTGGCTCACCCGATCGAAGTACACCGGGCCGTCGTCGAGATACCCGAGCATCTCGGGGACCTCCCAGCCCATGCCGGCGTAGACCTGGCGCAACGCAGCGTTGACCTCGTCGTGCCGGGGCTCGTGGTCCAGGAGCCCGGCCCGGAAGACCAGCAGGATGACGGTCACCCCGTCGACCCGCTGGATCCGCGCCGCCCATCGGTTCTCGACGGAGTGAGCGACGTACCAGCCCGGGTTGACATGGGGATAGTCCGCACCGCGGTAAGCGGCCACGTAGGCGTCGAGGAAGTGCTCGAACTGGCTCGAGGGCCCGAACACCAGCTCGCCGAGTCGCCGAATGCAGGCCATCCGCTCCCACGATCGCGTCGAACCGTTCCGTCCGGCCGTCGGACAGGACCGCCTCGACGCCGTCGGCGCGCTCCTCGATGCCGACGACGTGAACCCCGAACTCGGCTCGCACGTCGCCGCAGGCGTCGAAGGCCGCCTGGCAGATGGCCCCGCGAGGGACCGTGATGAAGCGGCCGTTCCACTGCTCCCGGACCTTGCCGGTATCGAGATGGGCGATCTCCTTTCCGCGGCGGTCCACGAAGCTGCAGCCGCTCCTGCTCGGTTGCCTTCGCGCGCAGCTCGCCGATGATCCCCATCCGCTCGGCCACGTCGTAGCCGAGGCCCCAGAAGTCGACGACGTAGCCCTCGGTTCTCAGCCGGTCCGCCTGCTCGAACAGGACGGGCTCGTGGCCGTATTCGCGCAGCCAGTAGGCGAGCGTCGGTCCGGCGATCCCGACGCCATTGATGCCGATCTTCACGTCGTTTCTCCTTCGATGTTGATCGTCGAATCGGACGATGGTCTGGTGAGGCATCGGCCATCACGCTGCGGCCGCCACCGGGCCGTGGATGCGGGCATACGCATCGAGCCGCGCGAGCTCGTCGGCGTACAGCGGGCCGAGCATCCGTCCGATGGACAGCCGCAGGAGGACGCCACTCAACCCGGGCTCGTCGAACACCGTGTCGAACCGGACGACGCATCCCGCGCCCGACGGTGTCACCGTGAACGTGGTGACCACGCCGTCCCCGGTCTCGACCAGCCGTCGGCCCGGCTCCGGCTCGGTGATCGTGGCGGTCATCCGGCGCGTTCGGCCGCCGCCAGGTCGACGGTCCAGCTCGCCTCGGTGCCGGCGCCCACGCCGCCCCGGTGGACCGCGAAGGCGGAGAACGCCGGCGGAAGGAACCCGTCCGGTCGATGGTGCTCGCGATAGTCGGCGAGGCAGTGGTAGGCGACCTGCGCCGGGACGTCCATGCGGCGCTCGGCCGCGAACCTGCTCTTCATGGCTCCGATACCCCTGTTCTGGGACGTAGATGTACCACTTGGTACAACACGTACCAGATGGTACACTCGCCCCAAATGAAGCGTCAAGACCTCCTGACCGCCGTCATCGACGCCCTCGCCCGCGAGGGCCTGGGCGACCGCTCGCTGCGCGACATCGCCGCCGCCGTGGGCACCAGCCACCGGATGCTGATCCACCACTTCGGCTCGCGGCATGGGCTCATGACCGCCGTCGTCGAGGCCGTCGAGGAGGATCAGAAGCGGTTCATGGAGTCGCTCGACGGGGAGTTGGGCGACCTCCAGACAGCGATGTGGCAGCGGCTTCGCGATCCGCCGGTGGCCCGCCGAGCGCCTGTTCTTCGAGTGCTACGCCCGCGCGCTGCACGGCGAAGAGCCGTTCGCCGGGCTGCTGCCGGCGATCGTGGACGACTGGGTCGAACGCGGGGTCGCCGTCGGCGCCACGCCTGACGTCCCGCCCCCCGTGGCGCGCGCCGGGGCGCGCCTCGGTCTCGCGGTGTTCCGCGGCCTCTTGTTGGACCTCGTCGGGACGGGCGATCAGGCAGGCGTGGACGCCGCGTTCGAGGCGTACACCGCGCTCCTCTCGCAAGCCGCCGAGACGTCGACGCCCGTGCATCCTGCTACGCGCCGATCGCGCAACGGCGGCGCCCATGCGTCCGAGGGGACGCCCTGATGCCGCTCTACATGGACCGTCACGACCTGCCCGGCATCACGGCAGAGGAGGTCGCACGGGCGCACCTCACGGACATCGCGCTCGAGTCGAAGCACGGTGTCAAGTAGTTCCTGGCCTATTGGTTCGATGCGGCGCATGGTGAGGTGTTCTGTCTCGCCACGGCTTCGCGGCCGGAGGACTTGCAGGCGGTCCATCGGGAGGGGCACGGTTTCGTCCCCAACGAGATCATCGCCGTCTCCGAGGGCGACGTCTTCCGGTTCCTCGGGAAGGTCAGCGATCCGGTCGACCACACGCAGGTCAAGGGAGCCTTCCGGACGATCCTCTTCACGGACCTGACCGGATCGACCTCGCTGCTCCAGGAGGTCGGCGAGGAGGCCTACATGAGACTGCTCGCCGAACACGACCTGATCATCCGGCGATCGCTGGTGACGTGGCACGGACGCGAGGTCAAGCACACGGGCGACGGGTTCATGGCCTCGTTCGAGGATCTCGCGAATGCCCTCCGATGCTCGCTGGCCATCCAGGACGACTTCGGGGCGAGGATGGCCGGCGGAGCGACGCGTGAGCTTCGAGTGCGGATCGGGATCGCTGCCGGTAGACCGGTCGACCACAACGACGACCTGTTCGGTTCGACCGTCAACCTCGCAAGCCGGATCTGCGACGCCGCGGACCCGGCGGTGTCCTGACCTCGGATCTCGTTCACGAGATGGGGGCCGACGCGGGATTCGCCTTCGATCAGGGTAGCGACCTCGAGTTGAAGGGGTTCGGCGTCGTGACGGTGTTCAAGCTCCTGTCGCCCGCTGCGGCGATGGTCGAGACCCCGATTCGAACCGAACGCTGATCCTGCCCACGGGTCAGGTCGAGGACGATCTGCTCGGATGGATGGAACCAGCAGATCTGACCCGTCTCGCTCGCCAGCGACGTGATCGCCGAGCGGTGGACGCCTCTCAATCCTGCGCGAGATCGTCCCGTTCGAGCGCCACCAGTCCGGTGAGATCCAGCACGGCCTCGGCCGCAAAGTGGAGCAGCCAGCGCGACATTCGACGCAACGTGAGGTCCGCGTCCGAGGTCGACCAGAACGAGCGGAGATTCATCCGCGAGAGGAACGGAGAACCGGCCTACCTATCACCCGGAAAGGGAGTGGTCGGGGTGGTCGGACTCGAACCGACGATCTCGTGCTCCCAAAGCACGTGCGTTAACCAGCTACGCCACACCCCGCCGATTTCGTGCTCAGGAACCACACATGCTTCCTGAAACGGGCTTTCCCGGCCTGGCCTGCACCGCTCCAGTCACAAGGTGATCAGCCGGTGGACGGCCCTCAAACAACCAGGTGAGCCGGACACGACGCCGACAAGCCGCATGCATCATACGGCCCGGTCGGATCTCGACACGCCCCTCGCCTCGCGCCTCGTCACCTGACCGTCCAGGGGATAAGTCCGACGACGCTGCCCGTCAGCCGACCGGCCCGAGCCCGCCCCCCGCCTGCAAGAACGCCAACACGGCATGGACGCGACGGTTCTCGGCGACATCCTCCGGCAGCTCCAGCTTCGCCAGGATGCTGCGAACGTGGGCCTCCGCGGTCTTGCGCGTGACTCCCAGCTCCAGCGCGATGCCGCGATCCGTCTTGCCCTGGGCGACCAGCGCCAGGACCTCCCGCTCGCGCGCCGTCAGCGCGCCGAGGCGTCCCGAGCGGGCGAGCAGGCCGTCGACGAGGGTCGGCTCCACGACGACGCCGCCGGCCCGGATCCGTTCGAGGGCGTCCACGAGCTGGTCCACCTCCACGACCCGATCCTTGAGCAGATAGCCCACCGATCCGTCCGCTCCGGCGATCAGCTCGAACGCGTAGCCGCTCTCGGCGTGCTGGGACAGGACGAGTGTGCCGACGGCCGGAAACCGTCGCCGGATCTCGCGCGCGGCGACGAGGCCTTCGTCGGTCTGCGTTGGCGGCATCCGGATGTCGATGATTGCGACGTCGGGCCGAGCGGCTTCGACGAGCCTGAGCAGCTCGACCGCCTGGCCCGCCTGCCCGACCACCTCGATCCCGCGTTCGGCGAGCAGCCTCGCCAGCCCCTGGCGGATCACCACCGCGTCGTCGGCGAGGATCACCCGCACGAAATCGTCGCGCTGACGCGTGTGCCGCCGCCGGGCGACGACTCGACGAAGAACCGGCCATCAACGGCCTCCACCCGGTCGCGCAGCCCGCGCAGACCCGCCCCTTCTGCGTCCGCGCCTCCGCAGCCATCGTCTTCGACGGCCACCAGAACGGCGCCATCGTCAACGTCGACGGACACGCAAGCACGCGACGCGCCGGCGTGCTTGACGATGTTGGCGAGCGACTCAGCCGCGACGAAGTACGCGGTCGTCTCGACCGCCGGCGGGAGTCGGCCGGCGCTCACCTCCAGTTGCACGGGGACCGGAGTCCGCCGGGCGAGGGCCGCCAACGCCGGTCCGATCCCCTCCTCGGTGAGTACGGCCGGTTGGATCCCGTGTGCGAGGTCGCGCAGCTCGGCAAGCGCGTCCATCACCTCGGCGTCGGCCGCCGCCAGACCTCCGTCGACGCTGTCGGTACTGCCATCGGCGAGACGCATCCGGGCCGTCCGCAGGGCCAGTCGGACGCCCAGGAGGCGCTGCTGCGCGCCGTCGTGCAGGTCGCGCTCGAGCCGACGTCGTTCGGCGTCGCCGGCCTCGACGATGCGGGTACGCGAGGCGCGGACCTCGACCAGTTGGGCCTGCAGCTGGGCCTGGAGGCTCTCGACCTCGAGGTCGGCCTCCCGCGCTCGATGGAGTCGGACCCGCAGCAACCCGGCCAGGAATGCGATCGGGATGGCCGCGAACAGCGTGCCGCCCACCTGGTTTGTCGCCGCGACGACGCCGTCCAGGCTCAGGGCTTCCGCGACGATCGAAACAAGGAGGAGCGACGTGGCGAGGCACGAGACGGCGATGACCGGGTCGAGGGCGAGGCGAGAGTCGGCGTCGGCATGGCGCCAGCGCTGGATCACCATCGCGATGGTCACGACCAGCAGGCCGACGATCAGGACCGTGCCGATAACATCGATGGCGTCCGCCAGCGCGGGGATCTCCGTGACGAAGAGAAGGTTCGCCGGACACGCCAGGCATCCCGGCCTGGTCTCGCGGAACATCGCCGCCGCCGGCGCGAGGATCACCGTGGCGCCATAGGCGAAGGCGACCACCGCCCGTTCGCTCCGCGTCTCCAGCCGTCCGCTCGGGAAGGCGAGGAACAGGTGGACCCCGATCGCGAACAGGAACGCCGAGGTCAACGCCGCGAGGGTGAACGGGAGCGCGGCATCCCAGTACAGCAGGCCGCTGATCTCGACGAATCCGAGCGCTGTCAGGAGCGGGCCGGTCCGGTTGTCCGGGACGCGCCACCAGGCGACGAGCCCGGTCGCGATCCAGATCGCATCGACGAGCACTCCGCCGAGGGGGTTGGAGCGCTCCTCGATGATGAAGGTGTGGTCGAGGGCGACAAGGAGGGCCGCGGCCGCGATCACGGGGATCGCCAGGATCGCCAGGATCGGAACGGCGATGCGGGCGGTCACGTCCGGAGCCCAGCGAGCCTCGCCAGGGCGGCTCCAGTGATGTCGTCCTTGCGAATGAACCCACGGGCCGTGGTCCGGCCGAGCCGCCCACCGAACTCGTCGGCCGCGCGGCTGGAGGTAAGCACGACGATCGGCGGTTGAGCCGTGCCGGCGAGACGTTCAGCGACTGCGAACCCGTCGATGCCAGGCAACAGGACATCAAGCAGGACGAGCTCTGGCCGAAGGGTGTCGGCGGCAACGAGTGCGCCCTCGCCGTCGGCCGCCTCGCCGACCACCGTGAAGCCGTCGGCCTCGAGGAGCCCACGGGCGAAGCGCCGGAAGCCCGCGTGATCGTCGACGATGAGGACGGTCCGCGGCATGCCCGGATCATCCCACCGCGGGTCGCAGGGTCGCATCGGTGATATCCCGAAATCTAGGGATGTCATCGATGCGTGTCGGACGCGCCCGTCCCAGGCTCGTGACCATGATGACTCCAACGATCCTCCGGGTCGGCGCGATTGTCGCCGTCCTCTCTGTCATCGGACAGGTCTCCGGCGTAGTCCTCGCGCCCGACTGGAACGCTCCGCCCGATGTCGGGGCGAGAACAGTCGCCGCGGCTGACATCTGGAAGGCGGGGTTGCTCATTCAACTCGTCGGAATCCTGTTCGTTGTCCCCGCCGTAGCCGTCGTGCTCATGACGCTCGAGGGGACCGACGGCGCCGGGTGGGCACGCCTGTGCCTGCCAATGATCAGCGTCGCGGCGGCGCTGGCTTGCGCGCAGACCCTGATCGGCGGGAGCCGCGCCAATCTGGTCGAAGAGGCATCAACCGAGTCGGCCACGCGGGCGGGGTACTTGGCTGCGTTCGACGCGGTGAGCGCCGCCACCGACTTCATCAACTTCGGCGGGCTCCTGGCGCTCGGCATGGCGCTCGCCGTGATGGCGACAGCGATCGTGGTGAGTCGCGTGTATGCCCGAGCCGTCGGCTGGTTGTGCGCCGGCGCCGCCGGGTTGGTCCTGGTCGGCCTCTTGGGCGGACTGGTCGTCTCCGAGGCCGCCGGCTTCCTGGTCTATGCGGGATTCGTCCTCTTCCTGATCGCGCTCATCGCGCTGGCGGTGTCCATGTGGCGGCGGGCGAATCGTGTCCGCGATGCGGCGGTCACCATGGCCCCTTCCGGCCTGGATCCTGCGCCGGCGGCGCGCTGACCTCAGGCCACTGACCCCGAGGGATCGCGCGTGCCCGAGCGATCGTGAAGTCAGATCCCTGCGCACCACCCGGGAAGGCCGAGCGCCAAGGGATGCTTCGCCTGGGGATCTGGCCCAGCCCAGCACCGCCGGCGCTCAGCCACTTGGCGCGTGGTTCGCGCTGGCGAACCGCACAATAGTCGAGGCAAATTCGCTCGACATCGCGGTGCGGCAGACCTCGATGGCAACACCGCTCCGGGCCGAAAGGCTCCCAAAGCACGTGCGTTAACCAGCTACGCCACACCCCGCCGTTTCGTGCTCAGGAACCCCACATAACTCCTGCGCACTGCCATGTGCACTCGGCCTTCACCGCTCGGATCAAGCTCCGTCGCGTCCCGGCAGGCCGTCTGGAGCCAGTCGAGGGCAGTTCAGCCAGCGCGATGGCAGGGCCGATGATACGGCCTCGTCCACGGTCGACCAGGATCGTGGCCTCGTGGCGGCGCATCTCGTTGCCCAGCGGATTCGCCTCGCGACCCACCGTTGCACGTTCCCACGGGATTGGGCTGCGATCGGAAGCGCAACAGCTCGGCCGGAGGAGGAGGTTCCGGCCGAGCTGTCCGCACGAGGAGTCTCAAGAGCCAGGTCGTTGCGTTGCCCGTGCGGCTGTCATGTCCCCCATGTCGCGATCAAGGTGCGTTGGTTGTCGTCGATGACGCTGGCGCTGCCTCGGGCGAAGTCGATCTCGAGTGCGAGCGCGGCGTCGGCGTGCTGCCAACGGACCCGGATCGACGTGTCACCGTCGGTCTCGACGCAAGCGTCCCCGTCAAACGCGGGATGCGTGTTTCGGAGCCGGACCAGGTCGATCACGCGCCCGACGACGGAGCGATCGAGGGCCGTTTCGACTTCTTCCCGCGTGTAGTCGTGGCGGTTGATCGCCCGGCCGTCGCCAGTTCGCGCTGCGGCAGCATCGTCGTTCGCGCCCGCGAGCAGGCCGACGTAGTAGATCTGGGGCACACCCTTGGCGAACAGCTGGATCGCCCGCGCGGCGAGATACCGATCGTCGTCGGCGCCGAGCGCCGAGTAATAGGTGCAGTTCAGTTGATGGACATCGCCGTCGTCGGCGTGCGCGTCGGACAGGATGCGGTTCACGTTTCCGCCAAGCGCCTGCACCCCCAGTGCGAGCGCGTCCATCTCGTTCGGCGCGAGGACTCCGTCCAGGTCGGGACGGACCGGGATGCCATCGTGACAATCGAGGGTGGTGAACTGTCGGTCCGGCGATCGAGCCAGGTGATCCGCGAGGCGTCTCGACTTCCCGGACTCGAAGGTATTGAGGACCAGTCCCGGCAGAACGAAGTCGTAGGTCCAGAACCCGCGGGCCGAGAGCCGCTCGTGGGTGGCGTAGCCATCGTGGATCTCGGGCAGGATGAGCAGCCCGAACTCGCCCGCGACGTCGGTCATCCAGTCGAGGAATTCGAAGATCTCGGGCTCCACCATGAAGCAGGTCGTACCCGGCCTCTTGATGACATACCCGACGGCATCGAGCCGCACGATCCGAACACCGTGCGTGGCGAAGTCTCGAAGCCAACTCCTGATCAGCGACCTGGTCGCCAACGACGTCACGTCCAGGTCGATCTGCTCCGACCAGTCGGCGGTGCCGAAGGACGTCCAGATTCGTTCCTGCTCGCCCGAGTCCTCGATCGTCACGGTCGTGAACGGCGAGCCGGGCTTTCGCAGGAAGATCCGGGCAACATCGCCTTCCACCGGGTTCCCGTTCGGCCAGACCTTGTCCAGGGTGATGAAGAGGTCCGCGAAGGGTGACCGACGACCGTGGGCCTGGAAGTCCTGGAACTCGGGGCTCCTGCGCGACAGGTGGTTGATCATCAGGTCCAGCAGGACGTCATGCCGAGCGCTGATCCGCTCGATGTCCAACCACGTCCCGAACCGCGGATCGATCTCCCGATAGCCGATTGGCGCAAAGCCTCGGTCGCCCGACGAGGGAAACGGGGGCAGGACGTGGACCCCATGGAACAGATCCGCCAGCGGGCCGTCGAGCAGGTCGCCGAGCGCTCGGAGGTCCCCCCCGAGGGAATCGGGATACGTCAGTAGCTGTGGGCGGGGCGCGATGCCTGCGGATCCCATCGGGGTCGCGCGCCGGTTCTCAGGCGCCGATCGAGGAACGCAGGGCATCGAAAGCGGCGTTCCGGATCGTCATCCCTTGACCGACCCTTGAAGCAGTGCCGTGATGACGTGGCGCTGGAACACGATGAAGACGACCAAGGTGGGCAGGAGGATCAGGATCGTCCCGGCGCAGAGCAGCGGGATGTCCGTCGCGTAGTGACCCTGGAACGCGCCCAAAGCCCCCGCCATCGTTCGCTGGGTGGGGTCCTCCACGAGGACCAGAGCCAGAAGGAACTGGTTCCAGGCCCACACGGACATCAGGATTCCCAGTGACGCCATCGGGGCCCGGGCAAGCGGTACATGGATCCGCCAGAACAGATCCCATGTGCTCGCGCCGTCGACCCTCGCCGCTTCCGAGATCTCCCTCGGCATGTTGACGAAGTGGGCTCGCATCCAGAACACGGCGAATGGCATGAACAGTCCGATGAGCGGGAGGACGATCGCGAGCCGCGTATTGAGAATCCCCAGCTGGCGGGCGAGGAAGTAGAGGGGGGTAATGATCCCCTCGAACGGCAACGTCAGCCCGAACACGAACAGGAGGAGCAGCAAGCCTGCGCCGGGGATGCGAAGCAGGCCGATGCCGAAGCCGGCCATGGTGGAGATGACCAGAGAGATCGGCACGACCGCGATCACGATGAACACACTCGAGGCCAGCAGCGCGCTCATGTTCGCGACCTTGAACGCCTCGACGAAGTTGCCCCACTGCGGGTTCGCCGGCAACCCGAGACCGCTCGGAACGCTGCCCGATGGATAGAGCGCGGTCGTGAAGATGCTGACGAACGGCAAGATCGTGATGGCGATGAGGGACAGGAGGAGAACCCGGCCGGCGTACAGCTCGCTTCGCGCCACCCTCATTGCCCGTCTCCGCGGCTCAGGCGCTGGATCGGCAGGATCACGACCAGCACGAGGATCACGAGTACGACGGCAAGGGCAGACGCCAGCCCGACCTGTCGTTCCAGGAACGCCAGGATGTAGATCTGGATCCCCGGGACGGCCGTGGCGTTGCCCGGTCCCCCGCCTGTCGTCACATAGACGATGTCGAAGGCCGCGAGGGCCGCAATGACCGTGACCGTGACACACACACCGATCTCATTGCGGAGGCTCGGCACCGTGATCCCGACGAACTCCTGGCGCCAGCCCGCGCCATCGATCCGGGCCGACTCGAAGAGTGCCGTGTCGATCCTGGCCATGCCCGTCAGGAGGAGGACCGTGCAGAAGCCGAGCAGGACCCACACGCCGATCAGTCCGACGGCCGGGAGCGCCGTGTCGAAGTCGCCCAGCCAGGCCCGAGCGACGTCCCCGAGGCCGATCGCCGAGAGAAATTGATTGATCAGTCCGGTCAGGGACAGCAGCCGGCCCCAGATGATCCCCGCGGCGACGAGGGGAATCACCTGCGGCAGAAAGAGCACCGTCCGCGAGACCGTCCCCAGCCTCCCGCTCGCGATGCGATAAATCACGCTGGCGGTCACGAGGCCGAGAGACACCGGAACCAGGCTGTAGAACAGGACGAGCCGGAATGCGTTGAAGAGAGTCTCCACCAGCTTCGGCTCGGTGAGGACGGTCGCGTAGTTCGAGAGACCCACCCACGTCGCGGGGCCGACGCCGTCCCAGCGATACAGCGAGTACTGCACGGTCAGGGCGAGCGGCTGGAGCACGAAGATCCCGTACATCACGAGCGCCGGGAGCACGAACAGCCAGCCAACCAGCGTCTGTCGGCGGATCCCCTGCGCCCAGGGGATCCGCCGGGCGAGCCGCCGACGAGCGGCCGAGGCGGGCGATGGGGAGACCTCCCGCCGCGGCGTGGCGTCGTCGACGGCATGACTCAATGGGCGAGTTCCTTCGCGTACTCGGCCTGGACGGCCTTCAGGAGCCCGGCGGCGTCCTGCTTGCCTCCCACCATCTTCTGGAGCTCCGGCGTCCAACCCTGCGCGAAGATCGAGCCGGTGGCATTGGCGATGAAGTCCATCGCACCGTTGTCCTTCGCGACATTGGCGCCGGCGGCCAGGGTCTCGTTGGTCACAGAGCCGGCTGCTGCCGGCGGAACCGCGAGGTCGGTTGGACCACCCGGGTTCGAGCCACCGACGGTGACATCGATCTGGCGGGCAGTCTCGTTTGTGGCGACCCAATTGAAGAACGCGGCGGCGCAGTCCGCATTCTTCGCCTTGTCGGCGATCCCGTACGTCAGGGGCGCAGACATTGCCGCCAGTGATCCGCCCGCCTCAGCCGGCGGGAAGACGAAGAAGCCGACATTGCCCGCGAGATCCTTGTCGTACACGGCGTTCTGCCAGTCGCCGTTGAACATGAACACACCTTCGCCCTTGCCGAAGCGAGCGTTGGCGTCCGTGTACTCGGTCGCGTTGGCGTCCTTCGGGAAGTAGCCGGCTTTCACCCACTGCTCCAGGTGCTGCGCGGCCGTCAGGTTCGTCGGCGTATCGATCGTCGCTCCCGGCTTCTGGAAGATCCAGTCATTGACGGGCTGCGTGGGTCCGTAGGCTGCCATCAGGTTCTGCAGCGGGAAGGCGAGGCCGCCGCCGCTCGCCGTGGCGTTCCAGGCCATGATCGGCAGAAGACCCGCAGTCTTGGCCTTGGCAAGCAGGGCCTCGAAGTCGGCCACCGTCTTCGGAGGATCCGTCATCCCGATCTGGGACGCGAGCTTCTTGTTGTAGAAGACGCCCGTCAGGCTGTAGTTCAGGCCCATCGCGTACAGCGATCCGGACCCGCGCGTCCCGTCGGTCGCGACCCGGTTCTGCGCGAGCTGCGCGGCCGGCCACTTGTCCCAGCCGTACGCGGTCGCGTAGCTGTCCAGGTTCTTGAGCAACCCGTCCTTGACGAGCGAGACCATCGACGGCAGCCGGATCAGATCCGGAGGACTGTCGCCGGACAGCAGTCGCGGGGTGGCAGTCATGAGGTTCGTGAACTGATCCTGGCTGATCTTCCAGGTCACGTTCGGAAACTGCTTGGTGAACTCGTCAGAGAGCTTGAACGGCAGGTCGAACCCGGTCTCGAAATAGGCGTTCAACGTGACGGGGGCGGTGCCGCAGTTCGGACCAGCGGCCGTGGTGCTGGCGGAAGGGGCGACGCCGGAGCTGCTGACAGATGGCGCGGCCGTCGTGGGCGCCGCGCTCGTCGCAGGACTCGGGGTCGAAACGGCCCCGGGGGCGGCGCAAGCCGCAACCAGGATGGCTGCAATCGCCACGGCTGCGGAGCGCGCCGCTGGCAGTCTCGCGCCGGCTCGATGGAATTGGACCCTGGCCATGAACGCTCCTCCTCGATGCTGTCCCTAGCGGGTGCGAATGCCTTCGGAGGTGGTCATCCACGGCCCTCCTTCGGCGGCGCCGTGGTCGCTCGGACCACCAGCTCGGGTTCCAGCTGAACGACTGGTGGCTGCTCGGAACGAACGCCGATCTCCGCCAACAGAACCTCGGCGCCGCGACGACCTGACTCGAGCAGCTGTTGTCGGATCGTCGTCAGGCCGACGTAATCGGCGGCCTCGATGTCGTCGTAGCCGATGACCGACAGGTCGTCGGGGACGTGAAGTCCGAGCTCGCGCGCTGCCGCGATGACGCCGAGCGCCTGCGTGTCGCTCGCCGTGAAGATCGCCGTCGGTCGGCGACTCGCCGTCAGCATTCGATGAGCCAGGTCGCGCGCCTCGTAGCGACCATGGGCTCCATGGCCGATCCAGGCGTCGGGGACCGTCACACCCGCACGAGCCAGTTCACGCGTCAGGCCGTCCTGGCGATCGCGGCTCGACGTGAAGCCGAACGGATCAGCGATCGCGTCGCCGACGAAGCCGATCGCCGTATGGCCGAGCTCAAGGAGGTGTCGAGCGGCGAGGGCTCCTCCGGCGGCGTCGTCGCCAATGACCCGCGGCATCGCCTCGATCGACGGCGTGTGGACGTCGATGAAGACCACCGGGACGGGCGAGTGGTTGAGGTGCGGCACGGCCGCGTCCGGAGGGGGCAGGGACATGACGAGCAGTCCGTCGGTGCGCTGGGACTGGGCGAGGGAACCGAGGTAGTGATCGCGCTTCTGGACCGACTCGACGTTGTAGATGACGAGGTCGAATTCGCTATCGGTCAAGACCGCGTCGACACCTCGAAGGCGCTCTGCGGCCTGGGGCCGCGTGAGGAATGAGACGACGACCCCGACCGTGAGCGTCCGGCCGAGACTGAGACGTCGGGCTGCTGGACTCGGCGTGAAGCCCAGCTCCTCCATGACCATCAGGATTCGGTCGCGGGTCTGGGCGTTGACGATGTCCTTGCCGTTCAAAGCCCGTGAGGCCGTCGCGACGCTCACCCCGGCGTGCCTGGCGACGTCCCGGATGGTGACGGCTTTCCGTGTCACGGCGACCTCGCGTCGTTGAAACCGGTTACATGAGACCGGTTACAGCAACATATCAGAGGCGTCAAGGTGGGCGCTGGCGTCGCCGGGCGTTCCGAGCGTCGCCGCGTCGTCCGAGAGGCGCAGGGTTGCCGGCCGTCGGACGCGGCTTGGGGGGTCGGCTCCCTCGACGGTTGGTCTCGGAGTCGACGATGATCCTGACTGGCCAACATCGCGATGCATCTGCTCCCGTCAGTGGTCGCGTCAGAGCCGAGGAGGCGTCATGACCGAGAGATCGATCGACGAGCTGGGTCCCGTCGACTATGTGGTGGTCGAGTTCCCCGCCGGGCAGCAGAACTTCACCGGCGAGGCAGCCGAGAAGCTCCTGGAGCTGCATGACTCGGGGATCATCCGGGTGATGGACCTGGTCATCATCGGCAAGGGCGACGACGGGACGATCATGGCCCAGGAGCTCGGCGACCTCGACGACATGGGCGAGTTCGCCCGGCTCGAGACCGAGCTGGCCGAAACCCTGGCCGAGGAGGACGTCCTGACCTTCGGAGCGACCATGGAGCCCGGCAGCATCGGCGCCGTGCTCGTCTACGAGAACCTGTGGGCCGCGGGGTTCGCGTCGGCCGTCCGCCATGCCGGCGGGCAGCTGGTCACCCAGGGCCGGATCCCGGTCCAGGCCATCATCGCCGCCGTCGAGGCCGACGAGGCAGCCCTCGTCGGCGCAGGAGCCTGAGATGCCACTTCGATCATCGCGCCTGGCCAAGGCAGCGGTCGTGACCGCCGCCGTCACCCCCGGCCCATCACCGGTCGCGAAGGCCGCCGTCGTCGGCGCCGCGGTCTCCGGGCCGGGACCGGCACCGGTCGCCAAGGCCGCCGTCGTCGGCGCGGCGGTTGCCAGGCCCGGCCCGGCGCCGATCGCGAAGACCGCGGTCGTCGCGGCGGCCGTCACCCCGGGTCGCCGCCGCTTCTAGTCGGCGTCTTTACCAGCCGGCCGTTGACAGAGGGGCGCTCACGCGTTGAGCGCCCCTCTCAAGCGTCACCCGATCCAGTCCGACCAGTGCCCCGGCAGCTCGCGGTTCATGGCGCGCAGGTAGACGCTGACCTTGCCGTAGAAGATCAGCAGGGCCTCGCGATAGATGTCGAGCTGGACTGGCGGCAGCGGCGAGAAGAACTCCTCGTCGAAGTCACCGCGGACGATCCGACGGCCGACGGACGTCGTCCTCCGTGATTCCCTCGAGGGCGGCCATCAGGTCGCGGTCGAGCTCGGCGTACCAGGTCGCGAGCGCCCGGACGCTCCGCTCGAGCTCCGGATCCGGGTTCCGGTATCCGAAGTCCTGGCGGAACGTCAGGAACGACTCGACGTAGGCGTGCTCGATCTCGCCGATCTCGCGACACAGGAACCCGAGCGTCAGCGACCCGCCGCCGACCGTGCGCGCCAGGTCCTCGTCCGTGAGGATCGCCAGGAGCTCATCGCGCAGCTCCTGGTACTCGCGGAAGTAGGTCGCCTCGAGGTGGGAGCGGAGCAGCTCGTTCACGGCGCGATGGTGCGCGCTCCGACGAAACGCGCGCAAGGGTTCGCGCGTCATTGATCACGACGCCGGGCGATCACTTGGCAGGCTGATCGATCGCCCGGCGTCACCATGCCCGGCGGGTCAGTGCAGGACGGCCACCTTCGCGGCGACGATCACGAGCCCGAACAGGCTGTCGATCAGCGCGACCCCGAGCGCCATCGGCCAGCGGTGATGACCGACCCAGCCGACGATCAGCCCCCACACGAAGAGCTGGGCGATGCTGACGGCGAGGGCGGCGCCGATCGCCTGATCCACGGTCGCGACCCGTGAGCCGACGACGAGAACGAGCGCCGGCACGATCGCAGCGGCGAACATCGAGCCTTCGGCGCGGGCGATGGCGACCGCCTGGGTCCGCGAGATCGGCCCGTGTACCCGACGGTTGACGACCTCCGACCAGGCGTGGGCGAGCCAGAAGATCGCGACGGTGATCACCAGCGTGAGAGCGATCCCGTCCGTCGACGGATCGTGGCGCCACTGGACCGCGACCAGCCCGGTCACCAGCAGGGACCCGTAGATCGCCGGGGCGTAGTTCGTGCCCGTCGCCGGGGCGTAGTTCGTGCCCGTCGCCGGGGCGTAGTTCGTGCCCGTCGTCGCTGATGCGGTCGCGTCGGTTTCGCTCACGTCGACATCATGGGCCCCACGACGCGCCCGGCGCCGGGTTGCACACGCAGCTACACTCCGACCCGATGGCCGACCGAGCGGCATGGGAGCCGACGCAGACCTCGCCCCGCGCTCGCCGCCCGTCCGACGTCAGCCAGGCGCGACGGATCCGGCCCGACAGTCGACCCTCCGACATCCGCCGTCTGATCGCCGCGGCACTGTCATCTGTCCTGCCCGGCACCGGCCAGGCGATGAACGGGCGCCTGCGTCCGGCCCTCCTGTTCGGTGTTCCGACGGCGTTCATCGCGCTCGTCGTGCTGCTGATCGTGAACGCCGACAAGCCCGCACAGCTCATCGCCAAGCTGATCGCACCGTCCGTGCTGGGTGCACTGCTGGTCCTGAACCTCGTCCTCCTCGGCTGGCGCGGCGCGGCGCTGTTCCAGGCGTTCACCGATCGCCGGTACCCGGGCAAGCCCGGCCGGCTCGGCGCGATCGGGCTGGCGCTGCTGCTCGTCGTGACCGCGGTGCCCCATCTCCTCGTCTGGAATGCGGGCACCGCCGCCCAGGCGATGTTCGCCCAGATCTTCGCCGACTCGACCGCCCGTTCGGTTTCGGCCACGCTGCCACACGAGGAGGAGCGTCTGAACGTGCTCCTGATCGGGGTTGATTCGGGGCCGGGCCGGACCGAGGCGTTGACGGACTCGCTGATCGTCGTGTCGCTCGACCCGGTCGGGCGCACGGTGTCGATGGTGTCGATCCCGCGCGACCTGGCGGGCGTCCCGCTCGGCGACGGCACGACGTACGGTCCGAAGATCAACTCGCTGATGAGCTATGCGGAACGCCACCCGAAGCAGTACCCGGCGGGCGGCGTCCGGACGCTGGAGCTGGCGGTCGCGGCGCTGTTCGGCATTCCGATCCATGCCTACGCCACGGTCGATCTCCAGGGGTTCGTCACGATGGTCGACGCCGTCGGCGGTGTCGACATCACCGTGAAGAAGGCGCTGGCGGACCCGAACTACCCGAAGCTGGACGGCACCCATGGCTGGTCCGTCGAGCCGGGGCCGCACCACTTCGACGGCAACGACGCGCTCGCGTACGCCCGGATCCGCAAGGTGCTCGGCGAGACCGACCTGACCCGGGCAGCCCGTCAGCAGGAGGTGCTCGTCGCGCTGCGCAACCGGGTCGTCGGCGCGGGGATCCTCGTCAACCTGCCGAGCCTGATGGCGGCGGTCGGTGCGACGGTCAAGACCGACCTGCCGCAGGACCGCCTGCCGGAGCTGGCGGCGCTCGCGGAGCAGATCGGGGGCTCCTCGGCCGTCAAGGTCGTGCTGTCCTCGCCACAGATCAAGGGCGCGAAGTCCCAGTACGGGTCGGTGTTCCTGCCGGTCCCGACACGGGTCGCCCAGCTCACGAAGGTCGTGTTCGGGCCGCCCGGCAGTGATCCGACGTGGCCGCCGGTCCCGAAGCCGAGCGCGGCGACCGGCACCGGAAGCGACGCCCCCGACGCTTCGTCGGCATCCGCCCCGGACGCGCCGTAGGGACCCGGCTCAGCCGGTCGGCGGCGGAAAGCGACCCTCCGGCGGCGACCATTCCGCGAACCGGTCCAGGAGCCGATCGAGATCGTCGTCCCGGAGGAGCAGCCGACGATGGCGCTCGGCGACGAAGCCCTCGGCGACGGCATGGTCGAGGAAGGCCTCGAGGGAAGCGAAGTAGCCATCGACGTCGAGCAGGCCGATCGGCTTCGCATGCAGGTCGAGCTGCGCCCATGACAGGACCTCGGTGAGCTCCTCGAGCGTGCCCAGCCCACCGGGGAGGGCGATGAACGCGTCGGCCAGCTCCTCCATCTGCGCCTTCCGCTCGTGGAGCGTATCGACGATCACCAGCTCGTCCAGCCCGGTGTGCGCGAGCTCGCGATCGACGAGGCCGCGCGGGATCACGCCGACCACCCGGCCGCCGGCGGCGAGCGCGGCGTCGGCGAGGACGCCCATCAGGCCACGCCGTCCCCCGCCGAACACGAGCTGGATGCCACGGCTCGCGAGCCGCTCCCCGACGACGGCCGCGGCGGTAGCGTACC
Organism: uncultured Chloroflexia bacterium; assembly: GCA_963746845.1. Taxonomy (GTDB): domain Bacteria; phylum Chloroflexota; class Limnocylindria; order Limnocylindrales; family CSP1-4; genus CF-46. The sequence continues at coordinate 262,191 of CAVVCZ010000002.1, read as the reverse complement.
GGGGGTCCCGGCCACTGCTCGCGCCGCAGAAGACGCAGATCGAACGGATCGGCGGCATCGACGGCTCCGCCTCAGAACCCGAGCTCGCGCAGGATCGGCGTCATTCGCCGCGCGGCGCGTCCGCGATGCGAGACCGCGTGCTTCTCGTCCGGCGACCACAGCCCGAACGTCCGTCCGCCCACCGGCTCGCCCTCCGGTTCGAAGATCGGGTCGTAGCCGAAGCCACCGGTCCCGCGCGGTGCCGTGGCGATCCGGCCGCGCGTGGTGCCGCGGACGATCCGCATCGGGACGGCATCGCCCGGTCGGGCCACGGGTCGAGGCAGCGCCAGCGCGAGGACGCACACGTAGCGGGCGCCGCGTCGCTCCGGCGGGAGACCGTCCAGCGCCGCGAGGAGCTTGGTGTTGTTGGCGGCATCGGTCGCGTCGGGCCCGGCGTAGCGCTTCGTGCGCACGCCGGGCCCGCCGTCCAGCGCGTCGACCTCGAGCCCGGAGTCGTCGGCGAGGGTCGGCAGCCCGGTCCGGCGGGCGCCGTGGCGAGCCTTGATCCGGGCGTTCGTCTCGAACGTCTCGCCGGTCTCGTCCGGGTCGGCGTCGACCCCGACGTCGTCCAGGCTGACGAGCTCGCCGTGCTCGAGCCGGAGCAGCTCGCGGAGCTCCCCGAGCTTGTGGGCCGAGTGGGTCGCGATCAACAGCCGCGGGCGATCCGCGGCCGCACCCCGCGAGCCGGGCGTCACCGCTTGACGGTGGCCAGGATCTCGCCCTGGGCGACGAACAGCTGCTCGAGCCCCGACGACGCGAGGTCGATCAGGCCGTCCATCGCGGCGCGATCGAACGGCCGGCCCTCTGCGGTCCCCTGGACCTCGACGAACGTGCCCGCATCCGTCCCGACGACGTTGAAGTCGACGTCCGCACGGGAGTCCTCGCTGTAGTCGAGATCGAGGAGCGGCGCTCCGTCCACCAGCCCCACGCTGATCGCGGCGACCTTGCCGACCAGGTGCCGGTCCATCCCGTACGTGATCATCGCCGAGGCCAGCGCGACGTATCCGCCGGTGATCGACGCGGTCCGGGTCCCGCCGTCGGCCTGGAGCACGTCGCAGTCGACGGTGATCGTCCGCTCGCCGATCCGGGTCAGGTCGACGGCATCGCGGAGCGATCGCCCGATCAGTCGCTGGATCTCGTGGGTCCGCCCGCCGAGCTTGCCCTTGACCGACTCGCGGTCGGTCCGCTCGGCCGTCGCCCGGGGCAGCATCGAGTACTCCGCGGTCACCCAGCCGGTGCCCTTGCCGCGCAGATGCGGCGGCACGCGGTCGGCGATCGTCGCGGCGCACAGGACCTGCGTGTCGCCGAACCGGACGAGGCACGAGCCCTCGGCCCACTTCTGGACGCCGAGCGTGAAGCTCACCGGCCGGAGCTGGGTCGCGACGCGGCCGTCGGCGCGGGTCTGGGGCTGGTTGCCGATCATCGGGCGATCTCCTTCTCCTCGACCTTCGCAGCGTCCCACAGCGCGTCGAGCTCGTCGAACGACAGGTCCTTCAGGGCTACCTGGCGCTCGGCCGCCTGGCGCTCGACGCTCGCGAACCGCCGGCGGAACTTGTCGTTCGCGGACCGGAGCGCGGCTTCGGCCTCGATGCCCTCCCAACGGGCGACGTTCACGAGGACGAACAGCAGATCGCCGTACTCCTCGGCCTGCTCGGCCGGGGTGGCCGCGGCCCGCAGCTCGGCGAGCTCCTCGTGGACCTTGTCGAGGACGCCCTCGATGTTCGGCCACTCGTAGCCGATGTGGGCCGCCCGTTCCTGCATCTCCTGGCTGGCCGCCAGCGCGGGCAGGCTTCGGCTCACGCCGTCGAGGGCGCCCTTGCGCGGCGCTGTCTCGGCGCCCTCTCCGGCCTCGCCGGCGGCGCTCCGCTCGTCCGCCTTGATCCGCTCCCACTGGCGGTTGACGTCTCTCGCGGTTCGCGCCTCGGCGTCGCCGAAGACATGGGGATGGCGACGGACGATCTTCGCCGCCAGGGTCGCATTGACGTCGGTCAGGTCGAAGACGCCGGCCTCCGCGGCCAGCTGGGCGTGGAGGATGACCTGGAGGAGCAGGTCACCGAGCTCCTCCGCGAGCGCCGGCGTCGCCCCGGCCCCGAGCGCGTCGTAGACCTCGTACGCCTCCTCGAGGAGGTGGCTCCGGAGCGACTCGTGGGTCTGCTCGCGGTCCCATGGACAGCCGTCGGGCAGGCGCAGGCGGTGAGAGATCCAGGGCATCGCCCAGGGGCTCGCGAACGCGGCCTCGCGCGCGACCGGGCCCAGGAACAGCGGTGCCACGAGGGCGTCGGCCGTCAGCTCGCCGATCGTCAGTGGCTCCATCACCCCGAACCGGCCGACCGGATGGTCCGCCGGGTAGAGGCGCCGGAGCAGCGCGATCGGATCGTCGCCGCCCGGACCGTGCCGGCCGGGCAGGATCGGCGCGAGGTCCGCGGGCGACGTGACGGCCGCCGCGACGGCGGCGTCGTCGAGCCGGAGGACCGCCGCCGGGACGATCAGCGCGGGCCGGGCCGGCTCGAGCGGCGTCCGGACGATTGCCTCGGTCGCCACGATCTGGAGGCCGTCGCCGAGGTCGAGACCCCAGCGGAGACGCGCCTCGGCGACGAGCGCATCGAGCACCGCGATCGGCTGCCTACGTCGTCACGGTGGCCACCGGGGTCAGGTCGCGGGTGATCGCCACCGCGTCCTTCTTCTCGGCGTACCAGTTCTTGAAGGCGTTGGCCTTGATCGCGTCCAGCTGGTCCTTGTCCGGAACGGCGGTTCGCTCGTCGGTGATCTTGAAGAGGTACGTCCCGTCGCCCGGGACCGCGACGACGTCGCTCACCCCGAGCGCGGGTGCCGCGAAGATCGCCTTCGTCAGGCGGTCGTCGAGCTGGCCGTTCGCGACCCAGCCGATGTCGCCGCCGGCGCCGGACTTGGGGCCTTCCGAGAAGTCGCGGACGAGGTCGCCGAACGGGGTGCCGCCCTGGGCCTGGCTCTTGAGCTTCGCCATCTCGTCGGAATTCGGCGGGCGGTACATGACCTGGACGACGTGCCAGCCGAACGCGCTCTTGAACGGTGGCAGGATCTGCCCGGGCTGGAGGCCGTCGGCGAGGATCGCCTTGGCGAAGTCCGGGTCGAGCCCGTTCGCCTCGCTCGTCTCGTCGAAGTACGGCAGCTTCCCGCCGGTCCCGTCGTCGCCCTTCGCGGAGGTCTCGTCGCTCTCGGCGCGGGCGATCGAGTCGAACTTCGAGGGGTCCTTGACGAGGGTGTCGTAGGCCGCCTGGGCCGCCAGCTGCGCCTGCGTCCAGGTCGGGTCCGTGTCGGGCACGCTCGAGGCGTTCTGCGGGTCGTCCTTCGGCGAGTAGAGGATGTGCCGGACCTTGATCGCCTTCGCCCCGGTGACGTTCGTGTCCGGGATGTAGATCTCGGAGACCTTGCGCTGGAGGCCGCTCTGGCTGTCCGCGGCGACGATCTTGTCGTCGAGGGCCTGGCGGATCGCCTCCGAGCGGATCGCCGCGCGGTACTGGTCCTGGGTGATCTTCGCCGCGGCCAGCTTCTGGTCCCACGCGGGGTCGACGTCCGCGGGCGCGATCTCGCTGACGCGTCCGATCCGGTAGGTGCCGTCCGCGCCGGGGATCACGTCGGTCACGCCGTTGGCGTCGAGCTTGAACAGGGCCGCCTGCCAGGCCGGATCCTCGGACGCGGTGTCGTCGATCCAGCCGAGGTCCCCGCCGGTCGCCTTCGACGCGTCGGTCGAGACGCTCTTCGCGACGTCCTCGAACGACTTGCCCGCCTTGATCTGGGCGAGGGCGTCGTCGGCGCGCTTCTTCGCGTCGGCCTTCTGCGCGTCGGTCGGCTCGGTCTTGTCGGCATCGACGGTCGGCTGGACCGCGATCAGCCAGATGTGGCGCTCTTCCTTGCGGGTCTTGTCGTCGGCGATCCGCTGGTCGATCTGCTGGTCGGTGATGGTGATCCCCTGCTCGGCGGCGAGGCCGGCCTGGATCTGTCCGTCGATCAGCTTCTCGAGGACCGTCGAGGTGAACGTCTGCGTGTCCAGCTGGGCGTTGATCGCGTTGACCCGGGCCTGCGCCTGGGTCTGCGTCAGGCGGCCGGCGGCAACCTCCGACTGGACCCGGCTCGCGAGCTGCTGGAGCCGGAACGACTCGACGTTGGCTCGGTCGAGGAACTGGTCCTTCGTGATCGTCTGGCCCGCCACCGTCGCCGCCGGTGCCAGGTGCGAGCTGTACCACGTCGTCACGCCGACCGCGACGAGGATGAGGATCGCCACGAGTACGGCCAGGCCGAAGCCGATGTTCGTGTACAGGGTTCGCCGGTTCGGATCGCGATCGGCATGACTGCGATCGGCGGGCTTGACGCGGAAGGTCATGGGGTGATGGGGTCCTGATTCCGAGCAAGGGTGGGTAAGGCACAGGCGCCCGACGGGGCGGTATCGTACCGTATGCGCCCGGGGATCCCCGGAATCGGCCCGTGCCCGGCGGCGCGTGGCCGCGATCCGCCGGAGTCGTGGGCGGCCATCGAACCGGCGACCCACGCAGGAGGGACCCCGATCACCGCCAGCGACGCCTTCCGCGGATCGCGCATCCTCGTGACCGGAGGGTCCGGGACGATCGGGGCCCGGCTGGTCGACCAGCTCCTCGAGCACGACCCGGCCGTGATCCGCGTCTTCGGCCGCGACGAGACCAAGCAGTTCTACCAGCGCCTGCACCTCGCCGACCGGCGCGACGTGCGGTTCCTCGTCGGCGACATCCGCGATCGCGATCGCCTCCTCCGGGCGATGGACGGGATCGACACCGTCTTCCACTGCGCGGCCCTGAAGCACGTCGAATTGGGCGAGTACAACCCGTTCGAGGCGACCCAGACGAACGTCGTCGGGACGCAGAACGTCATCGACGCGTGCCTCGCCACCGGCGTCGGGACGATGATCCTGACCTCGTCGGACAAGGCCGCCAACCCGACGTCGGTGATGGGCGCCTCGAAGCTCCTCGCCGAGAAGCTCGTGAGCGCGGCGACGAACTACCGTGGCTCGCGCCCGACGCGGTTCGCGAGCGTGCGCTTCGGGAACGTCCTCGGCTCGCGTGGGTCGGCACTGGAGCTGTTCTTCCGGCAGATCGCCGCGGGCGGCCCGGTGACGGTCACGGACCCGTCGATGACGCGGTTCGTCATGACGACCGACCGGGCCGTCGAGCTCGCGATCCGCGCCGCGGGGATCGCGCGCGGGGGCGAGGTCTTCGTGTTCAAGATGCCCGCGGCGCGTCTCGCCGACCTCGTGCAGGCGGCGATCGACGTCGTGGCGCCGGCCGCCGGCCGCGATCCGGCGGCGATCCTGACGCGGGGGATCGAACCTCGTCCGGGGGAGAAGCCCTACGAGGAGCTGATGACCGAGGACGAGTCGACGCGGGCGCACGACATCGGCGAGATGTTCAGCGTGCTGCCGTCGATCGAGGCGTCCGCCGAGGTCGTCGCCGCGTACCGCGACGCGGCGCCGGCACCGATCGGTGCATACCGCTCGGACGGGGTGCCGCCGTTGACCGCCGAGGAGGTCCTCGACCTCGTCCGGCGGACCTACGCCGCCGACACCGCGGAGCTCGCGGGGGCCGGACGCGCGTGAGGGTCCTGGTCACCGGCGCCGCCGGGTTCATCGGCCGCTGGGTCGTCGGCGAGCTGCTCGAGCGCGGTCACGTGGTCCTGCCGATCGACAACCTCGTCGCGGGCGACGAGGCCAATCTCGCCGAGTTCGCGGGTCACCCGAACCTCCTCCCGTTCGAGCAGGGCGACGTCCGCGACGCGGCCGCATGCCGGCGCTGGACGGCGGCCGTCGACGCGGTCGCCCACCTGGCGGCATCCATCTCCGTCCAGGACTCGATCGACGACCCGGAGTCGACGTTCGAGAACGACGTCGTCGGGACGTTCCGGCTCCTCGAGGGTGCCCGCGCCTCCCGGGCGCGGTTCCTGTTCATGAGCACCTGCATGGTCTACGACCGCGCCACGACGCCGGAGGGCATCGCCGAGACCCACCCGACCCGGCCCGCGTCGCCGTACGCGGCCTCCAAGCTGAGCGGCGAGGCGCTGACCCTGTCGTACGTCCACGCCTACGGCCTGCCGACGACCGTGGTCCGACCGTTCAACACGTACGGACCGTTCCAGCGATCGGTCGGCGAGGGCGGCGTCGTCGCGATCTTCACGCGTCTCGCCCTGCGCGAGGAGCCGCTCCGGATCTTCGGCGACGGAACGCAGACGCGCGACCTCCTCTACGCGTCGGATTGCGCGCGGTTCGTGTGCGACGCCCTCTTCGCCGAGGCCGCGACCGGCCGCATCCTCAACGCCGGCACGGGCGCGGACGTGACCGTCAACCGGCTGGCCGCCCTGATCGAACCGGACCCGTCGCGGATCGTGCACGTCGAGCACATCCATCCGCAGAGCGAGATCGCCGTGCTCCGGTGCGATGCCCGCGAGGCCGTTCGCGTCCTCGGCTGGCGCCCGGCCGTGTCGCTCGAGGAGGGGCTCGGCCGGGTTCGCAACTGGATGGCCGGCCGGATGGAAGCCGGGGTCGCCGTTCGGTGATGGGCTCGCCGACCACCGCCCGTCTCGCGATCGACGGCGGCGAGCCGATCCGGACGACGATGCTGCCCTACGCCCGGCAGTCGATCTCCGACGAGGACGTGGCCGCCGTCACGGCCGCCCTGCGCTCGGACTGGCTCACGACCGGCCCCCGGGTCCCGGCCTTCGAGGAGGCGCTCGCCGCGTTCGCGGGCGTGCGCCATGCCGTCGCGTTCAGCTCGGGGACGGCGGCCCTCCACGGAGCGGCGGTTGTCGCGGGGCTCGGACCGGGCGACGAGGCGATCACGACGCCGATGACGTTCGCCGCGACGGCGAACTGCGTCCTGTATGCCGGGGCCGAGCCGCGCTTCGCGGACATCGATCCCGGCACGCTCCTGATCCGCCCGGATCGCGTCGCGGCGGCGATCACGTCGCGGACCCGGGCGCTCCTGCCGGTCGACTACGCCGGCCAGCCGGCGGACTACGCGGCGCTCCGTGCGGTCGCGGACGCCGCGCCGGGCGGCCCGCTGACGATCATCGCCGACGCCTCCCACTCGCTCGGTGCGACGCTCGACGGACGGGCGGTCGGGACGCTCGCCGACCTGACCGTCCTCAGCCTCCATCCCGCGAAGATCCTCACGACCGGCGAGGGCGGTGCGGTCCTGACCGACCGGGATGACTTCGCGACCCGCCTCCGCCGGTTCCGGAACCACGGGATCGCGACCGAGCTCGCGGCGCGGCGCGACTGGACCTACGAGATGGTCGAGCTCGGCTACAACTACCGGCTCACCGACATCGGCGCGGCGCTCGGGACGAGCCAGCTGGCGCGGGTTCCCGCGTTCCTCACCCGGCGCCGCGAGTTGGCGGCGCACTATCTCCGGCGCCTCAGCGGTCACGAGCTCCTCGATCCGCCCGTCGTCGATCCGCGGGCCGACCCGGCCTGGCACTTCGCGTTCGTCCAGCTCCGGCTGGACCGGCTGTCCGTCGACCGAGGGACGGTGTTCCGGGCCCTCCGGGCCGAGGGGATCGGGGTCAACGTCCACTACATCCCCGTCCACCGGCATCCCTACTATCGCGAGCGGTTCCCGGGGATCTCGATGCCCATCGCCGAGGGGGCGTACGAGCGGCTGCTGACCGTGCCGCTGTTCGCATCGATGACGACCGCGGACGTCGACGACGTCGTCGCGGCGCTCGACAAGGTCACGACCGCCTACCGGGCCGCGTGACCCGTGAACCGCCGAACCGCCGGACCGTCAGCCGGCTGATGGCACCGGCCGTGCCGTGAGGCGGGCGGTTGGATCGCTGCCGGAGGCGCTGCGACTGGCAGGCCTGTACGGCCTCCTCGCGCTGTTCTCCTTCCCGACGCTCGAGACACTGCTCTTCCGCCAGCGAGGCCTCGGCTACGAGCTGGACGTGTTCGATCCCGCCGGCGGCGTCGCGCGCATCGGCGCGACGGTCGAGCAATGGAGCCGCTACGGGCTGACCTGGTGGGACCCGTACTTCGGGACCGGCAACGACATCCTCGCCCAGCATTCGATCGCGCCCTTCGCCCCGGACGTCGCGCTCGGGTTCGCGTTCGGCTCATTCGCCGCGTACGCGTTCACCGCGTGGCTGATGGCCGCGACCGCCGGGCTCGGGATGCACCTGTTCCTCCGTGACAACCTCCGACTGCCCTTCGGCCCGTGCCTCATCGGATCGATCGTCTACCTGTTCGGCTTCTGGCACTACATCTACGGGTTCAGCGCCCTCGGCCTCCCGATCGCCCTGTGGCTGGCCGACCGGGCCGTCCGGCCGTCGCGGGTCCGCTGGCGCGCCGTGGTCGGGCTGGTCCTGTTGGATGCATTCCTGATGTACGCCGGTCAGTCCCAGGTCGCGCTGATCATGGGGGCGCTCCAGCTGGCGTGGCTGCTGGTCGCCGGCCCGGAGGGGACGCGGGTCCGCGACCGCGTCGGCATCTGGCTGGGGGCGTGGGTCCTCAGCCTGGCCCTGACCGGCCCGGTGCTCCTCGCCCAGCTCACCTGGCTGCCCGGGTCGGAGCGCGCGGCCTGGAACCTGGCGGACCTCTACGACTCGCGTGTCCTCAGCGTCATCACCGACACTCTCACGTTCTACAGCAGCCTCCTGTTCGGGGTCCCGGTCGGGGCGAATGTCGGCCTGTCACCGGGTCGCTATGGCACATTCTTCAGCGGTGCGGCGGGCCTTGCCCTGATCGCGATCGCGATCTCGGTGGTGCGACGCCGGCCACGCGTCCGCGGAGAGCTCTTCATCGTCGGGCTGCTGGTGGCGATCCCCCTGCTCGACGCGGCAGCCGTCCTGTTCACGCCGATCCAGGAGAACCTCGGGTTCCTCCGGTCGTTCCAGCTCGTCCGGATCCGTCACGCGATGCCGTTTGCCGTGGCGGCACTGTGCGCGATCGGTGCCGCGCGGGTCCTGCGCTGGTGGCCGACCGACCCCGCCACGGCCGACCTGCGCCGGCGACTGCCATCCGGCCGTCTGGCGTGGCTCGTCGTCATCGGGCTCGCCCTCGGGCTGCTCGTCGCGTGGCAGATCGCGGCCGCCGGAGGCCCGCTCCTGGCGGCCATCCGCCACGGAGGCCCGCTCGGAACGGCCAACCTCGGACGTCTCCTGATCGTCGGCTCGCTCGTGATCGGCGTCGCGGCGATCGCCCTGGGCGCCGCGGTCTGGATGCGCGGTCGTCCGGTCGGCCGCGTGGTCGTCCTGCTCGTCGTCGGGCTGCTCATCCTCGATCGCGCCGCCTACGCGCACGGGGAGCGCCTGCTGAACGGCTCCCTCGGCACGTACGCCGAGGACATCGCCAGGACCCCGGCGCAGGCCTTCGTCCAGGCCCAGGGCCCGCCCGAACAGAACCGGGTCTTGAGCCTCGGCCTCTTCGGCGACCGGATGGGCGGGGTCGGGATCTTCCAGGCGGACGGCTATCAGGCCATCTACCCACTCGGCGTCCACGACCTGTTCGGCGTCCTGACCGATCCGACGCTGCGCGACGATCCGACGCTCTACACCTACTTCCACAGCTGGGGCGTTCGGGCGTACGCGTTCGGGCCCGAGATCGATCCCGAGGTCGCCCAGCTCATGGGGATCCGCTGGTTCGTCGTCCGGGGCGACTACGCCGTCGACCCGCGTTTCGAGGAGCGCTACCGCGACGGCACCGATGTCGTCTACGAGATCCCCGATGTCATCCCGCGGGCGTTCGTCGCCGCGGCCGTCGCCCCCGCCGCCACCCGCGACGAGATCCTGGCGAACCTCGGCACCGCAACCCGGGACCAGCTCGCGGGCACCGTCTTCGTCCTTCCGGAGGACCGCGGCCGGATCTCGTCGTCGATCCCGACCGCGACGGACGGCGTCTCGCGCCCGGTCCAGATCACGCGGTACACGCCGGACCGGCAGGAGCTGGCCGTCCGGGACGGGCCGGCCGGGATCGTCGTCCTGACGGACGCCACGGGTCCGGGCTGGGTCGCATCGGTCGACGGCGTGCCCGCCCCGGTCGTCCCGGTCGATCTCGCGTTCCGCGGCGTGGAGGTGGGACCGGGCCCCCATCAGGTCACCTTCGCGTACGAACCGGTCGCGACGCGTCTCGGGTTCGTGGTCCTGCTCGTCGCGCTCGGCGGGCTGGCCGGCTGGGCATCCGTGATCCGCCGGGCCGACCGCCGCTCGGTCCCCGGACCCGGCTAGTCCCGGGCCACGAGCTCCCACGTGAGCGGCGTCCCGCGGGCGATGTCAGCGGCGGCGCGCCGGCCGAGCACGGCCTCGTACTCGCGCGTGTGGAGGCCACCGGCCGGCCGGATCGACCGGACGTTGGCCGCGGTCAGCACCTCTCCGGCGAGGACGTCCTCGACCACGTAGAGCGACCGTCGGAACCGCCGGCTCTCGGCCTCCTCCGGGCCGGGTCCGAGCGTCGCGTGCCCGAGCGCCTGCTCGGCGACGCGGATCCCCGCGACCATCCGCCGGAACTCGTCCGTGTCGAGCGAGAACGCCGCGTCGGGCGTGTCGTCCCCGTGACCGGTCGTCAGGTGCTTCTCCACGATCGTGGCGCCGAGGGCGACCGCCGCGACGGCCGCGTACTCGCCGACGGTGTGGTCGGACAGGCCGATCGGGACGTCCCAGCGCTCGGCCATCATCGGGATGGCGGCGAGGTTGACCGTCGCGGGTGGCGATGGATAGGCGCTCGTGCACTTGAGCAGGGCGATCTGCGTCGCGCCCCCGGCACGGGCCGCGGCGACGGCCTCGTCGACCTCCTCGACCGTCGCCATCCCCGTCGACATGATCACCGGCTTGCCGGTCGCCGCGATCTGCCGGATCAGCGGGAGGTCGACGAGCTCGAACGACGCGACCTTGAAGGCAGGGACGGCGAGATCGTCGAGGAAGCGCACCGCGGTCGGGTCGAACGGCGACGAGAAGCAGTCGATCCCGACCTCCGCGGCGACCTCCATCAGCTTCGGCTGCCAGTCCCAGGGCATGTACGCCTCGCCGTACAGGTCGTGGAGGGTCTTCCCCTCCCAGAGGGAGCCCGTGTTGTGGCGGAACGGCGGCGCGTCGCTGTCGATCGTGATCGTGTCCGGGGTGTACGTCTGGAGCTTGATCGCGTCGGCACCGGCGTCTGCGGCCGCGTGGACGATCCGGACGGCCGCCTCGTACGACTGGGCGTGGTTCGCCGACATCTCGGCGATGACGTAGACGGGCCGCGACGGGCCGATCGGCCGGCCGTTGATGACGATGTCGCGCACGGTCAGGGCTCGCCTCCTTCGCCGAGGAGCAGGGGGAGCGCCTCGCCGACGCCGTCGACGACGCTGTCGGCCTCGTCGCCCTCGTCCCCGGTCGGGGAGGCCATCGTCGCACGTCCCTCGTCCGGGGGACGGCCGACCCGGATCGTCCGCAGCCCGGCCGCCCGGGCACCGCGGAAGTCCTTGCGCCGATCGTTCGCGACGTAGACCGCGCGATCGGGCGGGACCCCGAGCACGAGCGCCGCGACCCGGAACGGCGTCGGTGACGGCTTGGCGTGGTCCGGGCCGAGATCGCCGGTCATGACGATCGCGTCCAGCTGCCGCGCGACGTCGGGCAGGGCGGCCAGCTTCCGGTGCTGGGTGGCCGCATGGCCGTCGGACACGAGGCCCGTCCGGATGCCCGCCGCGCGCAGGGCGGCGAGCGCATCCACGACACCCGGGAAGGGCTCCAGGCGCGGCGCGTGCGTCCGGTACACGAGGAGACAGGCGAGGACGAGATCGCGGTCCGTGTCGCGTCCGAGCTCCGCGAGGAGCGTGTCGAACAGGCGCCCGCGACCCTCGCGGTCGTGCAGCGCGATCAGGCGGGCCGTCAGGTCGTCGGCCGGGCGGCCGGTGATCGGGGCGAGGAAGGCGGCGACCGCCGCGAAGCCGCCGTCGACGTAGCGACGCTCCGGATACAGCGTGTCGTCGAGGTCGAACAGGACCGCCGCGGGCCGGCTCACGGCCGCGGTTCGTCGAACCCGAGATCCCCCTCGCGGACGAACCGGTCGTCGCTCGCCCGGAGCATGACCAGGCCGGCCATGTGCTGGCCGACGCGGGGGTCGAGCCGCTCGCCGCGGGCGAGTCGGATCGCGGATTCCGGGGTCGGGGCTCCGGCGGCGAAGCCGGCGTTCGCCGCGCCGCCGTAGCGCGGGTTGATCTCGATGAAGGCGATCCGATCGGTCGTCCGGAACGCCTGGATCGTCACGTGGCCCACCAGCCCGATGGCGGTCGCCAGCCGGACCGAGGCCGCTGTGAGCTCCGGGTCGTGCACGGTCCGCGTCACGACAGACTCCCCGTCGACGACGACCACCCGCTCCCTCGGCACGGCGGAGATCGGGACGCCGTCGAGATCCAGGAAGCAATCGACCGTGTACTCGGGTGCGACGATCCGCTCCTGGATGATCGCGCCGGGCCCGGCCGCGGCCACGGCGGCCGTCAGCCCCGCGCGGGTCGTGGCGGCCGCGGCCGCCGTGCCGCCCTTGCCGAACCGGGGCTTCACGAAGGCCGGCAACGGCGCCGTCTCCGGCTCGTCGTACCGGAGCGGTGCGTCGAGGCCGGCCGCCGCCACTGCATCGGCGAACCGTCCCTTGTCCCGGCAGGTCTCGACGGCCTCGGGCGACGAGACGAGAACGAGCGTCCCGTCCTCGGCGAGCAGGGGCCGGGCGGCGGCCATGACCGGCAGCTCCTCGTCTCTCGTCGGGACGACGAGGCCGATGGCCTCCTCGCGACAGAGCGCACGGAGGGCGTCGACGAACGCGACATCGTCGGAGCGGGGGAGTGTGCGACGACGATCCGCCTCGTACAGCGCAGCCGCCCGCGGATCCAGGTCCGAGGCGACGACCGACCCGCCACCCAGCCGGGCGAGCGCGGTGCGGAAGGCCCGGACGAGAAGCACCTTGCGGGCCGCGCTCGTGATCAGGACGTTCGGGCGGGTGGTATCGCCGGGCGGGTGGGGGCCCGCGCTCACCTGACCTGTCCGACCACGAACGTGTTCCGACCGATCCCCGCGGCGTGATGGGCGCGACCGATCGCTCGCCGGGTGTCCGCGTCCATGCGCAACTCCAGCAGCCGCCGCTGCTCGTGCACCCGTCGGCCGACCTCCGGGCTCGACGTGTAGTCCTCGCCCATCAGGAGGAACACCTCCATCGGGAAGTCCGTGCTCCGCTCGACCACGTCGAGCCCAAGCCGTTCGAGGATCGCGACGATGGTGGCATGGTCGAAGTAGTTCACGTGGTCCGGCACCGCGATCCACCACGGCTCGAGCCCGAGTGCCGCCTGTGCGGCCAGCTGGAGGGGGTTGAAGTCGTTCGGCACCCGGATGACGAGGCGTCCGCCCGGTGCGAGGAAGCGGATCGCGCTTCGGAGGAGCCCGATCGGGTCGGGGACGTGCTCCAGGACGTTCATCAGGCAGACGCCCCCGAATGGCTCGGGCTCCGCCTCCCAGCGCGCGAGGTACTCCGTTGCCGTGCATGCCTCGACCGGGAGGCCGGCAGATCGTCCGACCGCACCGATCTCGATCGCCGGCTCGATGCCGACCACGGCCCAGCCGTCGTCCACGAGGCTCGCGACGAGCGCACCGGTCCCGGCGCCGATGTCGAGGACACGCTGTGGGGCGCCGTGGACAAGGGCTCCGCCAAGAGCCAGGCGAACGTCGGCGTGGAGGGTGGCCTCCAGCCACTGCCGCTCGCGCTCGGCATCCGGGCCGCCCGCGACCAGCCGGGCGAGACCCGGCGCCCGCCCGTTGGGATCGATTTGGTCGCGGTAGCCGCTCTCGTAGAAGCGGTCGAGCTCGGGGCTCGACGGAATCTCGGCGAGGCGTCGATAGCCCCACTCAGCATCGATGATGATCCGGTGATCCAGCGGGCCGGAGGGTTCCCTCGAGTCGAGGGTGGACCCCGAGGCGACACCCTCAGGCACGATCGCCGACCGTCTGTTCGCTGTGCCGAACCGTCACCATCGGGTCCTCCTCTCACCCTCAGGGCACCTCGCCCCGCTGCCCCGGGCGGCCGACCGATCCTAGCCCATCCCGCACGCCGAGCGACATCGCATGAACGAGCCGCACGGCACCCGCCACTCGTGGCGCCATAGACTCCGGATGTTCGGACCGGCGGCACACGTCGCGACCGGCTGGACGACGCCTGAACCCTCGGATCAGCTTGGGAGATCGACATGCAGGACATCCGGGTGGTCGAGGGCTCGACCGAGGACGAGAAACGCCGGATGGCCCGCCTTCGGGACCTGCTCGCCGAGAGCCCGATCCCGGCCGCCGAGCTGATGTCCAACCTCGGGCTCTACGTCCGGCGCCAGACGATGTCCCGGATCCTGTTCATGCACGAGATCTACCAGATGATCCTGCCCGTCCACGGGGTGGTCGCCGAGTTCGGCGTCCGCTGGGGGCAGAACCTCGCGCTGTTCTCGACGTTCCGGGGCATGTACGAGCCGTTCAACTACAACCGCCGGGTGATCGGCTTCGACTCGTGGGGCGGGTTCCCGTCGGTCGACGCGAAGGACGGGGGTCGCGTGGCCGCCGGGGACTACGCGGTGTCGCCCGGCTACCTCGACCACCTCACCGAGGTGCTCGAGCTGCACGAGGCGGACAGCCCGATCGCGACCAAGCGCAAGTTCGAGCTCGTCCAGGGCGACGCGACCGTGACGTTCGAGCGCTTCCTCGAGGAGAACCCGCACACCGTGGTGGCGCTGGCCTACTTCGACTTCGACTTGTACGCGCCGACGAAGCGGTGCCTCGAGCTCCTGCTGCCGCGGGTGACACGCGGCAGCGTCATCGCGTTCGACGAGCTCAACTGCCCGGAGTTCCCGGGCGAGACGCTCGCGGTCATGGAGACGGTCGGCCTGTCGCGATACGCGATCCGGCGGAGCCCCCTCAACCCGCTGATCTCGTACCTGGTGGTCGACGGCTGATCCGGGCGGCCCCTCGCGCGCCGAGCGGCCGTCAGTCGCGCGGCCGCGCCCCGATCTCGTGCGCGACGACCCGCGCGATCCCGGTCTCGAGGTCGGTCGGAGGCGTCCAGCCGAGGGTCTCGCGGAGGTGGGTCGTGTCCGCCCGGCTGGCCTCGAAGGGGTCATCGGACGGGCGATGGGTCGCCCGGAGGCGCCGACCCGTGGCCCCCTCGACGATGGCCAGCATCTCGCCGACCGACCGGCTCGTGCCGGTCGCGAGGTTGATCGGGCCGCTGGCGGCCGGATCGTCGGCCATCCGGCGGAGACCCTCCGCAACGTCGGCGGCATGGACGTAGTCGAAGCGGTTCTCGGGCTGGTAGACCTCGATCTCGTCGCCGGCAAGGGCGGCCCGGATCCAGCGGGAGACGACGTCCCGGGAGCGGCGCCCGTAGACCCGGAAGATGCGCGCCGACACGGTCCGGAAGCGGTCCGACCCCGCGGACCGGGCGAAGTCGAGCTCGGCCTCGGCGTAGAGCTTGGCCGCCCCGCACAGGTTGCGCGGCCGGAGCTCGGCGCTCTCGGCGAGCGCGACGCCGTCGGCGGCCGGTTCCTCGCGGAGATAGAGATCGGTCCGGTACACGAGATAGCTCGAGGCGAACACGAAGGCCTCGAGCCCCGGGATCCCGCCGGCCGTCTCGATGAGCCGATGCGTCGCGATCGCGTTGTCGGACCAGTTCTGGGCCCAGAACTCGGGCGTCTCGACCGACCGTTCGAATGTCGCCGCCAGGTGGAGGATCCGGTCCGGCCGGAACGCGATGACCGGCGCGAGATCGTCGATCGCGAGTTCCGCCCGGAGATGCTCCACCCCGGGCGGCGCCGGGTCCGGAAGCGGCAGCCGATCCACCGAGAGGACCGTCGCCCCCTGCTCGGCGAGGAGGTGGAGCAGCTCGCCACCGATCACGCCCGCCCCGCCCGTGACGAGGTAGCGCTCGCCCATCAGCCGTCGGCCCGCGCCGGGGCCGCGATCGCGGCGTCCGGGTCGATCGGAGACCCGATCGCGGCGAGGAGCGCGGCAATGACCCGATCCGTCCCGTGGCCGTCCACCAGGCGCTGCCCGAGGCGGGACATCCGCTCCCTCCACGGGGCGTCCGCGCGACGACGGGCGATCGCCGCGGCCAGCGTCGCGTCGTCGAGGGTCGCCGCCGGCCCGAGCGGATCGAACAGGCCGATGGCACGGAGGCCGCGGCACAGATCGACCTCGGGTGGGGCCGTCTCGACGACGATCGCGGGCACGCCCATCCGCGCGAGCTCCCAGACCGTCGACCCACCGGACACCACCGCGAGGTCCGTCGCGGCCATCAGGTCGACCATCCGCTCGGGCGACTCGACCACCGTGATCCGGCCCGCGGCCTCCGCGGCGAGGGCCTGGATCTCGCCCGCGGCCGGGTTGGCCGGTCCGACGACGACGGTCACGCTGGGCTCCGCATCGGCGGACGCGTCGGACGATCGGAGCGACCGGATCGCCCGACCCGTCATCGCGGCCGGATCGGCGCCGCCGAACGCAACGAGGAGACGATCGGCCCGGGCCGGGAGTCGCGGGCTCGGGTCGGCGACCCGGAACTCCCGGCGGAGAAGCGCGTAGTCAAGGCCGAGCAGGTACTGGGTCGGACGGTCGGCCGGGTACGAGCGCCGGTCGGCGTGGGCGTTCTGGTTCAGCACGATCCGGACCGGGTAGCGGTCGAAGGCCGCCCGGTCATCCACCGCGGCCGTCCGATCCGCGATCGGGGCGAGGCGGTCGAGCCAGGCGGCATCGAAGGCCGGCCCGTCGACCACGACGGCCCGGTTCGAGCGCCCGACGAACGCCACGACCGCGTCCGCATCCGCCGCGGAGCCGGGGCGGTCGTCGATCCCGACGATCTCGATCCCCGCGGCTCCGGCGCGATCGCGCAGGGACACAGGCGCATCGGCGACCAGCCAGGTCGCGGTCCAGCCACGCTCGACCCAGGCCTCGCCGAGCGCGAGCAGCCGCATCGCGTGCCCGATCCCGTTCCGGGCATCGGCGTCCCCGCGGAGGACGAGTTCCGGGGCCCGGGCGTCGCTCATGTCGGGACGGCCTTCTGGACGACGTGGCGGTTGAGGTCCGACCAGCCCGGATGGGCGTCCACGACGGCGAGGGCATCGCGCCAGCCGAAGTCGTCCCGGCCGAGCGCCTCGTAGAGCTTCGAGACGAGCTGGAAGTCCTCCGCCGTGTCGACGCACCAGCGATCGTCCGACCGATCGAGGTCGGACGGGACGCGGATCAGCGAGAACCGCTCGGGATGCCGATACAGGTAGGGCGTTGCGTGCTCGCGCCGGGCCGGGTCGGTGTCCTCGCGCCACGCCGTCTCGAGCGCCGCGCGGGTCATCACCTCGACGTCGAGCCCGCGCGGGTACGTGCGGGGCTCGAGGGCGTTGCTGGCGTAGTCGGCGTCGGCCGCGACCCGGGCCGCGACGGCCTCGTCGACGAGGGACGGATCGATCAGGGGACAGTCGGACGTGATCCGGACGATCACGGACGCCTCGTGGGCCCTGGCCGCAACGATGTACCGGTCGAGCAGGTCGGATTCACTGCCCCGGCTGAGGGACCAGCCCTCGCTCGAGGCGAGCTCGGCGATCGCATCGTCCTCCGGCCGCTCGGTCGTCGCGACCACCACCTCGTCGACGGACGAAGCCCGCGCGGTCCGTTCCACGACCCGGCTGAGCATCGGCCGGCCGAGGATCGGCAGGAGCACCTTGCCGGGCAGCCGGCTGCTGCCGACCCGCGCCTGGATGATCGCGACGGTCCGCGACGGGGGCGCCGTCATCGGCGCGGAGCGGCCGCCGCGATCCCGGCCGTCGTCGATGCGCGCGCGTCGTTCGTTCGTGCGTCGGCCGGCGTCGCGCTCGTCGCGGCCCCCCACCCGGCACCGAGCCGAAGGACGCCCCGCGGCCGCACCGACCGGCCGGCGGAGCTGTTGACCGTGTCGACGATCAGCGGCGCCTCGGCATAGACCCGATCCCAGTCGATCGCCCGGTGGGCGGCGAGGACGACGACGACGTCGGAGCCGCCGAGGACCTCGTCGAGCCCGACCGACGACCGCTCGACGCCGTCGGAGGTGCGGAACTTCGGCACGTGCGGATCGTGGAACACGACCTCCGCGCCACGCTCCGCGAGCAGGGCGATGACGTCCGCCGCCGGCGAGTTCCGGGCGTCCCGGACGTTCGGCTTGAAGGCGACGCCGAGGATGCCGACCCGCGTGCCGCGGATCGCCCGGCCGTGCTCGTTGAGCGCCTCGGCCACGAGCTCCACGACGTGGCGCGGCATCGCGAAGTTGATGTCGCCGGCAAGCTCGACGAACCGGTCGACGAAGTCGAACTCGCGCGCCCGCCAGGCGAGGTAGTACGGGTCGACCGGGATGCAGTGGCCACCGACGCCGGGGCCGGGCGTGAACTTCATGAACCCGAACGGCTTGGTTGCAGCCGCGTCGATGACCTCCCAGACGTCAAGACCCATCCGCTCGCACAGGAGCGCGAGCTGGTTCACGAACGCGATGTTGATGTTCCGGAACACGTTCTCGAGGAGCTTCGCGAGCTCGGCCGCGTCGGGCGACGACAGCTCGCGGACGTCGTCGTTGATGTGGCGCAGGAGCGCGGCGGCGCGGGCGGTGGCCGCCGGCGTCGTCGCCCCGACCAGTCGCGGGACGCCTTTCGACGCCGACGCGGGGTCGCCGGGGTTCACCCGCTCGGGTGCGAACGCGAGGTCGAAGTCGCGGCCGGCGACGAGGCCGGTCCCCTCGAGGATCGCCCGGAACGGCCCGGTCGTCGTGCCGGGGAAGGTCGTCGACTGGAGGATGACGAGCTGACCAGCCTGGAGCGCGGTCACGATCAGCTCCGCGGCGGACAGCACGGGCGACAGATCCGGGACCTTCGCCTTGTCGATCGGCGTCGGGACGCAGACGACGATCACGTCCGCCTCGGCGAGACGCGCCTCGTCCGGGCCGACGATCCGCAGCCCTCGGTCGAGCGCCGCCCGCAGGCGGGCGTCGTCGATGTCGTCGATCGGGGACCGGCCCGCGGCGAGCTCCGCGACGCGGGTCGTGCTGGCGTCGACGCCGGTGACTGCGAGACCGGCCTCGACGAAGCTGATCGCGAGGGGCAGGCCGACATAGCCCAGGCCGATGATCGCCATCGTCCGATCGGTCGTCACGCGTCCTCCTGCGGTTCCCCGGGTGGGCCGTCGGGCTCGGCAGATGGCCCGGGTCCTGAGGATAGCCCGTCGACCGAGGCCGTCTCGTCGCCGGCGCCGCCGCGTGCGCGTTCCGCGAGCCGTTCGACGAGCGCCAGGTAGTCGCGGGCCGTTCGCTCCCAGGCCAGGTCGGCGACGAGCCGTGACGTGGCCGCCACGCGTCGCTCCCGCCGCGCCGGGTCGTCGACGAGACCGAGGATCGCTCGGGCGAGATCGTCCGCGTCGCCGGGGGCGTAGGTTGTGACGGCGTCGGCCCCGAACGTCCGCTCGACGAGCGGGAGCCGCGTCGCGACGACCGGCCGGGCCATCGCCCCGTATTCGAAGATCTTCGTGGAGAGGCTGAACCGGGTGTAGCTGTCGAGGTGGGTCGGCGCGAGCCCGATGTCCGCGGCCGCGATCGCGGCCGGGACGTCCTCGAACGGGATCCGGCCGTGGAACGTCACGGCGTCCTCGATGGCGTGGGACGTCACCCGCGACCGGAGCGCCTCCTCGCTGTCGCCGCGGCCATAGACGTCGAAGTGGACCGGAAGCTCCGGCCGGAGCGTCCGGAGCCGGGCGACCGCGTCGACGGCGACGTCGAGCTCATACACCGGCGTCAGGGCGCCGGCGTAGACGAGTCGGAGGACGCCGTCTCCGAGGAAGGCCCGCGCGGCCGTCGTCGCCGGGTCGAACCGACGGACCGACGGATGGTTCGGGACGACGGTGACCTTGCGCGGCGGGACGCCGATCGCGACGAGACGATCGCGCAGGACGTCGTTGACGGTGATGGCATGCGTCGCGGCCAGGATCGACAGCCGCTCCTGCCAGCGGAGCAGGCGCCGCGCCGCCGGGCTCGCGGCGCGTGGAAACCGAATCGGGAAGAACTCGGGCATCGCCTCGTGGAGATCGAGCAGGAGCGGCACGCCGGCGATCCGGAGGGGCAGCCCGGCGAACGCGAGGAAGTCCGGCATCGTGTGGACCTGGACGAGCGCGAAGCGCCGGCGCCGATGGTCGCCCGTCAGTGCCGCCCCGGCGCGAGCGAGGAACGCGAGGTACTCGCGCACGTAGGTCACGACGCCGGCGCCCTGGTGACGCTGGACGTCGATCCGGTGGATCTCGACACCGTCGAGCTCCCCGATCCGCGGGTCTCCCGGCCGGCGAAGCCCGTAGACGACGACCGGTCGCCCGGCCGCGACGAGGGCCTCGGCCTCGCGCCGGACGCGCGGGTCCTCCTCGTAGTAGCTGTGGGTGAGCATCGCGACGGGCCGGCGGCGGGCCGGGCCGGGGGTGGGCGGCACCGCTTCATCGTACCGGCCGTGCAGGGCCCCACGATCGGTCGGGGTCACCCGCCCAGCCACGCGGCGAGGTCCGCCGCGATCCGCGCGCCCGCATCGCCGGACAGGAAGTGATCCGCGACGAACGCCGCGCGGGCGGCGTCGTCCGGTGCGGGTGGCGGCGCATCCAGCGCCGCGAGCACGTCGCTCCCGTCGCGGACCGGCCGGGCGACCCCGCGCTCGACGTAGTCGAGGAGGTCGCCGCCCGGGAGACCGACGACGACGAGGTTCCGGACGCCCGCCACGACCGCGTCGGACAGGACCGTGGAGTAGATCCCGAGATGGGCGTCCGCGGCGCGGAGCAGCGTGTACAGGTCCACGTCGCGGATGACGCTGACAGGCGGCGGCTCGAAGTGGCCGGCCGCCGCCAGGCCGGCGGCGAGACGCTCGTACTCGTCATGTGGCGCTTCCGCCGGGTGGAGCTTCACGACGAGCCGGACGCCCGGCAACGGTTGGTCGAGGATCGCCTCGAGGGCGGGCGCCACGACGAGCCGGCGGATGTCGGCGTTGTTCGTCGAGGAGAAGACGACGAGTCGCTCTCCGGGCCGGGCGTCGAGCCGCGCCCGCAGCGCAGCACGATCGCGCGCGTCGTCGCCCGCGTCGCCCCCGGACGCCGCGCGCGCGGCCTCGCTCCGGGCGAGCAGGTCCAGCCGGGGCGAGCCACCGATCCGGACCTCGTCGTCGCGGTACACGCCGCTCGTCAGCTGCTGCCGCTCGAACGGGCCGAACACGTAGGTCCGGTCGGCCAGGACGAGGCCGGCCGTTCTCCGCGGCAGGACGTAGCCCGGGTGAGCGCGGTGGATGACCCCATGCTGCACCGCCGCGACCGGGATCCCGTGCCGGCGGGCGGCGGACAGCCACTCCGGCCGGCCGTACTCGTTGACGAGGAGGATCCCCGCCGGCCGCCGATCCGCGAGGAACCGCTCGATCCGCGCCCGGGCGAGCATCCACGGTCCCAGGCCGTCGGCGGCGAAGGCCCGCTCGGCCTCGACGAGGAACGGGCCGACGTCGATCCCGTCGAGGTCGATCGATGCCGAGGCCCCCGCGAGCCGGGTCCGTGCCGCGGTCGCGGCCCGGTCCGCGGCCGCTCGGTCCGTCGGATCGTCCGGCACGGAGGTGATCGCGCGGAGAGGGACGGTGCGGAAGGCATCGCCGGCCGCGCTCGAGAGATCGATGGTGACGGGATCGAGCCTCGTCCCGCGCAGCCGTTCGACGATCGGGCCGAGGAACGGATCGAGACGCCTCGGACCGTCGACGGTGTCGATCACCTGGTGGACGGCCGGATCGGTCAGGACGAGGAGCGGCCGCCGGCCGCCCGCGAACCACCCCTCGAGGCGCCCCTGATCTTCGGCGAAGGGCGGCACAGCGACGGGTGCGGCCGGCGCGCGCGGACGCACGAGCGCGCGACCGCGTCGGACCACGCGACGGGCGAGCGACGGCGGCGCCTTCGTCGAGAACCGGACCGTCGATGCGGCGGCGGCTTCCCGAAGGTTCGCATCGCCACCCATCACGGCGAGCAGGTCGCGGAGCGCGTCGGGCGGGTCACCGGTCACGGTCTCCCCCGGGCGGATCCCCAGCTCCGCGATGATCTCCCGCCACAGGATCAGGTCGTGGAGCCGTCGCCAGGCGACGAGCCGTCGCCGTGGCCAGAGGGAGACATCGCCGGCGTTCAGCGCCGCGTCGAGACCCGCCTGCGCGTCGAGCCGGTCGGCGAGCTCGAGGGCCTCCCCGTGCGGATCGTGCCGGGACAACGCCAGCCGGGCGAGCGGCCGGATGGCGATGGCGTCGGCGAGCGGTCCGGCGTCCGGCCCCGGTGTCCACGCCGCGTCGAGGACCACGACCCTCGCGGCACGGGCGTCGTCATCACCGACATCCGTGTCGATCTCGACCGCATCCGCCGCGACCGGCGGGCGGTCGACCAGCCGCCAGGCCGTCGGACCGCTCACCCGGTCGACCGGAGGATCGTGTCCGCCACGGCCGCGCCGATGACCCGCCAGTCGTACACGGCCTCGGCGATGCGACGCCCGCTCGCGCCGAGATCGGCCGCCCGCGCCGGATCGTCCAGCAGCCCGGCGATGGCGGTCGCCAGGTCGTCGGCCCGGTCGCCGGTGACGATCCCGCACGCGGCCTCCTCCACGACGAGGACGGTCTGCCGGCGCGGCGTGACGACCACCGGTCGCCCGGCGGCCATCGCGTCGAGGAGCTTGATCGGCAGCGCCGAGTCGAGGTACGCCCCCGGCGGATGCGGGATGACGATCGCGGTCGCGCGGCCCAGCTCGTCGGCCATCCGGTCGTACGGCGCCGACCCGATCTCGATCCACGGCTCGCCCGCGAGCGACGCCACGAGCCCGTCGAGATAGGCCTGGCTGTCCCGACCCGTGGCAACGAGCCAGAGCAGCAGCCGCAGGTCCGGCTCACGCTCGCGGACGATCCGGGCCGCCTCGACGAGGAGCTCGATCCCGCGGCCCGCAGCCGCCCCGGACGCGAACCCGATCGCCGGGCGATCCGGGAACGGGCGCGGGGTGATCGTCGCCGTGTCGGTGCCGTTCGGGGCCATGATCGTCCGCTCGCGCGGGAGCCCGGCCAGGTCGGCGAACGCGGGCGTCGGCGCGAGCAGCCACTCGAAGGCGTCCCGGTTCCGAGCGGCCCGCTCGACGAGCTCGCGCCGACGCGTCTCGCCCGGGTCGACCCCGAGCGCGGCGAGCTGGGCGACCGGGTCGTCATGGACGTCGAGGACGGTCGGCCGGGCCCGGCGCACGACCTCGCGGAGCGTGTCGATGTCGAGGGCCTCGACGGACCCGAGCCGCGGCGGCGGCCGTCGTCGCCACATGGGCCCGCGACCGGCGCGGTCGAGCGCGTCGTCCACGGTGGCCTTCGCCCAGCCGGCGGTGGTCGCCCCGGTCCGCTCGGCGAGCGGCCGCAGGATGCTCGCCCGGCGCAGATCGCCGCCGAACCGCCGGCGGGTCTCCTCCTGGAGGATGATCCAGGGCTCGGTCATGAGGCCGCGCGGGACGCGGACGACGCGGTCGCGGCGGGAGCCACCGGCGCCGTCGTCGCGAGGTCCGCGTACAGCGCCACGAGCTTCGCCCCCTCGCGGTCCCAGCTCCAGCGCTCGTGGGCCGCCCGGAGACACCGGGATCGCAGGGCCGTCCGGTCGTCCGGGGACGCGTGGACGATCGAGCCGATCGCAGCGGCGATCGACGCAGGGTCGGCCGGGTCGCAGGCCGCACCCAGCGGGCCTTCCGGGTCTTCGAGCACGATCCGTCGCCGGACGGGGAGGTCGCTCGTGACGATCGGGACGCCGGCGGCGAGGCTCTCGAACAGCTTGTTCGGGCTGCTCAGCCGGCTGTTCTCGTCGACGGCCGGGATCGCCATGACGTCGACGTCGGCGCCGGCGATCCAGCCGAGCAGCGCGTCCGGCGGGACGGGGTCCAGGACGTGGACACGGCCGGCGAGCCGCGGGTCCGCGAGGATCGGCTCGACGACGCGCCGCCCGTAGCCGAGGAACACGAGGTGGGCGTCCGCCAGCTCCGGGCGGGCAAGGGCCCCGGCCGTCTCCTCGAGGCCCCGGTTCGCCTGGAGATTGCCGTGGCAGAGAACGATCGGCGCGTCGTCGGGGATCGCCGCCGCGAGGCGGAGATGCCCGGGATCCATTGCCGGCGGGGTCCAGCGCGGCGGGCAGTTGTAGACGACGGTGATCCGCGGCGGCCGCAACGTCCGATTCAGGACCGCGGCGATCTCGTCGTTCACGGTGACCATCGCCGCCACGGACCGGACCTGTCGTCGTTCCCACCGGGCGAACCACGCCCGGAGCCAGCGGGGCTGGGCGAGCAGCGGTCCCCAGCCGACGAAGATCTCGTGGCTGTCGTAGACGACCCGTCCGCCGTCGCGGCGCGCGCCGGCGATGGCCGCCGGCAGCGCCTCGAGGTCGTGCGCGTGATGGACATCCGAGCTCGGCGCGATCGCGGCGGCGCGTCTCGCCCAGGTCCGTCGCCGTCCCAGCCAGACCGCGCAGTAGCCGAGCCAGCCCGGTCGCGGCGTCGCCCGTCCGAGCGCGGCCCGTCCGCCGACCCACGCGCCGCGGACGAGCAGCCACGGGAGCGATGCAACGGTCAGGACGGCGGCGGTCGCGGCCGCCGGCACGCCGGACGGGAACCGCCGGACGCCGGTGAGGACCGCGGTCGCGGCCCGCGTCCGGAGCGTCCAGGGTCGATCGGCCCAGACGACGACGGCCGGCGTCCGCGACCGCTCCGAGACACGCACGATCGTGACGTCGCCAACCCGCTCCGGGCCGGCCGCCGCGGGATCCGCCTCCCCCGCCCCACTCGAGCCCACGATCGTGACCCGATGGCCGGCCTCGGCGAGCGTCGCCGCCTCACGGAGCACGCGCGAGTCGTGCCGGACGTCGTTCATCACGTACATCGTCACGTTCATGGGCCGATCGTCCGGTGCGCCGGGGGTCGCATCGGCGCCATCGTATCCGGCGGCCCGACGTGCGACCCGTGATACCCTCCCACCGGCCCATGACGACGTCGACCCTTGTCTACGACACGAGCGTCCGTCCGGGGGCGTTCGGCCTCGTAGCGGAAGCCTTCCGGGAGCTGTGGTCGCGCCGCCGGCTGATCGGCTATCTCGTCCGCGCCGACATGAAGCGGAAGGGCGCCGACACCCTGCTCGGCAACCTCTGGTGGGTGATCGACCCGCTCCTCCAGATGCTCGTCTACGTCGTGCTCGTCACCGTCATCCGCGGCGGCAACACGGTCCCGGACTACCCGCTCTTCATCTTCGCGGCGATCCTCCCGTGGAAGTGGTTCTCGAGCTCGGTCGGAGACGGCGTTACGTCCGTCACGAGCCAGGAAGGGCTGATCAAGCAGGTCCAGTTCCCGAAGATCATCCTGCCGTTCGGGGCCGTCATCGCCGGCATCGTCAGCTTCGCGTTCGGGTTGATCCCGCTGGCCGGGATCCTCGTCCTGATGTACCCGGAGCGGATCAGCGCAACGCTGCTACTGATCCCCGTCGTCGCGGCCGTCCAGTTCGTGTTCACGTTGGCGGTCGCGGTGTTCGTCGCATCGGCGAACGTCTTCTTCCGCGATGTCGGCAACGTCACCCGGCACCTGCTCCGCCTGTGGTTCTACCTGTCACCCGCGCTCTACAGCGCGTCGGAGCTGGAGTCGCTGCTGAACCGCCACGGCGCGGTCAGCATCATCCTCAACCTGAACCCGTTCACCGCGCTGTTCGAGTCGTACCGGAACGTCATCTACTACGGGACGATGCCCGAGTGGGCGGGGCTGGCGCGGGTCCTCGGGGTGTCCGTGATCCTGGTCATCCTCGCGGTGTACCTCTTCAAGCGGCTCGAGCCCGCGTTCGCCAAGGTCCTGTGACGAGCGATCCGGGCACCGCCTCCGTGTCCACGCTGCCCCCGGCCGGCACGACCCGCGACGACGACGTCCTCTCGGTCGAGGCGGCGCGGGCGGCCGCCCATGCCGACGACGCGGCCACGGACCGGACCTTCGGCACGACGGTCATCGATGTCCGCGAGCTCGGCGTCCGGTACAGCCTGCGGCTGACCCGCAAGAACACCGTCCGCCAGACCTTCCGCGACCTGCTGAAGCGCAAGGACGGCCCGAAGGACTTCTGGGCCCTGCGCGACGTCACGTTCCGGCTCGTCTCGGGCGAATCCCTCGCGATCATCGGCCCGAACGGCGCCGGCAAGAGCACCCTCCTGCAGGTCCTCGCCGGGATCATCACGCCGTCCGCCGGGGCGATCTCGGTCCGCGGCCGGATCTCGAGCCTGCTGACCCTCGGGGCAGGCTTCGACCCGGAGCTCTCCGGCCGAGAGAACATCCTGCTCGCCGGGGCATTCATGGGGATGAGTCACGCGGAGCTGACCGAGCGGGTCGAGCGGATCGTGGCCTTCGCCGACATCGGCGAGTTCATCGACGCGTCGATCCGGACGTACTCGTCCGGCATGCGGGCGCGGCTCGGGTTCGCGATCGCGACGTCGGTCGATCCGGACGTCCTCCTCCTCGACGAGGTCCTCGCGACGGGCGACCAGGTGTTCCGGGCGAAGAGCAAGGGCCGGGTCGGGGAGCTCGTGAAGCAGGCCAAGGGGATCGTGCTCGTGACCCACGACATGACCTGGGTCATCGAGTACTGCAACCGGGCGATCCTGCTCGAGAAGGGCCACATCGTCGTCGAGGGCGATCCGGCCGATGTCGTGGCCGTCCACCAGGAGCACTCGGCGGCGGCGAAGGCGAAGGCGGCGGAGGAGATCGCGCGCTACGGGGGCACCGTCAAGCGCCCCTAACGGCGTCAGCCCGGCGCGTCCGACTCCTCCGACACCGTTCCGGGCCGCCGCGCCGTTCCCCTGGCGACGGCTTCGTCCCAGGCATCCGCCAGCCAGCGCAGCCCGCCGGCCGCCAGCTCGACGCCCTCGCCGAGGAACGGCTCGACGGCGACCAGGTCGTCCGCGTCCAGCGGCAGCAGGACGAGGCCTCGCGCCCCTCCTCCGCGATGGCCGGCCATCCACACGGCGAGCGCCTCCCGTCGCTCGGCGAGGCGGACCCGCGTCCGGTCGCGGGCGATCCACCGGCGGCGCACGGCCGCGACGGGATGGCGGACGAGCCAGGCCGCACGGGCCGAAGCGTCGGCGACCGGCGGCCGCCCCAGGCCGTCGAGGGCTTCGCGGATCGCCCGGTCGTCGTCGACCACCGTCCACCCGCCGGTCGACGTCGGCGACGGGTCCGTGGACGACCCGGTCGCGGCGGACGGAGTCGTCAGCACGGGGAGCCGAGCCTGGAGCTCGGGTGCGAGCGCAGCGAAGCGCAGATCGATGGCGCGGCGGCGGAACGCGACGATGAGCGGCGGCTCGAACGCCGTGGGCCCGTCGGGCCGCGCCGCCGATGCGGTCGCCGGCGCCGGTTCGGTGGTCGTGTGGCTCGCCGTCTCGAGCAGGCGGGTGTCGATCGCGAGGAACCGATCGGCCACCTCCGCCGCACCGAACCGCTCGACGATCGACTGCCGGAGCGTCCCTGGATCGAGGCTCGATCGGCGATCGAGCGCCCGCCCGATGGCCGCGGCGAGCGCAGGCGCCGTCGGCCCGGCCGCGATCTCCCCGAGCCGCCCGTCGGTTCCGACGATCTCCTCGACGCCGCCGGACGGCGTCGCCGCGACGAGCAGCCCGGTCGCGAGCGCCTCCGCGGCGACGATCCCGAACGTCTCGAACGGGCTCGGGTGCACGAACAGGCCGGCGTGCTGCATCGCGTCGGACACGACGGACCGGTCGGCCGGCGTCTCCAGCCGGAGCGACTCTGCAAGCCCGTTCCGTGCCGCGAGCCGGTGCCACGCCTCCGCGTCCTCGGGGCCGTGCTGCCCCTGGAGCCGGAGCCGGGGCGGCCGGTCCGGCCGCGCACGGCGCACGATACCGACAGCCTCGATCAGCGTGGCGATCCCCTTGTCGGCACGGAGACGACCGACGAACAGCAGCTCGTCCGGGTCGCGTCCCGCCGGATCGGCGAGCGGGAACGCGTCGACCGCGACCGGATTGGGGATGACGTCGATGCGCGACGGCTCCACGCCGAGCGCCGACGCGAGCCGGCCCCGGAGGGTGGCGCTCACCGCGACGAGCGCACGGCCGTCCCCGAGCAGCTCCGCATACCGACGGCGGACCTCGGCGTCCGCCATCCGGCCGGCAACCTTGCTGTCGTGCTCGATCGTCACGAGCGGGACGCCGAGATCCTTCGCGAGGGCGAGGGCGGCCAGGCCGTCCGGCAGGCCCGTGTGGGCATGGATCACGTCGATCGGCCGGCGACGGTGGAGTGCGCGCCCGAAGGCGACCAGCGGGTCGGTCTGGGCCCGCGCCTGGTCGAGCAGATCCGCGGCCGCCTCGCGACGCGGACCCGCGACCGCCCGCAGCCGGGCCACCGGCGTGTCCGGTGCCCCCCAGGCCCGGGGCGTCGCGATCGGTGGACGGGCCGCGGCCGCGTCGATCCAGCGCCGGCCGAGACGAGCGGCCGTCGCGGCGTCCCCGCTGAAGCGCGCCAGGTGGTCCCACGACCCGACCGTCACCTCGACCCCGCGCGCCGCGAGCGCGGCGCAGTGGTCGGCCACGAAGATCCCGGCACCCCGGCCGTCGTACGCGGGATACCAGCGCGCGACGACAAGCACATGGAGCGGGCCATCTCTTCCGATCGCGGCCGGTCCGTCAGCCATCGAGAGACCCGGCGCGCAGGTCCCGGACGAGCGTCGCGTAGCGCTCGGCCGCGACCGGCCAGCTGAACGTGGTCGACGCGAGATTCGCGATCCGGCTGCGGCGGGCGGCGGCCGTCTCGGTCGGGACGTCGAGGACCCCGCCGATCGCGCCCGCGAGGTCGGACGGACCGAGCGACGGGGCGATCGCCCCGAGGTCGTGACGCCGGACGAGCTCCGCCATGACCGGCAGCCCGGGGCCGATGACCACCGGTGTCCCGGCGGCGAGGGATTCCCAGAGCTTGTTCGGGGTCGCCGCTCGCTGGTTGGCGGAGACCGGTGGGAGCGGGATGACGGAGACGTCCGCCGACGCCGTCCACTCGATCAGCTCGTCGGGGTGGACGGCCGGCAGGGTGCGGTGCCGACCGGCGAAGCGAGGGTCGGCGTCGCGCTCCAGGCTCCGGGCGAACCATCGCCCGAACCCGATGAGCACGAGAACCGCATCCGGGACGAGCAGGATCGCCTCCGCCGCCTCGTCCAGCCCGAGGTTCGGCCCGAGCCGGCCCTGGAAGAGGACGACCCGGGTCGTCGCGGGCAGGCCGAGCGTCGCCCGGATCCGGTCCACGCCCGCGGGGACGGGCCGCGGCTCCGGCCAGTTCGGGATCACGACCGGTCGCTGGTCGATCCTCCAGCGTCGGGCGAGGCGGGCGGCCAGCTCGTCGTTGACCGTCAGACGAGCGTCGGCAGCCAGCGCCCAGCCCCGTTCGCGTCGTCCGAGCCACCAACGAACGATCCGCGGCATCCCGAGGACGTTGTTCGAGCCCATGACGTCGTCGATCGCGTCGTAGACGACGATCGACCGGCGCCCGGCCCGGCGATCCCGGCGACGCGCCGCGAGGGCCGCAGCGACGGTCAGGCTGCCGCACGCGTGGTACAGCTCGACCGGCGCGAGCTCCCGATCGAGCGTCGCCCACCAGCCGCGGACCGTGTGCGGCCAGAGCAGCCACCGCCGGATCGTGACCGCGGTCTTCGTCGCGACCCGGACGACCCGCCACGAGCGCCACGCGGCCGGGGGTGTCTCCGCCGGCCCGGGCAACGGCGCGGCCGTACCGGCCCCGTGCGAGGCGCCCAGCCGCGCATACGGCCCGCTGGGGCGGTAGCGGCGGGTGACGATCGGTCCGTCCGTCTCGATGGCCGGCGCGTCGTCGCCGGCGATCGCGGCGATCTCCACGGCGTCGCCGAGCGCCGCGAGGACGCGCGCGATCCGCACGCCGCGCGAATAGGGATGCGCCGGGTTCCCGACGAGGACGACCGAGCGACGGGCCGCGACGGCGCCGTGCGCGTCTGCCGCCGTCGAGGTCATCGGAGTCGCTGGGGTGCGCCCGCCAGGAGCCGGTCGTACAGGGCGAGCAGCGTCCCGACCTGCGACTCCCAGTTGTACCGATCGCGCGCGGCGGCGAGGCATCGACCGCGCATCGCCTCGCGCTCCCCCGGCGAGGCGTCGAGCAGCTCGCGGATGGCCACCGCGAGCGCGTCCGGGGACGTGGGGTCGCACAGGGCGCCACAGCCGGTCTCGCGCACGATCCTCGCCATCCCCGGCAGGTCGCTCGCGACGACCGGGACCCCTGCGGCCATCGCCTCGAACAGCTTGTTCGGCGTCGTGTGCCGGTGGTTGAGCGAGCTCGGCTGGATCGCCATGACCATGACGTCCGCGGACGCCGTCCAGCCGAGAAGCTCCGATGGCGGCACGGCGTCGAGGAGGAAGACCTTCCCGCGGTACGGCTCGCGCTCGATCGTCTCGGCCAGCGAGGCCCGGAGCCGGCCGTAGCCGAGGAGCACGAGGACCGCGTCGGGGACGCGGAGGATCGCGTCCATGGACTGCTCGATCCCGCGCTCGCTGAACAGGCCGCCCTGGTAGAGGACGACGCGAATTCCGGGCTCGAGCCCGAGGGCCGTCCGGATCAGGTCCGGACGCGGCTCCGGCGGGGTCCAACGGGCGGGGCAGTTCATCACGACGGCGGGTCG
Organism: uncultured Chloroflexia bacterium; assembly: GCA_963746845.1. Lineage (GTDB taxonomy): Bacteria > Chloroflexota > Limnocylindria > Limnocylindrales > CSP1-4 > CF-46. The sequence continues at coordinate 231,433 of CAVVCZ010000002.1, read as the reverse complement.
CGGGACCCGGAGCTGTCGCTCGAGGATGGCCGCGTACTCGTCGTTGACGGTGAGGACCGCGTCGCAGGCGTGGGCCCAGCGCCGCTCCGCGGCCTCGAACAGCCGCCGTCGCAGACCGCCGACGCGCGCCAGCTCACGGGCGTGCATGTAGATGTCGCGGCTGTCGTAGACGGCGACACCGCCGGACCGGCCCTTGCGCCGCACGACGGCCGGCAGCCCCTGGATCGACATCCCGTGCCAGAGGTCGGCCGGCTCGGCGACGGCATCGAGGGCGACCGCGAAGGCCCGGAGGGACGCAGGGAACAGCAGCCAGCGCCGGGGCAGGCGGGCCAGGTCCCGGACTCGGCGGAGCGGCTCGAACAGCACCGTGCCCTCGGCCGTCCGGCGGACGCGGCCGGTCAGGCCGCGCGACGGCGGGACGGCGGCCAGTGGGCCGACGGCGCGGGGATCCGCGGGGCGGGCCGCAGGCGCCGCAGCCGCCACGGACCCGGCGGCGGGCTCGGTGGCGGACCCGGCGGCCCGCCCTGCACCGACCTCTGACGCCGCCACCTGCCGGGCGAGCCGGCGCCGGGCGCGCCCGGCGAGGCCCGGGATCGCCATCATCGTGTCGACCGGGACCCGGACGAGCCGATAGCCGTCGCGCTCCTCGATGAGCGGCAGTCCGGGCTCCCAGCGCGCGTAGGCGATCACCTCGTGACCGGCGTCGAGGACGGAGCACGCCATCCGCTCGGTCCGGGAGTCATACGCGCCCGTGGAGAAGGAGACGTAGGCGATCCGCCGTCGCGTCCCGGGGGCGGTCATCGCGGTGCGTCATCCGTGAGGTGCGTGACGATCGCCGCCGCGGCGCCGGACGGCGCCAGGACGAGGCTGGCTGCCCGATGCGCCGCGTCCGCCGGCGCCGACGCCTCGGGCGCAAGCCGCGCGAGCTCCGCGCGGGCCCGTTCGGCGTCGAGCCCGACGACGACCATCCGGCCGCCGGAGCTGGCGACGGCCTCCAGCCACTCCGTCCGGTCACGCAGGACGAGGCACGGGACGCCCAGCCAGGCAGCCTCGCGCTGGACGCCGCCCGAGTCGGTCAGGACGGCGGCGGCATGGAGCTGGAGGGCGAGGGTCGTCCGGTACCCCTGCGGGTCGACGACCCGGACCCATTCGGACAGCCGGATACCGGCGGCATCCAGCGCTGCCCGCGTCCCGGGGTGGAGCGCGAGGATCACGGGGCGGTCGGGGGTCGCGACGGCGCCGAGGAGCGCGGCCCAGGCCGCGATCGCCTCGGGCGGGCGGTTCTCGGCGCGATGGACCGTCGCGAACAGGTAGCGGCCCGGCGTCACCTCGAACCCGGCCCCGGCCAGCACCGCGGGATCGCGGACCTCGTCGACGGCCCGGGCGGCCAGGTCCTGCATGAGGTCGCCCACCAGGGCGACGCCGTCGACGATCCCCTCGGCGGCCAGGTTGGCGACCGCGGTCGGTGTCGGGGCGAACAGCCAGCGCGACAGGTGATCGGCGACGACCCGGTTCACCTCCTCGGGCATGCGCCGGTCGAATGACCGGAGTCCGGCCTCGACATGGGCGACCGGGACGTCGATCTTCGCCGCGGCCAGCGCCCCCGCCAGGGTCGAATTCGTGTCTCCGTAGATGAGCACGGCGTCCGGTCGTTCGGCGAGGAGGACCGTTTCCACGGCCGACAACATCCTCCCCGTCTGCTCCGCCTGGCTGCCGCCGCCGATGCCGAGGGAATGGTCCGGCCGGGGCAGCCCGAGCTCGCCGAAGAACGCCCCGGCCATCGACTCGTCCCAGTGTTGGCCAGTGTCGACGAACACCTCGTCGTGCCGCTGCCGGAGCACCGGCGACAGCGCGGCCGCCTTGATCAGCTGGGGGCGCGTCCCGACGACGCTGACGATCCGCAAGCGGGAACGCGGCCCGGCCCGGCCGGCTACGCCGCTGGGTCGGTGGCGGCCGCGCGTGGCCGGGGCGGAACCCCGATCCCGCGATAGGCGACCGTGGGTGGGAGGTCCAGGTCGCGCAGGCTGTCGCGCCCGTCGAACAGGACCTCGAGATCGGGGAACCAGGCCGGGTCGAGACGCCCGAAGAGCGGGTCGCCGGTCTGGGTGATGATCGCCCGGAACGGCGCCGTCTCGCCCCATGTCCACGGCGTCGCGCCGGATCGGGCGATCTCGGCCGGCGTCAGCAGAGGGTCATACGCAGACACGGCCGCGCCCTGGTGAACCAGCCGCTCGATCAGCGGCAGGGCGCGCGAGTACGCGAGCTCGTGGACGCCGTGGCGATACGTCAGGCCGAGGACGAGCACCGGAACGCCCGCCAGGCCGCCGAGCTCCTGCTGAAGCGCTTTGATCGCGACGCCCACCTGGCCGTCATTCGTCCGCCGCGACAGCTCGACCAGCTCCAGCTCGGGCGCCCGGGACAGCAGGAAGTGGGGATAGACCGGGATGCAGTGACCACCGACGCCCAGGCCCGGCTGGTGGATGTGCGAGTACGGCTGGGAGTTCGCCGCGACGATCACCTCGTGGATGTCGACGCCGACCCGCTCGGCGTAGCGGGCGAACTCGTTGGCGAGGGCGATGTTGACGTCGCGGTAGGTCGTGTCGGCCAGCTTGCTGAACTCGGCGGCCTCGGCGTTGCTCATCGCCACGACCTCGGTGTCGAGGACGGCGTCGTAGAACGCCGCGGCGCGATCCGTCGAGACGGGCCCGATCCCGCCGACGAGCTTCGGATAGGTCGCGAGGTTACGGAGCGCCGACCCGCTGTACAGCCGCTCCGGCGAGAAGGCCACGAACAGGTCCTCGTCCGGCGTCAGCCCGGACGCCTCCGCCAGCCGCGGCAGGAAGCGCGTCCGCGTGTCGCCGACGGGCAGGGTCGTCTCGAAGATCACGAGCGATCCGGCATGGACGCCGGGCGCGATCGACGCGACCGCAGCATCCATGAACCGGTAGTCCGGCTGCTGCTCGTCGTCGAGCAGGACCGGGACGATGAGGACGACGACGTCGGCCGAACGGGCCGCCTCGGCGGCGTCGGTCGTGGCCCGCAAGCGCCCGCCCGAATGCGCGGCTGCGACGAGCTCGGCGAGGCCGGGCTCCTCGGCGACGTGGGACCGGCCGGCGTTGATCGCGTCAACGACCGACTGCTGGACGTCGACGGCGACGACGTGCCAGCCGTGATCGGCGAACTGGGCGCACAGCGGCAGGCCCATCTTCCCGGCCCCGACGACCGCGACCGTCCCGGCGGTGCCGGCCGCGCCGACCCACGGCGACACCTCGACGGCCGGCACGTGGCCGCAGGCGTGAACCGGCGTCTCGATCGAACCGCCAAGGAGGCTCTGTACGGAGGAAGGGCGCGACACGATCGTCATGCGGTGGCGAACCTCGAGGACAGCGTGGTCAGGTCGATCGCCCGGCCCTCGGCCGCGGCGGTGAGGAGCGAGGTGGCGATGGCGACGGCCCACAGGCCGTCCTCGGCGTCGACGATCGGCCGGCCGCCGTTCCGGACGACGTCGAGGAACGCATCGAGCTCGGCGGCCAGCGGCTCCGTGGACGCCACCGGAAGCTCGACCAGGTCGCCCTCGAACGTCGGCGCATAGCCGCCGATCAGACGCGGGTTCGTCGTGTCCGTCGCCCTGGTGAAGGTCAGCCGCTGGGTCAGGTAGTCGAGCTCGAACATCCCCTCCTCGCCGACGACGAGGAGCTGACGACGCTTCGCCGGGGTCAGCCAGTTGACGTCGAGCATCCCGGTGGCGCCGGACGGGAAGTGAAGGAGCCCGAACAGGAGGTCCTCGTTCGTCGCGTGGATCCGCTGGGCGGTCTCGGCGTAGACCCGCGACGGCCGCTCCCCGGCGATCCAGCTCAGGATGTCGACGTCGTGAGTCGCCAGGTCGACGGTCACGCCCACGTCCCGGATCCTGACGGGGAACGGCCCCGCCCGGCGCGAGGCGATCGAGTAGATCGACGACAGCCAGCCCTCCCCGATCAGGCGCCCGAGCTCGAGGACGGCGGGGTTGAACCGCTCGATGTGGCCGACCTGGACCGGCACGCCGTGCTTCCGCGCGGCAGCGACGATCCGTGCTGCCTCGTCGATCGTGGCCGCGAGGGGCTTCTCGACGAGGACCGCGATCCCCCGCTCGATCGCCGCGAGGGCGAGCGGGACGTGGGCCGTCGTCGGCGCCGCGACCACGACCGCGTCGAGGTCCGCCTCGGCGATCATCGCGAGCGGCTCGGCGAAGCCCTGGGCGCCCGACTGGGCCGTCGCGGCGTCGAGCGCGGCCGCGACCGGGTCGGCCACGGCGATGAGCCGGGCGTCGTCCCGGGCGGACAGGAGGCGGAGGTGGTTGCGGCCCATCGACCCGAGGCCCGCCAGGCCCACCCGCAGCTCGCGGGTGCCGGCGGGCCGCCAGGTCGACGTCATCGCACCGCCCCGGCGGCTCCCGCCGCGGCCGAGGCCCCGTCGGAGCCCGCGGCGCCACGGGCGTCCGGCCCGAGGTGCTTCGCGACGGCTGCCCGGACGGCCTCGATCACCTGGTCCTGCTCGGCGTCGGAGAGACCCGGGAACATCGGCAGCGCGAGGGTCCGCGACGCGGCCGCGTCGGTGACGGGCAGGTCGGCGTGGAGACCCCGCTCCATGATGTAGCTCTGGCGATGGACGGGGATCGGGTAGTAGATATCCGCGCCGACGCCGGCCTCCCGCAGCTCCGTGACGATCGCATCGCGCGCACCGCCGACCTCGATCGTGTACTGGTGAAAGACGTGGGTCCGGCCGTCCGGCGTGATCGGCAGCCCGATCGGCAGCTCGCCGAATGCCCCGTCGTAGCGCGCCGCGATCGCCTGGCGACGCGCCGTATTCCGCGGCAGCTTCACGAGCTGGGCCAGCCCGATCGCGGCCGCGAGGTCCGTCATCCGATAGTTGTAGCCGAGCATCTCGAACTGGTAGCGGGCACGCATGCCCTGGTTCCGGTAGAGGCGGAGCCAGTCGGCGAATGCGTCGTCGTTCGTGGTGACGAAGCCGCCCTCGGCCGTGGTCATGTTCTTGGTCGCGTACAGGCTGAATGCCCCGTGCCCGAACGAGCCCGCCATCCGATCGCGGAACGTCGCCCCATGCGCCTGGCACGCGTCCTCGACGACGACCAGCCCGTGACGGTCGGCGATCGCCCGGATCATGTCCATGTCGGCGACAAGGCCGAACAGGTGGACCGGGCAGATCGCCCGCGTCCGCGGCGTGATGGCCCGCTCGATCTTCTTCGCGTCGATCACGTAGGTGTCGGGCTCGATGTCGACGAAGACCGGCGTCGCCCCGGTCGACAGGATCGCGTTCGCCGTCGCCGCGAACGTGTGGCTGACGGTGATCACCTCGTCGCCCGGCTCGAGGCCGATCCCGCTGAAGATCATCATCAGCGCGAGCGTGCCGTTGCCCGTCGCGACCGCGTGCTTGACCCCGACGAACTCGGCCCAGCGGTCCTCGAGCTCCTTGACCTTGCGGCCCTGGGCGATCATCCCGCTCTGCAGGACCTCGGTCACGGCGTCGATCTCTTCCTGGCCGATGTCGGGGCGCGCGATCGGGATCATGCAGGTGCTCCTTGGCGGGGGCCGGACCGCTCCTCGAGGGTCTCGGCGTCGGGGACGTAGGCGTAGACACGCTTGCAGGTGCCGCACAGCAGCTCTCGGTGGGCGGCGTAGGGTGGCGGCACGGCCTGGACCGGGTCGCCGACCAAATCGACGAGCCGTGCACCGCAGGCGCAGACCCAGCCGATCCGACGGGCCGGGCTGCCGACGACGAGGGCGTGCCTCGAGACATCGCGCGTGACGACGGCCCCGGCACCCACCGTCGCGTACCGCCCGACCGTGACGCCGGCGACGACCACCGCCCCGGCCCCGATCGAGCAGCCGTCCTCGAGGACGATCGGGCTGACCGCCCAGTCGGTGGCCCGGGCGAGCTCGCCGGTCGAGGTGATCGCCCGCGGGTAGCGGTCGTTCGTCAGGATCGCGCCGGGTCCGATGAAGACGCCGTTCCCGACGCTCACGCCGTGATAGATGAGGGCGCCGTTCTGGATCTTCACGCGGTCGCCGATCACGACGCCTTCGTCGATGAAGACGTCCCGTCCGACGATGCACTCGGCGCCGAGTCGGGCGCCGGTCCGGATCTGTGCCCGGTGCCAGATGCCGGTTCCCGGCCCGACGGTCACGTCTGGCTCGAGGTCCGCGGTCGCATGGACGCGCGCGGAGGGGTCGATCACGGGTCGGTCGGACGCTCCTGCTGGGCGGTCGGAAAGCGCCGCGAGTATATCCCGAGCCGGCCCTCCGACCGCCGCGCCCGACGACGTCTAGCGCCGGCCCCGCCGGAGCAGGGATGTCACGACGCCGAACGCGGCCCCGATCGCGATGGCTCCCCGCCAGTCGAGGAGCGTCCGGACATCGCCTTCGACGTGCCGCGCGACGAGGAACAGGACGCCGGTGGTCTGGCGCGCGTGGAACTCGTTCGCGACGACCGTCCGGACGACCGACTGCTCGATCTGGACATCGCGCGCGACGATCGCCCCGACCGCACCCTGGGTCAGTCGGACCTCGTTCGCGAACGCGGCGCCGATCCCGCCGAGCTCGACCGAGACGCGGTCGCCGCGGGCGAGCGCCACGCCGCCCTGCGAGACGGCGATGTCCGTCGCGTCGGCGCGGGCGATCCCGCCCTGGTGGACGTCGATGTTCGTCGCGTGGACGGTCTGGAGCCCGCCCTGGCTCACGGTCAACGTGTCGCCGGTGACGGACCGCGGCGGCTCGGACGGGAGGGCGGCCGGGGCCGTCGATGCGGCTTCCGCCTCGGAGGGTGCCTTCGGGCCGGCCGGAGCCTTCGCGGTGGCCGGCGCCTTCGCGGTCGACGCGACCTTCGGCGTCGTGGTCTTCGCGGCCGTGCGCTTCGAGGACGATGGCTTCGACGACGCCTTGGCCGAGCCGGCGGCCGTCAGCGACGGATCGGCCTTGCCCGCCCCACTGGACCGACGGCTGCTCGTCCGGGCCTTCGGTGTCACCGCGGACGAACCGCCGGCCGCCTCGATCGCCGCTTCCTCCTCCGCCGCCGCCTCCGCGCCGGCGAGGGCCGCGTCGGTCGACGGATCCGGAGTCTCACGCTCGGTCATCAGGTCCCTCCGTCGTCCAGGATCACCGCGGCGGGCCCGTCCGGTGCTGGGCCGTCAGCCTACCGCGCCGGTCGTCGACCGTCACGGTCGAGGGGTGGTCGGCGTCCGGTGGACAGGCGAATCGGCGGGATGTCGTATCCTGCGCGCCGTGCCGTCCCGGCCGCTCCGACAGGACGACCGACGACCCCGCGCCGGTGGCGCGGGCCAGCGAGGGAACCCCCAGATGTCTCCCAGCTCCCGGTCGAAAGGGTGAAGCGCGCGGCCTTCGCGGGTATTGCCGCCCTCGCGGTCGTCGGCGGAATCGCGTTCGGCGCATTCGCCGGCGTCCTGTCGGGGCCGTCCTCGTCCGCCCCGACCGGATCGGGGCTGATCGCCGGCCTCGGAAGCACGCCGCCGTCCGCGGCCCCCGAGGAGAGCCCGAGCGCGAGTGCGTCGGGGGAGCCGTCCAGCCCGTCGCCGACCCTCTCGCCGTCGCCGACACCCGCCCCGACGCCCGTCCTCGTGCCGGCGCCCCTGACCGGCCGCCTCGTGACGCCCGCGGCGGCGACCCGTCACCCGATCGCCGTGATGATCGACGACCTCTCGCCGGCCCGCCCGCAATCGGGGTTCAGCGCCGCGTCGATCGTCTGGCAGGCGCCCGCCGAGGGCGGCATCCCGCGCTACATGATGGTCTTCCAGGAGAACATCCCGACCGACGTCGGGCCCGTCCGCAGCTCGCGCTACTACTTCATCGCGTGGGCGGCCGAGCTCCGTGCGGTGTACACCCACGCCGGCGGCTCGCCGCAGGCTCTCGCGACGCTCCGTGCGAAGGGCAACGGCCAGCTCGTCTACAACACCGACGAGTTCCGCTGGGGCGGCTCGTTCCGCCGGATCAAGACCCGCTTCGCGCCGCACAACCTGTACACGACCGGCAAGCAGCTCCGCCGGCTCGTCTCGTCGGTCGGCGCCAAGGACGGCACGATCAAGTGGCCGTGGACCTTCGCCCCGGACGCGCCGCTGGACCAGCGCCCGGTCGGTGGCCAGATCCTCGTCAACTACTCGGCCAACAGGATCCGGTACGACTACGACCGCACGACGAACACCTACCTCCGCTCGAACACGAGCGAGAAGAAGCAGATCGACGCCTCGACGAAGCAGCGGGTCGCGCCGAAGAACGTCATCGTCATGCTGATGCACTTCGGACCGCTCAACGACGGGTCGAAGAAGCACCGTCTCGAGGCGACCGTCGTCGGCTCCGGACCGGCCTGGATCGCGACGAACGGCAAGACGATCCAGGGCACCTGGAAGAAGACCGCCCTGACGTCGCCGACCCGGTTCTTCGACAAGAAGGGCAAACCGGTCACGCTCACGGTCGGCCAGACCTTCGTCCAGGTGATGCCGTACGGCTCGAAGCTGACGTTCACCGCCGGCAAGCCGGCGCCGGCCACTCCGGCGCCGAGCCCGTCGGCACCCGGCGCGAGCCCGAGCCCGAGCCCGAGCCCGTCCTGACCTCGGCTCAGCGGCGCGCGGCCGCCTCCGCGTAGACCCGGCGCGTCGCGAGCGCGACGTCGGCCGGCGTCCAGGCGTTCGCCTCCGCCCGGTCACGAGCCACGCCCGCCAGCCCGTCGTGGACACGCTCGTCGGCCCAGACCGTGGCGAGCGCCGAGGCGAGCCGCTCGGGGTTGCGTGGCTCGACGAGGATCCCCGCGGTGCCGACGATCTCGGGCAGCGAGCCGACCGCCGACGCGACGACGGGCGTCCCGCAGGCGATCGCCTCGATCGCCGGAAGGCCCATCGCATCGGACACCGCCGGCAACAGCGCCGCCCGCGCGCCGCGCACGAGCGCCGCGACGCGATCGTCCGACAGCCGCGGGGCGTAGGCCAGGGTCTCGCCGACGTCGACCCGGCCGGCAGCCCGTGCCAGGGAGGCACGATCGCCGGGCGAGGCGTCGAGCAGGAGGACACGCGGCGGCCACGAGACCGCCTCGGGCAGCTCCGCGGGCCGGCCGAGCCGCCCGAGCAGCTCGAGCGCCCGGAGGAGCGTCGCGAGGTCCTGGCGGGCGTCGTAGCGGCCGGAATAGACGAAGTACCGCTCGGGCAAGCCGAGCCGCTCCCGCTCGGCGCGGGTGTCGGCCCGGGGACGCCCCGCGGCGACGACCTTCGTCGACGCGTTCGGCTTGCCCGTGCCGGGCCCGGTGGTCCCGGCCCCGGGTCCGGGCCAGAACGTGAACGCCGGGCGCGGCGCGAACGGGATGACCCGGATCCGGTCGCGGCGGACGTGAAGCAGGCGCCGGGCGGCCGTCGCGGCGGCCTCACTGCCGACGATCACGGCGGCCGCCTCGCGGAGCAGCCGGCCCCGGAGCCGCTGGCCGAACCGGGTGGTGGGTGTCCGCTGGTAGGAGCCGGCGAGCTCCCACGGCGCCAGGTCGAGGAGGGTCACGACGAGGGGCAGGCCCGTCAGCAGTGGCACCGACGCCCCGACAGCGTGGTACACCGCACCGGCCGCGCCGCCCGCCGACGCGCGCCACGCGGCGCCGATGCTGGCCCCGCTCAGGACGAGCGGGTCGATCGTCAGCGCCGCCGAGCGGAGGAGGTGGGTGGGTGGCAGCAGGCGCCGACCGACGACATCGAGATCCGGGTACGCGACCGTCGGGTCGTCGAGGTCGGACCGGAGGAGGAGCGCGAACGATTCCCCGACGAGCGGCGCCGCATCGAATGCCCCGAGCAGGCCCCGCAGGTACGCCGCGGTGAGCGGCGACCGCTCGGGCTCCTGGATCGGGCGGGCGTCGAGGACGACGCGGACGCCGGCCGGCGGGTCGTCGGCGGCGGCCGCGAGGCGGGATGGAGTCCCGTCCAGCGGCATCGCCGGCATCGTCACCGCGTCTCGGCCTCGCTTGGCGTGGACCGCCGGAGTCGCGCCCAGATCTCCTCGGCCCGGAGCTGGACGACGACGACGAGCGCCTCGGCCACGATCCGCCGGCTCATCTTCGACTGGCCGACCCGTCGATCGCGGAAGGTGATCGGGATCTCCCGGATCCGCGCGCCTCGACGGGCAGCCCGGAAGGTCATCTCGATCTGGAAGACGTAGCCGCCCGCATGGACCCCGTCGAACGGGATCGCCGCGAGCGTCGAGGACCGCCAGGCCTTGAAGCCGCCGGTCAGGTCGTGCGGCCCGAGCCCGAGGACCATCCGGGCGAACAGGCTGCCCCCACGCGAGATCAGCCGCCGGCCGATCCCCCAGTCGACGACACCGCCGCCCTTGACGTAGCGCGAGCCGATCACGAGGTCGGCATCGCCGTGCTCGACCGCCCGGATGAGCGCCGGCAGCGACGTCGGATCATGCGACCAGTCCGCGTCCATCTGGACGATCGTGGACGCGCCGCCGACGAGAGCGACGCCGAACCCGTCGAGATAAGCCCGTCCCAGCCCCTGCTTCGCCGCGCGATGGCGGACCCGGATCCGAGCATCGACGCCGGCCATGTCGTCGGCGATCCGGCCGGTGCCGTCGGGTGATCCGTCGTCGACCACGAGGAGCGTCGCGCGGGGGAGCGCGAGCAGGATGGCCGCGCTGATTGGCCCGAGGTTCTCGGCCTCGTTGAAGGTCGGGAGGACGATCCAGACGCCGTCGCCGGCGGAGCGCGGGTCGGGCTCCGTCGCCGGACCGTCGGCGAGGGCCACGGAGACCGCGTCGGAGCGGGCATCGGTCGTCATCGTCGGGCCAGTGTAGACGCCGCTCATCGGACCGCGACCGTGCGGGAAGTCGTGTTGAGGCCGCCCCGAACGTCCCGTCCGGAGATCGCGATCGTCGCCGTTCCCACGCCCTTCGTCGCCACCGTGAAGGACACGCGGTAGCGGCCGCCACCGATCGACGCCGCCGCCTTGGTGACCGGCGCCCGGCCGCGCTGGGTGAAGGTCACCGTCGGGGCCGCCTTCAACGGCTCGGTCGGCGACAGCGTGATCGTCAGGGTTTGACCGGCCGTGACCGTGGCGGCGGACAGGCCCACCGCGAACGCGTCGAGGAGGATGCTGCGGCTCAGGACGGAGGTGCCGATCGCGCTGACCGCGGTGATCCGGACCGTGTACGTCCCGCGCGGCGCGATACCGCCGACCGCGTTCCGTCCGTCCCACGTCCAGGCGTGCGTCCCGGCGCCGAGGCTCCGGTTGGTCCAGATCGTCCGCACGAGCGTCGGCCCGGCGTAGATCGCCGCGCTCACCTTCGCGGTCCGGCTCTGCTTGAAGGTCACGGTCGCCGTCGGCGCGAACGCGTCGCCGTCCTGCACGAAGAACGCGGCCGGCGTCCAGCGGACCGAGGCCAGCGTCCGATCGACCTTGATCGCGACCGAGCGCGCTGCGACGTTGCCGGCCGCGTCGCGGCCGCTGACGCGGATCGTGTAGGAGCCATCGGCGACCCGGCTCCCGGACGTGCTCGTGCCGGTCCAGGTGACCGCTCCGGCGGCCGCCCTCGTGATCGACCACGAGCGGATGAGCGTCGAGCCGTGATAGATCCGGGCGGTGCCCGTGATCGCCTCGGGCGTCGACCACGCGAGCCGGGCGGTGTCGGCGACGCCGTCGCCGTTCGGCGAGAACGACGCGGGCGCCGTGGCGACGATCGCCGGCGGCGTTCGGTCGAGGCGCACCGTCCACGACCGGCTCACGCGGTTCCCGGCCGGGTCGCCGACCAGCAGCTGCAGTCGGTACGTCCCATCGGGCGCGATCGTCCCGGCACTGGTCTGGCCGCTCCAGGTCACGCTCGCGGCACTCCCGCTGCCGGACCGGATGAGGATCGGCCTGCCCGTCCGCGTCCCGAGGACCGGCGCGACGCCGAAGGCCCAGACGGTGGCCCCGCCGGCGGACAGGGACACCTTGACGGAGTCGAGGACCTTGTCCCCGTTCGGCGAGATCAGCGACCCGGTCGCGGAGGCCGCCTTGACGGTCGGCGCGACCCGATCGATCGTCACGCCGTAGGCGCCGAGGCTCGCGGGGCGGAACGTCGAGGCGGGGTTGTAGTACGTGGTGGCGCCCTTCCGGCCGATCAGGCTCACGAGGTAGCGGCCGTCAATCAGGCGATGCCCGCCGACGCTTCCGTTCCAGGTCGTGGTCTGCGCGCCCTTCGAGCGCTGGGCGACCGGCACCTCGCCGACGAGCGAGCCGTTCGCCCGGAACACCCGGAGCACGAGCCGGTCCAGCGAGACGGCGTTCGTCCAGTCGATCCGGATCGCGTCCCTCGAGCGGTCGCCGTTGGGCGAGAACGCACGCTGGCCCACGGCCGATGCGCTCGAGCCGACGCTCGCGCCACCGGTCCCGTTGAACGTGAGGTGACCGAGATAGGCATCGATCCGGGTGGCGTTCGGCGCCTTCGCGGGCGCGACGACGACCTGTCCGCCGGATCGGGCGGCGATCCAGCCGCCCCGGATCACGGGACGGAGCGCGGTCCACTCCGTGAGCGGGCCGACGACCTGGTACCAGGTGAAGCCATCGGCGGTCTTCGGGCCGCCGACGATCGCGAGCAGGGCGCCGGACGAGACCCGGGCGATCCGGGCGGCGGATGCGTCCGGCGCCGAGCGGACCCCGACTCGGTCCAGCCTGACGACCCCGAACCCACCGACGGCCAGGGCCGGGCCGGCCTGACCGGCCGTCGAGACGACGTTCCAGGCGCTGCGATTGCCCGACAGGTCGCGTGCCCGGACCCGGAACGCGTAGACGTGCCCGTCGACGCCCGGCCAGACCGCCGACCCGGCCTTGGTCGCGGTCAGCCATGTCGCCCACGCCCCGCCGTCGGTCGAGACCTGCGTGTCGTAGCTGGCAATGGCGACGTCGTCCGTCCCGGTCCACGCCACGGGGATGCCCGGGTTGACGCTCCGCACGGGGAGCGTCCGGATCCCGACCGTGGGCGGCGTCGAGTCGGTGATGAACTTCGCCTGGATCGCGTTCCACAGCTGGGGCCGCGTCCCGTCGTAGCCGAGCGCCCAGATGCCCGCTCCGCGGAGGTTGTAGGCGTTGACGAGGTCGTACTTCCGCCCGATCGCCGCGGCGTCGTCGACGTACAGCTGCCGCCATGACGTGACGCACCCGTACGTCGCGGTGCAGTTCTGGCGGCGGTACGCCGTCCAGGCGACTCCCTCGGTCGCGTCGAACTTCCGCCCGTACTGGGCGAGGTAGTCGGCGGCGGTGTCGTAGGTCACGGTCGTCGACGGGCCGGTCTTCGCGGAGCTCGTGTTGCTCGCGTTCGGGACGTTGCTCGGCGTCGACCAGGCACGGCCGTAGTACGGGACGCCGAGGATCAGCTTCGACGCCGGCACGCGCGCCGTGTAGGCGGCGATCGTGTCGCGGATGTCGTAGCCGTCCCGGTTCAGCGGGGCGATCGACCCGACCGGGCTCGAGCCGGACGTCCGGTAGTCATAGCCCATGATGAAGATCGCGTCCGCGCCACCCGCCGCGGTCGCCGCCTCGATCGGGTAGTTGCCGATCGAGCCGGTCGTGTCGAACGTGATCTGGTAGCCCGGGTGGATCCGGTTCAGCTGGGAGCGGATCCCGCGGACGAGCGCCGTGAACTCCGTGTCGTAGCCCCTTGCGAGCGGCTCGAAGTCGAGGTTGACGCCGTCCGCCCCACGATCCCGCACGGCCGCCGCGATCTGGCGGGCGAGGTTGGCACGGGCCGTGGGGCTGCCCAGGAGGCTGCGCTGGCGGGCGAGGCCGGAGCTGTTCCAGCCGAAGCTCTGGACCGTCAGCACGACCCGCGTGTGGGCCTTGTGAGCGGCCGAGATGATGCCGGTCAGCTTCGAGCTGGTCCAGCCGCTCCAGCCGACCGAGGTGGAGCCGTCGGGGTTCCGCCGCTGGAGGTTGCCGGCGGCGTCCGCGCCGATCCCGAAGTAGGCGATCGTGGAGATCCGCTTGTAGTCCAGCCGGAGCGAGGTCGCGTTCAGCTCCCAGTACGGCAGGAAGCCGAAGATCTCGCGGCGCAGGCCGGTCCTCGTGACCGTGGCCTGGGTCGTGACGGTTCCGGTCGCGGCCTCCGGAACGTACGAGGCGCTGATGCTGCGGATCCCGCGGCCCATCTCGTTCGGGAGGTCGATCGATCGATCCGGGAGAGGCCGGGTGGGACCGTCGCTGTGCCCCGGTGGCTCCGTGCGCATCGCCCGGCCGTCCAGCCGGCCGCTCGGCAGCCCTGTCGGTACGGCGCCGCCCACGGACCAGCGGTCGCCGGCGCGCGGCGTGAAGGGCACGGCGACCCGGGCTCCGGGGGTGAAGGCGATCCGATCGTGCTCGTGGGCCAGCGCCTCGACGTACTGGATCGAGGGCTGGAGGCCGCCGACATCGGCGATCGCGTCGGATGCGGCGGTCGCGGGCGCCGGCTCGCCGTCCTCACCGCGGTCTGCGACATCGGTCGACGGGATGGCCAGGCGGACCGGCACCGGATCGGGGGCGGCCGCGTGGGTCGTGCCGGGCGAGGCACCGGACGCCAGCAGGGCGAGGACGAGCAGCGTGACCGATGCGGGACGGCCGCGCCGAACCGGGAAGCGGCGGTTTCGGGACGACAACGGCGATCCTCCGGCGATCCTCCCCGTCGCCGCGGCGACGGAATCTCGGCGTCGACCGCCACGTCTCGACCCGCCGTAGCCGACCCACGGATCGTGGGCGCGCGCGGCCGGACCGGACAGTCCTCCGATGGTCCTGTTCGCTGGGGTACGGTGGGGTCGGGTGCGGTCCGGGACCGTCGCCGCAGGGTCAGTGCAGGGTGAGCGACCTCGTCGTCGCCTGCGTCCGCCCGTCGTAGTCCTTCGCCCAGACCTTCACCTTCAGTGTCCCCGCGGATCCGGAGGACTTCAGCGTGAAGGTGAGCCGGAAGGTCCGGCTGTCGACCCGGCTCATCGCCAGGACGTAGGTCGACAGGCCCGGCTGGGTGACGTACAGGCTCGGATTGCCCTTCAGCGGCTCGGCCGAGGTGGCGGTGATCGTCAGCTTCGAGCCCCGCTTCGGCCCGCCGGTCGAGGTGACGATCGCGAACGCGTTGAGCTCCACCTTCGAGGACTGGGCCGCCATGAACGATCCGTCCGTCGCGACGACGGTCGAGGTGTAGGCCCCGACCGGCAACATCGTCCCGTCGGCCCGCCGGCCGTTGAACGTCCACGCCTGCGCCCCCGCCGGGAGCGCGACGTTGTCGAGATGGGTCACGACGATCGCCCCGGCGGCGTTCCGGATCGTCCACGACACGGTCGCGGGGCGGCCCAGCTTGAACGACAGCACCGACGTCGGCGCGAAGCGGTCGAGGTCGTTCGGGTAGATCAGCGTTGCCGAGCTGGCGACGAAGCCGAGCACCGTGATGACGCGCACGGTCCGGGTCCGACCGGGTCCGCCGTTGCCGACGGCGTCACGAGCGGCCATCGTGATCGTGTAGTCGCCGTCCGGGACGACCGCGCCGCTGTTGTTCTTCCCGTCCCAGGTCAGGGCCGTCGGACCGGTCGTGGACGGCACGCTGAACGTGCGGACCGTGACGTTCCCGCCATCGGCGACGCGGACCGCGATCGAGCCCGACTCGGTCGGAGTGGCCGTCGTCGAGACGGTGTCCGCGACGCCGTCGCCGTTCGGGCTGAACGCCGTCGTCACGCCGGTGTCGGGTGCGATCGTCGCGATCGACGGCGGGCTGGTATCGACGACGAGCGTGCCGGTCCCGGTCGCGACGCCGTTCTGCCAGGCGTCCGTCCCGCGGAGGTTCCACGTGTACGTGCCGTCCGGCACCGGGGACCCGCCGACGAGCCCGTCCCAGCTCGCGGACACCTCCTTGCCATTGCCGGTCCTGGTGGCGAGCACCGTCCCGTCGTGGTCGCGGACGTCGAACGTCCAGCTCACCGTCTCCGAGAACAGGGCGCCGATCGCCTGGGTGTCGGCCACGCCGTCGCCGTTGGGCGAGAAGCGAGCGAGCCCGCTGTCGATCCCGATGAGGACGGGCGCCCGGCTGTCCTTCGGGGCGAGGTGGTCCGCGGGCACGAACCCGGTGATCGTCGGGTCGTCGAGACCCTCGACCTGGAGCAGGGCCGGCGTATCGGCGGTTGCCGGCAGCCCGATGGCGATGATCTTCAGACGCGTGCCTTCGGGCAGGTCGAGGGTCGGCTCGTCGGCCACGGCCGCCAGCCCGGCCGCCGACGCCGCGGGAAGGAGCGGCGTGTCGGGTGCGTCGACCTCGGCGCGGCCGGGAATGACGAGGCTCGTCGGGTCGAGCCCCGTGTCGCCGACCGCGTTGGTCACGGCCGTCGTGGTCATCGTCGGCTTGGTGACGAGGGAGCGGTAGTAGCCGGCCGTCGCGGTGTCCGTGTCGGAGTACGCCGTGTAGCCCGGCGAGCGGGTCGAGGCGAAGGTCGCGACGTGGTTGTGGAAGTCGGGCACCGACCGCCACAGGTCGACGATCGTCTGGCCGGTCGTGAACAGGCCGCGGATGTAGCTGACGAGCCCGCCGTGCCCGTCCGCGATGACCGCGCGGGCGCCGCCCTTGATGAAGCCGGCGGCGTAGTTGTCGATCCGCTGGCGGGCGACCGTCACGGTGGGTGCCGTCTGGCCGGGCTCCGAGTTGCCCGAGGCGTAGCAGAGGTTGCCCAGGAGGACGATCGCGTTCGGGGCCAGTCCGAGGGTGGCCATCGACGGCTCGCCGTAGTACTTGTGGACGCTGTCGGACAGGTTCGCCGGGTCGTTCAGACCCATCCCGTCCTTCGTTGTGTACTTGGGGTCGTACGTGTACGGGCTCGGCCAGCCGTTGCCGTGGCCGTAGTACAGGACGATGTTCGCTCCGGCGACTGCGGCCTTGACCTTCGACCAGGTCGCGTTCGGGCTGTAGACCTTCGTGACCTTCGACGTGTACTTGATCGCCTCGGCGTAGGCCTGATCGGCATACGAGCGGTAGGCGCTCGTCGAGCCCTCGGTCGCACCCACGATGATCACGACCTTGGCGCTGCTGATCGGCACGGCCGCCGACGCCGGCGCGGACACGATGAACGCGCTGATGGCGACCAGGACGGCAACGGCGGCGAAACGACGCAAATTCGGCTCCGGTCGAGCTCGAGAGCACGGCTCGCGGACAAGGAGCGCCCGCGCGCCCGAATGAGTGCCCACGCAGCGTGCTCGCGGAGGCCGCGCGGGCCAATCGCGGGATGGTCCGGGGCGCGATGGCCCGATCGACCGCTCGCGAGTCGGGACGCGGGCGGAACGGTGGGGTCCGGTGGGCCTGGGGGCTCAGCCGGGATGGTGCGTGCGATCCACGGTACGTCGATGCGGCTGTGGACAACTCGCCGGCGGCGCACGCTCGATCCGGCGACCGGCGGCGGCGGCCCGCCCGAGGTCGGATCTACCGACCCGATCCTGCCATCTCGTCATCGGGTGTCGACGATGGGCATCAGCGGCCCGGATCGATGACAGATCGTCGCCCCATGTCGATTGGGTCCGTTCGACGCCCGATTTCCGAGGGTTGGCGCGCCACCCGGCGCGCTCGTCGTGGGTGGCCAGTGCCCCCACGCGGTACGCGAGTCGGCCTCGTCGTCACCGGGCGACGATCTGGCACCGATGTCGCGGGTTCTGGCGCGTAGTCGTCGTCGGGCGACGATCTGGCAGGTTCGAGCCTCGCGGGCCAGCGCCTGACCGCGTCGCGCCCGTCAGCCCCGGACGCGGGCCACCAGCTCCAGCAACGACGGGTTCGACCGGTCGCGATCCGACAGGATCGGGCGGCCGTCGGGGCTCGCCGGCACGGCGGGCCACGATACGGCGGCCGTGGGGTCGTCCCACGCGAACCCGAGCTCGTCGCTCCCGTCGTACTCGTTCGTCACGAGGTAGAGGAGCTCGAGGTCCTCGAGGGCGAGGAAGCCGTGGGCGACACCGGTCGGGATCACCACCCATTCGTCGGCGGCCAGCTCGCGGGTCTCGACCAGCGGCCGATCCCCCGCCCCCGTCGTGAGCGGCCGGACGTCGACGAGGGCGACGAACGCGCGGCCGGCGGCCACGACCCAGTAGTCGAGCTGGCGACGGTGGTAGTGGAGCCCGCGCAGGACCCCGGCCGCCGAGGTCGAGAGATTGGCCTGGACGAAGCGCGGCTGCACGCCGGGCGGGGCGCCGGTCTCGGCCGGTTCCAGGGTCGGGAACGCCGAGACGCGCCAGAACTCGCGGAACGCACCCCGGCCGTCGCCGTGACGGGCGATCGCGCCGTACCGGACGCCGGCCAGGCTCGATGGCGCGCGGCTGAGGTCGGCCATCGGGGTCAGCGGCTCGCCGGCGTCGGTCGCGACCGGTCGCGCAACAGGCCGGGCATCCGGTCCGCGAGGGCAAGCGGCCAGGCGCGGAGCGGCTCGCCGCCGGGCAGCGGCGTCGCGGCGAGGACCGCCCACGCGGGAGGAGTCGAGGCCCGCGGCCACGTGGACGCCGGGACGTCCGCGGTCGGCACGTCGAGGCGGGCCTGGCGGAGTACCTCGCGGGCCCACTTGGCGCGGCTCGCGACGCCCATGTTGACGACGTGATGGGTCCCGGCGATCGCCGCGCCGCCGATCAGCTCCGCGATCGCCTCGGCCAGGTCGTGGGCGGCCGTCGGCGAGCCGATCTCGTCCGCGACGAGGCGCAGCGGCTCGCCGGCCGCAACCGCGCGATCCGCGGCCGCAAGGATCTTGGCCGGGAAGTCGTTGCCAGGCGGCCCGAACAGCCACGCGGTCCGGACGACCCCGAGCGCCGGGCCGTCTCCGGCGGCGGCGTACGCGGCCCGGGCACCGTCCTCACCGGCGAGCTTGGACGCGCCGTACGGGTTGATCGGGCCGGTCGGATCGTCCGGGCCGTACCCGAGCCCGTCGGTCCGCCGGCCGTCGAACACCTCGTTCGTCGAGACGACGACGAGATCGATCCCCCGCTCGGCGGTCGCCCGGGCCAGCGCCGCGGTCGCGGCCCCGTTCCGCGCCATCGCCAGCTCCGGGTCCCGCGCGCAGCCGTCGACGTCGGTCCAGGCGGCGGCGTGGACGACGACCTCCGGCCGGTCGCGCTCGAGCAGCGCCGCGAACCCGTCCGGCGCATCGAGGTCGAAGATCGGCCGCGTCCACGAGAGCGGGCCGAACGGACCCGTGAACGGCGCCTCCTCGAGCGCGGTCACGAGCGCCCGCCCGAGCCGGCCGCCGGCACCGGTGACGGCGACGCGCACCGCTCAGGCCTCGGTCGAGGCGGCCAGACGCTCGCCGTACTGCCGCTGGTAGTAGTCGTCCCAGTCGCCGCTCTTCGCGGCGCGCCACCACGCCTCGTTCGCCCGGAACCACTCGACGGTCGCCGCCAGCCCGTCGGCGAACGACATCTGGTTCGTCCAGCCGAGCGCCGCGATCTTCGAGCCGTCGAGCGCGTAGCGGCGATCGTGACCCGGCCGGTCCGGCACGCTTCGGACGAGCGACCACGGTTTCCCGAGCCGCTCGAGGAGCGCCGCGACGACCGCCCGGTTGGTCATCTCCGCGGAGCCCGGCACGTTGTACGTCTCGCCGCTCGCCCCGTGCCGGAGGACGTGGTCGATCGCGCCGGCATGGTCCGAGACGTACAGCCAGTCGCGCTCCTGGAGCCCGTCGCCGTAGAGCGGGAGGGGCAGGTCGTCGATCGCGTTCGTGACGAACAGCGGGATCAGCTTCTCCGGGTGATGGAACGGGCCGTACGTGTTCGAACCGCGGGTGACGACGGCGTCGATCCCGTGGGTCACGACGTAGCTGTGGACGAGAAGCTCGCCCGATGCCTTGGCGGCCGAGTAGGGCGAGCGCGGCGCGAGCGGGTCGCCCTCGCGTGAGCGACCCTCGAGGACCGCCCCGTACACCTCGTCCGTGGAGACCTGGAGGAAGCGCAGCGGCGGGCGCCCGCCCGCGACGCGCGCCTCGGATTCAGCCCGCACCGCCTCGAGCAGGACGTGGACGCCGACGACGCCCGTCCGGAGGAACGCCTCCGGATCGAGGATGCTCCGGTCGACGTGTGACTCGGCGGCGAAGTTCACGACGGCGTCGCTCTCGGCGACAAGCGGCCCGACCACCTCCGGATCGGCGATGTCGCCGCGGACGAACCGGAAGCGCGCGGCGAGCGCCGGATCGGCCTCGACGGCGGCCAGGTTCGCCCGGTTGCCGGCGTAGGTCAGCTTGTCGAGGACGGTGATCCGGGCGCCGTCCCGCCGACCGAGGACGTCGCGGACGTAGGCGCTGCCGATGAACCCCGCGCCGCCCGTGACGAGCAGGCGCGCGTCCGGCCGGACCTCCCCCACGACTACCCGACCGGCCGCTCGACGGGCCGGGCGAGCCGGCCGGCGTCGTCGTCGTCGCGCGCGAGCTCGGCCGCCCGGATCAGCGATGGGACGGTCCCCGCATCGGTCCAGTGGCCGTCGTAGATCCGGCTGAACAGGCGGCCGTCCGGAACGTAGTGGTTCAGGACGTCGGTGATCTCGAACTCGCCCCGGCCGGACGGGGCCAGCGTGTCGATGACCCCGAACGCGTCGGGCCGGAGGAAGTAGACGCCGATCGGGATGAGGTCGCTCTTCGGGCGGGCCGGCTTCTCCTCGAACCCGACGACGTTGCCGGCCGCGTCCATCTCGGCGACGCCGAACCGCTCGGGGTCGGGGACACGGTAGAGGAGCGTCCCCGCTCCCCACGGACCCGCCTCGAACTCCGCGGCGATCGAGGCGAGCGCGGGGCCCCGGAGGATGTTGTCGCCGAGGACGCAGCAGAACGCGTCATCGCCGACGAAGTCGCGGGCCAGCCCGATCGCGTGAGCGATCCCGAGGGCACCGCGCTGGTATCGGTAGGTGAGATCGAGCCCGAAGTGCGATCCGTCGGCCAGCAGCTCCACGACGTCGCCGACGCTCTTCCCGCCGACGATGACCATGACCTCGCGGATGCCCATGCCGGCGAGGGTCTCGATCGGGTAGTAGATCATCGGCCGGTCGTAGATCGGCAGCAGGTGCTTGTTCGTGACGATCGTCAGCGGGAAGAGCCGCGTCGCGGTCCCGCCGGCGAGGACGATGCCCTTCACGCCGCGATGCCCATCACGCCCTCAAGGTAGCAGAGGCGTCGCCGTCGGCCGAGGCGATCCGCCCGGCTGGATGCATGGCTGCTCGCCGATCGGCAGGGCCCCGCCCTGACCGGTCAGATCGCAGTTGATCGGCGTGTCATCCGCACCGGGCAGGCCCCCGACGTAGTCGAGGACCACGAGGACGTAGGCCACCTTGTCGAGGTTCGCGGTCGGCTGGAGATAGGCCGTCTGGACGACCGAGCTCGGCTCCTTGCGGACGTCGGTGATCTCGCCGATCAGGAGCCCCTTCGGGTAGGGCGATCGGATCCCGCCCGGCAGCTCGATCCCGGCCGTCAGCACCTGCTCGCCGGGCTGGACCACCTCGGTCGAGTCGATGTTCTGCATGATCAGGGCCCCGCCGAGCTGGCCGGTCACGTCTCCCGTCGCCGCGTTCGTCTCCGTCTGGCCGATCACGGTCGATGACCGGTCGCTGATCAGGGTCACGATCGCGAAGTTCGGCCCGACGTCGCTGACTCGCCCCAGGAGGGCGCCACCGGCCGCGATCACGACATCGCCTTTCTCGATCGCCGCGTCGGAGCCTTTCGAGATCGTCACCGTCCGCCGGACCTCGCTCGACTCACGGGCGATGACCTCGGCGGCGGCGGTCTCGTACGAGAACGAGTTCTTGAGCTGGAGCAGCGTGGTCAGCTGCTCGTTCTCCTGCTCGAGGGACTGCGCCCGGGTGTTGTCGGCCGTGAGCCGCTCGTTCTCCCGACGGAGTGCGGCGTTGTCGGTGTGGAGTCGGTCGATCTCGCCGACCGCGGCGAACGCCCCGGCGACGGAGTCGGCGACGGTGTGGATCGCTCCCTGGACCGGCCGGAGCGCGAAGCCCATCGCGTTCTGGAACTCGGTGATCACGGGGCTCGACGAGATCGCCATGAGGATCAGGCTCGTCGCGAGGAGGATGGCGAACGCGACCGCCCGGCGACGAGCGGTGCGGGTGGCGAACATCGTGGTCATGCGGCGATCCCCTGGGGCATCGGCCCCGGCGTGCGTGTCGTCAGCGAGGCGGACGCGCGTAGGTGTCGGCGACCAGAACGCGGTCCATCTTGTCGAGCTCCTCGAGGACGACGCCCGTGCCCCGCGCCACGCAGGTCAGCGGGTCGTCGGCGACGTGGACCGGCATCTGCGTCGCGTCCGCGACGCGCCGGTCGAGGCCGGCGAGGAGCGCACCGCCGCCGGCGATCACGATCCCCTGGTCCATGATGTCGGCAACGAGCTCCGGCGGCGTCTCCTCGATCGTGTCCTTGATCGTGTCGACGATCTGGGCGACGGACGGCTCGATCGCCTCACGGATCTGGTCCGCGCCGACCTCGACGCTCCGCGGCAGGCCGGTCAGGAGGTCCCGGCCGCGGAGCGACACGCGCTGGGCGTCCCAGTCGCCGGGATATGCCGAGCCGATCGCGATCTTGATGTCCTCGGCGGTCCGCTCGCCCAGGAACAGGTTGTACTCGCGTCGGGCGAACGTGACGATGTCCTGGTCCATCTCGTCGCCGCCGATCCGGATGCTCCGGGACACGACGATGCCGCCGAGGCTGATGACCGCGACCTCGGTCGTCCCGCCGCCGATGTCGACGATCAGGCTGCCCGACGGCTCGCTGACCGGAAGACCGGCGCCGATCGCGGCGGCCATCGGCTCCTCGATCAGGCGGGCCCAGCGGGCTCCCGCGTTCAGGGCGGCATCCCGAACGGCGCGCTTCTCGACCTCGGTCACGCCCGACGGGATGCCGAGGAGCATCCGCGGCCGCGGGATCATCCCGACCCGGTCGTGGACCCGCTTCACGAAGTACTTGATCATCTGCTCGGTGACGTCGAAATCGCTGATGACGCCGTCCCGGAGCGGGCGGATCGCGATGATGCTCGCCGGCGTCCGACCGACCATCCGCTTCGCCTCGGCCCCGATCGCGAGGACCTGCTTGGTCTTCGCATCGATCGCCACGACCGACGGCTCGCTCATCACGATCCCGCGGTTGCGCACGTGGACGAGGGTGTTGGCAGTCCCGAGATCGATCCCGATGTCCCGGGAGAAGATGCCGAGGAAGCGGTCGAGCATGACGGGGGGCAGGTCCTTCGCGGTGGTGGATCCGGCGAACGCTGCGGCTCCGATGCGGGCAGTGGCCGGATCGCGCGTTCGAGTCTGTCAGGCGGGGAAGCGCGTGCAGTATACCCGGGCCGCCTGAGCGCGCCTTCCGGAACGATCGTGGGTCGGAGCGTCAGCCGGCCCGTCGTGCCGGGCGATCGAACGAAACGCCCCGGTCGCGGAGCGAGACCCAGGCGTCGTGACCGACGACGAGGTGGTCGAGCACGTCGATGTCCAGCAGACGGCCGGCGGCGAGCGCTTCCGCGGTGAGATGGAGGTCGTCCGGCGACGGCGTCGGGTCGCCCGACGGGTGGTTGTGGACGAGGATCAGGCCCGTCGCGTTGAGTCGGACCGCGTCGCGAAACAGCTCGCCGACCCGGACGAGCGACGACGAGACGTTGCCCTGGTAGACGGTCGCGACCCGCAGCACGACGTTCTTCGTGTTGAGCAGTACGACCCGCAGCTCCTCGCGCTCGAGGCGGCCCATCTGGAGGATCAACCGATCGGCGATGTCGCGCGGCGAACGGATCGTCCAGCGTGCCGCCGGCCAGTCGGCCATCAGCCGCCGACCGAGCTCGAACGCGGCCAGCAGCTGGGCGGCCTTTGCCCCGCCCACGCCCGGCACCGCCTCGAGCTCGCGATCGCTGGCCCGGGCGAGCCCGGTCAGGCCGTCGTGGCGCCCCAATGCGTCTGCCGCGAGGTCGACTGCGGACCGGCCGCGCGAGCCCGAGCCCCACAGGAGGGCGATGAGCTCGGCCGACGACAGCCCGCCGGCACCGCGCAGGGCCAGCCGCTCGCGCGGTCGCTCGTCGGCGGGGAGCTCCCGGATGACGCGGCCGGCACCCGGTCCGCGGCCGCGATCCTGTGCCGTCTGGTCGTCCACGGGCCACCTCGTCTGGGCGGCGGAAGGGCGTCCCCGGACCCGAACGACGGAAGCCCGCCGATTCCTCCCGCCATCCGGACCCGGGAACGCGGCGAACGATACCGAGCGACCCTCATCCGGCGGTCACCCGCGAATGCACGGGCGCTGCGTCAGCCGAACGCGCCGCGAGCGGCCAGCTCCCCGATCAACAGGAGCGTCCCGTTGAAGGCCATGTGGAGCCCGATCGGCGCCCAGATCGAGCCCCGCCGCAGGAAGATCCAGCCGAGCGCGAACGCCACGGGCAGCCGGGTGGCGAACCCGACGACGATCAGGCCACCGACCTGCCCGAGGCTGTCTCCGCCGACAGTGAGGACGTGCGCCAGGGCGAACAGGAGCGACGCCCGAACGAGCGCTCCGTTGTCGCCGACCGTGCGTCGCCAGGCCGAGATCGCGAAGCCGCGGAAGACGGTCTCCTCCGCGATCGGAGCGACGACCGCGCCCGCGATCAGCTGGATGACGAACCCGCTCGCGACGCCGGTCGCCGGCAGTGGCGCCTCCGGCTGGACCTGGAACACGGACACGAGCACCGCGGCGACGATCGACGTGAGCCCGATCACCGGGAGCGCCAGCACGCCGCCCGTGAGGAGGTCCCCGACCGCGCCGAGGTCCGGCCTGCGCCAGCCCATGTCCGACCACGACAGCGCGCCGGTTCCGACGACCGTGAGCCGGACCATGCCGATGAAGATGAGTGCCTGGAGGCTGACGCCGATCAGCCGGCGGACATAGTCCGCGACGTCGAGCGGGTCGAGGATGGCCTGCAACAGGACGCCGACCGGGAACCCGATCGCATATGTGGCCGCGATCATCGCGGCGAAGACCAGGTAGGGCGACGGGCCCGCGTACGCCTCGCCCCGAGCACGGCGTTCGAGCGACTGGTTGCCGCAGCCGGCGATCAGCCCGATCGAGAGGATCGCAGGCCCGACGAAGTAGACGAGGAGACCGGACGGTGCGAAGGCACCGACGAGCGTGATCGCGAGCCCGAGGATCGTCGCCAGCCAGCCGACGACGAACAGCCCGGGCGCCGCGCGCCCCTCGATCGTGAAGAAGCCGACGCCCGGGCGGGCGGGCGGATCGGGCGGGGTCTGCGCGGGGACGGGCGCGAGCGGCCCGCCGGTGTCCGGATCGTTGGTCATCGGCGCGCCGTCATCGGCGCCGCTCACCCCTCGGGCAGGACGTCGGGGGTCTGGATCGGGGCGGTCGCACGGGTCGACGACGAGCGGCTCCGCGCCGCGTTGCGATCCGTGCCGGTTCGCCGTTCCGGCTCGTCATAGGTCGTCTCGCCGGTCCGGGCGAGACGAGCGGGATCGTCGGCCGCGGGCAGCGGCATGATCGGGGCCGGCCGTCCGCCGGACGATGCCGCGAGGGCCGTCGCCGGCCGCTCGAAGTCCTTGCCGCACCACGCGCACAGGGACCAGTCGAGACCAACGAGCCGGCTGCAGTTCGGGCAGACACGGTTGAGGCGCGTCCGGCACGTCGGGCAGATGATCCATTCCTCGTTCACGCGCCGGGCGCAGGTCGGACAGCTCTTGATCGCCTCGACCTCGGCGAGGAGCGCCTCCTCGGCCAGGCTCCGCTCGTAGGTCTCGCCGATCTTCTCGTGCGGCCGGATGATCTTGTACACGAAGATCGCGAGCGGGAAGAAGATCGGGGTGAACAGGATGATGAAGCTCGCCGCGACGTACGGCAGGATCGGGTTTTCGTTCCGCTGCTGCATGTCGCGGAAGGCCCAGTAGGCGCCGGCAAGCCACAGGATGATCAGGTAGATCGCGATCGCCTGAAGCGCGAACTGGACGACGGGGCTGCCGAAGAACCCGGCGAGGGCATCACCGATCCCGGAGAGGATTTGGTCCATGCGGCTTGGTGCCTGCCTCCGTTCGGCCGGTCGAGCGCTGCCGTCCCGGCGGTCTGGACCGCCACGGGTGGCGGGCCGACATCCGGCGCAGTGTAGCAGGGGGGTGAACGGCCCCCTGTCGACCGGCCCTAGACGGGTGGCTCCTCCGGATCGTGACGGCGGACGTCCAGGATTCCGCCGATCCCGAGGAGGATCGTGCCTGCCAGGACGAGCCAGACACCCACGAACCGCTCGAACACGCCGAAGACGTACGGCCAGAGCAGCCCGATCAGGACAGCCGCGAGGACGACCGCGATCGGCCCGATCGGGACCCGTTCCAGGCGATCACCGGTCAGGGCGACCACCACGCACGCGATCAGGGCCGCGACGATGATCCAGTGGCCGGGTCCGGCGAGGCCCCAGCGGCTCCAGTAGCTGCCGCCCAGCCCGTTGCCGGCCAGCACGGCCGCCCACGGCAGCAGGAAGCCGAGCCCGGCTACCGCGGCGCCGGCGCCGATCAGGCGACGCGGCACGTCCTCCGTCATCCCGATGGCCCCGAGGGTCTCCGCGAGCGAGGCCCGGGGCTCGCTCGTGCCGCCCGTCTCGGGCGCGACCGCCGCGGCGACGGCCGCCGGCGGCCTGGGCGCTGCCGGCGCGTCGAGGGGCGGGAGGACCGCGGACGGCGACAGATACGCCCCGGCAGGCGTCCGCGCCGTGGGGATCGGTCCGGGACGGGGTGCGCCTTCGGGCGGCCAGACGGACGCGGACACGGCGACCCGGGCCGCCGCGACCGGCGCGTCGTCGTCGAGGTCGTCCTCGAAGTCGTCCTCGTTCGCGTCGTCGTCGAGGTCGTCCTCGAACTCGTCGTCGAGGGCCGCCGACCCAGGCGCGGCCGGATCGGGCTCGTTCAACCCGAGCACCGCCGGCACGGGGCGCGCCGGAGCCGGGGCCATCGGGGCCGCCGGGGTCACGGGGCGCGTCGGGATCGGGGCCATGGGACGCTCGGGCCATGACACCTCCGCCGTGGGCTCGGGTTCGGGCTGGGACGTCGGCGCCTTCTTCCAGGGTGCCCGGGATCGTGGCTTTGGCTCCGGGGCGGGCGCGGCCTCCGCTGCCGGAGCGGCCGCCGGTGCCGGAACGGCGTCCGGCGCCGGAACGACCACGGCCGCGGCGATCGGGGCCGGCTCCCCAGCGGGCTCGCGGGCCGGAGCCGGGGCCGGCTCTGGCTCCGGCTCGAGCGTGGGCTCGGGCTCGGCCTCCGCCTCGGGTTCGGAGCCGGCATGTGAACCGGCCCCGTTGGCGTCCACCGCGGGCTCGGGCACGACCTCGACGGACTCGCTCGACTCCCAGCGTCGCGGGTACGTGCCGACGGCCGCGAGCAGCGCGCCACACTCGGCACAGGCATACCGGCCGGGAGCGGCCCCTGCCCCGCACTCGGGACAGACGACCGTCTTCGTCGCCATGGGCGAACCTCGGATGCAGTTCCGGCCGGATCGATCCGCGGCCGAGCCTACAGGCTGCCACCCTCGTTGCCGGCCGACCAGTCCCCCGGACGGCCGTTCGCGGATGCCCCGAATGTCCCGTCCGCGTGGGACCCCGATGCCTCCGTCACGGCGAGGATGCGCACGCCCTCGAAGGTCATCGCGACGCTCCGCCACGCGTCGATGAGGCCGGCGACGAGCAGCGCCACGGCCCAGATCGCGGCGAATGACGCCAGGGCGAGGCCGATCGCGACCGGATCGGCGGGGACCTCGACGAGGTGCGATCGCGCGGCGGTCCAGGCCAGGTCCACGGCCGCCAGCATCGCGGCGAGGTCGATCGCGAGCACGGCGGTCGTCAGGAGCGAGGCGAGCAGCGACGAGCCTGGCCGCGAGACGAGGTCGCCGTACGCAGCGACGACCGCGTGACGGATCGAGCGGCCCTCAAGGACGATCGCGCGAGCCGCCCAGCCCCCGGCGATCTCGCCGATGATCCAGGTCACGACGATCGCGAGGATCGGCGTCACGGCCCCGGCGACCACGCGGAGCGGCAGGGGCGTCGAGATGTCGGTCGGCGTCGTGAGCTCCACGTAGGCGACGTTGATGATCCGGATCGAGCCGAGGGCGACCGCGATCGCGAGCGGCACGTGGGCCACGAGATGGGCAATCGCGACACGGCTGATCTGCCAGCCGCCCGGATCCCGTTCCGCAACGGCCGGGACGCCCTCCTCCGGTGCGGCCCGGCGCGCGTCTCCGATCAGCACGACCTCCGTGGCGGCCCCGATCCATGCCCCGACGAGGACCAGGGCCGCGACGGCGGCGATCCCGACCACGAAGAAGACGGCCATGGCCGGCGTCACTCCGCCGAAGACGATCGGCACGAGGAGCGGCGACACGAGGTTGGAGACGGCGAGCGGCGACGGCAGGGTCACGATCGCGAGGAGGAACAGGAGGATCCCGCCGCGGGCCAGGAACCCCGCCAGCCCGAGGAGCCACCACGCCGGTCGACCGAGGACCGCGAGGAAGGCGGCGAGCGTCGCGCCGCGCGTGGTCACGGAGCGGGGCTGGGCGACGCCGTCGGGGCTGCGGGCGAGGAGGACGGCACCACGGGGGCACCGGACGGCACCGCGCCTCCGGTCAGCTCCTCCAGGTTGACGAGGGCCTGGCGGACGAGCTCCATCTCCGCGCCGTAGCGCGCGAAGTCGCCGTTCCGGAGGGCCGTCTGGGCCAGCTCGAAATGCTCGTTCGCGTAGGCGACGAGGGCCGCGACGCCAGGGGGCGGCGTGCCGACCGGACCGGGCGTCCCGCTGGGGGTCGGGGCGGGCGAGCCGCCGGGACCGGGCGTCGGGGTGGGCGACGGTGACGGTCCGGGCGTCCCGGCCTCCTCCGCGAGGAACTTGTTCAGCGCATCGCCGAGCGTGGCCGCCCAGACCACGTGGGTCGACGACGCGACGACGATCCGCTCGAATGCCGGGAACTTGGAGCTGTTCGACGCGAGATAGACCGGCTGAAGGTAGATCAGGGAGTCCCCGACGGGCAGGACGATCAGGTTCCCGCGCACGACCGTGCTCCCCGACTGGTTCCAGAGCGTGATCTGCGCGCTGATCTCCGGATCGATGTCGATCTGCGCCTCGACCTGGGCCGGCCCGAAGACGGACGTCTGGCTCGGGAACTGGAAGACGGTCGTCTTGCCGTAGTCGACCGGCCCGTTCCGGGCGGCCACCCAGGCGATCATGTTCGGCCGGCTGGCCGGGATCATCGGCTGGAGGATCAGGAAGTCCGCCGCATCGGTGCCGGGCATGCGCATGACGACGTAGTAGGCCTCGGTCGGCAGGCTCTGCTGGTTCGTCTGGCCCATCGGGACCGTCCACAGGTCGTTGTTCGTGTAGAACGTCGTCGGGTCGACGACGTGGTAGCGGCCGAACATCCGCGTCTGGACGTCGAACAGCTCCTCGGGGACGCGCAGGTGCGGGACGAGGTCCGCCGGCATCTCCGACATCGGATGGAACATCGACGGGAAGACCCCGGACCAGGCCCGGATCAGCGGATCGTCCGGATCGGCGACATAGAAGGTCGTCGTGCCGTCGTAGGCGTCCATGACGACCTTCACGCTGTTCCGGATGTAGTTGAACGAGTCGCCCGCGAGGCCGGTGTTCGCCCCGAGGTCGGACGGGGCGAACCCCTGGGCATTCGGGAACTGGTCGCTCGTCGTGAAGGCGTCCTGGATGTACTTGAGCTGGCCGGCGTTGTCGATGACCAGGTACGGATCCTTGTCGTAGCGGAGGAACGGCGCGATGGCGTTCAACCGCTCGCCGATCGAGCGGTTCATCAGCAGCTGGCTCTGGTCCGTGATCTGGTTGCTGATCAGCATGTCGAAGTCGCGGAACCGCAGCGCGAAGAGGAGCCGGGTGAGGGTCGTGTCGAGCTTGATCCCCGTCGTGCCGGTCCAGCGGTTCGTCACGACGTCGCTGTCGCTGCTGCCGCGTGGGAAGTCGAACTCGTCCTGGACCGCGCCGACGATCACGTAGGACGACGGCCGCTCGCCGAAGTAGATCCGGGGCTGGGTGATCGGCGGCGCACCACCGGTCGACGCCGGCGGGAGGTTCGCGATGTTGAGCGCCGGCTGGCCCTGCGAGGTGACCGCGTTCACCGGCACCATCGCGACGCCGTACCCGTGGGTGTACACGAGCCGCTCGTTGACCCAGCCGGTCGCGCTGGGGTTCTTGTCGAGGGCGATCTCACGGCCCGACAGCATGACCTGCTTCAGCTGGTCGTTGATCTGGTAGCGATCCGTGTCGACGTCGTAGAAGTCGTAGTACTGGCGGATCGTCTGGAGCTGGTTCAGCGTGTCACCGAGCGGCCGGTAGTCCCACAGTCGCGCGTTGTTGAACGTGTCCGAGTCCTCCGCGACGGCGGCGGCCGTCAAGGGCTGGTCCCCCCGATACGACTGTTGGACCCAGGTGTTCAGGTCGTAGGCGAGCCGCGTCATCGCGATGTTGTTCGTGATGTACGGCGCCTCCAGCGTCTGCTGGTTCGGGATGACCGAGAACCGCTGGACGACCTCCGGATAGATCCGGCCGATCGCGATCGACGCGATGAACCAGACCGCGATCGTGATCCCGACCGGCCACAGGACGCGGGCGAAGGCGCCCCCGAGCAGCAGGGCGGCTGCGATCGCGGACAGGGCGGTGAGCACGTCGAACGCGAGGAACTGCGCATGCTGGTCTGTGTAGCTGACGCCCGTCGCCACCCCGCGCGTGCTGTGGACGAGGTCGAGCTTGTCGAGCTGGTAGCCGAGGGCGATCGTCATCAGGAACAGGGCGGCAAGGACCCCGAGATGGACGCGGACCCGGGTCGTGAACACCGCGGAGCCGGCCATCGCCGATACGAGATACCGCCCACCGGTGACGAGCAGCGCCGCGACCAGGAGGCCGATCGCCTCGGCCTGCAGGAACCGCAGGAACGGCAGGTCGAACAGGAAGAACGAGATGTCCCGGCCGAAGACCGGATCCGGGACGACGGTGCCCGATGGGTCGTACGGCACGCCGTGCTGCCAGAGCAGGATCGTCGGCCAGGCGGCCGCGACCGAGCCGGCCACGCCGATCGCCACGAGCACGGTGACCACCACGATCACGAGCCGACCGAGCGGCACCGGGTCCGGCAGCTCGACCGGACCGACCGGCACCGGACCGCGCGTCGGGCCACCGCGGCCGCCCCACGGGTCCCACGGGCCGCGCTGGCGTGAGCGGTCGGCGTTCGCGGCCGCCTCGTTGAAGCGGTCGATCCAGCTGCGGACCGTGCCGCCGCCTTCGCGGCTCGGCGGCGGCACGAGCCGGCCGGCGAGCCACACGTTGCCCAGCAGGAAGACGAGCGTGAGGATCAGGCCGGCGACGAACAACGCGACCTGGACGCCGACGCGGGTCCAGAAGACCTGGTCGAAGCCGACGCTCTTGAACCAGATCGCGTCGGTCCAGATCTCGATGCCGACGACGAGCATCAGGACCACGAAGGCGATGAGGATTGCGATGACGATCGTCGTCACGCGGGAGCGCATCGATGGGGCGCCGTCGCGTGGACCGCCGGCCGATCGACCGCGTCGACTGCCACCGTCCCGTCCCCCGCCACCGCCCGCGCCAACCGGTGGCGGAGGCGGCTCGTCGTCCTCGGACGCGTCCTCCGCCTCGTCGTCCTCGGTCGACCCGACGGTTCTCAGGTGGGGTCGGGACTCACCGTCGGTGGCGTGATCGGGCGGCTCGTTCTCGCCGCGAGGGCCGTCGTCGGCGTCCTCGTCCGGCTCCTTGTCCTCCGTGGAATGGTCGTCGTCGGCGCCCCGGCGTCCGGCCGCTTCGGCCTGGCGACGCCGGATCTCCTTCATGAACTCGTCGAAGAGATCACCCACCTCGTTCGCGAGTCTAGCCTACGGACGCCCAAGGCCCTCCGCGGCGCGTCGGAACGCGGCGAGCACGGTCTCGGCGAGCTCGTTCGGGCGCATCGCGGCAGCCCGCATCGGCTCCCAGCGGAACGCCGTTCGGACCGCCGCTGGGACGCGCCACGGGCGGATCGGATCGTCGGCCGGGACGACGGTCGCGAGGCGGATGCAGAGCCGGCCGGCGTCCTCGAGGATCAGCCCGCTCAGACCGCCCGCGAGCGAGGGGCCGAGCATGGCGAGCGGCGGCTCCGGCCGAGGACCGGCCACCGGGGCGAGGTCGACGAACGGGACGATCCCGTCGTCGTCGGCGATCCATGCGATGGCCAGCCACCAGCCGTCGTCGGTCGTCGAGGGGCGGGTCAGCCCGGCACGCAGCATCCGGCCGTTCGCTTCGAGGGCATGCTCGCGCAGGAACGACGGGCCGGGCAGGGGCAATCGGTCGGGCACGGCCGAAGGGTATCCGCTGGTCCGGGTTTCGCCCCGACGACCGAGGCGGCGCGGGTCAGGCGGACGGTGCCTTGTCGGTCTCGGCGGCGGCAGGCTCGGCTTCGGCCTCGGGTGCCGGCTCGGCGTCGGCTGAGTCCTCGGCGCCGGCGACGGAGGCCGCCTCGACCCCGAGGGCCGCTTCGGCCGGGGCCGCTGCGAGTGGCGCGAGCTGTGCGGCCGCGTTCGGGTCCATCCCGTCGGCGACGTCGGCGGCCTCGACCATCTGCTCGATCGACTTCAGGGGGACGCCGGACTCGATCGCGGCGTCGGCGGCCATGGCCTCGACCTCGGCCTGGGCGTTCGCGACCTGCGCCTCGAGCTCGAGGCGGAGCATCTCGCGGCGGACCTCGACGGGCGGCGGCGCGAGCGACCCGGGAGGCGACTTCTCACCGGTCTCGGTCTCGTAGTCGCCGCCGATCCACCCGAGCAGGCGGCCGCGCGATTTCGGCTTGCTGCCGCCACGGGCATTGCGGAGGATCGCGTCGGCATCGAGCGCGGTGAGGCCCGGAACGGCCGGCTCGCCGTCACCGATCAGGGTGGCGCCACATGACGGGCAGGTAGCTCCGTGGTCCGGCGGCAGCACCGCCGAACACCAGGTGCAGCGAGGCTCGGGCAGGGCAGCCGTGGAGGCGTCGTCCGACATGCGGCACACAATAACGGGTGCACATCGCACGCGAACCCCCCGA
The DNA here is from genome assembly GCA_963746845.1 of uncultured Chloroflexia bacterium. Taxonomy (GTDB): domain Bacteria; phylum Chloroflexota; class Limnocylindria; order Limnocylindrales; family CSP1-4; genus CF-46. The sequence goes on along the minus strand of CAVVCZ010000002.1, from coordinate 198,370 downwards.
ACGGCCTAGTACGGGCGGCTGTGCTGGGGTCACGGCTGTCGCGCCCGCAACCGCCCCCGACTTGCGCCGCAGTGCTACGCGACGGGCTTCCGCAACGGTTTGGGCGGCGCGGGGTGGGGCGCCGGGGTACGTCCACGCTGTCCCGAGCGTGGGAGGCCGCCCCATCGGTGGCGAATTGGCAGGCAACGCGTCACACAGGCTCCGATCCAGCACTGCGATGCATGTCCGACCCGGGAGGAAACGACGGCCCGCGAGGGGAACGCGACGGGCGCGAGGGGCCGACTCCTACTCCCACTCGATCGTGGCGGGGGGCTTCGACGAGATGTCGTACACGACCCGGTTGACGCCCGCGACCTCGTTGACGATCCGGCTGGAGATCGTTGCGAGCACATCGTACGGGAGCTTCGCCCAGTCGGCGGTCATCCCGTCCTCCGACGTGACCGCCCGGACGGCGACGACGTTCGCGTAGGTCCGGCCGTCGCCCATCACGCCGACGCTCCGCACCGGCGTGAGGATCGCGAACGACTGCCACAGCGAGCGGTACAGCCCGGCCCCCTTGATCTCGTCGATGACGATCCAATCGGCCTCGCGAAGGGTGTCGAGCCGCTCCGCGGTGACCTCGCCGATGATCCGGATCGCCAGACCGGGTCCGGGGAAGGGCTGGCGGAGGACGATCGCATCGGGCAGGCCGAGCTCCAGCCCGACCGCGCGCACCTCGTCCTTGAACAGATACCGGAGCGGCTCGATCAGCTGGAACCGCAGGTCGGCCGGCAGCCCGCCGACGTTGTGGTGGGTCTTGATCTTCTGGGCCGCCTTCGTCTCGGCGGTCGCGCTCTCGATGACGTCCGGATAGAGCGTCCCCTGGGTCAGGAAGTCGATCCGCCCGAGCTTCTGCGACTCCTCCTCGAAGACCCGGATGAACTCGTCCCCGATGATCTTCCGCTTCTGCTCCGGGTCCTCGACACCGGCGAGCCGGGCGAGGAACCGCTCGCGCGCGTCGACCATCACGAGACGCATCCCGAGGTGCTCGGCGAACGTCTCGCGCAGAAGCTCCGACTCCTTCTTGCGCATCAGCCCGTGGTCGACGTAGATGCAGGTCAGCCGATCCCCGACCGCCCGATGGACGAGAGCCGCCGCGACCGCGGAGTCCACGCCGCCGGACAAGGCGCAGATCACGAGCCCGTCGGAGCCCGTGGCCGCCGCGTGCGCATCGACCCGCCCACGGATCTCGGCGACCGTCTGCTCGATGAAGTTCGCTGGCGTCCAGGTCGGCGAGGCACCGGCGATGCCGAGCACGAAGTTGCGCAGCACGTCGCGGCCGGCCGGGGTGTGGACCACCTCGGGATGGAACTGGATCCCGTACAGGTTCCGGTCCGGGGCGGCGAGACCGGCGAACGGCGACGAGCCGGTCTGGGCGGTCGAGCGGAAGCCCTCGGGGAGCCGGGTGATCGAATCGCCATGGCTCATCCAGACGGGCTGGTCGCGATCGAGGCCGGTGAACAGCCCGTCCGCGTCCGTGATGGTCACGGTTGCCGGCCCGTACTCGCGCTTCGAGGTCGCGACGACGTCGCCGCCGAGCTCGCTCGCCATCAGCTGGGCGCCGTAGCAGATCCCGAGGACCGGGATCCGGCCGGACCAGACGCCCGCGTCGGGCTTCGGGGCGTCGGTGTCGTACACGGAGTTCGGGCCGCCGGAGAGGATGATCGCCTTGGGCCGGCGGCGCTCGATCTCGGCCCACGGCGTGTCGTGGGGGATGAGCTCGGAGTAGACGTTGAGCTCGCGGACGCGGCGGGCGATGAGCTGGGCGAACTGGCTGCCGAAGTCGAGGACGACGACCGAATCGGGCTCACCGACGTCGGGGCGGTCGTCGGCCGAGCGGGTGGGAATCGGCGCCTTGAGGGCGGTCTCGAGATAGGCCTCGACCTCGGCATCGTCCGGGGCGAGGACGCGATGCCCCGCGTTCGCCGGCTCACCGTGGACGGTCTTGCCGCGCTCCCTCGGCGGTCGGCCGGTCGCGGCGGCCGGGGTCGATGGCTCCTGGTCCGCCTCCGTCAATCCGCCCTCCTCGTCGCTTCGACCCAGTCTAGCCGTCCGCTACCCGTCGCGGTTGCGCATCGCCTCCGCCGCCATGTCGAAGTAGGCGAGGAGCCGCGCGGCGACCGGCGCCGGCGGCTCGGACCAGGTGACCGCCTCGCGCATCCGGACGAGCCACGCATCACGCTCCGTCGGACCGATGGCGAACGGCGCGTGGCGCATCCGGAGCCGTGGGTGACCACGCTCGGCGTCGTAGGTGGTCGGGCCGCCCCAGTACTGGGCGAGGAACAGGGTCAGCCGGTGACGAGCGCCGGCAAGATCCGGCTCCGGGTAGAGCGGTCGCAGGACCGGGTCGACCGCCACGCCCTCGTAGAACCGCCCGACGAGGGCCTCGAAGAACGGCATGCCGCCCGCGGCGTCGAAGAGGGTCGGCTCGTCGGTCACCCGCCGAGTCTACGGGGCACCGGCCCGGTCCCCCCCGGCCGGCCGCGCCGCACCTCGCGTCAGCGGACGATGCCGGCGAAGCTCGGGCCGAAGACGACCCGGCGGCGCTCGATCGGGGTCAGTCGCGACAGGACCGGGATCCGGCCGGCCGCGATCCCGAGCAGCGCGTAGACACCCGCGGACCAGGCGATCAGGCCGAGGCCCGTCGCGCTGTCGGCGCCGAACGGATGGGCACCGGTGAGCAGCGAGATGGCGCCGAGGATCGCGATCCCGCCGCCGAGCTCGGCCACGAACACCGCGAGGTTGCGGCCCCAGTCACGCCCGCGGTAGATGCCGACGAGCGCGACGAAGTGGAGGATCGCGAGGAAGAGGACGACCGGCGTCAGCCACCGCCCGCCGCCGGCCCCGACGGCCGCCGGCACGACGAACAGGGCGGTCGCGAGAGCGGTCAGACCGGTGAGGACGAGCAGGAACGAGGCCGCGAGGCGGGATCCGCGAAACATGTGGGTCGTCTCCGAGTGGCGCCGGATGGCGGTTGCTGGCGACCCTGATCCTCGTCGGCGACCACGCGGGCGACCATCGGCGGACGGCGACGCCACGGGGCGACGGATGACGATGCCGCCCCGGGTCACCCGGCCGACCGCCCGGGCCGTCTCGACGGCTCCCGCGGGGCCGGGAATTGAGACGACCGGCTCGCTGGCGGCGGCCGGTCGTTTCGGGAGTGGCGTCTTCGGTTGTTCTTCGGTTGTTCTTCAGTTGTCGGACGCAGGGCGATCGTCCGGTCGTCGTCTGCGAGGTCTCTGAGAATTCGTCAGGCGGCCGAGGGAATGAGGGTCGGGATCCGCCAGCCGGCCTCAGGCGAGACGAAGCGGTCGGCGGTCTCGCCCCGGTTCCGGGCCCAGGCGGCGAAGAAGGCGGCCCGGCGCATGGAGACGATCCTGGCGTCCTTGCACGGACATCCCTCCACGAGGCACCCACGACGGCCCCGGTCTCCTGCCTCATGCATGACCTGCTGGCTGTCCATGGTGTGCGACTCCGTTCTCCGAGCGGTGGACCGGCCCTTGCGGTCCTCGTGCGAGCACACTAGGACCGGCCGGACGGCGGCGGCATCGGCACCTGCCATGGCCGCGTTACGACCGATGACGTATGCGAGGGCCGTTCATGACGGGTCGTTCGACGCACGAGCGCCCAGCGGAGGCAGCCAGATGACCTACTCGATCGTCGCCCGCGATCCCGCGACGGGGCGCTTCGGTGTCGCCGTCCAGACGTGCTGGCCGTTCGTCGGCGCCTCAGTGCCGTGGATGGAATCCGGGGTCGGGGCCGTCGCCACCCAGTCGTTCACGCAGATCGCGCATGGCCCGGACGGCCTGGCCCTCCTGCGGGCCGGCGTCGCGGCAGCGGACGCGCTGGGCCGGGTGCTCGACGCGGACCCGGGTCGCGAGGTCCGCCAGGTCGGGATCGTCGACGCGAGCGGCCGGACGGCCTCCTGGACCGGCTCGGCGTGCGTCGAGGCGGCGGGCCACCTCACCGCCGACGGGGTGGCGATCCAGGCCAACATGATGGAGCGCTCGACGGTCCCCGCGGCGATGCTCGCCGCCTGGGCGGAGCCGGCGGTCTCGTTCGTGGATCGCCTGCTCGCGGCGCTCCGCGCGGCGGAACGGGAGGGCGGCGACATCCGGGGCCGGCAGGCGGCCGCCCTGATCGTGTCCGGGACGCCGGACGAGCCGGGCTGGACGCGGTCGTTCGACATCCGGGTCGACGATCATCCGGCGCCCCTCGACGAGCTCGAGCGGCTGACCCGGCTCCAGCTCGGGTTCGAGGCGCTCGACCGGGCCGAGGAGCTGGGCCGGTCCGGTGACGCGGAAGGCGCCGGTCGCGCGTCGGAGGAGGCCTCGCGGCTCGCCCCCGGCGACGCCCAGGTCCTCGTCTGGCGAGCGATCGGGATGGCGAGCGCCGGACTGGTCGAGCCGGCGCAGGCGTTGCTCGCCGAGGCGACCGCGGTCAACCCGCGCTGGCCCGAGTTTCTGCGCCGGCTCGCTGCGAGCCGCGCCCAGCCGGAGCTGGTGGACGGAGCGCGGGCCCTGATCGAGGGCTGATCCGCGCCGGACACCGAACGACCGGCCCGTCGTGGATCCGACAGTCCGGCCGCTTGGCTGCTGCAACGCTCTTCGGTTGTTCTTCGGTTGTTCTTCAGTTGTCATGGGTAGGGGTTGGTCGGGTTCTGGCTGCCACGGATCCAACGACGAGACGCTAGGACAGGTGCCCCACGACGACCACCGACGGACGACGGCGACCGACGTACGCCGAATGACGTAGCGGCGGCGGGAAGATGTGCCGGCGGCGACCCGGTGCCGGGTCCGGGAACCGCCGCCGGGGAACGTCGTGTGGTGGCTTGTCGTTGCCGGCCGTCACGGCCCCGTCGGACATCATGGAGTCGCCGACGACGAAACGGTTCTCGGTCGCGAACGGAAGGCGGGAGAAACGTCGAAGCGGCGCCGGGAGGAGGAGGGCGGCGCCGCTTCGATCAGGTCGGCCGGCGATCGAGGGGGAGGAGGGAGGAGACCCTCGAGGGTCGGCGTCTATTCAGTTGTGCCGGTCGTGGAGGAACGACCGTCAGCGCGAGCGAACGCTTCGGGATCGGTTCCGCGAGCGTCGCGGTCCGCCGAGCTGAAGCGCAGCGAGATCGAGGACGATCAGCGTTCCCAGTGACACGATCAGGGTCCCGAGCGGGTCCATCGGTCCATCCCTTGAGGGCGATCGGCAGGTGCCGTGGTTCACATGCTGCCGGTCGAGGTCCCGTCCGGCCATCGTCCGGACGTACGGTGGTTCGTGCGACGGATGACGTATGGATCACCCGGCCGCGGCGTGATCGGGGTCGCCGGCGGGCGGCGCGGTCGTGAGGACGAACACCGGGCCCCGACCCAGGCCCTCGGACGGCGTGCCATAGCGCAGGATCAGGTCGCGGATCGCTGCCGGCCGGCGCGGGTCGTCATCTGCCAGCAGCTCGGCCGTCGCCCGCACCGCGTCGGTCCCGATCGTGACGAGGACCTCCGGGTCGGCCTCGAGGTTCCGGGCCCAGGCCGTCTGGTCGGCGCGCGCCGCGACGACGATGGTGCCGTCCGGCCGGTCCACGAACCCGACGGTCACCGGACGCGGGAGACCCGAACGGTGACCGCGGATCTCCAGCCGGGCGTACCGGCCGTCCCGGACGAGGTCGTCGTCCATCGCCCAGGCCGGCTCAGCGACCTCGCTGCCAGGACTTGCCCTCGGTGCTGACCGCCGGGGCGTGGATCATCTCGACCCGCTGGAGGTCGCGGATCGTTCGGGCGCCGAGCGCGGCCATCGACTGACGGAGCGCGCCGACGAGGTTCTCGGACCCGTCCGTGACGTGGGCCGGGCCCAGCAGGATCCGCTCGAGCGTCCCGACGGTCCCGACCTTGATCCTGGTGCCGCGTGGCAGCGTCGGCGAGGGCGCGGCCATCCCCCAGTTCGTGCCGCGGCCGGGCGCCTCCTCGGCGCGGGCGAGAGGCGACCCGATCATCAGGACGTCGGCGCCCGCGGCGATCGCCTTGGCGAGCTCGCCGCCGCGGCGCATCCCGCCGTCGGCGACGATCGGCACGTACCGGCCGGTCTCGGCGAAGTAGCTGTCCCGGGCCGCGGCCACGTCGCTGATCGCGGTGACCTGTGGGACGCCGATCCCGAGCACCTCGCGCGTCGTGCAGGCCGCGCCCGGCCCGACGCCCACGAACACGGCGGCCGCACCCTGCTCCATCAGCGCGAACGCGGCGGCGCTGTTCGTCGTATTGCCGACCGCCACGGGGATCGGCATGAACCGGGTGAACTCGTCGAGGGACAGCGGATCGTAGCCTGAGGCCAGGTGGCGGGCGCTCGAGACCTGGCTCTGGACGAGGAACAGGTCCGCGCCGTGCTCGGCACTGAACGGCCCGAACCGGCGCGCGGCGCCGGGGGTCGCGGCGACCGCGGCCTTCGAGCCCGCGTCGTGGATCTCGGCGATCCGTCGGGCGATGAGCTCCTCGCGGATGGGCTCGGCGTACGCCGCGGCGAGGACGTCGTGGACCTCGTCGTCGGGCGCCGCCGCGATCCGGGCGAGGATCGCGGTCGGGTCGTCGTAGCGGGTCTGGACACCCTCGAGGTTGAGGAACGCCAGCCCGCCGAGGCCCGCCAGACGACCGGCCAGCGCCGGGTCCACAACGGCATCCATCGCCGCGGCGAGGATCGGGATGGCGAGCTCGACGCCGCAGAACACCCCGTCGAGCTCGACGTCGGCCGGCTCGATGGTGTCCGTGCCAGGGGCCAGGGAGACGTCCTCGAACCCGTACGTGGGGCGCAGGTCATCGACCTTCGAGCGGAAGATCCGCCGGCTGGCGGACGGGCTGGCGGTCTGGTCGAGCACGAACGGCCTCCTGGCGGCGATGGCGGCGATTCTATCCGAGGCCGCCCGCCGGGTGCCGCGTCAGGTTCGACGGTGAGCGACACGAGCCCGGCCCGGTGGGCGATCGCGGCGGCCTCGATCGGGCCACTCGCCCCCAGCTTGCCGATGATGTTCCGGACGTGGACCCCCGGCGGTGTTCTCCGTGGGCCATCTCTCGCTCTACGGGCCGGCGCCCGCGGGCCGGGCTGACATGGGGGCCTCCGGAACATGGGGCATCCGATCAGCTCCGGACCGGGCGGATCCGCGGGACGTGGACGCTCGGCGCGCCCGGGATCCGGCGCAGGACGGCAAGCAGGCGTCGCGGGGTCGACTCCGCGGACCGCTCGGTGGACGGGATCAGATGGGAGCAGGCGCCCTCGGCCAGCAGGTCCTGGCGATGCAGCGCCCCCAGGTCGATCGTCATCAGCGGGTTCATCTCGATGGTCTCCGGCTCCACCGACAGGGTCGTCGGGTGATGAGCCGACCGTGCGGCCGAGCGCGCCCCATGCGCATCGAGAGGCGCCGGTATTCCGGGCGCGCCGCTCCGTTATTTCTCGCGGACGGACCGTTAGGTCAGACCTCTACGGCGACCTCGACCAGCCCGAGCCGCACGGCGACCGCGGCGGCCTCGGTCCGGCCGGCGACGCCGAGCTTGCCGAGGATGTTCGAGACATGGACGCCGGCCGTGTTTTCGCTGATGAACAGCCGCTCCGCGATCTGGCGGTTCGTCAAGCCGGCGGTCACGAGCTCGAGCACCTCACGCTCACGGGTCGTCAGTCCGAACCGGTCGCCGCCGCCACCCCCGAGTGGCGCGCCCGCGGCCTCGATCACCGGGGCATCGGAATCCGGCGTCGCAAGATCGGTCCGCGACCGACGGGCCAGCGAGGTGATCGACGCGAGCAGCGGCCGCGCGCCCTGGGCCTTCGCCCACTCCGCGGCGAGCGCGAGCGGCGCGCGGGCCCCGGCCCGGTCGCCCGAGGACAAGAGGGCCTCGGCGAGCCGGTACTGGGCGTACGCGGCGTGGTATGGACGATCCGCGCACAGCCACGCGTCGGCGGCGGCCTCCCACGCGGCCGGATCGGGCATCCCCGCCGCGCGGCTCCGCTCGGCGAGTGCGGCCCGGAGGGTCGCATGGAGCAGGTTGCACGCGCCCGGCTCGGGGTTGTGCGAGGCGATCAGGCGGCGGATCCGGTCGACATGGACGTCGATCCGGCCCAGCTGCGTCTCGATGACCTCCGCCGGCGTCCGCTCGTCCCGGGCGAGCTCGGCGAGGTCGGCCGCCGCGCGGGTGCCGATCGCGTGGATCTGCGAGAGGTAGTACGGGAACCAGTGGTCGCTGAGCAGGGCGATGCTCGCCTCGACGGTGTCGACCGCCTCGCCCGGCCGGCGCTTCCAGAGCGCGTGCTCGGCGGCCGCGAGCGCGTAGGCGCCGTGGTACTGGCCCTCGACGGGCTGGCCCTCCAGCAGGTCCGCGAACCGATCGAGCCGGCCGGCCACGTCCGGATGATCGCGCGCCACGCCGAGCCCGACCGTGTACGCGAGGTGATAGAGCCACGCGTTCCGTCCCGGCCGGACCATCCGCCGCGACTCGCGGGCCCAGGCGTCGGCCGCATCCCAGTCGCCGATCTCGAACTGGAAGAGCGCGCCATTCTCCCGGATGTTCGCGCCGTAGGAGCCGGTGGCCCCGAGTCGATCGATGTCGACGATGCCGGCCTGGACGACGTCGACCGACTCGCGGGTCAGCGAGCACAGCCGCATCGCGTCGCTCAGGTTGACGTAGGCGCGGGCGACGTCATCCGACCCGCCGAGCTCGAGGGCCATGGCCAGCGCCGTTTCGAGCGCCTGCGTCCCCTCGCGGCAGCGTCCGAGCGCGGCGAGCCCCAGGCCCAGCGTGTTCAGCGCGTGACCCTCGACCTCGCGATCACCGACGGCCCGTGCGATCGCGACCGCCTCCTCGCACATCGCGATCGCCTCGGCGAACCGGTCGACGAGCATGAGGATCTGGCCCATCCCGGACAGGACCCGGGCGCGATCGGCGGTGGGCTCCGCGGCCGGGAGCATCGCGATCGCCTCGGCGTAGATCGCAAGCGACGGCTCCGCGCCCTCGTCGCGCCAGAGCGCGCGCCCGAGACGCGCCCGGAGCAGCGCGCCGCGGACCGGGTCCGCGACCGCGTCCTGGGTCTCGATCGCCTGGCGCAGGAGGTCGGCGGCCCGGTGGAACTCGCCGTCCACCTCCGCCGCGCCCGCGGCCCGGACGAGCAGCTCGACCCGATCGAGGCCCAGGGTCTCCTCGGCGTCCGCGACGCTGTCCCAGAGCTCGAGCGCCAGCTCGAACTGGCGCTGGGCGGCCGCGAACGCGCAGGCCTCGAAAGCGGTGTCTCCCGCCCGGATCGAGGCCTGGGCGGCCCGGACGTCGTCATGGGCGGCGGCCCAGTGGTGGGACAGCTCGGCCCAGTGGGCCGCCCCGCCGGCACCGGCGGGCTGCGTCCGACGTGCGAGGGCCTCCGCGTAGGCGCGGTGGAGCGAGCGCCGCTCGCCGGGCAGCAGGTCGTCGTATGCGGCCTCCTGGACGAGGGCGTGGCGGAACGCGAAGCCGGCCGAGTCCGCATCGCGGTCCTGGACGAGCAGCTGGCGGTCGATCGCGGCACGGAGGCCCTCGGTCAGCTCGTCGTCCGTGACCTCCGCGACCTCGGCGAGCAGCTCGTGATCCACCCGTCGCCCGGCGACCGCGGCCACCCGCAGCACGCGCTGGGCCGCTTCCGGCGTCGCGGTGATCCGCGTCACGAGCGTGGCCCGGACCGTCGGCGGCAGGCCGGCGATGCTCGTCCCGGCGCCGCCGGCCATCAGCAGCTCCTCGAGGAAGAAGGCGTTGCCGTCGGTGCGGTCATGAAGGCGGGCGAGCCGTGCCCGGTCCGGTGGCTCGCCGAGGATCGCCGCGACCATCCGGGCGGTGTCGTCGCGATCGAACCGCTCGAGGTCGATGCGGTCGAACCGGCCGGTCCGGCCGAGCTCCGCGAGCCACGGCAGGAGCGGGTGGCGTCGATCCAGCTCGTCCGTGCGATAGGTCAGGCAGAGGACGACTCGATCACTGGTGACGTTCGGGATCAGCCAGGTCAGGACGTCGCGCGTGGCCGGGTCGGCCCAGTGGAGGTCCTCGATGATCAGGAGGACGGGCGCGTCCGTGGCCAGCGCCTGGAGGACGCGCAGGAGCGCGTCGAAGAGCCCGGACTGGCTGCCGACCGTGCTCACGGGCACGTCGTCGGTCGCGCGCCGGTGGAGCTCGCCGTCGTCCGGGATCCCGCCGCCGGGCAGCACCGAGCCGAGCCGCGGGACGAGGTTGGCGAGGGCAGCCTGCGCGCGCGGACCGAGCGTCGCGAGCGCCTCGCGGTCCTCGTCGTCGATCCCGTCGCGGAGGGCCCCGGCGATCGGGGCATAGGGCAGGCCGATGCCGCCGACCGCGATGCACGCGCCGCGCAGGACGCGGAAGCCGCGCTCGACCGCGAGGCGGGTCAGCTCGCGGGTGAAGCGGGTCTTGCCGACACCGGCCTCGCCCGAGACGAGGAGGTGGGTCGGGTCGTCCGCGACGCGGTCGAGGACGAGCTCGGCCCGGCGCAGCTCCTCCGAGCGCCCGATGAAGATGGGACTGATGCTTCTCCCCGCCATCCCCCGATCATCGTGGGCGTCGATCAGCGTCCTCAATGGACGGATGTCAGCCCCGCGCCGAGTGCGGACGCGGATGCGCGAACCGGAGCATCGCGTCGAGGCGCCCGAGGATCGAGACGCGGACGCCCGGCCGGGCCGGACGACCGAGGGCGGCCAGGCGCCGGCTGTCCGCTTCGCGGTGGAGCTCGTCGATCGCCGGATGGACGAGCAGGGTGGTCGTGTACTGGTGCATCGCTATCGTGCCTTTCGCCGTCACCAACGGGATTGCCGGTGATGGCTACGACAATGCCGCCCGGCCCGGTTCCGGCACATCGAGAGATGTCACTAGGGCGTCGGCTTGCGCACCGTTATTTCCCGCCGGCCGTCCTTCAGGACCTCGCGGGCCGTCAGCGGCGGCCGTTCGCCATCCGGGCGGCCTCCGGCCGGCCGCGGAGCCGCCACATCGCGGCGATGCCGACGGCGGGCCCGAGCGCGAGGACGAACCAGGCGACCCGCCACCCGCCGCCGTCGACCGGGTCGAGCAGGCCGACCCCGAGGATCGTCACCCCGGTGAGGACGAACCCGGCGGCGAGCTGGAGCGACAGGGCGGATCCCGCGGTACCGGACGGGGCCAGCTCGGTCACGGCGGCCGAGAACTGCGCGGAGTCCGCGATCACCGTCAGCCCCCAGACCACGGCCACGATCGTGATGACCGCCGGCGCCGCGCCGAAGAGGAACCCGATGACGATCGCCGTCCCGCCGCTGACGGCCATCGCACCGATCGTCAGCGCGGTCCGGCCGTACTGGTCGGCGAGCGCGCCCGCGACGACGCAGCCGACGCCCCCGCTCGCGACGACGATGAACGCGGAGGCCGAGGCGGTCGTCGGGTCGGTCGCGCCGGCCGCGATGAACGACGCCGCGAGGAACGCGGGCACCCACGTCCACATCGCGTAGAGCTCCCACATGTGTCCGAGGTAGCCGAGGTTCGCCAGCCGCACCGACGGCTCGCGGAACGCGCGCGCGGCGGCGGCCGGGCTGAACCGGGACGAGGGGACCTCGAACGGGCCTGGACGAACCGCGACCAGCGCGATCCCGGCGGCGACCAGCGCCAGGAGGCTCGCCGCCACCACCGTCGGCTGCCAGGCGGCGCCCGTCGTGGCCCCAACCGCCCGAATGAGGTGCGGCAGGGCGGAGCCGATCGTCAGCGCGCCGATCAGGACCCCGATCGCGAGCCCGCGTCGGTGGACGAACCAGCCGGCCAGCATCTTCAGCGCCACCGGGTAGACAGCCGCCAGACCGGCACCCGTCAGCAGCCGCCACGGGGTCGCGGACGCGGGTCCCGTCGCGAACGCGGCGAAGCCGAGGTTCGCGGCCGCGGTCACCAACGCGCCGGCGACGATCAGCCACCGACCGGGCAGCGCGTCGGCGGCGCCCGTCAGCGCGAGGAGGATGGCCGCGGCCGCGAAGCCGAGCTGGACGGCGACCGTGAGGATCGGCAGGTCGAGACCGGTGGTCCGCCAGTCGGCGGCGAGCAGGGGCGCGACGGCCGAGGCGCTGAACCACGGGGCGAAGGCGAGGAGGACCGCCGTGCCGAGGACGACGAGCTGACGCCCGCTGCCGGGCGGGTCGTCGCTCACCCGGGTCGCATCGTGTAGACCACGCACTCCCCGCGCAGGACCTCGGTGCCGTCGCTCCGGCGCGCCACGCACCGGAGGCGCGTGATCGGCTTGTCGGACCGGGCTTCGACGACCTCGGCCTCCGCGGTCACGGTGTCCCCGATGGGGACCGACGCGGGGTAGTCCCACTCCTGGTGGAGGAACACCGAGCCGGGGCCGGGCAGGACCTGCGCGACGAGCGCATTGAACAGCGCGGTCGTCAGCCCGCCGTGGACGATCAGCCCGCCGGCCCGCGTCGCATTCGCGAAGGCCGGGTCGAAGTGGAGCGGGTTCCGGTCCCCGCTGATGCGGGCGAACGCCTCGACGTCGTCGGCGGTGATCGTCCGCTCCCAGGTCGCCCGCGCACCGACGCGGGGCGGTTGCCAGTCCACGGTTGGTCAGGCCCCGCGGCTCACGGCGGCCTCAGATCCGCTCGAACCGCTCGACCGGCAGGACGAAGACCGTCGCGCCGCCGACCTCGACCTCGAGCGGGTAGGGCATGAAGAACTCGCCGGGCTCCATGATCGGCGGCATCGGGTTGACGACCTGGGTCCGGGCCGTGCACGTCTCGCGGACGATGTCGAGGACCGCGTCGACGTGGTCGTCGTCGACCCCGAGGATCACGGTCGCGTTCGACTGCTTGAGGAACCCGCCCGAGCTGGCGAGTCGCGTCGCGCGATACTCGTGGTCGAGCAGAGCGTCGACGAGGGCGCCCGCGTCCTCGTGGTGGACGATCGCGACGACGAGCTTCACGCGCCGAGGATAGCGCCCTCTCGTCGCCTCGGGCACGGGATCGACGGTCGGCCGCGCCGCGATGCATCGCGTGCGCACGACCGGCCGGAAGCGCGGCGGGCCGGTGTACGATGCGGCCGCCGAGCGCGTTTCCCGGCCCCAGCGTCCCCGCTCGTGCCGCCCAGGAGATCCGTCCGTGCCAGACCCGTCCGATCGACCCGCCACGCTCGAGACGCTCGCGGCCGGCGTGGCCGCCGCCGTCCACGGCGCGGACCTGGACGAGGGGCTCGGGTCGCTGCTGGCGGCCGCGGTCGCGGCCCTCGGCGCGTCGAGCGCGATGGTCAGCCTGCAGGACCCGGACCGACCGGATCCCGAGCTGACGCTGACGATCGGGCTGGACGGAGCCGCCCAGGCGGCGGCCGTCGCCGCCGTCGCGGATCCGGGCCACCCGTTGACCGTGGCCGGCCGCGACCGCGCCGAGGCCCGATCGGGCGCCACGATCGCGCTGCCGCTGATCGCCGGCCGGGGCGGGATCGAGGAGGCGCTCGGGGCGATCGCCGTGACGTTCGGGACCTCGGCCGAGGCCGACGCGGCCGATCCGGCCATCCTGGGCCTCGTGGCGGACGTCGCGGTCCTGACGGTCGACCGGTCGCGGCTCGCCGCCACGGCGGCCGAGCGGAGCGAGTGGTTCGAGCGCCTGGCCCATACGGACCCCCTGACGGGGCTCGCCAACCTCCGGACGATCTCGCGGGTGCTCGAGCTGGAGCTGACGCGGGCCGGCCGCCAGGGTGGCGAGGTCTCCGTCGCGATCTTCGACGTCGACGATTTCGGGGCGACCAACGCGGCCGCCGGCCGGGACGCGGGCGATGACGTGCTCCGATCCGTCGCGGCCGTCGTCGCGGGCTCCGTCCGGCTCGTCGACACCGTGGCCCGCTACGGGCCGGACGAATTCCTGCTCGTCGCCCCGGGCTCGGCCGGGGCGATGGTCGCCCACCGGATCCTCGACGGGATCGGGCAGCTGGCGCCGGTCGCCGGACGGACGATCTCGGTGACGGCGGGCGTCGCCCGCTTCCCGTCGGACGGCACGGACGCCGAGGGCGTGATCGCCGCGGCGCGCGCGGCGCTCGATCGTGCCCGGACGGAAGGCCGCGGCCGCGTCCAGACGACCGAGGGCGGCCGCTAGCTCGTCCCTCTGCTCTAGCTCGTCGCTCCGCCCGGCGTCGTCGCGACGCCGGCGATCACCGCGGGTCCCTGCGGCGCGGTGTTGCCCGGGTTCGGCTCGCGGGTGATCGCGATCGTCGCACCCTCCGGTGTTGGAGCGGGACGCGTCGTGAAGGCCTGGACACCCGTCGAGCCCACCGAGAAGTCGCCGACCGACGTCGGCGTCTCGTCGACGATCACCCACGCGGTGTAGACCTGCGTGCCGGCGTTTGCCGGCAGGTCATGCATCGCCAGGACGATCGCCCCGTCCGCCTGGACCGCGGCGAGGCCGCTTCCCTGCTGCCCGTCCTGCGGGGCAAGGACGGCGACCTTGGCACCCGGCTGGCTCGCGGCGTGGACGACATTCGCGACGGCCGCGTCGAAGGCGTTCGCCGCATCGAGCTGACGCTGGAGGTTCAACCCCCAGGCGCCGAGCGCGACGATCGCGACGACGGCGGCGATCCGCAGGGCCCAGTCGAGCGTGTTTGTGTGTGTCCGCTCGGTGCGCACCGTTCGCTCCTCGGCGGTCGGGAACGGGATCGGCGCCGCGGCGGCCGCACCTGCCGTCCGCCCCGCGAGATCCGCCGCCGCGGCGGCCATGATCCGATCGCCGAGCGCCGCCGGGGGCTCGATGAGCTGGGTGTCGTCGAGCTCCAGCAGTGCCGGCACGACCCCGCCCAGCTCCTCGAACTCCGGATGCGGCCGGTCGCAGGTCGCGAGGTGCTCGCGGACGGCGGCGTCCTCAGCGGGCTCGAGCGCCCCGAGGACATGGCCCGCCGCCAGGTCGAGTGCCTCGTCGTGGGTCATCCGCGGCTCGGTCATGGCTCGCCGTCCCCGACGAGACCGCCCGCCAACCCCTCGGCGATATCTTCGTCACCGGTGAGCGCGCGGCGCAGGGCAAGGAGGCCCAGCCGGACCCGGCTCTTCACGGTGCCGAGCGGCGCGCCGGTCCGTTCCGCGATCTCCTGCTGGGTGAGCCCGCCCCAGTACGCGAGCTCGATCGCTTCGCGCTGGACGTCCGTCAGCGTTGCCATGGCCGTCACGATCTCGGCGCGGTCGAGGTTCGCGGCGACGTCTCCCCAGACGTCCGGCAGCGCCAGCTGCGGCGGCGGCACGTCCTCGCGCTCGGGGAGCTCGGTCGTCGGGCGGCGGCGACGCACGGCGTCGACCGCGCGGTGATGGACGATCGAGAGCAGCCAGGTCTTCACGCTCCCCTTGCCTTCCACGTACCGGCCCGCGTTGCGCCAGACGCCGAGGAAGGCGTCCTGGACGACGTCCTCGGCAAGCGAGGCGTCGCTCGTGATGCGGTAGGCGATCGAATAGGCCATGACGCGGTAGCGGTCGTAGAGCTCCTGGAGGGCATCGAGCTGTCCGGCGGTGACGAGCGCGAGGACGGCCCGGTCGGCATCGTCCGTCGACGAGGCCGAGCGTCCACGCGTGCCGGTCTGGCTCTCGCTCATCGAGGGATGCGCACGTCCGGCTGTTTCGGTTCATCGCCCTCCGCGTCCGTCGCGAACAGCGAGTCGACCGCGCGCACCACCCGACGGGCGACATCATCGGCGTCGGCGCCCGCGTCGATCACGACGAACCGCGCGGGATCGGCGGCGGCCATCTTCATGAAGCCGCTCCGGACCCGCTGGTGGAACGCGAGATCGAACCCGGTCTCGAACCGCGTCTGGTCGACGGGGGCCTTGCGCGCGAGCCCGATCTCGACCGGGAGGTCGAGCAGGATGGTCCGGTCCGGGCGGAGGCCGCCGGTGGCGATCGCCTCGAGACGGTCGAGCTCGGCGAGCGGCAGCCCCTCGCCGTGGCCCTGGTAGGCACGTGTCGAGTCGGCGAACCGGGCGCACACGACCGTGACGCCGAGGACGAGGGCCGGCTCGATCACCTCGGTGACGAGCTGCCGGCGAGCGGCGTTGAAGAGGAGCGCGTCGGCGAGCGGGTCGACGGGGATGTCGCTCTGGGCGAGGAGGATCTCGCGGATCCGCTCCCCGAGGACCGTGCCACCCGGCTCGCGGGTCGAGAGGACCGGGACGCCGCGCTCGCGGATGGTGGCGGCCAGACGCGCCGCCTGGGTCGTCTTGCCCGACCCCTCCGGCCCTTCGAACGTGATGAAGTGGCCGCGTCCGGCCGTCGTGATTGGGCGAGTCACGGCGGGAGTGTACGGTGCGACCCCGCGAATCGCGCCATTCGCGAGGCTCGTCATCCGCCCGGGCCGGGTCGTCGTACCCTCGTCGTCATGGCCCCCCTCCCCACCCGTCCGAACGGCCGGCGCAGCCCCCGCCGGCTTGCGCTTGCCGTCCTCGGCGGCTGGTCGGTCCTGGCGTGGATCGCCCTGCCCGCGACCGCCAGCGCGCATCCGCTCGGCAACTTCACGATCAATCACTACGCCGGCCTGGCGATCACCCGCGACGCGGTCGCCCTCGACGTGGTCATCGACATGGCCGAGATCCCCGCGTTCCAGGAACGCCAGGCGATGGACACCGACGAGGACGGCACCGTCAGCGACGACGAAGGCGTGACGTGGTCCGCGAGGGCCTGCACGACGCTGGCCCGGGATCTCCACCTGGCCCTCGGCGGCACGGACCTGGCCGTGACGGCGGACACGGACGCGCACAGCGTGGCGTTCCCACCCGGCGCCGGCGGCCTGTCGACCCTCCGCCTGGAGTGCGGGTATCGCGCCACGTTCGCGGCGGCGGTCGCGGGTCCGACGACCCTGACGTTCAGCGACGGCTCATCCGCGGAGCGGATCGGGTGGCGCGAGATCGTCGCGACGGGCTCCGGCGTGCTGCTCGACACGCACGGGCTCCCGCCGACCAGCCCGAGCGGGAAGCTCACCGCGTACCCGGCGGACATGATCGCGCGGCCCCTGGATATCCGGTCGGCGACGATCGGGATCCGCCCGGATCCGGCCGCGTCGGCCGGCCCCTCGGCCCCGCCGGCTGCGGCGGCGGCACCGCTCGGCAGCCGGCCGCCCACCGCCGAAGGCCCGGCCGGGGCCGTCCCGGGTGGCGTCGCGAGCGAGCTGCCGACGATCTTCCAGTCGACCGATCTCACTCCGCTCGTGCTGCTGGCGTCGCTCGCCGCGGCCGCCGCGCTCGGTGCCTGGCATGCGCTGACCCCCGGCCACGGCAAGACCCTCATGGCGGCGTATCTCGTCGGATCGCGCGGGACGGCCGTCCATGCCGTCGGGCTGGGGCTGTCCGTGGCGGTCTCCCACACGCTCGGGATCGTCGCTCTCGCGATCGTGATCATCGGTGCGCAGGGCGTGCTTCCTCCCGATGTCGTCGTCCGGACGACGCCGGTCATCGCCGCCGCGTCGATCGTCGTGATCGGGTCCTGGATGCTGCTCAGCGAGGTGCGGCGACGGAGGGCCGGGGCGAGCATCGATGCGCCGCACAACTACGCGCACCCCCACGATCACGCCCATCCCGCGGCAGCAGCCGACCCGCACGAGCACGAGCACGGCAGCGTCCGCCACAGCCACCTGCCGACCGACGCGTCGCGCCTGTCGTGGCGCGGTCTGTTCGTCCTCGGTCTCGCCGGCGGCCTGATCCCGTCGACCTCGGCCCTGATCATCCTGCTCGGCTCGATCGCGGCCGGCCGGCCGGCGTTCGGCCTGGTCCTCGTCGTCGCCTTCGGCCTCGGCATGGCCGCGGTGATGACGGCCGTCGGGCTCGCGATGATCGTCGCCCGCGGTCGCCTCGACCGGATGCCCAGCCACACGGCGCTCGGCCGTCTGGCGACGGCGGCGCCGCTTCTCGCCTCGGTCGCCGTCCTGAGCCTCGGGGTCGTCCTGACCTGGTCCGCCGTGGCGGGCCGGCCGGTGCTCTGAGAACCCGCAGGTCGGACCAGGCCCGCGCCATGGAATAGGGACAACGCCTCACCGACTTCGGGCAACCGCCTTTGATACCCTCCGGCTCCCGATGCGTGACCTGAGCGAGCGCTCCCTCGATACGGCCGTGCAGCTCGGCGCGTCGTACGCCGACGCGCGGGTCGTCCGCCGGCGGGACGAGTCCATCGCCGTCAAGAGCGGCCGGGTCGAGGGCGTTGCCTCGGGCGAGAGCGAGGGCTTCGGCGTGCGCGTCCTGGTCGACGGCGGTTGGGGCTTCGCCAGCTCGAGCCTCCTGACCGCCGCCGAGGCCGACCGCGTCGCCGCCGAGGCCGTGCGGATCGCCCGTGCCTCCGCGACCGCCCTTCGCGATCGCGTCCGGCTCGATGACCGGCCACCGGCCCACGGCACCTACGAGACCCCGATCCGCGAGGACCCGTTCACGGTCCCGCTCGAGGAGAAGATCGGGCACCTGCTCGCGGCGGACGAGGCAGCGCGCGGAGTCAAGGGCGTCGCGTTCGTCGAAGCCCGCTACGACGCCCTGCGCGAGACCCGGACGTTCGCGGCCACGGACGGCAGCTGGACCGAGCAGACCGTGACCCACGTCGGCGCCGGCGTCGAGGCCAACGCGATCGAGGGCGACGAGCACCAGCGACGCGCCTATCCCGATGCCGACGGTGGGCCGTTCCACGCCGCCGGGTACGAGTTCGTCCGCGGGCTCGACCTGGCCGGCCGCGCCGGGCCCGCTCGCCGAGGAGGCCGTCGAGCTGCTCAGCGCGCCACAATGTCCGTCCGGTCGGTTCACGTCGTGCTGGATCCGTCGCAGCTGTACATGCAGGTCCACGAGAGCTGCGGACACCCGACGGAGCTGGATCGCGTCTTCGGGACCGAGGCCAGCTACGCGGGGACGAGCTTCCTGACGACCGACAAGCTCGACGAGGGCTTCCGCTACGGCAGCGACCTCGTGACGATCGTCGCGGACGCCACCGCGCCGGGCGGTATGGGGACGTTCGGCTGGGACGACGAGGGGGTCGCCGCTCAGGCCGTCCCACTGGTCCGGGACGGGATCTTCGTCGGGTACCTCTCGTCGCGCGAGACCGCGCCGCGGATCGGCCGGCAGTCGGGCGGGGCGATGCGGGCCGATGGCTGGAACCGGATCCCGCTGATCCGGATGACGAACGTGAACCTGCTGCCGCGTCCGGGGATGAGCCTCGACGACATCGTTGCCGACACGGACGACGGGCTGTACCTCGCCTCGAACCGGTCATGGTCGATCGACGACCGCCGTCTGAACTTCCAGTTCTCGACAGAGGTCGCCTACGAGATCAAGGGCGGGAAGAAGGGCCGGCTCTTCAAGAACCCCACGTACACCGGCATCACCTACGAGTTCTGGCGGTCGTGCGACGCGGTCGGCGATCGGTCCAGCTACGTGATGCTCGGGACGCCGAACTGCGGCAAGGGCGAGCCGGGCCAGGGAGCCCACGTCGGGCACGCCTGTTCCGGGGCGCGGTTCCGCGACGTCCAGGTCGGGGTCGGCAAGTGGTGATCGACGGGACCTGGGTCGACCCGCTCGCGGCGGCCCAGCGGGTCGTGGAGCTGGCGATGAGCGCCGGCGCGTCGGAGGCGGAAGGGCTCGTCTCGGCGGACCGGGCCCAGCTCACCCGGTTCGCGAACAGCGAGATCCACCAGAACGTCGCCGAGACCAATGGCAGCCTGAACCTCCGGGTCGCGATCGGGAAGCGTGTCGGGGTGGCGTCGTCGAACCGGCTGGACGACGAGGGCCTCCGGCGGCTGGCCGAGACCGCCGTCGCGATCGCCCGGAACTCGGCCGAGCTGGAGGACTGGGGTGGGCTGCCCGGCCCGACGCCGATCGTCGACCAGCCGGCCGGCTGGTCCGAGGCGACGGCCGGCGCGACCCCCGAGCAGCGGGCCGAGGGCGTTCGGGCCGTCATCGCCGCCGCCGACGCCGCGGGCGTTCGGGCGTTCGGGTCGTTCTCGACGAGCGCGGAGCACCTGGGGATCGCGAACTCCCATGGGATTCGAGCCGCTCAGCGGAGAACTGCCGCCCAGCTGCTGACGGTGACGATGGCCCCCGATGGCGGGTCCGGGTACGCCGAGCAGGCGGGCGTCGACCTGGGCGCGATCGACGCGGCGGAGGTGGGACGGGAGGCGGCGGAGAAGGCCCGCGTGACGGCCAACCCGGTCGCGGTCGATCCGGGTGATTGGACGGTCGTGCTCGAGGAGTACGCGGTCGTCGACCTGCTGTCGATGCTCGCGTTCATGGGCTTCAGCGCGCTCGCGGTCCAGGAGGAGCGCTCGTTCGCGGAGCCGGGCCGGGTGATCGGCAGCGAGCTGGTCACGATCGTCGACGACGCGACGGAGCCCGGGGCCATGCCGATGGCGTTCGACTACGAGGGGGTCGCGAAGCAGCGGGTCGTGCTCGTCGAGCGGGGCGTGTGCCGCGACGTCGTTTGGGA
Organism: uncultured Chloroflexia bacterium; assembly: GCA_963746845.1. GTDB lineage: Bacteria > Chloroflexota > Limnocylindria > Limnocylindrales > CSP1-4 > CF-46. The sequence continues at coordinate 177,922 of CAVVCZ010000002.1, read as the reverse complement.
CCAGCAGACCGCGGCGCGAGCCGGACGGCAGTCGACGGGCCACGGCCTGCCGGCGCCGAACTCCTATGGGCCGTTCCCGTTGAACATGGTGATGTCGGCCGGGGCGACGACGCGCGCGGACCTCGTCGGCGGCATGGACCGGGGCCTGCTCGTCACGCGGTTCCACTACACGAACCCGGTCCACCCGAAGCTCGCGATCGTCACGGGCATGACCCGGGACGGGACGTTCCTCGTCGAGGGCGGCCGGATCGTCGGCCCGGTCCGGAACCTGCGCTTCACGCAGAGCTATCTCGCGGCGCTGGCCGGGACGGTGGCGGTGGGCAGCGAGCGGCGGACGATCCGGGGCGACTTCGGCGGCGTGCTGGTGCCGCCGGTGCGCATCGACGGCTGGACGTTCACGGGGGCCACCGAGCACTAGATCCGCCCGCCCGGCGGCGGCGGCGCCCCGGCGTCGCTCGGCCCCCGGGCTGTCCGCCCGGCGAGCACTCTGTCGGTTCCGACCCATCCCCGCCGACGAACGGCCCGGCCGGCGGCCCACCTGTCCGGCGCGCAAGCCACGAGCCGATGTCCTGCCTGTGACCCGAGGGCGAGGGAACCGTTTCGACATCCGCGTGGCTCCTATTCCCCAGACGCGGCCGGACGTGCCGCAGGAGGGAGCCTCGGATGCGCACCCAGTCGAGCCGCCTCGCGGCAGTCACCGGCGTCCTCGTCATCGCCTTCGGAGCCGCGGGTTGCGGATCCAGTCAGCCCACCTCGTCGGCTGCCCCGCCGGTGCCGGCGGCATCAGCGGCCGCTCCGGCACCCTCGACGACCCCGGCCGCGTCGGTCGCTCCCGACGTCGGCTCGCTCGTCGCCGACGACTGGTCGGGGTTCCGGGGTTCGGCGGACCATTCCGGCGTCGGTTCGAAGGGCCCGGTCGGCAAGCCGATCCTGAACTGGTCGTTCCACGCCGGCGGCGGTGTGCCGAACAACATCTCGATCGCCGGCGACGATGCCTTCTTCTCCAGCGACGACGGCGTGCTCCACGCGGTGTCGTGGGACAGCGGCGTCGAGCAGTGGTCCGTGACCGTGCCGAACCCGCCGCTCGGTGGTCCGTCGGTCATGGACGGTCGGGTCTTCGTCGCGGACGCCGCCGGCGTCGTCCATGCCTACGACGGCGCGACGGGGAAACCGGCCTGGACGTCGGGGCAGACCTACGCAAATCCGGGCAACCTGATCAGCACCGATGGCGTGGTGTATTTCGGGACCCGCGACGGCTTCGTCGTCGCGGTCGACGCCGCGACCGGCGCCGAGCGCTGGAAGGTCAACCCACCCGGCGCGAACCACGTCGACAATCCCGCGTTCGCGAACGGCAAGGTCTACGCCGGCACCGACGACGCCGGCTATGTGGCGATCGACGCCACGACCCACCGGATCGTCTGGCAGACCGACACCGGCCACGTCGATACGGGCAGTGCGGCCGTGATTGACGGGATCGCCTACCTCGGTGTCGGGGCGGATGCGACGAGCGGCACGCTCCGGGCGTACGACGCTGCGACCGGCACGCTCCGCTGGACGGCCGCGGACCAGCTGCTGACATTCCCGACGGTCGCCGACCGGATCGCCTATGGCGCGAGCGTGAATGGCCTCGTCGACGCGATCGACACGACGACCGGCAAGACGGTCTGGCAGGGCAAGGTCGACGGATTCGTCCGGCCGTCAGCGGTCGCGGGCGGCGTCGTCTACCTGCCGGTCGACGACGAGAAGCGCGTCTACGCGCTGGACGCGAAGACCGGCGGCAAGCTCTGGCAGTTCGACGTCGACGGCAACAACGACTGCTGCATCGCGGTCGCGCGAGGAGCCGTCTTCGTCTCGACGCTGAGCGGCACGGTCTACTCGATCGGCGGCGACGGCACCGCCGTCACGCCCCAGCCGTTCGCGACGACGATCACCGCCGCGCCCGGCCCGGCCCCGAGCGCGGCTCCGCCTGCCGCCCCCGTCCTGACGACCCTTGCGGTGAAGGTCGCGTGGACCGCCGATCTGCGCGGCACGGGCATCGAGCCGATCAACCAGATCGCGGTCGACCCGAGAGGGCGGATCTGGGCCCCCGAGGCCGGAACCGACGCGTTCGTGATCCTCGGCCCGGACGGGAAGCGACTCGAGGAGTGGGGCGCGTCGGGCAGCGGCCCCGGCCAGTTCACGCTCCGACGCAAGAACGGTGACGGCTACGGCACGCTCGCCTTCGGCCGGGATGGATCCTTCGCGGTCCTCGATGTCGGGAACCGGAGGGTGGAGCTGTTCGATGCGAAGCGTCGCTTCGTGCGGCAATGGGGCTCGTTCGGGACCGGTCCGGGCCAGTACAGCGATCCGGTCGGGATCGTCGTCGCCCGCGACGGCACGATCTGGGTGCTCGACGACATACGGAGCGTCCTCGAGCACTACGACCGGACCGGCAAGGTGCTCGGATCGTTCGACCCGTTCTCGAACGCCCCGCGCAATGACGGCTCGAACGGGATCGCAATCGACGTGGCGGGCCGCCTCTATGTGACCCAGATCGAGCCGAACCAGGTCGCCGAGTTCGACGGGGCCGGCAAGCTCATCCGGGTATTCGGCACGGGCCTGTTCACTGATCAGCCGACCCAGATGGCGATCGACGCGAAGGGTCGCCTGTTCGTCAGCCAGGGCGGCGGCAGCCATCCCGGAGGCGGCATCCTGGCCTTCGCGGCGGACGGCAGGCCGCTCGGGGCGTTCGGGCCGAACGGTGTTGGCGATGGCCAGCTCGCCTTCCCGGCGGGCCTCGCGCTCGACGGGAAGGGCCACCTCTACGCGATGGACAGCCTGCCCCAATCGGCCCGGCTGATGAAGATCGACCTCGTCAAGCCGCTCGCCGGCTGACGGGACCCACGGAAACCGCTGCGCCAGGGAACCGTTTCGTGGTCGCGGTGCCTCGTATCGTTCGAGCACCGTCCCGGGACGGTTCCTGGAGCAGGAGCGGGATGCAGGTCGAGCTCGTCGAGCGAGCGCGGTCGGGCGATCACGAGGCGTTCTCGGAACTCGCGAGCGCTTCCTTCGGCCGTCTGTACGGCGCGGCCAAGCTCATCCTCCGGGACGAAGATCGGGCCCAGGACGCGGTGCAGGAAGCGCTCGTCCTCGCGTGGAAACACATCCGGGCGATCCGCGAACCGGAGGCGTGGGACGCGTGGCTGTACCGGCTCACGGTTCGAGCCTGCTATCGGCTTGCCCGCACGGCCAAGCGGCGGGACGTGGCCGAGCTGCATGTCGAGCCCGATCGCGACCCCACGGACCGGGACTTCACGGCCCCGCTGGCCGAACGTGACCGGATCGCCCGCGAACTGAGCCGGTTGCCCGTCGATCAGCGGGCCGTGATGGTCCTCCACTTCTATCTCGACCTGCCGCTGACCGACGCGGCAGATGTGCTCGACATCCCCGTCGGCACGGCCAAATCGCGTCTCCATCGAGGGCTCGAGACCCTCCGGACGGCGCTGTCGGACGAAGCGGGCCGCGACTCGCTGACGTCCGAGGAGCGAACGGCATGAACGAACCGCTGCCGTTCGAGCGGATGGTCGCCGGCTGGATGGCCGACGAAGCCGCCGGCGCGCCCGACGAGGTCCTCGGCCGGATCCTGGCGACGACGAGCGCCACGCGGCCGCGGCCGCGCTGGTGGGCGCAGCTGGCGGAGCGGCCGATGCGCACGCGGACGACCCGGGCCGCCGTCGGCATGCCGAACCGGGGTCTCGTCCTCGCGGCGATCCTCGCGCTCCTCCTGGTCGCCATCGCGGGCGCGGCCGTCGGCGCCTGGCTCGTGCTCAGGCCGCCGCCGCCGATCGAGACCGGCGACTGGTCGGGCTTCCGCGGCAACGCGGATCGCTCAGGAGTCGGCGTCCGGGGGCCGGCCGGGAGTCCGGTCCTGAACTGGCAGTTCCACGCGGGCGGCATCGTCCTGGAGGTCGCGATCGTCGGCGACCGGGCGTACTTTGCGAGTGACGACGGCACGCTCCAGGCCGTGTCGCGTGATCGCGGCATCCTCCAATGGACGAGGACCGTCCCGAACAACCCGCCCTCGGGCCCGTACGCGGGCGACGGGCGGCTGTACCTGAGCGATGCGACCGGCGTGTTGCATGCGTACTCCCAGGCCGACGGAACTCCCGTCTGGACGTCGACGATCGAATACGTGACACCGAGCCGCCTGATCGAGGCCGACGGGATGCTCTACCTCGGGACGTCCGACGGATTCCTGGTCGCAGTGGATGCCGCGACCGGCGCCGAACGGTGGCGCATCCAGCCGCCGGGCGCGACCCAGGTGGACGCGCCCGCCTTCGGGACCGGGCTCGTGATCGCCGGCACGAATGGCGCCGGCCTCGTCGCCGTGGATCCGGCGACGCGCCAAGTCGTCTGGTCCGGCGACACGAACGGCGAGGACACGGGCTCGGCCGCGATCGTCGAAGGGATCGCGTACATCGGCGTCTCCGCGATCGCGACGAGCGGGACGCTCCACGCATTCGACCTGACCACCGGCCGACCGCTCTGGACGACCGAGGACGCCCTGGTGTCGCTGCCGACGGTCGACCACGGAGTCGCCTACGCGTCCACGAACGACGGACGCGTGGTTGCGATCGACACGGCAACCGGCGCAACGAGGTGGCGGATCCAGCTGAACGGCGAGGTCCGGGCGCCGGTGGTCGCCGGCGGGGTCGTCTACGTGTTCGCCGGCTCGGAGCATCGCGTGTATGCGATCGACGGGTCCACCGGCGGCCGCTTGTGGCAGTTCGACCTGTCCGCGTACGGGAACTGCTGCATTGCTGTCGCCAAGGGCGCCGTCTTCGTCGGACTGCAGGACGGCAGCGTCTTCTCGATCGGCGGTGATGGGGCGCAGATCGCCGCCGTCCCGTTCCCGTCGGTCGGGCCGTCGGCCGCCCCGACGCCGTCGCCCTCGCCATCGGCCGGGCCGACGCCCACGCCGCTCCCTTCGATCGCGACCGTGACCTGGACGACCGACCTCCGGGACCACGGGTTCGCCCCGATCTCCCAGATCGCGGTCGACCCGCGTGGACGGATCTGGGCGCCGGAACCGGACGCGGACCGGATCGCCATCTTCGGCCCGGACGGGAAGCTGCTCGAGGAATGGGCGGCTCCTGCCGACGCCGCCGGTCCGTTCGACTTCACGCGTGGCAACGGCGACGCCTACGGCACGCTCGCGTTCGCGAAGGACGGTTCGTTCTACGTCCTCGACGTCGGCAATCGGCGCGTCCAGGTGTTCGACCGGAACCGGAAGTTCGTGCGCGCCTGGGGAGCGTTCGGAACGCGGCCGGGCGAATACACGGACCCGGTCGGGATCGGCGTCGCGCCCGACGGCTCGGTCTGGGTCCTGGACGACATCCGGCAGGTCGTGGAGCACTACGCCCGCGACGGCAAGGTCCTCGGTTCGTTCGATCCGTTCCAGCACGCACCGGTCAACAACGGTGCGAACTCGCTGGCGATCGATCCCCACGGCAACCTGTATGTGAGCGTCGTCTCACCGTCCAAGGTGCTCGTCTTCGACCCGACCGGACGGTTCCTGCGTGCCGTCGGCGAAGGCGCGTTCGCCGAGCAGGCGTCGCACATGGCGATCGATGGAGATGGGCGGATCTTCGTGACGCAGGGCCCCGAGCGCGGCGCCGCCCCCGGCGTCCTGGTCTTCGGGGCCGATGGCACGCTCCTCGGCGGGTTCGGCCCGGAAGGAGCCGGGGACGGCCAGCTCGAGTTCACGGCCGGGATCGCCCTCGACGGGAGTGGCGGGTTGTACGTGGAGGACAGCCTGCCCGAGACCGCGCGGCTGATGCGCGTGGAGCTTCGTCCACCCGCGGTTCCCTGAGGCCACCCTCTCTGCTTCTCGACCGGGCCTTCCCGTGCTCGCCTGGCGAGCAGCGGTCAGCGCGGCCGCACCGACAGGCGCAGGATTCGGTCATGACATCCATCCAGGCCCGGCTCGGGCGTGGGTTCGACCCTGCGGAGCTGCGCCGGATCAAGCGGCAGTGGGTCCGCCACTCGATCGCCGAGGATCGGCGCAACATCGACGGGTTGATCGCGACGCTCGCCCCGGACTGCGTGTACGAGATCGTCCCGACCGGGCAGCGCTGGGAGGGCCATGACGGTGCCCGTGGGTTCTACACGGAGCTCTTCGGCGCGTTCCCGGACAACCGGTTCGCGTTGAGCGAGATCGTCGTCGGGCCGCAGGGCGTGTTCGAGGTCGCCACCCTGACCGGCACAAACCAGGGACCGTGGGCCGGGGCGCCGCCGAGCGGCCTGCCCGTCGCGCTCCAGGTCCTGATCCTGTTCCCGTGGGACCCGGCCGCGAATCGGTTCTCCGGGGAGCGGATCTGGTTCGATCGGAAGCTCGATCCGCCTGCCGCCTCGGATCGATCGACGACGACCAGTCGGGCAGGACCGCCCGACGACGAGCCGAGGTAGGGAGAGGGCATGTCAATCGTCGACGGGTATCGGCTCGAGGCGATGGTCGGCGACCCGGACGACCACCGGCCCATGACACGCTGGGCGCTCCTGGTGGATCCGGGCGGACCAAACGGACGCGTCGACGGCTTCTCCGTGATCGCCGAGCGCATCGCGCCCGGCGACCGGATCCCGCTCCACATCCACCGCGAAGACGAGGTCGTGATCATCCACGGTCCTGGTCGGTACCGCCTCGGTGACGAGGAGCGCGTCGTCGGCGAGGGCACCGTCGTCTTCATTCCTGCCGGTGCACCGCACGGGCTGGCCAACCCAGGACCCGATGTGTTGCCGATCGAGGGGATCTTCCCTGCCACGCACCTGTGGATTCGCTACCTCGAGCGCAACCCGGCACCCGGCACCGAGGCTGACGAACCGCAGCCGCCGTTCACGTTCGACCTGCGGACGGGCGAGATGACGTACGACGCGAGTTGAGGCGTCGCCGTTATCTGGCTGCGCACCGCGGGTCTGGCGCTCACCGCCCCGGTCCGCTGGATCAGCCGACGCGGCTGAGTGTGGGCCGCACGTGAAAGCCTCGTCGCTCGACGCGGTCGTGGTCGGGGCCGGCCCGAACGGCCTGGCCGCCGCGATCACGCTCGCCCGAGCGGGTCGGTCGGTCCGGGTGATCGAGGCCGCCGACGAGATCGGTGGCGGCACCCACACCGAGGAGCTGACGCTCCCGGGCTTCCGTCACGACACCTGCGCAACGATCCTGTCGCTCACGGCCGCCTCCCCGTTCTTCCGGACGATCGACCTCGCGGGCCGCGGAGCGGAGCTCGTCCACTCGGATGCCCCGCTCGCCCACCCGCTCGACGGTGGACGCGCCGTCATCCTCGAGCGATCGATCGAGGCGACGGCCGAAGGTCTGGGTGCCGACGGACCGCGATGGCGCCGGCTGTTCCGGCCGCTCGTCGACGCGGCGGACGAGCTTGGGGACGAGCTCCTCGGGCCGGTCGTGCACCTGCCGCGCCACCCGATCGCGCTCGCCCGGTTCGGCTTGCCCGCGCTGCTCCCGTCGACCCGGCTGGCGCGCGCGGCCTTCCGGAGCGACGAGGCACGAGCCGCGCTGACCGGCCTGTCGGCCCACGCGATGCTCGACCTGACCCGCCCGCTGACCGCGGCATTCGGGCTCGTGCTCGGCTACACGGCCCACGCGGGCGGCTGGCCGCTGGTCCGCGGCGGCACGAGCGCCATCACGACGGCCCTCGCGGCGGAGCTTCAGGACGTCGGTGGTGAGGTCGAGACCGGCCACGAGGTCACCGGACTGCGCGAGCTGCCGCCGAGCCGGACCGTCCTCCTCGACGTGACGCCGCGCGCGGCAGTCCGGATCGCCGGCGACCGGTTGCCGCCACGAACGCGCCGGGCGTACGAGCAGTTCCGCTATGGCAACGGCGTCTTCAAGGTCGACTGGGCGCTCGATGGGCCGATCCCGTGGGCCGCCCCGGGGGCCGCGCGGGCGGCCACGATCCATCTCGGGGGGACGCTCGGCGAGATCGCGGCCGCCGAACGCCTCGTCGCGCGGGGCGGGCATCCGGACCGCCCGTTCGTGTTGCTGGCCCAGTACGCCGCCTGGGACCCCACCCGAGCGCCGGATGGCAAGGCGACCGCCTGGGCGTACTGCCATGTGCCCGCCGGCTCCACGGTCGACATGACCACGCGAGTCGAGGCCCAGGTCGAGCGCTTCGCGCCGGGCTTCCGCGACCGGATCCTCGCCCGCGCGACGACCGGGCCGGCGGCGATGGAGGCGCGCAACCCGAACGCGATCGGCGGTGACATCAACGCCGGGATCGCGGACATCCGTCAACTCGTGTTCCGGCCGAGGGTGACCCTCGATCCGTACTGGACCGGGGCTCGCGGTCTCTACCTGTGCTCGTCGTCGACGCCGCCCGGCGGTGGGGTCCACGGGATGGCCGGGTTCCACGCCGCCCGGTCGGCGCTGCGGCGAGACCTCCGCTAGATCGCGGGCGTCGCCTGGTGCTGGAGCATGTCCCGCAGCCACCAGCCGGCGATCAGTGCCCCGGCGGCCGGTACGGCCGCTCCGATTGCGGCGATCGCGAGCAGGGCGAGGATCAGCCAGCGCAGGCTGTCGATCGCGACCGCCAGCTGGTCGCCCGCGAGCGTCGTCGATAACGTCCCGACCTCGTCCGCGAGGCCCGCGAGCGACGTGGCGTTCTTCTCCAGCGCGGACCGGTTCCCGATCAGGCTCTTCGAGATCGTGTCGAGCTCGCCAGTCAGGTTTGTGACCTGATCGGCGATCTCGCCGAACAGCTGGCCCAGCCGGCCGAGCGGCTGCGACCCGAGGATCGACACTGCGTTCGCCCCCTCCTGCAGGCCCCGCAGCCGCGGCACAATCTGCCGCAGGTCCGTGGCCGCGTTCACCGTCGCGGTGGACACGGCGTCGAGGGTCGTCGCGAAGCTCGACGCGCTGTTCGCCGCGTCGTCGAGCGCCGTCGCGGTCTTGTCGAGCACTGCCGAGACGCCGCCGACGTTGTCGGTCAGCTGGTTCGACAGGGTGGTGACGCGGCTGAACGCGATCACCAGCAGCACGGCCGCGATCGCTGCCCCGATCAGTCCAACCACGCCATAGCCGATCAGGACCTTCGCGAGCAGCGACAGCCGCGACGTGGGCACTGGGGCGACCGGCGAAGCGATCATCTTGTGGGCTCCCCCCGGGTCAGCAGATCAGCGGATCGTCACACAGAACTCGTTGCCCTCGGGATCGGCCACGATCGTCCAGCGGAAGTCGCCGAGGCTGTGCTCGGCCACGACCGAGCCGCCGAGCGCGATGAGCCGGTCCACCTCGGCCGGCATGTCGCCGGCATCGAAGTCGATGTGGGCGCGGTTCTTCACGACCTTCGGCTCCGGCACCTGCTGGAACAGGATCGCGAAGCTGACGTCGCTTCCCTCGGGTGGCCGGAGCGCGACGAACTGGTCGTTGATCCGTCGCGAGGTCCAGCCGAGGGCCGCCTCCCAGAACGGGACGACGACGTCGTGATCGGCGCAATCGATGACGACGTTGTGCGGGTGGAGATCCGGCGGCCGCGCGTTCACCGCCAGGCCGAGCGTGCGGCGTCCGGGTACAGCCGGACGCGCCGGTAGGGCTCCCGCCCGCGCGACCGCGAGACGAGGTTCGCCCGCTCGGCCATCTGGTGCTGCAAACGCCGGATATAGGCGTTCTGGGGCGACAGCTCGACGGGGTCCGAGCCGTTCAGGACCAGCCCGATCGCCTCCTCCGTCTCGCGCAGGGCGGCCTCGCGCGGATCGATCTCGAGCGAGAAGATCGAGGTCAGGCTCGACTGCATCTGCGGGATGGTGTTCGACTTCAGCACGTAGATCGGCAGGGCGCGATCCTCGGCCTCGCGAAGCATCGGCGTCTTCTGCTTGTACTCGTTGCGGAGCGTCATGACGACGTCCGCCTCGTCGACGTCGCGGGCGATCAGGACGGGCAGCTGGAGGTCGCGGATCGCCTGCTCGAGCCGCTTGCGGCTGATCCCCTGGGCCAGGACCCGGAGCGTCGGCAGCGGCGCGCCACCCGGCACGAGGATGGCCCCGCCGTCCTCGCGCTCCTCGATCCCGAGCGGACCGTCATCCTCGTCGTCGATCTCGAGATCGTCGGCGTTGACCGGCGCCGTGCCCTCCTCGGCGCGCAGCGCGGTCATCGCCCGCTTCGCCTGGTCGCGCCAGGCCTTCTGGCGGTCGAGCTCGCGCGCCTCGCGGGCACGCGTATCGGGCACGGGCGGCGCGCCACGCTCGAGCGGACCGCGATCGGCGATCTCCCCGTTGACGAACGGCACGTCCTCGGGCCGCGATCCGGCCCGCCCCGACGGCGGGACCGCGAACCGCTCGCCCGGCATCATGCCCGCTGGGCCGTCTCTGCCGCCCTCCGTCTGCGACCCGCGCGGCGACGGCTCTCGCGACGATCCGCCGCGCGTCTGACGCCAGCCGCCGCTCGCGCCCGGCCGGTAGCCGGAGCGGAACCCGGTTGCGCCGGCGCCACCAGCCTCGCGATACCCGCCGCCCCGGTACGACCCCTCACCACGCCAGCCCGGCTCCATCCGCCATGGCTGGCCGGACCCGACGAGCCCGGCGAACCGCTCGGCCCCGATCTGCTCGCGGGGCGACGGCCGGGGCCGGGCCTGCGAACGATGGACGCCCTCCTCGTCGCGCCAGCGCAGCTCCGGTGCGACCGGGTCGCCGCGGAGCAGCGAGTCGACGGTGTCCGCGACGTCGGCGTGGACCGTCACCCGCTCGCGATCCTGGATCTCGATGATCACGTCGAAGGTCGGCGGCGCCTTCCGCTCGAGGACGCTCTTCTGCGTCCGCCGGCGGCGTGCCTCCTCGTCGCCGAGGGTCACGCTCTGGATCCCGCCGATCAGGTCGGACAGCGTCGGGTTGAGCATCAGGTTGTCGAGGTTGTTGCCGTGGGCGGTGCCGATCAGCTGGACGCCGCGCTCGGCGATCGTCCGGGCCGCCTGGGCCTCGAGCTCGGTCCCGATCTCGTCGATGACGATGACCTGCGGCATGTGGTTCTCGACCGCCTCGATCATCACCTCGTGCTGCATGGACGGCGTCCGGACCTGCATCCGGCGCGCCTTGCCGATCGCCGGATGGGGGATGTCGCCGTCGCCCGCGATCTCGTTCGACGTGTCGACGACGACGACGCGCTTGCCGAGGTCGTCGGCGAGGACGCGGGCGGCCTCGCGCAGCATCGTCGTCTTGCCGATCCCCGGCCGGCCCATGATCAGGATCGACTTCCCCGACTCGACGAAGTCGTTGATGATCTCGATCGTCCCGTAGACGGCGCGGCCGATCCGGCACGTCAGCCCGACGATCTTGCCGTTCCGGTTGCGGATGGCGCTGATCCGGTGGAGCGTCCGCTCGATCCCCGCCCGGTTGTCGTCGCCGAAGGTGCCGATGTGCTCGACGACGTGGGCGATGTCGGATTCGTCGATCTCCCGATCGAGGAGCATCACCTCGGAGTCCGGGAAGCGCGCCTCGGGCCGGCGGCCCAGGTCCAGGACGACCTCGATCAACGCCTCCTTCTCGGGGAGCGCGTGGACGGCATCGACGATCTCGGCCGGCAGGGAGGCCAGGAGCACGTCGAGGTCGTCGATCGATTCACGTCGCCGCTCAGCGGACAACCGGGCCTCCTTCGGGGTCAACGGACCCCGGCCGGCACGAGTGCCGGCTCCGCGACACGCACCAGCGTGTCCTTCATCAACAGGGTCACGGTCGCGATCGTACCGAAGCCCGCGTCTTCGAGCCTCCGATCGATCGGCGACTCGTAGGTGCGGACCGGCGAGATCACGCCGTGCTCGCGGCCGGCCTTCTCGGTCCGGGCCCGGATGATCCCGAGCGCGAACGAGGTCAGGCTCGATGCGTCGGCGTCGGGGCGGACCAGCAGCTTCAGGTAGTGCGGCTGGTCCTCCTTGGCGACGCCGATCTGGACGAGCCCGTCCAGGGCCGAGCCGTCCTTGCCGCCCGTCGCGCTCTCCTGGACGAACACCTCGACGTCCGCGAAGCGGAGGATCGGGGCGAGGCTGGACCGGGGGACCCGCCAGTTCGTGCCCTGGCGCTCCCAGTCGGGCAGGCGGATCCCCTCGAGCCGCTGGACCGGCTGTGGCGTGGCCGCCGCGTACAGGCGGGACATCGGCAGCGCGTCGAGCGGCGCGGCCGGCCGGATCCGGCAGTCCTTCATCTGGTCGTCCGTCCACGTCTCGGGGAGGTCGAGCTCGCCGTCGCGATGCAGGACCCGCTCGTCGCCGTACCGGGCGAACCCGGCCTGCATGAACAGCTCCACGTTGCCGTCCTGGTCCGCGCACGCGACGTGGAGCCGCCACGGGCCGCGCTTGGCCGCCTCGCGCAGGACCTGGTTGACGAGGCGGAACCGGATGTCGCCGGCCTGCCCGGAGCCGATCCCGTCGAGCTCGACGATCGTCCACTCGTCACGGACCGAGTCGCGCTCGACGCGGATCAGGCCGGACAAGCGGCCGGACTCCTCGTAGACGTACATCAGGTCGTGCGGCTGGAACGCGCCGAGCGGGAGCCGGAACAGGCTGAACACACCGATCGGCCGGCCGCTGACCGGCAGGCCGAGCGATCGGGTCGCGGCCGTGATGTCCTGGCAGAGACGCGACAGCTCGCCGAGTGCGGCCAGGTCGGTCAGGCGAGCGACGCGGACCTTGCCGCTCGCGGCGGTCTTTGGAGCGCGGGCCTGCGTCACGTGGCGTTCCGCGCGCGGCGGGTCGGGTGGGGGCGACGGCCGGCGCCCTCGCCGGGGTCGTCGTGCTCGGCGGCCATCGTCGCGACAAGGCGGTGGAATCGGGTCTCCCCTGCCAGCTCGGGGTGGAACGAGGTCGCGATCACGTTCCGCTCGCGGACGGCCACGATCCGGCCGTCGTCGAGACGGGCGAGGACGTCGACCTCCGGCCCGACATCCTCGATCACGGGCGCCCGGATGAAGACGCCGTGGACGGGCCGGTCGCCGAGGACGGGAACGGACAGCTCCGCCTCGAACGAGTCCAGTTGGCGGCCGAACGCGTTCCGCTCGACGGTCACGTCGAGGAGCGGGAGGATCGGGTCCTCGCCGCCGGCGATGTGGCTCGACAGGACGATCATTCCTGCGCACGTCCCGAACAGCGGCGCGCCGGTCGCGGCCAGCACAAGGATCGGCTCGGCCAGGCCCCAGCGGCGGATCAGGTTCCGCATCGTCGTGCTCTCGCCGCCGGGCAGGATCAGCCCGGAGACGCCGGCGAGGTCCGCGGGGAGGCGCACGGGGACGCCCTCGACGCCGATCGCGTCGAGCGTCTGGAGATGCTCGCGGAAGGCGCCCTGGAGGGCCAGGACTCCGATCTTCATCGGCCGGCGGCCTCGGCGCGCGTGGCGCGCTGCCCTACCAGCCGCGGACCGCGAGGCGTTCCCCCTCCGGGATGGCTTCCATCGCGATGCCCCGCATCGGCGCCCCCAGTCCCTTCGAGACGTCGGCGATGATCGCGGGGTTGTCGAAGTGGGTCGTCGCCTGGACGATCGCGTTCGCCATCCGGGCCGGATTCTCGCTCTTGAAGATCCCCGAGCCCACGAAGACGCCCTCGGAGCCCAGCTGCATGACGAGCGCGGCGTCGGCCGGGGTCGAGATCCCACCTGCGACGAAGTTCACGACCGGCAGCTTGCCGTCGGCCGCGACCTGCTTGACCAGCTCGTACGGCGCCTGAAGCTCCTTGGCGGCCACGAAAAGCTCGTCCTCGCGCATCCCCTGGAGCTTGCGGATCTCGCCGAGGACGTCACGCAGCTGACGGACGGCCTCGACGACGTTGCCGGTCCCGGCCTCGCCCTTGGTCCGCATCATCGCCGCGCCTTCGTTGATCCGGCGCAGGGCTTCGCCCAGGTTCCGGCAGCCGCACACGAACGGCACCTTGAACGCGTGCTTGTCGATGTGGTTCGTCTCGTCGGCCGGGGTCAGAACCTCGGACTCGTCGATGTAGTCGACGCCGAGCGCCTCGAGGACCTGGGCCTCGACGAAGTGGCCGATCCGGGCCTTCGCCATGACCGGGATCGTCACGGCGCTCATGATCCCCTCGATCATCGAGGGGTCACTCATCCGGGCGACGCCGCCGGCGGCGCGGATGTCGGCCGGGACGCGCTCGAGGGCCATGACCGCGACCGCGCCGGCATCCTCGGCGATCTTCGCCTGATCCGGGGTGACGACGTCCATGATGACGCCGCCCTTGAGCATCTGGGCGAGACCCTTCTTCGTCGCCCACGTGGACGTTTCGACTGCCATGTCGGGTGTGTGCTCCGGTTGTTTCGCGCGGGTCTGCCGGCCGGGCTTGCCGCGGGGTCGTCGCCCGTTCGAGTCGGCCGAGCCGCCTCGCGCGCCCGAATTATCGCACGGACCCCCCGCGGCTCCGCCATGGCCCGATCCGCCGCCCGGTTCGGCCGTTCGTGTGTGCCACGGCGCGGGTCAAGGCGCGGTCACTTGGCTCACCACGCGCGTCGTGACTTGTGCAACGTCGCGCCTGCGAGCACGACGGGCTCGCCGGGCGTCGAACCGGCCGGATTCGTTGCTCATTGCCGAATTTGGCTGCAATGGAACAGATCCGGCCGGCCGAACGCGCATAGCGCGCTTCGGAGCGGCATTCGACAAGTCGCCCGCGTCAGGCCCGATCCGCGCGAGACCATGTGACCGACGACGCCCGGGTCAGCCCCGTTGGAGCGACGCGATCTCCGCACGAGCCGCCGTGATCAGCTCCTCGTTGGTGTGGGCGTGGCCCCAGAGACCCCAGCCCCCGGGGGCCGCTTCGGTGAGGAGCACCCAGGTGCGCCGAGCGAGGGTCGGATCGCCCGCGGCGTCCGCGACCAGCACCGTCAGCTGCTCGACGACCGCCAGTTGCTGGTCGCGGTCGAGGGCTCCGGCGTTGGTCAGCACCTGCACCCGGATGTGCCTCGAGTCGCCGTTGACGTCCGAGATCGCTGCGGCCGGGAGCTCGCGCACGAAGGCCGCGGTGTTGTCGCGGAACATCGGGATGTCCGGCACGCCTTCGATCCGCATGACGGCGGCCGCGGCGGCCGCGGCAAGCGCATGGCGGTCGGCGAATGTGCCGGCAGGGGCGTGGATGTCGATCATCGGCATGGCGGTCGCACTCCGGACTATGCTGTTCGTCATAGCGGAGGATGGACTATGACGGTCGTCATAGTCAAGAGGGAGGACGCGGGAGGCCGTGCCGAGCGACAGCCGCCGGAAGATGGTCGAGAGCGCCGTGACCCTGCTCGCCACGCGTGGGCTCGAAGGCACGTCGTTCGGCGATGTCATCGCACGATCCGGGGCACCGCGCGGTTCGATCTATCACCACTTCCCGGAGGGCAAGGATCAGCTCGTCGATGCCGCGATCGCGCTCGCGGGCGACCGCGCCCTCCGCGTCCTCGACGCCGTCAGCGGATCGCCACCCAGGGAGGTGACCGCCTTCTTCCTAGACCTCTGGCGCGAGGTGCTCGTCCGGTCGGACCTGCGGGCAGGGTGCGCGGTGCTGGCCGTGACCGTCGCGACCGACTCACCCGACCTCCTCGGTCATGCCGCGTCGATCTTCCGTGCGTGGCGCGGGCGTCTGGCCGAGCTGTACGTGGAGGGTGGCATGAGCGCTGATGCCGCGATCCGCCTGGCGACCACCCTGGTCGCAGCCAGCGAAGGCGCGGTCGTGGTCAGCCGGGCCGAGCAGAGCCTCGAGCCGTTCGAGCTGGTGGCCGATGAGCTCCTCGCGGCCACCCCGTGACGCCGGCAGCGCTCAGCGTGAGACGGTGCGGACGACCCCCGACATCAGCTTGGTCGCCCGGCGTGCGGCGCTCGGCGAGAGACGGCTGAGGGCGTCGACCAGCTCGAGCACATCCTCGTCCGGCAGCCCGCCGAGCAGGTGGACCAGCCGCAGGACCGTCTCGTCCGGCACCTGGCCCAGGAGTCGCATCCCACGTTCCAGCTCCCGCGGCTGCAGCTTCGGGATCAGCCCCACGGCCCGGTCGAACAGGCGGACGAAGGCGTTGAACGTGACGAGCCACTCGTGGAGCGCGGCGAGGTCGCGGTCGTCCGGGTGAGCCGCGGCCGCAGTGCCCGCCTCGTCGGCCGTCCGCGCGATGACCTCCACGATCGGGTCGCCCTCGCGAACCTTCCGTTCCGCGATGACGCGGGTGAACCACTGCCAGTGGTCGCCGACCGCGACATACGCGGTGCCGGCCGGGCCACGCCGGCCGACGCGTCGCGGCTCCGCGACCCGCTCGACGATCCCCCACGTCTCGGCGTCGGTGAGAGCCAGGCTCGCCGCCCGATGCGACAGCCCGAGCGCCTCGCGGATCTCGCGTTCCGTCAGCGGCTCGTTCCGGACCATCAGGTAGGCGTGGACGCGACCGATCGCCGGCGCGACACCCCACGACGCGCTCATCTCGCCCCACGCTTCGGCGAACCGGAGCCGGAGCTCCTCGGCGGGCGCCGACGGGTCGAGCCGCGTGCTGTTCCCGCCCTCAGAAACGTGCGCCTTGACAGTAGCGAGTTCGGCTGTCATAACTTGCTATGCCAGAGTAGCACGGAAGGCTCGCCATCATGACCTCGGAACCTCCGATCCTGAGTGCCCGGCGGATCGCGATCGCCGGCGGCAGCGGGTTCATCGGCCAGCATCTGGCCGCTAGTCTCGCGGCACGCGGCGACGACGTCATCGTCCTCAGCCGCGACCCGGATCGTGCCCAGAGCCGCGGGCGGCGACACGGCAACCTCGTCCGCTGGACGGGCGCGGACGCTGATGAGGCGGCGCGTCTCCTCGATGGCGTCCACGCGGTCGTCAACGTCACCGGCGTGCCGGTGGGACCGCGACCCTGGACCCGCGGCCGGCGCCGGGCGATCCGCGACAGCCGCCTGGGACCGACGCGCACGATCGTCGAAGCGATGCGCCGCCTCCCGCTCGATCGTCGGCCGTCGGTCCTCGTCAACGTGTCCGGATCGGACGGCTACCAGGGTCTCGACGCCACGCCGGCCACCGAGGCGGACGACCGCGCGACCGGCTTCCTCGCAGACCTGTGCCACGACTGGGAAGCCGCCGCGCGGGGAGCCGAGGAGCTCGGCGTGCGCGTCGCGATCGTCCGGAACGGGTTCGTGATCGGCCCGGATGCGAAGGCGCTCCAGCTCCTGGTCCTCCCGTTCCGGCTCCATCTCGGTGGCCGGCTCGGCTCGGGTCGGCAGTGGATGAGCTGGGTCCACGTCGACGACGTGGCCGGGATCATGCGGATGGCGATCGACGACTCGCGTGCAACGGGGCCGTTCAACGCGGTGTCGCCGGAGCCGGCCCACGAGTCGGAGGTGGCGGCGGCGATCGGCGCGGCCCTCGGTCGACGGTCGTGGCTGTCGGTCCCGGCGCTCCCGATCCGACTCGTGCTCCGCGACGTGTCGGTGCTGATCCTCGGCAGCGTTCGGGCGATCCCGGCGCGAGCCACCGAGCTCGGCTATGCATTCCGCTGGACGGATCTTCGACTCGCGGTCGCGGACGTGCTTCGGTGACCGCCCGGTCGCGGCTCAGCCGCCCCCGGCCTTGACCGCCGCGTCGAGCGCCTTGAACAGCGGGTGGTTCGGGTCGATTGCGACCTTGCAGGAGTCGATGGTCCGGTCGCGAGCCGAGGCGTGGAACGTGTAAGCGATCGCCTGGCCGTCGTACGCCGTTGGGCAGGTGCCCGTGAACGGATGGCTCAGGATCGCGCGGTAGTCGGCGCGCTCGATCTCGACGCGAAGCGCGTCGCGGAGCGCCTCAGGCACGATCCCGAGCACGCGGTCCTCCGGGATCACCTCGTGCAGCCGTCCGTCGCCCTCGATGTTCACGACCCGCGTGCACACGGTCGCGGCGCAATTCCCACCCGACCACTCGATCGCCACGAGCGGGAACGGCTCGGGCGTGACGACCGGAGTCGGCTGCTCCGCGATCGGACTCGTCGGTGACGCCGATGAGGTGACGACAGCCGGCGGAACCGAGGCCGGTCCACTCGGTCGAACGGGATCGGACGAGCAGCCGGCGAGGACGGCAGCGGCAAGCAGGACGTGCGCGGGCAGGCGACGCATGACCGCGCTGACGGCGACCGGGCCGATCCGGTTCCGACCTATCCTTGCCGGCATGCCCGTGCTTCGGAGCCGCCTCGACCCGACGAGCCCGGAGGCGCGCACCAACCACGACGCGATGGCCGCCCTCGTCGCGGAGCTGCGCGACCGCCAGACCGCCGTCGCCGGGCGCGGCGCGGGCGGCGATGACCGCTCGATCGCCCGCCATCGCGAGCGCGGCAAGCTGCCGGTCCGCGAACGGATCGACCGCCTGCTGGACCCGGGTTCGCCGTTCCTCGAGCTGAGCCCGCTCGCCGCGACCGGCCTGTACGACGACGACGCCCCGAGCGCCGGGATCGTCACCGGGATCGGGACGGTCGAAGGCACGACGGTCGTCGTCGTCGCCAACGACGCGACCGTCAAGGGCGGCACCTACTACCCGATGACGGTCAAGAAGCACCTCCGGGCACAGGAGATCGCGCTCGAGAACCAGCTGCCATGCGTGTATCTGGTCGACAGCGGCGGCGCGTTCCTTCCGCTCCAGGCCGACGTCTTCCCGGATCGCGAGCACTTCGGGCGGATCTTCTTCAACCAGGCCCGGATGTCGTCCGCCGGGATCCCCCAGATCGCGCTGGTCATGGGCTCGTCGACCGCGGGCGGCGCCTACGTCCCGGCGATGAGCGACGAGACCGTGATCGTGAAGGGGACCGGCACGATCTTCCTGGGTGGTCCGCCGCTCGTGAAGGCCGCGACCGGCGAGGAGGTCAGCGCGGAGGATCTCGGTGGGGGCGACGTCCACACCGCGGTCTCCGGTGTCGCCGACCACCTCGCGCTCGACGACGAGCATGCGATCGCGCTCGGCCGGTCGATCGTCGCGAACCTCAACCGCAAGCCACCGGCGCCGCCGTGGGACCGCCGGCCGCCCGAGGAGCCGGCGGTCGATCCCTGCGGCTCCGCCGAGGCCGCCGACCTGTACGCTGCCGTGTCCGCCGACCCGCGCCGCCCCGTCGAGGTTCGCGAGATCATCGCCCGCCTCGTCGACGGGAGCCGGTTCCACGACTTCAAGCCGCGCTACGGCGAAACCCTCGTCACCGGCTTCGCTCACGTCGACGGCTGGCCCGTCGGGATCGTCGCCAACGACGGGATCCTGTTCAGCCAGTCCGCGCTGAAGGGCGCCCACTTCGTCGAGCTGTGCGCCCAGCGGAAGATCCCGCTCGTGTTCCTCCAGAACATCACCGGGTTCATGGTCGGCCGCGAATACGAGGCCGGCGGGATCGCGAAGGACGGCGCGAAGATGGTGACCGCGGTCGCGTGCGCCGAGGTCCCGAAGTTCACGATCCTCATCGGCGGGAGCTTCGGGGCCGGGAACTACGCGATGGCCGGGCGGGCGTACGGGCCCCGGTTCCTGTGGACCTGGCCGAACAGCCGGATCTCCGTGATGGGCGGGCAGCAGGCCGCGCGGGTGCTCTCGACCGTCGGCGGCCCGTTCGGCGACGACGCGGCGCGCGACGCGTTCGAGGCGCCGATCCTCGAGACCTACGAGCGCGAGGGCTCGCCGTACTTCGCGACGGCGCGGCTCTGGGACGACGGGGTGATCGACCCGCTGGATACGCGGCGCATCCTCTCGCTCGGGATCGCGGCCGCACTCCACGCCCCGATCCCCGACACGCGCTTCGGCGTGTTCCGGATGTGATGGACGCGAGCACCGCGGCCGACGGGCGCGTCCACCAGGTCAACATCTCGCCCGGTGGCGTCCCGAAGCTCGCTGTGGCCGAGGCGCGGATCGAGCGGATGGGCCTCGTCGGCGACGCGCACGACCACTACCGGTCCCACGGGGGTCCGCACCGGGCCGTCTGCCTCCTCGCCCTCGAGGCGATCGAGCGCGTCGCGGCCGACGGGCACCGGATCGAGCCGGGCGCCGTCGGCGAGAACCTGACGACGGTCGGCATCGAGCTGTCCGTGTTGCCGGTCGGGACGCGCCTGGCGATCGGCGACGAGGTCCTCCTCGAGCTCTCGTCGCCCGCCAACCCGTGTGACGTGATCCGGGACGTGTTCGTCAGGGGCAAGTCCGGGCGGATCTCGATCCTCCTCCACCCGATGGACTCGCGAATGTATGCCCGGGTCGTCACCGCGGGAACCGTCCGAGAAGGTGACGCCATTCGGGTGCTGCCGCCGACACCGGACTCCCGAGCCGGCCTGCGGCGCGAGCTCGACCTGCTCGACCACATCGATCGCGAGGCGTGGCTGACGGTCTGGCGGGCGGCGGCCGCGGCGGGCGAGGAGATCCGGATCGTCGACCATGGAGATCTCGCGGCCGCGGCCGCGCCGGACCTGCCCGGCGACGATTTCAACCGGGCCTTCGGGATCGACCAGATCCCGATCGTCCTGCCGGAGATCCGAGCGTTCTTCGCGGACGCTGGCACGGACGGCTGGGTGCTCGCCGATGCCGACGACCCACCCTGGCCCGGCGCGGTGGCGGACGCGGTCGGTGGGGTCCACGTCGCGGGGATCGACGCCGCCCTGGCGAGGGCCGCGGCCTTCGCGTGCCCGGATGGCCTGGCGATCCGGGCGGTCGACCCGACGGATCGTGCGGATGTCGACCGCTGGGCGGAGCTGACCATCGCGGGCTTCGGGCTCGAGGGCCATGAGGCCGACGCCATGCGCCGGCTGAACCGGCATCTGGCCGCGGCCCGGGGCGAGCACGAGTTCATCGCGTCGCTCGACGGCGTCGACGTCGGGGTGTCGGCGCTGTTCACGCGGCGCCGGGTCGGGTGGCTCGGGGGCGGCACGGTGCTCCCCGAGGCGCGCGGTCGGGGCGTGCAGCGGGCGATGATCGCGGACCGGATCCGGCGTGCTGCGGACGGCGGCGCGCACCAGGTCATGGCCACCGCCGACCTCGACACCGTCTCGGCGACGAACCTCGAGGCACTCGGCCTTCGGCGGATCTGGGCGCGCGGCCGGTTCCGCCTCGATGGCGATTCGTCGCCCGCCGACCCGGCTACGATCCCCGCGTGAGCGACCTGCTGCGGATCGAGCGGACGGGGCCGAACGATGCCGTCGCCCGGGTCGTCCTCACCCGGCCGGAGGCCCACAACGCCTTCAATGCGTCGCTCATCGCGGACCTCCGTCAGGCCTTCGCCGCCCTGGCGCGCGAGGGCCCGACCGAGCTCCGGGTCGTCGTCATCGCCGGCGACGGGCCGACCTTCTGTGCCGGCGCCGACATCGACTGGATGCGGGCCGCGATCCAGCTCGACCTCGAGGCGAACGAGCAGGACGCGATGGCGATGGCCGACATGCTCGAGGGGATCGACACCTGCCCGGTGCCGGTGATCGCCCGCGTGCACGGCGGCGCGCTCGGCGGCGGCGCGGGCCTGTGCGCGGTCGCGGACCTCGTGATCGCCGAAGCTGGTGCGAAGTTCGGCTTCACCGAGACGCGGCTCGGGATCCTGCCCGCGGTCATCTCGCCGTTCGTCGTCGCCCGGATCGGCGAGACGCATGCCCGGGCCCTGTTCCCCGGCGGCCGCCGGTTCGACGCGATCCGGGCGCAGCGGATCGGGCTCGTCCACGAGGTCGTCGAGGGCGAGGAAGCGCTCGACGCCGCGGTCGACGCAGCGATCGGCGACATCCTGGCCTCGGGCCCGACGGCCGTCCGGGCGGCGAAGGCGATCGTCCGCGAGGTGCACGGGCTCGGGCACGGGTCGGCGAAGTGGCACACGGCCCGGGTGATCGCCCGGCAGCGGGTCTCGGAGGAGGCGCAGGAAGGCTTCCGCGCGTTCGTCGAGAAGCGCCGGCCGGCCTGGGCCCCCGATCCGGATGCCTGACGACTCGGCCCGAGGATGGGCCCTGCCGCGGCGCCTCGCGCCGCCTCCCGCCCGGCGGCTCGTCCGCGACGCGGGACCTCCTACCGCCTGGGTGCTCGCAGGGTTCGTCGTCGGTGGCGCCGTCGGGGTGGTCCTGACCGCGGCGCAGGCGATCAGCCCCGCCGCCGTCTTCCTGGTCATCCTCATCGCGGTCACCGTGCCGTCGCTGGTGGACGCCGACGGCTGGCGGATCCGACTCGGGATGGCATGGCTGGGAACCGAGCAACGGCGTCGCCAGGCCGACCTGCCCCGGACGCCGGCCGGCGCGGACCGCTGGCTCGCTCGATCCGACGAGACCGCGTCACCGCTCACGAGGGCCGCTGTCGAGCTCATGGCGGGTCGGGTCAGCGAGGCGCGATCGCTCATCGAAGCCGCGCCGCGCGACGACCCCGAGGACGCCGCGCGCGTGGCCCGGATGCTGGCGGCGGTCGACGGCATCGAGACCGGGAGCGTCGATCCGCGGGCGGCCCTGGCCGCGATCGAGGTGTTGCCGGCGGAGGCCCAGCGGTACCACCGGCTCTCCCTCGCCTGGTCGACCGCCTGGGTCGACAGCACCCACGGTCGTCCGTGGCGCCACGCCTTCGCGGTCGCCAGTCGTGGGATCGGCCCGGCGGACGTCCCGGTTCGTGTGCTGGTGTTGACCGCCGCCCAGGAGCTACTCGCTCCGATCGTCGTCGGGATCGCCTTGCTGATCGTCCTGATGCTCGGCTGGTGGTGAGCAGGGTCGCTGCGCGCGATCCAGATCGGCGCCGCCGTCGCGTTTGTCGCGTTTCGGGTGATCCTCACCGTCGAGGAGCCTGACGGCCAGGTTCGCTTTCGGCGCCGCATCTTGCGCCCTTCACCACCGGACGCGACAATCGCGTCAGCCATGCCCGAGGAGCTGAGCCCGAGCCAGGCGGCCGTCCGGATCGGCACGACCACGCGCTCCGTCCAGCGCTGGATCGCCGCCGGCCGGCTCCCCGCGAGACGCGTCGGCGGTCGGTGGCGTGTCGCGTCTGACGCGTTGGACGCGTTCGTTGCCGCGGACGCGCCGGCCGATGGCGCTTCGCCGGCGTCGATCCGACGGCTGTTCATCGCGAACCGGGGCGAGATCGCGAACCGGATCCGGCGAACCTGCGACCGCGTGTCGATCGAGACCGTGACCCCGTCCACCGACGGGCCCGGCGCGCTCGACCTCCTCGACGCGGACGCCGTCGTCGCCGCGGCGGTGGCGGCGGGTGCCGACGTGGTCCACCCCGGGTTCGGGTTCCTCGCCGAGAACGCCGACTTCGCGGAGCGCGTCATCGCCGCCGGGATCCGCTGGATCGGGCCGTCGCCCGGGGCCATCCGGGCGATGGGCGACAAGGCGGCCGCCCGCCACCTCGCGCGGTCCCTGGGGATCCCGGTGATCGCCGGCTACGACGGCGAGGCGCAGGACGACGACACCCTGCTCCGGGCCGCGAGACGGATCGGCTACCCGATCCTCGTCAAGCCGGCGGCGGGTGGTGGCGGGAAGGGGATGCGGACCGTCCGCTCCGCGGTTGATCTGCGCACGAACCTCGCCGCTGCGCGTCGTGAGGCCTGGACCGCGTTCGGCGACGAGCGGCTGATCCTCGAGCGGCTGATCGAAGGCCCGCGCCATGTCGAGGTGCAGCTCCTGTTCGACGCGCACGGCAACGGCGTCCACCTCGGCGAGCGCGACTGCTCGATCCAGCGCCGCCACCAGAAGGTCCTCGAGGAGACGCCGTCACCCGCGGTCCGGCCGACGACGCGCCGCCGGCTCACGGACGCCGCGCTCGCGCTCGGACGCGCCGTCGGATACGAGAGCGCCGGCACCTGCGAGTTCCTCCTCGACGACGCGGGCGAGATCTTCTTCCTCGAGATGAACACGCGGCTCCAGGTCGAGCATCCCGTCACGGAGCTCGTGACCGGCCGCGACCTCGTCGCCGACCAGATCCGGATCGCGGCCGGTGAGCCGCTCGGGTTCGCGCAGCACGACGTCCGGTCGCGCGGGCACGCGATCGAGGTCCGCCTGTACGCCGAGGACGCGGAGGCCGGGTTCCTGCCCGCCACCGGGCCTGTCCTCGTGGTGCGGTGGCCCGCCGGCGACGGGATCCGGGTCGACGCCGGGATCGCAGAGGGCGACGAGGTCACCGGGCGGTTCGACCCGATGCTCGCGAAGATCGCGGCCCACGGCGCCGACCGAACGGAGGCCCTTGCCCGCCTGACGGCCGCGCTGGACGACACGGTCATCCTCGGGCTGACGACCAACCTTCGGTTCCTCCGCTGGCTGGTCCGGCAGCCCGCGGTCCTGCGGGGCCGGGCCCGGATCGACACGCTCGAGACGGCCTGGACGCCGGCGGCGGACGCGCAGCCGGGCGCGCTGATCCCGGAGTCCATCTGGGTCGAGGCAGCACAACGCCTCGCGGCCGGCGGGTGGCGGCTCAACGGACCTTCGACCGCCCGGCTGGTCGCCGACGACGGGCTCGGGGCGATCGAGCGGACCGTCGCGGTGACCGGCGACGCGGCGGAGCACGCCTCGATCACATCCGTTCGGCTCGGCGACACGCTGCATGTCGACGTCGACGGACGCTCTGTCGCGTTCCGGATCGCGTCGCCCCCCGACGTCGACCAAGCGGCCCGCGCGGCCGCCGCGCACGCGCGCGGGAGTGGCTCCGCGGACGTCGTCGCGCCGATGCCCGGTGCCGTCCTGACCGTTCACGTCGCGACCGGCGACGAGGTCGCGCCCGGAGACCCCATCGCGACGCTCGAGGCGATGAAGATGGAGCACGCGGTCGTCGCGTCGGCGCCGGGCCGGGTCGTCGAGCTTCGCGTCCGACCGGGCGACCAGGTCGTCCGCGGCCAGACGCTCGCGACCATCGAAGGCTGACCCGCGCTGCGCTACGCTGTCGGGACAGGAGGGCTGGATTGGCCAAGGACAAGCAGGCGAAGGCCGCAACCGACGGCGGACACGGCATGGACGGCGAGCACCACGCGGCCGGCGCTCATGGGCGGCCGGCGCGCATCGACAAGAGCCTCCCGCCGGACCGCGACAAGCTGATCGCCCTCCACGCCGAGGCTCGCGCCCGCCGGGCGGCGGCGGCGCTCGGCAGCGAGGCCTACCGTGCGGCGGTCGACGAGCTCGCGCGGATCGAGATCCGGATCGCCGACGTCGATCGCTCGGCCGTCCCGCCTCGCGGCTGACCCCGACCCGGTGACCGATCGCGTCCGGATCTACGAGGTCGGGCCGCGCGACGGTCTCCAGAACGAAGCACTACCGATCCCGCTCGCGACCAAGCTCCGCTACCTCGAGCTGCTCGCCGACGCGGGCCTCCATGAGATCGAGGCGACGTCGTTCGTCGCGCCGAACGCGATCCCCCAGCTCGCCGACGCCGACGAGCTGATGTCGACCCTCCCCCGGCGACCCGGCGTCCGGTATCCCGTTCTCGTCCCGAACGTCCGCGGTCTCGCCCGCGCGGAGGCGGCGAACGTCGACGCGATCGCCGTCTTCACCGCCGCGACCGACGCCTTCACGACACGGAACATCCGGATGACGATCGACGAGTCGCTGGCGGCGTTCGATCCGGTCCTCGCCCGTGCCGGCGAGCTCGGCTGGTGGCGGCGCGGCTATGTCTCGACCGCCTTCGGGTGTCCGTACTCCGGCGCGGTGTCCGCAGAACAGGCCGTCGGCGTCGCGATCCGCCTCCTGGCCCTCGGGCTCGACGAGGTCTGCTTCGGCGACACGATCGGCGTCGGGGTGCCGCCGGGGGTCCGCGAGATCGTCGCCCGAGCCACCGACGCCGGGATCCCGCTCGAGCAGATCGCCTTCCACTTCCACGACACCCGCGGCACCGCGCTCGCCAACGTCGCCGCCGGGCTGTCCGCCGGCGTCCGCTGCTTCGACGCGTCGACCGGGGGCACGGGCGGCTGCCCGTACGCGCCGGGCGCCGCAGGCAACCTCGCGACCGAGGACCTCGTGTACCTCCTCGACGCGATCGGGCTCGAGCACGGCGCGGACCTCGGGGGTGTCCTGCACGCCGCGCGGTTCATCGCCCAGGCGCTCGGCAGGCCGCTGGCGACCAAGGTCGGTCAGGCCGGTGGCTGGGACGCCTCCACGGGAGCCGCGACCGGCCGCGGTTGAGCGGCGCAGCACGATCGGCCGTTCTTGGTATCGTGCGCGACGAGATGTACGGTGTCGTGCTCGTGCTGAACCAGAACTACGAGCCGTTGAACGTGTGCAACCTGCCGCGCGCGTTCCGGCTCGTCTTCGGCGAGAAGGCCGAGATCATCGAGTACGACCACCAGGTCATCCGGACTCCGCGGACCGAGTACCACGCGCCGTCCGTGATCCGGCTCCAGTACCAGGTCCGGCGGCCACGGCCGCGGGTCAAGCTGAGCCGGCGCGAGATCTTCGCCCGCGACCGGCACACCTGCCAGTACTGCGGCCGCCAGAGCCACGACCTGACGCTCGACCACATCGTCCCGCGCCATCGCGGCGGGGGGCACACGTGGGAGAACCTCGTCACCGCCTGCAAGGCCTGCAATCACCGGAAGGGCGGCAAGACCGTCGAGGAGGCGCGGTTCCGGCTCCACCGAGCTCCCTTCGAGCCGCGCAGCGACATCTACTCGATGTTCACGCCGTACCTCGCCGACGAGCGGAACGAGGCGTGGCGGACGTACCTGTTCCTGGGTCGCAACTGAGCAACGGCGTCCGCGACGACGACGCGATCCTCGCCGAGGCCCTGCCCGACGCGGTCCGCGCGCTCCTGGAAACGCTCTGGTCGGCGGGCCACGCCGCGTATGTCGTCGGTGGCGGTCCGCGCGACGTCCTGATCGGGCGGCGGCCGTCTCCGAGCTGGGATCTCGCGACGTCGGCGCTGCCCGAGGTGACGGCCGCCCTGTTCGGCGACGCGATCTTCGAGAACCGGTTCGGGACCGTGGTGGTCCGGCGCGACGGCGCCGACCAGGAGATCACCACGTTCCGGAGCGACCACGACTACGCCGACCACCGGCGGCCGCACCACGTCGAGTTCACGGACGCGATCGAGGCCGACCTGGCCCGTCGCGACTTCACGGTCAACGCGCTCGCGTGGGGCGCGCCGCCCGGCGAGCCGGGGCGCCTGGTCGATCTTCACGACGGGCGCGCGGACCTCGAGGCGCGCCTGATCCGGGCCGTCGGGGAGCCGCGTCTGCGGTTCGAGGAGGACGCCCTCCGGATCGTGCGGGCGATCCGCTTCGCCACGACCCTCGAGTTCACGATCGAGCCGGCGACGCTCGACGCGATCCGGGCCAAGGCGCCGCTCGTCGCCCACCTCTCCGGGGAGCGCGTCAGCGCCGAGCTGACCCGGATCCTCGCCGCCGAGCGCCCGTCGATCGGTCTCCGGCTGCTCGCCGACACGGGCGTGCTTGCCGCGATCTCCCCGGAGCTCGCGCTCCAGCGCGGGATGGCCCAGAACAAGATCCCGGGCGAGGACCTCTGGGATCACACGGTCCGGACGGTCGATGCCGCGGTCGATCGACCCGACGTCCGGCTGGCCGCGCTGCTCCACGACATCGGCAAGCCGGCGACCGGCGTGGACGGCCACTTCTACCGGCACGAGTCGGTCGGGGCGGACATCGCCCGGGGTGTCCTGGAGCGGCTCCACGCGCCGCGTGCGACGTCGGACCGGGTCGTCCATCTCGTCCGCCAGCACATGTTCCGGTACGAGCCGAGCTGGGGCGACAGCGCGGTGCGGCGGTTCCTCGGGAAGATCGGACCCGCGGCGATCGAGGACCTGTTCGCGCTGCGCGAGGCCGACAACATCGGGAGCGGCGTGGCCGCCGACGCCGACGGGCTCGCGGTCCTGCGCGCGCGAGTCGCCGCCGAGATCGCGGCGGGGCCGCTGCTCGATCGGTCCGGACTGGCGATCGACGGGTCCGACCTGATCGCGGAGCTCGGCCTCGAGGAGGGTCCCGAGCTCGGTCGGATCCTCGGCGAGCTCTTCGAGGGGGTCATGGACGACCCGGGCCTCAACACGCGGGAGACGCTGCTCGCCCGGGCGCGGATCGTGGCCGCCAGCCCGCCCGCGGATCCGCCCGCGAGGCCACCCGCGACCCTCCCGCCGGACGAGGCCCCCGATCCGCGAGAATGAGGACGCGCACCGCGACGCCGCCGGAGCCCACCGGCCGCCCGGATCCGCGCTGGAGGACGTATGCCCGATCCGACCGATCTGTCCGTCCAGCTGTACACCGTTCGTGACGCGCTCGCCGCGGACACTGATGCGACGCTCGCGGCCCTCGCGGCGATGGGCTTCCGGCTGGTCGAGCCGTTCCAGCTCCTGGACCACGCCGATCGTCTGCGCGGAGCGCTGCCGCGGCATGGCCTGACCGCCCCGACGACCCACGCCGACGTCATCACGAGCGATCCGGCGCCCGTCTTCGAGGCGGCCGCGGAGCTCGGGATCGGGACCGTCGTCCAGCCGTGGCTGGATCCGGCCCGGTGGACGACCGAGGACGACGTCCGGGCCATCGCCGACGAGCTGAACGCCGCCGCGGACCGGGCGCAGACGCGCGGTCTCCGCGTCGGCTACCACAACCACCATTTCGAGCTGGAGAATCGGATCGACGGTCGACACGCCCTCGAGGTCCTCGCCGATCACCTCGAGCCCGGTGGTGGTCCTCGAGGTCGACACGTACTGGGCGTTCGCGGGCGGCGCCGATGTTCCGGCGCTGCTCGGGCGGCTCGGCGGCCGGGTCACCGCGATCCATGTCAAGGACGGAGACGGCACCGTGGACAGCCCCCACCAGGTCGCGGTCGGCCGAGGCAGGCTGCCGATCCGCGAGATCGTCGAATCCGCCCCGGCCGCGCTGCGTGTCGTGGAGATCGACGACACGGCCGGCGACATGCTCGAAGCCGTCCGGGAGAGCCGGCGCTACCTGCTGGAGCTCGCGGGTGCCTGACCGGGCGCGGCGCGGGCCCGTCGGCGTCGGGGTCGTCGGGGCGGGCAACATCAGCACCGAGTACCTCGTGAGCCTCGGCACGTTTCCGGACACGACCGTGCTCGCGATCGGCGATCGGCTTCCGGACGTCGCCCGGGCGCAGGCGGCGAAGCACGGGGTCGCGAGTGCCGGGGACGTCGATGTCGTGCTCGGCCACCCCGACGTCGAGATCGTCGTGAACCTGACGATCCCCGCGGCGCACGCGCAGGTCGGCGAGGCCGCCATCGCTGCCGGCAAGCACGTCTGGAACGAGAAGCCGCTGGCACTCGACCGGGTGAGCGGCCGCCGCCTTCTCGATGCGGCCGCGAACGCGGGTCTTCGGGTGGGCTGCGCGCCGGACACGTTCCTCGGGGACGGCCTCCAGGCGATGCGCCGGGCGATCGACGCGGGGGCAATCGGCCGTCCGCTGTCGGGGCTCGCGCTGTTCCAGTCGCCGGGCCCCGACTCGTGGCATCCGAACCCCGCGTTCCTGTTCCAGGTCGGCGCGGGTCCCCTGTTCGACCTCGGGCCGTACTACCTGACCGCGCTCGTCCAGGCGCTCGGGCCGGTCGCCCGGGTCGCCGCCCTCGCCTCGACCGGGCATCCGACGCGCGTCGTCGGCTCCGGGCCGCTCAAGGGCGAGCCGTTCGAGGTCACCGCGCCGAGCCATGTCGGTGCGCTGCTCGAATTCGCGAGCGGAGCGTCCGCCCAGGCGATCTTCTCGTTCGACACGATCCAGGTCCGGTCGCTGCTCGAGCTCAACGGGACCGACGGGACGATGATCTCGTCCGACCCGAACACCTTCGACGGCGCGATCCGGGTCCAACACCGGGGCATGAAGGACGCGACGACGCTCGCGTCGACGACGGAGCGGTCCGGGCGCGGGACGGGCGTCCTCGAGATGGCCCGCGCGATCCGCGCCGGTCGACCGCATCGTGCCGACGGCGCCCTCGCCTACCATGTCCTCGACGTGATGACGTCGATCGGCGAGGCGGCGCAGACCAGTGGGTTCGTGACCGTCGAGAGCCGGGTGACGCGACCCGAGCCCCTGCCCGACGACTGGGATCCGCTGGCGGGCACCCTCTCGTCGTGATCGAGATGATGCTCGAGGCCGAGCGGGCGATGGCCGTCGGGCTGCTGGACCAGGCGGAGCGGCTCTACCGTCAGACGCTCGCCGCGGACCCGAACAACGCGATCGCAATCGTCGGGCTCGCCCGGGTGGCGCTCGAGCGCGGCGACGAGCGGACAACCTACCTCGAGGCGCGACGTGCGCTCGAGCTCGATCCGGACAACCCGGCGGCGAGCCACCTCGCGATGCGGATGGCCGAGATCATGCGGGGACGTGGCGAGAGCCTCCCGGACGTGCCCGACACCATCGCCCCGGGCCCGGCCGCGCCGCCGGATGCCCTCGACGGGGCGACGGCGTCGTCCGGGCTGGTCGACCGGCTCCTGCGTCGTCGTCGATGATGGCGCCGTCGATGCCCATGACCCGGAGGTCCGGATGCGCATCCTCGTGACCGGTGGGGCCGGCTACGTCGGCTCCGTCTCCGTCGAGCGGCTCGTCGCGGCGGGCCACGAGGTCGTCGTCCTCGACGACCTGTCGACGGGTCACCGCGAGGCGGTGCCGGGCGTCGCCTCCCTTCACGTCGGCAGCTACGGCGACCCCGATGCCATGGCCCGGCTCCTGGCCCGCGCCCGGGTCGATGCCATCCTGCACTGCGCGGCCCGGTCGCTCGTCAGCGAGTCCGTACGTGACCCCGCCCGATACTTTCGCGAGAACGTGGTCGGTGGCCTCGTGCTCCTCGACGCCGCGCGCACGACGGGCATCGCGCGGATCGTCTTCAGCTCGACCGCCGCGACGTACGGAGTCCCGTCCGTGACGCCCATTCCCGAGACGGCGCCGCTCGCTCCCATCAATCCGTACGGCGAGACGAAACGTGGGTTCGAGGGCGCGCTCCGCTTCTACGGCGAGGCGTACGGCCTGCGGAGCGTCTCGCTCCGGTACTTCAACGTCGCCGGCGCGACCGAGCGGAACGGCGAGCTCCACAACCCCGAGACGCATCTGATCCCGAACGTCCTTCGGGCTGCCGAGACCGACACGCCGTTCACCGTGTTCGGCACCGACTATCCGACGCCCGACGGGACCTGCATCCGCGACTACATCCACGTCGCGGACCTCGCCGACGCGCACCTCCGAGCGCTCGAGGCGTCGAGCGAGGCGGTGGCGGATGGCGCGGCGCCCGCAGTGGCGTACAACCTGGGGATCGGCCGCGGGTTCAGCGTCCGCGCGGTGCTGGCTGCCTGCGAGGCGGTCGTGGGTCGGACGATCCCGGTGACGACCGGGCCCCGGCGCGCGGGCGACCCGCCGGTGCTCGTCGCCGCCGTCGACCGGGCCGCGAGCGAGCTGGGCTGGACGGCGGTCCGGCCGTCCCTGGAGGAGATGATCGGCTCCGCCTGGGAGTGGCGCCGCCGGCACCTGGATCCCGCGACCGGTTCGCGGATCTCCTAGACCGGCGCGAGCCTATGCGCCGCCTCCGCGACGCTCGCGCCGCCAGAGGATCCCGCTCGAGATGAGGACGACTGCCGTGCTCGCGTGCACAAGGATGGTGATGACGCGGAGGGCCGTCACCGCTGCCGTGTCCATCACGGTCGCACCGACCTCGATCGCGACCAGGACGGCGTACACGACGCCCAACGGCAGCAGGGAGCGCATGAAGCGTTCAACCCGGACGCCGGGCGGCCGCTGGCCGGACATCAGCGCGGCGCGGTCGGCGCGGTCATCGGCGCCAATCGCTCCGGCGGCGGTCCGGGCAGGTCCTCGAGAACGCGGTCCCAGTGGTCGGCCGGCGGCTCGGGTACCCCGCGGAGCAGCCAGACGCCGATCACGAGCAGGATCAGGAAGCTGAAGATCCCGACCTGGTATGCGAGCGAGCCCCAGCCCGCATCGAGCAGGGTGGACACGATCACGCCGTACAGGATCGGCCCGGTCACGGCGCTGAACTTGCCGGCGATCCCGTACAGCCCGAAGAACTCTCCGACCTGCTC
Organism: uncultured Chloroflexia bacterium; assembly: GCA_963746845.1. Lineage (GTDB taxonomy): Bacteria > Chloroflexota > Limnocylindria > Limnocylindrales > CSP1-4 > CF-46. The sequence continues at coordinate 146,038 of CAVVCZ010000002.1, read as the reverse complement.
GGGCGGTGACAGCCGGAGCATGAACACCCGGTCCGAGGTCCAGACGCCACCGAGCCCCGCTCCGAGGAGCGCGCCACCCAGGAGGAACGTCGGCAGGCTGAGGACCGCGCCCGCGACCACGAGCCCGACGCACCACGTGCCGAGGACGATCAGCAGCGTCTTCTTCGGCCCGATCCGCTCCACGAGCTGGCCCCAGCCGAAGCTCGCAAACACCGCGACGACGGTGAGCACGAGCAGGACGACGTTGGCCATGCTCTGGCTGAGCCCGATGGCCTGGGTCGCGAACACGCTCATCACGACGATCACGGTGTTGACCGGGTCCGTGTAGAAGAACCGGCCGAGCAGGAACCGGCCGAGCCCCGGGACCGCCATCGCGTGCCGGATCGATTCGCGGAGCTGGGCCCACGAGCGGGTCACGTCGCGCATCCGGAACGGCTCCGGATCCGCCTTCGCGGGCTCGCGGACGATCGCGAAGATCGGGACCGCGAAGATGGCGAACAGCCCGGCCGCGAGGAAGAACGTGAGGGGTCCGGCCTTCGAGTCCAGGACAAGGATCAGCAAGGCGATGACGATCGTGCCAAGGTAGCCGACCGCGACACCGATCCCGGAGACCCGGCCGCGGGACGCCCGGAGCGACACGACCGGCAGCGTCGCGTCGTAGTAGATCAGCGCTGCCTGGTACCCGAAGTTGGCGATCGCGAACAACGTCAGGCCGATCGCGGCGGAGTTCGTCAGGCCGATCGCGGCGCTGCCGATGATCGTCATGACCGTGAAGAACAGGAGGTAGCGCATCCGGCCGCCGGTCCGGTCGCTCATCGCCCCGAGCACCGGCGACACGATCGCGTTCAGGAGGACGCTGATCGCGCCGGCCAGCAGGACCCAGAACTGGCCGTCGGCGGGACCCAGCCGATCCACCGCCCACAGGCCGATCGCGTACGACACGATCGCGTAGCTGTAGATCGTGTTCGCGAAGTCGTAGAGCGCCCAGCTGACCGGGACGGATGCCCGACCCGATGGCGTCAGGGCGCCGAGCGCACGCCCGATCCGGGTACCGCCCGCGGCACCGCTGCCCGCATCGACCGGGACGTCGGTCGCCGTCACGCGCGGATCATAGAGGGCCGCGAGGCCGGCGATGGGGCCGCGTATCATGGCCGCCCGATGCTCGCGAGCGATGTCCTGACCGCCGCCTCGACGTGGCGTCCCCAGCTGTTCGGGGACCGCCGCGCGCAGAACGTTGCCGACCCGATCATCGAGCCGCTCTGGACCGGTCCGCGGATCCTTGCGTACGTCTCCGGCGAGGAGACGCTGCTGACCGACGCCGAAGGCAGTCCGGTCGAGGCCCACGACGACATCCGGGCGGAGCTCGTCGTGGCCGCCGGCGGTTCGAGCCTGCTCATCGAGGCGACCCTCACTCCCGAGCCGCTCCAGGGTCCGGCCGATGTCGCCGCCCGCGAAGCGCTCATGATGCCGAAACCGCGGACCGCGATGACCGCGATGGTCATCGGCGAGCGTGGCAACCGGAAGGACAAGCTGGCGGACCATGTCGAGGAGGTCGAACGACGGACCGCCGACAACCTGTTCATCCCGGTGGCGCTCGTCGCGGTCGATCTCCTGTGGCTGGACGACGAGTCGATCTGCGACGTGCCGCTGCAGGAGCGGCGCAGGCTCCTGGAGTCCGTGCTCACGGAGTCGCACCTGGTCCGGGTCGGCGTGTTCGTGAAGCCGCCGATCGACGCGTGGCTCGGCGGCTGGCGCACGGTCGGCTTCACGCGCCTCGCGTTCAAGGCCGCGAACAGCCGCTACGTCCCGGGGAAGAAGAACCAGGACTGGGCCATCGCCGAGATCCCGAGAAGGTAGAGGGCTGCGCGCCTTGACGCCGCGGGTGCGTCAGCGACGCCCATGCGCGACGAACGGCCCGTCACGCGCGCCGCGGAACCCACGGTGGTAGGGTCCGGACGTGCCCACACGAGGATTGACCCCGGCGATCCGCGACGAGATCGCGAGGCTCGGCCACGCGGACATCATGGTCGGGATCCCGTCGTTCAAGAACGCAGCGACGATCGGCTACGTCGTGCGCGCGGCGCAGGCCGGGCTCGTCCAGTACTTCCCGGACCTGCGCCCGGTCCTCGTCAACAGCGACGCCGGCTCACCCGATGGCACGAGCCGTGTCGTCGTCGAGACCGAGCCGCCGGACTACGTGGAGCAGATCCTTCTCGTCCGCCCGACGAACAAGCTGTCCCGGGTCAGCCTGACCTACCCCGAGATCGACGGCGTAGGCGGCAAGGGCGCGGCGCTCCGCACGATCTTCGAGATCGCCGCGGCGCTGGAGGTCCAGGCGCTCGTCGTCGTCGACAGCGACCTGCGCTCGATCATCCCGGAGTGGATCGAGCTCCTCGCCGGCCCGATCGTCAAGGGCGGCTACGACTACGTCGCCCCGCTCTACGCCCGCTACAAGTACGACGGCACGATCACGAACACCGTCACCTACCCGTTGACCCGGGCCTTGTACGGCAACCGGATCCGTCAGCCGATCGGCGGCGACTTCGGGGTGAGTGGCGACCTCGTCAAGCACTATCTGGAGCTCGACGACTGGACCGAGGACATCAGCCGGTTCGGGATCGACATCTGGATGACGACATCGGCGCTGACCGGCGGGTTCGCCGTCTGTCAGGCCCGGCTCGGGGCGAAGGTCCACGATCCGAAGGACCCGGGCGCCGATCTCGGCCCGATGTTCCGCCAGGTCGTCGGGACGATCCTCCGCCTCGCCGCGACCCACCCCGAGAACTGGCTGTCGATCCACGGCAGCCACGATGTGCCGGCGTACGGGTTCGAGCGGATCATCGACCCGCCGCCGCTCGAGGTGAACACGCTCCGCCTCCTGACCGAGTTCCACACCGGCTCGCTGACCCTCGCCGACACGTGGCGTGGGATGTTCGCGAAGGCGAACGCCGACACCGTCTTCGTCCTCGCCGCGGAGGCCGGGACGCTCGTCGACCAGGCGCGGGCGCGGTTGGGGATCGCCGGCGACGGGACGTCGACCTCCGCGACGACCGCCGAGATGGCGGAGGCGCTGTCGGCCTTCCACTTCCCCGATGACCTGTGGGCGAGACTGATCTACGACCTCGTCGTCGACGCTCGCTCGGACCATCCGCCGATCGAGGGGCTGGTCGCCGCCCTGGTCCCGATCTACTTCGGCCGCGTGGGCAGCTTCGTGATCGAGAACCGTCACCAGACGACGGAGCAGGCCGAAGACCGCGTCGAGCGCCAGGCGCGCGAGTTCGAGCTGCTCAAGCCGTACCTCGTCCAGCGCTGGGAGGAGGCCTCGGCGACGAACGGCACGGAAGGCGGCGCCGCATCTCCGGCGCCGGCCGGGGCGACGGGCCGGCGATGAACGCCGCGGCCCGCGGGCCCCTGCCCGCCCGGATCCTGATCCCGGTCGCCAACCCCGCGACAGCGGAGGAGCTGATCCGGCTCGGAGCCGCGCTCCTCGACCCGCGGGCGGGCGAGCTGACGGCCCTCGGCATCGTCGAGGTCCCCGAGGGCATGCCGCTCAGCGAGGGCGCCACCCGGGCGCGGCACGCGCGGCGGCTGCTCCAGCGGGTCCTCGACTTCGCTCCCGACGGAACCGCGATCCACCCGATCGTCCGGATCGGCCGGCATGCGGCCGAGGGGATCATCGAAGCGTCCGCGGAGCAGGAGGCGGATCTCATCATCTTCGGCTGGGGCGGAAAGGCGCCTGCCGGTCGTGATGGCGGCTCGGTCATCTCGCCGACGATCGACGAGGTGGTCCGCGATGCCCCCGCCGACATCGCCGTCGTCAAGCAGCGCGGCAGCAAGGAGATCCGCCGGATCGTCGTCCCGGTCCGGGGCGGCCCCCACGCCGAATTGGCCGTCCGCTACGCGAACGCGATCGCCCAGCGAACGGGCGCGACGGTCGCCGTCCTGCACTTCGTCCCGCCCGGGATCACGCTGGCCGTCCGCGCCCAGGCGGAGCACGCCCTGGCCCAGTTCATCCGCCAGCACCTGAAGGGCCGCGGCGAAGGGATCGTCCGGGAGGCGGCGAACGTCCGCAACGCGATCCTCCGCGAGGCGGAGCGCGCGGACCTCGTGGTCATGGGCGCTTCCGCCCAGCCGGCCGGATCGGATGGCGAGCCGTACCTGTTCGGCGCACTGCCGGAGGCGATCGCGACCCGCGCCCGCCCGACGGTGATCGTCGTCAAGACCCGCGAGGTCATCGGCCGGGCCACCTTCGAGCAGCTCGCATCCCGTGCCGAGACCCTTGCCGCGGCCGACCGCGCCGCCGAGGAGGCTCGCGCCGTCCCGATCCGGGTCGAGCGCTGGTTCGGCGAGTCGAACTTCCACCACGCGGAGTTCTCGGACCTCCGCCGGCTCGTCCAGCTCAAGGAGAAGCAGGGCGTCAGCGTGTCGCTGGTGCTGCCGACGCTCAACGAGGAGGAGACGATCGGGCCGATCGTCCGCCGCGCGATCCGGGAGATGATGGGCCGCGTACCGCTGGTCGACGAGATCCTCGTCATCGACTCCGCGTCCACCGACCGGACGCGCGAGATCGCGGAGGCCGAGGGCGCGCGGGTGATCCAGCACCCGGACGTGCTGTCGCGATATGGGTCCTTCCGGGGCAAGGGCGAGGCGCTCTGGAAGTCGCTCCACGAGACGAGCGGCGACATCATCGTCTGGGCCGACACGGATGTCCGGAACTGGCACCCGCGGATGGTGTACGGGACGCTCGGCCCTCTGCTCCACGAGCCGCGTCTCCAGTACGTGAAGGGCTACTACCAGCGCCCGATCGTCGAGGGGGGCGTGCTCAAGGAGGGCGGCGGCGGCCGGGTCACCGAGCTGGTCGCGCGGCCGCTCATCAACCTGTTCTTTCCGGAGCTGTCGGGGATGATCCAGCCGCTGTCCGGCGAGTACGCGGGGCGCCGCGCGCTGCTGGAGAGCATCCCGTTCTTCACCGGCTACGCGGTCGAGATCGGACACCTGATCGACGCGGCGGAGCGGGTCGGGATCGAGGGCCTGGGCCAGGTCGATCTGGAGCGGCGAGTCCACCGCAACCAGGAGCTGGAGGGGCTGTCGCGGATGTCCTTCGTGATCCTCCAGGCGGTGATGAAGCGGCTGGAGGAGCGGCGCAAGGCGCGGCTGTTCGCGGAGCTCGGCTCGACGATGAAGCTGCCGCGATCGGGTCGCGGCCGGCTGTCGCTCGAGGTCATCGAGCTGGCCGACCAGGAGCGGCCGCCGATGATCCGGATCCCCGAGTACCTGGAGCGGCGGCGGGCGCACGACGGATCGAACGGCGCGGGCGGCCACGGCGGCCTCGGCCTCGGAGCCGAGGCGCTCGAACCCGTCGGGCGGTGATGGCCGGCCCGATGGCCGGCGCGGTCAGCTACGAGGTCGTGGACGACGCGGCGTTCCCTGCGGTCGTCCCGGCCCTCGCCGAGCTCCTTGCCGACGCGGTCGACTCGGGCGCGTCGGTCAACTTCGTCCGGCCCTTCGCGGTCGCCGACGCGGCCGCGTACTGGACCGGCCGGGCCGGCGACGTGGCGTCGGGGGTGATCCGGCCGATCGTCGCGCATCTCGGCGGCGAGGTCGTCGGCTGCGTCCTGTTGGTCCCATCCCGGAATCCGAATTCGGCGCATCGCGCGGAGATCGCCAAGGTGCTCGTCCATCGTCGCGCGCGCCGCCGCGGGATCGGGGCCGGGCTGATGGCCGCCGTCGAGGACCTCGCCCGAGGCGACGGCCGCTGGCTCCTGATCCTCGACACGACGACCGGCAGCGATGCCGACCGCCTGTACCGACGCCTCGGCTGGGTGCCGTTCGGCGAGGTGCCGAACCACGCCCTGACGGCGGCGGGCGACCTCTCGGACACGACGTACTTCTACAAGGACCTCCGGACGTGAGGTCGCTCACGGTCCTGTTCGCCCCCGACTCGTTCAAGGGGTCGCTGACCTCGGTCGAGGTCGCGCGGGCGCTCGCCGCCGGGTGGTCGCGGGCGCGGCCCGACGACGTCGTCGAGCACGCGCCGCTCGGCGACGGTGGCGAGGGCTCGATCCACGCGATCGCGTTCGCCGGCGGGTGGGAGTGGATCCAGGCGACCGTCGCGGGACCGCTCGGTCCGGACGTCAATGCCGGTTGGCTTCGCTCGGACGACGGAGCGCGCGCGTACATCGAGCTGGCCGAGGCATCGGGCCTGTCACGAGTCACGCCCGGGGCGCACGATCCCCTCGCGGCCTCGACGCGCGGGACGGGTCGGCTCGTCGAGAAGGCCGTCGCCGGTGGCATCCGGCGGATCGTCCTCGGGATCGGCGGCAGTGCCACGACCGACGGGGCCGCCGGCATCCTGGAGGCGCTTGGCGCGCGCGACGACGGCACGCAGGTCGACCTGTCCGGTCTCGACGGGCGGCTCGCGGAGGTGGATCTCGAGATCGCCTGCGACGTCACGAACCCGCTCCTCGGGCCGACAGGCGCCGCGGCGACCTACGGGCCGCAGAAGGGCGCCACCCCCGACCAGGTCGTCGAGCTGGATCAGCGGCTCGAAGCCTGGGCCGACCGCCTCGAGGGAGCGACGGGCCGACGCGAGCGGGACACGCCGGGCGCGGGCGCCGCGGGTGGGACGGGCTTCGGCCTCCTGTGCCTGACGGACCGGTTCCGATCGCTTCGCCTCCGGCCCGGCGTGGACCTCGTCATGGAGGCCGCCGGCTTCGACGCCAAGCTGGCCCGGGCCGATCTCGTGATCACCGGCGAGGGGCGGATCGACGCCCAGACCGCGTTCGGCAAGACGGCGCTCGGCGTCGCCCGCCGGGCCCGGGCGGCCGGCGTGGCCTGCATCGCGGTCGGCGGTGGGGTCGAGCCGGAAGGGATCGAGGCCCTTGCGGCCGTCGACGTCGTGACCGTACCGGTCACGGAGCGCCCGCAAATGGTCGAGGCGGCGATGGCCGCCGGCGCCGCGCCGGTCGAGCGCTGCGGCGAGCGGATCGCCAGGCTGGTCACCACCGGCGAGCTCGTTGCCGCATCATCCCGGTCGTGAGCCCCACCAGGACCGTGGCGTCCACGAAGCCCCGGGCGAAGCCGAAGAAGCGCAAGCGCGCGAAGCCGGATCCCGCGATTGCCTGGGCGCGCCGGCTGACCCGCTACCGGCCGCACCTGCTGGACGACACCCTCGACCGGCTGACCGAGCTGTACGGACCGCAGGTCTGGCAGCGCCGGCTCGACCCGACGTCCGAGCTGATCCTCACGATCCTCACCCAGAACACCGCCGACATCAACGCCGAGACCGCCTTCGTCGCCCTGCGCGCCGCGTATCCCGTCCGGCCTCGCCGAGGAGCATCACGAGCCCGGGCGTCGGCTGGGGCGGCGACGGGCTGCCGGACGGCGCGCCGCCGGACTGGGCCGCCGTCGAGGCGGCACCGATCGAGGACCTGGTCGACGTCATCCGGCCGGGCGGCCTCGCCAATCAGAAGGCGCCGCGGATCCAGGCGACCCTGCGCAAGATCCGCGAGGAGCGCGGCGACTACTCCCTCGAGTTCCTCGGCGAGATGGCGCCGATCGCCGCCCGCGACTGGCTGACCGCGATCCCCGGGATCGGCAAGAAGACCGCCTCGGTCCTGCTCCTCTTCTGCTTCGACCAGCCGCTCATGCCGGTCGACCGGCACGTCGAGCGGGTGTCCAAGCGGATCGGCCTGCTGCCCGCGAAGGCGATGCCGGACCTCGCCCACGATGCGTTCCTCGCGATGCTCGCCGACACGCCCGATCGGTCGTACGAGACGCACGTCCTGCTGATCCACCACGGCCGGGCGATCTGCCAGGCCCGCAGCCCGAAGCACGAGCTCTGCCCCATCCGCGACCGCTGCCGATTCGTCGACCCGAAGGCTCCCTGACCGTCGCCCGCCGATGGTCCCGGTGGCACCCCGGACCGACGTACTGGCCTCATCCGCACCGGACCGCACCATTCCCGTCCCGCACGGTGCGCCATTGCAACGATGCAAGGTTGATTGCAATGTCCGCGCCGGAGCATCCGCGCCTCAGTCGGTTCCCGCCCTTCCTTCCGATTTCATCGCCCAGTGGCACGTCCTCATCCATGGAACCGACGGCCGAGGGGGCAACCATTGTTGGTTCGTCGGCGGAAGCCTGAACGCAAGGGTCAGGCACTCGTCGAGTTCGCGCTCGTCATCCCGATCTTCATCCTGCTGCTGACCGCAGTGGTCGAGTTCGCGATGGTCCTGAACGCGGTGCTGGCCATCAACTTCGCCAGCCGCGAGGCGTCGCTCGTCGCGGCCGAGGCCGGTGACGAGGGCGACGCGGACTGCCTGATCCTCGCTGCGGTCGAGACGAGCATCACTGCCCCGGCGGACCGGGCGCAGGTGACCCAGGTCCGGATCTTCCGGTCCGACAAGGCCGGCAACGCTCTCGAATCGTCGATCTTCACCCGCGGCGGCGCGAAGACCTGCCAGCAGCCCGGCGGGACCACGATCACGGTCCCGTACTCGCCGGTGAACGGGCAGCAGGCCTATCCTCCGGCCAACCGCTGCAACATCCTCGCCGGCTGTCTGAACCTCGGCGCCACGCGGACCAACATCGACCAGATCGGGGTCGAGGTCACCTACCTCTACAAGTCGCGCACCCCGATCGGCGGGTTCTTCACGACGAACGGGACGTCGACCCTGGTCAAGGGCAACGTCATGCGGATGGAGCCCATCCTGTGACCCGGCCGTGGGCCCTCGCCGCGCCCGGAGCGGACGACGCGCGGAGCCGCCGGCGCGGTCAGGGCGTGGTCGAGTTCGCGATCCTCGTCCCGGCGTTCATGATCCTGCTCTTCGCCATGCTCGAGTTCGGGTTCGTGTTCTCGCACCACCTGACCCTCGAGTACGCGACGCGCGAGGGGGCGCGGGTCGGGGCCGCCCTCGGCAGTGGTCCGATCCCGCCGTGCGGCGGCGCCGTGATCAACGGCGTCGAGCCCATCGACTGGCAGATCATCGCCGCGGTCCAGCGCGTCCTGACGTCGCCCGGGTCGCAGGTGCCGCCCGGCCAGGTCTCCGAGATCCGGATCTACAAGGCGGACACCAACGGCAACCAGGTCGGGACCTCGTTCAACAGCTGGGTCCCGAGCGCCAGCGGCGACACGTCGACGGAACGAAGCTGCTCTGGAAGCAGACCGGCGGGACCGCTGGAGCGCGTGCAACCGGCGTCAAGGTTCCGGCCGCGGACTCGATCGGGATCTCCCTGACCTACACCTACAAGAGCATCACGCCCCTCGGCGTGCTCCTCAACAGCGCGGGTACCCAGATCACGATCTCGGATCGGACCATCATGGCCCTGAACCCCTGATCGGATGGAGGAGCGTCCGGTGTCCCTTGAACAGCGTGTCCCTGACCCAGCCCGGTCCCGCCAGGACGCTCGCGGGCCGGAAGCGCCCGCGCGGTCAGGTCCTGGTCATCTTCGCGAGCGCGATCACGCTCCTCCTCCTGATGGTCGCGATCGTCATCGACGTGAGCTGGCTGTGGTCGAACGCCCTGCGGGTCCAGCGCGCCGCGGACGCCGCGGCCCTGGCGGGCGCCGTGACCCTCCCGAACGACCCCGGCAAGGGCGATCGGTCTGGCCCTCGCGGAGGCCAAGAAGAACGGCTACGTCCCGGGCGGCACGACGGTCGTGGCGCCGAACCAGGATCCCCAGAACCTGCACCGGATGCACGTCCTCATCACGGCGCCGGTCCAGACGTTCTTCATGCGGCTCGTCGGCTTCCCGACGGTGATGGTGAGCCGGCAGTCGGACGCGGAGTACAACCTCCCGGTTCCGATGGGCAGCCCGCAGAACTACTACGGCGTCGGCCTGTACAACGTGCCCGACGTTCACGACGACCACACGGGCCAGCCGGTCCGGGCAACACGGGCTTCGAGCGGCCGAACGACACGCATCACCCGGAACGGCAACAACCAGGGCAACCTGCCGGATTCGCAGACCTGGGACGAGCCCCGACGTCGCGCCGAGAACGACGAGAACGACAACCCGCAGTACGCGCATCGAGAACACCAACGGCGACACTGCAGATCTGGCGCGACTTCGGCCTCCAGGGCAGCTCGAACATCCCGACACCCGGCACGACCACGAACGGCAACGTCACCACGACGACGCCAGATCCAGATCACCCAGGTCGAGGTCCGGCTCCGCGACATCCACCTCACGCCGACCAACACCCAGAACGCGAAGACGAACTGCTCAGGTCGAGATCCAGGTCCTCTGGGGCGGCGGCGCCGTGCCGTCGCAGGCGCATTGGCTGAATCCGATCATCGTCCCGATCACGAGCACCACCGACCAGACGCTCGTCGTCCGTCGACGTAGCGGACATCGCAGCGTTCGCGGCCATCCTGGACGTACAACGACTTCGACGACCACGATCTTCGAGGTCCGGCTGCGCTGGGTCGAGGGCACCGGCTGCGGGTCCACCGGCAACAACGGCGTGGACCGTGGGGTCGCGCTCGACGCCTCCAGGCCCAGGTGAACTACACGAGGACGACGACGACCGTCACGAGAACCCGCCGTCGCCTCAGCCGGTCAAGGCGCCGGACGGCACCGTCCTCGCCCCGCAGCTCTTCTGGGGCGCGATGAACAGCTACGGCTCACCGTCGATCCAGGGCGACGCCTTCATGACCGGCTACGCGACCCGCAAGTCGGCGACGAACCCCGCCTATGACCCCGACAACTACTACAACTACGAAGTCGACATCCCGAACGGTGCGTCGCTTGGCGAGGTCTGGATCTTCGACCCGGGCTTCTGTGACGTCGATTCGGGGAGGGCACCGGCGAGTACTGGACCGTGGGCGGCTCGAACGGCGCATCCAGCAAGCACCCGGTGTCGGCCCTGTACGAGCTGTGGAACACCAAGGACACGCTCTACGACCGGTCCGACGACACGATGGTCGCTACGTCCGGCACCACGTTCACCCGCAGCTATCTCTACGACCCGAACCTCGACGGCGACAACAGCAACGGCTACACCGGCTCACCGGCGTCCTGCGCCAACGCGAGCTGGCACAAGACGCCCGGGGGCACGCAGTCGGGGTGGTGGCAGCTTGCCGGCGGCCTCGGTGCCGGGGACCTATCGCGTCCACACGACGTCGGAGTCGCAGAGTGGCGGCGACGACCAGAGCGACAGCACCGGGCTGAACGCGTTCGCGCTCTGGACGAAGGCCTCCGGTGGCACGCCGCGGGTCCACGGCCTCGGTTCGATGGAGGCGTACTTCCCGCTGCCGGCCGACCAGACGTCGACGTTCTATCTCGCCCAGATCGACAAGGAGTACGCCGGCAAGTGGATGGACATCGACCTGTGGGACCCGGGCGACACGGGCCAGCTGCCCGCCGACCTGTCGATCCTGATGCCGACCGCACGAGCGGCTACCAGAAGGCGACCTTCTACTACAAGTCGATCCAGGGCACCACGATCCCGTCCACCTTCGTCTGCGACCAGAACTCGAGCAACGCCGACCCAGACCATCCAGACGAGCAACGGCAACGGCGGCCTGTACAACGGCTACTGGCTCCGGCTGTGCATCAAGATCGACAACCTGTACAAGGCGCCGAAGCCGACCGGTGAGGCCGAAGGGGGCTGGTGGAAGATCCAGTACTCGATGGGTGGGAACTCCAACGACAACCCCTCGACCGACCTGACGACCTGGTCCGTCAACATCCGGGGCAACCCCGTCCACCTCGTGACCGGGTGAGCGGGACGCGCTGACCTTGGCAACGATGAGTCGCCCGCTGATCGCCGTCATCGTGATGACGGTCCTGGTCGTGATCTTCGCCGCGGCCCTGGCGACGTTCATCTACCTGTACGGCCAACCGCCGGACGTCAGCTGATCCGCGGGATCGTCTTCCGTCACGAACGAACGAGGCTGACCGGCATCGCCGGTCAGCCTCTTGATTCCGCGGTGCCCGATCGCGGATCGGTCAGGGGATGATCAGGTGGACCGGGTTGCCGTTGATGTTGACGCCCCACGTCGTCGTGTCGTTGGCGCCGTTCATCTGGTACTCGATCTTCCACCAGCCGGGCTCCGTCTCGCCCGGTGGCGTCAGGCCGACCGAGCCGTACGTCGCCGGCAGCGGGATCGAGATCGTCACGAGGTGGTTGTTGAACTGGGCCGCCCCGCCGACCGAGGTCTGGATCTGGGTGCCCGAGCCGGTTCGGCCGTCATCGGCGGCCCACGTGAAGTTGACGTTGGTGTAGGTGTTGTTGTCCGGGCTCTTGATCCGGAGGAACGCGTCGCCGGACGACTCGCCCGGGTCGAAGATCGAGATGACCATCGTCTTGCCGGCGTGGACCTTCTCGATCTGGGCGAAGTAGAACGTGCTCGTCGCGGCGTCCATGTTCGCGTAGGCCACCATCCGCCCGCCACCGTAGACGCGGGCCTTGCCGCCGGTCGCGTTGACGTAGATCGAGTACAGGTTCTCGGCGCCGACGTTCGCATTGCCCGCGTCGACGGTCGTGTTGACGTTGACCCGGTACATGCCCTGGGCGAGACCCGAGGCGAGCGCCACCCAGTGGTTGTGGGCCGGGTTGGTCGAGCAGTCCTGGCCGTTGGGGTCGGTCGAGTTGGCCGGCGTCCCGAAGTCGCCGCTGAAGTCGCCCATGGTCTTCGTGCCCGGGTCGTAGTTCAGGGTCGCGATCGGGGCGCCGTCGTCGCTGTTGTCGAGCGGCGTGCCGTGCATGTCGTACAGGCGGTAGGTGACCGCGACGGGCGCGGTGACCTGGGACGGCGCATGGTCGGTCCAGTGGTCGCCGGCGCCGTACGAGCCGCCGTGGCCGTTGTCGCCGGTCGCGCAGAACATCGGGTCGAAGAGCTGGACCTGGCCGCCGCTCGCGCCCCCGCTGAACTCGACCGTGTAGTCGACGCCGTCGGGATCGTAGTTGGGGTTCGGGTCGCCCTTCGCCCCGCCGGCACCGTTGCCGAGGTACATCGGGTCGAACTCGTCGCCGTTCTCGCGGGTGCCGCCCGATGTGAACGCCGCGCCCCAGATGTTCTGCGGCGTCAGCGGGGTGCCGCTGAGCGGGTCGTTGACGTTGAGGAGCGTCTTGACGCGCGCCGTCTTCGTGTAGACGGTCACGTTCAGGGCGTCGGTCGACACGATCGCGGTGTTGTTGCAGGCGGCTGCGTTGCTGTTCGCGGCGTCGTTCGTCGCCTCCGGGTCGAAGGCCCGGAGACGGACGAGGAACTTGCCGTCGGCGAAGTCGGGCGCCGTCCAGGTCGTGCCCCACAGGTCGCTCGAGCCACCGAGGAGCGGCCAGGGCGATGCCGGGTCACTGCCGGTCAGGTCGATCATCTTGTTCGTCGACGTCCACGTCGTCCCGTTGTCCTTCGAGAGCTCGACGGCGAGCTTGCACCCCGCGGGGTCGCTCGCCTTGGCCTCGATGTGGATCTCGATGCCGCTGATCGTGTTCGTCCCGGGCACGTTCAGGCCGAACGTCCCGTAGGCCTGGGTCTGACCGGCCGTTCCCTGGCCGACCGTCCCGGTGGCGTACTGGTTGTTGCTCGTGTAGCCGTTGGTCCGGCTCGCCCACTGGGCGAACGATCCGCTGCTGAGGCTCGACGTGGGCAGGTTCGGGCCCGTCGTCTGGTTCGCACCGCCGGTCAGACCCTCGTAGAACCCGACGCCGTAGTAGTTCTGCGGGCTGCCCATCGGCACGGGCAGGACGAACTCCGCCTTCGACGAGCGGACGGCGGGGATCGAGGTGATGCCGAACACGCGCATGAAGAACGTGTCGACCGGCGTGCTGATCGTGACGTTCAGGCGGCGGTCGTTCGTGGCGTCCTTCAGGGTGGTGATCACCGTCCCCGCCACGCCGTTCGTGAAGCCGTTCTTCGTCGCTTCCGCATTCGCGACGGAATAGGCCGTCGTCGGGTTGCCGGGCAGCCAGACCACGCCGGCCAGGGCCGCCGCGTCGGCGGCGCGCTGGACCCGCAGCGAGGACGACCAGTACCAGGCGACGTCGATGACGAGCGCCACCATCCCGCACAGGACGATGATCGACATCGCCAGCATGACCACGATCTGGCCGCGCGACCGCGGCGGCTTCGTGCGGTCGGAGCCCCGAACTCGGGGCCGAGGTGCGGACGGCGATCTCAGGCATGCTCACTCAGCTCGGATTCAGTGCCATGACCGTCTTGTCGGTCATGGTCAGGTGGCTCGTCCCGAAGGCGGCGACGAAGTTCCCCAGCGGGGTCACGAAGTCGTAGGTGTAGGTGAGGCTGACCCCGATCGAGTCGGGGGACGCGCCGTTGTCCCGGTTGCCCACCGGGCAGGCGGGCCAACCGACGCTCGTGTTGCGGAACAGCAGCGCGACGCCGTCGACGCGTCGGGCCCGTGCCCGGGACCCACGTGTTGATCAGCGAGCCGACCGGGTTGCCGCTCGCGTTCGCGCTGTAGATCTGGATCTGGCTGATGTTCCCGACCTTGATCTGCGAGCCGGGCGACGTCACGACGCGCTGGAGCGCGGCGATGACGTTGTTGTCGACGTCGCGTGCAGGCGACCTGCGAGGTCCCCGAGGCGAGGGCGGAGCCCATCCGGGCGCCCTCGCGCGTGGCGTACTCGAGCCCGATGTGGTGGGTGAACACGAACCCGAACTCCACCATCCCCAGGAGGAGGAGCAGGAACAGCGGCACGCCGATCGCGAACTCGACGAGCGACTGCCCGCGGGTCCGCCGGCGACGACGAGCGCCAAAGGGTCGAACGGCCAGCGAGCGGATCACAGGATCGGCTCGATGCGCATCGAGTTGGCCTTGTCGACGGTATAGCCGTTGCCCGAGAGCCCGATGAACGCCTTGAGCGGCGTGTGCCACTCGTACGTGTAGCGGATCTCGACGCCGATGTGGTCGAGCGTCCGTCCGCCGCCGCAGCCCGCGAGGGTGTTGCAGCGGGTCGTCTCGAGATAGCCCGCGGAGCCGACCAGGTGGAACGCGATCGTCGACGTCGGGTCGCCGGGCAACGGGCAGTCCATCGATCCGCCGCGCGCGTAGACGTTCTTGTCGGGGGACCCGACCGGGACGGCCTGGCCGACGGTGTTCGCCCGGTAGACCGTGACGTCGATGATCTTGTCGTCGTCGGCGGGCGGGCCGATGCGATCCTGGACGGTCCGGAGGATCGCGCAGTCCGATCCGACGGAGTTGCCACCCTCGGAGGCGATGAGCGCGGCGTCGCGGCTCGCGAAGTTCACGGCGAGGACGGCGTTGAGGGCCAGCGAGAACTCGATGATGCCGGTCAGGAGGGTGAAGAAGATCGGCACGACGAGCGCGAACTCGACGAGGGACTGGCCCGACCGTCGTCGGCGCGCGCGGGCCCGCCCGAAGCCGAACGGCGTCGATCGGCCGTCGGTCGGTGCAGGTGGCCCGGCATGCGCACCGGATCGATGGAAGGGATGCCTCACGGTTTGGCTCTCCGAGTCAGATGGGCTGACGAACCGACCGTATGGGAGGCGCCTTGCACCGTCCATTGCAAAAAGGGCCCCTTGGCCCCGGACGATGGTCCGGCCCAATGGTCCGGGTCCGTTGCCGCCATGCGCCGTCCGGTATCCTCGAACGATGCTGAGCGGCGGATCCGGCCACGCGGCGCCGCGGATCCTGATCGTCGACGACGACCCGAACCTGCTCGTCCTCCTGGCGGACCAGCTCCGGTCCGACGGCTTCGAGATCCAGACCGCGCGCGACGGCGACGAGGCGATCCGCCGACTCCGGAGCGGCTGGCCGGACCTCCTCGTGATCGACATGATGATGCCGCGGATGGACGGCCTCACCCTCGCCCGCGAGATCAAGGGCCGGGCCGACCTGCCGATCATCGTGCTGTCGGCGATCGATGCCGGCGACTCCAAGGCCGATCTCCTCGAGGAGGTCGCCGAGGACTACGTCACGAAGCCCTACCACTACCCCGAGCTGCGGGCGAGGATCAACCGGGTGTTGCGCCGGCTCGGCGACAAGGTCCCCCGGCAGAGCCTCGTCCTCGGGCCGAACCTGACCCTCGACCTGCACCGCCGCGAGGCCACGGTCGGCGAGGACATCGTCCAGCTGACCCCGACCGAGTCGCGCCTGCTGTACGCGCTGGCCGCGAACCTCGGCCAGACCGTCACCACGGAGACGCTGCTGGCACGCGGCTGGGCCGAGACGGAGGACGCCGACCCGTCCTACGTCTGGGTGACGATGCGCCGGCTCCGCCAGAAGGTCGAGATCGACCCGAACCGCCCCGTCCACCTCCAGACCGTCCGCGGCGTCGGCTACCGGCTGGCCATCGCGACGAACGATCCACCCGGGGTTCCCCGCGCCGACGACGCCGGCGATGCCTGACCAGGGCCGGGCCTACGACGCCGACCACCCCGGCGACGACGGGCTCGTGTTCCCGGACGTCGGCACCGACGACACCGACCCCGCCCGACGCACGCACCACCGCGGGCGGCGGAATCCTCGGGATCAACCCGTCGTTCCGGACGCGGTTGATGACCGGGCTGATCGCCGCGGCGATCATCCCGCTGGCCCTGTTCGGGGCGGTCGTCTTCCTCATCGGCCAGATCGACACCGCCACGGCCGGGCGGCTGCTCCTGCTGGTCCTCGTGTTCGCGGCGATGATCGCGGTCTTTCTCGCCTACCTCCTGGCCGCGGACCTGACCGCCCCGCTCCGCGCGATCGCGGCAGCCGTCGAGCGGACTTCGGCCGGCGACCTGTCGACCCCGATCATCGTGCCCGGCGAGGACGAGCTGGCGCAGCTCGCCGAGTGCCACAACCGCCTCGCCGCGGACCTCGAGCGACGCAACCGCGAGCTGGGGCGGATCCTCGAGGCCATCGAGAGCGGCTCGCCGCGCGACGGCCCCGAGTTCATCGCGGGTCGCGCGGCCAGCAACGCCCGGACCGCCTTCGGGATGATCGACGCGTCGGTCCTCCTCGTCGACCCGACGACGATCCCGCGGGAGGTGCGGATCCCCGGCGAGTCCCTGCCGGTCCGGGCGGATCTCCACCTCGGGACGGAGGCGATCGGCCTGCTCGCGGGACACCTGCCGGCGACCCGCACGTGGGACCGGGCCGACCAGGACCTCCTCGAGCTGTACGCCAGCGAAATCTCGGTCGCGATCCGGAATGCCCAGCTCTTCGCCCAGGTCGAGTCCCAGAACGCCCAGCTGCTCGAGCTGGACGCCGCGAAGGACGACTTCCTCCGCGGGGTCAGCCACAACCTCCAGACCCCGCTGACGAGCATCCGCGCGACCGCGGATCAGCTCGCCCGCGACCAGCCGGACCGGCGGCTCGGGATCATCGTCGAGCAGACCGATCGGCTGTCGCGGATGGTCCGCCAGCTGCTGACCGTGACCCGGCTGGAGTCCGGCGCGCTCCGGCCGCGGGGCGAGGTCGTCGCCCTGGCCTCACCGGTGCGCCGGGCGTGGGAGGCGCTCGCGGTCAGCGGCGTCCCGTTCACGGTGGACGACCGGTCGGACGGCTGGCTCGCAGTCGCGGATCTCGACCAGCTCGACCAGGTCCTGTGGGCGCTCCTCGACAACGCGGTGAAGTACGGCGAGCGGTCCCCGATCGACATCGAGATCGCGCCGGACACGACCGCCGGCGAGCCCAGGATCCGGCTGACGATCGTCGACCACGGGGCGGGCGTCACGGACTCGGACCGGGCGCGGCTGTTCCGGCGGTTCGAGCGAGGGGCGGAGCGGACCGCCGACGACGGCAGCGGGCTCGGCCTCTACGTGTCGCGGGAGCTGTGCCGGGCGATGGACGGCGACCTCGTCCTCGAGCCGGCCGCGGCCGGCCGCGGCGCGGCGTTCAGCGTGTTCCTGCCCGGTGAGCCGCCGGAGGAAGGCGGAGCGGCAGAGTAGGACTCCGGTCCAGTGGTGGGCCGCCGATGGTCCTGCCGATCGGTGCACGGGTGCGCCGTTGCAAGGCTCGTTGCAAGGTCCGCAGCCGATCATCCGCCCCGGACTCTTCTGTACCGCACCAAAGTCGCACACGAGCAAACCTATGGACTCTCCGACACCGACGCGCCGATCCTCCGGTCGACGTCAGCCCCGCGCCAGCGAGACTCCCACGAGGGGGCAGGCCCTGGCGGAGTTCGCGCTGATCCTGCCGATCATGATCCTGCTGCTGCTCGTTGCGATCGACTTTGGACGGCTCTATTTCTCATATGTCGAGGTCACGAATGCCGCGCGAGAGGCCGCGGCATATGTGGCAATCGACCCCACGGTGCCGCAGGCAAGCATCGCGTCGCGTGCAGGCCAGGAGGCGAATACCCAGACCCAGGGCGGCGAGGGTGCGTTGACCGTCAATCCCCCAGTCTGTCAGACCACCGCGGCCCCGCCGGTCGTTATCAGCTGCTCGACCGCGGTGGCAACCAGCAGCGGGACGGGAAACCAGGTCACCGTTGCCGTCAGCCGGCCATTCACCTTCCTGACGCCGATCATCGGGGGCATGTTCGGAACGCTGACCATGACGGCCTCCGCGACTTCGGCCGTGTACAACCCCGCCCCGACTCCCGCGGCGACACCCGCCCCGACGCCGACACCGGACCCGTGCGCCATCGTTGCGGACTTCACCTTCAGCCAATCCAAGAAGAACAAGCCGGTGGTGTTCTCGGACGCTTCGACCCCCGCTCCGCCGTCCGGGTGCGCAGTGACCGCGTGGCTCTGGGACTTCGGCGACGGCAGCACCGGGCCCGAACGAACGAGCATCACCCAGTCACGATTTTCCGTCGCAGGCGACTTGTACACCGTGACGCTCAAGGTCTCTCGAAGTGGGTCCTCGGACACCTTCAGTCAGCCGGTACTGACCCTTGGCAAGTAGACCTGACGCCTCGATGGTCCCTGACCGAGTGCGTACCAGTTCGCGGCGCGGGCAAGCGCTGGTCGAGACCGCGCTGGTCCTGCCCGTGTTCCTGCTGATCCTGTTCGGGCTCATCGACGGTGGCCGCTTTGTCTTCACCGACAGCGTGCTGTCGCAGGCTGCTCGCGAGGGTGCTCGAGTCGGCGCCGTTGAAGCCGGCTGGATCGGGAAGACGGTCGCCGATGACCCGAGCTGCGTCGCGACCGCGGCAGCCATCAATCCAACCATCAACCCCTGGAGCTCACGTCTGCCCGAACGCGCCGGCCAACCTCCTGACTGACGTGACGAACGCCGTGAACCGCGAAACGGCTGGCGTGGGGACCATCGCCAGCGTGGATCTACGGTGCGACGCTGCGGGCAGCCCCCCGACCGGCAATTGGGCAGCATCGCCCGCCACGTGTTCCGGAAGAAGCCCGGCGATATCGTGTCCGTGCGGATCTCGTTCACCTATCGACCGATCACGCCCATTGCCGCGGTGATCATCGGCTCCGTCGCTCGCTCCGCGTCAGCGTCCATGGCGATCAACTAGGTGAGGAACAACAGCATGCCCATCCCCGCTCGCCGCGCTCGGGGCCAGATGATCGTCCTGTTTGCCTTGGCGCTGATCGCACTCGTCCTCGTCATCGGGCTCGTGGTCGACGGAGGGTTCGCGTTCGCCCAGCGACGCACGGCGCAGAACGCCGCAGACTTCGCCGCGACTGCCGGCGCGAGAGTCGTTGCCCTGGCCCGGCTCGGTGACACCGTCAATGGAGCAGACGGGAATGTCCAGGGCGCGATCACCGCCGTTCTCGCGTCGAACCACGCCCAGCCCATCACGTTCGACGCTGCGACCGGCCCGCGGTACGTCGACCGTTCAGGTACCCGACTGACGTACGTGGGCGACCCGGGCCTTGCGGGCAAGGTTCCCGTGACCGCGCAGGGCGTTTCCCTCGTCGCCCAGACCTCGTGGCGGCCGTTCTTCCTCGGTCTCATCGGCGTCAACAACTGGATCGCCAGTGCCAATGCGGTCGCCATCTCGCCGTCAACCGGCGGCGGCGGCGGAGTCGTCCCGATCGGCGTGTCGCTTGCTTCCGTCAAGGGTGCCGGAGCCTTCCCCACCTGCCCGGCCGGACAGACGGCCGAGTCGTGCGGAACCCAGCACCTGACGCCCGGAGCCCTGAACCTCCCGGGTGGGTTCGGCTGGCTGAAGTTCGGTTGCAGCGGACCGGATGCCAACAACGACCCGTTCGGTCTTGGCCAGGGCTCGTCGGGCGGCTGTTCCAACAGCAAGCCGTTCCTCGATACCGAGTGGGGGACGCCGCCGGCGCCGCCGAACACGTACGGCTGCTGCACGAGCGTCAGCGCCTCGGCGGCCGCCGGAAATGGCAATGACATCGGGAGCCTTCCGGGCAACAAGGCGTCTGTCAATGACGGGACGCCGGGCGTGGACTACGTCGAGACGAACAACCTGTGGGTCTGGGTTCCGATCTGGGACACCGCAAACGGCAACGGCAGCAACGGCTATTACCACATCGTCGGCTACTCGGCGTTCGAGATCGTCCACATCAAGGGAGGCAAGGACATCGAGGGCGTTCTTCGGCTCGGACTCGATCCGGCGACCGGCAACCCGTACGACTCGCCGGACCCGAACCTGCTCGTCACCTACTCGGGCGCCATCCAGCTGGTCCGCTGAAGGGGGTCGCCGCCGAGCGGTGACCCGGCTCAGACAGTCGTCTGAGCGGACTCGACGCCGATTGCCGCGGCGGTGCCCGCGGCCTCGCTGCGTGGGGACGGACGCGGCTTCCAGATCAGGTGGAAGGGGTCACCGGCGACCAGCGCCGCAGCGATCGTTCCGCCGACGGGTCCGAGGAACGGCGAGAGACCGAGCAGCATGGCCACGAGGGCCACCGCATACCAGCCGGCGAAGAACCACAGGATCGCCGCGGCGGCTCGCTTCGTCATGGACCCTGCTCCTTCGCTCGCTCAGACCTGCGTCTGGATCGTGTCGATCCGGGCCTGCGGGGCCTTCGCGGTCTCCTTCGCGGGGACGTTCCACAGGATCCCGCGCGGGTCGACGCCGATGATCAGCGCGGCCGCGACCCCGAGGATCGGCGCGAGGGCCTGCGAGAAGCCGAAGAGGTCCGCGATGAGCGCACCGACGTTCCACATCGCGAAGAACCACAGGGCCGACACGAGCAGGCGCTTCTTCATGGCGTGAAGGTTGAGCGGTCAGGGCCCGGGAAGCCATCGCCCATTCGTACCTCGGACGGGAAGCCGTTCGCTCCCCGCGGAGGAGTCCGTCAGGCGCCGGCGGGGACGCCGGACGGGACGGGCGGCCCCGTCTCACCCGTCTGCGTCACCACGCCGTCGCGCGTGACGGCAAAGACCCACTGGTGCCGGGCGATACAGCCGGCCTGGCAGTCCCCCCAGCCGATCTCGATCGTCACGGTCCAGCCATCGGCGGTGGTCGCGACCTTGGAGAAGCAGCACTGACCGATCATGTCCGGGTTGTACGGCTCGACCAGGGCGAACCGCGGGTCGAGCGCCTGGACGGCGGCGACGGCGGCGTCTGCGGTCGTGATCGCACCGGTGGGTCCGCTCGGCGATGCGGCGCCTCGGCTCGGTGTCGTCGGGCCGGCGCCCGACGGAGCGGCGGTCGGTGCGGCCGCGCCGGAGCAGGCGACGAGGATCGATGCCATCAGGACGGCGGCGGCGAGAGCGATGGGTTGCGTAGTTCGGTTCATGACGCCGCGACGATCATGGCACGAGATCTGTTCCCCGGCCGCGGTGCCACCATCCTGATCAACCGCGCGGCCAGACCGGGACCGCCGGCGATTCCGCCGTGCCGACGGTCGGCCGGTCGTCCCAGTCCTCGCGCGCGGGCGCGAACACGTCGATGACGACGGCGCCGGCTGGACCCGTGTGGACCTCGTGCGGCACGTCGGAGAGGATCCGCCAGGTTCCGCCGGGTCCGAGCTGCCGGACCTCCCCACCGATCCGGAACGTCAACTCGCCCTCGATGACGATGCCGCACTGCTCGTTCGGGTGGCGATGTTCCGGCACGACGGAGTCCGGCGCGAGCTCGACGACGGCGAGGGTCACCTTCTCGCCCTCGACGCGACGGGCGACGACGTCCTCCCAGACCTGGATCGGGGTGATCTCGGCGAGCTCCACGAGGTTCGGCATCGGGTCTCCGGCATCCGCGGGTCCGCAACGGTTCGGCGGTCGCATCAGCCTACCCGACGGGCCTCGGCGACCGCCCATGCGGCGATCAGGATCCGGGGTCGAACAGCTCGGCGGTCGCGAACGACAGCTTTCCGTTGGCGTCGGTCGAACCGGCCACCACGAGGACTCGGCCATCGGACAGCGAGACCGCCTGCGGGCTGACCCGGGCCTCGGCGAGCGGCCTCAGGGGATCGCGGCGGGATCGAAGATCTCTGCGCTCGGGGGCGTGGGCACGCCGGTGTCGGCCGGCCAGGTCGTCCCGCCGAACACGAGGACCCGACCGTCGTCGAGGAGCGTCGCGGTCTGGCCCATCCGCAACGCCGTAGGTCCGGGCACCTGACGGACGTCGTTCGTGGCGGGATCGAAGACGCTCGCGTCGATGCCGCTGAGGATCAGGACACGGCCGTCTGCCAGGAGCGTCAAGGTCATCCCCGGCGCCGTCGGCGACGCGGACGGATCGCGCGCGGCAATCACCGTCGAGCCGACCATCGTCGAGGCGCCCGTCGAAACGTCGACGATCAGGAGGCTGGTCGTCCCGGAGCCCGCCGCTGCCAGAACGCGACCGTCCGCGAGGCGAGCAAGGACCGCGGGGCCCACACCGAGTGGAGCGTCAAGCCGCGTCGTGGCACCCGTCGACGGGTCGAACAGGAAGAGCGACGAGATGGCGGCATCGGGAGCGAGGCAGGCGACGGCGACCCGGTCCCCCGCGCCGACCACGACGTCCGTGATGTTGCCGCAGCCCGGGAGGTCGCCGATCTTCGTGAGACTGTCGGCCGAGTGGACGATCGTCGAAGGCTCTGGCGACCGATCGAGCCGATACACGACCATGTCTTCGTTCGGGATCGCCTGCGGCGTCAGAGGTGCGCCAAGGACGAGGACGCGTGCGTCCGACAGCTCGACCATGCGGACGGACCGCTCCACCTCGGCCTCCGAGGCGATCTGGCCATCGAACGAGACGTGTCCGGTCGCCGGATCGAACGAGTAGATCTCCCAGATGGGACCCTGGCGATGGACGTGCTGCTGGGCCAGCGCCAGCACGCGGCCGTCGGGGAGCTGGACGGTGCTGCTGACCTGGGGCTGGCCCCCGGATGCGAATGGGCCGATCCACTTGAACGAGCCGGCGCTCGGATCGAAGACGTCCGCGCTCGGTCCCCCTCGGTTGTCCTCGAAGGCCCCGTCGCGCGACTCGCGGCCGCCCACGAGCAGCACCCGGCCGTCGGCCAGCCTCATCGCCACATGGCCGGTGCGGTCGTAGAGCGCGCGACCCGTCGGGACGAACGTCCGGTCCCGGCGAGGCGCGACCGGTGCCACGTCTGTGGAGGCGAGCGGATCGAAGATCTCGTTGCGCGAGCCCGGGACCAGGACGCGACCATCGTTGAGACGGACCGCGACCCGGCTGTGATCGCTGGCTGCCGATGCCGCCCGCAGGAACGTGCCGGCGGCCGGGTCATAGATCTCGCTGCTCAAGGGGTTGCCGATCGCGTTCCAGCCGCCCGCGATCAGGACGCGACCATCCGCGAGCATCGTGGCCGATTCGTCGCTCCTGCCGGTGATCAGGGAGCCCGTCAGAACAGAGCGGCCCGTCGCCGGGTCGTACAGCTCCGCCGAGGAGCTGTCGAAGTTCCCGGTCGCGCCGCCGACGAGCAGCACGCGGCCATCGGGCAGGAGGGCGGCGCCTTGGTTGCGCCGGTTGCCGGTCATCTCCCCGCCGTCCCGGAAGGTGCCGCTGGACGAATCGAACAGCTCGACCGACCGCAGGTCGTTGCCGTTCTCGTCCCAGCCACCTGCCACGAGCACGCGGCCATCGAGGAGGAGCGTCGCCGAGTACAGGAACCGGTGCTCCCGCATCGAGCCGACCGCGGTCCAGACCCCGGTCGCGGGGTCGTAGATCTCCGCGGTGTAGATGTAGGCCGTCTCGGAGTTCGTCGACGTCATCCCGCCAAGCACGAGGACGCGTCCGTCGGCCAGCAGCGTGGCGGTGTGCTGGCTGCGCCGGGTACCCATGCTCCCGGTCGGCGTGAATGACCCGGTTCGGGGGTCGTAGAGCTCGGCCGTCGCGACGGAGGTCTCGCCCGCGCCAGGCGGTGTCCAGGCGCCGCCCGCGACCAGGACACGCCCGTCGCGGAGCGTCGTCGCCGTGACGTTGTACCGCGGGGCGGCCATCGAGCCGGTTGGCGCGAACGTCGACGTACGAGGGTCGAACAGCTCCACGCGGGCGGGGATCGACGAATTGTCCGCCGCGTAGCCGTTCTCTCCAAGGACGAGAACCCGGCCGTCGCCGAGGAGGGCGGTCGCCGAGACGAACTGGATCTGGCTCGGACCGGCCTGGCTGAAGGCACCCGGCAGCCGGTCGTGCCGGCTCACGAGCGCCCCGACCGCGAGCGCGGCGAGGAGCGCCACGAGGAGCAGGGCAAGGGTCGCCCAGACGACCGCTCGTCGAGTTCGCGGCCACGGCATCGTGAACCCGCGCCGTCCGCCGGCCGCGATCGCGGTTGCGGCGATCGAGCCGTCGACCGCGACCGGCGCCAGGTCGGCGTACCGGGCGAATGCGTCGGCGAGGCGCGCTTCGAAGCTCATCCGCTCATCCATGGTCGATGTCCGTTCGCAGTCGATCGATGAGCCGCGCGAGGCGGCTCCGGACGCCGGAGGCCGAGCCGCCGATCTGGCGGGCGATCTCGGTCGAATCGAACCCCGCGACGAACCGGAGGGCCAGGAGCCGTCGGTCGTCCGGGCTCACGCGGCTGAGCGCCCGTTGCAGGTCGACGAGATCGATCGTGTCGGCGGGATCGCCGCCGGCGCCGTGGTCCAGGGCGTCGGAGATGTCGACGACCGGACGCCGGCGCTGGCGGCGGAGCGACTGGCGCGCCTCGTTCGCCGCGATCGCGATCAGCCAGGCGTGGACCTGCTCGGGGTCGCGCAACGTGTGCAGGCGACGCCAGGCAGTCGACCAGGCGGTCTGGACGACGTCACGCGTGACCTCGGCGTCGCCGCAGATCACGAAGGCGACGCGAGACATCGCCGCGTGGTGCTCGGAGACGAGCCGATCGAAGGCAGCCTCGTCGCCGCGGGCGGCAAGCCGCACGGTCGCGTCGAGAGCGGTCGCGCTTCGAGCTGTCCCGTCCTGCACGGCGATGTCCGACATGCGAGGTAGATGCCCCTCGATGCCGAAGTGTCCCACCCGGTCCGGGGCATCGTGTCGGGTGCGGACGTCCCCGCGATCCGTGTCGCCTACAGTTGATGATGGAACCTACAGTTGACACCAGAGTGTCCACGTGGTTCACTGGAGGCACCGAGGTGGACCCGATGCGTCTCCCGGCGGTGGTCTCGTGGACCCCGCTTGCAAGAGTGACGACCCGAACGCTCGCCCGGGCGAAAGGTTGCTCGCCGTGCCGCTTCCGCAGTTGGTCCTTCTCGGGGTTGTCGCCATGACCGGGCTGGTGGCCATGCGGCTGATCCGGCTCCACCTCGGTCGAACGCCGCTTCCCGATGGCCGAGGCCGGCAAGTCTTCCTGGTCCTGTTCGTGCTCCTGCCACCCATCGTCTTCGCCGCGCTGACCATGCCCGCCGATGCCGGCCGGTTCCGAGGGTTGGTCTACGTGCCAATCTATGTCGCGATCCTGGCCGCGCTCGACGTCCTGATGTGGACGGTCGCCATGGTCTTCCGGCAGTTCACGCACGGCCGGTCCGGGCGGCTGGTCCGGATCGGGTTGATCGGGAACGCGGGCGACCCGCACGACATGCCGTCCAACCCACCGATGACCACGACGCTTGCCGAGAGCGTCAGCATCGTCGACGCCGCCAACGCGGCGTTCCCTCGGGGCCCGGCGTTTCCCGCCCAGATCGCGCGGGCGAGCTTCCGAGACGATTGGGAGGCCCTCGACGGCGCCACCCGGACGCTCGAAGGTCGGATCTCGGAAGACCGCGGCCTGGGCCTCGGTGTCGCGGAGGTGGCGAGGGTCACCGCATGGGACGCCCGGACGCGTCTGGACGCGCTTCGGGCGCTGGCGCTCGGCGACGGACAGGCCTGGGCGGCGGGATGACCCGGGCCCGGACGCCCATGATCGAACATTTGTGCTAGGCTTGGTGCCGTTGCGTCTGTGCGACGGCTCCGCGTGGTCGACCCCTTTTCGAACGGGCCGTGCGATCTGCAATCGGTGTTCGGGAAGTCCTGGGAGGTCACCATGACCGCCGGAACCATCAAGAAGATCGTCGCCGACCGCGGCTTCGGCTTCATCGCCGCCGAGGACTCGAAGGAATACTTCTTCCATCGTGGTGGCCTCGACGCCTCTCTCGATTTCGACCGCCTCGTCGGCGGCGAGCACGTCCAGTTCGAGATCGAGGCGAGCCCGAAGGGCCCGCGCGCGACCCAGGTGCGATCCGCCTAGCGCCCGATGGCCCGCCGCCTCGCGGCGGGCCACGCCCTCTGCACCGCGCGTCCGGGTCCGGGATCAATCCGCGCAGCGAGTCGGGGGCCCCGAAAGGAGCCACGCCATCGTGCGCACCGCGTTTGTTTCCACGTATCCGCCACGCCACTGCGGGATCGCCGCATTCACCCACGACCTTGCCGCGAGCACGACCAATCGCGAGATCGTGGCCCTGCACCCGCCGGAGCAGGCGTCGGCCGCCTATCCGCTCGAAGTTCATCACCGGATTCGCAAGCACGAGCAGGACGACCATGTGCGGACGGCCCGTGAGCTGGCCGCCTGCGTCGATGTCGTCTCGGTCCAGCACGAATACGGCATCTGGGGCGGGGACGACGGCTCTCACGTGATCGACTTCGTCGGCGCGCTCGACGTCCCGGCCGTCGCCACGCTGCACACGGTCCTGGAGCACCCGACGACACGTCAGCGGGCGCTGCTCACGGACCTCGTTGCCCGGACGGCGGCGACCGTGGTCATGTCGCAGTCGGCGGCGGCGCTCATGACGAGCGCGTACGGGGTCGACCGCGACCGCCTGCACGTGATCCCGCACGGCGTCCCGGATCTGCCGCTCGTCGACTCGGAAACGGTCAAGCCCGGTCTCGGCGTCGACGGACGGAAGGTCATCCTGAGCTTCGGATTGCTTGGCCCCGGCAAGGGCTACGAGCTCGCGCTCGCCGCCCTGCCCGCCGTCGTCGCGGCCCATCCCACCGCCCTGTACGTCGTGGTCGGCGCGACCCACCCCGACCTGATCCGCAGCCAGGGCGAGTCCTATCGGCGGAGCCTGCTCGACACCGTCAGTCGGCTGGGCCTCGAGGGGCACGTCCGGTTCGTCGATCGCTTCGTCGGTCGGATCGAGCTGACCCAGTGGCTCGAGGCGGCGGACGTCTTCGTCACGCCCTATCCCAATCTCGACCAGATCGTGTCCGGGACCCTCTCCTACGCCATGGGCGCCGGGCGAGCCATCGTCTCGACGCCGTACGCCTACGCCCGCGAGCTCCTGGCGGACGGACGCGGGGTCCTCGTGCAGCCGGGATCGCCCGCGAGCATGGCCGCCGGGCTGAACGAGGTGCTCGGCGACGCCGGGCTGCGATCGGCCATCGGTCGCCGCGCGTATGCCTATAGTCGCCGGATGGTCTGGTCCGCGATCGGGGCCGAGTACGGCGACCTGTTCGCCCGGGTGGCCGCCCCGATGCGAACCTTCGCGCGGCCGGCCGTCCTGGCGGCCGCGGGTGTCTGACCGGGCACCGCTCCATCCCGTCAACCGGCACCACCTCGACGTCCTGACGGACGACGTCGGGATCCACCAGCATGCGATCGGGTCCCGGCCCGATCCGGCCCACGGGTACTGCGTCGACGACGTGGCCCGCGCGCTCCAGGTGGATCTGCTGCACGCGAACCGGCTCGGCTGGGCCGCCGTGGCCGCAGAGCGCGTCGCGGGGCCTGCGGTTCCTCCACGACGCCGCGGATCCCGCCAGCGGCCGCTTCCGCAACTTCCGGTCGATCGATGGATCGTGGATCGGCGGCGTGGGCTCGGATGACAGCTATGGGCGGGCGATGCTCGCCCTGGGCGACGTGATCGCGGCCGCCCCGGATCCGCGACTGGTCGACGAGGCCGTGACGCTCTTCCTCGCGGCCCTGCCCGCGGCGAAGGAGCTCACGTTCCCTCGGGCCCAGGCGTCGGTGATGCTCGGGTGTGCCGCCACGCTGGAGTCCCGCCTCGGCGGCTCCTCGGCCGCGATGCTCGAGCTGCTGGCGGCGCGGATGCACGCACGGTTCCGGCGTCGGGTCGGCGGAGCCTGGCCGTGGCCGGAGTCCTCCGTGACCTACGAGAATGCGCTGCTCCCACGTGCAATGATCGTCGCCGGAGGGGCGCTCGCGTCCGACTCGATGCTCGAGGCGGGCCTCCGGGTCCTCGACTGGCTCATCGACGCGCAGACCGCGACCGATGGGCACCTCACACCGGTCGGGAACGGGTGGTGGCCACGTGGCGGCACGATGTCGCAGTTCGACCAGCAGCCGATCGAGCCGACGGCCCTGCTCCTCGCCGCCGAGGCCGCTTACGGCGCAACCGGCGATGCGTCCTGGCTCGCCGCGATGGAACGGTGCTATGCGTGGTTCCTGGGTGGCAATGACCTCTCCGAGGACGTCGCCGTCCCCGCGCGAGGGGCGTGTCGCGACGGCCTCACACGGACGGGGGTCAACCTCAATGAAGGAGCGGAGTCGACGCTGATGTGGTTGATCGCCGTCGAGCACATCCGGGACATCCGCGATCCACGATCCGGGTCCATGGCGGCCGCCGAGCCGGTCATGGCCGTCTCCCGATGACCCAGCCGGAGCCGCTGTTCCGGCGCAATGCCGCGAACCCGATCCTGACCGCCGCCGACGTCCCGTATCCGGCGAACTCGGTCTTCAATCCGGGCGCCGTCCGCGTGGGGGACGAGACGATCCTCCTCGTCCGGGTCGAGGACCTCCGCGGGATCTCCCTGCTCCACGTCGCGCGCAGCCGGGATGGCGTGTCGGACTGGCGGTTCGACCCCGAGCCGCTGCTCCAGGCCGACGTCGACCACGATCCCGAGGAGACCTGGGGCTGCGAGGATCCGCGGCTCACGTGGTTGCCGGAGCGCGATGAATGGGCGATCGCCTTCACCGCGTACAGCCGGCGCGGCCCCCTCGTCGGGCTCGCGACGACGCGCGACTTCCGGAGCGTCACCCGGCTCGGGCCGGTCATGCCGCCCGAGGACAAGGACGCGGCCCTGTTCCCGCGTCGCTTCGGGTCGCTGGGCGATGATCCATCGCCCCTCGCCCCTCCGCGGCGGTGCCCACATCTGGCTGTCGTACTCGCCCGACCTTCGCCACTGGGGCGACCACCGACTGCTGCTCGAGGCACGCGACGGTGCGTGGTGGGATGCGGGCAAGGTGGGCCTCGGCCCGCCGCCGCTCGAGACGCCCGAGGGCTGGCTCGTGATGTACCACGGCGTCCGGACGACGTCGGACGGTCCGATCTACCGGGTCGGGCTGGGCCTGCTCGACCTCGACGACCCCGGGCTGCTGATCCGCCGAACGGAGAGCTGGGTGTTCGGTCCCGAGGCGCCATACGAGATCACCGGCGACGTCGGCCGGGTCGTCTTCCCGTGCGGCTGGGTCCACGACGTGGAGCACGACCGTCTGCACCTGTACTACGGCGCCGCGGACACGGTGATCGCCCTCGCGACGGCCAGCTTCAGCGAGACGCTCGCGCGGGTCTGCGCGTCGCCGGCGATCGGGTCGCAGCGGCCGCTCGACCACGGGCATCCGTCCGCCGTCTGATCACCGCCCAGCCTTCCGTCCGTCGCCGCTGCCGCGCTCCTTCTCCAGCGCGATCTGGAGGTCCTGGCTGATCCCGGTCGCGAAGCCCGCCTCGCTGAGCGCGAGGTAGTACTCCCACATCCGGATGAAGCGATCGTCGAAGCCCAGCCCGCGGACGTCGTCGAGCCGCGCGAGGAACCGCTCGCGCCACGCCCGGAGCGTCAGCACGTACGAGGCGGCGACGTCGGTCACGGCGGTGATCAGGAGGCGCGTGTCGCGGGTCGAGCGCTCGATGACCGAGAGCGACGGGCAGAGCCCGCCCGGGAAGATGTACGTCTGGATCCAGTTCGCGCCGCGACGCTGCCGCTCGTAGGCCGCGTCGGGGAACGTGATCGATTGGAGGCTCATCCGCCCACCCGGCCGGAGCGCCCGATCGCAGACCGCGAAGAACGTCTCGAAGTACTCGGACCCGACCGCCTCGAGCATCTCGATCGAGACGATCGCGTCGTACGTGCCCTCGATGTCGCGGTAATCGCGCAGCTGGATGTCGACGAGGTCGTCGAGACCCGCGGCCCGCACGCGCTCGCGCGCCAGCTCGTGCTGCTCGCGCGAGATCGTGACCGAGGTGACCCGGCAGCCCAGCTCGCCGGCGGCGTACAGGGCGAAGCCGCCCCAGCCGGTGCCGATCTCGAGGACGTGCCGGCCGCGCTCCAGCCCGGCGTTGGCGGCCATCACCGCGTACTTGTGTCGCTGCGCATCCGCGAGGTCCTGGTCCGGGCGCGCGAACACCGCGCTCGAATAGGTCATCGTCTCGTCGAGGAACAGCCGGTAGAAGTCGTTGCCCAGGTCGTAGTGGGCCGCGATGTTGCGCCGGCTGCCGGAGCGCGTGTTCCGTCGCAGCCGGTGGGCCGCCGTCCGGGCGAGGTGGGCCGGGACGCGGAACCAGCCTGCCGACAGGGCCAGGGCGTCGCGGTTGCGCGCCGCGAGCCGGAGCAGCGCCGCCAGGTCCGGGCTGGACCACAGGCCGTCCATGTACGCCTCGCCGGCGCCGGGCTCCCCGCGGAGCAGCATCCGGACGAGGGCCTGCAGGTTGTGGATCCGGATCTCGGCGATCTCGGCGGAGGCGGCGTCCCCGAACGCGCGCGACGAGCCGTCCGGCAGGACCACGGTCAACCGCCCGACGCGGATCCGCTCGGCGGCCGCCAGCCCGACGCGCCAGGCGGCTCGTTCGAGGATGGAGCCCAGCAGCGGCGGTCGCTGCGCCGTGATCGTGGTCGAGGTCATCGCACCACCTCCCGATGTCGATGGAATCGGGCGCCGCGCAGCCACAGCTGGAGCGCGTGCCAGTGGATCAGCAGGATCGTTCGGTGGGTCACGAAGGGGTGACGCACCAGCATCTGCAGGAGCGTTCGGTCCGTCAGCGGCCGCCGCACCAGGTCCAGGCTCGCGTGGAGCAGCAGGCCTTCCGGCTGCTCCTGGTTGATCGTGATCCGGAGGCGCCGGTCCTCATCGCGGACGCGGACGGAGTAGCCGCCGCGGATCTCGATGAACGGCGAGACGTCGAACTCCTTGCGCATCGACGCCGCGAAGGTCGAGGTCCCGGCCTGCCGGCGGAGCGTGTAGCAATGGCGCTCGCCGTGCGTGTTGTGGACCTCGACGACGACCACCTGGAGCTCGCCCGCCGCATCCCGACACAGGAAGAAGCTGGCCGGGTTGAAGACGTAGCCGAGGATCCGCGGGTTCGTGACGAGGGTCACCCGCCAGCCGGTCGGGTCGTGTCCCTCGGAGCGCAGATGGTCGAGGAACGCCCCCGCGCAGGTCGTCCGCGGGCGGATCGAGATGGTCGCGATCGCGCACCTCGACGATCCCGCGCCGGTTGCGACGCAGCAGCCGCGACGATCGCTCGACTGCGTCGAGCTCATCGAGGTCGAGGGCGACATACGCGACGCGGTGCTCCAGCGCGTAGACGAACGGCGTAGCCCGCCGATGCCGGACGACGCCTTCCAGCAGGTGCGACCTCATGCGGCACGCTCCTCGGCGGCATCACGGGAGCCGCGCGGGAGGGCCGCGACCAACGCCGCGGCCTCGAACCCGGAGCGGCAGCCGTCCTCGTGGAACCCGTAGCCGAGGTGGGCGCCGGCATAGAACGTCCGACGCCAGCCCTGGAGCGCCCCGACCCGGGCCTGCGCATCGAGGGTCGCGAACGTGTACAGCGGGTGGCGCATCGTCCGGTCCGCGAGGATCGTCGCCGGGTTCAGACGGGCATCCGGGTTGACCGAGACGCAGTACTGGGCGGGTCCGGGCAGCGTCTGCAGGCGGTTCTGGTGATAGGTCATCGTCAGGACGTCGCCCGGCCGGCGGCAGTCCGCCTGGTCCACGTTCCACGAGGCCCACGCGGCCCGTCGCCGCGGCAGGAGGCTCGCGTCCGTGTGCAGGACCACCCGGTTGCTCGAGTACTCGAACGCTCCCAGGGCGGCCCGCTCGCGACCATCCGCGTCGCGCAGCATCCGGAACGCGTCGTCCGCGTGGGCGGCGATCACGACGGCGTCGAACCGGTCGCTCGTGCCGCGCGCGGTCCGAACCGTGACGTCGGCCTCCGTCCGGACGACGTCCACGACCGGGTCGCCCGCCCGCACGGCATCCGGCCCGAGGCGCTCGACGATCCGCTCGACGTAGGTCATCGACCCGCCGGTGATCGTCCGCCACTCGCAGTGCGCGACCAACGCCGATGAGTCCGTGGTGGTCGAGGAACCGCAGGAGGTAGTCGATCGGGAAGTCGAGGACCCGTGCCGACGCCGTCGACCAGACGGCCGAGGTGATCGGGACGAGGAAGTGGTCGCGGAAGCCCGGCCCGAACCCGAGGTCGTCGAGGTAGTCGCCGAGCGTCGCCCGGGACGTGGCTCCCGTGTCGAGCCGCTGCCGCGCGTCGCGGTAGAAGCGCAGCACGTCCGCGAACATGCGCCAGTAGCCGGGTCGAAACGCCGCTCCCGGCGTGGCCAGCCAGCCACCGCGACCGCGGGAGCTGAACTCCAGGTCACACCGGCGGCACGTCAGGCCGAACGACATGTCGCTGGCCTGCGTCTTCACGCCAAGCTCCGCCATCAGTTCCAGGAACCGCGGGTACGTGACGTCGTTGTGGACGATGAATCCCATGTCGACGGCAAGCGGACCTTCGGGCGTGTCGACCGTCACGGTCTTGACGTGGCCGCCGACCGGCGACTCCGCGTCGTACAGCCGGACCTCGTGCTCTCGGTGCAACGCCCAGGCGGCGCTCAGCCCGCTGATCCCGCCGCCGATCACCGCGATGCGCATCAGCGGGGCGCCGCTTCAGGGGCGGCCGCTCGGGCGTCCAGCGTTCGGGCCATCCCCGCCGCGGCATCGCGCCCGATCGTCCGGAACGTGCGACCCAGGAACGGCTGCACGAGCCGGAGCCAGCCACCCAGACGGATGTCGGCGGAGTAGTCGACGACGGTCCGGTCACCGACGCGCCCGAACCGGATGTCGTCGACGGCTTCGACGTTGGCGCCCCGGCCGACGAGGACGACGCGATGGGGACGCTGGTACTCGCGGACGCGATACTCCATCGGCGCGACTCGGCCGCCCATCCGCACCTCGAGGTCGTAGCGCGCGCCGGGTCCCGGCGGCTCGTCGCCGTGCGGCCGGGAGGAGACGGTTCCCGGGTCCCAGACCGCCGTGTTGGCGAAGTCGGCGATGAAGTCGAAGGCGTCGTCGACGGGCAGGGCCGTCTCGATCCGCTCGTGGATGCGGGTCATGCAGGAGCTCCGATGCTGAGATGCGTGACGACGTCCCAGAGCGCCCGCCGATCGGTGGCGGAGACACGGGTCCCGGGCCACCGGTCGAACGGCCGGGGGCGTCGATCGAGGAAGAGGCCGCCGGTCACGGTCGCGACGGCGGGATCGGTGGCGAGCCAGACCGCCGTATTCACGCCCTCGGCCGGGCTCCGCAGGATCGGCCGCATCAGGTCGGCGAAGCCGGGCAGCGAGGCCGAGATCCCGGGCGTGTCCGCCCAGCCCGGGTGCATCGCGTTGAAGGTCACCTCCGCCGCGGGGATCCTCCGCGCCCACTCGCGGGTCAGGCAGACCTGCGCCCGCTTCGCTCCCGCGTACGCGCGCGTGCCCTGGTAGGGGCGGTCCTCCCACTGGAGGTCGTCGAGATCGAGGGGTTGGACGTACATGCCGCCCGAGGTCACCGCGACGACGCGGGCTCCGCCCGTCGAACGGAGCAGCGGCAGCACTGCCGTGATCAGCGCGAACGGTCCGACGACCATCGTCGCGAGCGTCGACTCGATGCCATCGACGCTCTCCGAACGGCCGGCGAAGATCGCGCCGGCGTTGTCGATGACGACATCGAGCCGGGGTTCGGTCGCCAGGATCCGGGCGGCCGCGCTTCGAACGGCTGCGAGCGACGCCAGGTCGGCGACGACGGTCCGGAAGCGGTCCTCGCCGTGGGTGCGGACGAGGTCATCGCGAACGGCGACCAGGCGCTCCTCGGATCGCCCGACGAGGATCAGCCGCGCGCCGGCCGCGGCGAGTTCGTCCGCCGCCGCCCGGCCGAGGCCCGAGGTCGGGCCGGTGACGAGAGCCGTTCGACCCTCGAGGGCGCCAGGCGCGGTCGGGTCCCAGTCGTACAGCCGTCGCCGGACCGCGTAGCCGATCCGCGAGAAGCTCGGGATGACGGCGATCTCGAGCGCGTCGTCGATGAGGTCCTGGATGGTCATGTCGTCCGCTTGGTTGTTGACTCTTTGTTGAGGGTATGAGCGGACTGTATTGCGTTTGTTCAAGCCTTGTCAAGTGCGCCACGCGCTGATACTGTCAACAAACCATGTACACGATCGCCCAGGCTGCAGCGCGCAGCGGCTTGCGGGTCCCGACGGTCCGGGTCTGGGAGCAGCGCTACGGGGTCGTCCACCCGGCGCGGACCGAGAGCGGCTATCGCCTGTACGACGACGCGTCGATCGAGCGCCTGATCGCGATGCGCCACCTCGTGGAGCACGGCGGGATGCGGCCGCGGCAGGCGGCGGCCCGGGTGATGGCGGCGGACACGGACCTCGACGAGCTCGTCCGACAGGCCAGGCGTTCGGACGCGGTGGCCGAGAGCCGTCCTTCCGAGGTCGTCGCCGCCCCACCCCGAGCCGGTGCGGCCATCGACGCATTCGTCGTCGCCACCCGGGCCCTCGACATCCCCGCCATGGAGCGCATCCTCGACGAGGCGTTTGCCTCGGAGCGGTTCGAGTCGACGATGGAACGCGTCGTGTTCCCGGCCATGCGCGCGGTCGGTGACGCCTGGGCAGAGGGCTCGATCGACGTCGCGATGGAGCATGCGGCGAGCGAGACCGTTCGCCGCCGGCTCGCCCGGTTCTACGAGGCCGTCTCGTCCACGGACGAACCCGACCTGATCGTCGGCCTGCCACCGGGCAGTCATCACGAGCTGGGTGCGCTCGCGTTTGCGGTCGCCGCGCGGCGGCGTGGCGTGAGCGTTCTCTACCTGGGCGCCGACGTGCCTCTGACCGGCTGGCTCACCGCCGCCGCGTCCACCTCGGCTGCCGTCGCGGTCCTCGGCGTGGTGGCGGCTCCGGATGTCGCTGCCACGGCCGAGGTCGTTGCGGCGTTGGGCCGGGGGTCACGCCCGCTCAAGGTGGCGATCGGTGGGCCACGCGCTCACGAGCTGGAGAAGGCCGCCGATCGCATCCTGCTACCCGGTTCGCTCGATGAGGCGATCGCGACCGTGCAGGCGTTGATGGAGAACCCGTCCTGACGGGCCCACGCACTCAGGCCCCGTCGGCCTCCGCCAGGCGATGGGCCGGACGCAGCGCGATCGCCGCGCCGAGGATCATCGCCGGCGCGACGGCGACCGCCGCCACGAACCGCGGCAACCCCGCCAGGTAGAACCCGGCACCGAGGCCGACCGAGCCCGCGGCGAGCCCCTGAAGGGTCGAGTCGGGCAAGTGCTGCAGGGCACTGGTGGTCGCTGACGCACCGGCCCGCGTCGCATGCATGGTCCCGGGCAGACGGGTGACCGTCGTCCGGACCGTCGCACGAGCGAGACCGACGGCCTGCGACGCCCGCACCGCAACCACCCCCGGTCGGCTCTGCCCGTCGGGAGCGACGGCCGGCGAGGACGCTGATTGGGTCTCGGGATTCTGGTT
Source organism: uncultured Chloroflexia bacterium (assembly GCA_963746845.1). Taxonomy (GTDB): domain Bacteria; phylum Chloroflexota; class Limnocylindria; order Limnocylindrales; family CSP1-4; genus CF-46. Next base: position 110,104 of record CAVVCZ010000002.1, on the reverse strand, counting down.
CATGTTCGGCTCCAACTGGGTACCCGATCCGCAGATGACGGGCAGGGCCGACCCTGGACGGGTCGGCCCGGTGATGGCTGGTTGAGTCGCTCAGCCGCGCGACATTCGACGCGATCCGCTGGCGAACCGCGCCAGAAAGACCACGGCGATCGCCCCGAGCGTGGCGATCAGGATGCTCTCGATGTTGATGCCGTTGACGGATCCGATCTTGAGGACGCTCGCGGCAACGAAGCCGCCGACCAGACCGCCGACGATGCCGAGCACGACCATCATCAACAGGCCCTCACGCGAGCCCATGACCTGATTGGCAAGGAAGCCGGCGATGGCGCCGACGACGATCCATGCGATGAAGCCCATCGAACTGATTCCTTTCGAGTGTGCCGCGGTCCCGGGCGGGGGTCGGCTGGAGTCTTGCGGGCGAAGCCCTGCCCGCACCGGGACCGCGAGAGGCGGTCGTCAGGCGAGGGTCAGGCGGATGCGGGCTCGCGCCGGAAGATGCCGACCGCCCAGAGCGCGATCAGCTCGAGGACCGTCCAGCCGACGAGCGCCACGATCGCGGTGATGTCGAGGACCGAGCCCGCGGCGTGGAGAGAGTCCGTGCGGAGGATCCCGTTGAACGGGGCCACGAATACCTGGCTCACGTTCAGGATGGCGGCGACGAGGGCGTTGGACTCCCGGGCGTCGAGCAGGAGCAGGACGATCCGTGCTCCGATGACGATCTGGATGAGCCCGAACACCAGGATGATGACCCGGCGGCTCATCTCCGAACCGCCTGGGCCGCTCACGGCCGTCTGCCGGTGATCCGTCCGCACAGTCTGTTGACCGGTCGGCGTGATTGGCTCCTGGGTGACGACCGTCTGGTCGACCTGATCGATGGCCAAGGCTTCCTCCTTCAATGCGCGAGGCATCCGGGGAAGCGAGGCAACAAGGGCCACGCCGTGCGACACACCGGCCAATACCGTTCATTGCATTCAATCATCACGGGGTGCTATTGTCAACTGTAGGTTCCGTCACCAACTGTAGGAGAGGTGCGCCGTGTCACCGACGATCGGAGCGGTCCTCAGGCAGGCCAGAGAGGTTCGCCAACTGTCGGCTGGTGACGCGTCACGCGCGGCCGGGATCTCGACGGCCTACCTGAACCGGCTCGAGAACGACGCGGTCAAGCGGCCATCTCCACACGTCCTCCACCAGCTGAGCGAGGCGCTGAGGGTGCCGTACGGAGAGCTGCTCCGCCTGAGCGGCTACCCGCTGCCCAACGAATCGGATCCGTCCACCACGAGCACCGTCGGGGAGGCGCTGTTCGCCGACCTCACCGACGATGAACGGGACGAGCTGCTCGAGTATCTGGCGTGGTATCGAGCGCGGAAACGCTCGAAGCGCGGCGGTAACGGCAAGACCTGACGCGGACCTAGACGGCCGAGCGGCGATCGTAGAGTCGTCTCGACCAGAGATAGCCCGCGACCGAGATCGCGAGGCACCAGCCGACCGCGACCGCGCCGTCGCTGCCGATCGCCGTCCCGAACAGGAGACCGCGAACCGTCTCGATGATCGGCGTGAACGGCTGGTGCTCGGCGAACCAGGCCACGGCATCCGGCATCGAATCGGTCGGGACGAAGCCGCTGCTCAGGAACGGCAGGAGGATGAGGAACATCGGGCTGTTGCTCGCGGTCTCGACGCTGCCCGCGGCCATGCCCAGCGCGACGCAGAGCCAGCTGATGGCAAGCGCAGTGAGGGCGAGCAGGCCCGCCGCCGCCAGCCACTCGAGCGGGCCCGTCGTCGGCCGGAAGCCGATGAGCAGGGCGACGGCGGTGACGATCACCAGGGCCAACATCGTCTGGATGACGCTGCCGACGACGTGGCCGGTCAGGACGGACACACGGGCAATGGCCATGGTCCGGAAGCGGGCGATGATCCCCTCGGTCATGTCCATCGCCACGGAGATCGCGGTCCCCTGTCCGGCGCCGGCGACGGTGATCACGAGGATGCCCGGGATCACGTAGGCCAGGTAGTCGTCGCGGCCGCCGGTCGGGATCCCGAGCCCGGCGCCGAGCGTGCCGCCGAGGACGTACACGAACAGCAGCAGGAGGACGACGGGGATGCCGGCGATGAAGAGGGTGAGCGAAGGGTAGCGGCGCATTCGGCGGAGATTCCGCCGGAGCATCGTGGCGGAGTCGGTCAGGACGTACGTGTTCGCGATCATCGGACGGTCACCGGTGCTGCATGGGATTCGTCGGTCAGGGACAGGAAGACGTCGTCGAGGTCGGGAGTCTGCATCGAGACCTCGTCGACCGTGATCGCGCCGGCGTCGAGCCGGTCGAGCAGATGGCGCAGCGCCTCGATCCCACCGTCGCTCGGGACCTGCAGGGTCAGCGACTCGTCGTCGCGGGACGCGTCGTCGAAGGTCCGCGCGGCCCGTTCGAGCTCGGTCGCGTCGGCGAACGCGAGCCGGATGTGACCGCCGGGAACGAGCCGCTTGAGCTCGTCCGGCGTGCCTTCGGCGACGAGCACGCCTCGGTCGAGGACGCCGATCCGATGGGCGAGTCGGTCCGCCTCGTCGAGGTCCTGCGTCGTCAGGAAGACGGTCACGCCGCCGGCGACGAGCTCCCGAACGATCTGCCACATCACGCGACGACTGCGGGGATCGAGGCCCGCGGTCGGCTCGTCGAGGAAGATGATCCGCGGATCGCCGATCAAGGTCATCGCCAGATCCAATCGGCGCTTCATGCCACCGGAGTAGGTCTGGGCGGGCTTCTTCGCGGCTTCGACCAGGTCGAACCGCTCGAGCAGCTCGTCGACGCGGCGGCGGCCCTCGCCCTTGTCGAGATGCCGGAGGTCGGCCATCAGCCGGAGGTTCTCCTCGCCGGTGAACAGCCCGTCGACCGCGGAGAACTGGCCGGTGACGCCGATGACCGCCCGAACCGCGTCGGGGTCGTGCGCGATGGAGTGGCCTGCGATCTCGCGCGGTGCCGCCGTCCGCGGTGATGAGCGTCGACAGGATCCGGACCATCGTCGTCTTGCCCGCGCCGTTCGGCCCGAGCAGCGCGTAGACCGTACCCTCGGCGACGTCCAGGTCGATGGCGTCGAGGACGACCTGCGTGTCGTACGACTTGCGAAGGCCGGACGCATGGATCGCCGATCGGGTCCCGGTGGCCGTCATGCCGCACCTCCCGCCTGGTGGGAGAGGCGGAGCCCCGGGTCAGATGTCCAGGTCGACCACGGCGGGCTGCTGGGCGAAGCCGGAGACCATGTCGAAGAGCTGCGGCGGGATCCGCTCGCGAAGCTCCTCGAGGGTGTCGACAACCTCGATGGTCGATTCGCCGGGCGCCGACCCGTAGCTGATGTTCCCGATCCCGAGGTAGCCCCGCCAGCCGGCGGGTTTGCCCGCGGCATCGACCATCGTGTAGGTCGGGCCGCGTTCGATGTGGAGCACGTACTTGCCCGACCGACCCCGGTAGACCCGGAAGTGTTCCACGCGACTGGGTGACGTGTTGGCCCACTCGCCGAGAAGGACGCCGGTGAACCGGACCTTCCGACGAGGCTTCGACTCGAGCCGAACGGTGATCTCGTCGAAGCCTTCCCGGCGGCCCTCCTCGACGTCGACATAGCGACGGAGCGCCGCGACGATGGCGGCCGAGAGGTTGCCACCGGCGAGCTCCTGCGCGCGCTGGTAGAGCTTGAGGTCCCCGTCGGAGACATAGATCGTCTTGTTCGGCACGTCAGCATCGTAACTCTCATCGAGCGGAGTAACTATACGTAGCAGTATACGCATATGCGGACGGAGCGCAAGAGGGCAGGAATCGACACCGTGGTCCCGGCCGCGCACGATCGCCCCGGCATGGCAACGCATGAATCACCCCGGCGGTCTCGTGCATCTATCGGGCGATGGTGACCATGACCGGAAGCGCGACCGAGACCTTGGCCGGGCTGATGCGCCTCGCCGCGGACGGCGACGAGCTCGCCTTCGCTGGGCTCGTTGACGCGCATCACGCGGACATGAGCAGCGTCTGCTTCGTGGTCACGGGCGGCGATGCCGAGCTCACCGAGGAGGCGGTCCAGTCCGCCTGGCCGATCGCCTGGCGAAAGCTGGACACGATCCGTGATCCCGAGCGTCTTCGGCCCTGGCTCATCTCGATCGCCGTCAACGAAGCCCGACAGCTGGCGCGTCGCCGGCGGCGGGGTCGGGTGCTCGAGATCTCGGTCGCCCGCGATCCATCAGCGACAACCCCCTCGGATCCCGGCTCCCGCGTCGGCGACATCGACCTCCGCAATGCCCTCGCCGGAATGAGTCCCGAGGACCGCGCCCTGATTGCGCTGCGTTATGTCGCCGGATTCGATTCCACAGAGCTGGCACGCGCTCTGCACATGAGCCCCTCCGGCACCCGGGCTCGACTGGCCCGATTGCTTGGCCGTCTTCGATCGGAGCTTGGCGATGGATGAGATGACCGCGTTCGAGGACCGGTTCGGAGAGCGCGTCCGGGTGTTCGCCACGAGCGGCGTGCAGTCGGTGGACTCTGCGGCCATTGCGCGAGCCGTGGCGGTCGGCCATCCCAAGAGAGCCGTCACCGGGCCGGCTCGGCGTCGGCTCCTGGACGACATTCATCGCGGCCGTCAGCGGCGCATCTTCAGAACCACACTGGCCGCGGCGGCGATCGTCGCGGCGGTCGCACTCGGTGGTGTGTTCGCGGTGATCGGGGGTCCGAGCCCGGCACCGAGCGTGCATCCCAGCCCCAGCCTACCTGCCGTCGTGCCGCCAAGTTCGTCGCCCAGCGCGACGGCGCCGACCTCGTCCACGGTCGCGGCTCCGGGAGGGGTCTGGATCGCCACCGGGGCGATGGGAACGCCTCGCTCCGGCCACACCGCGGTCCGACTGCTAGATGGCCGGGTGCTCGTCGTGGGCGGCGCCGACGACGAGAAGGGCGCCACCTCCGCCGAGTTGTACGACCCGAACACCGGGACCTGGTCCGCGACGGGAAGCCTGGTCAGGCACCCGGGAGGCGGCCCGTTCGGGGCCACGTTGCTGCGCGACGGCAAGGTGCTCGTGGGGGATGAGAAGGGCGCCGAGGTGTACGACCCGGACGCCGGGGCCTGGACCGTCACCGGAAAGATGGCCGTGATCGACGAAGACGGATCGAGTCACTGGGGCAAGGCCACGTTGCTGCGCGACGGCAGGGTGCTCGTCGTCCACGACGGCGGCAGGTCCGAGGTCTACGACCCCGACAGCGGGACCTGGACCGCCACGGGGCAGCTGACACCGCCCGTGGACATCCCGACGCCGATCACGCTGCTCGATGGCAAGGTGCTCGTGGCAGGCGGCGAGGACACGACTCGGGACGGGGACCGGGCGGCTCTCTACGATCCGGGCACGGGCACGTGGGTCGCCACCGGAACGATGGGGACGCCTCGCGTGGAACACCTCGCGGTGCCGCTGCTCGATGGCCGGGTGCTCGTGGTGGGCGGCGCCAACGACGATCAAGACGACACGTCCGCGGAGGTGTACGACCCGGCCACGGGGACCTGGTCCGCCACCGGAAGCATGCTCAACACACACACTCGCTTCCCGGCCACTGTGCTGGACGACGGCAAGGTGCTCGTCGGGGATGCCAGTGGCGCCGAGATCTACGACCCCGACCGCGGGACCTGGACGTTCACCGAGAAGATGGTCATGCCCACCGAGGGCTCCGCCACGTTGTTGCTCGATGGCACGGTCCTCGTGGCGGGAAGCGGGGGCTCAGCCGAGTTGTACATCCCGGCCGGCGCCTCGCCACCACCTGCGTTGGCGGCTACCCCTGCGACCGGCGCCTGGATCGCCACCGGGACGATGGGTACGCCTCGCTCCGGCCACATGTCGGTTCGGCTGCTTGATGGCCGGGTGCTCGTGGTGGGCGGCGGCAACGGCGACGAGAACGACACCTCCGCGGAGTTGTACGACCCGGACACCGGGACCTGGGCCGCCACCGGGAGCATGGCCAAGCCCCCGCGATGCTTCGCGGCCACGTTGCTGCGCGACGGCAAGGTGCTCGTGGGGGTCGTCGACGACCCTGACGCCGACAGCCTGACCCTTGGCGCAGAGGTGTACGACCCGGCCACTGGGACATGGTCCGCCACCGGAAAGGTGGCAATCAGGGATGATTGCTGGCTCTCGGCGACGCGACTGCTCGACGGGAGGGTGCTGGTGGCGGGTCGCGAGGGCGCCCAGCTGTACGACCCCGACAGCGGGACCTGGGCCGCCACCGGGAGCATGATCGCTCCGCCGAAGGGCTTCCTGCGGCGCCGCGGCGGCGCGGCCGTCCTGCTGTCCGATGGCCGTGTCCTCGTCGCGGGTGGCGGCACCGACAATCAACGATTCGACACGGCCGAGCTCTACGATCCGGACACGGGGACGTGGGCCGCGACGGGGAGCATGCACAGTCCCAAGGCAGGGGCCAGAGCCACGCTGCTACGCGACGGCAAGGTGCTCGTGATGGGCAACGACTGGGTGACCGAGTCCGGGTATGTGATGACGGCCGAGGTGTACGACCCGGCGAGCGGGACCTGGACCCCCACTGAGGGCTTCGCCAGACCGAGCGCGTACTACGGTTCGGCCACGCTGTTGTCCGATGGCATGGTGCTGGTGGCGGATGACTACGGTGCCGAGCTGTACGACCCGGACACCGGGTCCTGGACCACAACCGGGTACCCGCTCCGGGGGCACGACTCTCGTCCAACGCTGCTGCTCGATGGGACCGTCTTCGTGGCAGGCGGCCGGGACTGCCTGAACGGGGCGTGTGTTGCGTCGGGCATGGCGGAGCTGTATGTGCCTCGCGGCGTGTCGCCGCCACCCGCCGTGGCAGCCCTCCCGATCCCGACCCAGACCCCGATCCCGACCGCGACTCCGAGCCCGACTCCGGTCCTACCTCGGCGGGGCCTGGCGGACGGCCCTGGAAGATCCGGGTCAGCAACAGCAGTTCTCGACCCGCGACGTTGGTCGTCGCCGAGGAAAGCGATCAGGGCCTCATGGGAAAGGTCGTCGGGTCCGCGACCCCGAGTGTCGTGCTACCCGGCACCACCGTGGATGTGACCTTTCACGTGCCCGCGACGGACGCGGGTGGATGGTCGATCTTCGTGAACCCGCGACCAGGCACCGACACCGGAGGGGTGATCGGGTGGACCGTCTTTCCGCCCTCGGGCTCGATCCACATCAATGAGGAAGGGCTGTCCGGCTGGATGGGCGAGAGTTGATCGATGTGAACCGCAGGTTCGCACCCGTCGTCGTGGTCGCTCTGCTTGTCATCGCCGGCTGTACGACCGGGCAACCGCCTGGGAGCGGGTCCGCTTCGCCGACCCTGGCTGTGCCGAGCATGGCGTCCGTCCCCGCGTCGACCCCGACAAGCCCACCCAGCCCGGCAGCCAGCCCCGGAGTGGCCTCGATCCCCGATGGCCCGCTCCCGGCCGGCACCTACAGGATTCCGCAGTGGGACACGGGCTGCAGCGAACACCAGCCAGGGTGCAGCCAATCGCCCGCGCATGACGCCGCCCGCGTGACCCTCACCGTGCCCGACGGCTGGGAGGGGATCGCGGGCACGATCTGGTTGGCCGAGAAGGGGAATGGGGCGCCCGACGGGGCCGGTCTGCTCGTCGGCAGGGGCGCCTGGCTGCTGAGTGATCCGTGCACGAAGGCCGAGCACGCGATCCCGCCGGACATCGAGGTCGGGCCGAGCGTCGACGACTTGGCCAACGCCATCGCGGGTCATCCACTGCTGGATGCATCGGATCCTGTCGACGTCACCCTGGCCGGATACGCCGGCAAGTACATCGACCTGCAGGTGCCGGCCGATCTCTCCAAGTGCGAGGTCTACCGTCCCTGGGACCCCGGCATCTTCGCCCAGGGGCCGAGCCACCAGTGGCATCTCTGGATCCTCGACGTGGATGGCCTCCGCTTCGTGGTCCAGAGCACGGACTACCCGGGCACGTCGGCGAAACACCGCTCGGAGCTCAAGGCGATCGTGGACTCGATCCGAATCAAGCCCTGACCCATCGGCTCTTCTTGAGCGGCGCCGACATCACTCAGCGGTCGAGCAGCTCGTGAATCTGGTGCGTTTCATCGGGCTCCACGCTCGGTTCTCGGCGCACACCGAGACGATCCTCCTTTCCGTGGCGTCTCCTTCGTGGTTTCACTGGCTGTCGTATTCGTCGTGGCGGCGGATCCAGAGCTGCCACCCGGCGTCCTCGTCACGGCCCTTCGGCGCCCGGTCGAGGATCGGGTAGTAGCCCATCAGGAACTCGAGCCCACGCCACCAGGTCTGATAGGTCTGATAGACGACCCCGTCTTCCAGGGCGAAGGCGCTGAACCCCGGGCTCTCCGTCAGGTACCCGGCGACGTCGGTGCCGCTCGCGCCGGCATTGCGGTCGACGATCGGCGGCAGGGACCCGAGGTTGTTCGCAACCCATGCGCTGGCCTGTTCCTCGCTGATCGAGTAGCCGAGGTCGAGGTTGAACTCGCTATTGGCCGATGACGCCCAGGGGACGCTCCAGCCCATGCGCCGCTTGTACGCCTGCAGCTGCTCGAGCGGAGCCCCCGAAACGAGGAGCATCGTCACGTCGCGCCCGTTCAGGTGCGGGATGAGGCCATTGACACTGTCGGCGATCGACGAGTTGATCGGGCAGCCGTCCTGGTAGCTCGGGCCGAACATGAAGTGGTAGATGAGGAGCTGACTGCGGCCATCGAAGAGCTCTGCAAGCCCCCGCGGGCCGTCGTCGGTGTCGAGGCAGTAGTCCTTCTCGACGCGGACCCACGGTAGCGCGCGTCGCTGGCGCGCCAACTCGTCGCCCAGTCTCGTGTGCTCCTTCTCGCGGGCAAGCAAGTCCTCGCGCGCGGCCGCCCACTCTTCTCGCGTTCCGTACCGGTGACCAGCCACGGATTGTCGATCTGGAAGCCACTCCGGGGGGCGGATCCAGGCAGTTGAGGCGTCGTTGTTCATGACTGCTTCTTTCCCTTGTTCCTTCGCGTGGGCTGAACGGTCACGACGGCGTCGAGGTGGTCCTGGAGCGCTTCCAGCTGCTGGTCCCAATCCCGGGCCAGGGCGGCCAGGAACTGTTGCGCCACCTGCATCGGAGCGGAGCGAAGCCGGTAGCGCACCCGGCGCCGCTCTCCCGGTTCGGCAGCCACCAGCCCCGCCTCGGCCAGCAGTGCCAGGTGCTTGGCGATGGCCTGACGGGTGATGGGCAGGCGAGCGGCCAGATCCGTGGCTGTGGCGGGCCCGCCGGCCGCGAGTGCGGCCAGGATCGCCCGCCGGCTCGGGTCGGCCAGGGCGGTGAAGACCTCCTCGGCAACGGCCTCGATGTCAGGCCGCGACGGCATCGAGGTACTCGACCAGCTCGCCCAGCTCACTGGCCCAGCCGTCGGTGTTGGCTTCGAACGCCGTGCGATAGCTGTCGTCCGGCAGTTGCGCGAAGCCCGATTCGATGACGGTCAAGCGAGTGCCCGCGCTGGTCGGCTCGAGCGTGAACTCGACGTAGGTGTGGCGCGGATCGTCGTCGGGCAGGCCGTAGATGCCCCAGGTGAACCCGAAGACCCTCGGCTCTTCGACGCGTTCGATGCGCAGCGACGCCGTGTCGCCGCTTGTCCAGGTCATCTCGGCCGCGCCGCCGGGCCGCAGATCGACCGTCGCCGCGTCGCCGAACCAGGTGCCGAGGCCCTCGGCCGTGGTCAACGCCGCCCACACAATGGCCGGCGGATGCGCGATCTCGACGGTCCGCTCGATTCGATCTGGAAAACCCATGACAGCCTCCGGGGTGCATCGCAACCATTCGGTTGCTACTGACAATATAGCAACCGTTGGGTTGCGTCAACCACTACCGAAGGTGTCCAGGCCTCCTCTGGCCAGGAGCTGGGCCGCCCGTTCGCAGGCGCCGGCTGCTCCGCGTCGACCGGGTTCGAAGCGGTCAGACCGATGGTAGGGTCTCTTCCCTCGCCAACGGGTCCACCACGGGGCTTGCAAGGAAGAGAAGACAGGTCCATGGGGACCTCGGGAGGGAGTGTCACATGACGGAGCGACGCCCGCGCTTCCAGCTCCCAACGCGACGCCCGCGCGCCCACGACCATCGAACGCATGAGGCGGCCCCCGAGGTGGCCATGGAGGCCCGCCCGGAGGATGTCGCGGCGCCGGTCGAGCAGAGCCTCGTCGACACCGCCATCTACCGCGACGGCCGCCGCATCGACACGCCGACGACCGTTGCCGAAACCGCGCGGCGACTGCGCGACCAACCCGGGACGATGGGCTGGATCGGGCTGTTCCGGCCGGCGGAGGCACAGCTGCTCCCTGTCGCCGAGGAGTTCGGGCTGCACGAGCTTGCCGTCGAGGACGCCATCGTCGCTCACCAGCGACCCAAGCTCGAACGATATGGCGACACGCTGTTCGTCGTGCTCCGGGCGGCCACCTATCTCGACGACGTCGAGGAGGTCGAGTTCGGCGAGATCCACGTCTTCGTCGGGTCGAACTTCGTCCTGACGGTCCGCCACAGCCGGACGCCGGACCTCGGCGTCGTCCGCCACCGGATGGAGGACGACCCGGAGCTCCTCGCCCGTGGCCCCGAGGCCGTGCTGTACGCGATCTTCGATAGTGTCGTCGACGGCTACGCGCCGGTCGTCGCCGGACTGCAGAAGGACATCGACGAGATCGAAGGCCAGGTGTTCCAGGGCGACCCGAAGGTGTCACGACGGATCTACGAGCTGTCGCAGGAGGTGATCGAGTTCCAGCGGGCGACGCGGTCCCTCCAGCCGATGCTGGACGCGCTTGCCGCCGGCTTCGACAAGTACGGGACGGACGAGGAGCTCCAGCGCTACCTGCGTGACGTCGGCGACCATGCCACGACGGTCACCGAGCGGGTCGCCGCCTTCCGCCAGTCGCTCAGCGACATCCTGACCGTCAATGCAACCCTCGTGAACCAGGCCCAGAACGAGGAAATCAAGCGGCTGACCGAGGCCAGCTTCGACCAGAACGAGGAGGTCAAGCGGGTCTCGGCGTGGGCGGCGATCCTGTTCGCACCAACGCTCGTCGGGACGGTCTACGGCATGAACTTCGCCAACATGCCCGAGCTCGACTGGCAGTACGGCTATCTCTACGCCCTGGGCCTGATGCTGCTGACGAGCGTCACGCTGTGGTTGATCTTCAGGGCCCGCGGCTGGCTGTGAGCAGGTGGCGACGGTCGGTCGTCGGCCGTCGCTAGCGAGTGGCGCGCCAGGCGCGGAGGGTCGGCCAGCCCCACGGCACCGCGGTCGCCGCGATCAGCAGTCCGATGCCGAAGAACGTCGGGTGCAGGAAGCTCAGCTCGCGGATGATCGCGAGCTCGACGACGATCCAGATCATCTGACCGCAGCCGATCGCGAACGCGAGGAAGGGCGCCACGCGGAGGCGGACGATCCCCATCGCTGCGACGGCGAACGCGCCGATGCCGAACAGGCCGCCGAGGATCAGACCCGGACCGGTGAAGTCGGCGAACGGGCTGCCCGCGAGAAGCGTCACATTGAACCCCATGACGCTGCCGTCCGGTCGCATCACCAGGGCAATCCCCCCGGCGAGGGCCCCGAACCCGAGCAGGACGAGCAGGGCGATCGTGATCAGGCCGAACCCGCGCAGCTCGGGCCTCGGGATGGCATCGATGGCATGCTGATGGGCGATCGAGTTGGTGACCATGGCCGAAGCCTCCAGGTCCGCGCGGCAGCGAGCGCCTCGCGGGTCCCGATCGTCGGACCTGACCAAGCGTCGACGGAAGGGCCATCCGACCCGTCGGCAGGGGCCGACGGTCGCCCAGCTCCACCGCGTCGCGTCGGATCCCGGTCAGGCAGGAGTCCGAGCATGGCTCCGCGTCTACGGCCAGCCCACCCCGTCCGGGTTGCCATCGAGCGCCGGGCCGCGATCGGCATCGCGCATCCGTTGTTCGGCAGTCGCTGCTGCGGCCATGACGTCCGCTCCGTCCGCTGGGCTCGCCCAACCGACCGACAGCCGGGTGGAGAGGCCCGCCGACTCGAGCCAGCCATCGGCGGCTGCACGGACGCGCTTCACGTAGCCGCCGGCGGCCTTCTCCTCCGTCTCGACCAACAGGACCCCGAATCGCGCGCCAGGGAACCGGGCGATCCGATCGGCCTTGCGACCCTGCGCGACGAGCAGGCGAGCCGTCTCCCGGGCGACACGGTCGGCCATGTCGCGACCGAACCAGTCGGCCAGCGCGTCCAGGTGCGGCACTTCGGCCATGACCACCGTCACGGGATGCCCGAACCGGGCGAGGCGTGCCGATTCCTCACGGATCGTTTGGGACCACGTCGCAGGGTCCACGAGTCTGGCGGACCATTCCGGAGGGGTCGGGCCAGAACCGGACTCGCGCATGATCGGGTTTCCGGTCACGGGAGCCACGACCTCCTCCCCGTCCCCGTCCGCACTCGCGTCCGCCGGCTGACGAGCCGGAGCGGGCGGGTCTGGCAGCACACCGGCGACGAAGGCCTCGACGTCCGCGGCCGCGATGGGCCCGCCCTCGGTGGCGGCCGCAGGCGTGGTCCGTCGCCGGCGACGAGCCCGGAGCGCGACCCAGATCGCGACACTGACGTTCAGGACGATGAGAGCGCCCAGGATCACGAGGACGACCTGGTCCTGCGTCACCGCGTCAGCCCGTGCGATGGATTGCGGCGGCCACGTGCGTCGAACGCGTGAACAACCGGCGCCAGCGCGACTGCGGCCGGCGGACCGGCTCCGAGAACTCGGCGCGCGCGATCAGCTCGTCGGCGAGCATCCGATAGTCGACGGACGCACCGCTCTCGGGGGCGTAGGCAGTGATCGGAAGACGGACCGCCGCGGCCTCGGCGAGTCGAATGCTTTCCCGGATGGCCGTTCGGGCCACACGCCACCCGTAGGTGCGTTCCAGGTCGTTGACGACTGCTCTCGCATGGAGCGTCCGGTTCACTCGACAGGCGACGATCAGGGGGCTCCTGAGGCCCGGATTGAACGTGGACTGGATCCGTCCCATCTCACGGATGACCGCCGCGACGCCGGGCAATGCCATCGCATGAGCTTCGACGGGAATGATCACCTCCTGGACGGCCATGAGGGCTCCGACGGAGAGGTACGAGAGGGACGGCGGGCAATCGATGATCACGAATCCCCAGTCCGGGCTCAATCCCTGGATGCCTCGGACGACCCGAAGGCTGCACTCGCCCTTCTGGGTCTGTTCGGCCGCGAGCAGTCCGGCCGAGGAGCGGACGATCTCGAGGCCGGTGACCGTCGTCCGCCGGGCGATCGCCCAAGCGTCCTGGGGTGCGATGAATGCCGCGAGGTCCCGCCGATCGTCGCGCCCATCCGCGAGCCACGCGGACGCGCTGCCCTGCGGATCGAGGTCGATCAGCAGCGTCGGCAAGCCTCGCTCAGCGAGGACGGCGGCGAGACTGACCGCGGTCGTGGTCTTGCCGCTTCCCCCCTTGCGATTGACCACGGCGATGGTCCGCACGGCGATGCCCCCGACGATGGCGGCGGGCGCAGACAGCAGTCCCCGCCGCCGGGCCCGGAGGGTACATCAGCCTTCAACCAGTACGGAAGTGCCAGCGGACGATTGGACCAGATGTCCGGTGCAGCCCGTCCACACGGATCGCGCGCTGGCCTTGGCACGTTCATACGGATCGGTCGGGTTACAGGCCCAGATGCCCGCATGACGAGGTCGTGCGGAGTCGGTTCTCGGTCACGACCCAACCGTCACGCGATCGGTGGCGTCTGGACACCTGACAGCAGCGATCGACCGGCGACAACGCGATCGACACGCGCGCCGGTCATGATCCGAGGGTGACGTGGATGCGGTGACGACAGCGGCGATTGCAGCGACGTCGGTTGATGACGCGCTCGTTCGTCGCGCTCGCGCCGGCGACGAAGCGGCATTCGCGATGCTCGTCGATACCCGGATCGATCGCTGCTACCGGCTTGCCTGGTCGATCCTGTCCAACGACGCCGACGCGGCCGACGCGACCCAGGACGCGCTCGTCGCCGCGTGGCGACAGCTTCCCCGCCTGCGCGATTCGGCAGCCTTCGACGGCTGGCTCAACCGGATCGTGGCGAACACCGCGGTGTCGGCGCGCCGGCATCGGGTCCGGCTCCGCGAGGTCCGGGTTCGGCCGGCCGACGCCGGCGCGGAGAGCTCACAGCCGGAGCCGCCGCAGGACGTCCATGGCCGAACGCAGATGGACGAGATGGTCGACAACGATGCGATCGGGCGTGCCTTCGACCGCCTGCGGCCGAAGGACCGGATGATCCTCATCCTCCACCACGTCGAGGAGCGGCCGGTAGCGGAGATCGCACGGTCGCTCGGCATCCCGCTCGGAACGGCCAAGTGGCGCCTGCATGCCGCCCGCAACGCGCTCGAGAAGGCGATGGAGGCCGAGGCATGAACGCTCCACGCCTGACCGACGCCCAGATCTCCAGGGCGCTTCGTGCCCACGTTCCGGAACGCGCCCAGGCCGGCCTGCGCGAGCGGGTTCTCGTGGCAGCCGGGACCACCACCCGGCAGCGGGCCATGCCTTCGTTCCTCGGCGCGCTCAGCGACGCGGACCCGATCGCCCAGCGGCGGATGGTCCTCATCGCTGCCGCACTGCTGGTCGCGCTGGCGTTCGCGAGTGCCGCGGCGGTCGGGGCGCTGCGCCTCCTCCAACGGGATGCAATCACCGAGCTGAGCATCGAGCCGCCAGCTGACGTCCAGGCGTTCGTCCTCTCCAGCTACGATCGGCTGCCGGAGCTGCCGCCGCTCGCGATGACGCGGATCGACAACGGTTCAGTCAAGAGCCGCATGTATGTGGATCGGTCGGGTGCGGTCCGCTTCGAGCGGTTCGCGTCGGCCGATGCGACGAAGCCTGAGACGTACCGCATCCTCAGCGGCATGAGCGTCGGCTCACTGGAGACCGTCGGGTCGGAGAAGGTCTGGGTCGTGAACCCCGAGGCCATCGGCGAGGACCCCCGGGGGTACATCCACTCCGGGCTCGGGCTCGGCGGGATCACGTTCGACCGGCTGCCGGGCTGCGAGCTGACTCGCGACCCCGACGAAGCCGGCAGCGGGACTGCCGCGACGGGCTGGCGGTACGTCGGCGTCGAATCCGTTGCCGGGCGCCCCGCCCACCAGTTCACGTGTGGCGGCGGCGACCTCTGGCTCGATGTCGAGACGCGGCTGATCCTCCGCGCCCGGGCGCCGCTGGTCGACGATGCCGATCAGCCCATCCCGGGCCAGTTCCAAACCATCGAGGTCACGGAGATCACGTTCGGCGAGCAGCCGGCGGCGCTCTTCGACCTGACAGCACCCGTGGGCGTCGCGTCCGTTCCGATCGAGGAGCTCGAGGCGTACCGGTGTGCCCGTGATCCGATCTGTTCGGCAACGCCACCCAGTGCGCGTCCGGAGCAGACCCAAGAGACCAATCTCCGTGCTCCGGGCAGCGGCCCATCGGCTAACCCATGACCGCCGCACGTGGAAGGAAGGACATGAAGCGCTCGTTCAGCCGATCTGTGTCGCCGATGGCCGCTGCGGTCGTGGTTGCCGCGATCCTGACAACCGCGTGCACAGCCGGGCAGGAAGCGGAGACCCCAAACCCCGCCTCGAAGGCGCAGGCCTCGACCGCGGCCGCGCCGAGCGTGGTCCGGCCGTCCGCCGCTGCGTCGACCCGCCCGAGCCCGACGGCGGCCCCGGTGATCTGGACCCAGGCAAGCCTGAAGGAGGATTGGCCGGCGCCGGTCCGGACCGAGCCCGCCGAACCCGCGACCATCGTGCCGATCTCCGTTGAAGGCGAGGACTACGCGGATCCAACGGGCGACACCGAGTCCGGTGCGTTCCCGTGGGTCGACATCCGCCGGGTGGGGTTCGGGCACAACAACGCCGTGGTGGTCTCCGTCCCCGGGGCGCCGAAGGTGGATCCGACCGAGCAGTGGATCGCGTACGGACTCGTCGTCGACGACGACGGCGACGGTATTGGGGACCGGCGGTTCGGAATGGACAACATCCCAGGACCCGCCGAGGAGTTGCCACACCGTGCGTGGATCACCGACCTCCACACCGGTCGAACGGAGTCATCGGTCCTGAACTCGCTTGACTACTTCGAGTCCCCGCAGGGGATCGTCAAGACGCCGATGGTCGGCGATACCTTCTTCGGCGCCCTCTTTCCGGCCGCGCAGAACGAGGCCAGCAAGGGCCCGTCCTGTTCACCGTCCCATCACTCGGGCCCAAGTCATCCGTACGGCAACCCACCGACCTGGATGCGGGGCCTGGCGGGGGCGCAGCTCGAGTTCGGCGGCGGAGGCGACGTTGCGGGTAGCAGCCCCAGTCGCGCAGAAGTGCTTGCGCGCACGCTCGCGCGCCTGCCTGCGCGCTACTACGCATGGGCATCCGTGATCGTCGACGGCCGGGTCGTGGCGACCGACTATGCCCCGGATGTGGGGTGGCTTCATCCTTCGTCGAAGGGACGGCCGCCGATCGAGGACGAGGTCACACCGCCGATCGACTCGCTCGATGAGGCGCTCGCCGCGGTCGCAGAGACCCATCCGTATCTGAGTGGGTTCCAGGCAAGCGACACGCAGGGGCCGGGCGCGTTGGCGTGGATCGAACCCAAGGCGCGGGGCGACGGCTGGGACATCACCTACGCGTGCGGTGACTCCCCGGACGGTAGCGCCAGCCACGTGGCCGCCAAGCTCCACGTGCGGCGGAACGGAACCGTCGACGAAGTCTGCGTCTGGCAGGACTCGAGTGGGAACGACTATGCAGTTCCGGGGTACAGCGCGCCGCCCGAGAGCGAAGAGCCCGGCGCCTGCTGAGCGGCATTCAAGTTCGAACCCGCCGGCTGACGGCGACCTTCAGATCGGCTACGGATTTCTCGAGCTTCGCGCCTCAGGCGGACCTGAGCGCCGACGATCCTCGATCCAGACGAATCGCCGCCACGCCGAGCGTGAACCAACCGGCCAGGAAGCCGACGATCCCGACGAGGAGGAGGAGCATGCCGAGCCCCCACAGATCCTGACCCACGGCGATGGCGCCAATGAGCCCGACCAACGGGCCGATCGCGAGGGCCAATGCCCCCTTGCGCGAGAGAACGGATACGCGGTACGTCGCGATCCCGAACGTCGCCGAGCCAAGGGCCGCAGTGACTGCTCCGATGGGGAGAAGGCCGTCCCGCCAATCCGTTGGGCCGAGGCCGGCGAGATCCCTGAGGCCCGCGATGAAGATGACAAGCGTCCCGACGGCCGTCAACCCGAACGCGGTCCAGACAAGCCACGGATTCGAACGAGCCTGGAACGCGCTCATCCCGGTGAGCGCCACCAGGAAAGCGGCCAACGCGACGAGCAGCGCGATCGAGGGGGCATTCTCGGAGGCTTCGGCGTGGCCGCCGGTCAAGGCGATGACGATGACGATCAGAGAAGCGCCGACGATTGCGGCGATGCCACCGATCCGGAGCGACATGGAGAAACTCCTTCCTTCACGAACGCCGGCTCCCTGTCCACGCAGCCGGAGGTGCGCGTCGAGGGCGCCGAGGAGGATGTCCGCCACGTCGTACGGTCCGAGCGGCCGCTCTTCGAGGAGGACCTCGAATTCGTCGCCGTACCGGGCGCGCCAGCGGGCCGGGTAGAGACGGATGAGGAGGGAACTCATGGCTCGGGCTCGCCGAGCTGGCTGAGACCCCGTTGGGCGAAGGCCGAGAGATCCCTGAGCTGCTGCGCGAGGTTCGTCGCCCCGACCGCGGTCAGTCGGTAGGGCCGGCGTCGTTCTTCCGGCGTCAAGGCCTCGATCAGGCCCTGTTCCTCGAGGCGCACGAGGGCCGCGTACAGCGTCCCGGGGCCCATGGGCCGGCCGGTGCCCCGCTCGACGTCCTGCATGATGGCGTAGCCGTGCTTCGGCCCGTCACTCAGGCTGACGAGGATGAGCAGGGACGGTTCGGTGAACCGTCCGAATTCGGGGATCCTGGCTTCCATCGGGTTGCCACTCTTACGATCGTCGATATATCGATGGTCGATATATACGACGTTGTCGGGGCCGTGTCAAGCCCGTCCTCGACGGCAACGACGCACGACACCCGGCGTCGAGCGACCGGGCGGTGTCGGGCGGATGTCTGTGACCATCGGCTATTCGTGGGCGGCGCCGACATAGCTCAGCGGTAGAGCAGCTGTTTCGTAAGTCTCCCGCCCTGTGCGCAGTGCTACCCCGAGTGGCGGCCCGATACACACGGGCACACTTATCAGCTATTCGATTCTTGGGGTGGTCCGCCCAGGATCGACGCTCCGGGCCGCTAGCGTCCGAGCCGACCCTGACTACCCGCACTGAACGATTCCGGCGCTCCGTACCCTCATGCTCGATAGACCGCGGTCGTCTCGACCACGGCTGATCGCCGGAGACCCATGGACCGAGACCTCGTCGAGCGGGCGCGCTCGGGCGACCAGGCGGCATTCGAGGATCTGGTGCACCAGGTCAGCGACACGCTGTTCGGGATCGCTCGACGCATCCTGCGCGATCCCGGCCTCGCCGAGGACGTTCTGCAGAACGCCCTTGTGACCATTTGGCGGAAGCTGCCGAATCTGCGGGAGCCAGACCGCTTCGAGGCATGGGCCTACCGGATCCTCGTCAACGCTTGCTACGCGGTTGCTCCGCACAACCGGAGATGGGCATCGACCGTGCGCGTTCTCCCAATCGATCGGGCGGACGACGTGGACCCTTACCAATCGATCTCCAATCGCGACGAGTTGGAGCAGGCTTTCCGCCGGCTACCGCTCGACCAGCGGGCGGTGTTCGTCCTCCACCACCACGTGGGCCTGCCCCTCGTGGCAGTGGCCGAGACGCTCGGCATCCCCGACGGAACCGCCCGCTCGCGACTGCACTACGCCACCCGCGCACTTCGGTCCGCTTTCGAGGCGGGCCGGGCGCCGATCAAGGTCCAGGAAGGGCGACTGTCATGAGCGACGACCGAGCCTTCGAACGCGCCGTGGACGACTGGCTGGCAGACGGGTCCGACCGGACCCCTCGGCCGGTGGTCGACGCCGTCTTCCTGGCCATCAAGACGACACCACAATCGCGGGATCTCCGGATCCCGTGGAGGACCCCACCAATGTCCGTTCCGCTGCGGCTCGCCGCCGGGATCGCGGTCGTCGCGATCGTCGGCTTCGCGGCCCTGACCGTCTTCACACCGGGCACCGGCCCCGGCTCCGGCCCGACGCCGGCGCCGTCGGCCACTCTCGCGCCGAGCCCGTCACCGTCGCTCCTCCCCGCGGCTGGCGCCCTCGAACCGGGGACGTATGATTGGATTGCGTACTACACGCCCGTGGGGGGAGCGCGGTTCACCGTCACCGTACCCGAGGGATGGGCGACGGCTGAGGGAGGAGTATTCGTCTATAGGAATCGCGTGGCCGCTGCGGCGAGCATGCCGCCGTTCACTGGATCTGGCGAGGTCCTACTCGCTATCTGGACCGTCACTCATGTCTACACCGACGCCTGCCATCACGATGCGACGCTGGTCGACGCCGGAACGACGATCGATGAGCTTGCGAGCTTGCTGGTGGCGCAGAAGGGCCGGGTCGCGTCGGCCGCCACCGACGTCACCCTGGGGGGCTTCCCGGCCAAGCGGATCGAGTTGACCGTCCCGGCCGACCTCGATGTCACGAAATGCGACGGGGGAATCATCAGGTTCTGGCCGGACCCGGGCCCGGATGAGTCCGGCGGCCTGTGCTGCAGTGCCGTCGGTTCGACCGATGTCGTCTATGTCGTCGACGTCGCCGGCGATCGCTTCGCCGTCGTTGCCAGGCATCAGGCGAGCAGCTCTGCCGAGGAGCTGGCCGAGCTCGAGGCCATCGTCGCTTCCATCAAGATCGAACCGCCGGCAACCAGTCCGTCCCCATCGGGCGCGTCCCCGTCTCCCTGATCGGCCACACGACGCAAGGCACGCTTCAATCCGAGGGGGAGCCCGTGCTCCCCCCGGAAGGATTGGGGTCTCCGGAGTGACACCCGCTTACGCCACGTCGTCCTGACAAGTGCTACTATGTCGCACATGGAACGTGTCGGTGTGCGCGAGCTTCGGCGTCAGGCCAGTGCCATCCTGCGAAGAGTCGCCGCGGGCGAGACGATCGAGGTCACTGATCGAGGACGTCCGGTCGCGGTCCTGCTGCGATCGATGCCAACCGGTCTGGCCAAGCTCGAGCGCGAAGGACTGCTGCGTCGCGCCGAGGCTGACCTGCTCGACCTCCCCACGGTCCAGCTGCCGGCCGATTCACCCGCTCCGTCCGACCTCGTGTCGAAGGCGCGGACGGATTGAAGGCCGTCTATCTCGATAGCTCGGCGTTCGTCAAGCTGGTCGTCACCGAGGCGCAGTCGACCGAGCTCCGAGCATTCCTCGCGACGCACGAGGCTCGCCGCGTGTCGTCTTCCCTCCTCCGGGCCGAAGCCCTCCGAGCGGTCCGCCACCTGGGGCCTGACGCTCTCGCCATCGCCCGCGAGGGCCTTCGGCGTGTCGACCTGATCGCCATCGACGATCGGATCCTCGATGCGGCCGGCATCCTCGAGCCTCGAATACTGCGCACGCTCGATGCCATCCATCTCGCGACCGCTCTGACGCTAGGTGACGACCTCGACACGATCGTGACCTACGACGATCGGATGATCGAGGGGGCGGCGCTCATCGGGCTGGCCGCCGTCGCCCCGCGCTGATTGCGCCTAGATCGAACGGTCGTGCGGTTCGGGACCTCTCAAGGGTGCCCGACAGTCATCGGCGTAGACACACTTATCAGCTGTTCGAGCAGCTGTGCTACCGCTCTGAGCACGATCGCCGGCATGCTCCCGTGAGGGCGAACAGCCGCTGTGCGTTGAGCATCGGCTATCCTTGATCGGCGCCGACATAGCTCAGCGGTAGAGCAGCTGTTTCCGACGTTCGCATGCTCGGTAGAGCTGATGACTATGGGTCAAGTCCCGGGACGTGGTGTAACAGGGCGTCACCCTCGAGCCTGGTCGATCAGCTCGCCATCAGCAACCCTGGGCTCACCTCCTCGTGATCGATGGCGCCGTCGATGAGGGCCATCGTCTCGGGCCGGAAGTAGCGCCGGCCGTCCTGCCACTCATCGTCCTGCTCGGCGAGGACCATTCCGACAAGTCGGATGAGGCTGGCCCGGTTGGGGAAGTGGCCGTCCCCGTGTGGGTGTCACCGCCTCGCGTACATCGCATCGATGGCAGCAATGCTCCGTCATGTTGACGAACCGGGGTGTCGCGGTACCTCGCTCGTCGTTGGACCTCGGAGCCGACGCAGCATGGCGTGCCCGACTCGATTCGGACCTGCGAACTTCGGCTCCGGAGGCCGACCGCAGGCGAGCGTAGACTCCAAACGCAGTGGACGGAGCAATGCGGGTTGGAACGATCGAGCCAGGACCGAGCACTGGGCCAGCCTGGTCAGGATGAACGGCCTCCCCTCGCCCGTGTCGTCCTTCATCGGACGCGACCTGGATCTCGTCGCCCTGGCCGGACTGCTCAATACCGGTCGTCTCGTCACGGTGACCGGGCCCGGTGGCAGCGGCAAGACACGCCTGGCGATCGAACTCGCCGCGAACCAGTCCGACGACGACGCTGGGTTCGTCTTCGTTGACCTCGCCCCAATCACAGACCCAGACTTGATTCTGGCGACGATCGCGACGGCTCTGGGTGTCGGGGAGCCGGTTGAGGGCGACCTGAGCGAAACGCTTCCCGAGCAGTTTGGTCACCGACGGATTCGCCTGATTCTCGACAACCTCGAGCAGCTTCCGGCGGCAGCCCCGATCATCGCCCGACTGATGACGCGCTGGCCGACCCTGATCGTCCTCGCGACGAGCCGTGCGGCTCTCCACGTCCAGGGTGAGCAGCTGTACCGACTCGGTTCGATGGCGCTACCGCGCGATGAGGACCTGGGATCGCTCGGCCGGCTGGAACAGGTCGACGCCGTCCGCCTGTTCGTGGAGCGAGCGCGGTCGATGGATCCGCGCTTCGCATTCACTGACGAGAACGCCCGCGCGATCTCCGAGATCTGCGTCCGCCTCGACGGTCTTCCGCTCGCCATCGAGCTCGCGGCCGCGCGCACCCGGTCCCGGTCGCCGGCCTCCCTGCTTGTCCAGCTCCAGCCGCTGCTTCCGCTGCTGAGCGATGGGCCGCTCGACGTCCCGCTCCGACAACAGACCGTCCGCGCCACGATCGAGTGGAGCGTCAAGCTCCTCGGCAGCCTGGAGCAGCAGTTCTTTGCGGCCCTCGGCGTCTTCGTCGGTGGATTCACCCTCGCGGCCTGCGAGGCGGTCGTTGCCGATGGCCGGCGGACACACGGGGCGCCGACGCCGATGTCGATGCTCGAGCGCATGGTCGACCACAGCCTCGTGACCGTCCGGCCCGGTCCCGATGGGGAACCGCGATTCGGGTTGCTCGAAACCATCCGGGAGTTCGCCCTCGACCGGTTGAGCCCGGTGAGGACGAAGGTCGTTCGCGACCGTCACCTCGCGTACTTCCTGGCGATGGCGGAGGACGCGGATCGATCGACGCGCGCGGCGGAGCAGATCCCGCGAATGCGCCAGCTCGTCGCCGATCAGGCGAACCTGCGAGCGGCCCTTGCCTGGGCCCACGGGACGGGAGACGCCGACTCCCTTGCCCGGCTCGCTGCGGCGCTCGAGGACCGATTCTGGTACAGCGCAGGCGGGATCCGCGAAGGCCTGTCTTGGCTCGAGACGGCGCGTGATGTTGGACCCAAAGCGCGGCCAGCAATTCGGGCCCGGCTGCTCAGTCGGGCGGGTTGTATGGCCAGAGAGCTGGGGCTCCGGGAGCGCAGCCTCGCCATGTTCGAGGCGAGCCTGGCTCGCAGCAACCGAGTGTCTGGACGAGCTCGGGATGGCCGAGGCGATGCATTGGCTCGTCCGCGTCGCCCTCGACGACGCGACTGTGGACTTCGACCAGATCGCGGCCCGGCTGGATGAGGCGAAGGTGCATGCGCTCCGGGCCGGCGTTGCGGGGCCGCTGGTCGCTATCCGCGTCACGCAAGGGGAGATCGCCCGCCGCCGCGGCGAGCTTGTGCTGGCCCGGACGTGCTTCGACGACGCCATCCGCGTCGCGCGCGACGGCGGAGGACGCGTGGGCGTTGGCGTACGCGCTGCTCCAGCTGGGATTCCTGGACCGTTCCCTCGGCGACTATGGCGCGGCGATGAAATCACTCACCGAAAGCGAGAGGATCTTCAGCGAGACAGGCGATAAGGCCCTCGTTTCATGGTCGACGTTCGCCATGGCTCGGACGATGGCCCAGGCGGGCGACCTGGCGGTGGCGCGAATGCATCTTCGCGATGGCGTCGACATCGTCGGCCACATCAGGCAACAATCGGGAGCGCGTTCTTGCGCTGATCGACGGCAGCGGAATGGCTTGAGCCCGCCGGGCAGATGCACGTGGCGGTCGAAAGCTGGGCGGCCATTGAGCGAGCTCGAGCGCACATGTCGCCGCCCTTCGCGAAGGACAAGATCGAGCCCGGTTACGCGAGCGCCCAGAAGGCGCTCGGTCCGGTCCGGTTTCATCGGCACTGGGTGATCGGAGAGGCGCGGGGCCTCGAAGAGGCTCTTGATCTCGCCATGACCGAGGTCGATTCTGTCGATCTCGAAGACCGACCGCCCGTGGCGAGGCCCTCGATCGGTCGATTCGACCTCACGCCGCGCGAGGTCGAGGTCATCGCGCTCGTTGCCTCCGGGATGTCGGACGGCGAGATCGCGGAGTCATTCGTCATCAGCAAGAAGACGGCGTCGACCCACGTCGCCAACATCAAGTCGAAGCTCGGCGCGCGAACGCGCGTCGAGATCGCCGTAATGGCCCGCAACGCCGGGCTGGACTGACCGGACGGCTCAGGGTCACCGACGGGACGATGACGCCGGATCGGATCGCCTAGGCCGGAATAGCCTCCGCGACGGACTCCTCGACCCGATCGAGCCACTCGTTCACCAGCGCGTGCTGGAGCGTGAACTGCTCGACATCGAGCAGGTGGCCGGCCCGATCCAGCACCGCGTACGTCGCGCGCGGGAAGTCGTCCAGGATCGACCAGGCCCTCTTGTATCCGACGTAACGGTCCTGCCGACCCATGACGAACAGGGTCGGCGCGGGGCACGGTTCCGCCACGGCTGGGTCGAACGTGAACGGCTTGCCCGCCAGACGTGGTTCGACAGCAGTGTCCGCCGGCATCGAATGCTCGAAGATCTCGCGTGTCCGCTCGAGAACCGCGTGCGTCTGGACGACGAGCGTGTCCAGCATCCACGACTCCGATGGCTCGAGCGCGGCGGCGAAGTCGGGCTCAGTGTGGATGACCTGCGGGACGGGCCTCTCCTCCTTGTCGGCGCCGACATAGCTCAGCGGTAGAGCAGCTGTTTCGTAAGTCTCCCGCCCCCTGCGCAGTGCTACAAGCGTTCCGGGTCGATAGAAACGGGCACACTTATCAGCTGTTCGTTTCGAGGGGTGCCCGTCTAGGATCGACGCTGCGGCCCGCTGGCGCTAACCCCGGGCCCTGGACAACCGAGACCGCTCACTAAACGCCCGTGTTCGTGAGGCGTGTGCGCGCGCGGTCGCATACCGATGCCATCGCCGCAACGCTGTCATCCGGGAATGCAGGCCGCGACACAGTCGCCGGCGAATTCGGTGCTACGCGGACCACCGAATACCGAGGACCCCCACCGTACCTCACTCCGAAGCGAGCCCGATGGGCGCGTCATGTGCCTGCGGACATGAGCCACATTAGGGCGTCGCGGATGGTTCCTTGCCAGCACAGCATTTGGTGTCCGCCACTGAACTCGACCAGGTGGACGTCGTAGTCGCGAGCGCGGAGGACCGTCCGAAGATGCCGGTTCGACTGGAGAATGCTGACTCCACTCCTGCCGGGGTCGCTCTCCATCGTCCCGGCCTCCAGGTGGAACCGGATCGGTAGCCGCGGCGATTTGGCAATCCACCGAGCTAGCCACTCCGGTTCGGTGTCACCGGAGGGCGACCGCCCGTAGGTCCCCGATTGCGAGAGCACGTTGCCAAACAGCTCGGGGTGAGCCACGGCGATCCGTGCGGCCGCATCGGCGCCGTTGCTGGCACCACCGATGATGACCCGTCGCGCGTCCGAGGCAACGCGGTACCGCTCCCCGATCCAGGGCATGACCTCGTCTGCTACGGCCGTTTCGAAGGCGGGACCGGGCTCCTCGAACGACAGCTCCCGCATCCGTTCGTCGAACGATGGATGGTCGACGAGCACGGCGGCGAGCGGCGGGATGTCACCATCGGCGACGAGGTTGTCGAGGATCGTCGGCATCGGGATGATCGCGCGGTAGCTCCAGGCGTCGAAGAGAATGAGGAGCCATGTGGATTCGCTGGTCGCGTCGTATCCCGGCGACGTGTAGACGTAGACCGCCCGCGTGTTGCCGAGAGTCGCGCTCTCGAAGCGATGCTTGTCGACGATTCCCTTCGCCACGTCGGCGCGCTCTGCCACCCAGGGCTGGGGAAGCGCCGCCGGCAGCTCCGCGAGCGACTGCTCGCGCTTCACCCAGCTGGACCAACCGCCGAAAAAGTCGTTCCACTCGGGATGCTCACCGTCGTCCGGGAGGAGATACCGCTTCGGGTTAAGCGGATCCAGCCGGAGGGCGACCTCGTACGTCTCCGGGCTCGGCAGCGGCTCGTCATCCAGCTCAGGATCGTTTGGATAGAAGACGTATTCGAACCGGAGGGCGGACGCGAGGCGGAACGTCTTGTGCCATACGTTGGTCTCGCCGAGCCGGAGCATCGCGGCCTCGGCCGGAGTAGTCCCGAGCATGTCGTCATGCCAGACGCGAACGGACTTCGTGTCCGAATCTCCGCGCCAAACGAAAGTCACAAGGACGTCCGTGTCGTCGTCGGGGATGGCTTCGACAAGCGGCGTCGTCGCGGCTTCGACCTCGTCCCAGAACGAATCGACGGCTGCCGGGCCTCGACTCTCCATCTCGCGCCGCAGCCGTTGGATTCGCGGACTCGTCAGTTGCGCCTCGTCGGTCATCGAAACTCCCTCGTGGCCCGGAGTCACTGGCGGGTGGCGGGCCGCGGCGCTACGCGTGGCGTGCCTCCATCATCGATCCCACCGTCAATTGAGTGGTCCTAAACCCGGACGCGAAGACGGTTAGGGTAGAGTCCTTCCTTTCCGGCTTGGACCGCCGAAATCGCCCTCGACCGCGCGAGCACCGGCGCCTCCTGGCCATCTGCATGACTCGTCCGTTTGAAAGGCGGGTGTGAGTCGAGCGAGCCGAGGGTAATGAGCATGTCCGGCTGCTTCGGCGCTTCGAAGCCGGTCATCAGCTGTTCGAGCGCTCTGCTACCGCTCTGAGCACGACCCGAGCATGTTCCGGCGAAGCCAAACACCTGCTGTCCTCTCAGCATCGGCTACTCTTGATCGGCGCCGACATAGCTCAGCGGTAG
Organism: uncultured Chloroflexia bacterium; assembly: GCA_963746845.1. Taxonomy (GTDB): domain Bacteria; phylum Chloroflexota; class Limnocylindria; order Limnocylindrales; family CSP1-4; genus CF-46. The sequence continues at coordinate 83,682 of CAVVCZ010000002.1, read as the reverse complement.
AGCAGCTGTTTCGTAAACAGCAGGTCCTCGGTTCAAATCCGAGTGTCGGCTCCACGAATCGGTGCGACCTGGTCCGCGGGGGCGCGCACCGAACTGGTTCATCGGAATTGGCGCAGCGCAGAGTTGAGGTCTCTCCGAGGAAGTCGCACGGGAGACCGGATCCGAGCTCGCGACACATTCTGCTTGCGCAGTCCCGCTTGATCAGGCCGGCACCGGCGGTTCCTCGATGTGGTGCGTGGACACACCGCCCATTGTTGCGGGCGTGACAGCTGTCAACACATTCGCAGTACCTTGGGGCCTGATACCGGAACCCCTGGGTCCGACGGTTTGGCTGTTGTGTTCGCGGTGGCAGGCCGCCATGGATCGGTATCGAGGAGGGTGTCGATGCACACAGTCTCGCGCGTTCGCCGCGGCATGTCCGCTGCGGCGGTGACCCTTGCATTGGCCGCAACCGTGCTCATCCCGATCGGCGGTATCGCCAACGCCGCTTCGGCGTCCTCGGCGTGTCTTGCTTACGTAGGCGAGGGCGAGGGCGAGGGCCCGGCCGAGTGCAACCTGGTCATCACAGCGCCGGACACGGTGATGACCTTTCAGACGTTCTCCGTCCAGGTCGCCATCATAGCGGTGGTGAAGGAAACACGATCCTGCCGAGCTCCGATCCGTGTTCGCGGACCACGGTGACGCTCGACGTCTTCAGGAGCGACGGTGAGGAGTCCTCGATCCTGCGCTTCCTACACGGCCAAGGCGTCGAAGAGCATCGCGACGTTCAACATCAGCGTCACGGACGCCAAGCTTCTACAAGCTGGAAGCCAGCGCCCCGTCCACCGCAACGTGCAGCTACGAAGACGGCGAGACTTTCTTCACGGCCGACTTCATCCCGCAGACGCAACCCATCGCCCCTTGTCCGGACAATGTGGTGTGCACGCAGGTCTTCAACGGTTCCTCTACAGCCGCGACCCTGTTCTCTGACGATGGAACGTTCACAGGTGTTGGCTTCGGGCCCGCCATTCCGGCCATGACGACCGCCTGCGGAGGCCCTCCGCTCGATTCGAACGGCGTGTTGACGTTCCACAACACCACTGCCTCCGGTCCGAAGACGATCATCTTTGCGCTCGCGTCCAATCTCGTGAACAAGGGCATCGGGCAGTTCAACGTCTGCTGGGACGGTTTCCTGGCTGACGGGACTCCCTTCACCGGGCTGCTCCCGGCCTGCGGCAAGAACGCGACCGGGCCGTGCGTGCTCTTCAAGAAGTCCGGCCAGCACAACGTCGGGTTCTTCGGGGTCCTGGCCCCTCCGGGCACGTTCGACCCGGCCGGCTATCCGCGGTAGGTGCTGCTTCCCGCCCCGCGCGGGATCCATCTTCATCAGACACAGCGCGCCCGGCCACGGGCGCGCTGTCTCATGTCAGCGACGGTCGCTCGTCAGCGCCGTCTCCTCGACGGCGGCTGCGAGGGATTGCCGGGTTCGGGCCGCTGAAACGACGTTGCCCTTGCGCTCATACAGCGCCAGTGCCTCGGTCCCGGCTGCAATCGCCTCTGCATCCCGGCCGGCGGCGCGCAGGACGAGCGCGAGGTCCGACAGCGCATTGGCCTGGTCCGTCGGATCATCCTCGGTCCGGCTCAGGTCGACGGCTTCGCGACACGCGGCTTCAGCCGCATCGTGCCGACGGAGCCAGGAGTGCACTTTGCCCCGAACACGCCGAAGCGCGACCTGTGTATACACGTCGTCGGGCGCTGCGACATCGGCGCTGAACGACGCCATCGTGGACGCGTCGTCGAACCGGCCCTGCTGGCAGAGGGCCTCGGCGAGGTAGGCGGCCACCGTCGAGATGTAGTTGCGGTCGCCGAGCCGATCGAGCGCCTCGTAGTCGTGTCGCAACTCCGCCTCGGCCGCAACCGGATCGCCGGCCAGCATCTCGATGGGGCCTGAGTCGATCGAGGTGAGGGCGGCATGGAACTTCCAGCCGAGCTCCTCGAGCGTTCGACGCGCCCGCCGATATTCGTCGCGGGCAATGTCGAACTCGCCGCGCTTGGCGTGGAGGTGGGCGAGGCTGCGCAGCGTCACCGCCTCGGCCTTCTGGTCGCCGGTCGAGCGAGCGATGATCTCCTCGCACAGCCGGATCGCTTCCGGGACGGGCGTCGGACCGAACTGCGCGCACATCGCCAGGTTCGGGCCGGCCCGGATCTCGAGCACGCGGTCGCCCGCCTTCTGCGCGTGTCCGATGACCCGCTCGACTGCCTCTGCGGCCTCGCCCCAGCGGGTGCCGACGATACGCACCCCGCTCATCGACAGCCAGGCCCGCGCGAGACCGGCGTCGTCGCCCAGGCGCTCGAGGATGGCGATGCTCTGGCGGATCTGCGCCTCGATGTCGCCCTCGACTTTGGAAGGATCGGCGTAGTACTGGTTCATGACGCGCTCCAGCCGGGCGGTCGTCTCGAGCCCCACGTCTCCCAGCCGCGACGCGCCCTCGATCGCCCCGGCGCAGGCGGCGTCCGCTGCCTCGCCCTCGCCGACTTCCCAGAGCGCCAGCCCGAGCTGGAACAACAGATTCGGCCTCGCCGCGTGATCGTCCGGCAGCAGGTCGACCGCGCGGCGGACGAGATTCGCGGTGGCCGGCATGTCACCACGCACGAAGGCCCGCTGGCCGGCGGAGGCCAGGCGCCCGGACGCGTCGATGCCGATGGCCGACCCGTGCTCGTCGAGCGGGCCAAGCTCGAAGAGGTAGCGATGCGCCTGCTCGAGGTGGTAGCCGAGGATCTCCTCGAACTCGGTCACGCGCTCGGTCGCCCGATTGGCCTCGTCGGCCCACGCCACGAACCGCTCGTGGAGGCGCGCCCTCGTGCGCTTCAGGAGTCCTGCGTAGGTCGCGTCCCGGATCATCAAATGGGTGAAGCGGTACTCGTCGTTCTCGCTGTCGGCCGGGTCCGTCGGGCGCACCAGCTGCCGCGTGGTGAGCTCGTCGAGGCGCTCCGGGACCTGGTCGCGGACGTCGTCATCGACGATCGCCTGCAGCGCGACCTGCGGGAAGACCAGGCCGATGACCGAGGCGGGATCGACGGTTGCCCGCTCGCCCTCCGGCAGCTGGTCGAGGCGGGCTGCCAGCAGCGCGTGGATGGTCGGTGGGATGGCCAGCGTGGACAGGTCGCCGGCTGGCTCCCACCGACCCTCGATGAGCCGCAGCATGCCGGTTTCCTGGAGCATCGAGACGAGCTGCTCGACGAACAGCGGGTTGCCCTCGGCAGCGGCGACGACCCGGTCCTGAACCGCATCCGCCAGTCCGACCTTGCCGAGGAGGTTCGCCGTCACGCGCGCAGCATCCGCGTCTGACAGCGGCGACAGGACGATGGTTCGTTCGTCCGGCCCCTGGCCCCACGTCGGCTGCTTCTCCAGAAGCGCATGGCGGGCCATGCACAAGAGCAGGATCGGCTCGTCGCGCACGTTCGCGGTCAGGTGGCCAAGCAGGTCGAGAAACGTCGGTTCGGCCCACTGGATGTCGTCGAACAGAACCACCAGCGGTTTGCCGGCGGCGAGGATCTCCAGAAACCGGCGGATCCCCCAGAAGAGCTCGCCGACCTGGAACGGCGCATCGCGCAAGCCGACGGCCGCCGCGATCCGATCGACCACCTCTTTGTCACCGAGGATGCGCCGAAGCTTCCGGATGGCCTTGGCCGGCGTGTCCGAATCGAGCAGGCCCGCGGCGCCCTGGACGACCTCGACGACGGGCCAGAAGGTGATGCCGTCGCCATACGGAAGGCAGCGCCCGCTCACGATCGTGGCATGAGCTCGGGCAGATTCGAGGAACTCCTTCGAGAGGCGCGTCTTGCCGACGCCGGCGTCACCGATGAGGGTGACGATGCGACAGCCACGTGTTTCGATGGCCCCATCGAGCGCATCCGTCAGGAGCCGCATCTCGGTCTCGCGTCCGACCATGGCAGTCGCGGGTCGAATGGCGGCGATCGATGCGCCCAGGACGCCCATGAGTCGATGAGCGGGGACGGGTTGCGATTTGCCCTTGAGCGTGAGCAATTCGACCTGTTCGAGTCTCGCGGTCTCGCGTACCAGCCTCGCGGTCAGGTCGCCGATGAGAATCTCCCCGGGGGCGGCGGCCTGTTCGAGGCGCGCCGCGACGTTGACGGCGTCACCGGTCACGAGGCGCTGGCCGAGGCTCGCTTCGCCCGTGATGACCTCACCGGTGTTGACGCCGATCGCAACTTCGAAGTCGATCGCCGATTCCTGCGCCAGCTCGGTGGCCAGGACCGACAGGCCCGCGCGCATGTCCAGGGCGGCGCGGACGGCGCGCAACGCATCGTCCTCGTGGCGGACGGGCAGGCCGAAGACGGCCATCACGGCATCGCCGATGAACTTCTCGATCGTGCCGCCGTGACGGGCGAGAGCGATGCGTGACGCGTCGAATGCACGCGCCATGACGTCGCGCTGGACGTCTGCGGTCAGCGGCTCACCGGCCAGGTCGCGGGCGTCCAGAAAGGCGAAAACGATGGTCACCGTCTTCCTCATCTCCGCGACATGCGCGACGCCGAGCTGGCCGCCGCACCCACCGCACAGGCGGAAGTCGTCGGGGTTCGCCGTTCCGCAGTTCCGGCAGGTCTGGACGCCGACTGCCTCGGTCGGCGCGGAGCCGGGTGGACCTGCACGTTCCGGATCGACCGAGACAAGCCGGAACGCCGAGATTGGCAAGGCCGCATCGTGTGACGAGGCCGCGGCGGTCTTCGGTCTCGCGACGAACGGCTCGGCCGCGATGGTCGCGAGCGCGGTGGCGGCCGCATGCGTGGGCTCGTCCAGGAGCACCTCGTGGGGCGGCGCCGACTGCTCGAGCCGGCCAGAGCGCTGAATGACGTCGCCGGTCAGGATATGCTCGTCGGCGCTGGCTGCTCTGACGACCAGCGGGCCGGTGGCGATCCCGGTCCGAACCACGAGCTGGACCCCCCAGCGGGCCTCGAGTCGCGCGTTCAAGGCCTGCTGGGCCGCCTGGCCTTCGGCCGCCGCTCGGACGGCCTGAAGGGCGTGATCCCCGCGCGAGCCGCTCAGCCCGAAGACGGCCAGGATGGCATCGCCGATGATCTTCTCGATGATCGCGCCGCGCAATTCGAAGACGGCTCGCATGTCGTCGAAGTAGAGGTCGAGGACCTCCCGCAGGGTCTCCGGATCGAGCCGCTCGGCGAGCGCCGTTGAGCCCTGCAGATCGGAAGTGAGGAAGGTGACCGTGCGGCTGACATCCGGCATCGGGGCGACATCGGCGAACCGCTCGCCGCAGTAGCCGCAGCGGGGGAATTGCCCCGGTCGCTCACGGCCACCTGCGGACAGCTCGGCATCGGCGCAGTCTACGTCCGAGTCCGGCCAGAATCCGGGTCCCATGGCGAGGCGCCCTCGCTGGCTTACGCGCACAGACGCAGCACGACATGGGGATGCAAGCGGCGCAACGCGACGATCCCGGACTGCGCAGATCGGAAACAACCGATGGTGATCTCGACCCCGGCTCGACGCGGCGATTCCACGCTCGGCCACAACGCTTAGGCCGAACGACTTCGTAGGCAGCAGGTCCTCGGTTCAAATCCGAGCGTCGGCTCCACGTTCCTTGAATGGCGACCAGCGTTCGGACTGGCATGCCCTGTCGCGTGCGTCTGCAAGGTGCGCTGGACGAAGCGCTGCTGGCGATCGATCACTGCTGTTCGCGCGATGACGACGGTTACATTGCTACCAGGATCTGAGTGCACGAGGTAGCAGATCGCCATGCGTCATCTCGAGTCGCGCTGGCTCTTGGCCACGCTCATCGCCCTGCTGACCGCGGCCTGTTCCGGTCCCGGCGCCAGCCTTCCGGCGCCCTCGTCACCTGCGGCCGCCAGCGCGGTGCCGACCCCGGTCGCGCGACCGTCAGCCTCCACGACGGCGCTTGCGGACGCCAGCCCATCCGTCTCGCAGCCGACGCCCTCGTGCGATCCCGCCTGCCTGCTCATGCAGATGCAGCCACCTGCGCTGAGCCAGCCTGGCCCGCTCCCTGCCGGGACGTACACGACGGTGAACTTCTACCCAGGTGGACTGACGGTCACGCTGAACGACAGATGGTCCAGCCATGAGGACAGCACGGGGGAGTTCGCCCTGGACGTCGCCGGCACCCATGGGGAAGGCGACTCGATCGTGTTCTGGCTCGACATGAGCCCGGTCACCTGGGACGGCAAACCGGTCACAGGGGTCGCCAACACTCCGAGCGCCGTCAGCGACTGGCTCCATGGTGTCCGCGAGCTGACGGTCTCGCCGGCCAGGCAGACGACCATCGGTCAGGACAAGCTCCCTGCCCTCGTGATGGATATCGCCGTCTCAGAAGACGCGCCAAACGGTGACCCGGGCTGCCCCACGCGCGCCTGCGCGGCGATCTTCACGTTCCCGGAGTTCCCTGAACCGTGGGCGATCGCCAGCGACATGAAGACCCGGCTGTACCTCGCGCAGATCGGCGACGGACCCCACATGCTGTACGTCGTCTACAACGTCGTCGACGCGACGACGTTCGCCCCGGTCGCGCAGCCGGTCGTCGACAGCATCAAGTTGTCGACCAAGCTCGGCTGAGACGACCGTCGAGGGTAGCGATGTCGGGACAGTTGGCACTGGCCGGGGCGCGTCCTTCGCACGATCATGAGGGCCACCTACAGGGCGACCCTCGGGGCCACCCGACCACGCAACGGAGGAGGTGGCCATGGTGGTCAAGCAACGGGACCGCATCCTGATCGACTCCGACAAGGCCGGCGAACCGGCTCGCGAAGGCGAGATTCTCGAGGTGATCGAGGCCGAGTACGGGACCCGCTACCGCGTCGCCTGGGACGACGGGCACGAGTCGACGATCCGGCCGGCGGGCGGAATCGCTCATGTCGTCCATCCCACGAAGAAGGTCGAGCCGACGAAACCGCGACGCTGATCCGGCCGCAGAGCCATCAGATCAGCGCGAGGAGGCCCTTTTGCGTCCCACGCTGGAGGCCGATCAAGCACCCGCTGGCTCGGCGGTCGTCGACGGGCCCCCGCTGTCCCTCGTCCCAGGCAGCAGGTCGTCTCCGGGGCCGCAACGAGTGGAACGGCCGGCGGCGACTCGACGACCGCCCTCAGGGAGGGAGGGGCTGCGATGACCAGTCCCCGCAGTACCGGTGTCTGGATCTCCGGCCAACTCAGCAACCGTGTTGCGCATCGCGACGAACACATGCGGGCGTGTTTGGCCGGAGGACTAGGATAGGTGCGGCCCCCGCTCCGCACGTCGACGACGATCCCTTGGGGTTTGGTCAGATCGCGCCAACCGGAGGCCGATGCCGGGCACATGAGTTGCCGAGGGCCCTGGTGGCGGGAGGCGAGATGCCGGCTCGGAAACCAGGGGGAAGGTCGGGTTCGGTACCCGAACCGAGCCCCGCGCCGCGGCGAAGGCCGCCGCCGACGCGGCATCCGCGGCCGCGCTGAGTCAAGCCGCGGCCCGGGCTGCCGATGTGACCCGCGGCGAGGACGAGGCGGCCGTCGCAGCGACCTATTCGACCCTGAGCGATGCGGCCGCCCGGCGAGGTGCGCGCGACGCCGCCGAGGGCGCTGCGACCCTCGACATGGCCGACGAAGTCGCCGCCGGCGGAGCACTCGCCGCCGCGCTCAGCACCGACGAGTTCCGCCGCGGCATGGACCTGCAGGCATCGCCGGCCAGGTCCAGGTGGCCGCGGAGCTCGTCCGGGGCCCGTTCGGGCAGCCGACGCTCGCGGCCTTTCTCGGCCGGACGGGCCGCCGGCTGCGCGTCCTGGCAACCGACGCGCTCCGCCGAGCCACCGAGGGCGCTCTCGTGGCCCACGGAGCGGAGCACCTCGCGGGTGAGCTCGCGGCGCTCGGACGGACCGAGATGGGCGAGGGGCGCGACGAATACGCGAGCTCCGATGCGTTTGGGGCCGCGAAGTGCCGAAATGGCGGCGGCGGCCGTGCGATCGGCGGCCGCAGGAGCCGCTGAACTCGCTGCCGCGGCGGCGATGGGCGGGATGGCGCAGGCTCTGGCGTACGACAGCGCCGAGCCCATCGCCGGCGCCGGCCAGGCCGATGAAGGCCTTCCCGGCAAAGCCGCGGCGGCCCGCCGTTCCGCCAAAGGCGGCAACCCGGGCTCCAGCCCGGCAGGGATACCGGCAAGCCGTCCAAGCCAAAGAAGTAGATCTCCGTTGGAGACGGGTTTCGAGGCGGCCTCGCGACTCGTCAGGAGGCATCGGTGGGTCGCCTGCGGGCCGTACTCACCCAGGGCGCCGGCCGTCCCGACTCGCGACAGCTGGCCGAGCTCGTCTACGGCCAGGAGAAGCTCGAGCGGTTGATCGCCCTCAAACGCACGTACGACCCGGAGAACCTGTTCCGGCTCAACCACAACGTCCCGCCGGACTGATCACGGGTTTCGGGGACTGGCGCGACGGTGCGCAGCCGAGCTGATGAAGTTGCGCTGACCATGGCCGTCCTGGCGACCGACCGCCACGACTTCTGACGCGCGTCGGTTTGTGCGCAACCGGAGGCTGCGTGCAGGACTCCTTCGCTCGCTGATGCTCCGCGGCGAGGATGTCCAGCGGTTCTCGGGCGGCCTCGCCGGCCGGGCTTCTCCGAGGCGGACCGCCCCCTCGCTCCTCTCACTCTGAGGGCGCGGGGAGCCGACGCTCCGGAGCGGTCGTCGTCAACACCGGCCGTTCGGCCCTCTCGAAGACGCCGTTCAGCCCTCGCCGAGCCCGGGTGTCGAGCCTACGGTTCGAGTGGAGGTAGCCGATGGCGATCGCCGTCCAGTCAATCGAGTCGGGGCCGTGGGCACTCGACACCTTCGAGCCGCTCGACATCGCGGCCGACCGGTGCAAGGGCTGCGGCCTCTGCGTTGACATCTGCCCGAAGAGCGTCCTCGCGCTCGATGACTCGCTGGTGAACGCCCTCGGCTACCACCCGGTTCGACTGACCGATGCCGCCGCATGCACGAGCTGTGCGTTGTGTGCGCGGATCTGCCCCGACACGGTGTTCGCCGTGTTCGCTCGGCCCAGGCTGACCTGACGTGGTCGCCATCGCCGAGGTCCCTGTGGCACCGGTCGCGAGGACGACGTCGTCCGCCCGATCCTGATGAAGGGCGACGAAGCGATGGCCGAGGCCGCCATCCGGCGGGCTGCGACGCGTACTTCGGCTACCCGATCACGCCGCAGGCCGAGCTGCTGGAGTGGATGGCCCGGCGCATGCCGGAGCTGGGGCGCGTCTTCGTCCAGGCGGAGAGCGAGCTGGCGGCGATCAACATGGCGCTTGGGGCCGCGGCGACCGGCGCCCGGGTCCTCGTCTCCTCCTCGAGCCCCGGCATCAGCCTGATGGCCGAGGGGATGAGCTACCTGGCGGGCTCCGAGCTGCCGATGGTCCTCATCAACGTCATGCGGGGTGGACCCGGGCTCGGCAGCATCGGACCCTCGCAGTCGGACTACTTCCAGCGACGAAGGGCCACGGCCATGGCGACTACCACGTTCCGGTGCTCGCCCCGTCCTCGATCGCCGAGGGGGTCGGCCTCGTGGCCGACGCCTTCGAGATCGCCGAGCGCTACCGGACGCCCGTGATGATCGTCGCCGACGGTGTCATGGGTCAGGCCATGGAGGCGGTCCTGCCCGTCTACCGGATGCCGGTCCGGGAGCCGGCCGGCTGGGAGCTCACCGGGGCCGCCGGTCGGCCGGCCCGGGTTGTCCGCTCGCTCCATCTCCGGCCCGAGGAGCTCGAGGCGCACAACGAGCTGTTGCAGGCGAAGTTCACCACGATCCGCGAGCGCGAGGTCCGCTGGGCGGGTGAGTTGCTCGACGACGCCGAGATCGTCATCGTGGCCTACGGGACGTCGGCGCGCGTCGCGCGAACCGCCATCGAGCGGGCGCGCGATCTCGGCCTTCGCGCCGGGCTCTTCCGACCGATCAGCCTCTGGCCGTTCCCCTCGACCGAGCTGCGCGAATCGCCAGAGCGTGCGGGCCATCGTCGTCGTGGAGATGTCCGCGGGTCAGATGGTCGAGGACGTGCGTTTGGCGGTCGAGGGATCCGCGCCGGTCTTCTTCCATGGCCGGATGGGCGGCATCGTCCCCACGCCGGGAGCAGTCGTCAAGACCTTGAACCGCGCCTGGGCGCTGACGGAGCCGGTCCGACCGAGCTTGGCTGACGACCGGATCGCCGGCGACGACGAGGCTGACCCGTTCGGCCTGATCGAGCTCGGTGCCTGGGCTGAGCTCGGAGCGCCGAGCCCGACCCAGCCGAAGGGACGGTGACGCGATGGCCATCCAGACAGCCGATCCGAGACGCGTCATCTACCACCGACCGGACGCGCTCGCGGACACGTCGACGCACTACTGCCCGGGCTGCGGCCACGGCATCATCCATCGCCTCGTCGCGGAGCTGCTCGACGAAATGCACCTGGGCCCGACGACCATCGCGGTCGCCTCGGTCGGCTGCAGCGTCTTCGCGTACGACTATCTGACGGTCGACTTCGTCGAGGCCCCACACGGTCGCGCCCCGGCCGTCGCGAGCGGGATTCGACGGGTCCGCCCCGACGCGTTCGTCTTCACCTATCAGGGCGACGGTGACCTGGCCGCGATCGGGACGGCCGAGATCGTCCACGCCGCCGCGCGTGGCGAGCGGATCAGCGTCATCTTCGTCAACAACGGTATCTACGGCATGACCGGTGGCCAGATGGCCCCGACGACGCTGCTCGGCCAGCGCACGACCTCGAGCCCGGGCGGGCGGGAGGCAACGACCACCGGCTACCCGATCCCGATCACGGAGATGCTCGCGCTGCTCCCAGGCGTCTCGTACGCCGCACGCGGCTCGATCGCCGACCCGCAGTGGATCGGTCGGACGAAGGCGATGCTTCGCCGGGCGTTCGAGGTGCAGCTGGCCGGTGGCGGGCTGTCGATCGTGGAGGTCCTCTCGACGTGCCCGGTCGGCTGGGGGATGACCCCGACCGAGTCGATGGCGCACCTGGCCGAGGACGTCGTCCAGACGTATCCGCTCGGCGTCCTGGTCGACCGGACGAAGGATCTCCCGGGCCTCGAAAGGACTGACCATGCGCCACGCGACGATCTTCGGTGGGTTTCGGCGGGCAAGGCCTGCTGTTCGCCGGTCACGTCCTCACCCAGGCCGCGGTCATCGAAGGCCGGACGGTGTCATGGATGCCCTCCTACGGGCCCGAGATGCGCGGCGGGACGGCGTCCTGCACGGTCATCGTCGCCGACCACGCGATCGGCTCGCCGATCGTCGACGACGCCGACAGCGTCGTCGCCTTGAACCCGCCATCACTCGCGAAGTACGAGCCCCTGCTCGTCCCCGGCGGGCTTCTCATCGTCAACGCGTCGCTGATCGAGGCCGAGCCTCGGCGGAGGGACGTCGACGTCGTGGCGGTGCCGTGCTCGAGGCTGGCGCGGACCGCCGGCGACGACCGGCTGGTCAGCGTCGTTGCCCTTGGCGGCCTGATTGCGCGAACTTCGGTGGTCCGCCTGGAGTCGATCCGGCAGGCGCTTGCCGAAGTCGTGGGCGTCGACCGGCCGGCGTTGATCGAGGCGAACCTCGCGGCGTTCGGCGCCGGTTACGACGCGGCCATGGCCGTGGCAACGTCGCCGGTCCGCGCCTGAGGCTGCGTCGGACGGACCCGGTTTCACGCCGCCGCTCGCCGCGGTGCCCCGGTCATCGGACGGCCGGGTCGATCCGCTACCCGGCGCGGGGAGTCAGAAGGGCGGAGGTCCCGCCGCTGGTGGGACCTCCGCCTGGTGTCGGAAGGCGAACGGCGACATCGAGGCCTCAGGAAACCTGGACCTTGAGGTGCGTCGGCTTGACTTCCTCGGTCTTGGGGAGGGTGAGCGTGAGCAGCCCGTTCGTGAACTCCGCCTTGGCGGCGTCGGCCTTGATGGCGATCGGCACCGAGAAGGTTCGGCTGAACGTGCCGTGGCTGAGCTCCTTGTGGATGTAGCCCGCGTCGCTTGTCTCCGTCTCGCCCTTGAACGTACCGCTGATGGTGACGAGGTCGTCGGCGATGGCGACGTCGACGTCCTCCGGCTTGACGCCGGGCAGCGCGATCCTGGCGATCACCGCCTCTTGAGTCGTGTACAGATCCAGCGAGGGAGCGACCTGCCGCTCGCCATCGCAAATCCACATCGGCTTGAAGAGTCGATCGTCGAAGAGTCGCTCCATCATGTCCTGGAACGAGACGAGATCCACGAACGGCGTGGGACGCCGGATGAGTGTCATCAGATGACCTCCGTGCTTGCGGGCGGATCGCTGCCATCGGTTGCACGCGGCCATGTCGACCCGTCCAGGAGTCCAGTCTCGGCGGGCTGCCCGACCCCGGCGAGAGCCGTCGGACACGAACACGCGGAGTCGGTCGGACCCAAATGGACCCCGGCCGTCGCGGGACCTTGGTTCGATCCGTTCGGCCTGCGTCACCACGTCGAATGGCCGATGCGCACCGCGCTCGACACGGGCCACCCTGCAGGAACCGGACAGGGTGCCAGGAGGTCACGATCCATGAATACCGAGACGACCCTCGAGCGACCCTATCAGCCCCTTCTGGACTGGTTCGCCGCCCACAACGTCGAGTACGAGATCCACGAGCACGCCGCGGCTTTCACGGCCCGCGCCACGGCCACGGCCGAAGGCGTCGATCCCCGGACCTTCGCCAAGGTCGTGGCGGTCGCGTCACACGATGGGCGGACTGCCCTCATCGTTCTCGACGCCACCGACCAGCTCGACCTGCGCAAGGCCCGGCTCGCCATGGGCGCGAGCGACGTTCGACTGCTGAGCGAGGCCGAGCTGACCGCATTGGCGCCCGGTTGCGATGTCGGCGCCATCCCCGCCGTCGGCGCGCTCTACGGACTGACGACGTACGCGGACTACGCCGTTCGGGATGACCCCGAGATCAGCTTCAACGCGGGCAGCCATCGCTTCAGCGCTCGGGTGGAGCGAGCGCGCTGGGAGCGGGCCTGCACCGTCCTCTACGCGGATCTGGCCGTCGATGCCGACGCCGGTCCGGCGTGGGCGAACTCATGAGCAGGATGCCCGACGACGGTCGCTCCAGCACGCTCGTCTGGATCGATTCGAGGGAGGCCGTCATCGTCCGGATCCAAAACGCCCGGGCGCGCATCGAACGAGTGGAGTCGGAGGTGCCCGCTCACCATCGGTCGACAGGCCACGTCCGCCACGATCCCGTCGTCCGCCACGGTGGTGGTGGCGGCGGCGGCTCCCAGACCGCGGGCGAGCCGCATCGCATCGAACACCTGAATCGCTTTGTCGGCGAGATCGTGGACCGGTTGGACACGGGCGACGACCTGCTGATCCTGGGTGGCGGACCGGTCCACGAACGCCTGGCGCGGCAGCTCTCCGCGAGCGACGAGCATCACGGCCGCCATCGCCACGTCGCCACCGAAGCATCCCCGCCGCTGACCGATCGCCAGCTGGTGACGCGTGCTCGTCGGTTCTCCGGCATCGAGCCGCGACGGCACACGGTCGGAGCGCATCGCTGGAGCGGGCCTTCGACCGACGGCCTGCCTCGCGGAATCCCTCCCGGGGAGTGAGCAACGTGCGTGAGGCGCAGCAGTCAGCGAGCGCGGCACGGCGGATCGCGCGGCCGGGGACCTGGCGGGGATGGGACCTCAAGGCCCACACTGGCACTGCCCCGCCCGTTTGCTGTGAGGCGACCGCGTGACCATGGCTGATCCGCCCATCGACCAGGCAGTCCCTCCGAGCGGTCCGGGCTGCGTCGAATGCCTCGGCACACCGGATGGCTGGTGGTTCCACCTCCGGCGGTGCGCGGCCTGCGGTCACGTCGGGTGCTGCGACTCATCTCCGTCGCAGCACGCCCATCACCACGCCGACGATGCCGGCCACCCGATCGCGCAGAGCTTCGAGCCGGGCGAGAACTGGTTCTATGACTACGCGCGCGACGGCCAGGTGGTCGGCATCCCGCCGCTCGCGCCGCCCCGCAGTCATCCGCGGGATCAGCCCGCACCGGGACCAGTCGGTCGCGTCCCCGAGGACTGGGTGAGCCGGCTGCACGAATAAGCACCGGGGACACGATGAAGACCGGTTGACCGGGCGGCCAGGGCTCGTGATGAAGAGCAGCCTGTGACCGGCGGTGTCAATGGGCTCCGCGAACGGCAAATCGGACGTTCAACGGGTTGATTCCGTACGGGAGCGGACGGTCCGAGCCCAGCTTCGGCCTCAGGAGCTCGAACTCGCCCTGGCGGAGCAGCTCCGCGAGACTGGCGGTTCCGAGCATGAGAGCGAGATTCCGGCCGGCACACTGCGCGCCGCCGCGCGAGAACACGTTCATCTGCCAGTCGGCATCGGCCGACCCGTCGAGCCAGCGGTCCGGTGCGAACCGGTTCGCGTGCGGCAGCCGACGCGCCCGATGCTGGGCGGCGACGGGGATGAGGACCCTCGAGCCGATCGGCAGCGTCACGCCGTCCCACTCCGTCTCGGCGGCTGTGACACGTACGAGCATGGCCGCCGCGGGATACAGCCGAACTGTGTCGAGCAGGCAGGCGCGGACGAAGGCCAGATCGGCGAGGGCAGCGACCGTGCCCTGCCCATGGGCCCGGTCCGCGTCGCGAACCTCGGTGACGGCGCGCTCGTGCGCGGCAGGATCGGTCGTCAGCAGCGCCATGGCGTTGAAGACCGCGGTGCGAATCGCGTCGAGCGCCATCAGCCAGAACGGCACCTGGCCGTTCGGCCGGGTCTCCGCCTCGGTGGGCGCGGACGCGAACAGACTGACCAGCGTGCCGGGCTCTGCGGCAGCGACGTAGCGCTGGATCCGTTCGTCCATGGACGCCCGGAGCCGTGCGTCCCGGAGTCGGCTCCAGACCTTGAGCCCCAGCCAGTCGGCGTCCGCGCGCAACCGGCCGTGCAGCTCGCTCAGCTCCGTGTCGTCCGCGGCGGCATCGCCGAACGCGCAGCGCCGCGAGATCCTTCGAAAGGCCCGGAGCGATCGCTCGTAGTCGAGGACGCCGGCGTCCGCCAGCATCGCCGCGACCTCCTCGTGGACGACGCTCAGGAATTGCTCCGCGAAGCGATGGTGCTCGTGTCCGTAGTCGAGCACGGCCTCGTTGAACGGGCGGCGCTCGGCATGGAGCTCCGGCGGTGAGCCGTTGAGGGCATCGGGTGCGAACGGCGAGAACAGCCGCTGCTTCTCCGTGGCGTTCATGCCGTAGACGGACACGGGTGACTCGAGGACCCGGCGGACATCGCCGGCCGCCAGGACCAGAAGCGTCCGCCCAAGGACGCTTCGAAGCATCACCGGCCGGCCGGAGTAGCGCTCGGTCAGATGCTCCACCGTCGCCGCACTGCGCCCTGTGTCGAGCCGGGTCGCCACCTCGGTCCAGAACGGCAACGGGATCGCGATCCCCCGGAGCAGGTTGGGAAGCAAGACCGTCAGCGAGAAGCGGACGTTCTCGAGGGGCGAGGCACGCGGGATGCCTGAGGCCATTCTTCATCCTCTGGAGCGGCGACCCATCATCGCAGCGCCTCGTTCGCTCAGCGTCTTGCGCCAGCTCAGCCCGGCCCGAAGTAGACCTGCTCGCCGTCCGGCAAGACCTGGCTGAAGGAGATCCAGATGTCGTTGGCGGGAGCGGACGGATCGGCGAACTGCCACCGCAGCCACCTGGACGACGGCCCGCCGGCCTGGGGGATGCCGGCTCCCTCGATGACGGAGATCAGCGTCCGGACGTCGTCGGTCGCCACGAGCACGCAGCTCGGATCGGCGGGGGCGCCATCGTGGCGTGTCAGGTCTGCGGCGCGGAGGCGGTCCCGAGCTGAACCCGGCAACATCGCCCACAGCGCCGCAGGTGGGAGGGCGTCCGGCACCCGCCGAAGACAGACCGCATATCGGGCGGGCAGATAGGCCCGGACGGTGGCGTCGGCCCACGTGCCGGCCGGCCACGAGCTCGGATCGGTGTAGAGATCGCTCAGCGCCGTGATCGCCGTCGCCTGCTCCGGCGCAGCGGTCGGAGCGGTTGGTCCGACCTTGTAGTTCTCGTGAACCGCCCAGGTCACCCGGACCAATCGTTCGCGGTTGCGTACCCGGATTTCGATCATGATCCCGTCCTTGGCGAGGCCCAGGTCGTGTTCGAACAGGCCGGTCGAGATCGCCGCCGATCGGAGGAACTCGACGCCGGCCGGCGTGAGGCGCTGCTCGAAGAGGCCCGGAATGTTGGCGAACTGGCTCAGCGCGGCCGTACCGAAGCTCTGGAACACGAGGCGACCGTCGCTGTACACCCAGACGGAGCTCGGCGTCGAGAACGTGCTCTCCACATAGGCCAGGACGAGCTCGCCCGGGACCTGGTCACGAGGGGCGGTTCCCGCGGGTGGCAGACCGGCGAGGGCGGGACGCGGCGGAACTGACGGAGCGTCTGACGGAGCCAGCGACGGCGCGGTCGACGGTGACGCAGGCGCGGGCGTGGTCCCGCCGAGGCGATTGGAGAGCGGGAGCAGCACGGCGACGCCGACGATCGCGACCACCACCGACGTCGCCGCGATGAACGCCAGGGGCCGGCCGATCCGGATGGCGATCGGGACCCCGCGGGGCCGGACCGGGCGCGGCTGCGGCATGCGCTCCGTTCGCTCCCGGACCGCCGCAAGCAGACGCTCGGGAGCCCGCTCCGGAGCCCGGGACTCCAGCCAGGCCGCGATCGATCGATCCGGGTCGAACGGCACGCTCATGCCAGGACCTTTCCCGCCGCAGCGGCACGTGCGTCAGCCTCCAGCGCCGCGCGCAGCGCGCTCGTCGCGTGGTGGAGCCGTGACTTCGCCGTCCCGAGGGGGATCCCGACGGTCGACGCGGCCTCGTCGAGCGTGAGACCGAGGTAGTAGCGGAGAACGACGATCGTGCGATGCTCGATCGAAAGTCGACCGAACACGCGGGCGATCTGGTCTCGGTCGGCGAACGCAGCCGTGGTGTCGGCCTCTGCCGCGTCGATGTGCAGCCGGGCGACCGTCGAGCGCATGCGCGTTCGATCGCGCGCCTCGTCGGTGATGGCGTGGTAGAGGACCCGCCGCAGCCACGCGTCGAATCGGTCCGGGTTCCGGAGTCGCGGCAGGTCGCGCCAGCATCGGACGAGCGCCTCCTGGACGGCGTCCTCGGCGCGGTCGAAGTCCTGGAGGATGAGGCTCGCGATCCGGTAGAGCCCATCGATGCGCTCGGACACGAGGACGTCGTACGCATCCCATGCCCCGCCCTGCGCCTGCCGGACCAGCTCGACGGTCGTCACCGGGTCCCTCGTGTGCGTGAGGATCACTCATCCTCGCGGGTGATCGCCATATAGGCGAGCTTCGGACCCGGACGGTTCAATCCTGTCCGAGCCGCTCCGTCATTGTCGAAAGGGACCGCGCATCAACCGTTCGGTTGATCCGGCCATCGACCGACCGCGCCGCGAGATCCGGCCGTCCCGCCGATGCCGTTCGTCGCGCCCGGGCCGATGCTCGGGCCATGAACGTCATCGAAGTCTCCGACCTCACCAAGCAGTACGGCGGCCGCGCGGCGGTCGACGGCGTGTCCTTCTCCGTCGAGGAGGGCGAGATCTTCGGGATCCTCGGCCCGAACGGCGCCGGCAAGACAACCACGGTCGAGTCGATCGTCGGGCTGCGAAGGCCCGATTCAGGGACCATCCGGGTCCTGGGCCTCGATCCGCAGCGCGACCGCGAGCGCCTCCGGGCGGTCGTCGGTGTCCAGCTCCAGGAGAGCGAGCTGCCCGACCGGATGACCGCCGGCGAGGCGCTCTCGCTGTTCGCCTCGTTCTACGAGGACCCGGCCGACCCGCGCGCCCTGCTCGACGACCTCGGGCTCGGCGACAAACGGAACGCGGCCTACAAGACCTTGTCGGGCGGCCAGAAGCAGCGCCTGTCGATCGCCCTCGCTCTCATCGGCCGGCCGCGGATCGCCATCCTCGACGAGCTCTCGACCGGTCTCGACCCGCAGGCACGCCGCGAGACGTGGCAGCTCATCGAGTCCATCCGCGACCGCGGCGTGACCATCGTGCTCGTGACCCACCTGATGGAGGAGGCGGAGCGCCTCGCCGACCGCGTCGCGGTCTTCGGCGAAGGGCGCGTGATCGCCCTCGACACCCCGGCCGGCATCGTCTCGATGGTCGACCCCGAGCAACGGCTCCGGTTCCGACCGTCCGCGCCGATCGACGACCGGCTCCTCACCGATCTGCCCGAGGTTCGGCGGGTCGAACGGGCCGGGCCGACGGTCGTGGTGACCGGCTCCGGCAACCTCGTCCAGGCGGTCACCTCGGTCCTCGCCGGCCGCCAGATCATCGCCAACGACCTCCGGGTCGATCAGGCGAACCTCGACGACGCATACCTCGCCCTCACCCGCCGGTCGTCCGGCCTCACCGCCAAGGAGCTGTCATGAACGAGATGCGGTCGCTCATCGCGACCGAGGCCACGCCTGATGTTGCGTGAACCCATCACCTGGCTCGCGGCGATCGCGCTGCCGACGGTCATCCTCCTGATCTTCGGCTCGATCTTCGGGCCGTCGGAGCCGGACCCGGCCCTCGGCGGCCTCCGCTTCATCGACGTCTTCGTGCCGTCGCTCGTCGTGATCACGGTCGGGACGCTCGGCATCCAGACCATCCCGATCCGCCTCGCGACGTACCGCGAGAAGGGCATCCTGCGGCGCCTCTCGACGACGCCGGCCCATCCGCTTCGGCTCCTCCTGGCGCAGCTCCTCGTCTACACGGTGATCGCGGTCATCGCCCTCGTCCCGCTCATCGTGGTCGCGAACGTCATCTTCGAGGTCCCGCTGCCGGGTCAGCCGGTCGCCTATCTCGCCGCCTTCGTCCTCGGGATGACGTCGCTGTTCTCGATCGGGCTGCTCGTGGCGTCGGTCGCGCCGTCGTCCCGGTCGGCGACCGCGATCGCGATCCCGATGTTCTTCGCCGTGATGTTCCTCGGCGGGGTCTACCTGCCGCGGGTGTTCCTGCCCGAGATCCTCCGTCGGATCGGCGACTTCACCCCGCCGAGCGTC
The DNA here is from genome assembly GCA_963746845.1 of uncultured Chloroflexia bacterium. Taxonomy (GTDB): domain Bacteria; phylum Chloroflexota; class Limnocylindria; order Limnocylindrales; family CSP1-4; genus CF-46. The sequence goes on along the minus strand of CAVVCZ010000002.1, from coordinate 64,672 downwards.
CAGAGCCTCCAGGACGCCTGGCTGGGCACGGCGCCGCAGCTGGCCCCGCTGCTCGGCATGGCGATCGTCACGGTGGTCGCGGGGTCGCTCGCGGTCCGGCTGTTCCGGTGGGAGTGACCTCCCCGTGGCACCCCCAATCCGGGGGCACGGTCTGGAGTAGCGTTCGGGCATGAGCGCAACGACGAAGCCGGCCTGGGAGCGGTTCGGCGACGCGATGCTCGACTGGGGCGGTTACGTCCTGCTCGGCTTCGCGACCGCCCTCGTCCTCAGCGCCGGCGACCCGAGCGACGGCCCGCCGGACCCGGCCTGGCGTCCCACGACGGCGGCGATCGCGCTCGGCGCCGCCGCGTGGATCTACCTGCTCTACACACGGCGACCGCAGCCGAACAGCGAGCACCGCCTCCGGATCGACGTCTTCTTCGTGGGCCTGCTCGTCTTCGCGTCGGTCCTGATGCTCCGGCACCCGCTCTACTTCATCTTCATGATCACCGGCTTCTTCTACGCGACGGTCCTCCGACCATTGCCGTTGGCCGTCCTCGGCGTCGCCGCCTCGTCCATCCTCGTGAACACCCTGATCGCCGGCTTCCCGCAGACGCCGGCCGCCTGGACCTTCTACCTGGCGATCATCGTCGTCCAGACGTTCGCGATCAGCGCCGGCGCGGTCGTCGGCGAGAAGGTCACCGAGCAGAGCGAGGAACGCCGCCAGGCGCTCGCCCGGCTCGAGGCGGCGCTCCAGGAGAACGCCGGCCTCCACGCCCAGCTGCTCACCCAGGCCCGCGAGGCCGGCGTGCTCGACGAGCGGGCCCGGATGGCACGCGAGATCCACGACACCATCGCCCAGGGCCTGATCGGCATCGTCACCCAGCTCGAGGCGGCCGACCACGCGCGCGACCGGTCGGCCGATCGCGACCGGCACCTGGAGAACGCCGAGCGACTGGCCCGCGAGAGCCTCACCGAGGCGCGCCGGTCCGTCGAGGCGTCGATGCCTGCGGCGCTCGAGTCCGGGACGCTGTCGGATGCCCTCGCCGACGTGGCCCGCGATTGGTCCGAGATCAACGCCATCCCGGTGGAGGTCGCGGTCACCGGCGACGTCATCGCGCTCCATCCCGAGATCGACGTCGCGCTCCTGCGGATCGCCCAGGAGGCGCTGGCGAACGTCGCCCGCCATGCCGGCGCCTCGCACGCGTGGTTGACGCTGTCCTACATGGGCGACGTCGTGACGCTCGACGTCCGCGACGACGGCGTGGGCTTCCAGGTCGCCGAACCCGGGTCCGACGATGGGTCGGGGTTCGGGATGACGGGGATGCGCCAGCGGGTGGCCCGCGTCGCCGGCTCGCTCGCGATCGAATCGGAGCCGGGCGGCGGGACGGCCGTCTCGGCCCGCGTCCCGGCGATCGACGCCGGGTCGCCGGCCACTACGCCGTGAGCCCCATCCGGCTGCTGATCGTCGACGACCATCCGGTCGTGCGTGACGGACTGCGCGGGATGCTGTCCGGAGACCCGGACCTCGAGGTCGTGGGCGAGGCGGCAGACGGGGCCGAGGCGCTGGCCCTCGTCGGGTCGCTCCGGCCGGACGTCGTCCTGATGGACCTGCGGATGCCGGGTCTGGGCGGCGCGGCGGCGATCCGGCAGCTGGCCGAACAGGGGTCCGAGGCCCGCGTCCTCGTGCTCACGACGTACGACTCCGACAGCGACGTGGTGCCCGCGCTCGAGGCCGGTGCCACCGGCTACCTCCTGAAGGACGCCCCGCGCGAACAGCTCGTCCGCGCGATCCGGGCCGCGGCCCGCGACGAGGCGGTCCTCGCGCCGTCGGTCGCGACGCGGCTCGTCAGCCAGCTGCGCGCGCCCGCGCAGGACGCGCTGAGCGACCGCGAGCTGGAGGTCCTGACGCTGATCGCCCAGGGGGAGACGAACCGCGGCGCGGCGGCCCGCCTGTTCATCTCGGAGGCGACGGTCAAGACGCACCTCCTGCACATCTACGCCAAGCTCGACGTGAACGACCGCGCGGCGGCGGTCGCCGCAGCCTACGAGCGCGGGCTGCTCGTCCCCGGCCGGACCTGAGCCGGGAGACGGACGCGGCTCAGCCGAACGTGAAGCAGTAGGCCTCGACGCCCGCCTCGAGGAACTCGATCTCGAACCGGTGCTCGGAGATCTCTCCGGTCTGGCGGATCAGCTGGTAGGTGGTCTGATCGTCGACGACGCCGGCACCGTTCGCGTCCACGTCGGTCCCGTGAGCGTCAGCTGCTGGCTGGCCGTCGAGATAGACGCGGAACGGCACGGTGGCGCCCGGGGTCGCCGGGCCCATCACGAGGTTGACGTCGCGAGCCTGGAACTGGAACGCGATCCGCCCGCCCGGCTCGTTCGCGATCGCCGCGTGCCGGGCGACCGTCCAGGTTCCGGACAGGTCCCAATGGTTGAGCGGGAGCCGCGCCGCCGCCGTGTAGACACGCGGCCGGTCGAAGGACGCCGCCCCTTCGGACGCGAAGCCCGTGGCCTGGCCATAGCCGGTGTAGGTCTCGGGCGATCGGAGCGTCCGCCAGTCGGCGGCCACCTCGAGCCCGCGCGGCTCGACCTCCACCAGGCTCTGATCGATGGCTTGCGCGCCGGCGTCGAGGAGGAGCTGCTGGATCACCATCTCGGTCATCGCGTACTCGCCCTCGCCGAAATGGTGGAACCGAATCCGGCCTTCCGCGTCCGCGATGTAGACCGCCGGCCAGAAGTGATTCGCGAAGGCCTGCCAGACGCCGTACTTGCTGTCGATCGCGATCGGAAACTCGACGTCGAGCGCGCGCAGCTGCGCGACGACATTGTCGACGGTCGCCTCGAAGCCGAACTCCGGCGTATGGACCCCGACGACCGTCAGTCCGGCGTCGGCGTACTTCGCGGCCCAGGCCCGGACATACGGCAACGTCCGGAGCCAGTTGACGCACGTGTACGTCAGGAAATTGACGAGGACGACCCGTCCGCGGAGACCCTCGGGCGTGAGCGGCTCCGAGTTGAGCCAGCCGGTGGCGCCGTCGAATGAGGCAAGGCGGCCCTCAACGGGCAGTGTTGCATCCTCGCCCGAGAGCCGGTGGGCGATGGACCGGAGCAGGCCGGGCCGGCTCGCCGGCGCGGACAGCGTGGCCGTGCCCGAGGCTGCGTCGGGACTGCGGGTGTCATCGGACATGGACCTGCCCTCCTTGCCTGGTCTCGTCGCGTCGACGATCCGGTCAGTGTCGGGAGCGAAGCGATCGGAATGCCTTTCGGAGCTCTTCGCTGAAGAGTTCCGGCTCCTGCCAGGCCGCGAAGTGATTGCCGCGGTCGAGCTCGTTGAAGTAGATGAGGTTGGGGTAGGCCTGCTCGGTCCAGCTCCGCGGCGCCTGGTAGAGCTCGCGCGGGAAGACGCTCACGGCCGCCGGCACCTTGACGTCCTTGACATCGAAGAAGCCGAGGGTGTTCTCCCAGTACAGCCGTCCGGAGGACATGCCCGTGTTCGTGACCCAGGTCATCGTGATGTTGTCGAGGACCTCGTCCCGGGTGAGGTTGTCGACCGGCGTGGCCGGCGAAGGCCCGGGCGATGTCCTCGAGGCTGTACGCGTCGTGGTCCAGCATCCAGGCCGCGAGGGCCGCCGGCGAGTCGGACAGCCCGTACAACGTCTGCGGGCGATTCCCCATCTCGAGGGCGTAGCCGACGCCCTTGGTGAAGAGGAAGGCCAGCCGGTCGTAGGCCCGTTGCTCGTCGGGTGACAGCCCGGTCGGCGCCGCATGACCGGTCCCGAACACGTTGGACGTCAGGGCCCTGGACACGTCGGGGAAGACGGTGCCGGGCATGTTGGTGTGGATGCCCAGCAGCTCCGGCGGTGCGGTAGCCCCGATGACGTCGGTGATCTGGGCACCCCAGTCGCCGCCCTGCGCGACGTAGCGCGTGTAACCGAGGCGCCGCATGAGCCGGATCCACGCGTCCGCGATGTGGACCGGGCCCCAACCGGTCGTGGTCGGCTTCGCCGAGTATCCGTAGCCGGGCATCGACGGGATGACCACGTCGAACGCGTCCGCCGCGTCGCCGCCGTAGGCGATCGGGTCGGTGAGCGGGCCGATCACGTTCAGCATCTCGATGATCGAGCCCGGCCAGCCGTGCGTGATGATCAGCGGCAGGGCGTTCGCGTGCGTCGATTTGGCATGGATGAAGTGGATGTCGAGACCGTCGATCTCGGTCAGGAACTGCGGGAACGCGTTCAGCCTCGCCTCGACCCGGCCGAAGTCGTAGTCGTCGACCCAGTACCGGACCAGCTCCTGCATCGTCGCCAGCGGCACGCCCTGTGACAGGTCCGCGACGGTCTCCTTCTCGGGCCAGCGCGTCGCCTGGAGCCGTCGACGGAGCTCGTCGATCTCCGCCTGGGGAACCTCGACGTGGAACGGGCGGATGGTCTCCGAGTCGGCGGAGGTCGGATCCGGGGCGGTTGCGACGTGAGACATGTCCTGACTCCTGTGGCTTCCCGGCCGGGGCAGCGGCCGGTGGCTATCGTGCCCCGGACAGCCGAATCGCGTCGTCAGTCGATCGACTGGTTGTAACGGGTTCCGGTGACTGGTCCGTCGTCTCGTATCATCCGAGGCCGCGGGCGGCTCGCGGCCTCGCCCGCGTGCTCTGGCCGAGGCCCCGATGCCCCTTTCCGATCTGCGCGACCGCATCGCCGGCGACCTCGTCCTGCCGGGCGACGAGACGTGGGACACGGCGCGGCAGGCGTGGAACCTGGCGGTCGACCAGCGACCGGTCGCGGTCGTCTACCCGGAGTCCGCGGATGACGTCGCGGCGGCCGTCCTCGTCGCCGCCGAGCGCGGGCTTCGCATCGCGTTCAACGCCGGCGGCCACAACGCCGGGCCCATCGACTGGAGCCGGGACACGCTGCTCCTGAAGACGGAGCGGATGGCGGGGATCACCATCGACCCGATGGCGAGGCGCGCGCGGGTCGAGGCGGGCGCGCTGTCGCGACCGCTCGCCGTCGCCGCCGGGGAGCACGGCCTGGCGTACCTCGCCGGCACGTCGCCGAACGTCGGCGTGCTCGGGTACGCGCTCGGGGGTGGTCTCAGCTGGATGATTCGGGAGCACGGGCTCGCCTGCAACAGCATCGTCGCGGCCGAGGTCGTCACCGCCGACGGTCGCAGGATGCGGGCCGACCGCGATACCGAGCCCGAGCTGTTCTGGGCGATCCGCGGTGGCGGCGGCAACGTGGCCGCCGTGACCGCGATCGAGCTCGAGCTGTTCCCGATCGCCGAGATCTATGCCGGGGCTCTGTTCTGGCCGATCGAGCGGGCGACCGAGATCCTGAACGCCTGGCGTTCGTGGATCGAGACGGAGCCGGAGGCCTGCGAGTCGCTCGGCCGGATGCTCCAGCTGCCGGACGTCCCGTTCCTGCCCGAGCATCTGCGGAGCCGGTCGTTCGTGCTGGTCGAGGCCGCGATCCTCGGCTCGGCGAGCGACGCGGAGGCCCTCCTCCAGCCACTCCGCGACCTCCGCCCGGAGTTCGACACCGTCACGACGATGCCGGCCAGCGAGCTGAGCGTGGTCAACATGGATCCCGAGGATCCGCTGCCGTATTCGGGCGAGGGAATCCTGATCACGGACCTGCCGCCCGCGGCGATCGACGGGATCGTCGAGGCGTTCGTCGGGTCACCGCTCCTGCATGTCGAGGTTCGGCACCTGGGCGGGGCCGCCGCCCGTCGATCGCCCGACCACGGGGCGCTCGACGCGATCGACCAGCCGTTCGTGTGCTTCACGTTCGGGCTCACGCCGGACGCGGCGGCGTTGGCCGCGGTCGAACGTCAGGTCAACACGTCCTCCTCGGAGCGCTCGCGCCGTGGGACAGCGGACGGCGGTACCTGAACTTCGCCGAGTCCCGGACGGACCCGCGCTCGATCTTCCCCCCGGAGAGCTACGACCGGCTCAGGCAGGTCAGGGCCCGTTACGACCCGACCGGCCTGTTCGTGGCCAACCATCCGATCGGCTGACGTTCAAGGGTCACTGCCAGGCGATCGAGTCCACGAGTGGCTGGAGCGCCTCCACGGCCCGCTCGAAGTGGGCGGCATCGTCATCCGCGCCGATCTGGATCAGCACATCGTGGCCGCCGACATCGACGACGACGAACCGGGCTGGATGGTGCGGGCCGAACCCGAACGCCGGCGGGTCGGTGATGCCGGGGATCGGTCCGATCGCGACCTCCTCGGCACCGCTGACGACGTCGAGCTGCGTCGCGCGGATGCCTCCGATCTCGACGGCGGCGGCCGGAGCCGTGAGCCTCAGGCCGGGGAGCTTCGAGATCCAGGTCGCGAGATCCTTCGGTGGGTCGATCAGGGTGGCCGAGCGCTTCGGGTCGAGGACCTTGTCGATCCGAGTGATGAAGAAGTCCGCCGACCACGTCCCATGCCCGTGCGGGCGTGGCTTGTCGAAGCCGAAGGTGATATCCACCCAGGCAGGCTCGTTGACATCGACTTCGCCGATGCTCTCGTACGCGATCGTCCCGTTGGCCCCGGCGACCGTGCGGTCGGCGAGCGTGATGGTCAGCGGCGGCTGGAACGCCGTCGCGTAGGTTCCCGGACCGAAGGTTCCGCTGCCACTGACACCGAGCACGGCGACGCCGCTGGGTGACGGCACGACAGTTGGATGAATCGATGTCGTTGGCGACACGACAGGCGCGTTCGTCTGCTTGGGGATCTCGGACGCGGGGCTCGACGCCACCGGGATGTTGCCCCCGCAGCCCCACACGGCGACAACCAGGACAATGATCGTGGGAATGGCCGCCCGGACGACGCTCATCAGGTGCCCGTCGGGTCAAACAACCCTGTCATGCCGCTTTCAACCGCGAGGACCCTCCCGTCCAGCAGCCGAACGACGAGGCCGTCCTGGAAGTAGCTCGGCTGAGGAGGCGCCGCTACGGCGGTCCAGGTTCCAGTTCCGGGGTCATACCTGGCTGACCCGTCGCGGCCGACGACCAGGACCGAGCCGTCGGCCAGGAGCGTCGCCGGGCCGCGGCCCACCGGGGGAAGAGCGGTCGAAGCCCACGTGTCGCTGCCGGGGTCGTACAGCTCGGCCGCGTAGAACGCGTCTCCGGTGACGCTCAACAGCAGCACCCGGCCGTCCGCGAGCAGCGTCGCCTCGCTCAGGACAAGCACCCGGCCGTCCGCGGGCGCGGTGGCGTGGTCAGGCAGTGCCGCGTCCGTCCAGCTCCCGCTCACGGGGTCATACAGCTCGGGAGGCACCTGCCCGGCATGGTTGACCAGCACCATGCCGTCGGGCAGAAGGGTCGCGGTGAGGGGCGCGGACCGCATGTTGGCGGTGTAGCTCCACGTCCCGGTGCTCGGGTCGTAGACCTCCGCGCCCTTCGTCACGCCGCCGCCGCTGATCAAGCCGCCGACCACGAGCACCCGACCGTCGGTCAGGAGGGTGGCCTTCGCTCCATACCGCCAGCGGGTCATGCTGCCGGTCTTGGTCCAGGTGCCGCTGGCCGGGTCGTACAGCTCTGCCGAGGCGAACGCCTGTCCCGTCCCGAGGTTCCAGCCTCCGGCAACGAGGACGCGCCCGTCCGACAGGAGCACGGCGAGGTGCCCTCGGCGTCCATCGTGCATCGGGCCCGTCTGGGTCCACCGATCGGTGGCCGGGTCGTACAGCTCCGCCGTCTTCGAATACACGACGTCGGTCTGGCCCCCGGCCACCAGTACCCTGCCGTCCCGGAGAAGCGTGGCCGTCGCACCCGATCGCCCGTCCTGCATGTCGCTTCCGAACGACCACCGACCTTGCGCGACCGGCGTCGACGTCGGGGTCGGGGCGGGGGTCGACGAGGGGGACGGCTCCTCGGGCGGTGGCGTCGCCGTCACCAGAGGCGGCGCGACCAGTGGCAACGGCGAGGGCAGCGGAGCCGACGGCCGGACGAGGGCCGAGCCGACCGCGATCGCGCCTCCGACGCCCAGCAACAGCGCGGCCGCCAGCAGCACCATGCCGCGTGGGCCGGCCGGGCGCCGCACCCGGACCGACCGGGTCGTGGGGATCGCCGCCAGACGGTTCCGCAGTTCGACCGGGGCCTTCGTCGCGACACCGACCTCGTCGCCGTACCAGGCCCGCAGGCGGCCCTCGAGCTCCTGGTCGGTCATCGGATCGTTCCCTTCGTCTCGGGGTCGTCGATGGCGTCGTGCAGCCGCTTGAGCGCGTAGTGCAGACGGGAATGGACCGTGCCCGGCGGGATGCCCAGGCGATCCGCGATGGTGTCGACCGTGAGGTCCCCGAAGTAGCGCAGGGCCACGACGATCTGCTGGTCCGGCGAGAGCTCCGCGATCGCGTGGCCGAGCAGGTCCCGGTCGTCGGCGGGACCGATCGCATCGCCCGAGGCGAGGGCGACCTCGGCCGAGATGTCCGTCGTGAGCCGGCGCGACGCCCGCAGGCGATTCCGGCAGGTGTTGACGAGGATGCGATCGAACCAGGGCTCGAAGCGGGAGGGATCGCGCAGGGTCGCCCACTTCTGCCATGCCTGGACGAACGCGTCGTGGGTCGCATCCTGCGCCTCGTCCGGGTCGCGCAGGATCGCCCGGGCCAGGCGGTAGGCGGCGTCAAGGTGATCGTCCGCGAGGCGGACGAACGCGGCCGCCCGCGGGGTGGCCTCGCCGGTCAGCACGGACGGGCGATCTGCCAAGTCGATGACCTCTGACGTGTGCCTCACGATGACATGACACGCCAGAGGGCCGGAACCTTCAGATCGAACGGCCGCAGGTCGTCAGCGTCGCGGCCGAGATCGAATCCGGGCCGGTCGCTCCCGGCGAGGCTATTCGGGGAGCTCGAGGCCGGTCATCAGCTTCCGCAGCAGGCTCTCGAGCTGGGCGATCTCCCCGGGCTCGAGCCGCTCCATCAGCTGGCGGTCGCTCTCCGAGTTGGCCGCGACCGCGGCATCAACGGCCGCCAGCCCGTCGTCCGTCAGCTCGATGATCACGCCACGCCGATCGTTCGGATCGTCCAGACGCCGAACGAACCCGCGCCGCTCCAGGCGATCGATCCGGCTCGTGACGCCCGCCGACGACAGCATCAACCCGCGGGCGAGGCGGGTCGGCGACAGCTGATGGGTCGGGCCGGCAATGCGGAGCGCACTGAGCAGGCCAACCTCGCCGCGGTTCAGGCCGAACCGGCCGAAGACCGCTTCCTGTCGCCTCGCGAGATGCGGGCCGATCCGGCTGAGGCGGGCCGTCACCTGGAGGGCCCCGACCTCGAGGTCCGGTCGGGCCCGGTCCCAGCCCGTGAGCATCCGATCGGTCGTGTCATCAGCAGCCATGTCCACATGCTAGCGCAAGATTGTTCTTGACATTAGTATCTCTCTCGCGAGAGACTTACGCGACAGTTTACAGACTAGTCCAGGGGGACGCCATGGCCCTTCAGATCGCCTCGCTCCAGGCGACACCAGAACCGACCGACGAGCCGACGTCGGACGCCGAGCTCCTGCGCCGGATGATCGGCGGGTCCGAGGCGGCGCTCGCCGCCCTGTACGACCGGCACAACCGGGCGGTCTTCGCCGCGGCGATGCGCACGGCCGGCGACCATGGCGTCGCCGCGGAGGTCGTCCAGGAGACGTTCCTCGCCCTGTGGAACCGGGCGGAGCTGTTCGACCCGTCCCGCGGTGCGCTGGCAACCTGGCTGATCACGATCGCCCGGAACCGCGCGATCGATCGCCTCCGGTCCGCGGCCCGCCACGACCGCGCGATCACGTTCTCCTCGTTCGCGCAGGTCGAGACCGATGACAGCTCGACCGCCGAATGGCTCACGACGGCCGGCGACCTGATCGCTGCGGGCGGCCCGGAGCCGAGCCCGGAGGAGGTGGTGTCCGGCATGGAGATCCGGGCATCGATCCAGGACGCGCTGGCCGCGCTGGCCCCGGTCGAGCGATCAGTGATCGAGCTCGCCTACGCGGGCGGGTTGTCCCAGTCCGAGATCGCGGCCCGGCTGGGCTGGCCGATCGGCACCGTCAAGACCCGAACGAGGCGGGCGCTGGGCCACCTCCGCGAGCTGCTCGAGGGGCCGCCGGTCTATCGCCGGGCGATCAGCTCCGCGGCCCACTCGCCGAGTCGCGGCACGTGCTGCGCGTAATGGTCGGGGCCCGCCTTCCGGATCCACCACGCCGCCTCGTCGTTCGGCGCCTCTAGCCGATACCACTCGTCCATCATCCGGCTGCGACCGGAGTTCGCGAGGACCCAGGCCACGTCCCACGGCTGGCCGGCCATCGCCTTGAGGAACGCGGCGTTGAGCGCATCGACGTCCACGTCGTGCCCGGTATACGTCCCCGCGCTCATTCGCTGGAGCTGGAGCGCGGCCTCGGCCAGCCACGTGCCGAGGTGGGCGACGACGTCGCGCACGGTCCAGTCCGGATCGCGGTAGTAGCCGGGGACGAGGCACTCCTGGGGCGTGAGGGCGCGGACGCTCTCGACCATCTCGTACCAGCCGCGTCGCTCGGCCTCGATCTCGGCGGCGTACGGGTGCCCGGCGGGCGGCGCGGGCGGCTCGCTGGAGGGTGGGTCGTCGGGTCGGGCCTGGTTCACGATCACGAGATTATCGCGCCCGCGGGCCCGGCCTACACTCGTCTCGAGCGTGCCGGCGACGGCCGTCCGAGCACCACTCGGGGGAGGCAGCACACCGATGGCGTCACCGCAGACCGGCATCTTCGCGCTCGGCACGGCGTCTCATGCCTACCTGGAGCTCGACCTGGTGGCCGGCACCGATCCCGCGATCGCGGCCGCCCGCGTGGCGTCGCTGCGCGAGCCGCGGACGACGATCGGCGGCGTGAACCTCGTCGCCGGGTTCCGCCCGGAGCTGTGGGCGGCGGTTGCCCCGGATGCCGCGCCGGCCGGGGCCACGGGGTTCAACGAGCCGCTCGTCGGGCCCGCCGGATCGGTCCTGCCGGCGACCCAGCACGACGTCGTGATCTGGCTCACGGGCTCGGGCTACGACGTCGTGTTCGACCTGTCGCGGGCGGTCGTGACGGCACTGGCCGGGGCGGCCGAGCTTGCGCACGAGATGGTCGGCTGGCCGTACCACCACGACCTCGACCTGACGGGGTTCATCGACGGCACGGAGAACCCGACGCTGATCGAGGCGACGAGCGTGGCGCTGATCCCGCCCCGCCAGTCCGGGGAAGGCGGCTCGATCCTCCTGCTCCAGCAATGGGAGCACGACGCGGCGGCGTGGGAGGGCCTGCCGGTCACGGCACAGGAGGAGATCATCGGCCGGAGCAAGCCCGACAGCGTCGAGCTGGACCCGCGGCCGCCGACCTCGCATGTCGCCCGGACCGACCAGGATGCGTTCGGCAGGATCTTCCGGCGGAACATCGCGTACGGCACGCTGTCCAGCCACGGGACGATCTTCGTCGGCTTCTGCGGCGACCAGCGGATCCTGCGGGCCATGCTCGAAAGCATGATCGGGGCCGGGGACGGGCCGGCCGATCGGCTGACGACGGTGACCCACGCCCTGACCGGCGCCTACTACGTGATCCCGTCCGCCGATCGGCTGGCGTCATTCGCCGCCGGCACCTGACGGAACCCACGCAGCACCGTGTCGATGAGCCGCTTCGCGAAGTCGTCGTTGAGCGTGCCGCCGAACATCAGCCGGAAGTAGACGGGGCCCGCGAGGAGCTCGGTCGCCAGGTCGATGTCGGCGTCGGGTCGCAGGTCACCCCGCGCGATGCCGCGTCGGATGACGCGCGCGATCTCGTCGCGCCGGGCCTGCACCACGGACGCCCGGAATGGATCGCCCAGCCGCGGGTTGACGGCGATCTGCGACAGCAGGGCCCGGATCACGGGCCCGAACGGGGTCTCGGTCACCGCGTACATCGGGTTGGCGACGGCCGCCAGGAGCTCGGCTCGCGTGTCGCCGCGGTCGGGGATCGCGATGTGCGGCCCGGCGAGCTCGGACAGCAGCTCTCCGGCGAGCGCCTCCTTCGAGTCCCACCGCCGATAGATCGTGGCCTTGCCGACGCCGGCGCGCGTCGCGACATGCTCCAGGCGGAGGTCGGCGAAGCCGTCCTCGATCAGGAGCTCGCGGGCGGCGTCGAGGATGCGTCGATGGACCTCGTCGCTGCGCGGGCGGCCCCGGCGGGCGATGGTCTCGGTCATCACACGATCATAACGATACGGAGCGTCTTGCATTGACCCCGTCTCAGCACGTAGGATACGGAACGTACCGTATCTCGTTCTGGGGAGTCCCCGATGACCACCAACACACAGATCGTCGATCTGATCGAGCGGGCGAATGACGCCGAGCCGTTCTGCTCGTGCGGCCGCCACACCACGCCCGTTGCTCATGACGGCGCAATCTGGCTCGAATGCTCCTCGCTCGGCGATCGACCGGAGGGTCGCGTCCGGCGCCTGATCGCGGCCCTGGCCGCGCCGACGCACACGCGGACCCGCATCGTCGACGTGCCGACCCTCGCGCTCGAGCCGACCATCGCCTGACGGGGCAGCGTCACGGCGCGAGGAGACGGGTTCGACCATCGCGCTCTTGACGAGGTCGTGCAGACTCACCCGTGTCGAACTCATCATGGCCAACCAGCGTGGGTGTCTGCATCGTCTGAGCCGAAGCGATCGCCTCCCCGACCACCAATCTCCCTGCCCAATGGAGACCTGCCCCCATGAAGAACCCACCCATCCTCATCTCGGTCATCGGATTCTTCTCCGCACTCGCGGGGTTCACGTACCTGTTCTTCGGCTTCCGGGTCCTCGGCTTCGACTGGTTCGGTCTGCTCGGTGACCTGCCGCAGTACGAGCATGTCGGCCTGTGGGGCTGGCTCGCGATCGGCGCCGGGATCATCTGGATCCTCGTCGCGTTCGGCCTCTGGGCGCTCCAGGCGTGGGCCCGGACGTTCGCGCTGATCGTCGCCGGCTTCAGCCTGTTCGAGGCGGTCCTCGCCTTCTTCAGCGGCCCGGGCTCCGGTGTCGGCTTCGGCATGGCGATCATGCCGGTGCTGATCCTCTGGTACCTGAGCACGCCGGAGGTCAAGGCGGCCTTCGACGAGGGCACCGCAGCCACGGCCTGACGCCATCGCGTCATCAGAGACCGGGCGGGTCCCGCGCGATCGCGGGACCCGCCCTCTTCGTGTCCGGGTCGGCACCGGATCGGTCGAGCCTCGCTGGCGTGTCCGCGCGCCCGGCTCGGAGTGTCGGCGCCCTGTGAAACGCCTGCGCTGAGAACGTATCGTGGCGGCCCCGAGGTCTGTCCCGGTCTCGGCCGTTGGGGAGTCACGAGGACGGAGGCGGCGGCGGTGTTCGAACCGATCCCATCGTGGCGCGCAGACCCGATCGACGTGCGCGTCGTCTCCGACCTCCCGGACGGCGCGACCGTCATCGGCATCCCCGTCCCTGCTGACGGCGCGGTTCCCGAGCGGGTCGGGTTCGACCGGGCCACGCTCGAGGCGTCCGACTTCGCCGCCGGGGTCGGCGAGACCCTGGTCCTGCCGCAGGTCACGGGGCCGCTCGTCATCGAGACGGGTCTGGGTCCAACCGCGGGCATCGGCCCGGCGTCGGTCCGCGACGCAGCCGCGTGGTTCGCCCTGCGCGGCCATCGCCACGCGGACCCCGTCCTGGACCTCCGCTCGATCAAGGGCGTCGATGCCGCCGAGCTCGGGCAGGCGGCCGTCGAGGGCATGGTCCTGGCGCGCTACCGCTATCGCGAGTTCCAGGACCGCGCGGCCGACATCCCGCTCGCGAGCGTGACGCTGGTGGTCGATGCCGCGGCGGCCAGGGCCGTCCGCGGCGGGGCAGCAAGGGGCCTCGTGCTGGCCCGCGCGACGAACGCCGCCCGCGACCTGTGCAACGCACCAGCGACCCACCTGACGGCGACGAGGTTCGCCGATGTCGCGGAGGAGATCGGGCCATCCGCCGGTCTCGCGGTCGAGGTGTTCGATCAGGCTCAGCTCGTCGAGATGGGCTGTGGCGGGCTGCTCGGCGTCAACTCCGGCAGTGGCGAGGAGGCGCGCCTGATCAAGCTGACATGGCGGCCGTCCGGCAAGTCCACCGGGCTCCTCGCCCTCGTCGGCAAGGGGATCATGTACGACTCGGGCGGGATCAGCCTCAAGCCGTCGGACGCGATGCACGCGCTGATGAAGCTGGACATGTCCGGCGCCGCCGCGATCTTCGGCGCGATGCTCACCCTGCGCGACCTCGGCTGCAAGGCAACCGTCGAGGGGTTCCTGATGTGCACGGACAACATGCCGTCCGGCACCGCGACCCGGCTCGGCGACGTGCTGACGATCCGCGGCGGCAAGACGGTCGAGGTCGTGAACGCCGATGCCGAAGGCCGCCTCGTGATGGCCGACGGCCTGGCGCTCGCCGTGGAGGACGGGGCGGACGCCATCGTCACGATTGCCACGTTGACCGGCGCCGCGATGCGGACGTTCGGGTCGGCGCTCGCGCCCGTGCTCGGCAACGACCCGGAGCTCGTCACCCAGCTCCGGACCGCGGGGGCGGCGACGGACGAGCCGCTCTGGGAGCTGCCGCTCGTCCGGCGCTACCGGCCGCAGCTCGATTCGAAGATCGCGAACATCAAGAACATGGGTGGGATCGACGCCGGGACGATCACCGCGGGGCTGTTCCTCGAGGACTTCGTCGACGGGACCCCCTTCGGTCATCTCGACATCTGCGGTCCGATGGTCGTCGACCGTGACGACGGCTGGCGGCCGACCGGCGCCACCGCGTTCGGGACGCGGCTGCTGGCAACCTTCGCGACCAACTTCCGGCCGACGCGCCACTGACGCCCCTGTTCTCTTAGCGGGAGGCACCGTACCGTGACCGAGGCAACGGCCGCAGCACCCCAGCACGGCGGCATGGCAAAGCTGCTCGATTTCGTCGAACGTGCCGGGAACAAGGTCCCCCACCCGGTGATGATGTTCCTGTACCTCATCATCGGGGTGATCGTCATCTCCGCCGTGCTCGGGTTCGCGGGCGTCAGCGTCACGGACACGGTTGTCGTCCCCGACAACGTGCCGACGACCCCTGGTTACTACGAGGACACGACCCAGCCGATCCTCGAGCCGGACCAGCTCACGCCGGACTACCGGGGCGGCTTCCACACGCAAGAGGTGACGATCCCGATCAAGAGCCTGCTCTCGATCGAGGGGATTCGGTTCATCTTCGTGTCGTTCGTCCCGAACTTCGCCGGCTTCGGCGTGATCGCGGTGACGTTCGTCGCCCTGATGGGGGCTGGCGTCGCCGAGGCGAGCGGCCTGATGGCCGCCCTGATCCGACTCCTCGTCGCGGCGTCACCGCGGCGGATCCTGGCCTTCGCCCTGATCCTCGTCGGCGTCCTCTCGAGCATCGCGACCGACGCCGGCTACCTGATCCTTGTGCCCCTCGGCGCCGCCGCCTTCGCGAGCGTCGGCCGTCACCCGCTCGCCGGCATGGCCGCGTGCTTCGCGGGCGTCGGGGCCATCTTCGGGGTCAACCCGATCCCCGGCCCGATCGACGCCCAGATCACGGCGATCACGAACGAGGCCCTGGCGGCCGTGGGCGGGCAGACACCCCTGACGATTCTCGCCAACTACTGGTTCAGCATCGTCTCGTCGATCGTGATCGCGCTCGTCGCCTACTTCGTCACCGAGCGCATCGTCGAGCCACGTCTCGGAGCTTGGCAGCCGGCGGCCGACAGCGGCCCGGACGGGATCGCGATCGAGACCGACGCGGACGCCGTCAATGACCGGGCCGCCGAGAAGCGGGGCCTGCGCGGCGCGTTGATCGGCTTCCTCGTCTTCCTCGGGTTCGTGCTGCTGATCACGCTGCCGCCCGGCGCCCCGCTCCGCGATCCCGTGAGCGGCGACATCATCGGCACGACCCCGTTCATGGACAGCCTGCTGTTCATCATCGCGATGACGTTCCTGATCTCGGGGGTCGGGTTCGGGATCGGCGCCGGCACGTTCAAGTCCAGCACTGACGTGATCAACGCCGTCGTGAAGACGTTCGCCGGTCTGGCCGGGCTCGTCTTCATGCTCCTGATGATCAGCCAGTTCATCGCCTACTTCAATTACAGCAACATCCCGAGCGTCCTCGCCGTCGCCCTCGCGGAGGTCCTGACCGCGGCGGGCATCGGGGCGCTGCCGCTCCTGATCGGCATGATCGTGATCATCCTGCTCCTGGACGTGATCATGCCGGGGCTCATCCCGAAGTGGGCGATCTTCGCCCCGATCTTCGTCCCGCTCTTCATCCAGCTGGGCGTGCCGCCGCAGACCGGCCTCGCGGCGTATCGCGTCGGCGACTCGCCGATCAACGTCGTGACCCCGTTGATGGTCTACCTGCCGTTCATGGTCACGATCGCGCAGCGCTACCAGAAGGACGCCGGGATCGGGACGATCATCGCGTTGATGCTCCCGTACGTCGTGATCATCGCGGTCTCCTGGACCCTCCTGTTCGTCCTGTGGTTCGTCCTCGGCATCCCCCTGGGACCCGGTTACCCGGTCAAGCTCTGAGCGCCTACCGCAACCCGCTTCGCGGGCCACGCTGATGACCACCGACATCGCGATCAGCTTCGCGATCCTGCTCCTCGTCGTCGTGGCGTTCGTCTCCGGCCGGATCCCGGTCGGGATCGTGGCGATCGGCGCGGCGCTGAGCCTGTACTTCACCGGGATCCTGAACGTCACCGAGGCGCTCGCGGGCTTCGGCGACCCGACCGTGATCTTCATCGCGACGCTGTTCGTCGTCAGCGAGGGCCTCGACGCGAGCGGGATCACCGCGTGGGCCGGCCAGGAGCTGATCGCCCGGATTGGCGAGAGCCGGACCCGCCTGATCGTGATGATGACGCTGCTCGTCGCGGGGTTGACCGCCCTGATCAGCGTCAACGGGGCCGTCGCCGCGCTCCTGCCGGTCATCGTCGTGCTGGCCATCCGTCTCGGCCGGTCGCCGTCCCAGCTGCTCATCCCGCTCGTCTTCGGCGCCCACGCGGGATCGATGCTGGCGCTCACCGGGACGCCCGTGAACGTGATCATCAACCAGGCCGCCACCGACTACGGCGGCCGTCCGTTCGGCTACTTCGAGTTCGCGCTCGTCGGCATCCCGCTCGTCATCGGCGCGATCCTCATCTCCGTCGTCCTCGGCCAGCGACTGCTGCCGACGCGTCAGCCGAAGGCGATCCTGCCCGACCTCAGCCGCCACGCCCGGACGCTCGTCGAGCAGTACGGCGTCGGGGAGGGCCAGGGAGCCGTCATCGACCAGACCGTTGGCCTGGCCGAGGTCGTGATCAGGCCGCGCTCCGGGCTCGTCGGACAGGTCGCGTTCCCGGGGATGACGACGGAGAGCGGCGACCTGACGGTGCTCGCCGTCCAGCGCAAGGGCGAGGACAAGGGACCGGGGGAGACCACGCTCGCCGTCGGCGACGTCCTGCTCCTCCAGGGGACGTGGACCGCGCTCGACGAGAACCTCGACGACCCCGATGTCCTCGTCGTCGACGCCCCGGACCTCGTGAAACGGGCCGTCCCCCTCGGCCTCAAGGCCGCCGAAGCCGTCATCGTCCTGGTCGCGATGGTGATCGCGCTGATCACCGGCGTCGTCCCGTCGGCGATCGCCGGCCTGGTCGCCGCCAGCGCCATGGTCCTGCTCCGGGTCGTCACCCCGGAGGGCGCCTACCGCTCGATCTCCTGGACGACCATCGTCCTGATCGCGGGGATGATCCCGTTGTCGACCGCGATGACGAAGACCGGCGCGGCCGACCTGATCGCGGACAATCTCGTGAGCGCCATCGGCAACCTCGGCCCGTACGCGCTCCTGATCGGGCTGTTCCTGATCACGGCGATCCTCGGCCAGCTGATCAGCAACATGGCGACCGCCCTCATCGTGATCCCGATCGCGGCGGCCGCGGCCCTGGACCTCGGCGTGTCCGTCCAGCCGGTGCTGATGAGCGTGACCGTGGCGGCTGCGGCGTCCTTCCTGACCCCGGTCGCGACCCCTGTCAACATGATGGTCATGGGCCCTGGCGGTTATCGCTTCGGCGACTACTGGAAGCTCGGTCTCGTGTTCATGCTGATGTTCTTCCTCGTGAGCGTCTTTCTCGTCCCCGTGTTCTGGCCGTTCTGACGACGATGCCGGATCGACCAGGACGAGCCGTCGTCGTCATTGCGGGCGTCGGGTCCGCGGCAGTCGCGGCCGGTGCGGCCGTCGGCCGTCGTCGCTCGATGCGCGCGGCACGGAGAGCACCGGTTCGCCCGGAGCCAGTGACCCCCGCGACCGCTCGAGAACGCGCGGCGGAGCTCCTCGCCCTGCCGGAGATCCGGCGTCGCGACGAGGCGATCACGTTCGCGCCGACGACCGTCGCGAGCGTCGAGATCCTGCTCCACGGCCGGCGCTACTTCCCGCGGATCCTCGAGGACATCGCCTCGGCCAGCGACCATATCCACCTGCTGTTCTACGCGTTCCGGCCCGGAGCGATCGCGGACACGTTCGTCGACGCCCTGGCCGAGCGCGCCGCCGCGGGCCTCGAGGTCAAGGTCGCGGTCGATGCCGTGGGCAGCGCGATCGACGGCCACAGCCGCGGCCTCTACGACCGCCTCCGGGCGGCCGGCGCACAGGTCGTCTCCAACGACGGAATCCTGATTGCCCGGCGCGGGCTGGTCGGCGACCGGCGGCTGGAGTTCCACGCCGAGGACGCGCTCCACTTCGACCACCGCAAGATGATGGTCATCGACGGGCGGGTGGCCTACGTCGGCGGGACCGGCATCGAGGACCACTTCGCCGACGGCCGGTTCGCGGACGCGATGTGCCGGGTCACCGGCCCGATCGTGTCCCACGTCCAGCTGGCGTTCCTCACGAGCTGGGTGAAGGACGGCGGGCCCCGCCCGCCGGACCTCGACGGGATCTTCCTCGACGAGGTGGCCCGAACCCCGGACGCGCCCGTCGAGGGGCTCGACGTGACGCTCCTGATGAACGTGCCGGGGACCGGCCACCACCCGATCCGCGAGACGATCCTCGAGTCGCTCGTCGCGGCGAACGATGTCATCGACATCGTGAACCCCTACCTCGCGAACGGCGGCGTCATCCGGCGGCTGATCGTCGCCGCCGAACGCGGCGTGGCGGTCCGCATCGTCATCCCCGCCGAGCCCCGGCCGCCCTACGCGATCGCGGCCTTCCGCGCATGGCTGCCCGCGCTCCTCGCGGCCGGCGTCCAGGTCGTCGAGCACCCGGGCATGGCCCACGCGAAGATCTATCGCTTCGATGATCGGCTGCTGGTCGGCAGCTGCAACCTCGACGACCTGTCGCTGTACCGCAACGACGAGCTGGACCTCTTGCTCGAGGGCCCGCCGGTCCCCGCCCTCGCGGAGCCGGTGTTCGACGAGCTCATCGCGGCGTCGTCGCCCGCGACCGCCACCGAGCGGCGAGCGCGCCGGGCGTGGGAGCGGCTGATGGCCCGCTCGTCGCGGTTCCTGTGAACCGGACCGCGGCGGGCCGGAGCGTGCGGGCACACCATGCGTCACCCGGTGGGCGCCATCGCTCCGCGAGAACGTCCGATAGGATGCTGACGATCTCGGTACGACATCCGGAGGAACGGCGATGAGCGCGGTGGACCGAACGACCCAGCAGCGGCGCGCGGCCGCCGAGTGGGCGGACCTGCGCGGGCGGCTCCGGACCGTCACGCCCCAGGCGATCGGGCGGGCCGTCGTCGTCGTCGCCGCCCTCGCCGGCGGGTTCTGGCTCACGAGGGCGACGTGGCCGGCGCTCCTGCCGTTCATCGTCGGCGGGCTGATCACCTATCAGCTCCTGCCGCTCGTCGATGCCCTCGATCGCGTGATGCCCCGGTTCCTCGCGTCCCTCTTGTCGGTCCTCGCCGTGGTCGCGGTCGTCGGCGGGATCCTGCTCCTCATCCTGCCGCCCCTCGCTAATGTCTTCGTCCGGTTCGCGGTCGACCTGCCGACTGCCGCCGACGTGGACCAGGCCGTGGCGAACCTGCAGCAGCGCCTCGGGAACCTACCGGACGGATCCGCCGCGGTGATCGTCCCGGTGCTCACGGCCCTCGCGACCGCGTTCCGCGACGTCGTGTCGGGTGCCGCCGGCAACCTGGATGACGTCGTCCGGACCGCGGTGAACGCACTGTTGAACACGATCGGGGCCCTGCTCGGGCTGATCGTCCTGCCGACCTGGATGCTCGTCGTGATGAGCGACAAGGAGCGCGCCCGCAGCGCCATCGACCGCCGGATCGCACCGTCCTTCCGCCGCGACGCGTGGGCGATGGTGGCCATCGTCGATCGAGCCGCCGGGGCCTATCTCCGCGGCTACGTCGTGACGGCGGGCATCGTCGCGCTGATCGCCTGGCTCGGGCTGAAGCTCTCGCCGCAGATCGGCGGCCCGACATTCCAGGAGCCGCTGGCGCTCGCGGTGTTCGCCGGCATCGCCCAGGTCGTCCCGGTCGTCGGCACGATCATCGGGCTGATCCCGGCGGCCCTGCTCCTGCCGATCGCACCCGACCGGGCGGGCGTCTATCTCGCCGTCTATGTGGGCGCGCGGATCATCGGGTCCTCGCTGGTCGGCAACCGGATCATGGGCCGGCGGCTCGGCGTCCACCCCGCGATCATGGTCCCGGGCGTGGTGATGATCGGCCAGTTCGGCGTCCTCTGGCTGCTGCTCGCGGCCCCGATCGTGGCGATCGTCGTCGACGTCGTCCGGTATCTCCACGGCCGTCTGTCCGAGCCGGCCCGCCCGGCCGGCGTCCTGCCCCACGAGATGGCCGGTCTCCTGATGACGAACGCACCGGCTCCGAGCACGCCGGCCATCTATCGCCGACCCACCGCGCCCGGGGCGATCCGCGTCGCCGCGGCCCCGGCGAGTCCGGTCTCGCAGCCATGACACGAGGGGGATGAACCATGGCCGATGACGTCGCCGTCGAGAGTGGGACGCCCGATGCGACCGCTCAGACGAGTCCGCTCGGGAACCAGCTGACCCAGGTCCGCGTTCCGCTCCAGGACACGGCCGAGGCGCTATCGACACCGGACTCCGCGGGGCGACTGCCGATCATCGTCCTGCCGGAGCATGCCCTCCGGATCCGGAACGAGTTCGTGATCGCCGGTCTCATCGCGATCGCAGTCGGCCTCGTCCTCGACCTCGACCTCGGTCCCCGGACGGGTCTGTTCGCGGCCGGCGGTCTTCTCATCGTCCTGGGAGTCTTCCGATCCTTCCGGGTCCCGGTCCCGGAAGGCTCACGCGCGATCCTGCTCAAGGGTGGCCGGTTCGCCCGGACCCTCGGACCCGGCAACCACTTCGTCGTGCCGTGGATCATCGTCAGCCACATCGTCACGAGCCGGGAGACGCCGTTCGACGCCATCGCGATGGAGACGCCGACCAGCGACGACGTCCGGACGAACGTCGACATCCTGATGACGTTCCGGATCGAGGCGCCGGAGAAGTTCGTGTTCACGATCTCCGCCCCCGACTTCGACCAGATCTGCCAGGCGACCTGCCAGGAGGCGGTCCGCCTCCTCGTCCGCGACAAGACGTCCGAAGCGATCCTCGACCTGCGCGAGGCGGACGCCGAGCGACTCCGCACGCAGATCGGATCCGCGCTCGAGCGGTACGGCGTCCTCGTCGTGCGTGTGGTCGTGACCCATGTCCTGCCGCCCCTCGAGTTCATCGCTTCGCGCGAATCGCGCCGCCTGGCGACGCTCCAGCGGGCCGAGGAGCAGGAGCAGCACGCGCTGGCTCTGGTCCGCCAGAAGGACCGCGAAGAGCTGGCCCGGGTGACGATCGAGGCCCGCCGGCAGGCGATCGAGCTGGAGGCCGCGAACGAGGTCGCCCGGCTGGAGCGTCTCGAGAGGCGGATCCACGACTACCCGAACGCGATGCACTGGGATGTCGAGAGCCAGCGGCTCGAGGTGGCAAGGTCGCTCGCGGGCAACACGCGCGCGATGGTGTCCGTCGGCCAGGGCGGCGACGTCGCCAGCGCGCTGATCCGGCACACGCTGCCGGAGGACGGGCTCCCGGTGGCTGCGCCGGAGCCTCCGGCCGAGACCCCGGATCCATCGCCCCCTGCGGCACGCTCGCGGCGCTGACGCGCGGGCCCCGCCCGAGGGCTACGGCTCGGGCGGCGTGGTGGGCGGCGTGGTGGGCGGCCCGACGCCCGTGATCTCCCGGCCCGCCCGCCCGACCGCGATCACGTCGCCGACCCGGATGTCCGTCGCGAAACGCCGCGCGCCGCGGAACACGATCGCGCACAGGACGATGACCCAGATCGGGAAGGCGAGGACGAGGA
Organism: uncultured Chloroflexia bacterium; assembly: GCA_963746845.1. Lineage (GTDB taxonomy): Bacteria > Chloroflexota > Limnocylindria > Limnocylindrales > CSP1-4 > CF-46. The sequence continues at coordinate 42,456 of CAVVCZ010000002.1, read as the reverse complement.
CCGGCGTGAAGACCGGGCTCAGGAGCAGGAACGCCCCGACGACGAACCCGGCGTTCCCGAACCAGTTCGGGAATGTCGCAGGCCCGCGCCCGATGACCGACGTCGTGAAGACGTACATCGCGGCCATCTTCATCGTGAAGAACAGCGTGATGGCCCGACCGAAGATCGGGAACTGGCGGGCGGCGTCGACGCCCATCCGCCCACCGTCGACCTCCGCCACCGCCGAGACGACGGTCGAGGCCGCGGCGGCGATGAACGTCAGGATGACGAAGGCGATGCCGCTGACCAGCTGGAGGTTCGACTGGAGGATGGCGGGCGTGCGGCCGGACGCGGCGGCCCACATCCGGACGGCGACGATGAACCAGATGAAGCAGATTCCGGAGAACGGCGCGATGTAGAGACCGACGATCAGCGGCAGCCCGGCCGCCGGGCTCGAATAGAAGGCGAGGATCTCCTCGTCGGTGGCGTTGCCCGTCGGGACCTGGTACATGATCAGGGCGGAGATCATGTACAGGACCGCGAAGGTGATGCCGACGATCGCCGTCAGCCGCGCGGCCTGACGGAGCGAGCGCCCCCGATCGGCGCGGGCCGCGTCCGTCTCCGGGGCGGTCGATCCGTCGATCATCCTGGTTCCTCCGCCGTTCCCGCCGGACTGGTCGCGTCATCGGCGTGCTTCGTCGCCTGCAGCGCCTCGACCGCGGCGTCGACGGTCGGATAGACCTCGATCCCCTCGGCCCCTTCGAGTTGCAGGATCGCCCGGACCTGGCCCACCTCGTGGGCGACGACGAGCGTCCGGCCGATGTCGCGGAGCTCGCCGTCGAGGTCCGCGAGCATCTTCGCGGCGGTCAGGTCGATGCTCGGCACCGTCTCGAGGTCAAGGACGACGGCCTGAACGCCGGACTTCGCGGCGGCGGTCCGGACCGCGTCCCGGATCAGGTCGGCGTTCGCGAAGAACAGCCCGCTCTCCGGTCGCAGGATCACGACCCCCGGGATCTGCTCGTTCGCGGCATTCCGCTCGATGTCCCCGTACTGGTCCGCCGAGCCCGGGATGTGGCCGAGCAGCGCCACGTGCGGCCGCGACGCGCGATAGACGAGGAGGGCGATCGACACGAGGATGCCGATGATCAGCCCCGGCAGGGTGTCGAAGATCAGGACCCCGAGCAGCGCGGCCATCGCGGCGAGGAAGTCGGCCCGGGCGGCCGGTCCATAGATCGCGCCGAGCCGGCTGTCCCAGAGCCGGTAGAAGCTCCGGAGCGAGCGCCAGTCGACGAGCTCGATGAGCGCCGCGACAACCACCGCGGCCAGCGTCGTCTCGGGCAGCTGCTCGAACAGCGACGTCAGGAACAGGAGGGTGATGACGGTTGCCACCGCCACGATCAGACCGGACGCCTGGCTCTTCGCGCCCGCACCGCCGTTCACCGCGGTCTTCGACAGGCTGCCGTTGACGACCATCCCGCCGAACAGTCCGGCACCGACGTTGGACGCGCCCAGGGCGATCAGCTCCTGGTTCGGGTCGATGTCGTAGTGGTTCTTCGCGGCGTAGGTCTTCGCCGCGCCCAGCCCTTCGGCGAAGGCGACGAGGGCCACCCCGAGCGAGGCACCGGTCAGCGTCAGGTAGTCGATCCCGCGCACGTCCGGGAGGCCGAACGGGGGCAGTCCCGCCTGGATCGGGCCGACGATCTCGACACCGCGCTGATCCAGACCGAACACCGCCACGGCACCGATCCCGAAGAACACCGCGATCAGCGATCCGGGCACGACAGGCAGACGCTCCTTCAGGATCACCACGATCGCGAGCGAGATCAGGCCGATCACGAGCGTCGTGAGGTTCGTCTGGCCGAGCGTTCCGAGCCAGGCCCAGAGCTGCTCGAAGAAGTTGCCTTCCGTCTTCGGGGTTCCGGTGAGCTTGTGGAGCTGGCCGACGATGATCGTCAGGGCCAGGCCCACGATGAAGCCCTTCAGCACCGGCTCCGAGATGAACGTCGCCAGGAACCCGAGCCGGAGCAGACCGGCAACGATGACCAGGATCCCGACGACGAGCGCCAGCGCCACGGTCATGGCGGTGAACGCGTCGGTCCCGCCGGCCGCGAAGTCCCCGACGACGGCGGCCGACAGCGCCGCGGTTGCCGCCATCGGGCCGACGACCAGGTGACGCGAGCTGCCGAAGACCGCGTACAGGATCAGCGCAGGGGGAGCCGCATACAGCCCTACGACCGGCGAAACCCCGGCGATCGTTGCGTAGGCGAGGGCCTCCGGGACGAGGACGGCCCAGACCGTCAGGCCGGCGATCGCGTCATTCGACAGCCACGCCGGCTGGAACCGGCCGGCGAAGCTCGAGAACAGCTTCATCGTGGATGCCTCGACGCGCGGGCGACCGCCTCGCCGGTCACCCGGGGTGGTCGGCGAAGACCCTTGCCCAGTCGTCCTTGACGCTGATGACGGTCCAGCCTTCCGATCGTGCGGTGTCGAGGGCCTTCTCCGCGCCCTTGACGTAGTCGAACTCGCGGACCGGATCGTCGTGGAGGACGAGCAGCCGGAGGCCTGGCCGGGCCGGGCCACCGGCGAACTGGAGCATCGGCACATCGCCGTTCGAGTTGCCGCCCGCAATCAAGGGGCGCCGGCCGAGCCGGCTCCAGATCCGGATCGGCTTCGCCGGTCCGTCGTCGAAGATGTCCGGCGCGGCGGCATAGACGATCGAGCCGTCCTCGGGCACGAACTGGAGCTCGTTCGAGCTGCCGATGATCCGTTCGGGCGGAAGGCGGTAGACGTCCCACGCGAAGCCGCGCATGAAGTCGCGGTTGCCGCCGGAGGCGATCAGCGTGGTGAAGCCGTTCGCCTCGAGGTATCGGAGCAGCTCGACCATCGGCTGGTAGCCGAGCGTCCGAAACGGGCGACTGAGCGTGGGGTGGTGCTGGTCGACGAACGCCCCCGCGGCCGTTCCGTAGTCGTCGACGTTCATGCCGGCGAACGCCGCGATGATCCCGCCCATCAGGATCTTCACGTCGGTGTCGTCGCCGCCGTAGTGCTTGTCGATGACGCCGGCCAGCCAGGCGTAGTCCTTGTCGTATGCGGCCTTCCATGGCTGCCGGTCGCGAAGGGCCGCGTCGGATTCCGCCATCGCGGCGAGCCGCTGGAGGATGAAGACGAGCTCGGTCGGCATCGGCTTCTCGGTCCACAGCGTGCCGTCGTTGTCGAAGACCGCAACACGCTCCTCGACCGGGACGGCATCCGGGCCTGACGTGACCCGGTCGACGAAGGCGGTGATGGCCGCCTTCGTCGCCGTGTCGTTCCAGGACGAGAGTGGATCGGTCATCGTCAGTGACCGGCCGTCAGGGCAGCCTCGAGCTTCTCCACGACCTGGTCGATCGTGAAGCTGGCTGCCCGCTGGCGGGGCGGGAAGTCCTTGAACGTCGCCAGGAACTGGGCGGTCAAGGTCGTTGCCGCGAGGGCGAGGTAGTCGTTGTCCGCGAACCAGTCCCAGTACGTGTTCGACGTGATGTCCGCCCGCTCGAACGGGTCCATGCGGAGGTTGAACAGCTTGGGGACGCGCAGGACGGTGAACGGTTCGAACCAGATCTCGAGCGTGCCCTGGCGGCGCTGCTCCATGAAGACGACCTTCCAATTGTCGAACCGGATTCCGAGGACGTCGCCGTCGTCCGAGAAGTAGATGAACCCCTGGCGTGGGCCCTTCTCCTGCTCGCCGGTCAGGTACGGCAGGAAGTTGTAGCCGTCGATATGGACCTTGAAGGTCGCGTCACCGGCCTTGTGGCCCTTCTTCAGCTTCTCGACGACATCGGGTTCGCCCGCGGCAGCGAGGAACGTCGGCAGCCAATCGTGGTGCTGGATGATCTCGTTGGACACAGCGCCTGCAGGGATGTGTCCGGGCCAGCGGACCATCTCGGGGACGCGGAAGGCACCCTCCCAGTTGGTGTTCTTCTCGCTCCGGAAGGGGGTCATGGCACCGTCCGGCCAGGTGTTCATGTGGGGCCCGTTGTCGGTCGAGTAGATGACGATCGTGTCCTCGGTCAGGCCGAGCTCGTCGATGAGGTCGAGCACCTCGCCCACGTTCTTGTCGTGGTCGACCATGGCGTCGTGGTAGGGCGACTGCCAGCGTCCCGCCTGACCGATGCTCTCGGGCTTGGTGTGTGTCCGGAAGTGCATGTGGGTCGTGTTGACCCAGGTGAAGAACGGCGTGCCGCTCGCGTGCTGGCGCTTGATGAAGTCCTTCGCCGCGGCGATGATCTCGTCATCGATCGTCTCCATCCGCTTCTTCGTCAGCGGCCCGGTGTCCTCGATGCGCTGCTTGCCGACCCGGCCGAAGCGGGGATCCTCGGTCGCGTCGTCCACGTCGGTCGCCCACGAGCGGATGACGCCGCGCGGTCCGAACCGGGCCTTGAAGTTCGGGAAGTCCTTCTCCGGCGGATAGTTCGGCAGCTCCGGCTCCTCCTCGGCATTGAGGTGGTAGAGATTGCCGAAGAACTCGTCGAATCCGTGCGCCGTCGGCAAGTACTTGTTCAGGTCGCCGAGGTGGTTCTTCCCGAACTGGCCAGTCGCATAGCCCAACGGCTTGAGCAGCTCGGCGATCGTCGGATCCTCGGGCTGGAGTCCGACATCCGCGCCCGGCATGCCGACCTTGCTGAGCCCGGTCCGGAAGACGCTCTGGCCGGTGATGAACGACGAGCGGCCCGCCGTGCAGCTCTGCTCACCGTAGGAGTCGGTGAACCGCATGCCCTCGTTGGCGACGCGATCGATGTTCGGCGTCCGGTAGCCCATCAATCCATCGCTGTAGCAGCTCAGGTTCGTGATCCCGATGTCGTCGCCCCAGATGACGACGATGTTCGGCTTCCCGTTCGGCATGTCAGACCTCCTGATGGTTGTTGCCTCGTTGATTCGCCGTCATGAGCTCGGGGCGACCGCCCCTTCCTCGTTTCGTGGCAGGGGCTCCTCCCACTTGAACTGGCGCGCCGCGACGCGGAACCCGAAGCCGACGACGAACGCGATCAGCGTCGCCGGCCAGATCGTCAGCCCGAAGCCGGCATCGGCGATCAGGTAGACGACGCTCGTCAGGACGGCGGTCCCGACGAACCACTCGCCCCGGACGAAGTGCTGCGGCGTGACCCCCGACGTGATGTCGATCAGGAATTGTCCGGCCGTCGGCCCGACGACGCCGATCAGGATGCAGGCGTAAGGCAGCTGAGCGTCGAGCGCCTTGTTGACGCCGATCGCCGCGTACCAGGGCAGAGAGAACGCCGACATGAAGTCGAACACGCGCCGTCCGGGCCTCGCCGAGATCGAAGCTGGCGATGTGACCCAGGTCCATGGTGGGGACGTGACCTCCGTGAGCTGGCTCGGGTCAGGACACGCCGGCCGGTGCCGGTGAGGGAATGGATGGCGACTCGGTGGGCGTTGATGCGACCGCCCCACGCTGGTACTCGGCGAGCAGCCGGCGTTCCTCGTCCTTGCGCGGGAACTTCCATGCGACGAGTGCCGCGCCGAGGGCGACGGCGACGATGCCGGCCAGATATGCCCACTGATCGCCTGCGAGGAAGGATTCCTTCGCCCCGGCGGTGATCGCCGCGCTGTACTGCGGGTATTGCGCCGCGATATTGGCGGCACCCGCAAAGGACATCGTGAGCTGGCTCTGGACGCTCGCCGTGACGTCCGGGTTCGGCGGCACGCCGGCGAGCGCGGCCGTGGCGGCGGCGGCATAGCCCGCCGTCAGGAGGGCGCCGAAGATCGACTGCATGATCGCGCCGCCCAGGTCCCGCTGGAGGTCGGCGGTCCCCGACGCCATGCCGGCGCGGGTGACCGGGACCGAGCCCGTCAGGGACCGCGAGGCCGGGGTGCCCGCGAGCCCTACGCCAATCCCCACCATGCCGTAACCGATCGCGACGACGAGGTAGCTGCTGCCGTCCTGCCAGAGCAGGAGCATGGTGACGAAACCGAGCATCACGAAGACGTATCCGAGGAGCAGCGTGGCCCGCGCTCCGCGGGCCTCGACGAGCTTTGCGGACCGGGGAGCCACGATGACCATCATCAAGGCGGCCGGGATGATCGCGAGGCCGGCCTGGAGTGTCGTGTAGGCAAGGACGTTCTGGAGGTACTGCTGACCGATGAACATCGCGCCCATCAGCGAGCCGAACACGATGATCCCCGCGAGTGCCGCGACCCAGAACGTGGGGCGCGCCGCGATCACCAGGTCGTAGAGCGGGTTGCGGGCCCGCCGCTGGCGGACGAGGAACCCGACGGTCGCGGCGACCGCAATCAGCGCCAGCCCGATGACGAGCGTCCCCATGTTCGGCACTGGCGCGAAGTTGATCGCGAGGATCAGCGCCCCGACAAGCACCGCCGAGAGGATTCCGCCGAGGTTGTCGACCGGATCGTCTGTCTCGTTGACGTGGGCGGGCACGTTGCGCCACGCCATGACGAGCGCCAGGGCGGCGAGCGGGAGCGTGACGAGAAAGACCGATCCCCAGACGAACCGCTCGAGCAGGACGCCGGCGACCAGGGGACCGAGCGCCGCGATGGCGCCGCCGAGCGCCGACCAGAGGGCGATCGAATGGGTTCGTGCCGGGCCCGGAGCCCACAGCGCGGTGATCAGCGCCAGCGTCGTCGGATAGGCCATGCCGGCGGAGATGCCGCCGACGATCCGGGCGACGATCAGGATCTCGATGGTTGGAGCGAACGCGGCGACGATGCAGGCCGGGATCGACAGCCCGATGCCGAGCAACAGCATCGTCTTCCGGCCGTAGCGATCGCCGAGGGCGCCCAGCCACAGCACGGACGCGGCGAGGCCCAGGGAATAGCCGACGGCGACCAGGTTCAACTGCGTCTGTGACGAGTTGAACGCGAGGCCGATCGTGGGCAGCGCAACGTTCGCGACCGAGAGGTTGAGGTTCGCGACCGCGGCAACGATGATCAGGGACGCGAGGATCGGGCCGCCGTTCGCAGGGACGCCCGCAGGGGCGGCGGAGGACGCCGGTTCGAGCGGTGCGGGAGTCGATCCCCGGTCAGACGTCATTGGCGAGCCATGGCCACGCGATAGCGCTCTTCCGCGGAGATCAGGTGGTCCGCGTCCTCCGCCGCGTCGCCGAGGTCGATCTCGACCCACTTCACGCGCCCGGTGAACACCGTCTCGGCCGAGGTCAGGTCGTCCGTCACGGGAGTGCCCGTGTCGCTGCCGACGTCGCACGTCTCGTCAGCCGAGAAGACCATCGGAACGGTCGCGGCGATTCGGCCCTCGCCGACCTTCGCTCCGTCGACCAGCAGCGTGGCGGTGCCGCCCTTGGCCAGGCCGCCACCGTCGTACGCGAACTCGACGCGGACCTGGTGTTCGCCCGCTGGAACAGGATCGTCGCCGTAGACCTTGAACTGCTGCAGGCCGAAGAGGTTGTAGCAGTGGGCCGGCCGGCCATCCTTGAGGTAGAGGCTCCAGCCGCCGAACGCGCCGCCCTGGGCGACGACCGTGCCGCTGGCGCCGCCCTCGGGCACCACGATCTGCGCCGTGACGGCATACGACTTGTTCTTCATCACGATGACCGAGTTCTCGCTCAGGCGGCCCATGCCGCCGAACAGGATCTGGCGGTTGCCGTGGAGGAGCTGCGGCCGGCCGGCAAGATCGGGGTTGAAGCGCTCCACGCGACGGTCGTCGAGAGGCAGGACGTTGTACTTGCCCGCCTCGATCAGGAACAGCCGCTGCAGGTGGGCGAGCCGTTCCGGCTGCTCCGCGGCCAGGTCACGGGCCTGCGTCCAGTCGTCGGGGGCGTACAGCTCCCAGACGTCGTCGTCGTAGGCCGGCAGCTGTGGCCCGACCACCCACGGCGTGGAGTGGCGCGTGACCGCCGTCCAGCCCTGGTGGTAGATGCCGCGGTTGACGAACATCTCGAAGTACTGCGTGGTGTGCCGATCGGCGGCTCCCGCGTCGCCGAACGAATACGCCATCGAGATGCCCTCCAGCGGTGCCTGCTGGATCCCGTTCACGAACGACGGCGCCGGCAGCCCGGCTGCCTCCAGGATCGTGGGGGCCACGTCGATCACGTGGTGGAACTGGTTGCGGATCTCGCCCTTCGCCTGGATCCCCTCGGGCCAGCGAACGATCGTGCCGTTCCGGGTCCCGCCCCAATGCGAGGCGACCTGCTTCGTCCACTGGTACGGCGTATCCATCGCGTGGGCCCAGCCGACCGCGTAGTGGTTGTAGGCCTCGGGCGTGCCGAACTTGTCGATGCGCGAGGCCATGAACTCGGTCGTCTCCATCGCGGCGGCGCCATTGAGGACCAGCAGCTCATTGAAGGTCCCCCGGGGCGTGCCCTCGGCCGAGGCGCCGTTGTCGCCGATCATGCAGAAGACCAGCGTGTTGTCGAGGACGTCGAGCTCCGCCAGGGCGTCGATGAAGCGACCGGCGTGGTGGTCGGTGTGCTCCATGAAGCCGGCGTAGACCTCCATCTGGCGAGCGAGGACCGGCTTGAGGTCGTCGGCGATCGATTCCCACGACGGGATCTCGTCGGGTCGCGCGGTCAGCTCCGCGTCCGGCGGGATGACGCCGAGCTCCTTCTGGCGGGCGAACGTCCGCTCGCGCAGGGCGTCCCATCCGTCGTCGAACTGGCCCTTGTACTTTGCCGACCACTCGAGCGGCACATGGTGCGGCGCGTGCGTCGCGCCCGGGGCGTAGTAGACGAAGAACGGCTTGTCCGGCATCAACGCCTTCTGCTGGCCGACCCATTCGATCGCCCGGTCAGTCATGTCCTCGGTGAAGTGGTAGCCCTCCTCGGGCGTTCGATCCGGTTCGACCGGGACGGTGTCTCGATACAGCGCCGGGGCGTACTGGTTCGTCTCGCCTCCGATGAAGCCGTAGAAGTGCTCGAAGCCGTTGCCCGGCGAGGGCCAGCGGTCGAACGGACCCATCGGGCTCGTCTCCCAGACCGGGACCTCGTGGCACTTGCCGAACTGCGCCGTCGAGTAGCCGTTGTGCCGGAGGGTCTCGGCCAGGGGCGCCTTGTCCTTCGGCCGCACGGAGCTGTAGCCCGGAGCCGAGGTCGCGATCTCCGTGATCCCGCCCATGCCGACGCTGTGGTGGTTGCGACCGCTCAGGAGGGCCGCGCGCGTCGGCGAGCAGAGCGCCGTCGTGTGGAAGCGCGTGTACTTCAGGCCTTCGGCGGCGAGTCGCTCAAACGCCGGCGTATTGCACGGGCCGCCGAACGCACTGGACGCGCCGAACCCGGCGTCGTCGAGCAGGATGATCACGACGTTGGGGGCGCCGTCCGGTGGCCGGACCGGAGTGATCGGCGGGAACTGCGTGTCCGGGTCCTTCGCGTCGTAGGTCGTGACGCCGACCCATTGCGGATCCGGGATCGGCAGATGGGTTCGGTCGAGGCGGTCGGAGCTCATGGCGGGTGCCCCCAAAGGCAGTGACATGCTGGAGTCGTCACTGTCGCCCGGCTCGGCCGCCGCGCCCATGGCGCGCGCAGGCGTTCGGCAGGGGTGGCCCGCCCGCTCGCTCGGGGTCGCGAGCGGGGTCAGGTCGCGTCGCCGGGTCGCCGCGGTCGGGTGCGGCTTCGGCTTATCCGAAGGTTCGGTCGCCGCCCCCGAACAGCCTCGCGCGGACCCGGTCGGGCTCGCGGGCAACCTCGCCGAGCTCCCAGAGGAAGTCGAGGTATGCCCGGTCGGGCAGCGGCACCTCGGCGTGGAGACGCAGCCCGCCGGACCGGATCGCCAGGGCCTGCGACGTCAACCGCGTGACGAGGTCGTCCGCGGCCTCATCGAGCGTCCGGCCGTTGCCGTATGTCCAGCTGCCCAGCTCGAGGCGGATCCCCATCCCGGCGACCCGGGTGCGAAGGAGCGGGATCGCGACCATCGCGGCCATCATGCCCATCCAGCGCGATCGATCCCATCGCTCGAAGGTCCCGCCGGTGCGACGGACAAGGATCCATTCCGATCAGGTGGACTCGGCGCCCCGCCGGCGCGGTCAGCCACGTGCGCTACTCGACGCTGAACCCGCGCTTCGTGCTGGGCAGCAGGGTATAGCCGAAGATCACCAGGTTGAGGATGAAGCTGGCGGTGAGGTCCGAGCTCGTCGTCGTCGCGACGGCCATGTTGATGAAGTCGAACATCATGTTGAACCCGCTGACGATCAGCAGGAACAGCCAGGCCTCCGGGCTCGCGACCCAGAGCTGCTGGATGACCCACACCCAGATCCAGATCATCAGGCCCCACATCAGCGTGTACCAGAGGCTGAAGTCACGGACATTCGCGGGGCTGCCGACCGGACCCACGAAGTACGGGACGATCCCCAGCGCCTGCAGCAGGTGGACGATCGCGAGCAGCAGGGCGACGCCCGCCAGGACGGCAAGGATCGTGGCCCCGATGGGGCGGCTCTTGGTCATGCGTTCCTCCGGACTCCGGCCTTCCTCGGCGCCGAGACTCGGCAGCACGGGACCTCCGGTCACGACTGGGGAGCGGGCACGGCGGAGGCGCCACGGACGCTAGCCCTCGCGGACCGGCTGGACGAGGGCGCCGACCCCACGAGGGACCAACGGGCGCACCCCGGCGAGATCGGGTCCCCGGGCTCGTATGATCGGCGGGGGCTCGGCCCCGACGCCCGATCGCGTCGGTTGCCGTTCCGACGCTCCGCCGAGGGACCATCATGGCTGAGGCCACACCGACCGACCCGCCGCCGTTCAAGGTCGTCGATACAGGCCCTCCGACCCGATCCGCCACGGCGGCCCAGATCGCGGGCATCGTCGGGATCGTGGTGTGTGCCATCCTGATCGTCCTGGTCTGGATCGGCTTGGGAACGGTGGGCAGCAAGGTCAACGACCTCGCTGCGGGCGTCAACGCAGGCTTCAACCGGGCGACCGACGCGGCGGCCACCGTCGCGGGGAACCTGGACGCAGCGGCGGTTTCGGCCGGGTCCATCGGGACCGACGCGAGCGCGATCGCGGCCTCGGTGCCCACCCCTGACGCGGTGACGAAGCTCTCGAATCGCCTCGGCGGGTTCGTCGACGGCTATCGCGACCTGCGCGTCCGCTACGGGGCGCTCCGAGAGAACGTGACCGGCGCGGTCTCGTCGCTCCAGAACGTGGCGCGGTTCGTGCCCGGCCTGGATGTCCCCGATCAGCCGGTCGATGCGCTGGCGGCCGTCGACGCCAAGCTCCAATCGATCGACGACTCGATCACGTCGACCTGGCAGGCGTTGCAGGGGGGCGACCCGAGGGTCGCCGGGACCGCCGTGGCGGCGGCGGGCGCGAGGCTGCAGACCGTCCTCACCGAGGCGTCCGCCGCCGTCCGCACGCTGAACGATCGGATCGTCGCCGGCCAGACCCGTGCCAACGCCGCGACGGACCAGCTCCGGACGATCCTGCTGATCGTCGCCCTGGTGATCAGCCTGCTCCTGCTCTGGGTGCTCGCCCTGAACGTCGCGCTGTGGCAGCTCGGGCGGCACTGGAAGCGCGAGGCCGTCGCCCCGCACTCCGCTTGAGTCGTCCGTCGCGGGGACGAACGTGTCGTTAGCAGGGTCTGGTCATCGTCCGAATCGGGACGGTGCGTCGGAGAATGGACGCATCCGACGCGGGTGACGGATGCACGCATCCCGCCGTTGTCTCATGATCCGAGCATCGGAATCGTTGCCGTGCCGGCCAACCGATGCGGAAGCCTGGGAGGACCGTGATGACTACCGCCGAACAGCCCGCGACGGCCGCGACGACCGGCACGCTGGGCGTCCACTCCGAGGTGGGGAAGCTCCGCAAGGTGATGGTCCACCGACCGGACCTGGAGCTGAAGCGCCTGACCCCCGGCAACCACGACGATCTGCTCTTCGACGACGTCCTGTGGGTTCGGCGCGCCCGCCAGCAACACGATGCGTTCGCCGACCTGATCCGTGACCGCGGGACCGAGGTCGTCTACCTGGAAGAGCTCCTCGCCGGGGCATTGGCCGACCCGAAGGGGCGGTCCTGGGTCCTCGACCGGGCGGTCACCTCGTTCACGGTCGGCGCGGGCGTCGTCGACGAGGCCCGCGCCTACCTGGAGGAGGTCGACCCGACGACGCTGGCCGATCACCTGATCGGCGGGCTCACGGTCCAGGAGGCGACAGAGCTGCTCCGCGGCAAAACGGCACGCGGGGTCTCGGTGGGATCGGGCGAGCTCGCCAAACGGTCCCTCGTGATCTCCGCGATGGAGCCGGACGACTTCGTCCTGCGGCCGCTGCCGAACAGCTACTTCACCCGCGACCCATCCGCCTGGATCTACGGCGGCGTGGTCGTCAACCCGATGTACTGGCCGGCCCGCCGGCTGGAGGCGTTGAACCTCGAGGCGATCTACCGGTTCCACCCGGACTTCGCCGACGCCGACTTCTCCTTCTGGTATTCCCGCGAGGGGGAGGGCGAGTCGTTCGGCCGCGTCAGCAGCGAAGGCGGCGACATCATGCCGATCGGCAACCGGACGGTGGCCATCGGGATGAGCGAGCGGACCACGAGCCAGATGATCGAGAAGATCGCCCGGGCGCTGTTCGACGCCGGGGCGGCGGACCGAGTGATCGCGGCGGGGATGACCCGTGACCGCGCCCACATGCACCTCGACACCGTGTTCACGTTCCTCGACCGCGACTGCGTGACCCTCTACCCGAAGGTCGTCCCGACCATCACCGCGTATTCCCTTCGCCCCAGCGATGTCGAAGGCGAGCTGGACATCCGCAAGGAGACGTCCTTCCTCGGCGCGATCCAGGATGCCCTGGGCCTCAAGCAGCTGCGGGTCATCGAGACCGGCGGCGACCCGGCCCAGGCAGAACGCGAGCAATGGGACGACGGCAACAACGTCGTCGCCCTCGAGCCCGGCGTGGTCGTCGCGTACGAGCGCAACGAGTACACGAATGCGCTGATGCGCAAGGCCGGGATCGAGGTCCTGACCATCGATGGCTCGGAGATCGGCAAGGGCCGCGGCGGCGGCCATTGCATGACCTGCCCGCTCATCCGCGACCCGCTCTGATGGAGGCCGGCTCGCTCAGCTCTTCGACGAAGGGGACCAAACGATGACGATGACCGCACCCGTCGACCTGAAAGGCCGACACTTCCTCAAGCTCCTCGACTTCTCCGGGGACGAGATCCGCTACATGCTCGATCTGGCGGCCGACCTCAAGGCCCAGAAGCGCGCAGGGACCGAGAAGGAGCAGCTCCGCCAGAAGGAGATCTGCCTGATCTTCGAGAAGACCTCAACGCGGACGCGCTGCTCGTTCGAGGTCGCCGCCTACGACCAGGGCGCCCACGTGACGTATCTCGATCCGCAGGGCTCCCAGATGGGTCACAAGGAGACGGCCAAGGACACGGCCCGGGTGCTCGGCCGGCTGTACGACGCGATCGAGTACCGCGGCTTCGACCAGGATGTCGTCCAGGTCCTGGCCGACTTCGCCGGGGTACCCGTCTTCAACGGCCTCACCGACGAGTTCCATCCGACCCAGATCCTGGCCGACGTCCTGACGATGCGCGAGCACTCGGGCAAGCCGGACGGCCAGATCGCGTTCGCGTTCCTCGGCGACGCGCGGAACAACATGGGCAACTCCCTCATGGTCGGCGCCGCGAAGCTCGGGATGGATGTCCGTCTCGTCGCGCCCAAGGATCTCTGGCCTCACGACGAGCTCGTCGCGGAGTGTCGCGCCATCGCCGCCGAGTCGGGGGCGCGGATCACTCTGACCGAATCCATCCCGGAGGGGGTCAAGGGAGCCGACTTCCTGTACACGGACGTCTGGGTCTCGATGGGCGAGCCCAAGGACGTCTGGACGGAGCGGATTCGCCTGCTGTCGCCCTACCAGGTCAACAGCGCCGCGATGGCCGCGACCGGCAACCCGGACACGAAGTTCATGCACTGCCTGCCGGCGTTCCACAACGCCGAAACCAAGGTCGGCAAGCAGATCCTCGCGGACCACGGGATCTCCGAGATGGAGGTCACCGACGAGGTCTTCGAGTCGCCGGCATCCATCGTGTTCGACCAGGCCGAGAACCGGATGCACACGATCAAGGCGGTCCTCGTGGCCACCATGGTCGGCTGAGCGAGGCCTGCGATGCGGATCGTCGTCGCGCTCGGCGGCAACGCGCTGCTCCGGCGCGGGCAGCCGATGACGGCGGAGAACCAGCGGGCGAACGTCCGCGTCGCGGCCGAGTCGCTTGCCCCCGTCGCCGCTGAGCACGAGCTCGTGATCTCCCACGGCAACGGCCCGCAGGTCGGTCTCCTCGCGCTCCAGGGCGCCGCATACGATGCCGTCGAGACGTACCCGCTGGACGTCCTCGGCGCCCAGACCGAGGGGATGATCGGCTACATGATCGAGCAGGAGCTCGGCAACCTGCTGCCGTTCGAGAAGCCGTTCGCGACCATCCTGACGATGGTCGAGGTCGAACCCGACGACCCGGCCTTCGCGGACCCGAACAAGTTCATCGGCCCGGTCTACGAGCGGGCCGAGGCCGAGCGGCTCGCGGCCGAGAAGGGCTGGTCGATCAAGCCGGATGGCGACAAGTGGCGCCGCGTCGTCGCGTCGCCGATCCCGAAGCGGATCTTCGAGATTCGACCGATCACCTGGCTGCTGGAGCAGGGCGCCGTCGTGATCTGCACCGGTGGCGGCGGCATCCCGACGATGTACGAGCGCGGCACGCGGACGCTCGTGGGGGCGGAGGTCGTCGTCGACAAGGACCGTGCCTCCGCGCTGCTCGCGCGCGACCTCGACGCTGACCTGTTCGTCATGGCGACCGACGTCGACGGCGTGTATCGCGACTGGGGCACGCCGACGCAGGCGCGCATCGCGCAGGCCACGACGAGCGAGCTGTCCGGCTCAGCGTTCGCCGCGGGCTCGATGGGGCCGAAGGTGGAGGCCGCCGTCGACTTCGCGGAGCGAACGGGCAACCGCGCGGCGATCGGGACGCTCGCCGAGGTCGGGGGTCTCGTCGCGGGCACGCACGGGACGAGCATCGAACGTGGCTGAGTCGGGCGGCTCGACCCGCACCGGCGGCGCGCGCGAGCCGACACTCGCGGAGTCGGTCCTGGCGATCCTGATCCTGATCGCGCTGATCGCCCTTGCCGTCGTTCTGTTCGGGACGGACGCCACGAGCGGACCGCTCCAGGTGTCGCTGTTGATTGCGACGATCGGGGTGGGGTTCCTGTCCCTGCGCCTCGGAAACACGAGCGCGCAGGTCCGGGATGCCGCGATCGGCGGCGTGTCGTCGGCGATGGGCGCGATCTACATCCTGCTGGCCGTCGGCGCGCTGATCGGCACCTGGAACCTGGCCGGCACCATCCCGACGATCGTCTACTACGGGATCGGGCTCCTGCAGCCGAACCTGTTCTACCTCAGCGCAGCCGTGATCTGCGGCCTGGTGGGTCTGTCGATCGGCAGCTCGTGGACGACGGCGGCGACGCTCGGCGTCGGGCTGGTCGCCCTGGCGCCGGCGATGGGCGCGTCGCCGGAGATCACCGCCGGCGCGGTCATCTCCGGCGCCTACTTCGGCGACAAGATGACCCCGATCTCCGAGACGACCGTGCTCGTCCCGTCGATGGTCGGCGGGGTCACGACCCAGCAGCACATCGGAGCGATGATCTGGACGTCCGGTCCGGCGATCGTCATCGCCCTGATCGGGTTCACCGCCCTCGGCCTGCTCGGCGTCGGCGAGACGGTGCCGTTCGATCGGGCCGCAGCGCAGGCGACGCTCGCGGCGGAGTTCAACATCAGCCTGCTGAATCTCCTGCCCATGGTCGTCCTGATCATCCTGTCGATCCGCCATGCGCCGCCGTTCCTGGCGATCATGGCGAGCGCGCTGCTGGCCGGCGTCATGGCCTGGTTCACCCAGCCCCACGTGGTCACGGCGTTCACGGGGCAGGAGGCATCGCTCGCGACCAATCTCAAGGCCACCTATGCGGCCATGGCGAACGGCTTCGTCTCGACATCGGGGAACGCAACGATCGACGCGCTGTTCTCGCGCGGCGGGATGTCGTCGATGCTGACGACGATCTGGCTCGTCCTCGGCGCACTGAGCTACGCGGCAGTCACCGAGAGCGCCGGCTTCCTGGACCGGCTCATCCGACCGGTCCTCGCGCGGGCGAAAACGGCCGGCCAGCTCATGGCCGCCGTCATCTTCACGGCGATCGGCCTGAACATCGTCGCCGGCGATCAGTACGTCGCGATCGTCATGCCGAGCCGCGTCTACCGGGTCGCGTTCCAGCAGCGCGGGATCGCGCCACGGATGCTGTCCCGGACGGTGGAGGACGCCGGAACCGTGACCTCGCCGCTCATCCCCTGGAACAGCTGCGGAGCGTACATGGCGGGTGTGCTCGGCGTGCCGACGGCCGCCTACTTCCCGTTCGCGTTCTTCAACCTCCTCAGCCCCCTGATCTCACTGGTCTACGCGCTGACCGGGTTCCGCATCGAGCGGATCGACCCGTCGGGCGCGCCGACGCCGAGCCAGGACCCAGGAGACGCGCACGGTCGTGCACCGATCCCGACCGAGCCGGAGACAGGAGGGGCCACGACATGACTGCCGCAACCGCCGCGGAGACACCCGAGGCGCCCAGGAAGAAGGGCTTCTCGCTCCCGTCGGCCTACACGATCCTGTTCATCCTCATCGTCGTCGTCGCGCTCCTGACGTGGATCATCCCGGCCGGCGCCTACGAGCTCGACGCGGACGGCGCGCCGGTCCCGGGCACGTACCACCAGGTCGAGCAGAACCCGGCCCGGATCATCGTCGACTCGCTCCTCGCCCCGATCAACGGGATGTACGGGATCGAGGCCGACGACGGCAGCATCTCCGTCTACAACGTCGGCGAGCTGTTCGGCGCGATCGACGTGGCCCTGTTCATCCTCGTGATCGGCGGCTTCCTCGGCGTCACGATGCAGACCGGGGCGATCCAGGCGGGGATCGGCCGGGTCGTCCAGCGCCTCCGCGGCCGCGAACGGCTGATGATCCCGATCCTCATGGCGCTCTTTGCACTCGGCGGGACGACGTTCGGAATGGCGGAGGAGAGCCTCGCGTTCTACCTCCTGATCGTGACCGTCATGATCGCCGCGGGCTACGACGCCCTGACCGGCGCCGCGATCATCCTCCTCGGGGCCGGCATCGGCGTCCTCGGCTCGACGATCAACCCGTTCGCGACGGGCATCGCGTCGGGCTTCGCGGGAACCACGATCAGCCAGGGTCTCATCGCCCGGATCGTGATCCTCGTCGTCGGCACCGCGATCGGGATCTGGTGGGTGTCCCGCTATGCCGGCCGGGTCCATCACGATCCCGCCACCTCGTTGGTCGCCGCCGACCGCGAATCGAACATCGAGTACTTCAAGGCGGACGCCGACAGCGCCGCGGCGACCGCCGATCTGACCTCGACGCACAAGCTCGTCCTCGGGGCGTTCTTCCTCGCGTTCGTGACGATGATCGTCGGCGTCATCCCGTGGTCCGACCTGGGGATCTACAAGATCCCGACCCACTTCTGGTGGTTCGCGGAGATGACCGCGTCGTTCCTGTTCTTCTCGATCATCATCGGCTTCCTCGGACGGATGTCCGAGGGCCAGTTCACCTCCTCGTTCGTCGACGGTGCCCGGGACCTGCTGGGCGTGGCACTGATCATCGGGATCGCCCGCGGCGTGACCGTGATCATGAACAACGGCCAGATCACGGACACCGTCCTCAACGCGGCCGAGCAGGCCCTGTCCGGTCTCGGCGGCGTGGCCTTCATCAACATCATGTACGGACTGTTCCTGCCCCTGTCGTTCCTGATCCCGTCGTCATCCGGCCTCGCGACCGTGGCGATGCCGATCATGGCCCCGCTGGCGAGCTTCGCGAGCGTGCCGGCCGATGCGATCGTCACCGCCTTCCAGTCCGGCAACGGCCTCGTCAACCTGATCACGCCGACCTCGGCCGTCGTCATGGGTGGTCTGGCCATCGCCCGGGTTCCCTACGGCACCTGGATCAAGTTCGTCCTGCCCCTGCTGGGGATGCTTGCGATCCTGTCGATCGTCGTGCTGTCGATCGTCGTGATCATCAAGTGAGGGGCGGAGCGGGACACGGTCGACGCGGGGGTGCCGGCACGGTCGTCAGGAGTGGTTCGAGGCCGGGATGATGGATTCCATGCACAGCATCGAGCAGGCGCGCGCGCAACGGCGGCGGCGAGTGGAGGTCGCAGGATGACCGGGACATCAGGGGCAGCGGCGCCGGCGACAGCCTGGCATGCGCTGAGCATCGAAGACGCCATCGCGGCGCAGGGGGCCGATCCGGAGGTCGGGCTGTCCGTTGCCGAGGTCGAGCGGAGACGGTCCCAGTACGGGGCCAACAAGTTCGCCGAGGCCAAGAAGGAGCCTCGCTGGCAGGCGTTCCTGCGGCAATACAAGGACCCGATGCAGATCGTGCTGCTCGTCGCCGGCATCGTCAGCATGTTCCTGCCGGGCCAGTTCGCGACCGGCGTCGTGCTGGTGCTGCTGACGGCCTTCAACGCCTACCTCGGCCTGAACCAGGAGGGCAAGGCGGAGGCGAGCGTCGCGGCTCTCCAGAAGATGATGGTGGTGAAGTCGCGCGTTCGCCGTGGCGGCGAGGTCCAGATCATCGAGATGGCGGACATCGTGCCGGGCGACATCGTGATGGTCGAGGCGGGCGACCTGGTCCCCGCGGACGGACGCTTGATCCGTGCCGCCACTCTCGAGATCGATGAATCAGCCCTGACCGGCGAGAGCGTGCCCGTGCCCAAGCAGCTCGACCCTGTCGCGGCGGACGCGGCCCTCGGCGACCGCATCGATCTCGCATTCATGAACACGCAGGTGACGCGCGGCGCCGGGACGATCCTGGTCACATCCACGGGCATGGGCACCGAAGTCGGCCACATCTCGAACATGTTGTCGGCGCAGACCGCGGACGTGACCCCGCTGACGAAGCAGCTGAACAAGCTGACCAGCCAGATCCTTGTCATCGCGGGCATCTCGCTCGTGATCTCGATCGGCCTCGGGCTCGCCCGGAACACTCCGTTCGACGTGCTGTTCCTCACGGCGGTCGCCTTCTCCGTCTCGGCGATCCCGACGGGCTTGCCTGCCGTCGTCACCACGATCCTGTCCGCCGGCACCCAGACGCTCGCCAAGGCCGGAGCGATCGTGAAGCGCCTGCGGTCCGTCGAGACACTCGGCTCCACCTCGGCGATCAACTCCGACAAGACCGGGACGCTCACCCTGAACCAGATGACCGCTGTCGAGATGGCGGTGGGCGGACGGCGGTTCTCCATCACCGGCGAGGGCTACTCCACCGTTGGCCAGATCGAGCGAGTCGCCGGCGAACCGCTGACGTCACTCGATCGGTACATGCTGCCGATGGCCCTGGCCTCTGACGCGGTGGCCAGGGACGGCGGGCTCGTCGGCGATCCGACGGAGGGCGCACTGGTGGTCCTCGCCGCCAAGGGCGGCGTCGATCCCGTGCTCACCCGCGAACGGTACCCTCGCCTCGCGGAGGTGCCGTTTGACGCCGCCTACAAGCTCATGGCCACGTTCCACGCGATGAAGGACGACGCGGGGCGCGACGTGGTCCGGATGTACGTGAAGGGCGCGCCCGACCAGCTACTCGCCAGGGCGAAGGACGGGGACGACGGGACCGGTGGCAAGGTGCCGGTCGATGCCTTCCGCGACAAGTACATGGAGGAGAACGAGCGCCTCGGCAGGCAGGGCCTGCGGGTGATGGCGACCGGGATGCGCGACCTCGACCCGACCACCTTCGACCCGAACGCCGGGGACCTCCTGCCTCTGGTCAGCGACCTCACGCTGCTCGCGCTCGTCGGCATCGTCGACCCGCCGCGGGCCGAGGCGAAAGCTGCGATCACGATCGCCCACCAGGCCGGGATCCAGGTCCGGATGATCACCGGAGACCACGCCGTGACGGCCGAAGCGATCGCCCGGAAGCTCGGGATCACCGGCCGGGCGATCGCCGGCTCCGAGTTCGCCGCGATGGACGACGCCGAGGTCGCCCGCCAGATCGACGACATCGGCGTCATCGCGCGCGTCGCGCCGGAGGACAAGGTCCATCTCGTCGACGTCCTCAAGGCCAAGGGCCACATCGTGGCGATGACCGGCGACGGCGTGAACGACGCCCCTGCCCTGAAGAAGTCGGACATCGGCGTCGCCATGGGGATCACCGGGACGGAGGTCTCGAAGGAAGCGGCGGTGATGATCCTCACCGACGACAACTTCGCGACGATCGTCAAGGCCGTCGAGCTGGGCCGGGCGCTCTACGACAACCTGATGCGCTACATCCGGTTCCAGATGGCCGGACTGTTCGGGTTCATCGGGACCTTCCTCGGTGCGAGCCTCCTGAACATTCTGGCGGGCCAGCCGTTCACGCCGCTCCAGACCCTGTGGGTGAACTTCACCGTCCAGGTGTTCCTCGCAATCGGGCTCGGTTTCGGCGAGGCACGCGAGGGCCTGATGAAGGACGCCCCGCGGCCGCCAGAGCAGCCGATCCTGCCGCGGAGGCTGATGACCTGGGTGATCGTCGGCGGGCTGGTCATGGCGATCGGCACCCTCGCGGTCATCCAGTGGGCCACGACGGCCTTCGACCAGACGGTCGCCCGGACGATGGGGCTCACGGTCTTCTCGCTGTTCAACATCTGGTTTGCGCTGGAGACGTCGAACGAGGAGTTTTCGCTCTTCAGCCCGGAGGCCCGGCCCAGCGCCACGCTGCTGAAGGCCGCCGGCGGCGCCTTTCTCGCGGCCTTCGTGGCCACCGAGATCGGACTGCTGAACCGGATCCTGGACACCACCCACCTGACGCTCGAGCAATGGGGCGTGTGCCTCCTCGTCTCGCTGTCGATCATCGTCATCGCCGAGGTCCGCAAGCTCCTGAAGATCCGCGTCACGGAACAGGCCGTCGCGGCCACGGTCAGCGCGACGCCGGCGGCGGCCTGAGCCGGCGGCGGCCTGAGCCGGCGGCGGCCTGAGCAGTCGCCGGCCACGTTCGACGCGAGGGCTCAGGCGTTCGATTCGCGAGCGGCCCACAGGGCGAAGAGCCGGAGGAAGTGGCCCATCCCGGCCACGATCAGGGCGAGGAAGATCGGACCGCCGATCGCGGCGAGCGAGACCCCCAGGGCCTGGAAGACATTGAAACCGGGCCGGGAGGTCAGGTCGACCCACCAGACGATGCCCGCGACGATCGCGTAGAACACGAAGAACCAGCCAACCCAGACGAACACGGTCGCCACGCTGGCGAGCCGCCGGGCCTCTGCGCGGATGTCCATCCCTCGCCTCCGATCCGCGTGGTCCGGAACGCCTGCCACGCTCGTGGACGCGAACGATGGCGCGAGGGTTGGCACCCGAGGATGGCGCGGGCAGGCGTGCGGTCGGGGTCCGGGCACGCCTCTTTGGCGCGACGATTGGTCAGCCGGCGGGGCGGACGACGCAGCGGAAGCCGATGTGCCCCGTGGACGAGTCGACCATCTGGGCCTGGCGCGCGGCCGGCCGGTACCGCAGGCAGTAGTTCGGCGCGCAGAGGTGCGAGCCGCCCTTCGTGACCCGACGGGGAATCGTCTCGCCGGGCCGGCCCGTGTCGAAGCTCGCGTCGGGCGACGTGGTTCGCGGGTTCGTGGCCGGGCCGCAGCACGCGTGCTGCTCCTCGTGCTGCGGGGTGTAGAAGTCGGCGGTCCATTCCCAGACATTGCCGGCCATGTCGAACAGGCCGTAGCCGTTCGGCGGGAACGTGCCCACGGGCGACGTCCCCTCGAACTTGTCGTCGAGGGTGTTCTGCCACGGGAACTCGCCCTGCCACGTGTTGGCCATCATCCTTCCGCGCGGCGCGAATTCGTCGCCCCACGTGAAGGTCTTGCCCTCGAGACCGCCGCGCGCCGCGTACTCCCACTCCGCCTCGGTCGGCAGGGTCTTGCCCGCCCAGGTCGCGTACGCCTCGACGTCTTCCCACGCCACCTGCGTGACCGGGTGCCGGTCGCGACCGTCGAGCGTGCTTCCCGGGCCTTCCGGGTGACGCCAGCTCGCGCCCGGGACGTAGCGCCACCAGTTCCGGTAGTCGTTGAGGTTGACGGGACCCGGCGTCCGATGGAAGACCAGCGAGCCGGGCACGAGGAGGGCGGGATCGGCGTCCGGGTAGTCGGCCGGATCGAGCGGTCGCTCCGCCACGGTGACGTGACCGGTCGCCTTCACGAATCGGCGGAACTCGGCGACCGTCACCTGGTGGGTGTCGATCCAGAACCCGTCGACGGCAACTTCGTGGACGGGCCGCTCCTCCGGATAGAACTCCTCGGACCCCATGAGGAACGTGCCGCCGGGGACCCAGGCCATGTTCTTCGTGCTCGTGGAGGCGGGGGGCGCGGGCTCCGCGTGGATCATTCGGGTCGCGCGGAGATGCCGTTGCCGGTCAGGGTCCGGTGACGCGCCCACAGCTCCTGGACGAGGCCCGGTCGCAGGTCCGCCTTCCGGACGAACGCCGAGGCTCCGCACATCTCCGCCGGATCACCGACCAGGGCGTCGTCGGCGGCGGACACGATGACGATCACGGCGTCGGGCAGGAACGGAGTGATCCTCCTGGCGGCCTCGTAACCGTCGATATCGGGCAGGGCGACGTCCATCAGCACGAAGTCCGCGTGGAACCGACGCGCGGTGATGACGCCCTCCTCGCCCGTCGCCGCCTCGCCGACAACCTCGAACCCGTCGGTCGCGGCAATCACCGCGCGGGCGGCTTCCCGGAACGTCGCGTGGTCGTCGACCGTGACGACGCGCACCGAACTCACCGCTCACCTCTCGTGTCCGTGGCGCACTCTCACGGATCGCGCCACCGGTCCGCCAGCCCGAGGGTCCCGTACGCCGTCGGCACCGCCAATGGCGTGGACCGGCCTCCTGACCTTCGCGCGTGCATCGTCCCGGCGCGGGCATGCGCGCATCCGGGCGGAAGGCGCGGGCGCCGGCGCACACGCCGGCCTGGGCGATCAGTTGTCGGATGCGGCCAGGTACATCAGGACGGCGGTGACCCGCCGGCTCACGACCTCGTCGTCCTCGAGGCACAGCTTCTGGAAGATCGCCCCGACATGCTTCTCGACGGCGCGTTTCGTCAGGACGAGCGAGCTGGCGATCGAGGCGTTGCTTCGCCCTTCGGCCATCTCCGCGAGCACCTCGCGCTCTCGGGGCGTCAGGTCGTCCAGCGGTGAGCTGTGCCGCTGGCGATCCGCGGCCAGGAGCTCCTGGACGAGGCTCGGGTCGATGGTCGTCCCACCCTGTGCGACCACCTCGATCGCCGACAGCAGCTCGCTCCGGTCGTGGACCCGCTCCTTGAGGAGGTACCCGCGTCCCTCGGCCCCCTGCTCCAGGAGCGCGAGGGCATAGCCCGCGCCCGCGTACTGGCTGAGGACGATCACGCCGATGCCCGGGTGGGTCTCGCGCAACCGGCGGGCGACGCGGATCCCCTCGTCGTCGCCGGACGGCGGCATCCGGATATCGGCGATGACCACGTCCGGCGGGTCGCTCTCGACCGCGGCCATGAGCGCATCGCCGTCGCTGCACATGGCGACGAGCTCGATCGCGTCCATCGGGGCGAGGATCTCCTGCAGCGCCTCGCGCATCAGGTACGAGTCGTCGGCGAGGACGACCCGGATCGCGGTCCCGGGCGCCGGGCGAGACGCTGCCACATCGCCGTTCGTCCGGGCGCGCGCAATGAGCGTCCCGATCGACGGGCTCGACGAATGCTGGCTGGCAACGGCCACGCGATCACTCCCCCTGTCGGCGTGAGACTCCTCCGGTCTCCCCGCCCGTCCTTCCAATGCTCCGCGACCCTACCGCAGCCAATCCGCGACGGCAAGTTCGGGTCCTGCCCGAAACCGACCGGGAGCGCCCGCGGAACGGACGGCCCGGCCCGGCTCGCCGCCGGGCGGGTTCATCCAGCAGACGGGTGGTCCGCCTCGCCGGCAGACGCCGGGCCGCTCGGTGTGGACTCCACGAGCCACGCGTTGGCGTCCTGGATGGCGCGCCGCGTCGATTCGCCGAGGATCGGGGTCATCGTCTCGAGCCAGACGGTCCCGCCGAGGTCGAGCTTGCCGGATCGGACCATCTGCTGGCGGACGTGGTCGTCGACGCCGGTCAGATAGATCCGGCCACCGACCGAGGCCAGCCGTCCGGCGTATCGGTCGATGACCTCGATGAACGTCGCGCCGACCTTCGTGCGGCCGCGGAGGCGGACGATGACGACGGGGCGTGTCGAGCCCTCCGGGATCGGCAGGAGGCGGGCGAACGTCCGGGCTCCCGCGTAGAACAGGCTGCCTTGGACGTCGAGGGTCGTCGTGGCGTCGCTGCGCAGGCGTTTCTCCGGTGGGCGCACTTCGACCCGCCCGTCGGGTCGCTCGACGAGCTCCGAGATCGACACGTCCATGGACGCCTGGTTGAGGTTCAGGAGCGTCGACATCAGGATTCCGATGCCGACGGCGGCCTGGATCGGCAGGAACAGCGTGGCGACGAACGTTGCGACGATCGCGATGCGCGACAGGAGCCCCGTCCGCCAGATCACGAGGAACTCATCGACCTTGATCGTGTTCGCCCCGGCGACGATCAGCAGCCCCGCAAGCGCCGGCATCGGCACGAGCTCGACGACCGGCGACAGGAACAGGAGGATCAGCAGGACGAAGACTCCGGCCAGGATCGAGGCCCATCTCGACCGTGAGCCGGCCGAGACGACGAGCGCCGTCCCGCTGACCGAAGCGCCGACCGGGATGCCCCCGAAGAGACCGCTGGCGGTGTTGGCCGCACCCTGGGCGATGAAGTCCCGGGACGGCTGGGTGGGCCGGCCGCCGGTTGGCGGGAAGCTCTCGGCGACACCCGCGCCCTGCACGAGGATGATCGCTGCGACCGCGAATGCCCCCGTGATGAGCGGTGCGCTCAGGAGATCCAGGGAGGGAATGGACGGGTGCGGCAGTCCTTGCGGGATCTCCCCGACATCGCGGACCACCTGGACGTCGAGGGACAGGGCGGTGACGAGGATCGTCGGGACCGCGATCGCGATCAGCGGTCCGATCTTGCCGAGGAAGCCCGGCAGCGGCGCGATCACGATCGCGATCGTGATCACCCCGAGGACCAACGAAACCAGCTGGATCGCGCCGGGATGGGTGACGACATCGATCGCCTTGGCGAGGTTGCCGCCCCCGGTCGGATTCGTCCCGGTGATGTCGCCGAACTGGCCGAGGATGATCAGGACGGCGACACCGGTCAGGAACCCGACCATCACCGAATGCGACACGAAGTGGGTGAGCCGCCCCAGGCGAAGGACCCCGGCGAGGATCTGGATCAATCCCGCGAGGAGCACGACGAGGAGCAGCGCCGCCGCGCGGCCGTCGACCGGGATGCCGGCGACGGCCGCACCGCCCGACAGGGACCCGGCGCTGGTTGTCGTCACCACGATGAGCGGCGACGCGACGAGCAACCCCCCGACAATCGGTCCAACGGCCACGGCGTAGAGACCCGAGATCGGGTTGACCCCGGCGAGCACGGCCGACGCCATGCCGTCCGGAACGCTGCCGATCGCACCGACCATGGCGGCGATCGCATCGTCACGGATCGTCGCCCGGCGAGGGCCGACGCTCTCAGCGAGCCGGATGACCTCGCGCAGCCGGCTCGTGCCGACGGTCGAGCCGCCGGTCGAGCGCTCCTCGTCGGTCTCGACGGCGACGGCATCCGTCTCGGCGTCGACGTCCAGGACGTGCTCGAGAACGGGCAGCGGGTCGCTCGCCGCGGAATCCTCGCGGTTGTTCGGATCCCCCGGTTGGGTCACGCGCTCGCGGCGGGCGCCCCGGGATCATCGGGCCGGTCGGCGCCGGTCGGCGCCACATCCGGCGAGAGGAGCGCCGACCCGGTCGCCTCCGGCACGCCGGCGTTCGCGGCCCGCCGCTCCAGCCGTCGTTCGTAGAACGCGGCGCCGATCGAGACGATCCCCCCGACGAGCGCGGAGACCCCGAGGATGAACGGCAGCGTCGCCGCCCCGAGGAGCGGGTTCATCACGAGGATCAGGCCGAGGATCGCCCCGAAGAGGCCGAGGAAGACCCCGCTCCAGTGCCGGACGGTGAACGACTGGACGAGGACCAGGATGCCGTTGACGATCCCGAAGATGCCGATCACGAGGACGAGCGTCGTCGGGACGAGGATCGTGGCCCACATCGGGTGGGCGACGATCGCGATGCCGGCGAGGATCCCGATCACACCCGCGAGCAGCTTCCACACCCACGCGGTGCGGTCGCCGATCAGGCCGACCAGACCGAGGACGCCGGTCACCAGCCAGTAGATGCCGAGGAGCTGGACGAGGACGGCCAGCGCCGCTCCAGGTGCCGAGAGGCACAGCAGCCCGAGGATCACGAGGGCGATGCCCTGCACCACTCCGAGCCACCAGGGCAGATCGTCGTAGGTGGCGGTCGCGGTGGCGGTGGTGGTCATGGCTCGACACTCCCGTCGCTGCGATGGGCACGCTCACGCCCAGGGGCGCTCTCCGCGATCGTAGGAGCGCCCTGGCCGTGATCCTACCGGGCGGGCACGCGGGCACGGGGCGTGCCCACCCCAACAGCCGTGGGGTCGGCCGCATTGCGCCGTCTCCCGGCCGCTGGAACGCTCACCGAGCCCAACCCGACGGTGCGAGGACGATCCATGTGCTGCCTGCTCGCGACCTTCCTCATCGTCGGTCCGCGCGGCGTCCTGTTCCTCCTGTGGCTGTTCCAGCCGGTCCGGTTCAACGTCGCGTTCGACACCGTCCTGCTCCCGATCCTCGGCTTCCTCTTCCTTCCGTGGACGACGTTGATGTACGTTCTCGTTGCACCCGGCGGCGTCGACACGGTCGATGCCATCGGACTCGCGCTTGCCCTGGTCATCGACATCGCATCCTGGGCGTCCGGTGGGATCTCGGGGCGAAGCCGATACGGCCAGCAGCAGGTCTACTGACGGGGACGCGGCCGTCGCCCGACCGGCCGACCCACCGTCGAACTGGAGCTCGCCGGCTGGCCGACCCCCGAGGTGATCCAGCGGACCGGACCACGGGGATCTGACGCGCGCGAGGACCGGAGTCGCTTGGCGACGAGACAGACCGATCCCCGGCAGGAAACGGTGTCCGGACGAGCCGGACCCATCCTCCAGGCGACGAAGCTGCTGCCCCCGCGGCTTCGCGATGGGACGATCCGGCGCGGCCGGCTGACCGGCCTGCTCCGGGCGGCTCGGCCGACGCTGACCCTGCTCGTCGCACCGCCCGGGTTCGGCAAGACGTCGCTCCTCGCCGACTGGTCCGACGTCGATCCGCGCTCGTTCGCGTGGGTGACGATCGAGCCGCAGGACAACGACCAGGCGGTGCTGTGGACCTACCTCGGCGCGGCGATCGGCATGGCTGCGGGCGGTCCCGACCTCGTCGAGCGGCTGGTCGGATGCGCCCGCGACGCCGACCCGGCCGCGACCGTCGCCCACGGCCTGGAGGACCAGACGAAGGAGGTCGTGGTCGTCCTCGACGACTACTACCTGCTCGAGAGCGACGATTGCCACGACACGGTGATCCGGTTCGCGGAGCTGGCCCCGCCCACCATCCAGCTCGTGATCTCGACCCGGTCGACACCACCGCTCCCGATCGCCCGTCTTCGGGCCACGGGCGACCTCCTGGAGCTCCGCTCGTCGGACCTCGGCTTCACGCCCGAAGAGACGGACCAATTCCTGACCGACAGCCTCGGGCTGACCCTCGAACCCGATGCCGTGGCGATCCTCCACCAACGGACCGAGGGCTGGCCGGCCGGTCTGTACCTCGCCTACCTGTCGTTGCGGCAGGCCGCGGACCAGCGCGACTTCGTCGAGACGTTCGGAGCGTCGAACCGGCACGTCATCGACTACCTGACCGAGCAGGTGCTGATCGCGCTCGACCCGGACACGCTCCATTTCATGCTCACGACGTCGATCGTCGACACGGTCTGCGGGTCGCTGGCGGACGCGCTGACCGGAGCGCCCGGCTCGGGTGAGCGACTCGCCGAGATGGAGCGCGCGAATGTCTTCATCACGCCCCTCGATGAGCGGCGCGAGTGGTATCGCTACCACCACCTCCTGGCGGAGCTGCTGCGGCTCGAGCTGGCGCGGCGCCAGCCGGACCGGCTGCCCATCCTCCACCGGCGCGCCGCGGGCTGGTACGCGCTGCACCGTGACCCGGACCAGGCGGTCCGCCATGCGATCACGGCCGGCGACCTGGACCTGGCCGCGCGTCTGATCGGCGAAAGCTACCTGGGGCTCCTCGAGCTTGGCCGGATCGCGACACTCGTCGGCTGGCTCGATGCCGTCGGGCCGGAGACGGTCGCGACCGATCGGCGACTGGGGGTCGTCCGAGCGTGGACCATGCACTTCCTCGGCCGCCACGAGGAGGGCAACAAGGCGCTGGCGGCGGCGCTCCGGGCGCCGGCCGCCGAGCCGATGCCGGACGGCTCCAGCTCGATCGACGCGACGGCCGCCCTGATCGGCGCGGCGTTCCCGGGTGATGACGTCGGGCGGATGCTCGGTTCGGCCCGGCGGGCGTTCGAGCTGGAATCCGGGCGGGATTCCCCCTGGCGCGTGACCGTACACGTGCAGCTCGGGTTCGCGCTCGTGCGGGCGGGCGAATACGTCGAAGCCGCGGCGCCGCTCCTCGTCGGCGCGGACCTCGCCCGCGCCAACGGGATGTGGATGGACGCGGTCGGCGCCGGCTCGTTGCTCGCCCGGGTGAGCCTCGAGACCGGCGATCCCGCCCGTGCCGAGCACCTGGCCCGGGAGGCCGTGACGCTCGCCGACGAGCACGGGCTGGCCCAGACCGCCACCCACGCCTATGCGATCGCCATCCTCGGTGCCGTTCTGGTTCGGCGCGGCGCCGCGGCCGAGGGCGGCGACCTGCTCGCCCAGGCGATCCCGGCAATCCGCGCCCTCGGAGAGCCCCTGTCGTCGGCCGAGGTCCTCCTCGGCCTGGCACAGTCCCGGCGGATGCTCGGGCGGAACGACGAGGCCGCGGGGCTGTTGCGCGAGGCCGACGCGATCATCGACGCCGCCCATGACCCGGGCTTCCTCGTCACGCTCCGGCGCCAGATGACCCCGATCCGGGTCACCGTGCCGACCGAGGAGCTGTCCCGTCGGGAGCTCGAGGTGCTGCGCGTGCTCGCCACCGGCGCGTCAAAGCGGCAGGCCGCGGATCGGCTGTTCGTCTCGTTCAACACGATCCATTCGCATGTCCGCTCGATCTACCGGAAGCTCGACGTCCACACGCTTCCGGCAGCGGTCGGCCGCGCGCGCGAGCGAGGCATGCTCGACGACTGACGCCCGGACCAGTCATGATGCACAGGTCGAAATCACCCGGGTGAAAACTCGGCCCGGGGGATGACGAAGCTTGGGTGATTCCTGAGAATCCGTTTCCGCTCGTCGCGCGCGTCTCGACGGCGGACTCAAGTGGGGGACGGCTGGCGCCTTGCTCGTCTGTCCCCCCCGGGATCGGGGCAGCCCCGGAGGCCGCATTGCTCGTCAGCCGCAGGGCGGATACCGACCACGCCGAGGCCATTCCGCGGAGCCTCGTTGCCGCGCGCCGCTCGATGGCTGGACTGCGCCGGTTCGTCCTCGTCTCGTCGATCGCGTTCGTCGCGACGCCGCTCGCCCTGCTCGCGATGCTGGCAGACACGCCGCTCCAGTTCCTGCCGATCGCGATCGCCCTCGCGGGGGCGATCTGGATGCGTCTCGAGATCCGGTCGCTCGAACGAGATCTGCGCCGAGCGCGGGTCCGGGCGCTGGACGCGGTCGATCTGGAACGCCAGCGGATCCAGCGCGACCTCCACGACGGCGCCCAGCAACGGCTCGTCAGCGTCCGGATCCATCTGGGGCTGCTCGCCCAGGCCGCCGCGACGGAGGCCGAGCGCGAGGCGATCGAGCGGCTCGGGCGCGACCTCGAAGCCGCCCTCACCGAGATTCGCGACGCCACCCGCGACGGCAGCCCGCAGCTGCTGCTCCGGAACGGCGTCGTCGAGTCCCTCCGATCCGTTGCCGACCACACGCCGCGGCCGGTGACGGTGGAGTCCGTCAACTTCGGCCGGTACGCCCCGAAGATCGAGCGCGGCGTCTATTACTGCTGTCTCGAAGCCCTCCAGAACGCCGTCAAGCACGCCGGCCCGAACGCGGCCGTCTGGATCCGCCTCGTCGGCGAGCCGAACCGGATCTCGTTCTCCGTGGACGACTCCGGCGTCGGGTTCGACCCGGCCCACGTCGTGACCGGCGTGGGCCTCGTCAGCCTGGCCGATCGGGTGGACGTCCTGGGCGGTCGCCTGACGGTCGACTCGATGCCCGGCATGGGGACCCGGATCCATGCGGACATCCCGCTCGAGCCGGGCCTCCTGAACCTGCCATTCCCAGCATCGCTCTCCCCATCTCCCGTGCGCTCCGGCGTCCGTGCCAGGCTGGGGGCCGGCGTCGACGTCGGAGCGCGCGCGGAGGTCTACCGGAACCGGGGGGAGCCGGGCCCGGGGGGAGCCGGGTGATCAGGGCGCCGCAAACCGGCCCCTGACCCCGGCGGGCAGGCCCGGGTCGACGACCGGTCGGCTCAGGGCGGCGGGACGGGCGCCTCGTCCGGATCGTCGATCCGCTCGCCGGCCGCGTCGAACCCGATCATCCGCGGAACGTTCGCCGCCAGCATCCGCGACAGCGGTCGTGTCCCGTCGAACGCGTCGGCGACGCCCACGACGATGATCGTCAGCGGGACGGCGAAGATCGCGCCGGCACCGCCGAGGACCAGCGCCCAGAACAGGAGCGACACGGTGACGACCAGCGGCGACAGGTCGACCGCCGAGCCGACGAACCTGGGCTGGACGAGGTAGTCCACGGTGACGTTGATCACGCTGTACGAGATGACCACGGCGAGCGCGGTCGGCCACCCGCCGACCACCAGGCCCAGGACCGCGGGCGGGATCATCGACAGGATGAACCCGACATTCGGGACGAAGCTCAACAGGAAGCTCAGGACGCCCCACAGGAACGCGGACGGGATGCCGAGGACGATCAGGACGATCGTGTCGAGGATCGCGGCGGCACCGCCGAGCGCCGCCCTGGCGATCAGGTAGGCCCGCAGCCGGACGACGAGCGCGCCCGCCCGTTCCACGACGACGGGGTTGCTGCCGAACGCCCAGAGCAGGCGGTCCCGGGCGGTCGGCGCCTCCAGCAGCAGGTACGCGACGACGATCACGCTGTACCCGACCACCGCCAGGGAGCTCAGCGCGCCCTGGGCGAGCGTCGTGAGCACGCCTGCGAAGGCCCGGGCGAGGGTGTCCGCCACCTGGGAGTCGCCGAGGTCGACGCCGAGGATCTGGGTCAGGTCGCTCGTGTCGGCGGGCAGCTCCCGGAGCAGCCGGAAGACTCCGACTGCGGTGATGATCCCGAAGACCGCCAGGACCAGCACATAGCTCGCCAGCGCGAGCAGGAGGGCCGCCCAGCCCGGCCAGCCGCGGCGCCGGACCGCGGACGCGATCGGGGCGACGAGGATCGCCACCAGGACCGACAGCAGGATCATCGACACGACGCCCGCGGCCAGCGACAGGCCGACGATCACGATCACGAAGGCGGCCACGCCGACGAGCGGCGGCGCCGTCCGGGCCAGGGCGGCCGGCACAGGTCCTTGCGTCGCGGCGGGATCCGGTGCGGGGACAGGCATGGTCTCGAGTCTCCGGGATCGAACGACGGTGGCGGAAGGGCGCCCGCACGAGTCCGGCCGGTTTCGTGCGGAGCGCCGTCAGCTAGCGGAGGCGGCTCTCGACGTCGTTCACCATGGCCGTTCGGAGCGCGCTGGAAACCTGCTGCAGCACCGCGAACTGCCCGTGGGCTTCGAGCCCGGTCCAGTCGGCGACGAGGCTCGACACGTCGCGTCGCCAGCCCCCGGCGGCGGTGGCGAGCGTCCCCGGCCAGGCCGTCGTGGCGTCGGCCTCGAGAGCGTGGAGCACGGCGCCGGCGTCTGCCAGCCGGCGCTCGGCCAGGATCCGCTCGAAGGCCGCCTTCGGGTCCTCATCCGAACGCTGGGCGGTCCAGCCGGGCTGCTCCGCGATGCCGCGCAACAGGGCCTGCAGCGCGAAGTAGAACTCGCGGACCGTGCTCGTCAGGAGCAGCCCGCCCGTCTCGCTGAAGTACCAGTCGCTCAGTTCCGACGAGAGGCCGCGGGCGTCGTTCGGCCCGAAGCTCCGGACGTCGTAGATCGCCAGCGACCGCATTTTCGACCAGAGCTGCCCGTAGGCCGTGAACCGGAGCTCCTGGCGCTCAGTTCCACGCGCCTGCTGGAGCTCCTGCTCGAGCCGCGCCTGCCAGGTCTGGCTCGCGACGCTGAACCGGGCGACCTCGTCCGCGGTGGTCTTGAGGCCGCTCTGGATCGCGCTTGCAAACCATCCACCGATGAGCACGAGCCCCAGCGTCAGCAGGTTGAGAACGACGTTCCAGGCATCCATGGACCCACCTCCGAGACGCGTGACCCTAGGGCGTCGGCGTCTGGCCGACGTCGTCCACGCCGTCGGCGGAATTGGATCGTTGCGCTCGTCGTCAGGGCCGGGATCGCTCCCAGTGCTCGGGCCGTAGGCCGAGACAGGGCGGCTCGTCGTGGTCGCGGCCCCGGACGGTGCCGGTCATCAGGTCGCGATACCACGGCTGCCAGGTATCGGTTTCCCGATGGTGGTCGGGGTACATGCGGCCGAAGGGCGGGAGGTCCGGCGAGCGACACGAGGTCCGACCGTCCACGTCGTGGAGCTCCGGCAGGACGTCCTTCCCGAGCCCCCGCGTGCGAAGCACGGACTCCACCTGATGGAGCCACTCGTGGACGAAGCCCTCCTCGGGGTGGAGCCGATCCGGATAGCCGGCCCAGCCGTCGCTGATGATCGACGAGAAGCCCGCCCCGCTCGTCCCAGCGCTCGGTCCGTTCGTGCAGCCCCAGCCGCACAGGGGCACCTTGCCGTCGCTCGGCCAGATCACGTAGATCGCGTCGACCGAGCCCGGCCGGATGCCCGCCCAGAAGGCGCGCGGCAGATCCTCCGGCCCGACCCACCAGCGGCCGTCGCCGATCGGCGTCAGGCGCGTGATCGGCTCGTCGACGGTCGTGATCGCCTCGAGCTCCATCCCGGCGGCGCCCTCGCTCCAGGCATCGATCGCCGCCGGCACGTGCCGGAGGGCCTCGATCGTCGCCGCGATCTCCGCCTCGCTCATGCGGCGTTGCATCGGATGTCGCTGGGCCGGCCGGAACCCGGCTCGCGGCGCGGACCACCACGCGTCGACCTCGACGGCGAGGAACGCGCGTGCGCGCCAGACGACGGTCATGGCCGGCGACTCACAGGTGGACCTCCGTCGGCGTCGGCCGCGTGGACTCCAGCCGGACCGGTACCTCCGGTCCGCCCCACCGTCACGAGGTCGTCGACGAACGTCCCGGTCCGGGCGGCACCTCCGCCCGAGTCCGTGACGCGTGACATCGGCCGGGTCCACCACCCCCCTAGATCAGCGACCGACGGCAGTGCGTGCATCGCCGCATCGTCGCATCCTCGCGGACGTGTCGCCGACCGGTGCCGAGTCGGTCAGGTGGGGACCTGTTCGATCGGGATGGGTCCGGAGTCAGGGTCATGGCGGCGCCGTGAGTCGAACGTACCCCCGACGGTGACTCTCTCGGGCTGGTGCGGAGGTAGGGGACCGGTCGGGACGATCCGCGGGTCAGCAATCATCCGCCGTCCCCGTCACCCCATCAACCAGATGGATGACCGACGAATTCCTCGAGGTTCGTGAAGGCATGTCTTCATCCCCCGCCGTCTCCCCCCGCGCCCGACGGATCGTGCCCGTCGTCCTCGCCGGGATGCTCCTCGTCGGGTCGACCGGCGCCGCCGACGCGGCGAACACCTACTCCAACAGCACGCGGCTCTACGCCTGCGTGAACAAGACGACCAAGATCGTCCGGATGGTCACGCCGAAGAACGGTCATCGAGCCTGCCGGACGACGGAAACGCTTGTCGGCTGGGCGAAGGCCGGTTCCCGTGGCCTGCCCGGTCTCCAGGGCCTCCAGGGCCTCCAGGGCCTCCAGGGTTTGCCCGGAGCCGCCGGCACTCCGGGAGCCGATGGCGCTCCGGGTGCGAAGGGCGACAAGGGCGATCCGGGCGCTCCAGGTGCCAATGGCGCTCCGGGTGCGCCGGGTGCCGATGGGGCTCCGGGTGCCAAGGGTGACAAGGGCGACCAGGGTGATCCGGGCGCTCCGGGTGCGCCGGGTGCCGATGGCGCTCCCGGTGCCAAGGGCGACAAGGGCGACCAGGGTGATCCGGGCGCTCCGGGTGCCGATGGCGCTCCCGGTGCCAAGGGCGACAAGGGCGATCCGGGCACGCCGGGCGCCAATGGCGCGCCGGGCGCCAATGGCGCGCCGGGCGCGAAGGGTGACAAGGGCGATCCCGGCGTTCAGGGTCCTCCGGGACCGGGTCTCGGCGGGACGACGATCGTCCATTCGTCCATCGCCACATACCCGAAGGCCACCGATTCGGCCGACGCCTCGGTCAGTTGCGGTGCCGGCAAGACGCTGGTCGGCGGTGGAGGCGTTGTCACCACGACTGCCAATCCGCAGAACGTCCAGCTGACGGCCTCGTGGCCCAGCGCAACCGATACGTGGACCGTGTCGGGTGCGGCCTCCGGCCTGAAGGGCAACGACACCTGGACGATCCAGGCGTATGCGATCTGCGCCGGCTGATCGCCGACCCTCGCAGCTCCTGCGCCGCGGCCGACTTCCGGCCGCGGCGCTTCGATTCTCGTCAGCTCGTGGCGACCTCCCGCAGCCGTCGCTCGAGGAACGCCCGCTCCGGCTCGTTCTCGGTGAGCTCGAGAGCGCGGCGATAGGCCTCGGCCGCCTCGGAACGCCGGCCGAGGCGGCGGAGCAGGTCGGCACGTGTCGAATGGAGATACGGGTAGTCGTCGAGCTGTCCGTCCGCGGCGAGCGAGTCGGCGATCGCGAGACCGGACTCGGGTCCGCGGGCCATCGCCACCGCGACCGCACGGTTCAGCTCGACGACCGGTGACGGCGCGACGCGACCGAGGATCGCGTACAGGCCCGCGATCTCCGTCCAGTCCGTCTCGTCGGTCGAGGCCGCGTCGTCGTGGATCGCCGCGATCGCGGCCTGGAGCTGGTACTGGCCGACCCGTCGCATCCGCATCGCCCGGTCCAGCGTCGTCCGGCCCTCGGCGATCCGGCCCCGGTCCCAGCCCGATCGGTCCTGGTCGTCGAGGAGGACGAGCTCGCCGCCCGGCCCCACTCGGGTCTCGCGCCGGGCATCGTGGAACAGCATCAGCGCGAGCAGGCCGAGGACCTCGGGCTCGTCCGGCATCAACGCCGCGAGGACGCCGGTCAGACGAATCGCCTCGGCGCACAGCTCGCGCCGGATCAATCGATCGCCGGCGGTCGCGCGATAGCCCTCGTTGAACACCAGGTAGAGGACGCGCAGGACCCCCTCGAGCCGGTCCGGCAGCGCCGCGTCGTCCGGGACGCGGTACGGGATCCCCGCGTCGCGGATCTTCTTCTTCGCGCGGACGAGCCGCTGGGCCATCGTCGGCTCCGGGACGAGGAAGGCCCGGGCGATCTCGGGCGTCGACAGACCGCCGAGCGTGCGGAGCGTCAGGGCCACCCGCCCGTCCATCGGCAGCGCCGGATGGCAGCAGGTGAAGATCAGCCGCAGCCGGTCGTCGACGATCGGGCTCATCCCGGCGGCTCCGTCCAGGGCCGCATCGGGATCGATCGCCGCCAGCTCCTCCTCGATCGCGGCTTCACGGCGGAGCAGCTCCTCCTTCTCGGCAAGCACCTTGCGGCGCCGCAGCCGGTCGATCGCCCGGTTCCGGGCGGTCGTCGTGATCCAGGCACCGGGGTTGTCCGGCACACCGCGCTCCGGCCACGTCTCGAGCGCCGTGATGAAGGCGTCCTGGACGGCCTCTTCGGCGAGGTCGAAGTCGCCGAGGACCCGGATCAGCGTCGCGACGGCACGACCCTGCTCCTCACGGAACAGGCGGTCGACGACGGCGTGGGCAGGATCGGCGGACCGGCTCCCCAAGGGCGAAACTCGACCGGAAGCCGCAGCGCTGGACTGTCGGATCAGCGGGCGGCGGCCGCTTCCTCGGCCATCCGGTACTCCGGTGGTAGCTCCCAGATGGGTCGGACCTCAATCGAGCCGCGCTTCGCGGCCGGCAGCCGGCCTGCGGTCGCGATCGCCTCATCGAGGTCAGGCGCCTCGATGAGATAGAACCCGCCGAGCGCCTCCTTCGTCTCTGCGAACGGCCCGTCGGTCACGACCGTCTCGCCATCGACGACGCGGACGGTCGTCGCGGTCGACGTCGGGGTGAGAGCCTCGCCCGCCTGGAACATGCCACGGGCCTTGATGTCGGCCGTGAACGCGCCATAGGCCGCATGTTCGGCCTCCGCCGCTTCGACGGAGGGCACCTCGTCTGTCTCGGGGGTGTAGATCAACAGCAAGTACCGCACGTGGCGCCTCCACTGGCTGGGCGAGCTCGCTCGGTCCCGCCCCTGACGGAACGACGAACGACGACGGGTCGGATCGACACGATCTAGCCGGCCTGGACGATCGGCTCGCGGAGATACCGCGCCTGCGCCGACGGCAGGGCCGGTTCCGGGGGGTTCGCCTCGTCCGCCTCACGAGCCGACGCCGCATCGGCCTCGACAAGCGGCTTCAGTGCGGCCAGGCCCTCCGCGAACATCCCGTCGAACCCCGGAAGCAGCGACTCCGCGATCGCCCGGTCCTTCGCCGAGCGCGGGCGGAGCAGCCGGATCTCGACCCTGGTCCGTCCATCGCCGAGGTCCTCGAACACGTAGCCGTTGACGAGCTTCGGGACATTCGGAATCGGCAGGAGCGAGCG
This sequence comes from uncultured Chloroflexia bacterium, assembly GCA_963746845.1. Classification (GTDB taxonomy): domain Bacteria; phylum Chloroflexota; class Limnocylindria; order Limnocylindrales; family CSP1-4; genus CF-46. Next base: position 5,615 of record CAVVCZ010000002.1, on the reverse strand, counting down.
ATAGGTCACGTGGTCGAACGGCTCCCAGTCGAGAACCTCCTCGACGACCGCGTCCTTGCCGTGGATGCAGTGGTTGACGGTCCCGACGCCGCGTCTGCCGGCCGTCCCCGCGACCATCTCGACTCCTTCGACCGCGTGCTGCCACTGGGGCCGCCGAATGGGCGAGGTCACGTAGTCCCAGACGAGCGAGGCGGGCGCGTCATAGACCTGCTGGTAGACCCGGACCGCGTCCTTCGGCTCGACGATCAGGCGGGCGCGCCGCATCTCGTCGGCCCAGGCCGCGCGCAGATCCCGGACCCACGCCCGGACATCCCCGACGCCCTCGAAGGCCTCGACGTGCTCGACGAGGCCGGCGGCAGCCGGATCCTCGATGCCCATCGCGGCCACGCAGCCCTCGCTGTACATCGCGTAGGCCGCGAAGCCCGTCGACTCCTCGACATGGTTCTTCAGGAGGCGATGGACGACGATCACGTCGCTCCCGACGAGCTCCTCCCACGATCCGAACCGCTGGCGGACGACCTGGCCGTGATGCGCGACGACCTTGAGGTCGAGGTTCGGGACGAGGATGCAGGCGTTGCACTCGCACGTCGAGGCCTGGCGGACGTCACGGAGCCGGCGCTGGAAGGTGAAGTAGCAGCGCTCGATCGTGTCCTGGAGCTGGGCCGAGTCGACGGTCTCGGTGATCGCATAGGCGAACGCGGCGTCGCCCTCGAGCTTGGCGAGTTTGAACGTCGGCCGGATCGCGCCGACGACCGTCGCCATCAGGTCGGCGAGGATGTCCTGGGCGTGGTCGAGCTCGGCGCCGGCGAGGAAGCCGGTGTAGCCGGAGATGTCGGCGATGACGAGACAGGCGGGCTCGGGCTGGTTGAGCATCGGTGGCGGCGTCCCTCGCGCGGGGCACCATCATCGGCCGTTCCACGGTCGCTGTCATGCCCACCGAGCCTTCGACGGGACGGCCCCGCCGGATCAGCCCGGCCGAACCGGCGATGAGGTCACGGGGAGGACGACGGAACCTCGACCGGCGGCGTGGCGGCGCCCGCCTTCGGGGGGCGCGGGTCGATCATCGCGCCCGCCGGCAGCTGGAACAGGTCCGCGGGCTGCGGCCCGAACCGGAGCTCGACGACCTCGTTGATCCAGGTCATGAAGTGCAGCGAGTCCTCGGGTCCCGTCTCGCTCCGGAGGACCAGGTGGGTCGCCTCGTCGATCCAGAAGCTCTCGTTTCCGCAGGCAAGATGGATGGTCGTCCGCCCCAGCACGAGATCGACGCCGACCGCCTGCCAACCCGCCGCGCAGTCCGCGTGCCATCCGAGCATGTCGATGCCGCCGCCGTGATCCGCGAACGGCCCCCGGTTGTCCGCCCAGGTCTCCGGACCGTTGAACCGGTACCGGATCCAGATGTGGCCGCCGGTCGTGATGTAGATCGTTCGAAACCCATCGTCGAGCTCGGTCCGGAAGCGACCTGTGCCGTCCGCCCAGGTCAGGCTATCGTGCGTCACGCCCGTGACGTTCGCATCGCCCGCAGCGTGGGCGGAGCTGCGGACAACCATCGCGAGCGCGGGAGCGTCCGTGTAGCGTGCCGTGATTGCCGCGAGGAGCGCCGGCATGTCGGTCGGACTGGAGGATTGCGTGGCCGCCGGCGGCGGCGTCCGGAACGGCGGCGGCGACCAGTCGCTGGGTGCGGGGTCCTCGCATGACGCGTTCGGCAGCGTCCGGCAGGCTGGATCGTCGGCTCGGACGACCGTGACACCCGGCGCCGCGTCGAACCTGAACAGGTCGGGCGGCTGCGCCCCGAGACGAAGCTCGATCACCTCCCACTCGATCCCGAGCGGGGCGGCGCTGGGACCGCTCGGCACGCCGGCACCCGCGCTCGGAAGGGGCGATTCCGGCGAGAAGCCGGCCCGCAGCGGAAGCCCGGTCGCCGCATCGACCCAGTAGTGGCGGGCGCCGCAGCGGAGGTGGTGGACCGGCCGATCGAGGAGCACCTCCGGACCGAGGTAGACGACGCCTTCCTCGCAGCGGCCCTGGACGATCAGGCCGGGGACCTCGAATCCGGCCACCCGCTGTGGCCGGGAGAGCTCGATCATCGAGCGCGTCCCGTCCTCGGCCAGGGACAGCTGAACGGACCGCTCCGCCGAGGCGATGAGCGTGACCCCCGCGTCCGGTCGTTCGTCGCGTATCGTGCCGTGGCCATCCGACAGGATTCGGTGTCGCCCGTCCCCATTGACGGCCACCATCTCGAACGCCGGCAACCGGCCGACGACGAGGTAGGCCTCGTGGAGGTAGCCGGCCGGATCCGCCGCGGGATCGACCGCGAAGGGATCAGGCCGCAGGTCGGTCCGGGATCCGACCGCGGCCGCCACGGCCAGGACCAGGGCGAGCAGGAGCAGTGCCGCGGCGAGCAGGAGGCTCCGACGCCGCGCCATCGGATCGGTGCCACCGAGCAGTGCCAGCGGCCACGGGAGCGGGCGATGCTGCCGCGTCGCCGCGGCGGCATCGAGGATGCGGTCGCGCAGGTCCACCGGCGCGACGATGGGCGGGGCGGCACGAAGCGCATCGCGGAGCGCGGCGTCCGACACGATCGACCGGTTCATGACTCGGCCTCCAGCGCTCGCTCGAGAGACCGGCGCGCCGCGTGCAGACGCCATTTCGCCGTCCCGGTCGGGATGCCCAGGGTCCGGGCGATCTCGCTGACCGGACGCTCGTCCAGGTGATGGAGGGCGAGGATCGAACGCTCATCCGGGCGGAGCCGATCGAACGCCCGAAGGATCGCGTCTCGCTGCGCAGCCCCTTCGAATGCCGCGGGTCCCGCATTGTCGGGCGGCGGCGGCGCGGCGGCTTCCAGCTCGTCGACGTCGTGGGCGGTCGGTTTCACCTGGACTTCGCGCAGCCGGATCCGGTGGCGCCGGGCCATTCGAGCCGCGTTCGCCACGATCCGGTTCAGCCAGCCATCGAAGGCGCCGCTGTCGCGCAGCCGAGGGAGCTGACGCCAGGCGGCGATGAATGCGTCCTGGGTCGCGTCCGCGGCATCGGCGTCGTTCTCGAGGATCGCCCACGCCAGCCGATAGCAGCGGTCGAGCCGCGGCGCGAGCAGCAGGTCGAAGGCCGCCACGTCGCCGCGACCCGCCCGCCGGATGAGGGCGGCGTCGCCGGTCGCCGGTTGGTCCCGTTCTGCCGCGACAGAGGTCACGAACGTCCCTCGAGTCGATCGATCCTACGCCCCTCGTCGGGCGTGTCGGACGTCCAGATGCCTGCCCACACCGCTCGGTTGGGTTTCGTGCTGCAAACCCCGCGGGATCGGACGGCATCTGGATGACCAGTCGCGGATCGACCGCGGTCCTGAACGTGGAGGAAGCCATGGAATCGACATTCACGCGGTCGAGCCCACGCCGGCTCGCGACCGTGGCGGCAGTGATCGGACTGGTCGCCGCGGCCTGCGGCGGCACCTCGCCCAGCGCGACGAGTCGCTCGTCCGGCCCGAGCACTCCGCCCGTTGTGGCGTCGGCCAGCCCGGCACCGGTCACGGCCATCATCCCGGATGGTCGGTACGCAGGGACGGTCCAGCAGGTCAGCAACATCGTCGGACGATTGCAGAAGGACACCTCACTCACCGAGAGCGAACGGGCGGCGATCCTCGACGACGTCCTCGAAATCCGCGGGGCAACGACCTACCAGACGACGCTCGACGCCCGGGTCAAGAATTCGTTTGACCTGATCACGACAATCGACGGCAAGGCCGAGCCGGTCGAGCACTGGACATATGTGCCCGTCGACGATCATCGGTTCGTCGTCGACACCGACTGCTGCGGCGTCCAGGTCTACGAGGTCGCTCGGGAGGGCGGGTCGATCCGCCTGACGGCGAAGTCCCCGGCGTCGAGCAACGTCGAGCGGTTCGTCCGAGGCGTGGTCTTCGAAGCGGTGCCGTTCACTCGCGCTCCGTAGGCAGGCGCTTTGGGGGAATCCGGCTGGCGCCCGGTCCGCTCCATGACAGATGTGCAGCCCGTGAGCACTCCGACCAGTCGATGCGACGTTCCGGCTACTCCGAGCGCGGCCGTGCACGACGTGCACGACAGATGCTCACCCGGTGCGCAGTTGCCAGCGGGGCCCATGGCATCTGCTCGCCCTGACGCACATCTGGCCGGCGCCCACGCACGGGTGCCACGGCGAAACCCGGCTGTGTGAGCACCCGGCGCGCAACAGTCAGGAAATGGTTTCGAGTGGAGGTCCCCCATCGCCCACCTCCTTGCGATCCGCCGCTAGGATCGCACCATGGCCACCCGCAAGGAGGTGCTCGAGATCGGCGGCCGGGAGGTCTCGATCTCGAACCCGGACAAGGTCTACTTCCCTGAGACCGGCTACACGAAGATGGACCTGGTCTCGTACTACCTGTCGGTCGCGGACGGCGCCCTGCGCGGCGCCGGCGGCCGGCCGATGGCGCTGAAGCGGTTCGTCGACGGTGCCGCCGGCGAGCCGTTCTTCCAGAAGCGGGCGCCGGACAACACGCCGGACTGGATCCGGACCGCGGAGCTGACCTTCCCGTCGGGCCGGACCGCGGACGAGATCGTCCTCGACGAGCCGGCCGGCCTCGCGTGGGTCGTCAACCTCGGCTGCATCGACCTGAACCCCCACCCGGTCCGCGCCGAGGACCTCGACCATCCCGACGAGCTGCGCGTGGATCTCGACCCGGTGCCCGGGATCGACTGGTCCCAGATCCGCGAGGTCGCGCTCGTCTGCCGGGAGGCGCTCGACGCGGTGGGCCTCGTCGGCTGGCCGAAGACGTCGGGCTCGCGTGGGATCCACATCAACGTCCGGATCGAGCCGCGCTGGACGTACGCGGAGGTCCGTCGCGCGGCCCTCGCGCTGGCCCGGGACGTCGAGGCGCGGGCGCCGGCGCTCGCCACGAGCAAATGGTGGAAGGAGGAGCGTCACGGCGTCTTCCTCGACTACAACCAGAACGCCAAGGACCGGACCGTCGCGTCCGCGTACTCGGTCCGGCCCCTGCCGGACGCCCGCGTGTCGATGCCGCTCCGCTGGGCGGAGGTCGGTGACGTCGTCGCCGAGGACTTCACCCTCGCGACCGTGCCCGCGATCGTCGCGGCCCGCGGGGACGCCGGCGCCGGGATCGACGAGGCGCGGGGCTCGCTGGAGGCGCTGCTCGAGCTGAGCCGGCGTCACGAGACCGAGGGTCAGGGCGACGCGCCGTGGCCGCCCAACTACGCCAAGCAGGCCGGTGAGCCGCCACGGGTCCAGCCGTCGCGGGCGCGCCGTCCGAAGAGCGAGTACGAGGAGGGCCGCGGGATCGAGGGCGGCCCGCCACCGGAGGTCGCGGCGGAACGGGCGGCAGCCGTGGCCGCGGGCGACCCGAACGCCGGGCTGCCGACCGAGTGGCCCGGGGGGCCGCCGCGCGGCACGCCCGGCGGCTCGCGACCGACGCCGACCGGTCGTCGGAAGACGACGATCCCCGTCATCGAGATCAGCCGCGCCGCAACGAAGGCGGAGGCACTGGAGGGACTCGACCGGTGGAAGGCTCGTCACCCGGAGGCTGCCGCGCATCTCGAGCCTGCCGACATCCTCACCGATGGGATGCGCGGCCGCTCGTCGCTCTGGTACCGCGTCCG
>CAVVCZ010000001.1:0-388634 GCA_963746845.1 uncultured Chloroflexia bacterium | reverse complement strand
CGAAGAAGTACGTCCCGACGATCGTGAAGACGAGGAAGAACCCGACGGTGATCACGAGGTCGAGCCAGGCCGGGTGGAGGACCGTGAAGGCCGCCTCCGGCTTGCCCGCATAGAAGATGTTCCGGGCGAGGTCGATGCTGTAGGTCATCGGCATCAGCTTCGCGAGCAGACCCAGGATCCCCGTCGAGTTCGCGACCGGGATCAGGGCGCCCGACAGGAACACCTGCGGGAAGATCAGCAGCGCGACACCGGCACCCGCAGTCTTGGGATCGTGGACGAAGCCGATGAAGAACACCCCGAGCGCACCGCCGGCGAGGGCGAGGATCGGTGCCAGGGCGATCACCCGGAGCAGGTCCCCGAAGTTCATCGGGATCTGCATGACGAAGATCATCGCGATGATCCCGACCAGCGCGATCAGCGACGCGATCCCCGCCCCGATGATCTTGCCCAGCAGCACGGCGTAGCGCGAGATCGGGGCGACGAAGAGCTCGGCCGTGAAGTCGTTCTCGCGCTCCTCGACCAGGTTCGTCACGCCGGTGATCGTCCCCTGGTACATCGTGTTCGCGATCATCCCGATGAGCATGAACGGCAGGTACGCGTAGGGCAGGGCACCGCTCAGGTTCTGCGAGATGCTTCCGCCCATGATCCCGATGAAGATCACCGGGAAGATCACCGTGAACGCGATCGACAGCGGGCTCTTGACCGCCCGCAGGATCTCCCGCCAGGCGATCGCGAACGTCGCGTTCACCTCGCGGGCGAAGCGGCTGCGGATGCCGGGGCGAGCGAGCGTGGCCGGGACGACGGTGGCGGTCATGCGGCGGCCTCCTCGTCGTCGGCGTCCGATCCGCTGGACCGGAGCAGCTCGACGTATGCCTCCTCGAGGCTCGGGTCGTGGACCCGGAGGGCCGTCAGCGGCGTGGTGATGCGGGCGATGATCGACTGGGCGGTCACGCCGTCGTAGGCGACTCGGACGCCGCCCGCGTCGCCGACCACCGGCTCGAGGCCGAACCGGGCCAGCTCCGCCAGGAGGGCCGGCCGATCCACGGCGTCGAGCTCAATCGAGCGCTCGAGGAGCGCCGCCTTCATCTCGTCCGGCGTGCCCATCATCGCGATCCGTCCATGGTCGATCACGCACACCCGGTCGGCCTCCTCGGCCTCCTCCAGGTAGTGGGTCGTGAGGAAGATCGTCGTGCCATCGGCGGCGCGGGCGCGGAGCAGGTACTGCCACAGGGAGTGGCGGCTCACCGGGTCCAGGCCGCTCGTCGGCTCGTCGAGGAACAGGACTCCCGGCCGGTGCATCAGGCTCCGGATGATCTCGAGCTTGCGCTTCATGCCGCCCGAGTAGGTCTTGAGCGGGCGACGCAGGTCGTCGCCCAGCCCGACCACCTCGGCGAGCTCCTCGACCCGGCTCCGGTAGTCGGCCGGCATGAGCCGATAGACCGGACGGTAGCCATAGAGCCCGTACAGGGCGACGTGGAGCCGGATGTTCTCCTCGCCCGACAGGTGCAGGTCGAGACTCGGGTTCTGGAAGATGATCCCGATGCTCCGGCGGACGGCCGTCGCGTCGCGGTCCAGGTCGTGCCCGGCGATCCGGACGGTGCCGGCCGTCTTGGCCAGGGTCGTCGTCAGGATCGAGATCGTGGTCGTCTTGCCGGCACCGTTCGGCCCGAGGAAGGCGAACAGCTCGCCCGGCCGGACGTCGAAGCTGATGTCGTCGACGGCCGGCTCCGTCGACTTCTTGTAGCGCTTGACCAGGTGCTCGACCTGGATGATCGGGTCCATGTGGGCTCTCCGAGCGACAAGGTTGCGGGCGGGAATGGGAACGGTGTTCCCGGATTGGCAACACTGTAGCCGCGTTGTTAGACTCGAGTCAACCGTTCCCCGGCGACGATGGTCGTTCCGGATTGTGAACGCGGCGTGGAGACCGGATGGCGAACCCGTCAAGCCAGCGCGAGGTCGTCTGGCTCCGCCTCGACGGTCTGTCGGAGCGATCACGCCGCGAGCTCGATCGGATCGTCCGGGCCGCGATCGACCTCGCCGACCGGGAGGGGCTCGAGGAGCTCTCGATGCGGCGCCTGGCAGTGGAGCTCGGGACCGGTACCACGACCTTGTACCGCCACGTCGCAGGACGGGACGAGCTGCTCGACCTGATGATCGACGCGGCCTACGGCTCGGCGGGTCTGGAGCTGCCCGCGACACCCATGGGCTGGCGTGACGGGTTGCGGTTCGTGGCCGTCGCGACGCGCACGGTGCTGCTCGCCCACCCGTGGCTCGCCTCGCAGTACGCGACCAGGTCCCCCGTCGGCCCGAACGCGGTCCGGGGCGCCGAGCTGGTCTCGGCCCTCGCCCTCGAGCTCGCGGACGATCCGACGACGGCGGCCGAGGTCACGTCAACCCTGCTGTCCTACGTCCAGGGCGCCGTCGGCGCGGAGCTCGCCGAGGCGGCCGAGCAGCGCCGGACGGGTCTCACCGAACAGGAATGGCGGGCGACGGTCGCACCATGGGTCCGCTCGGTCGTCTCCGACGGACGGTACCCAGCGTTCGCCCGAATCGTGGTCGCCGCCGACGACCTGACCTTCGATGAACGCTTCGCCTTCGGGCTCGAGCGGGTGCTGGATGGGCTCGCCGGGCTCGGTCGCCGGCGCCGCCGCCGTGCGCCACGGCCGGATGGAACGTGAATCGATCGTGACCGATCACGCTCCCGGCCATCCGGCCCGACCTCGTGCTGTGCGCGTCGTCTCGCGCCGGGATTTGCTCCGAGCCGGGGCACTGGGCGGCGTGGCAATGTTCCTCGCGGCGTGCGGCTCCCCGGCCCCGCCACCCTCTCCGTCGGCGCGGCCGGACGAGTCGGACTCGGCGTCACCGGCCCCCTCGTCATCACCGAATCCGTCCCCGCCGACCGGGTCCGCCTCGGCTCCGCCGCCGTCCCCGAGCCGGACACCGGCCCCGTCCTCGCAGATCACCGACGCGGAGCTCCGCCACCGGATCGCCGGCCTGCTCATCGTCGGGTTCCGCGGCTCGCGCCTGGAGCAGACGCCGTGGCTGCGAACCGCGCTCCGTGACGGCGGGCTCGGCGGGGTCGTCCTGTTCGACCGCGACCAGCCCACTGGGGCCCAGCGCAATGTCCTCTCGCCCGCGCAGGTCCGGACCCTCGTGGGTGACCTGCGGGCCGCCGCCGGCGACCGCGGGATCATCGTCAGCGTCGACCAGGAAGGCGGGATCGTGACCCGGCTCGGTCCGGCCCACGGGTTCCCGCCGGTCGCCTCGGAGGCCGAGATCGGGCGCGGGTCGGTGGCGGCGACCCGGACGTGGGCGAAGGGCATCGGCACGACCCTGTCCGATGCGGGGATCAACCTGAACTTCGCCCCCGTGGTCGATCTCGACGTCAATCCGCGGAGCCCGGCGATCGGCGCGCTCGACCGGGCGTTCTCGGCGGATCCGGACGTCGTCGTCCAGCGGGCGACGATCGAGATCGAGGCGCATCGAGCCGCCGGCGTCCGGACGACGCTCAAGCACTTCCCGGGCATCGGCAGCTCGACGACCAACACGGACTTCGGTGTGGCCGACGTGACGAAGACCTGGACCCGCACGGAGCTCGAGCCGTTCCGGCGGCTGATCACGGCAGGCGAGGCGGACCTCGTGATGGCCGGCCACGTCGTCAACGGCCAGCTCGACGCGCACCGGCCGGCCTCGCTGTCGAAGCCGACCGTCACCGGGATCCTGCGCGGGGAGCTCGGCTGGACCGGACCCGTCGTCACCGACGATCTCCAGGCGGCCGCGATCACCCGCCAGTTCGGTCGCGACGAGGCTGTCCTGCTCGCGCTCGAGGCGGGAAACGACCTGCTGCTCTTCGCCAACCAGCAGGTCTACGACCCGCGGGTCGTCGAGCGGGTCGTGGGAGTGGTCGCGGCTGCCGTGGCCGCGGGTCGGATCCCGGCGGCCCGGATCGACGAGTCGTGGCGGAGAGTCCAGGCCGCGTTCGGAGGCTGAGCAGAGGCCCGATCCACGCCGCTACCATGGCGGCGCGTGGAACGGCGGCGCCGCCGCCGCCGGATCGCCCGGGCTCGAGGGACGTGTGGGAGCGCTTCGCGTCTACCGCGACCTGCTGGCGAACCGGCCGCTGACCAAGTTGCTCCTCGGCGAGTTCATCAGCGGGATCGGCGACTGGCTGTACATCGTCGCGATCTTCGTCGTGATCTACCGCGACACCAACGACGCGACGACGGTCGGCCTGTTCGGCGCTGTCCGGATGATCCCGTACATCGTGCTGTCGATCCCGGCCGGGCTGGCCGCCGATCGCTTCGACCGGCGCCTCGTCCTCCTCGCCTCGGACCTCGTCCGCGGCGCGTGCATGCTCGTCCTGACCTGGCTCGTCGCCATCAACGGGCCGATCCTCGCGATCGTCGGCGTGGCGATGATCGCCGCCTCTGGATCGACGTTCTTCTACCCGGCGGTCGGCGCGTATCTCCCGGCCCTCGCCAAGGACGAACGTCAGCTCGGCCCGGCGAACAGCGCCTGGGCCAGTCTCGGGAACGTCAGCTTCATCGTCGGGCCGGCGATCGGCGGCGTCCTCATCGCGGCCGGCGGCCTCGATATCGCGTTCATCCTCAACGCGGTCACGTTCGGGGTCATCGCCGCGATCCTGTGGACGCTGCCGCCGTCGATCCCGGGCCAGCCGACCGAGACGGCCGAGATCGAAGCGCCGGCGCCGTCGCCGGCCGCTACGGCGCCGGCCGCCACGGCGCCGGCCGCCACGGCGGCGGGCACGTCGGTCGAGTCCCGGCCGGAACCGGTCGCGGCCACGACTGCGACCGAGGCCATCCCGGTGACGCCGATGGTCGGGCTCGGCCTCATCCAGGTGATCGTCGGGTTCCTGGACGGCGGGCTCCAGGCGTCGACGATCATCCTCGCCGTCACCGTCCTGAACGCCGGCGAGGAGGCGAACGGCTATCTGAATGCGGCGATCGGGGTGGGCGGACTCATCGGTGCCGTCGTCTCCGGCGTCCTCGTCCTGCGCCGCAGCCTCGGCGTCCCGCTCGTGGCCGGCGCCGCGCTGACCTCGGCCGGTGTCGCCGCGATGGGCGGGATCCCGCTCCTCTCGGTGGCGCTGTTCGCCCTCGGTCTGTCCGCGGCGGGATCGATCGTCCTCGACGTCATCCTCACGACGATCTTCCAACGCCTCGTGCCGGACGCGCTCCGCGGCCGTGCGATCGGGCTGCTGATGACCGCGAACACGGTGTCCGGCGCCGCCGGTGCGTTCGTCATGCCCGTCCTGATCGTCGCGCTGGGCGCGGCTCTGGCGCTCGGCGGGTTCGCGATCCTGACGTTCGCCGGGAGCCTCGTCGGCCTTGCCCTGATGGGGGGCGCAACCAGTCGTCCCGCCAGCCCGTTCGAGGCGATCCTGGCCCGGGTCGCGAAGCTGCCGCTGTTCGCCGGCGTCTCCGCGTCGCGACTGGAGGCCGCGCTCGGACAGGTGCGACCGATCGACGTCGTCGCCGGCCAGGTCATCATCGAGCAGGGCGAGCCGGCGGACCGCTTCTTCATCATCGAGGGGGGCCGGTTCTCGGTCAGCCAGATGAATGACGCGGGGGGCACGTCCCTGCTGCGGACGCTCGGCCCGGACGAGGTGTTCGGCGAGCTCGGCCTCCTGAACCGGACCGTCCGGACCGCGACCGTCACCGCCGACGAGCCGGGCCGGCTCCTCGAGATGGACGGCGACGACTTCCTGGCCCTCGTCGGGGCGAGCGGCGAGCTCCGTGGCCGGCTGCTCGGGCTGTACGGCGCCGCCGGCGGCTCGCGAACCGCCTAGGGGTCGGAGCGACGGGACCAGCCCGAGCTAGGACGCGCCGCTTGCGGGCTCCGGGGTCGGCCCGACGGCGGGAGCGGCGGCAGCGGCCGGCTCCACCGGCCTGCCCAGCTCGATCCCCATCGACTTGAGCCAGCGGCGGAGGTTCCGGTAGATCGCCGGTGCGCCGAGCGGAACCGTCTCGTCGAGCTCCCACTCGATCGGGTGCAGGATGAACGGCTCCGTCTGGAACCCGCCGAGACCGCCGTGCGATCCGATCAGCTCCTCGAACGCGGCGACCTCGCCCATCTCGGGGTCGTACTGGCTCAGCAGCAGCAGGTCCGGGGCGTGGGTCATCGCATCCTCGCGCTGGAGGCTCATCACCGTGTGCGGGCCGAAGATCGTCGTGGGGTCCTCGCCCTCGACCCGGTCCTCGTCGAGAAAGCGCACGCCGCGAGGCCCGATGACGACCGCGCCGTGCTCCGACGAGCGAACCATCAGCAGGCCGACGCCCGGATGTTCCGCGAGTGTCTCGACGAGCTTCGGATGGAGGTCCTCGAGCTCCTCGACCGTGAGCCGATGGTCGTGCCCGGTGAACCAGACGAGCCCGAGGTTGCCGGAGCCGACGACGGCGATCGTCGACTCGTCGGCCGGCGGCGGGATCTCCTCCTTGTCGAGATTGACGACACCATCGGCGTCCGTCTGGTTCGACAGGGCCGCGCGGGTGATCGCCGGACCGACGCCCTTGCTGCGGGTGATCTCCGAGAGCATGGAGTTGACGAACGTCGAGCCCTCGCCCTGGGTCTTTGCCTGGATGAGCGTCGCGCGCCCGCTCATGAGGTCCCGGACCACCTCGCCGAGGCTCTGGCCGTAGCGCTGCTTGAACGTCGCGCCGAGGCTCTGGCCATGGTCGGACAGGATCACGAACTTGTACGGGCGGGCCGCGTTCTCTGCGGCCTTCGCGAGCGTCCCGATCGCCTCGTCGACGCCGTCGAGCGCCTGGAACGACTCGATCCGCTCGGGTCCGCAGTGATGGGCCAGCTCGTCGTAGTCGGTGAAGTCCGCGTAGATGACGTTCGCCCCGCGATACATCTCGTCGATGATCAGCGAGACATTCACATCCCGGAGCAGGACGTTGCTCGCGGCCCGCATCCCGGCGTACTTCATGCCCCGGTGCATCTGCGGCGTGATCCCGGACCGGACGGTCCGACGAGCCTGATACCGCTCCTTGACGAACTCGCCCACGAACATCGTGAACGAGCGGAGGTAGCCGCTCGGGCTGAAGAAGAAGCCGAGGAACGCCTGGCTGTCGCCGAGGCCCTGCGACTGGTCCTTGAGCGCCCCCGTCGTGACGTACGCCCGCGTCGCGTCGCCGGTCATCAGGTTGCAGATGCTGGCGCCCTGGTTGGACAGCAGGCCCTCACCGTTCGACAGACGCCGAACGATCTCGGCGGCATCCTCCGGGTTGCTCGAGACCATCAGCTTCTTGCGGTCTCGCTCGTACCAGCGGAAGGCCGGGATCCCGTCGTTGTTGCCATGCAGGATCCCGGCCTGGCTCGCCGACGTCATCGACGGCAGGAGCGCCTCCCAGCGGGACAGGCGATGGGTCCGGTTCCGGACCCAGCCACCCATCGTGTTGACGGATCCGGCACGGATCCGTCCGGCGAGGATCGGATGGGCCAGCCCATCGATCTGGATGACCACGAGGCCCGGCTTGTCGGTCGTCGTGACACGACGGTTGGCGAGCAGTCGCGACACGAGCAACCCGAAGAACGACCCGCCGCGATCGACCCCGAGGATCGACGTGAGGATCGTGTTGATCGCCGCGTAGACGAACGAGCCGATCAGCGCGGGCAGGAACCCGTCGACCTCGACACCGTGTGCGAGCGGCGCGATGACGAGGAAGGTCAGGACCTGCAGGACGATGACGAGAACCCCGAGGAGCACGAGGGATCGAGGTGCGACGAGGGTCAGCAGCACGGGGCGGACGATCGCGTTGAAGAGGGTCATCAGCAGGACGGCGATCACGGCGTCGAGCAGGCGCCCGATCGAGATCCCCGGGAGGAGGGCGCCCGTCAGCACGAACGCGACGGTCGAGACGATCAGCGTGATGATCAGCCGCTTGAGCAGCGCTCGCCGGCCGCCCCGCCACTCCCACAGGATGCGGACCTGCGTCTTGTAGAAGTCGAGCACTCGGGTCATGGCGTCCATCCCAGATGCATGAGACCGACCGGCCGTGGGCCGATCGGTCTCCGGAGCGATCGAGTCCGGCCTGACTGGCCGGTCGATGAGCGGGTGGCTCTAGCTCCCCGTCGGCCCGGGGTCGGTCGGCGCCGGGGGCGGCGCGGGTGCAGCGGGGGCCGCAGCGGCCGGGGCCGCAGCGGCGGGCGCCGCAGCGGCGGGCACCGCGGAGATGGCGGCCGTCGCCTGGGCCATGGCCCGCTGGGCCGCCTCCATCTGCTCCATCGCGGCCTTCTGCTCCGGGGTCAGCCGTCCCACCTCGCTCTGGTAGAACGCGTCACGGACGCCCGGATAGTTCAGGTACATGTAGACCACGATCGCGAGCAGCCAGCCGACCGTCTCGGCCTCCATCGTCGACCCACCCAGGAGGGCGAAGAAGCCGAAGATGATCGTGAACAGGGCGATGAAGTTGCCGAACGACCAGGCGTAGGCCCTGACGCCCCAGAACCCGGCGGCGACCCAGAACCAGATCGCTGCGAGGATGGCCGCCCAGATCGCGTAGCCCCACTGCGGGTCCGAAAAGGAGACGGTCTTTCCGACAAACGAGAAGCTGGTGATGCCGAGGAACACGAGGATCCGCCAGACCTGGAACAGGCCCGCCAGGCCCGCCAGCACGGCAAGGATCGTGATACCAAGGGGTCGATGCATGTGGCCGGTTCTCCTCCACTCATCCCGAGCGCGAGGCGTCGGGTGAACGCAGCATAGCGACCTGCGCGACCTGCGCGATGCGGTGCACCACCGGATCGCCGAGTGGTGCGCCCTCCCGCGACCGGTCGCGAGCCGCCAGCACGGGCGTAGGTGTGCCGACGCCATTGCCCTGCCGGGGCTCCTGTTGGAGGATCCGCCCGTGATGCGAGAACGAGCGTGCCGACGATCGATCCGCCCGTGGCGGGTGGTGCCGTCGGTCTGTCCGAGTTCATGACCCAAGAGCTCGAGGAGGCCATCGAGCTGGCGGCGGTGCTGATCGAGACGCTCGCCGTCGCGATCATCATCATCGCGACGATCGCCGCCACCATTGCCTATGTCCGCCGGCTGGTCCGACGGACGGCCGGGCTGCCCGGCTACGAGGAATACAAGATCCGCCTCGGGCGGGCCCTCCTGCTCGGACTCGAGATCCTGGTGGCGGCCGACATCGTCCGGACCGTGGCCCTCGAGCCGAGCCTGACCAACGTCGGCATCCTCGCCCTGCTCGTGCTCATCCGGACATTCCTGAGCTGGTCGCTGGTGGTCGAGATCGAGCATCGCTGGCCATGGCAGGAACGCCGCACAGACGAGGCCCCGGCGAGCGCCGGCACCGGTTTCTGACAAGTTCCGACCTGGTTCGCGAATAGGCTTGACGCCATGAGCAGCCCGATGATCCGGCCCGCGTACAGCATGTGGCCCACCTACAACGGCCGCCTCCGTGACGTGGTCGGCGCACTCACGGCCGACCAGCT
This sequence comes from uncultured Chloroflexia bacterium, assembly GCA_963746845.1. GTDB lineage: Bacteria > Chloroflexota > Limnocylindria > Limnocylindrales > CSP1-4 > CF-46. The sequence continues at coordinate 379,172 of CAVVCZ010000001.1, read as the reverse complement.
GGCGCTCCGCCCCTCGCCCGATCGCTGGCCGGTCTGGGCGACGGTCGGGCATGCGCTGTGCCAGCGGGTGTTCTGGCTGTGCGACTTCGCCGGCGAGCCCGGCGCCGAGTCCACGCGGTTCACGAATGCCGGGTACGACTGTCCCGGAGACGACGATCTCGAGCACGTGCTCGACGCCGATCAGCTCGTCGAGGCGATCGACTCGACGTTCCGGATCGTCGAGGCCTGCCTCGACCGCTTGACGCTCGAATCACTCGTCGAGGTGCTGCGACACCCCGAGTGGGACGACACCTGGGTCCACAGTCGCGGCGCAGTCATCCAACGGGTCTTCTCGCACGACGTCTACCACGTCGCCGAGCTGAACGAGACGCTCGGCCGCAACGGCCTCCCGCAGGTCGACCTCTGGTAGAAGCCGCCAGGGTCCCGCTGATCCGGTGCCCGTTCGCAGCCTGGGTCAGGAGGCGAAGAACGCGAGCGCGCGCTGCCAGGAGTCGGCCTGGGCGCGGGCATTCCCCTCGAGTGTCCCTCCAGTCGCGAGCCTGAGCCGCGGCGCAATCTTGACCGTCGTGTCCGTGCACGGGATCACGTAGGGCGGGTACCAGGAGTGCCCGGCGTCCTCGTAGCCGACGAACTGGTGTTGGCGGCGATACGCCCGCCCGTCGAGCTCCCGCATCACGACCTCGCAGCCGTCGTACGAGTTCCAGATGCCGTCGCGTCTGCCGGCGAACAGCAGAAATCTTGGCGTTGGAGTCCTCGACCTTGATCCGCGCGGCCTCCGTGTTCTTCGCCGCTCTGAGTCCCTTTCGATAGGTGGTCACGTAGCCGAACGGTCGATTACGCATGAACGCCCTCAACATGCTCTCGACGAGTACGCGGATGCTCAGCCGGATGAACGGCAGATCGGCTCCGTGATACGTCCATGACGACACGGTCCGGAAGTTGAGGCCCTGGAAGCAGTACGCATGCGGCGCAAACGCCGCGACCTTCGTGACCAAGGGGTAACGCGAAGCCAGGAGCAGGGCCAGCTCGCCACCCTTGGAGATGCCGAGGATGTCGACCTCCCTCGGGCCCTCCGTCGGATGGGCTCGCAGCCACGCGAAGACCTGCTCGAAATACTCAAGTGGGATCCGAGCCAGAGCGCCCGGCAACCCCTCCTCCTCGAAATAGGCCAGGCCAAGGGCATTGATCCCGTGCGAGGCAAGGAGAGCCGCGATCGGGAGGACCGATCCGAGGTCGCCGCCCGATCCGGTCGGCACAAGGACCACCCGGTCTGACCGGGCCTCGGGGCTGGAGAAGAGCTCGCCCACCATGGGCGCCGGGAGGCGCTCGCGCTTGATGTTGGGAGCCAGGAACCTGCGCTCGAGTGTGGCCGACGTTCGATCGGAGCCGCACTCGGCCACGATCTCGATCCGGATCGGCTCATCTGGGGAGACGTTCTGGGCGATGTCGGCGAGGTTGGAGCCGGCCGTTCGCCGCAGCGACACGATGAGGCCCATGGGGTCCACGAAATCGTAGCTGCCGGAGTCCGGCCTCTGTCTGGCGAGGTCGACGATCCCGGACGGTCCGCTCGTGAACCAGGCCGCGGACTCATATCCGGCGGCGGGTGCCCACGGCAGCGCCATGCGCGCGCTGACCTTGACCTTGGTGCCCTCTGGCACGTCGCTGACGCCGATGTGGACGGGCATGTCGCACAGGGCGACGAGCGGTTGGACGTCCAGCTTCATGGTCGGGAGGCTCCAGATCACGACGCGTCTCCGGAAGAGGGAGATGCGCCGCCTCGAACGATATGCCCATCGCCTGTCGGCGATCAGCGGCCGAATGTGGAACCTTCCGGGGGCGGGTCGGGCACATCATTGGCAAGGCGGCAGGTCGCCGCGAGGGAATCGGGCGGTGAGCAGTGCGCGCGACCTCGTGGTCCGAGGCGCTCGGACCGACCGAGGTCAGCATCTCCGGCAACCAGGCAAGCCGGTTCGCGCTCTCGTTCCCAGCCGACCTGGACGCGACAACGTGCGACGACGGCACGATGTGGCTGTTCCCAGAAGATCCCGGAGGCCACGGCGTGTCCAACATCGATCCGGGATGGACCATGACGGTCTACGTGGTCGACGTCGACGGGCGAACGCTCGCTGCGGCGGCGAGGATCTCGGACGAGGACGCGACGGCAGCCCTGCTCGCCGAGCTCGACGCGGTCGTCGCCTCGTTGCGCTTCGGACCGTAGGGCTGGCAGTCCAGACCAGAAGCTGATGGTCGATCCACGCTCAGCGGCTATCATCGCGGTCCGCGCGCCTGTAGCTCAGTGGATAGAGCGTCGGCCTCCGGAGCCGAAGGTCGCAGGTTCGAATCCTGTCGGGCGCGCCATTGCAACCTTTTCGGGCAGCGCCAGCGCCAACCCGTGCGCGTAGGCCGCTTGGGTCAGCCGGACACCCACGATCTCGAGGGCCTGCGACCGTCAGTGGTTCGTCGGCTGCGTGCCGGAGAGGATGCCTTCGGGTGGCGTGGCCAGACCGAATACCTGATCCAGGAGCGTGGTGACGCACCAATCCACCCAGTCGTCGTGCGGCCAGCCGTACGTCCCGACGAGGAAGTGGTAGGCGTCCTCGCCAACGTAGAAGAGCAGCAGGTGCGCTGCTCTCTCCGGATCGAGCCCATCGCGCAGCGGTGCCTTCTTCCGAAGGATCTCGAGAATGACCCGGTAGCCATCGGCCCGCCAGGCCTCGGATTCCGCCATGACCCTGGCCAGGTCGGGATCGTCACTCGCCCGCGCCGCGAGATTGAGCGGGATCACCCTTGGCATGATCGAGCCGACACCGGTCACCAGGTGGCGAACCGCCTCGGCGATCCCCGAGGCATCGGTCATCGCCAGGTACCACGGCTGCTCCTCAGGAGAACGCGGGTCATCCCGGCCCATTACGGCGAAGTCGATGGCCCGCGCGAGCAGGGCGGGCTTTGTGTGGAACACGAAGTAGACCGTCTGGACGGCGACGCCAGCAGCCTCGGCGACCTGCGCCATCGTCGTGGCGGCATAGCCCTGGGTCGAGAACAGGCGGTGCGATGCCTCGACGATCTTCCAGTGGGTGGCGCGGGACCGCTCCCGTCGGGTCAGGCTGGCCATGCGGAACCTCTTGACATCCGTCGCGAAGGCGATACTATCCGACGTCTCACTAGAGTGCACACTAGTGATACAGCCAGTTCACTGGGGAAGGGACCTGCGGATGATCAGCGTGGAGACACGGATCGAGATCGGGCGGCCGGCCGCCGACGTGTTTGCGTTCGTCAGCGACCAGACGAACGCGCCGCGCTGGCAGTCCGGGCTCGACGAAGTCCATCGCCTTACACCGGGTCCTATCGGGGTAGGGTCAGAGCACAGCTTCGTTCGCCGGTTCGCGGGTCGGCGGATCGAGTCGCGGAACAAGTTCGTCGCGTTCGAGCCCGGTCGCTTCGTCGCCTTCGACATCCCGCCCGGGGGCGGAGTGACCGGAGAGGCGTCCTACCTCGTCGAGCCGACCAGCGCCTCCACCAGCGCGTTGACCAGTCGCGTCCAACTCCGCTTCCCCGGACTGGGTCGGCTCATCGAGCCGTCCATGGGACGTGTGCTGCGCCGCGACGTCGAACGGAATGATCAGGTGCTAAGGGCCCTGCTGGAATCGGAGGCGGAGGCCAGGACATGACCGGAGTTCACGTGGATCGGGATCGCCCTGGGGCTGCGGACCGCGTGACCGCGACGGCGGCGGTCCCCGGTGTCGCGCGTGGTGCAGCGGTGGTGTGCTGGGTGTACGCGGCCGGATACGGGCTGCCCGCGTTGCCGATCGCGGCCTATGCACTCCGGGAACGGGAACTGCCGTGGCTCGGCGACCTGTTCCCGATGTATGGCGGCCCGTGGTGGGGCCTGTTGAGTCCCGAGGCGTTCGCCGCGACGCTCGTCGGATACGCGGGTGTCACTGCAGCGGTCGCGTGGGGCGGGTGGTTGATGTGGCGGGGACGCCGCTCTGGAGCCGTGCTTGCCGTCGCCATGATCCCGATCGAGGCAGTCTTCTGGTACGGCTACGCCCTGCCCATCCCGCCCGCCCTGGCGCTCCTGCGGGTCGGCCTGATCGCCGCAGCCTGGCCCCGCCTCCGCCGTTGATCGACGAGGACGTCGAGGCAGGTGCGTACTGTCCACGACCGTCACGCCTGCCGCCTCGCCGCGACCAGCCACTCATCGCGACCCTCGATCGGGATCTCGTAGGTTGCTAACGCGCGCCCGACACCTGTCGGGCGCGCCACTGCAACCTTTTCGGGCAGTGCGAGCGCGAATCCGTGGGCGTATGCCGACGGAGTGAGCCTGACGGACACGATGCTCCTTCCTGCGACGGTGATCCGATCGTAGATGGCGTGGAGCAGATCGGCCTTCTCCGCGGGCACCTCGGCCGCCCTCCACGTCGCTGACTTCGCGTCGCGGCCGGAGAGGGTCCTTGCCGAGGGGGCATTCCGGCGACTCGACGGTGAGCTCGTGCGGGTCCGTTCCGCGATCCTCGAAGAGGCCGACGGCAGGTTCCGGGCGCTCTTCTATCCGGTCGAGCGGCCGACCACGAAGCTCTCGGCCAGGATGTACCGTATCGGCGACGTGCTCGCCGAGTGGCGAGCCGTCGAGCGTCGTCTCGCGGACATCGACCCAGCCAGTCCCGAGGGCGCCGAACTCCAGGCCGAGGTCGATGTCCTGCGGTCGCAGTACCAGGCGCTGGTCAAGCGCGCGGGCGGTGGAGAACTCGTAGCTAGCGGGACCAAGACAAAGCGACTTGTGGCGCCTGCCAGCAACCCGGCACGGATGATCGGTTCGCCGAGTGCTTGTGCGTGATCGCGCATTGTTCCGGCCGTCATGCGGCAACCTGCACGTCCGCCACGCGCTCGTCGGCGATGATCCGCCCGTCACGCATCCGGATGATCCGGTCGCAGGCGGCGCCAACCTCCTGGTCGTGCGTGACGATGAGCACGGTCTGCCCGCGCTCACGGTTGAAGCGACGGAGCAGGCCCAGGACTTCCGCGGCCCGGGATGAATCCAGGTTGCCCGTCGGCTCATCACCGAGGATCAGCTTCGGGTCGTTCACGAGGGCACGGGCGATGGCCACGCGCTGCTGCTCGCCCCCTGACAACTCCATCGGCCGGTGCCCCGCTCGCTCGGCAAGGCCGACCGACGCCAGCGAGGCGCGCGCAGCCACACGGGCTGCCGAACCGGACGTCCCGGCATACTCGGCGGCGAGGGCCACGTTCTCCTCGGCGGTGAGCGTCGGGACGAGGTTGAAGGACTGGAACACGAAGCCCATCGATCGAGCCCGGATGGACGTTCGCTCGCCGTCCGAGAGGGTCGTCGCATCGACCCCATCGATGCGCAGGGTCGGGGCCGGGCCGTCGTCGGTATCCGGCGCGTGGAGCAGCCCGAGCAGGTGCATGAGCGTGCTCTTGCCGGAGCCTGACGGCCCCATGATCGCCACCATCTCGCCGGCGGCGATGCTGACGTCAACACCCTGCAGGGCATCGATGCTGGTCCGGCGCGACAGCCGGTAGGTCTTGCGCAGGTCGGTCGCTTCGATCAGGTTCATCGTTCGCTCCTTCGTCGTTCGGTCGTTGGTCATTCGTAACGCAGGGCCGACACCGGGTCGAGCCGTGCGGCAGTCCAGGCCGGGATGATCCCGGCCACCATCCCGAGGATCGTGCTGAAGCCGACCGCGAACGCCGCGGTCTGTGCGGTGAGCTCGAAGAGGACGGTGCCGCTCGATCGGCCGGCCTCGTTGACCAGGACGACGACCGCAGCGCCCAGGCCGAGCCCGATCAGGCCGCCCAGCAGCCCGATGACCCCGGCCTCGGCGACGAGCTCGCGGACGATGCGTCGCCGGGAGCCGCCGATGGCCCGCCGGATGCCGATCTCGCGGGTCCGCTCGGCCACGCTCATGGCCATCGTGTTGATCACCGACAGGCCGCCCACGATGAGGCTGATGGCGGCCACCCCGATGATGATCGCGTTGAAGATCACGGTCGTGGCGCCGACCGTCTCGGAGAACTCGGCGCCGGTCATGGTCGCGCTGTTCTCGACCGCGGCCTCGATCGCCGCGGCCACCGTCGTCGGGTCGGCACCGACTTCGGGGAAGACGACGATCTGGTTGGCCAGCTCGTCCGCCTCGAGCGACTCGGCGACGAGTGGGGGCAGGTCGCCCAGGTACAGCGCCTGGGCCGTCGAGAGCGGGATGAAGCCGTTCGTGTCGGGCGAGCTGAGGGTGGGTTGCAGGGTCCCAAGGACATCGAAGGACTCGCCTCGGATGTCGACCGTCCCGCCGGCGACGACGCCGTACTTGCGGGCGATGGTCGACCCCAGGACCACGACGTTGCCGGTGTCCTCGGCGATGAGCTGGCGTCCCGTGGCCAGCTCGAGTGTGAACGTCTCGAACCCGGCGGCGGCGCCCGGGATGGTCCCGACCAGGAAGTCCGGCGCGCCGAACCCGATAGCGGGATCGGGGTCCCACGGGATCTCGACCTTGGGCTGGACGGCACCGACGCCGTCGAGGCCGGCGATGATCTCAACGTCGTCGAGGCGCATCGGCGACGAGCCGAAGGCCATGCCGTCGGTGACGACGATCTTGTCGGCGAAGTATTCGCTGCCCATGCCGACGAGGCCGTTGATCTGGTTGGCCAGCGAACTGAACACCACGAGTGCCCAGATGCCGATGGTGATGCCGGTGATGGTCAGGCTCGTGCGCAGCTTGCGCCGCGAGAGCTCTCGGAGGATTCGCATGACTACCCTGCTTTCAGGCTGAAGGGGGGATAGCGGTCGGTCACGAGCAGGAACGCGTAGGCGTTCACGCGCAGGCTCCACCGCCCGACGCCGACCACGTAGTCGAAGAGCGGCTGGGGATAACGCCCGGTCATGAGGATCGCGAACCAGGCGATCACGATGGCGAGGGCCGCTCCGATGATCAGGACGACCAGCGCGACGTAATGGGGGATCGCCAGGAACCACTTGACCAGTGGAAGCCAGCGGTTCAGGTCGCGATCGACCTCTGGATACTCGATCTCGAGGTGCACCGATTGCTCCTCGACAGTGGACGGATATCGGTCCGTGATCAGGGCCACGTAGGCACCGACGCGGGCGCCGAAGCGGGTCAGCTCCCGTGCGAAGTCGAACCACCAGCGCGGGTAGCGCATGCGGATGACGATCATCAGCGCCGTGGCGAAAGCCAAGCCAGCGAGCAGTCCACCGCCGGCTCCGACGATGTGCCCGCCGGCTGCGGTGACCATCATCTGGGTCCCGCTCCCCGTGATCACTCCGAGCACGATGGCGATCGGTATGACCCAGATCAGGCGAAAGAAGGTCGTGACCCGATCAAGGCGTTCGGGGTAGTCAATGGTCAGACGAGCCGCGTACGGCCCCACTGGCATCGCTGGCGCCGTCACGACGCCACACTCGCCGGCGTCAGCGCGGCCAGCGCGCCGCGGTCGCTGATGCTGATGATGACCTTGCCCCGGGCACGTCCGAGTTCCAGGTAGCGGATCGCCTCGGCTGCTTGGTCGAGGCGGTAGGTCCGGTCGATGACCGGCACGATCTTTCCCTCGTCTGTCAGCTGCGCAAGGACGAGCAGGTCGGCACTGCTCGGAGCGGTCGTGAACGAGACGATCCTGTGGCTCGTGAACCGCGTCAGCACCACGGCAGCCAGGATGTGACCGAACGGCCCCACCCAGCGGTTGGTACCGACGTATGACAGCAACAGCGTGCCCGTCGCGGTCAGCGCGCGTCGTCGAGCCGACAGTGAGTGGTTGCCCACAAGGTCCAGGATGACGTCATACCGACTGGCTGACTTCGTGAAGTCCTCGCTGGTGTAGTCGATGACGTGGTCGGCGCCGAGCGATCGAACCATCTCGACGTTCGGGCCGCTGGTCACCGCGGTCACCTCGGCGCCCAGGACCTTGGCGATCTGCACCGCATAGGTGCCGACGCCGCCCGAGGCCCCATTGATCAGAACCCGCTGCCCGGGCTGGACCTGTCCGGCATCGCGAAGCCCCTGGAGTGCGGTGAGCGCGGCCAGCGGCATCGCGGCGGCCTGTTGGAAGCTGAGGCTCGACGGCTTGGCCGCCAGGGCGGTGTCCGGCGCCGCGACGTACTCCGCGATCGCGCCGGGGACGCTCCCGTACACCTCGTCGCCGGGGCGGAAGGCGGTCACCAGACTGCCTACCGCCGCCACACGACCGGCGAGGTCCGTGCCCGCGACGGCGAACTGGGGTCGACGCGGGCTAAAGCCGTGTCCGGAGCCCGCGGCGCGCATCAGATAGGGGCGGCCGCGCAGGATGAGCCGGTCGGCGGTGTTGACCGACGCGGCATGCACGCGCACCAGCACGTCGCGGTCGCCGATCGTGGGCTGGTCGATGTCGCGCAGCTGCAGGTCATCGGGTGAGCCATAGGTTGGTTGAACGATTGCCTTCATGGTGGTCTCCTGCTAATGTACGGCGTACATCGCCAATACGGCGTACATTAGATGTACAGCGTACATACGTCAAGACCCAGGTGCCGAGAGGATCCAAATGGTTGTCAAGCAACGATCGAGGACCAGACGACGAGTCCCACTCAGCCGGCAGCGAGTGCTCAGAACGGCCATCAAGCTCGCTGATGAAGGCGGGATCGAGTCGCTCAGCATGCGGAACGTCGCCCAGGAGCTGGGGGTATACCCCATGGCGCTCTACAACCACTTCGCGAACAAGGACGATCTGCTCGACGCGATGGTCGACGTGATGTACGAGGAGATCGACGTCACCGCCGAAGGGTCAGACTGGAAAGGGGCGATGCGTCAGCAAGCCAACTCGATCCGCGAAGTGCTCGCGCGTCACCGCTGGGCGCTGGGGGTGATCCAGTCCCGCGTCCATCCAGGCCCGGGCAACATGCGATACCACGACATGGTGATAGGGGCGTTGCGGCAGGCTGGCTTCTCCGTCGCGATGGCCGTTCACGCCTTCACCCTGCTCGACAGCTTCATCTTCGGCTTCGCGCTGCAAGAGCAGACCCTGCCCTTCGAAAGCACGGACCAGGTCGACAAGTTGGCGATCGAGATTCTCAGCCAGTTCCCCGCTGACGACTATCCCTACCTCGCCGAGTCCGTTGCCGAGCACGTGGGCAAGGCCGGCTACGACTTCGCCAGCGAGTTCGACTTCGGTCTCGATCTGATCCTCGCCGGTCTGGACAGCCTCCGGGCGTCGCCCGACCGTGCCGATCCCATCGGCACGGCCTGACTGCGGAGCGAGAGTGGTTGGCGCATAGTCCGGCTTGAGCGAGCGATGGGCACTCGGGGTCGCGCGCGGGGGCTCAGCCTGCATTCAAGAGATCACGCTGGCTCCAGGCTCGGGACGACGAGCCAACCAAGGGCGCGGCCCGAATAGATCAGCTGCTCGGTCGTCAGTCCCGACCGCGCTCGTAGGTCGGCGAGGTGCCGCTTGACGGTGCTGGGCCTGATACCCACGAGTTCGGCCGCGTCGTGGACCGACCCGCCGGCGGCTACGTAGGCGGCAAGCACGTCCATCTGGCGCCGCGTCGCCTGCGGCGGAAGCACCCCGCGCTGGTACCCGTCCCTCATGCCAGCCGCCTAGCAGCGGCCAGCCACTCGTCGCGCCCCTCGATCGGGATGGTGTAGGTTGAAATCGCGCGTCCAACACCTGTCGGGCGCGCTTGAATCCCTAGTCGAACGTGCGACCTTCTCGCCTCGGCGGACCTCGGCGGTGACCCGTCGGCGGTGACCCGTCCAGTGCCACTGCGGAGAAGGCGGAGGCAATAGCGCAACGTAGCCGACTTCTGAAATTTTGCATGAGGACGTCGGAGAGCAGCCCGCGTCATCCTCCAGCCTCGCCGCACCAAGCAGCGAGCCGTCGGCCGGTTCGTTGCGACTCTCCGTCGACGTTTGACGATCGGTCGATAGGGTCCTTACTACCCTGGCTGCGGGAGGTTCGAGTCCGGACCGCAGCCTTCTCGTCGATCCTCATACCAGTGCCGCAAGGCTCCTCGTGGGCCCCCTGGTTCATGCCTTCCGGCTCTACCGCCGACGGTGCCGTCGCCCTTATCTAAACGTGGATGAATGGCAGACATCGTTGGCCGCTCAGCTCCGTCGCCGGCATCGCTGCGATCGGCTGCTACCTGGGCTTCACGATCGCCGCCCAAATGCTCTATCCGGGTCCGTTCGGCCCCGCCGACAATTGGCTGAGTGACCTTGGCAGCTCGACGCTCAACCCTGGCGGAGCGCTGGTCTACAACGTCGGCGTGAGCCTGACCGGCGTGGCGCTCATCGGCTTCTTCTGGGGATTCGCCGATTGGGCCGAAGGCGCGTCACGACGAATGCGCAACCGGCTCACTGCCGTCCGGATCCTCGGCGTCATCGGCGGCGCGACAACCGTGGCGACAGCCATCCTGCCCGAGAGCCTCAACGCCGATATGCACGGCTGGATCTCGATGTGGAACATCGAGATCCTGGCCACAGCCGCGGTGCTGTCCGGCCTGTTCCTCTATCGGCATCCCGCCTTCTGGCGGCCGATCGCTGTCTGGGCCCTCCTCTCCGGGGCCGCGGCGGTGCTGTTCGGATTCGTGCTGCACACGCCACCGATGGAGTGGGTCCTGATCGGCTTGATCCTCGGCTACGTCGGGCTGATGGCGCTCAACCTTTGGGCCGCCCAGCAGCCACAGAAGCTCGCAGCGCGGGCCGCTGCGGGCCCGACTGCTGGTCCACGCCAGGTCGGGGCGGAGCGTCCACCGTGACGTTGTCGGCCACCCGGCCATGAGCAAGCGGCGGGGACCGCTCATCGCGACGCTTGCCGCGTGCGTCGGGCTCGCGACCGTTTCTGTCCTTCCATTCGGCGCCGTGCCGTCCGTGGGAGCCGCCACTGACGCGGCAAACGTGATCGCGAAGTATCAGGCACACATCCCGGAGCTTATGGCCGAGCAGGACGTCCCCGGTCTCGCCGTCGCGCTCGTCGACGGCGACCAGGTGCTCTGGACGCAGGGCTTTGGGCACGTCGATGGCAATGGGTCGGGCTCGGTCGATGCCGACACGCTCTTCAGCGTCCAGTCGATGTCGAAGCTGTTCACTGCGACCGCCGTCATGCGCGCCGTCCAGGACGGGCGTCTCAGCCTCGACGAGCCGATCACCACCTACCTCCCGGAGTTCACCGTGCACAGCGCGTTCGAGGACCATCCCGAGCGGAAGATCACGCTCCGCATGCTGTTGAGCCACACCGCCGGCTTCACCCACGAGGCGCCGATCGGCAACAACGACGAGCTCGACCCGGGCACCTTCGACGAGCACGTCCGGAGCATCTCAGACACGTGGCTGCGGTTCCCCGTCGGGACGGGCTTCGCCTATTCGAACTTGGGCATCGACGTCGCCGGGTTCATCCTCGAGCGGACGTACGGCAAGCCGTACGCGGCCGTGATGCGCGAGCTGTTGCTCGCACCGCTGGGCATGACCGAAAGCACCTTCGACCGCGACGAGATCGGGGCGACCGCGAACCGCGCGCTGGGGCATTCGAGTCCGATCCCGAGCGTGCCCGTGTTCGAGCCGATGATGGCGGCAGGCGGGCTGTATACGAGCGCGACGGACCTGGCGCAGTTCCTCCGGTTCCAGCTGAACGACGGCACGCTCGATGGCAAGGCCGTGCTCGGCGGCGCGCTGATGAGCGAGATGCGGACGGTTCCGGCGCCGCACGCCGGCGCGCCCGCGGGCTACGCGCTGGGCGTCGTCCGCCACACCTGGTTCAACGGCAACAACACCGACTTGTTCAACCATGGTGGCGGTGGCTTCGGCTTCCTGTCCGACATGTGGTGGGCGCCCCAGCTGCAGCTCGGGATCGCGGTGCTCACCAACTCGGCCGATCACCACCTCCAGGGCGACCTCGCACTCTCGATCCTCCAGGACGTGGTGCAGGAGCCCGGCACCACGTACCACGACCGGCTGCTCGCCTTGCCCGCGCGGGCTCCGGCCGAGGAGCCTGACGGCGGGTACCTGCCCCCGGCAGGCCTCGCGCAACGCGTCGAAGGCCTGGCCATGCCGCCATCGGGCGACGAAGCGGTCCGCTGGGCGCGCTACGCCGGCAGCTTCAAGGTGGCGGTCTGGGGAGCCATGAATCCGTCTGGCGCACCGGAGCGGTTCTTCGTCGACGCCGGCGTGCCCTACTTCGAAGGGCACGATTGGAATGACACGGCCAGTGTCCATCGGCTGACGGAGGTCGAGACCGGCGTCTTCCTCGCCGATAACGGCGAGGCCCTCGACTTCCGAGGTGCCGTGGCGACCTGGCGCAACTTCGAGCTCGTTCGGGTCTCCAACGGACCGGCGCCGTGGCAATGGGCGTTGTTGGTCGTCGCGGCACTCGTGTCGGCCTGGTGGCTGATCGCGGGCCTCGTCTCGATGATCCGCAGGCGCCGAAGTGCCACCGACGTGGCGCGCGGCCCGGAGAACACAGGGACCTACCGCCTGTTCCTCGCGGCGGCGACGCTCAGTGCAGCGTTCGGGCTCGCCACGATCGCACTCGTCGCCACCATCCCGGGGCTCGTCGACTCCGGGTTCCTCGGCTGGCTCGAGTTCCCCCTCGTGCAGCGCCTGGCGCTGCACCTGCCCCTGGCGCTCGCCGTCGCGGCTGGCTGCCTGCTGACCCTCGGCGTCGTGGGGTGGGTCAGGAGATGGTGGTCGAGCGCCATCCAGCTCCGAGATGCCGTCCTCGTCGTTGCGAGCGTCGGGCTGACCGTGCAGCTCGCCGCCTGGCACCTGATCGGCTGGGGCCTGACCTGACCGAGCCGAAACTCTCTACTCCAGATCGAGGGCCGTCAGTTGGAACTCACGACGCGCAGCTCGCGGGCACTCGCTCCTGGAGCCCGGTCGTGCGGCTTCTTCACCGCCCACTCGTAGGGCGCTGCACACGTATGTCGCAGCATCCCACTCGTCGCTCCATCGATCGGGATCAGCCTGCATTCCTCGCGGGTGCGCGCAGGCGCGAATCCTGATCGGGCGCGCCATAACAACCTGAGGCGGCGCAAGGGCCAGACCGTGCTGGTAGGCCGCCGGGGTGAGTCGGGCGCTCACGAACGTGGGTCCCGCAACAACGATGCGCTCAGTAGATCGCGTGAGCGAGATCAGCCCAGTGGCACCCCGTCAATGGTCCCGAGCATGCCATTCGACGAACCCCAATAGCCACCCGTTTGGCGTGTTGGACAGACTCCATCGGGACAGGCGACGAACGCCATCCAGGGCTGGCCCTGCGCATCGATGACCAGATCCGTGAAATCCGCGTTGGACTTGCATCTCCCCGGGCCGCAGCTGCCGCGAACGATCGGCGCGACGGGATCGTTCAGAATCGCCGTTGCGAAGTGTGGGGATGGCGCCGAGGCGTCCACCGTCACCGTCAGGCTGGCGTGCCAGGTCACGTTTTCGTAGAAGACTGCGTCAGTGCACGGCCCCTCGTTGCATTGAACGGCCACTGCCGATTTCGGTCCGGTAGGCGCATCGGTGCTGACGATCGCGCCGATCGCGAGCCGGCCACCGGCGCCGCCCTCCATGGAAACGAGGTTGACCTCGGCGATGCCGGGAGCGGACACCCGCAGTGGCTCAGCCCAGGTGGTTCCACCGTCCTGTGACGCCACCAGGTAGGGAAGGCGGTCAGCGGCGACCCATAGTCCATAGATGACACCGTCGTCGTCGACCGCAACGGCGACCTCCGGATAGCCGTTCCAGCCCTCGGGCCCGATCACGTGTTCGGTCCAGGTCGTTCCTTCGTCGATGCTGATGGCGATCACTGGCCGGCGACAGGAGATCCGGCCGAGATACAGGGTCCCCCGCGCATCGGCTGCGAGGTGGCCGAAGAGGGGACCGGCAGGCCCCGGATCGCACCCGTCCGGTGGGATCAGGCCTGCTGCCCGAAACGTGGCGCCACCATCGAGGGACCGCAGGCACGTTTGGCCGTCGGTGCGGCCATTCACATAGCAGAGGGTGATCAGACTGGCGTCGCCCGTCTCGCTGGTCACGGGTACGGAGGCGATCAATCTCGGCCGGTCGGCGTCGGCGCTGCAGATCGGATCGCTCTGGTCCCAGTTCGCGCCGCGATCGTCCGTGAAGCTGACAACGATGCAGAACTTGTCGGGCTCGAGCTCGCCCGGGACTAGCAGCGCGGCGCTTAGGATGCGGCCGGTACGTGGGTCGGTCGTAAGGTACGGGTCGTGGGTCACCCCCGGAGGAGTCGGAGAAATCTCGTGCCATCCGCCGTCGGGCACTTCGGCAACGTACACCCGCGAAGTCCCGACGGCGCCATTCGCTGGACGATCCCATCCCTGGTAAACCATGGCCCCGCCATCGAGGAGCGCGATCGTCGGCTCGGATGCTTGGATGCCCGTCGCGAGCTCACGCGGCGAGGCTGACTCGAGGTTCGGAGGAGCCACGTCGAGTCCTCCGCCACCGACATGGAAGACCAGGCGGTTCGGGGGCGGGGCTGCGGGCGAGACGACTGCTGGGGTGGCCTGAAGGCCCGAACTCGTCGATGGGCCCGTGGATGCGGTCGCGACGGCCGGTGGTAGCGTGGCCTGGCCTAGTCTTGCGGGCTCGCACCCAAGCGTGACGAGGACCAGTAGCCCGAGCAGCCCGACAATGGACCCTCGGCCGAATCCCTCAAAGGGGCCGCCGAAGCTCACTGCGCACAGCCGCGTGACTGCCTGGCGAACCAAGACGAGGATGGCAATCAGGTCTCCGATCTAGCAGCCGTGCAAACGAGCACGCCATTGCTTCGTAGTGACGAGTCGGGGGAGAGGATCGCAGGCGACCGCTGATGACTCTAGCGGTCCCATGGGTACGGAGAAGCGAGCTGGCAACAGCCGACTTCGGTCAGAGCACCAGTGACGACGCGCTGCTGGTCACTGGAGTGTGTCCGCCAGTTGGCGGGTTCGGAACGAGCTCGGCAGGCGCCACGTCCGCGTGGCCCACGATCCGCGAACGCCACGCGGTCACGGTTCCTCCTGCGCGGACGGCTACCGGGCGATGTCGTGGCGCGCGGGCGACGCCCGTCCGAACACCTGATGCAGCAGCGTGCCCACCGTCCAGTCGATCCAGTCCTTATGCGGCCAGCGGTAGGTATCGACCAGCGTCTGGTCCACGTGCTTGCGCCTTGCTCATCGATCTGCGTCGGCTCGATGTTGTGCTCGGGAATGTCGTCGGGATCGTGGGCTGGTGCCACTCGGGACACGCCGGCAGACCCGGCTACCATCGACCCCGCAAGGAGGTCGACGATGCGGGTTGCGGTCACCGGGGGGAGCGGGAAGCTGGGACGGGCGGTGGTGGCGGACCTCCTCGACCACGGTTTCGAGATCCTCAACCTCGACATCCAGCGGCCCAGGGATGCCGCCGCGGCCTACACCCGCGTCGACTTCACCGACTTCGGCCAGACCTTCGAGGCGCTGACCCAGATCGACGACCGCCACGACGGCCTCGACGCCGTCGTGCACCTGGCCGCGATCCCGGGCGCCGGCCAGAGTCCCAATGCGGCAACCTTCGCCAACAACATCGTCAGCACGTACAACGTCTTCGCCGCCGCGCGGCACGCCGGCATCAAGAACGTGGTCTGGGCCTCGAGCGAGACGGTCCTCGGCATTCCGTTCGACACGCCGCCGCCCTACCTGCCGGTCGACGAAGGGGTAGGGCCGAGCCCCGAGAGCGCGTATTCGCTGGCCAAGGACCTCGAGGAGGAGATGGCCCGCCAGTTCTGCCGATGGGACCCGGACCTCAAGATGATCGGGCTGCGCTTCTCGAACGTGATGGAGCCCGCGGACTACGGCGCATTCCCCGGTTACGACGCCGATCCCCTGCTTCGTCGCTGGAACCTGTGGGCGTACATCGACGCGCGCGACGGCGCGCAGGCGGTCCGCAGGGCGCTCGAGCTCGATGCCACCGGCATGGAGATCTTCGTGATCGCCAACGCCGATTCGTTGATGTCTCGCCCGACCGCGGAACTCGCCGCGGCCACGTTCCCGGGCGTTGAGGTCCGCAAGGAACTGGGGCGCAACGAATCCCTGCTCTCGATCGACAAGGCGCGCCGCGTCCTGGGCTATGAGCCTGTCCACGGCTGGCGGAACGCGGGCGCGACCAGGATCGACTGATCGTCTAGCACGAAAGAGGGACAGGTCGACGCGCTTGCAACCGGCCCATCGAGCATCCACCACTACTTTCCGGCGGACGACGTCCCCGTCGAAGGCAGTGCGCAAGACGACGTCATCCAGGAGGGGTCGAGCGCAGCCGGCGTCGGCCAAACGAAGCTCCAGGGCGGTTGAGGCAGCGCGGACGGAGGGAGCGAGAGATGGAAGAAGAGACCAGTGGCATGACATCGCCGCACATCGCGGCCCCGGATCGCTACGACGCGATGGCCTATCGGCGGCTCGGCTCGAGTGGCCTCCACCTGCCCGCGATCTCCCTCGGCCTCTGGCAGAACTTCGGCGACGACCGGGCGCTGGCCACCCAGCGGGCCATCGTGCGCCGGGCGTTCGACCGCGGTGTCACCCACTTCGACCTGGCCAATAACTACGGCCCGCCATACGGCTCGGCAGAGGCGAACTTCGGACGGATCCTCGGGTCCGACCTGCGGAGCCATCGCGACGAGCTGGTCATCTCGACCAAGGCCGGCTACGACATGTGGCCAGGTCCGTACGGCGACCATGGATCGCGCAAGTACCTGCTCGCCAGCCTCGACCAGAGCCTCGGCCGGCTGGGTCTCGACTATGTCGACATCTTCTACTCGCACCGCTTCGACCCCGACACTCGCCTGGAAGAGACAATGGGAGCCCTCGACACCGCCGTCCGGCAGGGCAAGGCCCTCTATGCGGGCATCTCCTCCTATTCGGCGAGGCGGACGCGCGAGGCCGCCGCGATCCTGCGGGGGCTCGGCACGCCGCTGCTCATCCATCAGCCCTCCTACTCGATGTTGAACCGCTGGATCGAGGCCGAGCTGCTCGACGTGTTGGCCGAGGAGCAGATCGGCGCGATCGCGTTCTCGCCCCTCGCGCAGGGCCTGCTCACCGACCGCTACCTCGGTGGCGTACCAGAAGGCTCGCGCGCGACGCGCGGCGGCTCGTTCAACAAGGATCTGCTGACCGACGCGAACCTCGCCAACGTCCGCGGCCTCAACGAGATCGCCCAGCGACGGGGCCAGAGCCTCGCCCAGATGGCTCTCGCATGGACGGTACGCGATCCGCGGGTGGCCTCTGCGCTCGTCGGGGCGAGCTCCGTCGCGCAGCTCGACGACAATCTCGCGGCGCTCGAGCACCTCGCCTTCGAGCCTGCCGAACTCGCGGAGATCGATCGTTTCGCCGTCGAGGGCGACGTCAATCTGTGGGCGCCGTCGAGCAACGCCTAGACCCTCTGACTTCTGCCACTCCGGATCGCGGCAGATGAACAGCGAGGTGGACGAATGATCGCCGACGCTGACGGCCGAGCAGCGACCCGACTGGGTCGCGCCGTGCGGGCCACCACGGATGGCGCCGCCGTGACCGCAGGGCAACATCGCGAGAATCATCGAGCCGGCAACTGGCTGCGGGCCGTGATCCTCGGCGGCCAGGATGGCCTCGTCAATATCCTCGGCATCATCCTCGGCGTGATCGCCGGAGGTGGCTCGGACACCGTCCTCATCGTGGCCGGTTTCGCGGCCGCGATCACCGAATCGATCTCGATGGGAGCGGTCGGCTACACGTCCTCGATCTCCGAGCGTGACTACTACGAGGCTGAGCAGGCGCGTGAGGCGACGGAAATCGCAGCGACGCCCGACGCGGAGCGGCAGGAAGTCCGCGAGATCTATGCGGCCAAGGGCTTCAGCGGGACGTTGCTCGACGACGTGGTCGACACCATCACCGCCAACCGTGCCACCTGGTTGGCGACGATGATGGACGAAGAACTCCATCTGCAGCCCGTCCAATCGCGCGACATCCGTCGAACTGCGGCCGTCGTCGGGATCGCGACGTTTATCGGACACCTGATCCCGCTTGTGCCGTTCCTCTTCCTGCCTCGGACGCCGGCGCTGGTCGTGGCGATCGTGTTCAGCGCCCTCGCCCTGTTCGGGGTCGGCGCGTACTCCGCGCTGACCTTGGTGGGCGACTGGCGCAAAAGCGGCCTGAAGTTCGTGGCCATCGGCCTCGGCGCCGCGGCGCTCGGCTTCTTCATCGGCCGCCTGTTCAACTCCGGAGCGTGAGGAGCCGAGCCCAGCAGCCAGCGACCCTGCGGGTAGCGGTCTATACGCCCGATTGACCGATCAAGTTCTCAGGGCAAGCACTCGCCACGGCTCATCGATGCCCTTGAGCACGTGCTCGCCGCGGTCTTCGAATTGCAGGCCGGAACCGGCAACGAGGTCCTTGACTGTGCTCGATACCAATACTTCGCCTGGTCCCGCCAGCGCCGAGATCCGTGCGCCGATCGACACCCCGATCCCCACAACCTTGCCGTCGCCGATCTCGAATTCGCCGGTGTGCAAGCCGGCTCGGACGTCGATGCCGATGACGCGGAGTTGATCGCGGATCGCGGCAGCAGCCTGGACGGCTCGGGCCGGGCCATCGAAGACCGCAAAGAACCCGTCGCCCGCGGTGTCCAGCTCGCGGCCGTGATAACGCGCCAGCTCACGCCGGACGATCGAATGGTGGCGGCCGACGAGGTCCCGCCACGCGGCATCGCCCAGCTTGCCGGCAAGTTCCGTCGACCCGACGATGTCCGTGAACAGAACGGTTGCCAGGACCCGATCAGGGGTTACGAGGTTGGTCACCTTCGCGACAAAGCGCGCCGTCGCGGCCATGGTCGCCCGGTGGACGTCGTCGTCGACCCACGTGTAGAGACCGCGGAGTGGCGGCAGCTCGACGACTTCGGCGCTTCGGATCCGCTCAGCGATGAACTGCCCAGGGCCAGGATTCGCGGGTCGTGGCATCACGAGGGTCGGGACGCGAACCGCCGCGAGGACATCGCTGACGTCGAGGTCCATCGCCGTTCGGAACGACGTCAACGCCGCTCCCGGGCTGAGGCTGCGCCGCATGTGCCACACGAACCAGTCTCGGAATGCGTCGTCTTCGGCTACCTCCGGAGCCCACTCCGCCGCGAGCCGCTCAAGGTAATCTCGGGCTCCCCAGCCGGCCCGTACGTCAGCGAGCCGACTGCGCCACTGCTCGGGTGTGTCCGCCCACGTGTAGTCGTCCGCACGCGTTCCCTTGATCCGCGGATCGAAGAGCACTAGACCGGCACAGCGGTCCGGGTAGGTCGCCGCGAAAAGAACGGCCAACCCGGTGCTCGTCGCCCCGCTCCACAGCACCGCGCGATCCGATCCGGCTGCGTCCATCACGGCTCGGATGTCGTCCATGGCGGTGTCGAGGGACTGCACTTCCCGCACGCGGTCCGACAGTCCGGTTCCGCGCTTGTCGAGCATCAGGACGCGGCCGCTCTCGGCGAGACCCTGCACGTGACGGACGAGCAGCGGTTGATCCCATGTCGAGAGGAGATCGCCGGCGATCCCCCGGACGAACACGATGTCGACCGGACCGCTGCCCACGACCTGGTACGCGATCGCGACGTCGCCGCTTCTGGCGTAGGAGACATCGGGCGGCATCACGTCGGGAAGTTTCTCGCTTCACGGCACGCGCTGCCGATCGCGCTGGTCGCGGACGCGCGCGCTCGTGCCATCTGGTTGCCGGCGGCGCGGAAAATCCGATGTCAGTTGCCTGGTCACGTGCGGTGAAGCACTTTCGGTTCGGAGCTAGGAGGACTCTCGCATGACAGAGCGCGCGCGCTCGTCCGAATGACATCCACTGGAGGATCCGCAGCCGACAGCGCGGGATACGACGTCCGCGAGCACTACACGAAGTACGAGTACCGCATCCCGATGCGCGACGGTGTGCGGCTCTTTACTTCGGTGCTCGTGCCCAAGGACACCTCCACGACATACCCGATCCTGCTCACCCGGACGCCGTTCGGCGTCGGCCCGTACGGCGTCGACGAGCAGGGCGCCTTCAGCCTCCAGACCGAGGCGCTCCTGCGCGCCGGCTACATCTTCGTGCGGCAAGATGTCCGCGGGCGGCTGATGTCGGAGGGCACGTTCACCCACGTGACCCCGCATCGTCCGGAGAAGCCCAGATCGGCCGATGTCGACGAGCAGTCCGACACGTGGGACACGGTCGAGTGGCTGCTGCGACACGTGCCCAACCACAACAGCCGCGTGGGCCTCTTCGGCATCTCGTATGGGGGGTTCTTCACGGCGGCGGGGATGATCGACACGCATCCGGCCATTCGGGCAGCTTCGCCGCAGGCGCCGGTGGCCGACCTGTTCCTGGATGACGACTGGTACCACGGCGGCGCGTTCATGCTCGCGCACGCCTTCAACTCGGTATCGGTCTACCAGCCCCAATCTGAGCCGACGCCGCCAGCCAAGACCACGGTCCCCTTCGATTACGGCACGGAGGATGGCTACGAGTTCTACCTCCGGGCCGGCCCGATCGCCAACCTGACGGCTGAGCTCGGAACCGGAAATCCCACTTGGGACGAGCTCCTCGCCCACCCGACAAATGACGAGTTCTGGCAGTCGCGCGCGATCTGGCGGCACCTGAAGGACGTCCGGTGCCCAGTCCTCACCGTCGGCGGCTGGTTCGACGCCGAGGACCTGATGGGACCGTTCCGGGTCCACCAAGCGCTCAAGCGCGAGAACCCCGGCCTTGCCACCAGCCTCGTCGTCGGACCCTGGGTCCACGGCGGCTGGGCGTACACCGACGGCCGGCACCTCGGGAGCGTCGACTTCGCGTCGGACACCGCAGCCTTCTGCCGCGAGCACATCCTGCTCCCGTTCTTCGACTTCCACCTCAAGGACGGGCCCGACCCGGCGTTGCCGGAGGCCTACGTCTTCGAGACCGGCACGAACATCTGGCGCCAATACTCAGCGTGGCCGCCCCCCGAGGCGGAACCCCGGATCCTCTATTTCCGGGAAGCTGGCGGGCTGTCGTTCGAGCCGCCGGACGACGCGGACGCGAGCGATTCCTACGTGAGCGATCCAGCCAAGCCCGTGCCGTGGGTTGGCTACACGGCCCAGGTGATGCCCGACGAATACATGGTCTCCGACCAGCGGTTCGCCGCGACGCGGCCGGATGTGGTCGTCTACGTGACGGAGCCGCTCGAGGAGGACCTTACGCTGGCCGGGCCGGTCTCGCCGAAGTTGTTCGTGGCAACAACGGGGACCGATTCCGACTGGATCGTGAAGCTGATCGACGTCTATCCGCCGAACCGCAGCACGCCGGTGGCCAAGGGCGGAGCAGACGGCGATCGGGACGTGGGGCCGCCGACGGTGACGCTTGCGGGGTACCAGCAGCTCGTGCGAGGCGAACCGTTCCGCGGCAAGTTCCGTCGGAGCTTCCAGCAGCCCGAGCCGTTCGTCCCCGGCGTCGTCGAGGCCGTGACCTTCACGATGCCCGACGTCAACCACGTGTTCCGACGCGGCCATCGGGTCATGGTGCATGTGCAGAGCACGTGGTTCCCACTGGTGGATCGAAATCCGCAGACCTTCGTGAACATCCCAACCGCCAAGCCCGAGGATTTCCGGGCTGCGACGCAGCGTGTCATGCGGTGCCGGACGCAACCGTCGGGGGTTGAAGTCTCGGTGCTACCAGCGCTGCAGGACGAAGCCTGATCGACACGGCGACCGATACCGTCGGTCGTGCGCCTCGGCCAGCCTGAGCGGGGATCATCGGAACTGCCGTGTCCCAGCGCATGGGTCACGACGAGCTCGGTGCCGCGCATGTGCGCGGCCAGTCATGATCTTCCGGGTTCGGTGACCCACGGGACCCCCCTTGTGCACGGGCGAGTCTGTGGTCGGAGGCGCGTCGCGCTCCCGTCGTGGCGGGATCGGTGCGCTCGGGCGCGATTCGGGCTCGGATCTGTGGGCCACGACCTCCAGGGGAGCCCCCTTGCAATCGCCGATTCGTTGGCGCATAGTGAACCATATGGTTCACTATCCGATCGGCCGACTCGATGGCTCTTTCGCCGCGCTCTCGGACACCACCCGACGCGGCGTTCTGGAACAGCTCGGACGTGCCGATGCTTCGATCACGGATCTGGCCCAGACGTTCCACATGACCCTCACGGGCATGAGGAAGCACGTCGGCGTCCTGGAGCAGGCCGAGCTCGTCACCACGGAGAAGGTCGGGCGCGTGCGGACGTGCCGTCTCGGCCCGCGCCGACTCGAAGAAGAGACGGCATGGATCGAGCGGTACCGCCAGCTCTGGGACTCACGCCTCGACGAGTTGGACAAGGTTGTCGAGGAACTGAATCGGAAGGAGAAGGTCGATGGACGCAACGAGAGAGAGTGAGCCGACCGCCATGAAGAACCGTACGACGGTGGAACGGACGTCCGAGCGCGAGCTCGTCGTCACGCGAACGGTCGACGGCCCGGCGCGCCTCGTGTTCGAGGCGTGGACCAGGCCCGAGCTGTTCAGGCAGTGGTGGGTGCCGAAGTCGCTGGGAATGTCCCTGCTTTCCTGCGAAATGGATGTTCGTGTCGGGGGCAGCTACCGTTTGGAGTTCGCACACGGCGACTCACAGGCGGCGTTCTTCGGCACGTACAACGACGTAACACCGCACTCGCGCCTCGTCTGGACCAATGAGGAAAGTGACGAGGGTTCGGTCACGACCGTGACCTTCGCGGAACAAGGCGGCAAGACGTTGCTGGTCATGCGCGAGCTCTATCCCTCGAAGGAAGCACTCGACGCCGCCGGCACCGGGGCCGCGGATGCGATGGGAGAGACGTTCGAGCAACTGGACGAGCTTCTCGTCACCCTGGGCGCGAACGCGAGAGGGTCCTGACCTCCGTCCGTGATCGGGCCAGGCGGTGATCACGACACCCTCGGCGACGTGCCCACCCACTCGACAATCGGCCTGCCAGCCGCTAAGGATGCGCGTACCATCCGTGGTCCGGTGGAGGACCACGGCGCGGGCTGCTGCGGCGGCCGCGACATCCAGGGCCGCCTCAAGGGGAGGTGCGCGAGCGCAGGTCCAGAGAAACGGCCCCGCTTCGGCGCAGGGCGGGTCGTCGAAGATCGGTGCGCCGCCCTGGCCGGGGGACCGGGTCAACGTGCAAACCACGGTTTCCCTCGTCCCGGGTTGCGGCTTTGAGTGCCGGCGAGCGCCACGCTCGCCGAGCCATGAACGACAGACCAAGGAGACGAGGATCCATGGGCGACAACGGGCAGGCTCACACGACACTGGCGGCATTCACGGTCGACAGCGGTGACTCCGCGCGGCGGCTTCTCAAGGCGATCGAGCGCGTCGACGCGGCCAACGACAACGTGCAGATCGTCGATGCCGCGGTCGTGGACCGTGGCCGTTTCGGTCGGATCAGCGTCCACCAGACGACCGATCGCGGCGCGCTCAAGACCGGCGTCCGGATCGGCACCCTCGGGGTGGTGGTCGGGGCGATCGTCGCCGGGCCCGCAGGTGCGGTCGCCATGGGCGCAGCCGGCGGCATCCTCGGCGGCCTGCGCGGCGGAATCCACGACACCGGGATCGACGACAAGTTCATGCGCTCCGTCTCGAAGGAGATCGAGAAGAAGAAGAGCGCCCTGTTCGTGCTGTACGAGGGCAGCTGGGAACACTCGATCGGGCTCATCGAGCAGGCGATCACCGACGAGCATGCCCTCCTGTTCAACAGCACGCTGCCGGCCGACAAGGCCGCGGCGCTGCAGGCCCTGGTGGAGCCTGCCGTCGAGGCGCTGGGTGGCGAAGAGGTCGTCGCGGACTACGAGCTCGAGGTCGAGGAGGCGCCGGCAGAGGCCGCCGCGCCGGTGGAGGAAGCCGCCGCGGTGGCGGCCGTCGCGGCGGTCGCGGCCCCCGAGACCAAGGCTGATGACCTGACCCAGCTGGTGGGGGTCGGGCCCAAGGCGGCGGCGGCGCTCGCCGCGGCCGGGGTCACCAGCTATGCGGCGCTGTCCGAGCTCAACGAGCCGCAGGTGCGACGTGCATTGCACGATGCCGACATGGCGCCACCGGCGAACGTGGGGACCTGGCCCATGCAGGCCAGCCTTGCGTCCCAGGGCGACTGGCGGGGCCTGATGAAGTACAACAACCAGGCGGCCAAGTCCCGACCCGCCCCACAGAAGGCGGCGGTGGCCGTCGCCGAGCCGTCAGATGACCTGACCCAGCTGAACGGCATCGGGCCCCGGATCGCGTCGATCCTCAACGACGGCGGGATCACCAGCTACGCCCAGGTCGAGCATTCGAACGGCGGCGACCTGCGCCAGATCATCGCCACCGGCGGCGCCCTGCCCCCGGCGAGCATCGACTCCTGGCCGACCCAGGCTTCGTACGCCAGTCGGGGCGACTGGTCGGGTCTGGCGGCATACAACAAGAGCCACCACTGACCTCCGCACCGGGACGCGGTCCGCAGACACGGCGCCGCGTCCCGGATCTGCACTGAACGCGGGATCGACACCAGTCGGCTCGCAACCTGCCGCACCGTTCGCCTGTCGGAATAGCGCCACGCTGGCGACCAGCGTCGCAGGGTGGACGCGGGCGAGCCACACCGCCCCGAAGGCTGCGGCCGGCAGGTTGTTGGCGACCGCGGCGACGAAGCTCCCGACAGCGACCGCCAGCAGGATCCCGCTCAGCGTTGCATCTGGTTGGGGCAGCCGGTGGGCGGCGATGCCGATCGGACCGCCGGCGATCGCCGCCAGGCCGACGACGGCCATTCCAACGAGGGGAACGCTACGAGTCACGCCTGGACGGAGCGATCCTCCGCCGACGATAGGCTCGTCCTCTCAATGCCACCTCGCTGGCGTATGGTCAGGCGGTCAGGAGGGTCAGATGGCCAGAGTCCTCGGGGTCGGCGGCGTGTTCTTCAAGGCGAAGGATCCGGCCACGCTCGTCAGTTGGTACCGCGACGTGATCGGCCTCGAACTGCAGGACTGGGGCGGCGTGATCTTCCGGCCCGAGGCGATGGCCGGCCAGCCGGGCGCGGCCACCGTGTTCAGCGCGTTCGAGGCCGACACGACCTACTTCGCGCCCTCGACCAGGGACTTCATGATCAATCTCGCGGTCGACGATCTCGACGGCATCCTGACGAGCTGCGCATCGCACGGGGTGGAGGCGACCGTTCTCCCCGACGAGCCCAACGGCCGCTTCGCTCACCTCCTCGACCCGGAAGGGACGAAGATCGAGCTGTGGCAGCCGAAGCCGATGCCGGACTGATCGGCCGGCCCCGGGCATGACCGAGTCGTCGGATCCCGCACACGTGGACCTAGACCTCACGTGGTCGGCCGACACCGTCGCCGTGCAGGCCGGCCGGCCCGCGCGTACGGCGGGCGCTCCCATGAACCCGCCGATCACCCTGAGCTCGACCTACGTCCACGACGCGGGCATCGAGTACGGGCGCGACGGCAACGCCACGTGGAGCGCGCTCGAGGCGGCGCTCGGCGCACTTGACGGTGGTCGAGCGGTGACGTTCGCCTCCGGTCTGGCCGCGGCCACCGCGATCGCCGCCCTGGTCCCGCCGAGCGGGACCGTGGTGCTGTCGTCGGTGACGTATCACGGTGTCCGGAACATCTTCGACGGGCTGCAGACGGATGGCCGGCTCACCCTTCGCCCGGTCCCGGCCGACGACACTGAGGCCGTCCTTGCGGCCGCCGCCGGCGCCGACATGGTCTGGGTGGAGTCGATCGCCAACCCGCTGATCGTGGTCGCCGACGTCCATGCGATCGCGACCGGCGCACGGGAGCGCGGCGCGATCACCGTGGTCGACGCGACATTCGCGACGCCGCTCCGCCAGCGTCCGCTCGATCTCGGCGCCGACATCGTCCTGCATGCCGCCTCGAAGCTGATCGCCGGGCACTCGGACCTCCTGCTCGGTGCCGCGGTCTGCAGGGAGTCGGCGCACGCGGCGTTCCTGGCGACGTACCGCCATGACCATGGATCGATCCCGAGCGCCTTCGACGCCTTCCTCGCGTTGCGGGGCCTGCGGACCCTCGCCGTCCGGCTCGACCGGGCCGAGGCGTCGGCCGCGGAGCTCGCCCGCCGCCTGGCGGCGCATCCACACGTGGCGCGGGTCCACTATCCGGGTCTGCCCGGCGATCCCCAGCACGAGCGCGCCTCGCGCGTGCTGCCCAACGGGTCGGGGTCGATGCTGTCGTTCGAGGTCGCCGGCACGGTCGAGCAGACCGAGGCGTTCCTGGCGCGGCTGCGCCTCGTGACTCACGCCACGAGCCTCGGCGGCGTCGAGTCCCTGATCGAGCGCCGGGCGCGGTACGCCGGCGACGCCACCATCGTCGGCCCGACCCTCTGCCGCCTGTCGGTCGGCATCGAGAACGTCGAGGACCTGTGGGCCGATCTGGACGGCGCCGTGCGCGCCGTCCTCGGCTGAGAAAGCTGAGAACGGGGACCCACAGCGGTCTGAGACGGAATTGGCCACTTGATCGTCGGATGAGGTATGGACGGACTCGCCACTTGGTTCCGTCACCGGTGGCGACCGGTACCCGTCGCAGGACACCTCGGACCTGCCGTCGGAGCTGTTCGACCCGTCGACGATGCGCTTCGAGGAGGTCCCGCGCTCACTCGTGGCGATGGATGCCGCCGTGACGGGGCTCCGGGATGGGGACGTGCTCGTCGCGGGTGGGAGCGTCAACGGAGGCGAGGTCGTCCCGAGCGCGCGCCTGTTCCATCCCTGATTGGAGCCGTCCCCGCGGCAACGGCCCTGCACGCGCCGGGACCACCTGGTGGCTCAGGCAGCAGCCGGGACCATCGCCGTGGTCCGTGAGGTGCTCGTGCGGATCATGCCGGTCTGACCGGCCCCGGTCTGCCATCTCCCTGCGGGCCGCTACCCGTCGGCGACCAACCTCACGTAGTCGGTCGCGCTCAGGACTCCGATCGGCTGGTCCTGCTCGTTCACGACGACGAGTCGATGGACCTGCTCGTTGCGCATCATCCGAGCGGCCTCGACGAGCGTCGCCGACAGGCTCACCGTCAGGGGCGGCCGGGACATGAGCTCGCCGACGCGCAGCCCCGACGCTCGCCCGCGCACGAGCTGGGAGAGGCTCGTCCCGCCGTCGAGGAACAGGTCCGTGCGGCTCAACACCCCGACGAGCTGGCCGGCGCCATCGATCACCGGCAGACCGCTGATCCGATAGGCCGCGAGCAATTGCTCGGCGGCCTCGATGGTGGCGTCGACGCCGACGGTGACCGGGTCCATCGTCATGACGTCGGCAACCGCGAGGCGATCGAAGCGCAGCTGCCAGGAGGTCTCCGTCGGTTGGCCGCTCATGATCAGTCCTCGTCGTTCTCCCCGTTCCTGACGCGCCATCGGCGCCCGTCGGCCCGATAGTCGGCGGAACCGATCCACGTCGCGTCGGCCGAATGGCCCGTCGACGCCGTCCATTGGTCACAGCCGGGCCTTCGCCACCGTCGTCCCAGCTGAACGGCCCCCGAGAAGGCGCCCAATGGCCTGCCAGCCGATCTCCCTGGGCGAGGCATACTCGTGTCTCCGGGTCCGATCCCACCTGGTGCCCGCTCACGACGCGTCCCGGCAGACCTCGAAGGGAGCCTTCGGTCATGGCCCATCGTCACGAGTGCCTCGACGGCAACGAGGCGGCCGCACAGGTCGCGTACGCCCTGTCCGAAGTGATCGCGATCTACCCGATCACCCCGGCCTCGCCGATGGCCGAGCACTGCGACGATTGGGCGGCAGCCGGCCGGCCGAATTTCTGGGGCAAGGTTCCGGATGTCGTCGAGATGCAGTCCGAGGCCGGCGCGGCAGGGGCCCTCCACGGCGCCCTGCAGAACGGCGCGCTCGGGACGACGTTCACCGCGTCGCAGGGCCTCCTCCTGATGATCCCCAACATGTTCAAGATCGCCGGCGAGCTGACGCCAACGGTGATCCATGTCGCCGCGCGGACCGTGGCGACCCACGCCCTCTCGATCTTCGGCGACCACAGCGATGTGATGCACGCGCGCACGACCGGCTGGGCGATGCTCGCGTCGGGCTCGGTCCAGGAGGCGCACGACTTCGCGCTCGTTGCCCACGCGGCGACGCTCCGAACCCGGATCCCGTTCCTCCACTTCTTCGACGGTTTCCGCACGTCGCACGAGATCAACAAGATCGCGGTGCTCGAAGAGGACGACATCCGGTCGTTGGTGCGCGACGACGACGTGCTGGCCTTCCGCAGTCGCGGCCTGACCCCCGATGCTCCCGTCGTTCGGGGGACGGCCCAGAACCCCGACGTCTTCTTCCAGGCTCGCGAGGCGGCGAACCCGTTCCATCTCGCGGCGCCCGGGATCGTCCAGGAGGTCATGGACGAGCTCGCAGCCCGGACCGGCCGGCAGTACGGGCTGGTGGATTATCACGGCGCCCCGGACGCCGACCGCGTCGTCATCGTGATGGGCTCGGCCAGCGGTGCGGTCGAAGAGACCGTCGATGCGCTCGTCACCGCGGGCGAGAAGGTCGGGATGCTCCGGATCCGCTTGTTCCAGCCGTTCCCGGCAGCGCAGCTCGTGGCCGCCCTGCCCTCGACGGTCCGGGCGATCGCCGTCCTCGACCGGACCAAGGAGCCGGGCGCCGTCGGCGAGCCGCTCTACCTGGAGGTCGTCGCGGGCCTTGCCGAGGAGATGGACGGCGACGCTCCGCCGTTCGCGACGGCGCCGCGGGTCATCGGCGGACGCTACGGGCTGTCATCCAAGGAGATGACGCCCGCGATGATCAAGCCGATCTTCGATGAGCTCGCTGCGACGCGCCCGAAACGGCATTTCACGGTCGGGATCTACGACGATGTGACGCATCTCAGCCTGCCGATCGACGGCGAGTTCCGGCACCCGCGTCCGGCGGGTGAAGTGCAGGCAGTCTTCTTCGGGCTCGGCTCGGACGGTACGGTCGGTGCGAACAAGGCGTCGATCAAGATCATCGGCGAGAGCACCGATCTGTTCGCCCAGGGCTACTTCGTCTACGACTCCAAGAAGTCGGGCTCGGTCACCGTGTCGCACCTGCGCTTCGGCCCCGAGCCGATCCGATCGACCTATCTCATCGAGGAGGCCGACTTCGTCGCCTGCCACCAGTTCGGGCTGCTCGGCAAGACGAAGGTGCTCGAGCACGCCAGGCACGGGGCGACGTTCCTGCTCAACGCCCCGTACGGTCCCGACGAGGTCTGGGACCACCTGCCCGGGGGCATGCAGAAGCTGCTCCTCGACAAGGAGATCGACTTCTGGGTGATCGATGCGGTCGCGGTCGCCGACGAGGCGGGGATGGGCAGCCGGATCAACACGGTCATGCAGCCGTGCTTCTTCCAGCTCGCCGGCATCCTGCCCGCGGACGAAGCGATCAGCCGAATCAAGGCCTTCGTCGAGAAGACGTACGCGAAGCGCGGCGAAGCCATCGTGACCCGCAACTTTGCCGCGATCGACCGCTCGCTCGGGCGTCTCGCCCATGTCCCGCTCGGCCGCGTCACCAACAGCCGCCCGACGACCCCGCCGGTGCCCGACGACGTGCCCGACTTCGTCGCCAGAATCACCGCCCGGCTGATGGCCGGTGACGGCGACATGCTGCCGGTCAGCGCCCTGCCGGTCGACGGCACCTTCCCGACCGGGACCGCGAAATACGAGAAGCGGGCGATTGCCCAGACGATCCCGATCTGGGATCCCGCGATCTGCATCGACTGCGGCAAGTGCGCGATGGTCTGCCCGCACGCGACGATCCGGATGAAGGTGTTCCCATCGTCCGCGGTCGAGACCGCTCCCGCCGATTTCCTGCACAAGGAGTTCCGCTCCCGGGACCTGCCTGACCACCGGCTCACCATCCAGGTCGCGCCCGACGACTGCACCGGCTGCGGGGTCTGTGTCGATGTCTGCCCCGCGAAGAGCAAGACCGATACGAGCCACAAGGCGATCAACATGGAGCCCGTCGCCGAACACCGCGACATCGAGCGACCGCGCTGGGACTTCTTCCAGTCCATCACCCCGCTCGATCGAAGCCTGATCGCGCACGATACGGTCAAGGGCAGCCAGGTCCTGGAACCACTCTTCGAGTTCTCGGGCGCGTGCGGAGGCTGCGGGGAGACGCCGTACATCAGGCTCGTGAGCCAGCTCTTCGGCGATCGGATGATCGTGGCCAACGCGACCGGCTGCTCGTCGATCTACGGCGCCAACCTGCCGACCACGCCCTGGACGGTCAACGCCACCGGCCGTGGACCGGCGTGGAGCAACTCGCTGTTCGAGGACAACGCGGAATTCGGCCTCGGGATGCGCCTCGCGGTCGACGCCCTGACCGATCACGCCCGACGGCTTCTCGAGCGCCTCGCACCCGAGGTTGGTACCGACCTCGTCGGCGGGCTCCTCGGAGCCGTCCAGGACAGCGAGGTCGAGATCGGGCTCCAGCGAGAGCGGGTCGGCCGTCTCCGCGACGCACTCGCCCACGTCGAGGGGCCACGCGCCTCCGATGCCCGACACCTGCTCGCCCTCGCCGGCGATCTCGTCCGCAAGGGCATCTGGATCATCGGCGGGGACGGCTGGGCCTACGACATCGGGTTCGGGGGCCTCGACCAGGTCCTGTCATCCGGTCGGAACGTCAACATCCTCGTCCTCGACACCGAGGTCTATTCCAACACCGGTGGCCAGTCCTCGAAGGCGACGCCGCGCGGCGCCGTGGCGAAGTTCGCCGCTGCAGGCAAGGGAACGGCCAAGAAGGACCTCGGAGCGATCGCCCGCTCGTATGGCAACGTCTACGTCGCCCAGGTCTCGATGGGCGCGAACGATCAGCAGACCACCAAGGCCCTGCTCGAGGCCGATGCCTGGCCGGGTCCGTCGCTCGTCATCGCCTACAGCACGTGCATCGCCCACGGGATCGACATGAGCAAGTCGATGACCCACCAGAAGGAGGCGGTCAAGAGCGGCTACTGGCCGCTGTACCGCTTCCACCCGTCCGAGATCGAAGGGGGCAAGCCCTTCAAGCTGGACTCCTCCGCCCCATCGATCCCGATCGCCTCCTTCGTCGCGACCGAGACGCGCTTCGCGATCCTCCAGCGGACGCATCCCGATCGAGCTGCCGAGCTCGCGGTCCTCGCCCAGGCCGACGCCGACGAACGCTGGCGCTACTACGAGCAGCTCGCGGGTGTCGAACGCACCGTTCCGCACGTGCATCGACCGGACCCGGACATCGTGCCCGAGGTAGAGAGCGACGCGGGCTACCGAGATGAGGGCGAGGAGGATCCGGCGTGAGCGTCGATCTGCGCGCCCACTACCTCGGTCTCGAGCTCCGCTCGCCCATCGTCGCCTCGGCAGCTCCGCACAATGGGGAGCCGGCCATGGCGGCGCTCCTGGAGCGCGCCGGGGCGGGCGCGATCGTCCTCCCGTCGCTCTTCGAGGAGGAGATCGTGGCGGAGGAGATCGAGCTCAACCGCTCGCTGGAGCAGGGCACCGAGCATTTCGCCGAGGCGCTCGACTACTTTCCCGCTGTCGAGGGGTTCGTCGGCGCGGCGGATCGCTACCTCGCATCGCTCGAAGTGGTCAAGCGCAGGATCGCGGTGCCGATCATCGCCAGCCTGAACGCCAGCTCCGCCGGCGGTTGGGTCACGTACGCACGGCGGATCGAGGAGGCGGGAGCCGACGCGCTCGAGTTGAACCTCTACCATCTCGCCGCCGATCCGACGCGGACCGCGGCCGACATGGAAGCTGCCGACCTGGAGCTGATCGCCGCTGTCCGCAACTCGGTGGCGATCCCGCTGGCCGTCAAGCTGAGCCCGTACTACTCGGCGTTCGCCAACTTCGCCGCTTCGGCCGTCGATGCCGGCGCGGATGGCCTCGTCCTGTTCAATCGCTTCTACCAGCCCGATCTCGACCTGGAGACGATGGAGGTCGTCCCGCGACTCGACCTGAGCCAGCCCTGGGAGATGCGACTGCCGGTCCGCTGGATCGCGATCCTGCGACCGCAGCTCGGCCCCGGCGTGTCCCTGGCGGCAACCTCCGGCGTGCAGACCGGGACGGACGCGGTCAAGGGCCTGATGGTCGGCGCGGATGTGGTGATGATGACGTCAGCCCTGCTTCGACACGGCGCCGAGCATGTCGCCACCGTGGAGGCGGAGATGCGGACGTGGTTGATCGAGCATGAGTACGAATCGGTTGACCAGCTCAAGGGAAGCGCGAGCCAGGCCACCACCGAGGACCCGTCAGCGTTCGAGCGCGCCAACTACATGAGAACGCTTCGATCGTGGGTCTCCCCGGGGGGCTGACCGCGGATCGCCGACTCCGGGTCGGATCAGTCGTGGGCGCTGAGCCAGGCGCCCACCTTTGGCCACAGGTTCTGGCTGGCCGAGCGGCCGACGACGATGCCGACATGGCCGCCTTCGATGAGGATCTCGGACGCGTCCTCGCTTCCGACGCGTCCGTTGACGACGCTCGTCGTGGGCCGCGGCGCGATCTGATCCCGACTCGCGGCGATGTTGAGGACCGGACACCGGATGTCGGCCAGACGAACGGGCCGGCCGTCCATCTCGAGCATGTCCCGGGTCAGCCGGTTCTCCTGGTAGAACTCGACGATCCACTGGCGGAATGCCGCGCCGGCGAATGGGACGCTGTCGTTGACCCACCGGTACATCGCCTGCCAGGCGGTGACATCGAAGGCAGGATCACCCAACTTCTGCCACAGGTTGCGATAGGTGCCCACGTAGTTGGCCATCGGGTTGAGGAGCTTCGAGCCGACATCCGGCATCTGCCCGGGGATCGTCGGATACGTGTCCGTCAGCAGATCGATGGGGAAGACGCCACGCGCCGTCATCCGACCGAACTGACCCGCGTCGGCGAAATCGAGCGGAGCCGTCAGGAGGACGAGGTTCCGTGCGACTTCCGGATGGAGGGCCGCGAAGCACGTCGCGAGAGCGCCGCCGATGCAGTAGCCGAGCACCGTGATCTGCTCTGCCCCGGTGGCTCGCTGAATCGCCTTCGCGGCACGCGGCAGGTAGCGCGTCACGAGGGTCGTGACGTCGAGGGCCCGATCCTCGTCCCCGGGTGTCCCCCAGTCGATCAGGAAGACGTCGAAGCCCTCGCCGAGGAGATACTCGACGAAGCTCGCTCCCGGCCGCAGATCCAGGATGTAGGCACGGTTGATGAGCGGCAGCACGAGGAAGATCGGCGTCCGGTGAGCGGCCGGCTCGGATCGGACGTAGCGGTAGAGTCGCGCCTTGTTCTTGCGCCAGATGAGCTCCTTCGGCGTCAGGCCGACGGGCGCGTCGGCCGAGCCGAGCACGACACGGGCCATCTCGAGCGCGCGGTCGGCTGACGACCACAGGTTGGCCGCGTCCGGGTAGGTGGCCGCCGCGGTCGTGGTCATTCGGCCGTGCCAGCCGGGGTCGTGGCCGGCTTTGCGGGTGCGGCGACCTTGGCCGCGGACCGGGCCGGGCCGGCGGCCGCGGCCGCCGTGGCGACCTTGGCGGCCGCAGGGCGGGTGGCTCGCGTCGCCGTCCTGGCCGCGTCCGCGGCTCGGGGTCGGACCGCTCGCTCGATGGTATCGAGTCGCTTGGCGATCCGATCGATCTTGGCGACCTCGGCCGGTCGGCTGCGGACCGCTCGCTCGATCGTGTCGAGTCGCTTGGCGATCCGATCGATCTTGGCGACCTCGGCCGGTCGGCTGCGGACCGCTCGCTCGATCGTGTCGAGTCGCTTGGCGATCCGATCGATCTTGGCGACCTCGGCCGGTCGGCTGCGAACGGCGTCCTCGAGGACGTCGAGTCGGTCGGCGATCTGATCGCTCTTCTCCTCGAGCCCGACGACGAGCTCCCCGAGCCGGGCGATATCCTCGCGGGTCGGTACGTTCATCGTCTCGAGGTAGGCCCGCATGTTGTCGCGAACCGACTTCTGGGCGGCGAGCATCGTCTCGAGCAGTCGCCCGCTCGATTCGCCGAACTCCGGACTGCCCATCGCCCCCTCAAGGGCCGAGTTCCAGGCCCTCTCATTGGCGTCGTAGAGCTGGCGCCAGACCGCGAACGCATCGGTGTCCTGGCTGGCTTCCTGGGCCTTCGTCATCGGTCTGTCCCTTTCCTCGTCCCCTGTTCTTTCGTCCGTTTCGCGGCCGTCCGCTGCCTGGTCGTCCCCTTGCCGTCCGTCGGCGGGTCGGCTGCCTTGCGTGTCGCGCGGGGGCCCGTGCCGTACAGGTCGAGGAACCGGTCGATGGTCTGGCGATAGGCGTCCAGCATGACCACCGAGGAGTCGAGCCACGTGTGGCCCGCGTCGGTGATCGAGTAGACGCGCCGGGCGGGACCCGTTGGCCCGGGCTCCCACGTCGACTCGAGGAAGCCGTCCTTCTCCATCTGGCGGAGCGTCCGGTACAGCGTGCTCATGGTGATCCCGAACACGCCGAGAGCTCGCAGATAGTCCTCGATCACGTAGCCGTGGGCGCGTTGCATTGACACGGCCAGCAGGACGAACGGTGCCAGGACGTCGCGCGGCGGCCAGCCGGACAGCGGCTCGCGCTCGTCGAGCGACTCCCCCGGATCGGGAACCGACCTGGCGGTGGCGTGTTCGTCAGACATGGTTCACAACGACGTTCTCGGCTCTCTCTTCAGAGTGGCTTGACAAGTGCGAGTCACTATGTGCACAATGCACCTAGAGTTGATGCGCAGGTAGAGTCAACGAGATCATAGGCGAAGGAGAGCACCGTGTCCACCCCAGTGAACGACATGCCAGAGACCGCGGCGGCCGCCGTCGCGGAAGCCACCCGGATCGCCGCCCAGGCGGCCCGTACCAACACCGAGAATGCCAAGGCCTCGATCGAGGCTGCGCGCTCGTCCTTCGACGAGGCAAGCGTCCTCGGCCGGGACCTCCTGAGCACCTGGTCCACGCAGAGCGAAGCCGTCCTTCGGACGGCGTTCGGCGCGCAGAACGCGGCGATCGACGCGGGCCTGAGCCTCTTCGACCTCAGCGTCAAGAGCAACAAGCAGGCTGTCGCGCAGTTCACGGACCTCCTCAAGCGAACCCAGCAGGCGACGCTCGAGACGTGGCAGTCAACGATCAAGGCCACCGCGAAGGCGACCGAGACCGCGAAGCGCTGAGCAAGCTGCTGATCGGCGACGACGTGGCCGGCGACTGATCGCCGGCCATTTCGTTTGCGGCTCCGCCGACTCGAGGAGGGTTGTGCGATGACAGATCTGACAGGCCGGGCCTGCCTTGTTACCGGCGGGTCGCGCGGCATCGGCCGGGCGATTGCGCTCGAGCTCGGACGGCATTCCGCGTCCGTCGCCGTCGGCTACACCAGCAACCGTGATGCGGCCGAGCAGGTCGCGGCCGAGATCGCAACGCACGGCGGCACGGCGTTCGCGTTCGGTTGCGACGTCCAGGATCCCGCTGCCGTCGAGACGGCCGTCGCGAGCGTCATGGAGCACTTCGGCAAGTTGGACGTGCTGGTCAACAACGCCGGGATCACCCGCGACCGGTCGCTCGCCAAGATGTCATTCGAGGAATGGAACGCCGTCCTCCAGACGAACCTGACCAGCGTCTTCCTCGTGACGTCCCGGGTATTGCCGCACATGGTCGAGGCCGGCTACGGCCGGATCGTGAACATCAGCTCGGTGATCGGCGTCCATGGCAACTTCGGCCAGGCGAACTACGCGGCGGCCAAGGCCGGGATCATCGGCTTCACGAAGTCTGCGGCGCTTGAGCTGGCCCGAAAGGGCGTCACGGTCAACGCCATCGCGCCGGGCTTCATCGAGACCGAGATGATCGCGGCGATGCCGGAGGAGGTCCGCGCCAGGATCCTCGCGAAGATCCCCATGGGTCGCTTCGGGCGGCCGGAGGAGATCGCCCAGGTGGTCGAATTCCTGGTTTCGCACGGCGACTACATCACCGGCCAGGTGATCGCCATCGACGGCGGGCTGTATACCTGATCTCCGGCCCGTCGACCCTTCGTTTCCATCGAGACCGATCGCTCCCAGAGGAGACACACGATGACTGACACGGCCCGCGCCGAACGCAATGGTGGCGTTTATCTGGTGAGCGCAGCACGGACACCCATCGGCAAGTTCGGGGGCGCGCTGGCCGATGTGCCGGCAGTCGAGCTTGGCGGAGTCGCCATTCGGGCCGCGGTCGAGCGGAGTGGCCTGCCGGCCGAGGTCCCGGTTGACGAGGTCCTCATGGGCCAGGTGCTGCAGGCCGGCGTCGGTCAGGCACCCGCACGTCAGGCAGCCCTGCGTGGCGGGTTGCCCGTCACGACGAGCGCGACGACCATCAACCGCGTCTGCGGTTCCGCGCTCAAGGCCATCATGCTCGCGGCGGCCGAGATCCGGGCCGGCGACGCCGAAGTGGTCGTCGCGGGCGGGATGGAGAGCATGAACGGCGCGCCCTACTTCCTGCCTCGGGCGCGTTTCGGCTATCGCCTGGGCAACGGAACGCTGGTCGACGCGACGGTCCAGGATGGCCTGACCTGCGCGATCGAAGGGTGTCACATGGGCACCCATGCCGAGCGCGTCGCGATCTCGAACAACGTCAGCCGTCAGGACCAGGACGAGTTCGCCCTGCGCAGCCACCAGCGGGCGGTTGCGGCGATCGATGAAGGCCGGTTCGAGGCGGAGATCGCGCCGGTCACCCTGCGCGATGCCAAGGGTCGCGAGACCGTGGTGGCCGTCGACGAGGGTCCCCGGCGCGATTCGACGATCGAGGCCCTGGCGCGGCTCAAGGCGGTCTTCCCGCTGCCCGACGGCGAGGATCGCGGTGACGCGACCGAGGGCACGGTCACGGCCGGAAATGCCCCGGGCATCACGGACGGCGCGGCCGCGACCGTCGTCGCCAGCGAGCGGACCGTCGAGCGATATGGCCTCAAGCCACTCGCCAGGATCATCGGCTATGCCCAGGCGGAGGTCGAGCCGAAGTGGCTGTTCCTCGCGCCGGTCCAGGGCGTCCGCCGGCTGCTCGATCGGATCGAGATGCCGATCGAGGCGTTCGATCTCGTCGAGATCAACGAGGCGTTCGCGGCCCAGACCCTCGCCGACGGCGGCGAGCTCGGCTTCGACTGGGACAAGGTGAACGTGAACGGTGGGGCGATTGCCCTGGGTCACCCGATCGGAGCATCGGGCGCGCGCATCGTTGCAACCCTCCTGTACGAGCTCCAGCGTCGCCAGGGCCACTACGGCCTCGCGACCCTCTGCCTCGGTGGCGGCGGGTCGGTGGCGATGGCCTTCGAACGCGTCTGAGGGCCCGCCCGGACAATCCGGGATGGATCAGTCGCCCGGCTCGAGCGCGACGTAGTCGGGCCACCACATCGAACGATCGACGGCGACCTCGATCTCCGGATCCGTGTAGGCCAGCCCGTGCCCGTCATCGCGGGCCTTGCCGATCACGGCGATCGCGATCGCCCGCGCCACGGCTCGGAGCCCGGCCACGGGCGGGTAGAGCGCGCCCGACCGCAATCGCTCGTCCGACACGAGATCGGCCAGGCGATGAGCGGCCACCAGGAACATGTCGTCGGTCACCTCGCGCGTCTGGGCGACGATCGCACCGAGGCCCATCCCGGGGAAGATGAAGACGTTGTTCGCCTGGCCGATGACCCGAACGCCCTCGGGCCCGTCGACCTCGCGACTCGGGCCACCCGCAGCGACGAGAGCGCGTCCTCCGGTCCAGGCGAGGATGTCCTCCGGACGTGCCTCCGCGCAGGAGCCCGGGTTGGACAGCGGCAGCACGATCGGCACCGCGTCGTGGAGTCCAACTTCGCGGACGAGGGCCTCCGTGAACGCACCCGAGCAGGCGGTCGCGCCGATCAGCACCGTCGACTCGGCGACACGGGCGATCGCGACCGGGTCGACCAGCTCCGACGGTCGCAGCCCGGCGCCCAGGAGCCGAGCGGGATCGACGGCGAACGTCCGCTGATCGTCGGGCAATGCCGGGCGTTCCGTATGGACCAGGCCGTTGCTGTCGAGCATCACGATGGCCGCAGCCGCGGCGTGCGGATCCATGCCCTCGGCGATGAGCTCGCGCTGCAGGAGAGCGGCGATGCCGATCGCCGCTCCACCCGCGCCGACGAACAGGAAGCGGTCGGAGGTCAGGCCCCCACGCACTCGGCGCGCAGCGAGGAGACCACCGAGGACGACCGCTCCGGTCCCCTGGATGTCGTCATTGAAGCTCGGCTGCCGGTGCCGATAGCTGTCGAGGACTCGTACCGCATTGTGTCCCTTGAAGTCCTCCCATTGGACGATGGCCGCCGGGAACACCCGGGCTACGGCGTCCACGAACGCCTCCACCACCGCGTCGTACTCGGTTCCGCGCAACCGCGGCGCGCGGTAACCGACGTAGAGCGGATCGTCCCGGAGCTCCCGACGGTCGGTCCCGACATCGAGCGAGACGGGCAGCGTCCGCGCCGGATGGATACCCGCGGCCGCGGTGTACAGCGCCAGCTTGCCCACCGGGATCGCCATCCCGCCGGCCCCCTGGTCACCGAGGCCCAGGATCCGCTCGTTGTCGGTGACGACGATCAGGCGGATGTCGTCGCCGATCGATCGAAGGATGACGTCGATCCGGCCGAGGTCATCGGGTGTGATCCAGACACCACGCGGGCGCCGGATGATGTGGCTGAACTGCTGGCAGGCGAGACCCACGGTGGGCGTGTAGACGATGGGAAGGAATTCCTCGAGGTTCTCGACGAGGAGTCGGTAGAAGAGCGTCTCGTTGCGATCCTGGAGTGCGGCGAGTCCGATGTACTGCTCGAGGTCATCGGCCTTGCGACGGACGTGCTCGAGCTCCAACCTCACCTGCTCGTCGATCGTCGCCACACCCGGCGGCAGCAGACCGTGAAGGCCGAACGCATCTCGCTCGCGGATCGTGAACGCCGTCCCCTTGTTGAGGAGAGGGTTCGCGATCAACTCGTGCCCACGGCTCCGAACAGCGAGATGAGGGGCTGTGCCTTGACTCACCGCTGTCGGCGCGGGCGGCAGCGCGGTGGCCGACAACTCATCGCCTCGCCGGCTCCGGGCCCGACGGGTCCGGCTCGGCCGATGGCCTCCGATCGGCAAATCGGTGCGCGGCGAGGTCCGCATGGCTGATGACACCCACCAGGGCACCGCTGCCGTCGACGACGGGGAGGCCGGTCACGACGGTCGACCGAAGCGCCTTGTCAGCCTCCTCGAGGGAGGCGTCCACGGCGACGACCATCACATCGATGGTCATCACGTCCGCGACCACCTGCCGTTCCTTTCCCATGTCCAACTCCTCCAGGGTCAACCGCCATCGTCCCACCCCGGTCGAGAGCCGCGACAGGGCCGAGTGGACCGAACTGGCGGTCCAATTCCGATTGGCGATGGATGCCGCTGTGACCACGCTCCGGGACGGGGACGTGCTCGTCGCCGGCGGGAGCGTCGATGGCAGCGAGGTCATCCCGATCGCGCGTCTGTTCCGTCCCTGATCCGGCGGCTGCCCGGGCGGCACTCCGGCCCGCGTCGTGGCGCAGGTGGACGATGACGGGCAGGGTCCTCGGGCCGAGCATCGGGCCAACATGGCAGCGTGCCGGCACGAGGGGAGGACCGTGGGCTCCACCAGACAGCATCGATTCCTGGCCCTGGCGATGGCGGTCGGCCTGGTCGCGGCATGCGGCTCGTCGTCCGGGACGCCGGCCGCATCTGCGGGAGGCGGCGGCGGCACGACCGGAGGTGCAAGCGCCCCGGCGGCCCAGCCGAGCCAGGCCAACCCCGACGCGGGCGGCGGCCCATCGGCTGACACCGGCGGCCCATCCGCTGCCACCGGCGGCGGGACGACCACCGGGGTCGGTGGCGACACCGAGGCGGTGGCGAAGCAGCTCGTGCCGCCGAACTCACACGAAGTGACGCGTACCGCCGCGGAGGGCACGTTCTTCGCGATGTATCAGTCGACGGACTCCCCCGACACCCTGAAGTCGTTCTACGAGAGCACGATCCCGAAGACCGGGCTCCAGATCATCTCGACGACATCGTCCAACGGCGGATACAGCTGGATCATCGCGAACGACGCCAATGGCTCGTTCGGTGGCGCGGTGTCGGTCTTCCCGGCCGGCGACGGCAGCACCGGCGTCCAGGTGACGATCGGCCACACCTCCTGACCGTTCGTCGCGCGCACTCGGCGCGGCCCCGGGCCCGCCCGGGGCCGCGACCGCACGTCTTCGCGCGCCTCCCGTGCACTACCATCGGCGCAACGATCCTGGCCATCCACCGAGGATCGTCCTGGGGAGGGGCGCGCCGAGCCGAGCGGTCATGGGGGACCGGCCGATCCATCGCGCGGCGGAGACGAACGGCGCCACGCCGGGTCGCCCGCCTCTGATCGTCCTCGACGGGTCGGCGTCGGTCCCCGAGCACGAGGTCGCCCGCCTCCGCCTGGCCGGTCACCCGGTCGTCCGAGGCCTGATCGCCGATCCGCCACCGGGCAGTTCTGTCGTCCGGGTGGCGGTCATCAGAACGGCCGACGATGCGGCCCGAGCGGTCCTGGCCGCCGTGCGGGGCGCTGGCCTGCTCGTCGCGACACACGCCGATCGCGAGCTTGTCGACGCGCTCGTCGGTGACCTCCGCCACGTGGGGCGGGTCGAGGTGCGCGAGGCGACCGATCCGCCGGGCTCGCCGCAGCTGGGAGGCGAGGCACGGGCGCTGCTCGCCCTGCTGGCGGAGGGGCTGTCCCTGGGCGACGCTGCGCAATCCCTCGGCCTCGCCCGGCGAACGGCCGACCGACGTCTCGCCGACGCGCGGCGGGCCGTCGGCGTGGAGCGGACGACCGAGGCGATCGCCGTCGCGCGACGACGGGGCTGGCTCGAACCGACGAACGAGCACGGGGCCGGATGACGCCGGCGCTGGTCGGACGAGAGACCGAGCTGGCGGACCTGGCGGAGGTCATCCGGGAGGATCGGTCCGTCGCCCTGGTCGGCGAGGCCGGTGTGGGGAAGACGGCCCTCGCGCGCGCGGCAGCAGCCGATGCCCGGCGTGGGATCCGCGAGGGCGGTTCGTACGCGACGCTCTCCTGGCGGCCGTATCTGCCCCTGGAGCTCGCCGTCGGCGCGGTCCTCGCGGGCGATCCGTCGAGCGTCGCGTCCGTCGTCGAGGCGGTCGTCGGTCCGGACGTCCTGTTCATCGACGACCTCCAGTGGGCGGACGAGCAGTCACTCGCCGCCCTGTCACTGCTGATCGGACGGATCCTGGTCATCGGGGCGGTCCGGAGCGGCGACGCCGGCGCGGCCGAGGCCGCGGCGGCGTTCAGTGCGTCGGGCGGCACACTGCTGTCCGTGGAGCCCCTCCCGGCGGCCGCCTCGCGCGAGATCGTCCGGGCGATCCGACCGACGATCGACGCGGCGCGGCTGGACGAGATCGTCGAGCGCGCCGCCGGCAACCCGCTGCTGCTCGAGGAGCTCAGCGAGGGCGGCGAGCCGTCGCGGGACCTCGCCCATGCGTTGGCCGCCTCCGTCGATCGTCTGTCCGCCGGGGCACGGGACGCCGTCGAGCTCCTCGCAATCGTCGATCGGCCCGTGCTCGCCGAGCGAATTGATCCGGCCGTCACCGAGGCGTGCCACCTCGGCCTCGTCCGTGACAGCCGGGACGGCCTCCGGATCCGCCACGACCTCGTCGCCGGGTCGGTCCGGGACGCCCTCAGCCCGTCCGACGCCCGGGCGCTGCACGCTCGGGCAGCGGACCTCGCGGACGACCCGGCCGATGCCGCGCGTCACCTGACGGCCGCCGGCCGGGACGCGGACGGGCGACGGGTCGCCCTGGAGGCACTGGCCCGGATCGAGGCGGAGACGACGGCCGGCGATCCGCGGACCCGGGCAGCCCTGCTCGTCGCGGCAGCCGACGCCAGCGCGGGCACGGGGGCGCTGGAGCTCGATGTCCGGGCCGCGCGACTGCTCGACGAGGTCGGCGAGTGGCAGACGATCGTGCGGATCCTCGACGGCGCCGGGTCGACGGGGACGGCCGAGCTGCTCGTCGAGCGGGACGCGCTCGTGGCGCATGCCACCTACCGCACCGGTGCGGTCGAGGCGAGCCGCGCCCACCTCGCCCGGGCGCAGGAGCGGATGGTCGACCCGACGTCGCCGGCGGCCGTGCGTCGGACGATCGAGGTGGCGACGTTCCTCGTCAACGTCGAGGGGGCCTGGCCCGGGGCGCTCGCGGCGCTCGATGACGCTCTCGGGACACCCGGGCTTGGTCCCGTCGCCGCCCGTGACCTCACCGTCCTCCGCGCGGCGATCTCGCTGCTCGCGCGGCCGGTGCCGGACCAGGTCGCGCTGGTCGAGGCGGGGGCGGACGAGGCCTTCGCGGCCCATCGCTATCGGACCGCCACCGACCGGGCGCGGGTGCTCCAGTACCTGTACCTGATGACGTCCAGTCCGGCGCACGCCCTCGCGTTCCTCCTCGAGCAGGCGACACGGTTCGAGGAGGTCGGGCTGGCGAGCGTCGCCCTCGAGTTCCGGGCGGATGCCGCGCTGGCCGCCGTCCTGGCCGGCAACCATGTGGACGCCCTTGCCCTGGCGGACGAGGTCCTCGAACGTCCGGCTCCGCTCCGCGCGCGACAGCGCGCCGGCGTCCATCGAGCCAGGGCCCTGATCGCGCTGGGCCGGCTCGACGAGTGCGAGGCCACGCTCCGCCCGCTCCTCGCGACGGCGACGCCGGATTTCCTCGGACGGGGCGATGCGCTCGCCAGGGAGGCGGAGCTCGCGTACTGGAGCGGCCGACCGGCCGCGGCCATCTCGTCCGCGGAGTCGTCGCTCGCCATCCCGGCCCCGATCCCGGTCGCCCACGTCGAGCCGCGGCTGGTCCGTGCCTGGGCGCACCTGGACCTCGGGCGCGCGCCCGCGGACGCGATCGACGACGTCCTGGCACCGTCGCTGGCCGGCGCCGGCGACGAGCTCCGGGGACTCGATCACCTCCACGGCGGCCGGTTCGATGAGGCGGCCGCGGCATTCGACGCCGCGGCGGAACGCTGGGCCGGGTTCCATGCCACCCACGAGGTGCTG
Organism: uncultured Chloroflexia bacterium; assembly: GCA_963746845.1. Taxonomy (GTDB): domain Bacteria; phylum Chloroflexota; class Limnocylindria; order Limnocylindrales; family CSP1-4; genus CF-46. The sequence goes on along the minus strand of CAVVCZ010000001.1, from coordinate 336,236 downwards.
TGCCGCTGGGCCGCGGGCGACGCGCTCCGTCGCTCGGGACGCCTCGAGGAGGCAACCGCGGCGCTGACGAGCGCCCTGCACGCGGCGACGGCGATGTCGGCCGAACCGATCGCCGCCCGGATCCGTCGCTCACTCCGGCAGTCGGGCGTGCGGTCACCCGGCTCCGCCCGCGGTGCGACCGGGACGATGGGCCTGACGGCGCGCGAGCGAGAGCTGGTCGAGCTGGTGGATCGCGGGCTCACCAACCTCGAGATCGCCCGTCGGCTGGGCATCGGCCGCCCGACGGTCGCTCGGATCCTCAGCTCGGCGATGCTGAAGCTCGGCGCTGAGCGTCGGACCCAGCTCGCGGGCAGGATCGGCGGGCAGGACGGGCCTTGAACGCGTCCGCCCCGGTGGTGTTCGCGTGCCGGGCGGTCCTTCTCGTACGGTCAGGTCGCTGGGTGCCGACCTCCGGGGTCCTGGTGACGACGTCGACGAAGATGGATCAGCGGAAGCGCCAGGGCGAGGAACGTCATGGCCAGATACACCGCGACAGCGGCGAGCGGCGCCACGAGGGCGAGGGCGATCGCGGCGATATTCACGGCGATCAGGACCCAGCGTTGACGGACCTTTGCTTCCAGTGTTTCGTCGGCTACGCCATCCACGACGAGCGTCCGTTCGCTGGCGATGTAGAACATCAGCAGGCTCAGTGTCAGTGACGCCAGCAGCACATTGACGCCGTAGATGATGACCGCGGGCTCGACGTCCGGACCGGACAGGTGGGTCACCATCAGATTCGTCGAGAACGGGAGGACTCCGACGAAGAGCAGCATCAGCAGGTCGATCCCGTAGGCCAACGTGTCGGCGTGTCGCATCAGCTTCGTCATCCCGGCATGGCTGACCCAGATCCCCCCGATGAACACGAAGCTGATCAGGTACCCGAGGAACTCATGCCACTGCTCCGCGAGGGCCGGCAGGAGGCGACCGCCGATGGCCGGAACCGAGAGCTCGAGGACCAGCAGCGTGATCGCGATCGCGAAGACGCCATCGGTGAACGCGTTGAAGCGGTCAAGCGGCAGGACATCGGCCGGTCGGGAGGTGCGGCTGCGGCCCACCGATCGCCCGGCGGCCGGGTCGGTCCGTTCCTCATCGGTGGGTCGATCGGGCTCCATCGGTGTTCAGCTCCCTTCTAGGCGGTCGCCGATGTGGGTCCGTCGCGGGACGCTGCGCCGTCCCCGGGCACCGACGCGGTGATCGGCACGGTTCCCGGCAAGCCTTCGGTGAACGCGAGTGACACGAGGGCGAGGAGCGCCGCCGCGAGCAAGCCGGCCTTGAGCGACCGAAGCTGCGCCTGCTCGTAGTCTTCCACGATCGCGGCGGTCGTGGCCGCGTCGAGCCCGGCCTCCTGTGCGGCAGTCTCGATCGCCGCGGACGAGACGAAGTCAATCCCGGTGCCGACCGCGGTCCCCACCTGTCCTGCGACCTCCTGGCTGAGGCGTGGGTCGGCCTGGATGGTCGATGCGAACGTCGTCGTCAGGCCCGCCAGGACGATGGCGCCGATGAGGGCGACCCCAAGGGACGACCCCAACTGCTGCCCGGTGAACTGCAGGCCGCCGGCCTCACCGCGACCGGAGGCGTCGACCGACGACTGCACGACGAGGCCGAGTTGCGAAGCCATCAGGCCCATCCCGGCACCGAGCACCCCCATGGCCGTCGCGAACGCGAGGTCGGCCAGGTCGGGCTTGATCGTCGCGAGCAGCATTGCGCACGCGATCCCGGAGAGGACGAGCCCCGTCCTGGTGATCGTGCGCACGGAGTATCGGGTCGACAGGCGAGACCCCGCGGCGGACGCCGCGAACATCGCGATCGAGACCGGCAGCATCTTGAGGCCGGTCTGGAGCGCGTCGAGGCCGAGGACGAGTTGGAGATACAGAGGAACGGTGAAGAAGACGCCCATCAGGAGAAGGTTCTGTGTGAAGAGACCGACAAGGCCGGATCGGAGCGGCCGGATCTTGAGCAGGTCGAGGTGGACCAGTGGGTCGCTCCCGATCGCCTCACGGTGGCGCTGCCAGGCCACGAATACCCACAGCAGGACCCCGCCCGCCGCGATCACGAAGAAGGTGGGGGCGAGGCCGAGCGGCTCGACCGGCGCGTCCTTCGGCTCGATCAGACCCCAGACGCTCGACTGCAGGGTCCCAAAAACGATCAGCCCGAGGCCGGTCGCAGACAGTGCGGCGCCCACGACGTCGAGTCGAGGTTTCGGCCCGCTCCGGAGCGCGTCACCGACGAACCGGGTCATCGCGAAGATCCCGAGCACGAGGAGAACCTCCCCGGCGAAGACGACCCGCCAGGTGAGGACCGTGGTAGCCCACCCGCCGAGGATCGGACCGACGGCGATGCCGGCGCCGGCGACGCCGCCGATGACCGCGTAGGCCACCTTGCGGTCCCTGCCCTCGAAGTTGCCGGCGATCAGCGCGACCATCGCGGGCAGCACGAGCGAGGCGCCGATGCCCTCGAGGATCGACCAGCCAAGGGTGAGGATCACGACCGTTGGGGCGAGCGCCGTCAAGGCGGAGCCGCAACCGTAGATGACGAGGCCGACGCGGAAGGCCCGGCGGCGCCCGATGATGTCGCCGATCTTGCCGCCCGCGAGCATCAACATGGCCATCACGAGGCAGTAGAGGGTGATGATTGCCTGGATGGTCGTAACGGTCGTGTCGAAGTCGGCGACCAGCTGACTGATCGAGACCCCCATGACGGTCTGGTCGAGGACCATGACGAACTGGGCGCCGGCGAGGGCGATCAGGGCAGACCTGTTCTTCATCGGGACAACCCCATCCTGGCGTACCTGCCTCGAACCGTACGGCCCCGGCTCCGGAACCCGGAAGAGACTGTCCGATGGATCGTCAAGGAACATCCTCCGTGTCGGAGGATGTTCCGCCACGCCCTCAAGGATCTCGTCGAACCGTGACCTCGCTCGATGGCGGGGCCGCGACGACCGGGAGGAACCGTTCGAGTAATCCAGCCTCGACGGCCAGATCCACGGCGTCGCTGCGGGTCGCCGTGCCCAGCTTGCGGTAGATCGCGAGCGCCTGCGACTTGATCGTCGTCTCCTTGACACCGAGTCGCTGCCCGATCTCCTTGAAGGACAGGTAGTAGGGCAGGAGCGCGAGGACGCGGAGCTCTGCGACCGTGAGGCTCGTGGCACCCCAGGCGCGCTTGGGCTCCAGGGCGGCGACAGTCGCCCGGAGTGCGTCGACCTCGGCCGGCAGCACGCCAAGGTCGGGTCGATCGTGGATCACGTCGCTCGCCTGCGCGACGAGGGCACGCGCGCCGGCCGGGTCGTCGACCGCCAGGTGCGCGCGAGCGAGCGCGACGAGGAGCTGGACGGCGCCTCCAGGCACGGCTGCCGTCAGGAGTGGTCGCAGCCCCGTCGCGCGAACGAGCTCGCGACGCGCCGCGGCGATTTCTCCGCGGTGGATCATCAGCCTGATGCGCACCGCGCGAGACGGGATCGTCGAGAGGTATCCGTCGATCTGGAGTGCCGGGTCGATCGCGTCGCTCTCCTCGATGAACGCGGCGGCCGCATCCCAGGCGCCCTGTTCGACGGCCACGAGTGCGCGGTGCCCGAGCACGCAGTACCGGACGACGACGTCGCCCGACGATCGGGCCGCCGCGGCCGCGGCGGCCAGGGCCGCATCTGCGCCGGCCAGATCGCCCAACGTGAGGCGCGCAAAGGCCAGCTGCCACAGCGCGAAGTCCCGCCAGGAGCCAAGGTCCCCTTCAAGCTCGACCGCTCGCGCGGCATTCGCCAGCGCGTCGTCGGCGCCATTGCGGGCCATGCCGGCTCGGAGCATCGCGAGCCCGGCTTCAAAGGAGGCGGTGCGGTCGGGGGGCAAGCCGTTGAACGACCCACGTTCGGCGACATCCGCGAAGCGAACCGCCGCGGCGACATCCCCCGCGGCGATCTCCTCCCAGGCGGCAAGCACGGCGAGCCATGGGTGTGCCGCGAGAGCGGCGGCACCGAACCGCCTCGCCCATGCCCGGATCGTCGCTCGTCGGCCGGACCAGTGATAGAGGTGCCAGCCGTTGCCAACGAGCGAGGCGGCGAGGTCGAGATCGTTCGCGGCGAATGCGTGTTCAACTGCGGGCTCGATCGCGTGGTTTGCCTGGTACCACGTGGCGGCTCGCTGGTGGAGGATGGTCACCCGCGCAGGCTCGCGCGTCGTCAGCTCGTCACGCAGGAAGTCCCGGAGCAGGGTGTGATAGCGATACGAACCGCCGTACTCGTCCATCAGCAGGGTCGACCTTGCAAGTGTTCGTAGGACATCGGTCGATTCCTGTCGATCCGTCACCGCATCGCACAGCGGTCCGGTGAGATGCTCGAGGATCGACGTGCGGGTCAGGAAGGCGATCTCGGGCGCCGATCGGCGCTCAAGCACTTCGGACCGCAGATAGCCGGCGACGAGGAGATCGGTGGGGGCGTTGATCCGATCAGATCCTTCCCGGGTCGTCCTGGCTCCGAGCATCGCGAGCGCCAGGAGAGCCGGCCACCCTTCGGTCTCTCGTGTCAGGCGCGTCGTCGTTTCGGCCGCTAGCCGCAGGCCGAGCTCCCGTGCCAGCCCGACGGCCTCACGCTCGTCCATCGCCAGCTCCGCGGGACCGAGCTCGAGCAGTGAGCCCCCGGCGCGCCAGCGGGCGAACGGAAGGCGCATCCGTGCGCGTCCCGCGATGGCCACCTGCGAACCCTCGGGGACGTGCTCGGCCAGCTCGGCCAGGATGTCCAGGCACGCTCTCGAAGTGATCCGGTGCCCGTCGTCGATGGCAATCCGGATGGACTCAGGGGGTTGCGACATCGCCGCGAGCAATCGGCCCACCACGGTCCGATACGAGACCGTGTCCGACGCGATCGCGCTGAAGAGCTCTGGACCGAGCGGCACGTGGCGGTCGATCGCCGCCGCGAGGTCGGCGAGGAGCACTACCGGGTCGCTGTCACTGTCGTCGGCCGTCAGCCAGGCGACGGGCCGGGTGTCTTCCGTGGCCCACTGGACCAGGAGGCTCGACTTGCCGTAGCCGGGAGGCGCGGCGATCGAGATGACGGGTCGATCCCGGGCCGACCGGAGCTGCCGCAGCAGCCTCGTCCGACGAAGCGTCCCGAGGTGGCGCCGCGGCATGACGAGCCTGGCCTCGAGGAGAGGTTCCGCCGGAGCAGGAGCGCGCGCCTCTCGCGCGAACTCTCTCTGTGGGGTCGATCCCCTGTCGAGGGTGGACGTTGGGGTGGGCATGGGCTTCAGGGCTGGCGGCCCGGTTCTTCGACCGAGTCCTTCGTCGATGACCGCAGCCTAGCGGAACGACGAGGGGGCGGTCCACTCGCCGCAGCGGCGGAGACCGTCGTTCCGCGACCGGCGGCTCGGCTCAGCTCGCGATCGTCTTCGCCTTCAGCGAGTCGTACTCCGCCGGGGTGATCGTTCCGGCATCCTTGAGCTGCTGCAGCTTGGCCAGCTCGTCCGCCGTCGACACGCCGGCGACCGCCTTCTGGGCGGCCTCAGCCTGGACCATCATCTGGACGTCCCCGGGCGTGACCTTCGGACGGGCGATGATGTAGATCAGGCAGCCGATGAACGGCAGGACGAAGATCAACAGGATCCAGCCGGCCTTCGCGCCGCCGTGGATGTCGGTCCGTCGGAAGATGTCCGAGAAGATCGCGATGAAGACCCAGATCGCGAGGAAGAGGAAAAACACCTCAATCGTCCAGAGGAGGAAATCACCAAGGCTGTTCATCTGGTAGCAGCTCCATCATGTGTCTGACCGAGGTCAGATCGGTCCATCTGGGGCACCCCGGGTGCGTCATGGATCGCGGGCGGCCCGGGTCGCTCGGCACGACCCCGGGTCGCCTCGATCCCTAGCTCAGCGTGCGAACGGGCTTCCGTCCGGCAGCTTCAGCGGACGCTTCAGCCGGCGGTCTGATCGCCCCCGGCCTTGGCCGCCTGCTTGACCGCGGCGGCGGCCTCGTCGCTGACCGGAGCGGACTTGACCACCTTGGCGTCGGGGATCGTCGCTTCCACCGCATCGACCGCGGTGATGGACACCAGCGCCACGATGCCCGACGTGCCGGATGTAATGACGCCTGCGAGCTCGTCGGCCACTTCGCTCTTCATGAGCACATTGCGCGCCTTGCCGACCGCCGCCCCCGCGACGCCGACGCCCACGGCGCCGGCAAGGATCGTGGGCGGGAAGATCAGCCCGATGGCCGCACCGCCCACGGCGCCCCACAGGAAGCCACTCCGCGTCTTGTGATCGGTCATCTTCTGGATGTGGATCTTGCCCTGGTAGTCGGCATTGGCGACCAGGACGCCGTCGATGTCGATGGCCCGCTTGACCTCGGCGTCGATCAGCGCGTAGTAGGCGTTCTTGGCGGAGTCCATGTCGGCGAACTGCGCCACGATGAGCGCCTGGTCGCCCTGGACGGCGATCCCGGCCGCGGCTTCGACACCGCGGTCGTCGCTGAGGGTGGCAACAGCCGCGTCGACCGGCTGATCCGGCGCTGCCGCCGCGTTCTTCGTCTCGTCGCTCATTTGAGGGTCTCCTTCGTCGGATGATGCTCGAACCACGAGCGTCTGGTTGCAGTCTCCTCAACTCACGCCGGCCGCCACCTCCTCACCGGCGAGAACCGACGCGAGGGCCTCGTCCGCCGCTTCCTGCTCGATCATCTCGGCCGCGACGAGGGCGTCGACCGCCTCCTGAGCCGCCTCGCGCCCAAAGAGGTCCGCCGCAATGAGCGCGCGAACAGCCCGAAGCGCCGCCGCCGCCACGACCTCGTCAGACTCGGCCACGGCCTCCTCGGCCTCCTCCGTCGCGGCCTCCTCGACGTCGAGCGACATGCGGACGACATCCTCCGCCTCTTCCTTGGCCGCCTCCTCGATGAGCTCGGCCGCGAAGAGCGTGTCGACCACGTCCTCGGCGGCGGCGTCCTCGACCGCGAGCGCCGTGGCGACGACCTCCGCGGCCTCGGCGATGGCGGCCTCCTCGATGAGCTCTGCCTCGACCAGCGTCTGGGCGACCTCGATGGCGGCGGCGAGCTTGACTGCCTCGGCTGCCTCGATGGCGTCCTCGGCCTCCATCTTCACGCGCAGCTCGTCTCCGACGATCGCGAGCGCGTCGGGCGCGATCATCGCCTGCATGAGGGTTCGACCGCCCGCGTCGACGATCGCGTCGCGCAAGCTCGCCGCCCAGTGGTGCTCGATGACGAGGATCGCCGCCGCGCCGCCCGAAGGGATCGACGCGGCGAGCTCCCGCATGCGATCCACCGAGAGTCCTGCGTCGCGCTCGGCGACAGCGAGGGCACCGAGCTCGGCCCCCTCGGCCATGCCTTCGACGCCACCGGCGTGGAGCCCGATGAGCCCGCCGGCGATCGAGCCGAGGCGCATCCGCTCGGTCTCCGAGAGGTCGGTCAGGTGCATCGAGTTCTCGATGTCACCGCGCTTGTCCTTCTGGACGAAGATCACGTCCACGACACGGATCACGCCGCGCCTTCGGACCCGGCGCAGCTCGGCCATGATCCGGCCGGTCATCTCGAACTTGTCGAAGCCGACCACGAACACCTGGATCGGGCCGGTCACGTGCTTGTCTGGCATGCCTGCTCTCCTCGACCTTGGTTCCCTGCGTCGAGCGCCGGTCGTCTCGCCCGTCGGGTACGTCCCCGCGCTCGCTCAGGCTGTGGTTGCCGGCGCGTCGTGGGACGCTGCTGCCGCGGCGGCGGCCTTGATCGCCCCGGCGGTTTCCTCGTCGACCGGGACCGTCTTCACCTGCTCGGCCTCCGGCATCTTCCGCGCGACGGCATCCGCATCGACTGCCGAAACCAGCGCGAGGATTCCGGAGGTGCCCGGTTTGAGCACGTCGGCGAGCTCCTTCTCGACCCCGACCCGATGGTGGAGGTTGCGCGCCTTGCCGGCCGCAGCACCGGCGACTCCGAGCGAAACTGCGCCGGCGACGATCGTGGCGGGCAGGAAGATCGCTGCTGCGACGCCGCCGACGATGCCCCACTTGAGGCCGGTCCGGGTGCTGTGATCGGTCATCTTCTGGACGTGGAGCTTGCCGTCCTCGTCCGACCTGACGACGAGGACGCCGTCGACCTCGAGGAGACCCGCGACCTCGGCGTCGATGAGGTCGTCATACGTACTCAGCGCCAGCGTCGGGTCCGCGAATCGGGCGACGATGAGGGCCTGCGGCCCCGCGCCCGCGATCTCGCCACCTGGCTCGGACGCCGCCACCTGGCTCACGATGGCGACCGCGTCGTCGGCGTGGATGGCCGACAGTGTCTCGGTCGTGTGTTGTTCGGTCACATCGATACCTCGGCTCCTTGCGATCGGTGCGAGCATCGCCCTCCGGCCGACGGCGCTTGGCGCGCTGTCACCGTAGGCAACGTCACCGTTCGTCCGCATCCTCCCCGTCGGAGGAGGACGGGAGCTGGGATCGCGGCTCGCGGAAGACGTTGGGCTCGGCGACCGCCGCGGCTGGACTGAACGGTGTCCTCCGAATGGGAGGATGCTCCGGCCGTCACGAGCCCCTGAAATAGAGGCGGTCTTCCCGTTGGCCCTGATCCGAGGACATCCCAATGACCAATCCGACGACCGCACGACGGCCGAAGAGCACGACTCCCGACATCACAACCGCAACGGCTTTCGACGCGACAGCGCAGGCCGATCACCCGACCAATGGCGCCTGGACCGCTCGACCATGGCTCCCGCCGAGCGAGCGCAGTGCGACGGGCAAGGCAGCCCGCAAGCGTGTCCCACGGGTGAGCCATGCCGCCTTCGACCCCGCCCTCGGCCGTGACCCGATCGCGATCCTGGCCGCCCAGGAGGTGGACCGGCTCCAGGACCTCGTTCCCGTCCGCCATGAGCGGATGGCCGAGTCGGCGTTCGCCTACTACCGCGGGACAGCCGCCGTGATGGCGTTCGACCTGGGGACCACCCCTCGCACGGACATCCTCGTCCAGGCAAGTGGTGACGCCCACCTCAGCAACTTCGGGCTGTTCGCCTCGCCTGAGCGGACGCTCGTCTTCGACGCCAACGACTTCGATGAGACGCTACCCGCGCCCTGGGAGTGGGATGTCAAACGGCTCGCGGCGAGCGTCGTCATCGCCGGCCGGGCGCGGGGCTTCAGCGCCGCCCAGAACCGGGGGGCGGCGATGGCCACGGTCCGCAGCTATCGCCAATGGATGGCCCGCTACGCGGGCATGAGCCTCATGGCGGCCTGGTACGCCTCGATCACCGAGGCCGACATCCGGGAGGCCACCGAGGCGACGGGAAGACTCCAGGGCCGCGAAGGCATCGTTCGCCGCCGGAACCTCGAGGCGATCTTCAGCAAGGCCCGCCAGCGCGACGGGATGCGCGCCTTCGAGAAGCTGACGGCCGTCGTGGACGGACGCCGAACGATCCTCGACGACCCGCCCGTCATCACCCACGTTGATATCGAGGGCATCGGCGGTTCCAAGGCCCTGGAGAAGGTCTTCAGTGACTACCGCGCGACGATGCCGGAGCACCGGCGCGCCTTCCTGGAGCGCTATCGGTTCGTGGACTTCGCTCTCAAGGTCGTCGGTGTCGGCAGCGTCGGGACGCGCTGCTACGTGCTCGTCCTCCAGGGGCGTGACGAGAACGACCCGCTCATCCTCCAGGCGAAGGAGGCAACCGCGTCGGTCCTCGCGCCGTATGTCGACCAGAGCGCGCATGCGAGCCATGCGGAGCGGGTCGTGGTCGGGCAGCAGCGGATGCAGGCGACGCCCGACATCCTCCTCGGCTGGACGCGCGGACCGAGCGGCCACGACTTCTATCTGCGACAGCTCTGGGACATGAAGGGTTCGGTGGACATCACCACGATGGATCCGGTCGGCCTCGGCTTCTACGGCGCGGTCTGCGGTTGGTCGCTCGCGCGGGCCCACGCCGTGACCGGCGATGCGGTGGCCATCACGGCGTACCTGGGGACGAGCGACAGGTTCGACGGCGCGATCGCCGACTTCTCCGAGACCTACGCGACGGTCAACGAGCGGGACCACGCGGCGTACGTCGCGGCCATCCACGCGGGGAGGGTCTCGGTGCCCGCCCTCGGCTGACCCGTCTGCCCTGCCGGTTCGGCCTGCCGACTGCGAGGGCTCGACCGGGAGCGTGAGAAGCGTCCTGTACCGCTCGACCGGGATCCGGATGAAGATGGCATCCGCACGGTTGACTCATCTCGCCGGCCCCGCACGAGGCGATCGCGATGCAGGCAGACTTCTCGGCACGCCGAGCGTCTTCGGCGGAAACTCCGGGCAGGGACGGCCGTGACCGCGGCTCGGTGGCGGCGGCCCGGCTGTTCGGCCCGCGTGACATCCGGGTGGTCCACGAGCCGGAGCCTCCGGTCGGTCCGGATGACGTCCGTCTGACCGTCGCCGCTGTGGGCCTGTGCGGCTCGGACCTCCACTGGTTCGAGGAGGGCGCCATCGGCGATTCCGGACTCGACCATCCGCTCGTCCTCGGGCACGAGTTCTGCGGGCGGCTCGACGACGGCCGGCTCGTCGTTGCCGATCCGTGCATCCCGTGCGGATCGTGCCCGGCGTGCCGAACCGGCCTGGAGCACCTCTGCCTCACGACCCGCTTCGCCGGGCACAGCGACACGGACGGGGCACTGCGCTCGGCCATGTGGTGGCCCTCCCGACTCCTCAGGCCCGTGCCGGAGCCGATCACGCCCGACGAAGCGGCCCTGCTCGAGCCGCTCGGCGTCGCGCTCCACGCGGTCGACCTGGCGCAGCTCCAGCCAGGCGACGGCGCCGCCGTGGTGGGCTGCGGCCCGATCGGGCTGTTGATCGTCCAGGTCCTCCGGCTGGCCGGCGTGCACCCGATCCTCGCGAGCGACCCGCTGCCGCACCGGCTGGCGGCCGCGCTCGCGCTCGGGGCGACGGACGCGGCCGGCCATGGCGGCGCTGTCGACGTCGCCTTCGACGCGGCCGGAACCGATGCGGGGCTGGCGGCAGCGATCGAGGCGGCGAGGCCCGGCGGACGTGCCGTGCTCGTCGGGATCCCGCCCGGCGACCGGTCGAGCCTCCGGGCGAGCACGGCCCGGCGGAAGGAGCTGTCGCTCGTGTTCAGCCGCCGGATGCGCGCCGAGGACCTCGATCGGGCGATCGCCCTCGCCGTGGACGGACGGGTCGACCTGGCCGGGCTGATCACCCACCGCCATGCCCTGGCGGAGGCTCCGGAGGCATTTGCCAGGCTCGCGGCCCGGACCGGGATCAAGGTCATCGTCCACCCGAGCCCGACCCTCGCCGGCTGAGGCCACCGGGCCGGCCGGCCGCACCCCCCAAAGGTACTGTGGCCGGTGGGGATCAGCCATCGTACGGTCGGGTTGCCCTGATCGCGCGGGCTCCGCGCGATCATCTCCACGCCGTCCCGACGCGTCAGAACGGCACCACGGAACGACCTTGACCAACCGGACCCCGAGCGCGCGCTACCGACTGCTCGCCTTCCTCCAGATCACCCTGATCCTGGGCTGGCTCCTGTCGCCCGTCGCCGGTCTCGCGGCCGATCCGGGCCAGGCACCCGACGCGAGCGCCTCTGCCGATCCGGCCGGCACGCCGAGCTCCGCCCCGAACGAGCCCGCCGAGCCATCGTCGCCCGAGCCACCGTCGCTCGAGCCATCGTCGCCCGAGCCATCGCCGGCGACGCCGAGCGCGGCGCCATCCCCGGCGCCGACGGCCGCGACGATCGAGAGCTCCGGCCCGGCCGACCCGCCCGAATCCGAGGCGCCGTCGCCGCCGTCAGCGCCGCCCGCGTCGCCCGCACCGACCGCGTCGCCGGCGACCGATGACTACGTCGTCACCTTCGCGCCGGGCACGGGTGCCTCCGCGCGCGCGAGCATCCTGGCGGCCGCTGGCGCCGAGGTGGTCGACACGATCGCGCCCCTGCGGATGGCCGTCGTCCGGGTCCCTGAGGGCTCGACCGTCGTCAACCTGCTGCGCGCCGACCCCGACGTGCTCCGCGTGGACCTGGACCGCGTGCGTTCCGCCGAAGCCGCCCCGGACGATCCAGCATACCCATCCCAGTGGTCCCTGCCGTTGATCGGCTGGGACACGGTCCGCGCGTCGGCCCACCCGTCGGGCAGGTCGGTCGTCGCGGTACTCGACACCGGCGTCGATGCGACGCATCCGGATCTCGCGGGTCGTCTGGTGTCCGGCACGAGCCTGCTTCCGGGGAGCGACCCGACCGTCGACCCGAACGGCCACGGAACCGCGATGGCGGGGATCATCGCGGCGGCGGCAGACAACGGCCAGGGGATCGCCGGCATCGGCTTCGCCGGGGTCAAGGTCATGCCGGTCACCGTCCTCGACGCCAACGGCCTCGGCCAGGACAGCGACATCATCGAGGGCGTCGTCTGGGCGGTCGACCACGGCGCGAACGTCATCAACCTCTCGTTCAGCAACCCGGGCTTCAGTGCTGCCCTCCAGAGCGCGATCGACTACGCGTGGACTCACGACGTCGTCGTCGTGGCGGCGACCGGCAACGACGGGTCGAGCGCACCGACCTACCCGGCCGGCGACCGCGGCGTCATCGGCGTGTCGAACACCAACGAGGCGGACCAGCTCGACGGCTCGTCGAACCACGGCGCCGACACCTTCCTCGGAGCGCCGGGCACCGGCATCGTGACCCTCCAGCCGGGCGGCGGCACGACGTCGATCAGCGGCACGTCGGCCTCGTCGGCCGAGGTCGCGGGCGCCGCCGCCCTCCTGCGGGCGCTCGATCCGGGCGCGTCCAACGGCGTGATCGTGGGTCGCCTGGCTCGCTCCGCGGCCCCGGTCGGCACGCGATCCGAGACGGGCAACGGCCGGCTGGACCTCGCCCAGGCAGCCGCCGACGACGGCAGCGATCCGCTGAAGCCGGCCGGCGCCGCACCAACGGGCCCGGGCGGTCCGTTCGTCGGGCCATATGTCGCCGCTGCGGTGACCTGGATCGGCGGCACCAACGGGAAGTCCGGCCCGGCCACGACGAGTCCCGGCGCGGGCTTCAGCTACACCCTGCGGGTCACCGGCAACGGCAACCAGGGCAACATCACCATCACCGACGCCGTGCCCGGCCCTCTGACCGTCGGAATTGTGAGCGGGGTCGGCTCGAGCGGCGCGTCGAGCTGTGCGGCGACGGTGGGCAACAACGTGTCATGCACCCTGACCGGGCCGGCGAACAACGCCACCTACACGGTCACCATCCCGGTCACGGTTCCCGGCGGAGCGACGGACGGGACGGTGTACTCCAACACCGCCGCGGCGACGTGCACGGGCAACTGCGGTGGCGCCAGCGTGACGTCGAACCAGGTGAACACGACGGTCGACAGCGTGGCCCCGACGGTCACGATCAACCAGGCGGCAGCCCAGGTGGATCCCGCCCGGACCAGCCCGATCAACTTCACCGTCACCTTCAGCGAGAACGCGGTCGGCTTCGCGACCGGCGACGTCACGATCGGCGGGACCTCGGGCGGGGTGAAGACCGGGACCGTCACAGGCGGACCCGCGGTCTTCAACGTCGCGGTCACCGGGATGACCACCCCGGGCACGGTCGTGGCGTCGCTCGGCGCCGGCGTCGCGACGGACGCAGGCGGAAATCCGAACGCGGCGTCCACCTCGACCGACAACACGGTCACCTGGGACAACGTCGCCCCGACCGTCACGATCAACCAGGCGGTCGGCCAGGCGGATCCGACCAACACCAGCCCGATCAACTACACGGTCACCTTCAGCGAGCCCGTGACCGGCTTCGCCACGGGCGACGTGACGATCGGCGGGACCTCGGGCGGCGTGAAGACCGGCACCGTGACCGGCGGCCCGACCGTGTACACCGTGGCGGTCACCGGGATGACCACCTCGGGGACCGTGACCGCCACGATCGCGGCGTCGGTCGCGACCGATCTCGCCGGCAACAACAACGCGGCGTCGACCTCGGCCGACAACACCGTCACCTGGGATGTCGTCGCGCCGACCGTCACGATCAACCAGGCCGCCGCCCAGGTCGATCCGACCGGGACGAGTCCGATCAACTTCACCGTGACGTTCAGCGAGGCCGTCGTCGGCTTCGCGACCGGTGACGTGACGATCGGCGGGACGTCGGGCGGGGTGAAGACCGGCACCGTGACCGGCGGCCCGACCGTGTTCAACGTGGCGGTCACCGGGATGACCACCCCGGGCACGGTCATCGCGTCGCTCGGCGCCGGCGTCGCGACCGACCCGGCCGGCAACAACAACGCCGCCTCGACCTCGGTCGACAACACGGTCACCTGGGACAACGTGGCGCCGACCGTCACGATCAACCAGGCCGCGGCTCAGCCCGATCCGACCAACACCAGCCCGATCAACTACACCGTGACGTTCAGCGAGCCGGTGATCGGCTTCGCGACCGGCGACGTGACCTTCGCGGGCACCGCGGGTGGCGGCAAGACCGGGACCGTCACCGGGGGACCCACGGTCTTCAACGTCGCGGTCACGGGCATGACGACCTCGGGCACCGTCATCGCCACGATCGCGGCGGCCCGGGCGACCGACCTCGCGGGCAACAACAACGTCGCCTCGACCTCCACGGACAACACGGTCACCTGGGACAACGTCGCCCCGACCGTCACGATCAACCAGGCGGTCGGCCAGGCGGATCCGACCAACACCAGCCCGATCAACTACACGGTCACCTTCAGCGAGCCCGTGACCGGCTTCGCCACGGGCGACGTGACGATCGGCGGGACCTCGGGCGGCGTGAAGACCGGCACCGTGACCGGCGGCCCGACCGTGTACACCGTGGCGGTCACCGGGATGACCACCTCGGGGACCGTGACCGCCACGATCGCGGCGTCGGTCGCGACCGATCTCGCCGGCAACAACAACGCGGCGTCGACCTCGGCCGACAACACCGTCACCTGGGATGTCGTCGCGCCGACCGTCACGATCAACCAGGCCGCCGCCCAGGTCGATCCGACCGGGACGAGTCCGATCAACTTCACCGTGACGTTCAGCGAGGCCGTCGTCGGCTTCGCGACCGGTGACGTGACGATCGGCGGGACGTCGGGCGGGGTGAAGACCGGCACCGTGACCGGCGGCCCGACCGTGTTCAACGTGGCGGTCACCGGGATGACCACCCCGGGCACGGTCATCGCGTCGCTCGGCGCCGGCGTCGCGACCGACCCGGCCGGCAACAACAACGCCGCCTCGACCTCGGTCGACAACACGGTCACCTGGGACAACGTGGCGCCGACCGTCACGATCAACCAGGCCGCGGCTCAGCCCGATCCGACCAACACCAGCCCGATCAACTACACCGTGACGTTCAGCGAGCCGGTGATCGGCTTCGCGACCGGCGACGTGACCTTCGCGGGCACCGCGGGTGGCGGCAAGACCGGGACCGTCACCGGGGGACCCACGGTCTTCAACGTCGCGGTCACGGGCATGACGACCTCGGGCACCGTCATCGCCACGATCGCGGCGGCCCGGGCGACCGACCTCGCGGGCAACAACAACGTCGCCTCGACCTCCACGGACAACACGGTCACCTGGGACAACGTCGCCCCGACCGTCACGATCAACCAGGCGGTCGGCCAGGCGGATCCGACCAACACCAGCCCGATCAACTACACGGTCACCTTCAGCGAGCCCGTGACCGGCTTCGCCACGGGCGACGTGACGATCGGCGGGACCTCGGGCGGGGTGAAGACCGGCACCGTGACCGGCGGCCCGACCGTGTACACCGTGGCGGTCACCGGGATGACCACCTCGGGGACCGTGACCGCCACGATCGCGGCGTCGGTCGCGACCGATCTCGCCGGCAACAACAACGCGGCGTCGACCTCGGCCGACAACACCGTCACCTGGGATGTCGTCGCGCCGACCGTCACGATCAACCAGGCCGCCGCCCAGGTCGATCCGACCGGGACGAGTCCGATCAACTTCACCGTGACGTTCAGCGAGGCCGTCGTCGGCTTCGCGACCGGTGACGTGACGATCGGCGGGACGTCGGGCGGGGTGAAGACCGGCACCGTGACCGGCGGCCCGACCGTGTTCAACGTGGCGGTCACCGGGATGACCACCCCGGGCACGGTCATCGCGTCGCTCGGCGCCGGCGTCGCGACCGACCCGGCCGGCAACAACAACGCCGCCTCGACCTCGGTCGACAACACGGTCACCTGGGACAACGTCGCGCCGACCGCCGTCATCGACCTCCAGGCCGGCTCCGACACCGGCGCGTCGAACAGCGACGACATCACCAACGCCGCCACCCTCGTCTTCGACGTGACGTGGAGCGAGAGCGTTGCCGGCTTCCTGGCCAACGACCTCTCGAACGTCGGGACCGCGGCCGGCTGCGTGATCGGCGCCCCGGCCGGTGCCGCTGCCGCGTACACCGTCACCCTCACCGGCTGTGGCGCGGGGACGGTCATCCTGCGGATCCGGGTCAACGCCGTCACCGACGCCGCCGGGAACAACAACGCCCAGACGGACGGACCGACGGTCACGATCGACCGGACCGCCCCGACCGTCACGATCAACCAGGCGATCGGCCAGGCGGATCCGACCAACACCAGCCCGATCAACTACACGGTCACCTTCAGCGAGCCCGTGACCGGCTTCGCCACGGGCGACGTGACGATCGGCGGGACCTCGGGCGGCGTGAAGACCGGCACCGTGACCGGCGGCCCGACCGTGTACACCGTGGCGGTCACCGGGATGACGATCTCGGGCACCGTGATCGCGTCGATCGGTGCCGGGGTCGCGACCGACCTCGCCGGCAACCCCAACACCGTCTCCACCTCGGCGGACAACACGGTCACCTGGGACAACGTCGCGCCGACCGTGACGATCAACCAGGCGGCTGCTCAGCCCGATCCGACCAACGCCAGCCCGATCAACTTCACCGTCGTCTTCAGCGAGCCGGTGATCGGCTTCGCGACCGGTGACGTCAGCTTCACCGGCAGCACGGTCGGCGGGGCCCTCACCGGCACCGTCACCGGCGGCCCCACGACGTACAACGTCGCGGTCACCGGGATGACGACCCCGGGCACGGTCGTCGCGTCACTCGGCGCGAGCGTCGCGACCGACCCGGCCGGCAACAACAACGCCGCCTCCACCTCGGCAGACAACACGGTCACCTGGGACAACGTCGCGCCGACCGTGACGATCAACCAGGCGGCTGCTCAGCCAGATCCGACCAACGCCAGCCCGATCAACTTCACCGTCGTCTTCAGCGAGCCGGTGATCGGCTTCGCGACCGGGGACGTCACCCTGGGCGGGACCGCCGGCGGGGTGCTCGTCGGGACCGTGACGGGCGGCCCCACGACGTACAACGTGGCCGTCACCGGGATGACGACCTCCGGGACCGTGATCGCGTCGATGGCGGCCAATCGGGCGACCGATGCCGCCGGCAACAACAACGTCGCGTCGACCTCGGTCGACAACACGGTCACCTGGGACGTGGTCGCCCCGACCGTCGCGATCAACCAGGCGATTGGCCAGGCGGATCCGACCAATGCCAGCCCGATCAACTTCACGGTGACCTTCAGTGAGCCCGTGACCGGGTTCGCGACGGGCGACGTGACGATCGGTGGGACCTCGGGCGGCGTGAAGACCGGCACCGTGACCGGCGGTCCGACCACGTTCAACGTGGCGGTCACCGGGATGACCACCTCGGGCACCGTGATCGCGTCGATCGGTGCCGGGGTCGCGACCGACCTCGCCGGCAACCCCAACACCGTCTCCACCTCGGCGGACAACACGGTCACCTGGAATCGGGCGACCCACCTCGCGTTCCAGCAGGGGCCGACGAACACCGTCTACCGCTCGACGATGAGCCCGGCCGTGACGGTCGCGATCCTCGACGACAACGGACTCGTCGTGACCGAGAGCAGCGCCTCGGTGACCCTGGCCCTGACGCCGGCCGGGCCGACCCTCGGTGGGACGCTCACGGTCGCGGCGGTGAACGGCATCGCCACGTTCGGGAACCTCGCGGTCGATCAGGTCGGCACGTACCAGCTCCAGAGCTCGAGCGCCGGGCTCATCGGCGCGACGAGCGCATCGTTCGACGTGACCCCGGCGCCGCTCACGATCACCGCCGACGACCGGACCAAGACGTACGGCCAGACGGTCGTGTTCGCGGGGACCGAGTTCACGACGAGCGGCCTGCTCGGGACCGACACCGTCACGAGCGTGACCCTCGCGAGCGCGGGTGCCGCGCCGACCGCGACGGTCGCCGGCAGCCCGTACCCGATCACGCCGTCGGCCGCGCTCGGGACCGGGCTCGGGAACTACACGATCAGCTACGTCCCGGGAGCCCTGACGGTCAACCCGGCGCCGCTCACGATCACCGCCAACGACCGGACCAAGACGTACGGCCAGACGGTCGTGTTCGCGGGGACCGAGTTCACGACGAGCGGCCTGCTCAACACGGACACCGTCACGAGCGTCAGCCTGGCCAGCCCGGGCGCGATCGCGACCGCGACCGTCGCGGGCAGCCCGTACCCGATCACCATCTCGGCCGCGGTCGGGACCGGGCTCGGGAACTACACGATCGGCTACGTCCCGGGCACGCTCACCGTCGACCCGGCGGTCGCGGTCATCGTCGTGACCGGCTACAGCGTCACCTACGACGCCCTGCCCCACACCGCGACCGGGACCGCCACGGGCGTCCTCGGCGAGGACCTCAGCGCCGGGCTCGACCTGTCGGCCACGACCCGGACCGCGGTCGGCACGACGGTCGACCCGTGGACGTTCAGCGACCCGGCCGGCAACTACCTCGCCGACGCGGGCACGGTCATCGACGAGATCGACCCGGCGCCGCTCACGATCACCGCCGACGACCGGACCAAGACGTACGGCCAGACGGTCGTGTTCGCGGGGACCGAGTTCACGACGAGCGGCCTGCTCGGGACCGACACCGTCACGAGCGTGACCCTCGCGAGCGCGGGTGCCGCGCCGACCGCGACGGTCGCCGGCAGCCCGTACCCGATCACGCCGTCGGCCGCGCTCGGGACCGGGCTCGGGAACTACACGATCAGCTACGTCCCGGGAGCCCTGACGGTCAACCCGGCGCCGCTCACGATCACCGCCAACGACCGGACCAAGACGTACGGCCAGACGGTCGTGTTCGCGGGGACCGAGTTCACGACGAGCGGCCTGCTCAACACGGACACCGTCACGAGCGTCAGCCTGGCCAGCCCGGGCGCGATCGCGACCGCGACCGTCGCGGGCAGCCCGTACCCGATCACCATCTCGGCCGCGGTCGGGACCGGGCTCGGGAACTACACGATCGGCTACGTCCCGGGCACGCTCACCGTCGACCCGGCGGTCGCGGTCATCGTCGTGACCGGCTACAGCGTCACCTACGACGCCCTGCCCCACACCGCGACCGGGACCGCCACGGGCGTCCTCGGCGAGGACCTCAGCGCCGGGCTCGACCTGTCGGCCACGACCCGGACCGCGGTCGGCACGACGGTCGACCCGTGGACGTTCAGCGACCCGGCCGGCAACTACCTCGCCGACGCGGGCACGGTCATCGACGAGATCGACCCGGCGCCGCTCACGATCACCGCCGACGACCGGACCAAGACGTACGGCCAGACGGTCGTGTTCGCGGGGACCGAGTTCACGACGAGCGGCCTGCTCGGGACCGACACCGTCACGAGCGTGACCCTCGCGAGCGCGGGTGCCGCGCCGACCGCGACGGTCGCCGGCAGCCCGTACCCGATCACGCCGTCGGCCGCGCTCGGGACCGGGCTCGGGAACTACACGATCAGCTACGTCCCGGGAGCCCTGACGGTCAACCCGGCGCCGCTCACGATCACCGCCAACGACCGGACCAAGACGTACGGCCAGACGGTCGTGTTCGCGGGGACCGAGTTCACGACGAGCGGCCTGCTCAACACGGACACCGTCACGAGCGTCAGCCTGGCCAGCCCGGGCGCGATCGCGACCGCGACCGTCGCGGGCAGCCCGTACCCGATCACCATCTCGGCCGCGGTCGGGACCGGGCTCGGGAACTACACGATCGGCTACGTCCCGGGCACGCTCACCGTCGACCCGGCGGTCGCGGTCATCGTCGTGACCGGCTACAGCGTCACCTACGACGCCCTGCCCCACACCGCGACCGGGACCGCCACGGGCGTCCTCGGCGAGGACCTCAGCGCCGGGCTCGACCTGTCGGCCACGACCCGGACCGCGGTCGGCACGACGGTCGACCCGTGGACGTTCAGCGACCCGGCCGGCAACTACCTCGCCGACGCGGGCACGGTCATCGACGAGATCGACCCGGCGCCGCTCACGATCACCGCCGACGACCGGACCAAGACGTACGGCCAGACGGTCGTGTTCGCGGGGACCGAGTTCACGACGAGCGGCCTGCTCGGGACCGACACCGTCACGAGCGTGACCCTCGCGAGCGCGGGTGCCGCGCCGACCGCGACGGTCGCCGGCAGCCCGTACCCGATCACGCCGTCGGCCGCGCTCGGGACCGGGCTCGGGAACTACACGATCAGCTACGTCCCGGGAGCCCTGACGGTCAACCCGGCGCCGCTCACGATCACCGCCAACGACCAGTCGAAGCCGTTTGGCATCCTCTTCGTCTTCGACGGCACGGAGTTCTCCGTCGCCGGCCTGCACAACGCGGACTCGGTCGCGGCGGCGATCCTGGCCAGCGCGGGAGCTCCGGCCCTGGCGGCACCGGGCACGTACCCGATCACCATCTCGGCCGCGGTCGGGACCGGCCTCGCCAACTACACGATCACGTACGTGCCCGGGACGTTCACGGTCGGCAACACGCCGCCGATCGTCGGTGACGCCGCGGTCGAGACCGACGCGACGGTGCCGGTCTCCGGTGCGGTCACGGTCACCGATCCGGACACCGGCCAGACGGTCACGCTGACGGTCTCGACCGCGCCCGCCCACGGCACCGTCTCGATCGCCCAGGACGGCTCGTTCACCTACACGCCGACCGGCACGTTCACGGGTCAGGACGGGTTCACCATCGAGGGCTGCGACGACAACGCGATCCCCGCCTGCGCGATGGGCACCGTCAACGTCGCGGTCTTCCCGGTCGCCGTCGACGACGCGGATGTCACGAGCGCGGGCCAGACGGTCGAGGTCGACGTCGAGGCGAACGACATCGGCGACGCCGGAACGCCCCAGATCGTCGTCGGTCCGGCCCACGGGACGGCGACGATCGGATCGATCATCTACACGCCTGCCGCCGGGTTCAGCGGTCTGGACCAGGTGACGTACCGGATCTGCAGCCCGAACGATCCCGCCCTGTGCGACGACGCGACGCTGACGATCACGGTGAACGCCGCCATCCCCCAGACGGACGCGGATCCGATCCTCGGGACGCCGTTCGGACCGGTCCGGGCGACGACGGCGTGGGCCGTCATCCTCACGCTGGTGCTGATCTCGGGCTTCGGCGCCGCCGTCATCATTCGCCGCCGACCGGGCGACCGCTGACCTGACGGAACCGGCTCGAGGAGCCGCGTCGTACCGAGGGATATGGCGCTCGACCTGATCATCGTCCGCGCGAACGACTTCCCGCTGATGTTCGCGTTCTACCGCGACACCCTCGGCTTCCGGCCCATCCTGGAGCAGCCCGACGCGTCGATCTATCGGCCGGGCGAGAACTGGGTGGCGTTCGATACCGGCGGGACCCGGCTGGAGCTGTTTGCCCGTCGCGTTCCCCAGCCGCAGGGCACGGCGAGCCCGCCCCCGATCGTGCCCGCGATCCGGACGACGGGCCTCGACGACCTCGTGGCGGCGTTGAAGGCCCAGGGCATCACGTTCACCCGCGAGGGCCGCCAGGCGTGGGGCGCGTACGCGGACCTGCTCGACCCCGAAGGGAACGAGATCAACCTGTACGAGACCCTTTCGTAGACGGTCGCCGGCTCCCCCGATACCGGCGCGTCTTGTCGCGATTGCCGCACGCGGTCGACGAGCACCACCGTCCGATGCCCGGGCGTGAGCGATCGACGAACGCCCACCGACAATCGTCGGCCGCGCATGCCTTCAACCGGTCGAGCTCGCCGGCGTCGCGGAGCAGCAGGAGATCCGCGAGCAGCCGCGTCAACGCGCCGCGCGGCCCATCGGACACGGGCTCGGCGACCGGGCGCGCAGCACCGTCGACGCGAATGATCAGCGGGAGCTCGCGGGCGACGTCGTTCACCAGGGTCGCCTCGGCAGGGACGACCCTCCCGTCGCGTCGCAGCACGCCGCGGAGCGCGGTCCGGAGCCGTCGCGCGAGGTCGAGGTCGTCCTGGCGGGCGCCACCTCCATCCCCGAGCTCGTGCTCGGCCAGCCAGTGGTCGAGCGCCCCGGGATCGTCGAGCCCCTCGTCGGGTCCGAACGGCGGCTCTCGGCGATCGGGACGCCGGAGGTCCTCCGTGTTGACGAAGTCGACGAGGCGCTGGGCCTCAGTGAGCGTGCCGCATGACAGACACCAGTATCACGCAATAACCAGTTGACGTCTCGGTGAAACACCTCTAACGTCGCATAACTCGTGTTCATCCAAGGCAACGAGCCAGGGGATTCGCCGTGACGTCCATCCCGCAGCCCTTCACCTACCGCGCCGCCGAAGACGACCTGGACGACCTGCGCCGGAGGCTCGGCGCCACCCGCCTCCCGGCCCCGCTCGGGTCCGGCTGGGACTACGGCGTCGAGCACGACTATCTCGCCGGACTGGTCCGTCACTGGGCCACCGACTTCGACTGGCGCGCCGTGGAGAGCCGGATCGCCGCCGTGCCGAACTTCACGGCCCTGCTGGGCGACCGGCCGGTCCACTTCGTCCACGTGAAGGGAGCCGGGCCGGACTCGATCCCGCTCCTGATGACCCACGGCTGGCCGAGCTCATTCCTGGAGATGCTCGACATCCTGCCGCGGCTGACGAACGATCTCGACGGCCTGTCGTTCGACGTCGTCGTGCCGTCGATGCCCGGCTACGGCTTCTCGCCCGCCCCGGCCTCGGACGGTCGATCGCCGTTCGCGCTCGCCGAGCTGTGGGTCGAGCTGATGCGCGACGTCCTGGGCTACGACCGATTCATCGCGCATGGCGGTGACATCGGTGCCGGCGTCACGATCTCGATCGCGCGACGCCACCCCGAGGCCGTGCTCGGGATCCACCTCACCACGGACTGGTCCGACGACCGGCTCGCCCGGGCGTCGACGGATCCGGAGGACCGGTCCTACCTCCGTCGGGTCCGCGCGTGGGAACGCGAGGAGAGCGCCTACGGCGACATCCAGGGTACGAAGCCACAGACGCTCGCGGTCGGCCTGAATGACTCACCCGCAGGGCTCGCCGCGTGGATCGTGGAGAAGTGGCGCGCATGGAGCGATCGCGACGGCGGTGATGGACCGCCGTTCGCGCCGGACCAGGTGCTGGCGACGGCCACGCTGTACTGGCTCACGAACAGCATCGGCACGTCGTTCCTGCCCTACTACCGATACCGGCACACGCGTCGGACGGGACCGACGAGCCCGGTCGTGGCACCGGTCGGCATCGCCCGCATGCCGGGCGATGAGCCGGGCTCCCCGAGCCGGTCGGTCGCGGCCCGGCAGTTCAACCTCGTGCACTGGACGGACATGCCGCGCGGCGGCCATTTTGCCGCCACCGAGGTCCCCGAACTCCTCGCGCAGGACCTGCGAGCGGTCGCGCGCATCGTCGCGTAGGGCGCGGTCGGGAGCCCGAGCTTCGGTCCGATGGCGGGATCAGAGCCGGACCGGAACGGCGTCCGATGTGGCGGGCTCACCCAGCTCGATCGGGTTGTTGACCGGATCCTGGCTCCACTCGAACCAGCCGCCGTCGTAGACGGCCACGTTGGGCCAGCCCATGAGCGACGCGTAGAACCACGTTTCGCTCGCTCGCCAGCCCGTGCCGCAGTAGAAGGCGATCCGCTTGTCCGGGGTGATGCCCGCCTCCGCCCAGCTTGCGGCGATCTCCGGGTATGCGCGCATCGTGTTGTCGATCGTGCGGTAGTGCTGCATGTGGTACGCGTCGGATCCGCTGTTGCCCCAGACGTCGCCGGCGATCCGACCGGCCGGACCGATGTAGTTGTAGCCGCTGACCGCGCCGATGTGCTCGCGCCACGTCCGGACGCTGACCAGGGCCGACCCGCCGCGATCGGCGAGGATCGCCTTGGCGTCGTCGAGGTCGACGATGAGCTCCGGGCGCTGCGGGATGCTCACCCCGAACGACTCGACCGGCACCGACTCGGTGACCCGCTCCTCGAGGGGGTTGCCGTCGCGGACCCAGTGGTCGTACCCGCCATCCAGGATCCGGACGTCATCGACGCCGGCGTAGCGGAGGATCAGGGCCGCCCGTGTGGCGGCGATCTGGCCCGCCCGCCGGCCCGGCCACTTCTCGTCCGCGTCGCCCTCGGTGTCACGACCGTACAGGACCACCGTCGTGTCGTGGGTGATGCCGAGGTGGCGGAGGGCCGCGTCGAGCTCCTTCGGCGACCGACGGTTCCAGTCGAGCGGATCCTCGAGCCAGTTCGTGTCGAGGTAGCGCGCGCCCGGGAGGTGGTTCTCCGCGTACTCCTCGGGAACGCCGAAGTTGACGTGGAAGACGAGGAACCGACCAGCCGGCGCCGCCTCCGGCCGGTCGCCGTCGATGACGGCCCGGAGCCAGCCGGCATGGACGAGCCGGTGATGGTTGGGCAGCGACTCGACCGGGCGGACCGGGTCAGCGACCCAGCTGGCCCAGCCACCCGCGAGCTCGGCGACGTCGCCGAACCCGTCCTCGACCAGGCGGACGGCAAGAGGCGCCGCGTCGCCGTCGCGCTCGCCGTAGACGACGACCGTGCGATCCGGCGCGATCCCCTTCGACGCGAAGAGCCGGCCGATCTCGGTCTGATCGACCGACCGCAGCCAGTCGATCGGGAACGCGACGGCGCCCGGGACGTGTCCGCCCGGCAGTTCGTCCGTCCCCCAGCCGTTGAAGGATGGCAGCGGTCTCGTGTCGACCACGATCACGCGCGGATCCGACAGGAGGCGAAGCAGATCGATGGCGTCGATGGTGACGACCGTCGGGGCGTTCGCGGAGATGGTGCTCGACATCGGATGGTTCCTCGGGTTGTGGTCCGGAAGGTCGTGGGCAACGAAAGACCCCTGCCGTGCAGGGGTCCCAGGGCATCCATTGGCGGTCGTGACCGCGCTCAGGGACAGCACCGACCCCGCTCGGCAGAGGAGCGACAGGTACAGCCCTGGTCCATGCGTTCCGTGGGCGTCATCGCGGGGGCATTCTGCCCGGGACGGGGATCCGCGGCAAGCCGTGAACCCGAGATGCAACGTTGGTCGTCCCGACGAGACGCGGGCCAGACATGCCGGCGATAGGGTCCGCCCGAGCAGGCCAGCGCACGCGGAGGGGACGATGGATCACGGTCACCACCACGACGGCGCCGTTGAGGAGCCGCCGGCGGACTTCGGTCGTCACAACATGGTCGCCCTGGGCCACGACACGGTCTTCCTGTCCCATCTGCCGATGTTCATGGCGCCGCACGACGCCCAGCTCATCCTGGAGGTCGGCCTGACCCGCGACGGCGCCGACGCCGTCCCGGTCTGGACGGCCGAGCGCGACGCGCACCCGGACGAGCGCCTCTACACCGTGTTCCCGGAGAAGTTCGCCCTGTCGTCGCTCTACCGGCCGGATCCGCCGGCCCGGACGACCTTCCGGGCCACGGTCTTCCGTGGCCACCTCGAACGCGGCGGCGAGGCGATCGACGCCCTGTCCGATCTGATCGTCGACATCCGGTCGGTCGTCTTCGCCGCACGGTTCGGTGGCGCGGACAAGCCGGACGATCTGACGTACTTCCTGTTCGGTCGCGGGAGCGAACGATTCCTCGCCCACACGATCCGGCAGGCGCCGGACTTCGACCAGCTCCTCTCGGTCCGCCTCGAGGGCCCGGCGCCGTCCGACGATGAACTGGCTCGCGGCGTCGAGGTGGTCCTTCCGGGCCGCCCGAACGCGCCCGCGGAGCGGCTTCGCGACGGCACGGCCGCCCGCGCCCGAGGTCACGTCACGGGTGCCCACCAGTTCCTCCACCTCGACCTGGTGGACCTGCGGGAGATCTACTTCGAGGAGGGCGAGCTGATGAGCGCGCGCGGCGCGTTCGAACCGACCGCCCTGGAGGTGGAGGCCGGTTTCGGGAACTGACATCGGGGCCCACCGGGTGCGACCGACCGGTGGCCACCACTGGCGCGACTGGACAACGACCGCGATGATGGCGGCGTTCGGACCGCCGACCGGCGGTCCCGGCGAGGAGTCCAGATGACGGTCGACCCGACAGGTATCACGGCCACGGAAACCGATCCGGGCGAAACGCCGACGGGATCCGGCATCGTCCCGAGCTGGCTTGACCGTCTCGCCGCGATCGGCTGGCGGGTCCTCGTGACGCTCGCGCTGGTCCTGGTGATCGGCTGGTTCGCGCTCTTCCTGTCGACCGTGACCGGTGCGATCCTCGTCGGTCTGCTGGTCGCCGCCCTCGTCTACCCGGTCGTGATCCGTCTCCGGACCGAGCGTGGCTGGCCGAGGGGCCGGGCCGCGGCGGCCGCCAGCTTCCTCGCGGTCGGCCTCGTGCTTCTCGCCCTGACGGCGATCGTCGTCGCCTTCATCCCGGCCGTCGTCGACATCCTCCAGCGCAACAAGGAAGGGCTGGCTGCCCTGTCGGCGAAGCTGTCAGAGCTCGGGGCGCCGACGGGGCTGACCAATCTCGTGAACGCCATCGCTGACAACTTCCAGACCTGGCTCGCCAGCAACATTGCCGAGCTGGTCGCCCCGATCGCGAGCTTCGTCACGATCATGATCCTCGGCGGATTCCTGACCTTCTATCTGTTGTCCGATGGCGACCGGGGCTGGGAGGCGACCACCAGCAACATCGACGACTGGCGCGCCCGGGCCCTGACGGCACGAGCAACCGTCGCACTCGACGAGCTGAGCGGATACCTCCGCGGCACGTCCGCGTTGGCGGTCGCCGATGCGGCCTCGGTCGCCGTGTTCCTGACGATCCTCGGCGTGCCGTTCGCAGGTCCGCTGGCGGTCGTGGTCTTCATCGCCGCGTTCGTTCCGTACCTCGGGGGACTGTTCAGCGCGACGGTGATCACCCTCATCACGGTCGGCACGCAGGGGTTCCTTGCCGCCGGCGCCTTCCTCGCGCTCGTCGGCGTCACGAACATCCTTGAGCGGCAGTTCCTCGCACCTCGCGTCTACGGCGCAGGAACGCGGGTCAACCCGGGCCTCGCCCTCATCGCGATCCCTGCCGCAGGCGCCCTGTTCGGGTTCGTCGGACTGTTCGCCGCCGTCCCGGTCCTGACCGCGCTGCAGGCGTTCGCGCCCGCGATCGTCGAGGTCCTCGGCACGCGAACGCAAGCGGCGCCCACCAACGCCCTCGTGCCGGTCTGGCTCGATCGGATGGGCCAGTTCAGCTGGCGGGCACTGGTGGTCCTTGGGCTCCTCGCGGTCGTGATTGCTCTCATCCTTCAGCCACTCTTCAGCCTGCCCCTGATCCTCGCGCTCATCTTCGCGGTGGTCCTCCGCCCGCTCGTGCGCGTCGCCCGTCAACGCGGCCTGGGGGCGAACGCCGCACCCGCGCTCGTGACGATCGCCAGCGTGGCGGTCGTGGTCCTCGTGCTGGTCGTCACGATCCTGACGATGGTCGCGTCCCTGCCAGAGATCGAGAGCACGGCGGCAGACGGCGCCGGTCGCCTCAGCCTCGGCACCACCCCGGCAGCTCTCGTCCATGCGCTCGTCGGCGGGCTGGCCTCGAACCTGGCCGTGATCGTCGCGAACACGGCCGGGCTCGTGATCGCCCTGACGATCTCGCTCCTGCTGACGTTCTACTTCCTCCGCGACGGCGCGGCATGGTGGGCGACATTCCTGCGCGTCGTTCCGCTCGACCGCCGTGATCGGGTCGACGACGTCGGGACGCAGTCGGCGTCGACGCTCTACAGCTCCATGGTCGGGACGGCGATCGTGTCACTCTCGGGCGGGGTCATGCAGTGGCTGACGATGTTCATCCTCGGCCTGCCCCTCGCGTTCCCGATCGGCGTGCTGAGCTTCATCCTCGGGTTCATCCCGTACATCGGCGGGGCGATCGGGACGTTGCTCGGCTTCCTCGTCGCGGTGGCGGTCGGATCGACGACGGACATCGTCCTGATGGGGATCTTCACGATCGTCTTCAATATCGTCCAGGGCAACATCGTGACCCCGCTCGTCTACGGCAAGACGGTCAGCATCCACCCCGCCGTCGTGCTGCTGGCGATCCCCGCGGGCGGCGCGATCGCCGGCATCGTCGGCATGGTGATGATCATCCCGGTCCTCGGGATCGTCGCGAAGACATGGCGGACGGTGCTCCACCTGTTCGATGCGGAACAGCCACCGGCTGCTGCGGTCGGAGCCGGTTCGGCGGCCGCACCGTTGGTCCGCCCGGTTCAGCCCGCGAGCGTCGACGGGCCGGCGTCGGCACCGGCGGCAGGAACCTGAGGGCGGGCCGCCGGCTCAGCAGACCGGCCGGCCCAAGCCGGCGAGCACCTCCCGAAGCAGGCGATTGAACTGGGCTGGGTCCTCGAGCATCGGGAAGTGGCCGAGCCCGGTGGTCGCCATCGTTCGGACGCCGAGGCGGGCCAGGGACTCGACGTCGGACGGCGGATCGTCCGGGTTGATCGCGACGACCGGCGTCCGGAGCCGCGGCAGCGCCGCGATCATGGGGCCCTCGTTGGCGAGCGAGTGACGCATCGCGTCGCGGCCGATCTCCGCCGGCTCGGCCGCCATGTCGGAGGCGACCCATTCGACGAGCTCCGGATCGGCGGTCGGACGGAACAGGTCGTCGCGGACGAGGGATCGGACCGCCGCCGGGAAGTCGTCGTCGAACGAGGCGACGAACGCCGCGTCCTCGGCCTCGTCGGACGGCAGGCCCAGCGACCGATAGGTATCGACCCAGACGACACCCGCGACCCTGTCGCGGAGGCGAAGCGCGGCCTCGACGATGACGTCGCCGCCCATCGAGTGGCCGATGAGGACGACCCGATCGAGATCGAGCGCTTCGATCACCGCGACGACGTCGTCACCGAATGCTGGCATCGTCCACGACACGCGGCCCGAGCCCGACTCCCCGTGCCCGGCAAGGTCGATCGTCACCACGAGGTGATCGCCCGAGAACGCCGGAACCTGCTCCCTCCAGTACGACCGGTCGCACGACCAGCCGTGGACGAAGACGAGGGCCGGGGCGCCCGCTCCGCCGATCGAATACACGATCGGGATCCCGTCGGACGAGGTCGCGAGGCCCCGCCCGGCCCTCGAGCTGCTCAACCCGCCGGCCCGCGCCCGGCGGTCGCGACGTCCGCGCCCTCGAGGGCTCCCTTCAGGTCGGCGAACCGGTCGCGCCAGCTCGCCTTCCAGCGCTCGGCCGCGTCCGCGTCGGGGATGCGTGCGTGCTCCATGGCCACGGTGCTGCGGTCGGGGCCCTTGGCGGTGAAGCCGATCGCGAGCCGGGTCGGCCCGCCGCCCACGTCGAATCGTGCGGTCCGGTGGGGTGTCGCCGTCCGGACGGTCAGCTCGACGTCCGGCAGCCAGCGCGCCCGAAGGTCCGCCTCGACGAAGGCGTCGAACAGCCGCTCGACGGGGACGCCGATCGTCCGCGAGACGGTGATCGAGAAGCCGTCGAGGTGCTCGCCGACCTGTCGCCGGCCGATGGCCCGCTCGTAGTCGACCGTCACCTCCTGCGCCCACCAGCCATCGACCTCGTGCTCGGTCGCGAGCCAACGGGCGATGTCGCGGTGGGATCGATCGGCGGCACCCCAGGCGTCGAGCAGCGCGAACCACTCGGCTCGTCGCCGACCCGTCCGGGCGAGAACGGCCTCGTCAGACGAGGTCCGGGTCGTCCCGGTTCGGGCCGCCTCGGCGGGCGACGGGGCGGCCTCCTCGGCGGGCGGCTCCGGCTCCGGGGCCCGGGCCAGGACCTGGCGGCGCGCGGCGGCGTACGCCTCGCCGGTCTTCGACATGCGCGTCCGGACGCGGCGCTTGAGGGCCTTCTGGGTGGTCATGTCAGCTCCTTGCGGCGGCAGGCCCGGGACCCACGCTCCCGATGCCCCTCCGAAGGGCGACGACGATCACGATCCCGATGGCAGAGCCACCTCTACCTCCCGGGCCGGCGGCGTGAGCGCCGGGATGGAGGTCGGGCGCGGGACGGCGCCGGATCGCATCTTGCTCCGCGGTCGCGCGGCGGTCAACCGCGCGCCGAGCGGGACAGCGGAGGCGCCGGGAGCAATTGCTCCGGGCGCCACCCATCGAGACAACGCTCGCGCCGGGAACTCATCGGTCGCGGTCGTGACGGGTCCAGTCGCCGTCGGGGATCGCCTCGGCGGACGGAGGGATCGACCCGGCCAGGCGGTACGCCCAGGCGGATGGAACCGGTCCGTCGGCCACGGCCACCCGTCGGCGCAGGTACTCGGAGCCCGGCTCGTCGTCCGGGTCGTACGCCTCGAGCGCGTCGAGCTGAGCGAGGTGGGCATGATCCCGCAACCGGTAGAGCTCCACGGCGACGCGTCCGTCCGCGTCGTGGACGAGCGCCGGATAGCCGTAGGACCGTTCCGCGCTCGAGCGGAGGCCCCACAAGCGGCCTGCGGTCGTGGCCGGCCCGAGCGACTCGGCACTCGCGATCAGCGGCGTGGTTCCGCTCGCCCCGTCGCAGGGTGCCGTAGACGGCGACGATCGGTCGGTCCGGATCGGGGTCCGTCCTCAGCCGGGCGATCACCCCCGCCAGGGAGCGGACGCCGTCGTCGATCGCTGCGTCGTCGATCGCCCCGTACCCGAAGACCAGGCCGGCCGGGCCCGGCGCCACCCGGCGGGACGCGAGCCCGGCCAGCGCGATCCCCTCCCGGTCGGCGGCGGCGAGGATCGTG
The DNA here is from genome assembly GCA_963746845.1 of uncultured Chloroflexia bacterium. Lineage (GTDB taxonomy): Bacteria > Chloroflexota > Limnocylindria > Limnocylindrales > CSP1-4 > CF-46. Next base: position 305,341 of record CAVVCZ010000001.1, on the reverse strand, counting down.
ACTTCGTCGATCCGGAGGTCCGGAGGCAGCCAGGCGAGGACGTGGAGCCCGGCCGACGCCCCGGTGGGCCGCAGATCGGGCAGATGCCGCGCGAGCGCCGCGAGGAGCGTGTCCCGTCGCCGGCGGTAGATCGGCCGCATCTTCCGCAGGTGATGGTCGAGCTCGCCGTGCTCCAGCATGTCGGCGAACGCGAGCTGGTCGAGCGCCGCGGAGCCCATGTCCGCGGCCACCTTCGCGGCGGCGATCGGCTCGACCAGCGACGGCGGGGCGACGAGCCACCCGAGCCGGAGGCCCGGGGCCAGGATCTTGCTCGCCGAGCCGGCGTAGACGACCCGGCCGGGGCTCAGGCCCTGGATCGCCCCGATCGGCTCGCGGTCGTAGCGGAACTCCGCGTCGTAGTCGTCCTCGATGATCGTCGCGGCCCGCCGCTCCGCCCAGTCGACGAGCGCGGTGCGCCGGTCGGGCGCGAGCACCGCGCCGGTCGGGTACTGATGGACGGCCGTCACCACGACCGCATCCGCGTCGGTGGCGGCCAGCGCGTCGACGCGCATCCCGCCGTCGTCGACGGGGATCGCGACCCATCGAAGACCGCTCGCCTCGATCGTCCGCCGGTACTCCGCGTCCGATGGGTCCTCGACGGCCACGACCCGCGCGCCGGTTGCGGCGAGCGCCCGCGCGACGAGCCAGAGGCCCTGGGCGAACCCGGTGCAGACGATGACGTCGGCCGGATCTGCGGCCGTGCCACGGACCCGGTTGAGGTACCCGGCGAGCGCCGTTCGGAGCTCCGGCATGCCGTGACCGGCCCCATACGTCAGCCGTTCGCTCGGGGAGGTGGCGAGAACGCGGCGCAGCGCACGAAGCCAGGCGGTGCGCGGGAACTCGCGGACCTCGGGCCGTCCCGGACGGAAGTCGCAGGCGTACGACGCCGGCTCCAGCTGGATGCGGGACGGTTCCGCCACGGCCGCGGAGCGCGCGACCCGGGTGGATCCACCGGGCCGGCTGACGACGTATCCCTCCGCAACGAGCTGCTCATAGGCCTCCACGACGATGCCGCGGGAGACCATCAGCTGCAACGCGAGCGCTCGGCTGGACGGCAGGGCCGTGCCGGCCTCGAGACGCCCGTCGCGGATGGCGCCACGGATCGCCCGCTCCACCTGGCGATGGAGGGGATCGGGGCCGGCGCGGTCGAGCTGGAGCAGGAGCTCCAGTGCCGAACTGGTCTTCGTTCTCGTCATCGAACCGGACCTTACCAGAGGACCGGTTGCAAGCGACCATGGCATCAGCACCGGACCGCACAACGACCGAAGGAGCCCATTCATGGAAGCCCTGATCACACTCGTCGCGGCGGTGGCCGCACTCATCGCGCTCGACATCGCCGCCGTGCTGTTCGGCGCAGAGAGCCGGGACGGATTCGCCGATGATCGCCTGACGACGACACTCAGCTGACCGGAGGACGCATGGCCACCTGGCACGACCTGGAGACCGCGAACCCGGACATGGCGGCGACCGGCCGCCGCCTGCTGACCCGATCCGGGATCGGCGAGGGCCTCCTGGCAACCATCCGGGACGGACAGCCGCCGCGGATCAACCCGGTCTACGCCGAGATCGTGGACGGTCGCTTGCTGACCTTCATCCAGGCCCGCTCCGCGAAGGCCCGGGACCTGGCCGTCGACCCGCGCTTTGCCCTCCACACCCACGTCGACCCGGCGGCGCCCGACGAGTTCGCCGTCCGCGGGCGGTCTCGCGACGTCACAGACCCAACGCTCCGCGAGCACGCGCACGCGGCCTGGGCCTTCGACGCTCACGGCGACGGCTATCGGCTCCTCGAGCTCGACATCGAGCACGCGCTCCTTGGCCGCCGTCCGACCGCCGACGACTGGCCGCCGATCTACACCTCCTGGCGAGCCGGCGAGGGCTGACGGAACCGGCGCGGTTCAGGCCGGCGGGGCCCGTCAGGCCGGCGCCTCGTTCCACTCGTCGACGAAGTCCCAGGCGCGCAGCCGGTCCGGATGGATCCGGATGAGCGTGCCAGGCTGCTCGAACCCTGCGGCCAGCTGGTCGGCCTCGGCCTGGCTCACGTAGCGTGCGCTGATCCGCCGAACGGCGGCGTCGAACCCCTCGGAGGTCAGCTCGGCCCAACCGGTCACCTCGAGCCCGCGATAGGGCATCACCGGCTCGGCGATCACGACGGTCGTGTGTGGATCGGCGGCGAGGTGGCGGTTCTTGCCCTCGGTGGGTCCGGTGGTCCAGATCACGATGGCGTCGCCATCCCACTCGTACCAGACCGGCGAGAGCATCGCCGTCCCGTCCGGCCGGCGGGTCGCCATGACCGCGAGGATCGGCCGCTCGAGGAGGTCCCCGAGATCGGCCATCGACAGGTTCGTCCGCATCTTCCGCCTCCGATCCCTCAGCCGGTCGGCACCGACGCGGCCGCCTCGACGATCGCACCGGCGAGATCGTCGACGTCGGCGTCGGTTGCGGGGGTCGCGATCGCGCCCATCCCCCGCGGGGCCAGGTAGAAGCCGGCGAGGAGGAGCCGGACGAACAGGTCGGCCGCGCCCGTGCCCGTGGCGACGGCCGAGGCGGCGGTGTGGTCGCCGAGCCGGACCTGGAAGAGCGACGCCGCGGTGTCGACCCGGACGGGGACACTGGCGGCCGCCGCTCGTGCCGCGACGGTCTCCCGGAGTCGCGTCGCCCGCATCGCGAGCTCGTCGTAGACCGATGGAGGCAGCTGCGCGAGGGTCGCGAGACCGGCGGCCGCCCCGACCGGGTTTCCGTTGAACGTCCCGCCGTGGGTCAGCGCGCCCGATCGCCGGGCGTCGAACCGGTCCATGATCCCGGCCGCGCCCCCGAACGCCGCGAGCGGGTACCCGCCGCCGATGATCTTGCCGAGCGTCGTGAGGTCCGGCCGGACGCCGGTCAGCGACTGGGCGCCACCCGGTGCGGCCCGGAACGAGATGACCTCGTCGAAGATCAGCAGCGCTCCGATCCGGTCGCAGACGGCCCGGAGATGCGCGAGTAGCTCCGGCGCGGCGGCACGCACGCCGCCGGCACCCTGGATCGGCTCGATGACGATCGCCGCCAGGTCCGATTCGTGGCCCGCCAGCGCGCGATCGACGCCCTCCGGGTCGTCCCACGGCAGCGTGACGACGAGCTCCCCGACGGGGCCGGGCACCCCCGGCGAGCCGGCGACGACCGTGTCGTGGGTCCCGTGGTAGGCCCGCTCGAAGATCCCGACGAGCGACCGACCGGTCACCGCGCGGGCGGCCCGGATCGCGAACATCGTGGCCTCGGTGCCGGAGTTCGTGAAGCGCACCCGCTCGACCGAATCGATCCGGCGGACGAGCTCCTCGGCGAGGGCGATCTCGAGCTCGCTCGGGGCGCCGAAGGCCGACCCGCGCCGGACTTGCGCCTCGACCGCGGCCACCACCGCGGGGTGGGCGTGCCCGAGGATCAGGGACGTGTAGTTGCCCAGGAAGTCGCGGTAGTCGTTCCCGTCGACGTCGTGGACGTGGATGCCGGAGCCACCCGTCAGGTACGGCGGGTACGGCGGCGCGAAGACCGTGGTCCGGGTCGAGCCACCGGGCAGGACCCGCCCGGCTCGCTCGAACAGCGCGGCGGACCGCGGCGTCCGGGCCTGCCAGGTCTGGTGGAGGGATTCGGATGCGGCCGGCTCGGCGATCGCCATGGACGGATTGTGGCACGCGTCAGATGACGCGAACGCCGTCCTTCCAGACTCCCTCGACCCGCTCGGCCATCCCGGCAAAGTCGAACGGGTCGCCGGCGAGCACGACGAGGTCGGCGATCTTGCCTGGCTCGACGGTCCCGAGCGTCGCGTCCACGCCGAGGAGCTGGGCGGCGCTCCGCGTCGTCGCCTCGAGGACCGCGGCGGGGGTCATCCCGCCGGCCTGCATCAGGGCGAGCTCGCGGAGGTTCCGTCCGTGGGGCGTCACGCCGGAGTCGGTCCCCATCGCGATCCGGACGCCGGCCTCGACGGCCTTCCGGAACGCGGCCCGGTGGATGTCAAGCACCATCCGGGCCTTGTCGACGACCGCCGGCGGAAGGGGCACGCCGGCGTCGACGGCGTCGAGCACGCCCTGCGGGGCCACGAGGGTCGGCACGAACCAGGTCCCGTGGCGGAGCATCAGCTCGATCGCCTCGTCGTCGAGGTAGATCCCGTGATCGATCGAGCGGATGCCCGCCCGGACCGCGTTCTTGATCCCGTCGGCGCCCTGGGCATGGGCCATGACGTACATCCCGGCGGCCGTCGCCTCCTCGACGAGCGCCTCGAGCTCGGCCGGCCGGAAGTGAGCGTGGCGCGGATCGTCGCGCGGCGACAGGACGCCGCCGGACGTCGCGACCTTGATGACGTCGGCGCCCATCCGGTGCAGCTCGCGGACCTTCCGCCGGACGGCATCGGCGCCGTCGACGATCCCGGACGGTCGCCCGGGGTGGTTGGCCATCAGCGGGACGTCGACACCGGACGGGAACCAGTCGTCGCCGTGCCCGCCGGTCTGGCTCAGCATCACGATCGAGATCTGCATCCGGGGACCGGGGATCAGGCCCCGCTCGACGGCCGTCCGGATCCCGAGGTCGGCGCCACCGGCGTCGCGGATCGTGGTGATCCCCACCTCGAGGGTCTTCCGCAGGTTCTCCGCGGCGTCGTAGAACTGGAGCGAGAACGGCTCCTGGACGACCTTCCACGCGTCGACGTGGGACAGGCAGACGTGGGTGTGGCAGTCGAACAGGCCGGGCAGGATCGTCCGGCCGGCGACGTCGACCAGCTCGTCGCCGTCGAGGTCGGACCCGACGTCGACGATCCGACCCTCCGAGATCGCGACATCGGCCTCGGACGGCTCGCTCCCCGTTCCGTCGAACAGCCGGCCCCCGTGCAGCACGATCCGCGTCATCGATCCTCCTCGTCGTCGGTGGTCTCGACCTTCGTCTCCAGCCGTGCCCGGAAGAGGTCCGCGCCGGTCGTCGCGTCGATCAGACGGAAGCTCCAGCCATCCCCGTCAGGCCAGACGGCGCCCTCGAGCGCGGCCCCCGGCTCCGCGGCCAGGCTGAACTCGCAGCGATAGCGGCGGGGCACAACCGCGGTCGCGGCGGCCCCGCCGGGATGCACCGCGAGGCACTCTTCGAACCAGTCGAGATAGACCGCGTTGTTCACGTGGCCCATCGGGTCCAGCTCGTGCGGTCGCACGGTGAGCGCCAGCCGCGACGCGTCGGGCGGCGTGGGCGGCAGGGCGATCCGCCCGACCCCGTCGTGGAGCTGGTCGCCGCCGAACATCTCGCCGAACACCGGCGGGACGCGGGTGAGGACCCCACGTGCGTCGATCAGGACCCAGTCGGTGTGGACCCGGCCGGCGAGACTGCCGTCGGCAAGCCGGAACGTCCCGCGGCGGCGGGCGAAGACCCGGCGCATGCCCACGACCTCGGTCCGGGCCGTGACGTTGGTCCCCATCGGGGCATCCGCGCGGATCGTCAGCTCGGCGGCCCGGACGAGCCAGGTCAGACCGCGCTCGGCGTACCACTCTCGCCCGAACCCGAGTGCCGTGGAGTGGAGCCAGGCAAGATCCTGCGCGTAGCGCATGTACCCGGACGTTCGGAGGACGCCGTCCGGGCCCGCCTCGTCGAACCGGACCCGATACGACGTCTCGTGGAAGGACCGCCAGCCCGCAGCGGTTCCGGGCGCCGACGCCGTCATCGCGCGGCCCGTCCGGACGGGGCGCGCGCCAGGTCGTCCAGCATCTCGAGCGAGATGAGCCCGGTGCCGGCGAACGGTGCCGTCTCGCGGGCGAGCCGCACGTCACAGGACCGGCGGGCGTCGAAGACGACGAGGGTGACAGCGAGACGTTCGTCCTCGTCGGCTGCGTGCGACCGCGCGTCGTCGAGCTGGTGGAGGACGTCGGCGTTGATCCCGCGCGCTCCCCACTTGCAGTCGATGGCCTCGGATGCGCCGCTCGTCTCGACGGTAACGTCATACGGGTGGATCTCGGCGCGCACGCCGTCGAACAGGATCCGCCGTTCGCGCCGGACGCTCGCGTCCGGGGTCCTCCGGCCCGCGAGGAGCTCGGTCAGGGCCTCGACGATCGCGCCGCGCACCTGGGAGCGGATCTGCTCGCCACGCTCCGCCACCTCGAGCGCGACGGCGAGGATCGCCTCGCTCCGATCTCGATCGCCGTCCGGTCCCGGGACGGCCGCGGCCGGCCCGAACAGGCTCGGCGCCATCGCCCGCCACGCCGCCGGCTCGGTGGACGATCCATTCATGACCGCCCGGGCGAGGATCCGTTGGTCCGGGCCGGCATCGGCGAGCAGTGCGGCCGCCCGTGCCACGAGCGGCTCGGCCTGGATCCCCGCGTAGACGACGGCTCGGGCATCCGGCGCCGCATCCTGGAACCTCACGCCCGCGCCCCCATCACGGTCGCTCGCCGACCGCGATCAGGACCATCTGCGGGAAGGTCGACAACCAGTCGATCGCGCGATGCGGGTCGTCGATCCGGGCGACCTCGTCGGCCAGGCCCGCCATCGCGGCCGCGACCTCCGGCGTCGCCGGCTCCCCGCCGCGGAGGGCCGCGACCTCGTCGAACCGGCCACGCCACGCATCCGCGAGGTCGTTCACGTACGACCACTCGTCCTCGACGTCCTCCGCGAGCCCGAGCAGGTCGTCGTAGGCGGCGCCTGCCGTCGCGAGGGCGTCGGCGATCCGGGGCGCGTCGGCATCCACGCCGACAGGGTAGCGAGTGCGGTGGGCGATGCGGTCAGCGGGCCGGCGCGGATCGCCGGCGGAGCGACCACCCGCGGGTCCGGACGGGGGCCTCGGCGCTCCGGTCGGCCCGGATGATCAGGGCCAGCAGGCCGCGCCGAGCCGTCTCGTCCCAGGCGCTCGAATAGGCTCGGGTGGCTTCGACGCGGATCCGCCCGGCCTCGGAACGCGCGCCGAGGCGCTCGAGCACGGCGACCCGTTCGAGGATCCGCCGATACAGCTCGGGGAGATCCTCGGCCACGGTGGCTGGCTCGACGGTGGCGGCTTCCGCAGGGACGGACGGATGGGACTCCATCACGTTGAAGGATCGCCCGGGTGGGGTTGGACCGATACCGGAGATCGTCCTGCCGGCCGGTGCTGAACGTCCGGGTCCGAGGCGAAGGTGGTGCAGCGGGGCACCGCCCGGGGCGGACGCCCGGCCGAGATCAGTCGCCACGATGGCCGCCGGATCGGACCTCGAACCCGCGAAAGGCGCCGGTTCCCGGCAGGCGGACGATCCGGACGTCCTCGACCACCGAGCCGAGCGGCCCCGTGCCGAGCAGCCCTTCAAGCCGGTCGAGATCCGCCGACGAGCCCTCGGCCACGCACCGCACGCTGCCATCCGGCTCGTTGGCGACCCAGCCGGTCAGGCCGAGGTCCGTCGCCCGGCGGACCACCCAGTAGCGGAAGCCCACTCCCTGGACGCGGCCGCGCACGATCGCCTCGAGGCGGGACGTCGTCGCGCGTGTCGATTCGCTCATCGGACGGCGGGCCACGCGAGGAGGAGCGTGTCGAGGACGATCTCCGGCCGCACGTTCGCCTCCACGAGCTCGCCGGCCGCGTCGAGCCGGGCCAGGAACGCCGACAGGCCGGCGTTCACGGGGTCATCGGCCGACGTTCCGTCCGGACCGAGCGTGGTGGCCGCCGCACGGAGGTCGTCCAGGAGCGCCGGATCCCGCACCTCGCGGTCCACGCCGAGACGAACCACGAGCAGGTCGCGGGCGAGCTCGCGCCACAGGCCGACCACGGACCCGGCCGCCCGTCGACGCTGGGGGGCCGTCGCGGAGGACTTCCGGTTGGCCTCCACGTCCTCTTCCTCTTCCTCCTCCTCGCCGTCGCCCTCGCCGTCCGTCGCCGCGGCGGCGTCCGGCTGGGTCGCGCTCGCGTCGATGCCGGCCCGCGCCTCGGGTGCCCGTCCGGCGCCCGTGGCCGCCGCCCCGCGGCCGCGTCCCACGGCGCGGCGCCCGCGCGCTCCCCCGGATGCGGCGTCGTCCGCGGCCTCGGTGATCTCGGCAAGCGACCGTTCGAGGACGCGATCCATCCGGATCGCGAGGTCCAGCAGGTCCCGGGCGGCCGCCAGCCGCGCGGCGTGGCCCGTACCGAGGAGGTGGAGGAGCGTCCGGGCGATCTCGTCGCGGGCCGCGACCGCGTCCGGAGAGCGGGCCAGCAGCTGGGCCAGCCCCGGCCGGCCGCCCGACAGCCGAGCGAGCCGGGCGGCCAGCGGCGGGTCGGCGAGCCCCGCCTCGGCGAGGATCGCCTCCACGTCTCGCACGGCGACGGGCCCGAGCCGGATCCTGGCGCAGCGCGAGCGCACCGTCGGCATCAGCCGATCCTCGTCGTCGGCGCACAGCACGATCGTGACCCCGGCGGGCGGCTCCTCGAGCGTCTTGAGGAGCGCAGTCTGGGCATCGTCGCCCATCCGGTCCGCCCGCTCGATGATCGCGACCCGTGCGCCACCCTCGACCGGAAGGAACGCGAGGTCGAGGATCAGGCGGCGGATGGTCCCGTCGTCCGGCCGATCGCGATCCCCGATCCGGATCTGGTCGCCGGGACCGACCGGCGCCAGCCGGTGGACATCCAGATGGCGGCCGCGCTCGACGAGCCGACAGCCTCGGCATGCCCGGCACGGCCGGTTGCCCGGATCCGGGTCATCGCACAGGAGCCCCGCCGCGAGGTCCAGGGCGAGCGTGGTCTTGCCGACGCCGGACGGCCCCCCGATCAGCAGCGCGTGCGGGGGACGACCGGTGATCATCGCCCGGACGGCGCGGATCGCCGCGTCGTGCCCGCGCGTCCGCATCCGCCCGCCGCTCGCGGGGGCCTCCGCGATCATCGCGTCGCCTTCCGGCCGATCGCCGGTCCCGATCAGGCGGGCTCGGCCTTCTTCCGGGTCGCCGGCTTGCGCTTCGGCGCCGGGGCCGACGCCGAGTCGTCGCCGGCGGCAGACGCCGTCGCCTTCCCCGTGGACGTCTTGCGGGTCGTCGTCTTGCGCTTCGGCGCGGCCTCCGACGCGTCCGACGTCTCGGCTGTGTCCGGGGCGCCGGCGGCGGCCGCGGGCTTCCGCGTCGTCGCCCTGCGCTTCGGCGCCGGGGCGGCGTCCGCGCCCGCCGATGCGTCCGGCGCGGCCTTCGCGGTCGTGCGCCGGGTCGTCCGAGCCTTGGGAGCCGCGGCGACGTCCGCCTCGGCCACCGATGCCTCGGTTGCGCCGGAGGCCGGTCCGCCCGCGCGGGATCCACTTGTTCCGCCGGCCGGGGCCGCCGGGCGGCCCTTCGAGGACTGGGCGAGCTGCGCACGCAGCATCTCCTCGAGCTCCGGCGGCACCTCGCTCCACGGGTCGCCGCCGGTTCGAGCCGGCCGCTCAACGCGATTCTGGCCCTCGGGCCTGTCGCGACGGACATAGCCGCCGTCTCGACTGCCGCCCTGGCCGCGACCGCCGCCCTGCCCGCGACCGCCTCCGCCACCACCACCGCTGCCGCTGCCCTGGCCCTGACGATCCCGTCCGCTGACATCCGGATAGCGGTTGATCCCGCCGCTGCCGCTGCCGCGGCCGTACCGTTCCCGCTCGATCGCGGCCGTATAGGCGGCGCGTCCGCCGCGGGCGCCACCGCGACCTCCGCCGCTGCGACCGCCCTGCTGCTGGCCGCGCCGCTGTTCGGCGATCAGGTATTCGGGGATCTCCGGCTCGTCGAAGTCCTCGTCGTCGCCGACCGGCCCCGTGGGCCCGACCGGTGCGGTCGAGGCGCTCGGCACGCCGAGCTGCGAGTCCCAGAACGAGCCGAATGGCGTCGTCTTCGGGCCGCGCGGCGCGGCCGCGGCGACCTCCTCGGATTCCTCCTCCTCGAAGTCGTCTTCATCGTTCGCCGGGCCACCCGGCGCGGAGCCCGCCGCGGGCTCGATCGTCTCGTCGCGACCGCGACCGCGACCGCGTCCACGACCACCGCGCCGACGGCGCCGCCGGCGTGCGTCGCCGTCCTCGGTCAGTCCCTCGCCGCCCTCGGCGGTCTCGAGCAGCTCCTCGTCGACGTCCTCGACGTCGATCTCGGTTGACTCGATGGATGCGACTCGGGACAGCTTCTCGCCCGGCAGCACGGTCAGCGATCCGCCGCCGTTGGCCGAGGCGGCGACCGCCGCTGCGGCCCCGGTTCCGGCTCCGGCTCGGGCGGACGACGTTCTGCCGCCACGCCGGCCGCTGGCCGCTGCCGGCTCGGCCTCGCCGGGCCTGCCCCGGCCGCGTCCGCGTCCCCGGCCACGGGCTCCGGTTCCCTCGGTCTGCTTGTCTGGGACCTCGGTCATCGACAGGTCCTCGTCGTCACTTGCGACCCGCCGGCCCGACCGAGAGGACGACTTGTCGACGCGCGCGAGCTGGGTGATGTCCGTGAACAGGTCCGCGACGTCGATGAGGTCGCTGGACGTGTTGCCGCGGAAGCTGATGACCTCGACGCGGACGCCCATCTCCTGGACCGCCCGGATTGCCGGGGCGAAGTCCCCGTCGCCCGACACGACGATCGCGATGTCCAGATTGCGCGCGGTCTTCATCAGGTCGACGACGAGCTCGATGTCGAGGTTCGCCTTGACCTTGCCGTCGCCGTACTTGCGGATGTCCTTGCTGACGACCTTGTAGTGGTTCCGCGCGAGGAACGCGTGGAAGTTCCGCTGGTTCTCGTTGTCCGGGTCCAGCCCGGTGTATGCGTATGCCCGGACGAAGTCGCGCCCGGCGGTTGCCGCCTGGAGGAGCGTGACGTAGTCGATGTCCGTGCCTGCGGCCTTTGCCGCGTAGAAGATGTTCGCCACGTCCACGAAGACGGCGACGTTCTTGCCCACCTTGACTCCTTGACTGGTCGAGCGACCCCGGCGCGAATGCGCTGCCTGGCGTCGCGGATCAGATGCTGTTGATCAGTTGTTGCTGCGCGATCTGGCCGTTCCGACTGCGGCCACCCGACACTCCGCGCGCGGACTCGATTCGATGAACCCGTGACGTTCCAGGCGGGTCCGCTCCGCCGGGTCGTCGGGAAGAGCCGCCTCCACGACGCTGCAGCCCTTGTTGCGTGCCGAGCGCAGAACCTCCTCCAGGAGCGCGTCGGTCACGCGATCCGCATCGTGCTCGGGATCGACCACGATGAAATCGACGGCACCGACGAACCCACCGGCGGCGACGGACGGACGGAGCGCGAGGACCGCACCTCCGACGACCTCACGGTGTGCCTCGGCGATGAAGATGCTCGCCTGCGGGAGATAGACCAGCTGCCGGAGCAGGTCCCCAGAGTCCATCGCGCCGGCACCGGCGGACGTTCGCGCGGGACCGCCGCCGAGGGCGACGAGCCGTTCGATGTCCGTGATGCGAGCGGGCCGGATCAGGTATTCCACGCGGGCGGAGGCACCTCGTGCTGGACGGCGGAGGCGATCCTGGTGATGCCTGCGCCGATCGGGAGGCCGACCGTTGACACGGCGATCGGTGGCACCTCGCGGGGTGGCGAGCCATGAGCTCGACAGCCACGCCCGGGTCGCGCCGACCGGTGTTGCATTCGGTCCGCCAATGTCTATGATACGGCATCGCTTCGGCGGCAACCTGCGCGCCGGCCGAACCAGCGCTCCGCGACGTCATCCGTCACGCACCGCCGCTCGCCAGGATCCGGACCACTCGGCAACCGCTGAGGCTGTTCGGAGGCGACGCATCGGGCCCCGGGTGCACCCGCGGGGCGTGGTCGTGTCGGAGTCGGAGGGAGCGCCGACCGGAGTCGTCCGGGGCCATTCCGGGCGACGAGCGTTCGAGGAGGAGACTGAATGAAACTCGGCAAAGTCGGCGCGTTCGGCGCCGTCGGCGTGCTCGTGCTCGCCGGTTGCAGCCAGGGCGGGAGCTCCGGCGGCAAGGGCACGATCAATCTCGCGATCGAGCTTCCGCAGCAGGGCAGCGAGCTCGCCGCATCGCAGCCGATCATCAACGGCATCAAGCTTGCCGTGAAGGATGCGGGCGGCGAAGTCGGCGGCTGGAAGATCGACATCCCGAACTCGGTCGTGCTCGACGACGCCAAGGACGGCGTGCATGACCCGCAGACCGGCGCCCAGAACATGACGGCGCTCGTCGCGAACCCGAACGTCGTCGCGGTCGTCGGCCCGCTCAACTCGAGCGTCGCCAAGGTCCAGATCCCGCTCTCGAACGCGGCCGGTCTGGCGCAATGCTCGCCCGCGAACACGAACGAAGGCCTCACGAAGCCCGAGTTCGGCGCGCTGGACATCCGCAAGACCAACCCCACCAAGATCAACTACGTCCGCGTCGTCACGACCGACGACAACCAGGGCCCCGCGGCCGCCCGCTACATCCTCGAGAAGCTGAACATCAAGACGGTCTACATCGTCGACAGCACCGACACCTTCGGGAAGGGCATCGCCGACAACTTCCAGAAGTACTTCGAGGCGAACGGCGGCACCGTCGTCGCCCGTGACGGTGCACCGAAGACGACCACCGACTACACCGCGCTGCTGACCGCGGCCAAGGCCAAGAACCCGGGCTCGATCTACTTCGGCGGCGTCACCGCCGACGGCGGCGCGCGGCTCCTCAAGCAGGCCGTGCAGGCCGGGCTCGACATTCCGTTTGTCGGCCCGGACGGCATCTATGACGGCTCGGCGGCCACCAAGGACTCGTTCCTGAACCTCACCGGCGACGACGCCAAGAAGTCGTACGCGACGGCCGCCGCCGTCGGCGATTTCCCCGGCCGCCAGGAGTTCGCCGACAAGTTCAAGAAGGAGTACGGCACGGATCCGACCGGCTACTCCGCCACCGGCTACGCCTGCGCCCAGGTCGTCCTCGATGCCCTGAAGCGGGCCGGCCCCACTGCGACCGACGTCAAGGATCTTCGCGAGAAGCTCCGCGCCGCGGTCGTCGACCCCTCGATCACCTACACGTCGGTGATCGGCCAGTTCAAGTTCGACGCCAACGGCGACACGAGCCAGAAGATCATCAGCTTCTACGCTTATGACCCCGCCAAGAAGGATTGGACGTTCAAGGAGCAGCTCGACTTCGCCAAGTAACACCGGCCACCCACGAGGCCGGGGATCCACGATCCCCGGCCTCGCCGTCTCTTCTCCTCCTGTCACGTTGATCGGAGACGCTGACCGTGACCGCAGTTGCGTCCTCGCCCGTCTCGCAACGCCGGATCCCGTTCGGGGCCAAGCTCGTCCTGTCGAGCATCATCGGGATCCTCGTCTACTTCAGCATCCTCCTGGTCATCCAGTACCTGACGAACCTGGGCTCTACCGACCCGGCTGAGGTCGCCGACGCCTTTCCGAGGGCCGTCGCGACGAGCGCCCAACAGGTGGGCAACGCGCTCGTCCTCGGCGCGATCTACGCCCTCGTCGCCCTCGGCTACACGATGGTCTACGGCATCATCGAGCTGATCAACTTCGCCCATGGCGACGTGTTCATGGTCGGGACGTTCGTCTCCCTCTTCTTCCTGACGAGCTTCCCGGCGCCGCTCGACTTCCTCGGGCTCCATCTGCCGGACGCGCCGATCACGCAGCCCCTCGTCCTGATCGCGGTCCTCGCCGCGGCGCTGCTCGTCGGCATGACGCTCATGGGCGGGATCAACGTCACGATCGAGCGGTTCGCCTACCGGCCGCTGCGCCACGCCCCGCGCGTCGCCCCGCTGATCACCGCGATCGGCGTGTCGCTGATCCTCCAGAACCTCATGCAGATCATCGTCGGGACCGGCGATCGGAAGGTCCCCCAGGTCGTCCCGAACGAGCACATCGCGATCCTCGGAGCCCAGATTCGCGTCATCAGCCTCGTGATCTTCGTCGTCGCGATCGCCCTGATGGTCGGGCTCCAGGCGTTCATCAGCCGGACCCGCCTCGGTCGGGCGATGCGCGCGACCGCGCAGGATCAGCAGGCCGCCCAGCTCATGGGCGTCGACCTGAACCAGACGATCGCGATGACGTTCCTCATCGGCGGCGCGCTCGCCGGGGCAGCTGGGGTCTTCCAGGGCCAGTACTTCGGCTTCGTCCGGTTCGACCTCGGCTTCAACGCCGGCCTCAAGGCGTTCACCGCCGCGGTGCTCGGCGGGATCGGCAACCTGACCGGCGCTGCCATCGGCGGCTTCCTGATCGCCTTCATCGAGGTGTTCACCCAGGCGGTCGGCCAGGCTCGCTGGTCCCAGGCGATCGTGTTCGTCGTCCTGATCCTCGTGCTCGTCTTCCGTCCGGCCGGGATCCTCGGCCAGCAGATCGGAGAACGGGCGTGACCGGTCGGGTCGCCGGGATGGGCGCCAGGGGAGCCTCGGTGCGCGAGCGGATCCGGGGGTTCGCCTCGGTCCACCGCTCGACGACGATCATTGCCGGGATGGCGATCGTCGCCGTCCTCCTGCCGATCCTCGCGACGGTGCCCCCGTTCAGCATCTTCCAGCCGCAGACGGTCTGGTTGAGCGGGTTTTCGAACGCCGGCGTCTTCGTCCTTCTCGCGATGGGCCTGAACATCGTCGTCGGGCTCGCCGGCCTGCTCGACCTCGGCTACGCGGCCTTCTTCGCCATCGGCGCGTACACCTACGCCTACGGATCGTCGCCGTTCTCCGGCGTCCACGCGCCGTTCCTGCTGATGTTGATCCTCGGCGCGCTGGTCGCGGCCACGTTCGGGGTGCTGCTGGGCGCGCCGACGCTCCGGCTGCGCGGCGACTACCTGGCCATCGTGACCCTCGGGTTCGGCGAGATCGTCCCGATCGTCTTCCTGAACGCGGACAAGTTCACGGAGGGGACGAACGGCATCGGCGGGCTCTATCCGCCGTCCCTGCCGGGCGTCGAGTTCGACCTCCTCAACCCGTGGCCGTTCTACCTCTTGATGATGGCGATCATCACGGTCACCATGGTTCTGATCTACCGGCTCCAGGAGTCACGGATCGGACGGGCCTGGATGGCGATTCGCGAGGACGAGCTCGCGGCTGCCTCGAACGGGTTGAACACCGTCACCACGAAGCTCCTCGCGTTCGCCCTCGGCGCCTCGACGGCCGGCTTCGCGGGCGTGTTCAACGCATCGAAGCTGACCCTCGTAAGTCCGGACCAGTTCCTGTCCCAGGTGTCGTTCTCGATTCTCGCGATGGTCGTCCTCGGCGGCCTGGGCAACATCTGGGGCGTCGCCCTCGGCGCGTTCATCATCTACACGATCCAGATCGTGTTCCTCAAACAGCTCAACACGTTCTTCCAGGAGCTCCACGTCCCGATCCTGCAGGACATCAACTTCGTCCAGTACCAGTTCCTGCTGTACGGCCTGGCCCTGGTCCTGATGATGCTGTTCCGGCCCGAGGGCCTCTTCCCGAGCCAACGCCGGAAACGCGAGCTGCACACGTCGTCCGGCGACATGGAGGCCGACACCGCCAACATCCTCGAGGAGGGTGCGCTGTGACCGCCAACGTGCCGGCTGCCGGCGCAGGCCCGATCAATCAGCCGGTGCCCGCTGGCCGAACGCAGCTCCTGTCCGCGCGCAGGATCACGAAGCGGTTCGGCGGCCTGATCGCGGTCAACGACGTGAGCTTCGACATCCCCGAGGGCTCGATCGTCAGCCTGATCGGGCCGAACGGTGCCGGCAAGACGACGTTCTTCAACATCATTGCCGGGATCTACGACCCGACGTCGGGGCAAATCCTCGTCCGGGACCGGACGATGATCGCCCGGCCGGTCCGTGCCTGGCTCGAGCCGTTCGTGTGGGTCGTGCCCGCGTTGATCGTCGGCATCCTCTCCGGCATCGTCGTCTTCGGCGTCAACGACGAGACCGTTGCCTTCATCGGCGGCGCGCTGACTCTGGCCGCCCTCGTCCTGATGCTGCTATCGGCGATCGTTCGTCCGCCGTGGTACCGCCGCCTGCTGAGCCGTCTCGGGATCTTCCGGAGCGCCCGGCCCAATGACATGGTGTCGGCCGGGATCGGTCGGACGTTCCAGAACATCCGGCTCTTCCAGAACATGACGGCCGAAGAGAACGTCCTCGTCGGGATGCACATCAAGCTGAAGGCGGGTCTGTTCGACGCGATGTTCTCGACGCCGAAGAACCGTGCCGACGAGAAGAAGGCGCGCGAGCGGGCCGACGAGCTCCTCCGGCTGGTCGGCCTCCGCGGCATCGGCGGCGAGCTGGCGAAGAACCTGCCGTACGGCGACCAGCGTCGCCTCGAGGTGGCCCGCGCCCTCGGCAGCGACCCGACGCTGCTCCTGCTCGACGAGCCGACCGCCGGGATGAACCCGCGCGAGACGTCGGACATGATGGCCCTGATCAACAAGCTGCGGACGGATCTCGGCCTCACGGTCCTCCTGATCGAGCACGACATGAAGGTGGTCATGGGCATCAGCGACCGCGTCACCGTCCTCGATCACGGCGAGCGGATCGCCGAGGGATCGCCGGAGGAGGTCCGCAAGGACCCCCGGGTCATCGAGGCCTACCTTGGGGCCCCGGCGCAATGACCGCCCCCGAGACGACCGCCGGCCCCGCCGCTGCGCCCGGTGCGATCGCGCCCGCGTCGTCGGCCGGCGAGCTGCTCCTGAAGCTCGACGACGTCCATACCTACTACGGCCAGATCCACGCCCTGAAGGGCGTGACGATCGAGGTCAACCGGGGCGAGATCGTGACCCTGATCGGCGCGAACGGCGCCGGCAAGACCACGACCCTGAAGACCGTCTGCGGCCTGCTCCACCCGCGCCAGGGCACCGTGACGTTTGACGGCAAGGACACCTCGAAGACGGCTGCCCATGCGCTGGTGAAGGCCGGGATCGGCCACGCCCCCGAGGGGCGCCGGATCTTCTCCCGGCTGACGGTCCTCGAGAACCTGCAGATGGGCGGGTTCACCCAGCCGCAGGCCCAGATCGCCGAGGACGTGGACCGGGTGATGACCCTCTTCCCCCGGCTCCGCGAGCGGACCCACCAGCAGGGCGGGACGCTCTCGGGTGGCGAACAGCAGATGCTCGCGATCGGCCGGGCGTTGATGTCGCGGCCGCGCCTGCTCCTCCTCGACGAGCCGTCGCTCGGCCTGGCGCCGATCCTCATCCAGGTCGTGTTCGACACGATCAGGGAGATCAACGCCGAGGGGACGACGATCCTGCTCGTGGAGCAGAACGCGCTCCAGGCCCTGAACGTCGCCCATCGCGGCTATGTCCTCCAGACAGGCAACGTGGTCCTGTCCGGCGAGGCGTCCTCGCTCCGCGAGAACGAGACGGTCAGGAAGGCCTACCTCGGGGAGATCTGAGCCGGCGGATCGTCGGCGGGGGCTGCCATGGGCGACGAGCCCAGCTGGGAAGAGGAGCCGAAGGCCCAGGGGGCCGATGGGCGGCGCCCGCCTCCGTCCGGCTCGGCGATGGTCCGGATCGGCGGTGCGGGTCGCGGCCCGGGCGTCATCGTCGTCGCGGTCGCCATCTTCGTGGCGATCGCGTTCGTCAAGCCGTGGCCCGAGGCCGGCGGTCCGGCGTTCACGCCCCGCCCGGCGACGCCGCCGCCCACCGAGCGCCCGTCTGTCGATCCGCTGGCCGGGATCCGGATCGACTGCCAAGATCCGCCGGGCTGGCGGGTGTTCAGCCGCGAGCGCTGGCCGGGCGGCACGCTCCGGTCCTGGCGGACGATGACCCCGGCGACGGCGACGTCAATCCCAATGGATCCGGCAACCGGTGTCATCCCGATGAGCCCGGAGATCGAGGCCCTCGGCTTCTGCGGGCCGTGGGCCGGACCAGAGCGGCCCCCGGACGGCGTCGAGATCCATGCGTGGTTCGTGACGACGGACGATTCCAGCGGCGGGCCGGTCCGGATCGCGAGCCCGCTCGTCCTCCACAGCGCAAGCCCGACGCTCGTGCCGCCGCTCGGCGCCCTGTACGCCCCGCCGGTCGTTCCCGGTCACGTGCGGACGGACCTCTGGGCACCCGGCGAGTACATCTTCGCGCTCCAGGCCGGCGCCTACGAACGCATGTGGGCGGTCCGCATCCCCGCCCCTGACGCCCCGGCTGCGAGCACCGCCGGAGCGCCCGTACCATGAGGCGATGGACCTCGGGCTGAACGGTCTCCGCGCGCTGGTCGGTGGGGCCTCGAGCGGGCTCGGCCGGGCGATCGCCACCGAGCTCTCCGTCGAGGGCGCCCGGGTTGCGCTGACGGCGAGACCCGGAGCGCGCCTCGACGAGGCGGCGGCCGCAACCCACGGGCTCGCGGTCCCGGCCGACCTCTCGACCGCGGACGGTCCCGCCGATGCGGTCGACACCGCCGCCGCCGCCCTGGGCGGCCTCGACCTCCTCGTCGTCAACAGCGGCGGCCCGGCCGGCGGCGGGTTCACGGACCTCGACGAGGCGACCTGGACCGCCGCGATCGACGGCGTCCTGCTCAGCGCGATCCGCCTGATCCGGGCGGGCCTGCCCCACCTCCAGGCGTCGTCGGCGCCGGCGATCCTGATCATCCTCTCGAGCTCCGTTCGCGAGCCGATCCCGTACCTCACGACGTCGAATGTCCTCCGACCCGGGCTGGCCGGGCTCGTGAAATCGCTCGCCGCGGAGATCGCCCCGGTCCGGATCAACGGGATCGCCCCCGGCCGCGTCTCGACGGCCCGGATCGCCCACCTCGACGGGTTGCGCGCGACCGCGACCGGCCGGCCGGTCGAGGAGATCCAGCGCGAGACGATCGCCCGGATCCCGCTCGGCCGATACGGCGACCCGGCCGAGGTCGGCCGCCTCGGGGCGTTCCTCCTGTCGCCCGCCGCGAGCTACGTGAGCGGCGCCATCGTTCCGATCGACGGCGGGATGATCCGGGCCCTGCCGTGATCCCGGGCTCGGCCCGTCGCGTCGTGGCAGCCGTCGTCGCCCTCGCGCTCGCCGGCGGGTGTGGGTCGGACGTGACCTCGCCCGGACCCGCCTCCCCGATCGCCGCCAGCCACGCCCCGGGCCCGCCGGGCCTCGACTGGGAGACGGCCGACGTCGAACGACCGGCGGGCATGGGCGCAGCGCCGCCGTCGGTCCCACCGGTCGGGAGCGGCGGGGGCCTGGGACATCCGGGCCACTTCGCGAGCCAGGGCAATCCGTACGACCTCGCGGCGGTCGGCGAGCGGCTGATCGCCGTGGGCTACACGTTCCCCGACTTCGTCCCGGTCACCTGGACCTCGGCCTCGCCCGATCGTCACCGCTGGACGCTGGCCGGCCTGCCGACGACCGTGGACGGGGCGTTTGCGCTGGCGATCGCCGCCGGCGCCCCGACCGGCCCGACCGTCGGACATGTCGCGGTCGTTGGCCGGATCAACAACGACGCCGCGGCCTGGACGTCGTCCGACGGCGTCGCGTGGGAGCCCGTGGCCGGCGGGTCGACGTTCGTCGAGGCCCCGGAGACGCGGATGACGACCGTCGTCGCCGGTCCGGGCGGGTTCGTCTCGGGCGGCTGGGCAGGGGTCGTCAACCAGCCCGGTTCCGCCCGCTTCTGGACTTCGCCGGATGGTTCGTCGTGGACCCGCCTGCCCGACACGCCGGCGATGGCCGATGGGCGGGTCGCCGCGATCGCGGCCGGGCCGGGCGGCCTCGTCGCTGTCGGGACGACCGGTCCCGTGGGGCATGCGACGGGATCGGCCGTCTGGCGGTCTGCCGATGGGCGGAGCTGGGAACGCGTCGACGGGGGTGACATGTTCCGCGCGGGGCAGATGGCGTCGGTGGCGGCCGGCGGCCCGGGCTACGTCGCGGTGGGCTCCGACCTCGCCTCGAGGGCGGCGATGATCTGGCTGTCGACGGACGGCCGGACCTGGGGGGTCGCGCCGAGCCAGGACTCGCTCGTCTACCACGGCCTCGGGATCACGATGGCGGACGTCGTGGCCGGGCCGTCGGGCGAGCTCGTCGCGGTCGGCCACTTCCTGTTCGGCCAGCAGTTCGGGCAGGGCACGGCCTGGACGTCACCGGATGGTCGGACGTGGACGCGGATGCCGGATCAGGCGTCGTTCGGCCAGGGTGAGCCGCAGGCGGTCGTCCCGGACGGCCCCGGCTATGTCGCGACGGGCACGGTCGGCGCCCCGGACAACTACATCCCCACCGTCTGGTTGAGTCCAACCGGACGGTAGGACCGCACGCCACTGCGTTCGTCGCGCTCGGGCGTCGAGGGGAAGGCCCCGGGGAGGACCGTAAGCGAGCGCACTTCAAGGTGCGTGAGCGCGGACCGCAGCCGGCAACGCACCCATCGGCGTTCGGGCGCGACAGCCGCTGACTAGACGCGTCGCTCGCGCGACATGTCATAGACCGCTCTGCTCAGCAGGATCAGGCCGAGCGCGGCGAGCCACAGGCCGTAGGCGCGGGTCGGGAAGAGGACCTCGACGTTCGTCAGGGCCAGGTCGATCGCGCGGATCGCGAGGGCGATCCAGCCGATCACGGTCAGGATCAGGAAGCTCAGCGGCCGATCCAGGCCCACGGGCGTGTCGCCGGCCGCGTACGGCAGCGCGAGCAGCGCGATCACCGCGAGGCCGACGAAGAAGACGACGATCCCGCTGCCGCTGAACGCGTTGCCGGTCAATGGCGGGAGGCCGGCGTCGGTCGATGTCCCGAACCACGGCAGCAGGCAGGCGACGATGATCAGGATCGCGGCAAGGCCCGCCAGGCGGCGCGCGCCGCCGAGCGGTCGTCGGTGCATCGTCATTCGGCGCTCGTGTAGACCTCGGGCTTGAGGACGCCGACGAACCGCAGGTTCCGGTAGTACTCGCCGTAGTCGAGGCCATAGCCGACGACGAACTGGTCCGGGATCGTGAACCCGATGTAGTCGACCGGGATGTCGACGAGCCGCCGGGCCGGCTTGTCCAGCAGCGTGCAGATCCGGAGCGAGGCCGGGTTCTTCCCGCGCAGGTAGCGAATGAGGTAATTGAGCGTCAGCCCGGTGTCGATGATGTCCTCCACGATCAGCACGTCCTCGCCGGCGATCGTCGCCGAGAGGTCCTTGAGGATCCGGACGAGCCCGGACGACTCGGTCGACGTGCCGCCGTAGGAGCTGACCTCCATGAGGTCGATCCGGACGGGTGAGGGGATGGCCCGCATCAGGTCGGCCATGAACGGCAGCGATCCCTTGAGCACGGAGACCAGGGTGAGACGCCGATCGCCGTAGTCGGCCCCGATCCGCGCCCCGAGCTCGGCGACCTTGTCGGCGATCTGCTCCTCGGTCAGGAGGATCTCGCCGATGTCGCCCTGGAGGTCGATCTTGCCGGTCATGCGCCGTCCCCGGACGTCTCGTCGTCGTCGCTCGCCCGATCCGGGACGACCTGGCCCGACGAGCCGCTCAGCTCGTCGGCGAGCGCGAGGCGCCCGAACTTCAGCATCAGTGCGCGGAAGTCGCGCGCGTAGAACAGCTTCACCCGGATGTCCGGGTACAGCTCGTGGATCCGGCGGAGCTTGCGGTTCTTCTTCCGGACGAGCCGCTGGCGGAGGGTGGTCATCTCGAGATAGAGGTCGAGGTCCGGCAGCCAGAAATCCGGCGAGAAGCTCTCGACGACGAGGCCGTCGAGATTCCACAGGATCGGGAAGGTATGGGGCTCGTACTCCCATCGGATCCGGTAGAAGTCGAGGATCCGGGCCATCTCCTCCTCGCTCGCGTGGGCAAAGGCCGGCCGCGGACGATCCGGTGGCGGCGCTGCACCGAAGGCCTCGAACCGCGGGTCCGCGAGGATGGCCCCGGGGGTGAGGATCGTCTCGAAGGCGCGCGGCTCGACCGCGGGCTCGAGGGCGACCGCGGAGAGCTCGCGGGTGAGCCGCGCCCGGGCCGAACGAGCCGCGGTCCTGCGGCGGTTGCGACGCCGATTGCCGGATTCCGTCGCCCGGTCGGCCGTCACCGGGCCGGTCCGGACGCCGGCGGCTCGGATCGCCCGACGAGGGCGGCGAGGCCACCCCGGCCGAGGGCGCGCCGGACGGCCTCGACATCGGCCGCCTCGATCGGCAACGCCTCGCGGAAGCGCTCGACGTCGCCTGGGCCGAACTCGCCGTACGTCGGACCCGGCCCGACGGCCTCGACCGGCTCGTCGTCCGTTCCGATCACGATCCCGAGCGAGTCGCTCCGGCAGCCCGGACAGGCGATCTCGACGAAGACGAGGTCGTCGCGCCGGGCGAGGATGCGGATCCGATCGGTCGGGACGAGCTCGCCGCAGGCGGCGCAGCCAACCCCGCCGGCGAGCGAATCGAGGTCGTCGCGCGGATCCATCGGCGGAAAGTCTACCGGGTCGGGTCGGACATCGTGCCCGGGACGACCGCCGGACGGGCCTGTCGCGGTCGTTGCGGCGCGATACCCCTGGGGGGTATCATGACGGACGACCACCCCGACGCTCGGAGACCGCCCGTGCCAGCTCCCGCGACCCGGCGCTCGCCGGCGCCGCCGCCCGCGAACTTCCGCCACAGCTACTCGAAGGACAAGTCGAGTCTCGTCCGTCGCCTGTCGCGGATGGAGGGCCAGGTGCGGGGCATCGCGCGGATGATCGAGCGCGAGGAGTACTGCGTCGACATCCTCCAGCAGACCGCGGCCCTTCGGGCGGCCGTGGACGCCGTCTCGATCCTCGTCCTCGAGGACCACGTCCAGGGCTGTGTCCGGACGGCGGCCGAGGAGGGCCAGGCGGACGAGTATGTTGACGAGGTGATCGACGTCGTCCGGAGGACCCTGGGCCGGCCCGTCCGCGGGAGCGCTCGTTCAGCCTGATGAGCCCGGCAACCTCCGCGACCGCAGCGCACCCCCTCGCTCCCCCTCCCACCGGACCCCGTACTTCCGAACCATCCCGTTCCGGCTGCCGGGTGATACCGAGCCTCGGCCGCACCGGCCACGATCGGGCGGCCGATCGATGAGCGGTCGGCCGACCGTTCCCGGAAACCGGGCGGACAGCAAGGACCCGATGACCGACCAGCGCCAGGACGGCCTGCCGCCGCAGCTGCCGACCGTCGCCCCACCCGCGCCATTCGTCGAGCGCCGCCAGAACTACCGGCGCGCCGAGGACCGGGTCGCCCACCAGGAGAAGGTCCTTCTCGCCCGGGCGCTGGACATCCTCGCCTCGGACCAGACCGCCGAGGAGCGCCTCGCGGGCCTGCTGCGCCTCCTCGCCCGCACGGTCGGGGCGCGGCGGGTCGCCGTCGTCGCCGACGGGATCGAGCGACGGGCGGCCGTCGCGATCGACGAGGACGAGAACCCGGCGGAGGCGGAGGAGCTCGCCGCCTGGCTCGATGCGCACGCCCCCCGCTCCCGCGCGCGCCGAGCGGCCGCCGGACGGGCCCCGATCTCGTTCATCGTCGGCGGCCGGGCCCGGGTCGAGGATCCGTCCATCGAGGAGCCCCGGCCGCTCGCCGACGACGTCGAGGACGAGCTCGCGACGGTGGCCGCGACCAACGCCGACGCCGCCGTCGAGGAGCTCGACCGGCCGCGTCACTTCGCGATCCTGCCGATCCCGACGGCGGGCGACGTCGCCCTCGGGTTCGAGTTCGGCCGGCCGGTCGACGCCGCCCGTCTGGCCGAGCGCCTGCCGCCCACGATGGCCCGCCACGTCGGCGTCGCCCTGTCGCTCGTCACGAGCCAGCTCGCGAGCGAGCGCGAGCTGGCGAACCTGCGGGCGCGGGACGCCGAGCGGACGACCTTCGTGTCGACCGTCGCGCACGAGCTGCGCACGCCGCTGACCGGCCTCCGCGGGTACCTCGAGCTGATCCTCGGCGGCCAGGTCCTCGATCCATCCGTCGAGCGCGACTTCCTCGAGCGGAGCCGGTCGATCGTCGGGTCCATGACGGACCTCGTCGGCGATCTCCTCGAGCTGTCGCGGCTGGAGTCGGGCACGATCAATCTCGAGGTCGGTCCGTTCTCGATCGCCGAGGCCGGGGCCCAGGTCGCCTCGAGCCTGCTGCCGATCGCAATCGACCACGGGACGCGGCTGACGACGACCCTGCCACCGCGCATGCGTGTCGCCACCGGCGACCGTCGGCGGGTGGAGCAGATCCTCACGAACCTCGTCGCGAACGCCCTGAAGTTCACGCCGACCGGCGGGAGCGTCGAGATCGAGGGCCGGGTGGACGGGCTCGCCGCCGTCCTCGTCGTCCGAGACGACGGCGAGGGGATCCCCGCGGAGGACCGGGTCCGGATCTTCGAGCGGTTCCAGCGGCTCACCGGCCACGAGCGGGTCACCGGGACCGGCCTCGGCCTGCCGATCGCCCGGGACCTCGCCCGACAGATGGGTGGCGACCTGGACGTCGCCTCGGTCCCCGGGTCGGGGTCCGCGTTCGTGCTCGTCCTGCCGGGTCCAGCCGACGTCCAGACCGCGGAGATCGAAGCCGCCCTCGTCCGTGCGCTCGAGGGCGAGGAGCTCGAGCTGGAGGAGCGGATCGTCCGGCGGGCGATCGCGGCCATCGGCCGGGACGGCGACGACGACACCGGTGGGGACGATCCGGAGTCCGGCCGACGGGCGCGTCTCCGAGCGCTGCCATCGTTGCACGAGGATCGCCGGCACGCCTGACCGAGGGCCCCCGGCCGCCGGCACCGCGGTGCAGAGCGGCGTCACTTGTCCACAGGTTCGCGGGGGGAACGTGGATTCGTGGATAACCGCATTGACGCGGGACGCCTCGACCCCTAACGTCCGGCATCCGCACCGACCGCCTGGGCACCGAGGCCGGCGAGGGGCACGGGGAAACCCGGCCGCGAACCGGACCGGCAGCGGAAGATCAGGTTCGAGCGCGGTGTGACGTACGACGACGCCGGGAGCGGACCCCGGACGGCCCGCACAGGCACGACCGACAGGAGGGGTGCCTGGACCGTCCGCCGGACCCGCTCCCGACGCGCGTCGACACCCTTCCCGACCTCCCGACCGCGTATGGCGCCGCCCTCGACGCGGGGCTGGACGCGATCGGGCTCGCTCTTTCACGCGGCGCCCGTGCCACGATCGACGCCCACGTCCGGCTGCTCCTCGCGTGGAACGCCGCGATCAATCTCACTGCGATCCGCGACCCCGCGATGATCGCGATCCGGCACGTCGTCGACAGCCTGACCGGTCTGCGCGTGCTGGAGGCTCGGCACGCGACGGCCGTCGTCGACCTCGGCAGTGGCGGGGGCTTCCCGGGGATCCCGCTCGTCGCAACCCTGGCGTCGGGTCGTGGCGTCCTCGTCGAATCGGTCGGGAAGAAGGCCCGCTTCCTCGACACGGTGGTCGCCGCCACGAGTCTCCCGGTGCAGGTTCTGGCGATGCGCGCGGAGGCGATCCCGCCCGGCACCGTGCCTCCCGGGGCGGCCGTGATCGCGCGGGCCGTCGCGCCGCTCGCCGACCTGATCGAGCTGGCCTTCCCGTTGCTCGAGCCCGGTGGATCGCTGGTCGCCTGGAAATCGCAGCGCGCCCTGGCCGGCGAGGACGGCGCCGAGCTCGGGGCGGCCCGAAGGGCGATCGCGGCGATGGATCCCGACGCACGCATCGCGGTAGAGCCCGCCGTCCCCGATGACGCCGGCCCGGTCGTGGACGACCTCCGCGACCATCGGCTCGTGATCGTCACCCGGTCCGGCGGTCCGATCGGTGCGGGCTGGCCACGCGATCCCGCTGCCCGCAAGCGCCGGCCCTGGTAGCGCTGCGCCACGGCCCGCGCCGGGTCGCTCCGGCGGCGTCCCTCCGCGCTAGGCTCACCACGTGCGCGTAGCCGTGCTGTCGGACATCCACTCGAACCTCGTCGCCCTGGAGGCCGTGCTCGACAGCGCCGGCGCCGTCGACGCCGTGTGGCATCTCGGCGACGTCGTGGGCTACGGCCCGGAGCCGGACGCCGTCGTCGCCCGGCTGGCAGCCGTCGGTGCGGTGGGCGTCGCCGGGAACCACGATCGGGCCGCCGTCGGCGGCCGCGAGATCGACTGGTTCAACGACGACGCGAAGGCCGCGATGGAGTGGACGCGGCGGCGCATGTCGCCGGCGACGATCGACTGGCTGCGGGGCCTGCCCCAGACCCGCGTCGAGGCCGACACGTTCCTCTGCCACGGCAGCCCCCGCGACCCGATCTGGGAATACGTGATGTCGACGGCCGTCGCCCGGGCCAACCTCGAGCTATTGACGACCCCGCTCGGGCTGTTCGGGCACACCCACCTGCCGTTCGCCTGGACCCGGAAGGGCGATCGCGTGACGGGTCGCGAGGGTCGCGACGGCGCCACCGTCACCCACGACGTCGGCGCCCGCCAGCTGCTCAATCCCGGCAGCGTCGGCCAGCCGCGCGACGGCGACCCGCGAGCCGGTTGGCTGGAGCTCGACACCGACACCGGGACCGGAACCTGGCACCGCGTCGCCTACGACGTGCCGGCCGTCCAGGCGGCGATGCGTGAGGTCGGGCTCCCGATCCGCCTCGTCGAGCGGCTCCGCCACGGTGTCTGACAGGACACTGGTGATCGGGTCACGGATCACGTCGTACGACACAGGTGGGACCGGCCTGCGGTATAACCAGTCCGCCCAACGCCTGACGTCGCGCTCCTCGGGCGCGAGCATCTGGTCATCGCCGATGTGCCCTATCGTCGCGGTCACTGACCGACGGTCGCCCCGCAAGATCGGAGTCCCATGATCGGTGGCCGCCGGCCGCTGCAGGGCCGGAAACCCGCGGACCGACGCGTCCGCGTCGAGCGCCCGCACTCGCCCTACTTCCGCTACACCGGCCGCAACCAGCTGGTCGCGAAGGCCGCCGCGCACGAGCCGAAGACGCCCGTCGGGCGGTGGTGGGCGGGCGTTCGGAAGGTGGCGATCGGCCGGCCGCTGGCGAGCGAGGAGGAGGCCGGCGAGCGCCTGTCGAAGAAGAAGGCCCTCGCGATCTTCAGCTCGGACGCGATCAGCTCGTCGGCGTACGCGACGCAGGAGATCATCCGGGTCCTCGCGGTTGCCGGGGCAACCGCCCTGGCGTTCTCCGTCGGCGTGTCCGTGGCGATTGCGGTCCTGCTCGCGGTCGTGACGACCTCGTACCGACAGGTGTGCCGCGCCTATCCGGGCGGCGGCGGGGCCTACGCGGTCGCGAAGGAGAACCTCAACCCGATGTTCGGGCTGATTGCGGCCGCCGCGCTCCTGATCGATTACGTGATGACCGTCGCGGTCTCGACCGCGTCGGCGATCGGCCAGATCGTGTCGGTCGTCCCGAGCCTGGATCCCGTCAAGATCGAGATCGCGATCACGGTCATCGTCCTGATGACCGTCGCCAACCTCCGCGGCCTGCGCGAGTCCGGAAACATCTTCGCCGTCCCGACCTACGCCTTCGTCGGGCTCGCTCTGCTGATGGTCGGCCTCGGGCTCGTGAACATCATCACCGGCCAGGCCCACCCGATCGTGACGCCGAACGCGGAGCCGCTCGGGACCGCCGAGCTGTCCGTGTTCCTGCTGCTGAAGGCGTTCGCGGGCGGCTCCGTGGCGCTGACCGGCGTCGAGGCGATCGCCAACGGCGTGCCGGCCTTCAAGCCGCCCGAATCGAAGAACGCCGCGAACACGATGACCTCGATGGCGATTCTGCTCGGGATCCTGTTCATCGGGATCACGGTCGTCGCCCACGCCTACGCGATCCTGCCGACGGTCGGCGACATCCCGACGACCGTGTCGCTCGTCGCGGCGAGCGTCTTCGGGGCGGGGTCGATCCTGTTCGTCCTCTTCCAGGCCGCGACCGCGCTGATCCTGTTCCTCGCCGCGAACACGTCGTTCAATGCGTTCCCGCGTCTCGGCGCGATCCTCGCGATCGACGGCTATATGCCCCGCCAGTTCTCGTATCGCGGCGACCGGCTCGCCTACTCGTGGGGGATCGTCGTCCTCTCGTCGGTTGCGGCGTTCCTGATCTGGCTGTTCAACGGGAACGTCACCGCCCTGATCCCCCTCTACTCCGTCGGCGTGTTCGTGTGCTTCACGCTCAGCCAGTTCGGGATGGTCATCCATTGGCGCAAGGTCCGGGAGTCCGGCTGGATCTGGCGGTCGGCGGTCAACGCGTTCGGGGCGGTCCTGACGTTCGTCGTCCTCGTCGTCGTCGTGAGCGTGAAGTTCGTCGACGGCGCTTACCTGGTCGTGATCCTGATCCCGGTCCTCGTCGGGATGATGCTGTTCATCCACCGCCAGTACGACGCGTCGCGCCGCGAGCTCGCCGTCCGGCCGGACCTCGTCTTCACGCACCCGAGTCGCGAGGAGCGGGTCGTCGTCCCGATCCCGGGCGTCAACCGGGCGGTGATCCAGGCCGTCAACGTCGCGCGGTCCGTGTCCGACGACGTCCGGGGTGTCTTCATCACCGAGAACCCCGAGGACGCCCAGGCCGTGCGCGACCGCTGGGAGCGGCAGCTGCCGGGCGTGCCGCTCGTCGTCGTGGAATCGCCGTATCGGGCGCTGACCGGGCCGCTCGAGGCGTACCTCGACGTCCTCGACGCCGCGTGGCCGCCGGACAAGCCGTCGCCGATCACGTTCGTCGTCCTGCCCGAATACGTCGCCCGACGGTGGTGGGAGCGGATCCTCTACAACCAGTCGGTCAAGCGGCTGCGGAGCTCGCTCCTCGGCCGGCCGCACACTGTCGTGATCAACGTGCCGTACCGGCGCGAGGACCCGACGCTGTTCGAGCGGACGCCGGCCTCGGGAGACGGATCGCCGCTGCACGACGGGCCCGGGCGGCACGACGCCGCGCCACCCGCTCCCTGACCGGCGCTCGCTCCCCGACCGGCCGCGTTACTGTCATCCGGCCTCCGCCCGGCCGTTCGTCAACGCGCCGGAGCACCCTCGTGATCCCGCCACGCACGAAGCGGGCGCCGAGCCTTGTCGTCCGGCCTCCCGGCGGACGTCGGACAAGAAACGCGTGACGAACGTCCCCCGGGTGGCCATCTGACACGAACCGGCGCCGCGGGCGCGAACCCCCGTGAGCGAGCAGCGCAGCCGGCAACGCAGTCCAGCGTCGTCAGGCCCGACAGCCCCGAAGCGGTCCGAGACGGCGTTCGTCGCGGCAGGGCGAGGCTGGCAAGGCGCCGGGGAGCCGCGGAGCGAGCGGGCTCAGACGCCCGTGAGCGAGCAGCGCAGCCGGCAACGCAGTCCAGCGTCGTCCAGGCGCGACAGCCCCGGAAAGGGCCACGGAGTGCTAGAGTCCCCGCCGTGCCAGAGCCCACCGCTGCTCCCTCGTTCCGGCGCGCCGTCGTGGCGCTGTCGGGACACCCGAACGGGACCCGGCTGGTGAAGCTGGTGGCCGAAGCCGGCAAGGCCAGCAAGGCCGAGCTGATCGGCGTCCACATCGTCGAGATCGACTGGTCCATGCCACTCGACGTCGACGTCGCCGGACGATCGGAGGAGATCCAGCAGGTGCTCGACCTCGCCGAGGGAACGGCCGAGGCGGTGGGAGTGAGGCTCGAGTCCGTGCTGCTCCAGGCCCGCGACGTCGGGGCCGCGCTCGTCGACGAGGCCGTCGAACGGGAAGCCGACCTGCTGGTGGTCGGTCTGGCCTATCGCACGAAGTTCGGGGGCGACTTCGCCATCGGGAGGACCATCCCGTACGTGCTGAAGAACGCCCCGTGTACGGTCTGGGTCGTTCGCGAGCCGATCCAGGAGGAGAACGCGTGAAAACCGTCATCGTCGGGTGTGGCCGGGTCGGCTCGGTCCTCGCCGACAGCTTCGACCGGGCAGGTCATGAGGTCATCATCATCGATACGGCGACGTCCGCGTTCGACCGTCTCCCGGGCTCGTTCCGCGGCACCGCGATCCGCGGCGACGGCACGGACGAGGACACCCTGCGGCGCGCCGGAGCCGAGGACGCGGACCTGTTCATGGCGATGACCGAGGGCGACAATCGCAACGTCATGGCCAGCCAGCTCGCGACCGAGGCCCTCGGCGCGAAGCAGGTGATCGCGAAGATCAACGACCCGCTTCGCGCCCGCGCCTACGCGGACCTCGGTCTGGCGACCCTCTGCCGGACGAACCTGATGGCCAGCGCGGTGAGCGATTTCCTGGGGCTCGGCCTGACCTTCGGGCCAGGTCTGTCGGCCCCGACCGGCACGCATCCTGGTGGCGAGCACCACGGCGCCGAGAGCGGCGCACCATCCACCTCGTCGTCGACCGCCGCTTCGGCGGCCAACGGCTTCGTTCCGGCGCCGATCGCGTCGGCCACCGCCCGGGAGGGCTGACCCAACGTGTTCGTACTCGTCATCGGTGGCGGCAAAGTCGGCTACTACCTCACGAAGGAGTTGATCGACAGCGGCCACGAGGTCGTCCTCATGGAGAAGGACAAGGACCGCGCCAACCAGATCGCCGACGAGATCGGCTCGATCGTCATCTCCCACGACGGCTGCGAGGGCAAGTACCTCGCCGAGGCCGGTGCGAACCGTGCCGACATCGTCGCCGCGGTCACCGGCGACGACGAGGACAACCTCGTCATCTGCCAGATGGCCAAGCACCACTTCGACGTGCCGCGCACGATCGCCCGGGTCAACAACCCGAAGAACGAGGAGCTGTTCAAGCACCTCGGAGTCGACGAGCTGATCAGCCCGACACGGATGATCCTCGGCTCGATCGAGCAGGACATCCCCGTCCACGAGCTGCTCCACCTGGCGGCGCTCGGCGAGGGCGAGCTCGAGCTGATCGAGGCGCACCTCCAGGCCGGCTCCCCGGCGATCGGACGGGCGCCCAGGGACATTCCGGTGCCGGAGGGCTGCTCGCTGTTCGCGGTCATCCGTGACGGCATCGCGACCCCGCTCCGTCCGGACATGATCCTGGCCGAGGGCGACAAGGTGATCGCGATCGGCAAGGGAGAGTGTCAGGACATCCTCCATGAGCAGTTGATCGGCGATGCGGCCGGGGCTGCCGCCGGCTGAGACGAGCGGCGCGGACCGCCCGCGCCGGGCCGGTACCATCCGGCGATGGATCACACCGCCGGGCCGATCCTCGAGATCGGCGTCCTGCTCCTCGCCGCGGTAGCCGCAGGGTGGATCGCCCGCAGGATCGGGCTGCCGGCGGTCGTCGGCTACCTGGCGCTCGGTGTCGTCGTCTCGCCGTTCACCCCCGGCTACGTCGCGGACCGCGAGCAGCTCCAGCTCCTCGCCGACCTGGGTGTGGTGCTCCTGCTGTTCGAGGTCGGCATCGAGGTCGACCTGCTCCGCATCCGCTCCGAGCAACGCGGCCTCTTCGTCGCGGCGCCGGCCCAGACCTTGATCACGACGCTCATCGGCGGCGTCGTCTTCGCCGTGCTCGGCCTGGCGGTCGTGCCCGCCGCCCTGCTGGGCCTGTCGGTCGCGCTGTCATCGTCGGTCGTCATCGTCAACATCACGAAGAGCCGCCGGCGAACCACGGACCGGCCGACGGAGGACGCCCTCCTCGGTTGGAGCGCCATCCAGGACAGCACCGGCGTCGCGATCGCGGCGGTGCTCCTCGCCCTCCTCGGCGCCGCGGGCCGGCCGCTCGAGCTGACCTTCCTCGGGCTCGTCGCGTTCGTCGCGCTCGCCATCGCGGTCGCCCGGCTCCTCCCGATCGTGCTGCGGGCGCTCCACGCGGAACACGACCTGTTCCTGATCACGTCCGTCGCGAGCGGGCTCGCCCTGGCCGGGATCGGGTCGGCGGTGTTCGGGGTTCCCCTCGCGCTTGCGGCGTTCGTGGGCGGCCTCGCCGTCACCGAAAGCGCCGAGGCGGCCGAGGCCCGGCGCCGCCTCCTTCCGTTCCGCGACCTGTTCGCCGTGCTGTTCTTCGTCGCGATCGGGACGCTGATCGAGCCCGCGTCGCTCGTCCGGGGCGTCGGCTGGCTGGCGACGTTCCTCGTCCTCATCGTGGTCGCGAAGGTCGCGGTCGTCTGGGCTCTCGCCCGGGCCACCCACCTGCCCGTCCGGCCGATCCAGCTCGCGGTCGGGCTCGGCCAGGTCGGGGAGTTCTCGTTCGTGCTGGGGTCGGCGGCCATCGCGGCGGGCGCGATCACCGGCGAGACGTACGTGGCCCTGGTCGCAGCCGTCGCGATCAGCATCGCGGTGAGCACGGTCGTCGTCCGCGTCGCCGGCGTGCCGGCCAAGCCCGGGCGCGAGGCCGCGACGGGCGCCGCCTGACGAACAAAGATCCCGAAACATCCTTGACAACGTCATTGTCAGGGTTCTAGGATTCGCCATGTTCCACCGGCGCTCACCCGCCGGACCCATCGACGACATCAAGGACAGTGGCCCATGGCCGATCGGATCGAGCGTGACACGCGGCGCCCGGTCTACGTGATCAGCGTGGCGGCGAGCATCGTCGCCGCGCATCCGCGGACCCTGAGGATCTACGAGGACGAGGGCCTGATCTGTCCGGCCCGGACCCCCACGAACATCCGCCTGTACAGCGACGAGGACATCCGTCGCATCACCTGGATCCGTCACCTGACCCGCGAGCGCGGCGTCAACCTCGCCGGGATCCGGCTCCTGTTCGAGCTGGAGGAGCGGCTGGGGACGCGAATCCTCGAGGCCCTCTATGACGAGGGCGTTCGCCGGCGAGCCGCGGAAGAGGCGACCGGCGAGACCCCGGACCCGACCGGCAGCAGCAGCCCGGGACGCGCGGCGTCGCGGGCACGCACCGCCCCGGACGATCGGTGACCCCGACCAGCGGAACCCCCTACTTCACGACCGGCCCCCGAGGGCCGATGATCCCCACCTCGACAGGAGAACGTTGATGGCAAAGCGCCCGACACCAGACCGGGACGACCAGCCGACCACCAGCACCACCGCAACCGACGGCGGACCGCGCGAGCTGCCGCTCGTCGCCCTCCGCGAGACCGTCATCTTCCCCGAGATGATCGTTCCGCTCCAGGTCGGCCGAGAGAAGTCCGTCAACGCCCTCAACGCCGCGGTCGCGGAGGGCGGGCCGATCGCGCTCGTCACCCAGCGCCACGCCGAGCAGGAGGACATCGAGTCCCCGGCCGAGCTCTACACGATCGGCACGCTGGCGAAGATCGCCCAGGTCGTGCAGCTCCAGGACGGAACCGTCCGGGCGATCGTCCAGGGCCAGACGCGCCTGAAGCTCATCGGCTTCTCGGCGACCGAGCCGTACCTGCGGGCGACCGTCGAGGAGCTGCCCGACACCGGCGGCGGAAGCCTCGAGGTCCAGGCCCTGATGCGGACCGTCCAGGCCCAGATCGAGCAGTACGTCGCCAACGGCGCCCCGGTTCCGCCGGAGGCCGCCGTGGCCGCCCGCAACATCACCGAGCCGGGGCTCCTCGCCGACATGGTCGCGTACAGCCCGGACATGACGACCGAGCAGCGCCAGGAGCTGCTGGAGACCGTCGAGGTCACCGAGCGCCTGAAGCTCGTCAGCAACTTCCTCGCGCGCCAGATCGAGATCCTCGAGCTCAAGGGCCGGATCCAGTCCGAGGTCAAGTCCGAGATGGACAAGACCCAGCGCGAGTACATCCTCCGCGAGCAGCTCAAGGCGATCCAGCGCGAGCTCGGCGAGGACGACCCGCAGCAGGCCGAGATCAACGAGCTCCGCGACAAGGTCGAGGCCGCCGGCATGCCGGAGGAGATCAAGGCCCGGGCGATCAAGGAGATCGACCGGATGAGCCGGATCCCGTCCGCCTCGCCCGAGGTCGGCGTCATCCGGACCTACGTCGACTGGCTCGTCGGGCTGCCGTGGAACGTCGCGACCGACGACCAGCTGGACATCCGGGAGGCCGCCAGGATCCTCGAGGAGGACCACTACGGCCTGGAGAAGATCAAGGAGCGGATCCTCGAGTACCTCGCGGTCCGCACCCTCGCGGACGAGATCCGCAGCCCGATCCTCGCGTTCGTCGGACCGCCCGGCGTCGGCAAGACGTCGCTCGGCAAGTCGATCGCGAAGGCCATGGGCCGCAAGTTCGTCCGGATGAGCCTCGGCGGCATCCACGACGAGGCGGAGATCCGCGGCCACCGGCGCACCTACATCGGCGCGCTTCCCGGCCGGATCATCCAGAACATCAAGACGGCCGGCTCGAACAATCCGGTGTTCATGCTCGACGAGGTCGACAAGATCGGGATGGACTTCCGGGGTGACCCGTCGTCCGCCCTGCTCGAGGTCCTCGATCCGGAGCAGAACTTCAGCTTCCAGGACAACTACCTGGAGGTGCCGTTCGACCTCAGCAAGGTCCTGTTCATCGCCACGGCCAACCTGCTCGACCCCATCCCGGCGCCGCTGCGCGACCGGATGGAGATCGTCCAGCTGCCGGGCTACACGGAGACCGAGAAGATCGAGATCGGGAAGCGGTTCCTCATCCCCAAGCAGATGAAGAACCACGGCCTGACCGCGAAGACCATCGAGATCCCCGACGAGACGATGATCGAGCTCGTCCGGTCGTACACCCACGAGGCGGGCGTCCGGAACCTGGAGCGCGAGATCGCCAACGTCATGCGCAAGGTCGCCCGGCAGGTGGCCGAGGGGCGCAAGCGCAAGACGGTCATCGACCTGAAGAAGCTCAACGAGTACCTCGGCCCGCAGCGGTTCGAGTACGGCGAGCTGGAGGCCGAGGACCAGACGGGCTCCGCGACGGGTCTCGTCGTGACCGAGGTCGGCGGCGACGTCGTCGCGATCGAGGTCACGAAGATGGAGGGCAAGGAGGACTTCATCCTCACCGGCCAGCTCGGCGAGGTGATGCGGGAGTCCGCCAGGGCCGGTCTGTCGTGGACGCGGGCCCATGCCAGCGAGCTCGGCATCACGCGCGAGACGTTCGAGAAGAACACCCTTCACATCCACGTCCCGGCCGGGGCGACCCCGAAGGACGGACCGTCCGCCGGGATCACGATGGCCACGGCGATCGTGAGCGGCCTCACCGGCATCCCCGTCCGCAAGGACGTCGCGATGACCGGCGAGATCACCCTCCGCGGCCGGGTCCTGCCGATCGGTGGGCTGAAGTCGAAGATCCTCGCGGCGCATCTCGCCGGGGCGAAGACCGTGATCCTCCCTCGCAAGAACGAGAAGGACCTGCGCGACATCCCGGAGGAGATCCGGAAGTCGATCAAGCTCGTCCTCGTCGACACGATGGACCAGGTGCTCGACGCCGCACTGCGGCGGAAGCCGAAGGCTCTCGTCGTCCAGGAGCCGCCGAAGGTCGTCAAGCCGGGCGACGAGCCGGCCGACCAGCCCGAGCGACAGGATCGCGTCCGACGGACGCCGTTCCCGCCGGCGGACCAGCCGACCGTGGTCGTCGACCGCAACCACTGAGTTCCTGATGCGCGCGGGCCGGTGACCACCGGCCCGTTCGCGCATCGAGGAGTCACCCACCCCTGCCCATGGATTTCCAGGACTACTACGAGACCTTGGGGGTTCCACGCACGGCGAGCCAGGCCGACATCAAGAAGGCCTTCCGCCGGCTGGCCCGCGAGTACCACCCGGACAAGAAGCCCGGCGACAAGGCCGCCGAGGCGCGCTTCAAGGCCGTCAACGAGGCCAATGCGGTCCTGTCCGATCCGGACAAGCGCAAGAAGTTCGACCGGCTCGGCAAGGACTGGGAGGCGTACAGCCGGGCGGGCGTCGATCCCGATGCCGCCGGCAACCCGTTCGCCCGCTACGCGAGTGGTGCCCGCCGCGCCGGGGGGGCGGGCAACGTCCGCTACGAGTTCCGCACGAGCAGCGGCGACACCGGCGACTTCTCCGACTTCTTCCGCGTCTTCTTCGGGGCGGACGCCGAGCCGGTGGCCGGTGCGACCGGGCCGGGCCGCGGCCGGCGCCCGACCGGCGGCCCCACGTTCGACGACATCCTCATGGAGATGGGCATGAACCAGCCGGGCGCGACCGGCGGCGCGGCGCGGACGGGCGGGACGTCGTCCGGCGGCCGTCCGGCCATGGCCCCGCGCGGCGCCACGGCCGAGGCCGTGGCCGAGATCAGCCTCGAGGAGGCCTTTCACGGCACGACCCGTCGGGTCGAGCTCGACGGGCGCCGGCTCGACGTGACGATCCCGCGCGGCGCCGACGACGGCACGAAGATCAAGCTGTCCGGGCAGGGCCCGCACGGCGGCGACCTCGTCGTCCGGACGAAGGTCCGGCCCCATCCCGTCTTCACCCGGAAGGGCTCGGACCTCGAGCGCGACCTGCCGATCACCCTCGGCGAGGCGCTCCTCGGCGGCGAGGTGCCAGTCACGACGCTGAAGGGCAAGGTCCTCCTGCGCATCCCCGCCGGCACGCAGAACGGCCATCGCTTCCGTCTGAAGGGTCAGGGCATGCCGCACCTCCGCAAGGAGGGCTTCGGCGACCTCTACGCCCGCGCCCGGGTCGTCCTCCCGCACAAGCTCGACGACGAGTCGGAGGCGGCCGCGCGGGCCTTCCTCGACCAGGTCCAGCAGCCGGACCCGCGCACCACCACCTGATCACCATCCATCCCGAACCAGAGGCGAGCCCCGAACCTCCCGACCCGGAGACCCCAGCCATGCAACTCGATCGCTACACCCAGAAGGCCCAGGAGGCCATCGCCGCTGCCCAGCGCACGGCCGAGGGCCTCGAATCCCCCGTCCTCGATGCCGAGCACCTGTTGTCCGCGCTCGTCGAGCCGGATGACGGCGTTCCCGCCGAGACCCTGCGGCGGCTCGGCGTCGACCTGCCCGCCTTCCGCGGGGAGCTGGCTGCGATCCTCGGCCGGCGGGCCCGGATCCGGGGCGGGTCGCTGTCCCTCGACCCACGCGCCAAGCGCGTCCTCGAGCTGGCCGAGGAAGAGGCGCGCCGGCTCGGCGACGAGTATGTCTCGACCGAGCACCTGCTCCTGGGCGTCCTCGAGGTGGGTGGTGAGGGACGTCAGCTCCTCGAGAGCCACGGTGCCAACCGCGAGGCCGTGCTCGGCGCACTCCAGAGTGTCCGCGGCGGCCAGCGGGTGACCTCGCCGAACCCCGAGGGCACCTACGCCGCCCTCGAGAAGTACGGCCGCGACCTCACGACGGAGGCGCGGGCGGGCAAGCTCGATCCGGTCATCGGCCGGGACGAGGAGGTCCGCCGCGTCATCCAGGTCCTGAGCCGGCGGACGAAGAACAATCCCGTGCTCATCGGCGAGCCCGGCGT
This sequence comes from uncultured Chloroflexia bacterium, assembly GCA_963746845.1. Classification (GTDB taxonomy): domain Bacteria; phylum Chloroflexota; class Limnocylindria; order Limnocylindrales; family CSP1-4; genus CF-46. The sequence goes on along the minus strand of CAVVCZ010000001.1, from coordinate 268,435 downwards.
CGGCAAGACCGCGATCGTCGAGGGGCTCGCCCAGCGGATCATCCGCGGCGACGTGCCCGAGGGCCTCAAGGACAAGCGGGTGATCTCGCTCGACCTCGGCGCGCTGATCGCCGGCGCGAAGTTCCGGGGCGAGTTCGAGGAGCGCCTCAAGGCGGTCCTCAAGGAGATCAAGGACAGCGACGGCCAGGTGATCCTGTTCATCGACGAGCTCCACACGGTTGTCGGCGCCGGCGCGGCGGAAGGGGCGATGGACGCCTCGAACCTGCTCAAGCCGATGCTCGCCCGCGGCGAGCTCCACACGATCGGCGCGACGACGCTCGACGAGTACCGCAAGCACATCGAGAAGGACGCCGCGCTCGAGCGCCGCTTCCAGCCGGTCCTCGTGGACGAGCCGACCGTCGAGGAGACGATCTCGATCCTGCGCGGGCTGCGCGAGCGGTATGAGGTCCATCACGGCGTCCGGATCACGGATTCCGCGCTCGTGGCGGCGGCGACCCTGAGCCATCGCTACATCACGGACCGGTTCCTGCCGGACAAGGCGATCGACCTCGTCGACGAAGCCGCGTCGCGCCTCCGGATGGAGATCGACTCGATGCCGGTCGAGCTCGACGAAGCCGAGCGACGCCGGATCCAGCTCGAGATCGAGCGCGAGGCGCTCCGCAAGGAGACCGACGACGCATCGAAGACGCGGCTGACCGTGCTCGAGAAGGAGCTGGCCGATCTCGAGGAGGAGTCGGGCGCGCTGAAGCAGCGCTGGGAGGCGGAGAAGGCCGCCATCGCGGCGATCCGCACGACGAAGACCGAGCTCGAGGGGCTCCAGGTCCGGATCGAGCAGGCCCAGCGCGAGACCGACTACGAGACCGCGGCCAAGCTCCAGTACGAGACGCTGCCGGCGCTCCAGAAGACGCTCGAGGAGCAGACCGCCGCGCTGGCCGCGCTCCAGGGCCCGGGGTCGCTCCTCCGCGAGGAGGTCACCGCGGACAACATCGCCGAGATCGTCGCGGCCTGGACCGGGATCCCGATCACGAAGCTGATGGAGGGCGAGCTCGAGAAGCTCGTGAAGATGGAGGAGCGGCTCCACGCGCGCGTCGTCGGCCAGGACGAGGCGATCGAGGCCGTGTCGGACGCGGTCCGGCGTGCCCGCGCCGGGCTCGGCGACCCACGCCGGCCGCTCGGCTCCTTCCTGTTCCTCGGCCCGACCGGCGTCGGCAAGACCGAGCTGGCCCGGGCGCTCGCGGAGTTCCTGTTCGACGATGATGCGGCGATGACCCGGATCGACATGAGCGAGTACATGGAGAAGTTCTCGGTCTCGCGCCTGATCGGGGCGCCCCCGGGCTATGTCGGCTACGAGGAGGGCGGCCAGCTCACCGAGGTCGTCCGCCGCCGGCCGTACCAGGTGGTCCTCCTCGATGAGATCGAGAAGGCCCATCCGGACGTGTTCAACATCCTGCTCCAGGTCCTCGACGACGGCCGCCTGACGGACGGTCAGGGTCGGACCGTCGACTTCAAGAACACCGTGATCATCATGACCAGCAATGTCGGGTCGGGTCTGATCTCCGCCGTCGGCGGTGGCGGGCGCGGCCAGGACGACGGCGCCTACGAGGCGATGAAGCGGCAGGTCACCGACGCCCTCCGGGCGCAGTTCCGGCCGGAGTTCCTCAACCGGGTCGACGAGATCATCGTGTTCCACGCCCTGTCCGAGGCCGATCTCGAGCAGATCGTCGAGCTGCTGCTGAAGGGCCTCGAGCGCCGCCTGCTCGAACAGGACCTCGTCGTCGAGCTGACGCCCGCCGCCCGGGGGCTGATCGTCCGCGAGGGGACCGACCCCGCGTTCGGGGCGCGGCCGCTGAAGCGGACGATCCAGCGGCTCGTCGAGAACCCGCTCGCGCGGGCGCTGCTCAAGGGCGAGTTCTCGCCGGGCGACACGATCCGGATCGATGCGGATCCGGTTTCGGGAACGCTCGTCTTCTCGACCGAGCGATCGACCGTCGTCGCGGACGCGGGCGCGCGCCGCGATGCCCGGGCGACGTCAAGCGAGCCGGAGCCGACGGCGGCCGCCGTCGGCGGGCGCGGCCGCAAGACCGTGCTGGACCTCCCGGACATCGACGCCGGAAAGCCCGACCGCGACGGCGGCGAGCTCGTCAACTGAATCCTCGGGCCAATGGGATGCGTCGGCGTGCGGGAGCCCGCCGAGATTGAGCTCCACCTTGGACCTCGGAGAGCGAGCGGCAGCTCGCGACTGAGGGTGCCTGGCCGATGAGGTTCGACGACGCCGTCGCCCGGCTGTCCGCGCTGCCATCGCCGCTCCCCGAGGGGCCGGCGGAGCTGATGCCCGTCTTCACCGATGGGCGGCTCCGGCCGCGTCTGAACCCGACCGCGACGGCCCGCGCCGCCGCGGTCCTCGCCCTCGTCTACCCGGACGAGCTCGGCGCGGCGCGGCTGGTCCTCACCGAGCGGCGGAGCTACGACGGCCACCACAGCGGCGAGGTCAGCTTCCCGGGCGGCAAGGCCGAGCCGGACGACGACGATGCGGCCGCCACGGCCCTCCGCGAGGCACGCGAGGAGATCGACCTGGACGGCGTCGCCGCGGCCGTCGAGATCGTCGGCGTGCTCGGCGAGGTCTTCATCCCGGTCAGCGACTTCCGGATCACGCCGGTCGTTGCCGTCGCCCGCCGGGCCCCGCGGCTGACCGCCAACCGCGACGAGGTGGCCCGGATCCTGACGCCGCCGCTGGCGGCCTTCCTCCCCGGGTCGCCGATCGAGATCGTCGAGCGGACGATCGGCGACTGGCCGCTCCGCTACGGCGGCTACCGGATCGACGGGCTCCATGTCTGGGGCGCGACCGCGCGGATCCTCGGCCAGCTGGGCGCCGTGCTGGACCCCACTCGAACGTAGCCGCGCTCGCCGACCCTGGTCGGGGCTCGCCCGACCCTAGTGCGGCTCGCCCGCGTCCGGGTCGTGCGGCGGCTCCGGTCCGTCGCCGCGGAGCGCGCCCATGCCCCGTTCGACCGGCAGCCGCTCGGCGATCTCGACGACCGGCCCGCCCTCGATCAGCCGCCCGGTCACCGTGTCGTCCGCGCCCGCGAACTCCACCACGAAGGCTCGCATGTGGCCGTGGTCCGCCCAGGCACCGTGGGGGATGTCGGCCGGCCAGAAGACCGCCTCACCTGCGGCGACCCGGGCCGCCTCGCCATCGACGACGACCCAGCCCCCGCCCTCGATCACGATGAACCAGGCCGAGTTCGGGCTGGTGTGGGGCTCGATCCGCCCGTTGCGCGCGAACGCGAGCTCGCTGATCACGCCCCGCCCGTCGCTGTGGATGACCTGGCCGGAGACCCCGGTCGTACCCGCCGGACCGTCCGCGCGCCGGTGCCCGACCCCGAACCGCTGAACCTCGATCGGCATCCCGGTGGCTCCCTGCCCGCCGCTCAGCGGCGCTTGCGGCTCCGACTTGCGCGCGTTCGGCTCGCCGCCGCGGTCTTGCTCGCGCTGCCCTTCGGCCGGATCGTCGCCTCGGGGTGCGAGAACTTCTGGCGCGTGAAGTAGCGCTGCTTGGCCATCTTCTGCTCGTACGCCTCGAACAGCGGCGGGAAGTGCATGAACCGGACCCAGACCATAACGGACAGCCCGGTGACCATGATCACGAGCAGGACGATGAAGTAGAAGTTGAACCCGGCCGCGACGAGGATCAGGCCGAACAGGGAGATCCCCGTCCAGAGCAGCCACTCCCACATGTCGAGATAGACGGCGTGGCGGTGGAGGGCCCGGGTCCGGATGTTGTACAGGACGACGAGGACGACGAGGAGGCCGAGCGCGGCGACCCACATCGGCGTGTACAGGTCCGGGAACGTGTGGACGCTGAACCTCGTGAACAGGTACTCCCAGGGGGGCAACCGCACGGTCGATCCTCGCTTCGATGGAAGCCCGCCGGCGGGATCGCGCGGCGGGCGACGACGGGGCCGGGTTTCGGCCGGCGCCGGTGTCGGAGTATGCCATGGCCCGCGCTATACTCGGCCGCGAGACGAGCGCGTCGCGTCCGTGGCCGGTCGCGTGGAGGAGGGTCAACCCGGGTGCGAGCCCTGCTGTCGGTCGCCAACCGCGACGGGATCGCGACGCTGGCCCGGGACCTCCTCGCCCTCGAGATCGAGGTCTACGCCACCGACGGCACCCGCGACCATCTCGCCGCCGAGGGGATCGATGTCCGGCCCGTGTCGGAGCTCACCGGCCTCCCGGCCCTGATCGGCGGCCAGGTCAAGACGTTCCATCCGGCGATCTACGCCGGCATCCTCGCCCGCCGCGACGTCGACGCCCAGATGGCCGAGCTGGCCGACCAGGGGATCGGCGCGATCGACATCGTCGTCGTCAACGTCGCCCCGTTCGCGCCGGCCGTCGGGGCCCAGCTCGTCGGCATCGACGAGGCGATCGAGATGATCGACGTCGGGGGCGCCGCGCTGCTCGGCGCGGCCGCCCGGAACGCCGCCGGGGTCGCCGCGGTCGGCAGCCCGGAGCACTATCCGAAGCTCGTCACCGAGCTGCGCCGGCATCACGCGGTCAGCGCGGAGCTCCGCGCGAAGCTCGCTGCCGACTCGTTCGGTCTCGTGGCGGCCTACTACGCGGAGATCGCGGCGTACCTGAACCAGATCTCGAACAACACGTTCCCGAACCGGCTGGCTGTCGTCCTCGAGAAGGTCGACGACCTGCGCTATGGCGAGAACCCGCATCAGCGGGCGGCCTTCTACCGCGAGACCACCCACCGCAGCGGCACGCTCGCCGACGCGACCCAGCTCCGCGGCGATCGTCCCTCGTTCAACAACTACCTCGATCTCGACACCGCGTACCGGATCGCGCGCGACTTCACCGCGCCGACGGTCGCCATCGTCAAGCACACCGATCCCGTCGGGGTCGCGTCCGCGGACGAGCTCGTCGAGGGCTACCGGCACGCACTCGAGACGGACGCCGTCGCCGCGTTCGGCGGGATCGTCGGCGTCAACCGCGAGCTCGACGGGGCGACCGCCCGGGAGATCGCGGCGAACAGCTACGAGGCCGTCGTCGCCCCTGCTTACAGCCAGGCGGCCGTCGGGATCCTGAAGGCCAAGACCGGCCTCGAGATCCTCGCGATCCCGCCGGACCCCACCGAGGGGATGCGCGACTACGGCATCGCGAACCTCGACTTCAAGCGCGTCGCCGGCGGTCTGCTCGTCGAGAGCCTCGACGAGGTCGGCCTCGACCGCGGCCGGCTCCAGGTCGTCACCCGCCGCCGGCCGACCCTCGACGAGCTCAACGACCTGCTGTTCGCCTGGCGGACGGTCTGCCACGTCCGCTCGAACGCGATCGTCCTCGCCCGCAACGGTGCGACGGTCGGGATCGGTGCGGCCCAGGCGAGCCGCCAGGTCTCGGTCGAGATCGCCGTCCGGCGGGCCGGCGACCGGGCCCGGACCGCGGTCATGGCGAGCGACGCCTACTTCCCGTTCCCGGACGGGATCCAGATGGCGGCGACGGCCGGCGTCACCGCGATCATCCAGCCGGGCGGCTCGATCCGCGACGAGATGGCGATCGAGGTTGCGGATCGCCACCACCTGGCCATGGTCTTCACGGGAACGAGGCACTTCCGGCACTGACCGGAGGTCAGGCTGGGGGCCCATGGAACAACTCCTCGCGCTCGAGATGGTCCGGGTCACCGAGGCGGCGGCACTCGCGAGCGCGCGATTCATGGGCCGCGGTGAGAAGGACGAGGCGGACCGGGCGGCGGTCGAGGCGATGCGCCGGACGATGGACGAGATCGAGTTCTCGGGTCGCATCGTCATCGGCGAGGGCGAGCGCGACGAAGCCCCGATGCTGTGGATCGGCGAGCCGGTCGGGCGCCGCACGCCGGCGGGGGTCGAGGACAACCCCGAGATCGACATTGCGGTGGACCCCCTCGAGGGCACGAACCTCGTGGCGCACGGTCAGGCGGGTGCGATCACCGTCCTCGCCGCCTCGGAGAAGGGCGGCCTTGTCCATGCTCCCGACACCTATCTCGAGAAGCTGTGCGTCGGACCCGTGGCGGCGGGCACGATCGACATCCGGGAGAGCCCGTCCGAGAACCTCCGACGGATCGCCGCAGCCCTCGGCCGGGCGGTCCGCGACATCACCGTCGTCATCCTCGAGCGGCCGCGCCACGACGCGTTGATCGCCGAGGTCCGGGCCGCGGGCGCGCGGATCCAGCTGATCAGCGACGGCGACCTGTCGGCGGCGATCTCGACCGCGGTGTCCGGCACCGGCGTCCACGCCGTGATGGGCATCGGCGGCGCACCGGAGGGCGTCATCACGGCGGCCGCCCTGCGCTGTCTCGGCGGCGAGATCCAGGCCCGGTTCCGCTACCGCAGCGACGAGGAGCGCGCCCGCGGCGCGACGATGGGTCACGGCGACGAGGATCGGGTCTACCACACCGAGGACCTCGCGCCCGGCGAGAACCTCGTGTTCTCGGCCACCGGCGTCACGGCCGGCGACCTCCTCGAGGGCGTCCGGTTCTTCGGCGGCGGCGCCCGGACCCACTCGCTCGTCATGGCCTACCAGGCCAAGCAGGTCCGGTTCGTCGACACGGTCCACATGTTCGACCGGGATCGGCCGCCGTCCGTCCGCCTGTGAGCCTCGGGCGCGGATGACCGCCCGCACGATCGTCGCGATGGGTGGCGGCGGGTTCCAGATGGAGCCGGACAACCTGCTGCTCGACGACGTCGTCGTGGACCTCGCGCGCGAGCGATCAGGTCGCGACCGGCCGCGGATCTGCCTCATCCCGACCGCGACGCGCGACGACCCGGAGCTGATCGCGGACTTCGAGCGGCTGTTCGCGGAGCGGGCGGAACCCAGCGTGCTGCGGCTGTTCGAGCGAACCGCCGAGGACCTCGAGGCGACCGTCCTCGGCGTGGATGCCGTCTACGTCACCGGCGGCAACACGGCGAACCTGCTCTCGCTCTGGCGGCTCCATGGGCTGGACGCGGTGCTGCGCCGGGCCTGGGACGCGGGCGTCGTCATGGCCGGGATGTCCGCCGGCGCGATCTGCTGGTTCGAGTCGTGCACGACCGACTCGTTCGGGCCGACGCTCCGCCCGCTCCACGGGGGTCTCGGCATCCTCAGCGGCAGCCTCAGCCCGCACTACCACGGCGAGGCACAGCGCCGGCCCCTGTACCTGGGGCTCGTCGCGGACGGGACGCTGCCGGGCGGCTACGCCGTCGACGACGGAGCGGCGCTCGTCTTCCGCGACCGGGATCTGGTGGAGGTCGTCACGTCCGACCCGTCGGCCGGCGCCTGGCGGGTGGAGCCGGACGGGTCTGGCGGCGCGACCGAGACGGCGCTTGCCACGCGGTTCCTCGGCGGCTGAGGGTCCGCGTCGTCCTGGATGTCCGCCTCCGCCCGCACGGCCCCGACGATCTCTGGCTCGAGCGGCGGTTCCTCGCGGATCCGGAGATGACGAAGCACCTGGGCGGTCCGGAGACCGAGGAGCAGATCCTCGCCCGGCATCGGAGATACCTGGAACTGGACGACCCGGCGGGCGGCCAGATGTTCGTGGTCGAGGTCGGGCCCGAGTGGGCGGCGGCCGGGTCCGTCGGGTACTGGGAGCGGGACGAGGGTGGCGAGGCGGTCTGGGAGACGGGCTGGTTCGTCCTCCCGGAGTTCCAGGGCCGGGGCATCGCCACCGCGGCGACACGGCTGGCGATCGACGCCGCCTGGGCCGCCGCCCGCCGTCCGGTCCACGCTGATCCGAGCGTCGACAACACGCCGTCCAACGCGATCTGCCGGAAGGTCGGGATGCGTCTCCTCGGGGCCGCGCGGTTCGAGTACCCGAAGGGGCACTGGATGACCTGCAACGACTGGGTGATCGAGCCGCCGGGGGCCGACGGCTAGCCGGCTCTCCCTTCCTCCGCGATCGGCCGCCAGGTGCGGGTGTCGGCGTCCCAGGTCGCGACCGGCTCGACGGCCGTGTCCCCCTCGACGGCGCGTCGGCGCCTCCCGGCCGTCGCGACGGTCTCGTGCCAACCGGGCGGAACGAGGCCCGGCGCGATGTCGCTCCACGGGGCGAGCACGAACAGCCGCTCCCCGGCGTCGCGGTGCGGGACGACGAGCAGGCGATCGGCGTTGCCGGGGTCGAGGGACATCCCCTCGGGCGGACGATCGAGCGCGAGCCGGGCCCGCCCGAACATGATCAGGTCGAGGTCGAGCTCGCGCGGGCCCCAGCGCTCGCGATCCCGGCGCCCGAACGCGCGCTCGAGCTGCTTCAGGGCGATGAGCAGGGCCACGGCGCCCGTCGCCGGATCCGGCCCGGCCGGCATGTCGAGCGCGACGACCGCGTTCCGGAACCGCGGCTGATCGACGACGCCGACCGGCGTCGTCGCGTACAGCTTCGAGACGCCCCGGAGACGGGCCCCCGGGAGCGCCGCCAGCGCCCGGATCCCGTTGGCGATCGTCGCCGGGGCGTCGCCGAGATTCGCTCCGAGCCCGATGTACGCCCGCACCCGCCTCAGGGCCCGCCCTCCGCTCCACTAGACTCCGGCCGATGACCGACGTCGCGGTGCTCATCCTGCACCCCGAGCCGGACGGGCGCGCGGGCGAGCTCGAGCGATGGGTCGGCGCCGCCCGGGCCGCGATCGCGGAACGGCACCGCGCCGGCTTCCTCGCCGCCGGCGCCTCGGACGTGACGATCACGGGCGGGCCACCCGACGACCTGCCGTTCGCCGCGCGTCTCCGCGCGTTCGTGGCGGAACGGCGGCCGGGTGGGGTCGTCGTGCTCGGCTCGGGTGCGATCCCGCTGGCGACCGCGGCGGATCGGCGCGAGCTCGTCGAGGCCGCCGCCTCCGGGGCGCCCGTGGCACTTGCGAACAATCGGTACTCGGCCGATGTCATCGCGGTCAGCCAGGCGTCGCGGCTGGATGTCCTGCCCGACCTGACGACCGACAATGCCCTCCCCCGCTGGCTGTCCGAGATCGCCGGATACCGGGTCGACGACCTGCGCCGGCGCTGGCGCCTCGGGCTCGACGTCGACGGGCCGCTGGACGTGGTCCTGATGGCCGGCCGGGTCCCGGCGCCGGCGCCACCGGCCGGTGTCGTCGACCGCGTCGTCGGACGGCTGCGACTCGTTCGCTCGGTGGCGCAGGATCCCGCCGCCGAGCTGGTCGTCGCCGGCCGGACGTCGGCGACGACCCTCGCCTGGCTGGAGCGGCACACCGCGGTGCGAACCCGGGCACTCGTGGAGGAGCGCGGGTTCCGCACCGGCGTCGCCGGACAGCGCCCGCCCCGGTCGATCCTCGGCGCGGCGCTGGATCGGTCGGGGCCGGGTGGTCTGGGCACGATCCTCGGGGAGCTGGGCGACGCCGCCGTCGTCGACACCCGCGTGCTGCTCGCGCATCGGGCCGGCCGGGACGAGGCCGGCTGGCCCTCATCCGCGGATCGGTTCGGGTCGGACCTGCTGCTCCACGAACGGATCGCCGACGGCTGGCTCCGGGAGCTGACGGCGAGCGCCGCAGACGCGCGGATCCCGATCGTGCTCGGCGGCCACACGCTCGTCGGACCCGGGCTTCGGCTCGCCCTCGGGAGGACGGCGTCGTGGACCTGAGACGCGTCCCGCCCCCGCCGGCCGACGTCCCCTCGGACCCCGCCCTGCTCGAGGCGATCCACGCCGAGATCCGCCGTGACGGCCCGCTGACGTTCGCCCGGTTCATGGAGATCGCGCTCTACGACCCGACGCGCGGCTACTACCGGTCGGCGAACGCGCGGCCCGGCCGCGCGGGCGACTTCCTGACCGCGCCCGAGGCCCACCCGATCTTCGGTCGGGCGATCGCGCGGTTCGCCGCCGCGGTCCATGCCGCGGTCGGGTCGCCCGCGGCGTTCACGATCCGCGAGTCCGGCGCCGGCGAGGGGGCGCTCGCGGCTCCGCTCGTCGAAACGCTCGTCCGTCGGGAGGCACCCGAGACCGGCGGCGTGCCGCCACGGACGGTCCACTACCTCGTCGACGAGGTCGATCCGCGCCGGGTCGAGGCCCTCGGGGATCGGCTGTCCGGGCTCGGGCTGGCGCCCGGGACCGTGACGGTTGCGCCGGACGACGGTGAGCCGATCGAGGGTCTGGCGATCGCGAACGAGGTCCTCGACGCCCTGCCGACGCACCGCGTTGTCCAGCGCCGTGATGCCCTCCGCGAGGTCCGGGTGGGGATGTCCGATGCGGGCCACCTGGTCGACGTCGAGACCGATCCGTCGACCGTTGCGATCGCGGAACGGCTGGCCGCGGAGGGGATCGGCCTCGCCGACGGCCAGCACGCCGAGATCTGCCTCGCCGTCGACGGCTGGGTCGCGCGGGCGGCGGCCGGTCTGCGCCGGGGCGTGCTGCTCCTGATCGATTACGGGCATCCGGCGGTCGAGCTGTACGACCCGCGCCGCCGGGCAGCGGGCACGCTCGCGACCTACCTCGGCCACGGGGTTGGCGAGGATCCGTACCGGGCGATCGGCCGGCAGGACCTGACGGCGCACATCGACGTCACCGCGGTCGAGCGAGCAGCCGCGTCGGCCGGGCTGGACCACCTCGGCACGACGACCCAGGACACCTTCCTTGCCCGGCTCGGGATCGGCGAGCTGCTCGTCGAGGAGCAGACCCGCCCGGGGGTCACGATGCAGTCGTACCTCGAGGCACGATCGGCGCTCGTCCGGATGATCGATCCGGCCGCGATGGGCCGGTTCCGGGTCCTCGCGTTCGGGCGCGGACTTCCGCCGGACACGTCGTGGCCGGGTCTTCACGCACCGGCCGACGGGGAGGCGGGGCCGCCGAACGCCGTCGGCTGACGACTAGGGCGAATGCCTTATTGCCGGTTCGTGGCCCGGGCGATCACCCTCCGAAGGTCCGGCACTGCCGGGCCAACCGCCGGGGAGCGGGTCGCGAACTGGCACGCGCGCTCGGCGCGATCCGCTCCCCGATCACCTCGATTGCCGGTGATCGCGGTGCTGGCCCAGCCGACGCAGCCCACGACACCAGCGCACATTGCGATGCTCGTGCCGCTACGCCGCCAACCCCTGCGTCGTGCCCGTGGTAGCCGGTCGCCGCGAGGTCTCACCGGTCCGCTCGTCAGCAATGGCAGATGGGTTGAAGCCCCTGGCGATCAGCCACGCGGCCAGGACCATCTCCTGGGCGGCGATGGGCAGAGCCAGGACGATCTGGGTCGTCGAGAAGGCCTCGATGACCTGGAACACGACCAGCAGGGCGGACACCATCACCATGACGACGCCCACGAGACCCCAGGCGGACAGCCACCGAGGGACGAGCCGCGACCGATAGAACACCCAGTAGTACGCGAGCGCCCCGAGGCCGAACGTCAACACCGACAAGGGACCCAGCCACTCTCGCCCCGCCATCACCAGCGCTGCCTGGACCTGGAAGGCCGCCGAACCCGCGGTCGCGGCGTTCGAAGCCTCCTGGCTCAGGGTCACCAGCGACATCAGGCACATCGCGATCAGGACATGGAGCGTCCCTTCGATGGTCCTGAAGCCAACCGATCCAAGGGCCAGACCCTCGCTGGACCTCCGCAGGACCGGGTACAGGGCGATCGCGATTCCGGGACATGCCAGAGCTCCGATGAACTGGAAGAACGCTCCCAGGAGGACCTGGTTGTCGTGGGCCGAGATCCTCGTGAGATCGAGCGGCTTGGTGAGGATCGGGGACACCAGCGCGACGCCCACCAGCTGGGCAACCGTCGCGATGATGAAGGCCACTCCTGCGACCACGGCGATCGTTCGGTTCGTGTTCATCTCCTGGCTCCGATCATTCCGGCAAGTGCTCGAGAGACGGCCGCAGAGTCGGCCGCTATCGCTTTCGCAGGGTCCAGTCTGTCGATCGACGATGAAGCCACGTAAGTGCCAATCGTCACCAATCCATCGGCCAGCGACGATCGGCGTGATTCGACCAGGAGCCGGCCGACCGGCCCTGCGGCGTCGAGGCACCGTTGCGGGATGACGCGGGTAACTGGTTCAGCCTGACGCAGTCCAGGTACGACGCGGCCTGGACCAGCTGAGACAGGTCCCGTCGAGGGTCAGGCGCCGTCCTCGCCGGTGAGGTCCTTGTCCTCCATCTCCCACGCGTGGTCGAGCGTGTGGAAGGCCGAGTGTCGGATGAGAAACGGCAGGGTCCACGACCGCATCCGCTTCTCGATCTGGCCGGCGTTGTAGGCGCGCATCGCCGCGACGTAGGTCTCCCGATGCTGGCGCAGGCCGTCCGGGGTCAGCGCCGCCTCCTCCGGGATCCGGAGCCCGACCTGCTTGGCGAAGTCCTCGCTCTCGGTGCGGATCGTGTGGCGGATGATCCGGTTGCGGTCGCGTCCACCACCACGCGGGCCCTTGCGCATCTCGGGCGAGACCCGTGCGGCGACGCCATCGAAGAACGCCCAGCAGGCCTGCAGGATCGTGATCGCGCGGTCGAAGTCCGCCTCATCCATCGGCCCGTGCTCGGTCGACGAGGGCGAGAAGGAGATGCCCCAGAAGTCAACCGAACCCGTGCCGATCCGGTCCTCCACGATCTCGAGGGGCCCGGCGGCGTCGAACTCGCGGGCCATTCCGGCGAGATCCGCGACGGGCCGGTAGCGCTCCCGATAGGACTCGAGCGTCTCGAGGGCGAGCTCCGCCGTTTTCGCGCCACGGCTCCACCCCGGCCAGTCGAGGCTGAAGGCGACCGACCGCTTGTCCTTGGGCCCATGTTCGATGACCGTGCGAACGGGCATGCCTGAGTATTGCAGGGGATCAGCCCGGGCAACCCCAGATCGTGCCGATGACGTCCATGGTCCCCTTGAGGTGGATCACGCCGTCCGTGCCGGTGACGTCGTTGTCGAGCGTCCATCCGCAGGGGAGCTGGGTCCCGTCGGCGTCCTTCATGTGGACCTGCGCACCCGTGCCCTTGTAGGAGCCCGACTTGAGCTCCGGCGCACCGCTCGTGAAGATGATCGAGCCGTCCTCCAGGACGGAGATGTTCCCGAACGTCCCCTTGTCGGACTTCATGGTCGTGCCGCTGGTGCCGATGTCCGCCGACAGGTCGGGCTGCCACGTCCACGTCGCGCTGTAGAGGCCGGAGCTCACAAGGCTGCCCGTGACCGAGCCCGCCGTGGATCCGGCCCCTGCGCCGCCCGTGTCCGTCGAGGCACCCGCGGCACCGCCGCCCGCGGCCGCACTGGATGCGCCGGCGCCTCCGTTCGCACCAGGAGCTGGCGTACCGGAACCCCCGCAGGCCGCCAGGCCAAGGCTCAGGGAGACGAGGACCGCGGCCAGCCCTCTTGCCGACCCACCGATCGTCACTCGCATCGGGGCGCCCTCCGCCACGGGGCGGCGGCGGCGCATCAGCGTGGGGGCAGCGGCTCGGCCGCGCGCTCATCGCAGCATACGAGCCCTCGCGCCTGCGAGCCTGTCCGTGATCCGACAAGGGGCGCCAACACGGGCGTCGCAGAGGGCGCCGGCACCCGGACGCGGCGGCCATCCGAACTCACGCAGGACGGTAGAATGCCGGTGCGTGGCGTGGCTCACGTTTGCCGGCCGCGCATCAGGGTGGACCGCCGTTCCCGACGCCGTGGCTCGGGGTGGGCGATCGACCCGGGGCCCACCGGGAGTGACCGTCGAGTGACCCAGATCTGGTACGTCGTGGGGTTCCTGTTCGCCGGCGTGTCGTTCGTGTTCCTGACGATCGGCGCCGCGTGGCTGGTCTCCCACCGCAACCGCGGCGACGCGCACAAGGGCCTCCCGTACGAGTCGGGCATCGACACGTACGGCGACACCCACGGCAGGTTCGGCCTCTCCTTCTACATCTACGCCCTGCTGTTCGTCGCCTTCGACATCGAGGTCGTCTTCATCTTCCTGTGGGCGATCGTCTTCCGCGACCCGGCGGTCGACCCGGCCGCCCTGTTCCTGAGCATGCTCGTGTTCGTCGGCATCCTCCTGCTCGGGCTTGCCTACGCCTGGCGGAAGGGGGTCCTCGAATGGCGCTGAACGAGGAGGCGGGGGCGATCCCGGCGGTCGAGCCGGACGACCGGGCGGCGGCGACCGACGAGGCCTCGGCCCTGGTCGTCAGCCGGACGGCCGTGACCGAGCCGATCGTCGTCTCGAACACCCTCTGGAAGTCGGTCGACCCGAACGCCTACCAGGCCGGCCTCGAGCCGGACGTCACCCACCTCCGGGAGTTCGAGGAGTCCGGGCTCGGCCGGCGCGACGACGCCCGCTGGTCCGGTCCGCTCGAGGTCATCCCGACGAAGGCCGACTACGTCCTCGACCTGATCCGGGCGAACAGCCTGTGGCCGCTCCTGTCGGGTCTGGCCTGCTGCGCGATGGAGATGATGTCGTCGGCCACGTCGCGAAACGACATGGACCGCTGGGGCATGTTCCCGTTCCGCGCCTCGCCGCGCCAGGCAGACGTGCTGATCGTCGCGGGCACCCTGACGACGAAGATGGCCGGGCCGCTCGTGCGCCTCTGGGAGCAGATGCCGGAGCCGAAGTGGTGCGTCGCGATGGGCGACTGCACGTGCTCCGGCGGCCGGTACAAGCGGAGCTACGCGACGATCGAAGGCATCGACCGCGTCATGCCGGTCGACGTCTACGTCCCCGGTTGCCCGCCGCGTCCCGAGGGGCTGATCTACGGGATGATGAAGCTCCAGCAGCTCGTCAAGGACCGCCGCGGGCACTGGCCGGATCGGGCGATCGGACCCACCGTGCCGACGGACGTCTGATGGACGCCGCCCTCAAGCGACGGCTGCAGGCACGTTTCGGCGATCGCCTGACCGGGCCCATCGCACAGCGTCACGACGAGACGGAGATCCGGATCGGGCCGGGCGACGTGCCGGACGTCGTTCGCGCGCTCCACGACGAGCCCGCCTTCGGGTTCCGCCTCCTGGCCGACCTCGCCGGCGTCGACACCGGCCATTCGATGCAGGTGGTCTATCACCTGTGGGGTGAGTCGAGCCCGGACTGGCTTCGCGTCATCGCCGACGGGCTGTCCCGCGACGATCCCCGCGTCCCGTCGGTGACCTTCCTCTGGCAGGGCGCCGAGTGGATGGAGCGCGAGGCCTACGACATGTTCGGGATCACGTTCGAGGGCAACCGCGACCTCCGCCGGATCTACATGCCGCCCGACTACCAGGCGTTTCCGCTCCGCAAGGACTTCTACCTCGCGGACGACGCGGCACGCTCGCCAGGGGCCGGCGTCCGGCACATGGAGCAGTCGCATGCGCCGCGCAACGCCCGCCCGGCCGACATGGTCCGGAAGGTGCGTGCGTGACAGCAGCGAAGGCGCCCCACGGCCACCCCCACCACGAGGTGCCGTCGGACGACCCGCGCGTCCAGCTCGACGAGGCGGCGGGCGTCTTCGAGCCGGTCCCGCCGTACCCGCCCCGGACCGAGCGCGAGTCGGAGTTCTACACCCTCGGCGACGGCGAGATGTTCATCAACATGGGGCCGCAGCACCCGTCGACCCACGGCGTGCTCCGGATCGTCCTCAAGCTCGAGGGCGAGAAGGTCGTCGACCTGGATCCGGTCCTCGGCTACCTCCATCGCGGCGTCGAGAAGCTCTGCGAGAACGCCGACTACCACCACTCGATCGCCTACCTCGACCCGCTCGAGTACATCAGCTCGCTGTTCTGCGAGTGGCCGGGCGTCCTCGCGTTCGAGAAGCTGCTGGACGTCGAGGTGCCGCGCCGCGCCGAGTACATCCGGGTCCTCGCGACCGAGCTGAACCGGATCCTGTCGCACTCGCTGTTCATGGGCTGGATGGCGCTCGATCTCGGCGGCCTGACCCCGATCCTGTGGAGCTTCATCGAGCGCGACGAGATCGCCGAGATGCTCGCGGCCCTGACCGGCCAGCGGCTGCTCTACAACTACATCCGGATCGGCGGCGTCAACGGCGACCTGAACCACGAGTTCATGAGCCGGCTCGGCGACTGGATGAGCCGGGCGACGACCCAGATCGAGAACAACCTGGGCCTGCTGAACGCGAACGAGATCTTCGTCCGGCGGATGCGCGGCCTCGGCACGCTGGACCAGGAAACGGCGTTCCGCATGGCCGTGACCGGTCCGAACCTGCGGGCGACGGGCGTCCCGCTCGACTTCCGGCGCGCCCATCCGTACAGCATCTTCCCGGAGCTCGACTTCGACATCCCGACCCGCGACGAGGGCGACTGCCTCGCCCGCTACCTGGTCCGGATGGACGAGATCAAACAGAGCCTCCGGATCATCGACCAGTGCCTCCACCAGATGCCGGACGGGCCGGTGACCGCCAAGCTCCCGCGGCTGCTCCGCCCGCGACCGGGCCGGGCCTATGCCGCGGTCGAGGGGCCGCGCGGGCAGTACGCGGCGTACGTGATCAGCGACGGCACGGACCAACCGTTCCGGATGCGGATCCACGACCCATCGTTCGTCCACCTCCAGTCGGTCGGCGTGCTGATGCCGGGCCACCTGATCGCCGACGCGATGGCGGTCATGGCCTCGTTGGATCCGATCATGGGCGGGGTCGACAAATGACGCGCCGGCATGTGTCCTCCGAGGCCCGAGGCGGAGCTCCGCGACGCCATCGGCCCGAGGACGGCGGCGTGGACAAGTGACGCCCAGGCTCGTCCCCGGCACGCCCCGACGCCGGACCTTGTCGAATGCCGGCGTGAGCGTCGCTATCCAGCCTGGCACGCGCGTAGACCTCCCGGACCGGTCGACAAGTAGCCGCCTGAGGCTAACGGCGGACCCCGCATGCGCCGGAGCGCGCCGAATCTCCACGGTGTCGATGGACAAGGACGCCGTGGGTGACATTCGACAATTTCCGGGCTTGGGCAGGCCCGCGGAGTGGGCGCGGTCACACGCGCGGGGAGTCGCGGCGTGACCACGATGGCCCGCTCCTGGGGCCGCCTGACGCTGGCCGGGAAGCTGATCTTCACGATCGTCCCGATCCTGCTCCTGCTCACGGCGGGCCTTGCCCTCGTCATCGTCCTGTTCGGCAAGCCGATCGTCGACTTCCTCGCCGCGAACCTGTGGCTCGTCCGCTTCATCGTCGCGGCGACCGCGGTCCTCCTGATGAGCGTCCCGTCGGCGTTCCTGATCATCTACATGGAGATGAAGGTCATCGCCCTGATGAACCTCCGGATCGGGCCGGACCGGGTGGGCCCGTACGGGTCGCTCCTGTCGGTGGTCCACGGGCTCAAGGTCCTGATGAAGGAGGACTTCAGCCCGACCGGCTCCGACCGGATCGTGTTCACCCTCGCCCCGGTCGTCGTCTACATGTCCGCCGTGATGGCGCTGCTCGTCCTGCCGTTCGCCCCGGGCCTGTTCGGGCAGGACTTCAACATCGGCCTGCTCTACCTGTTCGCCGTCAGCGGCCTGACGGTGGTCGGCTTGCTGATGGGCGGCTGGTCGTCGTTCAACAAGTACTCGCTGCTCGGCGGGCTGCGGTCGGCAGCCCAGGTGATCAGCTACGAGATCCCGCTGACCCTGTCGGTCGTCGGCCTGCTGCTCCTGGCCGGGACGATGAGCCTCAACCAGATCACGCTCAACCAGGCCGGCTGGTTCACGAACTGGTACGTGTTCCAGCAGCCGCTCGGCGCGCTGATCTTCTTCATCGCCGCGACGGCGGAGGCGAACCGGACGCCGTTCGACCTGACCGAGGCGGACAGCGAGATCGTCGCGGGCTTCGCGACCGAGTACTCCGGCATGCGGTTCGGGTTCTTCTTCTTCGCCGAGTACGTGAACGTGTTCGTCGTCTCGGGCCTGATCGTCACGCTGTTCTTCGGTGGCTGGAACGCCCCGATCGCCTGGCCCGAGGCCTGGGCGATCCACCTGAACCTCGACCCGGGCTCGATGGGGCTGGGGCTGCTGTTCGCCCTCCTGATCGTCCCGCCGCTCCTGATCCTCGCGCTCTCGGCGCCGTTCTACGTCGGGCGGAGCTCGCTGCCGTGGTGGCAGGCGCTGATCATCGGCTTCATCCTGTTCAACCTGCTCGTGATCGTCGTCATCGGCGGCGCCGTGTTCATCAGCTGGGACTGGGTGGCCGGGCTGCTCTGGTTCCTGCTCAAGGCCTACACGTTCGTGTTCATTTTCGTGTGGATGCGCGGCACGCTGCCCCGCGTCCGGATCGACCAGCTGATGAACTTCGCCTGGAAGTGGCTGCTGCCGGCCTCGCTGCTGAACCTGTTCGTGACGGCCGCCGCGATCCTCGTCGTGCTGCCGCGATGATCCCGCTGCCCGGTCTCGGGATCGTCAAGGGCATGGGCCTGACGCTGAAGAAGTTCTTCGAGCCGAAGGCGACGATCAAGTACCCCGAGGTGCGGCTCGACGTCCCGCCGAAGTTCCGCGGCCGGCTCCAGCTGCTCTACGACGAGTACGGCACGCTGAAGTGCGAGACGTGCTTCCAGTGCGCCCAGGCCTGCCCGATCGAGTGCATCGACATGGGCGGTGTCGACACGAAGGGCCGGTACCACATCCACTGGGGCGCCCCGGAGACCTACGGCGAGCGGCGCGACGAATTGGCGCTCCGGCGCTCCGGCCGGCCTGTGCCGGACCAGGCCTACGCGCACTTCGACCCGATCCACCCCGAGGCCCTCGAGGCGATCCTCGAGCGCTACGACTTCGACCCCAAGCGGATGCTCGAGATCCTCGACGCGACCCAGGCGGAGTACGGCCACCTGCCCGTCGCGGCGCTGAAGCTGATCAGCCAGAGGACCGGTGCCTGGTACGCGATGATCTACGGGACGGCGACCTACTACCGCCACCTGCGGTTCGAGCCGCCGGCCGCCGAGCCCCTCGCAGCCGCGACCGCCGCCGCACGCGCCGGCCGCGAGAGCACGTACCTCGCGGGCCTCGATGCCTCCCTCGCCGGCCAGGCGCGGGCCTGAACGCGATGACGACGATCCCGCGATGACGACGATCCTCCGCACAGCGCGGTCCTGGCCGGCGATCCTCCTGCCGCGCGGCAACCGGGATCCCCTCGATCTCGACGCCGCCCGCGAGGCGGGCGCCTTCGAGGGACTCGCGAAGGCGATGCACGACCTGGGCTCGGCCGGAACGATCGCGACGATCGCCGCCTCCGGACTCCGCGGCCGCGGCGGAGCGGGCTTCCCGACCGCCGAGAAATGGCGCGTCGCGGCGAACGCGCCGGCTCCGGACGTGGTCGCGCCCGGCACCGGCAGCGGCGACCGCTCGGCGATGCGCAAGGTCGTGGTGGCGAACGGCTATGGCGCGGATCCGTCGTCCCGGACGGACCGCGCGCTGCTGGAGCGGAACCCCTACGCGGTGCTCGAGGGGGCGCTGATCGCGGCCCTGGCGATCGGCGCGAACGAGGTGATCATCGCGGTCCGGGCGGAGGCCGTCGATGCGATCCGGACGCTCGAGACGGCGATCGAGCGGCTCGTGGACGCGGCCCTCGCGGGCGACGACGTCCTCGGCTCCGGGCACGTCATGGACCTCACCGTCCGGCCGGTCCAGGGCGCCTACATGCTGGGCGAGGAGACCGTCCTCCTGAAGGCCCTCGAGGGCAAGCGTGGCCAGCCCGAGCAGCGGCCGCCGCAGCCCGCGACGAAGGGCCTGTTCGGCCGGCCGACGGTCGTCCAGAACGTCCAGACCCTCGCCGCCGTGCCGTGGATCCTCGTCAACGGTGCCGAGGCCTTCGCGGCGATCGGCGCGAAGGGCAGCCCGGGCACGATCCTCGTGTCGGTCCGGACGCCGGACGGTGCCGGCGTCGCCGAGGTTCCGATCGGGACGCCGCTCCGCGAGATCCTCGCCCTCACCGGCAAGGACGCCGAGAAGCATCTCAAGGCCATCCTCGTCGGTGGGCCGTCCGGCGGGATCCTGCCGCCCGAGTTCGCGGACACGCCGTACGAGTTCGACGCGCTCCGCGCGGTCGGGGCCCACATCGGCTCCGGCTCGATCGTCGCGGCGGACCGGCGGGCCTGCATCGTGGATCTCGCCCGGCTCCTGACCCGCTACTGCGCCGACGAGGCGTGCGGCAAGACGATCCCCTGCCGGATCGGGTTGCGCCGGATCAGCGAGATCGGCGACCGGATCGCGACCGGCGTCCCGAAGCCCACCGACCTGTATCTCCTGGCCGACCTGTCGAACGACATCGTCGGGTCCGGACTGTGCGCCCACGAGCGGCTGGCGACCCTTCCGTTCGCGAGTGGGATGCGATACTTCCAGTCCGAGCTCGACGAGCACATCCTGCGGAGCTCGTGCCCGGCCGGCGTCTGCCGGCCGATCGCGGTCGCCGCCAGCGCAGCCGTTCAGTGACGAGACGATGACCGACCTGCTGCCGCGCCCCTACGTCGAAACGAACACGCTCGAGCCGTTCGACGACAGCCTCGCCGAGCGGCTGATCACGACCCAGTCGCCGCAACGGCCGCAGTCGTCGCCGCGCATCCGGATCGAGGTCGACGGCCGGGTCGTCGAGGGCTTCGAGGGGCAGACGATCCTCGAGGTCTGCCGCGACAACGGGATCGAGATCCCGACCCTCTGCTACGAGCCGAAGCTGCCCGGCTTCGGCGCGTGCCGGATGTGCGTCGTCGAGGTCGCGGGCGAGGAGCACCCGCCGATCTCGTGCTCGCGGACGTGCGAGCCGGACATGGTCGTCAAGACCCAGACCGAGGAGGTCCGCCGTCTCCGCCGGACGAACCTCGAGCTGATCTTCTCGGACCACAACGCCTACTGCCTGCCGCCCTGCCAGAACAAGTGCCCGAGCCACATCGACATCCCGGGCTTCCTGAAGGCGAACGCCGAGGCGAACTTCCGCGAGTCCACCCGGATCTTCAAGCGGACGATCCCGTTCCCGAGCGTCCTCGGCCGGGTCTGCCCGGCGCCGTGCGAGGAGCACTGCCGGCGCGACGAGGTCGACGAGGCGATCGCGATCCGCGACTCCCATCGCTACGCCGGCGACCAGGTCATCAAGATGATGCTGGACGACGGCGAGGACCCGCCGATCCCGTTCGAGGTCCAGCCGAAGAGTGGCCGGAAGGCCGCGGTCATCGGCTCCGGGCCGGCCGGCATGGCCGCCGCGTACTACCTGCTGATCGCGGGCCACGACGTCACCGTCTTCGAGCGCGACGCCGCGCCCGGCGGGATGCTCCGCTACGGGATCCCGCAGTACCGCCTGCCGAAGGTCGAGGTCCTCGAGGCCGAGTACGAATCCGTGACCCGGCTCGGCGGGAAGATGGTCTGCAACGCGGAGCTCGGCAAGGACTTCGGGCTGGACGACCTCCAGAACCAGGGCTTCGACGCCGTGCTGATCGCGATCGGCTGCTACGACACGAACAAGCTCGGCGTGCCGGGCGAGGACGCGGCCGAGGTCCTCGACGGCCTCGAGTACCTCCGAACGGCGACCCTCGGCCTGCCCTACCCGGGCCACGCCGGCAAGCGCGTCGTCGTCATCGGCGGCGGGTTCACCTCGATGGACTGCAGCCGCACCTCGATCCGCCAGGGCGCGGCCGAGGTGACCCTCGTCTACCGCCGCGACATGAAGGACATGCCGGCGGCGAACGAGGTCCACGAGGCGATCGAGGAAGGCGTCCAGGCGATCTTCCAGGCGGGCCCGACGCGGGTCATCACCGACGCCAAGGGCAAGGTCACCGGGGTCGAGTTCATCCGGAACCGGCCGGGCGAGCCGGACGCGTCCGGGCGGCGCCGGCCGGAGCCGGCCCCGGGGACCGAGTTCGTCATCCCGTGCGACCGGGTCCTCCTCGCGATCGGCCAGGGCCCGGAGCTCACCTGGATCGGGCCGGGCTCCGAAGGCCCGCAGCCGACCCGGAACAGGCGTCTCAAGGCCGACGCCGTCACCTTCCTCACCGACCGCCCGGGCGTCTTCGGGAGCGGGGACGTCCGTGTCGGCGCCGCGACCGTCGTCCAGGCGGTCGCCGAGGGCCGCCGGTCCGCCTACGCGGTCGACGCCTTCCTGAAGGGCCTCGACCTGTCGGAGATCAAGACCCGCCAGCAGCTCGCCGAGCCGCAGCCCGAGTTCCTCTCGATCGTCCCGTTCACGAGCGAGCAGAAGGAGCCCCGCTACCGCCTGAAGGCGATGCCCGCGAGCGTCCGCAACGACAGCTACATCGAGTACGAGATCCCGTACACCCGCGAGGAGGTCGTCGCGGAGTCGACGCGCTGTCTCCAGTGCACCTGCGAGGCGATCGGGTTCTGCGACCTCCGCCGTCTCGGGATCGAGTACGGGACGACGCTCCAGACGCTCGAGCCGCAGAACCACCAGGGAGCGGGCTACCGGAGCGTGACCGAGAACCGGTTCACGGGCATCAACCATGACTACATCCGGGACGACTCGCACGCGTTCATCCTGCGCGAGCCCTCGCGCTGCATCGACTGCGGCCGGTGCGCGCAGGTCTGCTCCGAGGTCGTCGGGGCGGCCTGCTACGACTTCATGCGGATCGGCTTCGACACCCTCGTCACGACGCCGCTCGACATGAGCCTCAACGACACCCCGTGCGTGTCGTGCGGCCGATGCGCCGAGACCTGCCCGACCGGCGCCCTGATGCCGAAGCCGCGCGTCCTCCAGACGTACGACGTCGACGAGAGCCGCTGCATCCTGTGCGGGATCTGCGTCGACGCGTGCCCGTACGACGCCCTGCGCGACGGCGGCGACTTCGAGCTCTCGCACACCTCGCGCGTCGATCCGATGGTCGACCTGATCGCCCTCGCGACGGTCGACCAGGAGACCGAGATGACCTACATCCGGCGCGAGCGCGACTGGGCCGAGCGGGCGGCCGCCGCAGGCCGACCCGTCGCCCCGACCCGGCTGCTGCCGATGCTCCCGGCATCGGTCGCGGCGTACGTCGCGAAGGAGCTCGGCGACGGGTCCGGCAACGGGCACGACGGCAACGGCAACGGCCACGTCCCGGCCCTGACGGCCGGCCATGGCGCGGACGGCGGTGAGCACGCCGGCCACGGGCACGGCTGAGGACCGCCCGTGGCGATCCCCGACACGATCCCGATCCTCGGCATCCCCTGGGACGACGTCCTGTTCGTGCTCCTCGCGGGGACGATGCTCCTGTCGGGGCTGCTCGTCGTGACCCTGCGCGACATCATCCGATGCGGCCTCGCGATGATGGTCTGCTTCGCGGCCCTCGCCGGGATCTACGTCATGCTCGGCGCCCCGCTCGTCGCCGCCGCCCAGGTCCTCGTCTACATCGGCGCGATCAGCGTCCTCGTCCTGTTCGCGATCATGCTCACCCAGACGAAGTCCGCCCCGAACCGGCTCGTCTTCCAGACGCAGGCGGTGCCGGCGGCCGTCGCCGCGGTGATCCTCGTCGTCATCCTCGTGCTCACCGTGGCCGCGACCGACTGGGGCGGCTCGGCCCGGCCGGGCACGACCCAGACGCCGGATCTCGCCCGGCAGCTGTTCTCCGACTGGGTGCTCCCGTTCGAGATCGTCGGCGTGCTCCTGCTCGCGGCGGTGATCGGCGGGATCTTCCTCGCGAAGCGCGACCGGACCGCGTCCTCGGACGACTCCGAATGATCAAGGTCATCATCGGGACGGTCCTGGCGGTGGTCCTGATCGGCGGGCTGGGGACGATCGGCCTGGCCGCCGGTGGCTCGCGCTCGCTCGACGCCTACCTGATCCTCGCCGGCCTGCTGTTCGCGATCGGGATGTTCGGCTTCCTGGCCCGGCGCAACGCGATCAGCATGCTGATGTCGATCGAGCTGATGCTGAACGCGGTCAACCTGTCGATCGTGGCGTTCGGCGCGTTCATCCCGGCGCTCGGCGCCGGTGCGTCGGTGATCGCGCTCCTCGTCATGGCCGTCGCCGCCGGGGAGGCGACGGTCGGCCTCGCGATCGTCATCGCGATCTATCGGAACAAGAAGACTCCGCTCGTCGACGAGTACGACGCGATGCGCCAGTGATGGCGACCTGATGTTCGACGTCCTGATCCCGGCGATCATCGCCCTGCCACTGCTCGGCTTCCTGTTCACCGCGGTCGCCGGGCGACGGCTCGGCAAGCGGGCCCATCTCGTCCCGGTCGGCGCGGTGGGGATCGCGTGGGCGATCGGGATGTTCGTCGTCTTCAACGCCCTGTCCGGCAACGAGCCGTTCGGCGAGCACGGCTACGGCGTGACGCTCTACACATGGATCGCATCGGCGAGCTTCCAGGTCACGGCCGGGCTCTTCGTCGACAACCTGACGGCCTGCCTCCTGATCGTCGTCCTGACGATCGGCCTGCTCGTCCACATCTACTCGATCGGCTACATGAGCCATGACCCCGGCTACTGGCGGTTCTTCGCCTACCTGAACCTGTTCATGGTCTCGATGCTCCTGCTGGTCCTCGCGGACAACTTCCTCGTCGTCTTCGTCGCGTGGGAGCTGGTCGGCCTCTCGAGCTACCTGCTGATCGGGTTCTGGAAGCAGAAGCAGAGCGCCGCGCTCGCGGCGAAGAAGGCGTTCCTCGTCAACCGCGTCGGCGACGTCGGGTTCGCGCTCGGGATCATGGCAATCTTCGTGAACACCGGGACCCTGAACATCCGCGACTCGATCGCAGGCCTCACGGCCGAAGGGGCGAGCCTCGCGATCCCGATCTGGATCGTCGCCCTCCTCGTGTTCGCCGGCGCCGTCGGCAAGAGCGCCCAGTTCCCGCTCCACGTCTGGCTGCCGGACGCGATGGAGGGCCCGACCCCGGTGTCGGCGCTGATCCATGCCGCGACGATGGTCAACGCCGGCGTCTACCTCGTCGCCCGGACGAACCCGATCTTCGCGAGCGCCCCCGACGCGATGGTCATCGTCGCGGGGATCGGCATCTTCACCGCGCTCCTCGCTGCGACGATCGCGATGACCCAGACGGACATCAAGCGCGTCCTCGCGTATTCGACACTCAGCCAGCTGGGCTACATGTTCGCGGCCCTCGGCGTCGGCGCGTTCACCGCGGCGATCTTCCACCTGATGACGCACGGCTTCTTCAAGGGCCTGCTGTTCCTCGGCTCGGGCTCGGTCATCCACTCCGTGCACGAGGAGCAGGACATGCGCCGGATGGGCGGGCTGCGGACGAAGATCCCGCAGACCTACCGGACGATGCTGATCGGCGCGATCGCGATCGCGGGCATCCCGCCGCTCGCCGGCTTCTTCAGCAAGGACGAGATCCTCGACGAGACGTTCAAGCTCGGCTTCCAGTGGGTCTGGTTCATCGGGATCGTCGTCGCGCTGATGACGGCCTTCTATATGTTCCGGCTCATCGGGATGACGTTCTGGGGCCCCAGCCACGTCGATCCGGCGGTCGAGCCGCACATCCACGAGTCGCCGCCGGTCATGACCGTGCCGCTCTGGCTGCTGGCGATCCCGTCGATCTTCCTCGGGATGATCCTCTCGTTCCCGGGTCCGCCGCTCGGGCCGCTGCTCGGCTTCCCGCCCGACACCAAAGGCCTCCTCGCGACATGGCTCGAGCCTGTCTTCGCCCAGGGCGAGGAGCTCCTCGGCCACACCGAGCAGACCTTCGTGATCTTCGGCATCGACGGGTTCGCGCTCGTGTCCGGCGTCGGGATCGCGGTCGTCGGCATGATCCTCGCCTGGCGGCTGTTCGGGGTGGAGATCAGCGGCCTGCGCTGGCGCCCGAACCCCGAGCGCGTCCGGGCCCTGACCGCCCGCGTCCCGTTCCTCTACCGCGCGTCGCTGAACAAGTGGTGGTTCGACGACCTCAACCACCTGCTGTTCATGGTCATCGGCGGAAAGGTCGCGGCCTTCTTCTGGTGGTTCGATCGGCGGGTGATCGACGACACGGTCAACGACGTGGCGACGACGACCGTCGACGCCGGCAAGGGCCTCCGCCGCGTCCAGACCGGACGCGTCCAGAACTACGCCCTCGGGATCGCCGTCGGCCTGATCGTGATGGCCGGGTCGTTCCTCGTGCTGGCGGCCAGGTAGGGCGGCGGCGATGGACCTCCCGATCCTGACGATCGTGACCTTCACGCCGCTCATCGGCGCGCTCGTCGTCGCGATCGCCCCCGGGCGGTACGCGCGGCCGCTGGCGCTCGCCGCCAGCCTGATCGCCTGGCTGGTCTCGCTCCTGCTCCTGGTCGGCTTCTCGCCGGACTCGCCGCGGCCATTCCAGTACGAGGAGCTCGTGCCGTGGATCCCGGTGTTCGGGATCGACTACCACATGGGCGTGGACGGGCTGTCGCTCGTGCTCGTGGTCCTGACGACGACCCTGTCGTGGATCAGCATCCTCGCCTCGTTCGCGCCGATCCAGACGCGGATCAAGGAATACATGATCTCGTTCCTGATCCTCGAGGTCGGGATGATCGGGGTGTTCGTCGCCCTCGACACGTTCCTCTTCTACATCTTCTGGGAGATCGTCCTCGTCCCGATGTACCTGATCATCGGGATCTGGGGCGGCGTGAACCGGATCTACGCGACGATCAAGTTCGTCCTGTACACGCTCGTCGGCTCGCTCCTGATGCTGGTCGCGATCCTCGCGACCGCCTATGCCTATCAGGCGGCCAACGGCGGCTCGTGGGCCGGCGCGTTCAACTTCGAGAACCTCCGGACGTTCTCGTTCGACCCGACCCTCCAGCTCTTCGCGTTCCTCGCCTTCTTCCTCGCGTTCGCGATCAAGGTCCCGATGTGGCCGTTCCACACGTGGCTGCCGGATGCCCACGTCCAGGCCCCGACGGCGGGCTCGGTGATCCTGGCCGCGGTGATGCTGAAGCTCGGGGCGTACGGGATGATCCGGTTCGCCCTGCCGCTGTTCCCGGGCGCGGCCCACACGTTCGCCCCGGCGATCATCGTCCTGAGCCTGATCGCGATCATCTACGGCGCGGTCGTGGCGCTCGTCCAGCCGGACCTGAAGAAGCTCGTCGCGTACAGCTCCGTGTCGCACATGGGCTTCGTGACGCTCGGGATCTTCGTGTTCAACGTCCAGGGGATGGACGGCGCGATCCTCCAGATGGTCAACCACGGGTTGATCACGGGCGCCCTGTTCCTGCTCGTCGGCGTGATCTACGAGCGGACCCATGACCGGACGATCGCGAAGATGGGCGGGCTCGCCGGCGTCGTGCCGGTCTACGCCGTGGCGCTCGGGTTCTTCGTCTTCGCCTCGGGCGGGCTGCCCGGGCTGGCCGGCTTCGTCGGGGAGTTCCTCGTCCTCGTCGGGGCGTTCCAGTACTCGCCGTGGGTCGCCGCGATCGCGACCGTCTGCATGATCCTCGCGGGTGCCTACCTGCTCTGGATGTACCAGCGGCTGGTCTTCGGCGAGCTGTCCGAGTTCCTGAAGGGCCTCGGGCACCACCTGACCGACATGACCCCGACCGAGATCCTGACGCTCGCGCCGCTGGCCGCCCTGACCGTGGTCTTCGGGCTGTTCCCGGGCCTCGTCCTCGACGTCGTCCGCGGCGCGGTGACGAACACGCTGGCCGACGTGAGCCGCGAGGGCCCGATCGCGATCGCCCCGCAGACGGCGCTCATCGCGATCGCCCTGCCGATCCTGTACGTCGTCGCCCGGACGATCTGGGTCGCCCGGGTCGACCTGTCCGGTGGCGGCCCGGGCACGGGCTCCGAGGTGGTCGCGGAGCCGGGCCACGGCGGCGCGTCGGTGGAGGCGGCCTCGTGATCCTGACCGAGGGAGCCGTCATCGCCCCGCTCGTGGCCGCGATCGCGACCGCGCTGGCGATCCTGCTCGTCGACCTGATCCTGCCCGGGCGGACGTACGCGGTCATCGGCGTCGCGCTGCTCGGCCTCGCGATCACGGCCGCGATCACGGTCGCCGTCGGCAGCCAGACGCTGACCCAGCCGATGCTCGGGTTCGGCGGCGCCTACCGGCTCGACGCCCTGACGACGTTCCTGGACCTGCTGTTCATCTCGATCATCGCGATGACGATCGTCTTCGCCCCGGACTACCTGGCGCCACGCGGGCTGCCCGTCGGTGAGTTCGCGACCGTCCTCGTGTTCGCGATGACCGGGGCGATGCTCATCTCGGCATCCGCGGACCTGCTGCTGCTGTTCCTCGGACTCGAGCTCATGGTCCTGCCGGGCTATCTCCTCGCGGGCTACCACAAGACCGACTCGTACTCGACCGAGGGCGCGATCAAGTACTTCCTCCTCGGGTCGTTCAGCTCGGCGATCTTCCTGTTCGGCCTGGCGTTCGTGTGGGGCCTGACCGGCTCCACCCGCATCGACGCCGTCGCCGACACGCTGACGAAGGTCGCGAGCGGGGCCATGCCGTTCAGCCCGGGCCTCGCGATGGGCTTCGCGTTCCTGACCACGGGTGTCGCGTTCAAGATCGCCGCGGTCCCGTTCCACTACTGGACGCCGGACGCGTACCAGGGATCGCCGACGCCCGTCACCGGCTACCTGTCGGTCGGCCCGAAGGTCGGCGCGTTCGCGCTGATCCTGCGGCTGTTCGTCGAGGCGCTCGGGTCGATGAAGGCCGACTGGCTGCCGGTCGTCGTGGTCCTGGCGGCCGCGACGATGACGCTCGGCAACCTCGTCGCGCTCACGCAGGACAACGTGAAGCGGATGCTGGCGTACAGCTCGATCGCGCACACGGGGTACATGCTGGTGGGGCTGGCGGCGTACGCCGGCGGCCAGGCGGACGGGCTGTCCGGGCTGCTGTTCTACGCCGCGGCGTACTCGTTCATGAACCTCGGGGCCTTCGCGGTCATCGCCGCCCTCCAGAAGCGGGCGGGCGTGACGTCGTCGCTCACCACGTTCGCCGGGCTCATCCGGCGCGAGCCGACGCTCGCGATTCTGATGACCCTGTTCCTGCTGTCACTGCTCGGCATCCCGCCGACCGCCGGGTTCTTCGGCAAGGTGCTGATCATCATCCCCGCGGTGCAGGCCGGTGGCTGGGTCGCGTTCCTCGCGGTGCTGCTCGTCGTGAACGCCGCGGCCGCCGCGTTCTACTACCTCCGTGTCGTCGTCTACATGTGGATGCGCGACCCGGTCAGCGACGCGCCGGCCCTCCGGCACGGCCGGCTGCTGTGGGGCGGCCTGGCGGTCGCGACCGCGCTGACGATCGCCCTCGGTCTCGTGCCGCAGCTGATCCTCGGGATCATCGACCAGGCGACGAAGGCGATCGCCGGCTGACACGGACGTCGCCGGTTGACACGCACGTGACCGGACCGGTCAGGAATCGAGAAGCGCCCGTCGCCCACCGGTGCCTAGAGTCGGGCAGACGAAACCCGCGACCTCAGGAGAGACCATGATCGGCTCCACGACCCAGGGGATCAAGACCGTGCTGCTCCCCATCTCCGACCTGGCGGCGGCCAAGGCGACGTATTCCGCCCTGCTCGGCACGGAGCCGCAGACCGACGAGCCCTACTACGTCGGCTTCGAGGCCGAGGGCCAGCACATCGGGCTCGTGCCGGGCGGCGGCCCGCAGGGCATGACCGTGCCCGTGGCCTACTGGCACGTGCCGGACATCGAGGCGAAGCTGGCCGAGGTGACGGCCGCGGGTGCGGCCGTGAAGGAGCCCGTGCGCGATGTCGGTGGCGGACGACTGGTCGCCACCGTCACCGACCCCGACGGCAACGTCCTGGGGCTCCTCCAGGACCGGTGACGACGGACACGTCGGCGACCGGGCCTCTGGTCGCCGACCGCCACGACCTGATCCGTGTCCAGGGCGCGCGGGTCAACAACCTCAAGGACGTCAACGTCGAGATCCCGAAGCGCCGGCTGACCGTGTTCACCGGCGTCTCGGGCTCGGGCAAGAGCTCGCTGGTGTTCGGGACGATCGCGGCCGAATCGCAGCGGCTGATCAACGAGACGTACAGCGCCTTCGTCCAGGGCTTCATGCCGACGCTGGCGCGACCGGACGTGGACGTGCTCGACGGGCTGACGACCGCGATCATCGTCGACCAGGAGCGGATGGGTGCCAACGTCCGATCGACGGTCGGAACCGCGACCGACGCGAACGCGCTGCTCCGCCTCCTCTTCAGCCGTCTCGGGCAGCCCCACATCGGTCCGCCGACGGCCTACTCGTTCAACATCCCGCAGCGCAAGGCCAGCGGGGCGATGACCGTCGACCGCGGCCGGGGCGAGCGAATCGTCGTGCGCAACGCCATCTACCACGGCGGCATGTGCCCGCGTTGCGAGGGCATGGGCTCGATCAACGACATGGACCTGACCCAGCTGTACGACGACACGAAGTCGCTCAGCGGGGGCGCGCTCAAGGTCCCCGGCTACAGCATGGACGGCTGGTACGGCCGAATCTTCGCCGGCGCCGGCTTCGACATGGACAAGCCGATCCGCGATTACGCCCCGAAGGAGCTCGATCGCCTGCTCCACGCGGAGCCGACGAAGATCAAGGTCGAAGGGGTCAACCTGACCTTCGAGGGGCTCATCCCGCGGATTCAGAAGTCGATGCTGTCGAAGGACATCGACACGCTCCAGCCGCATGTCCGCGCCTTCGTGGAGCGGGCCGTGACCTTCACCCCGTGTCCCGAGTGCGGCGGCACCCGGCTCAACGAGCCGGCCCGATCGTCGAAGATCGCCGGGATCAACATCGCCGAGGCCTGTGCGATGCAGCTCGACGATCTGTCCGAGTGGCTGCGAGGCCTGGATGAGCCATCGGTCGCGCCGCTGCTCGCCGGGCTCCAGCACACGTTCGACTCGTTCGTCGAGATCGGGCTCGGCTATCTCTCGCTCGACCGGCCGTCGGGCACGCTGTCGGGCGGTGAGTCCCAGCGAACCCGGATGATCCGTCACCTCGGCTCCTCCCTGACGGACGTCACCTACGTCTTCGACGAGCCCACGATCGGGCTGCATCCACACGACATCGAGCGGATGAACGGCCTGCTCCGGCGGCTCCGCGACAAGGGCAACACGGTCCTCGTCGTCGAGCACAAGCCGGAGGTCATCGCCACCGCCGACCACGTCGTCGACCTCGGCCCGGGCGCCGGGTCGGCGGGCGGCGAGGTCGTCTTCGAAGGCACGGTCGAGGGGCTGCGGGCCAGTGACACCCTGACCGGACGGCACCTCGACGACCGTGCCTCGGTGAAGCCGTCCGTGCGGACGCCGTCCGGCCGGCTCGAGGTGCGCGGCGCGAGCACGAACAACCTCCGGGACGTCGACGTCGACATCCCGCTCGGCGTGCTGGTGGTCCTGACCGGCGTCGCCGGCTCCGGCAAGAGCTCGCTGATCGACGGCTCGGTCGCCGGCCGGGACGGTGTCGTGTCGATCGACCAGGGCGGGATCAAGGGCTCGCGCCGGAGCAACCCGGCGACCTACACCGGGCTGCTCGACCCGATCCGGACGGCCTTCGCGAAGGCCAACGGGGTCAAGCCGGCGCTGTTCAGCGCCAACTCCGAGGGCGCCTGCCCGACGTGCAACGGCGCAGGGGTCATCTACACCGAGCTCGGATTCATGGACACGGTCGCCACCACCTGCGAGGACTGCGAGGGGAAGCGCTACGAGGCGGCCGTCCTGGAGTACCACCTTGGCGGACGCGACATCAGCGAGGTCCTCGCGATGTCCGTGACCGAGGCCGAGGCGTTCTTCGGCGACGGGGAGGCGCGGACGCCGGCCGCCCACACGATCCTGCGGCGGTTCGTCGACGTGGGTCTCGGCTACGTGCGGCTCGGCCAGCCGCTCCCGACCCTGTCCGGCGGCGAGCGGCAGCGGCTCAAGCTGGCCACCCACATGGGCGAGAAGGGCGGGGTCTACGTCCTCGACGAGCCCACGAGCGGCCTCCACCTCGCCGACGTCAGGCAGCTGCTCGGCCTGCTGGATCGCCTGGTCGACGGCGGCAAATCGGTCATCGTCATCGAGCACCACCAGGCGGTGATGGCGCACGCCGACTGGATCATCGACCTCGGACCCGGCGCCGGCCGCGACGGTGGCCGGATCGTCTTCGAGGGCACGCCAGCCGACCTCGTCGTCGCGCGCTCCACCCTCACCGGCGAGCACCTCGCGGCCTACGTCGGCGCCTGACCGGGCCGTGGCGTGTGTTTCCTCTGGGTGGTCGGCTATGGCAGGATTTCCGACGTGACGAGCGCGACGCCTCCCGAGCAACACCTGCGCGACCTCGCGTGGCTGCGTCGCGTTCGTGACCGGATGGACCGGGAGTACGACCAGCCGCTGGACGTCGAGGCCCTCGCGCGGGGCGTGCACATGTCGGCGGGCCATTTCAGCCGCGAGTTCAAGCTCGCCTACGGCGAGTCGCCGTACAGCTACCTGATGACGCGCCGGATCGAGCGCGCGATGGCGCTGCTGCGGCGGGGCGATCTCAGTGTCACCGAGGTCTGCTTCGCGGTCGGCTGCTCGTCGCTGGGCACGTTCAGCACCCGCTTCACCGAGCTCGTCGGCGTCTCGCCCAGCGTCTACCGGCAGCACGAGGCAGATGCCGCCGCCGGCATCCCGTCGTGCGTGGCGAAACAGGTCACCCGGCCGATCCGGAAGCGCGAAGCGCCGGCCTTGAGCCGCGGCTAGCGCGAGCGCGATGGACATCCGGATCCACTCGAGCTTCCTCCCGCACGACGACCCGGAGGCGTCGGTGGCGTTCTATCGCGACGTCCTCGGCTTCGAGGTCCGTCTGGACGTCGGCTACGCCGGAATGCGCTGGATCACGGTGGGACCCCCCTCCCAGCCCGACACGAACATCGTCCTGTATCCGCCGTTCGCCGCCCCCGGCATCACCGAGGACGAGCGCCGCACCATCGGCGAGATGATGGCCAAGGGCACGTACGCGATCCTGGTGCTGTCCACGAGCGACCTCGACGGCGTGTTCGAACGCCTGCAGGCCGGCGGCGCGGAGATCGTCCAGGAGCCGATCGAGCAGCCGTACGGCATCCGCGACTTCGCGATCCGCGATCCGGCAGGCAACCTGATCCGCGTCAACCAGGTGCGCTGAGCGTCCGCCGCTCCGGCGCGAGCCCTACGGCGTCACGGTGACGCCGGGCTGCCCGACGGACCGGGAGAGCCAGCCGAGGCCGATGCGCCGGCCGAGGACGATGCGCCGGCCGAGGACGACGCGGATCCGGCCGGCGAACCGGACGGGCCGATCGAGGGCGACGCGCTCGAGGGCGACGCGCTCCTGGGCGACGCGCTCGCGCTGGCGGCAACCACAGGTGGCGTCGAGGCGGACGGCGAACCGGACGGGGCGATCGAGGGCGACGCGCTCGAGGGAGACGGGCTCGCGCTGGCGGCGACCACGGGTGGCGTCGAGGCGGACGGCGTGGGTGTGGGACGGAGTCCCACGGGATCCGGACCGACGAAGACGAACGCCGCGAGGACGCCGGCCGCGACGAGCACGCCGGCGAGCAGGCCGGCGAGGATCGCCAGGACGGATCTCATGCGCCGGGAGGGTACCAGTACCGACGAGTCGCAGGCGACCCGGGCCGCTCGCTGATAGGATGCCGCTCCCGTGAGCACCCTCGGCCACTCCGTCCGCGCTCGAGTCCTCCCGGTCGTCCTCACGGTCGCCGGCGTCTCGCTCCTCGCGGTGGGCCTGATGAGCTACTCGGGCAGCGCGTCGGCCGCCGATCCCGGCGCGTCTGCGGGCGCCACGGCCAGTGGCGGCGGTTCGATCATCGCCGGGCTGCCGACGCTCCCCCCACCGGGCGCCTCACCGT
Organism: uncultured Chloroflexia bacterium; assembly: GCA_963746845.1. GTDB lineage: Bacteria > Chloroflexota > Limnocylindria > Limnocylindrales > CSP1-4 > CF-46. The sequence goes on along the minus strand of CAVVCZ010000001.1, from coordinate 234,928 downwards.
CGATCAACGCGGCGCCGTCGCTGCAGCCGAACCCGAACCGGGTCGCCACCCGGATCGTGATCGAGGCCCTCGGGATCGACCTGCCGATCATCAAGCCGCGCGGCGGCTCCAGCACCTATCCGGCGTGCAACGTCGCGATGTACCTGGTCGACACGCGCGTCGGCCAGCCCGGCTCGCCGAAGGCGACGTACATCTACGCCCACGCCCGGGACGGGATGTTCGGGCCGATCTACGACCGCGCGATCCAGAAGGAGCACGGCGGCCCGAAGTCGATGGTCGGGATGATCGTCCAGGTCTTCACGAACGACAACCTGATGTTCGAGTACCAGATCACCAAGGTGCTGCTCCACCAGCTGACCCTCGACGCGCCGCTCGCCGCGAAGACGGAGCAGCTCTGGCTCCAGACGTCCGAGGGGCCGAAGGGCACGCCCGGCAAGACCCAGCTCGTCGCCACGCCGCTCCTCGTCCTCCCGGCCGACCACGCAGCGGCGAACCCGACCCCGCACCCGGTCGTCTGCGGCTGACGTCCGCCCCGTCGGTCGTCAGATCCAGTCGATCCGATGGAGGAGCGCCGCGGCGCCCACCGAGACGAGGATCACGAAGCCGGTCACCAGCCAGAAGCCGTTCGCCTCGCCGCCGTTGAACGCGTTGCCGGCCTCGCTCATCCCGAAGATCCCGGCCACCGCCCCGATCCCGGCAAGGATCACCGTCACGCCGGTCAGCCGCTTCATGATCCGCGACAGGTCGTTGTTCACGATCGAGACGTAGATGTCGAGGGTGCCCGCGACGAGGTCCCGGTCGTTGTCGAGCTCGTCCGTCACCCGGATCAGGTGGTCGTACACGTCGCGGAAGTAGACGAGGTGGCGCTCGTCGATCGCGGCCATGTCGCGGTTCGTGAGCTGGGCGAAGACCTCGCGCGCCGGCGACGTCGCCCGGCGCAGCGACGCGAGCTCGCGCTTGAGCGCGAACAGCCGCTGGAGCGTCCACTCGTTCGCGGTCTCGATCACCCGGTCCTGGAGCTCGTCGATGTCGTCGCCGATCCGGTCGAGGACCGGGAAATAGCCGTCGACGATCGTGTCCGCCAGGGCGTACAGCAGGAAGTCCGGGCCCTTGTGGAGGGCCTTCTCGACCCCGAACCGCAGCGGCGCCGTCGTCGACGAGCCGAGCGAGCCGTCATGGACCGTCAGCAGGTACTGCGGACCGAGCACGAAGTCGACCTCGGACGCGGTCGCCTCGCCGGGGTACGTGAGCGCGAACAGGACGATATGGACGACCTCGTCGAAGGTCTCCACCTTCGCCCGGTTGTTCCGCTCCGCGATGTCCTCGGCGACGAGCGGGTGCAGGCCGAGGGCATCGGCGACGATCCGGATCTCGTCGAGGCTCGGCGACGCGAGGTCGATCCAGAGGCGCTGGTCCGGATCGGCGATCAGCCCGGCGATGTCGGTGACGGTGGACGACTCGGTCGCGGAGCCGTTGCGGCACGCGACGATGTGCGCCGCACCCGGCTGCCGGGCGCCGAGGTCGTCGGCCGTCCCCTTCATGGGGATCGGGTCGCCGCCGTTCGCGCCCGATCCGGTGTCAGAGCGCGATCGGCGCCTCGAGCTCGTCTCGACCATCTGGCCCGGCGATGCCTCCCGGTCCCGTCATGGCGTCCGCGTCGGTCGCGGCCCGCCCGGTCGAGAGTCTACGCGCCCGCCCGCCGAGGGCGAGCGCGGGTGGGATCGCCACGACCGTCACGACACCCGCCGCGAGGAAGATCCCGACGAGGATCGCCGACGCCTCGCGGGCGGCCCAGCCTTCGAGCGCCTCGACGACCAGGGCGTCGCGGAGGTCGTGGTCGCGGAGCTCGGCCGGGATGACCGCCCGCCAGCCGTCGGGGTTGTCGGCCGCGAACAACCGGTCGTACAGCCGGTCGATCTGGGTCGAGCCATAGGCGGTCAGGATCGACACCCCGATCGCCATCCCGATCATCCGGGAGACGGTCACGATCGCGCTCGCCATCCCGTACGCGGCACGCCCGGCCGATTCGACCGCCGCCGTGCTCCGCGGCGTGACCGTGAGCCCGAACCCGAGCCCGAACAGGCCGAGCAGGCCCGCGACCGTGGGGAGCGCCACCTCCGGGCTCCAGCCGGACATCAGGAAGAGCGTGGACGCGGACAGGACGAGCCCGACGAGCGTGACCACCCGCAGCGACAGGGCGCGGACGGCGAACCCGCTCACGAGCGCCCCGACGGCCGTGGCCGCCGCCAGCGCGCCGAGCGCGAACCGCTGGTCGTCCGGGCCGCCGTACAGCACGCGGTCGACGAACACCGCGCCACCGATGATCGCGGTCGCGAAGGCGAAGCCGGTGAGCAGGGACACGAGCGCGGCGGAGCTGAACGTCACGCTCCGGAACAGTCGCGGATCGAGGAACGGGTCCGGCCGGCGGAAGCCCCGGACGATCGTCGCGCCGACCCCGATGACCGCGATGGCGGTCAGGACGACCCCGACGAGCACCGGGTTCGGGCCACCGAGATCGGACACGCCGATCAGCGTCACCGCGCCGAGCCCCGCCGCGAGGGCCACGCTCCAGATCACCGCCCCAACGACATCCACGCCGACGTGGCGACGCGGCGTCTCCCAGCCGCTCGAGGCTGCCCAGGCGATGAGCAAGGCGATCAGGCCGATCGGGACATTGACGTAGAAGACCCAGCGCCACGACGGCGCCAGCGCCTCGTGGAGAGCCGTGCCCGGGGCGATCCCGAGCCGGAAGAGCCCGCCCGTCACGTCGAGCCCGCCGAGGATCGCCGCGCCGAGGAACGGACCGACCGCCATCCCGAGGAACGTCAGCGCCCCGATGATCCCGAGCGCCCGGGGCCGGTCGTCGCCGTCGAACAGGTGCGACGCCGCAGCCGTCCCGACCGGGACGAGGATGCCGCCACCGATCCCCTGGATCACCCGGCCGGCGATCAGCTCGTCGATCGTCTGGGCCCGGCCCGCCGCGAGCGACCCGAGGGTGAACACGATCAGCGCCGAGAGGAACAGCCGTCGCGCCCCCCACACGTCGGCGAGCCGTCCGGCGAGCGGCATCGCGACGACGTACGCGAGCAGGTAGCCGGTCACGATCCACGACGCGTGGCGGAGCTCGGAGAAGGCCGGCTTGCCGATCTGGTCGGTCGTCGCCAGGTCGAGCAGGATCGACGGCAGCGCGGTGGCCGTGATCAGGAGCTCCAGACCGGCGAGGAACACGCCGATCCCGAAGACCGCCAGGAGGCTCCACGCGTTGAACCGGCTCACCGCCGGAGGGTACAGGGGTTTCCGGGTCCCGTCGGCCTCCGGCGATGGCGCAGTCGTGGCCTGTCACCGCCCTCCCGCACGCGCTTCGAGGCTTGACACCGCACGCGGGGCGTCGTTAGGATCAACCACCGTTGATATAAACCACCGTTGATGCGACGGCCACCAGACGAGGTCCCCGACCCTGAGTCCCTCCCGCGCCCACGTCCGCAGCACGATCGCCAACGCCGTCCTCCAGCCGGACGAGCTGCGTGAGCTGCGCCTCGTGCACAAGACCCTGGCCGATGTGAACCGCCTGCGGATCGTCCGGGTCCTCGCCCAGGCCGAGTCGACGGTCGCGGAGCTCGTCGCCTCGGTCGGGCTGTCGCAGCCGCTCGTGTCGTGGCACATCGGGCGGCTGCGCGCCGCCGGCCTGGTCGCGACCCGCAGGATCGGCCGCGAGACGTTCTGTCGTCTCCTGCCCGAGGCGTTCGCCGAGTTCGAGGGCCGGCAGGCCGCCGTCCTCGGGATCGCCGGCGCCGGCCCGGAGCGGGCCGCCTCGTGAGTGGCTCGATGATCAGCCCGGAGACGCGGGCCCGGGTCCGGGGCATGGTCGTCCCGATCGCCCTCGCCTTCGGCAAAGTCGGCCTCACCCCGAATGCACTGACGCTGATCGGATTCGCGATCGCGATCCTCGCCGCCCTCGCTGCGGCCGCCCAGATCTGGCTGCTGGCCGGCCTCCTCGTCGTCTTCGGCGGCGTGTTCGACCTGTTCGACGGCGCGCTCGCCCGGGCAACCGGGAAGACGTCGGCGCTCGGCGCGTTCATGGATTCGGTCTTCGACCGGTGGGGCGAGGGCGTCGTGTACATCGGGATCGCGTGGGGCTGCGTCCTCGCCGGCTTCGGCGTCGGAGCGGTGCTCGCGGCCGCCGCGATGAGCGCGGCGTTCATGGTCAGCTACGCTCGGGCGAAATCCGAGAGCGAGGGGTTCACGCCCGGCAAGGGCATGGCCAACGTCGGATTCGCGCCGCGCGAGGTCCGGATCGTCATCCTGACGGTCGGGCTCATCCTCACCGCGATCCTCGGGGGCACATCGGTCGACGGGACCTGGGCGGGCGGCCGCGCGGCCCTCGCCGTCTGCCTCGGCCTGATCACGGTCCTCGCGACGATCACCACCATCCAGCGCATCCTGCATGTCATCGGCCAGTCATCGAGCAAGGAGCACGAGTGAGCACGAACGGGAGCAACGGCGCGAGCGCGAACGGCCACAAGCCGGGCAAGAAGATCCGCGTCGCGATCGTCGGCGTGGGCAACTGCGCGAGCAGCCTCGTCCAGGGCCGGTACTACTACGAGAACGCCAAGGACGACGAGTTCGTCCCCGGGCTCATGCACGTCAATCTCGGCGGCTACCACATCCGGGACATCGAGTTCGTCGCCGCCTTCGACATCGACAAGAACAAGGTCGGCAAGGACCTCGGCGAGGCGATCTACCAGAAGCCGAACAACACGTTCGTCTTCCAGCAGGTCCCCAAGCTCGACGTCCCCGTCGAGCGCGGGATGACCCACGACGGCCTCGGCAAGTATTTGAGCCAGATCATCGAGAAGGCGCCCGGGCCGACGGCGGACGTCGTCGGGATCCTCAAGGAGCGCCAGGTCGACGTCGTCGTGTCGTACCTGCCGGTCGGCTCCGAGGAGGCGACGAAGTGGTACGTCGAGCAGGCGCTCCGCGCCGGCGTCGGATTCATCAACGCGATCCCGGTGTTCATCGGGCGTGAGCCGTACTGGCAGCGCCGGTTCGCCGAGGAGGGCCTCCCGGTCATCGGCGACGACATCAAGAGCCAGGTCGGCGCCACGATCAGCCACCGCGTCCTGACCCGGCTGTTCATGGACCGCGGCGTCCGCCTCGACCGGACCTACCAGCTGAACTTCGGCGGCAACACGGACTTCCTGAACATGCTCGAGCGCGAGCGGCTCGAGTCCAAGAAGATCTCGAAGACGAACGCCGTGACCTCGATGCTCGACTACGACATGGACCCGGACAACGTCCACGTCGGCCCGAGCGATCACGTGCCGTGGCTCCAGGATCGCAAGTGGTGCTACATCCGGATGGAGGGCACGACCTACGGTGACGTGCCGCTGAACGCCGAGCTCAAGCTCGAGGTCTGGGACAGCCCGAACAGCGCCGGCGTCATCACCGACGCGATCCGCTGCCTCCGGCTCGGCCTCGATCGTGGGCTGAAGGGCACGCTCGTCGCCCCGTCGAGCTACTTCATGAAGAGCCCGCCGATCCAGATCCACGACGACATCGCGCACCAGCGGGTCGAGGCGTTCATCCGCGGCGAGGACAACGAGACGCTCGTCGGGACCGAGAACCTGACGAAGGCCCAGCTCCGGAAGCTCGCATCGGCGGCTCCCGTCGCGGCAACGAAGAAGGCCGCGGCCGCGGCCCGATGACGCTCGAGGCGCCGCATCGGCGGCGCGATCAGGGCGCGAAGGACGCGACCGGGAACGGCGTCACGGGGCTCCGGCTCCGCCTGCGCCGGATGAAGGAACTCCTGACGCGGCGGCCGCTCGAGAAGGTGGTCGTCGCGGCCTACACGGTCGCCGTGTGGATGGTGGCGCACGTCCCGGAGAGCCTCGCGCGGTGGGTGATCGGGACGGCGAGCCAGGCCGGCTACCTGCTGTGGCCGACGAAGCGCGCCTGGTCGAACGCGAACTTCGGTCGCGTGGCGGGTCTGCCGCCGGACGACCGGCGCGTGCGGCGGCTCGCGCTGGCGGCGTACCGGGAGTACGCGCGCTACCTCGTCGAGGTCATGCGCCTGGAGTCGCTCTCGCCGGACGAGGCGATCCGGCGGGTCGTCCAGACGGACCTCGAGCGGATCAACGACTTCCGGCAGTCGTCCGAGGGCGGCCTGATCTTCGCCCTCGGCCATGTCGGCAACAACGAGGCCGTGGCCGCCGGCGTCGCGAACCGCGGCTGGCCGATCAGCGTCGTCGCCGACGATTCGACGTTCCCGGAAATGTTCGAGCGGTTCCGCCGGCTGCGCGAGGCGTGGGGCATCCACGTCGTTCCGTGGCGGAACCTGCGCGAGATCTACTCGATCCTCAAACGGCGCGAGATGCTCGCGCTGCTGATCGACTGGGGCTACCGATCCGACGGGATCCCGGTCCGGCTGTTCGGGGCCTGGACGACGCTTCCTGCCGGACCCGCGACGCTGGCCGCGAAGACCAGGTCCGTGATCCTGCCGGTCGCGATCCGGCGCGAGGCCGACGGGATGTTCCACATCCGGTTCTCGCCCCTGATCACGGTCCCGTCCTCGTCCGACGCCGACATCGCCCGCGCGACGCAGGAGATCGCCGACGCCCTCGAGGCGACGATCGGCGCGGCGCCCGAGCAGTGGTACAGCTTCAAGCCGATCTGGCCGGCGACGGCCGAGGAGGCGGCCGAGCTGGAGGCCCGCGCGACGGCGATGCTCGGCGGGGATCCGCCGACCGATCCGGGCCATCCGAGCGAACCCGACGACACGGCCGACCCGCCGGCACGGTCCGAGCTGGCGAGCCGATCCGGCCCCGAGCTCGCGGCCTCGTGACGAGCGCCGGGGACGCGGTCGAGCCGCGCCGGCGCGGCACTCCCATCCAGCGCGCACGCGTCGTCGTGCTCCGTGGGGCCTCGTGGATCGCCTGCCACCTCCCCGAGCGGGTCGGGGTCGCCCTGGCCGACGTCGCGGGCGGTCTCTGGTACCGGCTCGCTCCCGCCCGCGCCGCCCAGGCACGACGGAACTTCGGCCGGATCGCTGCGGAGCTGGATCGGCGGGGTCGCGGGCCGGATCGTGCCCGGGCCGCCGCTCACGATCCCGCGGAGCTGGAGCGGCTCGTCCGGCTCGCGTTCCGTCACGACGCCCGCTACTACCTCGAGATCCTGCGGGTCCCGAGCCTGCCCCCGGGCATCTTCGAGTCCCTCGTCGCCATCGAGACCCCCGAGGCCGTCGCCGCCGTCTTCGACGGCGGGCCGGTGGTCTTCGTCGCGGCCCACTTCGGCCCGATCGAGCTGCCGGCGCTCTACCTGGCCCAGCGCTCCGGACGGACTTTCGTTGCCCCGATGGAGACCGTCGAGGATCCGCCCCTGCAGGCCTGGTTCGAGGAGACGCGAGGATCACTCGGCGTCCGGATCGTCAGCCTGCGGGAGGCCCGGCGGGAGCTCCAGGCGGCGCTCGCCGCGGATGGCTACGTCGGGATCGTCGCCGACCGGGACATCGCGGGCGGCGGCATCGACGTGCCGTTCTTCGGGGCTCCGGCGCCGTTCCCGATCGGCCCGGCGCTGCTGGCCGCCGAGTCGGGTGCGACGATCGCGGCCGTCGGCATCCGGCGGCTCGGCGTCGGCCGCTATGCCGGACGCCTGATCGCGGTCCAGGCCCCGGCCACTGGCAGTCGACGCGAGCGGATCACCGCGACCCTGGCGTCGCTCGCGGCGGCCTTCGAGGACCTGATCGCCGACGCGCCGGAGCAGTGGTCCGGGGCGTTCTTCCCGATCTGGCCGGACCTCGCGACCGCCGAGGGTGCCGCCGGAGGGACGCCGTGACCGAGCGTCTGGGCCGGGCCGACCTCCACATCCACACTCGCGCCTCGGACGGAATCGACCCGATCCGTGCGATCCTCCAGTTCGTCGAGCACTCGACCGACCTTGACGTCATCGCGATCACCGACCACGAGCGGATCGACGCGGCGATCGCGGCCCGAACGATGGCTCGAGACCTCGGCCACCGGGCCGAGGTGATCGTCGGAGAGGAGGTCTCGACCCTCGGCGGACACCTGCTCGCGCTGTTCATCGAGGAGCGCGTCCGACCGATGCGCGGCCTTCGGACGACGATCGGAGAGATCCACGAGCAAGGCGGCCTGGCCATCCCCGCCCATCCACTCGTGCCGTACCCGCTGTGTGCCCAGGGCTGGGTTCTCCGCCGCCTGATCCGCGACCCCGATCCGCGTGTCCGGCCTGACGCGATCGAGGCGTTCAACCCGACGATGCTCGGCCGACCGTGGCACGGTCGCGTCGTCCGGTTCGCCGAGGAACACGGTCTCCCGACGGTCGGCAACAGCGACGCCCACCAGGCCGTCGCGATCGGGACAGGCTGGTCGACATTCCCCGGCCGTACGGCCGATGACCTCCGGGCGGCGATCGGAGCCGGTGCCACGCACCAGCACGGCTCGTTCCATGGCACGGGGCGGCAGCTCGCAACCTTCAGCGAGCAGCTCCGGAAGTACAGCGCGGATGCGCGGGCGTCGATCCGGGCGACGGTCCGTCGAGACGGCACGGGCCGGGACCTCGGCTATCCAGGTGGCCGCCACCGGCCGCCGCGGTTCGACGAAGCGTGGCGGCGCGAGCGCACGGAGACCGCCGCCGGGACGGAGAATCGCGAGCAATGAAGATCGGGCTCGTCACGCCGTACGTCTACCCGCTCCCCGGCGGTGTGACCCAGCATGTCCAGTACCTGTACCAGAACCTCCGGCTGCGCGGCCACGACGTCCGGATCCTGAGCTCGTCCCACGGCCTCCAGCGGGCCTCCGAGGGCGACATCATCCGGATCGGCAAGGGCTTCTCGATGCCTGTCAACGGCTCCGTCGGGACCGTCACCCTGTCGCCCCGCTTCGTCTCCCAGGTCCGGGACATGCTCGAGCGCGAGCAGTTCGACCTGCTCCACTTCCACGAGCCCTTCGTCCCGTTCCTCTCCCCGATCATCCTCCGCCTCTCGACCAGCGTGAACGTCGCCACCTTCCATGCCTACGGCGGGTTCTCGCCCTCCTACGAGTTCGGGCGCCGGGTGATGCGCGGGTACGCCGGCCGGCTGCACGGGCGGATCGCGGTCAGCGGCGCCGCGAAGCACTTCATCGAGCGCTACTTCCCGGGCGACTACAAGGTGATCCCGAACGGCGTCGACATCCGTCGCTTCGAGATGGCGGTGCCGATCGCCCGCTGGCAGGACGGCCGGCCCAACATCCTCTTCGTGGGGCGGTTCGAGCCGCGGAAGGGGCTGCTCGATGTGCTCAAGGCGTTCCGGGTCCTCCGGAAGGCGGGCGCCGAGTGTCGCCTCCTCGTCGTCGGGAGCGGGCCCCTCGCGCGTGAGGCCCGTCGCTACGTCGCGACGCGCCGGCTCCGGGACGTGGAGTTCCTCGGCCGGGTGACCGACGAGGAGAAGGCCCAGCTGTTCCGGACCGCGGATGTGTACGTGTCACCGGCGACGGGCGGCGAGTCGTTCGGGATCGTCCTGCTCGAGGCCATGGCCGCCGGGACCGCGATCGTCGCCTCGGACATCCACGGCTACAAGGGCGTCGTCCGGCGCGGCCGCGAGGCCCTCCTGGTGCCACCCCGGGAGCCCAAGGCCCTCGCCGAGGCGATCGCGCGGCTTCTCGACGACGACGAGGAGCGGCGGGCCATGGGCACCGCCGGCCGCATCCGCGCAGAGGAGTTCAGCTGGCCGCGGGTCACCGCCAAGGTGGACGACTTCTACGGCGTGGTGATCCGCCGGCTTGCCGCTCGCGGCGAGCTGCCGCCGGGCTTCCACGCACCGATCCCGCCGTCGCCACGAGCGGCCCTCCGCGAGATCGCACCGACACCCGCGGATGCCGTGGCCGGGAACGGCGCCTCGACGCCCGAGGCGGCCCAGAACCCGACCGCGGACCCGGTTGCGGCCGCCGTCACGTCGCCCGAGCCGGCCGCACCGCTCGACTGACCGCGGATCGCGCCCCGGCGCCGGCCGAACCGAGGATCAGGGCGACCGCGACCCACCGCCCGCGCCACCGGTCGCCCCGCCCGCCCCGCCGAGCTCGAACCGGTCGCGCTCGGCGGCGCTCCGTTCGGCCAGCGCCAGCCGCCAGACCCAGGTCGAGTAGGCCACGACGAGGCACAGGAAGACCATCGCCGCCCCGAGCATCAGCGGGACCGCCCCGAGGAGGTGGATCTGGACGCTGGCCGCGACGTTGTTGACCGGGAACTGGAACGCGTACAGGTAGCTCGGCAGGACGCCCTGGTACACGTTCGCGATCGCGGTCGGCAGCGGCAGGGCGCTGATGTTCGGGTACTCGACGACGAACCACGCGATCATCGCGACGACGGCGCCCACGACGAACCGGCGGGCATCGCGGGCGGTCGCGATGACCGCGGCGATCGGGACCGCGATGAGCGCCCCGAGGAGGATCGCGACGGGTTCGACGGGGATCTTGTCGATCGTGATCAGGGGCGTGTCCGGGATGAACATCCGGACGGCGATCGTGAGCAGGAACGCGCCGGCAGCGGTCAGCAGGAGCGGCACGAGGGCGGCGCCGTCGGGGTTGCCGTCCGGGCTGTCGAGCGGGTCGCGCCCGGACATCCGCCCGAGCAGACGCAGGAACACGAGGACCGCGACGCCGACGACGATCGCCATCGCGAGCGTCTGTGACGTGAGCAGGAACTGCGGGATGATCGGCGGGCAGGCCTGGGATCCGGGGTTGGCCTTCGTCACGCCGACGAAGGCACAGATCGGCCGGTCGAAGGTCCACATCAGCGCCGGCCCGAGGACCCCCACCGCGGCCGTCAGCCGCGCGAGCAGCCACGTCCGGCGCGAGGCGCCGTGCCACAGTTCGGCGAGGAAGTAGGCGAGCGCGAGGAACAGGAACGGCAGGCTCGTGTAGTAGTGGTACTGGAACGACGCGCGGTCGATCCGGGACCACGAGACCCACTGGCACGCGAAGCCGATCGTGATCAGGGCCAACGCGAGGCTGCGCCGGCTGAACGCCTGCCACGCGGCGAACGCCAGCGCCGGCAGCCCGAGCCACCAGACCACGAGGTTGCCGGCGTCGTAGATCGCCGACGTCGTGTTGCCCGCGAGGCCCTCCTGGTAGAACCAGACCGGCTTCAGGTCGAACAGCCAGGCCCACCATGGCGACGACGCCGCGTGCGGGGCAGTCAGGCCGTTGTGGTAGGCGTACATCGCGCCGGTCAGGTCGAGCAGCGTCTGGCCCGTATGGCCCGGCGGCCACCCGGGAAACAGCTGGTGGTTCTCGACGAAGGCCCACGGCAGGTACGACGCGATGTAGATCGCGACCGGCAGCACCAGCAGGCTCAGCACCATCCAGACGACCGGCAGCCCGTACTGGGCGCCGGGCCGGAGCCACGCCGCCGACGGGGGCGGCGAGGGCGGCGGGAGCAACGCGGCCGGCTCGTCCGGCGCCGGGGCGGGCGCGAGCGGTCCGAACCCGAAGCGACCGGCGATCGCGAAGGCCACCCACGCAACGGGTCCGAGCAGGAAGAGCCCGACGGCCGCGGCCATCGGCGTGGTCACGAACGCGGAGAGCCCGGTCGCCGCCGCACCTGTGGCGGGCGTCGCGCGTCCCGTCGCGACGAGGGCGAGGATGGCGATCCCGCCGAGCACCATCGGGGCGCCGACGGCGAAGCGGGTCTCGTCGAGCGACCAGGCGATCGGGTGGGCCACGGTCGCGACGACGGCGATGACGGTCAGCCCGACCATCAGGGCGACGAAGGGCAGGTTGCCGAACCCAGTGCCCACCGGGACGTTGATCGCGAGATAGCCGAGGACCGCGGTCAGCCCGATCATCGAAAGGATCGTCATGAGCCGGCCGAGGGCGCTCCGGGCCATGATCAACAGCGCGATCCCGCCGAGCGCGTACAGGGCGACCCACTTCGAGGCGAGGCCGAGACCCAGGATCGCCCCGATCGCCGGCATCGCGAGCCAGAACGCGCCGCGGAACCGCCACGACCCCATCCAGAGTGCCGCGAACACCGTGTAGGCGGCAACGATCGCGAGCCCGACGTACGCATCGTTCATCCCGATCCGCGACTGGACGAAGAACATCCCGTCGACGACGCTGATGATCGCGACGAGGACGCCGACCGATCGCCGTCGGAACAGGATCCGGGCGAGCAGGTACAGGAACCCCGCCATCGCCGCGCCCGCGAGGACGCCCGGCAGACGCCAGGCGAACTCGTTGTGGCCGACGTCGACGCTCGCGACCGACCCGGTCGGCGAGAACGTCAGGATCTGTTGGCGGTCGTCGGTCGGTGCGTCGCGGTTCGAATCCATCACCCACGCGGACGGGTCGAACGGCAGCCGGGCGTCGGCGAACACGGACGGATCGTCGGCGCGTGTCTGAATGACATAGATCGTGGAATCGGCCCCGTCCGGCGTTCGGCCGAGGACGTGGATCATCTCGGTCGAGTCGTCGTAGAGGACCCGGCTCACGGGTCCCGGCATCGGCATCGACCTCAGGAAAACCGGCCCGTTCTTCGCGCCGTCGCCGCCGGTCGCCACGAGGGCCATCCGGCCCAGCACGTCCGAGGCCGGATCGGGATCCGTCGCGACGTACAGGGTGGGGGTGTCCGCCGTCGCCTGGGCCAGGCCATGGGCCGGGCCGCCGACGTCGACCGTCTTCACGAGCTCGCCGGTCGCGGGATCGATCAGCTCGACGCCCTTCGCGTCGGCGACAGCGACGAGCGCCGCCGAGTCGATCGACAGGCCTGCCAGCTGTCCGTCGTCGATCGCCTTCTGGACCTTCGCCCGCTGGTCACTGTCGTTGATCCGGGCGATGACCGTGGTCTCGGCACCGCTCCGGAGGCGCCCCTCGTAGGTCGCCGCGTCGCCGCCCAGGATCGCCACGATGGCCTTCGACGCGGCCTTCGCGTCGGGAACGGCGTCCGGACCGCCGGACAGGACCGGTGCCGAGCCGCCGGGCGCCATGTCGCCCGCCGTGTCGAGCTGGACGGTCCCGCGGATGCCGGCCGTGTCCGGATCGAGCGTGATGAGCCGGTCGTCGCTGGTCTCGACGAGAAGCCCGCCGCCGTCGGGCGCCACGAACAGTCGCTGGATCGCCCCGTCCACCTGGCCGAAGGCCTCCGGCTGGGGTACCGCCGCGCCGCTCGCACCCGAGTGCGCCGCGTCCAGGGCGGTCAGGTCGATCGTCGAGATCGAGCCGTCCGCCGCGCCGACGTAGAGGAGAGAGGCCGTGTCGTCGACCGCGAGCGCCTGAGCGCCGTCGATGGGGATCGTCGCCACGAGCGCGCGGGTCACGAGGTCGTACGACCGGACCTCCGAGCCCGTTGCGACGTCGACCCGGTTGCCGCTCCGCTGTGCGGCGAGCACGGGGTCCTCGACCTGCGGCTCGATCGCCGCGTCGAGGACGGGCACGCCGAGCTCCGCGGTCGCGGTGACCCGGTTGTTGCCCCACGCGACGAGGCCGCCGGCCATCGCGTACTTGGCGAGGTGCGGGTGGGTCCACTCGTAGATGGAGTGGCTGATCCCGTACCGCCAGTCCTCGAGGAACTCCGCGGCGGTCCGGGCGTGGTAGACCTCGTCGAAGTGCATCTGGTAGGGCTCGCCCAGGCGGAACATCCGGATGCCGAGGATCGACACGACAAGGACGACGAGGATCCACAGGTCGAGGCGGTCGAGGCGGCCGCCCGATTCCCGGTCGAGCTCGCGCGATCGGTCCGCTCGAACCGGGCGATCCGCGAGGCGGGCCCGGAACCAGCCGATCGGGCCGAGCTCGACGAGCGACGGCGGCGCACTCCACGACGGCACGGGGACGGCGTCGATCGCCATCGCGTCGGCGGTCAGGAGCGCGGCGGCCGACCCGCCGCCAGCCGGCGACGGCACGGGGCCGCGCGGCGCCATCGCCATCGGGACCGAGGCGTCGGCCAGTCCGGCGGAGCCGGCCGGGATCGCGCCGACGGGCCGGCTCGGCTCGGGCTCGAGTTCGCGGAGCCGGTCCTCGTCGAGGTCGGCGTCGTCCTCGATCTCTTCGGCGAGGCGACGGATCGCCGACGGCCGCAGCTCCGTGAAGATCCAGAGCGCGGCGACGAGCGTCGTCAGGGCGATGGCCGTCACGCCGTTCGTGCTCCGGATCGTCTCGCCGATCCCGAGCCAGTCCCGGATCCCCGGGCTGTCCGGGTAGAGCGTGGTCAGGACGACGTACATGTTCAGGAACGTCGTCAGGGACAACGCGATGTAGGCGATCCGCCAGCGGAGCGAGAACCCCGCGAGGATCGCGCCGAGGGCGATGAACGGGAACAGGTAGCGCTCGTGGACGCGGGTGGGCAGGACGAAGAAGGCGACCGCGAGGACCGTCAGCCCGATCAGGAGGGTCAGCGGCGTCGGGCGCCGGGCGACCGCGAGGCCGACGACCACGAAGGCGATCACGAGCAGGGCCGCCCCGACGTAGACGGCCGGGATCCCGGCGATCGTCACCGCGTCCGTGCACTGGATGTCGCCGGCGGGCGGGTTCGGGATGAACGTGTCGCAGGCCCAGGCGCCGTTCGCGGCGATCCCGTTGCCGCCGGCAGTCGCCAGCGCCCACGGGTTGTACGCGTTGACGCTCGCGTACGGATAGCCCCCGGCGGTCTTGAAGATCTGCTCGACCAGGCCCGAGTGGAGGACCTGACCGTTGGTGCCGGGCTCGATGACGGACAGCCCGAACGGGAAGCACAGGACCACGGCCGTCAGGAACCCGACGAAGCCGGTCGTGAGGATGCGGATCGGATGGTCCGTCCGCCGCTCCCAGGCGCGGTAGCGGCCCAGGAACCCGCCCGCGGAGCCGAGCGGTGCATCGGTGGCCGGTGCGCCCTCGTCGATCGGGCTGCGGCGGCCACAACGCCCGCCGGATCGTGACGACGGCCACGATCGGCACGAGGATCGCCAGCTGCGGCTTGATCAGTGCGGCGATGACCGTGTAGATCGCCGCCCGCTCCGGTCGGTCGCGCCACAGCGCGCGCAGACCGAGCAGGAGGAAGACGACGCCGAACGAGTCGACCTGGCCCCACAGGACCGAGTCGAACCAGCTCACCGGGTTGAAGATGGCGAGTGCCGCGCCCAGGAGGGCGGCGCGTTTGCCGACACCGATCTCGCGCGCCATCGACCAGACGAGCCAGCCGATCGCCAGGTCGGCGAGGATCGGCGGGATCTTGATCACGTCGATGCCGGTGCCGAGCGCCTTGCTGACGATCCCGACCACGTACAGGACATAGAGATAGCCGGGCGTGTAATCGTGGAAGAACGGCCGCTCGTAGAAGCCGCGGAGACCCTCGGTCGCGAGGTCGTTCGCCCAGAAGAGGAACGACGACTGGTCGACCCGGAAACCCGACCCCGGATTGAGCTGTGCGATGATGAAACGGACGACGAAGCCGAGCGCGAGGAGCGCGACGATCGCGCCGATGCCATCCCGCGTTCCGCTGGTCCGCGTCGGCGCGTCCGCGCCCCGGCTCGGTCCGCCCGGAGCGCGGCCGGACGTCACGGGAGGGTTCTCCCCGAACGAGCGTTGAGGTGGATCGCAGGGTAGCACAGGGTCGGTCGCCGCTCTCCAGCTCCGCCCTCTACCCGTCGTCGACGTTCGTCACGGTCGTCGTGGGCGCCTGTCTGGTGGCGATCGCCCTCGTCATCTACACGGTCAGTCATCCGGATCGTTTCTACAACCACTTCACGTGGCAGGCCATGGCCTTTCTGGAGGGTCAGGCTGCCATTCGGTACCCGGTCGAGGCCACGGCGAGCTCGCCGGGCAACGGCTTCTTCCAGGATGTCCTGCCGGTCCCCACGACCGACGGGATTCAGCGGGCGCTGGTTCCCTTTCCACCGCTCCCGGCCGTCGTCCTGCTGCCGTTCGTCGCCCTGTGGGGCGTCACGACCGACGGCCAGCTGGTCTTCGCGATCCTCGGGGCGGTCGACGTGGGGATCGCCTGGTGGGTCCTGGGGATGCTGCCGATCCGGACCTGGGTCCGGTTCGCGGCGACCGTGTTCTTCGCGTTCGGGACCGTGTTCTGGTACACCGCCCAGCTCGGGACGACCTGGTACCAGGCGCACGTCCTGGCCGTCGGGCTGGCCCTGCTGGCGATCGGGGTCGCGATCCGGGGCGATCCGTCCGCGGCGTTCCGCGAGGACGACGTCGATGCGCTCCACGATGGGCAGGCCGTGGCGGCCCGGTCCCGGGCGTGGCTCGGTGCCCTCCTTCCGGACCGACGCCAGTTCCTGGCCGGGCTCCTGTTCGGGCTCGCATGCACGTCACGCCTGACGGTCGTGTTCGCCGCGCCGTTCTTCGTCTTCGTCGGGTGGGGCGGGTCGTGGCGGCGCCGCGGCTGGTCCGCCGCGCTCGGGGCGGGGATCCCGTTGGCCGCGCTCGCCGTCTACAACCTCGTCACGGCCGGCAGCATCCTGCATCCGGGCTACCAGCACCTCTACGAGCTCGAGGCCGGCTTCTACACGCCGCTGAACTACCACCTGGACTGGGCGATCGAGGACATCCGCTATCTGCCGCAGAATTTCCAGATCATGTTCCTCAACACCCCGGTCGTCCTGCCGGACGTCGTCCCGGCCGCGCTCGGCACGGGCGGGCCGCTGTGCACGAGCCCGGATTCGGTCCGGGGCTGGTTCAACTTCGACTGCCCGCTCGTCCTTCCCCAGGACACCGGTATGAGCGTGCTCCTGACCAGCCCCGCCTACCTGCTCATCCTCCCGGCGCTGCGCTGGGGGTACGGCCACAGCCGTCTCGTGACCGGCGCGGCGATCGCCGTGCTGATCGTCACCGTCGTCAACCTGATGCACTTCAGCCAGGGCTGGGTCCAGTTCGGCTATCGGTTCAGCAACGACTTCGTGCCCTGGGCGCTGCTCCTCGTCGCGATCGGGCTGGAGCGGGTGGCCGCCCGGGTGTCCTCGCCGCGTGGCTGGCCGACCGTCGCCGGGCTCGCCGTCGTCGCGTCCGTTGCGCTCGTCGTCGTCTCCGTCGTCGTCAACTTCTGGGGCGTCGTGTGGGGCGACGCCCTGGGCTGGTGAGCGGCATCGCCGGGGAGCCGGGCGAGATGCCGGCATCCACGCTCCAGACGCCGGTACGAACGCCGTCCACGGCGGTCGCGCGGCCGGCGGAGCGCGACCTGCGGCTGCCCCTCGCGTGGCTCGGCGCAATCGCGGTGGGAGTGTTCGCCCTCGCGGCGTCGCTCTGGCGGCTGATGCCGGGGCTCGGCTTCTGGGACACGGCGGAGTTCCAGACGGCCCTGCCGGTGATGGGCACGGCCCACCCGACCGGGTTCCCGACCTATGTGCTCGTCGGCTGGCTGGCCGGGGTCCTGCTCCAGCCCCTCGGCGAGGCCGCCCTCCGGATGAACGTCCTGTCGGCCATCCTCGTCGGCGTCGGGGCGGCGTTCTCGACCGACCTCGCCCGGCGGCTCACCGGCTCACTCGCGCTCGGCATCGCGGTCGGCGTCGGGATCGCCCTCACCCCGATCGTCTGGGCCATCGGGACGCACGCGGATCCCCACGCCCTCCACTTCGCGCTCCTTGCGATCATCCTGTGGCTGCTCGTCCGCTGGGAGCAGGCGCTCCACGGCAATCCGGTCGACCCGGACGTGCTCCCGGCGGCGAACCCCCGGTCAGCGGACCGCCTACTGATCGCGGCCGCGATCGTCGTGGGCCTGGCGGTTGGCAACCACTCGCTGACGCTCCTGCTCGGGCCGCCGATCCTGCTCTACGTCCTCGCCGTCGAGGCGGACACCTTCCGCCGGAGGCGGTTCGTGGCGGCGTGCGTCCTCGCGTTCGCGATCCCGACCGTCCTCGTCCGGTTCGAGATGATCCTCCGGGCCGGCTGGTTCGAGGCGCCGTTCGTCTACACCGACACGAGCACGTGGACCGGGTTCTGGTACGTGAGCCTCGGGGCCCAGTTCCACAGCTGGCTGACCGATCCGTTCGGCAACATCCCGGAGCGCATCTCGGATCTGAACGCGATGGCCGCCGGCCAGCTCGGGATCCTCGCCCCGATCGTCGTCGCCGCGTTCATCGTCACGGCGATCCGGCAGCCGCGGTATGCGCTCCTCACCGGGACGACGCTCGTCATCACCTGCTTCTTCAACTCGGTCTACCCGGACGGCGCGATCGACCGGTACTACATCGGTCCGGCCCTCATCTGCTGGACGTGGCTCGCGATCCTCGGCGGCGGGATCGCCGACTGGATCACGGGACGGGTCTCGACGGACGGCGGAGCCCGGCACGGCTCGGTCGCCCTCCGGGCCGTCGTCTGCGGGTCGCTCGCGATCCTGCTGCTCGTCCCGACCGCCCTCGCCGTGCCCGCGCGAGCCCGCGCCGTCGACCGGACGGGGGATCGAGCCGCCCAGGAATGGACGGCCGAGGTGCTCTCGGTCCTGGAGCCGAACGCGGTCGTCGTCTCGTGGTGGTCCTACTCGACGCCACTCTGGTATGCGACGATCGTGGACCGTCAGCGTCCTGACATCTCGATCATCGACGATCGGACGCGCCTCGACTGCAACCTCGGAGAGCTCGACCACGTGATCGACCTGTACCTGCCGACCCGGCCCGTCTACCTGATCCGGAACGGCGACTGGGAGCTGCCGTCGCTCGACGGACGGTTCCGGCTCGAGCCGATCGGCGCGCCGATGGCCGGCAACGTCCTGCGCGTGCTGCCGATCGAGGGCGGCGAGGCCCAGCCCGGGTCGGCACCGCCTCCGCCAACCTGCGCGGCGATCCTGTGACCGCGGTCGCCGTGCCCGCCGCACAGCCGGCCGCGGTCACGGGTCTCGCCCGGGTCGCGCGGCTGTCGTACTTCTTTCCGGCCCACAACGAGGAGGCGAACCTCGCCGGGCTCGTCGCCGAGGCCCTCGAGACCCTCCCGGCCCTCGCCAAGACGTTCGAGATCGTCATCGTCAACGACGGCTCGAAGGACGCCACGGGCCGGATCGCCGACGACCTCGTCGCCGCGAACCCCGGGGTCGTCCGGGCGGTCCACCACCCGACGAACCGCGGCTACGGCGCCGCACTCCGGTCGGGGTTCCGCGCCTCGCAGTTCGAGCACGTCGCGTTCACCGACGGCGATCGCCAGTTCCAGGTCGTGGACATCGGGCGGCTCATCGAGCGGATGGCCGCCGCCGACGCCCCCGACGTGGTGGTCGGGTTCCGGATCAAGCGGGCCGACCCGCTGGTGCGGACCGTCTACGCGCGTCTCTACCGGCTCGCGAACCGCGTCTTCTTCGGGCTGAAGGTCCGCGACGTCGACTGCGCCTGCAAGCTGTTCCGACGCTCGTCCCTCGAGGGGATCGGCGTGGAATCCGGCGGCGCCTTCTTCTCCGCGGAGCTCTTGATCAAGCTCCAGGCGGCCGGACGGACCGTGGCCGAGGTGGGCGTGCCGCACTACCCGCGGACGGCCGGCTCACCGACCGGCGCGAAGCCGTCGGTGGTGTTCCGCGCGGTCCGCGACTTCTGGTACCTGCGCCTCCGGGTGTGGTCCAACCGGGCGCGCGCCCTCCGCCGCGGCGAGCGGATCCTGTCCTAGCCGTCGCTGCTGCCGCGGGTTCGGCCTTCACCCGTCTCCGGATCGACGTCGAGCGAGTTCACGAAGTCGCGGAAGACGTCCAGCCGCGGGTCGACGATCTGCTCGCCCGTCGACTCGAGGGCGGTCCCCTCGGAGCTCGTCTCGCCCTCCTCGTCGCCCGTCGCGTCGCCGCCGAGCGCGGCCTGCTCGAGGACCGCCTCGCTCGCGAAGATCCGCCCGCCCGTGCGGACCGCGAGCGCCAGCGCATCGGACGGCCGTGAGTCGATCTCGAACGTGGACCCGTCCCGCTCCAGGTGGAGCCGGGCGTGGTACGTCTCCTCGGCGAGCGTGGAGATCACGACCTTGTCGACCCGGACCCCGAGGCTTTCGAGGGCGGTCGCGAACAGGTCGTGGGTGAGGGGCCGGTCGGCGGTCAGGCCCTGGAGCTTCATCGCGATCGCGCTCGCCTCCCACGGCCCGATCCAGATCGGGAGGTAGCGATCGTGGTCGGTCTCCTTGAGGATGACCACATGGCGGCTCGACAGCATGTGCACCCGCACGCTCTCGACCACCATCTCGACGAGTCCGTTTCCGGCGGGCGGCTCCTCGCTGGCCATTGGCCGATTATCCCACGCGGAACTCGTCCAGCGGCCCGGTCGGGCGCGGCGTCCGGGCAGCCCCGATCGCCCGCACGGTCGCCCCGACCGCCACGCCGAACAGGAACCCGCCGATGTGCTCGAACAGCGCGACGCCGCTGTTCGAAGCCTCCACGCCGAGTGACGCGAGCCCGTCGATCAGCTGGAGGAAGAACCACAGGCCGAGGACGATGACGGCCGGCACCTCGAGCAGCTGGTAGAAGAAGCCGAGGAAGACGAGCGACAGGACCCGGGCCCGCGGGTACAGGACGAGATACGCGCCGAGGACCGCCGCGATCGCCCCTGACGCCCCGATGATCGGGATCGTCGAGGTCGGGTCCATCCAGACCTGGGTGACGGCGGCCGCGACGCCACCGGCGAGATAGAACAGCAGGAACCCGATCCGCCCGAAGCGGTCCTCGATGTTGTTCCCGAAGATCCACAGATAGATCATGTTGCCGATCAGGTGGATCCAGCCGCCGTGCAGGAACATGCTGGTGAGGATCGTCGGCAGCGCGATCGCGACGAACGATCCAGGCCCGCCCGCCTTGACCGCCGCGACGACCGTCGCGGGCACGAGCCCGTACGTCGTGAAGAGCTCGTTCAGGGCCGCGTCGCCCCCGGTCGACTGGGTGCCGAGCTCGTAGGCGAACGCGACCACGCAGGCCGCGACGAGCCCGATCGTGATCACGGGCGCCCGACGCGTCGGGTTCGCGTCGCGGAGGGGGATCACGCCGTCGGGTGGAGCGGCCGACGCCCTAGCGCCGTGGGCTCGCCTTGGCGGACGGTTTTGCCGAGGGCTTGGCTGAGGGCTTGGCGGAGCTCGGCACCCCCGAGCCGGACGGGGACGGGGATCCCGATGCGCCGGGCGCGGTGTCCGGCACCGCCTCGAGCACGGCGGTCTGGACCCCGTCCTTCGTCGCCCAGACGAGGGTCGTCGGCGCCTCCGGCCCGGAGCCGAGGACCACGTACATGCCGCGCACGTCCGCCCAGAGCGGGCTGCCGCCCGCGAGCCGGTACTGCTCGATGAACGTCCCCTTGGCCTTGTCGAGGGCCACGACCCGCGCATTGTCGCGATCCCAGGCGTAGAGCACGCCCGTCCGCTTGTCGCTGGCGGACGCGATCAGTGAGTAGTACGGCGTCGTCCGCAGGAGCGTGTCGCCGTCCCGGGTGTCACCCGTGTAGCCCGGCGGCTGGGTCTCCCAGCCCTCGCTCTTGCCGCCGACGAACCGGAACAGCGCGCCGTTGTCGGCGACGAAGATGTCGCCGTCGATCAGGAGGTCGTCCACCTTCGAGAGGTCGCGGGCGACGCTCAGCCGGTTCTGCGGGTTGACCGGGAAGCCGCTCCCGTCGCGGGCCGGCGTGTAGGCGAGGATGTTCTGCTCGGACGGATCGACGACGTACAGGTTGTAGAGGCCCGCGCTCACGTCGCGCAGGAACGTCCCGACCGCGACCACGTCGTCGCCCCAGCCGGGCGACCCGGCGACCTTGACGGTCCGGATCGTGCCGTTGCCCTTCGTGTCCGCGGGCCGCCAGCGCCAGACGACGTTCTTGTTGTCGACGACGAGCAGGTCGCGGCCACCGGTCGCGAGCAGCTTCGGGACCCCCTCGGTCGCCCCGGCGGCCTTGGTCTTCTGGCGGAAGACGAGGGTGGGCTTCTTCGTCCGGAGGTCGATCCGGTAGACCGACCCCGACGCCTTGTCGAGGATGTACGGCATCCCGTCCGGACCGAGGATCATCGACGAGATGTCGACCGGGGCCTTGGCGCCGGCGAACGAGACGACCGTGGCGCTGCCGACCGGGACGACGTGGAAGAGACGGTCGAGCCCACCGGTGACCTGGGCGCGGAGCGGGTCGAGGGTCGACGGCGGCACGTTGGCGGTCTTCGCCGCATCGACCGCGTGGTACGCGTCGGTCAGCAGCTGCATCGCCTTGCCGGGGTCCCCCTCGACGAGGTCGACGCCGGGCGCGAAGACCTGGCCGAGATCCGTCCGGACGGTCCGAAGGGCGGCTTCGGCCGCCGTGACCGACGCGAGTGGTCCGCCGGTCCCCTGCCCGCCGATCGTGTAGATGAAGCCCGCCAGACCGCCGATCACGACGACCAGGGCGAGGATCGCGACCGCGGCCCTACGCTGGGTCTCGCGCTTGCTCGACGCCGGGGTCACCCGCCGATACGCCGCCCGACGGCGCGGCATCAGGTCCTGGACCCGCCGGAGCAGCCCCGCGAAGACGCCGCCGGCCGCCGCCTTGGCCCGGCCCGCCGATGCCGTCACGGCCGCCACCCCGCCGCTCACATTGTCGGCCAGGGGGATCGGCGATCGGTCCGGCGCACCGGCGAGCGGCTCGGCAGGCCGGACCGGCACGAGCGTCCGCGACCGGTGGGTCGAGGCGACCTCGGTGGCCTCGAACGCGATGATGGCGTCGCTGCCGGCGCCGTCCGCCGCGAGGAACCGGTGGTGGAGATGCTCCATCGCGGGCTGCGGATGGAGCGTGACCATCGCGTCCTTGAGCTCGTCCGCGGCGAGCCGGCTCATCACGTTCGGCGAGACCAGGACGAGCGAATCGCCCACGTTGATCTCGCCGCGCCAGACGTCCGGCTCCAGGTCGCCCGTCGGGAGGCCGCGCTCGCGGTGCGGATCCGGCAGCGTCGACAGCCGGGCCTGGCGGATCAGGTAGGCCTCGGCCGGGCCGATCGTCGCGACGTACAGCTCGTTGTTGCGGACGACGGCGATCCCGATCCCGACCGGGCCGTTCTCGCCGGTCCCCTGCAGCGCGAGGCGCTCGCGCTGATGGTTCAGGCGCTTGTTCGCCGAGGCAATCGCCTTCTCGATGCAGACGCGGATGCCGGCCGACTCGTCGTAGTAGTACTCGCCCCGGATGGACTCGGCCGCGAGCTGGGTGGCCTCCTGGGCCTTCGCCGACGACACGGTCGAGGTGACGATCAGGTACAGGTTGCCCTTGGATCGCGCGATCGCCCCGATCGTCGGCTCGACGATCACGACCGTGTCGGGAGAGTCGGACGCGCGCTCGGGCTCGGCGATCACCCCGAGCTTCATCTGCAGACGGACGGCCAAAGTCAGGTCTCTCGTTGTCGTGAGCGCCAGGGATCGGCGGACAGGCGCGGATCGCCCGGGCGGCCCCGAATGAATTCGGGACGAACGCCCCGAGCTTGGCTGGCAGGCCCGCGCAGTATAGCGGCGGCCTGTGGATCGCTCACCCCCTGCATCCCGGTGCCCGCGTCAGCCCGGACGCGGGGTCCCGCGACCGACGCCGACCCGGATCTCCCGCACGCCGGCTCCGGCCGGGCTGCCGGCGAGCGCCGCGAGGAGCTCGGGCACGTGGAGGCGGAGCTCCTGGGCGACGATCGGGGCGTCGGCCTCGACCACGATCGTGGCCCCGTCGACGCGGACGACCCGGCACGACCCGGACGCAGCCGGGACGCGCTCGCCGACCAGCTGCTCGAACGTCGCCATCGCCCGGGACAGACGCAGCTCATCCTCGAGGCCGAGACCGCGAGCTGCGTCCGGCAGAAGGTCGCCGATCCGGACCATCGGCCGGCGCCGGCTCGTCACGGGGCGGTCATGGGGCGGTCACGGGCCCGCGGGTCGGGCGCCCGCGGGTCGCAGCGTCGCCCCGTCGCCCGCGTCCGCGGACACCTCCCAGGCCGTCGACGCCGTGACGAGGGCCGGATCGAGGTCGTCGAGTGTCGTCGTCGTGACGAACGACTGGGGCAGGTCCGCGATCCGCCGGACGAGGTGGGCGCGTCGCTCCGGATCCAGCTCCGAGAAGACGTCGTCGAGCAGCAGGAGCGGCGGGCGACCGTCCTGGGCGGTCAGCAGGTCGAGCTCCGCGAGCTTGAACGCGAGGATCGCCGTCCGCTGCTGGCCGCGGGACGCGAAGCCGGCCATGTCGCGCCCGTCGAGGGTGAAGACGAGGTCGTCACGGTGCGGGCCGATGAGCGTGGAGCCGTTCCAGACCTCCTTCTCGGCCGTCTCCGTGAGCCGGCGGGCCAGCGCGTCCCGCGGCGACTCCCCGGTGAGTGCCGGCGCGTTCGTCACATAGCCCACCCCCAGCCGCGCCGCGTCGGCCTCGTCGGGGGCGATCTCGGCGTGGGCCCGGGCCAGGGGCTCCCCGAGGTCGGCGAGGAGCCGCAGCCGCTCGGCGACGATCGCCGCGCCCGAGTCGAGGAACGACGCGTCCCAGAACCCCAGCTCGTCCCGGCCGGCCTGCTCCTCGCGGATCGCCCGCAGGAGGCTGTTCCGCTGCTGGAGCGTCCGCGTGTAGGTCGCGAGGTCGTGGGCATAGGTCACCGACCGCTGGGTTGCCAGCTGGTCCACCGCGGCGCGCCGGAGACCCGGCGAGCCCGCGACGAGGAGCATCTCCTCGGGGGCGAAGACCACGGTCCGGAGCAGCCCGACGAGGCCGGTCGACCGTCGTGCCACCCCGTTGACGCGGATCCGCTTCCGGGCGCCGCGGGCGGCCCCGTCCGACCCGGGCCGGACGAGCGCGACCTCGATGGACTCGCGGCCCGCGCGGCCTTCGACGCGGGCGAGGTCCATGCCCCACCGGATGAGCTCCGCGTCGGTCGAGGTCCGGTGTGAGCGGCCCCAGGCGAGCAGGACGATCGCCTCGAGCAGGGTCGTCTTGCCGGCGGCGTTCGGTCCGGCGACCAGCTGTGGCCCGGCCGCGAAGTCGATCTCGAGCGCCGCGTACGACCGGAGGCCCGCGATCGACAGGTGGGTGACGAGGTTCGCCTCGTCGGGGACCCGCGTCTCGGGGATCTGCAGGGTCTCCGTCAGGACGTCGTCCGGAGCGGCATGACGACGTGAACGTACCGGTCGTCGCCGACCGGCTTGAACACGCCGGGTGACAGCGGCCCGTTCAGCTCCAGGGCGAACTGGTCCGCGTCGACGTTCGTGAGGACGTCCGCGAGGAAGCGGGCGTTGAACGCGATCGTCGTGCCGTCGCCCTCGACCGCGGCCTCGACGTGGCCGACGTGGTCGCCGACCTCGGCGTTCGCGCTCACCGTGATCCCCGGGTCGCCGTCCAGGCCCACCCCGAGCTTCACGATGTTCGCCGACTCATGGGCGATCAGGGCCGCCGGCCGGACGGCCCGGAGGAGCTCCTCGCGATCGAGGACCGCCCGGGTCGCATGGCTCGCCGGCAGGACCGACTGGTAGTTGGGGTACTGGCCGTCGATCAGGCGGGTCACGAGGTCCACGCCCTCGACGTGGAACAGGAGCTGGTTCCGCGAGTGGGCGAGCACGATCGACACCGGGTCGTCCGTGTCCGTGAGGATGCGCGCCAGCTCGTGCAGGGCCCGGGCCGGGATCACGACGCTCATCTCCTCGACCGGATCGAGGACCGTCACGCGCTTGACCGCGATCCGGTAGTTGTCGGCCGCAGCGAGCGTCAGCTGGTCGCCCTCGAACCGGGCGAGCACACCGGTCAGGATCGGCCGGGCCTCGTCGCTCGCGGCCGCGAACGCCGTCTCGTCGAGCGCCTGGCGGAGGACCTTCTGCTCGATCCGGGTCACCGGCCGCTCGCCGGCCGTCTGGACGGTCGGGAAGTCGTCGGCCGGGATCCCCTTGATGTTCGACTCGAACCGGCCGGCCCGGATGTGGAGCGTCTCGCCCTCGCCGAGCTCCAGGATGATCGGCTCACCACCCGGCAGGCTGTTGACGAGGTCGGTCAGCAGGCGAGCCGGCACGGACGTCGCACCCTCGGTCTCGATCTTGCCGGACACCCAATAGGTGATCCCGATCTCGAGGTTCGTGGCGGTGAGCTTCAGCCCGCCGTCCTCGGTCTTCAGGAGGACGTTCGTCAGGACCGGCAGGGAGCGGTTCGAGACGGCTCGGCTGACGACCGACAGGCCGCGAGCGAGGTTCTCCTGCATGACCGAAAGCTTCACGTCGGGTTGATCTCCAAGTGACGGGGCCGGGTCGTCCGGGCGGGCCCGAGTCGGGCGCAGCGGGCCGGTCGAGAGGTCGTGGGTATCTTCTCCCTATCTTCTCATTCCGTCATCACCGTCATCATGGTGTGGACGCCGTGGACCGGGCCTCGTGACCGTGCGCGGCGGGACGGTGGATGACCGGGCGGTCGCGGTGGACCGGCGGAGCAGGATCGGTGTCGCCATGGTGGGCGGGTGGTGGACGACCCGCCGCCCCGCCAGGCCTGCCCTCGGATCGGGCCCCGATCGTCCACGCCGGGGCCCCGGGCCGTCGACGCCGGCGAGCGGGATCTGTCCACAACGGCGGGCCGTTGTCCACGGATTCGGCCCGGTTGTCCACACGGAGAGGTTCCTGAACCGGTTCACAAGGCCCGTCGCCGAATGGTTCACCCCGCCCGAGGGGCCGGAATCAGTCGGCGTAGATCAGCTCGCGGACGGCGGCGATCTCGCGGCGCAGCTCGTCGTTGACGGCGCTCTCACGGGTGATCTTGTCGCAGGCGTGGAGGACCGTGGAGTGGTCCCGGCCGCCGAGCTCGGCCCCGATCCGGAGGAGCGACACGTCCGTCTCCTCGCGCATCAGGAACATCGCGACCTGGCGCGGCGTGACGATTGCCTTGTCCCGCTTCTGGCCCTGGAGCGCGTCCATCGGGACCCCGTAGTAGTCCGCGACCGCCCGGGCGATCCGCTCCGGGGTGACCTGCCGCTTCTTGGGGTTGTAGAGGACGTTCGACAGCACCGCCTGGGCGAGCTCGATCGAGATCGGGGTTGCGCCCATGGACGCGAACGCCACGATCCGGTTGAGCGCTCCCTCGAGCTCGCGGATGTTGCTGACGACCTTGCGGGCAATGAACTCGATCACGTCGGACGTGATCGGCACCGAGCCCTCCTCCGCCTTGGCCCGGAGGATCGCGATCCGCGTCTCGAGGTCCGGCGCGGTCAGATCCGCGATCAGGCCCCACTCGAATCGGGAGCGGAGTCGCTCCTCGAGGGTGAGGATCGCCTTCGGCGGGCGGTCGGACGACAGGACGATCTGCTTGCCGTCCTCGTGGATCGCGTTGAACGTGTGGAAGAACTCCTCCTGGGTCCGCTCCTTGTCGGCGATGAACTGGATGTCGTCGATGAGGAGGAGGTCGATCCGTCGGTAGCGCGCGCGGAACTCGTCGATCTTGCCCTGCTGGATCGAGGTGATGAACTCGTTCGTGAACTTCTCGCTCGTCGCGTAGACGACGCGCTTCCGCGGGAACTTCGCGATCACCTGGCTGCCGATCGCATGCATCAGGTGGGTCTTGCCGAGCCCGACCCCGCCGTACAGGAACAGGGGGTTGTAGGCGTGGCCTGGGCGCTCCGCGACCGACAGGCTCGCGGCGTGGGCGAGACGGTTGGCGGAGCCGACGATGAAGTTGGCGAACGTGTAGCGCGGGTTCAGGTTCGCCGAGCTGCCCTCGCCCCCGACCCGACCCGGCTCGAGACGGACCTGGGGTGCGGACGGGCCGGCCGACGGCGCGACGCCCTCCTCGCCGGCGGTCGCCGGGTCCACGGGGATGACCGTGAACTCGACCTGGACGCTGTAGCCGACGATCCGGGCCAGGGTCTGGCTGATCAGCGAGCGGTAGCGGTTCTCCAGCCAGTCCTTGGCGAAGCCGTTCGGGACGCCGATGCGGAAGCGCTGCTCGTCGACGTCGACCAGCTGCGTGTCGCGCAGCCAGGTCTCGAAGTTGGCCGGCGAGAGAGAGACCTGCAGCTCGCCGAGGGCGGCGCGCCAGACCTGCTTGGCGTCCATACGGTCGATGATGTCCCGATCCAAGAACGGTGTTTGAAGGATGAATTGGCCGCCACGGCGGTCCGAGCGGGGTCGCGGAGAACCGGACGACGACGGGACTCGGAGGGTCTCCGGCTCGGCCGGATCGACGCTCCAGGTCCCCGGTGATTCACGTGCCTGGGGCCTGGCCCGCGAACGTCCCGGCGCCGTGGGCCCGGTGAGGATAGCACCGGCCGATCCGGCGTCGCAAGGCGATTCCCGCATACTCCCAGGGAGTATCGCAACGGGACGGCCGCGGAAGCCCGTTCCGGCCACCCTGTCGGGCCGTTCGGACGTTTGACACTCGGAAACGGGCCGTCATATCATCCGCCGGACGACGAACGCGCCCACGCGCTCACGAGGCGCACGGCGCGTTCGTGTGCCTTCCGGGGTCGGATGTCGACCCGGGGCCCAGCGGAGAGGATCGCGTCCAGTCCCGATGAAGCAGACCTATCAGCCCAAGAAGCGGCATCGCGCGAAGGAGCACGGCTTCCGAGCCCGGATGCGAACGGCCGGTGGCCGCCGCGTCATCGCCGCCCGGCGGGCCCGTGGTCGAAAGCGACTGACGGCCTGACGACCGAGCGCGGCATGCATCCGCCGCGGCTCGTGATGCTCTCCCGTCCGCAGGACTTCGCGGCGATGCAGGCCGGGGCCGTTCGGTCCCACCCCCTCCTCACCGCCCGCTTCCTGCGAACGGACCTCGAGACGACCCGGTTCGGTCTGGCGACAGGCCGGAAGCTTGGCGGCGCCGTGGTTCGCAATCGCGTCCGGCGGCGGCTCCGGGAGGTGCTCAGGGCGATGGCGCCCTCGTTCCAGCCCGGCTGGGACGTCCTGATCATCGCCCGACCGGCGATTGTCGAGGCGGACCATCGGACGCTGGTCGAAACGCTGCGACGCCTCCTCCAGCGCGGAGGGGTGCTGGGAGGTCAGGCGGGGTCGTGAAGACCATCGGGATCGGGCTCATCCGGCTCTATCGGATCGTGTTCGCCTGGGCGCCGTCCAGCTGTCGATACGAACCCACCTGCTCGCGCTACACGGAGCAGGCCATCCAGAAGTACGGCCTGTTCCGCGGGAGCTGGATGGGCGCGAAGCGGATCGCCCGATGCCACCCGTGGCATCCGGGTGGGTACGACCCGGTTCGCTGACACACACGAGAGACCGAGTGACCCGTTCGCGCCTCCGCTCCGATCTCGCCCGGCTGCTGCCCCTGCTCGGGATCGTCGCCGTCGCCATCCTCGTCGCCGCGTGCGCCGGTGTGGGCGGCCCGTCCGGCTCCCCGGCCGGCAGCGGCGCCGTCCCGACCGCGACGCCCCTCCCGCCCGCCGCGATCCCGCTGGAGCCGGCGAAGTTCGGCCTGAGCCCCCTCGAGTTCATCCCGTGGCTGTTCACGCCGCTGTACCAGACGTTCTTCATCCTGCTCGTCCTCCTCGACAGGCTGACCGGCAACATCGCCATCGCGATCATCCTGCTGACCGTTGGCCTCCGGGCCCTGCTGACGCCGTTCTACCGGCGCCAGATCGTGTCCTCGCGACGGATGCAGCTCCTCGGTCCGGAGCTCAAGGAGATCCAGAAGCGCTACAAGGGCGACCGGGTGAAGGCTCAGGCCGCCCAGCAGCAGCTCTACAAGGAGCGCGGGATCAGCCCCCTCTCCGGGTGCCTGCCGATCCTGCTCGTGACCCTGCCACTGATCCCGCTCTACACGGTGTTCAGCGCCGGCCTCAGCAACTACAACCCCCAGGCGATGATGAACATCTTCGGGTTCACGATCGTCGACATGCACTGCGCCGCCGCGCCGATCATCAACGCTGCCGGTCACGTCACCAACCCGTGCCTGGACCCGGTCGCCTTCGGTGTGAACTGGAGCCTGCCGCTCGTGGCGTTCACGGTCGGACCGTTCGGCATCAGCGTCCTTGGCCTGGTCGCCGGCGCGCTGATGTACGTCCAGTCCCGCCTCAGCCTGCCGTCGGGCGCAATGGTCGACCTGAACGACCCGAACCAGCGGATCCAGCGCCAGATGGGTGCGATCTTCCCGCTGATCTACGTGTTCCTCGGCGGGACCTGGCCGGCGGGCCTGCTCCTCTACATCATCGTTTCGACGATCTTCTCGATCATCCAGCAATACCTGTTCACGGGCTGGGGCGGGATGTTCCCGTTCCTGGGCCGGACGCCGGCGTTCGCCGTCGCCCACACGCCGAGGTTCCCGATCAACCTGCCACCCCCGGTCGACCCCAAGAGCCGCCCGGCCACCTCCCCGCTGGGGGGTGCCGCCGGCAAGGCCGCCGCGGTCGACAAGACGATTCGCCACAAGGAGCGCGGCCGCCAGGGCCGCCGAGGGAGACGCCGCTGATGAGTGCCTACCGCGAGTTCGCCGGCAAGAGCGTCGAGGAGGCGCTCAAGGCCGCCCGAGACGAGTTCGGCGTGGAGCTGAACGACCTCGACTTCGAGATCCTGACCGCGGGGAGCCGCGGCGTCCTCGGGATGGGCGCCGAGCCCGCCCGGATCGTGGCCGCGCCGCGGTCGGCGCTCGGTGGCGCCGCGCCCAAGCGCGAGGCCGCGGCGAGCACGCCGCTTCCGCCCTCGCCGCCCCGCGAGCCGCGTGAGGACCGCGACCGCGGCCCGCGCCGCGATGACCGGGGCTATCGCGGTGATCGCGACCGCGGCCCGCGCCGCGACGACCGCGCCCCGTCATCGGGTGGCGCAGCGCCGAGTCCCGATTCCGCCCCGACCGAGGATCGGCCGGCCCCGGCCCCGGCCGCTGCCCAGTCCACGTCCGGTGGCGGCGGGCGCCCGCCGCGTCGCGACGACCGCGGCCCGCGCCGCGACGATCGCGCCACGTCGTCGGGTGGCCGCGGCACGTCAGACCTGAGCGCGACGGAGACCGCCGAGGTCCAGGCCGCTCGCGGCTCGCTCGCCGCGGAGCGCGCCGATCTGGAGGCCGCCGAGGCATCGCCGGAGGCGCTCGCCGCCGGCAAGGAGATCCTCGAAGAGCTGATGCGGCACATCGGCTTCGCCGTCAGCGTCGAGGTCGAGAGCGGGGACACCTCCCGCCTGAACGTGGTGGCGGATCCGGACGGCCGCGAGGCCCTCGGATCGCTCATCGGGCGCAAGGGCGAGCGGCTCTCCGCCCTGCAGCACCTCGTCAATCTGATGCTCTCGCGGCGGATGGGCGAGTGGACCCGCGTCCTCGTCGATGTCGAGGATTACCGCGGGCGACGGGAGCGCCAGCTCCGGGACCTCGCAAACCGCGCGGCCGCTCGTGTCGAAGAGACCGGCAAGATGATCCAGCTCGAGCCGATGCCCGCCCTCGAGCGCCGCTGGATCCATCTCGCGCTGCGCGATCATCCGCAGGTCGCGACGCAGTCCATCGGAGAGGAGCCGAACCGCCGGATCGTCGTCCTGCTGCGAGGCGGCTGACCGCAGCCGGTGATCCGGCAGCGTCACGCTCGCCTCGCCGCGATCGTCACGAACGAGTCCCGGTCGCTCCGCCCAAGGCGAACACGTAGGATGATCCGCGTCCCATGACCACCGCGCTCGACCCCACGGACATCGAACTGGCGCCGGCCGACCGCGCATGAGCCTCTGATGACCGACTTGCCCAACTCCTCCGCCGACCAGGCTGGCGCCGCCTCCACGCCGGACATCGAGACGCCCGCCGGCGACCCCGAGCTCGCGGCGCTCGTCCGGAGCGGCGCACCGCCGGCCGGCGGCGACCCCTCGCCGACCGACGCCCCGGCGGCCGACGCCCCGGGGCAGCCCGTCGCCGTGCCTGCCGCCGACGAGACCGCTCAGGCGTCCGAGGCAGGCCCCGCCGCCGACGCTGCGACGCCCGAGGCCGGGGCGGATGCCACCGAGCCCGGGGCGGTTGCCACCGAGCCCGTCCTCGATGCCGTGCCGGTCCTGCCCCTCGCGGCCACCGTGGCCGACGGCGAGCCCTCGGCACCGCCCCGGCGCCGACGGTCGCTCGCCCTCCGCTTCGGAGTCGCGTTCGTCCTGGGTGTCCTGCTCACCCTCGGCGTCGGCGTCGGCGCCCTGTATGCATGGGGCCAGCAGTACGACGGCCGGGTCCTGCCCGGCGTCCGCATCGGCAACACGGAACTCGGCGGGCTGACTCGCGAGCAGGCCAGGGCGAAGATCGCGGACGCCTATGGCTGGCTCGGCGACGGGCAGGTCACGCTCACCGGCCCGGACGGCAAGATCACGACCATCAGCTACGCCGACCTCGGCCGTGGCCCCGACACCGCGAGGCTGCTCGACGGGGCACTCGCGGCAGGCCGCCAGGGCGAGCCCCTCGCGAACCTCATCGGCTCACCCCGGGCCGCGATCCGAGGAGTGACCCTCGACTCCGCCGTTGCCTACGACCGCGACAAGCTGGCCGGCGCCGTCGAGACCCTCGCCACGACGATCGACGAGACACCTGAAGACGCCTTCGTGGTGGCCGGCCAGGGCGGGACGTTCAGCGTCTCCGCAGCAAAGGACGGTCGCGCCGTGGACCAGGCGGCCCTGGTTTCCGCGCTCGACCAGCAGCTCGCGGCGCTCGGCACGCCGGCGTCGATCACGATGGCCGTGCCGGTCGTGCCGTTGCCACCCGCTGTCGTAACCGCTTCGGCCGAGACGGCGCAGGCAGCGGCGAAGCGCATGGCCGCCGACGTGGTCGTCGCCCGGGGCAACGACACCTGGACGATCGACGGCGCGAGCCTGGCTCCGCTGATCTCGTTCTCGACCGCTGCCGACGGGAGCATCACCCCGGTGTTCGACGAGGCGGGCCTCGACCCGATGCTCAAGACGCTGGCCAAGAAGGTCAACCGGACCGCGCAGGACGCGGGCCTCAAGCGGGTCAGCGGACACGTCGTCGCCACCGGCACGAGCCGCGAGGGCCGAACGCTCAACGCGGCCGGCATGAAGGCCGCGATCATCAGTGCGATCGGGGCCCGCCAGGCGGGCGCGGCGGCATCGCCGGTCGCAGCCGTGGTCAAGGCCGTCGATCCGAAGCTGACCGCGGAGGCCGCCAAGGCGTTTGCCCCCAAGATGCGGGTCATCAGCTCGTTCAGCGTCTACTACTGGGTCATCGTGAACAACCACTGGGGTGGGAACATCGAGGCGCCGGCCACGAAGATCGACGGGACGGTCGTGCCGCCAGGCGGAATCTTCGACTTCTGGAAGGTCGTCGGCGACCTGCGCAAGCTCCCGGGCGCGGGCCCGGGCAACGCGATCGAGGGCGGGAAGATCACCGTCACCGGCGCGTTCGGCGGCGGCATCTGCACGACGTCGACGACGCTGTTCAACGCGGCATTCCGGGCCGGCATGGTGCCGCTCGCTCGACAGAACCACAACGAGTTCATCAACCGGTATCCGCCGGGTCTCGATGCCACCGTGTGGATCGTGGGCGGGACCAAGCAGACCATGAGCTTCAGGAACGACACCAAGTACCCGATCCTGATCCAGCGGATCATCACGCACGCGGGGAACAAGCGATGGATCACGTTCAAGATCTGGAGCGTGCCGAACGGCCGGACCTACAAGATCAGCAACCTCGTCATCCAGCCGGGCCCGCGCGCGATCGCCACGGTCCAGAGGGATCCGACCAAGCCCGTGGGATACCGGTTCTTCAACAACGCCCCGGCGGACGGCGCCAAGGTGTGGGTCACCGTGTCGATCTTCGACCACGGCAAGCTGCACTGGACGAAGCGGTACTTCTCGAACTACCCAGCCGTGGACGGCGTCACCGTCGTGGGGACCAGGAAGACCTGAGGCCGACCGCCGAGGGCCCGATCGTCAGACCAGCCGCGTCTCCTCGACGCCGGAGATCTCCGCGTCGCTGACGGCCATCGCGCACGTCGGGCAGAACCAGCGAGCCTCGACCGGGGTCCCGCAGCGGTCGTGGCGGAGCGGCTCGCCGCCGGTCCGACGGCTCCCCCAGTCCGCAAGCAGCCGCAGCGCCGAGGCGAGATCGCGGCCGTCGCCGGTGAGCGTGTACTCCATTCGCGGCGGTCGCGTGCTATAGGGCGTCGACACGAGGATCCGTTCGCGTTCGAGACGGCGGAGGCGATCCGTCAGGATGTTCGCCGCGATCCCGGGCAGCGCCTCGCGCAGCTCGCCGAACCGGCGCGGGCCGTCGAGCAGCGCGTCGACGACGAGGAGTGACCAGCGGTCGCCGACCCGGTCGAGGGCAGCCTCGAGGGCCGTGGGTCCGGCGTACGCCGCCGCGGGCTCGCTCATGCGTTCGATCCTACCCGATCGGGCTTGCGCCCCAGCCGAGTGGGTAGTATGTTGCGACTTGCAACTGACAACGAACCACCTGGCACCGGCCGACGGCGACACCGCTTGCGGCCCACGCCGAACCCCCTCGGAGGCACCCACCCGATGACCGCTCTCGAAGAGCTTTCCAGCGCGATCCGGACGGTCCACGATGCCGCCGGCTCGGCCGTCGTCGGGATCGGACGCGGCATCCGTGGCAGCGGAATCGTCGTCGCCGACGGCCAGGTCCTGACGAACGCCCACAACCTGCGCGGCGACGAAGTGACGATCACGTTCCGTGACGGCCGGTCGGCGATCGGATCCGTGCGCGGCGTGGACCCGGACGGCGATCTCGCGATCGTCGCGGTTGACACCGCCGGCGCCACGAGCCTCGGCTGGTCCGACGCCGAGACGGGTGTCGGCGACGTCGTCTTCGCGCTCGCGGCCACCGGCAGCGGATCCGCCCGCGTGACCTCGGGCTTCGTGTCCGCGATCGAGCGCTCGTTCCGTGGGCCGGGCGGCTCGCGGATCGGCGGCAGTCTCGAGCACACCGCCCCGATGGCTCCCGGCTCCTCCGGCGGACCGCTGGTCGATGGGGCCGGCCGCCTGCTGGCCATCAACACGAACCGCGTCGGCGAGGGCTTCTACCTCGCGCGACCGGCCGACGCGGCCCTCCGCGAACGGGTCGACGCGCTCGGACGTGGAGAATCCGTTGCCCGGCCGCGACTCGGGATCGCGATCGCGCCGCCGCACGTCGCTCGTCGCCTGCGCGCCTCGGTCGGGCTGACCGACCGGGCCGGCCTGCTCGTGCGCGGCGTCGAGGACGGTAGCCCGGCGGCCCGCGCTGGCATTCGCGAGGGCGACCTGCTCGTCGAGGCCGGGGGACGATCCCTCGAGGATCCGGACGCCCTGCCGGAGATCCTGGCGACGACCGGCCTGCCGATCGAGCTGAAGATCGTCCGGGGCGACGAGGAGCGGACCGTCAGCGTCGGCGGGTCCACGGATGCGTCGGGCGAGGCCTGATCCGGCCATGACCGCGCTCCGGGCGCTCACCCCCGATGCCGCCGACGACGAGGCCGAGCTCCGGGCGGTCGAGGACGAGGCGCTTGACGCCTACTCGGCCGCCGTCAGCACGGCCGCCGCGCGGCTGATCCCGTCGGTCGCGAGCCTCCGCGTCGAGCGGCGCGCCGGCGGCTGGGGCGGGACGGGATCGGCGGTGGCGTTCACGCCGGACGGCTACCTCGTCACGAACGCCCATGTCGTCGCCGGCGCGGAACGGGGATCGGCGTCGTTCGTCGACGGCGACGAGCTCGGGTTCGAGGTCGTCGGTCGCGATCCGCTGTCCGACCTCGCCGTCGTCCGCGCGACCAGCAGCGCGCTGATCGCGGCTCCGTTCGGCGACGCGAGCCGGCTCCGGGTCGGGCAGCTCGTCGTGGCGGTCGGCAACCCGCTCGGGTTCGCCGGGAGCGTGACGGCCGGTGTCGTCTCGGCGCTCGGGCGATCGCTCGCGGCCCGGGACGGCGGGGCGAGCCGCCTCGTCGAGAACGTCATCCAGACCGATGCGGCGCTCAACCCGGGCAATTCCGGCGGCGCGCTCGCGGACGTCCGCGGCCGGGTCGTGGGGATCAACACGGCCGTGGCCGGGGTCGGGCTCGGGCTCGCCGTCCCGATCGACGACGCCACCCGCCTGATCCTCGCGGCGCTCGTCCACGACGGCCGCGTCCGTCGCGCGTACCTCGGGATCGTCGGCGGCACGCGGCGCCTGTCGGCGTCCCTGGCCGAGCAGCTCGGACGGACGACCGGCCTCGAGGTCGTCCAGCTCCTCGACGGCAGCCCCGCCGCGGCCGCAGGCGTTCGCGCGGGCGACGTGATCCTGTCCCTCGACGGTCGGCCCATCGCGGGTGTCGGGGACCTCCAGCGCGTCCTCGTCGGGGACCTCGTCGACCGGCCGGTCCAGCTCACGATCGAGCGCGACGGATCCGTCGCCGAGATCGACATCCGGCCGGTGGAGCTGCGGGGCTGACGCGGGTTGCCCTGCACGATTCCCCGGTCCGTGAGATCGTTGCGTCTGCAACGACAAATCACCACTCCGGAGGACGGCACCGATGCCTGACTGGGATCCCGAGGCCTGGACCCGCAACCTGATCGCCGACATGCGCGCGAACGATGGGCGCCCCTCGAGCGGCCCGATGGCCGGCAAGCCGCTGATGATCCTCACGACCAAGGGCGTGAAGACCGGCCAGGAGCGGACCGCGATCGTGACCTACCACCGCGACGGCGACGCCTGGGTGGTCGCCGCATCGAAGGGCGGCTCCCCGACCGATCCGCTCTGGTACGGCAACCTGACCGCGCACCCCGACGTGACGATCGAGGTCGACAACCAGGTCGTGCCAGTCCACGCATCCGTCGCGACCGGCGCGGAGCGGGATCGGCTCTGGAACGACCATGTCGCGCAGCTGCCGGAGTTCGGCGAGTACCCGAAGAAGACCGACAGGGTCATCCCGATGGTCGTCCTCGAGAAGGCAGGCTGACCCGCCCATCAAGGCCGGCGCCGGCCGGCGCCCGCCGACCGTGGCGGGCACCCGAGCCCACCCGGTAGCATCGGCCGATGACCGGTCCCTCGCGCGGCCTGCTCCAGCCGGCCGCGATTCTCGGCTGCCTGGCCCTCCTGACGATCGGCTGGAGCGGGCTGCTGATCCCGTCGCTGATCCGGTCGATCAAGGAGACGTTCGATCAGACCGACGCCGGGATCGGGCTGATCTACCTGCTCTACTCCCTCGCGTACGCGACCGCCTCCTTCGGCGGCGGGCCACTCACCGAGCGCTTCGGCCGGCGGGCCTTCCTCGGCGGGGCGGCGCTCATCCACGGCGCGGGGATCATCGGGCTCGGGCTCGCGCCCAGCTGGGTCGTGTTCGCGGTCCTGACCGTCCCGGCCGGGCTGGGTGCCGGTGGCCTGGATGGCGGGTCCAACGGGCTGTTCCTCGACCTGTTCCGGTCCGGCCGCGGGCGGGCGATGAACCTGCTCCACCTGTTCTTCAGCATCGGGGCGTTGTCTGCGCCGTTGATCGTCGGGGCGCTCGTCGACGGCGGGGTCGCATGGCCGAGCGTGATGGTCGTGTCGGGCATCGTCCCGCTGCTGCTGGCCGTGGGCTTCCGGCTCGTCCCGATGCCGAGCGGCCGCGCGCCGGCTCACGACCCGGAGGTCGAGGCATCCGCGGACCGGGAACGGACCGAGAGCGGACCGTCGTTGGGCCGCCGGGTCTCGACACCGCTGGTCCTGCTCGCGATCGCCATCGGGACCTACGTCGCCTCCGAGGTCGGTGTCTCGAACTGGCTCGTCCGGTTCCTCGAGCCCGCCCCGCTCAGCACCGCCACCCTTGCCCTGTCGCTGTTCTGGGGCGGCCTCGCGGTCGGGCGCCTGGTGTCGTCCGCAATCGCCGATCGGTTCGACCACGTCACATTCACCGCGACATGCGCCGGGATCGTCGCCGGCGCGCTCATCGGGGCGATCGCGGTGCCGTCGCTGCCGATCTCGATCGCCCTCTTCGCGATCGCCGGCATCGCCTCCGGCCCGATCTTCCCGATGATCCAGGCGATCGGCGGCGAGCGCTACCCCGACCGCTCGGCTGCGGTCAGCGGGCTCCTCACCGGCTGGGGTGTCGTGGGTGGCACGGTGTACCCACCCCTGATGGGCGTGCTGTCCGTGACGGTCGGGCTGACGGTCGCGATGGCCGGGACGGCGATCCTGGCGGTCGTCTGTGCCGGCGCGCTGGTCGCGTTCGGCCGCCGACCGGAGCCCGAGCGGCCCGAGAGGTGGCCGGTCCGCGAGGCGTCCGCCCCATGAGACCCGAGGGGATCGAGTCGTGAAGAAGATCGGGTTCCTGTCGTTCGGGCATTGGTCGGCGTCGCCCTATTCGCAGGTCCGGTCCGGGTCGGACGCGCTGATCCAGTCGATCGAGCTCGCCGAGGCGGTCGAGGAGCTCGGTGCCGACGGCGCGTACTTCCGCGTCCACCACTTCGCCCAGCAGCTCGCCTCGCCGTTCCCGCTGCTCGCGGCCATCGGCGCCCGGACCGAGCGGATCGAGATCGGGACGGCCGTCATCGACATGCGCTACGAGAACCCGCTGTACATGATCGAGGACGCGGGCGCCGCCGACCTCATCGCGGGCGGCCGCCTCCAACTCGGGATCAGCCGCGGGTCGCCCGAGCAGGTCATCGACGGCTTCCGCTCCTTCGGCTACGTGCCGGCCGAGGGCCAGACCGACGCCGACATGGCCCGCCAGCACACCGAGGTCTTCCTCCAGGCCCTGTCCGGCGTCGGGTTCGCCGAGCCGAACCCCTCGCCGATGTTCCCGAACCCGCCGGGGCTTCTCCGGCCGGAGCCGCACTCGGCCGGCCTGCGCGAACGCATCTGGTGGGGCGCGGGCTCCCGCGGGACCGCCGATTGGGCAGCCAGGCAGGGCCTGAACCTGATGTCCTCGACGCTGATGACCGAGGACGCCGGCGTGCCCTTCCACGAGCTGCAGGCGGACCAGATTCGACGGTTCCGGGAGGCGTGGGCCGCGGCCGGGCACTCGCGCGAGCCACGGGTCTCGGTCTCCCGCAGCATCTTCGCCCTGGTCGACGACCGGGATCGTGCCTACTTCGGGCGGGGCAACCAGGACGCCGACCAGGTGGGCTACATCGACCCGCAGACGAAGGCGATCTTCGGACGTTCGTACGCGGCCGAGCCGGACGTGCTCGTCGAGGAGCTTGCCCGGGACACCGCGATCCAGGCCGCCGACACGCTGCTCCTGACCGTCCCGAACCAGCTCGGGGTCGAGTACAACGCGCACGCGATCGAGAGCATCCTCAGGTACGTGGCGCCGGCGCTCGGCTGGCGCTAGCCGGGCGCCGGTTCGGGACAGAGGGCCCCCTCGGACGGGCCGGTCGGCCGTTGGACCGCCCGAGCGCCCGACCGACGATCGTCGTGGACAAGGAGGCGCTTCCATGACTGCGCAACCGACGGCGAACCCGCCGACCGACGGCGGCTACGCCCAGCAACAACCCGTTCGGCGTCTGTACCGCTCGAGGTCGAACCGTGTGCTCGCCGGCATCTGCGGCGGGATCGCCGAGTACTACGGCTCGGACCCGCGGGCCGTCCGCCTGCTGGCGCTCCTGATCGGCCTGTTCACCGGCATCTTCCCGGCGATCATCGTGTACCTCGTCGCGGCGGTCGTGCTCCCCGAGGGGACCGGCGCGTCCGTCGTCGAGGGCGCGCCATCGACGGGCGTCTCGTCGCTCGGCCTCGTGCTCGGCGCGCTGCTGATCGTCGTCGGCGTGGCTGGGATCGCCAGCGTGTGGCTCAGGATCGAGTGGGACGCGATGTGGCCGCTGGTGCTCGTCGCGCTCGGAACGGTGCTCCTCGTGACGGCCATGCGCGGCCGGGGCGGCGACGCTACCTGACGGGTGCCACGAGATTCGTGGTGGAGATGGGGGAGAGTCGAACTCCCCGTCCAGAACCCTTCGCCGGAGACCACTACGAGCGTGTCCGATGCTTTGTCGTCGACCGGCGGGGCGCCCATCGGCAGGCTCACCGCCGGTCCAGTCACGTGCCCCTAGATCGGGCTTGACTCCGAGCTACGCGACGCTTGCCCGGATCGCAGCCCCGCTGCATGACGCTTCCACCACCCGCGGGACCGAGGTGGCTTCCACGCTCACACTAGCTGCTTACGCAGCGAGGGCGAGAGTCGACTGGCGGTTGCCAGGTACTTCGTTTTGCTGCCTGATTAACGAGGCCTGAGCAGCATCCTCGGCTCGCGCTCCCCGGTAGCCAGGCCCTGTCGAATCCACACATCCCCACAGAGCCGAACTTCCGTTCGAGTGGCGGATTGTAGCGGGTCGGGCCCGTCTCCTCCAGTCCTCGAGGATCGGCGCGAGCCGGCCCGTTCGCGGCCGGCGATCATGCCCGGACCTCAGCCGCCGCCAAGGGCCCCGCGGATCTCGGCGATCATCGCCGTCTCGACGGGTGTCTCGCCGCCCTTCGCGGACGCGACCACACCGGTCAGGTCGAGAACGAGCCTCCGGTAGGGCTCGACCTCCGTCGGGGCCTTTGCCTCGAGCGTGCTGACGGCGGACTGCAGCGCGTCCATCGTCTCGGCGCGCACCCGATCCGGCGACGACGTCAGGCCGAACCCCGACGTGTGCGTCTTCGCCAGCTCGCGGACGAGCTCGCTCGACGCCGCGACCTGTTGGCCTGACAGGTACTTCGCCATGGCGCCCACCTCGCCGAACGTGTCGGTGAAGTCCCGATCGCTGAGCGACACGAGCATGGCACTGCCCGTCACACCCTTCTCGAGCGCCCGCCACTCCTCCTCGGTGAAGTCCTGCTTCGTCGCCATGATCTCCCTCCGTCTCACCTTGACGTTCGAACCGGGATGCGAGCGAACCCAGCGCTCGCCCGGCGACCGTTGATCCGCGACATCGTTCGCGGCGTACCCACCGCTGAACCGTCGCATCCGATCGCTAGTGCGACATCTTGCAACAAGACGCCGGGCCGGGTAGCCTGTTCGGGCGCGCCGACCGCGAACCAGGGGGCCGTCTCCATTGTCCGATCTCGATCCAGCTGCCGTCGCCGTCCTCTTCACCGGGCTGATCCTCGGGATCCGGCACGGGATCGACTGGGATCACATCGCGGCGATCACGGACATCACCAGCACGGCTGCCGCGGCCGGAGCCGCCGAGGCCGCCCACCAGCAGCAGCACCGTCTGATCGCGGGCGACCACCACGCCCACGGCGGGACCAACGAAGTGCGCGCGCACGACGTGGGACCGGGCGCCGCGACCCTCGCTCCACAGCGGTTGGCACCCGGCCTCCGGCAACCCCTGCTCTCGTCGCAGCAGGTCGAGGCGGTTCGTCTCGGGACGCTGTATGCCCTGGGTCACGGCGCCGTCGTCATCGCCCTCGGGCTGGCCGCACTGGCGTTCGGGGCGCTCCTGCCCGATTGGGTCGACCCGATCATGGGCCGGGTCGTCGGCGTCACGTTGATGGCGCTCGGTGCCTGGGTCCTCTACTCCGTGTATCGGTACGCGCGCGCCGGCGAGACATTCCGGATCCGGAGCCGATGGATGCTCGTCTTCGACGGCGTCCGGTACGCCTGGCGACGGCTGCAGGCCCGGCTGCACGGCCACGAACACGTCGAGCCGCTCGAGATGAGCTCCTACGGCACGCGGACGGCCTTCGGCGTCGGCATGATCCACGGGATCGGAGCGGAGACGGGCACGCAGGTCCTGCTGATCGCGGCGGTCGGAGGCGCAGCGAGCGCCGGCCTCGGGGTTCCCATGCTGTTCGCCTTCGTCATCGGCCTGCTGATGTCGAATTTCGCCATCGTCCTCCTGAGCTCGGTCGGGTTCGTCGCGAGCCAGACGCGTGAGCGCGTGTACGTCGCGATCGGCGCCGTGGCCGGCATCTTCAGCCTCGTGGTCGGGGCGGTCTTCGTGTTCGGGCTCGACGGAGTGCTGCCGAGCCTGGATTCCGTCCTCCCGTTCTAGGGTCGACTCCGATCGGCACGTCCGGACGACCGGGACCTGACGGCTGGGAACAGGTCCGGGATCTGCTCCGTGCCCAGGGACTGCGCTGGACGCCGCAGCGGCGGACCCTCGTCGAGGTCCTGTCGCGGACCTCCGGGCACGTCACCGGTGCGGAGCTCGTCGAGCGTTGCCGGGCGATCGACCCGGCGACGACGCCATCGACCGTGTATCGGACCCTCGACGTCCTCGAGGACCTCGGCTATCTCAGCCACCACCACGGCGTCGACGGCCGGGAGGAGTTCCACGTCCTCCCGATCGAGGAGCACGGTCATCTTCACTGCCGGTCGTGCGGCGGCTCGTGGCAGATCGAGCCGGCTGAGGCGGCCGCGATCGCCGCCCTGTTCGGCGCGCAGCGGTCATTCGTGGTCGACCCGTCGCACGTGACCGTGACCGGCGTCTGCGCGGACTGCGCCCGCGCATAGGACGATCGGGCCATCGGTTCGGTCGCGACCTGACTGCTAGACTTGCCCTGGCCGAACCTCCCTTGAAGGGGACGGGGGACCCATCCCTTGGGGCGAACCGCGAACCTCGCGGCGGCGATACCCACGCCGAGCCCGACAGCTCACCTCGCAGGCCAAGCGGGCGTCGCTTGCTGCACCCGAGGTGTTCGTGCTCCGGCCATCACTGCTCTCGACCGCGTCCCGGCGGACCCTCGGGCGGAATCTCGCCCTGGACCTCGTCGTGGCCGTCGGCATGGGCGTGACGATGGCCCTGATCAGCTCGATCCTGCCGACGGTCGCGCGACGCGGCGGCCTCGGCCCGATCGGGCTGTCCGCACTGGCCGCCGCGCCGTTCGTGGCCAACCTCCTCGGCGCCTTCGCCGGCCGCCTCGGCCCCCGGACGACCACGAAGCTGGCCCTGCTCCGCGGACTCGGTGCAAGCTCGCTCCTCGTCCTCTTCGTCGTTCCGCCGGCCCCGGTCGTCGTCGCGGTCGCGATCGTCTTCTGGCTGAGCCTCTCGTTCGGAGGCCCGTTCCATCTCCGTCTGTGGGGCGCGATGTATCCGGCCCGTTCCCGCGGCCGCGTGGTCGGGGTCCTCGGGATGGGCCGCGCCGCGGCCGGCGCGCTGGCTGCGTTCGGTGGCGGTGTCCTGGCCGACCGGATCGGCGGCGAGCAGGCCGTGGCCGTGGCAGGCATCGTCGGGGTCATCTGCGCCGTCGGGTACGTCGGCCTTCGGGCAGCCGCCGCCGACCAGCCGAAGCGGTTCTCCGCCCGGGAGTCGATCCGCGCACTGCGCGAGCGCCCGCTCCTCGCCCGGATCGCCCTCGCCCAGGGGTTCTACGGCGGCGGTCTGATCGCTGCCGCGCCATTGTTCGCGCTCGTCCATGTCGACCGGCTGAACCTGAGCCTGTCGGACGTGGGCGTGATCGGCATCCTCGCCGCCATCGCGACCACCGTCGCGTTCCCGCTCTGGGGCCTCGTCGCCGACCGGTTCGGCGCGCTTGCGTCGCTGCGTCTCGGGAGCGCGATCGGCCTGCTGTCCCTCGTCGCCTACGCGTTCGCCCCGAGCGTCGTCGTGCTCTGGTTCGCGGCGATCGCCGGGGGCATCGGCAGCGCGTCGATCGATGTCGGGATCGCCGCGGCGGTGAGCGATCAGACGCCGCTCGCCTCCCGCGCGGCGGCGATGGCCGGCTGGAACGCGCTCACCGGCGCCCGTGGGATCGTGGCCGCCTTCCTGATGAGCGCGCTGCTCGAGATCGGCCTGATCGACGTCACCGTCGGGCTGCTCGCCTGCGCGGCGACCTCGGCGATCGGGGTTGCGATGTTCGTCCAGGCCGGACGTCGACCGGCCGTCGCACCGGCGCCGGCGGCCCCGGCAAGCGCGTCGCCGGCGGGTCACCAGGTCCGCGTCGCGACGAACTGACGGGCTCCTCCGCGAGGCCCTGCCCGCGGCACGCAACCGTCTACGATCCGGGCATGCGCCTGACCGCCTGGGAGGAGGAGCGGCTGCTCCTGTTCTCGGCCGCCGAGCTCGCCCGTCGACGACGCGCTCGCGGCCTGCCGCTGAACGCGCCCGAGACGATCGCGATCATCTGCGACGCGATGCTCGAGGCGGCGCGGGATGGAGCCGGGCTCGACGCGGTCGAGGCCGCCGGACTCGGGGCGGTCGGGCCGGACGAGGTGCTCGACGGCGTCCGCGAGCTCGTCGACGAGGTCCGCCTGGAGGTGCTCGTCGGCGACGGGACGCGGCTCGTGGTCCTCGTGGATCCGCTCGGCGCCGGTCGACCGATGCCGGTTGATGGACCGGGCGCGATCGTCGCCGGCCCGGGTCCGTTGGCGCCTGCCGCCGCCGCGGCCGAGCGCCGGTCTCTCGCCGTGCGCAACACGTCGCGCCGGGTCGTCCGGGTGTCGTCGCACATGCCGTTCGACCGGGTGAACCAGCGGCTGGTCTTCGACCGCGTGGCCGCGGCCGGGTTCCGGCTCGACCTGCCGGCCGGCGACGCCGAGCGGTGGGCGCCGGGCGAGGAGAAGACGGTCGAGATCGTGCGGTTCGCCGGCGACCGCGCGCCTGGAGACGGGGAATGAGCCGCGTGCTCTCGCCGGAAGATCGCCTCGCCCGGTACGGCCCGACCGCCGGTGATCGGGTCCGCCTCGGTGACACCGACCTGTGGGTCACGGTCGGCGAGGACCGCCAGGCGCCGGGCGACGAGCCGATCTGGGGCTATGCCAAGACGCTCCGACCCCGGATGACCCAGACCGGCCGGGCATCGCCGTCGGAGCTCGACGCCGTGGTCGCCGGCGCGCTGGTCATCGATCCGACGATCG
This sequence comes from uncultured Chloroflexia bacterium, assembly GCA_963746845.1. Taxonomy (GTDB): domain Bacteria; phylum Chloroflexota; class Limnocylindria; order Limnocylindrales; family CSP1-4; genus CF-46. Next base: position 190,442 of record CAVVCZ010000001.1, on the reverse strand, counting down.
GGATCGTCAAGGCGGACATCGGGATCAAGGACGGGCGGGTCGTCGGGGTCGGGCGGGCCGGGAACCCGGCGATCAGCGACGGGATCGAGCTCGAGATCGGGCCGCACACCGCCCCGATCATGGCCTACGGGCTGATCGCCACCCCCGGCGCGATCGACAGCCACGTCCACCTGATCAGCCCGGAGCTGATGCCGGCGGCCCTGTCGGGCGGGGTCACCACCCTCGTCACCGCGGGGTTCGAGGAGCCGCCGTGGGCGATGGAGCGGATGCTCGCCTCGATCGCCGGCTGGCCGCTGAACGTCGGGCTGCAGGCATGCGCGCGGTCGACCCATCCCGCGGATCTCGCGGCCCTGGTCGAGGCGGGCGCCGTCGGGTTCAAGATCCACGAGGACTACGGTGCGACGCCGGAGATCATCGACGCGACGCTGTCGTTCGCGGCCGCGGCGGGTGTCGCCGTGTCGCTCCACACCGACGGGCTGCACGAATCCGCGGAGCTCGAGGACACGGTCGCGGCGATCGCGGGCCGCACGGTCCACGCCTACCACGTGGAGGGCTCGGGCGGCGGGCACATCCCGGACCTGATCGGGCTCGTCCGCGAGCCGAACATCATCTGCTCGTCGACGACGCCGACGCTCCCGTTCGGGCGGCACGCGGCGGCCGAGCACGTCGCGATGATCGTGCTGAACCATGGCGGGTCGATGGGCGTGGCGGCGGATGTCCGGCTCGCCGCCGAGCGGATCCACCCGGCATCGATGGCGGCGGAGGGGCCGCTCCACGATCTCGGGGCGATCCAGATCGTGAACTCCGACTCGCAGGGGATGGGCCGGATCCTCGAGACCATCCGCCGCACGCTTCAGCTTGCCAGCGTGATGACACGGTGGCGTGGTAGCACGTTGACACGGGTCGTCGGCGGCGACGGCATCCCGGACGACACCGAGCGGGTCCTGCGCTATCTCGCGAAGGTCACGATCGAGCCGGCGATCACGCATGGGCTCGCCGACCACGTCGGGTCGCTGCGGCCGGGCCGGCTCGCCGACATCGTCCTCTGGAAGCCCGCATGGTTCGGTGCCAAGCCGGAGCTCGTGCTCAAGAGCGGGTATCCGGCGTGGGCGCCGCTCGGCGAGGGCAACGCGACGGTCGAGCGCGCCGAGCCCACGCGCTACCGCCCGGAGTGGGGCGGGTCAGCTGCCGCCGCCGCCCGGCTCGGTGTCACGTTCGGGGCACCCTCGGCGGTCTCGGGTCTCCGCGCCCGGTCCGTGGCCGGGCGCGATGTGCTGCCGATCGGCGCGACCCGCGGGCTGACCCGGGACGACCTGTGGCTGAACCGCGCCGCCGCGCCGGTCGAGGTCGACCCGACCGACGGGGCGGTCACGCTCGATGGACGCCCGATGGCGATCGAGCCGGTCGACGAGGTCCCGCTGAGCCGGCGCTACTTCCTGCGCTGAGGCGCGGTCAGGCCCAGATGTCGCCGATCGTGAAGCCGTCCGGGAACGGGTCGGTCGGGTCGAGAACGTAGTCGGCGATCCCCGTGATCCACGCCTGGCCGGTGATCTGCGGGACGACCGCGCCCCGTCCCCCGACCATCGTCTCCTCGAGGAGCCGGCCCGTGAACACCGTCCCAAGGATCCCCTCGTGGCGGAAGTCCTCGCCGATCGCCAGCCGACCGCGCGCGTGGAGAGTCGCCATCCTGGCGGACGTTCCCGTCCCGCACGGCGACCGATCGATCGCGCCCGTCCACGTCCCCGGGCGGTCCCAGTCGAGCATCCCGCTCGAGACCGTCACGACGTTCCGCATCGCGTTCGCCGGATCGTGGGCCGGCCCGGACAGCTGGCCGATCGTGATCCCCGCGAACGCCGGCTGCTCCGGGTGGACCACCGGCAGCTGATCGGCGGCGGCTGCCTTGATCATCTCGGTGATCCGGGCGATGTCCGCTCCCTCGTCGGGCGTGAGCCGGAGCCCGAACGCCTCGGCGGAAGCGATGACGTAGAACATGCCGCCGTAGGCGACGTCGACCGTGACCGTCCCGAGATGAGGGACCTCCACGACCGCGTCGAGGTGGGTCGCGAAGGCCGGCACGTTCCGGAACGTCACCCCGGTGACCTTGCCATCCCGGCACCCGGCGTGGATCCGGATCAGCCCCGCCGGCGCCTCGAGCGTCAGCTCCGTGACCGGCTCGGTCATCGGCACCAGCCCGAGCTCCAGGAGGGCGGTGGCGACGCACATCGTGTTCGTCCCGCTCATCCCCGGGTATTCGACCTGCTCCATGATGACGTACCCGGCGGCCGCCTCCGGGTTCGACGACGGCAGGACGAGGTTGCAGTTCGCCGCAGGGAAGCCGCGCGGCTCCCGGAGCATCCGCAGCCGGAGGTCGTCGCGGTTCGCGGCAAGCCAGGTCATCTTGTCGAACATCGTCGCGCCGGGCACGTCGGCGACGCCATCGACGATGACCCGGCCGGGCTCGCCGCCGGCGTGGAGGTCGACCGCCCGGATCGTCGGTCCGAGGCGCAGCGGGGTGGCGACGGTCGCGCCGGACAGTTTCACGTGAAGCAGCCTAACGGGGGACGACGGCTACCGTCCGCGTTGCGCGTCGGCCAGCTCGCGCGCGATGTCGCGCTTCGCGTCGCGATCGGCGATGTCCCGACGACGGTCGTGCAGCTGTTTGCCTCGCGCGAGACCCAGCTCCAGCTTGGCGCGCCCCTTCGAGGTCAGGTACAGCCGGAGCGGCACGATCGTCTGGCCCTTCGCCTTCGTCCGTCCGAGCAGCTCGTCGATCTCCGAGCGGTGCAGGAGCAGCTTCCGGACCCGCTTCGGATCGTGGTTGTAGCGGTTCGCCTGCTCGAACGGGGCGATGTGGGCGCCGACCAGCCAGGCCTCGTCGCGCTCGATCCGGGCATACGCGTCCGACAGGTTGACCTTCCCGGCGCGGATGGACTTGATCTCCGTCCCGGTCAGGACGATCCCGGCCTCGAACGTCTCGTCGATGTTGAAGTCGTGACGGGCCCGCCGATTGAGGGCCATCGTCTTCTCGTCGGCCACGGATCGTTCCTTCGTGAGGTGGCTGCGGTCAGTGTGAGGGAGTGGGCGCGTCCGGGTCCCGCCTCCCGGACGCACGAATGCCGGCCCTGAAGGGCCGGCATCCGAAAGCTCATCCACCCACAGGGTGTCCGACTAGACGGCCATCTCCTGCGAGGTGGTGCAGCTACGCGTACTGTCGATCACTGCACATCACCTCCTTTCGTTCCCGAACACCGTACAGGATGGTCGGGCGAGGTGCAAGACGGCGGCCCGATCAGGCGGCGGGTCGCAGCGCGGCCGCAGCCTGGGCCGTCAGCAGGCTGACCGCCTTGTCGAGCACGGGATCCTTGTCCGGCGTCGCGTCGGCCGGCGTCGCCACGGGGACGTCCGGGATGATCCCGACGTGGTGGATCCAGTGCTTGTCCGGCGTCAGCCACTTCGCGATCGTGAGCTTGAGCGCCGATCCGTCCTGGAGCTGGATCCACTGCTGGACGGTGCCCTTGCCGAATGACGTCTCACCGACGATCGTCGCCCGCTTGCGGTCCTGGAGGGCGCCCGCGACGATCTCGCTCGCCGACGCGCTGCCCTTGTCGACGAGGACGACGAGCTTGATGTCGGCGCCCGTTGCGATCCCCTGCCCGGTCGCGGTCGTCTCCGTCTGGGTCCCGTCGGCGGCCTGCTCCCAGAAGATCGGCCCGTCGGCGATGAACTCGCTCGCCATCAGCCGCGCCGCGTTGACGTAGCCGCCGGGATTGCCGCGGAGGTCGAGGACGAACGACTTCTGGCCGGCCTTGAGGTCAGCCTGCAGGGTGTCGTGGAACTTGGACGCGGAGTTGTCCGAGAAGCCGGTCACCGCGATGTAGCCGACCTTGCCGTCGGCCAGCGACTTCGAGATGACCTCCTTGCTCACGATGATGTCGCGGACGACCGTGATGTCGGTCGGGGTGGCGCCGCCGCGGACGATGGACAGGGTGACCTCGGTACCCTTCTTGCCACGCACCTTGTCACGCGCGGCGTCGACCGTGAGCCCGTCGAGCTTGGTGCCGTCGATCGCGACGATCTGGTCGCCGGCCTTGACGCCCGCCTTCTCGGCCGGCGAGCCGTCGAGAGGGCTGACGACGGTCATGACGCAGTCGGTCCCGAGGGTCGTGCAGTCGGAGGTCGCGCCCTTCGCGTTCGTCGTCCCGATCTCGGCGCCGATTCCCTCGAACTGACCGGACAGGTCCTGGAGGCCCTCCCGGTACTGATCCGGGGTCAGGAAGGCCGAGTAGGGGTCGCCGAGCGAATCGACCATGCCCTTGATCGCGCCGTTCACGAGGCTCTGCTGGTCGACGCCGCCGAGCGCGAACCGCTTCAGGATCGTGTTGTAGCTGTCCCAGAACGGCTGGAAGCCCTCCTCGGCGCCGACCGGGGTGCCCGGCTGATCAGCGCTGCGCTGGCCGACGAGGAAGCCCGAGACGAAGAGCGCGCCGCCGGCGAGGATCGAGACGACGACCATCGCGAGGGCGAGGATCGGCGTCCGTGCGCCGGAGCCGCGCGTCTGGACGGCGGTCGGCTGGACCTCGAGGGCGGATGTGGCGGCCGCCGGAGCGGGATCTGGGGTCAGGGCGGATCCAGGTGCCGCGGCGGCCTGGGGGACCGGGGCGGTCGCTGCCTCAGCGGTGGTCGGGGACGGATCTGGGGTCGCCGCGGATCCGGGGGTCGCGGGGTCGGACGGGAGCATCGAGGACGTGGTTCTCCGCTGCTGAGGCTGGCGGGCGGGCGCCAAGGGTACACCTGCCCTGAACGATCCTACGCAGCCCCGACGGGGCGTGGATCGAGCGTGAACGGAACTTCACAGGAACGGAACGAAGGGCGGCTCGCCGGAGGCGCGGCGCGCGCGATCTACCGGATCAGATAGGTCCGCACGGACACCCACGAGCCCAGGACGCCGAGCCCGAGACCGGCCCCGGTCACGATCAGGACGAGGTCCCGGGCGAGCGATCCGAAGCTCAGGGGCAGGACCCGGAAGAAGTCGACCATGAAGCTGCCGATCGGGTCGGCCAGGAGGTACAGGCAGCCGAGGGTGATCGCGGCCCCGAGGAGGCCGACCATCGCCCCCTCGAACACGAACGGCCAGCGGATGAACGCGTCCGACGCGCCGACGAGCCGCATGATCTCGATCTCCTCGGCTCGGGCGACCACCGCGAGCCGGATCGTGTTGACGATGATGAACAGGACGATGACCCCGATGACGAGGAGGATCACGCTGCCCGCGGTTCGCAGGATGTCGGTGACCGTCTTGACGTTCTGCGCGGTCTCCTTCGTGTCGAGCACGTTGCGGACCGCGGGGTCCGAGCGCAGGGCGTCGGCAACGACCCCCGCCTGACCCGGGTCGACCAGCTTGACCTCGAAGCTCGGCGTGAACGGGTTCGAGTCGACGTACTTCGTCAGGTCCTCGCGACCCTGCTCCTTCATCGACTGCTGGAACCGGGCCAGGGCTTCGTCCTTGTTCACGAAGGTCACGGTGGTGACCTGCGGCAGGGCCTCGATCCGGAGCCGGAGCTCGGCGATGTCGTCCGCGGTCGCGTCGACCTTGACGTTCGCGGTGACCTCGACCTTCTGCTCGGTGAAGTCGAGCGCCGAGAGCAGCCCCGTCTGGATGATCCAGAAGCCCGCCAGCAGGATGAGCATCAGGACCATCGTCGCGGTGGCGGCGAGGCTCATCAGCGCGTTTCGCCAGAACCCCTGCCAGGCGCGGCTCAGGCTGAAGAAGAGGAACCCGATCATCGGTCAGTCGGCCCGGTGGTAGGCGCCACCGACCTCGTCGCGGATGATCCGGCCCTCTTCGAGGGCGACGACGCGCTTGCGGAGCGCCGTGACGACGTCCGCGTCATGGGTGGCCATCATCACCGTGACGCCCAGCTCGTTGATCCGCAGCAGGAGCTGGATGATCTCCCAGCTGATCAGCGGGTCGAGGTTGCCGGTCGGCTCGTCCGCGATGATCAGCCGCGGGTCGTGGACGAGGGCGCGCGCGATCGCGGTCCGCTGCTGCTCGCCGCCCGACAGCGTGCTCGGGAGCTGGTCGCGCTGGGCCGTCAGCCCGACGAGGGCGAGGACGCGGTCGACCGCCGGCCGGATCTTCCGGCGGGGCGTGCCGGTCACCTCGAGCGCGAACGCCACGTTCTCCCAGACGCTCTTCGTCGGCAGGAGCTTGAAGTCCTGGAACACGATCCCGATCTTCCGGCGCACCTTCGGCACGGCCCGCCGCGGGAGCCGGGCAAGGTCGGAGCCGTCGAGGACCACCTGGCCCTGGGTCGCGACCTCGTCGCGGATCAGCAGCTTGATCAAGGTCGACTTCCCCGCCCCGGACGGACCGACGAGGAAGACGAAGTCCCCCTCGGGGATCACGAGGTCGACCTCGCGCAGCGCCGTCTTTCCGTTCGGATAGGTCTTCGTGACCTCCTGCAGGACGAGGACCGCGCGATCGGCGGCGACGTGGTCGCGACCGCGCCCGAGCAGGCGCTCGCGGACGGATCGGGACGGCGTGGCGGTCTTGGTCGAGGCGAGAGTCACGCGCGGCTCCAGGGACGGGTCGATCGGCTGACGGCGACGGGTTCGGTCACCGCTGCTCCGTCCGCGGGCACGACTGGAGGAGCCTCATCTGCCCGAGAGGCTATCACCGGCTCCGGACCCCCGCCAACCACACCAAAGGTACCGGCACCGCATGGCCGCCCCGTCGACGCGGGCCGCGCGGCCGAGCCGCGGCACGCGGGCTACAGCAGCCCCGGCGACATCGGCAGGTAGCGGCTGAAGTCGGCGAACGGGCGATCCCAGCACAGCAGCACGGGGAACCCGTCGAACCGGAAGCCCGCCCGGAGCAGCGGGACGACGGCACGGCCCGCCGAGCCCGGGACCCAGATCCCGAACGCGCCGCGCGGCCGGACGGCCCGGACGAGATGCCCGACGACCGGCCCGAGCAGGGACTCGTCGCGGACGGCGACCGGCCCGACCCGCCCGGACTCCGCAGCGTAGCCGTACCCGACCGGGTCGCCGGAGCGATCGCGGTAGAGGAACCCGATCCGCCCCTCCAGCTGGAGCAGCGGTCGGTCGACCGCCCGGTCGAAGCCGGCGATCTCGCGATCCAGGGCCGACAGCTCCGCCTCGAGGGCCGCGCGCTCCAGGCCGGCGCTGCCGTCGTCGACCTCGGCGAACGGCACGGCCTCGACACCGTCGGGGAGCGGCTCGAGCGCGTCCGGGCGCTCGGGCAGCCCGACGAGGCGGAGGAGCGGGACCCTCGGCACCATCCCGAGCGACCCGTACAGTCCGTTCGAGATCGGCTGGGCGCTGTCCGTCGCGGTCGCCCGGACACCCGACCAGCCCTCCGCCGGCGACACCGCCGCGAGCAGCGCGCGGCCGAGACCCCGCGCCTGGGCGCCGGGCCGCACGAACAGCATCGAGAGGAACCACAGGTCGTCGCGCCGGAGCGCGACCGCGAACCCGTCGATCCGGCCACCGCGCTCGGCGACGACGAATGTCGCGGGGTCCGTCGTCCGGAGGTGCGCGTACAGGCGGAGGATCGGCGCGAGATCGTCGGGGATGTCCGGCTGGCCGAGCCGGCCCAGGTAGTCGTTCAGGGCATCGCGCCAGATCCCCGCGCACGTCCCGAGCTCGTCGGCCCCGGCCGGGCGGAGGACGTGCTCGCTCCCGGCCGTGGCGTCGCCCGAGCCGGTCCCCCTCGCGACGGTCACCCGGCGCCGACGGCTTCCCCGTCCTCGACCGCGTCGCCGCGGGCCGACGCACCCCCGGTCGCGAGCCGTTCGAGCTCGGCCCGCATGAACTCGTCCAGGTCGCCGTCGAGGACGGCCTGGGTGTTGCCGGTCTCGTGGTTCGTCCGCAGGTCCTTGACCATCTGGTAGGGGTGGAGCACGTAGCTCCGGATCTGGTTGCCCCAGCCCGCCTCGACGTGCTCGCCCTTCAGCTTCCGGACTTCGGCCTCCTGCTCCTCGAGCGCGCGCTCCAGCAGACGGGCCTTGAGGACGCGGATCGCCAGCTCCTTGTTCTGGGTCTGGCTCCGCTCGTTCTGGCTCTGGGCGACGATCCCGGTCGGGAGATGGGTCAGCCGGACGGCCGAGTCCGTCTTGTTCACGTGCTGGCCGCCGGCGCCCTGGGAGCGGAACGTGTCGACCCGGATCTCGTCCCAGTTCAGCTCGATCTCGATGTCGTCGCCGACCTCGGGCAGGACCTCGACGAGGGCGAACGTCGTCTGGCGACGCTTCTGCGAATCGAACGGGCTGATCCGCACGAGCCGGTGGACGCCGCGCTCCGCCCGCAGCCAGCCATACGCCGAGCGGCCGTCGACCTCGACGGTCGCGCTCTTGATCCCCGCCTGCTCACCTTCCTGCTGGTCGACGATCTCGGTCTTGAACCGGTGGCGCTCGGCCCAGCGCAGGTACATCCGGAGGAGCATCTCCGCCCAGTCGGTCGCCTCCGTGCCACCTGCGCCGGCGCTGATCGAGAGAATCGCGCCGCCCTGGTCGTACTCACCCGAGAAGAGAAGGGCCGTCTGCTCGCGCGCGAAGTCGCGCTCCAGCGCGGCGGCGGTGCTGTCGAGCTCGGCGGACAGCTCCGGGTCGGCCGACTCCTCGACGAGCTCGAGTGTCGTGAGGAGGTCGTCGACGCGGCTCTCGAAGCCGCGCCACAGCTCGATCTCGGATCGGAGGCCGTCCGCCTCGCGGAGAATCCTCTGGGCGGACCGCTGGTCGTCCCAGAAGCCGGGCTCCTGCGTCAGGGCGTCGAGCTGGGCGACGCGCCGCTCCTTCGTCCCGAGGTCAAAGACGCCCCGAGGTCGACCGGATCCGATCCGCCAGGTCTCGAACCGTGGACGCGTCCACTAGTTCCGGGTCTGGAGGTCCTGCAGGAGGATCGGGCGGAGCTCGATCAGCCGCAGGGCGGACTTGCTCCGGGCGACGACGGGGTTCACGCAGGGACAGTAGGAGTTGTGGGGACAGACACCGCAGTTGCCGTCACAGTCGAGCGCCGCTGCGTAACTGCACGATCGGCAGTCACGCTCACAGGCGATGAGATCGACGAACGACGCTTCCTCGGCCTGCTTCAACTCAACCCTCACTCTCGTGCTGGGGCAGGATTGGGGCGCGGCACGCGAGCGGCTCGTGAGGTCCCTCCGACCCGAGCCCGCGAATTCGCCGCAGTATCGCACGCAGAACTCATACGGCCAAGGGGGAGAACACGATTCTTGCCAAGAATCTCAGCTGTCGCGCCTGGACGACCCTGGACTGCGTTGCCGGCTGCGCTGCTCGCTCGCGGGCCTCGAACGCAGTTCCGGCTGTGGCGCCTGGGACTACAGGGTCTGCCCGGCCACGAAGTAGAGCGTGAGCCCGCCGAGCTCGTGGACCGTGGCCTCGACCCGGTTCTCGAGGCTCGCGTCGGACGGACTCGACGTCGTCGGTGACCCGAACGACGCGATGCCCTCATCCCTCGCGATCCGCAGGACGCGGAGCATGTGCGTCCGGTCCGAGACGAACAGGGCCGTGTCGAGGCGGTGGTCGCGCAGGATCTCCGCCACGCCGCGCAGCGACTCGAGGGTCGTCCGGCCCTTGTCCTCGACGAGGATCGCCCGGTCCGGGACGCCCTTCGAGAGGGCGTATGTCCGGGCGGAGGCGGCCTCGGTCGTACGATCGCCCTCGGCCTTCCCGCCGGTCACGACGAGGTACGGGGCCAGGCCCGCCCGGTACAGGTCGATCCCATGGTCGAGGCGCGCCTTGAGGATCGCCGACGGCCGGCCGTTGTACTGGGCCGCGCCGAGGACGACGATCGCGTCGACGGGCCGTCGGTCGTCGTGGCTGCCCACGTCCCAGATCCGCCACGTCGTCCATGCGACGACGACGACCGCGCCGATGATCGCTCCGACGACCACGACACCGATGGCGCGCCTCACGCGCGTGAGCTGCGACCCGCCCGGGCGACGCGGCGCGTGCGGCGGCGGGGGTGGAGGACGAGCATCAGCCGGGTGGACGGAGAGGATCGGAGTGCTTGGTCAGCGTCCGTGGCACTTCTTGTACTTCAACCCTGAGTCGCACCAGCACGGGTCATTCCGGCCGATCCGGGCCCCGGACGGCGTGAAGCCGGGACGAGCCTGACCCGCCCCGCCGGAACCGCCGCCCGCGCCGTTGCCGCCGACCGGTCGGGCGTTGGCCATCGGGTCGGCGGGCAGCCCCCCGGAGACGACCGGGCCGACCGGTCGTGGGCCGGCCACCGGTCGCTGCGCGGTCGCGGTGCCGGTGCCCCCGCCTGCCGCCGCGATCCCGCTCTGGGCCGCGCCGGCGGCCAGACGCGCGGCGCCCTCGGCGAGCCGGCGCGACAGGTCCTCCTGCTCGGGTGACGGCTGGCGGGTGACGGTCACCCGGAAGATCGTTGTCGCGACCTGGTGCCGGATGAGCTCGCGCAGCTCGCCGTACAACTCGTAGGCCTCGCGGCGGAACTCGTTGAGCGGGTCCTGCTGGGCGTAGCCGCGGAGCCCGATGCCCCGGCGCATGTCGTCGATCTCCGTGAGGTGCTCGACCCACAGCGAGTCGATCGTCCGGAGCAGGACCATCCGCTCGACGAGCGGCCAATCGGCCGGGCCGACCTCGGCCTCGCGCTGGTCGAGCCGGGTGTCCGCGAGCTCCAGGAGGTGCTCGGTGATCGCCTCACGGCTGCCGATCTCCCAGAGCTCGTCCTCGGAGGTGCCCGGGCCGTCGAGGCCCATCGCCTTCAACGCCGCCGCCAGGGCCTCCATGCCCCAGTCGTCGGGCGTCTCGGAGGACAGGTGCTGGTCGACGATCGCCCCGACCTCGTCCTCGACGAACGAGCGGATCGTCTCGGTCAGGTCCTCGTTCCGGAGCACCTTGTCGCGCTCGGCGTAGATCGTCTCGCGCTGGCGGTTGATCACGTCGTCGAACTCGACCACGCGCTTCCGCATGTCGAAGTTGAAGCCCTCGACGCGGCTCTGGGCGCTCTCGATCGTCTTGGAGACGAGACGGCTCTCGATCGCCATGTCGTCCTCGAGGCCCATCCGCTCCATCAGCCCGGCGACGCGGTCCGACGCGAACCGCTTCATCAGGTCGTCCTCGAGGGACAGGTAGAAGCGCGACGAGCCGGGGTCGCCCTGGCGGCCGGCGCGGCCGCGGAGCTGGTTGTCGATCCGCCGGCTGTCGTGGCGCTCCGTGCCGATGATGTGCAGCCCGCCGGCGGCGACCACCTTCTCGTGGTCCTCGTCGGTGATGAGCTTCGCCTCGGCCAGAGCGGCGTCGTACGTCTCCTTGTCGACCTCGGCCGGGTTCAGGCCGCGCTTGTGGAGGCTCTCGGACGCGAGACCGGCGGGGTTGCCGCCCAGGAGGATGTCCGTGCCGCGGCCGGCCATGTTCGTGGCGATCGTCACGGCGCCCGAGCGTCCCGCCTGGGCGACGATCCCGGACTCCCGCTCGTGGAACTTCGCGTTCAGCGTCTCGTGCCTGATCCCGCGCCGCTTGAGCATCGTCGAGAGGATCTCGGACTTCTCGACGCTGACGGTGCCGACGAGGACGGGCCGCCCGGCCTCCTGCATCTCGACGACCTCGTCGATCAGCGCCGTGAACTTGCCGATCTCGTTGCGGAACACGAGGTCCGCGTCGTCGGCCCGGATCATGTCCCGGTGGGTCGGGATCGCGACGACCTCGAGCGTGTAGATCTTGTGGAACTCCTCGGCCTCGGTCATGGCCGTGCCGGTCATCCCCGACAGCTTGTCGTAGAGCCGGAAGTAGTTCTGGAACGTGATCGTGGCCATCGTGATCGACTCACGCTGGACCTTGACCCCCTCCTTGGCCTCGATCGCCTGGTGGAGACCCTCGGACCAGCGTCGGCCGGGCATCTGGCGGCCGGTGAACTCGTCGACGATGACGATCTCGCCGTCCTTGACGATGTAGTCGCGGTCGCGCTTGTACAGGGCGTGGGCGCGGAGCGCCTGCTCGAAGTGGCGGGCGAGCCGCGGGTCGGCGTCGTACAGGTTTTCGATCCCGAGGAGCTTCTCGATCTTGTCGATGCCCTCCTCGGTCGGGGAGACGGCGCGGTCTTTCAGGTCGACGAAGAAGTCACCGCCCTCCTCATCGCCTTCCGGCCGGCCCTCGAGCCTGGGGACGAGCCGGGCGAACGTGAAGTAGAGGTCCGCCGACTCCTCCGCCTGGCCGCTGATGATCAGCGGCGTCCGCGCCTCGTCGATGAGGATGTTGTCGACCTCGTCGACGATCGCGAACGCCCGCTCACGCTGCACCCGGTCGTTCAGATCCGTGACCATGTTGTCGCGGAGGTAGTCGAACCCGAACTCGTTGTTCGTGCCGTACGTCACATCGGCCGCGTACGCCTCCTTCCGGGTCACCGGACGGAGGTTCATCAGCCGCTCGTCGGTCGTCGGGTAGCCGGGCTCGAAGACGAACGACGCGTCGTGCGTGATCATCCCGACGCTGATTCCGAGGAAATGGAACACGGGCCCCATCCATTGCGGGTCGCGCCGGGCCAGGTAGTCGTTGACCGTGACGACGTGGACGCCGCGGCCGGTCAGGGAGTTCAGCGCGGCGGCGAGGGTCGGCACGAACGTCTTGCCCTCGCCGGTCTTCATCTCGGCGATCTTTCCCTGGTGGAGGACGGCGCCACCGATCAGCTGGACGTCGAAGTGACGCATTCCGAGCGTCCGGCGCATCGCCTCGCGGGCCATGGCGAAGACGTCCGGCAGCACCTCGTCGAGTGCCTCCTGGACCTCGGCCAGCTCACGCTTGTGGCGGGCCTTCGTGAGTTCACGGCGCCGCTCGAGGTCGGGGTGGGTGAGCTCCTCCTCGGTCGGCTCGCCGGGGACGGCGACCTCGTGGATCTCCTCGCGGATCTCCGCGAACCGCGCGCGGATCTCATCGTCGGACAGGGCCGAGATCTCGGCCTCGAGCTCGTTGGCTTCGTCGATCAGGGGCTGGATCCGTCGAAGCTCACGATCGTTCGAGTCGACGAACTTGGAAAGAAAGCGCATAGCGGCCGAAGTATAGGGTGAGTCCCGGCGATCCCCGGCCGAGGGCCCCTCAGCTCTTGGTCAGGTTGACCTGGAATTCGAGCGTTCCCGAGTCGCCGACCGAGACGAAGCCGCCGATGTTCGGTGGGTTGATGTCGTAGTCGCTGAACGGGAAGGTCAGCGAGCCGGCGACCTGGATGACGTTCCCGCTGACCCGGGCCTGGGCCGGGATGTCGACGGTCTTCGTGACCCCGTGGAGCGTCAGGTCGCCGTGGAGCGTGACGTCGACGACCGCCCCGGTGGTGGCCGTGGCCGGCAGGGCCACCGGCTGGGTCAGCTTGAACGTCGAGGTCGGGAACCTGTCGGTCTGGATCCCGTCGTTCCGGAGCCGGTTGTCGCGCATCTGCTTGTCGCTCGCGAGCGACGTCATGTCGACCGAGAAGCTGGCGTCGGTCACGCTCAGGGCGCCCCCGCTGGCCGCGATCGCCGCCGTGCCCGTGATCCCGTTCGTGCGGCCGACGGCGTCGCTGTCGGCGGACAGGCTGGCGAGGCGCTCGCGGACGCGGTAGCCGACGATCGAATCGGCCGAGATCGTCCAGGTGCCGGGGATGCTCGCCGCGTCGATCGGGGCCGCGGAGGACGGGGCGAGGCTCGTGCCGGCGCTCGACGTGGCGTCGGTCGAGCCGGTGCCCGTGGACGCGTTGCCGGTCGTCGGCGTCGAGGCGGCGGGAGCGGGGCTGGACAGCGAGAGCGGCGCGACGTTGTCGCCCTGCAGGAACGTGACATAGGCAAAGGCGCCGCCACCGATCAGGAGCAGGGCAACGGCGACGCCACCGAGGAGGGCAGTTCGGGAGCTCATCGGCCGATGGTTCGCGGCCGGCGTGAGTCGTTTCTGAGAGGTCGGTGATGGCCTGCGACGTGGCCCCCCGGTCGACGGACCGTCAGGCCGCGAACTTCCAGAACCCGGTCCCGTAGCCGGCGACGAGCAGGAGGAACGTCAGGACGCCGAGCCCGATCCAGAACAGGACCGCCATCGGCGTCGAGGTCGGGTTCATCTCCGGGTTCTTGAGGTCGGGCAACCGGCCGTCGCGCCGGTTCATCCCCCAGCGCTTCGACTGGAGCTGACCGCGCCAGTTCGGCTCGCCGACTGGTCGCGGCTCGACGCCGCCCCGGCCGTCCGGTCGGTGGAGCTGGAGGCTCATCGATCTCCCTGTCGTGTCGCGCTCAGGAGGACTGGGTCGTCCTCCGCATCGTCGGAGCCGCCGTCCGGTTCGCCGTCGGCTCCGCGGTCATGACCGCCCTCGGCCTCGTGGCCGGGCTCCTGGCGGGTGTCCATCCGCCGTTGCTGGCCATCCTCCCACAGGAGCATCTCCTGGGTGAACGAGACCTCGCTGCTGAACAGCGCGCCGACGGACTCGCCACGGTGGATCCGCTTGATCGCCTCGCCGATGAGCGGCGCCACGGACAGCGTCGTGATCTTGGAGAGGCGCTTGACGGCGGGCAGTGGCACGGAGTCCGTGAGCACCACCTCGCGCAGATTCGAGTCCCGGAGCCGGTCGACCGCCGGGTCGCTCAGGACGCCGTGCGTGGCGCACGCGTAGATCTCGGTCACGCCCTCACGCTCCAGCGCCCGGACGATCTCGGTCAGCGTGCCGGCGGTGTCGATCTCGTCGTCGACGATGATCGCCCGCTTGCCCTGGACCTCGCCGATGACGTTCATCAGCTCCGCCCGGTCGAGGTTCCCGATCCGCCGCTTCTCGATGATCGCCAGCGGGGCGTCGAGGAGCTCGGCGAACGTGCGGGCCCGCTTCGCGAACCCGAGGTCGGTCACGACGACGACATCCTCGAGGTGCTTGTGGATGAAGTAGTTCGACAGGAGGTGGACGGCCGTCAGCTCGTCGACCGGGATGTTGAAGAAGCCCTGGATCTGGCCCTGGTGGAGGTCCATCGTCAGGACCCGGTCCGCCCCGGCGACCGTGATCATGTCGGCGATCAGGCGGGCGGTGATCGGGACCCGCGGCTGGTCCTTCTTGTCCGAGCGGCCGTACGCGTAGAACGGGATGACGGCCGTGATCCGGCCCGCGCTCGCCCGCTTGAACGCGTCGATCATGATCAGCAATTCCATGATCGACTGGTTGACGGGATGGCTCGTCGGCTGGACGAGGAAGATGTCCTTCTCGCGGACGTTGTCGAGGATCTTGACGAAGATGTTCTCGTTCGCGAACTGGAAGACCTCGGCCTTGCCGCACTCCGTTCCGAGCCAGCGGGCGATCTTCCGGGCGAGATCCGGGTTCGCGTTGCCGTGGTAGATCTCGAACTGATCCGCGTACACGGCGTCCTCCCGACCGAGAACCGATCGCATCGCCGTCAGGCGCCGCGACCCGGGGCCGGGCCGCTGCCGTCCGGCTCGGGGGCGTCATTGTCCTCGATGCCATCGCGATCTGCCAGCCCGGCGCGGAACGCGGCGATCGCCACGACCCGGTCGCCTTCGGCCAGACGCATCACGATGACGCCGCGAGCGCCCGAGGAATAGCGGTTGATCGAGTTCGTCTCGGTCCGGATGACCTGACCGCCGGCGCTGATCAGGAGGAGCTCCTCGTCCTCCTCTGTGACCTGCTGGACGGCCGCGACGATGCCGGTCTTCTTGCCCTCGAGCGCGATGAGCCGCACGCCCTGCCCGCCGCGGTGCTTACGCCTGAACTCGGTCAGCGCCACCCGCTTGCCGTAGCCGGTCTCGGTGAGGACGAGCAGGTCGGCCTCGGGGTCGACGACGCTCATCGCGACGACGCTGTCGCCCTCCTTCTTCAGGAGCCGGATGCCGATCACGCCGGCCGCGACCCGGCCCATCGGGCGGACCTCCTCCTCGGAGAACCGGGCGAGCATGCCCTCGGCCGTCGCGATGATCACGTCGTCCGAGCCGCTGGACACGTCGACCCAGGCGAGCTCGTCGTTGTCGTTGATCGTGATCGCCAGGATCCCGGTCGAGCGGACGCGCTCGAACAGCTCGAGCGGCGTCTTCTTGATGATCCCCTTGCGCGTCGCCATGACGAGGAAGTGCCCCGGCTCGAAGTTCGGCAGCACGATGGTCGCCATCGGGACCTCGCCGGCCTCCACCTGGACGCCCGGCAGGTTGATGATCGGCGTGCCCTTCGCCTGGCGGCTCGCGTCGACGATGGAGTGGACCTTCGCCGAGAACACCCGGCCGCGGTTCGTGAAGAACAGCGCCCAGTCGTGGGTGTTCGCGACGATCAGGTGCTCGACCGCGTCCTCCTCGCGGGTGACGTGGCCGATGATCCCCTTGCCGCCGCGATGCTGACGGCGGTACGTGGCGACGGGCTGGCGCTTGATGTAGCCGCGGCCGCTGATCGTGACGACCACATCCTCGTCGGCGATCAGGTCCTCGTCGGTCATCTCCCGGCTGGAGTCGTCGGCGACGCGGGTCCGGCGCTCACCGGCGTGCTTCTTCTTCAGCTCCGCGAGCTCGTCCTTGATGATCCCGAGCACGCGGGTGGGGTTCGCGAGGATGTCCTCGAGCTCCGCGATCAGCTGGATGATGCTGAGGTACTCGTCCTCGATCTTCTGCCGCTCGAGCGCCGCGAGACGGGCCAGGCGCATGTCGAGGATCGCGTTCGCCTGCAGCTCGGACAGGTCGAACCGCTTCATCAGGTTCGCGCGGGCGTCCTCGACCTCGCGCGACTCGCGGATCGTCTTGATCACCGCGTCGAGGTTGTCGAGGGCGATCTTCAGGCCCTCGAGGATGTGGGCCCGGGCGCGCGCCTTGCCGAGGTCGTATTCCGTCCGGCGGCGGACGATCTCGCGGCGGTGGTCGACCCAGTGCTGGAGGACGCTCTTGAGCGGCAGCGTCTGGGGCTGGCCGTCGACGAGCGCGAGCATGTTCATGTTGAACGCGAGCTGCATCGGGGTGTGCTTGAACAGGTTGTTCAGCACCTTGTGGGGGTTCGCGTCGCGCTTGATCTCGATGTAGATGCGCATCCCGTCGCGATCGGACTCGTCGCGCAGGTCCGCGATCCCCTCGATCCGCTTGTCCTTCACGAGCTCGGCGATCTTCTCGAGGAGCGCGGCCTTGTTCACCTGGTACGGCAGCTCGGTGACGATGATCGCCATCCGCTCGCCGTGGACCTCCTCGAAGGCGACCTGGGCGCGCATCACGACCCGGCCGCGGCCGTGGGCGTACATCTGGCGGATCGCGTCGACCGTCTCGTTCTCGCCGGTCAGCGGGTTCCGCTGGACCTCGTAGCGATAGATCGTGCCGCCGGTCGGGAAGTCCGGCCCGAGGACGAACTTCGAGAGGTCGTCCGAGGTGATGGCGGGATCGTCGATCAGCGCGACGGTCGCGTCGCACACCTCGCCGAGATGGTGCGGCGGGATGTTCGTCGCCATGCCGACCGCGATCCCGCTGCTGCCGTTGACGAGGAGGTTCGGGAGTCTCGCCGGCAGGACCGTCGGCTGCTTCTGCGTTCCGTCGTAGTTGTCCTCGAAGTCGACCGTCTCCTTGTCGATGTCGTCGAGCATCTCGGCGGCGATCGCGGTGAGGCGCGCCTCGGTGTAGCGCATCGCGGCCGCGGAGTCGCCGTCCACGGAGCCGAAGTTGCCCTGGCCATCGACGAGCGGGTAGCGCATCGAGAAGTCCTGGGCGAGCCGGACGAGGGCGTCGTACAGGGCGACGTCGCCGTGCGGGTGGTACTTGCCCATCACCTCGCCGACGATCGCGGCGCACTTGCGGAAGGAGCTCGTGGCGCTGAGCCCCATCTCGCCCATCGTGTAGAGGATCCGGCGGTGGACCGGCTTCAGCCCGTCACGGACATCAGGCAGGGCGCGCGACACGATCACGCTCATCGCGTAATCGAGGTAGCTCGTCCGCATCTCGTCCTCGATGCGGATCGCGCGGATCTCGCCCAGGTCGTCGGTCACGGGTCAGGCTCTCCTAACGATCGTTCGTTTGGGTCGATGTCGTGATCATCGTCGGTCTCAGATCAGTGGTGGCTGCGGGATCGGCACACCGAGACGGCCGTCGTCGAAGCGCGCCACGGCTTCCGCCGCGCGGGAGGTCGAGGGGGCGCCGGCGTGCCGGCGGATGCCGTCCAGTCGGGCCCGGATCCGGTCGGCATCGGCGGGGTCGATCTTGGGCAGCGCGTCGCGGATGACCCACGCGCGGTGCCCGTCGCCGGCCGCGGCGGCGATCGCGGACTGGTCGTCGAGGAAGGCCGTCGTGCCGGCGCGATCCACGCCCGCGAGCGATCGCAGCGCCCAGGCGAGCGCCTTCTGCACGTCCGGCTCGGCGTCGCCGATCAGCTCCCCGATCAGCATCAGCCCATGGCGGGCCACCTCGGGATCGCGACCGTGGCGTCGATCGACGAACGGCATCGTCGCGATCGTGCTCCCGACGAGGCGCCGCTCCCATCGCGACGGGCTGTAGACCAGCTGCTCGAGCTCCGCCCAACGGTAGGGTTCGAGAAGGATCCCCTTGCCGACCGGGTGGGCGAGGCTGTCGACCGTGATCCAGTCGCCGGCCTCCTGCGAGGCTCGGCGGAGCAGCTGCCACGCACGTTCCGTGTCGTCGACGATCAGCCGCTCGAGCAGGCCGAACGCGAACCAGTGCTCCTCGAGCGTGCGCTCCCGCAGGAGACGGTCGACGACGAAGAGCCAGCCGGATGTCCGCTCCGTGCGGGTCGATCCGCGGAACCCGCGCTTGACCGCCTCGATCAGGGGCCAGCGGACGCCGTGGAGCCCCCCGATCCCCGGTGCGATCCGGCGCTGACCCTCGAGATAGGCCGGGTCCGAGAGATCCTCGAACCCGGCGCGGAGCATCGCGGCGAACGCGTCCGGGTCGTTGACCTCGTCCGCGAGGCGGCGACCGAGGTCTTCGGCCTCCGGCCGGCGATCGGCCACGAACGCGTTCGCGTGGGCCGTGATCGGGCTGAGGGTCGCGGTCGGGCTCATCGGGATCGGTCCGCGCCGGGTGTCGACGCCTCGACCAGGCGGAACCGGTAGCGCGCCTGGAGCTGGGCCTTCCGCTCGGTGCTGGCGGCGACGTAGGTTGCCTCGGCGGTGGCGAGGACGTCGCCCGTCGTGGGGTCGAAGAGCCGGCCGGCGGTCTCGATCGTGCGACGACGGTTCGCGCTGACCCAGCCTTCGCCGCGGATCGGGCGCCCGAGCCTGACGGGCTTGCGGAACGCGACGTTCATCCGGGCGGTGAGGCCCCAGTTGTCGGTCGCCGCGAGGGACCAGGCCATGACCTCGTCGAGGATCGTACAGACGATTCCGCCGTGGGCGATCCCGTCCCAGCCCTGGAACCGATCGGGGAGCGCGAGCTCCGTCCAGCACCGGTCCCCATCGACATGGAGGTCGAGATGGATGCCGTGCTCGTTCAGCTCGCCGCACGCGAAGCAGTTGTGCGGCTCGACTTGGATCGTCAGCTCCGGGGCGGTCGCGGTAGCGTCCACCGCCTCGGTGGGATCGGCCTGCCGCACGTCCAGCTCAGACGTCAAGATTGCGGACCTTGCGCGCCTCGGTCTTGATGAAGTCCTTGCGCGGCGCGACCTTCTCGCCCATCAGCATCGTGAAGATCGCGTCGGCCTCGGCGGCGTCCTCGATCTCCGCCCGGAGCAGCGTCCGGGTCTCCGGGTTCATCGTCGTCTCCCAGAGCTGATCGGCGTTCATCTCGCCGAGGCCCTTGAACCGCTGGACGGACACGTTCTTGCGGTCCATCTCCTTGACGATCTGGTCGCGTTCCTTCTCGCTCTGGGCGTATCGGGTCACCTTGCCCGTCGAGATCCGGTAGAGCGGCGGCTGCGCGACGTACAGGTAGCCGTTCTCGATGACCTGGGGCATGTGGCGGTAGAAGAACGTCAGCAGCAGCGTTCGGATGTGGGCGCCGTCCACATCGGCGTCGGTCATGATGATGATCCGGTGGTAGCGCAGCTTCGTGATGTCGAAGCTGTCGCCGATCCCCTCGATCCCGGCTCCGAGCGCAATGATCAGCGGCCGGACGTTCTCGCTCGCGACGATCTTGTCGAGGCGGGCCTTCTCCACGTTCAGGAGCTTGCCGCGGAGCGGGAGGATCGCCTGGAACCGGCGATCGCGGCCCTGCTTCGCCGAGCCACCTGCCGAGTCGCCCTCCACGATGTACAGCTCGCTCCGGGCCGGATCGCGCTCCTGGCAGTCGGCGAGCTTGCCCGGGAGCGACAGGCCGTCCAGGGCGCCCTTGCGGAGGACCAGGTCGCGCGCCTTCCGGGCGGCGTCGCGAGCGCGGGCCGCGGTGAGGCACTTCTCGATGATCCGGCGGCCGTCTCCGGGGTTCTCGTCGAGGTACTGACCGAGGGCCTCCGCCAGAGCGGTCTGGACCTGGCCCTTGACCTCGGCATTGCCGAGCTTGGCCTTCGTCTGGCCCTCGAACTGGGGATCCGTCAGCTTGACACTGACGACGGCCGTCAGGCCCTCGCGAACGTCGTCTCCGGAGAGGTTCGCGTCGTTGTCCTTGAGGACGCCGGCCCGCCGCGCCCAGTCGTTCAGCGAGCTGGTCAGCGCCGCCCGGAAGCCGGTGACGTGGCTGCCGCCGTCGACGGTGTTGATGTTGTTGGCGAACGCCAGCACGTTCTCCGTGTAGGTGTCGTTGTACTGGAGGGCGACCTCGACGGCCGTCGACCCCTCGCGCTTCTCGCAGTAGATCGGCTTGGCGTGGAGGACTTCCTTGTTGCGGTTGAGATGCCGCACGAACGACATCAGCCCGCCCTCGAAATAGAACGAGCGCTCGCGGTCGATCCGTTCGTCGACGAGCGTGATCCAGACGCCCTTCGTGAGGTACGCGGACTCGCGGAGCCGCTGGGAGATCGTGTCGAACGAGTAGTCGATCGTCTCGAACATCTGCTCGTCGGCGCGGAACTGGGTCGTCGTGCCGCGACGGCCGTTGCTCGGGCCGATCTTCTTGACGGCCGTCTTCGGCTTGCCGCGCTCGTACTCCTGGGCCCAGATGTTCCCGTCGCGCGCGGATTCGACCCGCATCCAGGACGACAGCGCGTTGACGACGCTGACGCCGACGCCGTGGAGCCCGCCGGACACCTTGTAGCCGCCACCGCCGAACTTGCCGCCGGCGTGGAGCACCGTGTGCACCACCTCGAGCGCATCCTTGCCGGTCGAGTGCTTGCCGACCGGCACCCCGCGGCCGTCGTCGACGACGACGACCGTCCCGTCGGTCCGGATCGTGACGTTGATCGTTGTCGCGTGGCCGGCCATCGCCTCGTCGATCGAGTTGTCGACGACCTCCCAGACGAGGTGGTGCAGACCCCGGGCGTCGGTCGACCCGATGTACATGCCCGGGCGGCGTCGGACGGCCTCCAGGCCCTCCAGGACCTGGATGCTGGCGGCCGTGTAGTCCGATCCCGCCGCCGCCTTGCCGCGCCTCGCTCGGGGCGCAGCGACGGTCGCCTGGGTCGCTTCCTCGGTCACGCAGGTCCTCCGATCAGGCGGTCGTAGAGCTGGCCGAGCTCCTCGTCGCTGTAGAACTCGATGATGATCCGGCCACCCTTCCGCGACCGGGCGAGCGTCACCTTCGTGCCGAGGCGGCGTCGGAGATCGTCCTCGACGCGCTCGAGGTCCGGGTCGAGCCGGGGCGCGGCGGCGACGACGGCCGGCACGCGCGGCTCGCGGAGGCGTCGGACAAGCTCCTCGGCCTGGCGAACGGACAGCGCCTGGTCGATCACCGTCGTCGCCACGCGTGCCTGCGACTCGGTCGGGAGACCGCCGATCGCGCGCGCGTGGCCCTCGCTGATCCTGCCCTCGACGAGCGCGGCCTGGACCTGCGGGTCGAGGTCGAGGAGCCGGAGCGTGTTCGTGATCGTCGACTTCGCCCGGCCGACGCGGCGTGCAATCTCTTCGTGGGTCAGCTCGAACTCGCCGATCAGCGCCCGGTAGGCGGCGGCTTCCTCCATCGGCCCGAGATCGGCCCGCTGGAGGTTCTCCACGAGGGCGACCTCGAGCTGGTCGCGGTCGGCGAGCTGTCGGATCACCGCGGGGATCCGCTCGAGACCGGCGAGCTGGGCGGCGCGGAATCGCCGCTCCCCGGCGACCAGCTGGTAGCCGTCGAGCGTCTCGGTCACGAGGACTGGCTGGAGGATGCCGTGCTCGCGGATGCTGGCCGCGAGCGCCTCGAGCTGATCGGCATCGAACCGCTGGCGCGGCTGCCTCGGGTTGGGCTGGATGCGCGAGACGGGGATCTCGGTGATCCCGGTGGGCTGGGCCCGCTGCGGGATGAGCGAGGCGAGGCCGCGGCCCAGCCCTGACTGGCGCTCGGAATGGATGGTCACGATCTGGCTCCGATGACGGCGGGCTCGGATGGGTGCGTGTCGACGGACGGGGCCGTCGCGCTCGGCGAGCGGTCGTCATCGTCCGCGTCGGTCGTCGCGGATGCCTCGCGGGCGGCGGGGAGCGCGGGTTCGCGGCCGTCGCGGCGCAACAGCTCCGCGGCGAGCTCGGCATAGGCGATCGCGCCGCGGGAGTCCGGTCGGTAAAGCGCGATCGGCTGGCCGAAGCTCGGCGCCTCGGAGAGCCGGACGCTGCGCGGGATCATCGTCTCGAACACGGCGTGGCCGAAGTGGCTCCGCACCTCGGCGGCGACGTCGATCGACAGGTTGGTCCGTCCGTCGAACATCGTCAGCACGACGCCCTTGATCGCGAGCGACGGGTTGAGGTTGTCCCGGACGAGATTGAGCGTGGCGATCAATTGCGACAGGCCCTCCAGGGCGTAGTACTCGCATTGGGTCGGAATGAGCACCGACTCGGCGGCGGTGAGCGCGTTCACCGTGAGGAGCCCGAGTGACGGCGGGCAGTCGAGCAGGAGGTAGTCGTAGCGTCCCCGGGTGGTCGCGAGCGCCCGGGCGAGCCGGCGCTCCCGCTGCGCCGCTGAGGCGAGCTCGACCTCGGCCCCGGCGAGGGCGACCGACGCCGGAGCCAGGTCACATGCGCCGACCGCCGTCGACACGATCACCGACTCGAGATCACGATCCCCGAGGATGACGTCGTAGAGGGTCGCCGGCAGTCCCGAGCGGTCGATCCCGAAGCCACTCGTCGCGTTTCCCTGGGGGTCGAGGTCGAGGACGAGGATCCGCGAACCGGAGAGCGCCAGCGAGGTCGCCAGATTGACCACGGTCGTCGTCTTGCCGACGCCGCCCTTCTGGTTGGCACAGGCGATTGTCTGGCCCACTCAGGATCGCCACGAAGAAGCTGTCACGAGCACCTATTCTAGCATCCGGGGCGGTTCGGCCCCTCGATTCGGCGCCTCGCGGCATGGTCGTCCAGGGCGCTCATCCGCGGGTTCACCGGGCATCGCCTCCCGGTCACTTGCGCCTTGCGGCGGAGCCTCGAGGTTTCACGTGAAACCCCGGCAACGGGACGATTCCGTGAGGGCGGCGGCGGGAGTGCCGCAAGATCGGTCCGTCGGGCCTGCGTGCGCGCGTGTCCCCACCGACCATTGCCCGTTCGGGACGATGCATGGGATACTGCCGCCGAACGTCACCGCCGCCGCCGATCGTCAGACGTCACGCGCGATCTGGGCGCGATTGGGATCGCCGAGGATCGGACTGTCCATGACTTTGCTGGTCGCCGCGATCGCAGCGACGGTGACTGCCATCGTCGAATCGACCATCACCCCATATCTCCGGGTGGGCGATGCCCAGCCGCATCTCGTCTTCGTCCTGGCGGTCGTCTGGACGGTCGCCGTCGGACTCGACAGCGGTCTCGTCTGGGCGTTCGCCGGCGGGCTCGCGCTCGACACCCTCTCGCAACGACCCCTTGGCAGCACCGCCTTCGCCCTGCTCATCGCCGTCGGATTGACCGCGGCGATCGCCCGCCCCCTCCATCGCATCCGTCCGATCGTCGCCATCATCGCCACCGCCATCCTCAGCTTGTTGTACTCGATGACCCTCGTCCTCCTGTTCTCGATCCTGCGTCCCGCAGCGGCCATCACGGATCCGCTGCGGTTCGTCGCACCGAGCGTGCTGTATGACGTGATCGTCGCCGCGATCTTCGGCCCGCTCGCCGTGTCGATCCACGACCGGTTCGTGCATGAAGAGGAGCGCGCGCCGCGATGAACCCGTTCGTGGACGGCCGAACGGAATACTCGCGCCCGAGCAGCCGCTTCCTCGTCTTCGGTCTGGCGGCGATTCTTGCGGTCGCCGGCCTCACGACACGGCTGTTCTACCTGCAGATCGTCAACGGCGGACAGTTCACGGCCCTCAGCGAAGGGAACCGGACCGCGGCCGAGGCGATCCCGTCGGCACGCGGCCTGATCTTCGATCGGAAGGGCGTGGCGCTCGTGACGAACGTGCCGACGTTCGCAGTGAAGATCCGGCCGGTCGACCTTCCGGAGGAGCGACGCGACGAAGTCGTGGCGCGGCTGGCGACACTGCTGAACATGGACCCAGCGGACATCAACGGCGCGATCGACAGCAACCCGGGCTCGCGATTCGACCTGGTCAGGGTCGCGACGGACGTGCCCGACGCGACCGCCCGGCTCCTCGCCGAGGCAGGTGATGCGTTGCCCGGTGTGGAGGTCGCGGTCGAGGCGCGCCGCCAGTACCCCGAGGGCCCGCTCGTGTCGCAGATCCTCGGCTACACGGGACCGGTCGCACCCGATCAGCTCGCCGACCTGAAGGCCAAGGGCTATCTCCCCGATGACCTCCTCGGGAAGACGGGTCTGGAGGCGTACTACGAGACGCAGCTCCGGGGCACCTATGGCGAGAAGACGGTCGAGAAGGACGCCGCCGGCCGAGTGGTCCAGGACTTGCAGACGGTCTCGCAGGCCACGTCGGGCGACTCGCTCCACCTGACGATCGACACGAAGGAGCAACAGCTCGCCCAGAAGGCCCTCCAGTGGGGCATGCGCGCGGCCGGGCTCAAGCGCGGCGTCGTGATCGTCGAGAACCCCCAGACCGGCGAGATCCTCGCGATGGTCAGCCTGCCGACGTACGACGACAACGCGTTCGCCCGCGGGATCAGCAGCAAGGCGTATGCGAAGCTCCTCGCGGACCCGAACAAGCCGCTGCTGAACCACGCCACCCAGGCCCACTACCCGCCGGGCTCGACGTACAAACTCGTCACGGGGACGGGCGCCCTGACCGATCACAAGATCACGCCGCAGACTCGCGTCCGGACCCGGCCGTACCTCCTCCTCGGCCAGACGAAGTTCTGGGAGTGGAACCATCGCGGCTGGGGCCCGATCCCGATCAAGCTCGGGTTCGCGCACTCCAGCGACACCTTCTTCTTTCAGCTCGCCGGCATGCTCGGGATCGACCGACTGGCCCACTGGGCGAAAGAGTTCGGCTTCGGGGCGCCGACCGGGATCGACCTGCCCGGTGAGGTCTCCGGGATCGTCCCATCGAACGCCTGGAAGCAGGCAACGTTCGGCGACGATATCTTCCCGGGCGAGACGTACCAGGCCGGGATCGGCCAGGGCTACGACGTCGTCACCCCGATCCAGCTGATCAACGCGTACGCGGCCCTCGCGAACGGCGGGAAGCTGTACCAGCCGCAGATCGTCCACGACATCGTCGGGCCGGATGGCACGGTCGTCCGGCCGTTCAAGCCGAAGCTCATCCGCCGGCTGGACGTGCCGCGGAGCACCCTGAAGGTGATGCGCGAGGCCGCCCGGAACGTCGTGCTCGTGCGGCACACGTACAACCTGGTCGACCTGCCGATCGTCGTGGCCGGCAAGTCCGGAACCGCCGAGTTCGGGCTCCGCGACAGCCGGGGCCGCCTCCCGTTCCACTCGTGGTTCATCGCGTTCGTGCCGAAGAACCCCGCGAAGAGCGCGTCGGACCCCGGCGGGCTCAAGGCCGTCGGCCGCGAGGACGCGGGCCTGGTCGTCCTCGCCTTCGCCTACGACTCGCGGACCAAGGGCAACGCCGCCACCGAGATCGTCAAGTACTACCTGCAGCTCCACTACGGGATCAAGCACGATTACCGGAACTTCAATCTCCTCGAGCGCGGCAACTTCTACCAGTCGAACTGATGACGACGTCGACGATCCAGGGCGCCTCCGGGAGCCGGCCATGGGCGTGATCCGCGCCGAGCCGGCCCGCATGACCGACTGGGCGGCGAAGTCCATCGGGGCCGCCTGGCGCGCGTTCGACCTTCAGCTCGCCGCCTACGCCGGGCTGCTCTCGGTCCTCGGCCTCGTGATGGCCTACACCAACAGCGTCGAGCAGGGTCAGGCAGTGCTCTCGAACGGGACGACGTTTGTGCGCGGGCTGATGTGGACGGGGATCGCCCTGATCGCGTTCGTCGTGACGACCGCGTTCGACTACAAGTGGCTCAAGACGTTCGCCTGGCCGCTGTACCTGCTCCAGCTGGGGCTGCTCGCCCTGACCCTGGCGATCGGCCACGGCGTGGGCGGCGCGTCGCGCTGGATCTCGATCGGCCCGTTCGACTTCCAGTTCAGCGAGCTGGCGAAGATCCTGATGATCGTCGTCCTCGCGAACTACCTCGGCGCCCGGCAGGGCAAGCTCCGGTCGCTGCCGTCGATCCTCGGGGCGTGCGTCCTCGTCGCCCCGCCGTGGATCCTCGTCATGCTCCAGCCGGACCTCGGCACCTCCCTGGTGCTCCTCGCGATCCTCGGCGGGATGCTGTTCATGTCCGGGGCGAGCCTCGCCTGGCTCGGCGGGATGATGGCGCTCGTCCTCGCGTCGCTCCCGGTGATCTGGACCTACCTGCTCCGCGACTACCAGAAGGCCCGGATCAACGCCTTCATCAACCCCGCGACGGACCCGCAGGGCGCCGGCTACCAGGTGAACCAGTCGCTGATCGCGGTGGGCTCCGGCGGCTGGACCGGGACGGGACTCACGAACGGGTCCCAGAACCAGCTGAACTTCCTGCCCGTGCAGGAGAGCGACTTCGTGGCGGCGATCTATCTCGAGGAGCTCGGGTTCATCGGCGCCATGATCCTGCTCGTCCTGTTCTCGGCGCTCGTGTGGCGCGTGATGGTCGCCGGCTGGCGCTCGAAGGACCCGTTCGGGATGGTGTTCGCCAGTGGGCTCGCGTCGATGATCGTGTTCCAGCTGTTCGTCAACCTGGGCATGGTCATCGGGCTGATGCCGATCACCGGCATCCCACTCCCGTTCATCTCGCACGGCGGCGCGTCGCTGATCAGCCTCGCCGTGGGCCTCGGCATCGTCCAGAGCATCAACATCAGACAAACCCGCGCCGAGTGGTGAGCGCCGCGTCCGATGACGGGCGCGGCGATGCGGCGGCGGGGCCGTGACGGATCCCGGGTCGCTCGCCCCACTCTGGCTGCTCGTCGCCCTGCTGGCGGCGTCCGCCGCCGTCGCGATCCTGACCCGCCGCTGGGCCTTTCCGTCCTCGGTCGTGCTGGTCGTCGTCGGCCTGGTCATCGCCCTCGTCGGGCCGAGCGTCTCGCTCTCGACGGCGCTCCCGGTCAGCCCGGACCTGCTGCTCGCGATCGTCCTGCCCGGCCTCGTGTTCGAGGCCGCGTTCCGCACGAACATTGACGTGCTCCGCCCGACCGCGGCCGGGATCTTCCTCCTCGCGATCCCCGGGGTCGTGATCGTGGCCGGGATCGTCGCGCTGATCCTGGCGGCGACGACGGTCCTGACCCCGACCGAGGCCTTCGTCGTCGGGGCGATGGTTGCCGCGACCGACCCGGCGGCGGTCCTGTCGACGTTCCGACGGGTGCGCGTCCCGGAGCGCCTGGCGACGACGGTCGAGATGGAGAGCCTCGTCAACGACGGGACCGGGATCGTCCTGTTCGCGCTCGCACTCGACCTCCTCGCCGGTCACGGGTCCGTCGGTGCCGCCGCGCTCGAGTTCATCCTGTCCGTCGTCGGCAGCAGCGTGCTGGGGGCCGCCGTCGGCTGGGGGGCGGCGCGCCTGATCCGGCGTGTCGACGACCACCTGATCGAGCTGACGATCACGATCGTGCTCGCCTACGGGACGTATCTCGTGGCCGCCCAGCTCGGCGGATCGGGCGTGATCGCGACGCTCGTCGCGGCCGGCGTCTTCGGGAACCTGGCGCGCGATGCCCTGTCCGAGCGCGCGACGGAAACGATCGACGTCGTGTGGGAGCTCGTCGCCTTCCTGTTGACGGCCACGGTGTTCCTCCTGGTCGGGGTCTCGATCGCCCCGGGAACGATCGTCCACGCACTCGGGCCAATCGGGTGGGGGATCGTCGCAATCCTCATCGCCCGGGCGGTCGTCGTCTACGGACTGCTCGGCGGCGTGCTGCGGATCGTCCGCCGCCCAGGTCGCGCGGCGGACACCGCCGTCCCGCTCGCCTGGCTGCATGTGCTGTTCTGGGCCGGCCTCCGCGGCGCCGTATCGGTGGCGCTCGCCCTGTCGCTGCCGGCCGATCTGCCGAACCGCGACCTCCTGCAGGGGATCACGTTCGGCGTGGTGCTGTTCACCCTGCTGATCCAGGGGACGACGGTGTCGTGGGTCGTCCGTCGTTCCGGCGCCGCGGACGCCGCAGGCGCCGCCGATGCTCCCGACGCCGCGGCGGACATCGCGCCCGTCTGAGCGGCGCGGGCCGGGTCGGCTCAGCGCCGGCGGAACAGCCCTCGGCGGTCCGCCGCGTCGCCCGTCGCGCTGCGTCGTCGGCCGGCCTTGCGGAGCAGCACGTCGATCTCGTCGCGGTACGGCCGGCCGATCGGCATCCGGTCGAGCCATTCGAGGTAGTCGACGTCCTTGCGGCCGATCTCGCCGAGCGACCACCCGGCGTACCGCCCGAAGGCGAGGACCGTGCCGGACGGATCGCCCGGCGGCGGACCGGCCGCCCCGTGCCCGTCCGGTGCGCGCATCCGGGACGGGTCGTAGCCGCTCCCGGTGCTCGAGCGCCCGCTCGACCAGTCCGAGGACACCGTCTCCGGCGGCCGCGGTGCGGTCGGACCCACCGTGGACGCGGGCCCGCCGGCCGCCGCCGTCGGGGCCGCACTCGCCCGTGGAGGGGCCGACGCCGCCTCGGCCGCACGTTCGGCGGCCCGCGCCGCCGCCCGCAGCTCCCGATCGTACGCAGCGCGGCGGCCCGGATCCCGGAGGAGCTCCCACGCCGCGTTGATCGACGCCATCCGGGCCGAGCCATCCGGGCCCGCCACGTCGGGGTGATACTTCTGCGCCAGCCGCCGATACGCGGCCTGGACCACTTCGTCCTCCGCCTCGGGATCGACCTGGAGGACCTTGTATGGATCCATCGCGCGGGAGACTAGCAGACGTGGATCGCCGTTCCGGGGACGCGTCCGATCCCGCGGATCGCCCGGCGCCGTCGCGCGAGCCGCGCCAGCGCTGGCGGATCGCGTTCGCCCGTGGCCCGGTTGACGCCGACCAGGTCGGGCGGATCGCGCTGGACGCCTGGCAGGAGACGCTGCTCCGGTCCGGCCTCCCGGTCGCGGGTCTCGATGGACCCGACGGCCGGGCGCGGATCGCGTTCGGGGCGCCGCTACCGGCCGCGGCGCGCGGCGAGCGGGAGCTGCTCGAGCTGTGGCTCGTCGAGCGCATCCCGGTCTGGCGGCTGCGCGAGTCGCTCCGATCGAGTCTGCCCGCGTCTCATGCGTGGGTCGACGCGGAGGACGTCTGGCTCGGATCCGCGGCGCTGGCCGGCCAGGTCGCTGCGGCGGACTGGCGGATCGAGGTCGACGGCGTGGAAGGGGACGAGGGCCGCGCGCGGCGACTGGCCGCCGCGGCCGAGGCGCTCGCCACCGCCGACGCGATCCCTCGGGTCCGGCTCAAGGGCACGACGGAGAAGCGCTATGACCTGCGGCCGCTGTTGATCGACGTCGCGATCGACCCGGCCAGGACTGCGACCGGGACGTCCGTCGTCGCCGCCCGGACGCGGTTCGACCCCGAGCTCGGCGCCGGGCGTCCCGAGGAGGTCGTGGCCGCCCTCGCCGACGCGAGCGGGCTCCCGCTCGGTGTCCGGTCGATGACCCGGACCCGCCTGATCCTCGCCGACGAGCTCCGGCGCGAAGGGGCCGGCTGAGGACACAACGGCCGGTTGCGGACCGGCCGCGCAATTGACGCTCGAGCCCGTTCGAACGTACACTCCGCCTCCGCGTTCCGGCCCCTGCCGGGCGACTCTCCATGTCCGTTGTCGCGGTCGGCCCACGACCGCCGCACCAATCCGAAGGGTTCCATGTACGCAGTCATCGAGACCGGCGGGAAGCAATACCGCGTCGAGGTCGGGACCGAGCTGGAGGTCGAGCTCCTCGACGCCGAGCCGGGCAGCAACATCACCCTCGATCGCGTCCTGCTGGTCGCCGACGGCGATGAGTCCGCGATCGGGCGGCCGATCGTCGCCGACGCGGCGGTCGAGGCCGAGGTCGTCCGTCGGGATCGCGGCGAGAAGGTGATCTCGTTCAAGTACCGCCCCAAGGCGCGGCGCCGGGTCAAGAAGGGCCACCGCCAGGAGCTGACGATCCTCCGGATCACCGACGTCAAGCTCGGCGAGCGCAGCGCGGCCGAGGACAAGCGGAAGGCGGATGCCGCCGCGAAGACCGAGCGCGATCGTCTCCAGGAAGCTGCAGCGAAGCAGGCCGCCGAGGACGCCGCCCTCGCGGAGAAGCTCGCCAAGGCGTCGGCCGCCAAGGCTCCGGCGAAGACGCCGGCCAAGGCGACCGGCAAGGCAACGGACAAGCCCGCGGCCAAGGGCACCGCCGCGAAGCCGGCCGCCAAGGCCGCTCCCGCGAAGGCGGAGCCGAAGACGCCCCGAGCCAAGACCCAGAGCGGCGCGGCCGACACGAAGCCGGCGACGAAGTCGACCCCCAAGCCCAAGCCGCCCGCGACGAAGAAGGACGAGTAGACCCGATGGCCCACAAGAAGGCTGGCTCCAGCTCGAAGAACGGCCGGGACTCGGTCGGCCAGCGCCTTGGCGTCAAGGTCGGTGACGGCCAGATCGTCCCGGCCGGCTCGATCATCGTCCGCCAGCGCGGGATGACGTTCCTGGCCGGCACCGGCACCGGGCTCGGCCGCGACTACACGGTGTTCGCGACGACGACCGGCAAGGTCCGGTTCGAGCACGCGACGAAGAACAAGAAGCGGATCCGCGTCGAGGCCCTCGAGACCGCGCCGAAGGCGGCGCCCGCGGCCCGCGCGAAGGCCGCGCCGACCGCCAGGGCCACCAAGGCCGCGCCGGCCCCGAAGACCGCACAGACCGCAAGCAAGGCTGCCGCGACGAAGACCGCCGCGAAGGCCGCCACCAGCACCCCCGCGGCTGCCGAGGCCTGAAGCCAGCAGCGCAAGCCGTCGACCACCGGCCGGGCGTTCGTCCCGGAACGGAAGGCGTCGGAGGAGAGAACGGAACCGTGAAGCCCGACATCCATCCCAAGTACTACGAGGCCAAGGTCCACTGCGGCTCGTGCGGCACCGAGTGGGTCGTTGGATCCACCCGTCCCGAGCTGCGCGTCGACGTCTGCTCGAACTGCCACCCGTTCTTCACGGGCAAACAGACGATCATCGACACCGCCGGCCAGGTCGAGCGGTTCCAGAAGCGACTCGAGCGCCAGGCCCGGGCCTGACCCGTCCCAATCCCGGATCAGACGCCGAACGGCGGGTCCACGACCCGCCGTTCTCGATTCGAGGCGCCGAGCGCGCGCCCCCGCCGTCCGCGACCGCTACGATTCGCGGGTGCTCGAGGCGGCGGATCCGGCGGCGACTGACCAGTCGGTCGACGACGTCGCAGCCCTGTGGCGGGGCGACAGCCGCGAGCTCCTCGCGCGCATCCCGGACAACAGTGTCGACCTGATCTGCACTGACCCGCCGTACAACCTCGGCGCCTACTCCACGGGCAACATCGCGATGTCGTGGCGCAAGGACTTCAACAACGACGTCGCAGCGTGGGACCAGCTCCCGTTCGAGCCCGCCGACTGGCTCGCGGAGTTCCGACGCGTCCTCAAGCCCACAGGCACGCTGTTCGCCTTCACGAGCTACAACCTGCTGGGCCGCTGGCACGAGGTCTTCGACCCGGCCTTCGACACGTTCCAGTTCGTCGTCTGGCACAAGACGAACCCGCCGCCCAAGCTCCGTCGGGCCGGGTTCCTGAACTCGTGCGAGCTGATCGTCGCGTGCTGGGACAAGGGCCACACCTGGAACTTCGGGCGACAGCGGGACATGCACAACTTCATCGAGGCCCCGATCTGCGCGGGTCGCGAGCGGGTGAAGGACCCGGTCCACCCGACCCAGAAGCCGCT
Source organism: uncultured Chloroflexia bacterium (assembly GCA_963746845.1). Lineage (GTDB taxonomy): Bacteria > Chloroflexota > Limnocylindria > Limnocylindrales > CSP1-4 > CF-46. Next base: position 158,213 of record CAVVCZ010000001.1, on the reverse strand, counting down.
CCGGGTGCTGCGCCAGCTCGTCGAATGGGGCTCCAACCCCGGCGACGTGGTGCTGGACCCGTTCATGGGCGTCGGCTCGACCGGCGTCGCTGCCCTTGGAGCTCGGCCGGCAGTTCATCGGGATCGAGCTCGAGCCGGCCTACGTCGAGGCGGCCCGGCGACGGATCGCCGCGGCCGATGGGACGATCGAGCGAGGCGGACGGATCGCCCCGGGCGGCTAGACTTCCCCCATGCCTCGCTACTCGTACGGCGGCCAGGCGCTGATCGAAGGCGTCCTGATGCGCGGCCGCGACGCGATCGCCGTCGCCGTCCGTCACCCCGACGGCCGGATCGTCTACGCCACCGAGCCGCTCGACAGCGGCTTCCACGGCAGCCGCTGGTCCAGGATGCCGTTCCTGCGCGGCCTCGTCGTCCTGTACGAGACGCTCTTCGTCGGGACGCGCTGGCTCGTCCGGAGCGCCTCGATCCAGGCGGCCGGCACCGGCGAGGACGGCGACGAGGGCGTCGAGCTCGGCAAGAGCGCGATCGCGCTCATGCTCGGGATCACGCTCCTCTTCGGGGTCGGCATCTTCTTCCTGCTGCCGCTGTTCATCGCGAGCGCCACGACGTCGAACATCCAGAACGGGGTCGTCCAGCACCTGGTCGAGGGCTTCATCCGGGTGGCGATCTTCATCGGCTACCTGCTGCTGATCTCCCGGGCCGACGACGTCAAGCGCGTGTTCCAGTACCACGGCGCCGAGCACATGACGATCCACGCGCTCGAGCACGGCGACCCGCTCGTCGTCGACAACGTCCGGAAGTACCCGACCGCCCATCCGCGCTGCGGCACGGAGTTCCTCGTCGTCGTCATCGCCCTGTCGATCATCGCGTTCAGCCTCGTCGGGCGGCAGGAGCCGCTCGTGATGATCGCGAGCCGGATCCTCCTGATCCCGGTCATCGCGGCGGTCGGCTACGAGATCCTGAAATGGGGCGCGAAGCACCGCGGCAACGCGATCGTGCGGGCGATCATGTACCCCGGGATCCTCGTCCAGAAGATCACGACGAAGCAGCCGACGGCGGACATGATCGAGGTCGCGATCGTCTCGATGGAGCAGGCCCTCGAGGCGGACGGCGAACCCCTGCCGACGGGGAGCGGGACCCTCGAGCGGGACCGGATGGTCCTGCCGGGTCATCGCGAGGCGATCCCGGTCGGGGCGTCGGACGGAGGAGCCACCGAGGCGACCGCGGCCGCCGCGGTGACGATCGACCCGCCCGTCCCGGGAGCATGAGCGGGGACGGCGACCGGACCGGTCTGGACGCCCGCCTGAAGGAGGTGGCCGCGCAGTACGACGCGGTGCAGGCGCAGCTCGCCACCCCGGAAGTCACGAGCGATCCGGATGCGATCCGGCGGCTCGGTCAGGAGATGGCCCGGCTCGAGCCGGTCGTGGAGGCGTTCCGCTCCCTGGAGGCCACGAGGTCGGAGCTCGCCGGCGTTCGCGAGATGCGCGATGCGGGGGACAGTGACGCGGACCTCCATGCGATGGCGTCGGAGGAGTTCGACCGGCTGACCGCCGAGGAGGAGCGACTCCTCGAGGAGCTCAAGGTCCTGCTGCTCCCGCGCGACCCGAACGACGACCGGGACGTGATCCTCGAGATCCGGGCCGGGACCGGCGGGGAGGAGGCGGCGCTGTTCGCGTCCGAGCTGTACCGGATGTACGTCCGCTACGCCGAGCGGCACCGGTTCACCCCGGAGCTCCTCAGCATGAACGAGACCGGGATCGGCGGGGTCAAGGAGGCCATCGTCCAGGTGCACGGCGACGGGGCGTACAGCCGATTGAAGTTCGAGAGCGGCGTCCACCGCGTCCAGCGGATCCCGGCCACGGAATCGTCCGGGCGAATCCACACCTCCACCGCGACGGTCGTCGTGATGCCCGAGGCGGACGACGTCGCGATCGACATCGACGAGGACAAGGACCTCCGGATCGAGGTCAAGCGGTCGTCGGGACCCGGCGGCCAGTCCGTGAACACGACGGACTCGGCCGTCCGGATTACCCACCTGCCGACCGGCCTCGTCGTCGAGATCCAGGACGAGAAGAGCCAGCACAAGAACAAGGCGAAGGCTCTGTCGGTCCTTCGTTCGCGCCTGTACGAGCGTGAGCTCCAGAAGCAGCGCGAGGAGGGCTCGGCGGCCCGGCGGCTCATGGTCGGCGCGGGCGATCGGTCCGACAAGATCCGGACGTACAACTTCCCGCAGGACCGGGTCACGGATCACCGGATCCACCTCGACCTCTCGGCGTTGCCACGCGTCCTGGACGGCGACATCGACCGGCTGATCGACGCCCTGGTGATGGCCGATCAGGCCGACCGGCTCGCGAGCCTGAACGGCAGCGGCGCGGGGGATGGCGATGGCACGCCGAGCTGACGCCGCCGCGGCTGCGGCCCCGGCGGTCACGAAGGCGCCGCCGGCCGGGCCGCCTGCCGACGGCGGGACGACCTTCATCGAGGCCCGGGCCGTCCCGATCGAGAAGGCGACCGACCTCGGCAGCGTCCAGGTCCTGAAGCACGGCAACCTGTACCTGCTGACGGACCCGTTCGGCGACATCCACCCGGATTCGCGCGGGCTCGGGCTGTACCTCTCGGACACCCGGCTGCTGTCGTGCTGCGCGCTCAGGGTCGGTGGCACCCGGCCCGTCCTGCTCCAGGGCTCGATGGGCGCCAACTACCGCGGGTCGATCCAGCTGACGAACCCGAGCGCCGACCGCAACCCGGACACGAAGATGCACGAGAACGACCAGACGGTCGTCGGGCGGACGATGGGCATCGCCCGCGACCGGCTGATCGGTGTCGGGGCGATGGAGGAGCGGCTCCGGATCGTCAACCACGCGGGCACGGAGCTCCTGGTCCCGGTGGAGCTGGAGCTCGGTGCGGACGACGCCGACATCTTCGAGGTCCGCGGCTATCCCCGGCCGAAGCGTGGCACGCTCCTGCCGGTGGCGCTGACCTCGACCCGGGCCACCTTCCGGTACGACGGCCTCGACGATCGCCGGCGATCGACCCACATCGCCTTCTCCGAGGCGGCCTCGTGGTTCGGCCCGATCGACGCGAAGTCCGACGACCAGGTCCAGAGCGGCGGGTCCGTCCGGTTCCGGTGGGACCTCCGCCTCGCGCCGGGCGAGCGGCACGAGCTCCAGTGGACGATCTGGCCGTCGATCGCGCCGACGCCGCCGACCCGCGGCGGCGCGGCCGGGATCGGGGCCTCCGGCGACGACACCGCGACCCTCTTCCCCGAGACGCCCCGCGTCAGCGGCGACGACGGTGCCGGTGCGTACCATGCCTGGGGCCGCGGGACGACGGCCATCCAGACCGACCACGAGCTGTTCAACCTGACCTTGAACCGCTCGCTCGCCGATCTCCGCCTGCTGATCAACGACGGCCCCGGCGAGGGCCAGCGCTATGTCGCGGCCGGCGTGCCGTGGTTCGCGACGCTGTTCGGCCGGGACGCCATCATCGCGTCGTTCCAGTCGCTCGCATTCCGGCCGCAGATCGCGATGGAGACGCTCGAGGTGCTCGCCGCGTACCAGGCGACTGCGGTCGACGACTGGCGCGACGCCGAGCCCGGCAAGATCCTCCACGAGCTGCGGACCGGCGAGATGGCAGGCGCCGGCGAGCTGCCCCACACGCCCTACTACGGCTCGATCGATTCGACGCCGCTCTGGCTGATCCTGCTCGCGGCGACGTTCGACTGGACCGGCGACCGGGACTTCGTCGACAAGCTCTGGCCGAACGCGCTCCGGGCGCTCGAGTGGATCGACAAGTACGGCGACCGCGACGGCGACGGGTTCGTGGAGTACGAGCGGCGGTCGCCCCGGGGTCTCGTCAACCAGGGCTGGAAGGACTCGGGCGACGCGATCCGCGACCGCGCCGGCGGCTTCCCGACGACGCCGATCGCGCTCGCCGAGGTCCAGGGCTACGTGTTCGACGCGAAGCGGCGGATCGCGGACCTCGCGGCGCTCCGCGGTGACCAGGAGCTGGCGAGCCGTCTGCGGACCGAGGCGGAGCAGCTTCGCGGCCGGTTCGAGGACGCGTTCTGGGTCGACGACCAGCGCTACTACGCGATGGCCCTCGACGGCGCCAAGCGCCACCTCGACGCGATCGGCTCGAATGCCGGGCAGTGTCTGTGGTCCGGGATCGCGACGCCCGCCCGCGCCCGCGAGGTCGCCGACCGGCTGATGAGCCCGACGATGTTCTCCGGCTGGGGGATCCGGACCTACGCCGGCGACCAGCCCGGCTACAACCCGATCGGCTACCACACGGGCTCGGTCTGGCCGCACGACACGTCGCTGATCGCGGCCGGGCTGAAGCGCTACGGCTTCGACGAGGAGTCGAATCGGCTCGTCGGGCACGTGTTCCAGGCGGCCCAGCATTTCCCGGACTTCCGGCTGCCGGAGCTCTTCTGCGGGTTCGACCGCGATCACTCGGCGCTGCCCGTGCCGTACCCGGTCGCGTGCTCGCCCCAGGCGTGGGCCGCCGGCGCGTCGTTCCTGTTCGTCGAGACGATGCTGGGCCTCCGTGCGAACGCGGGTCAGCACGAGCTGGAGCTGCACCACCCGAACCTCCCGGACTGGCTCGGCAAGGTGACCCTGACGAACCTGCGGGTCGGCGACGCGTCGGTCGACCTGCTGTTCCATCGCTGGCGGGGCACGACGAGCGCGGAGGTCCTCCGCAAGGTGGGCGACCTGTCGGTGACGATCCGCCTGTAGGGAGGGCGCCGGCAGCGCCCGCGCCGGCGGCGACGCGCGAGAGGAGAGGGATGGCCACGATCGGGGAGAGCCTCACCGGCGCGACCGAGCGGCTGCGTGCCGCCGGCTCGGAGAGCGCCCGGCTCGACGCCGAGGTGCTCCTCGGCTGGGCGGTCGGCGTCGACCGGACCACGATCCTGGCCTACCCGGAGGCACCGATCGGGATCGATGCGGCCGCCCGATTCGAGACCGCCGTGGACCGGCGGGCCGCGGGCGAGCCGGTCGCGTACATCCGCGGCCTGAAGGAGTTCCACGGGCTGGCGTTCTCGGTCGATTCCCGGGCGCTCATCCCGCGGCCGGAGACGGAGACGCTCGTCGACCTGGCGATCGCCGAGGTGATGCGCCGCCTGGCAGAGCGGCCGGGCGAGGCAGGGGCGGGTCCGGGACGGGGCGGCGATCCGGTCCGGGTCGCCGACGTGGGGACTGGGGGCGGCGCGATCGCCGTGGCGCTCGCGGTCGGCCTGCGGGGCCGGCGCGTGACGATGGGCCGCAACGTGACGATCCTCGCGACCGATCGGTCGGCGGAGGCGCTCGATCTTGCCCGCGAGAACGCCGTCGGCCATGCCGCGGCCGATGGGATGCGGTTCGCCGGAGCGGACCTGCTGCCGGTGGTCCTGCCGGACGACGGCGCGCCGTTCGATGTCGTCGTCGCGAACCTGCCGTACGTCCGGACGGACGCGATCGCCGGGCTGCCGATCGCCGCCTCGTACGAGCCACGGGACGCGCTGGACGGCGGCCCCGACGGGCTCGACGTGATCCGGGCGTTGCTCGGCCGGTTGGCGAGCGCGCTCGCCGACGACGGCGTGGCCCTGCTCGAGATCGGGGCGGACCAGGGAGAGACGGCGCCCGCGGCGGTGGCCGAGGTGCTCCCGGGGTGGCACGCGACGGTCGAGCCGGACCTCGCGGGCCTGCCCCGCGTCCTGCGGGTGATCCGTGGCTGACATCCCCAGTCCCGGCCGGCCCGGGGCCGCCTTCCCGATCCGGCTCGTCGCGCTCGACATCGACGGGACCCTCGTCGGCGACGACCAGCTGATCCCGGCGCGGACCGCCGCCGCCGTGTGTGGCGCACTCGACCGCGGGGTCCACGTCTCGCTGGTCACCGGCCGCATGTCGACCAGCGCCCGCCGGTTCGCCCGCCGGCTCGGGCTCGTCGACCCGATCGTCGCGTACCAGGGCGCCCTGATCCGGGAGCTGCCACCGGCCGATTGCGATCCGGCTCTCGGGCGGATCCTGCGCCACCGGCCGCTGGCGGTCGACGCGGCCCGCGACGTCATCGCGTGGGCTCGCGATGCCGGGCTCGAGCCCCACGTGAACGACCTGGAGCAGTTCGTGATCCAGGCCGACGACCCGCGAGCGGAGGACTACTCGTCGTTCCTCGGGGAGCGGGACCATGTCGTTCCGGACCTGATCGCCTGGATCCGCCACCCGGTGTCGAAGGTCCTGGCCGTCTCGGCCGGGCCGATCCCCGAGGCGATCATGGACGACGCGCGTCGGCGGTTCGCCGGCCGTGCCGCCGTCACCATCAGCCATCCGCGCTTCCTCGAGTTCCTGGCCCCGGGGGTCTCGAAGGCCGTCGGAGTCCGTCATCTGGCGCGACGTGCCCGCGTGCCGCTGGCCAACGTCCTCGCGATCGGCGACCAGTTCAACGACCTCGAGATGATCGCCGCTGTCGGGCACGGCGCGGCCATGGCGGGTGCCCCCGCCCAGGTCCGCGCGGCGGGCCGGTACCTCGCGCAGCCCGTCGAGCGAGCGGGCGTCGCGGACCTGATCGAACGGCTCGTCCTCGCCGATCCGGTGGAGGCGGCGCGGAACGCGGAGCGGCTGTCGGCCGAACGGCGGGAGGCGCTCCTCCGCGGGTCCGCGGCATGACCGCCCGAGTCGTCGCGGACGACGCCGCCGGGCGGGCCGTCGCGATCGAGGCGCTGCAGGCCGGCGGGATCGTCGCACTGCCGACGGACACGGTGTACGGCATCGGCGTGGCCCTCGACACGCCCGGGGGCATCGAGGCGTTGTTCGCCGCCAAGGACCGGCCGCCGGACCGGGCGATCATGCTGCTCCTCGCCGACGCGGCCCAGGCGCCCACGATCGGGGAGTGGCCGCCGACCGCGGCCGCGCTCGCGGAGGCGTTCTGGCCCGGCGGGCTCACGCTCGTCGTGCCGCAACGGACCGACGTCATGCTTCCCGCGGTCCTGACCGGCGGGGCCGCGACGATCGGCCTCCGTGTCCCCGACCACGAAGCGCCGCGCGCCCTGGCCGCCGCGGTCGGCCCGCTGCCGACGACCTCGGCGAACCGCTCCGGCGCACCGGAGGCCGGCGACGCATCCGCGATCGTCGAGCAGCTGGGTCACGCCGTCGCGGTCGTCCTCGACGGCGGCCCGGCCCACGGCGGCCCGCCGTCGACCGTCGTCGACTGCACCGCCGATCCGCCGCGGATCCTGCGGGCCGGCGCGATCCCGGCCGAGGCGGTGGCCGCGGTCCTCGGTCTGCCGGCCGGCGCGCTCGCGCCGGACCCCGCCTCGTCCTGAGGCTCGCCCGCCGCAGCCTCGTAGCGCGGCATGGGAAGATGTGCTCGACACCGCGGGCACCTGCGCCGCCCTTGCGCGCGCCCCGGTCCGACGTCCGGCGACCCGGGCCCCGACGCCCAGATGGAGGGATGACGCGATGGCGATCACGGACGGGATGCGGACCGCTGACGCCTCGATCGCGGACCTCGACCCCGAGCTGTGGGCGGCGATGGAGGGCGAGCGTCGTCGCCAGCACGACAAGATCGAGCTGATCGCCTCGGAGAACTACACCTCGGCCGCGGTGATGGAGGCGCAGGGCAGCTGGCTCACGAACAAGTACGCCGAGGGCCTGCCGGGCAAGCGCTACTACGGCGGCTGCGAGTTCGTCGACGTGGCCGAGAACCTCGCCCGCGAGCGGGCGCTCCGGCTCTTCCCCGGCGCCGAGCATGTCAACGTCCAGCCCCACTCAGGTGCCCAGGCCAACATGGCCGCCTACTTCAGCGTCATCGACCCGGGCGACCGGATCCTCGGAATGAAGCTCGACCAGGGCGGGCACCTGACCCACGGGATGAAGCTGAACTTCTCCGGCCGGTTCTTCGAGGTCCACGCCTACGGCGTCCGCGAGGACACCGAGCGGATCGACCACGACGCGCTCGAGGCCCAGGCCGCCGCGGTCCGCCCGAAGGTGATCGTGGCCGGCGCGTCGGCGTATCCGCGGATCTGGGACTTCGAGCGGATGGCGGCGATCGCCCATGGCGTCGGGGCGCTCCTGTTCGTCGACATGGCCCACATCGCCGGCCTCGTCGCGGCGGGCGTCCACCCTTCGCCGTTCCCCCACGCGGACATCGTGACGACGACGACCCACAAGACGCTTCGCGGACCGCGCGGCGGGATGATCTTCAGCCGGTTCGAGCTGCCGTCATCGGTCGACCCCGCGGCCTTCCCGAACGTCAAGGCCGGCCCGTCCGGGACCGCCGCGCTCGCGGCGACGATCGACCGCACGGTGTTCCCGGGCGTCCAGGGTGGACCGCTGATGCAGGTGATCGCCGGCAAGGCCGTCGCGTTCCAGCTCGCCCTGGGCGAGGAGTTCCGGCGCGACCAGCAGCGCACGATCGACAACGCCGCGACGATCGCGGGCGTCCTCGCCGAGCGCGGGCTGCGGGTCGTCTCGGGCGGCACCGACAACCACCTGATGCTCGTCGACGTGATGTCCCGAGGCGTGACGGGCAGGGACGCCGAGCACCTCCTCGACGAGATCGGGATCACCGTGAACAAGAACCAGATCCCGTTCGACCGGCAGCCGCCGAACACGTCGTCCGGGATCCGCGTCGGCACGCCGGCCGTCACGTCACGCGGGATGGGCGAGCGCGAGATGCGCGAGATCGCGGCGATCATCGCCGACGCGATCGACCGCCACGACGATGCCTCCGGTCTGGCCGAGCTCGCGCCACGCGTGGCGGCGATCGCCGCCGCGTTCCCGGTTCCGGGTCTGCGCCGCCCGGCGTGACATTCATCCCGATCGCCGCCGGCGTCATCCCGTTCCTGCTGCTCGCCTTCGTCGCGGCGGCCGCGATCTCCTACTTCCTGACCCCGCCGATCCGGCGGGTGGCGATCCGGATGGACGCGGTGGACCGGCCGGGTCACCGGCGGGTGAATACCTCGCCGGTCCCGCGCGGCGGCGGCGTCGCAGTCGCGGTTGCGTTCGTGTCGGTGACCCTCGTCGCCCTGATCCTGAACGCAACGTTCGGCATCGTGACCATTCCGGCGACCGTCGGGCCCTACGAGATGCTCGGGCTGCTCGTGGGCGGAGTCGTCGCGGCCGCGTTCGGTGTCGTCGACGACTACTACGACCTGCGCGCGCGCTGGCAGTTCCTCGGCCAGATCGGCCTGGCCCTGTTCGCGATCGTCTGCGGGATCACGGTCGACTTCATCGCCAACCCGTTCGGCACGAGGGTGATCCAGCTGGAGGGCATCCTCGGGATCGCGTTCACGGTCCTGTGGATCGCCGGGATGATGAACAGCATCAACTTCATCGACGGCCTCGACGGCCTGTCGTCCGGGATCGGGCTCATCGCGGCGCTGACGCTGGGGATCATCAGCCTGACGACACAGGTCGGCCCGTTCGGCCAGCCGTTCATCACGGTCCTGTGCTTCATCCTGGCCGGATCCCTGCTCGGGTTCCTTCGCTGGAACTTCCACCCGGCGTCGATCTTCACCGGGACCAGCGGGGTGATGTTCCTCGGCTACACCCTGGCGGTGCTGTCGATCCTCGGCACCGCCAAGGTCGCCGTCGCCTTGCTGATCCTCGGCGTCCCGATCATCGACGCCTTCTGGATCATCGTCCGTCGCCTCGCCGAGGGCCGGTCACCGTTCTCGCCGGACCGTGGCCATCTCCATCACCGCCTCCTCGACATCGGGCTCTCGCATCGGCAGACGGTCCTGCTGATCTACTCGATCTGCATCCTGCTGGCGCTGCTCGGCATGTTCCTGTCGGGATCGACCCAGCTGTACGCGTTCATGGGCGTCCTCATCGCCAGCGGGTTCGTCCTGTTCATCCTCGCGCGGGGCGGGTTCGACCCCGACGAATTGGACTTCTAGGGGACGCCCGGACCGAGTCCGACGGGCGACGGACCGGCCGGGAGCGCGCCATTCCGGTGCGTCCGCGCGACATGAGACGTCTGGGGCAGGACCCTCGTGGGGTCGAGTGCGGTTCTAGGGATTCCGGCGCAGTGGGCCGGTCCCGCGACCGATGCTAGGATCGCTCGGCGCCGGCGGTCAGCCGGCCGGGTGCTCGGGGCTACCGCTCGTTGGAATTCTTCGTCGGGGCGCTCGTCGTCGTCGCCTTGCTCCTCATCGCGGGCCGCTTCCTGCTGCGGACCGAATCCGGTCACGTTGTGCTTCCGCGTGTCGTCGACGACTCGGTCGGGATCTGGGCGCTCCGCAAGACCACCCGCCGTCGCCTCTGGGCACGATCGGACGGGAGCGACGCGGTCCCGCCAACCGAGGCCCCTTCGGCGCCCGTCCCGGCGTCGACCATCTTCCCGGCCGGCTCGACGATCGTCACCCATCGCGTGGTGATCACGCCGACGGTCGCCGTGACGTCAGGCACCCCGCAGCCCGAGGTCCAGCCCCTGGCGGTCGCGGCACCCACCCGGGCTGCGAAGGCCCCAGCAACGACCCGGCGAGCGGGCTCCCGCCGATTGCCGATCATCCTGGCGGCCGCCCTCGCCCCGGTGACCACGATCGTCTTCGTCTTCGCCGTCTTCACGACGATCTTCCAGCCGCGTCACATTCCGGTTGCCGCCGGACCGACGTCGTCGGCGGACCGACCTGCGTCGTCCGATCTTGCCGTCGCACCGAGCGGCTCCGCTGATCCGAGCGACGCCGCTCCGTCGAGCGAACCTGCATCGATCGAACCCGCGCCGAGCGAGCCCGCCACATCGCCCTCGGCAGGCGCCCCGACGCCGGTCGTGACGCCCGCCCCAACCCCACGGCCGACGCCCGCGCCGACCCGGAACGTGGTCCCGACCCCGCCGCCGACTCCCGAGCCCACACCGCCCCCGACGCCGAAGCCGACCCCCAAGCCGACCCCGAAGCCGCTGCCGCCGGTCGCGCACCTCGAGTGCACGGTCCTGGCGCACGTCGCAACGTGCAATGGGACGGGATCGGCACGGGCGGTCACGTACTCCTTCGACTGGGACGACGGGACTCCTCCGGAAACCGGCGTCTCGCCGATCCGACTGCACACGTACGCGGATCCGGGCACGTACACGGTGTCCCTCACCGTCTCGAATGGCGATGGAAAGACGAACACCGACACGCAGCCGGTGACCATCGAGTGACGAACTCGGACCGCGCCGGTCGCCGCCTGCCGGCGATCACCCTCGCGGTCTTGACGGCCATGCTGGCCGCGGGCTCGTGGCCGGCCGCTGTCCTCGCCGCCGCCCCCGCCGCGGTCGACGATTCGTTCGTCGTCCAGAAGAACGCCTCGGCGGAGACCCTGGACGTCCTCGACAACGACACGGTCGCACCCGGCGACGCGATCTCGGCAACGACCGACCCGACTCACGGCACGGTCACGCTCGCCGACGACGGCCTGTCGGTGACCTACGAGCCGGATGCCGGCTACACCGGTCCGGACACCTTCGACTACACGGTGACGAACGACCCGGACGGCGACGACACCGCGACCGTCACGATCAAGGTCAACGCCCCGCCGGTCGCCGTCGATGACCCGGCCGCCGGCTGCTTTCCGCCCGATCCGTTCGGCGGATCGTTCCCGATCCTCGAGGACTCCGCGACGATCACCTTCGCAGCGGACTGCGACCTGACGGGGAACGACACGGACGCGGACGGCACGATCGTCGCGTGGGACGTGACCGGCGGGCAGGGTCACGGGACGGCGGTCTGGCTGCCCAATCAGCCGGGGATCATCGGCTACACGCCCGACCCGAACTACAACACGACGGCCGGCGACCAGCCGGGCGGCACGTGGCAGTCCGACAGCCTGACCTACCAGGTCATCGACGAGGATGGCGCGCGGTCGGGCTCGGCGACGCTCCGGATCTGGGTCGCGCCGGTCAACGACGCGCCGACGTTCACGCCCGGCGCGCTCACCGTCCACGGGACGGAGGACGTGGCGTACAGCGCGGCGTGGGCGACCGCGATCTCGCCCGGCCCGCCGAACGAGTCGTCGCAGGCGGTCCACTTCGAGGTCACGGGCGACACGAACCCCGGGTTGTTCAGCGCCACACCGGCCATCGCGTCGGACGGGACGCTCACCTTCACGCCCGTCGCAAACGCCTCCGGCTCGACGAGCGTCACCGTCGTGGCCAAGGACGACGGCGGGCTCGAGAGCTACCTGCTGCCGAACCTCCACCCGGCCGACACGAGCGCCCCGGTCACGTTCCAGATCGTCGTCGACAGCGACAACGACCCGCCACTTGCGACCGACGACAGCGCGACGATCGCCGAGGACGCGCCCGCGACCACGATCGATGTCCTCGGGAACGACTCCGATCCCGAAAGCGACGTGCTCGCGATCACCAACGCGGGCGGGGCGGCCCTGGGCACGCTCACGTTCACCGCCACGACGCTCCACTACAAGCCGAACGCCAACGCGAATGGCAGCGACTCGTTCACCTACACGATCGACGACGGACACGGCGGCACGGCGAGCGCGACGGTCAACGTCACGATCACCCCGGTCAACGACCCGCCGACCACGGTCCCGGACACGCTGACTGTGACGGAGGTTCCGGGCACGGCCGTGCCGTCAAGCGTCTCGGTCCTCGTCAATGACAGCGATGTCGAGGGGGATACATTGACCGTGACCGGCGCGGGCGGTGCGACGAAGGGCGTGGTCACCTTCACGCCCACGAGCGTCCGCTACAAACAGAACGCCCACGCATTTGGCGGAGACACGATCACGTACACCGTGTCCGATGGCCACGGCGGCAGCTCGACCGGCACGATCGCCGTCACGATCACGCCCGTGAACGACAAGCCCAACGCGGTCAACGACGGCGTTCCGACTCCCGTCAACGTGTATCTCGGCGTCGGGGCGCAGGCCGTCCCCGTCCTGGCGAACGACACCTGGCTCCCGGACGCCGTCGAGACGCTCTCGATCGTGTCGGTGACGAACGGCGGCCACGGGACGGTCGCGATCACCGGTGGCGGGACCGGCCTGACCTACCGTCCCACCGGCACGACCGGTGGGATCGACGTCTTCACGTACACGATCTCCGACGGGCACGGCCTGACCGACACCGCGAGCGTCCAGGTCAACGTCGTCAAGGACACGATCAAGCCGACGGTCTCCGTCCCGGTCGTGACCCCGACACACGTCAAGGGCAGGACGACGACCTGGCTCAGCGTCCGCTGGACCGTCACCGAAGCACAGACGGGCCTCGCCTGGGAGCAGGTCCAGGTCTCGATCAACGGTGGCGCCTGGACATCGCTCCAGCTGAAGTCGTCGGCCGACCGGATCGCGGGCGTGACCGTCCACATCCAGCGGTCGGTCCGGTTCCGCGTCCGGGCCTCGGACAGGGCCGGCAACACCTCGTCGTTCGTCCTGAGCCGCACCATCCGGACCTGACGCCGCGGGGGTCGCCACACCGGGAGGCGGCCGCGCCCTCTGCTATACTCCGCGCGCCTTGGTAGGTCACCCATGATCGAGCCCGGCCGGGGCTGGGCCTATGCGGCCCTCTTCTCGGAAATCGGCCTCTCGCTCCTGGTCACCACCCTCGTGGGCGTGCTCGTCGGCCACTGGATCGACGGGCAGCTCGGGATGACCGTTCCGGTCTTCGTGATCGTCGGCTTCCTCCTCGGAGCAGGGTCGGGCACGGTGATGATCTACCGGCTGGTCAGCAGGTTCCTCGAGACGATCGACTGAAACGCCGACGGACCGGATGACGAAGACGAGAGCGCGGCGCACGGCCGCGCTCCTGTGTGTGGAGGGATCGTGACGATCGAGCAGGGCCCGGCCGACGCCGCTGCCCAGGCCCCGACCGCCCCGCCGCCGCCGGCCGAGCGCAAGCGCCGTGGGCTGTCGGCCCGCTGGTTCACGCTCATCGGCGCCGTGATCGTGCTCGACATCTTCGCGTTCATCCTCTTCCCGCAGACGCCGAAGGACCCGACGGCCGGCACGGCCTGCCCCTTCCCGGCCTGCTTCATCGAGAACGCGCTCGAGTTCCCCGCCCCGCACACCGTCTACGACTTCGACCCGGCCAACGCCCCGGCCGCGGGCGACCTGGTGACGTTCCACCCGAGCATCAGCAACACGCTCCTCACGATGTGGATCGTCATGGCCGTCGTCCTGATCACGGTGATCCTCATGGTCCGCGGCTCGAAGCTCATCCCGGGCCGCGGCCAGAACATCATCGAGACGGTCTACGAGCAGCTCCGGGACTTCGGTCTCGGGATCGCCGGAGCGGCCGCCACGCCCTACATCCCGATCTTCGTCGGTGCGTTCCTGCTCGTCCTGTTCGACAACTGGATCGGGCTCATCCCGCCGGTCGGCAAGGTCGAGTTCCTGCGGGCACCGTCGAGCGATGTGAACATCACGCTCGGGATGGCCCTCGTGAGCTTCCTGATCTTCGAGATCGAGGGCTTCCGGAAGCTCGGCGTCGGCGGCTACCTCGGCAAGTTCTTCCCGTTGTACGAGTTCAAGAACGGCATCGGGGCCGGCATCATCGCCCTCTTCGTCGGCCTGATCGAGCTGATGCTCGAGTTCGTCAAGCCCGTGACGCTGTCGATGCGGTTGTTCGGCAACATCTACGGTGGCGAGGTCGCGCTCGGGGTGATGACGACCCTGACCGTGTTCTTCGTGCCGGTGGCGCTGATCGCGCTCGAGCTGATGCTCAATGCCATCCAGGCCCTCATCTTCAGCATCCTGACGTTGCTCTTCATCACCCTGGCCATCGAGAGCCATCACGAGGAGGAGGGGCACCTCGCCGAAGAGGCGCTCGCAGAGCTCAAGGGGACGGAGCCGCAGACGCTCCAGCCCGCCCACTGATCCCGTCCCGAGCGTGAGCGCGGGAGCCCACATCGATCGAACCCGGGCCGTCCTGCCCGGGGAACAGGAGGACATCTCGCATGGAGCACATCGGCGCCGGTCTCGCCGCCCTCGGGGTCATCGGCCCGGGCATCGGCATCGGCATCCTCGCCGGCCTGTCGGCCCAGGCGATCGGTCGCAACCCTGACGCTGCCGGCCAGATCCGCGGCATCGCGATCATCCTCGCGGCGTTCGCCGAAGGCCTCGGCGTCCTCGCGATCGTCGTGGGCCTGCTCGCGATCTTCATCACCGGCCCGAGCGCGTAGCCGGTCCGGATCGGAGTTTCCATCGTGGACCTTCTGGCCATCGCGTCCGGCATCTCGGGTGAGGCCGTCCGCCTCGCCGCGGACGCCGAGGCCGAGCCGCTGTTCCAGATCAACCTGTTCCAGGTGCTCATCGCCGCGACGAACTTCGTCGTGTTCCTGGCGATCATCTGGACGTTCGCGTTCAAGCCGCTCCAGCGGATGCTGGCCGAGCGCAGGGCGCGGGTCGAGGAGGGTCTCCGCGACGCGGAGCAGGCCCGGCAGGCGCGCGAGTCCGCCGAGGCCGACCGGCTCACCGCGCTCCAGGAAGCCCGTCGCGAGGCCAACGACATCCTGGCCCGGGCCCAGAAGGTCGCCGACGAGTCGCGCGAGCGCGACCTGGCCGCGACCCGCGAGGAGCTGGAGCGGATCCGCGTCCGCGCGAGCGCCGATCTGGAGGCCGAGAAGCTGCGCGCGATCGGCGAGCTGCGGGCGGAGGTCGCCGACCTGGCGCTCCGGGCGGCCGGCCGGGTCGTGGGCGAGACGATGAACGACGACCGTCAGCGACGGCTCGTCGATGAGTTCCTCCGCGAGGCCGGCACGGCCCCGACGTCGGATCGCGGCGGCTGATGGCGAAACGCGACAGCGCGCCGCGACGGTACGCCGAGGCCGCCTTCGAGATCGCCACCCGCGACGGCTCGATCGAGACGTGGCGGCGGGACCTCGACTCGGCCGCGGCCGAGCTCGAACGCCCGGACCTGATGACGGTCCTCGCCAACCCGGCCCTGCCCCTCGAGGGGCGCCAGGACGTGGCGCGGCGGGTCTTCGCCGGTCTGTTGACGCCTGCCCGCAACCTCGTCGAGCTCCTCGTCCGGCGGGGCCGGATCGAGCAGATGCCGCGGGTCGCGGAGGAGTTCCGGCGGCTGGACGACATCCGCCAGGGGATCATCCACGCCACCGCGACGAGCGCACTCCCCCTGACCGACACCGAGACGCGGGCGCTGACGGCCCGCCTCGAGCAGATGACGGGCGGCCGGATCGCCCTCCAGACCGATGTCGACGAGAGCCTGCTCGGCGGGCTCGTCGTCCGTGTCGGCGACCGACTGATCGACGGGAGCGTCCGGGGCCGCCTCGAGCGGCTGCGGAACCAGCTCGCTTCGGGCGCCCTGTAGGAGACCCTGCCCCATGGCCATTCGTTCCGACGAGATCACCAGCATCATCAAGTCGTCGATCGATTCGTTCGACGCGGCGACCGAGACGCGCAGCGTCGGGACGGTCGTCGAGGTCGGCGACGGGATCGCCCAGATCTACGGGCTCGACGGCGCCCTGGCGTCGGAGCTGCTGGAGTTCCCGGGCGACGTCTTCGGTCTCGCCCTGAACCTGGAGGAGGAGACGGTCGGCGCGGTCATCCTCGGCGATGCCCGCGCGATCAAGGAAGGGGACACGGTCAAGACCACCGGCCGCGTCGCCGAGGTCCCGGTCGGCCAGGCGCTTCTCGGGCGGGTTGTCGACCCGCTCGGCCGCCCGCTCGACGACAAGGGCCCGATCGTCACGACGAAGTCCCGCCCCGTCGAACGGATCGCCCCGGGCGTCATCGTCCGCCAGTCGGTCGACACCCCGGTCCAGACCGGCGTCAAGGCGATCGACGCCCTGATCCCGATCGGTCGCGGCCAGCGCGAGCTGATCATCGGCGACCGCCAGACGGGCAAGACCGCGATCGCGATCGACACGATCATCAACCAGAAGGGGAAGAACCTCGTCTGCATCTACGTGGCCATCGGACAGAAGCTCTCGACCGTCGCCCAGACCGTGGCCGTCCTCGAGCAGCACGGCGCGATGGCCCACACGATCGTCGTCGTCGCCGGCGCCGAGGACCCCGCGCCGCTCCAGTACCTCGCCCCGTACTCGGGCGTGGCGATGGGCGAGGAGGTCATGGAGAACGGCGTCGAGGTCGACGGCCAGGGGCTGGTCAAGGACGCACTGTGCGTCTACGACGACCTCAGCAAGCACGCCTGGGCCTACCGCGAGATGTCGCTCCTCCTGCGTCGCCCGCCCGGCCGCGAGGCGTACCCCGGCGACGTCTTCTATCTCCACTCGCGGCTCCTGGAGCGCGCGGCGCGGTTGAACGAGGACAACGGCGGCGGCTCGCTGACGGCGCTGCCGATCATCGAGACCCAGGCGGGCGACGTCTCGGCGTACATCCCGACGAACGTGATCTCGATCACGGACGGCCAGATCTTCCTCGAGACGGACCTGTTCAACGCCGGCCAGCGGCCCGCGCTGAACATCGGCATCTCGGTCTCGCGGGTCGGTTCGGCGGCCCAGACGAAGGCGATGAAGAAGGTCGCGGCGCCGCTCAAGCTCGACCTCGCCCAGTACCGCTCGCTCGCGGCGTTCGCCCAGTTCGCGTCGGACCTGGACAAGGCCACCCGCGACCAGCTGACCCGGGGCGAGAAGCTGTCGGAGATCACCAAGCAGCCGCAGTACCAGCCGCTGCCGGTCGAGAAGCAGGTCGCGATCCTGTATGCGGCGACGAAGGGCAAGCTCGACGACATCCCGACGCCACGCGTCAAGGAGTTCGAGTCGAGCTTCTACCGGTTCCTCGAGACCGAGCATCCGGCGATCCTCACCGAGCTCGGCGACACGAAGAATCTGACCGACGAGCTGTCCTCCGCGCTCGACACTGCGATCGACGCGTTCCGCCAGAGCTTCACGGCGTAGATGGCCAGCCAGCGCGATATCCGGCGGCGGATCCAGTCCAGCCGGAATATCAAGCAGATCACCCGGGCGATGCAGTTCGTGGCAGCGTCGAAGCTCAAGCGCGCCCAGGAATCGACGCTGGCGGCCCGGCCATACGCCGAGAAGATCGACGAGGTCCTCGCGGATCTCTCGACCGTGCTCAGCGGCGAGGACCACCCGCTCCTCCAGAAGCGCGAGGGCGGCAAGCGGCTCCTCATCCTCGTCACGACGGACCGCGGTCTGGCCGGCGCCCTGAACACGAACACGATCCGGTTCGCGGCCGGGCACATCACCGGGACGAAGGGTGACCTGACGGTCGTCACGGTCGGCCGGAAGGGCCGCGACGCGATGCGCCGTGCCCGGGTCCCGATGGAGGCCCACTTCGACGGGTTCCGCGAGCGGCCGACGTTCGCGGACGTCCTGCCGCTGGCCCGGCTCGTCACCGACGGCTTCCTCGACGGCTCGTTCGGGCGGGTCGACCTCGTCTACAGCCAGTTCATCTCGACGCTCGTCCAGCGCCCGGCCCTGTCGACGCTGCTCCCGATCGAACCCTCGGCCGACACCGCCGGCATCCCCGGCAACCAGTTCATCTTCGAGCCCAACCCGGGGGCGGTCCTCGAGCGGCTCCTCCCGCGCTACGTCGCGACCCGCCTCTACCAGGCGGCCCTCGAGACGACGGCCAGCTTCTTCTCGAGCCAGATGGTGGCGATGAAGAACGCGACCGAGAACGCCGAGGAGCTGATCGACGATCTGACCCTCGCCTACAACAAGGTCCGCCAGTCCAACATCACCCGCGAGATGATCGAGATCGCGTCGGGCGCCCAGGCCCGGTAAGCGCGAGCAGGAGGCATTCCACCCATGTCGAGCGCCGCACCCGCGACGACGAACGACCTGACCGGCCACGTGATCCAGATCACCGGCCCGGTCGTCGACATCGAGTTCCCCGCCGGCCACCTGCCGGCGATCTACAACGCCGTCGCGATCGAGCGCGAGGGCCAGGACGACCTGGTGTGCGAGGTCCAGCAGCACCTCGGCAACAACTGGGTCCGGAGCGTGGCGATGACCACGACGGACGGTCTCGCCCGGGGCACCCGGGTCCGCGACAGCGGCGGCCCGATCTCGGTGCCGGTCGGTGCGGTCACGCTCGGGCGGGTGTTCGACGTGCTCGGCCGGCCCATCGACAACAAGGGCCCGGTCGATCGGTCGAAGCTCCTGCCGATCCACCGCGCCGCGCCGCCGTTCGATGAGCAGACGACGGAGGTCGAGGTCTTCGAGACCGGCCTCAAGATCATCGACCTGATCTGCCCGTTCAAGAAGGGCGGCAAGGTCGGGATCTTCGGCGGTGCCGGAGTCGGCAAGACGGTCATCATCCAGGAGCTGATCAACAACGTCGCCAAGGAGCATGCCGGCGTCTCGGTCTTCGCCGGGGTGGGCGAGCGCTCCCGCGAGGGCAACGACCTCATCCACGAGATGACCGAGTCGGGCGTCATCAAGAGCACGGCCTTCGTGTTCGGCCAGATGAACGAGCCGCCCGGCGCCCGCCAGCGCGTCGGGCTGACCGGCCTGACGATGGCCGAGTACTTCCGCGACGAGGAGGGCCGCGACGTCCTTCTGTTCATCGACAACATCTTCCGCTTCACCCAGGCGGGCTCGGAAGTCTCGGCGCTCCTCGGCCGGATGCCGTCGGCGGTGGGCTACCAGCCGAACCTGGCGACCGAGATGGCCGCCCTCCAGGAGCGGATCACGTCGACGAAGAAGGGCTCGATCACGTCCCTCCAGGCCGTGTTCGTCCCGGCCGACGACTACACGGACCCGGCCCCGGCCACGACCTTCGCCCACCTCGACTCGACGATCCGCCTCGAGCGCGCGATCGCGGAGCTCGGCATCTACCCGGCGGTCGATCCGCTGACCTCGACCTCGCGTGTCCTCGACCCGAACATCGTCGGTCAGGAGCACTACGACGTGGCCCAGGAGACCAAGCGCGTCCTCCAGCGCTACCGCGACCTGCAGGACATCATCGCGATCCTCGGGATCGACGAGCTCTCGGAGGAGGACAAGGCCACGGTCGCCCGGGCCCGTCGCCTCCAGCGCTTCGCGAGCCAGCCGTTCACCGTGGCCGAGGTCTTCACCGGCCGGCCTGGCGCCTACGTCCCGATCAAGGACACCGTCGCGAGCTTCAAGGAGATCCTCGACGGCAAGGTCGACGACCTGCCCGAGCAGGCGTTCTTCCTGGCCGGCTCGATCGACGACGTCCGCGCCAATGCGGCAAAGCTGGCGTCATGACGATGTCCCGCGCGCTGCTCACCGAGGCCCGAGGGGGAGCTCCGCGACCCCATCGGCCCGAGGTCTAGGCGCGATGCCCCTCCAGCTCGACATCGTCACGCCCGAGAAGCTGGCCTACTCGGACCAGGTCGACGCCGTCGTCCTGCCCGGGTCCGAGGGCGAGCTCGGCGTGCTGCCGCATCACGCGCCGCTCGTGTCCACGCTCGGGGCGGGCGAGCTGCGTCTGCGCAAGGGCGGGCAGGAGGAGTCGTTCGCGATCGTCGGCGGCTTCCTCCAGGTGCTCCCGGACAAGGTCGTCGTCATGGCCGAGACCGCCGACATCGCGTCCGAGATCGATCTCGAGAAGGCCCAGGAGGCCCGCCGCCAGGCCGAGCAGGCGCTCGAGAGCGGGTTCGTCGAGGGCGCCGACCTGGCCGCTGCCCGGGCGTCGCTCCAGACCGCGCTCCTGCGGATCCGGGTCGCGGAGCGACGCCAGCACGAAGGGGCCCGGCGACGCGTCTAGTGCCCGTGGCACGACGAATCGCGACGAAGTCCATGGTGGTGTCCCTTGGCTGACGCGAGGCCGTTCCATTGGGAGTACACCCCTGAGCCGGTGACCCGCGAGGTCTTCCGGATCGCCGGCGGCACGCCGCTGCGCGGCGAGGTCCCGATCAGCGGATCGAAGAACGCGGCGCTGAAGATGCTCGCCGCGGCCACGCTGACCGGCGAGCGGTGCCGGTTCACGAACGTCCCCGAGATCGAGGACGTGCGGGTCATGGCCGAGACCCTGCGCGATCTCGGCGTCGTCGTCGACCACCCGGAGCCGAACGTCTACGAGGTCGCCTCGGGCGACGTCGAGTGGCTGTTCGTGCCGCTCGAGGCGGCGGCGAAGATGCGGGCGAGCTTCATGCTCCTCGGACCGCTTCTCACCCGCTTCGGCCGGGTGATCATCAGCAACCCGGGCGGCGACCGGATCGGCCGGCGGCCGGTCGACCTCCACGTCGAGGCGATGCGCCGGCTCGGCGCGACGATCGACTACCGCAACGGCTACTACTTCGCGACCGCGCCCGGCCGCCTCCGCGGGACCGAGATCGAGTTCCCGTTCGTGTCCGTGATGGGCACGGAGAACGCGATGCTGGCGGCCACCCTCGCGGACGGCCAGACCGTGATCCGGCCGGCCGCCCAGGAGCCGGAGGTCGACGACCTCATCGCGTTCCTGCGCAAGATGGGCGCCGAAGTCGAACGGACGACGCCGGACACGATCGAGGTCCACGGCAAGCGGCGCCTGCGTGGCGCGGACCACCACGTCATCCCCGACCGGATCGAGGCGGGGACGTTCGCCGTCGCGGGCGCCGTGACGGGCGGACGGGTGACCCTCACCGGTGCGCCCTGCGAGCACCTGTCGGCGTTCCTCGACGTCCTCGCCCGGGCCGGGGTCGAGGCTCGCTGCGACGGGGACCGGATCACGGTCGACGGTGGCGGCCTGGCCGAAGGCGGTTACCGGGCGTGCGACATCGAGACCGCGCCCTATCCGGGCCTCGCCACCGACCTCCAGCCGCCGGCCTGCGTCCTGCTGACCCAGGCGAACGGGACGTCGCGCGTCCACGAGGCGATCTTCGAGGACCGCCTGGAGTGGCTCGCGGACCTGAACCGGATGGGCGCCCGGATCGAGATCGGCGACAGTCACCACGCGACGATCCACGGGCGGACGCCCCTCACCGGGGCCGACGCCGAGATCGGCGACCTGCGGGCCGGCGCGTCGCTGATCCTCGCCGCGCTCGCCGCGGACGGCGAGTCGACAATTCACGGCGCTCACCACGTCCAGCGCGGCTATGAGAACATCGAACGCAAGTTCGCCGATCTGGGAGCCCGGATCGCGCGCATCGAGGAAGGGACTGTTTCCACACCCTCATGAAGATCGGCATCGACCTCGGCACGGCCAACGTCCTCGTCTACGTCAAGGGCAAGGGGGTCGTGATCACGGAACCGTCCGTGGTCG
Organism: uncultured Chloroflexia bacterium; assembly: GCA_963746845.1. Lineage (GTDB taxonomy): Bacteria > Chloroflexota > Limnocylindria > Limnocylindrales > CSP1-4 > CF-46. The sequence continues at coordinate 136,134 of CAVVCZ010000001.1, read as the reverse complement.
CGGTCTCCGACGACAACCGCATCGTGGCCGTGGGCGAGGAGGCCCGCGAGATGATCGGGCGCACGCCCGGCAACATCACCGCCATCCGCCCGATGAAGGACGGCGTCATCGCCGACTACGTGATCACCGAGGCGATGCTCCGCTTCTTCATCGCCAAGGCGACGAAGGGCAGGATCGGCTTCTCCCGGCCGGAGGTGATGATCTCGGTCCCGGCCGGCGTCACGTCGGTCGAGAAGCGGGCCGTCCGCGACGCGGCCCTCAAGGCCGGCGCGAAGGAGGCGTACCTCATCGAGGAGCCGCTCGCCGCCGCGATCGGCGCGAACGTCCCGATCAGCGGGCCGTCCGGGAACATGGTCATCGACATCGGCGGCGGGACATCGGAGATCGCGGTCATCGCCCTCGGCGGGATCGTCGTCTCGACCTCGCTCCGGGTTGGCGGCAACAAGTTCGACGAGCACATCGCGACGTACATCCGCAAGAAGTACAACCTGATGATCGGCGAGCGGACGGCCGAGGAGGTCAAGATCCAGATCGGGACCGCCCTGCCGCTCGAGCGCGAGCTCCAGATGGAGGTCCGCGGCCGGGACCTGATCGCGGGCCTGCCGCGGACGATCCCGATCACGAGCTCCGAGGTCATGGAGGCGATCGAGGCACCGCTCCAGCAGCTCGTGGCCGCGGTCCGGATGGTCCTCGAGCAGACGCCGCCCGAGCTCAGCTCGGACATCATCGACAAGGGGATGGTGATGTCCGGCGGCGGCTCGCTCCTGCGCAACATCGACAAGCTCCTGACCCAGGTGACGGGCGTCCCGTGCCACGTCGCCGAGAACTCCCTGAACTGCGTCGCCCTCGGAACCGGCCTCGCGCTCGAGCACTTCGACTTCTTCAAGAAGTCGCTCGTCTCCCAGGTCTAGGGACCGGTGGCCGCGACGCCCGCGAGGTCGTTCGCGGATCTCCACACCCACTCGCGGGCGTCGTTCAATTCGCTGGCCTCGCCCGCGTCCCTGATCCGGACGGCGGTCAAGCGCGGGGTGACCCACCTCGCGATCACCGACCACGACCGGATCGACGGCGCGGTCGAGGGCCGGGACGTCGCCGCCGAGATCGCGCCGGACCTGACGCTGATCGTCGGCGAGGAGATCAAGACGGCCGACGGCGACCTCGTCGCGCTGTTCCTGACTGAGGCGATCCCGCCCGGCCTGTCGGCCGAGGAGGCGATCACCGCCGTCCGGGCCCAGGGCGGCCTCGTCGGGATCCCCCATCCGTTCGATCGGTTCCGCGGCTCGCTCCTGCGCGACGAGCAGATGGAGCGCCTCGTGCCGCAGGTGGACTGGGTCGAGGCGCACAACGCCCGGGTCGCGTTCGGTGACGGCAACCGGCAGGCCGCCGAGCTCGCCCATCGCCACGGACGGCCGGGGATCGCCGTGTCGGACGCCCACAGCGCGTTCGAGGTCGGGGTGGCGTATACGGCCCTCGACGGCGACCCCTCGACGGCGGCCGGGCTCCTTGCCGCCCTGGCGACCGCCGAGCTGATCGTCGGTCGGGCGTCGTTCTACGTCCGGCTCTGGACGCCCGTCGCCAAGGTGGTCCAGCGGGTCCGCGGCAACGGCCGGGTGAGCCCGCCGACGGATCGATCGCTGCCGATCGGCCCGTGAGCGGGCTCTTCGGCACCGCCCACGGCCCGACGGGGCCCGACGGCGAGGACCGCCGGAGCGGCGACGACCGGCGCACCGGCGAGGAGCGGCGCCAGGAGGAGGTCGCCGCGTTCGAGGCGGCCGCGGCCGCCGATGCCGAGGCCGCCCTGGCCGCGGACACCGGGGCCGTCGCCGACGCCGACCGCCGATCCGAGGCGGAACGCCGCTCCGGGACCGATCGCCGTACGGGCGCGGACCGCCGGGCCGAGGAGAGCATCACCCCGGACCAGCTGTCGCTCGGCCGGCGGCTGCGCCAGCCGCGGACGATCCTGTCCCTGATCCTCCCGATCGTCCTGTTCGTCCTCTTCGCGCGGGCGTTGCCGGGCTTCCATCTCGAGGAGCTGCCGGCGCTGATCGCCGGCGCGAACGTCTGGCTGCTGCTGGCCGCGACCCTCGTGTTCTACCTCGGGTTCCCGCTCCGCGGGCTGCGCTGGGCGATCCTCATCCGCGGCACCGGGTTCCGCCTCAAGGTCCGCGACGCGACCGAGATCATCTACATCAGCTGGCTCGTGAATTGCCTCGTCCCGGCCAAGCTGGGAGACCTCTACCGGGCCTACCTGCTGAAGATCAACAGCCCGGTGTCATTGTCGCGGACCTTCGGGACCGTCTTCATCGAGCGGATCCTCGACCTCTTCGCGATCGTCGTCCTCGGGCTGGCGGCCGGCTACTGGTCGTTCCGCGGCCGCCTTCCCGACCAGGTCCAGCTCGTGTTCGCGATCGGCGTTGCCGTCGTGGTGATCCTGGCGTTCGGCCTGCTCACGATGCGGAACTTCGGCCGGCGCCTGATCGTGCGGCTACCCCTGCCGCACAGCATTCTCGAGCTGTATGACCGGTTCGAGGAGGGGGTCTTCTCCGCGGTCGGGATGTCGGCGCTGCCACGGCTCGTCGTCCTCACCGGGTTGATCTGGACCACCGAGGCCATGCGCCTCTTCCTCGTCGTCGAGGCGCTCGGCTTCCCGGATGTCCACCTGGGAATCAGCGGCGCGTTCTTCGTCGCCCTCACGGGCTCGCTCCTGACGGCCGTGCCACTCACCCCCGCAGGCATCGGCGTCGTCGAGACCGGCGTGATCGCGGTCCTGACCCTGGTCTACGGGGTGCCCCAGACCGAGGCGCTCGCGATCGTCCTCGTCGACCGTGCGATCAGCGTCCTGTCGGTGATCGTGTTCGGTTCGATCGCCTACTGGCGCTCGCCGCTGCGCAAGGGCCGCGGCATCACCGAGGCGCCGCTGCCGGAGGCCACGCCCGCCGCCGCTTGATCCGTTCCGGGCGCCCGCCGGCGCTCGAAGGGCTTCCCACCGCGCTGCATGATGGAGAGGACGATCGGGGGCCGGGAACCGACCAGGGCCTCTCGGGCAAATCCCGACGTGGGACGGGGGTCCCATGCCTGCTCCGGCCCGGACCCGTGCCAACTCCACCACACCGGGGCGGCCGTCGCCGACGCCGCGTGGCCCGCGGCGGTACGAACGGGTGATACAGGGTATCCGGGGCCGTTCGTGATCATGTCGACATCGCGTCACCAGCCGCATGCTCGAAAGACGGAGCGCCCAACGACGTCATGACCACCCAGAACGGTCGCGCGTTCAACGAGTGGCTGCGAGCCCAGCTCAAGGCCAAGAAGATGTCGCAGCGCCAGCTTGCCCAGCAGTCCGGCGTCGATCACTCGACGATCTCCCGGCTGATCCGGGGCGACCGGATGCCGTCCCTCGGCACGGCGACCAAGCTCGCCCGTGGCCTCCGTGAGCTTCGTGACGATGCCGACACCCCGCAGTACCTCGGCCTGGTTGCCTCCGGGGCGACGAACCCGACGGCCCGGGTCGAGTACGCCCTCCGCGCGGACGAGCTCCTGAGCGAGCCGCAGGTCCGCCAGATCATGGAGTACTACCTCGCCGTCCGGATGCGCCGGTTCGGCCGCACCTTCCAGCCATCCGAGCCGTCGTCCAACCGTCCGCCGGAGCGCCCGATCGCGCGCTCCGCGACGATGGGCTCCGGCCCGGTGGTTGCAGGTGTCGGGCCGGTGCCGACGAGCCGGATGGGCTCCAGTCGCCCGGTCGGTCGACCCCTCGGTCGACCCGGTCGACCCTAGCCGCCCGGGAGGCTCCCGCCCGGCAACCGTCGGGTCACCACCGCTTTTTCCAGGGCACGACCCGGATGCCCTCCACGTCCGGGTCTCGGGGACAGCGAATGCCGGCGTCTGGGGCGCCGGCATTCGCTTGTCACTTGCCTGCGGTGAACGGCTGCCGCGGCTGGACGACGCTGGACTGCGTTGCCGGCTGCGCTGCTCGCTCACGCACCCTGAAGTGCGCTCGCTCCGCTGCTCCCCGGCGCCTTGCCAGCCTCGCCCATCCGCGACGAACGCAGTCACGTTCACGTGCCTGTGGTGAACGGCTGTCGCGGCTGGACGACGCTCAGGTGCCGGCGCGGTAGACCGTCACCCAGCGGCCCGGGGCGGCCTCGAACCGATCGACGACCGTGGGCTCCGGGCCGCCCGACCCGAGCCTGGCCGCGATCCAGGCGTCCTCTGCGGGGCCGCCGCAGTCGGCCCCGATCGACTCGTGGAACAGCTGATCGCACAGGACGACCCGGGCCGGTCCGCCGACTCCGGCCCCGGCCCCGGCCCCCGGGTCGACGACGATCCCGGGGACCAGCCGTTCGAGCGGGAAGCGGACCGCGTCGGCCGACTTCACCGCGGGCAGGCTGTCCAGCGTCACGGGTCCGCCGCCGGTGGCGACCAGGATCCGGGCCGCCGCCGCGTCGGCCGCCGGCCAGCCACCGTCGGGCGCGACCGCGGGTGGCTGATCGATCACGTTCCAGCCGACCAGCGTCACGACCATCCCGGCTGCGAGCAGCGAACCGACGGCCCGGACCAGTCCGGCCCAGCGACCACGAGCTCTCGTTCCGATCCGGATGAGCGCCGCGACCCCGACACCGACGAGGACGAACACCATCGGGTCGGCGAAGGCGTGGTAGTGGTCGTTCGGGAGACCGACCACGACGGTCGCGAGGCTCGATGCCCCGACGGTCAGTCCGATCACGGTCCACAGCAGCCCGAGTCCCAGCCAGCGGACGCCGGTCCGCTCCGCCAGCGCGACCTGCTCGGCCTCGGCCGAGGCGACCGAGCCCGGGTGCGAGAACCAGCCCCGCCAGACCGTCAGGACGACGACGACCGTCGCGCTGAGGATCGAGGCGAGCGGGGCGTCCGTGATCAGCCCTGTCAGCGGCCAGCCGAGCACACGGAGCGCCACGATCGGCAGCCGGGCCGGGAGCGAGACCGACGCCGGCTCGCCGCCGCCGGAGAGGAACGCGATCGCGGCGCGCAGCTCCGACGCGTTGTTGGCGGCCTCGTGGATCGCGAGCGGGACGTAGCTGAGGAGCGCGAGGACGATCCACCAGCCGACGGACGCGACGACCGCGCCCACGCCCGCGGTGTCCCGATCGCGCTGGCGCCGGACGATGTCGGCGACGAGGAGCCCTCCGACGACCGGTGTCAGCAGGATCCCCAGGACGTGGAGATGCATCGTCACGACCGCGGCGGCGCCGGCGGCGATCCACCACTTCGGCCGCCACGCCGACCAGGCGTGCCAGCTCGCCGCGAGGGCGATCGCGCTCGAGAGCGCGATCAGGTTCGGGTTCCAGATGAACGTCGACTCGTCGACCGCGCTCGCCGAGACGGCCATCAGCAGGCCCGCGACGAACCCGGCGACCGGTCCGCCGATCGCGCGGCCGAGCCAGAACGTCACCGCGACCGCGACGATCCCGGCGATGGCGATCCATGCCGTCACGCCGATCGGGTCGACGCCGGACAGGGCCGCGGCCGGGGCGAGCAGGAAGTAGTACAGGACGCCGTGATGGAAGTCGCCGATCGAGGTCGGTGGGCCCAGGAGCGGGATCTGCCCGTGCTGGACGAGATCGCGCAGGACGAGCATGTCGTGCCCCTGGTCGGCGTCCCAGGTCCCGCGCGTGGTGAGGTTCACGAGCCGGAGGACCGCGGCGATCGCGAGGATGGCGACGAAGCCGACCCACTCGAGGGTCGTCGTCGAGACGCGCGATCGGGCGGCCGCGAGGGCGCCGGTCACGGTCGCCGGGTGGCCGACGAGGCGGCCGCCGCGGCTGCCGCGCTGACCGGCGCTCGCGCGTCGGGTGGTCCGGCGGCCCGCGACCGGCTCCCACCGAGCGACAGCGCGCCCGGCGGCAGCGGCGCGAGCGGCTCGCCCCGGGCGAGGGCGACGGCTCGGGCGATGTTGATCGCGTCGTAGCCTTCTTCCATCCCGGGTGTCTCGAGCACATACGTGACGCCCGCGAGCGCCGGGTGCCGCAGGAGATGGGCCAGCCCGACCGGTCCGATCCGACCAGCGCCCAGGTGCTCGTGACGGTCCATCCGCGATCCGAGCTCGGTCTTCGCGTCGTTCAGATGGATCAGCGGCAATCGCTCCAGGCCGATCGCCTCGTCGAACGCGCCGAGGAGCGCGTCGATCGCCGCGGGATCGGACACGTCGATGCCGGCGCCCCACAGGTGGGCGGTGTCGAGGCAGAAGGCGACGCGGGAACGATCGATCCCCGCGCGCTCGATCCCGGCCGCGATCGCGACCCACTGATCGAGGTCGACGCCGAGCCCCCAGCCACCCCCGGACGAATTCTCGAGCGTGATCACGGGTCTCGGATGCGTCGCCGTGGCGGGTTCGCCGGCGAGCGCGGCCGCGATCCCGTCCGTCAGTCGCTCGATGCCGGCGTCGGGACCACCGCCTCGGTGAGACCCGGTGTGGACGTTCACGAACCTCGCGGCGAACCGACCCGCGGCTTCGAGCTCGGCGGCCAGCAGCTCGATCGAGCGCCCACGAAGCTCGTCGTCGGTCCCCGCGAGGTTGATCAGATACGAGGCATGGATCGCGAGTGGCGCGATGTCGTTCGTGGAAAGGGCCAGCCGGAAGGCATCGATCTCGGGCGAAGGCTCCTCCCGACGTCCCCACGCCGTCGGGTTGTCGCTGAACACCTGGAGCGCATCCGCCCCGATCGCGGACGCCCGCTCGGCCGCCTTGACCATCCCGTCGCCGAGCGCGAGGTGGGCGCCGATGCGCCGGCCGTCGGGAAGCATGGTCGCCATCGTACCGGGCGAGCTTCTGCTACGGTCGCCCCATGTCCGGTTCCGATGCCCCGACGCGCCGCCTCACGGACCAGGAGAAGGTCGTCCGGGCCTTCCTGCGGGACGGGCGACTCGTGTCGATCCCTGCCAAACCGAGCAAGCGCGACCTCCTCCTGCCGGTGATCCTCGACCAGTGCTTCCCCGAGGATCGGCCGTACGAGGAGAAGGAGGTCAACATGCGGCTGGCGCTGCTCCACCCGGACGTGGCCGCGCTGCGGCGCTACCTCGTCGACGGGAAGCTGATGACGCGTGAGGCCGGCATCTACCGGCGGGCCCGCCCGATGACGGAGTCGGTTGCCGACGCCTGAGGGTCAGTGCCGGCCGTTCGTGCGGCTCGGCTGGCGGCTCCGGCCCTTCGTGTACTCGCCGGCGACGAGCGGCTCGATCAGGCCGACGTCGCCGTCGTCGCGCAGGTACAGGATCGCCACCCGCTCGCTCTCGGCGTCGACGTAGACGAAGAATCGGTGGCCGAGCTCGTCCATTCGCGCGAGCGCGTCCTCCTCGAACATCGGCTCGATGGCGAAGCGCTTCGTCTTGACGATGCGACGCTCGCGGGCGGGCTCGGCCGTGCCGTCGGCGATCCGCCGGAGGATCTCCTTCTCCTGGGAGGGACGAGCGCGGATCCGCGGCTTCTCGCGATGATCGACCGCGCGTCGCTCCAGCTTGTCGACGACCTCGTCCACGCCCGCGCGATGGGTCGCGGCGGCGGCGTGAGTGCGCAGGGTCCGGCCGTCGATGACGAGCGTCACCTCGACGATGTGGGAGTCGGCGAGGCTCCGATGCTGCTCGACGGAGAGCTCCACGAGCGCGTCGCTGCGATCGTCGAGGATCCGTTCGAGACGAGACAGCTTCCGCTCGGCGTACGCCCGGACGTTGTCGGGGACGTCGATGTTCTTGCCCTTGACGATCGTCCTCACGGTCTCCTCCCGAGAGGCCTGACGGCCTCGTTCGCGCGGACATCGGGCAGCCCGAGGGGCAATCGACGGGCGGCCCCGTCGAGATTTGAGTCTACACCCGGGTCCCCGCCGGAGCGCCGGGGCGGGCACCCGTCTTTGGTTCGGTGTGGTCGTCGTCGTCCTCTCGTCGTCCTCTCGTCGTCAGCGTTCCCGCGCGACCGTCACCGCCGACACCCCGACGGCGCCCGCGTCGAGGAGGGGTGTCGCGCACGCCGACAGGGTCGCGCCGGTCGTGACCACGTCGTCGACGAGCACGATCCAGCGACCGTCGAGCGGGCGCGATCCGCGGACGCCGCCGCCCGGCGCCAGCTCGAACGCGCCGGCGACGTTGGTGGCCCGAGATCGTCGGTCGAGGTCGAACTGGGCGGTCGTGGCGCGCGCGCGCCGGAGGATGGGCGCCATCGGGAGGCGAAGGGCGCGAGCCGCGGCGGCCCCGATCAGCTCCGCCTGGTCGTATCCCCGGTGACGCCGCCGCTCCGCGTGGACCGGCACCGGCACGAGCAGGTCGCCGCCGGCGCCCGCACGCGCCCAGCGCCGGGCGACGGCCTCGCCGAGCGGCTCCGCCAGGCGGGTCTCGCCGCCGTATTTCAGCTCGTGGAGGGCGCGCCGCACCAGGCCACCGAACGGCGCGCACCACTCCAGCTGGAGGAGCGGCGCCGGGACATCGGACGGCAACCCGATCGAGACGCCGGCCGGCCGATCGAGCCGCGCGTCGAGCGCGGGAAGACAGTCGCGGCAGATCGGCGCGCCCTCGCGGCCGCACCCGGGACACCGGGCGGGGAAGGCGACATCGAGTGCGCGCGTCACCATCCGGGTCGCCATCGCCCGAGCATCGCGCGTCCGTCGTATCGCCCGGTTCGCTACGGCTTCACCCGCGCTCACGCAATTCGCCGTGCACCGGCGGCGAAGCGGTGGTGAAGCGCCACCGGCGACGATGCCCGGATGAACGACGCCCGTGTCGGCCGGATCGTTCGCGCCGTGCGCATCGATCGCGGACTCCGCCAGCAGGACGTGGCCGGTCCGATCGACGTCGATCGATCCGTCATGACGGATCTCGAAGCCGGCCGGCTGGAGGCGGTATCGCTACGAACCGCGCGCCGGCTCAGTGCGAGACTCGGGGTCGAGCTTGTCGTGGAGGCGCGTTGGCGCGGCGGCGCGGTCGACCGGTTGCTCGATCGCGGACACGCCTCGATCGTCGAGCGGGTGACCCGCGAGCTCAAGAATGCAGGCTGGTTCGTCGAGCCCGAGTTCACGTTCAATGAGTACGGAGATCGCGGTTCGGTGGACGTGCTTGCGTGGCAGCCCGAGTTTCGTGCCCTGCTCATTGTCGAGGCGAAGACCGCGCTGACGGACCTCCAGTCGATGCTGATGTCGATGTCGCGGAAGGTCCGCGTGGTGCCGTCGAGCGTCGCGCGAGAGCGGGGTTGGGACCGAGCGCGACTCGGCCGGATCCTCGTGGTGACCGGGACGGCTGCCAATCGGTCGGTCGTCCGGCGCCATCGCGCCGTCTTCGACGCGACCTTTCCCGTGGACTCCGTGGCGACCCGTGGCTGGCTCCGGTCGCCGACGAGTGACTTCGCCGGGCTGTGGTTCGTCACGCCTGTGGCTGTGTCCCACGCGAGAACGCAGGTCAGGCGCCCTCGGCGCGCCGATCGAGCGTGAGCTGCCTTCCGGGCCTTGTCATGCGAGGGCCACGACCACGCATCGCAGGGTTTCCTGTGCTCGCGTGGGCGTGAGCCACGCCTGAGAAGTTGGCGGGCGACCGGGGCGCGCGGGCGGAGCGCGCGGCGCGACCGGGGCGGGGCCCGGCGCGGCGCGGGCGAGGGCCGCCTCAGCTCAGGAGCAGGCGGTCTCCGACCGTCGTGCCCGTCGCGGCGATCGTGCCGGCGGGCAGCTCCAGCACGCCGTGGGCCGCTCGGACGAGCGGGACCAACCCGCGCCACGCGGGCAAGTGCTCGTGGACGGACACCACCGTGCGCGAGCCATCGACGCCGTCCGGCCGGCCGACGAAGATCGCGTCGATCGCGAACCGCATGAACATCATGTGGATGCCGTTGCTGTCCGGCAGCCACAGGGCGGCCCCGGCCGGCAGCGACGGCCGGCCCATCAGGCCCATGAACTTGCCCCAGAGCCCCGCGGCCGTCTCGACGTCGGCCGCGAGAACGGTCCCGCGGCTGACGTTCCGGACGGCCAGGCCGCCGGACCCGTCGACGCGCGGTGCGTCCGGGTCCGGTTCGGCGGCGTGCGTGGGTTCCGGCGCGGTGCCGGGCTCGATCACGTGCCCGGGGTCGCCGTCAGGTTCTGCATGATCAGGATGATCGCCGGGCCGAGGATGACGATGAACAGCGACGGGAAGATGCACCCGACGAGCGGGAACAGCATCTTGATCGGCGCCTTCGCCGCCTGCTCCTCTGCGCGCTGGCGGCGCTCGATCCGGAGCTGCTCCGACTGGACCTGGAGCACCTTGCTGATCGAGACACCCAGCTGCTCGGCCTGGATGATCGCGCCGATGAAGTTCGTCAGCGGCGGGACCTCGGTCCGGGGGACGATGTCGCGGAGCGCCTCGCGGCGCGCCTTGCCGACCCGGACCTCGGCCAGCGCCCGACGGAACTCGTCGACGAGCGGGCCTTCCATCTTCTCGACGACCTTGCCGAGCGCGGCGTCGAAGCCGAGACCGGCGCGGACCGAGATCGTCAGCAGGTCGAGCGTGTCCGGGATCTGGAGCAGGATCAGGTGCTGGCGCTTCTTGACGCGCCCGCCAAGCCAGAACTCCGGGATCGTGTACCCGAACATCAGCCCGATCGCGCCCATGAGGAGGCGCAGGACGGGCGGCAGCCCGAGGAGACCGACGACGCCGAACAGGAGCAGGAACAGGACCGCACCGACGACCGCCGAGACGGCCTTGATGCCGAGCCAGTCGGCGACCCGGAGGTTGCCCGGGTTGCCGGCCAGGGCGAGCCGCTTCTCGGTCCGCTCCTGGAACGAGCTGCTCGCGACCCGCGACAGCCGGCCCGACAGCTGGGCCGCGATCGGACGCAGGGTGCGCTCGAGGAACGGAGCCTGCAGCTCCAGCTCCTCGAGGTTCTTCGCCTGCATCGTGCCGAGCTGGGTCAGGCGGGCCTGGACCGGATCGACGGGCGAGCCGCCGGCAAGCCCGAGGGCGATCAGCAGGATGGCCCCCGCGGCAGCGGCGGCGATGAGGATCGGGATGAAGGCTGGCATCGGCTAGACCTCGATGTCGACGATGCGGCGGATCAGCATGAAGCCGATGAACATCATGAAACCGCCGAAGAACAGGATGACCATGCCGAGCGGCAGCCCGAGGGCCTCCGGCGGCTTCTGGAACATCGGGTCCATGAAGTGCGGTGCCGCGATGAACAGGAACCCGGCGAGGCCGATCGGCAGGAAGCCGACGACGTAGCCCGACAGTCGCTGCTGGGCGGTGAGGGTGCGGATCTCGCCCTTGATCCGGATCCGCTCGCGGATCGTGAACGCGATCGAGTCGAGGATCTCGGCGAGGTTGCCGCCGACGGTGTGCTGGATGTTGATCGCGGTCGCCATCAGCTCCAGGTCGTCGGACCGGACGCGGCGGACCATGTTCTCCATCGCCTGCTCGAACGGCAGGCCGAGGTTGACCTCGCGGATGACGCGGCTGAACTCGGTCGACATCGGCGGCCGCGACTCGCGGACGACGAGCTCGACGGCCTGGAGGAACGACGAGCCGGCGCGGAGGCCGTTCGCGAGGAGGGTGATCGTGTCGGGCAGCTGCTTGTTGAACGCGTTCAGCCGGCCGGCCTTGCGGCGACCGAGCCAGAAGCGCGGCAGCCAGAACCCGAGGAACGCCCCGACGAGCAGCGCGATCGGGCTGCGGAGCGCCGGCAGGGCGACCGACACGAGGACGAACAGGATCGGGATGCCGACGATCGCGGCACCCCAGATCGCCAGGAACTCGGACGGCTTGAGCTTCAGGTCGGCCCGGGCGATGTCGCGGGCGAGGTTCGCCCCGAAGTCGCGCTGTTCGACGACCCGGTTCAGCTGGGCGAGAGCGACGGACTGCGCGAGCAGGTCGGCGAGACCGCCCTGGCCGGACGCCTCGGGCTTGCCGCTCTGGCGAGCCGACGCATACCGCTCGAGGCGTGCGCTCACCCCGGAGCCGCTGCCGGACGTCGCGATGCCGATCGCGATCAGGAAGATCGCGGCCGCTGCGACGCCCGCGACGACGAGCGTCATGACTGGCATTCCGAGGCCTCCTCCGTGCTCAGTAGCTGAAGCCGAAGAGGCCCGGAGGCAGATGGATGCCCATCACCTCGAACTTCTCGACGAACTTGGGCCGGATCCCGGTCGCCTTCAGGCGGCCCTGGATCTTCCCCTCGACGACACCGGTCTGCTCGAAGACGAAGACGTCCTGCATGACGATGACGTCGCCTTCCATGCCCTGGACCTCGGTGATGTTGACGATCTTCCGGGTCCCGTCCTTGAGGCGGCTCTGCTGGACGATGAGGTCGACCGCCGAGGCGATCTGCTCGCGGATGGCGCGGACCGGGAGGTCGACGCCGGCCATGAGGACCATCGTCTCGAGCCGGGCGAGCATGTCGCGGGGGCTGTTGGCGTGGCCGGTCGACATCGATCCGTCGTGGCCGGTGTTCATCGCCTGGAGCATGTCCAGCGCCTCGCCGGCGCGGCACTCTCCGACGATGATCCGGTCGGGCCGCATCCGGAGGGAGTTCCGGACGAGCTCGCGGATCGGGATGGCGCCCTTGCCTTCGATGTTCGGCGGGCGCGACTCGAGGGTCACCACGTGCTCCTGGCGGAGCTGAAGCTCGGCGGCGTCCTCGATCGTGACGATCCGCTCGTCGTTCGGGATGAACGAGGAGAGGACGTTCAGGGTCGTCGTCTTGCCGGAGCCCGTGCCGCCGGACACGAAGATGTTCAGGCGGGCCTCCACGCAGGCGCGGAGGAAGTCGAACATGTCCGGGGTCGCGGTGCCGAACCGGACCAGGTCGTCGACGGTGAACGGCGACGCCGAGAACTTCCGGATCGTGATGACCGGGCCGACGAGCGACAGGGGCGGGATGATCGCGTTGACGCGCGAGCCGTCGGTCAGGCGGGCGTCGACCATCGGCGAGGACTCGTCGACGCGGCGACCGATCGGCGCGATGATCCGGTCGATGATCCGCATGACGTGGTCGTCGTTCTGGAAGACGACGTTCGTCAGCTCGAGCTTGCCCGAGCGTTCGATGTAGACCTGGCGCGGGCCGTTGACCATGACCTCCGAGATCGACTCGTCACGGAGGAGGGGCTCCAACGGGCCGAGGCCGATGATCTCGTCGGTGATCTGCTCGAGCATCCGGACGCGCTCGGCGCGGGTCAGCGCGAGGCCTTCCTCGTCGATGACCTTGCCGAAGATCTCCTCGATCTGGCGCCGGACCTCGACCTGGTTGCTCAGGTCGAGCTTCGGGTCCAGGTCCTGGATGACCCGGCTCTGGATCCGGAACTTGACGTCGCGGAACGACTCACGGACCGGTGCCTGGGTCATCAGGCGCTGGGCCGGAGGCGCGGACCCGCTCGGTCCGGTCGGGACGGCCGGGCCGCCCGGGGCAGCCGGCACTCCGGGCGTGGCCGGAGCCGGCCCCGTGCCCGGTCGAGCGCTCTCGATCCGCTTCAGCAGTGACATTGCATCAACCCCTTATCGCGCCGCTTGGGCTGCTGTGACCGACGACATCATCGGAATGAGAACAGAGACTTCTTCTGCGCCGCCTTGCGGTCGTCCTCTCGCGGGGCAGCGACCCGTTCCCCGGAGATGGACTGGGCGAGACGGAGGATGTCCTGGGAGACCTGCGCCTCCCGGTTCGAGAGGAAGAACGGTACGCCCCGATTCAGGGCGTACACGACGGACCGTCCGTCGCTGACGATCGTGTGATCGACCTTGCGGCCGATCGAGCTCTCCACGTCGGAGACGCGGATGCCGAGGCTGGAGTCCGCCCGGTTGAGGACGAGCTTGACCTTCTGCTGGTCGTAGCCGAGCTGCTCGGCGACTTCCAGGAACAGCCGCATGTTCTTGATGCTCGTGATCTCGAGGCTGAGCATCGTCAGGACGACGTCTGCCGCATCGAGGATCGCGAGCGTGGTCTCGTTGAACCACGAGGTGCAGTCGACGATCACGAGGTCGTGGCCGCGCCGGAGCGCGTCGAGGACGCGGCGGACGCCGGACGGGGTGATCAGCTCGGCCATCTCCGGGGACGGCGGGGCGAGCAGCACCCGGATCCCGGCGGAGTGGTTGATGATGAATGTGTCGAGCGACTCCGGCTCGCCGGCTTCGAGCTCCGGCACGAGGTCCGCGATCGACTTGTTCTTCGGGTTCAGGTTGAGCAGGACGCCGACGTCCCCGAACTGGAACGAGCCGTCGACGAGCACGACCGACTTGCCGAGCTCTGTCGCGGCCGCGACCGCGAGGTTGACCGCGACCGTGGTCCGGCCGACGCCGCCCTTCGGGCTGAAGATCGCGACGACCTGGCCGTCCTTGCCGTCGTCGCCGCCGCCACCGCCACCGCCGGCCGGGGTCCCGGTCGCGATCGGCGCGACGGCCATCCGGCTGATCTTCTCCTGTTCACGCGTGTAGACCTGCCGGATCGACGCCGTCAGCTCGTCGCTGCTGAACGGCTTGACGAGGAACTCGCGGGCCCCCGCGAGCATCGACCGACGAAGGTAGTCGGCTTCGCCCTGGACGGACATCATCACGACAGACGCGGTCGGCACCTCGGAGGAGAGCTTCTCCGTCGCGGCGATGCCGTCCATGTCGGGCATGTTGATGTCCATGAGGACGACGTCCGGGAGCAGCTCGCCCGCCATCGACAGCGACTCGCTGCCGGAAGCGGCGGACCCGACCACCTCGATGTCGCTCTCGAACCCGAGAAGCTTCGTGAGGTGGTCGCGGGTCTCCGGGATGTCGTCCACGATCAGGACGCGGATCTGGTCGGCCATTCGTCAGGGGTTCCGATGGATCTCGCTGCTGGGGGGATGGCCGGGGATCGGGTCCCCGGAGCGTTGGACGGGCGCGGGGACCGGAGTCCGACGCGCCCGTCGCGCTTTGGCTCGAGTCGACCGGTAGCTCTCGCGACCGGCGGTGGGGCCTGGGCCGGCTAGCGGCGGGCCTGGGCGGGGAGGATGGCCTCGACGAGCTCCGGGATCGGAACCGCGAAGTCCGTGGTGAGCTTCTTGAGCGTGACGCCCTCGGTGCCGCTCGGTGGCGTGACAACCGCGTTGCCGGAGTCGTCCACGAAGTCCTTCGAGGAGCGGAGGATCAGGCTGACCGAGCCGTCCAGCTGGGCGAACTTGATCACCTCTGCCTGGGACGGGGTCACGGCGAGGATGACGATCTCCTGCTGGCCGTTGAGCGACGTCGTCGGCTGACCGCTGCCGGTCTGACCGTTGTCGGCCGGCTGCTGGGCCTGGGTCGTGGTCGGCGGCGGGAGCTGCCGGCCGAGGACCTGCATGCCCTCGAGGAGGAGCTTGACGCTCGTCCCGTTCAGGCCGCTCACGACGCTGATCGAGTCGTCCTGCGGGTTGACGGTCACGACGGGGAACTTGTCACCGGTGAAGCCGACGAGGAGGTCGACGTAGTCGCCCGTGTTGATCACGGTGCCGACGCCGGAGACCTGGTCGACCTGGACGGAGATCGCGCGCATGCCGGGCGGGACGGTCACCGTGGAGACGCCCGTGCCGCTCGTGTCGAAGTCGGCGCTCTCGAGCTGCGCGGTGGCCTTGATCGGCCGGCGCGCGACCTGCCCGACGACCTGGCTCGGATCACCGAACGCGGTCGCCTTGCGGTTGGTCACGTCGAGCGTCTGCGTCTCGACCATGTCTGCGGTCACAGTCACCCCGAGGTTGATGTCCTGCTTCGCGATGACAGTCGGAAGCTGTGTCGGGGCCGCAGTGTTGGGGTTCGAGGTGCTGTTTCCGTTGCTCAGCAACAGAGCGATTCCCACGAACGCAACGACCGCCAGGAACACCCCGACGAGCAGGACAAGCCGATTCGAGCGCTTCAAGTTAGGTCTCCCCGAGCCGTGTGACAGGTGGCACCACTCTAGCACCGGGTTCGGGGCGCGCGACTATACCAATGGGCTAGGACCATTGGGAAGAAACGGGAGGAAATCACGCACGAAGCAAGGCAACTCGCAATGTTTGTCGGTGCGACCGCTCGCCGGTGCGCGGGGCCATTCCGGGGACGCGAAACGGCCCGTCCGGAGGACCGGACGGGCCGTTCGAATGAGCGCGGTTCGCAGCCTATTGCACGGACTTGATCGTGCTGCCGATGACGCTGAGCTTATCGCTCACCTGCTGTCCCATGAAGATGAGGGCAACGATGGCGACGATCGCGATGAGCGCAAGGATGAGTGCGTACTCGGCCAGTCCCTGGCCGTCAGTGTCAGTCCAGGACTGACGCAACCGGGCGGCGATCCGCCGGACTTGGGACACCTGATTCACCTCCTTTCCGACGAAACGTCCCGAACGGGCGATCCCGGAGGTCGGGATGAGACGCCCCCGGCACGACGCACGGTAGGTCGTCTGGTAGGACTGTCAATAGGTCCCTTGGTACCCAATGGCGCGGTCGCGCACCAGTGGTTTCCATCGCCCGGATGCGATGAGCCGCCGGCGCCGCCTAGCGCGCCGGCGGCTCATCGCTGGACGTCAGACGGACGTGCCGATCTTCGACAGGATCGTGCTGACCTGGGTGCCCAGGAAGATCAGGGCGATGATCGCCACGATCGCGATGAGGGCGAGGATCAGCGCGTACTCCGCGAGACCCTGGCCGTCCTCGTCCCGGCGGATGGATGCAATGAGTGCATGCAGAACGGACATCTGGGGTGAGACCTCCTTTCCTCAGAGAGCTCCCCGGACGACGTCCGGAGGCCGGCGAACCTTACGGGTGGCCCTCGGCGGGCGTCAAGCGGGTTGGCGCCGAAACCGTTGACCGTGCGACCCGCGCGCAGTCCGGGAGAAACGAAGACCGCCGGCGCCCCGGAGGGGGCCGGCGGTCTGTTCGTTGATCCGAGGCTAGACGGAGGCGCCGACCTTCGACAGGATCGTGCTGACCTGCGTGCCGAGGAAGATGAGGGCGATGATCGCGACGATCGCGATGAGGGCGAGGATCAGCGCGTACTCGGCGAGACCCTGGCCTTCCTCATCCCGACGAAGAGAAGACATGAGTGCGGTGAAGAACGTCATCTGGGCATTACCTCCTTTCCTCGAGAGCTCCCCGGTCGAAGCCGAAGGCGGGCGCCAAAGTACGGGCGGAACGCGATGGGTGTCAATGAGACGATTGGCCAGTCCGTCCGCCGACTTTGCGGAGCCGCGCCGCACCAGTCCGCGTCGGTGATGGGGCTCCGCGCCGGTCGCCCGGGTTCCGCGTCGCGGGCGTGTGTCATGCACACGCGTGGACGCTCGGGTGCCCCAAGTCGTGTCACCGGTGTGCCACGCACATGCCCGCGAACTGGGCCACGCTCGCGCGGCGATCGACCCCCGTCCTCGCGTGTGCCACCGACACGCGCGCGACGAGCGAAGGCCGGGAGAACGCGACGACGGATCCCGGACACACAACGAACCGCCGGAGCCCGAAGGCCCCGGCGGTTCCGGTGTCTCGGTGGAGAGTCGGCTAGACCGACGCGCCGACCTTCGACAGGATCGTGCTGACCTGGGTGCCCAGGAAGATCAGGGCGATGATCGCCACGATCGCGATGAGGGCGAGGATCAGCGCGTACTCCGCGAGACCCTGGCCTTCCTCGTCCCGGCGAAGCGAGGCGAGGAACTGGTGAACGAGCGCCATTGAGGCAGCCTCCTGGATGAGTACTCACCCCCGGTTGAGGGCGCGGCCATCATGGCAAAGGGATTCCTCGAACTCCACTAGCCATTTGGTACCGGTCGGGTATGCCGGTGGTGGGAGCGCGCACCGGCACCAGGGCAGCTCAGGTGGCCGCGTCGATCGCGTCGCCGACGACCTGCAGGAGCGCGCTCAGGGTCCCGCCGAAGAAGACGAGGAGGACGACCGCCAGGAGGGCCGACAGCGACAGGATCAGCCCGTACTCGACGATGCCCTGGCCGTGCACGGCTCGCAGCGCCCGGCGCAGTCGAGCCCTACTCGACCTGGGCCACCGCATCGGCCGTCGCTCCCGTGCCGGTCGGAGGACCGACCTCGACGCGCAGCCGGAGGGTCGCGCCGCCGTCGCTCAGCTCGGCGGCGATCCCGGTGGTGACCGCCCGCCCCTCGATCTCCCGCCAGGTGCTGGCGGGCAGCCCGACCACCGCGGCCTCGCGTGCCGCGGTCACCGCCGATTTCGGCCTGCTCGCGCCGGTCCACGAGCATCGATTCGAGGGCCGGCGGCAGGTCCTTGCCGGCGGCCTCCTCGGCCTCGAGCGTCTCGACAAGCTGCCGGTCCGCGGCGGCCATCGTCTCGGTCGGGTCGCGCTGGGCGGCCACGACGACCTCGACGATCCCGTCCGACCAGTCCAGCCGCACGGCGACCCGGTCCGGGTTGGCCGCCAGATAGGCGGCGAGCGCCTCGTCGACGATCCGGAAGAGGCTGCTCTCCAGGTCGACCTCGATCCGGTGATCCGCGCCGATCGTGTCGAACTCGACCGCCACGCCGGCCCGCCGCCCGCGTTCGCGCGCCGCCCGGCGCAGCGTCGGCACGAGCCCGAGGTCGTCGAGGACCATCGGCCGGACGTCGAAGATGAATGTCTTCGTCGCATCGAGCGTCTGCTGGACCATCTGGACGAGGAGCCGCAGCTCGCCCCGGGCGCCGTCGGGATCCCGTCCGAGCAGCCGCTCGACGATCTGGGCCTGGAGGACGATGTTCGTCAGGCTCTGGGCGGGCCCGTCGTGCATCGCCCGCGCGATCTCGCGCCGGAGGTCCTCCTGGGCGTTGAGGACGATCCGGCTCATGGGCGCGCCCGCATCGGTCCCACCCGGCCCCGCCGTGAGGCGCGGTGCCCCGGACGCTTCCGACGCGACGACCGCCCCGTACTCGGTCGCGATCGCGGTCAGGACGTCGCGCGAGCGGGCGAGCGTCTTCCGCTTCCCCTCGAGCACCTCGACCTGGGCCTCCATGACCGATGCCCGGCGCGTCAGCGTGACCAGCTGGGCGTTGAGCGCGGCGAGATCCTCCGGTGGCAGGCTCACCGCGCCGGCCAGCTTGTCCGCGATCTGGGCGCGTTTCTGCTCGTGTCGGGTCGCCTCGGTGCGCGCCTGGTTGACGAGCATCTCGATCTCGGTCAGCTCGCCGTCGAGCCCATGGATCTCCAGCCCGAGCCGCGTGCCGAGATCAGCGGCGGCGGCTCCGGCGTCGTCGGACGGGTCGCGCCTGGATGGGGACACGGGTTCCGATCAGTCTTCCGGCATCCGGATCCAACCCTGGCGCATCGCGTACACGACGGCCTGGGTCCGGTCGTTCACCGAGAGCTTCCGGAGGATCGAGCTCATGTGGTTCTTGACCGTCTGCTCGCTGATCGACAGGGCGTAGGCGACCTGCTTGTTCGTCATGCCCTGGGCGATGTTGTCGAGGATCTCGACCTCGCGCGGCGAGAGCGGCGCGAAGATCGGGGCGGCCTCCTGGCCGTAGACCGCGAGCTCGCGGAACTCCTTGAGGACCCGCGACGCGACCGCCGGCTTCGAGAAGACCTTGTCGTTGATCAGGTACTCGCCGGAGACGACCCGGCGGATGATCGTGACGAGGTCATCCGGACCGACGTCCTTGAGGATGAACGCGGCCGCGCCGGCCTTGATCGCGTCGAACAGCGCGTCCTCGTCCTCGGAGACGGCCAGGACGATGATCCCGGTCGAGGGCAGCTCGCGCTTGATCCTCGAGGTCGTCTCGATCCCACCGGGTGACGGGAGCGACAGGTCCATGAGGATGATGTCCGGCGACGTCTCGAGCGATCGGTCGATCGCCGAGCGGCTGTCGTCGGCCTCGCCGACGACCTCGAAGTCCGGCTCGCGCTCGAGGATGTTGCTGATCCCGACACGGAACAGGGCATGGTCGTCGACGATCAGGATCTTCGTCCGCTCTCCATCCCCGCGCCGGTCTGGCCCGCCGCGGCGACGTTCAGGTCCCGAATAAGCCATCAGCTGGTCTCCTCTGCTCCCACCGGGATCGCGAGCCGGACCAGCGTGCCACCGTCCGGTCGCGAATGCACCTCGAACCGGGCGCCGATCAGTTCGGCTCGCTCACGCATGAACTGCAGACCGAAGTTCCGCCGACCGCGGGCAGCCACCGCGCCGACATCGAAGCCACGACCGTCATCGCGGACGGTCAGGACCCAGTCATCACCGTCGATCGCGCTGGCGACCGTGACGGCCGAGGCCGCGCCGTGCTTCCGTACATTCTGCAGTGCTTCCTGCAGCACGCGCAGGACGACCGTCTGCTGGGCAGGGCTCAGTCGTTCGGCCGGCGCGGCGAGATCGGAGCTGATCGCGAGGCCCGTCAGCGCGGTTGCCCGGCCGATGGCATCGGAGATCGCCCCATCCAGCCCGAGCTCGTCGAGGACGGGCGGTCGGAGCTGACTGATGAAGGTTCGAACGGAGCCGAGCTCGCGGCGAAGCAGGTCGCGCAGGAAGCGCAGCTCTGTCCTCGCCGTGCGCTGGTCCGTGTCGATCACGCGCTCGATGTATTCCACCTGGAAGATCGCGTTCGACAGCACCTGGGCCGGTCCGTCGTGGACCTCCTGGGCGAGACGCGATCGTTCCGACTCCTGGGCCTCGACGATCCGCATCTGGACGTCGGTCGGCAGGCCCTGGGTGTCGCTGACGAGGCTCGAGTCCCCGCGTTCGAGGAAGAGCCACGTGGATTCCAGGTTGCGAAGGGCGATCTCCAGCTTCGCGAGCTCCGTCTGCTGCAGGCCGAGCTCGCGCCCGAGCGACTCGACCTCCGAGCGCAACGCGCGGACGCGGGCGTCCTCGGCGCCGACCTCGGCGGCCAGGGCCGCGGCGTCGGCGGTCGCCGCCGCGCCGTCGTCGCCATCGGCCAGAGCGTCGGCTTCGGCGTGTCGGCGGTCGGCTCCCCCGGCGCCGGCGCGCTCGGCGATGTCGAGCTCGTCGCGGAGCACCTGCCAGCGGGTGAGCTCGTCCGTGTAGGCGGTGCGGTAGCGCTGGCTGACCGCGCGGAGCGTGTTCGCGCTGTAGCCGACGGCCTCCGAGGCCTCCGCGCGCAGCCCGTCGATCCGCACGTCCCGTACGGCCCGCGTCTCGTCGCTGGATCGTGCGGCGTCCATTGGCTTCGGAGTATACGGGCCGGTCATGGGCACGAGACCCGGTACACCCGGGTGGTGTCGGAGTCCTCGGACGACAGGAGCGGACTGCCCGGCAGCGCCACCTGGTGGAAGCAGTCGGCCCCCTCGCCGCCGGCCGCGAGATTCGAGGGGAACGGATGATCGCCACCGACGACCACCACGGTCGTCGCCCCGAAGTGCCGGGCGAGATCGAGCACGCTGCTCGGTGGCTCGAACGGGAGCGCCAGCGCGGTCCCGCCGCCGACGTACGGCACCCAGATCGGGGCGTCCGTGATGACCGGCTGGTCGCCGCCGAGCGGGATGCCGGCCGCGGCCATGCGGTCGTCGAGGGCGCTGAACGTCCGCTCCGTCGCCGCCGATCCGCTCCCGAACGCCGGAAGGAAGACGACCGAGAACAGCACCGCGCCGGACACCGTCAGCGCCGGTGCGAGCCAGGCGACGGGCCGGTGCCAGCCCCGGCGCCGGCCGATCTCCGCGATCAACGCGTCGAGCGCGACGAGCGCCGAGACGATCATCAGGACGTGGATCGCGCCCGCCGCGTGGAGGAACGTGCCCCACGTCGTCGAGACGGGGAAGAGCAGGCCGGTGATCGCGAAGATCAGGATCGAGACGATCAGGAGCGGCTGGACGGACCGCAGCCGGGCGATCCACGGCAGGCCGAGCAGGCCGATGAACGACAGTGGGGCGCCCGGGAACAGCAGGACGTCGAACAAGTTGTGGCCGATCCCGAGGACCCGCAGCTCCACGAGCCGGGGCAGGCCGGCCGCGAGGTAGCGCGACAGGGTCGGTGGGTCCTGCCAGGCGAAGATGTCCGACCCGTCGAGGGACAGGGCGTTGCTCAGGGCCTGACCCGGGAGCGGGCTGCCGAAGGCGATCTGGTCGCGGATCATCCACGGGAGGAAGAGGACCAGCGCCACGACGGCCGGGATGACGATCACCCGGAGGCGATCGCGGGTCGCGATCGGCAGGGTCGCGGCGATGATCGACCAGGCCAGCCCGAGCCAGAGCGCCTCGTTGCGGGTCAGCGCGGCGAGACCGAGGATCGCGCCCAGGGCGAGGAGCGCCCGGGTCGAACCCGTCGTCGCGCCATCGGTGGTGATCGTCCGCCGGATCCGCGCCATCAGAAGGGTCGCGGCGAGGGTCAGCACGGCGAACGGCATCGTCGAGTCGGGCAGGGTCGAGTGGAGGATCAGCGGCAGGGACACCGCCGCGGTGATCCCGGTGCCGATCGCGAGGGTGCGCGCCCGGCCATGGGGCAGGCCCTTCTCGTCCGCGACGTCGGCGGCGAGCCGCCACGCGAGGACCGGCACGAGCGCCCCGATGACCACCGAGCTGACCTGGGCCGCGGCGAAGGTCGCCCCGACGAGGGCCATGGGGATCGCCGCGACAAGGGTCGGGAGGGGGAGCCAGACCTCGAACGCCGCCCGCGGCACGACGAGCGGCTGGGTCCCGAAGCTCCACAGCGCGTCGCTGACGAGCCCGCGGCCGCCGAGGAGGTTCCGGGCGACGTCGACGTAGTAGGCCGTGTCCTCCGGCTTCGGGAAGACGACGAGCATCGCGGCGACCGCGCGGATCGCCAGCGCGATGAGGAAGATGACGCCGGCCGTCAGGCCCGCCTCGCGGCGGCTCACGGGCGGCGCGCGTCCGCGAAGGTCGCCCCGTCCGCGAGGGTCGGGCCGCTGGCGAGGGTCGGGCCGCCGGCGCACCGCTCGTCGCTGTTGTCGAGGCAGACCGGGAAGAGCGCGAGGCGTGCCACCCCGCCGTCCGTAGCGGGGACGATGAACACCGGGGCCCCGATCCACGACGGTCGCGGGCCGCCGGCGAGGATCGGCGCCAGCGCCCGGACGATGTCGTCGCGCTCGAGGACGAGCCAGCGCGTGTCGTACGCCCGCGCGACCTGCTCGATCGTGTCGATCGGGTCGTCCGGGGTCACGATCCCCGGCCGGCCGGTGAAGTACTTCAACCCGGCACTGTCGATCGTCAGGAGCCGGTCGTTCGGGCCCACCCCGAGGCTGTCCAGCTGGTTCGCCAGCGCGACCCGCGGGGCGCGGCTCTCGCTCCACGCGGATCCCAGGGCGACCGCATAGAGCGGCGCCGTTGCGACCACGAAGAAGACGACCGCACCGACGAACAGCGGCACGGCGGCCTTCGGGTCCCACTTCGGCCGGCGCTTCGCGATCCACATCACGAGGGCCACCACGCCTTCGAGGGACAGGATGTACGCGTAGGCCTCGAGCCCGACCGCGGAGTGGATGAACGCGCCGCCCGGGACGTGGAGCGGGTAGAGGAACGTCGCCCCGAGGAAGACGAGGAACGTGTAGAGGAACCACGGGCCGAAGTCGATCGAGCGCCGACGCAGCCACGCCCCGACAAGCAGGAACGGGACGAGGACGACCGAGCCGATGATCACCGCGAAGTTGCCGATCGCCGAGAGGAGGCCGCCGAGCCGCGACGCGATGATCGGGCCGGGACCCTGGGCGAGGAACTTCGAGAGCGACGGATCCGCGGTGATGCTGTTCCACTCCTGGATCGTCCGGATCCAGAGCGCACTGCCGCCGGATGTCGTCGGCGAGATCGACCCGAAGGTGACCTCCTGGCGGACGAACCAGGGGACCATCACCACCAGGTAGAGCCCGAAGCAGCCAACCGCCGCGCGCCACGGGAGCCGCGGCGCGACCGCACCACGCGATCGCCAGGAGCGGAACCGGTCCCACACGAACACGAGCCCGACCGCCAGGCCGAGGATGAAGCCGTCGTTGCGGGCGAGGGACGCGAGCCCGACGAGGAACCCCGCCGCCACGTAGGAGCGGGTGCTGCCCTTCAGGCCCCGGACGGTCAGCCAGATCGTCGCGGCGACGAGCGGCTGGAGGATCGCGAAGTTCTCCGGCTGGGCCATGAAGACGGCCCCCGCCGCGGGGATCGCGCACAGAATGCCGGCCCCGATCCCGACGGCCTTCACCGAGCCGGCGTCGCGGGCGATGAACCAGGCCAGCGGCGCGGTGAGCGAGCCGATGAGGACCGTCGGGATGGCCGACGCGAGCGTTGTCGGCCCGAGGACCGCGATGAACGGCGCCTGGAGGAACGACGCCAGCGGCAGCCAGTGGGCATTGCCGGGGATCGGGAGGACCGGATTGGCCGGGATGTGGTTGCCGACCTCGGCGAAGATCCAGATGAAGTCGAGGTTCAGTCCGTGGCCGGCGGCGAGCGCCCGGGCGACGTCGACGTAGTAGTAGGAATCGGGGTACGCCGGGTCGGGGTAGAGGATCACCAATCCGATCCGGACGACGAGCGCGAGCAGATAGAGGAGGATCGGGATCCGCACGGCCGGTGCAGCGTAGCACCGGCCCCCGGGGCCTCCGACCGGTACGAATGGGCTATGCCGACGGCGTCGTTCGGTCCCCTGTCCGGCCGTCCGTCGCCGCTAGGATGGCCCGGTGACCAGCGACATCCGCTCGGGTCGTCCGACCGTCTGGGCGACGCCTCGGGTCCGCCTCGTCCTCCGCCTGGCGATGCTCGTCGGGATCGCCCTCGGCGTCGAGACCGTGGTCCTCCATCTCCTGAGCGATCCCCTGGCGGACGTCCACGCCTACTACGACGCGGGGGCCCGGCTCAACGCCGGCCAGCCGCTCTACGACCAGCCGGCGGGCGTCGATGAGGCCGCGTTCTACCGGTACCCGCCGCTCCTGGCGATCCTCTTCCGGCCGCTGGCGCTGCTCCCGTTCGGGGTCGCCGCGACCATCTGGATGGGACTCCTGGTCCTGATGCTCGTGGCCACGCTGATCCGGCTGGACCTGCGCCGGCCGCGCAGCCTGTTCCTCGTCTGCGCCCTCGCGCTGCCGACCGGCTGGAGCCTCGTGATCGGCCAGGCGCAGGTCGCGGTCACGCTCCTGCTGTCGCTCGGCATGCCCTGGGCCATCGCCCTGGCCGCGAACCTCAAGGTCTTCCCGATCCTCGCCGCCGTGTGGTGGCTGGGCCGGCGCGACTGGCGCGCCCTCGGCTGGCTCGCGGCATGCATGGCGGGTCTGATCGCCTTCCAGCTGGTGCTCGCCCCGGCGGACACGATCGCCTACCTGTCGTTCCTCCGGCTCGACCAGGTCGGTAGCGTCGTGTCCCTGTCGCCGTATGCCATCTCGCCGGCGCTGTGGGCCGTGCTCGTCGTCGGCGGCACGGCGTTCGCGATCTGGGCCGCCCCGCGTCCCTACGGCTGGGCGGCGGCGGTGACCCTGTCCGTCCTGGCGTCGCCGCGCCTCCTCCTGTACCAGCTGTCGAGCCTCGTCGCCGCCGCCCGCGATCCGGACGACCGATGACCGACGAGCTGACGATCCGGCCCGCCGCCAGCCGGTCGCTCGCGAGCGGCGCGCTCCTGATCCTCGGGATCGTCGGCTGGCTCGGGCTGCTGTGGATCGGGGCGACGCTGTATGCGGCGACGCCACCGAAGGCCGGCTTCGACCTGGAGCTGCTCCTCCGCGCGGGCCGGGACGTCGCGGCCGGCCGGTCGCCGTACGACCCGGCGCTCGTCGCGGGCGGCGCGCCGGTTGCCGAGAGCCTGTTCTACTCGTACCCGCCGGTCATCGCCCAGGCGATGGCCCTCTTCGCGCCGATCCCCTCGCCGGTGATGTTCCTGGCCTGGAGCGTCGCCGCGGTCGCCGGTCTCGCCGCGGTCGCCGCGGCCCTCGGCCGGCGGTTCGCCCCCGACCTTCCGACGCGCTCGGTCGTCGTGCCGGTGGTCGCGTTGGCCCCGCTCTGCTTCCCGTTCGCGATCGGGCTGCTGTTCGGCAACCTCGATGTCTTCTTCCCGCTCCTGTACGGGGCGATGCTCCTCGCGGTGGCCCCGGGCACGACCGTCGGGTCGCAGCGTGCCGGCGGGCTGGCCCTCGCGACGGCGTCGATCGCCAAGCTCCATCCGGCGTCGCTCGGCGTCTGGTTCGGGACGCGGACCATCGGTGGCGACCGGGCGAGCGCCCGGGCGCTGGCCGTCGCCGTTCTCGTCGGCGTGGCGCTCCTCGCGGTCAGCCTCGCCGTCGGGGGGCTGAGCCCCTGGACGGACTACGTCGCCG
Organism: uncultured Chloroflexia bacterium; assembly: GCA_963746845.1. Taxonomy (GTDB): domain Bacteria; phylum Chloroflexota; class Limnocylindria; order Limnocylindrales; family CSP1-4; genus CF-46. The sequence continues at coordinate 110,012 of CAVVCZ010000001.1, read as the reverse complement.
TCGTCCGCGCCGGGAGCAACGCCGACCTCGTCGATCCGCGCAACGCCGGCCCCGCGGCGCAGCTCGCGCTGCTCATCGGCGCGGACGACCGGTTCGCTCGGATTGCCCAGATCGCGGTGACGCTCGCCGTGCTCGCCCTCTCGATCATTGCCGGCCGCCGGGGCGGCGATCCCGTCGAGCGCTTCGGCTGGGCCGCCGCGGCCTCGCTGGCAACGCTGCCGGTCACCTGGTTCCACTACCCGTCGGCGATGGTGCCGTTCGGGCTGGCGGCGCTCCTCCGAAGCCATGGCGGCCCGGCGTTCGGGCGCGTCCGGGCGCTGATCGCCGGGGCACTGCTGGTCGCCGCCGTCGCGATCGCATTCCTGCCGCTCGTCTGGGTCGCCATCGGGCTGGTTCTCGCGGCAATCCGGGCAAGCCGGGAGGATTCGATCGGCGATTGATCGAGCGTGCCGGGACCTTCGGGTCATTCGGCCCCGATGCCGGCGGATGGGAGATTCCGCCGCGAACGAAACGACCCCGAACGTGCGGTGCAGTAGCATCTCGTTGCGCTGACGGGGCGGACGCGCGATCGACAAGGAACTCGACAGACAGATGGATCACTGGTTCGTCGCGTACATCGACCCCGGCGCCGGCAGCATGGTCATCCAGGCGACCCTCGCAGCGCTGCTCGCGATCCCCTACGTCCTCCGTCGCCAGATCGCCCGCGCGGTGCGCTCGATCGGACGTCTCGGCGGCCGATCGGCTCGGACCGATCACCGCGCCGACCACGCCAACTGAGCCCGATCGAAGGCTTGACGGCCGCCGCCGACCCCACCGTTCGCGACCCGGCCGTCGACTCCGTCGTCCAGCCAGAGCCGTCGTCGTTCCGCGACCCGGCCGGCTTCATGTACCGTCGCGACGGGATCCTCCTCCGCCAGGTCGATCGATCGTTCGGCGAGCGCTGGGATCGAGTGGTCGCGGACGGCCTGCTCGATCGCCTCCAGGCCGCCGGCCGGCTGATCCCCCACGAGCCCGTCGCGCTCGAGCTCGCCGCCGACGCCGATCGCGCCCACGCGGTCATCCGTCCGCTCGAGGTCGAGTTCGTCTCCTATCCGTACGAGTGGTCGTTCGGGATGCTCCGGGACGCGGCGCTCCTGACCCTCGACATCCAGGCCGAGGCCGTGGCCGCGGGGTTCACGCTGCGGGATGCAAGCGCCTACAACGTCCTCTACCAGAACGGGCGGCCGATCCTCGTCGACACGCTGTCGCTGGCCCCGGCCGAGCCCGGTGCGCCGTGGCCCGCCTATCGCCAGTTCTGCGAGCACTTCCTGGCGCCGCTCGCCCTCATGGCCCGACGCGACGTGCGACTGGGTGGGCTCCTCCGCAGCCATCTCGACGGGATCCCACTGGACCTCGCGGCCGGTCTCCTGCCCGGGCGGACCCGCCTCAACCCGGGCCTGAGCGCCCACCTCCACCTGCATGCGCGAGCGCAGCGGACGCACGCATCGGGCGGTGAGACGGCCGCGGCGGAGGTGCGCCGGGCGTCGGTCGGAAAGCTGGGCGGCGAGGCGCTGCTCGACAGCCTGCGCCGCACGGTCGAGGCGCTCGACTGGACGCCGGCGGGCACCGAGTGGGCCGACTACGAGGCGCGGGACGCCACGGACGACGCCGCACGAACGGCGGCCGCGGGCAAGGACGTCCTCGTCCGGACGATGCTCGCCGACGCGGGCGGAAGCGTCGTGTGGGATTTCGGGGCGAACGTCGGACGGCACAGCGCGATCGCCGCGGACCTCCGTCGGCGGGTCGTCGCATGGGACGCGGACCCGGCTGCGGTCGAGCGCCACTTCCGGACGATCCGGGAACGGAGAGCGACCGCCGTCCTGCCGCTCCTCACGGATCTCGCGAACCCCAGCGGGTCCATGGGCTGGGCGCTCGCCGAACGCCGTTCGCTCGTGGACCGCGCCGACGCGGACGTCCTCCTCGCCCTCGCGCTCGTGCACCATCTCGCGATCGGGCGGAACGTCCCGCTCGGCCGGCTGGCCGACTTCCTCGCGACCCTGGCCCCGGACCTGGTCATCGAATGGGTCGGCCGCGACGACCCGATGGTGCGCCGGCTGCTGGCGACCCGCGAGGACGTCTTCCGCGACTATCACCTCGACGAGTTCCGCGCCGCCTTCGAGCGACGCTACGCCATCGTCGACGAGCGCCCGATCCCGGGCACGGGCCGGATCCTCCTGCGCATGACGCGGCGGCCGTGACGGACCGCTCCGTCGCACGATGGCGGCCCCGCTCCGACGTGCCCGTCTACCCGGTCGTCGTCGGCCTGGCGCTGTTCCTGCAGCTGGTCGCGATCAACGGCGTCGGCTTCTGGGTGTCGTTCCGCGCGCTCATCGCCGTCCTGCTGCTCGGGATCGTCGTGTCGGTCGTCATGCGGGTGGTGCTGGGCGATCGGGATCGCGCCGCGTTGGCCGCGTTCATGACGATGGTCGCCCTCATCGGCGGGGACCCGCGGCTCGTCCTCGCGGTCGGCCTTCTGGTTGTCGTCCTGTTCGTCGACGGTCGCGTGTTGCACGGTCATGTCCGGGTGTCGTGGCCGCAGATCGGACGGATCTCGCGGGTCTTCGCCTTGCTGCTCTGCCTCCTGATCGTGGTCCAGGCCGTCCAACTTGGTGCGGTGGCCGTGATCGGCCGCTCGCTGACGAACGAGCCGCCGCTGCGGGCCGCACGGACCTTCACCGGCGTCACGTCACCCGCGACCCCGGACATCTACGTGATCCTCCTCGACGGCTATGCCCGGGCGGATGCGCTCCGGCAGGTCTTCGACGTCGACGAGAGCGGATTCCTCGGCCGGCTCGCCGATCGCGGGCTCAGCGTGTCCTCGAGGGCCGTGACGAACTACCCGACGACCGTCGAGGTCCTGATGTCAATGTTCAACATGCGCCTGCTCCAGGACATCCCGGCGCTCCAGCCGCTCCTCGACGGCGGGGACGTCCAGGCCGAGGCCGCGATCACCCACCGGGTCGTCATCGACAACCCCCTGTTCGCCGCCCTCCACGAGCGCGGCTACGAGATCGTCGGGATCTCGTCGGGCTTCGCCGAGGTCAACCTCCGCGAGGCCGACCGGTTCATCACGACCGGGGCGGCCCTGAACGAGGTCGAGGTCGGGATGCTCCGGCGAACCGTGTTCGGCGACGTGCTCAACGCGGTCGCGCCCGACTTCGCGAGCCAGTCGGCGCGCAGCCGGATCACGGCGAACTTCGCGGCGCTCGGCGAGCTCGCGGCCGAGAACCCGGGCCACCCGCGGTTCATCTTCGACCACATCCCGAGCCCTCATCCGCCCTGGGTGTTCAACGCCGACGGCAGCCCGCGGACCGTGCCGGACATCCGCGCCCTGTACGCCGACGACCCGGTCCAGACGGGCCTGACCGAGGACCAGCTGAAGGCCGGCTACGCGGGATCGGTCGAGTACCTCCAGGGGCCGCTCCTCGACGAGATCGACGCCATCGACCACGTGGCGGCCGTCCCGCCGGTGATCCTCGTCTTCGGCGACCACGGATCGTGGGTCGGCGCGATGCCCGGCGACCCGCGTCTCCGCTTCCTGCCCCTGCTCGCGGCGCGCGTGCCGGGTGAGGCTCATCCGCTCCCGGACGACGAGGAGCTCGTGAACGTGTTCCCGGACCTCCTGAACCCCGTGCTCGGGACGACGTTCCCGCGGGTCGACCCCGCCGGGTCGTACATGTTCAACGCCGCCGACGAGTTCGAACTGCACCAGATGGATGACCCGAACGGTGCGATCGTCTCCCCCTGAGACGTGCATCCGGGACCTAGACTGCCGGCGATGGGTCCGTCCCCGACGCTGACGATCGTCCTGCCCGCCTTCGACGAGGCCGGGCGGATCGAGCCTGCCCTGGACGAGCTGTTCGGGTATCTCCGACGCCGCGGCGAATCGGCCCGCGACGGGGCGCCGGGCGCGGCACGCCTGCCCGACCAGATCGAGGTCCTCGTCGTCGACGACGGCAGCACCGACGGCACCGGCGACCTCGTCCGTGCCCGACCGGAGACGAAGGATTCCCAGTCCGGCGCGATCCTGTCGGTGCTGACGGTGCCCCATGGCGGCAAGGGCGCCGCGGTCCGGGCCGGGATGCTTCACGCCGGATCGGACCTGGTCGTCTTCGCCGACGCGGACATGGCGACGCCGCCGGACATGCTGGTCCCGCTCGTGGCGGCGCTGGGCGAGGCCGACGTCGCGCTCGGCAGCCGGATCCAGCCGGACGGATCGGACATGCGCAAGAGCCAGCCGCGCTACCGCCGGCTGCTCGGCAAGGCGTTCCACCTGCTCGCATCGCTGTGGGTCGTGGGCCCGGTCCAGGACACGCAGTGCGGCTTCAAGGGGTTCCGGCGCGACGCCGCCCACGACCTGTTCGGGCGGCAGCGGATCACGAGCATCGTGTTCGACGTCGAGCTGATCTACCTCGCTCGCCGGCGCGGCTACGCGATGGCGGTCGTGCCGATCACGTGGGCCGACCGACGCGGCTCCCGGATGCGTGCGCGGCCGAGCCTCGCCATCCGTGTCGCGTGGGACCTGTTCCGGATCCCGCTGATCCATCGCCGGCTCGGCCGCGCGCCGCGGCCCGCCGAGGGATGACCGGCGGACAGGCGGCCGCGGACCGGTCGAGAGTGTTCGGTCGCGTCGACGTCCCGGCCCGACTCGAGGCGCTCGCGGCCCGGATCGGCCCGGCCCGGCTCCGGGCGGTGCGCCACGCCCTGATCATCGTCGGGCTGGTCTCGCTGCCGTACATCATCGTCGTCAACCAGGCCCATTCGATGTTCGGGTTCGACGCCCACGCGTACTGGGCGGTCGACCTGACGAACCTGTACGGGAACTCCACCGGCAACACGTCGGACCTGGACGCGTTCCGGTACACGCCCGCCGCCGGCCAGGCGTTCTCCGTCTTCGGCGTCCTGCCGTGGGAGCTGTTCTTCGCCCTGTACTTCGCCGCGATGATCGGCGCGCTGATCTGGATGACGGGCCGGACGTGGCTCGTCCTGCTGGCGTTCCCGCCGATCCCGCTCGAGCTCTATCACGGCAACATCCACTTGTTCATGGCGGTGGCGATCATCGTCGGCTTCCGCTACCCGATGGCCTGGGCGTTCATCGTCCTGACGAAGGTGTCACCGGGCGTCGGCGCGCTGTGGTTCGCGTTCCGTCGCGAGTGGCGAGCGTTCGGGATCGCCGTCGTCGGGACGATCGTGATCGTCGCCGTCAGCTACGCGCTCGCGCCCGAGCTGTGGCGCCAGTACGTCTCGACGATGGTGAACAACCTCGACTACGACCCGGGCCATCCATACCCGGTCCCGATCCCGCTGCCGATCCGGATGGCGGTCGCGATCGCGCTCGTCTGGTGGGGCGCGCGGACGGATCGCCGCTGGGTCGTGCCGGTCGCGGCGACGATCAGCCTTCCGATCATCTGGTTCCACGGGTTGGCGCTGCTCGTCGCGGCGATCCCGCTGTGGCGCGAGGATCGCGCCCGCGACCGGGCCCGCGTCGCCGCCGGCGATCAGCGCGCCGGCGATCAGCGCGGTGGCGTGGACCTCCGCCGCGTCGATGTCGCCCAGGCCGCGAGCGGCAGGAACAGCATCGGCGCCTGACCGATCGAGTAGAAGATCCCGCCGCCGCCCTGGGCGTTCAGGACCGCGCGGAAGTAATCGGGCCACATCGGCAGGAACAGCAGCGACACGAGCCCGAGCGCGCCGAGCGCGACCCACCACGAGCGCCGGTTCGCGCCGAAGAACGCGAACGGGGCGAGCGTGGGCTTGAGGAACACGAGCACCGACAGCGGCCGCCAGAGCGTGCCGAGGGCCATGAACGCCATCAGCCAGATCCCCGGGTTGCCGCCGGCGATCACGACGATCGTCGTCGGCCACCACAGGCAGAAGAGGATCGCCGGCCAGCCGACGATCGCCGGCCGCAGCCGGACGACCGCGGCGAGCGTGATCCCGAGCGGGATCGCGTAATACAGCACCGCCGAGAGCGGCTCCGGGATCGCCGCGAGCGGGGCGAAGACGAGCAGCATCGGCGGCGGATAGAGGATGTCGCCCGAGCGGACCGGATAGGGCCCGGCGAGCTGGTAGTCGTGGTAGAAGCCGGTCCCGTTGAGCCAGCTCCGGGCGGCGTCCATGTACAGCACCCGGTCCCCGTCGAGCGGGAAGGCGAGGCGGTCGAGGTTCGTGACGATCTCGACGACCTCGAGGGCGATCGCGACGACGAGGATGCCCGAGAGGACGAGCGCGAGGACCCGGACCAGCCGGTCGCGGTCGAAGGTCCGGGCGGGCGCGGGGATCGTGGGAGCCGGGATCCCCGGCGCGGCGACGCGGTCCGCGGCGTCGTCCGTCATGTGGTTCGTGTCCGGAGGCTTGCGGCGACCGAACGGCGCTCGCCGATCCACGGCGCGGCGGCGGCGGCGGCAATGCCGAGGGTCCCGAGGTACAGGGCCGGCGAGGCCAGCGCGACGGCGGCGACCGCGACGCTGAACGTGAGCCGCTCGTCGCCGCGCCGCCCGACGACGAGCACGACGACCGCCGCGATCGCGAGGATCACGGTTGACGGGAGGCCGGTGATCCCCGCCAGGGACGTCGGCGCGGGCGCGGCCAGCGGGATCGAGGCGATCCAGTCGAGGTGATTCTGGATCCCGGCACCCGCGAGCGACACGACCCCGATCACCGCGAGCGCGACGACCGTCGCGCCGACCGCCCGCCAGCGCGACGCGGTCGCGAGCCAGATCAGGAGCAGCGCCGGCGTCAGCTTGACGACGATCGCGGCCGCGACGAGCGACCCGACGACGGCCGGCCGCGTCCGGCACACCCAGGCCAGGACGAGGGCGGCGAAGAGGAACCCGTTCGCGTTCCCTGCAAGAGACTGCAGCGCGAGCGGCGCGGCCATGAGCGCGATGATCCCGGCGACGAGGAGGCCGCCGCCCGCCAGCAGCCAGCCGGCCGTCACGAGCGTCGTCACGAGCCCGGCCGTGGCCCAGAGCGTCATCGACGGGTCGCCGAGCAGGGCCAGTGGGCGCCACAGGACGGCGATCGGCGGCGGGGCGAGGAGCGGCACGGACCAGTACGGCGGTGCCAGCGGGATCGGCCGGTCGCCCGGCGAGAGGGCGTACAGCGGATGCCCGGCGTTCAGCCGCTCACCGGCGCCGAGGTAGTTCCACGCGTCGCTGCCGGGCGTCGTCGGGTCGAACCCGAACGCACGGAACGCCGCGATCCACACGACGATCGAGAACGCGACGAGTCCGAGCCAGCTCGCGGTGCGCAGCATGGCGCCACCCTAGCCGATGGGCGGCGGACGTCGAGGGGCTCCACGGTCCCGGGTCGGTCCCGGCCGGCAGGACCATCCGGCGGGTGCGTCCCGGCGAGGCCCGCGGCTAGACTTCGCCTCGTCGACGTCGCATCAGGAGACGATCCACGGCTGACCGGACCGCCCGTCGCGGGCTGGACATCGATGCCCTCGGGCGCGCCGCGCTGCCCATCCTGGCGATCGGCTCGCTCGTGGCCGTCTCGGGGCTCGTGATCCTCGCGGCGCAGGCGGCGGGCACGCTCGGCTTCGACTTCCTCGCCTATCACCAGGCGGCCGGACGGGTCCTCGACGGGGAGCGGCTCTACGACCCGACGGTCCAGCAGACCGGTGGGTTCGGTCTCTTCTACTACCCGCCGCCGTTCGTCCTCGCCGTGCTGCCGTTCGGTCTCCTCTCGCCGACCGTCGCCACCTGGACCTGGATCGGCCTGTCCGTCACGATGCTGGTCGGCGGGATCGCGCTCATGCCGGTTCGTCCCACGATCCGCTGGACCACGCTGCTCCTCGCCGGCCTGTCGTGGCCCGTCGCCTACGCCCTGAAGCTCGGCCAGGTGGGGCCGCTCCTGCTCCTCCTGTTCGCCATCGGCTGGCGTTGGCTCGATCGCCCGCTGGCCGTGGGTGCCGCGGGTGCGCTCGGCGCGATCGTGAAGATCCAGCCCGGGCTGATCCTCGTCTGGGCGCTGCTCACCCGGCGTCTGCAGGCGGTGCTCGTCGGGGCGGCGATCCTCCTCGCCGCGGCGGCCGCGGCCACGGTCCTGCTCGGCGGGATCGGGATGTGGCAGGACTACGTCGCGCTGATCCGCAACGTCAGCGACCCGATCACGACCCCGCACAACTTCACGCCCGGCGCCGCGGCGTACCAGGCGGGCGTCCCGGTCGGCGCCGCGACCGCAATCCAGCTCGCGAGCTCCGTGCTGGTCGTCGCCGTCGTCATCGTCGCCGCGCTGCGGACCCCGGCCGACGCCTCGCTCCTCGTCACGATCGTCGCGAGCCAGCTGCTCTCGCCGGTCCTCTGGGACCATTACGCGATGCTGCTCCTGCTGCCGGTCGCCTGGCTCCTCGAGCGCCGCCGGTGGTGGGCCGTCGCCATCCCGCTGGTCACCTCGGCGGCGACGCTGTTCGTCAACCTCCCGGCGGCCATCTACCCGATCGTGTTCTGGGTCGCGCTCCTGGCGGTCTTCGTCGTCGGCCTGCGCGAGCGCCGGGACGAGGCCATCGTCGCGATGGCGGCCTCGCCCGCGGCTGCATGACGGCCCAGGCACCGACGGCGAACGCGGAGACCCGTCCGCGCGTCGGGTTCCTCGAGCGGATCGACACGGCCGCCCGGATCGGCATCCTCCTGACGATCGCCGCGGGCGTCATCTACTGGCTGTCGAACCGCTACTTCGACGCGATGCGGGGCGACTTCTTCTACCTCGCCGACGCGTTCCTCCACGGCCGGACCTGGCTGGACGTCCGGCTCGGGCCGCAGGACGTGATCATCCAGGACGGCCGGATCTACGTTCCGTTCGCCCCGTTCCCGGCAATCGCCCTGATGCCGCTCGTCGCGATCACCGGGCCGGGGGTCGCCGACCAGTGGGAGAGCGGCATCAACGCCGCCCTCGCCGCGGCGACGGTCGGGATGGCCTGGTGGTTCACCGGTCGGGCCAACGTCCGGTCGCTGGTCGATCGCTTCCTGCTCAGCGTCCTGTTCGGGTTCTCGACCCAGATCTGGTGGGTCACGACCCGTGGCGGGGTCTGGCACACGGGCCAGCTGATCGCGACGATCCTCACCCTCGCGATCCTCCTCGAGCTGTGGGGCAGCCGCCGGCCGTGGCTCATCGGGCTGCTCGCCGGCTTCGCGTTCCTGACCCGCGCCCCGCTCGTCTTCGCGATCCCGTTCTTCGCCCTGCTCCTCGCCGGCGACCGGATCTGGGAGCCGCGCCAGTGGCCGTGGCGGACGTGGCTCGCGCTCGCCCTCGGCGTCCTGCCGTCGATCGCGTTCTTCTTCTGGTACAACGCCGTGCGGTTCGGCTCGCCGCTCGAGTCCGGCTATGCCCTCGCCGTGCTCCCCGAGTGGCTGGAGGCGCAGCGCCGGCTCGGGCTGTTCTCGACGGCCCACATCGCGATGAACGTCAACTACCTGTTCACGAAGCTCCCGACGTTCTCGACGACGTTCCCGTTCTTCCAGCCGGATGGCCTCGGCATGTCGATCTTCTTCACGAGCCCGGGGCTCCTGTACGCCGTCCGCGCGCCGTGGCGTCAGTCGCGGACGTGGTGGCTGGCGGGGGCGGCCCTGCTCGTCCTGATCCCGACGCTCCTGTACTACGGCGGCGGCTGGCTCCAGTACGGCTACCGCTACGCCCTCGACTCGATCCCGTTCGTCTGGGCGTTGTGCGCGCTCGCGGCGGCCCGCGACGAGAGGATCCGCGAGTCGGTGGGGTTGACGGGGGCGGGCATCGGGATGGGCTGGCGCCTGCTCATCGGGTTCGGCGTCGTCGTCGGCGCGGCGGGCGTCTACTGGGCGTACCACCTGTGAGAGAGGTGCAGATCCGGCGCATCGTGCCGGTCCTCCTCGCGACGTGGTTCGTCGTGATCACCGTCATGCGACTCATCCTGATCGCACCGGGCGGGCCGGGCTTCGACGGGCGTCTCTATCGCTCCGCGACCGTCGCCTGGCTGGCGGGTCAGGATCCGTGGGCCGTCGTCCAGGGCGGCGTGTACTTCGGGGCGCCGCCCCCGTCGCTCATCCCGATGATCCCGTTCGCGCTGCTGCCGGAAACGCTCGGGGTGGGGCTCCTGCTCGTGCTGTGCGTGGTCGGCAGCGTCTGGGCGATCCGGCGGCTCGGGCTGCCGCTCTGGTGGCTCGCGTTTCCGCCACTCGTGGACGGGGTCTGGAACGCCAACCCGCACGCGCTCGTCCTGCCGCTCCTCGTTGCGGGTGGCGCGGTCCTCGGCGCGCTCGCGATCGTCGTGAAGGTCTACGCCGCGATCGTGCCGCTGATCCGACTCGAGCTCAGGACGCTCATCCTCGCCGGCGTTGCGGTCGTCGTGACCGCACCGTTCGTGCCGTGGGCGACGTACCTCGCCGAGCGCCAGACGATCCAGGATCACCTCGACGCGACCGCCGGCGGCGGATCGAGCGTGTGGGGGCTGTCGATGCCGATCCTCGCGGTGGCGGTGGTCGTCGCGGTCGTGACATTCGTGATGCTCCTGCGCCGCGATCGCGAGCGAGCGGCGTGGCTGGCGATGCCCGTGTTCTGGCCCTGGACCCAGTGGTATTACTCGTCGATGGCGATCCCCGGGGTTGCCGACCCGGCGGGGGACCGGTCGCCCCTGTCGATGGTCATCACGCTGGCGATCGCCGCCGCGGTCCTCGGCTCTCCCATCGAGGGCGCGCCGGTCATCGCCCTGGTCGTCGTGGCGGTCGGCCCGCCGCTGGCCGCCGCCGTCGAGCGCTCCCGACGCGCTCGCCCGACGAGTGACGGCGACGCCGCGGCCGGCGGCCCCGCGTCGTCGTCGGCCCCCGAACCCCCGGTCGCCGGGTTGCCTTGACGCCCCTCGTTCGCGGGGCCGTGGCAGGCTGCCCGAGCGCGTGCGACACTGCGCGCCTCCCTAGATCCATCCCGAACCGACGCGGAGGAGCTTCGTGCGCCGATCCGGCCTGATCCTCGCGATCTTCGTCCTGTCGGGCGCCGCCGGCCTGGTCTACGAGGTCGTCTGGTCGCGGCAGCTCGTGCTCGTGTTCGGCAACACGACCCAGGCGGTCGCGACGATCCTGACCGGCTTCTTCGGCGGGATGGCCGTGGGCTCGTTCCTCGGCGGCCGGCTCGCCGACCGGGTCCGATCGCCGCTCAAGCTGTACGGCATCCTGGAGCTCGTCCTCGTCGTGGTGGTGATCCTGACCCCGATCACGTTCCGCCTCCTCCACGAGGTCTATCGCGCCGCGTTCACCAGCCTCGAGACCCAGCCCGGGCTGCTCGCGCTCGTCCGGTTCGGGCTCGCGATCGTCGCGCTGGCGCCGGCGACGATCCTGATGGGCGCCACGCTCCCGACGCTGACCCGCTACCTCACCGACGACCAGCACCTGTCGCGGGCGTTCTCGCGGCTCTACGCGGCGAACACGTTCGGGGCGATCCTCGGGACGATCGCCGCGGGCTTCTTCCTGATCGAGCTGCTCGGCCTCTCCACCACCCTGCTCGTCGGCGCTGCCTGCTCGGGGATCGCCGGCATCGCGGCCTTGCTGATCGATCGCGGGCGGGCCGCCGCCGAGGCCGAGATCGGGCCCCGGCCGGCGGTCGAGCCGCCCACGTTCGCGACGATCGACCCGGAGCCGACAGCGCACCCCGCGACCCCCACCGGCCGCGCCCGGCCGAGCCTCGCTCTGACGGTCGCGTTCATCTCGGGGCTGACGTCGCTTGCCTACCAGACGCTGTGGAACCGCCTGCTGTCGTCCGGCACCGGAAACTCCACGTACATCTTCAGCACGATCCTCGCGATCTTCCTGATCGGGCTGGTCCTGGGCGCGACCGTCTACGCGAACATCCGGCCCCGGATCCGGCAGCCGGTCCTGTTCCTCGCCTTCACCCAGCTCGCCGTCGCCGTCATCACCGTCGGCGGCCTGGTCCTCGTGATCGGTCAGCCCTACGCCCTCGAGCCGTCGAAGGCGCTCGAGACGCTCTGGGCGATCCTCCGACCGGCGATCCTCGTCGTCCTGCCCGCAACGTTCGTGATGGGCATGAGCTTCCCCGCGTCGTCGAGCCTGCTCGACGACGACCCGTCGAAGATCGCGACGCTCGCCGGCCGTCTCCTCGCCGCGAACACCGTGGGCGCGATCGTCGGGACCTTCGTCGTCCCGTTCTTCCTGATCCCGATCCTCGGCTCGCCCGCGACGGTCGCCCTGGTCGCGCTCGTCAACCTCGGCCTCGCCGGACTGCTGATCGCCTCCGCAACCGGGGTGACCCCCGTCGCGCGCGGGGTCGTGGCGGCCGGCTCGGCCGTGGTGGCCGTCGCCATCGTCTGGAACCTCGTGGCACCGGGCACGACCCGCTTCGTCGATCCATCAGTAGCGCGGATCCAGGCGATGAACGGCACGATCTACCAGTCCGAGGAGGACGAGATCGCGTCGGTCCAGGCCGGCAACACCCAGGGCCGGCAGCTGTGGGTCACCGGGACGGCGATGACCCTGCTGACGGTCGACGCGAAGCTGATGCCGATCCTGCCGCTGATGCTCCGGCCGGATTCGCAGTCGGCCGCCACGATCGCGTTCGGCATGGGCTCCGCGTTCCGGGCGGCCGTCATCGCAGGCCTCCAGACGGACGCCGTGGAGCTCGTGCCGTCCGTCCCGAAGATGTTCCACTGGTTCTACCCGGACGCGGACGCGATCGTCGGGAAGCCGAATGCCAACGTCATCGTCACGGACGGGCGGAACCACCTGGAGCTGACGCCGAAGCACTACGACATCATCGTGACGGACCCGCCGCCGCCGATCGAGAGCTCCGGTGCGGCCGTCATCTCGTCGCTCGAGTACTACCAGGCCGGAGCCAGCCGCCTCAACCCGGGCGGCGTGATGATGCAGTGGACGCCGTACGGCGGGACGGTCGACGAGTTCCTCGACCACATCCGGACGTTCCGGACGGTCTTCCCGAACGTCATCGTCGCGTTCGGGCCCGGTGGCTATGGCTTCTTCCTGATCGGCAGCGACCAACCGCTTCAGTTCACCGACGAGAACATCCGGGACGTCCTCGCCAGGCCCGGCATCCTCGAGGACATCTCGTCGGCGTACGACTCACCCGAGCACACCGTGGACGGCTGGGCGACGAAGATCCCGGGGCTGGTCTGGATCCAGGGCGACGACGTCGCGCGGATCGTGGGCGACGGGCCGCTGATCACGGACGACCGTCCCCTCCCCGAGTACTGGCTGCTCCGCCGGCTGTTCGGCGATCACTCGCCGAAGCTGTCACCGACCGAGCTGTTCAAGCTGTCGCAGGGCTAGGACGGGCGGGCCGAACCGGCCGAGGCCCGCAACTGGCCGGCGCATCGCCGCACCGTTCGATCGGAATACGGCAGTTCCCTCATTGACGCCGATTCGAGCGCGACGGACACTCACGACCTTCGATCGCGGCGGATCGAATCGCCAGGGGTGGGGATGCGATGAGCGGAGCGCGAGGGTGGCGCTTCCGAACGGCGATCCTGTTCGGATCCGTCCTGCTCCTGACAGTCCCGAATACGGTTTCGGCCGCCCCGCCCGCGAGACCGGCTCCGGTCCCCGTCGGCCCGGGCGTGGCGACGGCGACGAGCTGGATCGTCTCGATGCAGCCCCGGGCGGACACCGACCGACTGGCGGGCACGCTCGCGCAGGGTGAGGGCGGCAAGGCCGGGTTCGTCTTCCGTCACGCGCTCCACGGGTTCGTCTTCAAGGGTTCGGCGAAGGCCGCCGCAGCGCTGGCGCGCAACCCCAACGTCCGCTCGGTCGTGGCCGACGGCACGATCCACGCGCTCGACGACACCATCCCGACGGGGATCTCGCGCATCGCCGCGAACCACTCGACCCCGCCGAGCGCCTACGACGCCGGGTTCACCGGCCAAGGCGTGCGCGTCGCGATCCTCGACACCGGCATCGACCTGACCCACCCGGACCTGGTCCCGAACCTCGACGTGGGGCTCGGCAAGAACTGCATGACCGCGGGTCCGCCCCAGGACGGCCACGGCCACGGGACCCATGTCGCCGGCATCATCGCCGCGGCCGACAACGGCCTCGGGGTCGTCGGCGTCGCGCCGCACGCCCGCCTCGTCCCGTTCAAGGTGCTCGACGACAGCGGCTCGGGCGAATGGTCGAACCTCATCTGCGCGATCGACACCCTGACCGCGTATGCGACCGACAACGACCCGACGAACGACATCCGCGTCGCGAACATGAGCCTCGGCGACGTCGGGACGATCGGGACGTGCACCGACGGCGGTGTGCGCGAGGCGATCTGCAAGTCGGTCGCGGCCGGGGTCACGTACGTGGCGGCCGCGGGCAACTCGACCGTGGACGTGTCCGGGTTCATCCCGGCGGCGTTCCCCGAGGTCATCGCCGTTTCGGCGGTCACGGATCTCGACGGCGAACCCGGCGGGCTCGGCGGCTGCTGGCTGTTCTTCTTCTACTGCGACGACACCCTCGCCGAGTTCAGCAACTTCGGGACCCGGATCGACGTGACGGCCCCCGGGACCCAGATCACCTCCGACTGGACCGGCGGCGGCTACGCCACCGAGATGGGCACGAGCATGGCCTCGCCCCACGTGGCCGGCGTCGCCGCGCTGCTGCTGGCAGCGTTCCCCAACCTGACCCCCGCCGACGTGAGAGATCGCTTGAAGTCGACCGGGCAGTGTCCGAACGGAGCGTTCGCCGACGCCAACGGGAGCGGCGACTGCGTCGGCAAGGGGCAGTGGGGCAACGATCGGGACGGCGTCGCGGAGCCGCTCGTCAACGCGCTCAACGCCGTCAGCGGCGGGAACCCGGGCGACCGACGGCCGACCGTCCAGATCACCGCGCCCCTCGACGGCGCCACCGTCTCCGGACCGATCGTCGTGACCGCGACGGCCACCGACGACGTCGGCGTCGCGAAGGTGGACTTCTTCGTCAACGGCCGGCTCGCCGCAAGCGACACGGACGGCTCGAACGGCTGGACGATGCCATGGGATGCGAACAGCGTCGACGGCGGCGCCTACACGTTCACGGCGACCGCGACGGACACCGCCGGGCAGACCCGGAGCCACACCGTCAGTGTCCGCACGGCCGCGAACGCCCAGGGCAACTGGGTCGGGACGTATGGCCACGACGGCTATGTCCTCGCCAACTGGACCGGCAACAACGCCGACCTCTCGAGCCTCCCGGCCGGGGTGACCTTCAGCCTCGACCAGGGCGGCCGCTACGTGTGGGCCGCGACGACGACCGAGGTCCGGGCCCTCCAGAGCCCGACGATGACCGAGCGACGGTCGATGACCTGGTACGACACGAGCTCGCTCCGTCTCCACCTGACGTTCGCCAACGCCTACACCGGCACCCTCCACCTGTACGCCCTCGACTGGGACGCGTACGGCGGCAACCGCTTCCAGAACGTCACGATCAACGACGGCCACGGAGCGCAGACCGCCCAGCTCGGGACCGCGTACGTCCAGGGAGCCTGGATCCACGCCCCGATCAACGTCGCCGCCGGCGGCACCGTCACGATCACCGCCGACAAGACCGCCGGCAACACCGCCGTGCTCGCCGGCCTGTTCCTCGGCGGCGCGGGACCGTTGCCACCTCCCCCGCCGCCTCCGCCGCCGGCGCCGACGGTCGACCTGCCCGGGGTCCAGGGCAACTGGCTCGGCACCTACGGCGCGGACGGCTACGTCTTCGCGAACTGGAACGGCAGCAACGACCTCGTGAGCCTGCCTGCGGGGGTGACCTACAGCCTCGAGCAGGGTGCGCGATACACGTGGGCGGCCTCGACGACCGACGTGCGAGCGCTACGCGATCCGAGCGGCAACGGCCGGAAGTCGCTGACCTGGTACGACGCCAACCAGATCCGGATCCGGCTGACCTTCGCCGCTGCCTACACCGGCACGCTCCACCTGTATGCCCTCGACTGGGACGCCTACGGACCGCGCGGGGAGGATGTGAGCATCGACGACGGCGCCGGCCGTCGGACGGCTTCGCTCGCGGCTGGCTCGTATGTCCAGGGGGCCTGGGTCCATGCACCGTTTGCCGTGGGAGCCGGCGGCTCGGTCGTCATCACCGTCGACCGGACGGCGAGCAATGCCGTGCTGGCCGGCCTCCTGCTCGGCGGTCCCGGTGCCCTTCCGCCGCCGCCCCCGCCGCCACTCCCCGTCGACAGCCCCGGGGTCCAGGGCAACTGGGTCGGGACGTATGGCCACGACGGCTATGTCCTCGCCAACTGGACCGGCAACAACGCCGACCTCTCGAGCCTCCCGGCCGGGGTGACCTTCAGCCTCGACCAGGGCGGCCGCTACGTGTGGGCCGCGACGACGACCGAGGTCCGGGCCCTCCAGAGCCCGACGATGACCGAGCGACGGTCGATGACCTGGTACGACACGAGCTCGCTCCGTCTCCACCTGACGTTCGCCAACGCCTACACCGGCACCCTCCACCTGTACGCCCTCGACTGGGACGCGTACGGCGGCAACCGCTTCCAGAACGTCACGATCAACGACGGCCACGGAGCGCAGACCGCCCAGCTCGGGACCGCGTACGTCCAGGGAGCCTGGATCCACGCCCCGATCAACGTCGCCGCCGGCGGCACCGTCACGATCACCGCCGACAAGACCGCCGGCAACACCGCCGTGCTCGCCGGCCTGTTCCTCGGCGATGGCTCCACGCCACCCCCACCGCCGCCGCCTCCGACCGCGCCCGGTGCCCCGACCGGTCTTGTCGCCACCCCCGGCAACGGCCAGGTCGGGCTGACCTGGGTCGCCCCGGCCAGCACCGGCGGCAGCCCGATCACCGGCTACACCGCGACCGCCAGCCCGGGCGGCGCGACCTGCACGGCCGGCGGCTCGACCTTCAACTGCACGGTCACCGGCCTGACCAACGGCACGCCCTACACGTTCACCGTCGTCGCCGCCAACGCGGTCGGACCGGGTCCGGCGTCGGCCCCCGCCAGCGCGACCCCGGTCGCGCCGCCCCCGCCACCGACCGCGCCCGGTGCCCCGACCGGTCTTGTCGCCACCCCCGGCAACGGCCAGGTCGGGCTGACCTGGGTCGCCCCGGCCAGCACCGGCGGCAGCCCGATCACCGGCTACACCGCGACCGCCAGCCCGGGCGGCGCGACCTGCACGGCCGGCGGCTCGACCTTCAACTGCACGGTCACCGGCCTGACCAGCGGCACGCCCTACACGTTCACCGTCGTCGCCGCCAACGCGGTCGGACCGGGTCCGGCGTCGGCCCCCGCCAGCGCGACCCCGGTCGCGCCGCCCCCGCCACCGACCGCGCCCGGTGCCCCGACCGGTCTTGTCGCCACCCCCGGCAACGGCCAGGTCGGGCTGACCTGGGTCGCCCCGGCCAGCACCGGCGGCAGCCCGATCACCGGCTACACCGCGACCGCCAGCCCGGGCGGCGCGACCTGCACGGCCGGCGGCTCGACCTTCAACTGCACGGTCACCGGCCTGACCAGCGGCACGCCCTACACGTTCACCGTCGTCGCCGCCAACGCGGTCGGACCGGGTCCGGCGTCGGCCCCCGCCAGCGCGACCCCGGTCGCGCCGCCCCCGCCACCGACCGCGCCCGGTGCCCCGACCGGTCTTGTCGCCACCCCCGGCAACGGCCAGGTCGGGCTGACCTGGGTCGCCCCGGCCAGCACCGGCGGCAGCCCGATCACCGGCTATCGCGTCTACCGGGGCATCGCCTCCGGGGGCGAGACGCTGCGGACGACGCTGGGTGCCGGAACGACGACCTTCGCGGACGCCGGGTTGACCAACGGGACGACGTACTACTACCAGGTCACCGCGGTCAACGCGGTCGGTGAGAGCCCACGGTCGACCGAGGTGTCGGCTCGACCGGCAACGGTCCCGACGGCACCGCGGAGCCTGAGCGCGAGCACCGCCACGACAAAGGGCGTCAGGCTGACCTGGCTGGCCCCGACGTCGACGGGTGGCGCCGCGATCAGCGGCTATCGCATCTACCGGAGCACATCGAGCGGAACCGAGACGTTCCTCGTCGCGGTCGGCGTCGTCACGACCTACACGGATACCGCGACGACCGCGGGCACGCGCTACTACTACAAGGTCGCCGCGGTCAATGCCGTCGGGACGGGGCCCTTGTCTGCGGAGTCGAACGCCCGGGCGCGGTAGGGATCAGCTCGCCGCGGACGCGGACGCGGACGCCGGCGCTGGTGCCGGCGCCGGCCGGCCCTTCAGCCGCGGGCCGGCCAGGCTCGGTCGCCCGTCGGGATCCCGTGGCGCCCAGGGTCCGACGAACGCAAACACGCCGAGCCAGATCGTCAGGTAGGACCACTCGTAGAGCGCGAACGAGGCGATCCCGCACGCGATCGGGACCGTCCACGCCCGGTCCGTCCGGGCGCCCCAGACGATCAGCGCGATCGCGATCGGGAACCGGACCCAGGCGGGGATCGGCACGACCGGGACCGGGCTCGGCGTCGAGACGTTCGCGAGCATGAACCGGACCCAATCGCCCCACGATCCCGGGTCGATCACGAAGCTGACGCCCGCGATCGCCGCCGTCACCCCGAGCGCGATGCCGAGGCTCCGCCAGTCGCGGCGGACGACGAACCACAGGATCCCGATCCCGGGGCCGATCTTCGTGAGAAGGGGGATCGCCCACATCGCCGGATAACGCAGCCCGAGGACGACCGTGGCGAGGATCAGGGGCTGGAGGTTCCCGATCGTCAGGTGGTTGGCCGGCTCGGAGATCGGCTTGAAGTTGTCGAGGAAGATCCGCGCGGCGAACCCGACGACGACCGCGGCGACGCCGATCCAGCGGATGACCGAGAAGCTGACCGCGAGGAGGACCGTCCAGACGACGATCCACTCGCCCCAGCCACCGATCGACAAGGCCTTGACGAGGTAGGCGAACGGGGGCGGGTAGACGTACCACGCCTCCGCCCCCTCGCCGCTCCCCCAGACCGTGCCGTAGAAGTGGTCCATCTGGCCGGTCTGGAAGTAGTGCAGGGTGTCGACCGGTGCGACGCGGCTGACGAAGAAGGCGATCGCAAAGGCCACCCCGATCAGGCCGAGGACAAAGGTCGGCAGCCACCTGGCGGCGGCGTTCCGGTGGCGCGATGCGGCGGCGTCGCCGGTCTCCGGCGCGCGGGCGGTGGTGTTCGGGCGGGCGAACGGAAGGCGGATGTCGGAGCTCGTGGCTGGGTCTCCGGGCGTGGATCAGGCGGTCCGGACCATACCATCGCCCCCGCCCGCGTCGATCCCCCGATCGGGCCATCGCCCGCTCGTGCCACGCGGATCCGTCTGCGGGATTCTCGCCCGGTGAACACGCCGAGACCCGGGGACAGACGGCGTGTCGGACGGCACGCTCGGATTCAGGTTCCGCACCGCCGGCCGGTTGCCGGATTCCCATCACGCGCACGCCCGGCGGGGACTTCGTGGAGCGTGTTCGCGAGATGGGAATCCGGCGACGGCGGTGGCCGCCTGGCAACGGCGAGCGGCGGCAGGCGGCGCCAACCGACACTCGGCGTTCCGCAGGCCGTTGCCTGCTCAATCACCTTCCGAGGCCCGGTGATATCCTCGGCCGTGTGACGACGCTCGCTCCCGACGCGGAGCCTGCCTGTCCGGGCTCGTCCGACGCCCGGGGGCCCACCACCACTGATGACGCGGTCGAATTCGACGACCACGACAGGCACCCGGCGCGACCTCCGCGTCGCCCGGGCCGCGTTCGACGACATCCCGCGCCACACGTGGGACCGACTGGCCGCCGCGAACCCGTGGGCCACGCCGTTCAGCGGCTGGGCGTTCCAGCGCGCGTGGTGGGACGCGTACGGCGCCGGCGCCCACGACCAGACCCTGATCGTGTGCGAGGGGTTCGGCGTCGCCGGAGCGGCCATGTCGCCCTCGGACGAGCCGATCGCGATCGTCCCGCTGATGCATCGACACGAGGTCGAGCCGACCGACGCGGTCGCCGCGACGAAGATCCGCCACGGCGACGAGGCGGCGCTCACGCCCGTGCCGGCAAGCGCGAAGGCCGTCTTCTTCGGTGCCTCCTACCACGCCGACTACGCGACGATCCTCGCCGCGCCGGACGACCTGCCGGCCGTCGCCGACGCGGTCGTCGACCACCTCGCCGCGGCCGGTTCCGTCGTCGACCCCGACCACCCGACGCCGTGGGACGTCGTCGACCTCCGCCGGCTCCGGTGCGGCGACCCGACCGTTGACGCGCTGGCCGCCGCGTTCGGTGCCCGGGAGATCCGCGAGCGCTGGACGCTGAACCTCGAGCGCGAGGACGTCTGCCCGGTCGTGACATTCCCCGCGGGCGCCTCGTTCGACGACTACCTCGCCACGCTCGACAAGAAGGCCCGCCACGAGATCCGCCGCAAGGTCCGGCGGGCCGAGGCCGCCGGAGCCCTCCGCCTGACCGTCTCCGACGACCCGCTCGCGGACCTCGAGGCGTTCATCGACCTCCACCAGCGACGGTGGGGCCCGGACGGCCTCTTCCCGCCGACGCCGGGCGGCGCCAACTCGCGCGTGTTCATCCGGCGTGTCTTCGAGGAGTGCGGAAGAACCGGACCGATCCGGCTGTCGTTCCTGACCCTGGACGACCGGCGGATCGCCGCCGGGATCCACGTCGAGACGCCGGACACCTGGATGTTCTATAACGCCGGGATCGATCCGGACGCCCGCGACCTGTCGCCGGGCGTCGTCCTCGCCGCGCGCTACGTCCAGGCCGCCCTCGAGTCGGGTGCGAAGCGGTTCGACTTCCTCCGCGGCGACGAGCCGTACAAGTACGAGTGGGGCTCGGTCGACGAGCCGATCCAGCGGCTGCTCGTCCGCCGCGACGAGGTCCGGGCCTGATGGGCGCCCCCCCCGCCTGGGATCCCTGTCTCGTCCCGATCGAGCATCTCGGGCTGCCGGGGCCGGACCGCGTTCGCGTCGTCGAGATCCTCGCCACGGGCACGAACGGCGGCGCCCAGGAGCACCTGTTCTCCCTGATGACGCGGCTCGACGCGGCCCACTACGACGCCTCGGTCGTCGCACTGTCCGGCGGCAGCGCGGTCCGCAAGCTCGAGCGCCACGGCATCCCCGTGACGGTGATCGACGATCCGGACGACGCGTCGGCCATCGCCGCGGTGACCGCGCACCTGGCTCTCGTCCGGCCGGACGTTGTCCATACCCACATGTACCGGGCGGATGTCGTCGGGACTCGGGCCGTGATGGCGCTCGACGCCACCGGTCACCGCCGGCCGTACGTCGTGTCGACGGTCCACTCGTCGCGGGTCCGGTCCGCCGAGGACCGCGATCTGATCCGCCAGCTGACCCCGCACATGGACCAGCTGATCGCGGTCAGCCGGTCGATCGTCCGGAAGATCGCCGACGAGCACCGGACCGGCGCCCCCGTCCGGCTGATCTACAACGGCGTCGACCTCCAGCGTTACGACCACCAGGGCGCCTCGACGCTGCGCGACGAGTTCGGCATGGAGTCGGGCTCGCAGATCGTCGGCGTCGTCGCTCGGCTCGAGCCGGAGAAGGGCCACCAGACGCTGATCGAGGCGTGGCCGCACGTCCTCCGCGAGGTCCCGGACGCCTACCTGCTGATCGTCGGCGAGGGTTCGCGGCGCGACTTCCTCGAGCAGTGGGCCGCAGCCCACAAGGTCGCCCACCGCGTGATCTTCACCGGCCGTCGCGACGATGTCCCGGCCGTGACCGCTGCCCTCGACGTCGCGGTCCTGCCCTCCTGGCGTGAGGCCCAGGGCCTGTCGATCCTCGAGGCGATGGCACTGTCGCGACCGGTCGTGGCGTCCGACGTCGGCGGGATCCCGGAGATGATCGAGGACGGCGTCACGGGCCTCCTCGTCGAGCACGACAACCCGGTCGCGCTCGCGGCCGCGCTCGTGCGTTTGCTGCGCGATCGCGCCTATGCGGACACGATCGCGCGGGCCGGCCACGACCTCGTCCACGAGCGGTTCTGCGTGGAGCTGATGGTCAAGGCGATCGAGGAGATCTACGACGCAGGAGCCCGGGCGGTGCGTCTCGCGGAGTCGGCGGCGAGCTGAGCCCCAGGACCATCGTCGCGGTGCGGGCCCGCACCGGCTGCCGCTAGCATCCCGCGGGTGAGCCTCCGGAGCCTCTGGGCGTTCCTCGCGATCGGGCTGCCCGTGCTCGCCGCGGTCATCGCCCCGTTCCCGACCGTCGACCTTGCCTACCACCTGCGGGCGGGCGGCGAGATCCTCGACACCGGGGCGATCCCGCGCGTCGACACCTGGACGTACACCGCGGCCGGCATGGCCTGGCAGGACCAGCAGTGGCTGGCCCAGGTCGCCCTCGCCCTCGCCTACCGCCTCGCTGGCTGGACCGGCCTCGTGCTGCTCCGGGCCGCCCTCGTCGGAATCGCGTTCGGGCTGTTGTTCGATCTCTGCCGGCGACGGTCCGGGTCGGTGCGTGTGGCTGCGTGGCTCACCCTGGCGGCCTTCGGCTGCGCCGCGATCACCCTCGGCCTCCGGCCGCAGCTGTTCGGGGTCGCCCTGTTCGCGGCCGTGTTGTGGCTCGTCCTCCGCCGGCGGGAGGCGCCCCGCCTCGTCTGGCTGACGGTGCCCCTGGTCGTCGTCTGGGCAAACGTCCACGGCTCATTCATCCTGGCGCCCGCCCTTGTCGCGATCGCGCTGGCCGAAGACCTGATCGAGCGCGACCCCCGCTGGAAGGTGACCGTCGGGCTGCTCGTCGCGACGGTCCTCGCGACCTTCGTCAACCCATTCGGGCCGGGCGTCTGGGGCTACGCGGTCGGCATCTCGACGAACAGCCTGATCACGAGCCAGATCACGGAGTGGCAGCCGACGACGATCCGGACCCCGGAAGGGGCGCTGTTCTTCCTGTCGGCGGGGCTCGTCGCCATCGCGGCGGTCGCGGCCGCGGCACGCGGCCGGCACGTCCCGTGGACGATGCTCCTGTGGCTCGTGCCGTTCCTTGTGCTCGGCGCCTGGGCCGTCCGAGGCCTCGCCTGGTGGCCGTTCGTCGCCGCCGCGACGATCGCCCCGCTTGCGGTCCCGGTGGCCGCGGAGGGCCGGGCCGTCCGACCGGAGCGCGTCGACCCACCGCTGATGCGCCGTCTCAACGCCGCCATCGCGGTGATCCTCGTGATCGTCGGGATTGCCGCCCTGCCCGTCTGGCGGCCCGTGGACCCGAAGCTCGGCACGCCGGCCGGGGTCGTCGGGACCGCCCCGCCCGGGATCACCGCCGCGCTTCGCGACCTGGTGCAGCCCGGGGATCGGCTGCTCGCTCCGCAGCCGTGGGGCTCGTGGTTCGAGTTTGCCCTGCCGGAGGCGTCGGTCGCGGTCGACTCCCGGATCGAGCTCATCCCTGCCGCGGCCTGGGACGGAGCGGAGCGGATCGCGAGCGGGTCATCCGGCTGGGAGGACACGCTGAAGGATTGGGGCGTGACCATCGTTGTCGCGGCGCCCGATCAGACGGAGATGATCAAGCGGCTCGAAGCCAACGGCTGGCGCCAGGCGTTCCACGACGAGGATGGGACGGTCCTGGTCGGGCCGAGCCGACCCTACTGACGGTCGAGCGACGGTCGATCCGGCTACCTCGAGACGAGGGCCGGGAGGACATCCACGATCGATCGATCCACCGCATCCGCGCAGCGGATCGATCCGAGGGCTGACACGCGAACCGAAACCAGGATCGTGCCGTAGTCGCATGCCGGCACGAAGTGCGTCGAGAGGTACGTGTCCAGGATCGTGCTCCCGAGGATCGAGCTGTCGTTCGTCGGTTCACTCGCCTCGGCCCAGTGGTGGTCAAGGAGCACGAACCGCGTCCCGCTGGACTCGAGCTGGTCGACCATCTGGCGCTGGACCAGGTCGGTGTTGGAGACGCCCGGATTGAACATCGCGACATGGACGCCGGACCGCCGATCGGCGAGGTAGTAGGCGAGCATGTCGTTCGCGAAGGTGATCCGGTTGGATGTCAGCGCGACGAAGATCGGTTCGTCGGGGCCCGCGCTGCTCGAGATCGTCCGGACCGCCGCGACGAATGCCTGCTCGCTCGATCGCAGCGTCCCGAGCTCCGGCAGGCGGAGGCCGATCGAGACGATGGAAAGGTTGAACGCGCAGACGCCCGCGAGTAGACCGAGCGCAACCAGGCGTGCGGCGCCGATCGACGGCATCCGCCGAAGGGGCACGTCGGACATCCGGCCGAGGGTGTAGCCCAACAACAGCGTCCCGGGGAACCCGCCCTGGACCTGGTGATACAGGTCACTCCGGCCGGCCGTCTGGAGCTGGCACAACGCCGCAAACACGGTAAGGACAACCAGCCCCAGGTCGCGGCGGCGGACGACGAGCATCTGCGTGATCGCGATGACGACGCCGGCTTTCGGGATCATCACCGCCACGAGGAAGGCGAGCGCCGTGGTCAGGTCGCTGATCTGCGGGAGCGGAAGCCCGCGAAATTGGCGAGGACCCACGATCGGATACCAGATCAGCTGTTCGACCAATGCCGGTAGCCCCGCCGTGACCAGCATGAGGACGGCCGCAACAACGCCAATCCCGCCGACCGTCGCGACAAACCGGGTCCGACCCGGAACCAACAACGCGGCGATGAAGGCGTACGCCCCGAGATCCGGACGCGTCAGGGCCGTGGCTGCGATCAGCACACCGGCCAGCACGGCGCGCTCCGTCCGGAAGGCGCGCAGGTACAGGCCCGACATCGCGAACGCCATTCCGATGAACCACGTCGTCGGTTCGAGCCCGTTGAGGAACGACATGAACCCGACCGTGGAGGCCGGAATGAGGGCCGCCAGGATGAACGTGAGTCGTGCGGCACGCATCCACGCATAGCCGGCAGCCGTCAGCCAGAACGCAACGACGAGCCCAGCGAGTCGAATGCCGAGGAGGCTCGGACCGAACACCGCCACGAACGGAGCCAGGAGGATCGGACCGCCCGGTCCGTACAGCCACCAGAAGTCGCGGTACGGCAGCGCGCCGTGGACAAGGAAGGTCGCGGCCGACGATGCCAGCCCGCCGTCGTAGAGGTTCAGGGGAGCGAGCATCGCCGGCAGGGACAAGAGGACGCCGATCAGCCCGGCGCCGATCGCATGTCGGGCGCCAACGCCAGCAACCGCCTTTCGGCGGTCGAGCGGCGGAGGGACGCGGGACCGCGGAATCACGGAGGCAGAACAGTACGGTCCTAGGACCCCGCCGTGGAGGTTGCCGCGCACGAACCGTTGCCAGCCGGAACCAGATGGGAGTCGGTGCAGGCCGGAGCGCAACCCGACCCGGGTCGCCCCGCCCGTCTTTCGTCGCAATTCCCCCCGGGCCGACAGCGCGCACGGGCAAGCCGACCAAGCTCGGCCCGGCGCTCGCCTCTCTGATCGTCGACCGCGCGCGGGCAGACGGCGCCCGCGTACCGCTCGCCGCTTGGGACCATCGGCGCGTGGTGTCGCAGCGCACCGGGCTGCTACCGTTTCCACCATGCCGTCCGATCTCGACGTCGTGGTCCTTGGAGGTGCGGGCCACGTCGGGCTTCCGCTGAGCCTCGTCTTCGCCGACGCCGGTCTGCGGACCGGGATCTACGACCTCAGTCAGCCGACCCTGGACCGGGTCGCGGCGGGCGACATGCCATTCCTCGAGACCGGCGCCGACGAGCTCCTCCGGAAGGTGCTGGCGACGGGTCGGCTGGAGATGAGCACCGACGGCGCGATCCTCGAGCGGACCGACCAGATCGTCGTCGTGATCGGCACCCCGGTGGACGAGTTCCTCGGGCCATCGATGACGGTCTTCGAGCGGGCGGTCAACCAGATCGCGCCCCATGTCCGGCGCGGGGCGCTGATCGCCCTCCGCAGCACGGTCTATCCGGGCACGACGGCCTACGTCGCCCAGCGGATGCAGGCGATCGGTTGCGACGTGGACGTGGCCTTCTGCCCCGAACGGATCGCGGAGGGTCACGCGCTGGAGGAGCTCCACACGCTCCCACAGATCATTGGCGCCGACGACGATCGGGCGGCGGAGCGTGCCGCGGGCCTGTTCGGGCATCTCGTCAAGCAGACGATCCGGACGAGCTCGAAGGAGGCGGAGCTCGCGAAGCTCTTCACGAACACGTGGCGGTACATGAAGTTCGCCGTCGCGAACCAGTTCTTCACGATCTCGCACCAGGCCGGCGTCGACTACACCAACGTGCTCAACGCGATCCGGACCGACTACCCGCGCGCTCAGGACCTTCCCGGACCGGGCTTCGCCGCGGGGCCGTGCCTGTTCAAGGACACGATGCAGCTCGCCGCCTTCACGAGCGATCACTTCCCGCTCGGTCAGGCGGCGATGCAGGTCAACGAGGGGCTGCCCGCGTACATCGTCTCGGCCCTCGAGCGACGCTACGGCGGCCTGGGCGGCAAGACCGTCGGCGTCCTCGGGATGGCGTTCAAGGCGGAGTCCGACGACACGCGAGCCTCGCTCAGCTACAAGCTCCGCAAGCTGTTGGCGTGGGCCGGGGCGACCGTCGTCTGCACGGACCCGTACGTCATCGACGACCGCCTCACGACGCTCGACTCCGTGCTCCAGCAGAGCGACATCATCGTCCTCGGCGTCCCCCACCATGCCTACCGGAACCTCGAGATCGGCGGCAAGGACGTCATCGACGTCTGGGGTGCCCTCGGCGGCGGGATCTCCCTGTGACCGCCGGCGGCCGCTGACCCGGTGGACGATGACCTTCCGGCAATCTACGCTCGGCGGTTCAGCGACGCCGACTCGCCGCGCCGCGGCGAGGTCTGGCGCGAGATCACGCGGTTCCTCCAGCGCTACATCGATCCGTCGTCGACGGTCCTCGACCTCGCCTGCGACCGAGGCGCGTTCATCAACGTCGTCACGGCGGGCGATCGCATCGCCGTCGACCTGCGCGACGTCCGGACCCACCTGGATCCGGGCGTCCGGTTTGTCCAGAGCAACGGGCTCGAGATCCTCGACCACATCGCGCCCGCCTCGGTGGATGTTGTCTTCATGAGCAACTACCTGGAGCATCTCGGCTCGGCGGACGAGGTCGTCGCCCAGCTGAAGGTCGTTAGCCAGGTGCTCCGGCCCGGCGGGCGCGTGATCATTCTTCAGCCGAACATCCGTCTCGTCGGTGGCTCGTATTGGGACTTCCTCGATCACAAGACGCCGCTGACCGAAAAGAGCCTGGAAGAGGCGGCGGACACTGCAGGCTTCGAGACCGAGGAGCTCGTGGTCCGGTTCCTGCCCTACACGACGAAGAGCAAGTTCCCCCAGAACGGCTGGCTCGTCCGCGCCTATCTGGCGTTCCGGCCGGCCTGGTGGATTCTCGGACGGCAGACGCTGTATGTCGGCAGAAGCGCCGAGGAGGTCGGGTGAAGGTCCTCGTCACCGGTGCCGCCGGGTTCATCAACGGCTACCTCGTGCCCGAGCTGCTCGAGGCCGGCCACGAGGTCGTCGGGCTCGACGACTTCAGCAAGTACGGCCGGCTGACGAAGTCGTACGACGACCACCCGCGCTACCGCTTCGTCGAGGGCGACGCGAAGGACGTCGCGCTGATGACCGAGCTGGCGTCGGACGTCGACCAGGTCGTCGCAGCGGCCGCGATGATCGGCGGGATCAGCTACTTCCACGAGTTCGCCTACGACCTGATCGCGGAGAACGAGCGGATCCTCGCGGCGACCTTCGACGCCGCCATCGCCGCGCACCGGAAGCGCACGCTCGGGCGGATCATCGTCGTCAGCAGCTCGATGGTGTACGAGTCCGCGACGGTTTTCCCGACCCCGGAGGGCGCGGAACTGACGTCCCCGCCGCCGGTGTCCACGTACGGCTTCCAGAAGCTTGCGGCGGAGTACTTCGCGAAGGGCGCATGGGAGCAGTACGAGCTGCCGTACACGATCGTTCGCCCGTTCAATTGCGTCGGAATCGGCGAGCGCCGCGCCGTCCGCGACACGGACATCATGTCCGGCAACGTGAAGCTGGCCCTGTCGCACGTCGTTCCGGACCTGGTCCTCAAGGTCCTCAAGGGTCAGGACCCGCTCCACATCCTCGGCGACGGCTCACAGGTCCGCCACTACACCTACGGCGGCGACCTCGCCCACGGGATCCGGCTGGCGATGGAGTCGCCGGACGCGCTCAACAACGACTTCAACCTCTCGACCGCGCGCTCGACGACCGTGCTCGAGCTTGCGGAATGCATCTGGTCGAAGATCCACACCGACGGCCGGCCGTTCGCCTACGTCTCCGACGCGCCATTCGAGCACGACGTCCAGCTCCGCGTCCCCGACGTGCGCAAGGCGAAGGCGGTCCTTGGCTACGAGGCGACGACCTCGCTTGAGATGATGCTCGACGAGGTCATCCCGTGGATCCGCGACGAGGTCGAGGCGGGGCGGCTGTGACCACGGCTCCGGCGGTCGACGTTTCGACCGAGGTCTCGCGGCTCGGGGCGGTCGCGAACCCTCCCGTCAGCCCGGTCGTCCGGCGAATCCTGAACCTGCTCCTGGTCGGGCTCGTCCTCGGGACGATCCTCGCCTGGACCGCCGCCAACATCTCGGTCTACAACGCACCCGGCAATCTCATGGAGCCGTTCACCGATGCCATGACGTACCGGGCGGCCGGAGATCGGCTGAACCTCGGGCACGACCTGTATCGCCTCGTCCCGGGCGACCTGCCGGTGCTGACGATCCCCGGCCTGTACTCCGCGCCCCTCCTGTCGCCCCCGCCGATCGCGGTCCTGTGGCGCCCGCTCGCGGCGGTCGACTGGGGGATCACGCTCTGGGTGGTCGCCTGCTGGGTGGCCCTGCTCGGCACCGTCCTGTACGTCGTCCTGAAGACGGGTCTGCCCGGCGTCCTGCTCGCTCTGCTTCTGTCACACGCGATCGGTGAGCAGCTCGCCGTCGCGAACGTGAACGCCTTCATGCCCGCCCTGTACATCCTCGTCTGGCGTCTCCGTGATCGCCCCGCCTCCGGGGCGTTGATCGGCCTGGCCGCCTCGATCAAGCTCTCGCCGATCGCGATGACCGGCTGGCTGGCGGGCGGCCGTCGCTGGATGGCGATCGCCGCCGCGTTCGGCACGCTTGCGTTCATGCTCGTGCTCGGGGCGGTCGGCGCCGGGCCCGGGTCGTACCTGGACTACCTCGCCACGCTGCCCGGCAACCGGCCGACCGAGCTCAGCCTGTCCGGGCTCCTCGGCGTGTCCTGGGGCAGCTACGCGTTCCTCGCGCTCGGCTTCGTCGCCAGCTGGCTCCTCGGCGCTCGGTGGCCGCGTGCCTCCTTCGTCGTCGCGCTGCTGGCCTCGGTGCTCGGGACGCCCGCCCTGTATGCGTCCGGGCTCGTGTCGCTCCTGGCCATCGCCGCTCCGTGGACCGAGACAAGCCGCGGACTGGACTTCAGCCGCGGGACGACGCGCTCCGAGCCCGCGACGTGAGACGGCACTGGTACTGGCGGGGGGTTGCCGACCGGGACCGTTGCCGGTCACGATCTCCCCGCATGCAGTTCGCTCCGTGAGCAATCGGGGAGACGTGGAAGGACAGACGCCCGGGTCGGCCGCCTTGGAGGGTGATCGACCGACCGCCGTGACGCCGATCGTGGCCGTCGTGATCCCCGCTCTCAACGAGGCGGGCAAGATCGGGCGCGTCCTGGACAAGCTGCCGACGAGTGGCTGGTTCGAGGCGATCGTCGTCGACGACGGCTCCACGGATGGGACCGGCGACGAGGCGCGTGCCCATGGCGCGGCCGTCGTCATCCGCCACGAGGAGCGCGGCGGTGTCGGCGCCGCGATCCGCGATGGCTGGAAGGAAGGTCTCCGCCGTGAGCGCAAGTACCTCGCGCTCCTGTCCGGCGACGACCAGCACGAACCTGCGGAGCTGATCACCGCGCTCGCGGCCCTGGAGGCCGCCGGCGCCGACTACGCCCAGGGCTCCCGCTGGCGGAAGGGGGGCCGGGTCGTGGGCCCGATCGGCCACCGCAGCTTCGGAACGCGGCTCTACTCGTTCGTCTTCTCCGTCCTCGTCCTGCGCCACGTCACGGACGCGACGAATGGCTTCCGGATCTTCAAGGCCGACATCCTCCGCGACCCGAAGATCGACCTCGACCAGGAGTGGCTCACCAGCTACGACCTCGAGCCGTATGTCCTGTACAAGGCCATCCGGCGGGGCTACAAGGTGATCGAGGTGCCGTGTACCGTTCGCTACCACGCGAAGGAGGGCTACACGAAGATGCGCGGCCTCAAGGACTGGTGGCGCCTCTTCCGTCCCGCGATCCTGCTCCGGGCCGGCGTGAAGCGATGACCGAGCCACGGATGACCGACCAGGTCGCCCGGGCCTTCTCCGGCCGGCGCGTCCTCGTCACGGGCGGCGCCGGGTTCGTCGGTGGCTCGCTTGTCCGCCGGCTCGCAGAGGCGGGCGCCCGCGTCACCGTGCTCGACGACCTGTTCACGGGCCAGGCCGAGGTGGTCCCGACGAACGCCCAGCTCGTCACCGGCTCCGTCGTCGACGAGCCGCTCGTTCGGGAGCTCGTCGCGGACGCGTCCATGGTCTTCCACATGGCCGCGCGCAACATCATCGCGAGCACCAAGGACCCGCGCGAGGACTTCGCCACGAACATCGGCGGGACGCTCAACGTGCTCCTCGCGGCTCGCGAGTCGAAGGTCGACCGGATCGTCTACACGGGCTCGACTTCGATCTACGGCAACCCGCGCTCGATCCCGATCAACGAGGACGATCCACCGGTCGCCCTCTCGCCCTACGCGGTCAGCAAGCTCGGCGGCGAGCTGTACTGCAACGCGTTCTACGAGAACTACGGCGTCCCGGTGTCGGTCGTCCGTTACTCGAACGTCTTCGGGGAGGGCCAGCGGCCGGACAACCCGTACTGCGGGGTCATCGCCAAGTTCTTCGCGGCCGCGATCGACGGCAAGCCGCTGCAGGTCCACGGCGACGGCGAGCAGACCCGTGACTACACGTACATTGACGACGCCGTCGACGCCACGCTCCTCGCGGCGATCCGTCCCCGCGCGGAGGGTGAGGTGTTCAACGTCGGCACGGGCATCGAGACGTCGGTCAACGACCTCGCCGCGAAGATCGGCCGAGCCGTCGGCGTGGACGTCGACGTCGTCCACATCGACCGGCGAGACATCGACAACATCCGCCGTCGCGTCGTGAACATCGAGAAGGCCCGGCGGATGCTTCGCTGGGCGCCGCAGATCACCCTGACGGCAGGTCTGGAAGCCACCGCGCGCTGGATGCGTTCGTCGAGCTTCGACCGCGACGTGGCGGAGCAGACGGTGGCCTCCGGGAGTTCATAGCGATCGAACGCTCCTTGGTTCGCGAGATCCGCAACCGCGTCCCAAGCCCACGTTCGGATCGGCCATGGGTTGCGCTTCTGCTGATCGGGCTCGTCGTCAATGAGCTCCTGATCCCGTATGCCAGGTACCCATCGACCATCGGTGCCGATTGGACGACGTACCGGGACGGGTTCGACCGCCTCGTCCATGGACTCCCGCTGTACGACCCGAGCCTGCTGGCCGGCCCGTACGACTACCTGGCGCCCGCCGTGCAGGGCATGTTCAACATGCCGCCGTGGTTCCTGCCGTTGGTGGTCCACGCCGCGGTCCTGCCGGGACTGGCCGGCGCCGTTGTCTGGTGGCTGACGATCGTCGTCGCCGCGGCGCTCGCCATCGTCCTTGCCGTTCCGCGCCGTCACCGGCTCCTGACGATCGCGTTGCTCCTCGCGTCGACACCGCTGTGGATGATCGTTGCGTGGGGGAACGCGGAGGCGCTGGTGCTCCTGGGGTTGGTGGTCTGGGTCATCGGGATCCGCAAGGATCGGCCGGGGTTGCTGGTCATCGGCGTCTTCCTGGCCTCGATCAAGGTCGTCCCAGCGATCCCGCTCGCGATCTACATGGTGCGCACCGGCCGGATCCGGCCGCTGCTCGTGGCGGCGGGCGCGGCGGTCGCGATCGTGCTCCTGCTGAGCCTGACGACCGGTCGAAGCGTCCTGTCCGACTTCGTCGTGGCGTTCCAGAACATCGAGCAGGTCGCGGACACGAACATCGCTCCGTCACTGTTCCTCCGCTCGCTCCTGCCCGGGATCGACGCGGTCGTGGTCACGAGAGCGCTCGTGGCCGTCATGCTGGGCCTGTTCCTGCTCGTGCCGATCACGCTGTTCGACGTCGTCTGGATGGAGCTCCTCGTGTGCGCGTTCCCCGTGAACCTGTTCAGCTTCTGGCTGCTGGCTCCGGTGGTCGTTGGGCTCGCCGCCTATCGGTTCGCGTCCGCGGCCGACGGGCTGCCGTGGTCGAATCCAGCCCCGACGGACTCGACGAATCTCGCCACGGCCGAAGCGGAGTCGAGTTGAGCCGTGTCGGTCGCCGACCCCACTGACGTCACGGTCCCCGAGCTGTCGGTCGTCCTGCCTGTCTACAACGAGGGCGAGGCGGTCGAACCGGTCCTGCGCGCGCTCCACGCGGGCATCGCCACGCCCCACGAGCTCGTCGTCGTGTACGACTTCGACGGCGACACGACCGTGCCCGTGATCGCCCGTCTGGTCGCCGATATCCCGGTCCTCCGCGGCCTCCGGAACGACCTCGGTCGGGGGGTCCTGAACGCGATGAAGGCAGGGATCGCCGGGACGAGCGGGCCGCTCGTCCTGATCTCGATGGCCGACGGCTCCGACGAGCCGCACATCGTCGACCCGATGGTCGCCCTGGCGCGGGACGGCGCCGACATCGTCGCGGCGAGCCGGTACATGCACGGCGGCCACCAGATCGGCGGCCCGTTGGTCAAGCGGCTGATGAGCCGGACGGCCGGGCTGAGCCTGCACTGGATCGCCGGCGTCCCGACCCACGACCCGACGAACAATTTCAAGCTCTACCGGCGCTCGTTCCTCGAGGCGACCCCGATCGAGAGCACGGCCGGCTTCGAGCTCGCCCTGGAGCTGACCGTCAAGGCGACCCTCGCGGGACGGCGCATCGCCGAGGTCCCGACGACGTGGAGCGACCGGACCGCCGGCCAGAGCAACTTCAAGCTCCGGAAGTGGCTACCCCACTACCTGCGCTGGTACTTCGCCGCGCTGCGCGGCCGGTTCCGCCGGTCGAAGCCGCGGGCGACGAACGCCGGCTAGCCATGCAACGAGCGGTGCGCACATCAGGGGCAGCGTTGGCAGGTTGTAGACGAGGCTGACGTTCGAGTTCGTCACGACCTTGAACCAGTCGAGCCACACGCGGGCGAACGGGACGCTGAGGACGATCAGCACCGCCAGCGCGATCCACCACGAGCGATGCCGGATCCCGAGGAGGGCGATCGGGGCGAACGTCGGCTTGGCGATGACGAGGACGAACGGCCAGGCGAGGATCGTCCCGGCGGCGATGGCGGCCACGATCCACATCGACGGGTTGCCGAACACGAACACGTTGAGCGACTTCTCGAACGCGACGATCCCGCCGATCACGGCCCACGCCCAGAGCGGCGGCCGATGCATCGCCATCCCCACGACGAGGATGGCGATCGGGACCGCCCACCACAGGACCGCCGGCAGCCAGATGAACGGGATGAACAGGAGGAACGCGGTCGGCGGGTAGAGGATCGCGCCGTCGCTGATCTCGTAGGGACCGGCGATCTGCCACGGCCAGTACGGGGTGCCCGTGTCGAGCAGACGCTGGGCCGCGGCCACGTGCCAACGGAAGTCGAGGCCGAACGCGGGGTTCGTCAGCCACTGCTGGACGAAGACGAAGACGATCCACAGCAGCTCGAGCCCGATGATCGTGGCCAGGACGACGCGGGCGGCCCGGGCGGCGGGGTTGCGTTCGGCGGGCGCGGTCTGGGCTGCGTCCACGGTCGTCACGGTCATCGGGTCAGGTCCGGCATCAGCGTCGATCGCTCCGTCGCGGTCCGGGCCTCACCGGCGAGCACCGCCAGGATGCCGCCGAGGACCACGAGGATCGTGATCGAGCCGACGACACCGAGCGGGCCGCCGATCGGGATCGCGGACCCGATGGCCTCGGTCGGCGGGGCCGCGGCGAGCAGGTTGAGCGTGTAGGCGACACCGAACACGACCGACAGGACGAGGACGCGTCGGTCGGGGAATGCGAGCGGCAGGAACGCGAGGACGGCGAAGGCGTAGCGCTCGTGCATCGTCGTGAGGAAGCAGAAGGCGACGAGCGCCGCGGCGGCGACACCGAGCGCCAGGGCCCTGGGAGTGCGGGCGCGATAGACGAGGACGAAGACCGCGATCTCCCCGATCAGCGCCATGGCGTAGCCGACGTGGCGGAGCGTGATCGGGCCGAGGATGGCGCCCTGGTCGGAGACGAACGAGCCGCCCGCCAGCAGCTCCTGGACGAGCCACCACAGGTTCCAGGCTCGGAGGGACAGGATCGCGTAGACGTCACCCTGGTACATGCCGAGGGTGTGCAGGTAGCCCTGGACGCCGCCCGCGGGGATGAACGGCAGCCACAGGAGGCCGATCATCGCCGCCCCGACCGCGCCCGCCTTCAGGGCTCCGAGCCAGCCGTCGCGAGCGAGGAACCACGCCGCGAACGGGACGATGAAGGGCAGCGCCTGCGGCTTCGTCATCAACGCGACGGCGAGCGCGGCAGCCGCGAGGAGGGAGTGCCCGCGGACGGCGAGGAGGAACGCCACGACCCCGAAGAGGACGTAGATCGACTCGTACTGGCCCCACCAGGCGCTGACGTCGATCACGGCCGGGTGGAGGAGGACGAGCAGCGCGCCACCGATCGCCCACTTCGGCGTCGCCCGGAGATGCCACGCGATCAGCCCACCGATCGCGAGGTCGGCGAGGCTCGCCGGCGCCTTCATGATCGCCCGGATGGCCGGGTCCGCCGACGTGGTCACGGTCCGGAACGCCGGCTCGAGCGTCGCCAGCACGCCCCAGATGTAGGCCATGACCGGCGGGAACGCGATGTCCTGGTCGTAGGCGTGGGTGAACGGCGCCGTTGCGATCCCGTGGACCCACAGGACGAACTGGTCGAGGTCGCCGGTCAGCCCCAGGGTCCGCAGCAGAACGATCCGGAGGACCATCGCGAGCCCGAGCGCGGTCCCGAACACGAGGATCGCCGACGCCCGCCGGGTCGCGGGCGTCGAGACGTCCGGGTACCCGAGGCCGATCAGCATGGGCTCACGCGCTCGTGCATGGGCCGATCATCCCAGCCGCGGCCAGCCCGATGAAAGGGTTCGTTGGTACCGGGCGTGCTTCGTCGCCTACGCGGGCTGGGTCGTCCAGTAGCGCTCGGCGGAGCCCGCGGACCCGCCGAGGAGCGCCGTCTTGCGGGCGTTCGCGCGGACCTGTCGCGCCATCTCCTTCGTCGAGGTGAACAGCCGCTCGATCTGGCTCTGGTAGATGTTGACGCCCGTGATCTTGCGCTCGAGCTGGTCGGCGATGTCGGCGTACTCGGGCGCCAGCCCGACGTCGGACGGCAGGCGCGCCAGCGCGTGGGCCGGTAGATCCTCGAGCTTCGTGAAGTCGTTCCACCACGCGTAGGGGAAGTCCTCGTAGAAGGTCACGATGCCGGCGTACTCCGGGCCCGGCATCACCCAGCGCCGGCCCTCTTCGAGCAATCGCACGCCGACGTCGCGGCAGAGTTGGTGGTCGACGTGGTTGCCGACGCCGAGCGGCAGGTACAGCTTCTGGGGCTCGAGCCGGGTGATCTCGCGGCGGAGGACGTCGAACGGCGTCGCATCATCGTCGCGGGGGGTGCTCAGCAGCTCGTCGTCGTTCGCGTAGCCGCGGAAGACCGCGTCGGGCAGATCGAGGAAGACGATCGACGCCTCGGCGAACGCAGCGAAGTGCTCGTCCTCGAGACGACGCTGGGCCATCGAGTCGCCCCCGGCCGCGGCGTCGACCAGGTCCTCCGTCGCGACCGGGCCCTGCGTGCTGAGCTCGTCCATCAGCGGCTGTCCGGCGAGCGGATGGCTCCGGATGCTCGCCCGGCGGTACCACGACGAACGCTGCCAGAACCGCTTGGCGGCCGCGTCGGCGTCGCTCTGGGTCGCCTCGAGGCGGTCGTCGGTCGCGGCCCACGCCGGCAGCACGTCCGGGTCGCCGTACACGGGGAAGTCCGCGCGAATGTGCGCGCGGTTGAAGGCCTCCGTCACGGGCCACATCGTCTTCGACCCGTACCCGAGCGCCTCCCGCTGGTAGCCCGTCAGGCCGGCGCCGTTCTCCGCCGCGGCCCCCGCTCCCGAGAAG
Organism: uncultured Chloroflexia bacterium; assembly: GCA_963746845.1. Taxonomy (GTDB): domain Bacteria; phylum Chloroflexota; class Limnocylindria; order Limnocylindrales; family CSP1-4; genus CF-46. The sequence continues at coordinate 73,859 of CAVVCZ010000001.1, read as the reverse complement.
ACGGTCACGATCGTCACGTTCTGGCCCAGCTCCCGGAGGCTCGCGATCAGCCCCCCGCAGGAGAGCGCGACGTCATCGGGATGCGGCGCGACGAAGACGTGGGTCATGGCCGGCCGAGTATACCGAGGGTGCTCGGCGCCTCGTGCCGTCACCGGCTCGCCCCGGTCCCACTTCGCCGCCCCGGTCGTCCCGACGCCGCATCGAGCCTGCCATTTCGACGCCTGGTGACGACTACGGCCAGGATCGCCCCGCTTCGGTGCCAGATCGACGCCGGGTGTCGACTCGGCACGCTCAGCGCCGTCTGTGAGGGCGGGTCAGCGTCTCGCCACGCTCAGCTCAGCTCGTCGGGACCCGATCCACGCCGCTGACCGCGCCTACTCGACCTCAGGTGTCGATCTGGCACCCGATCCGGCACCGGCGGCGGTTCGTCGACATGGGGCGGGAATCTGGCACCCTGGCCGGGTGGAACTGAGCCAACGCCCACCCACCGACCGTTGGCGGCCGTCGGGACCTCTGCCCGGGCCGGAAGCGCGACGCGCCGAGTGCGGAGCGACGGCCCGAACCCCGGACCGGCTGGTCCACGGCGCCCGAAGCGACGCCTACGGTCCGCCGGCGACTGTCTGATCAGGTTTCGTCGAGCTCGACCCAGGGGATCGCTCCGCGGGGCGCCGACGGGCCCTCAGTCCGGGAACCCGCCCTCCCCGACCAGCGGTACGAACGCCACGGAGCCGTCGTTCCGCTCGACCCACTCGTTCCCGTTCCGGACGATCACGATCAGGTCCTGGCGGTTCCGCGGGCCGACCGGCAGGACCAGCCGCCCGCCGGCCGGATCGAGCTGCTCACGCAGCGCGTCCGGGATCGCCGGCGCCGCCGCGGCGACGAGGATCCCGCGCCACGGCGCCCCATCCGGCGCCCCGACGCTCCCGTCACCCACCCGTACCTCGACCATCGTCCCGAACCCGAGTCTCGCCAGCCGTTCCCGCGCGGCCGCCGCCAGCTCGGGCAGCCGCTCGATCGTCGTCACCCGACAGCCCATCGCCGCCAGGACGGCCGCCTGGTAGCCCGTTCCCGTCCCGATCTCGAGCACCCGGTCCCACGGCCCGACCCCGAGCAGCTCGGTCATCCGCGCGACGATGTACGGCTGGCTGATCGTCTGGCCGGAAGCGATCGGCAGCGCCTCGTCGGCGTACGCGTGGCGCATCTGGGACGGGTCGACGAACGCGTCGCGGGGCACCACGCCCATGGCCGCGAGGACGCGCGCATCGGCGATGCCGCGCAGCCGGAGCTGCCGCTCGACCATCCGCGCCCGCTCGTCGGCCCACGGATCCGGGCCGCCCTGACCGCTCGATCCGGTCATGCCTCCGAGGATCGCACGGACGCGCCGCCGGAGTACGGCCTTCGGGCCGCCCGGGGCGCATCCGGATCAGGGCGCGAGGGACCCCGATGGCGCGGCGCTTGGCGCCGATGGACCGCCCGACGCGGACGGCACCGGGCCCGACGGAGCGGCCGACGCGGACGCCGACGGAGCCGCGGGCGACCCCGAGGCCGCGGGCGAGCCGGACGGGGCGATCGACCCAGAGGCCGACGGCGAGCCGGATGGCGCCACCGACGCCGATGGTGCGACAGACGCCGGGGCGGTCGCGCTTGGCGTCGGCTCGGGGCTCGGGGACACGTATGGGCGGAACAGCCCGCCGGTGCCGAGGAGCATCCCGTTGAGGAAGATCAGGCCGAGCACGACGAGCGTGCCGATCACGAACCACTTCGAGGCGTTGTCACGGATCCGGATCGACGGGTCGATCGGGATCGACTGGCCCGCGGCCGCCATGCGGGCCTCGCGGGCCTCCCGGGCCGCCCGACCGGTCAGCGGCGCTGATGCCGCCGCGGCAGCGCCGGCCGCGGCGGGAACACCGACGAGGGCCGCGTCCTCCTCCTCCTCCTCGTCGAAGTCATCGTCCTCGCCGCCGGCGCCGTCGCCGTCCTCCGCGTCGGCGGCTTCGGGCTCCTCGTCCCCATCGGACGCCTCCTCCTCGACCTCGGCATCGACCTCGTCCGCCGTCGCGTCCTCTCCGTCGTCGACCTCGTTGACCGCGAGTGCGGCGGCCTCGGCTTCGGCGCGGGCGGCGTCGTCGTCGGACTCCTCGGCCGTCGCGTCCGGAACGGGATCGTCGATCGGCTGGGTCGCGTCGGGCGCGCCGTCCTTCGGTTCGGTCATCCGGTCCTGTCACTCCTGTGTGTGGGGGGCGCTCCGCCGCGCCGGCCCGCGAGATCGGGCTCGGGCCCGGGCGCGCAGTGCGGGCGCCAGTGTACCGAAGGTCAGGCGTCACGCAGCGGCGGCACCAGCAGGCCGGCGAGTCCCGCAACGACCGACATCAGGCCGCTCACGACGAGCACCGGCACCGTCCCGACCGCCTGTGCGGCAAGGCCTCCGAGGGCCATCGCCAGCGTCATCGACCCGAAGACGAGCGCGAATCGGAAGCCCACGACCCGCCCGATCATGTCGGCCGGCGTGCGCTCCTGGAACAGGACCTGGCTCGGGATCACGAACACCATGTTGGCGACGCCCGCGCCGAACAGGATCCCGAAGTCGACCAGCAGGTTTCCGCTCAACGCGAACAGGATCATCGTGATGCCCCACATCACGTAGCCCGCGATGATGCTGCGGCCCTTCGCGAGCCGCACCCCGATCAGGCCGATGACGAAGCCACCGACCAGGTTGCCGACGCCGATCGCCGTTTCCAGGAATGCGTAGGCCGCCTTCGGGTCGACGTTCGTCGGCGCCAGGACGTCGCGCACGAAGATCGGCGTGAGGGCTGTCAGCGACCCGATCGCGAACTGGGCGAAGGTCGCCTGGATCGTGTTCGCGAGCAGGACCGGTTCGCGGCGGAGGAACCGGAAGCCCTCGCGCATCTCGGCGAGGACACCGCCCTCGGGGCTGCCGCCGTCGGCGCTCGCCGCGCGTCGCCGCTTGACGGCGGGGACGGCGATCGTCGCGATGAGGATCGCCGAGGCCGCATAGGTCGCGGCGTCGAACCAGAACGCCAGCGGTAGCGCAGGCCCGAGGAACGCCACGAAGATGCCCGCCAGCGGGTAGCCGATGACGTCCGCGAAGGTCTCGCCCGCCCACATCGCCGAGTTCGCGGTCAGCAGCTCGTCCCCCCGGACGATCCGCGGGAGGACCGCGACCCGAGCCGGCCGGAAGAAGATCGAGATGGAGGTGAGCAGGAAGACGAAGGGGTAGACGAGGTAGATGTTCGCGGCAGCCGCGATCGGGATCAGCAAGACGAGGGCGGCCCGCAGGAGATCGCTCACGATCATCACGTCGCGCTGGTTCCACCGGTCGACATAGGTGCCTGCGATCGGCGAGAGCAGCAGGTTCGGGATCGTGGCCGCGACGAAGACGAATGCCACCGCGAGCGGCGAATCCGTGACCGCCGCCACGAGGAACGTCAGCGCGATCTGATGGACCCGGTCGCCGAAGAGGCTGATGAACTGTCCGGTCCACAGCGCCGAGAACGAGCCGTTGAGGGCGAGACGGACGTACGGGTGCCGGCGGACCCGCGCGCCGACCTCGACCCGTGGACGCGCCGGGGCCGCGACCCCGTCGTCGAACGGGACCGTGCCGGCCGCGGGGACCGGGGCGAGCGCGACCACCCGTCCACCCATCGCGGCCGCGCTGAGGGTTCCCGGCCGGCCGATCAGCTCGACCCGGTCGGTGCTCGGGCCCGCGAGACCGGGAGCCGGCGTGCCGAAGACGAGTGGCCGGTTCAGGGCGGCCGTCTCGGTGAGGCCCGGGGCCAGACCCGTGCCCGGGCGGATCCGCTGGCCGCCCATGGCGCTCGAGAGGCTGCGCGGCATCCGCGCGGTCGCCGCCAGCCCGGCCATGTGGCGCTCGCCCAGGTCCTCGGCTGCTTCGTCTTCCTCGTCCTGGGTGCGGACGACCGTGGCGAACAGGAAGAAGGCCAGGCCGGCCGTGAGGAAGACGTCGCCGATCGAGGCCACGTTCTGGATCAGCGGCAGCGGGATCGGGAGGATGTCGGCGATCGGTCCGGCGTGCCGGAAGAAGTCGAGTGTCAGGCCGGCGGGGAGCAGGACGTGGAACGGCGTCACGTCCGACGGCTGGAACCCGGCGGCCAGCAGGCTGGGCAGCCAGATCGGCATGTATCCGCCGTTCGCGAGGATCGCGATCGTGTTCAGGAGGATGCCGACGAACGCGATCCGGAGGCCCGGCTGCGAGCGGTTGACCCAGAGTGCGGCGAGGAGCATCCCGAAGGCGGCGACGAAGAGCGGCAGTCGCAGGGCCTCGACGATCTCGTTCCCGCGGATCAGCAGGTACTCCGTGCCGAACCGGAGGATTACCGCGAGGAGCAGCACCCAGACCCAGCGCAGCCGGACGTTCGCGAGGTTGTTGATCGAGCCCCCGCCGAGCAGGCCCAGCGTGAGGCCGAACAGGATGCCGACGATCAGCATGCGGAGACGGGTCGGCGCGGTCTCGGCGTCATCGCGCTCGAATGATGCCTGTCGTCAGCCGCCGGGGAACGGTGGGCAGTCGGTCCGGTGCGTGTGGTGAGTCGCGACATGCGTTCGACCGGTTTGCGGTCGCGGGCTCGACGGCGCGGGTCGCGGGGTCGACGCGAATGACCGAACCGGTCTGCGTCAGCCCTGGTCGGCGCCGGCCGTGACGGGAGCAGCCGTGTTCGCCGGGGCCGGGCCGCTCGCCTGGGCCATCCGGTCCGCGACCTGCCCGATGAGCGGGATCTGGCGCGGCTCCTCGCGGCGGCCGGGGTCGGAGACCCCGTGCACCCAGGGCGTCCGGACGAAGGCGTCGACGACGGATGGGTCGAACTGGATCCCGGCGAACTTGCGGAGCTCGGCCAGCGCCTGCTCCGGCGTCAGGGGCGTCATCCGGTACGGCCGCTGGGCCGTCATCGCCTCGAAGGCGTCGGCCACGTGGAGGATCCGGGCAAGCTTCGGGATCTCGTCACCGATCAGGCGATCCGGGTAGCCGGAGCCGTTGAACCACTCGTGGTGGTGGCGGATGATCGGGAGCTCCGGGGCGAGCTTCGTGACCGGCGCGATGATCTGGGCACCGAGCACCGGATGGGCGTTCATCGTCATCCGCTCGTCCCGCGTCAGTCGGTCCGACTTCAGCAGGACGGCGTCCGGCACGCCGATCTTGCCGACGTCATGGAGCAGGCCGCCCCACTCGAGCGCCTCGAGCTCCTGGGCGTTGACCCGCATCTCGCGCCCGATGTCGACGGCGATCTGCTTGACCCGATGGCTGTGCTTGCTGGTGTACGGATCGCGCTTGTCCACGGCTTCGGCCAGGGCGCCGATGGTCTGCGTGAACATGTCGCGCATCTCGACGAACCGGTGATACGCGACCCGGGTCGTGTAGAGCGGAAGGGCGAACAGCAGGGAAGCCCACCACGCGGTGACGTACATCTGCGCCATGAGCCAGGCGAGTGGGGCGAGGGCGAGTGCGTTCAGCGACAATGCCACGAGCGTCTCCGACCACGACGATGCGCAGCGGCTGGCCAGACTTGAGGGCAATCATCACTGAGGCGATCGCAAAGTTGAGGACGAACAGCACGACCGCGCCAAGCACAGTCGCGACGAACGACCAGATCGCGGTCGTCGATACCGAGAGCACAGCCTCGCAGACAAGGCTGCCGGCGATCGCGGGAAGGAGCACGCCGGCGTGATTGGCGACGGTCCCGTACCAAGGAATCTGTCCCGGAGACTTCGCGACCCTCGATCGTTCCGATCAGGGCCACCCATCCGGCGGCGACAGGCCCCCCAAGTGCCATTGCCGCGACGATTGGGGCGATGGCGACCGACACCAGCATCCCGCGAGGCATGCGGACAGGCAGTGCGCCCGCAAAGAGGGTGATCAGGATCCAGAAGCCGAGCCCAGCAAGGACATTAGCCTCAGTGGCCGGGGTCTCGGGTCCGCCGAGGCGCAGCGCGATAGAGGTCCGAAGGCCGAGGATCCGCGCCGGATCCTGCGCATACACAAAGCTCGCGAGTGCAAGCGCCAAGACGCTCAGACCCGCGAGCAGTGCGATGTAGAGCTTGAGGGACCTAGACATTGGTTCCCTATACGGTGGTCGTCTCGAAAACTCTAACCCCTCCGAGCCCAAACTCGAACACGACCAAACGTACTAGAAGCCCTTGAGCGACGCGCCCCCCGCGATTGCCATCGCTGCGACAGCGCCTGCCGCAGTAAAGAGCCGGACCAGCCGATTCTTCATCGATGTCGACTCCTGACTACCAGCTCTTGATTACGGACTGAGGCTCCACGCTCGTTCCTCCTTCCGGTTTTCGTGTCTGTCCCTCCCAAGAACACGAAAACCGACCTGACACACGTGTCGGTCGGTTGCACTACTCGCTCAGCCTCACCCTAAGTGCCCATTTCAGGTGAGGCGTCGGCGCGTCCGAGCGTCTTAACTGCTCTTCCTAGTACCTCCGTACTGGGAAGTGGGGCGGACTATAGGGAGCCCGGAGCGAACCGGTCAATACGGCAACGTACCTATCTGGACGCGTGAGGCGGCTAGACAGAGTCAAATGCCGGTGGTTCCACGCCGATCTCGGACCGAAGCAGCGACGCATATCGCTCGTACTGCTCTGCGGCTGCCGAGTGAGCGCCGGACCCCTTCAACATACGCAGGAGCGACAGGCCAAGCGTATCGAGCCTTGGGTCGACCTCTAGGGCGCGGCGTGCCAGCCGCACGCCTCGCTCAAACCTCCCGTGTGCAATCTCATCGGCGATCTCAGTCTCAACAATGTGCAAGTAGCCGACGTGCAGCCAATCCCGATAGTCGGCCGCCCAATCTTCGTAGGCAAAGTCAGCGGCAAATCGGCCAACGTAGGTTTCGCTCAGTTGATCGACCAGTTCAATGGTTCGGTTTCGATCGATTGAGGCGATGAGGGTCGCGCACCGGCCGCTGGACGAGTAAACCAACTCCGAGTCGAGAAATACCAAGTCTGATTCTTGATGTACGTAGTTCGGCGAGACGTCTTCTTGGTATTCAGGTTCGAAGACGCGCCGAAGAAAGTACACGGTTTGATTCAGGGAGTTGATGGCGCCATTGGGGTCGACATCGGGCCAGAGGGCCTCCATGACCTCCTCTCTGGTAGCCGTCATACGCGGCTTGGCCAACAGGAAGCAGAGGAGTGCAAGAACCTTTCTCCTGATCTCTCCGCCCGCGACCTCCCTGTCCCCAAGCACAACGCGGACTCGTCCTAGGTCGAGGACAAGTGCCTTGGAAGCTAGGCGCCGTGCGAGGCCTCGTCCCAGGGTCCGATCCCTCGTGGAGCGGCGTGGCTCCTTGGCTACCCGTCGAAGCCGTGCGACGTCCTCCGCCTCGCCCACGACATCCAACACACGAGCGGCAGCAAGCCTGCCGGGGTTTGACGAATTGGCCGTGGCAGCCCGCAGACTTGGCAGCCATCTGTCGGACCGCAACGACGCTTCTTCGATCAAGACATCCAGCGCATGACTGTCGAGACGGTGGAGCTGAGAGGTAAGAAGCTCCGTCATCACGGAAAGAACTGGGACTCTGCTCGCAGGCATGGAAGCGATCTCAGCGCTAAGTCGCTCCTCGCTGGCGGCAAGCACGATGGAAGCCATCTGTTGGTGCCGGCCGGCGCCTTGGCGCTCCCCGAACCGTTCCGCGTCCATAGCGAGGTCCGCAGCATCAGTCCGGCCTGCCATTAGGGCGGCATAGGCGTGGATTGCCTTGAGACGGCTGAGCCTGCCAGGTTCCGGAGCTGGCGTCGGTGACTGAAGCGAATCGAGCAGCGCAAGAGCGTCGCGGGATTGTCCATTGCGAACCAGCAGGAGAGCCCTCGCAGAGGCGGCCATGTCCTGGATTGATTGGGGCGGATCCTCTGAATCGAGAGACCTCATGGCTCTGGCGGCGACCTGTGAGTCGCCGAGCTCCGTTTCAAGGTCGGCAATTTCGAGTTGGAGCTCCGCCTGCATCGCATGTTTGAGCAGGGGTGCTTGCTCGAGGAAGAGTTGTCGAGCCTGAGCCAAATCGCCTTTCCACGCGATCGCCCACGCGTAAGCAAATCTGGCCGAGGCTAGTTCCATTCCTGACGAACTAGCTACTAGCGCGTCGACGGACTGAGACGCCGCGTCCCGTGCGCGATCTACTTCGCCCATAGCCTTCAAAGTCAAGGACAGGTTCAGCAAACTGACGCCTTCGTAATGGCGGTGTCCATCCGCGAGATTACGCTCAGCAAGTCGCTCCAGATAGTCGGCAATGTCTTGTAGGTTTCCGTCCAAGGAGCCGGAGACATTCATGCGGGTGCCTTCGCCAAGCTGACGAGCGAGAGCGGTCTTGCCCTCGACTGAAAGGCGCTCAGCCAGTTCGACCGACCGTCTGATATCGCCACCGACGTAGTTCGAGGCGATCAAGTTGATGGTCACCGCGTCTGATCCCGGATCCAATTCGGCCGCACGATCTGCATGGATAAGCATCACTTCGAGGTCGCCCGTAACACTCGCCGCCCGAGAGCGGACGACCTCCACGGATCCTGAGGCTGAGGACTTGTCAAGCAGATCGACGTAAACAGCAGCGGCAACGAATGCGCCTGAGGCGACGATCGTTTCGACGTGGGTGTCCAGTACCCGTTGGAGGTCCGGCCAGCGTCTGGCCGATGCGAAGTGGTGGGCGGCGGTTCGCCAGTCGGAAGCTTCGGCCCATCGGGCGACCGCGACGTGGAGCTCGTCGACGCCGGCGGAGCCGATCTCGCGGCGGAGCCGCTCCTCGAGGAACTCGCGCACCAGCGGGTGATAGCGCTGGGCCGTCGAGCGCCGGTTCGGCCGCCGGCCGAGGAGGCCCAACCGCTCGGACTCGAGCATGAGCGACTGGACCTCGACTGCCGACAACCCGGTCGCGACCTGCGCCAGCTCGGGCGTCACGACCTGGAGGACCGAGGTCCGCATCAGGAACTGCTGGTGGATCTCCGGCAGGTCGCCGACGACTTCCTCGGCGAGATAGTCGTGGAGCTCATCCCGAGCGCCCGACAGACCTCGCACGAACGACCGCGTTTCGGACGGCGAACGTTCGCGCAGTGCCGCCTGGACGAGGGTGAGCGACGCGGCCCAGCCCTCCGTCCGTGCGGCGAGCTCGCTGAGCACGTCGGGTTCGAGCGGCCTGCCGTAGGTCTCCCGGAACAGCTGCTCGAGCTCGCTGTCGGAGAACCGGAGGTCGGCGATCCCGAGCTCGGCCAGTTCACCGAGCGCCCGGAGCTTCGTCACGGGGATCGGCGGCTGGCGGCGGCTGGCGAACACGATCGACAAGCGGTCCGGCGCCCGGGCGACGATCTCGCGGGCGATCTGCCGGATGTCGCCGACCTCGTCCGCCATGTGGAAGTCGTCGAAGATCAGCGCTGCGCCCTCGGGCGCGATCGTCGGCAGCTCCGAGAGGAACGTCTCGATCGCGTCGTCGCGGGTCGGCCCGCCGGGCTCCAGTGATCGAAGGGTCGCAACCGTCCGCGGAGCGAAGTCCGGATCGTGCTCGCGACCCGCAGCGACGAGGTGGGACAGGAACCCGACCCAGTCGCGGTCGTCCTCGTCGAGCCGATACCAGATCGTTCGCAGCCGCGTCCGCCGGGAGAAGTCCGCGAGGAGCGTGGTCTTGCCGTAGCCGGCGTCGGCGATCACGAAGATCACGCGGCTGTGGATCTTGATCTCGAGCCAGTCGAGCAGGCGCGTCCGGGCCAGGGTCTCGTCCCGGAGCGCGGGTGCCTGGACCTTCCCGGGCTGGATCGGATAGCTCACGCCGACCCCTCGCTCGACGCGCACGCGGTTGGGCACCGCGCTTGGCGCGCGCCCCGCACCGATGGCGATCGGCGCACGCGTGGACGTCCTCCCTCGTGGACCGAGCGTGACCGGATCGGGCGGCGCGAACGATACGGACGCCGCTCGGCGGCTGTCAACGACGCGAAGCGGTCGACGGTTGGCCATGCGCGGCATGGTGCCGACCGGCCCTCACCGGTGGCTTATCTGGTCGCCCCGTGGCGGTTTCGCTCGGGCTACGCGGGCTCGTCGGCGAGGAGCGGCCGGACGACCAGGGTGTAGGTCTTCCCGTTCGGGCCGGCGAGCACGACGTTCTGGAGGCCGCCGACCGCATCCTGGACACCGAGGGCACCGACCTCCGCGGTCGACAGGGTCCGGCGCGGGAGGCTCGTGCCGCCGTCGGGCAGCGGTTGTTCATTGAACTCGGCCGGCTTGATCGTCGTCCACGGCCAGGCGATGCCGGTGGCCCCAGGCTGCGCCTCGCGCTCCATCAGGACGCCGCGGTAGCGGTCGGACTGGTAGGTGTCGGTCGGGATCGAGCCGCCATGGTCGAAGTCACGGAGACGCTCGGCCACCTGCCAGAACGCGGCTCGAGCCGCCGCGTCCGGGCCCTGTCCGCCACCTTCGGCGAGCGCGTTGACGACGACGGTCCGGTCGACCCCGCCGGCGTCGATCGTGAAGATCGTGTTGCCCGCGTCGGCGATCCCGCCGTCGATGTAGGCATCGCGCGCGGTGCCGAGGCCACCCTGGCCGAGGGCGAAGTCGAGCAGGTCCTGGATCTGGCCCTCGTCCATCTTCGCCGTCCGCCACGGGACACCGTGGACGATGCCCGAGGCATCCGGCCCCGGGAAGGTCTCGACCCTCGGCTGGAACACGACGACGCCGTTGCCGTACAGGGTGAAGGTCGGTGCCTGGCTCGCGAGGAAGTCGATCGGGACGAAGCCGCCGCCCTCCTCGAGCCGGAGGACCACGTCGGTGGCGCCGGTCTTGTGATCGATCGCGCCGACCGTGGGAGCGGGGCTTGCCGTCGGGGCGCTCGACGGGGCGGCCGAGGCCGCGGGACCGGGGGTGGACGGTGTCGCCGCCGAGCTGCAGCCGGCGACGGTCAGGAGGAGGGCCACGAGGGCGAGGCCACTGCGGCTGATGGGCAGGGGGATCGGCAGGTCAGGCATGGCGCCCCGACGCCGCGATCGGCCCGTCGGTTCCCGAATCGCAGGGCATGTGCCGGTGCGTCCGCGCACCCCGTCGTGGGCTCCTGTGCGGGCGTCAGGGACCGCATCTGGGTGTTTGCGTCGAATCTCGTCGGCGGAGGGGCATTTCCGCACGATGTTCACCTTCGAAAGCCGCTTGACGGCGCGTCTATTCTCCGCCACATGAGTTCCGGGTCCGTACCCGGTTCGACCCTCGGTGCCAGCCCTCCTGTCGGCGCCGAGGATCGGCCGGTCTGGGCGCGGGGGGCCGCGACGTCGACCGGGGCGATTGGACCGTCACCAGGAGGACCGGGAAAGCGTGTTCCAGGACCGAACCCTCACCTGCAGGGACTGCGCAGGCGAGTTCGTCTTCTCCAGTGGGGAACAGACGTTCTTCTCGAGCAAGGGTCTGTTGAACGACCCGCAGCGATGCCCGTCCTGCAGGGCGGTTGCCAAGCGAGCCCGAACGGTCGGAGGGCCTCGGGAGTTCCATGCCGCGATCTGCGGCAACTGCGGTGGGCAGGCGGTCGTCCCGTTCGCTCCACGCAATGACCGACCCGTCTACTGCAGCACCTGCTTCGACAAGGTGCGGGCCGGGACGATCACCGAGAGCGCGCACGTCTAGCGGCCCGATCGCGCGGCGTCCCCGTCACGACGTCGCCACCATCGCCGTCACGCAGGCCGGCCCGACGGGCCGGCCTCGTCGATTCCGGGACTAGACTCGAACGGCTCCGCGGGACCGCCCGCGCCTCCCACCCCGCGCAGAGGAGACCGACCACATGGGCGTCATCATCATCCGCGAGATGGTTGGCCGGAGCCCGAACTCCTGGAGCGACGCCGCCCGCCGGGCGGTTGAGACCGCCGCGAAGACGGTCCGCAACATCCAGACGGTCGAGGTCGTGAAGTCGACCGCCGAGGTCCGCGACGGCGAGATCGTCGAGTATCGCGTCGAGCTGAAGATCGGCTTCGAATACGAGGGCTGATGCTCGGCGGCGGGACTGACGGCTGTCGCGCCTGGACGCCGATGGCGGCGTTGCCGGCTGCGGTCCGCGCTCACGCACCTGAAGTGCGCTTGCTTATGGTCCTCCTCCGCGCCTTGCCCTTGACGCCCAGGCGCGACGAACGCAGTCGCGCTGGTTAGCCGGCTTCGGCGAACCTCTCGCCGGCGTACGAGACGAATCGGGTCTGGCGCTTCTTGAACCAGAGCTGGACCTCGCCCGTGGGGCCGTTGCGGTGCTTGGCGAGCTTGAGGTTGATCACCTCGCCCTCCTGATCCTGGTCCTCCGAGCCGCGCTCCTTCTCGCGCCACAGGAAGCAGACGAGGTCGGCGTCCTGCTCGATCGCGCCCGACTCGCGCAGGTCCGACAGCCGTGGCTCCTTCGACTCCCGCATCTCCGGCTGCCGGCTGAGCTGGCTCAGGGCGATGACCGGGACGCTCAGCTCGCGGGCGAGCGCCTTCAGCCCGCGCGAGATCTCCGACACCTCCTGGACGCGGTTCGCATCGCGGGTCGTGGTCTGCGCCTGCATCAGCTGGAGGTAGTCGACGATCACGAGGTCCAGGCCGGCCTCCGCCTGGAGGCGGCGGGCCTTCGTCCGCAGCTCCATCGTGCTGATGTTCGGCGTGTCGTCGATGTACATCGGCGCCTCGGACAGCGCGTTCATCGCCGGCGCGATCCGGGCGAAGTCCAGCTCCTCGAGGAAGCCGGTCCGGAGCCGCTGGCTGTCGATGTTCGACACGCTCGAGAGGAGTCGGAGGACGAGCTGCTCCTTGCTCATCTCCAGGCTGAAGATGCCGACGCTCCGCTTGTCGCGAACGGCGGCGTGCTCCGCGATGTTCAGCGCGAAGCTCGTCTTGCCGACGCTCGGCCGGGCCGCGACGATCACGAGGTCGCTCTTCTGGAGCCCGGTCGTCAGCGCGTCGAGGTCCGTGAAGCCGGTCCGGATCCCGCTGATCTCGCCACGGTGGGCGTGGAGGTAGTCGAGGCGGTCGTACGCCTGGTGGAGGAGCGAGTCCAGCTTCGAGAAGCCGACGTCCATGCGCTTCTGGCTGACCGCGAACAGCTCCGCCTCGGCCCGGTCGATCGCCTCCTGGATCTCGGCTGGGTCCTCGTAGCCGATGCCGGCAATCCGCCCCGCGGCGCCGATCAGGTTCCGGAGGACCGCCTTGCGCTCGACGATGCGCGCGTACTGGACGGCGTGGACAGCCGTCGGCGTGGAGTTCGACAGGCTCGAGAGGTAGGCCCGCCCACCGACGTTCTCGAGGTCGTCCGACCGTTCGAGCGCCTCCGACACGGTGACGATGTCGATCGGCTCGCGTCGCTCGAACAGCTCGAGGACGGCCTCGAAGATCTTCCCGTTCGCCTGCCGGTAGAAGTCCGCGGGCCGGAGGAACTCGGCCACCTCGACGACCGCGTCACGGTCGATGAGGATCGCGCCGAGCACGGATTGCTCAGCCTCGAGGCTCTGGGGCGGCAGTCGATCGATCACGGGCACCTCGGAACATCGCAGCAGGTCGTGTCACCTTCAGTGTCACGGCCACATGCCTGTGCCCGGTAGGGAGTTGTCCCCGAAGTTCGTCCACCGAATCCGGGCCGCCGGTTAGCCCGATGTGGAAACTCTGTGGACGGATGCGAGCCGGACGGCGTTCGTCGCGGCAGCCGCTAGTCGAGCCGCCGAATCACGCCGATCAGCTTGCCCTGGATGCGGACATCGTCGTAGAACATGGCCGGGTAGGCCGGGTTCGCCGGCTGGAGCCGGATCTTGTCCTTCTCCTTGAAGAACCGCTTCAGGGTGACCGCGTTCTCCTCCACCTGGGCCACGACGATGTCGCCGTTCCGGGCGGTGGACTGTGGCCGGATGAGGACGAAGTCCCCGTCCGCGATGTGGGCCTCGATCATCGAGTCGCCGCGGACCTTGAGGACGTATGCGTCACCCGAGGGCGCGAGCATGTCCGGGATGCCGATCGTCTCCGACGCGTCCTGGTAGGCCTCGATCGGTCCGCCGGCGGCGATCTCGCCGACGACGGGGAGGACATGCGCCTCCATCGTGACCGCCTGGGGGACCAGCTCGGCCGCGAGTCCGAGCCGGATCGCCGCGTATGGCGTGAGGCGGATGGCGCGCGACTGGGCAGCGCCGCGCTCGAGGTAGCCGTCCCGCTCGAGGATCAGGAGATGGTGGTGGACGGCGGACGTGGATGCGAGGCCGACGGCCTTCGCGATCTCCCGGACCGACGGCGGATAGCCCCGTGCGCGCAGCGTCGCTGCGATGTAGTCCAGGATCCTGACCTTCCGGTCCGCATCGTGCTTGGTCACCGGCGCCTCCTTGTCCTGCGGGCATGATACCGAACGGACGTTCGATGTCAAGGAGCAGTCCTGGAGAGCCTGCCGGGTCCGCGGGGCGGAGGCTGGTAGACTCTCGGCCCCCGGCCGATCGCGCACGTGCGTGGACGGTGTCGGATCGGGAAAGGGAGCGGAATGGCGCAGCCGCCGAAGACTCGCAAGCAGAAGGGTCGCGCGTCGCAGGCGCTCAACCGGGCGATCGGCCTGATGGCGTTCATGCCGCTGGCCAGCCGGGCGCCCCAGTACGCGCGCCTGATGCTCGCGCTCGTCGTCGACGACCGAACGCCGGCCGCACGAAAGGCCCTCCTCGCAGGCGCCGCCGGCTATCTGCTCGTCGGTCGGGACATCATCCCGGACGACATCCCGATCCTCGGCGCGCTCGACGACCTGGTCGTGGTGATGCTCGCCGTCGACCTGTTCCTGGATGGAGTCCCGGAGGAGCTGCTCCACGAGAAGCTTGCCGAGCTCGGGATCGAGCGCACGGCATTCGAACAGGACATGGCCCGGATCCGGCGATTGACGCCGGGACCGGTTCGCAAGACGATCCGCCGCATTCCGCAGCTCGTCGGCCAGGCCGGTGCCGCCTTCGATCAGTCGGGCGTCGCACCGCGGGTGCGCGGGTGGATCAACAGAGAGGAACCGATCGCGTGAAGGTCATCCTGACCCAGGACGTCGCCAAGCTCGGCAAGAGCGGCGAGATGAAGCAAGTGGCCGACGGCTATGCCACGAACTTCCTCATCCCGCAGGGCGTGGCCGTCCCGGCCGCCGGCGGCGCCTACCGCGCCTGGCAGCACGACATCGCCAGCCGCGAGGACAAGCGCAAGCGCGAGCGCGAGGAGGCCGAGATCGCGGCCACCCGGATCGCCTCGACCACCCTCACGATGGGCGTCAAGGTCGGCGAGGGCGGCAAGCTCTACGGCTCGATCACCTCGAAGGACATCGCCGACGCCCTCGCCCGTCGCGGGATCGAGATCGACCGCCACAAGATCGACCTCGAGGAGCCGCTCAAGTCGCTCGGGACCTACAAGGTCGCGATCAAGGTCTTCTCGGGTGTCGCGCCCGAGGTCACGATCGTCGTCGAGCCGAAGGGGTAGGCGCGGCTTCGGCCGCCGCTGGCCGCCCCCCGCGGCGCCGCGGTTTCTGTCATCCGCTCTCCGGGCGGTCATTCGTCACCAACTCGGGCCCGAACGGGTGTGTCGGCGCCGCTCTGGTAGCTGCCGAGGGCTGATTCTGGGCGGCCAGACCGGACGATCGACGGTTCGACCGTGACGAGCGGCCACCCGGCGGTCATCTGACAGAAACGGCTAGTCCCGCACGAGCGGATGACGGCGGCGCGATGATTCGCGCGTGAGCCAGGAGCCGGTCCGGACCATCCTCCACGTCGACCTCGACGCATTCTTCGCGGCCGTCGAGCAGCGGGACCGGCCGGAGCTCCGCGGCAAGCCGGTGATCGTCGGCGGCGGCGGGCCGAACGACCGGGGCGTGGTCAGCACCGCGAGCTACGAGGCCCGCACGTTCGGCGTCAAGTCCGCGATGCCGCTCCGGACAGCCGGAGCCCTCTGCCCGCACGGGATCTTCCTGCCGGTCGACGGCGCCAAGTACCAGGCGGTCAGCCGGGACGTCATGGCCGTCCTGCGCCGGTTCACCCCACAGGTCGAGCCGATCTCGATCGACGAGGCGTTCCTCGACGTGACGGGGTCGCAGCGGATGTTCGGCGACGGCGAGCGGATCGGCCGGCGGATCAAGGACGAGGTCCGCAGCCAGATCGACTTGACGATCTCGGTCGGGGTCGCGACGACGAAGCTGGTCGCCAAGATCGCCTCGGATCTCCGGAAGCCGGACGGCCTCGTCGTCGTGCCGCCGGGTACGGAAGCGGAGTTCCTCGCGCCGCTCGAGATCAGCCGGCTGTGGGGCGTCGGCGCGAAATCGGCCGCGGTGCTCCGCGAGTACGGCGTCCGAACGATCGGGGACCTGGCGGCGCTGCCGGACGATCTCCTGATCCGACGGTTCGGAAAGATGGGCGCGGCGCTGGGGGCGCGGGCACGGGGCATCGACGCGGACCCGGTCGGCGATCGCGACGCGGCCAAGTCGATCGGCCACGAGCACACGTTCGACGTGGACACCTCCGACCGGGACCAGATCGAGCGAACCCTGCTCGCGATGAGCGAGGGCGTGGCCGGCCGGTTGCGGGACAGTGGCGTCAAGGCCTCGACGATCACAGTCAAGATCCGCGACACGACGTTCCGGACGATCACCCGGCAACGAACGCTCGCGGAGGCCACGGATCTCACCGAGCCGATCTTCCGCACGGCCGTCGAGCTCGCCCGGCCGGAGGTCCGGGGCGTCCGGATCCGGCTCCTCGGCGTGACCGCGAGCGGCCTCGGCGAGCGGGATCAGCTCGCCCTGTTCGACGCCGACGACCCGCGCCGACGGAAGGTCGTCGAGGCGGCGGACGCCGTGCGGCACCGCTACGGCGAGCGGGCGATCACGCGGGCACGGCTGGTCGGCTCGCGGCTGCCCACGCCGTTCGAGCGCGACCCGATGACGCCGGTCGACCCGCGAGCGATGGACGTGTCGGGCGAGGGCGAGGCCGCTTCGAACACCGACCCGGACCCGGACGACCGTGACAGCCTAGATGTCACGCCGGACGCAGAGGATCGCCTCGACGGCTCTTGACATCGAACACCTGTTCGATGCACGATGACGTCAGAACCGAACAGACGTTCCAGTCGCCGATGTGCCCCGACGACGGACGCGAGCCAACGCGATCCAACGGTCGACGCTCCGGCGTCGGCTCGCCGCAAAGGAGCCTGGAATGGCAATGATCCGAGTCGAGCCAGTGGAGGTCCACGTCCGGACGGGCTGGTTCGACGGAAGCCCACGAGAGATCACCTGGGGGGACGAGCATCTGACCGTCACCCGCCTCGCCGCCGTCCGCGAGGAAGCGGCCGCGTTCCCGGTCATCACCGGGCCGCGAACGATGTTCGAGGTGGAGACGCCGCGAGCGCGCCTCTCCCTGACGTATCAGCACCGCTCGCGCCGCTGGACGATCACCGCCCTGGACAACGACCGGCGCGCCGCCTGAGGGGAGCTGTCGCGCCACGGCGCCTGCGGGACGGGTGCGCCGGTACCGCATCTGTCCCGACCGGTGACATCGACGCCGACCTCCGCGCATCGTCGCGGGGGTCGGCGCCACCTACAATCGGGCCATGCCCGACAACCCGCCGCGATCGTCGTTCCGCGACCTGACGGTCGGGGCGTTCGTCGACGAGCTCGCTTCGTCTGCCCCGGTCCCGGGCGGCGGCAGTGCATCGGCTGTGGCCGCCTCCCTCGGAGCGGCGCTGGTCGCGATGGTCGCGGCCCTGTCGGAGGGACGGCCCAGGTACGCCGACCACGCCGCTCTCCACGCCCAATCCGCCGAGACCGGGAAGCGACTGGCGGCCCGGCTGCTGGACCTCGCGGACGACGACGCCGAGGCATACGCGGTGTTCTCCGCCGCGATGAAGCTCCCGAAGGACACGCCCGCCGAGCAGGCGGAGCGTCAGTCCGCGATGCGGGCGGCGGCGCGTCGCGCGGCCGAGGTGCCGTTCGTGACCGTCGAGGCCTGCCTCGAGCTCGTCGCCGCGGCGGAGTCGCTCGTCGGCCGCAGCAACGTCAACGCCTCGAGCGACCTGGAAGTCGCCGCCCTCCTGGCGGAGGCCGCCGCCCGTGGTGCCGCGGCCAACGTGCTGGTCAACCTGCCGTCGGTCGGTGACGAGGCGTGGGCCGGCGAGACGACCGCGCACGTCATGCGCCTCCTCGACGACATCGAGGAGATCGCCGCGGTCGCGCACGCGACGGTCCGGAGCGGCGAGACGCGGGAGCCGATCCGCGAATGAGGGCCTGACCTCGTGCCACGCGGGGGCGCCCGCCTTCTCCAGGGAGGACCGATCGCGACCGAGATCCGGGGGGCGGTCAGCGAGGACGTCGCCGCGTACCGCGAGCGACACGGCCGCGCGCCGGGCCTCGCGGTCGTCATCTGCGGCCGCGACGCCCCGTCGATGGTGTACCTCCAGCAGATCCTCCGGAGCTGCGAGAAGGTCGGGATCGAGGGCCGGCTCGTGGAGGTTGACGGCGAGGCGTCCGAGGCGAGCCTCGTCGACGCGATCGAGGCGCTGAACGCGGATCCGACGATCAACGGGATCATCGTGCAGATGCCGCTGCCGCCGACCATCCGGCTCCGGTCGGTCATCGACGCGATCGACCCGGCCCGGGACATCGACGGGATCCACCCGCTGAACGCGGGCCTGCTCCGTCTCGGCTACGACGGATTCCTGCCCGCGACGGCCCATGCCGCCGTCGAGATCCTCC
Organism: uncultured Chloroflexia bacterium; assembly: GCA_963746845.1. GTDB lineage: Bacteria > Chloroflexota > Limnocylindria > Limnocylindrales > CSP1-4 > CF-46. The sequence continues at coordinate 55,173 of CAVVCZ010000001.1, read as the reverse complement.
GTCGGTCCGGCATCGAGATCGAGGGCAAGCGGGCCGTCGTGGTCGGCCGTTCTGCGGTCGTCGGCATGCCGGCGGCGTTCCTGCTGGTCCGCGAGAACGCGACGGTCACGGTCTGCCACTCGCGAACCCGCGACCTCGCGAAGCACGTCAAGGACGCGGAGATCCTCGTCGTGGCGGTCGGCCACCCCGGCCTGATCCGGGGCGACATGCTCCGCCGCGGCGTCGTGGTCGTCGACGTCGGGATCAACGTGGTCGATGGCGCGCTCGTCGGTGACGTGGACTTCGAATCGGCCCGACGCGTCGCGTCGGCGATCACCCCGGTCCCGGGAGGCGTCGGCCCGCTGACGAACGCCCTCCTCCTCGCCCACCTCGTTCGCGCGGCGAAGGGCCAGGAGGATGCGCCCGGCGGTCTTCCGGCGTCGGCCGTCCCGCCCCGTGCGCCACGCCGGACCGTGGAGGTCGCGCCTGCGACCGTTTCGACCGCACCGATTGCCTCAAGAGGACCTCGATGAGCTTTCCGTCCGACCTGGAGATCGCGCGCTCGGTCACGCCCCGCCCGATCATGGACGTCGCCCACGACCTGGGCCTGCACGACGACGAGATCGAGCCGTACGGCCACACGAAGGCGAAGGTGACCCTCGCCGGGATCGAGCGGCTCGAGGCGGTGAACCCGCGCGGCAAGTACGTCGTCGTCACGGCGATCAGCCCGACGCCCCTCGGCGAGGGCAAGTCGACCACGACGGTCGGCCTCGCCCAGGGCCTGAACCGGATCGGCAGGCGGGCAGCGGTCTGCATCCGTCAGCCGTCGCTCGGGCCCGTCTTCGGGATCAAGGGCGGCGCCGCGGGCGGCGGGTACAGCCAGGTCATCCCGATGGCCGACTTCAACCTCCACCTGACCGGCGACGTGCACGCGATCGGCGCGGCCCACAACCTCGGCGGAGCGTTCCTCGACAACCACCTCCACCACGGGAACGCGCTCGGGATCGATCCCTTCGGGGTCCTCTGGCCGCGGGTCGTCGACATCAGCGACCGCGCGCTCCGGAAGGTGATCATCGGGCTCGGCGGCCGCGAGAACGGCATCCCCCGCGAGACCGAGTTCGTCATCACCGTCGCGTCCGAGGTCATGGCCGTCCTTGCGCTCGCGCACGACATCCAGGACCTGCGGGCGCGGCTGGGCCGGATGGTCCTGGCGACCCGCCGCGACGGGTCCGCGGTGACGGCGGAGGACCTGAAGGTCGCCGGTGCGATGACCGCGCTCCTGACGGACGCGATCAAGCCGAACCTGCTCCAGACCCTCGAGGGTGGACCGGCGTTCGTCCACTGCGGGCCGTTCGCGAACATCGCCCACGGCAACAACTCGATCATCGCGGACCGCCTGGCCCTCGCAACGACCGAGATCGTGTGCACGGAGGCCGGGTTCGGGGCCGACATGGGTGCCGAGAAGTTCTTCGACATCAAGTGCCGCGCGTCCGGCCTCGCCCCGGACGCTGCGGTCGTCGTGGCGACGGTCCGCGCCCTGAAGATGCACGGCGGCGTCGGGAAGATCGTGGCCGGCAAGCCGCTCGACCCGGCCCTGACCGAGGAGAACGTCGAGGCGGTCCGGGCCGGCGCCGCGAACCTGGCCAAGCAGGTCGAGAACGTCCGGATGTTCGGCGTCCCGGCCGTCGTCGCGATCAACTCGTTCCCGACCGACACGCCCGCGGAGGTCGAGGCGATCCGGGAGGTCGCCCTGGCCGCGGGCGCCCGCGCCGCGGTCGTCGCGACGCACTTCGTCGATGGTGGGAACGGTGCCGCCGACCTGGCCCGGGCCGTGTGGGACGCGGCAGCGAGCGGCGAGGCCGACTTCCGGCTGCTCTACCCGGACGACGCGCCGCTCGGCGAGAAGATCCTCACGATCGCGACCCGGGTCTACGGCGCGGACGGGATCGAGCTGACACCGGTCGCGAGGAAGGCGCTCAAGCTGTACGAAGACCTGGGGATGGGCCATCTCCCGGTCTGCATGGCGAAGACCCAGTACTCGCTCAGCCACGACGCGAACCTGAAGGGTCGCCCGAGCGGCTTCACCGTCCCGATCCGGGACATCCGGCTGTCTGCCGGGGCCGGGTTCATCACGCCGCTCGTGGGCGAGATGCGGACGATGCCGGGCCTGCCATCGAAGCCGGGCGGCGAGAACATCGACATCGACGCCGATGGGAACGTGGTCGGGCTGTTCTAGCTGGCGCCGGAGGCAGGCGGCGCCGGAGTCAGGCGGCGCCGGAGCTCGCGACCAGCGACAGGGACACGACGAGGCACAGGACGATCAGCAGGGCCGCCGCGATGCCGAGGACGAACGCCCCCCACGCAAAGACGTCGACCGGGCCGAGCGCCTCGCCGGCGTGCGCGTGGTCGTCGTGCCCATGCGTCTCGCCGTGATCGTCCGGCCCGTGGGCCTCGTCCGCGAGGTCGCCCGGATGGTGCAGCTCGCCGGCGGTATGCGCGAGCTCGTCGGGGCTGGGGACGTGGGTCGTCTTCGTCTCGTCCGGCATCGCGGGAGGCAGCCTCGCTGACGGGTCCGTGCGGGGGCATTCTCGCACGTAGACTTCGCCGGTGACCTCCCCGCCCGCCGTCCCCCGACCCGATCCGGCGCCGGATCGGCCGCCGGCGGCGCCGATCGACGCGAGCCTGATCGCGAGCCTCCGGGGCCTCGACCGGAACGGGCGGCTCCTCTTCACGACCCGCGTCCTGCGGATGTTCGCCTACGGCTTCCTCGCCGTCGTCCTCGTGCTGTACCTCGCCGCCCAGGGCCTCGGGCCCGGGCCGATCGGGCTGATCCTGACCCTGACGCTGCTCGGCGACACGGTGATCTCCCTGTGGCTGACGACTCGCGCCGATCGGCTCGGGCGCCGGCGCGTGCTGATCGCCGGGTCCCTGCTGATGATCATCGCGGGGGTGGTCTTCGCGTCGACCGATGCCGTGGCCATCCTGATCATCGCGGGGACGATCGGGGTGATCAGCCCGACCGGCAACGAGGTCGGGCCGTTCCTCGCCGTCGAGCAGGCGGCCCTGAGCCAGACGACACCCGACGTCCGCCGCACGCCGACATTCGCCTGGTACAACCTCGCGGGCTACGTGGCGACCGCTCTCGGGGCGCTCGCCGCTGGCCTCGTCAGCCAGGCCCTCCTCGCGGCGGGTCTGGCGCCGGCCGACGCGTACCGCGCCGTGGTCATCGCCTATGGGGCAATCGGGTTGGTGATGGCCGTCCTGTTCTGGCGGGTCGGGCCGGCCGTGGAGGCACCGGTGTCGGCCGACGACGGGGTGTCGCGCACCCTCGGGCTGGCGCGGAAGTCGCGGGGGATCATCGCCCGTCTCTCGGCCCTGTTCGCGCTCGACGCGTTCGGCGGCGGGTTCATCCCCCAGAGCATCATGGCGTACTGGTTCCACGTCACGTACGGCGTCGAGCCGGCGATCCTCGGCGCGATCTTCTTCGCCGCGAACCTGCTCGCCGCCGTGTCGTCCCTGTCGGCGTCGCGGATCGCGGCCCGGATCGGGCTTGTCCGGACGATGGTCTTCACCCATCTCCCGTCGAACGTCCTGCTGATCCTCGTGCCGCTGATGCCGACGCTGCCGCTGGCCGTTCTCGTCCTCCTCGCCCGCTACAGCCTCAGCCAGATGGACGTCCCGACCCGGCAGTCCTACGTGATCTCGGTCGTCGAGCCCGACGAGCGCGCGGCGGCGGCGGGCGTCACCGGGATCGCCCGGACCACGGGGGCCGCGATCTCGCCGGTGATCTCCGTCCAGCTCGTGTCCAACGCGGGTCTGGCGGCCGCGCCGTTCTACATCGCGGGCGGCGTGAAGATCCTCTACGACCTGTTGCTGTACCGGGCGTTCACGTCCGGCCGGGCGCCTGACGAGCGCGCCCGGGCGAGCGCATGACGGACACGGGAGAGTCGATGGACGTCGCCGAGCAGCGCCGGCTCGCGGACGAGAACCTCGTGGTCGCGTTCGCCCTGGTGGCGGAACGCTTCGGCCATCCGCGCGGCGGATCGGCCCGGTTCGGCGCGGTCCACGCGATCGTCTCGGGCAACGACAGTGCGTTCTTCAACCCGGTGCTCGTGCTCGACCCCGCGGCGGTTCCGCCGGACGTCGAGATGGCGGTCGAGTGGGCACGGAGCCGGGAGGTGCAGGTGTCGGTCCAGGTGCGGGACGACCTCGACCCGCGCCTGCGCGGAGCCGCCGAATCCCTTGGCCTGACCACCGATGGGTCGCCGACGCCGGTCATGGTCCTGGAGCCGATCCCGACCGGTCGCGCGCCCGATCCGCCGATCGCGGGCGTCGAGGTGCAGACCGGCGGCGCCGAGCTCCTCGACGCCTGGCACACGGCCCTCGAGGGCGGCGAGCGGTTCCGGCGGCTGTTCGGCCCCGCGTTCGGGGGCGACCCCTCGGTCCGGCTGGCCGTCGGATTCCTGGACGGCGTGCCGGTCTCCGCGGCGGCCGCCGTGCGATCCGCTGCGACGCTCGGGATCTACGCCGTCGGGACGATCGAGCGGGCTCGCCGGCGGGGGCTGGGGCGGGCGGTCACGTGGGCCGCGATCGAGGCCGGCCGCGCGGCGTGGGACAGCCGGATCGCCATCCTCCAGAGCAGCGAGATGGGCCGGCCGCTCTACGAATTGATGGGCTTCGTCGTGGTCAGCGGGTACCTCGAGTTCTCGCCGCCCGCGCCCTGACCGGCCCGGGTCAGCTCGGGTCGCCGGTCTCGCTCGGGCCGCGCCGCCAGCCGGGCCGCCCGATCCGCCACCAGACGAACAGGATCACGAGCGCCCCGACGGCGAAGGCGATCAGCAGGTCGAATGGCTGGAGCGCGTGGCGGATCGCCTCCCAGTTGGCTCCGAGGACGGTGCCCGCGTAGACGAGAAGGATCGACCACAGGAACGCCCCGGCCGTCGAGTAGACGATGAACGTCCGGATCGGCATCCGGACGACCCCGGCCGGGAACGAGATGAACGTCCGGACAATCGGCAGCAGGCGGCTGAAGAACACCGTCGCCGCTCCGTACTTCTCGAAGAAGCGATCAGCGAGCTCGATCTCGTGCTGCCGGATCAACAGGTACTTCCCGTGGCGTTCGAGGAACGGCCGTCCGCCCCACGCGCCGATCGCGTACGCGATCAGCGACCCGATCGTGTTCCCGATCGTGGCCACGATCACGACGATCCAGAACGACCACGGGCTCTTCGTCAGCGGCTCGAGCTGGGTCGGATCGGAGACGAGGAAGCCCGCATACGGGAGGATCAGCTCGGACGGGAGGGGGATCATCGCCGACTCGATCGCCATCGCGATCATCACTCCGAGGTACCCGACCGCGCCGTACAGCGTGTTCAGGAACGGGATGACGATCTGGTCGATGAATGCGAGCACGGCGGCCTCGGTGGCGGATCGGGACGGCCGCAACTGGCGGCGCGGGTGGAACCGGGCGAAGACTAGCCGACTATCCTCCGCATCGTGACCGACCCGATGGGCCCCGTCGTCGCCGACCCGATCGTCCTGACCGGGGCGAACCTCTCGATCGCGGATGTCGAGGCGGTTGCCCGCCACGGGGCAGTCGTGGCGCTGGACGGCGCGGCGCGCGACCGGATGCAGGAATTGCGTGACCTGATCGACGGTCTCGTCGCCCGCGGCGAGATCGTCTACGGGGTGACCACCGGGTTCGGCGATCTCGCGACCCGGTTCATCGCGCCCGCCGATGCCGAGCGGCTCCAGGAGAACCTCCTGATGAGCCACGCCGCAGGCGTCGGCGATCCGCTCCCGCGCGAGGTCGTCCGGGCGATGCTCCTGCTCCGGGCGAACACGCTCGCGCTGGGCCACTCGGGCTGCCGCCCGCTCCTCGTGGATCGTCTGGTCGCGTTCCTCGCCCTCGGCGTCCACCCGGTCGTCCCGAGCCAGGGTTCCGTCGGCGCATCCGGGGACCTCGCACCGCTCGCCCATCTCGCGCTGCCGCTGATCGGCCGCGGCCAGGTCGAGCTCAACGGGCAGCAGGTCCCGGCGCTCATGGCGCTGCGCGAGGTCGGGCTGGAGCCGCTCGTCCTGGGGGCGAAGGAAGGGCTCGCCCTCCTGAACGGGACACAGCTGATGTCGGGGATCGGGGCGCTGCTCCTTGCCGATGCCGACCGACTGTCCCGGACCGCGAGCGTTGCCGCGGCGATGTCCGTGGAAGCCCTGCTCGGGACGGACGTCGCGTTCGCGGCCGCGTACCAGCTCGCCCGACCCCACCCCGGTCAGATCGCGGTGGCCGCGGAGCTCCGCCACCTGCTCCGGGACTCGGGCTTCCAGGCCGCCCACAAGGCGACGAGCCACAAGGTCCAGGACCCGTATTCGCTGCGCTGCGCGCCGCAGGTCCAGGGGGCGGTCCGCGACGCGCTCGACCACCTCCGGAGGGTCCTCGACGTCGAGATGAACAGCGCGACCGACAACCCGCTCGTGTTCCCGGAGGGCGGCGTCGTCGCCGAGGACGCGCTCGCGACGGGAGGTGGCCGGGTCATCAGCGGCGGCAACTTCCACGGCGAGCCGATCGCGCTCGCCCTCGACTTCGCGAAGCTGGCGATCGCCGAGCTCGGCGCGATCAGCGAGCGACGCACCGCCCTGCTCCTCGACGCGCGGCTGAGCGGTGGGCTCCCGGCCTTCCTCGCCCCGGCGAGCGGGCTCGACTCCGGACTGATGATCGCCCAGTACACCGCGGCCGCCCTGGCGTCGGAGAACAAGGTCCTCGCCCATCCGGCGTCCGTCGACTCGATCCCGACCAGCGCGAACCAGGAGGACCATGTCTCGATGGGTCCGATCGCGGCGCGCCACGCCCGAACGGTCCTCGAGCACGTCGAGCGGATCGTCGCGATCGAGCTCCGGGTCGGGGCGGAGGCGATCGACCACCGGCGACGGCTCCTGGCGGACGAGGCCGGACCCGCGGCGACCGGCGGTCCCGAGCCGGGAGCCGGGGTCGCGGAGGCGCAACGCCGGATCCGCGCGGTCGTCCCGCCCCTGGACGGCGACCGGGAGCCCGGCCCGGACCTCACGGCGGTGACCCGGCTCGTGCACGACGGGGAGTTCGACGACCTCGTCGACGGCGCCGAGACCACGTCATGACGGTTCGGATCGTCGATGTGACCGATGACCCGAGCTTCCGCCTGATCCCGCCCTGTGCCGATCCCGGCTTCGACCACCGGTCGTGCGACTACTGGGAGGACGCGGACCGCGGATCGAAGGCGGCCCGGCTGTCGTGGTTGGAGGCGGCACCGCCGGAGCCGGCGCGGCGAACGACCGTCGCGGACAACCCGTTCGCGCGCGATCGGGCGGAGCCCGCGTTCAATCCGTTCGCGCCGGCCGGCCGATCAGGCGCGTCGGCAGTGAACCCGTTCGCGGAGGCGGATGACGAGGCCGTCGTCAACCCATTCGCCCCACGAGCGGCCGCCCGACCGACGGTCGGGGCCGAGGCGCCCCGCAAGCTCGCCCTGCTCGGCCGCGGGTTGGCGGTCTTCGGCAGCTACGCGAAGGTCCTGCTCGTCGACGAGGAGTCGGCCGCATACGCCCAGTTCGGTCCGCTGTCGGCCTACCCGCGCGCCCAGCGCCTGCGCGACCTCTACCCGCAGCTCCCCGACGCGCCCCTGCCCGCCGTGATCACGTGCATCGCGACGACCCCCGCCGCCCGCGGCGCCGGGCACGCCACCGCGCTCGTCCGGGCCGTCTGCGACGACCTCGCCGGGCGTGGCTTCGCCGCGGTCGAGGCGTACCCGGAGCTGGACACTCGCCCGGACGCCACCAGCGCGGCGACCCCGGCCTTCTGGGTCGACGCCGGGTTCGACGTCGTCGTCGACGATGACCGGTTCCCGGTCGTGCGCCGCGAATTGGGCTGAGGTACCGTCCTCGGGTCACGCGCACGCCGACCCGAGGGAGACCGACCGATGGCCATGACCCAGGCGCTCGGCAATGTCAGCAAGGTCCGCGGTGCGCTGATCTTCGTCGAGGACGCCGAGGCGGAGCTCGCGTTCTACCGCGACGTGATCGGCCTGCGGCTCCTGTACCGCACCCGCTCGTTCATCCGGTTCGATGCGACGCAGGGCACGAGCCTGTCACTGATCTCCGGCGGGACCGCGTCGAAGGAACCGAAGGACTACCGCCTGGGCGGCGTGGTCCCGGAGCTGATCGTCGACAACCTGGACCTCGCGATCCGCCGCCTCGACGCGGCCGGCATCCGGCACGAGGAGGTCGTCCGGACCGCGTACGGATCGTTCTGCTTCCTGTGGGATCCCGAGGGCAACCCGCTCCAGTTCTACGAGTCGGCCTTCACCCGACCGAACGACGACTCCGAGCGTCTGCCGGCTTGAGGCCGCGTTCCCGGGCGGCGGCCGTCGCGCCGGTCCTGGCGCTCGCCGCCGCCGCCGCCGTGGCCGCGTGCGGCTCCGTCGGGCCGACGCCCGGCGCCTTGACCCCGTCGCCGGCATCGGTGCCGCCGAGCAGCCTCGCGCCAAGTGCGCCGTCCGCATCGATCGGCGCACCCTCGACCGCGCCGTCCGGGGCCGCGGCTTCCGGCCTCGCGGTCAGCGCCGACCCGACCCTGCTCGAGCTCATCCGGGCGACCGACGCCGGCATGACCCTCACGTACGATCCCGAGACCACCGCGACCGTGATCGGCGACCCGGCGGTCGCGCGCGATGCCGCGGCGATGGCGACCGGGCTGGCGACTCCCACGGGGCAGGCCGCGCCGGAGGAGTTCGTCATCGTCAACGCCGTCCGGCTGCGGGACCCGTCCGTTGGGGAGAGCTGGTTCCGGACGTGGCGCGACACGTACGACGTGGCCGCGTGTCGCCAGGCCGGCGGCGTCCAGGGCCACGTCGAGAGCGAGATCGGCGGGCGGACCGTCTACATCGGCTCGTGCACGAACGGGGTGTACACGTACCACGCCCGCGTGAAGGACGGATCGGTGGTGCTGTCGCTCACCTCGATCGGGCCGAGCCGGCTCGGCGAGCGCCTCCTCGCGCACGTCGCCCCATGAGCGGCGCGGACAGGACGCGGTTCGTCGACGCGGTCGCTACGATCGGTCGATGACGAGCGGCCCGCGACCCGTCCGGGCGCCCCGCGGGACGGCCCTGACCTGCCGGGGCTGGCAGCAGGAAGCCGCCCTCCGGATGCTGATGAACAACCTTGATCCGGAGGTCGCGGAGGATCCTGATGCGCTCGTCGTCTACGGCGGCACGGGCCGCGCCGCGCGGAGCTGGGACGCGTTCGATGCGATCGTGCGCGAGCTTCGGGCCCTGGCCGATGACGAGACGCTGCTCGTCCAGTCCGGCAAGCCCGTCGCGGTGTTCCGGACCCACGAATGGGCGCCCCGGGTCCTGATCGCCAACTCGAACCTCGTCGCGAGGTGGGCGACCTGGGAGATCTTCCGCGAGCTCGAGCGGCAGGGGCTGATGATGTATGGCCAGATGACCGCGGGGTCCTGGATCTACATCGGGACCCAGGGGATCCTCCAGGGGACGTACGAGACCTTCGCGGAGCTCGCCCGCCGGCACTTCGGCGGGTCGCTCGCGGGACGGGTCGTCCTGACCGCGGGCCTCGGCGGGATGGGCGGCGCACAGCCGCTCGCGGTCACGATGAACGGCGGCGTCTGCGTCGCGATCGAGGTCGACGAGGCGCGGGCGCGTCGGCGGCTCGACATCGGCTACGTGGACCGCCTGACGACCGAGCCCACCGAGGCGCTCGCGTGGGCACGGGACGCGGCCGCGGCGGGCCGGGCGGAGTCGATCGCCCTCGTGGGCAACGCGGCAGAGATCGAGCCGGGCTGGGCCCGTGCCGGCGAGCGGTTCGACGTCGTCACCGACCAGACGTCCGCGCATGACGCGCTCGGCGGGTACGTCCCGTCCGAGATCGCGCTCGCGGACGCGGTGGTCCTCCGCCGGACCCAGCCCGACGAGTACGTCCGCCGGTCGATGTCGGCGATGGCCGACCACGTCCGCGCGATGCTCGCGTTCCAGGCCGCCGGCGCCGTCGTCTTCGACTATGGCAACAACCTGCGCGCCCAGGCCCAGACGGCCGGCGTCGCGAACGCGTTCGACTACCCGGGCTTCGTTCCGGCCTACATCCGGCCCCAGTTCTGCGAGGGACGCGGGCCGTTCCGCTGGGTCGCGCTGAGCGGCGATCCCGCCGACATCGCCCGGACCGACCAGGCGATCCTCGAGCTGTTCCCGGCCGACGAGGGGCTCCGTCGCTGGCTGGAGATGGCGAAGGACAAGGTCCCGTTCCAGGGGCTGCCGGCCCGGATCTGCTGGCTCGGCTACGGGGAGCGGGCGAAGGCGGGGCTCGAGTTCAACCGGCTCGTCGCCGCGGGCGAGATCAGCGCCCCGATCGTCATCGGGCGCGACCACCTCGACGCGGGCTCCGTGGCGTCACCGAACCGCGAGACCGAGGCGATGGCCGACGGCTCCGACGCGGTCGCGGACTGGCCGCTGCTCAACGCGCTCGTGAACACCGCGGCCGGGGCGACGTGGGTGAGCATCCATCATGGCGGGGGCGTCGGGATCGGCTACAGCCAGCACGCGGGGATGGTCGCGGTCGCGGACGGGTCGGAGCTCGCGGAGCGGAAGCTCGAGCGGGTGCTCACGACGGATCCGGGGATGGGCGTGGTCCGCCACGTCGACGCGGGCTACGAGCGCGCGATCGAGGTTGCCCGCGAGCGAGGCATCCGGATCCCCATGCTCGACTGAGGGCTGTCGCGCCTGGACGACGCTGGACTGCGTTGCCGGGTGCGCTGCTCGCTCACGCACCTTGAAGTGCGCTCGCTCCGCTGCTCCCCCGGCGCCTTGCCAGCCTCGCCCATGCGCGACGATCGCAGACGCCCGATCGTTTCCTGAACTAGGCGGACGCCGCCGCGACGTCGGCGGGCTCGCCGGTCGGGATCGTCCGGATCGTCCGGACCTTCGAGAACAGGACCGGCAGGAAGGTGAAGAGCGACAGGATCGCCGAGATCCAGATCGTCGCCTGGACGCCCACGACCTCCGACAGGCCGGCGCCGATGAGTGAGCCGATCGGGATCGTGCCCCAGACGAGGAACCGCATCGTCGCGTTCATCCGGCCGAGGAAGTGCTCCGGGGTGATCGCCTGACGCAGGCTCACCTGCGAGATGTTGTAGAGCACGTTGATGATGCTGGTCAGGAAGAACGCGACCGAGAGCAGCACCAGCGGCGCGCCGAGGGCCGCCAATGGGAAGAGCAGCCCGATCAGGCCGCTCCCCGCCGAGGTGACCACGATCGTCCGGCCGACCCCGATCCGTGCCTGCACGCGGCTGGCGACGAGCGCGCCGACGAGGACGCCGGCCCCGCCGAGGCCGCCCATCGCTCCGACGGCCTGGGGCGAGAGCAGCAGGACGTTGTAGGCGTAGACCGGGAAGATCGCGAACCCGATGTTGCCGAAGAGGTTGGAGGTCGCCGTCGTCGCGGCGATGTGTCCGAGGTAGTCGTGGCGGGTGATGAACCGCAGGCCATCGGCGATCTGGCGGCGCATGCTGCCCGGCGCCGAGTCCGTCTCGCCCTCCGTTGCCGACGGTGCCGGCTCCGCGGTCGCCGCCTGCGCCTCGACGATCAGCGACGCTGCCGCGGGTGCGCCCGGCACGATCTCGTCGGCCTCCGTCGCGAGCGCCGTCTCGGACACGGACGGCCCAGCGCGAACCGCTGCGACCGCCGCCTTCGCCTGCTCGCGGATCGACAGGATCAATGCCGCCGAGCCGACATAGCTCACTGCATCGATGAGGACGGCAACCGGCGCGGTCAGCAGCGCGACGAACCCGCCGCCGAGCGGCTGGCCGAGGATCGCGGCAGCCGACTGGCTGACCTGGAGCTTCGAGTTGCCCTCGACCAGCTCGTCCCGTTCGAGGATCGTCGGCAGGTAGGACTGGTCGGCCACATCGAAGAAGACGGTCATCACGCCGTTGACGAACCCGACGAGGTAGAGCTGCCAGATCGTCAGGGCGCCGAGGGCCCACGCGATCGGGATCGAGGCGAGCATCACCGCCCGTCCGAGGTCGCCGAGGACGAGGATCCGCTTCTTCGAGAACCGGTCGACCCAGACGCCCGCGGGCAGCGTGAACAGGAGGAACGGCAGGAACTCGACGGTCGTCAGCAGACCGACCTCGCCCGGCGACGCGTGCAGGAGGATGACCGCGATGAACGGGATCGCGATCTGGCTGACCTGGGTGCCGAACAGCGAGACGGTCGCGGCCGTCCACAGGCGGATGAAGTTCGGGTGATGGAACAGGCTGCGCCGGGGGGCGGTCGACGAGGCCAAGCGGCACCTCGGGTGGTGGGGCGTGTCGCGGGCGATGTTAGTCTACGGTCTAACACGCGTTAGTCAACGACATTCATGGTCGGCAGCCGGGTCGCGCGGAAGCGCGCCGCCGTGGCACGATGGGCCGCGATGCCCGCCCTTCCCGACGACCTCTCCGACCGGCTGATCGAATCGGTCCCGAACATCTCGGAGGGCCGCCGGCTGGACGTCGTCGAGCGGCTTGCCGGCGCGGTCACCTCGGTGGCCGGCGTCCATCTCCTCGACCGGACGAGCGACGCCAGTCACAACCGCTCCGTCTTCACGATTGCCGGGCCCGCCGGGCCCGTGTCGGATGCGTTGGAGGAGCTCGTCGCCGGCGCTGTCCGCGAGATCGACATGGACGAGCACTCGGGTGAGCATCCCCGGATCGGCGCCGTGGACGTCGTCCCGTTCGTGCCGCTCGGCGACACGACGATGGATGAGGCCGTCGAGCTCGCCCGGGCGTTCGGTGCCCGTGTCGTGGAGCGGTTCGACCTGCCCGTCTACCTGTACGCCCAGGCCGCCCGCCGCTCGGACCGGGTGAAGCTCGCCGACGTCCGGCGTGGTCAGTACGAAGGGCTCAAGGCGGAGATCGGCCAGCACGGGCGCGAGCCCGACATCGGACCCGCCCGGATGCATCCGTCGGCGGGTGCCGTCGCCGTGGGGGCGCGGCCATTCCTCATCGCCTACAACATCAACCTCGACTCGTCGGACGTCGAGTTCGCGAAGCGGATCGCCCGGCGGATCCGGGAGTCCGGCGGCGGATTGCCGAAGGTCCAGGCGAACGGGTTCTCCATCGAGGAGCCCGAGCGCGGCGATCCGCTCGCGTCGCGGGCACAGGTCTCGATGAACCTGCTCGACTTCCGGGTCACGCCGCTGTGGCGGGTCTGGGAGGCGGTCCGGGCGGAGGCCGCCGAGGACGGGATCGAGCTGCATGAGTCCGAGCTGATCGGGCTGGCGCCCCTTGCTGCATTCCTCGACGTCGCCGATCACGTCGAGGCCAGTTCGGACGAGCCGGTCGAGCGGCGGCTGGCCGCCGCCGCGTCGTACCTCCGCCTGCGCGACTTCAGCCCGCTCCAGGCGCTGGAGCTGCGGCTCGCCGCGGCCCGGACCGGCCCGGCGCCGCGAGGCTCGTGACCCTCCGCGTCATCACCGGGGGGCGCGACCAGGAGGACCCACCCGGCCTCTTCGTCACCGGCGCGAGCGAGGTCGTGACGATGGCGGGCGGCCCGCGGATGGGCTCCGACCAGGGCGAGGTCGACCGGCGGACGGACGTCGCCGTGGCGATCTGGGACGGCCGGATCATCGAGGTCGCCGAGGAGGCGGACCTCCGAACGATCCTCGTCGGCGACGGGTACGCCCTCGACCAGTTCGCGACCCTCGACGCCGCCGGTGGCACCGTGACACCAGGGCTCGTCGACCCGCATACGCACCTGCTCTTCGCCGGGAGCCGGGAGGGCGAGCTCGAGCTGCGCCAGCGCGGAGCGGGCTACCTCGAGATCCTCGCGGCGGGCGGCGGGATCCTGTCGACCGTCGCGTCGACCCGCGCGGCGAGCGCCGATGAGCTCCTCGAGCACGGCCGGCGCTGGCTCACCGAGATGCTCGGCCACGGCGTCACGACCGTCGAGGCGAAGTCCGGGTACGGGCTCGACCTGCCGACGGAGCTGCGGCTGCTCGAGGTCGCCAACCAGCTCGGCGCTGAGGGTCCGGTCGAGGTCGTGCCCACGTGGCTCGGCGCGCACGCCGTCCCGCCCGAGCTCCGCGGTCGCCCGGACGCGACGGAGACGTATGTCCGGCGGCTGCTGGAGGAGCAGCTCCCCGGGGTCGTGGCGCAGGGCCGCGCGGTCGCCGCGGACGTCTTCTGCGAGGAGGGCGTGTTCAGCGCGGACCAGGCGCGGCGGATCCTCGAGGCGGCCGCCGGGTACGGTCTGCGACCGCGGCTGCACGCGGACGAGCTGGCACCCAGCGGCGGCGCGGAGCTGGCCGCCGAGATCGGGGCGTCATCGGCCGACCATCTCGCGACGCCGTCCGAGGCCGGGATCGATGCGCTCGCCGCGGCGGCGGCCGACGGACGTCCGGTGGTCGCGACGCTCCTTCCGGCCACCACGTGGTTCCTGATGAAGGACCACCACGCGCCCGCGCGGACGTTCATCGAGCGGGGCGTGCCGGTCGCGATCGGGACGGATTTCAACCCGGGCACGTCGCCGACGCCGAGCCTGCCGCTCGCGATGACCGCTGCCTGCCTGAATCTGCGGATGACGCCGGACGAGGTCCTCGCCGGGGTGACGATCAATGCCGCGCTCGCGCTCGGACGGGCGGACGAGATCGGATCGCTCGAGGCCGGGAAGCAGGCGGACCTGGTCGTCTGGAACGTGCCGACGTCGCGCCAGATCCCCTACTGGCCGGCGGCCGACCTCGTCCGGACCGTCGTCAAGCGCGGGAAGCTCGTCCTCGAGCGGGGCGGCAGCTAGGGCGAAGCACGCCGCGGCGGCCTAGATCTTGCCGCGGGACTCCAGGAGCACGGTCGTCGTCTCGGCGGGCAGCCCCGAGATCGTCACGGACAGCTTCGCCTGGACGGCCGGCTCGCCGCCCATCTCGTGCAGGAACCGGGCGAGCGCGTCCTGGGTCTCCGGGGCGTCCTCGTCGAGCGGCATCGGCACGACGATCTTCGGATCGAGCTGGGCGATCAGCTCGGCGGCCTTCTGCGGCGACAGCGATCCCCCGACGGGGACGCACGCGATATCCACGGGTCCGATGTCGCCGAGCTTCTCCTCGGTGAGGAGGTGGCCGATCTCGCCGAGGTGGATCGTGTGCATCAGGTCGAGCTCGACGACGAACGCCGTCTGCTTGCCGTGCTCCGCGCCCTTCGCGTCGTCGCGGTACGTCCGGACGCCGGTCACCAGGACGTCGCGGACCTCGTATTCGCCGGGGCCGTCGAGAACGAACGCCTCGTCGAGCGACGACGGCAGGAGGGTCGATCCGTCCCGGGAGCGGCGGCCCTTCGCCCGCGGGAGGGGCCGATCGTCCGGATGCGAGAACGTCACGATCTCGCCGGTGATCCCCCGCCCGGTCGGCCCGACGACCGCCTGGTATGGATCGGCGACGACCACGGCATCCCGGCCTCGAAGGCGGATGCAGGTCCGCCCGTACCACGTCAATTCCATGCGCCGATTCTGTCACAGCCGGCTGCACCCCGAACCACCTGCGCGATCGCCCCGGGCCGGCCCAGCCACCACCCGCCACGCACACCCGCGTCGGCATGGCGCGGCAGCCGCTGAAAGTGCCAAGGGGAAAGGAAAGAGCGGGGACGCCTGCCCAATCGGCGCCCCCGCTCGGAGGGAGGGAGGATGGAACCCTGAGGGTTCGGTCCGAATCGGAAGGTAGACCGGACGCATTCACCCACGGCGCCGAGGTCGATTAAGAAAGCGACACGCAACTCAGGACAATCGCGTCATCGTTCCGGGACGATTCGCCATGCAACAATCCGCCGATGCTACGCACCCATCAGGACCGCCCGTGAAGCGGCGGTCCCGCAGGCTCTCCCTGCTCCCGATCACCATCCTCCTCGTGCTCGTCGCCGCGTGCGGCTCGACCACGGCGACGCCGAGCCCGGCGGCGTCCGCGAGCCCTTCATCGGCACCGAGCACCGCCGCGCCGACGCCCGCCGGATCCCAGGACACGGCGGCGATCTACCGGTCCATCGAGGACCAGGTCGTCGCGATCCGGCAGCTCCAGCCGAAGTCCCCGGTCAACCCGACCGTCCTCGACGACGCCGGGATCAAGAAGTTCGTCGCCGACGGCTTCGACAAGGACAACCCGCCGGCATTGATCGCGGCCAACGAGCGAGTCTTCAAGGCGCTCGGTCTGCTGCCCGCGGACGCCAGCCTGAAGGACCTGTACGTCAAGCTGCTCGGCAGCCAGGTCGCCGGCCTGTACAGCCCCGACGACAAGCAGCTCTATGTCGTCTCGAAGTCCGGCGGCATCGGTCCGATCGAGAAGACGACCTTCGCCCACGAGTTCACGCACGCGCTCCAGGACCAGAACTTCGATCTCGGCTCGCTCAAGCTCGACGAGGTCGGGCAGGGCGACCGGTCGTTCGGGCGCCTGTCCCTCGTCGAGGGCGACGCCACGCTGTCGATGTCCTTCTGGCAGCTGAAGAACCTGAGCCAGGCCGAGTTCGGGCAGCTGATGACGCAGGCGGCCGCGGACCCCTCGACCAAGGAGCTCATGGCGATGCCCGCGATCCTCCGCGAGTCGCTCCTGTTCCCGTACTCGCAGGGCCTCAGCTTCGTGCAGGGCCTCCAGGTGCAGGGCGGCTGGAAGGCGGTCGATGCGGCATTCGCGAATCCACCCGCCTCGACCGAGCAGGTCATGCACCCGGAGAAGTACGCGTCCGGCGAGGGGCCGATCGCGGTCACGCTCCCGAAGGATCTGGCGACACAGCTCGGGACCGGCTGGACGACCGGGCTCGAGGACTCGTTCGGCGAGTTCCAGATGGGCGTCTGGCTCAAGCAGAACACGTCGATCTCCGCGGCCGACGCGAAGGCGGCGGCCGCGGGCTGGGGCGGCGACCGCGTCGCGGTCGTGAACGGTCCGGACGGCGCCTGGGGCGTCGTCCTCCGGACCGCCTGGGACACGCCGACCGACGCGACCGAGTTCGAGACGGCGGCGACGCCGATCGTCGACGGGCTGGGGGACTCCGCCGCGCTCCTCCCCGGGGCGGGCGGCGCGGAGCGCTGGGTCGTGGTCGCCTCGGATGACGCGACGCTGGGCCGGCTCACCGGCGTCCTCGGTCTGGCCGGCTAGGAGCCGACGGGAGCGGCTCGGCCGCTACATCGCCGCGGGAGCGCTGATCCCGAGCAGCCCGAGCGCGTTCGCGAGGGTCGTCATGGCGGCCGTCACGAGCGCAAGCCGCGCGGCCGAGACCTCCGGATGGTCCTCGTCGACGACCCGCGCGTCGCGGTAGAACGCGTGGAACTGCGTGGCCAGGTCCGTCGCGTAGGCGGTCACGCCGTGGGTCTCCTCCGACGTCGCGGCGTCCTCGACGACCTCCGGGAAGCGGACGATCGCCCGGGCGAGGGCCGCCTCCGGAGCCCCCGCCAGGTGACCGGCCACGCTCGGCGCGGCGGGCAGCCCGGCGTCGGCCGCCTTGCGCAGGATCGACGCGATCCGGGCGTGGGCGTACTGGACGTAGTAGACGGGGTTGTCCGACGACTGGCGCTTGGCGAGCTCGACATCGATGTCCATGTCGAGGTTCGCCCCCCGTGAGGCGAAGAACCAGCGCGCCGCGTCGACGCCGATGTCGTCGAGGAGCGTGTCGAGCAGGTAGATGTCGCCGGCTCGCTTGGACATCGCGATCACCTGGCCGTCGCGGATCACCGACACCCAGCCGGTGAGGATCACTTCGACGTGGTCGGGGTCGATGCCGAGACCGGCCGCGGCGCCGCGGGTCCGGGCGATGTAGCCGTGGTGGTCGATCCCCCAGACGTAGATGATGTGGTCGTAGCCCCGGCTGAACTTCTCGGCGAGATAGCCGATGTCCGCGGCGAAGTACGTCGGGCGGCCGTCGGACCGGAGGACGACCCGGTCCTTGTCGTCGCCGAACGTCGTCGAGCGGAACCAGGTCGCCCCTTCCTGTTCGTACAGGTGGCCGCGGTCCCCGAGCTGGGCGATGGCCCGGTTCACCCAGCCCTCCGAGTGGAGCGAGCCCTCGCTCTTCCAGACGTCGAAATGGACGCCGAGACGCCCCAGGCTCGCCTCGATCGACGCACGGACGGTGCCCGCGGCCCAGTGCCCGAGGATCGCCGCCGCGTCCGCCCCGTCGGCCGTCGCGGCGGTCCAGACGTCGCCCGGCACGGAGGCCGCGAGATCGGCGACGTAGGCGCCGTGGTAGCCGTCCTCCGGGACGGGCTCGTCGCGCCGGAGCGCGAGCACCGACGCACCGAGCTTGTCGATCTGGCCGCCCGAGTCGTTGAAGTAGTACTCGCGCGTGACGTCCTGCCCGCCCGCCGCCAGGACGCGACACAGCAGGTCGCCGACGAAGGCGCCGCGGGCGTTCCCGATGGTCAGCGGCCCCGTCGGGTTGGCCGAGACGAACTCGACGTTGACCGATCGCGGGCGCGCACGCGCGACCCGGCCCCACGTGTCCGGCGCCGCGAGGATCGCGTCGATCGTCGTCGCGAGGATCCCGTCCGAGAGCCGCAGGTTCACGAAGCCGGGCGGCGCGACGACCGCCTCCGCGATCGGGCTTGCGGGGTCCGTCGCCGTGGTGGGGAGCGCCTCGACCAGGGCCGTCGCGATCGCGAGCGGTGGGCGCCGAAGGGGACGTGCGAGCTTCATCGCCAGGTTGGTCGCGAGGTCGCCGTGCTCTGCCTTGGTCGGTCGGTCGATCTCCACCATTGGGCGAGGCTGGTCAGCCGGATGCGCCGGGAGGGCGCCGGAGGCCTCGGCCGCGACCCACGCCCGATCGAGCGCGTCGCGGACCTGCTCGCGAACGGTGACCTGCGCCGTCATCGCTCGTGGGTCCGCTGAGTCGGCAGGGGGTTTCACGCTCGTCATCGGTCGCCAATCCTACCGGTCGGGACGACGCCGCACCCCGCTCGGATCGGGCCGGTCCGTGCCCGGCCGGACGGCCGGAGTGTCGTGAATCTGACCATTGATTCGGCGTGGATGTCCAATGTAGGATGGCGCGCCCCGTCAACGACGGCTGGGTCAATGGTCCGCCCACGGACGGCGCCACTGGTCCTGGCTGGTCCTACCCGGACTGTTGACGCTCGGCACCGGTTCTCGCTCATGGTTAATTGAGGACCGGTGAGGTCTGGTGGGCTTGGCGTAAGCCAAAGGTACTGGACGGGTCCTGTTCTCATCCGGCACGATCGCGAGGCCGCGGGGCGTCTCCCCTCGGGATCGGGATCGACCACATCCTTCATAGCTCGGGGACCGCCATGAACCGAAAAGCCTCCACTCGCCGTCGACACGGCAGCGTGCTTCGTGCCGCCGCGGGACTCGCGTCGGCGTCGATGCTCGTCGTCGCCGCGTTCGCTCCGACATCGGCAGCCGCGGTCACGAACTGGGCGACCGTCACCGGCTACGCGCCCGGCCCGCCTTCGAATCCGGAGAACAACGATCCGGCGACCTGGGGCGACGACTGCACGAAGCTCGAGAATGGCAACCTCGGCTCCACGTTTGTCCTGACCAAGGACTACGACCTCGTGATCGTCAAGGCCGGGTCCGAGGAGTCCGCGCCGGGCCACGTCAACACCCTGTTCGCCAATGCGAGCGCGGGTGAGACGGTCTGGGCGGACAGTAACGGCTCCGGGGCCTTCGACGAAGGCGACAAGGGAATCAGCCACATCATCTTCTGCGGGGCCGATCAGCCGAGCGAGACGCCTTCCGAGACGCCGAGCGAGACTCCGTCCGAGACGCCCAGCGAGACTCCGTCGGAGACTCCTTCGGAGACCCCGAGCGAGACTCCGTCCGAGACGCCCAGCGAGACCCCGTCGGAGACGCCCAGCGAGACCCCGTCGGAGACCCCGAGCGAGACTCCCTCGGAGACGCCCTCGGAGACCCCGAGCGACCCGCCCTCGGACCAGGTCCTGGGTGTGACGGGCACGCCGCCCGCGGCGGTCACGCCTCCGCCGACCGACACGATCGGCCGAACCCCCGCTCCATCGGATGACAGCTGGCGGCTCGGCCTCGCGGCCCTCGCCGGCGTGGTCGTCCTGGCCCTTGTCATCCCGAAGCCGAAGCGGTCGAGCAAGCGCTAAGGCGCATCAACCCTCTGCAAGCTCGAGACCGGGGCGCAGGTTCTGCGCCCCGGTCTCTTCATGTCCGGAGGGCGAATGTGTCACCGGGCTCGACCAGGCTGACCGGGGCGGTCGTCGCCTCCTGGACGATCGCGACCGTCCGCGATCCATCGAAGCCCATCTGGAGATGCGTCAGCAGCACGCGTCCGAGGGCATGCCGGCGAACGAGCGCGGCGATCGACGGCGCGTCCAGATGGGTCACCTCGGGCGGCACGGGTCCCTCGCCGAACGACACCTCGACGAGGAGGGTGTCGCCGTCGTGGATCAGCGGCGCCAGGTCTTCGGCGCGTCCGCAGTCGCCCGAGTAGACGAGGCCGGCACCGCCGCCAGAGGGTGCGACGCGGACGGCGTGGCTGTCGTCCGTGTGGGTCACCCGGCGCGCCTCGAGCGTGAGGTCGCCGATCGTGACGACCCCGGGGGCGAACGGCTCGACGTCGAGGGCTGTCGCCGTGAACCCGGCCTGCGCGTGGAGGGCGTCGATCCGTGTGGCCAGACCGTCCGGGGCGAGGACGCGCAACCGCCGCCCCGGCCGGAACCAGTAGGCGAGGTAGTGGCGGAGCGGGATCAGGTCGATGAAGTGATCGGGGTGGAGGTGGCTCACGACGGCCGCCGACAGCGAGCTCGGCTCGATGACGGCCGCGAGCCGCGGGAACGACCCCTGACCGAGGTCGAGGAGGATCGACGTTCGCCCGGATCGCACGAGATAGGCCGCTCCGGAGGACCCGGCCCGCGTCGTGTACGCAGGTCCGGCACCGAGGACGACGAGGTCGAGTCCGGGCGTGTCCGTCATGAGCCGGAGGGAACGCGAGCGGCACCATCGCGACCGGGCGTGCGCCCGGCCACCCGGTATCGGTCCGGCAGAACGACCGGGGTCCGGGTCGCCCCCCGACGCACGGCCAGCTCGTCGAACCCGGCGGCGGCGACGATCCGATAGCCCGCCTCGAGACCCGACGTGAACGCCCCGCTCCGGTGCGCGTCCGAGCCGGCCGACACCCTGACGCCGCCGAGGGCTCGGTAGCGCTCGACGACCGGGCCGGCCGGGTACGTCTCGCCCGCCGACTGCCGGAGCCCGCTCGTGTTCACCTCGAGGGCCGTGCCGGTCTCGACGAGCGCGATCAGCAGCGGCTCGTACAGCTCCGGGGCGGCGGCGAGCTGGCCCGGCGTGACATGGGGAACGAGGTACCGCTTGACGAAGTCGAGATGTCCGATCGCGTCGAACAGGCCGGAGCGGATCGCGGCGAGGACCTCGTCGAAATAGGGCGCGACGATCTCGGGCAACGGCCGGCCGGCGGTCCAGGCGGCGACGCGCGCGGCGTGGAACGGCGAGTCGGCGTAGACGTGGACGCTGCCGATCACGAAGTCGTAGGCGTGACGCGCGAGGTGTGCCCGGATGTCGGCCTCGTGCGGGCGGTCGTAGGTGATCTCGACCCCGAACCGGATCGTCAACCCGTGGGGCGCCCAGCGCTCGGCCGCCGCGCGAACGATCCGTTCGCGCTCCTCGAACGTCGTGAAGTCGTACGCCGGGGTGCCCGGCACGAAGTCGACGTGATCGGTGATCGCGATCTCCGTGATCCGGCGGGCGATCGCCTGCGCCGCGTAGTCGTCGATCGGGACGTCGCTGTCCGGCGACAGATCGGTGTGAAGATGCCCATCGAAGGGCAAGTCTTCGGCCTGGGCGACGAGCGGCTCCTCGCTCACCCCGCGATCAGGCCGAGCTCGCGGCCGACGGTCGCGAACGCCTCCAGGGCACGATCCAGCTGCTCGTCGGCGTGGGCCGCGGTCACGATCGTCCGGATCCGGGCCTTGTCGATAGCGACCGTCGGGAAGACGACGGGCTGGGCGAAGACGCCCTCCTCGAACAGGCGCTGGCTGAATTGGCCGGCCGTGTCGGGGTCGCCCATCATCACCGGCGTGATCGGCGTCTCGGACCGGCCCGTGTCGAACCCGAGCCGGGCGAGCTCCGCCTTGAACCGGCGGGTGTTCGTCCAGAGGCGCTCGAGGAGCTCGGGCTCGTCCTGCATGACCCGGATCGCCTCGCTGCACGCCGCCGCGACGGCCGGCGGATGCGACGTGGAGAACAGGAACGGCCGCGCCCGCTGGATGAGGATGTCGCGAAGGTCCTGCGACCCGGCCACGTAGCCGCCGAGGACGCCGACCGCCTTGCTCAGCGTCCCGACCTGGACCGCGACCCGGCCGTGGAGCCCGAAGTGGTCGACCGAGCCACGGCCGTCGCGCCCGAGCACGCCCGACGCGTGGGCGTCGTCGACGAAGACGGCCGCGTTCGCCGATTCGGCCGCCTCGACGATCCCCGGCAGCGGTGCGATGTCGCCGTCCATGCTGAAGACCCCGTCGGTCACCACGAGGATCAGGCGGTACGGGAGCCCGGTCCCCTCGCGGCCGTTCTCGATCGCCTCGTCGAGGATCGCCCGGAGCCCGTCGACGTCCGCGTGCTTGTAGATCTTCCGGGGCGCCTTCGAGAGGCGCATCCCGTCGATGATCGAGGCGTGGTTGAGCTCGTCGCTGACGATCAGGTCCGTTTCGCCCGTGATCGTCGGGATCACGCCGGTGTTCGCGGTGAAGCCCGACTGGAACGTGAGGGTCGCCTCCGTGCCCTTGAAGGCGGCGAGGTCCCGCTCGAGGTCCTCGTGAAGGGTCATCGTCCCCGCGATCGTCCGGACCGCGCCGGAGCCGGCGCCGTAATCGCGGACCGCCCGGAGGGCGGCCTCGCGGAGCCGCGGGTGATGGGTCAGCCCGAGGTAGTCGTTCGACGAGAGGCTGATCAGCCGGCGCTCGTCGACCGAGACGATCGGGCCCTGGGCGGACGACATGACCCGCAGCGGCCGATACAGGTGCCGGTTGCGGAGATCTGCCAGCTCCTCGCCGAGGAAGGCCAGCGGATCGGGACGGAGGTTCGTCGTCATCGCCGTCAGGCCCTCCAGTCCATGATCACCTTGCCCGAGTCGCCGCTCCGCGCCGTGGCGAACGCCGCCTCGTGGTCGCGGTACGAGAAGCGATGCGTGATCGCCGGGCGGATGTCGAGCCCGGACTGGAGCATCACCGACATCTTGTACCACGTCTCGTACATCTCCCGGCCGTAGATCCCCCGCAGCGTCAGCTGGTTGAAGACGACCTGGTTGACGTCGATCGGGATCTCCTCGGTCGGGATGCCGAGGATCGCCATCCCGCCGCCATGCGCCATGTTGCCGAGCGCGTCGCGCAGGGCGCCGGGATTGCCGGACATCTCGAGGACGACGTCGAAGCCCTCGACCATCCCGATCTCGCGCTGGACGTCCTGGAGGGTCGTCGCCCGCGGGTCGACGACGTGGGTGGCGCCCATCTTGAGCGCGAGGTCGCGACGCACGGGGTTCGGCTCGCTGACGACGACGAAGCGGGCGCCGGCGTGGCGGGCGACGGCCGCGGCCATCAGCCCGATCGGGCCCGCCCCGACGACGAGGACGTCCTCGCCGAGGACCGGGAAGCTCAATGCCGTGTGGACCGCGTTCCCGAACGGGTCGAAGATCGCGGCGACCTCCTCGTCGATCCCCGGCCAGTGGTGCCAGATGTTCGTGACGGGCAGGACGACCTGCTCGGCGAAGGCGCCGTCACGGTTGACGCCGAGGCCGACGGTCCGGGCACACAGGTGCCACCGTCCTGCCCGGCAGTGCCGGCAGTGGCCGCAGACGACGTGGCCTTCGCCGCTGACGACGTCGCCGGGGGCGAGGTCGGTCACGTTGCTCCCGATCTCGAGCACCTCGCCGACGAACTCGTGGCCGACGACGAGCGGCGGTCGGATCGTCCGGGCCGCCCACGGGTCCCACGACGCGATGTGCAGGTCCGTCCCGCAGATGCCGGTCTTGCGGACGCGGATCCGGACGTCGTTGATGCCCATCGGCGGCTCGGGGACGTCCGTCAGGACGAGCCCGGGACCGGCGGCTTCCTTGACGAGGGCGCGCATCACCGGACCAGTGTGGCGGGTCCCGCGCGACTCGTCCGGGAGATCAGCTTGCGCTGGGCGACGGCTGGGTGCTCGGGGCCGCCGAGGGCTCCGTGGACGGGGCGGCCGACGGGGCCGCATCGCTCGCGGCCGCGGACGGAGCCGCGTCGCTCGCCGCGGCCGACGGGCTGGCCGACGCCTTCAGCCGAGCCGCGCATCCCGTCACGTCCTCCGGCGGCGCGACGAGGTCGCCGTTGGCATCGAGCCGCTCCGATTCCTCGTTGTAGAACCGGATCGCGAGCGATGGATCCCACGTGTCCATGTACAGGACGCGACCCCAGACCAGGGCGGCGTACGGATGCGGCATGTCGTTGAACGGCGCGATCACGGGCGAGAGCTGGCCCGCCGGGATCCCGCACAACGGACTCGGCGGGAAGGTGTTGAAGAAGTTCTTGAACGCCAGCTGGCCGGCGTCCGTCGCACCGGGGCTGTCCGTCCGGTACAGGACGACCATCGCGCCGTGCTCCAGGTTGTGGATCCAGTTCGGCGGGCCGATCTTGTCGGTCGGCTTGTAGACCCGCGGCTGGATCGGGCCGAGACCGGACACGTTCAGGTGGTTCCCGGACGCCGGCGGGCAGTACAGGTAGTTCTGCGGCACGCTCACCGCATGGCTGCGGCCCATGTCGTCCTGGACGAAGCCGAGGCGGGTGCTCGAGCCGGGCTCGACGGTCGGCGTCGCGCTCGGGTTGAACTGGTTCGTACAGGTCCACGCGGCCTGGGTCGACCCGAGGAAGATCCAGCCGACGGCGACGGCCGCGACGGCGACCACGACGACGGAGATGATCACGGTCCGGTAGCGCTCGAGGAACGTCGGCTGGCGGTAGGTCCGCGTCCGCTCGCGCCGGCCGGCGCGGGCGCTGCCGCTCGGACCGTGGCTCGCCCTGCGGACGCCCGGCGTGGCGCTCGGTGTGCCGGCCGATGTCGCGCCGGCGGACGCGGCCGCCGCACCCGTCGATCCGGCCGCGCCTGCCGCGCTCGTGTGGCCTGCCTCGGCGGCCCGTCGGCTCTCCCGGGCCGCGCGCGCGGCGCGGCGTGACTCCTTGCTCACGGTTCGAAGGTGCCTCGTGTGAATGTCATCGGAGGCGCGTGACGGATCGCGCGCGGACGAGCGGGCGTCGGCCCGCACGGTCGTGGGAAGGGTAGCGTACAAGCCTCGATCGGACGGTCGGGCCGGCGGCTCACTCCTCGTTGAGCCAGATCCGCACCTCGGGACGAAGCAGTCCGCGGAACAGGAGCGCCGCCAGGGCCCCAACGAAGACGGCCTGCGGGACGAGGCCGTTCGCGAGGCAGAACGCGAGCAGCGGCAGGGTCAGGCTGGCCAGCCCGAGCGCCAGGCCACGGGACGCCTGCTTGCGCTGGATGACCAGGGTCGTCGTGAAGATCGTGTAGGCGAGGAGGACCATCACGACCACGCCGGGTCCGCTGACCGGCGCCCCGATCGCCAGGTCGATGACGTAGCGCAGCGAGATCCCGATCCCCGCGAGGATCGCGAACGCGTAGACCAGGAACAGCCGGATGCCGCCGGGCATCGCCCGGACCTGCTCGATCACGGACGGATCGTGCCATGCCACGGTCCGGTCCGCTGCCGGGAGCCCCCGGGATCGCGCCCCTATACTTCCCGCCCGTGTCCGACCTGCCGCTGGCGCTCCCGGACGACAGCGCTTCCCTGCTTCGGCCGGCGCTGGACCGGGAGCGCAAGATCGATCGCGCGCTCGAGAGCCTGGGGCCGCTGGCCGGCCGGGATGTCCTCGTGCTGGGCGGCGGCCCGGACGAGCTGGCCAGGTACGCGTCCGCCGGCGTTCGCGTGACGAGCGTCCCGCCCGACGTGCCGTGGCGGGCCGCCGACGGATCCGTCGATGCCGTCGTCAGCGTCTGGTCCGGGTTCCGTGGCGTGACGACCGCCGAGCTGGCGGAGGCGGATCGCGTGCTCCGGCCGGCCGGGCGCCTCCTGGTCGTCCATGACTACGGCCGCGACGACGTGGCGCGGCTCCGGGGCGAGCTGGAGGAGCACGGCGACTGGAGCCGGCGGGACGGTCCGTTCCTCCGCGGCGGGTTCCGGGTCCGCGTCGTCCACTGCTTCTGGACCTTCGACACGCTCGACGAGGCCCGCGGGTTCCTCGACGGCGCGTTCGGCGAGACCGGTCGGACCGTGGGAGAGGGTCTCCAGCGCCCGCGGCTCTCGTACAACGTGGCGGTCTATCACCGGACGCGGCCGGACGAGACGCCCGAGGCCTAGCCGCCCGGCCCGACCGCCACCGGAGCCCGATCCTCGACCCGCTGGAGGATCGATCGGTACATCGCCTCGACGTCGTCGACCATCCGGGCGACCGTGAACCGCTCCTCCGCGCTCCGCCGGCTCTCGGCCCGGTCGATCTGGCCCAGGCGGCCGATCGCGTCGACCATCTCGTCGATCCCGTCGACGACGAACCCGCTTCGACCGTCCTCGACCACCTCCGGCACGCTCGCTCGCCGGAAGCCGATCACCGGGGTCCCGGCCGCGAGCGCCTCGACCATCACGAGCCCGAACGGCTCGTCCCACTCGATCGGGAAGAGGAGCGCGTCGGCGCCCGCGATGAGCGCGCGCTTCGTCTGTCCGCCGACCTCGCCGGCGGCCCGGATCCGATCGCCGTCCAGCCACGGTTCGACGGCCGTCCGGACGTGGCTCAGGTCCGTCGGGTCGATCTTCCCCGCGAGGACGAGCCGGCGTCCGGAGCGCCGCGCCGCTTCGATCGCGCGGTCGGCGCCCTTCGCGGGGCTGAACCGGCCGAGGAAGAGGAGGTAGCCGTCCGGGTCGGTCAGGTCGCGCGGGCGGGTGTCCGGCTGGATCGCGGCGACGTCGATCCCGTGGAGGATCGGCGCCAGCGCGCCCGCCGTCGGGAACGTCGCGGCGCTCGCCGCGGAGACCGCGTGGTGGAACCACGGGTAGGCGTCCCAGATCGGCTGCGTCCGCGGGGCGAACGGGTTGTGCATCGTCGACACGACCGGCGTGTCGGACGTCGTTCCCAGGACCATGCCCTCGACGCCGGCGTGGTTGTGGACGAGGTCGAACGCGCCGTCGGCGGCTTCGAGGAAGCACGCCTGGGCATTCGCGAGCTGCAGGTACTCGGCATGGTGGAGGCCGTCCGGCGTCGTGGATCCATAGCGGACCGGCTCCGGCGTGATGCTGCGCAACCGAGCCGACGTCCGCGAGTCGCCGCTGGCGAACAGCGTCACGTCATGGCCGCGGGCGACGAGCTCCTCGGTGACCAGCCCGACGACGAGCTCCGTCCCCCCGTACGTGCGCGGCGGGACGCGCTCGTAGGTCGGCGCAAGCTGAGCGATCCGCATCGTCTTCCCCGTGTGAGGGTCCATCGTAGCCGCCCTGCTACCCTCCGCCCCATGACCGACCCCTACCGGCAGGCCAGACCGATCGGCGATGCCGGTGCCGCGCGTCCGCCCGCGGGTCCGCCGTCCGGTCCGCCACCCGGGCCTTCGACCACGCCCGCGTCCGGGCGGCACATCGGCCCGATCCCGATCACCGCGACCGGCGTCCTGATCGTCGTCGCGCTGATCGCGTCGCTCGTGTACCTGCTCTATGCGCTGACCGTCCGCGACGCCAGCCAGATCCCGCTGCTCGCGTCGGGCGCGGTCGTCCTCGGCCTCGTGTTCGCGGGGATCGCCGTCGTCGGCGCCCGGGCGACCTGGCGATCGAGCGTCGGCGGCCGCGATGCGCGCGCCTTCGGCCACGCGATCATCGGCGGGCTGGCCGCGCTCGTGGCGGCCGGCTGCTTTGCGGCGGCGATGATCCTGATCCTGCTCCGCCAGACGCCGACGGCCTGAGCGTTTCCGGGCGTCGTCGCACGGGCCCGACCGGACCCTTTGCTACACTCGGCCGGCCCTCGCCCCCATCGTCTAGAGGCCTAGGACGCCACCCTTTCAAGGTGGAGATCAGGGGTTCGAATCCCCTTGGGGGCACCACTCGGTCCCCCTCGGCGCCGTCGCCGCGCGACGAGGGCCCCTGCTACCATCCCGAGCGATGGAGATCATGGGGATCCGGATCCCGACCGTCGTCCAGGACAACGTCGCGCGCCGGTGCGAAGGCTGCCTCGAGGTGATCGAGAGCACGCCGTGGCGGATCAACATCCTGGACATCGTCGCGACCGAGGTCGCGTCCCCCTGGAACGAGACCCCGCTCCTGAACCCCGGGCCGTTCGAGTTCCACCCGGACGAGTCGCATGTCCGCCGCTGGATGGCTGACCGCGGCTACCTGTTCTGCCGCAAGGGCCGCGTCCGCGAGATCATGCGCCCGATCCCGCTTCCGAGTCCCGACGGCGGCTCGGTTCGATGGGGCCTGTGTGACGGGCTCCACCGCGACGACCACGAGCTCGTCCCCGCCTGATCCCGGACGCCGGGCCAGGGCCCGGCATGACGCCGACGCGTTGCGAGCCGCCGGATGGCCCCCGATCGGAACCGTTTGACGGACGGTCCGCGGGACGCGGATAATTCGCCTGACCGATGCCCGGCGGACCCAGATTTACGTACATTCCGTGAGCGGAGTACCAGCCGGCCGTGCCAGTCGCCACACGTCACCGCGCGAGCGATGCCCCCATGTCCCTCGGACCAGCCAGCCGGCTCCTCGGCGTGGACCCTGACACCCTCCGCCGCTGGGCGGACGAGGGCCGGATCGAGGCCTTCACGACCGCCGGCGGCCATCGTCGGTTCGAGCGGGCCACGCTCGAGCGGATCCTCCAGGCGCGTCGCCACGATGCGACGCTCCGGCTCGCCTCCCTCGGGGCGACGACCGACCGGCTGTCGCGCGCCTACCGCCGGGGGTACACGGACGGGGCCGTCGCCATCGGCGTGCGCGATTCGGTCCCATCGGCTGACCGCGAGGCGTTCCGCGAGGACGGCCGGGCGATCGTCGGTGCCCTGATCGCCTACCTCGACGCCGTGGACGACGCGGGTCGTGTGCTTGCTGAGGGGGACGCGATCGCGGCCACGGACACGCTGGCCGCACGGGTCGCGGGCGCGGGGATCCCCCTCGGCGACGCGGTGAGCCTGTTCGTCGCCGCGCGCCGTCCGTTTCTGGAGGAGCTGGGTGCGATCGCCCGGCGGCGCGCCGTCGACCCCGATCGCCTCAGCCTGATCTACGACCGCTCCTCGGGGCTGCTGGACCGACTGCTCCTCCACTTCGTCGCGGCTCACCAGGAGGCGCCGAGCTGACATGCCCGCAGGGTTGCTGCCCACCCTGACCTCTGCCCTCGCGCTCCTCCTCGCCGTTGCCCTGCTCGACCAGTGGCGCGAGCGGCGCCAGCCGTTCCAGCTGATCTGGGCGACGGGAATGCTCTTCTACGGCGTGGCGTCGGGCTGCGAGGCGATCGGCGCGACCGCCGGCTGGAACGAGGCGCTCTACCGGACCTGGTACCTGACCGGGGCACTCTGGACCGCCGGCTGGCTCGGGCTCGGGACGACGTTCCTCCTGTCGCGGACACGGTTCGGGTACACGTTCGCGGTCTGCCTGCTGCTGGCCGGCGTGTTCACGCTCCTCACCCAGCGGAAGTTCAACTACCCCGGCGCCGGCACGGCGCCGATCCTGTACCTGATTGCCGCGATCGTGCTCGCCGTCGCGGTCGCGGTCGAGACGTACTTCCAGAATGACCGATGGCCCGCGCTCGCGGGCGGTGCGGTCGTCGGCACGACGATCCTGTCGCTCGTCCTGATGCTCACCGCATCGCTGCCGGCGCCGGGCTACGCGCTGGATCCGGCCACCGGCGCGCCGACCGGCGAGCTGTTCCCGGGAACGATCCGGCTCCTGGCGCCCTTCATGAACATCACGGGCGGGCTCGCCCTGGCGCTCGGTGCACTGTTCTCGGCCTACGTGTTCATGCCGAAGAAGCGCGTCCTCGACTACACGTTGGATGAGCGCGCGCCGGGCGACCAGTACCTCTTCAACCTGCTGATCTCGCTCGTCGCGATCGTCGTCAACTTCATCGCGTCCCTGCCCCGGGCGATCCGCGCGCTGTTCGCCGGCAACCTCCACAGCCGCGTGCCGGCCACGATCCTCATCGCGATCGGCGGCTTTCTCGCGAGCGGTGGCGACGCCCTGAACCGGTTCGGGAACACGAGCTACTTCGAGCTCGGCAAGTTCCTCGCGGTGCTATGCCTGCTGGCCGGCTTCCTCGTCTCGATCGAGGCCTTCCGCACGATTCGCGTGCCGTTCACCTCGATCGTGCTGAGCCGGCGCCGGCAGGAGCCGGTTCCGACCGACGGCGAGTCGCGACCGGCCGGAGCCCCGGGCCACCCGCGCTCGTCGCCCGACCCGGCCGAGGCGGACGGAGACGTCGCAGCCGACGCAACGAGCTGAGGCTGCGCTGACCACCCCCGGCCCGGCCGCGCGACGGGCCCGTACCATGCCCCGGTGCGTGACCGGCCCCTGCTCCTGGGCTCCCTGACCGTCATCGTCGCCGCGAGCGGCTTCGGCATGCTCGGGCCGCTTGCCCGGTTCGCGTATGACGCCGGCTTCGACCCGCTGTCGTTCGTGGCATGGCGCGCGTTCTTCGGGCTGCTGATCGTCGTCGCGGTCGTCGCCGTCCGCGTCGTCGGCGGCGTCGGCTTCGTCAACCCGTTCCGGCTGCCACGTCCGGACGGGCTCGGCCTGCTGCTCGTCGGGATCGCCGGGCTCGGGCTGAACGTCGCGATGTTCTTCGCCTTCGACCTGACGACGGTCGCGATCGCGCTCCTCGCCTTCTACACGTACCCCGCGCTCGTCGCGATCGTCGCGGTCGCGCTCGGTCATGAGCACCTCGACTCGACCCGGCTCGCCGCACTGGGCCTGGCGCTGGCCGGGATGGTCCTCGTCGTCGCGGGCGGGCTCACCGCGGAGGGATCGGTGACGGTCCATCCGGTCGGCGTCCTCCTCGGCCTCGTGGCCGCCGGCTGGCAGACCGTGTTCGTGACGGTCAGCCGCGGCCGGTTCGCGACCGTGCCGTCCGAGCAGGCGATGGGCTGGGTGCTGGCCCTGACCGCCGTCGCCTGTGCCGTCCTCGCCGCGCTGTCCGGCGGCAACCTCGGCGTCGTCCAGGAGCCGCGCGCCCTCGCGCTCGCCGCGTTCGCGGGCATCGCCGCGGCCGGGATCCCATCAATCCTCTTCCTCGTGGGGATCCGGGCGATCGGCGGGACGCGGGCCGGGATCCTGATGCTGTTCGAGCCGCTCGTCGGCGTCACGCTGGCGGCCCTGCTGCTCGACGAGGCGCTGACGCCGATCCAGGTCGTCGGCGGGATCGGGATCCTCGCGGCGGCGATCCTGCTCCAGCGCGGCGCGCCGGCCGGCGAGCGGATCGAGCCTGCCGCCGTCCCGTCCGTCGAGCACGGCTGAGCCCGATCCGCCACGATGGGGGACGATCGCCGTTGGGCCGGGGACGCACGTCGGCCACGAGGGAGGTGACGGGATGGCAGACACGGACGACGGAGCCCCCGGCGGGTCCGTGATCCGCGTGCTGCTCGTGGATGACCACGGCGTCGTTCGGCGCGGCCTGCGCGGCTACCTCGAGCTGCTCGACGACATCGAGGTCGTCGGCGAGGCCGAGAACGGACTCATCGGCGTCGCGCTCAGCGCGGAGCTCAACCCGGATGTCGTCCTGATGGACATCGTCATGCCCCAGCTCGACGGGATCGGCGCCATCAGCCAGATCAAGGCTGCCCAGCCGAGCGTCCAGGTCGTCGCCCTGACCTCGTTCATCGAGGAGGACAAGGTCCTCTCGGCGCTCGAGGCCGGTGCCAGCGGGTTCATCCTCAAGGACGCCGAGGCGGACGACGTGGCCGCCGCCATCCGTGCGGCCTACAACGACGAGGTCCACCTCGACCCGGCCGCCGCCCGGATCCTCGCCAGGGGGATGCGGACGCGGAACGAGCAGGCGCCGATGGACAGCCTCACGGAGCGCGAGCTGGAGGTCCTCTCGCTCGTGGGTCACGGCCGCAGCAACAAGGAGATCGCCACGGATCTCGGGATCACCGAGCGGACGGCGCGGACCCACGTGAGCAACATCCTCGGCAAGCTGGGCCTGCAGAGCCGGACGCAGGCCGCGCTGTATGCCGTCGAACGGAAGCTCGTCCACGACTGAGCCGGTCGACGGGGCCGGCCCGCACCCACTCACCGACGACGCGCGGCCGACGATCGTCTTCCTCCACCCCACCCGGCTGACTGGGGCGATGTGGTTGCCCCAGATCCAGGCGCTCGCCGACGAGTTCCACTGCCTCGCCCCGGACCTGCCGGGCCACGGCGTGCTCGACGCCGACCACTTCACGATCGAGGCGGCGTCGCGGACAGTGGCGGACCTGATCGCCGCCGAGGCCCGGGACCGGCGGGCGATCGTCGTCGGGATGTCGCTCGGCGGCTACGTCGCGATGGACGTCGCGGCCCGCTGGCCGGACCGGGTCAGCGGCCTCGTGGTTGCCGGGGCGACGGCGGAGCCCGCCGGGCCGCGGACGGTCTTCTATCGGACGCTGTCGATGGTCTTGCGGACGGCCCCGCGACGGCTCGAGGAGGCCATCAACACGCGCTACTTCCACTGGCGCTACCCGGACCGGATCGTCGACCCGATCCTCGCGGGCGGGTACTTCTTCCCGGGCGGCGCGGAGGCCCTCCACGCCCTCGCCCGGGAGCGGTTCAAGCCGCGCCTCGCGGCATATCCGGGACCGAGCCTTCTCGTGAACGGCGAGTTCGACCTGTTCTTCCGGTCGAGCGAGCGGGCATTCGCCAACGTCGCGGCGAACCCGCGTCGGGTCGTGATCCGGCGGGCCACCCACCTCGCGAACCTCGACCAGCCGGAGGCGTTCACGGCCGCGATCCGCAGGTTCGCCCGACGGGTGACGATCCCGGACTGAGGCGCTCGGCTTCCGCCCCTCCGTCGGCATCGCCGGCTCGACCGGGGGCCGATGGTATCCTCGGGCGACCGACCAACCCATTCGACCCGAGGTTCGATGCGCGTTCGCAAGGCCGTCTTCCCTGCCGCCGGCTGGGGGACCAGGTTCCTCCCGGCCACCAAGGCGCAGCCCAAGGAGATGCTGCCGCTGGTCGACAAGCCCGTGATCCAGTACGCGGTCGAGGAGGCCGTGGCCGCGGGCATCGAGCAGGTGATCATCGTGACCTCGAGCCAGAAGCGGGCGATCGAGGACCACTTCGACACCTCCTACGAGCTGGAGCACCTGCTCGAGGAGAAGGGCGACATCGAGATGCTCCGCCAGATCCGGCACATCTCCGACCTCGCCCAGATCACCTACGTCCGCCAGAAGGAGCAGCTGGGTCTCGGGCACGCGGTCCTGGTGGCGAAGGAGGTCGTCGGCCACGAGCCCTTCGCGGTCATCCTCAGCGATGACGTCGTCGTCGGCGACCGGCCGTGCATCGGCCAGCTGATCCACGCCTACAACCAGACGCACGGCTCGGTCGTTGCCGTCATGGAGGTCCCGCACGAGGAGACCCGGCGGTACGGCGTGATCGCCGGCGAGGTCGTCGAAGGCGCGTTGAACCACGGCCGGCTCCACAAGGTGAGCCGGCTCGTCGAGAAGCCGGCGCCGGACGACGCGCCGTCGAACCTCGCGATCATCGGACGCTACGTCCTGACGCCGAAGATCTTCGACAAGCTCGAGCAGACCCAGAGCGGCGCGGGCGGTGAGATCCAGCTGACCGACGCGATCGAGGCGCTGATGCAGGAGCAGGCGGTCTACGGCTACGAGTTCGAGGGGATCCGCTACGACGCGGGCACGACGATGGGCTGGCTGAAGGCCTCGGTCGAGCTCGCCCTCGAGCGGCCGGACCTCGCCCCGGAGTTCCGCCGCTACCTCCAGAGGCTGGAGCTCTGACGGCTCCGCGGCTTGCGCGCGCCGGCGTGCGAGGCGAACCGGACCGACTCGTAGGGTAGGATCGTGCGGGGAGGCGGCGCGTCCTGGGCCAGGGCTCGACCGGGGTGACCTCCGTGAGACCACACCGGGAGGACGACGACGCGTGAGTGAGATCGGGACGGTCCTCGGCGGCCGCTACCATCTGGTCGAGCTGCTCGGCCAGGGCGGGATGGCCAGGATCTACCGCGCCCACGACAATCAGCTCGACCGGTTCGTCGCCGTCAAGATCCTCCGGCCCGAGTATGGGCGCGACGTGGATTTCGGATCGCGCTTCCGCCACGAGGCCCAGGCGGCGGCCTCCCTGAACCACCCGAACGTCGTCTCGGTCTACGACTACGGCCAGGACGCGGCGGGGCCGTTCATCGTCATGGAGCTCGTCGACGGCGAGGACCTCGCGTCGATCATCAAGCGGTCCGGCGCGCTGCCGCCGCGACAGGCCGC
Source organism: uncultured Chloroflexia bacterium (assembly GCA_963746845.1). Classification (GTDB taxonomy): domain Bacteria; phylum Chloroflexota; class Limnocylindria; order Limnocylindrales; family CSP1-4; genus CF-46. Next base: position 20,739 of record CAVVCZ010000001.1, on the reverse strand, counting down.
GCGGATCGCGGCCGAGGCGGCCCGGGCGCTCCAGGCAGCCCACGCCCGGGGCATCGTCCACCGCGACATCAAGCCCGGCAACATCATGATCGACCGTGACGGGCGGGTGAAGGTCACCGACTTCGGGATCGCGCGGGCCGTGGCCGAGGCGCAGATGACGCTGCCCGGCACGACCCTCGGGTCGGTCCACTACTTCAGCCCCGAGCAGGCACGCGGCGAGCAGACCACCCCGGCGTCGGACATCTACTCGCTCGGGATCGTGCTGTTCGAGCTGCTGACCGGTCACCGGCCGTGGGAGGCGGACAGCGCCGCCGCCGTCGCGATGGCCCGGCTGGCCGGCCCGCCGCCGGACCCCGCGACGATCCGGTCCGGGCTCCCGCCGGACCTCGTCGCGATCGACCGGAAGGCGCTCGCGACCGAGCCGGCAGATCGCTGGTCGTCGGCGTCCTCGTTGGCCGCTGCGCTCGAGGCGTTCCTCGGCGGCACGGCCGTGCCGGGCGTGGGGGCGGCAGCCGTCGGTGCAGCCGGAGTCGTGGCGGCGACGTCCGCGATGGCGCGCCCGAACCCGAACGCGATTCCGTACGACACCGATGCCTACGCCACCGGCCGGCCCGTGGCCCCGCCGCCGGCGACGCCACCGCCGCCCGTCGAGGACGACGAGCACGGAACGCCGACCGGCGTCTGGGTGGCCGGCGTGGCGGCGCTCGTCGTCCTCGCCATCGCGGGGTTCCTCGTGTTCCGCCTCCTGTCCGGTCCGGGCGAGCCCTCGACGACCCAGGTCACCGTCCCGAACTTCGTCGGCAAGACCCTCGCCGAGGCCCAGGCGCTCGCCGACGAGAGCGGGCTGTCGGTGACCCCGGCCGCATTCGCCCAGGCGAGCGGCGTCGCCCCGAACACGATCGTGTCGCAGGACCCACCGGCAGGCGCATTGATCGCGGCCGGCCGCACGGTCCGGCTGACCCTCGCCCAGGGACCCGAGACGGTGGCCGTCCCGGACCTGCGCGGCAAGACCGAGACCGAGGCGTTCAACCTCCTCGCGGCGGCCGGCCTCACCATTGGGACCAAGACCGATGCGTTCGACCTGGTCGTCCCGCTCGGCCAGGTCGTCTCGCAGAGCCCGGCCGGCGGCGTCCTGGTGAACAAGGGCACCCCGATCGACTACGTGCTCTCGAAGGGACCCGAGCCGAGCGCCAGCCCCAGCCCGAGCCCGACCCCCACCCCGACGCCGACACCCACCCCGACCCCGACTCCGACCCCGACGCCGACTCCGACACCCACGCCGCCGCCGGCGAACATCACCGCCGCCGACTACCGGTGCGAGACGCTGGGAACCGCGAAGACCGCCCTGACCGGTGACGGGTTCACGGTGGGGACGGTCGTCTCCTCGGATGGCGCACCGATCTCGGACGACTTGATCGTCGGCGACCAGTCGCCGAGTCCCGGCCAGAAGCGGCCGCCCGGAACGCCGATCGACCTCACGGTTGCGGTGGCGCCGTCGACCTGCCCCTAGGTCCGGGTCAGGCCTCGAGCTCGACCCAGTCGCGCGCGTCGGCGACCGCCCGTCGCAGCCGCGGCGGCTCGATGACCGGCCGGCGCGGCGGAGCCGGCGAGGGCTCCGCGACGGGCAACCCGACCGGATCCGCGATCGGGCGCTCGATGAGCAGGTCGAGGAGGCCCGGGATCGACGGGTCCGGCTCGACGGGCATCGCGCCGTCCTCCCAGCACGCGCGGACCTCGTCGCCGGCGAGCGGGCTCCGGCGTCGGTCGAGGCCGCAGAACCCGGTGCCGGCGGCGACCGACGGGCGGAAGTGCCGGCAGGTCGCGCAGCTCGTCGAGGAGCGATGGCAGACCCAGCAGCGCGACGCCTCCGCCTGAGGCGTCCCGCAATGCGGGCAATGCCACGTCATCACGGAACGTCATGGTAGCTGCATCGCTGCGCGATGTCACCGGCTGTCGCGCCTGGACGACGCTGGACTGCGTTGCCGGCTGCGCTGCTCGCTCACGCACCCTGAAGTGCGCTCGCTCCGCTGCTCCCCGGCGCCTTGCCAGCCTCGGCCAGCCGCGACGAACGCAGTCGCTGCTGCGCGCCTCGACGGTCGATGGGTCGCGCCTGGCGATTGTGGAACCGAACGGGTGGTCTAGCTGAGGGTGATCACCGTGCGGGCAGTCGTGCTGCCGTAGTCGTCCGTGTCGACGATGGCCGTCGACGATACCTGGCCCTTCGAAGCGCCCTTCGGGATCGTCGTGGTGAAGGTCGCCCGTCCGTTCGCGCCGGTCACGGTCTGGCCGGAGGTGATCGCCGGCACGCCGGGCACCGCGAGCGTGAACACAACCCGGGCGCCGGCCAGCGCCCGTCCATCCGGGTCGGTGACCGTCGCGGTGAGGGTCACGGGCTCCGGCAGCTTCGAGAGCCTGAGCTGATAGAACGATGCGTTGAGGTCGGCAGTCAGCGAGCCGGTGCCGCGCCGCACCGTCAGGGTCGCCGTGTTCGGATTGCCGGCTGGGTCGGTCGCGGTGATCTGGATCGTGTTGGACCCGGTCCCGAGCGGCACGATCAGCGTGAACGCGCCCTTGCCGTCGGCCGCCCCACCGACGGTCGTGTTCGTCGACGCGTTCCGGGCGCTGAGCAGACTTCGCCCCTGGGTCTGGCCGACGATCTTCACGTTCTTCGAGTTCACGACGGCGTTCGTCTTCGGGGAGCCGATCGTGATCCGCGGCTTGCTCGTGTCGAGGATGTAGGCGACGGCCGCGGACGATTCCGACTCGAGATCGGTCGGCCCGACGATCGTCGCGGTGAACGTGTTCGTGCCGGCGCTCAGGGCCACGTCCGGGACGAGGAAGTGCTGGGAGTCGCCGACGGGGATCTCGGTGACGACCCCGGGGTCGCCGTCGCCGATCGCGACGTAGAGCCGGATCCGCGATCCGGCGTCGCCCGCGACCGAGGCCGGCACCGTCCCGACGAGATCGACCGTGGGCTGGTTCGTGTACGGCTCGTCCGGCGCGTCGAGGACCGGGGCATCGGCCGCGACCGGATCGGTCGGCGACGGCACCGGCGTGGACGTGATGTCGCTGACGAACCCGCTGAACGACGACGAGATCGCCGTGGCGACCTTGCCGAGCCCACCCGTCGCGAGCAGCAGGACCCCGATGCCGAGCGCGACCACGGCCGAGATCATCAGGAGCCGGAAGGGGAGGGCGATGCCCGGACCGCGCTCGACCTTCCGATGGGTCGACACGCGTGTGGTGGAGGCCGGCCGGGGTCGAGCCGTCACCGGCGCCGCACGACCGGTCGACGGTGGGCGGGGTCGGACCTGGGGGGGTCGCCCGCCGCGCCGTGTTGTCACGGCCCGGATTGTCGCATGCGCGGCCCGTTGGTCGGGTCCGGGCGGGCGAGCCCGCCGGGCGCAGCGGCGTCACTCGCGTCCGGGTGGTGGATGCGGGACCGAGCGTTGTAGTCTTGCGCGGTCCGGCGCGCGGGGATGCTGTCCCCTGTCGTGCGCCGATCCGAGGGATTGGATGCAGGCACGAGACCCCAAGCGAGAGCGCCCGGCAGGGGCAAGTGGTCGACCGGCGTTCGGCGTCGGCCCCATTGCCCGGGTCACCCGTCCGCCGAGCCGGCCGCCATCACGCCTGCCGGGACCGGAAGACCGACGCCCGCCGGAGTCGCCCCAACGACCGGGCCCGGTCACGACCGGCGGCGGCATGGCCGCGAGGACGACGGTTCCCGTGCGCCCGCAGTACCCGGGTCGGCCGGGCCAGGCGGTCCGCTCGCCGTTCCCGGCGTACCCGCCGGCCCGCGGCGGGTTCGGGCTGCCGAACCTGCGGCGCAACGTCTGTCCGCACTTCTACATGACCGGTTCGCGCGGGGCGATCCCGATCCAGGCACCGCACCTCCTGAAGGCGCTGATCCGGCAGGACTCGAACGTCTCCCGTTGCCAGCTCCGGGGCGGCGTCCACCTCGAGCAGGGCTACGTCAACGACGTCTGCCTGACCCCCCGCTTCAACCAGTGCGTCTTCTACGAGGACGACTTGACGCGCGAGTGATGACGGTCGACCGCGCCGCCCGGGCGGGCGCCGAGGGCGCCCACGACGAGGGTGCCTACCACGCGGCCGTGAGCGCCCTCGAGGAACGCGGCCGGTACGGCGTCCGGCTCGGGCTCGGGCGGACGCGGGCGCTGCTCCGGGCGCTCGGCGATCCCCAGCTGGCCGTCCGCGGTGCCCTCGTCGCGGGGACCAACGGCAAGGGCAGCGTCCTGGCGCTGGCCGGATCCGCGATCCGGGCGGCCGGGCTGCGCGCGGGGGAGACGCCCAAGCCCCACCTCGTCTCGTACCGGGAACGGCTCCAGATCGCCGGGCGCCCGGTCGACCCGGCGACGTTCTCCCGGCTCGTGAACGACGCGATCGCCGCGGTCGACCGTCTGCCGGCGCGTCTCGGCCCGCCGACCGAGTTCGAGCTGCTGACCGCCGTCGTCTTCGCCTGGTTCGCGGAGGAGGGAGTCGATCTGGCGCTGGTCGAGGTCGGGCTGGGCGGACGGCTCGATGCCACCCACGCCTGGGACGGCGGCGTGGCGGCGATCACGAACGTCGACCTGGATCACACGGAGCGGCTCGGCCCGACGATCGCCCACATCGCGCGCGAGAAGGCAGCGATCATCGAGCGCGGCGATCGCGCCGTCACCGGCGCCACCGGCGAGGCCCTCGCGATCGTGCGCCGGCGGGCGGCCCGGATGGGGGTCCCGCTCACGGTCGTCGAGCCGCCGCCGGTCCTCGCCGTGGATCGCGACGGTCTCGTCGTGGACCTGCCGGCGCTCGGGGAGACCCGGATCGGCCTGCGTGGCCGGCACCAGGCCGAGAACGTCGCCGTCGCGGACGCGATCCTCGACGCGCTCGCCGCGGCCGGGATCGCCGACGTGCCGGCAGACGCGCGGCGCCGCGGCTACGCGGCCGCCCGCTGGCCCGGCCGTCTCGAGCTCCTCTCGATCGATGGCCGGGACGTGCTCCTCGACGGCGCCCACAATCCGGCCGGCGCCGCGACCCTGGCGAGCGCGCTCACGGACCTGCGACCGTTCCTGTCCCCGGGTCGGCTGACCCTGCTGACCGCATCCATGGCGGACAAGGACGTCGCCGGGATCTCGAGCGCCCTCACGGCGAGCCCGGCCCTCGCGGGTGCCCGGATCATCGCGACGGCGATCAACACGCCGCGGGCGCTGCCGGCCGGCCGCCTCGCGACGGTCTGGCTGAACCGGGTCGGCCGGAGCGCATCGGTCGAGGCCGAGCCGGACCTCGACGCCGCACTGGACCGTGCGCTCTCCGGGCCGCCCGGCCCGGTGATCGTGGCCGGGTCCCTGTATCTCGTCGGCGCGGTCCGGGCGCGCCTCGTCGACGATCCGCTGACGCGCGATCCGGGTGACAATCGGCGGCGATGACGCCGCCCAGCGACCCGGCTCCCACCGATCCGACCGTCGTCGCCGCCCGCCCGGACCTCGGCGGCGGTGCCGCAACCCCGTCCCGGCAGCTGCCCCCGGGCGCGTCGGCGGGGATTCCGGGTGCGCCCGCGCCGCTCGTGATCGGTCCGCGAACGTTCGCGTGGGGCAGTCGGACCCATGTCATGGGGATCCTCAACGTCACGCCGGACTCGTTCTCCGGTGACGGCCTGCTCGCGGGGGTCGATCCCGTTGTCGCCGCCGTCGAGCAGGCGCGGCGGATGGTCGACGAGGGCGCCGACCTTCTCGACGTCGGGGGTGAGTCCACGCGTCCGGGCCACGAGGTCATCGACGAGCGCGAGGAGATCGATCGGGTCGTGCCGGTCGTCGCCGCGGTGCGCGACGCGCTGCCCGATGTGCCGGTCAGCGTCGACACGACGAAGGCCCGGGTCGCGGTCGCCGCGATCGACGCGGGCGCGGCGCTCGTCAACGACATCTGGGGCTTCGAGCCCGACGACGAGCTCCTCGCCGTGGCCGTGGATCGTCGCGTCCCGATCGTCCTGATGCACAACCGGGTGGAGCCGCGCTACACGAACCTCATCGCGGAGGTCGTCGCGGACCTCCAGGCCGCGATCGACCGGGCGCTCGAGGCCGGCGTGCCGTGGGATGCGATCGTCATCGACCCGGGCTTCGGGTTCGGGAAGACCGCCGAGCACAATCTCGCCCTGCTGCGCGACCTCGCGGCACTGCGCATCCTCGGCCGACCCATCCTGCTCGGGACGTCGCGCAAGTCGACCCTCGGGCGGGTCCTCGACCTGCCGCCCGACCAGCGGGTCGAGGCCACGATCGCCACGACCGTGCTCGGGATCGCCGCGGGCGTCGACATCGTCCGCGTCCACGACGTCCGGCCGAACGTCCGGGCGGCCCGGATGACCGACGCCATCGTCCGCGGAGTGACGTGATGGACCGGATCGTGCTCCGGAACATCCGGGCGAGCGGCCATCACGGCGTCGCCGAGGACGAGCGGGCGACGGCCCAGCCGATCGAGGTCGACGTCGAGCTGCGGCTGGACCTCGGCCCCGCCGGCCGCACGGACGACCTCACGCGGACGATCGACTATTCGACCGTCGATACGATCGTCCGCGACGTCGTCGAGCGCGAGTCGTTCCACCTGCTCGAGGCGATCGCCGAGCGGATCAGCGACCGGATCCTCGCGGAGCTGCCCGTGGACCGGATCGTCGTCCGCGTCCGGAAGCCGACCGTCCGGATGGGCGGTCCGATCGACTTCTCCGGTGTCGAGATCCGTCGCCGGCGACCGGTGCCGGGAGCGGACCCCGCCTCCTAGCCGAGACCGGCGGGCCGGACGCCGAGCGTGACCTTCACGGTCTTCGTCTCGCCGTTGCGCAGGATCGTCAGCGTCACCGTGTCACCCGGGGAGAACTGGGACAGCACAGCATCGAGCGGATGGAGGGTGTCGATCGTCACGTCGTTGATCTTCGTGATGATGTCGCCGTCCTCGACGCCGCCCTTTGCCGCGGGTCCGTCCGCGACGACCGACGGGTCGCTCGAGTTCGGGTCGGCCTCGACCTTCGCGCCTTCCTTCACCGGGAGGCTCTCGTCCTTGGCCTTCTGGGCGTCGATCTGGGTGTAGTGGATCCCGATGTACGGCCGCTGGAGGGGCTGGCCGGCCAGGGCCTCCTGCATCAGGGGCCGGGCGATGTTGATCGGGATCGAGAAGCCGATCCCGCTCGCGTCCTGGGCGATCGCGGTGTTGACCCCGATCACGGCGCCGGTCGAATCGAGGAGCGGCCCCCCGCTGTTGCCCGGGTTGATCGCGGCGTCGGTCTGGATGAGGTTCCGGAGCTCGCCGCCGTTGGTCTCGATGTGGCGGCCGACCGCCGAGACGATGCCGCTGGTCACGCTGTTCGAGAACGTCCCGAGCGGGCTGCCGATCGCGATCACGAGCTCCCCGACCTTGAGGCCGTCCGAGTCGCCGATCGTGGCCGCGGGCAGGCCGGTCGCCTCGACCTTCACGATCGCGAGGTCGGTCAGGGTGTCGACGCCGTAGGACTTGCCCTCGTACTTGGTTCCGTCCTTGAGCTCGACCGTGAGCTTGTTCGCGCCGGCGACGACGTGACGGTTGGTCAGGATCCAGCCGTTCGGGTCGAAGATGATCCCGGAGCCGATGCCCTCGGTCTGCTGCTGGTCGATGCTGTTCGGGTCCACCCCGTCGGCGTAGATCCGGACGACGGACGGCCCGGCCTTCGCGGCGACGCTGATGATCGCGGACGACTCGTCGATCGTGACCGGCTGGCGAACGGTGGCCGACGTGTTCGTCGTGCCGTTCGTGCTGGCGGCGGGTGACCCCGTGCGGTCGAAGGCGCCGGTGGCGGTCAGGACGCCGACCGTGCCGCCCGACGCGAGGATCGCCGCGGCCAGTGCGGTCACGACGACCGTTCCCGCGCCCGGCCCGCGCTTCGGGGCGGCGGTCGCGGCCTGGGGTGCAGCCGGCTTCGGCGTTTCGAACCACCGCTCGGGGGTCGGTTCGGGCGAGGCCCACTGGGCACCGGCCCACGACGGCTGGGCCGACGGGGCGGGCGAATACGAGGCGCCGACCGAGCCGGCCGGGACGGCGGCCGCGGCGCGGTAGAGCGTCGGATCGAGGGGCTGGGTCTCGTCCTGGGGGTTGCGAGACGAATCGGTCATCGAGGGGGATCTCACCTGGAGGAGCGTGCGACGACCCGTCGCCACGCGAGGGGAGCGTCCGTGAACCTTGTCAGCCTGACGCCTCGCCGTTCAGTCTGGGGCGCCCGGTCGGTGAAGAATCCACCACCTTGCCCCGATCCGGGCCCGGATCGGGCTGGATCGTGGCGTCGAACCGCGTGTCCTGCCGTGGATCCGCGGGCAGCGTCACGACGAACGTGGTGCCCGTGCCGAGCGCGCTCGTCACCTCGACGGTGCCGTGGTGCATGTCGACGATCGACTTGACGATCGCCAGGCCCAGGCCGCTCCCGCTGCCGCGCGCCTCGTTCGCGAGCGAGCCGCGATAGAAGCGATCGAAGATCCGGGGCAGCTCGGACGGCTCGATCCCGACGCCCGTGTCGCGGACCTCGATGCGGGCCCCGTCGTCGGCCGGCGTGACGGCGACGGTCACCGAGCCACCGGGATCGGTGAACTTGATCGCGTTGCCGACGAGGTTCGTCATCACCTGCCCGATCCGCTGGGGATCGTGCCGGATGCGGAGCGGTGCGTCGGGCAGCGACAGCCCCAGCCCGAGGTTCCGCCGCCGCGCCGCCGGCCCCGCCTGCTCCACCGCCGATTCGACCGCGACGCGGAGGTCGTCCGGGCGCAGGTCCAGGAGCACGAGGCCGGAGTCCAGCTTCGAGAGCTCGAGGAGGTTCTGCGCCAGCCAGTCGAGCCGCTCGAGCTGGACACGACTGTTGTGGAGGAACTCCGCCCGGGCGATCGGGTCGTCGCCGGTCCGCTCCGTGAGGAGCTCGTTGAACGTCAGGAGGGCCGCGATCGGCGTCCGGAGCTCGTGCGACACATCGGCCAGGAAGTCGCGGCTGCGGTCCCGGTCGCGCCGGATCCGCGCGACGCTCTCCTCGACCTGGTCGGCCATGGCGTTGAACTGGGTCGCGAGCTCGGAGATCTCGGACGGCCCGTCGAGGATGTCGGAACGCGGGATCCGTTCGGCGAGCTGGCCCTCGGCGAGGGCGCGCGAGGCCTCCGTGAGGCGACGCAGCGGGGTCGTCAGGCGGAGGGCCATCGCCGCCGCGACGATCACCGCGATCCCGAGGGCCAGGACGCCGACGACGACCGTGACCGTCGCCACGTTCTCGATCGCGGTCTGCCGGAACGTGTACGGGTTCGACAGCTGGACGATGATCTCGTACGAGTACGGCGTGAACGTCGCGGTCCGGTTGTACGGATCGGCTGAGAATTGCTCCTGGGTCAGCCCCGGGCGGCCCGGCGACTCCGCCTCGATCCGGAACACCCCGCCCTCGGCGGGGACGATCGCGCCGGCGTCGCCGCCCGACGTGGGCAGCGTCCCGAGCACGATGTCGACGTCCGCTTCGGCCAGGAGGTCGGCGATGAACCGCTGGTAGTTCTCCGACTCGAGGGTCAGGGCGACGTCCGGATTCAGCACGTTGTCCGCGCTGATGACGGGCAGCTGGCCCGCCTTGTCGGCGGCGAGGGCGTCGACGAACCGCGCGACCAGCTCCGTCCGTGCCCGGAGGTCCGCCAGCTGCTGCTGGCGGAACTCGTCGTCGAGGCGGTTGAGGACGAAGACCATCACGAGGAACAGGGTCAGAGCGACGACGCCCGCGAAGCCGAGCGTCAGCCGGCTCTGGAGCGACTTCGGGCCCAGCCGACGGACCCTGGCGGGGATCAGCCGCCGCCACGACGAGCGTGGACCGGGGTCCGATCGAGGGTCGGGGTCGGTGGTGGCGGCGCTACCGCTCGGCGAATGCGTAGCCGACCCCACGGACGGTCAGGACGAACGCCGGCGACGCCGGGTCGTCCTCGATCTTGTCGCGCAGATGGCTGACATGCACGTTGATCGTCTTCTCGTCCTGGTCGAGCGCCTCGTAGTCACGCAGCAGCTCGAGCAGCTCGGACCGGGTGTAGACGCGGCCGGGCCGCGAGGCGAGGTGGCGGAGGATCTCGAACTCCGTCGGGGTGAGGCTGATCCGCCGGTCGCCGCGCTGGACGCGCCGCCGCTCCAGGTCGATGACCAGGTCGCCGTGACGGATCACCCGGCCGCCCGCGGCGTCGCTCAGGTCGCCGTAGGCCCGCCGGTGGAGCGCCCGGATCCGGCTCATCAGCTCGCGCAGGCCGAAGGGCTTCGTCAGGTAGTCGTCGGCGCCCAGCTCCAGGCCGATGACCTTGTCGACCTCGTCGTCGCGGGCCGTGAGGACGAGGACCGGCGCCTTGGAGCCGGACGCCCGCAGCCGACGAAGGACCTCGAACCCGTCGATCCCCGGCAGGCGCACGTCCAGCACGACCAGATCGGGGGCCTGGTTCGTCGCGAAGTCCAGCCCCTCTTCGCCGCTCTTCGCGACCGCGACCTGGTAGCCCTCCTGCTGAAGGGCGTACTGGATTCCGCGGGCAACCGCGAACTCATCCTCGACGATCAGGATCGTGGCGCTCATGAGGGCCGACTGTACACCGAGCACGCGGACGGGGGGTCGGTCTGCCGTGGCCGTCGACCGAGCCGTGATAAGGTGTCGCGGTTCCGGGCGCCCCGACAGCTTCCGTCGGCGAGCCGCGCCCGAGCCGAGACGAACCAGACGAGTCACCAGCCCGAGGTCCCGCCGCCGATGTCCACCGCCACGTCCGCCCGCCCGACCCTCGCCGCCGAGCCGCGCGAGGTCGTCGGCAAGAAGGTTGCCGCGATCCGCCGCGAGGGCCTGCTCCCGGCTGTGGTCTTCGGCCACGGGATCGACTCGGAGAGCGTGTCGGTCGACGCGCACGAGTTCGACCTCCTCCGCCGCCACGTCGGGCAGAACGCCCTGATCGACCTGTCGGTCCATGGCGAGAAGGCCCGCCCGGTCCTCATCCACGGCGTGCAGGTCCACCCGGTCAACCGCCGGCCGCTCCATATCGATCTGTTCCTCGTCCGGATGACCGAGGAGCTGACGGTCGACGTCCCGCTCGTCGCGATCGGCACGTCGCTCGCGATCGAGAACGAGGGCGGCACGCTGCTCCACCCGATCGAGAACGTCCGCATCCGGGCGCTGCCGGACCATCTGCCCCAGTCGATCGAATACTCGATCGAGTCGCTCGTCGACTTCGACGCGGTGATCAAGGTCAGCGACCTGACGATCCCCGAGGACGTCACCCTCCTCAACGACCCCGAGGAGATCGTCGCGAAGGTCCAGGCGCCGCGCGTCGAGCTCGAGCCGGAGCCCGTTGTCGCCGAGGTCGCCGAGGGCGAGGAGGCCGGTGCCGAGGGCGAGACGCCGAGCGGCGAGGCCGGGGCGTCGGGCGGGAGCGACTCCGAGGACGCCTCGGAGGGTTGATCCCGAGCCCGGCTGCGTCCGGGCTCAGCGACGAATGCCGCGGACCGTCACGGTGCGGTTCCCGAGCGCGAGCTCCGCGGCCGGGCGCCGCGCGAGCCGTCGGCGGAGGGCCGCCTCGAACGCCGGCCGCCGTTCGCCGAGGCTCGTGACGAGGTCGTCCTCGTCGAACTCGGTGAGGAAGCCGACCGCACCGTCGACGTCGAACGGGTGGACGAGGTCGCCCTCGCGACCGCGCACCTCGGCGTAGCCCGCGCGCCGCATCTGGGCGACCGCGTCGTCCACGCTCCGGAGGTCGTCGCCCCCGTCGTCCCAGTCGCGCGCCTCCTCCCCGACGTCGAGGAGCGCATCGTCGAAGTCGTCGTCGGGGCGCCACGCGCCCGAGTCCGCCAGCCAGCTGATCCAGGCGAACACGCCGCCATGGCCGAGGACGCGGCGAGTCTCGCGCAGCGCGCGGAATCGGTTCGGGACGAGCTGGAGCACGAACGACGAGACCGCGACGTCGATCGAGCCGGCGGGGAGGCCGACATCGTCGGCGAAGGCAACCCGGAGGCTGAGGCGACCCCGCTCGGTCGCTGACAGCTCGGCGTCGGCGACCGCCGACGCCCTGGCGATCATCCCGGACGACGCGTCGATCGCGGTGACCCGGACCGCCGGCCAGCGTCGGATCGCCGCGATCGCCAGGGTGCCGGTGCCGGTGCCCACGTCCAGCAGGTGGGTCGCGCCGGCCGCGATCGCATCGTCGACCTCGTCGAGGACCGAGACGGCGGCCGGGGCGATGATCGGACCCCACCAGCGGGCGTAGCCGTCGGCGATCCGGTCGTAGCGCTCGGCCTGCTCGGTCATCCGCGAGATCGTGCCACGCCGGGCCGGGTCAAGGGCGCCGAGCGGGAGGGGCTGCGGGCCGGGCGGGGGAGGAACCCACGCCCGGCCCGCCGTGCCGTCCGTCCGGCCGGTGCCGGACCCTCCTCTGGTCAGGCCTCGGCGGAGGACGGCGGTGGTGACAGGGGCGGCATCCGGTCCGGCCGGCGCCACCCGAGGCGGCGGGCGACCGTGAGCACGACGACGGTAACGATGCCGATCGCCCCGAGCAACGGCACCCAGACGATCGCGAACACGATGGCGAAGCTCAGGACCGCCTGGCCCATCGCGATCAGGGTCGCCGACGCGCGATCGACCTCGGCCGCCGGGTCCCAGCGCGCGGCCGCCTGGGTCACGGCCACGACCTCGGTCCCGTAGGTGACCGTGAGCGTGGCGTAGGCCGCCTGGTCCTGGAGCTGGGCCTGCTGGGCGGACAGCCGCTCGATCTGGCTCCGGGTGTCGGTGAGGCGCGCCTGGATCTCGAGCAGGTCGCTCACCTTCGGGGCAGCCGCGGCATACCCGACGAGCGCCGCCTCGCTCGCCTTCAGGTTCCGGATCCGGGCGTCGAGATCGACGAGGTCGCCGGTGACCTCGACGGAGTCCGTCTTCTCTCCGACCTCGGTCCCGAGGGCCCGCAGGGCCGTGAGCGCATCCTCCCAGCGCGAAACGGGGATGCGGTAGGTCACCGATGCCACGATCTCATCGCCGTTGCGCTCCTGCTGCGAGGCCCCGATGTAGCCACCGATCCCGCGGATCGCGTCCCGGGCGCCCGTGAGCGCTTTCGCCGTGTCCGCCACCGTCAGCTGGAGGGTCCCTGTGCGGACGATCTTCGCGTCGTCGATGAGGGCGATCTGGTCGCCGTCGGCGCCGGTCCCCGATCCGGAGCCGGCAGTGGCGGCCGGATCGCCACCGGTCGCGGACCCGTTGCCGCGGGCATCGGGGGCCGCCGGGGCCGCCGAGGCCGCCGCGGCGGCGCCGCCGATCGGTGCCGAGGCCGAGGAGCCGCAGGCGGCCGCCACCGCGGCAAGGGTCGTGAGGACGATCAGGGCGGCGATCGACCGGCCCGGTCGACGGCCGCGAGTGGGGCTGCGCATCGCGCGGTCCTCCATGTGCCCGCCGGGGGCAACCCGACGGCGCAGGTCCCGGACGCGAGGGACCGGCCACGGGTTCCATCCGCGCCACATCGCCCATTCGCGAGGCGTCTCCGGACGAACACCCGACGCCGCGACGCCACGCCCGCGCGCCCCAGGGAGGGACACATGGCCCGTTCTCGCGCGATCCGGATCTTCGCCCTCGCCATCTCGATCGGCCTCGTCGGGCAGGCGCTGCTCGTCGGTCACCTGCTCGGTGTGAACCTGCTCTTCCTGTCGATCGCCCTCCTCCTCGGGGCCGTTGCGGTTCGCCCGAGCGGGACGCGTCTCGACCTCGCCGACGCGTGGCTGCCGGTGGCGGCGATCGCGGTCGTCGGCGGCGTCGCCGTCCGCGCCGATCCGTTCCTCGTCCTGGTCGACAGCGCGGCGGGCTGCCTGCTCCTCGGCGCGTCGATTGCGGCGATCGGTGGCCTGGCGGTCACGCGCCGGTCGGTGACCGGCGTCGTGACGCTCGGCCTGGCGGTGCTGGGCTGGGTGTCGATGGGTGCTCTGCGCGTCACGTCCGCCGCGCGGCGACCGGCCGGCGACGAGCCGCTCGCCCGGCGGCTCCCTGGCTGGACGGCCCCACTCGCCCGCGGCCTCCTGATCGCACTGCCGATCCTCGTCGTCTTCACCTTGCTCTTCGCCTCGGCCGATGCCGTCTTCGCGAGCCTGACCGCCCGACTGTTCGACTGGCGCCTGGATGTCGGCGAGTTGCCGATCCGCCTTGCCGCCGCCTTCCTGATCGCGTGGGTTGTCGCCGGGCTCCTGGCTGTGGCGGGCGGCGACCTCCGGCCGTGGTGGGACGAGCCACCCGCCCCGCACCCGCAGTCCCTCGGCGCGGCCGCCGCGGTCGACCCGCTTCGCAGGGGCCTCGTGCCCAGGCTCGGCTGGATCGAGGCGGTGACCGTGCTCGTCGCCGTCGACGTCCTGTTCGCCGTGTTCGTCGTGCTCCAGCTCGCCTACCTCTTCGGTGGGCTCGACACGCTCGCCGCAACGGGTCTGCCCTATGCGCAGTACGCGCGGAGCGGGTTCTTCGAGCTCGTCGCCGTTGCCGTGCTGGCGGGCGGTCTGCTCGCGACCATCTGCGTGATCGCCACCCGCCGGACCGGCGCGCTCCTCGGGGCGGGCATCGTCCTGTGCGGCCTGACCACCGTCGTCCTCGCGTCTGCGCTGTTGCGCCTCCGGATCTACCAGGACGCCTATGGGTGGACGGAGTTGCGCTTCTACGTTCTCGCGACGATCGTTTGGCTCGCAGTCGGGATCGCGATCGCCGCCGCGCTGCTCGTTCGCGACCGGATGGCGTGGCTGCTCCACGGACTCGCGATCGCCGCGGTCGTGGTGCTCGTCGGGATCAATGTCGTCGGCCCATCGCGGCTGATCGCGACCGAGAACGTCGGCCGGCTTCTCGATCCCTCCCGCGTCCCCGCGGACGGCCGGACTGGTCTCGACGTCGACTACGTCCGCGTCCTCGGCGACGACGCGGTGCCGTCGCTCGTCTCCGCCCTGCCCGCGCTCAACGCCAACGACCGGACGACGCTCTTCCTCATGCTTCTGGATCGGAAGGAGGCGCTTTCCGAGTCGGCGGCGACCGGCTGGCCGGCGTGGAACCTCGGCCGGGAGCGGGCCCGAGAGGCCCTGACAGACCTGCCCGGAGCGTGACCCCTACACTCGGGCGATGCACCTCCCGTTCGAGTCGCCGCTCGAGCCCATGCTGGCGAAGGCCTCCGACGGGCTCCCGGACGGCGATGGCTGGCTGTACGAGCCGAAGTGGGACGGCTTCCGGGCGATGGTCTTCCGCGACGGCGACGAGGTCCTGATCCAGAGCCGCGACCTGAAGCCGCTCGACCGCTACTTCCCCGAGCTCGCCGCCCCGATCCGGGCGTCGTTTCCGGATCGCTGCGTCGTCGACGGGGAGGTCGTCATCGCCCAGGACGGGGAGCTCCAGTTCGAATCCCTCCTGCTCCGAATCCACCCGGCGGCCTCCCGGGTGAACATGCTCGCGGCCGAGACGCCGGCAAGCTTCGTCGGCTGGGACCTGCTCGCGCTGGGCGACGAGGACCTCCGGTCGACCCCGCAGGCCGAGCGACGCGCGCGCCTGGAGGCGGCGTTCGCGGACGTCGCGCCGCCCATCCACCTGACGCCGGCCACGCGCGATCGCGCTCTGGCCGCCGACTGGTTCGACCGGTTCGAGGGCGCCGGTCTCGACGGCGTCGTGGCGAAGCGGCTGGACGCGCCGTACCAGCCCGGCAAGCGGGCGATGCTGAAGATCAAGCACCAGCGCACCGCGGATTGCGTCGTCGCCGGGTTCCGCTGGCACAAGAACGGCCCCGGGACGCACATCGGGTCGCTGCTGCTCGGGCTGTTCGACGACACGGGCAAGCTCCACCACGTCGGGATCACCTCGTCGTTCACGTGGGATCGGCGCGAGGCGCTGGCCAAGGAGCTCGAGCCCCTCCGCACGGACGCGATGGACGGTCATCCCTGGGCCGAATGGGCGGAGTGGGCGTCGCAGGGCAGCGCCGACGCGTCCGGCCAGCGCCTTCCCGGCGCCACGAGCCGCTGGAACCGGGGCAAGGACCTCTCGTGGGAGCCCCTCCGTGCGGAACGGGTGGCCGAGGTCGCCTACGACCACCTCCAGGGCGACCGCTTCCGACACGCGACGACGTTCCAGCGCTGGCGGCCGGACAAGCCGCCGGAAGGCTGCCGCTACGACCAGCTCGAAGAGACGCCTGCGTACGAGATTGCGAAGATCTTCGGCGGCTGACGATCAGGGCGTCGGCAGATCGAACTCGACCACGTCGCCCTCGGGGCAGATCACGATCCCCGGCTTGCCGCGGTCCGGATCGAGCACCTCGCGGTCGACGAGCGTCGCTCCATCGGTCGCCTGGACGCGGGTCGGGTTCGGCAGCAGGCGGAAGGCGGACGAGAACCGGGCGACGCTCCGGCGGCCGGTGGGCAGTTCGATCCAGACCGGCTCGACCTGCGTGGGATCGATGCGGATGGTGAGCGGCGGCATCCCGACGCCGCCGCAGGCCATCGCGGCGCCTGGTGGCGGGACGAACTCGTTCCGATGGAGCTGCGGGTCCGCAGGGTCGAACGGCCGGCCCTCCGACCCGAGGACCGGCTGCCACTCGTCGACGACGAACTGCCGGCGGCACCAGCTCACGCTGTCCTCGGCCGCCTCGACCGGGAGGCCCATGCTCGCGAACCCGTTAGGCAGCGTCCGATGGCAGGTCGCGGCCGTCGGGTCGTCGAACTGGCCGGTGACGCGGAGAAGGACGCCGACCGGGAGCCGCGGGACGTCCGGCGGGAGCCGCGCATCGATCCAGCTGCCGGCCTGATCGGGCGTCACGGTTGCGCCGGGACCGAACCCGATCGGGCCCGGATCGAACAGCGACGTCGTGCCGGCCGCGTCAAGGTTCGTCCCGTACCACGCCGGGTCGACGTCGTAGGTCGCGACGGTGCCCGGCAGCCAGGTCCGCGCTTCGAACGTGAGTCGCGTCGAGCCCGCGCACGCCAGCCGGTCGGGCGGGGTCAGCGGCGCCAGCGACCGGATCGTCGCCTCGGTGGGGCAGGCCGGAGCGTCGACCAGCTGGACCGTCGGCAGGCCGCGGTTCGAGAGCTGGATCCACGCGGTGAAGTCGCCCGGCCACACGGTCAGGCTCGGCGCGATCCATGCCCGGACCCACGAGCCGCCGGGACCCGGCTGCGGATCGCCGAGCGGGACCGCGAACCGGCCAGGGTCGAGCACGAGCCGATGCCCGAGATCGTCGCGGAGCTCGGGCCCATCGGGGCCATCGGCGCGCAGGAAGAACGAGTCGGTGACGATCGCGCGTGGCAAGCCCCGCGCCGCGACGTGGAGCTGGACCGCAGATGGCACGGGAGCGGGCGTGGGCGTCGACGAGCACGCGCAGGCCACGAGCACGAGTGCCCCGACCGCCACGGCCCACCCTCGACGGCGGCTCATCGCTCGGGGTTGATGGGCTCCGGCGAGATCGATCGACGGCGAGCCGCGGAGGTGACCGCCGGCGTCGCCCGCCACAGCGCCACCGGCATCGGGAAGCCCTTGAGGTCGACCCTTCCGATCGCCGCGAACGTCGCCGTGCCTCGCGGCAGTGCGATCACGACGCCTTCCTCGACGACGATCTCGCCGGGCCCCGCCCGGGCGGTGATCCGGGACGCCAGATTGACCGTCTGGCCGAAGACGTCACCGTCCCGGACGACGACGCGACCCGCGGCGATCCCGGCATGGGCCGGTGGCAGGCCGGCGCCCTCGACCCGCTCGAACAGGTCGAAGACGGCGGTCAACGCCGCCACGGCGTCATCGAAGCGGAGCAGCACGCCGTCGCCGAGGCCCTTGACGACACGTCCACGGCGATCGGCGACCGAGTGCTCGGCGAGGTCGCGGAGGCGGTCGGCGGTTGCCGCCGCCTCGACGTCGCCGCGTTCGACCGTCAGCGAGGTGTAGCCCGACAGGTCGACGATCGCGATCGCGGGCGGCCGATCTGAGCGAGCCGGCAGGCGCCCCGCCTCGACGAGGACGCCCTCCAGCGCCGCGAGGATCCGGGCGTGGAGCGTCGTCTCGACCTGCCGCTCGTGGACGAGCGAGACGAGCCGCCGGCCGAGCTCGGCCATCCCGATCGACGGGTTCTGCTCGGGATCGGTCGGGTCGTCCGGATGCGCTCGGCTGCCGACCGTCGGCGCGCCCTGGGTCATCGGGCTGGGCTGGGCAACCTCGTCCCAGACGTCGAGCCACGACTCCGCGATCCGGCGCGTTCCCTCGCCGATCTGGCGGGCGACCCGGACATGCGCCTGCCCCGTGGGGTCGACCAGGCTCCAGAGTCGGACGAACTCGAGCATCAGCTCGGCTTCGTCGACCCGGGGGTGGTCCCGGGGGTCCGGCTCGGGGATGCCGAACGCCGCGTAGACGGCTGCCAGGTGGGAGGCGTCCGGGCCCAGCTTCTCCGCCAGCTCGGCAAACGTCTCGGAGGTGCGCGGCACGGGCTCCGAGAAGATCATCCCGAGCGATCGCAACCCGAACCGGCGGTTGGCCAGGGTCCAGGCGAGGGCGTCGAGCGGGATTCCGGAGTCCACGAGCGCCTGCGCGGTCGACGCGACGGCCTCGTCGCGCGCATCGAACCGGCCATCTGGCAGCGGCTCGATGGCCCTGACCTCGACGAGACGGTCGAGGATCTCGCCGGAGGCAACGGCCTCGGCGATGAATGTCTCGCGAGTCAGTGACCGGGTCACGGGAACCGGCGGCGGCGCGGCGGAGTCCTGCGGTGGCTGCATCCAGCGGATTCAACCATCCGATCGCCGGCTGTGACCGGCGAATTCGCGGATTGTCGCCAGCCTGCCAGTCGACGAGGATCGCGCCATGACCGTCGCTCCGGGCCCGCGAGGCCCGAGCCTCCTGCCCCGGGTCCTGGCGATCGGGCTCGTGGTCGCCGCGGCGATCGGGGCGATCTTCGTTCTCTTCGTCGTCCTGCTCCTGAACTCGATGCGGGAGTGCAACCCACCGCGTTCGGTCGTGGGCGAGGCGCCGGCGGTGACGGTCCGGCTCGACGCCGCGCACCCGGTCGCCGAGCAGCGCGTCGTCGTGTCGTTCAACGCCGATGCGCTGCCGAAGGACCTGCGGGCCGGTGCCGTCACCTTCTCGGTGGTTCGACCCCTCGCCCTGCCCCGCCCGTCACCGAGCCTCGCGACGACGCGGACGAGCCGCCCAGCGTCGCCGTCCGGGTCCGCGACGGGGGTTCGGACTCCCGGCCAGCCTGTTCCGTCCGTTCCCGATCCGGATGCGGCGGTCCGGGTTACGTTCCTGGATGGTCCGACCAGTCGTGCGCTGGCGACCGTGCAGCCGGACCCGATCGCGAGCGGCGTCGGCTTTCGTCGCGACGAGTTGGCCGTGCTCGTCCTCGACTGTCGCGCCGCCGAAGCCTGCTCGCACGACCTGCGGATCGTCGTGAGCCTCGTCGACCCCGGGTCGCTCGTGGGCGCGACGGCGACCACCTGGGCGTTCCGGGCGGAGGTCGACTACGGCTTCCATGGCTGTGCGGGGCCGCCGTACACGGCTGCGGCGACGATCCAACCCGAACCGCCCGTTCGCCTGGATGCGGCGGAAACCGCGTCGACCGCGGCCGAGGATGCGTCGCTCTCCGGGACGCTGCTCGCGCGCCACGTCACCGTGTCCACGGAGGCGGCGCCCCAGTCCGCGTGGCTCCACCTGGCCATCCGGCGATCCGCCTCGACGTGGGTTCCGTGGCTGGTGATCCTTCCGGACGACGGCGGCGCGGCAGCCTTCGACGGCCTCCTCGCGTTGCCGTACCGGGGCGATCCCGAGCAGACCGTGGACGCCCCGGTCTTCGAGCGCTGCACGCCGGGCCGGCCGTGTCGGGCCGGCTACTGGATCGCGATTCGCGGTGTTCCGTTCAGCGGCGGCTCGAACCTGTCGTGGGCGCCCGGCCGGGACTTCGGTCTCGTCAACGCCTCCATCGAAGCCGTGGCACTGGCCCGGGCGGACAGCGCCGATGCCCCGCTCGACGTCCGGCTGACCCTCGACGGCGAGCCCATCGAGCTCGGAGACGCGCCCGCGGACCTCACCGGCGACATCCCGATGCCCCTGGCCGCCGACACCTCGCGCGCGATCGAGGTCCGGCTCCACGTCCCCGCGCGACCGGCGGTCGCAGCAGGAGACCTGGATCCCCTTCGGGCGGCGTATGTCGTGGTGCGCGTCCGGTCGACCGGGTCAGGGGTCGGCGGCCACCTCGACGGCGCCGGCGCCGGGCCGCTGTTCGCCGGGCCGGGTGGGTTCGACGCCCTGATCGCGCATCCCTTCGACGACTGCCCGCCGGTCGAGGCCTGCGACCGGACGATCCGGCTCGTCGGCACGTACCAGTCGAGCTCAGGGTACGAGCCCGGCTCGCCACAGGGCGACACGTGGCGCGTGTTTGCCCTCGGCGCCCCCGTGGCGGTCTCGGCGAGCGTCGGCGCGGCCGTCGACGCTCCACTTCCGAACCCGGATTCGGCGGGGGAACGCCAGATCCCGCTCTTCGTCGTCCTGATCGTGGGGATCGTCGTCGTGACCCTGTGCGCGGCGATTGCGATCCGGAGCATCACCCGAGGCTGGTCGAAGGCCGGACGGTGACGGCCCGCCGGCTCCGCTACGTCGCCTTCTTGCGGGGCGCCCGCTCCAGCTGGCCGCTCCTGTCCGGCCACTCGTAGCCGGTCCACGGGTCGTAGTCCGGGTCGAGGGCTTCCTGGGCGGGGCGGTCGGCCTCGGGGACGTGGATCAGGTTCACC